>NZ_CM143875.1:0-2255156 GCF_055271665.1 Latilactobacillus parafuchuensis | reverse complement strand
AAATTACTTGAGAAACAAAAAGCCGGTAAGAAACGGATGAAATCCGTGGGCTCAGTGGAAGTGCCACAAGAAGCCTTCATGTCCATTTTGAAGATGAACGATGAAGATAAGACCGGTAAATAAGGATTCTTAAAAATTGAATAAGCCCGAAATAGTCGTTTTGCCGACCATTTGCCTACGCGATTTTGGGTAGGTTGGCAAATCGGCTATTTTTTTCTTAAAAAAAGCCACGATTGAAGCGCTTTACATGGTATATTTAAAGTACCAAAAGGAGGGTTTACCATGATTATGAATTATCAACATATTTTAGTGGGAATCGACGGTTCTAAAGCATCAGATCGCGCATTTGAACGTGCAGTCGCGGTGGCGAAGGGCAATCAAGCAAATCTCGATATTGCCCAAATAATTCCTGATGGTGATTTTGCGGTTTCAGCGGTTGGTTTATCGGCTAGCTTAATCGCACATGAAAAGACAATTGTTCAAGCAAAATTAGCCGATAAAGTGCAGTATGCACACCGAAATGGCGTTGATAATGTTGATTCGATTTTGAAATTTTCAACACCACGTCAAGAATTAACCAAGACGATTCCCGAAGCACAGGGGACTGATTTAATTATTTTAGGGACCAGTGGACAAGGCGCGATTGACCGGTTTGTTTTAGGATCGGTTGCGCAATATGCTAGTACGCACGCTAAGGTTGATGTTTTATTGGTGCGTTAATGACTTGAGACATTAAAAGAGGCCACCCAACCAGTAATATCTGGTTGGGCGACCTCTTTTTTTATGTTTAAAATTAGTTGGTGTAACGAACAGCAGTGCCATATGCTGCAACTGATTGCATATCAGTACCGATTGAACCAGAGTCAAAACGCATCATGACAACGGCATCAGCGCCCATATCAGCCGCATTTTTACGGAGACGGGTAAGGGCAACGTCGCGTGATTCAGTCATCATTTCGGTATAAGCCCCGATTTCGCCACCGACCACGTTTTTAAGTGAAGCACCGATGTTTTTAAAGACGTTTTTAGATTGAGTTGTTAACCCGAAGACTTCACCCAAAACTTCGTAATTTTTACCGGGGATATTTTCAGTGGTTGTGATTAAGATTTGATTTGTCATATTGAACACTCCTTTAAGGTTATTAATTCATTTACTAATAATAGCGTAGCAGATATGCTGAAGGCGGTCAATTAAATTGCCATCAATCGATGATTTTTAAAGCCTTTTGAGGGACTTCTTTTTGTGGAACGGCTTCGTAACCATTTTCAGATTTGGCGCGAGTATAACTAATTTTGAGGTAGGCATTGCGCTTAAGGGGGGTATTATCTTCTTTCATGCTATTAAAATTTAAGGTCTTAGTTTGACCAGCTTGATCGGCACCCTTTAATTGTAACGATAGCTAACATAGTCAGCACCATCGTCAGCATGATCCACTTGGCGTTCACCGTTGGTTGTGACTTTAACGTAGTAGTAGTGCGGACTGTAGCGATATTGATAGATGCCGCCTAAACCCAATAGGATTAGAATTGGGAGTGCGATGATTAGTATTTTTTTGGCCATTGAAGGCACCTCCTAAGTTGATAAGTTTATTATGCCGGAAAATTAGTTTGTGCACCATTTATTTGGCTAACAGTCAGCTAACAAATTTGTTAGTTCGTTAAACCATTTCGTGTAAGCGCTTGCCAAAAGATGCTTAATGTGCTTAGATGGAACTGATTAAAGTTATAGGAATGGGGGATTATGTTGACTGAACAAGATTTTATTATGCGCCAAGTTAAATCGTTTGCGGCGGGATTAGGTTATGTATTAGGTGGCCATCAAGAAGCGCAATCAGAAATTATTTTAGAACAAGAACAAGGGCAAATCGATAAAATCAAGCAGCAATTATTACAATTATTGCGTAATGACCATGTGAAGTCGGCATTGCAGGTGTATTATGCGCAACAATGGCGGTTACCACAAAGTGACGATTGTGAGTTGGGCCACTGGTTGTTGACTAAATTAGAACAACAGCATATTCATAATAAGCGTATGATAATTGAGTTGAAAAATTATTTAGTAAAAATCGTTAAAGACTAAAAGAACCCACCTAAGATTAAAGTAGGTGGGTTCTTTGGCCGGTTATTTAAAAAATAGAATCAATAGTAACGTGATTAGTGCAGGTAAACACTGTAGGAAGAAAATTTTCTTAGTGGCGGTGAAAGTCCCATATAATGCGACAATTACAATGTATAACATCAATAGCGATAAGACGGTCATTAGTGTTTGACCGCTGAATAGCAAGTTTGCCATAAGAATGGTAACCCCTAACATGCCGTTATAGATACCTTGATTTCCTAAAGCCACTTTAGCGTTAGGAAGACCCACAAAATTAAGTGGCATGTCAAAAGCGTTGGCTTTAGTTTGGTCACTGGCAAACATTTCGATGCCCATAATGCCAAGATGTTCGATGGCGATTAGACTAGTTAAAACGATAATTAATAAATGCATTCTTAGAACTCCCCTTCAATGATCATTTTCAGTATAACAAAGTTGTTGATTAAAGCATAAGATAAGCGCTGAACGGGTATTCCGTTAAAGGCGGTCTTAGGTTGATTTCTATGGGATTAAATGGAGATCATAGTTGATGAGACCAAGCACGTGGTGGGTGATTGAAGAAGCCCCGCCATAGAGTGGGGCCGCTTCAATCATTGGTGATAATTGAATCCGCGGTTGATTAGTAGGGGCTAATTCAGCGTAACGTGTTTTAATATTATCGATTAGACTAGGAATTTCACCCACAATTCGAGATTGTAAGTAAATCGTATCGGGACTAAAACTTTGATCGAGATTATAGAGTATAAAAGCAATCGCATTAATGAATTCTAGCATGAGTTGACAAGTATCTGGATCAGACAAACGATAATATTGAAGAAATAGTTCTCGATCCAAGTGAGGGACGGATTTGATTAGTTTAAGCCGATTGAAGATGGCATCTTCACTGAATGATTGTTCAATGGGTTTAAATTGAGTGGTGTTTGGTTCAGGATAAAAGATAGAACGACCGATTTCACCGGCTTGACCGCGCCGGCCTCGATAAAGTTTATGGTTAATAATAATCCCGGCCCCAATCCCATTATGAACATCCAAAGCAATGATATTGCGTTCAGTTGGTTGGATTAAATAATCGCTTGCGGCAATGGCGGCGAGATTGGCCTCATTTTCAAGAATCACTGGTACGTTAAATTCTGAAAGCGCGTCTTCTAAATTAATATTAGCCATATCTATAAAAGGGGAATCAATAACGTGATTATGGTCAACAATCCCATTAATTGCAATTGAAATGCCTAATAAACCATGGGTTGCTTTCGGAATTGCCACTTGACGAATTTGTGATTTCATCATGCTAACGATGGTTTCGATGGGTTGATCAATTACAGGCATTGAAGAGAACGAGATTTTTTCGCCATTGATCCAGTTAACCATCATCCGTAAGTGATGGTGGCCCAATTCGAAATTAATTGAGTAACCGTAGTGGCGATTAAATTTAATTAAAATGGGCCGCCGACCACCAGCTTCTGAACTCGTTCCTTGGCCGATTTCTTTAATATAGCCTTGCTGTGAGAGCGTTGTGTACAATGATGAGATGGTCGATTTATTGAGTTTTAAATGATTAGCGATTTCAATCCGACTCGTTTGTGGTCGATTAAATAATATTTGTAACATTAATTTTAAATTCAAATCACGCATTGCATCCTGATTAATTGATCCAGCCATAATCGTGCTCCTTAAGAATTGATAATACAATAAGCATACCAGAATTACGTGTTAATAAGCACTTTTTTAAAGGAAATCCATTTTAAACAATGGCACGCATCATTAAAATAAATAAAAAACAGAAAACGCTTGAAAAAATCAGAGAAAGGGGTTACATTATATGTTGTAAGTTAGTTGTTTGAAAAAACTAACATAAAAAGTGTTAAGGAGATTTTAGTGATGAAATTATTTAATCAAGAAAAAATGACATATGTCGGTAATCAATCAGGTTTGAAAGCTGGGAATGGTTTTCATTATTATAATCCTGATGAAATGATTAATGGCAAGAAAATGAGTGACTGGTTGAAATTCTCTGTTGCTTACTGGCACACAATGGATCAACGTTTAGTCGATCCATTTGGCGATGGCACAGCTCAACGTCCATGGGATAAGATTGAAGATCCAATGGAACAAGCGTTAGCTAAGGTTGATTATTTATTCGAATTTTTAGATAAAATGAATGTTGAATACTTTGCCTTCCACGATCGTGATTTAGCACCAGAAGGCAACACTTTACGTGAAACCAATGCTAACTTAGATAAAGTGGTTGATCATTTAGTTGAAAAAATGCAAGAAACGGGCAAGAAAGTTCTTTGGAATACGTCAAGTCTCTTTACGAACGCCCGCTTCGTCGCTGGTGGTGCCACGGCCCCATTTGCTGATATCTTTGCTTATTCAGCCGCTCAAATCAAACATTCATTGGAAATCGCTAAACGGGTTAACTCTGAATCATACGTTTTCTGGGGTGGTCGTGAAGGTTACGAATCACTATTAAACACTGATATGAAATTAGAACAAGATCACATTGCTAAATTCTTCCATCTCGCTAAGGATTACGCTAACGAAATTGGCTATACAGGTCAATTCTTATTAGAACCAAAACCAAAAGAACCAACCTCACATCAATATGATACTGATGCAGCGACAACGATTGCTTTCTTGAAGACTTACGGTTTGGAAAAAGATTTCAAATTGAACTTGGAAGGTAACCATGCTTACTTAGCAGGTCATACTTACGAACACGAAGTTCGCGTGGCCCGCGATGCCGGTTTATTGGGATCGTTAGATGCTAATATGGGCGACAAGTTAATTGGCTGGGATATCGACGAATTCCCAAATGACATCTATGAAGCAACACTTGTGATGTACGAAATGCTTAAAAACGGTGGTCTACCAACTGGTGGTTTGAACTTCGATGCGAAACCACGCCGTCAATCATTCTCAATGGATGATCTATTCTTAGCCCATACTGCTGGGATGGACACATACGCTGCCGGCTTGAAAGTAGCTAGCAAATTGATTGAAGATCGCGTCTTTGACGAAGTGATTGAAGATCGTTACAGTTCATTTAAGTCTGGGATTGGGGCTGATTTTGAAGCTGGTAAAGTCACGTTTAAGGACTTTGAAAACTACATTATCGACAAGCCACAAGCAGAATTAATTGCAGCCACTAAATCAGGTCATTTGGAACAATTAAAATCGACTTTAAACAACTACATCTTTAGCGTATTAGGCAAATAATTGAGATAAAAGAGCAATGGCAATCGTCCAGCGCTCTTTTATTTTCGAAATCATTATAGAATGGAGTTAGACAGATGGGATTAGTATTAGGCGTTGATTTAGGTACGAGCGCAGTTAAGGTGTCAGCCGTTAACCAACAGGGTGAAATTGTGGCCCAACAAGGGTTTGATTACCAATTATCACAACCCAAGCCCGGTTATAGCGAACAAAATCCGGAAGACTGGGTGACTTCAACGACGGTCGCGATTGACCGACTAATTTTAAAAGACGGCATTCAGGCTAACGAAATTGAGGGGATTAGTTATTCAGGGCAAATGCACGGATTGGTCTTGTTGGATGACAATAATCAGGTTTTACGACCAGCTATTTTGTGGAATGACACGCGGACCACGGCGCAATGCAAAGAAATTCTGAATCAAATGGGCCAAACTTTTATTGATATCACTCGCAATGTACCGCTTGAAGGCTTTACACTACCTAAAATTTTATGGGTCAAAGAAAATGAACCACAAATTTTTGCGAAGGTTAAAACAATCCTCTTACCAAAAGACTATTTACGCTACCGGATGACCGGCGATTTAGCGATGGAATATTCCGACGCCGCCGGTACGGTGGTGTTAGATGAAGAAAATAAATGTTGGAGTCAAGCGATTGCGGATCAATTTGATTTGCCAATTAGTATTTTTCCTAAATTAATTGAATCAATTGATTTGGCGGGGACGATTAGTGATTCATACGCGACTTTCTCCGGTTTAAAAACGACTACTAAGGTTTTCGGTGGGGCGGCCGATAACGCCGCTGGTGCAATTGGCGCCGGTATTTTATCACCAAACATGGTGATGTCCTCGATTGGCACCTCTGGGGTCGTTTTGAAATACGAGGATTCAGCCGATGTTAATTACAATGGCGGCCTCCATTTCTTTAACCACGCGATTCCCAATAAGTATTATACGATGGGGGTTACTTTAGCGGCCGGCTATAGCCTGTCATGGTTTAAAAAGACGTTTGCACCAGAAGCCGACTTTAACGATTTTGTAACGGCGGCAGCCGATTCAACGGTCGGGGCCAACGGTTTGCTGTTCACACCATACATTGTCGGCGAACGGACACCTTATCCTGATGGCGATATTCGCGGCAGTTTTATCGGAATTGATGGCACGCATACACAAAAAGATTTCACGCGCGCAGTTTTAGAAGGGATTATCTTCTCGTTTGCGGATATCATGGAAATTTTCGATGCGAAAGGCAGTCATTTTGATACCGTAGTTTCCATCGGCGGTGGGGCGAAGAGCCCGGTTTGGTTACAAATTCAAGCCGATATCTTTAATAAAAAAGTCGTCTCATTAGTCAACGAACAAGGCCCCGGAATGGGCGCTGCGATGATTGCCGCGACTGGTGTGGGTTGGTTTGATTCCGTTCAAGATACAGCTAAGGCGTTTGTCAGCTATGGCAAGGAATACTTACCAAACCCTGAAAACGTTCAAAAATATCAAACATTGCATAAGCTCTACAAAAAAATATACGGCCAAACGGCTGAAATTAGTCATGGTTTGATGGCTTATCGAAGAACGATGTTATAAGAAAAGTGCCACACGATAAATATTAAATTTATCGTGTGGCGTTTTTTGATTGTAGCTAGCAACAGGACTGACATTTTAATTTTTTTAGAATTTATACAGTATTTATCAAGGTATATTGTATTATTAGTTATACAAAAGGTATTATAGATAATTAAAGAGTGAATGATTAGTCTATTTTTTATAGAAGATGTTATTTATTTATAAAGTGAATAGATGAGAACCGGTGTGGGTTTTACGCTAGAGAAGGAACCTCTGAAAGTTAATGAAATTACAAGTCGTTATAGAGTGTTTTACACGAGATAATACTTTAAATTTGGTAAAGCAACTTCAGCGCGGCTGCGGAGATTGATTTAGAATAGATAAAGTTACTAGCAGCTCAGTTGAATTTTTGAGACAATTATTGTTAGCGCAAAATAATTGGAGCAGATGATCTATCAATGATGGCAAAAATATTTATGGAGGTAATTCAATGAGTGTAATTGATGATGTTGTAAAAGAAGTTGATACTGTGATGGCGATGGTTGATTTGGAACAGATTCATCAAGCAGAGACTTTAATACAAAAAGATAAACGAATTTTTATTTTAGGAGCTGGACGTTCAGGATTAATGGCGAAAGGATTCGCTATGCGGTTAATGCATATTGGATTTACAGTTTTTGTGATTGGTGAGACAATTACGCCGTCTATTCAAGGAGATGATATTCTCGTATCAGTTTCTGGATCTGGTCAGACACAGCGTGTTTTAGAATTGACAAAAAAGGCCAAACGAGATGGTATAAAAGTTGTTGCAGTTACGAGTAAAGCTGATTCGCCCTTAGCTCAACTTGGAAATGCAATAATTATTGTACCGGGAGCAACTAAGAATGGCTATGGTGTTCAGTCCATCCAATTACTTAGTACATTATTTGATCAGAGTGTGCATATTACACTTGACGTTTTATGTTTAGAAATAAGTCGTCGTAATCATGTCACAAACGATGAAGCTAAAGGCGTGCATAGTAATTTAGAATAAAAGATATTCTATGGTATTATGAACGATTGAATTAGTGGCAACGTATCTTAAGGGCCTTTTTGTTAGGGTTTATACCAAAATTAGTCTAGGGATACATAGCCAACGTAAAAGTGTAGCTAGAGGTATTTTGGATATAGATATGGGGCGCCGAATTGAACCGACAATAAAATCGATATCATAAAATCTATTTTTATTGGGGGACTAGTACGGCAAGGGGATGGCTGCATTATTAATTGAGTATCAAGTTAAAAAAGCAGTTTATCCCGAAATTGAAGGATAAACTGCTTTTTGAATTTTTTAAACTAGCGATGAGCGACGATGGAAACTTTGTGTTTTTAGTTTTCAGTCTAATTTTAGATAAAAAAGTTATTAGTCCATTAATCGGATTGATAACTTTTTCTTTTGTTATCATGTATACTTATATTAGAAAAATTATTTAAATGATGAGGACTTTATACATGACTAAAAAATTAGTAATTACCGAAAAACCGAGTGTGGCCAAAGACCTAGCCAAAGTGTTGGGGACTACACAAAAAACTAAAACATATTATGAAGGCGATCAATACGTGATCACGTGGGCGTATGGTCACTTATTATCCCTTAAATTACCGGAAGACATCAAAAAAGAATGGCAACAATGGCAGTTAGAAACTTTGCCGATTATTCCCAAACAAATTGGGCTAAAACCACTTCCTAAAACGACGGGCCAATTAAAGGCAATCAGTCATTTGGCTAATCGCAAAGATATTAGTGGCGCAATCATCGCGACGGATGCGGGACGCGAGGGGGAAGCTGTTGCCCGCTATATTTTGGAATGGATCAAGTTTGATAAACCGGTCGAACGGCTTTGGATTTCATCGCAAACTAATAAGGCGATTCAGGATGGTTTTGCCCATTTGAAACCAGCTAAACAATTCGATAACCTCTACGCTTCAGCGTTGGCACGGGGGAAAGCCGATTGGTTAATCGGTCTGAACGTGACGCGAGCGTTGACCACTAAATATGAAGATAGCTTATCGGCGGGCCGGGTTCAAACACCGACGCTGGCTTTTGTGCGCGAAACCGAGGACCAAATTAACCGGTTTAAACCGCAAACCTACTATACAATTCAGTTGAACTATCAAGGTCAGAACGCGACATTACAATTGGCTAATCCCCAACAATTTACGAGTCGGGAACAGGCTGATCAATTAGTCGCGCAATTAATGCAACAACCAGGCCAAGTGATGGCCGTTCAAACTAAAAAACAATCACAAAGTGCACCGTTACCCTATGATTTAACTGAATTACAACAAGTGGCTAATGCCAAATATGGTTTGTCCGCTAAAAAGACGTTGTCATTGGTTCAATCGCTGTATGAAATGCACAAAGCAGTCAGTTATCCGCGGACTGATTCGAAATATTTATCAACGGACATCAAGGCGACTTTGAAGGACCGTTTATCGGCACTCGTTAAGTTTGATCCGCGTGCGAAACACTATTTAGGCCAAGGGGCTAAAGTGTTACAACCAGCGGTTTTTAATGATCAAAAAGTGACCGATCATTACGCGTTGATTCCAACTGAAGAACCAGCCCGGGTCGCTAAACTATCCAACGATGAATTAAAAGTTTATCGGTTAATCGTCGAACGATTCTTAGGCTTATTCGCAGCCCCCCACGTTACCGCAGTTACTAAAGCGACGGTTCAATTTGGCAAGCACACATTTAACTTTAAACAAACGCAAATCATTGAAGTCGGTTGGAAGACCACTGAAGAAACGCCAACTAAGCCTTTTGATTGGTCAAAAGGCGCGACGATTCCTGGTCAGTTTAAGATTAAAGAGCAGCTGACGAGTTCGCCTAAGCCACTGACCGAAGGGACCTTACTCGGTAAAATGGAGAAATATAGTTTAGGAACGCCGGCAACACGAGCGGAAATTATCGAAAAATTGGTAAAGACCGAATTGGTGACCCGTAATGGCAATCATTTAGCGACGACCCCTAAAGGTCAGCAACTATTAAAATTAGTCAATAAAAGCCTGGTATCGCCTGAATTAACCGGTCAGTGGGAACAATCACTCGAAGCGATTGCCCATGGTCAGAAGCAACCTGAGGCCTTTATTCAAGAGATTGAAACGGCTACGAAACAACTAGTCACCGAAATTAAGACGAGCCAAACTGAATACCACGATTTTGCGTTGACTAATAAAAAATGTCCAGAATGTGATCATCCATTAAAGGAACGCAATACCCGTGATGGCAAGATTTACGTTTGTACCAATTGTCATTATCGTCGTCGCAAAGATCCGAAGATTTCCAATCATCGTTGTCCACAATGTCATAAGAAAATGGCGATTGTTGAAGGCAAAAATGGCGCCTTCTTCCGCTGTTTAACGTGTGGCACGACCGAAAAAATGATGGACAAGAAAGATCGTAAAAAGAAAATCTCAAAACACGAAGAACAACGTTTATTGAAACAGGTCAATCAAGAAGATGAACCTGCTGAAAGTCCATTAGCAGCCGCATTGCGCAAAGCGATGGAGAAGTAAAAAATAGCACGCCACCAGATATATTTCTGGCGGCGTGCTGTTTTTATTTCGAACTATTGCGCAAGGTTAACGTTGTGCCAATCGTAATCACTTGGGGAATCACTTGGTCGGCGTTGAGTTGTTTAATCAACAATTCAGCGGCGGCTTGACCCATTTGATCGGTGTAGACTTTTACCGAGCTTAAAGTCGGGAAGGTGTATTGGCAAATTGACGTATCGTTAAAGCTAATCAAACTGAGTTGTTCTGGGACTTGGATCCCGGATTCATGTAAAGCGCGGAGGGTCCCGACAGCCATTGCATCGTTAGCGATAAATAACGCTTCCGGTAAATCAGTTGAATGTTCTTTTAAAAGTTGCATCGTTAATTGATAACCAGATTCTGGGGTGAAATCGCCCGTTAAAATCCATTCTGGATGATATAGGTTTTTGGCGGTTAAATAAGTTTCAAAATGGGTTAGTCGTGGATCGATGCCAAGTTGAACTTGATCGGCGGTACTTTCTTGACCGGTCAGCATCCCAATTTTAGTGATTTTTTGAGCGATGAAGTGGTCAAGCACGCTTTTAATCGGTGATTTAAAATCGGTCATCACACAGCTGATTTCATAATCCAAGGTATTCATATCAACAAAAACTAAATTAGGGTTTAATTTCTTTAAACGTTGGATTTGAGCTGGGCTGTATTTACCAATCACAATCACGCCGAGCGCGTCAGAAAGGGTGTTGAAGGGGTCGTTTTGGAAGAAACGGGTGACTTCATAACCCAATTCCTGTAATTTCGTTTCAACGCCTAAGCGAATCGACAAATAATAGAGATCTTCCAACTCTTCTTTGGCGGTATACCATTCAACGATGGCAATCCGACCGTGTTGCGGATTATTTTTTTTAGGACTCTTCGTGTAATTTAATTGTTCCGCTGCTTCAAAAATCCGTTGGCGCGTTTCGTCGCCAACTGATAAAGTTTGATCATAATTTAAGACGCGAGAAACAGTTGCGTTCGAAACGTTGGCTAATTGGGCGATATCTTTAATGGTTGCCACAGGCGCACCTCTCAATTCGTTGTTTACCTATCTAGTTTAGCATATTAAAACCGATTAAAACGTTCTTTTTAAAAAAATAGTTTGATTTTTTAGTAAATATTTAGTAAAATGAAAGCGATTAATAAAGGAGGAATTTATGATGAACATGACAGACTTGAAAAACGCATTTAAAGACACTTATAAAACCGAAGCTGAGGCCAGCTATTTTGCACCCGGCCGGATTAATTTGATTGGTGAACATACCGATTACAATGGTGGTCACGTTTTCCCAACGGCGATTACCTTAGGGACTTATGCAACGGTGGCGAAACGCGACGATCAAACCTTTAAATTAATTTCCGGTAACTTTGAAGACGCCGGTGTGATTTCATTTGACCTAAGTGATCTTTCTTATCAAAAAGCACATAACTGGGCGAATTATCCAAAAGGGATGATTGTTTATCTTCAAGAACAAGGTTATACAATCAATCACGGTTTGGATATTTATCTAAAGGGTAATATTCCCAATGGTGCTGGGTTGTCATCATCAGCCTCAATCGAGTTATTAATGGGTGTCATTCTTGAAGATCAATTTAACTTAGATATTGATCGCGTTGATTTAGTTAAGACTGGTGTGATGGTTGAAAATAAATTTATCGGGGTTAACTCTGGTATTATGGATCAATTTGCAGTCGGCATGGGTAAAGCGAACCACGCAATTTTATTAGATACGAATACCTTGGATTACGATTTAGTCCCAATTGATTTACAAGACAACGTGATTGTCATCATGAATACCAACAAACGCCGTGAATTAGCAGATTCTAAATATAACGAACGTCGTAGTGAATGTGAAGCTGCACTTGCGATTTTACAAACTAAAAATGATATTCAATCATTAGGCGAACTCGATAATGAATCATTCGATTTACAAGCCTATCTGTTACAAAACGAAACGTTATTGAAACGGGCGCGGCATGCTGTTTCTGAAAATCAACGGACGATGAAGGCCCGTGAAGCCTTGAAAGATAACGACCTTGAACGTTTTGGTAAATTAGTCAACGCTTCACACGTGTCATTGCAATTTGATTATGAAGTAACCGGTATTGAATTGGATACCTTAGTTCAAACCGCATGGGAACAACCTGGTGTCTTGGGTGCCCGGATGACTGGTGCTGGTTTTGGTGGTTGTGCAATTGCGATTGTAGCTAAAGATCAAGTTGAAAATTTTGAAGCCAACGTTGCGAAAGTTTACACCGCTAAAATTGGTTACGCACCAAGCTTCTACATCGCAGAAATTGCGGATGGCGCAAAGAAATTAGATTAATTTAAGGGGGAATCTTTAATGTCAATTTTAGTTTTAGGTGGGGCCGGTTATATCGGCTCACACACCGTCGATCAATTAATCAACCAAGGTTTCGATGTCGCCGTTGTCGATAGCTTAATCACTGGCCACCGCGCCGCGGTCAACACGCAAGCGCGGTTCTACGAAGGCGATATTCGCGATAAAGATTTTATGCGGACCGTCTTCGACCAAGAAGACGTTGAAGGCGTGATTCATTTCGCGGCTTTCTCAATCGTCCCAGAATCCATGAAAGCACCACTTAAATATTTCGACAACAATACTTACGGCATGACTGCCTTGCTCGAAGTCATGACGGAATTTGATGTTAAGAAGATTGTCTTCTCATCAACGGCGGCCACTTATGGCGAACCGAAAACCATTCCAATCAAAGAAACCGATCCACAAATCCCCACCAATCCTTACGGCGAAAGTAAGTTGATGATGGAAACCATGATGCGATGGGCAGACAAAGCTTACGGCATCAAGTTCGTCGCATTGCGTTACTTCAACGTCGCTGGCGCTAAAGCGGACGGTTCAATTGGTGAAGATCACCATCCCGAAACCCATTTATTACCTATTGTCTTACAAGTCGCTGCTGGCGATCGCGCCGAACTCTCAATCTTCGGTGACGATTACGAGACACCAGATGGCACCAACGTCCGTGATTACGTCCACGTGTTGGACCTCGCCGATGCGCACATCTTAGCCTTCAAATATTTGGCAGCGGGCAACGGCAGTAACGCCTTCAACTTAGGCTCATCAACTGGTTTCTCAAACATGGAAATCGTCAAAGCCGCTCGTAAAGTGACTGGCAAAGCGATTCCAACTCAGATTGCACCCCGCCGAGCTGGCGATCCCAGCACCCTGATTGCCGCTAGCGACAAAGCACGGGGCACATTAGGTTGGCAACCACAATATGACGATATCGAAGCGATTATCGAAACTGCTTGGAACTGGCATTTAAGCCATCCAAACGGGTATCAAGACAAATAGAGGGCAAATTATGCAAGCAAGAGAATTGATTCAAACATTTATTGAAAAAGTACTCACTTTTCCAGCGACTGATTATACAAAAGACGATCAACAATATTTATTTAATGTGGTCTTAGACCTAGTGGGTGAAGCGGATGCCGCAGCGATTGCGCCAGCGAGTCAGCAGTTAATTGATTTAAAAGAAGCACTACTTCAATTAGCAATCGCCAATCATCAAATTAACGATTTAGCGGCCGAACAAGACATTTTAGGGGCCAAGTTGATGGATTTGGTGACACCACTTCCTAGTGCGGTTAATCGCAATTTCTGGACGTTGTATGCGACTGATCCGCAAAAGGCATTGGCTTATTTCTATGAATTAAGTCAAGCTAATGACTACATTAAAGTTGCGGCGATTGCTAAGAATATCGCGTACGATGTTGATACACCATACGGTCCCTTGGAAATTACGATTAATCTGTCTAAACCGGAAAAAGATCCGAAACAAATTGCGTTGGCTAAAACGATGAAACAAACCGGTTATCCCAAATGCCAACTCTGTTTGGAAAACGAAGGGTATGCGGGCCGCTTAGATTTCCCAGCCCGGCGTAATCATCGGATTGTTCGTTTTGAAATGGACCACCAAACATGGGGTTTCCAGTATTCACCTTATGCTTATTTCAACGAACACGCGATTTTCTTGGACGGCAAACATGAACCGATGGTAATTGACGCAACAACTTTCAGTGATTTATTAGGGATTGTCAAACAATTCCCCGGTTATTTTGCGGGGAGTAACGCCGATCTACCCATTGTTGGGGGGTCGATTTTGACCCATGAACATTATCAAGGTGGTCGCCATGATTTTCCAATGGCTAAAGCAGCGATTGACACACCAATTCAATTCAAAGGTTATGCGGATATCAAAGCCGGTATTGTTAATTGGCCAATGTCAGTCATTCGGTTAACTGGCGATGATGCAGGTCAAATTGCCGACTTAGCGACGACGATTTTGGACCGGTGGCAACACTATAGTGATCCCGAAGTCCAGATTTTAGCGCAGGACACTGACGGCACACCACACCATACGATTACGCCGATTGCGCGGATGCGCGGCACACAATTCGAATTAGATTTGGTCTTACGCGATAATCAAACGTCAGTTGAATTTCCAGATGGCATCTACCATCCACACGCTGATGTGCAACACATTAAAAAAGAAAATATTGGCCTAATTGAAGTCATGGGCTTGGCCATTTTACCACCCCGGCTTAAAACCGAAATGGCCGAAGTTGAAAAGTATTTGTGTGACCAACCCAACGAGATGGCAGCCTATCATCAAACGTGGGCTGACGATATTAAACGGGCACAAAACGTGACGCGTGCAAATGTCACTGGAATTGTCCAAACAGCAGTCGGTAAAGTCTTTAAACGCGTATTAGAGGATGCCGGTGTTTATAAACGAAATTCACAGGGACAAGCGGCTTTCCAACGATTTATTCAAAATATCAATCAATAGGGGGCAACAATCATGAAATATTGGCGTCAGGAATTTGGCACGATTGATGGGCAAACGATTTGGCAACACTGGTTAGAAAATAGTCAGGGCTACCAACTGGCTGTGATTGATTATGGAGCTGCAATTACTAATTTGGTGTTACCTGATCAAGCTGGTCAGTTTAAAAACGTGGTGATTGGTTACGATAATTTAGCGGACTATATCAAACAGGATGCTTATTTTGGTGCGACGGTAGGCCGTGTGGCTGGTCGAATTGCGCAAGGAACCTTTAAATTAGATGAGCAGACCTATCACACCCCAATTAACAATGGCGCCAATACTAATCATGGTGGGCCGAATAGTTTTGAATCGAAAGTCTGGCAAGCGACCGTCACTGAAAAAGTGGATGCGATTAGCGTTAGCTTTACATTGACTAGTCCGGATGGGGCCAATGGGTTTCCAGGTAATTTGCAAGTGACGACGACCTATACGTTGACCGAAACCAACGATTGGTTGGTTGATTATGCAGCGACAACGGACAAAAAGACGTTATTTAACCCTACATGTCACGTTTATTTGAATCTGACCGGTGATTTTGACCAAGATGTTGCTGATCATCAGTTATTGATTAACAGCGATTATTTCAGTGAAATTCAAGCTGATGGCATTCCAACTGGCCGATTGGTACCCGTAGATAATACGGTCTTTGATTTAAAGCATGCACGACCAATAGCCGATGCTTTTAAGAGTCAAGCCAAACAAAATCAATTGGTGACAGGCTATGATCATGCCTTTTTATTGAATAGAAAAATCACGAACGTGGATGCAAAATTAACGGAACCAACAAGTGGTCGCACGATTACGATTACCACTGAGGGTAATGCGATTGTGATTTATACGGCCAACGGATTTGGTAGTGAGCCTAATTTGACCAAGCAACCGATTAAACCACACGTAGCGGTCGCAATTGAGGCCCAGATGATGCCGGATGCGATTCATCATCCGGACTTTGGTAATATCGTTTTAGACGCTGATCAAGCCTATCATCGTCAAACGAAATATCACTTAAATTAAAATTAGTTTTCAGTTTGCATGCGGTTTCAAAATCGCGTATAATAGTGTTTGTCTAGAAGATGACTAGATAATATAGTGAATTTTAAAGGAGCAACATCATGGAAAAAGGTACAGTAAAATGGTTTAACAATGAAAAAGGTTTCGGCTTTATCTCGGTCGAAGGCCAAGAAGATATCTTTGTACATTTCAGTGCAATCCAAGACGAAGGCTTTAAATCATTAGAAGAAGGCCAAGCCGTTGAATTCGATATCGTTGAAGGCAACCGTGGACCACAAGCTGCTAACGTTTCAAAACTATAATCGAAGATAAAACAAGCTGTGACATAATCCAATTATCAATTGGAAATGAAGCTAAAAAAGCGGTCCATCCCAACTGAGGATAGAGCGCTTTTTGAGATTGGCGGGAATTGATGATCCATAGCACATAGCTAAGAAAAATAATTGTTTAATATAAGTGCCCCAAGACTGATGTCAGGCCACTTTATGTATAAGGTATTTTTAAATAAGTATGATAGATTTAAAATTAAAATAAAAAAATAAAAGAAAATCGTTGACAACTACAACGCTTTCTATTATGATTGGCCTTATAGAAATATAGAGCGATTGAGAAGCATAGTAGATTTGATAATCCATTTTACAGAGAGTTAGGGTATGCTGAGACCTAATAAATATTATCGAATCGAATTACACTTTCTGCAAGAGTGATCGCACGTGTGATTTACGTTAAAATCGAGAGTGATATAGATTAAAGTGCACTTTAATCTATATAACACGGGTGGTACCGCGAAGATGCTAATTATTCGTCCCTGTAATCTTAATTTAATTAAGATTGCAGGGACTTTTTTGTATAGGAGGAAATTTTGATGAAAAAAAATATTATTGATGAATTAACATGGCGGGATGCAATTAATCAACAAACAGATGCTGATGGGTTACGTGAGCTGGTTGAAAATAACAAGATTTCTTTATACTGTGGTGCGGATCCAACTGGAGATAGTTTACACATCGGGCATTTAATTCCCTTCATGATGATGAAACGATTCCAATTGGCTGGTCATCATCCTTACATCTTAATTGGTGGTGGAACTGGTAGTATCGGTGATCCAAGTGGTCGTAATTCTGAACGACAATTACAGACTATGGAAAAAGTACAAAAAAATGTTGAAGCTTTAACGGTTCAAATGCGGAAATTATTTGGTAAAGACGCGAACGTTACTTTTGTTAATAACTACGATTGGTTATCAAAAATTTCATTATTAGATTTTTTAAGAGATTACGGAAAAAACTTTAACATCAATACAATGTTGGCCAAAGATATTGTTGCGAGTCGTTTAGACGTCGGCATTTCATTTACTGAATTCACATACCAAATTCTTCAGTCAATTGATTTTAAACATTTACATGATGAACATAATATTCAATTGCAAATCGGTGGTGCTGATCAATGGGGTAATATTACTTCTGGGATTGATATGATCCATAAGCTAGAAGGTAGTGATGAACCTGTATTTGGTTTAACAATTCCATTGATGCTCAAGGCTGATGGTACCAAATTTGGTAAAACGGCAGGTGGTGCCGTCTGGTTAGATGCTAAAAAGACTTCACCATACGAATTCTACCAATTCTGGCTAAACCAGGATGACCGCGATGTGATTAAGTACTTGAAATTCTTTACATTCTTAGAAGAAGATGAAATCAAGGACCTAGCTCAAAAAGTTGCGACTGAACCTGAAAAACGTGAAGCACAACGTCGTCTAGCGGAAGAAGTAACATGCTTTGTTCATGGTCAAGAAGCACTTGATGAAGCTGAACGGATTACTGAGATATTATTCTCTGGTGATATTAAAGCGTTAGATGTTGCTGAAGCTGAACAAGCCTTTGAAAAAGCACCAACGGTTGAGATTACTAGTGAAATTAAGAATATTGTTGATTTCTTAGTAGATGCCAAAATTGAATCGTCGAAACGTCAAGCACGTGAAGATGTGACAAATGGTGCGATTACGATTAATGGTGATCGCGTGCAAGATACCGATATGGATATCAATCCAGTAGATAGTTTTGACGGTAAGTTCGTCATCGTTCGACGTGGTAAGAAGAATTATTTCCTAGCACGTGTAACAGACTAGAGACGTTTTAAATATTAAAGATGGCTTTTGTATTTTATACTATTGTAATTCTCCGCTTATAATTAATTAAGTGTAATATATTTAGTATAACCCCAAAATAAATACAATTGTAAGAAATAGCTGCTTCTATAGTAGCTATTTTTTTGTGGTTTAAAGTTGACGTAGTCAACTACATTTCTGGGTTTACATTTACAGAACAAGGGCGTATTCTAATGTATGGGGTTACACAATATATATATTTTAAGGAGGATTTTTTGCTATGACTAAGAATAGTTTTAATGCAAAAGAGACAGATCTATCTGCACTATTTATCGGTGATAAGGCTGAAAATGGTCAACTTTATAAGGACTTGTTAAACAAGTTAGTTGACGAACATTTAGGGTGGCGTCAAAATTATATGCCACAAGACAAACCTATGATTTCAGCTGAACAACAATCATCACCTGAATTCCAAGGAACGGTTAATAATATGAAGGACGTTTTAGACGAACTTTCTGCTCGTTTACGTTCACAATCAGTTCCTTGGCACAATGCTGGTCGTTATTGGGGACATATGAATTCTGAAACCTTAATGCCAGCTATTTTAGCATATAACTATGCGATGTTATGGAATGGTAATAACGTTGCGTACGAATCATCACCTGCAACCTCACAAATGGAAGAGGAAGTTGGTTTAGAATTTGCAACCCTAATGGGCTACACTAATGGTTGGGGACACATCGTTGCTGATGGTTCATTAGCTAACTTAGAAGGATTATGGTATGCACGTAATATCAAGTCTCTTCCATTTGCAATGAAGGAAGTTGATCCCGCAATTGTTGCTGGCAAATCTGATTGGGAATTGTCAAATATGTCAACTAAAGAGATCATGGATTTAGTTGAAGCCAACGGCGATAAGATTGATGAAATTAAAGCTAAATCAGCTCGCAGTGGGAAGAATCTTGAGAAGCTTGGTAAGTGGTTAGTACCACAAACAAAACATTATTCATGGTTGAAAGCTGCTGATATTATCGGAATTGGTTTGGATCAAGTTATCCCAGTACCCGTTGATTCTAACTATCGTATGGATATTAATGAATTAGAAAAACTTGTACGTGACTTAGCAAGTAAAGAAATCCCAGTTCTTGGTGTTGTCGGAGTTGTTGGCTCGACTGAAGAAGGGGCTGTTGATAGCATCAACGAAATTGCAGAATTACGTAACAAGCTTGCTAAAGATGGCATTTACTATTACTTACATGTTGATGCTGCTTATGGTGGTTATGGTCGTGCTATCTTACTTGATGAAGATAACAAGTTAATTCCTTACAACGAATTACAAAGTAAGTATGCTGAATACAACGTCTTTACTGAAGATGAAAATCTTATTTCAGAACATACTTATAACGCTTATGCTGCTTTCCCAGAAGCTGAATCTGTTACGATTGATCCCCATAAGATGGGATACATTCCTTATTCAGCTGGTGGTATTGCAATCCAAGATGTCCGTATGCGTGACGTTATTTCATATTTTGCAACTTATGTATTTGAAAAAGGTGCAGATATTCCAGCATTATTAGGCGCATATATTCTTGAAGGTTCTAAAGCCGGTGCAACAGCTGCTGCGGTTTGGGCTGCTCATCGTACGTTACCATTAAATGTTACTGGTTATGGTAAATTAATGGGTGCTTCTATTGAAGGGGCACATCGTTTTTATAATTTCTTAGGCAATTTAGAATTTAAAGTTGGCGATAAGACAATCGAAGTCCATACTTTAACAAATCCTGATTTCAATATGGTTGATTATGTCTTCCAAGAAAAAGGCAATACTAACCTTGAAGAAATGAATGAATTGAACCACGAATTCTATAATCAAGCATCATATGTGACAGGGAGTATTTATGGCAATGAATATTTAACATCACATACTGATTTTGCAATTCCTGATTATGGGAACAGTCCATTTAAGTTCGTTAATGATTTAGGGGTTTCTAAAGAAGGCTGGGAAAAAGCTGGTAAAGTGACAGTTTTACGTGCAGCTGTTATGACACCATATATGAACAAAGAAGATAACTTTGATTATTTTGCTCCTAAAATCAAACAAGCTATGCAAGAAAAATTAGAAGCCATTTACGAAAACCGTAAATAATTTTAACAATTCTTTAGCTTAAGAAAGCCGCGTATGCGGCTTTCTTGTTATGGAACAAAAATCGGAGGAATGTTTAATATGGAAAATAAACAAGCAAATAAAATTGTTTTGGGGACATTTATAGGATTAACAATGGCACTATGTGCAACTGTTCGTAGTATCCCTACGTTAGCAGCTACAGGCTGGGCTCAAATTAGTTATTCAATCTTTGCGGTACTATTCTTTGCACTACCAATTGCTTTAATTGCAGGCGAATTAGGAACGTCAATGCCTGAAGAAGGTGGCCCCCAACTTTGGGTTAAGACTGCCTTAAATAGTAAATTAGGTTTCGTGACAGCTTGGTTACTTTGGGTTCAAATGTTCCCAGGCATGGTAATGGTTGCTTCTACAATTGGACCATTGCTTGGTAATTCGTTTGGCAATCCAGACTTAGGAAATAATCACTGGTTTGTTTTAGGTTGTATCTTAGTTTTTTATTGGATCATTACACTTTTGAATTTAAAATTTGATATGGCTAAAGTCGGCGGTAATTTTGGCGTTTGGTTAGGTGTTTATATTCCAATCGTTGTTATGGCGGCATTAGGTATTGCTGTATTAATTAAAAACGGTATTATGCCTGGTGGGACTTTAGGACACTTTTCGATGGATAAATTAATTCCAGCCAAGGATGGCTTATCTTCATTGAAATATATGGCTGGTATCTCATTCATTTTTGTTGGGATTGAAATGTCATCAGTATTTATTCCACGCTTACACAATCCTTCTAAAACATTTACAAAAGGAATTTTTATTTCATTAATCGGATTAGTTTTATTAAACTTAGTCAATGCAATGTTGGTTTCAAATGTTGTGCCTAGTGGGAAAATGGAATTATCAAATATTACACAACCAATTTTGATTTATTGTAATATTTTAGGATTACCATCAATTATCGCTAACATTTTTAGTTTTATGGTATTTATTGGGGTTCTCTTGCAATTATCTGCATGGGTAACTGGCCCATCAAAGACGATTATTCAAGTTGCTCGCGATGGCTACTTACCATCAAAATTTGGTTTTCACAAGCAAAATCAATACGGTGTTTCTAGAAATGTTGTTTTAACACAATCAGTTGCAATTTCATTATTTGCCTTGTTATATGGTTTCATGAAAGATGTTAATGGCGTCTTTTTAACATTAACAAATGCAACAACTATTTTATACGCAATTGTTTACCTATTAATTGCGGTTGCAGTCTTGAAATTACGTAAAGATCAACCTAATCTTAATCGTCCATATCGGATTGGTAAAAAAGGTAACGGTCTAGTTTGGACTGTATCCCTTGCATTAATTTTAGGGATTGCAATTATCATCTTTGCAACATTATTTACAACAACGCTTTCGCAATCAGTATTAGTTGTAATCATTTCTGTTATCTTTGTTGGTATTCCATTTGTTATTAGTGCTTTCAAAAAAGAACAATGGTTAGTGGATACTCAAGCGGATTTAAAAAATAATAAGTAGTTTTTAAAATTAGGTCGGTTCAGATTAATGAACCGGTCTTTTTTGATTAGTTACTAAATATTAAATTAATTAGTTAAAGGAGTGTTAAAAATGACACAAGAAAATAAGCATTCGATGAATATAGTTGAGGCAATCGTAATTCTGATTGTAATGCTCAGTATTTTAGGCATATTAATTATCAAATTTCAAATTACACCACATATTCCAATATTGATGGTTTTTACATTGCTTATGTTTTACGGTAAGATTCGTGGTTATTCTTGGGATGAAATTCATGATGGCATTGTTGAAGGCATTAAACCAGGCATCATTCCAATTATTATTTTTTTATTAATTGGGGTATTAGTCGCTACTTGGATTGCTGCTGGGACTATCCCAACAATCATGGTCTATGGATTTAAGATCATTTCAATCAAATATTTTTTGCCAACCACTTTTATATTATGCGCACTTGTCGGCATTACTGTCGGAAGTTCTTTTACCACCATTTCAACAATTGGGATTGCACTATTGGGGATTAGTCATATATTAGGCTTTTCTTCAGCGTTGACGGCGGGCGCAATTGTATCAGGTGCATTTTTAGGGAATAACTTATCACCACTTTCAGATACCACTAATTTGGCTTCTGGTTTAGCTAAAGTTGATTTATATGAGCATATTAAAAGCATGCTACAAACTGCACTACCGTCAGCAGCCATTACTTTTATTTTTTATTTAGTGGTTGGGGGTGGCGCTAAAGATGGGGCTATGGCAAGCATTCAAAGCATGTCTCATATTTTACAAAGTAATTTTGACATTTCATTTTGGAGTATATTGCCAGTATTAGTACTATTCATATTCGCGTGGTTTAAAATCCCAGCAATCCCTTCACTATTAACTAGTTCGTTAGTATCGGTTTGTGTGACACTTTTGAGAGGGGTACAACAACTAACGCTAAAGGAAATTTGCGATATGTTAATGAGTGGCTACGTCTCACAAACTGGTAATAAGCAAATTGATGGTTTGTTATCACGTGGTGGGATAGAAAGCATGCTTGGTTCAGCTGCACTAATTATTTTGGCTTTAGCGCTCGGGGGACTGTTGATTAAATTTCAGGTTATTACAACTTTAATTAATCAAATTCAAACATTTGTTAATACGCCAGGTAAGTTAATTATGATGACGATTTTTAGTTCCGTTGGGATTAATTTTTTGGTGGGCGAACAATATCTATCTATTATTTTACCAGGTGAAACATTTAAATCTGCGTACGATAAAATCGGATTAGATCGTAAATATTTAAGTCGGACGTTATCGGCAGGTGGTTCAGCAGTCAATTCATTGGTACCATGGGGCGTTAGCGGTATTTTTATTTCTGGAACACTAGGCATAAATCCACTCGAATATGTTAAATTTGCAACTTATTCATATATTGAACCGTTGATGACTATTTTAATTGGTTTTACAGTAGTCAGTTGGCACTATTATAAAAAAGCTAAATAGTTCGTTATGTTTAATAATAAGCAATCAGTCGATTGACTATATTTTATTTTCTGAAAATAGCGTATAATAATCAAGATTGAATTTTATTAAAATGAAAGAAAGTGACTAAATGGCATTAAGCTACGCAGATAATCCGAAGGTTCAAAAGAATCGTTGGTGGATTCTGACCGCCGTGGGCTTGTTTACATTCATGGCAACTTTAGATGGTAGTATCGTTAATATCGCGCTACCAGTGATGAGTAAAGATTTAAAAATTCCGATGAACCAATCTGAATGGATCGTCTCGATCTACCTGATTGTCATCTGTTCCTTATTACTATTATTTGGTAAGGTTGGCGATGCTTTTGGCAAAGTCAAAGTCTTTAAGATTGGGACCGTCTTGTTTGTTTTTGGATCATTATTATGTGGTTTCAATAGTGGTTTAACCGTTCTGTTGATTGCGCGGGCGATTCAAGCGCTAGGCGCGTCAATGACGATGAGCAATAATAACGGGATTATCACCGAAGTTTTCCCGATTAAAGAACGGGGACGGGCACTAGGCTTAACCGGATCGTTCGTCGCGTTAGGCAGTATTGCTGGCCCCGGAATTGGTGGTTTAATCTTGTCCCACTTTAGTTGGGGTTATATTTTCTGGATTAACGTGCCGATAGGGATTTTAACGATTATCTTTGGTCAATTTGTTTTACCTAAAGATATTATTAAAACCCATGAGAAGATTGATTATTTTGGATTCGCTGGTTTTGCATTATTAATTGTCAGCTTATTCTTAGGCGTTTTCATTGGTCAACAAGTTGGGTTTACTCAACCGGGTGTCTTAGCGTTATTCGCACTTGCGATTATCAGTGCGGCAGCCTTTGTCTGGATTGAAAACCATGTTGAAAAGCCGTTGTTATCATTCCGTTTATTTAAGAATATTGATTTCAGTTTAAGTTTATTATGTGCTTTTCTAATTTTCATCGTGACGTTCTTCTTCAACGTGATTGCACCATTCTATCTTGAAAATGCACGTGGGTTCGAACCGAGTACCGCGGGCTATATCCTGATGATTTTCCCAATTGTCCAAGTGATTGCCGCACCGATTGCCGGCACGATTTCGGATAAAATTGGTCCAGAATTATTAACTTTTGTTGGGCTAGTTTTGATTTGTATCAGTCAAATCGGTTATATGACGATGAGCTTACAAACGCCAGTCTGGTTGTTCATGTTCTTCGTCGGGCTCGTTGGTTTAGGCAATGGGATCTTCCAAGCACCCAATAATACGATTGTTATGAGTTCCGTCGATGTCAAAGACTTAGGGATTGCCGGCGGAATCAACGCCTTAGCGCGAAACCTCGGTATGATTTTCGGGATTTCATGTGCCACGACCGTTTTATTCTCAGCAATGAGTCGTGAATACGGTCATAAAGTGACGACTTATTTACCAGGACATGCGGACGTCTTCATCGCTGGGATGCACGATGCCTTTATGGTTGCCTTAGTGATTTGCTTAGTGGCGACTGCATTAACGGGTTGGCGTCTCTTGAAACACCGTCAACAAGCTAAAGCGACGCGTTAGAATAGCGTTATCAGCTAAATCAAAAATGGCCTCATCCAAAGTCGGATGAGGCCATTTTTAGTTGACGCGCACCATAACTCATCAATATCCGTCCAAATCAAAAGAATCAGACTATCCTTGGTTCGGGATAATCTGATTTTTCAACTTGGTACTCAATTGATAACCGAGTTCTGGTGTAGCTTAGTTTCTCATTCATTTAATTAACGTTCTTAGGACCGTTATTGTGAGTCATTTGATCCGTTTGACCTTGTGTATAGGCCAGTAGGTGATCGCGTAAATCATTTTCCATGTGGTTTAATTCTTTTTCAGCGACCTGGCGTTTTTCATGACCTTCTTGTTGGATTTTCAAGGTTTCTTGGAGGGTTTCAACTAAATCATTTTGCGTCTTCTGAAGGGTTTCAATGTCGACGACGCCGCGTTCATTTTCCTTGGCGGTTTCAATTGAAGAAATCTTCAACATGGCACTGTTTTTCTTCAAAAGATCATTAGTGGTTTCAGAAACTTGGCGTTGCGCAGTGACCGCGTCTTTTTGACGCAAAAGGGTTAAGGCAATCGCCACCTGGTTTTTCCAAAGTGGAATGGCTGTATTGATTGACGCTTGAATTTTTTCAGCCAAGGCTTGATTGGTATTTTGAATTAAACGAATTTGGGGTGCTTGTTGTAACGTGATTTGGCGGGCTAATTCTAAATCATAAGTCCGTTTTTCTAACCGATTCTTGAATTGATTTAAATCATTGACTTCTTGGACGATCATTTGATTGTTATCATTTTCGGCTTTAGCCATCGCAACCGGGATCTCGGTTGTTTCGAGGGCTTCAATCTTTAATTGCGCAGCAGCGATATAGATGTTTAAGGCGTCAAAATAGGCTTTATTTTTATCGTATAGGGTTTCTAAAGTCGTATTATCGCGCATCAAGGCATTTTTTTCTTTATCAAGTTTAACCGCAATCCCATCAATTTGGGCGCCAATTTTTTGGTACTTCGCGGTAATTTCATAAACTGATTTCTTAATCTTACCAAACATGCGCTTGAAGACGTTGTGGTCTTCAGCGCGTAATTCATCAGGATCGGCTTCGTTTAAGCGATACATCAATGACGTCAGTGCGTCACCAATTTCACCGGTTTCTTGGCTTTGAACTTGATTGAGCATTGTTTGTGAAAATTCGCCTAATTTTTTCTGGGCGTGAGCGCCATAGTTTAAAACGGCTTGTTGATCGGTGCTATCGAGTTGTTCCGCCATTTGTTGGGCTTGTTGTTGTTGTTCAGGTGATAGCTTGGCTAGGAGTTCTTCACCATTGGCTTTTGGTTGATTGGCTTGCGTTGTGGTGGGAGTGTTTTGATCAAATGGATCGTTTAGTAAATCGGCCATTAAATCCGTTTGTTGGTTAGTCGTTTCGGTCATCGTTTTGCTCCTTAGTTAATTGTTGATTAGCGACGGATACTTCTGTGTCGAGATCTTCTAGATCATCGGCCACAAATTCAGTATAGTCGGTTTGAATTTGTTGACTTAAAGCAGCAATTGCTTCAGCGGATTTATCGAGAACGGCATAGGTATCGGCCGTCTTAACGTCGTGTTGGCTAATTTCGATAAATTTACGACTCAGTTCGGTTAATGAGGGTAGATGCCGGTATAAAAAGTCGCTGGCGTTGTGCAATTTTTGCGGTTCTTTGACGATGGCTTTAAAAAGCGCTTGGGTCGTTTTAACCGTGTCGTGGTTTAAGTCGATGGCGCGTAATTTAGGGAGTGCTTGTAGATTAGTAGCGACTTCTTTGACTTGACCTTCAGCCAGTTGCATCGTTTCACGGAAAAAATTAATCTCTTCGTTGCTCATACCAGCCGCTTGGTAGTGGGCTAACATGTTATCCGAAATTTTTTGTTGAATCTTAGGTTGGCGATTTCGAAGTAATTGGCGATAACTTAAGAAAATATAGCCAAACGCCATCAAAGTACCAAGTACTAGCCACATTGGGTTATTCGGGATATCGAAATAGTTGAATATTCCAAAAAAGAGCCATGTGGTGGCCACGAAGACTAAAAAACTAATAAGCCATATTTTTAATTGTTTAAGCATTTTCTTCAGCTCCTACGTTCATATTGTTGATTTCATTCTAACAGTAATCGGCACAAAAGAGTATCCGCCTAAGGATGGATATTTAAATCCGTCTTAGTTGTTAACTTTAGTTTAGAAGGGTGCGACGTTTTCCAAAAGCGCGTATAATAAACGAGACATCATTCCAAGCAAGGTGGTTATCCAAATGACGTATACTGAAAAAGTCTTATCTGAAGAATCGATTTTTAAAGGACAAATCATTGATTTGGCGGTCCAACAAGTAGAACTGCCCAATGGTCAAACGGCGCGGCGTGAAATTGTCTATCACAATGGCGCGGTCGGAATCATTCCGATTACCGCTGACGGGCGTTTAATCGTTGTGCGACAATGGCGGGCGCCCATGCAACGGGAGACGTTAGAAATTCCTGCGGGTAAGATTGATTTGGGTGAAACCCAACTTGAATCTGTCGCGTTGCGGGAATTAAATGAAGAAACAGGTATGACGACCACCGCCTTAAAAGGCGTCGCTAAGTTTTTTTCATCACCTGGTTTTTCGAACGAATTGATGACGTTGTTTTACGCCGATCAACTAACGCCGGTAGTTCATAAACGGCCGCTTGATGCGGATGAATTTTTAAATGTTGAAAAATTAACGTTGGCAGAAGCACAAGCGGCCGTTGCCAGCGGGTTAATCTGCGATGCTAAAACGATTATGGCGCTCTATTATTGGCAACTACAAACGAATTAGGAGTAGATAGCGATGACACAAGAACCTAAGACGCGCGAAGCTTATCGGCAACAAAAAGAAGCTGAGGACCAAGCGTTTAAACAACGTGATCAAGAACGACTCAAAACGGAACGTGATTATTCACGCGAAAAACAAAAAGCCGCTTTTAAAGCCGTCACCGAAGAAGAAGAAGAACCGACCACTCGTCGGGGGAAAAAAGTTGATTTGCCAGCGGTTAAACGTTTAAAAAAACGTTTAAATTGGGCAATCATCATCACGATTTTATTGATTATTATCGTTTACTTGATTCTTTTTTTCCTATAAAATAGTAATGGTTAAGAAATGGAGTGAACTAAAATGAAAATTAGTGTTATTTGTGCAATGGAAGAAGAAATGCGGACATTGCTCGCTAAATTAGAAGACGTCACCAATCATGAAGTTGCTGGCAATACCTTTTATAAAGGGCATCTGTATGGTCATGAAGTGACATTGGTCGAATCAGGGATTGGTAAAGTTCAAGCCGGGATGACGACCGCCATTTTATTGGCTGAAGAACAACCTGACGTAGTGATTAATACCGGTTCAGCTGGTGGGATTGGTGCGGGCCTTAAAGTCGGCGATGTCGTAATTTCGAATCAAGTTGCGTATCATGACGCGGATGCAACGGCGTTTGGTTACCTGTTAGGTCAATTACCCCAACAACCACAAAAATTTGACGCGGACGTTAATTACGTTGAAAAGATTGCAGCGGCAGCAACTGCCGTTGACCTTCCCTCAAAAGTGGGCTTAATCGTGACGGGTGATCAATTTGTGGCGAGTCAAGATAAGATTGCCCAAATTAAAAAAATCTATCCTGAAGCCCTTTCTTGCGAAATGGAAGGCGCAGCAATCGGTCAAGTGGCCACACAATTTAAGACGCCGTTTGTCGTGATTCGTGCGATGAGTGATGTTGGTGATGAAGATGCCGGTGTTACGTTTGACGAATTTATCATTCAAGCGGGCCAAAAGTCGGCCGCTATGCTATTAAATTTCTTAAAAAACATCTAATCTAAGGAGATCAACGATGGAAAAATTTTGCCAAAGTTGTGGGATGCCACTAACAACTGCCAATCAAGGCACTCAAAAAGACGGAACCGCTGCGCAACAATATTGTCAGCTGTGTTATCAAGCCGGTGAATGGACTGAACCGACTGCGACTTTTGAACAGATGTTAGCCAAAGGGATTGCCGGTATCCAAGCGGATTCAACCACCGGTCGCTTTAAAAAATGGTTTTTAGTTAAGAGCTATCCAATGATGTTGAAAAAAGTTAGTCGTTGGCAAGCCAAATAAATAATTAAAACGTTAAAATTAGCCGTTACAAGCTGATTTTAACGTTTTTTGATTGCATAAATAGGAGTGGGTCGCTACACTAGTTAATAAAGTCACTAACTGATGTGGAGGGTTCTCATGCAAAAAGCAATTCAAGATTATTGGCAACAATTTGTCACGCAACAACAATTATCAACACAACAACCCGTTCAAATCTACGCTTTTGGCGATAATCCAGCCATGGCTGACGAATTAGCCCAATTAGTGGTTAGCGGCCAAAAGACGGCGACGACTTCCGCAATCGCACTCTATACCAAGGATGAACCGGTGCCGCAGGTCGGCGATTACAACATTATTCTAGATGGACAGGATCAACCCGTGGCAATCACCCAAACCAGTCGGTGTGACATCGTTGATTATCAAGATGTGACTGAAGAACACGCCTATTTAGAAGGCGAAGGCAACCGGACGTTAGCGTATTGGCGTTCAGTTCACGAACCATTTTTCAAAGCGGAATACGAAGCGAGTCATCAGCTGTTTTCACCAACGATGCCTTGTTTATGTGAACAATTTATTCTGTTGAAAGCTTAAAAAGCGATGTTGGTCCTCGATTACGAAGTGCGCTATCTTAATTGATTAGGAATAAGCGTTCTAGCATCAAATTTTAAATAATCTATGCTAAGATATATAAGATACTTTTTAAAATGAGGCGAAAAAATTGGAACATATCTATTTAGACAACGCAGCAACCACTCCGATGGCCCCTGAGGTCATTCAAACGATGACCGACCAAATGGTCAACGATTTTGGGAATGCGTCGAGTACGCATTATTTTGGACGTCAGGCGCATACTGTTTTAGATAACAGTCGACATATTTTAGCGCAAAGCATTCAGGCTAAGGATAACGAAATTATTCTGACCAGTGGTGCGACAGAAAGTAATAACACCGCGATTTTAAAAACCGTGATGCAACGCGCTGGTGAAGGCAAACGCCTGATAACGACGGCGATTGAACACCATTCAGTTTTAAAACCAATGGCTTATTTAGAAACGCAAGGTTTTGACATCGTTTATCTACCAGTGAACGAACAAGGTGTGATTGATTTAGCGGATCTAAAAGCGGCTTTAACGCCAGACACGATCTTAGTGTCAATCATGATGGGTAACAATGAAGTCGGCAGTCATATGCCAATTCATGAAATTGGCCAATTGGTACATGAATCGAATGCTTGGTTCCATACAGATGCCACGCAGACCTATGGTTTATTGGACATCGACGTACAAGCAGATCAGATTGATTTCTTATCGGTCTCGGCGCATAAAATTAACGGGCCCAAGCAGATTGGATTCTTGTACGTCAATGACGCAATTCATTTGCCATCCTTATTATTGGGGGGCGAACAAGAAAAGAAACGCCGCGCTGGGACGGAAAATATTCCGGCAGTCGCTGGTTTCGCCAAGGCGGTTGAACTATTAACACCCGCGGTCAAGGCTGAACACCAGGCTCAATATACGGCCTTCAAGCAACAAGTTTTAGAGACGTTAAAGGCTAACCAGGTCGCTTTTGAAGTCAATGGTGGCTTAGGTGCGGATCGCGTTCAACACGTTTTGAATTTGTGGATTAAAGGCGTTTCGACTTATGTCTTACAAATGAACCTTGATTTAGCTGGTTTTGCCGTTTCCGGTGGCTCAGCTTGTACCGCTGGTGATTTGGAACCGTCACACGTGCTAATCGCGATGTATGGGAAAGAAAGTCCCCGTGTCGCCGAAAGTGTTCGAATCAGTTTTGGTAAGGATACGACGGCTGCGCAACTCGACGCCTTTTGTGCAACGTTAACTAAAATCGTTGAGAAGAATTTAGCAAAGCAACACGCTAAAGACTAGGCAGCGCTTACTAGCTTATGCTAAAATAGAACTTGAGAACGATTTAATGGAGGTTATTCAAATGGTTTTATTAAAAGAAGTAGCAACGGTTTTGGGCGATTCGACAACCTATCGATTAAATCCGGCCGTTAAGAAGTATACCTTACGGGATGTTGGGTTTGTGCCCACTAATAATGGCAATTTCCAATTGGAACGCCCATTAGATCCTAAATCACCGTTCAATGCAGCGATTAAACTAAAAATCACGATTGAAAAAGAACTAAAGACTTTTAAAATGTCAATTACGTCACCAGACGGGTTGCACGCGGTTGATATTTTTAAAAACGAACAAAATGCGGCAAATGTTGAACAATTTAATTTTATTATTCAACATCTAATTGACCGTGACATTTTAGTTAAATAATGAGTGTGTTGAGTTGCGGTTAGCAATTGAGCATTAACAAAAAATACCAGTTATCTTGAACTTAAGATAATTGGTATTTTAGGTTAAGCGGAAGTTGTCCGTTTCCTGAAACTGTTTACTTATGAAAAGTCAGTGTAATAATTTGAAAATTTTGCTGTGATTGTTATAATAGAGTTTACTGGAATTCACGACCTTCAACTCGTAGAAAACTAGAATCTATTTGAAATGATGGTGATATTGTGGAAGACCACAGTCATACACGTGTAGTCGTCGGCATGAGCGGCGGCGTGGATTCATCCGTTACAGCCCTCGTATTAAAGCAACAGGGGTACGATGTAATTGGTGTGTTCATGAAAAATTGGGACGATACGGATGAAAATGGTGTCTGTACCGCGACTGAAGATTATGAGGATGTCGCGAAAGTCGCGGCCAAAATTGGCATTCCTTATTATTCAGTCAACTTCGAAAAAGAATATTGGGACCGGGTGTTTGAATATTTCTTAGACGAATATAAACATGGTCGGACGCCTAATCCGGATGTCATGTGTAACAAAGAGGTTAAATTCAAAGCCTTCTTAGATTACGCGATGGAACTGGACGCCGATTTTATTGCGATGGGTCATTATGCCCAAATCGAGCGCGATGCTCAAGGGATTGCGCACATGTTGCGCGGTGGCGATAGCAATAAGGATCAAACTTATTTCTTGAGTGCGTTATCGCAAGATCAATTACAAAAAGCAATGTTCCCGATTGGCCATATGCAAAAATCAGAAGTTCGGTGTTTAGCTGAAGAAGCTGGTTTGGCAACGGCTAAAAAGAAGGATTCAATGGGGATTTGTTTTATCGGCGAACGGAATTTCAAGCAATTCTTAGGTGAATATTTACCCGCACAACCCGGTAAAATGTTGACCGTAGATGGTGTTGAAAAAGGCACCCATGATGGGTTGATGTATTATACAATCGGCCAACGTTCCGGTCTTGGTATCGGTGGCGGTGGTGAATCAAATGATCCTTGGTTTGTCGTGGGCAAGGATTTAGCCCAAAATGTTTTGTATGTCGGCCAAGGTTACCACAACCCGCTGTTGTATGCTGATAAGTTAGATGCTGCTAATATTTCTTGGATTACGCCAATTGATCACGGCACGGATTTCCACGTGAGCGCGAAGTTCCGTTATCGCCAACAAGACGTTGGTGTGACCGTCCACATGACTTCTGAAACGACCGCAACGGTGGTCTTTGACGAACCAGTGCGTGCGATTACACCGGGTCAAGCCGTTGTCTTCTACGATGGTGCGGAATGTCTAGGTGGCGGTACGATTGATATTGCTTACAAAAATGTTCAAATCGACAATCAAGTAGAAAGTACAGTTTTACAATATATCTAAATAAGTAGTGTGTTGAGTTTGCGGGTAGCAACTCAACAGCACGTTATTAATTGGACTAAAGCCTTTCAAGTTAATATAAGAATACGTACTAGAAAGAGTCTCACACCAGATTTCATCGGTGTGGGACTCTTTTTTGATTGAAAATGTCTGGCAGGTTACTTTTGTTTTGGAAACACCTCAATAGTAACGGAATGTGAAAGCGCTATTCTCTTGTGCTATAATGAAAAAAATAATATGACCAGTTGGGGGAAAAGATGAAATTAACTTTAACGAATGTGACTAAAAAGTTCGATCAACAAACCATTATTGATGACGCTTCTTTTACGTTTGAAAAAGGTAAAATATATGGTTTATTAGGGCGTAATGGTTCAGGGAAGACCACGCTCTTTAATTGTATTTCACGAAATATTCCGTTAGACGGCGGCCAAATTGCGTTTGATGAAGATGGCGTATTACGCCAGAATTATGAAAATACCGACGTTGGGTTTGTTTATGCAACCTCGCATTTGCCAGGTTTTTTAACGGGTTATGAGTTTGTTAAATTTTTCATCGAGGTCAATCAAGCCCGCATTCAAGGCATTCAAGATCCCAGTGTTTATTTGTTAGAGGCCGGGATTGAAGAAAAAGATCATCATCGTCTTTTAAGAGACTATTCGTATGGTATGCATAATAAAGTACAAATGCTAGTCACAATGATGGTTCATGCCGATGTTTTATTATTAGATGAACCGTTGACGTCGTTTGATGTCGTCGCCGCCCATGAAATGAAAAAATTGATTATCGCACAGAAAGAAAATTCAGTGGTTATTTTCTCGACGCATATTTTACAATTGGCCCAGGATTTATGTGATGATATTGTTCTTTTACACGACGGTAAATTAACTAGTATTTCAGCTGAACGAATTCATGATGCTAATTTTGAAGAGGAAATTATCGCTTTACTTTCAACAAATTCTGAAAAACAGCAAATGGTTTCAAAAACGGTTGTTCCAAATGAAGCAGGTGAGTAAATGGCAGAATTTATGCATCTCATTCAACTTTATAGCTTCATGCAGCGAATTCAGTTAACCCGTAAAATTAACGGTTTATTATATTACATACGCAAAATACCGCTCATTGGGAAACGGATTCCGGCAACCATTTTTCAATACTATGACATTAAGCACGGTTTATTCATTCTTGGCGCAATCGTATCGATTCTATTTAAATTACTATTGAAATTTATTTGGATTGGCGTCGGAGTTGGTATTATGATTCTGATTAAAAGTATCACTAATTTTAGCGGACTCAATGGCCCAATGGTTGCCGGACTCATTTTATGGTTTGGGGCTGTGCCTTTGTTATCGAGAGCAATCGAAGGCTTCATGCAATCATTTTATCAGTCTGAACTGGATTTTATTAACTATTTTCAGATTGCCCCTAGAGATGTGCTTTGCATGAAGACTTTTGTCGAACCACTAAGGGAAAGTTTATTTTATCTGCCTGTATTTGTCGTATCGGCGTTTATTCTTGGCAATTTTTGGATCGTACCTGTCGGATTATTAGGTTATTTAGGTTTTGCAGCCTTTTTCTTTTATCAGGCGCGACTTATTCGGATGCTTGCTAAGTGGCCGCGTTTCGTACTCTCAGGGTCTGTTTATGGGGCAATCATCGCAGCGCTTGGATTGATTTTATGGCAGAATTATTTTTCAATAATGTATCAAGTGCTCTTTAGTTTTTGGGGCTGTTTAGGGTTGCTACTATTCGTGGTTGGGGCCAGTTTATTATTGATTCATGATGATCAAGAAAGTTACAGTCGAGTGCTAATGCGTACGACTGGTTTATTTCCGGAATCCAAAAAAGCAAAACGTGAAACAAATGCCTATTTTGGAGAAGGCTTACGGATTCAAAAAGAACTGCAATTTATAGAAGGTGAAAAAAGTCAGCTGAAGGGGAATCACTATTTAAATGCACTTTTATTCACACGATATCGTGCGGCTTTAAATAAAAGTTTAAAGTGGCGCTTGTTATGGATTTTCGTGGGTGGTGTGGGTTTAACGATTCTAATGTATTTCTTACCGAAAAGTGCGGATAATGAAAAAATATTTATTAATCAGTTACCCGTATTATTTTTTTTGATGTATCTTTTAGGCTTTGGGAAAAAGATCGTTCAAATATTATTTATTAACTGTGATGCGGCATTATTGTTTTATCCGTTTTATCGTGAACCAAAAACAATTTTGCAAGGTTTCTATTATCGTTTTTGGAAGACTTTTTATTATAATGGGATTCTCTCAGTTAGTATTTTGGCGATGTTTTTACTGGTGAATATTGTTAATGGTTTCTTTTTAGGTGGGCTTTTCTTTGGGTTACTAATTTTCTTACTGGTCAGCCTGTCATTTTTATTGTCTTTTCATGAATTGTTTGTGTATTATATCTTACAGCCGTTTTCGAGTGATTTGGCGGTGGTTAATCCAGCCTACAAAATTATTAGTGGCGTTTTCTATTGGGTGGCTTACATGAGTCTTCAAATCAAATCATCGGGTCTGATTTATTGTCTGATTGTTTCCGTTGTTAGTTTAATTTATGTCGCCATTGGGGTCATCGTTATCTGGAAAAAAGCGCCCCAAACTTTTAAGTTCAAAGGATAGGATTGATTGTTGAAGGCCTCTTTGTTGACATTCGGAAACTATATAGCGTACAATACAATTATGCACAGATGTGTAATGATTCACAAACTAATAACATTAAGTGGTTTAACTAAATAGGAGGCTCTATCATGAAAGTAGCAGTAATTGGTTGTACACACGCAGGAACATTTGCAGCACAGGAAACATTGACTAACCATCCAGATTGGGATGTCACGGTTTACGAAAGTCATGATAACTTATCATTCTTGTCATGTGGGATTGCTTTATGGGTCGGCGGCCATGTTGCCCATCCAGAAAAAATGTTTTATGCGACACCAGATACTTTGGCGCAATTAGGCGCACACATGAAGATGCAACATACTGTTTTAGAAACGAATTTAGCTGACAAAACCTTAAAAGTTAAAAATTTAGTGACTGGTGATGAATCAGTTGAACAATTTGATAAGATTATCGTTACAACGGGTTCATCTCCAGTGATTCCACCAATCGAAGGGATTGATAATCCGCGGGTTAAACTTTGTAAGAATTGGAACCATGCTAATGAATTAAAGAAGAGTGCGGCTGACGTTAAGAGCGTCGTTGTGATTGGTTCTGGTTATATCGGTGCTGAATTGGCGGAAGCCTATGCGACAATCGGTAAAGAAGTGACATTGGTCGATGCACTACCTCACGCTTTGGGTAAAAACTTTGATCCAAATATCTCTGGAATTGTGGAACAAGATTACCGTGATCATGGTGTCACACTAGCTTTGAATGAAAAAGTGGTTAGCTTTAATGGAACTGATCAAGTAACGGTTAAAACGGACAAAGGTGCTTATACGGCTGATATTGCCGTCTTATGTGTCGGGTTTAAACCGAATACTGGTTTGTTCAAAGGCCAAGTTGAGATGTTAGGCAATGGGGCCATTATCACCGATGAATACATGCAAACGTCCGTTAAAGATGTTTATGCAGCAGGGGATTCTTCAACTGTCTTCTACAACCCAACTCAAAAACCAGATTATATTCCATTGGCAACCAATGCGGTTCGCCAAGGACTCTTGATCGGTCGGAATATTGAAACACCAACTGAGAAATATATGGGGACTCAAGCAACAAGTGCCGTTGAATTGTTCGGTCGGACTTATTCAGGAACTGGTTTAACGGTTGAAGGGGCTAAGGTCCGCGGCATTGAAGTGGCGACAACAACGCTCGAACAAGATTACCGTCCTGACTTTATGCCTTCAACAACTTCAGTTCTAATGAACCTGATGTGGAGTCCAGAAACACGCCAAGTTTTAGGGGCGTCATTTACAAGTCAATATGATATTGCGCAAGCAGCGAACGTCGTATCAATGGCGATTCAAACTAAGATGACGATTGATCAATTAGCGATGGTTGATATGTTCTTCCAACCTAACTATGACCAACCCGTTAATTACGTTAACGCGATTGCCATGCAAGCTGTTGCTGAAAGTAAATAAATTAAAAGCGTAAGAATTTAATTTCTTACGCTTTTTTAGTGCCGCGCGACTTGAATTTATGGCAGGACTCTTTCATAATGAAAGGTAAGTTATTTTTGAGGAGCAGTGGCGATGACAACTTTATATTTTGTGCGACATGGTAAGACGGAATGGAATCTAGAGGGGCGTTATCAAGGCGCTCACGGGGATTCACCATTATTACCGACAAGTTATACTGAAATAGCTGAATTAGCCGCTTATTTAAAGGCGATTCAATTCACACATTTATATACGAGTCCGTTGAAACGCGCGCAAGTAACGTCTGAAACGTTGAAAAAAGCGTTAAAACAACCTTTTCCGGTGACGATTGTTGACGATTTACATGAATTTGATTTAGGACAGATGGAAGGGATGGCATTCACGGATGTTTTTAAACAATTTCCGCAAGAAATCGCGGCCTTTCGTGAAGCCCCAGCTGACTATGATCCAACGACGATTAACGGTGAAACCTTTGCATCTGTGATTCAACGGACGAATGCGGCGGTCCAAACCATCGTCACAGCGGCCCAACCAGCTGATAATATTCTAATTGTCAGCCACGGTGCGGCAATGGTTGCGATGATTCAAGCCCTATTAAAAACCCCGATTGCTGACATTCGTAAAGATGGCGGATTGACTAATTCATCGGTCACGACTTTAGAGACGTTGGATGGTGGGATTTCGTATCAATTATTAGACTGGAATGAAACGTGCTTTTTGAAACGCACGTTATCAGCTTCAGATACAATCTAGGAGATGATTAAATGGAAGCGGCAATTTTAAAACAATGGTCAGATGGCCAACATGAAGAAGCGGTCCAAGCGTTAGTGGATTATTTAAAAAAAGCACCGGCTGATATTGAAGCTTATGTGACGTTAGCGACTTTTTTGACCACTCTCCAAGATTTTGAACAAGCGGAAGTATTGTTGCAAAAAGCATTGACCAAGTTTCCTGATCAACCAGCGCTCTCATACGCGTTAGGCACGTTGTATTACCAAGCCGAATCGTATCAACAGGCTGAGGCCATTTTTATGGAGTTGGTTAAAAATTCGCAGTCGGTTGATGCCCAATATATGTTGGCGCAAACGTATCATCAGATGGAACAAAATCCACGAGCATTAGTTTTCGCGTTAACGGCGCAAGAACAACAACCACAGGAATTAGATACGAATATTTTGGTGGGTAATATTTTAATTAGTTTGGGTGATTTTGACCAAGCCCAAAGTTATCTTAAAAAGGCACTTAAAATTGATGTGCAAAATGGTGAGGCCCTCTTTAAATACGGGTTAACCCAACTCGTGTTAGACCAGCCGAGTGCGACTTATTTTGAACGAGCTAAAAAAGTCGCACCGGATTATTTTGAAAAAAATAAGCAACAATTAATGGATATTGAAGGTTTTATGCAAGCTAAAGATCATCAATAGTAGGGATGGCGATTTTGGAAACAACGACAGAAGTAATTAGCAAACCAACCGTAACCGGAACAGTGCAGAGTATTTTTTATGAAAGTCCCGAGAACTTCTTTAAAATCCTATTAATCAAAGTGGCGCATAAAACGATTGACTGGCCCGAACCTGAAATCGTAGTCACTGGGAGTTTTGGCGATATTAAAGAAGATGAACAATACACCTTCTATGGAAAATTGATTACGCATCCTAAGTACGGTAAACAATTTCAAGCTGATAATTATCAGGTCAACCAACCAACGACGAAGGCCGGGTTGGTGGCTTATTTGTCGGGTGAGAAATTTTCGGGGATTGGTCAAAAAACGGCCGAAAAAATTGTTGATACCCTAGGGTTGGAGGCCATCGATACAATTTTAGCCGATCCGAAAGTATTGGCCCCTTTAGGCTTAAACGAGCAAAAACAAACGACTTTAGTCGACACTTTGACGATTAATAATGGGATGGAACAAATCATTATCGGCTTAAATAGTTACGGGTTTGGGAGCTCGATGGCCTATACGATTTATCAGAATTATCAAGAAGATACGTTAAAAGTCATCCAAGAAAATCCCTATCGATTAGTGGCTGATATTACCGGTGTTGGGTTCAAGCGTGCCGATAATTTAGCCGAAAAATTGGGTTTCGCAGCTGATTCACCGGCCCGATTGCAAGGGGCTTTGATGCAGGCGCTCAATGAACTAACGAATCAAGCGGGCGACACCTACACGCAAGCGAAGCCATTACTGGCGACAAGTATTCGTTTGATGGAACAAGCCCGCAATGTGGCCATTGACCCGAATGCGGTCGCTGAACAGCTAATGGTGTTAGCGCATGACGGCAAAGTCGTTGGCGAAGATGATCGCATTTATCCGAACGGGTTATATAATGCGGAATGGCAAATTGCCGATCATCTGATGCGAATTGAAAATGAACGGGACAAAATCAGTTATCCTAAATACGATTTAGACCAAGAGATTCGCCAGTTAGAAAAGCAATTCAAAATTGATTATGATGACGTTCAACAAGAAGCGATTAAATTAGCGTTGACGCACCGGGCATTTCTACTAACTGGGGGACCGGGGACTGGGAAAACGACCATTATCAACGGGATTGTCACGCTGTTTGCGGCGTTGAATGATTTCTCGTTAGACATCAATGATTACAAAGACAAACCATTCCCGATTTTGTTAGCGGCGCCGACTGGTCGTGCAGCTAAACGAATCAGTGAAACAACGGGGTTACCGGCGAGCACGATTCACCGCTTACTAGGAATTACCGGTCGGGAAAATAATCCCGATATTTCGAGTAAAGAATTAGACGGCGGCTTATTGATTATCGATGAAATGTCGATGGTTGATACCTATCTATTCCGGTCACTAATTCGGGCAGTCCCGAGTCATATGCAAGTTGTTTTGGTCGGCGATAAGGATCAATTACCCTCAGTTGGCGCGGGGCAGGTCTTCTTTGATTTATTGCAGAGTCAGGCGATTCCAGCCATCGAACTGCAACAGATCCACCGTCAAGATGACGATTCAACGATTATTCAGTTGGCGCATGATATTAATCAGGGTAAATTACCCGATAATCTGGTGCAACCACAAAAAGATCGTAGCTTTATTCAGTGTAGTCCGTATCAAATTGAATCGGTGATTCAACAAGTCGTGACTAAAGCCAAGGCGCGGGGCTTTGAAACTCGCGATATTCAAGTGTTGGCGCCGATGTACCGGGGTGCCGCTGGGATTGATCAACTCAATCCGATGATTCAAGAAATTATGAATCCAAAACGAGATGATCGAAAGAAACAGGTCACGATTGGCAATGTCCATTACCGAATCGGTGATAAAGTTTTACATCTGGTCAATAGTCCGGAACAAAATGTGTTTAATGGTGAAATTGGACAAATTACCGGGATCACGTATGCTAAGAATAGTGCCGACAAGATGGATGAATTAATCATCGCGTTTGACAGCACCGAAGTGACGTATAAACGGACTGAATGGTCGAAGATTACGTTGGCCTATTGTACGTCGATTCATAAAGCGCAGGGTTCAGAATTCGAAATGGTGATTTTACCGCTAGTGGGCCAGTACCAACGAATGTTGAAACGGAATTTGTTGTATACGGCAGTCACGCGGGCCAAATCGTTATTGATTCTAATTGGCGAACCGCGCGCGTTTGAAACGGCGACTAAGGAATTATCAGCTAATCGCCAAACAACGCTAAAGGAACGGATTATCAGTACCTTTGGCGGAAAAAAACCGGCTAGAGCCATTAAAATGGCGAGTGTTGGTCAAACCGAAGCCAAAACGGTTGCGCAAAGCCCAATTGAATCTAAGCAGCCAGCGGAAACGACCACCCAATTGGACCTATCGGTTGAGACGGTTGAAGAGGCACCAGCTGACTATCGCTTAACACCAGACGCATTGAGTCAACATCAAATTGATCCGATGATTGGGATGACTGGGATTACGCCGTATACGTATATGCCAGTCGCCAAATAGTGTATAATGGACTAACGATTGAATAATGAAAATAAATGAGGCGAAATGATGGTTGACCAGCGAGCCAATTTAGAGATTAGACCCGTGACAATTGAATATTTAGAACAGTTTAATGATTTATTACGATATGTTTTTCAAGTGACTGATCAGGAAGTTTCTGATAGTGGTTATGAAGAAGGCGAATTAGAACGGGCTAAACGGCCGGTACTAGAAAAATCGGACGTCATTGGCTGGTTTAACGGGGATGAATTAATTTCGCAATTAGCGATTTATCCGTGCGAAGTCAATATTCACGGACAGCTATTTAAGATGGCGGGCTTAACCGGGGTCGGGACGTATCCAGAATTTGCCGGGCACGGTTTAATGCACGATTTAATCAAGGTTGGTTTAGATCGGATGCGGGCTAATCAACAATGGATTTCATATCTTTATCCCTATAACATTCCTTTTTACCGTAAAAAGGGTTGGGAAATCATGTCTGATCAACTAACTTACGATATTCGTGATAGCCAATTGCCGAAACAACGACCGGTTGCCGGCCATGTTGAACGGTTAGATATCGATGATCCAGATGTGATTGAAACCTATAATCGATTTGCCCATCAAAATCACGGTGCGATGATTCGTAACGAATTGAATTGGGATGAATATTGGCGTTGGGAAAATGAAGAAGAACGGATTGCCGGTGTTTATTATGATCAGAATGAACAACCGATGGGCTATGTCTTGTACTGGATTGCCAACGAAGTTTTCCATGTGAAAGAGATGATTTATCTCAATCAAGAAGCGCGGATTGGTCTGTGGAATTTTATCAGCGCCCATTATTCAATGGTCGATCACGTTAAAGGCCATTTGTATCAAGATGAACCAATTTCTTTCTTGTTAGATGATGGCGATATTGAACAAACGATTCAACCTTATTTTATGGCGCGGATTGTGGATGTTCAGGAATTTCTAAAGGCCTATCCGTTTGAAACGGACGGGCACGCGTTCCACTTTGTGTTGACCGATCCACTAGCGGATTGGAATAATGGGACTTTTGGTGTTTATTGGAACGACCATGGCAAAGTCCACATTACCAAACGGCCGGTCGGCGATCCGGTTGAATGTGATATTCAAACGTTAACGACGATGTTAATGAGTTACCGACGGCCGTCATATCTAGCAAAGATTGAACGCTTGAAGGCTGATCGAAAAACCTTAAAAAATCTTGAAAATATTATTCCAATGGAACAACCGTATTTCTCAGATTATTTCTAAGTAGCACAAAAAACACCAAGCATGCCCTAAAAATCGGGGAGGCTTGGTGTTTTTGATTAGGCTTTATTTTTAGGGCTTAAATCGCTGAGCCAAAAAAGTTGCTGACTGACGTTGAATTGGGCGTTGAAAGTCCGACTCCCGAGTTCTTCACCGTCCATTTGACCAAATTCAAGCGTTTTAGTTTGGATGTTGATCTGACTTGCCTGATAATGATGAACGGCCTTAAAACGCGTGTGTTTGCCAAATAACATCATTAGAAACAAGAAACAAAAGGAAAGCGAATTAATTTTTTCAATCAGGACTAAATCGAGTAATTGATCATTGACGACTGCGGCCGGCATAATCGGTACACCACCACCAAAATAGGGATGGTTAGTCGTGGTAGCCAAGAAAGTGTGTTTGAATGTTTCAGTTTGGCCGTCAATATTGATGGTGGTTTCAAAATCATCCTGGTGGATGAAGGCTTTGACCAAGGAACTGACGTAAGCTAGGGAACCGAGATGGTATTTATTCAGCATTATTTTACTATTCGAATGGTTGGTCATACTAACAACCGCAGCGTCAAATCCGATACCGACGTTATTGGCAAAGTAACGCTGTTCTTCCTTAATCGCATCGTGATACTCTCCTAAATCAATTAATTGCGCCTCGGTAGTGTTTAACACCTGGTTTAAAGCAGTTAATGGATCACGGCTGAGACCAATTCCGCGCGCAAAGTCATTGCCAGAACCGCAGGGGAGATAGGCGATGGGAATAGTTGTATTATTGGCTTTTTTCAATCCATTAATGGCTTGGTTGAGTGAACCGTCGCCACCGATAATCATTAGAATCTGGTCAGTATGTTTAAACTTAGCAAACTGAAATGCGAGTTGAGTGGTGTGGCCTGCGTAATTGGATATGTGCAATGTAAAGGGGATTTGTTTTTGGTTAAGGACGGATTCGATCTTGGGCCAAACTTGTTCGGCTTGACCGGCACCAGCCATTTTATTTAAAATAATGTAAAAATCAGGTCGAGTGGCCAAAATGCACCTCTCCTTTCAGAAAATTCAATCTGATATTTATTATAGCGGTTTAAGTTAGTTATTGACAACTTAAATTTTTTAAAATTCAAAAAAAGGGGTTGTGACGTAGGTCTTAGTATCCTGATATTAAACGAACGGTCTTCTTTGACGCGCGCCAGAACTCATCAATTTCCGTTCAAATCAAAAATGCTGGTTATCCTTTGTTCGGGATAACCAGCATTTTCAACTTGATACTCAATTAATAATCGAGTTCAGGCACAGCTTGTTTAATATTTATTCATTACTTTGGATAATCATCGGTAAAATCATTGGGCGCCGTTCAGTTTTCTCAAATAAGAAATCTTGTAGGCCATCGATAATAGCCTCACGAACTTGATTTTCAGTCACTTTATCATTCGCGTTGAACGTGTTAACGATCATTCTGAAAACGCGTCGTTGCGCTTCACTGATTAATTCACCTGATTCACGCATATAAACGAAACCACGTGATAGGATGTCGGGACCAGCCAATATATTTTTCTGACCGAAATTAATCGTGGCAACCACTACGACTAAACCTTCTTCAGAAAGCATTTTACGATCACGTAAAACAACGTTGCCAATATCACCAATCCCATTACCGTCGACATACACGTCTTCGGCACTGAAATGACCAGCAACGCGGGCTGAATCAGCGGTTAGGGCTAAAACATCACCATTTTCAAGAATGAAACAGTTGTCTGGTTCAACACCACATTGTTGCGCTAACTCAGTATGGATTTTTTGCATCCGGTATTCACCATGACAAGGCATGAAATACTTAGGTTTCATTAAACGGAGCATTAATTTTTGTTCTTCTTGACCACCATGACCTGAAGTATGGATGTTATTCACTTTACCATGAATGACTTCAGCGCCGGCCTCTGATAATTTATTGATGACGTGGTTGACGCTCATCGTGTTACCAGGAATTGGGTTACTTGAGAAAATAACGGTATCGCCAGGTTGAATTGAAATCTGACGGTGAGTACCGTTGGCAATCCGGCTTAAAGCGGCCATTGGTTCGCCTTGAGAACCGGTACAGAGAATCATGACTTTATCAGCAGGCATCGAATTTAATTGGTTCGCATCGATTAAGGCTTCATCAGGGATGTTCAAATAGCCCAGTTCACGACCGTTGACAACGGCCGCTTCCATACTGCGACCAAAAACGGCAATTTTACGACCGTTAGCAATCGCGGCATCGGCTGCTTGGGAAACTCGAGAAATATTCGAAGCAAAGGTGGCGAATATAATCCGACCTTCAATTCGTTCCACGATATGGCGAATTGAATTACCAACAAAGCGTTCTGACTTACTGAAATTATCCACTTCAGCATTGGTACTATCAGACATCAGACATAAAACGCCTTCTTCACCTAAACGCGCCATTCTTTGTAAATTTGGAGCAGGTTGATTACCAACTGGGGTTAAATCAAATTTGAAATCACCCGTCTGGACAATCACACCCTGTGGCGTATGCACAGCGACGCCTAATGTATCGGGAATTGAATGGGTAGTCCGGAAAAAGTCGACACTGGTTTTGCGGAACTTAAGGACGGTATCTTCGCGAATTTCATGTAAATCAGTTGACTTTAAAAGACCATGTTCTTCTAGTTTGCCCCGAATTAAAGCGAGGGCTAAAGGACCAGCGTAAACCGGAATATTTGGGACTTGTTTTAAGAAATAAGGGAGGCCACCAATATGATCTTCATGACCATGGGTGATGACCAAAGCCTTAATCTTTTGTTGATTTTTTTCGAGATATTGATAATCAGAGATGACATAGTCAATCCCTAATAATTCATCTTCAGGAAACTTGATGCCGGCATCAATCACGATAATTTCATCTTGAAATTGAACACCGTACATGTTCTTACCAATTTCGCCAAGACCCCCTACGGCAAAAATAGCAGTTTCGTTGTTCTTAATATTGAGTTTCATTCATTAAAACTCCGTTAGTTTGAAATCTTCTGATTCTTGTTCGAAAGTCAAATGTTCGCCGCTTAATTCTTGCACAAATTCAATATTGTAGGGTGTATTGTCTTCGACAAGTTGACGAGCTGCAACAGCGTTCTTAGCTTCAAGATAGAGTGATTTTGTCGCCTCACGACGAGGGCTTTGTGTTTTGTCTGCTTGGTATAATACTTTATAAATCAATTGTAAAACTCCTTTATGATGTTTGAATTTTTAAACGAAAGTTTAACCGTCCAGTGGTTGATTACTCAACATTTAAGAATATTTTAGCATATCTTTAAGTTAAAGTATACATTTCTGATAGGCGCTGCAATGGCGAGTTACCGACAATTCAGTTATACTATTGATTAGGAATACTTGAATGAGGATGGGTGATTAGCATGATACCTTGGGTCATTGCATTATTAACGGTGATATTATTAATCGGCATAGTGAGCTGGATTCGTCGGCTGAACCGACGGCGAGCCATGCGAATTCTACAAAAAAGTAGTCAAACAACGGTTGATGAACTCGTCAATATTGGTTATCAACGAGTGAGTACTAAACGACCACAATTCTATGCCCCGCCAATTCCGTTACGGGCGAATTTACCGACGGAAGTTTGGGGTGGCAATGTGATGGTCTTTGAGTACCAAGTACCAATCGTAACGCCAGTTGACCAATTAAAAATGATCTCAACGGAACTTGAGGAAACGTTGAACGCAGTCGCCTATGAACGACGAATTGCGTCGGTTAGTCCACGATATCCGGCATTGATGATTACGGATGCTTGGTTATTGGATCAACAGTATCATTTTGACGTGGCCTTTATTGTTAATCGTGAGACAATTGAATATGTAAAGGATATGGCCCGCGTGTAAGTTAAACATTCTAAAGATAAAAGAGGTTTTGAATCGATGAAATTAATGTGGCGGTATACCATTCGCTATAAGAAGTTACTATTTTGGAATTTTATTTGTGTGTTTGGTTTTGTACTGATTGAATTGGGCTTACCAACGCTTTTGGGACAAATTATTGATAAAGGCATCAACCGACATACTTTTGGACCAGTTTGGCAATTTGGTTTATTAATGGTGGTTATTTGTTTAATCGGACTAGTCGGTTTAATCGGCTTAGCGTATACCGGTAGTCGGATTACGACACTCCTTATTCGGGATATGCGTAATGATATTTTTAAACAAACGATGCAGTTCTCGCATCAAGAATATGGTGAGTTTGGGGTGTCGTCATTGATTACCAGAACCACCAATGATGCGTTCCAAGTGATGCAGTTCATGTCGATGGTCTTGCGAACCGGCTTCATGACGCCGATGATGATTGTCGCGAGTGCGTTTATGATTGTTCGGACGAGTCGGTCGTTATCTTGGATTGTCTTTGCGGCGATTCCAATTCTATTGATTGGTGTTTTCATTATTGGCCGGCTATCCGAACCGATGTCTGAAAAACAACAACAAAATTTAGACGGGATTAATTTAAATCTGCGTGAGAATTTAACGGGGATTCGAGTGATTCGGGCCTTTGTCCGTGAAAAGTTTCAACAGAGTCGGTTTAAGAAAGTCAACGAAGCTTATAGTCAAAGTTCAATCAAATTATTTACATTGATGGCGGTCGCTCAACCGGGCTTTTCGTTCATCTTTAACATTGTTTTTGTGCTGATCATTTGGCAAGGTGCGGTTCAAATTAACGCCGGTCATCTAGCAGTCGGCACTTTAATTGCTTTCATTGAATATATTTTTCACGTGCTTTTCTCATTTATGTTATTTGCCAGCGTCTTTATGATGTATCCACGAGCAGCGGTTTCGGCGGAACGGATTGAAGAATTACTCGCTAAAAAATCGGATATGACTGAAGCAGATGATGGGGTTACGACCACTGAAACGCATGGTGAATTAGTCTTTGACAATGTGTCTTTTGCGTATCCTGGTCCTACTGAAAGTCCCGTTATCCGAGATGTGTCGTTCCAAGCGCGTCCGGGTGAAACGGTGGCCTTTATTGGGAGTACTGGTAGCGGTAAGTCGACCTTAATTCAGTTGATTTCGCGTTTCTTTGATGTGACGCGTGGTCAAGTGATGTTGGATGGGTATGATGTGCGTGATTATCAGATGAAAGCTTTGCGTCAAAAAATAGGTTTCATTCCCCAAAAAGCGGTGCTCTTCACCGGAACAATTGCGGATAATTTACGTTATGGTAATCCGGAGGCGACCGATGAACAGTTGTGGGAAGCTTTAACAATTGCGCAATCGAAAACCTTTGTCTCTGAGAAGCCGGAAGGATTGCAAACATACTTAGCTGAAGGTGGCAGTAATTTATCGGGGGGGCAAAAGCAACGACTAGCGATTGCCCGGGCGATTGTGCGCCGGCCTGATATTTATATCTTTGATGATAGTTTCTCAGCGTTGGATTATCAAACTGATGCAGCGTTAAGAGCCGCTTTAAAACCAATTACAAAACAAGCCACCGTCTTAATCGTCGCGCAACGGGTCGGGACGATTATGAATGCGGATAAAATTGTCGTTTTAAATGAAGGCCGAGTGGTCGGAATTGGGACACACCGAGAATTATTGGCGACTAACGAGATTTACCGTGCAATTGCGTCATCACAATTATCAGAGGAGGAGCTCAATGAAAAATCTTAAAATCTTAAAACGACTCATGCGCTACATTGGGCCTTACCGACTGACTTTTTGGGCAGCAATTGTCGCAACCGTGATTTCAGTTTTTGCGAATGCACTATGGCCAGTCATTATGGGGTTAGCAGTGACCGAAATTGGCAGTAATCTAGCACAACACGTTGCGATTAATTTCCAATATATTTCTAAAGTGATCGCAATGATTCTCAGTTTTGCGATTTTGTATCAAGTTTCAATGTTTCTGGGCTCATTCTTGATGACCCGTGCTGTGCAACGTGCCATGCGCGATTTGCGCCGCGATATTGATTTGCAAATCAATGAATTACCGGTTCGGTACTTTGATTCCCAACAACAAGGCAATATTTTATCGCGGGTCACCAATGATGTGGACGCCATCACTAATGCACTTCAACAAAGTCTGATTCAAGTCATCACCTCGATTCTGGGGATTGTGATGGCGGTGGTCATGATGGTCACAATCAATATTTGGATGGCGCTATTATCATTAATTATGATTCCGGCGTCGTTATTGATCTCACAAAAAATTATTCAAAAATCACAACCGTATTTCCAAGGACAACAAAATACCTTGGGGGAATTGAACGGGTTTGTTCAAGAAAATTACGGTGGTTTCGGTATTTTGAAACTATACGGGCAAGAAGACCGGGCCTACACTGAATTTGCGACGATTACTGATCGGTTAACGGATTTTGGGTTTAAGGCCGCTTTTATTTCCGGGTTAATGATGCCGTTGGTGGGGTTAACCACTAACTTAACTTACGCAGGGATGGCGACTTTAGGCGGTTATTATGTCTTACATGGCGTGATTACAGTTGGTAATTTACAAGCATTCATTCAGTATATTTGGCAAATTAATCAACCCATTTCACAAATCACACAGTTATCAGGTGTGATGCAATCGGCTGCCGCGGCGACGAAACGGGTTTTTGAAATATTGGATGAACCAGTTGAAACAACGGACCATGAAATCGCGGAATTGCCTGCCAATCCACAAGGTCGGGTGGTCTTTAAAGACGTCTCCTTTAGTTATGATGCTAAAAAGCCGTTAATTAAACATTTAAGTTTTACGGCCAATCCGGGCGATAAAATTGCAATTGTCGGACCAACGGGTGCTGGTAAAACAACGATGATTAATTTATTGATGCGTTTTTACGATGTTGACAGCGGCGCGATTGAAATCGACGGGGTTAATACGCAACAAGTCGCTAAACAAAAAGTGCGCTCACTGTTTGGGATGGTGTTGCAAGATGCGTGGTTGTATCATACGACAATCACTGAAAATATTCGGTTTGGTAAATTAGCGGCGACCGAATATGAAGTAGTCGACGCCGCTAAAACGGCGAATGTGGATCACTTTATTCACACTTTGCCAAACGGTTACCAAATGGCGATAGATGAAGAAGCGAGCAACGTTTCATTAGGCCAGAAACAACTATTGACGATTGCCCGGGCGGTGATTGCCGATCCTAAGATTCTAATTTTAGATGAAGCGACCAGTTCAGTCGATACTCGATTAGAAGGTTTGTTACAAAAAGCGATGGAAAAAGTCATGCAGGGCCGGACCAGCTTTGTGATTGCCCATCGTCTATCGACGATTCGGGATGCTAATCTGATTTTAGTGATGGATCATGGTCAGATTGTTGAACAGGGGACCCACGAGAGTTTGTTAGCGACCGAGGGTGTCTATGCCAAACTCTATAATAGCCAGTTTGCCGATAGTCAAAAATAATGGTATTCAAAGAGGCGAGTCCACATAGGTGGGCCCGCCTTTTTGATGCGATGCTATTCGATAATTAGTAAATCATCATCCGCTTGGAAAGGATGTTCCATGTTGATGTGATCAAAGAATAAGATGCCATTCAAATGATCAATTTCATGTTGGCAAACGATGGCTGGATAGTTCTTTAGACGCAGTTTGTGGCTAATACCTTCAACATCTTGATAGCGCAAGGTGATGCGATCATGACGGGGCACGTAGCCGGGAATTTCACGATCGACTGAGAGGCAACCCTCGCCTTCAGCAAGCGCCGCATTTTGAACGGAATGACTAATAATCTTCGGATTAATAATCACGTCTTTAAAAATCGGTTCATCATCGGGACCGGGGACTAGGACGGCTGACATTTGTTTTGAAACGTCAACTTGGGGTGCGGCTAAACCGACGCCGGCCCGTAATTGATATTTTTCAGCTAGTTCAGCGTCTTGGCTGTTTTCCAAGAAGGCCATCATATCGGCAGCTAATTGCCGATCTTCAGCAGATAATGGGAATGTAACAAGTTGTGCAGTTGCTCTTAGTGTGGGGTTTCCCTCACGGATAATATCTTTCATTAATATCACAGTTCAGACCTCCGATTAATTCATCACTTATCTATTTTAGCATAATTTAAGAAGAAGCGAAATAAATCGCTTGACGGGGCTAACAATAACCAGTAAAATTGGTTGTATAAGAGATATTGCTTTTCCGTTAGGTGAGGCTCCTATATGAACAGACGCTGCTACTCAGAAACATCGAGAGATGCCAATTGAGTCAACAGAAATTGCCAATTAAGGCTTTTTCTAACGTAGCTGAACAAGGTTTCTACGTCATATAGTGCTAAAACTGAACGATTGGGAACGCCAGCTTTTTCGGTGACGCTCAATTGTTGTGCGTCTTTTTTTGTCGATAAAAAGCAATCTTAAATCTAATTAACAGAAAGTCTGGTGAGTAGAATGATACAAACAGCTGAAGGTCCTAGTAGTAGTGATAACGATCATCCGAGGTGGTCTGTCATTTTACTGCCAGCAATAATCTGCTAGCAGTGTTACGACGACTTCCTCTAAAGGGAAGGAGTGTCGAACGAGATGCTGAAAAAAGTAAAACCAAACATGACAATTCAAGGCATTAGTAGCTTAGAAATGCTAATGCGGGTCTTGTTAACCCGGCCTAGTGGTTTGACAGGGGTCGAGGTCGCTAAGCGAACTGCGGTGGCGCCTGAAAAAACACAATTAGTAACGGTTATGCGAGACGGTTTTTTAAGAGAAGTAAGTGCGAGTCAATTAGTGATTGGCGACATTCTGGTATTAGCAGCGGTTGAAAAAGCACCGGTTGCGGTGGTTGAATTAAATGCTCAAATGGCGGTGGTTGCAGCGGATACAACACCAATTAACGATTTGCACGGTGTCGTAGTTGATTCACGTTTTTTGACAGTGGATCACGGCGCTAAGGTTAAGGTTGCCCATTCCGTGATGACTGCGGTGACGGCGATGATGACCTTTGGTGGTTTATTAATGATCAATCAAATGGCGTTTGTCGCAATTGCATTATTGCTGATTGCTAGCATGCTAGTTTCAATGGTTAAATTAGTTCAAATGGTTAGAACTGGACACTTTTTACGGATGAACGGGAATCGTTCAACGTTAATTAATTTTGATTTACACCGGATGATGCAACATTTACGGATTGAACCGGTAACCAAGGCCGTTCGTCAGTCGTTAATCCACGCTGGCAACGCTGAGATACCCCAACCGATTTTTGCATAGCAGTACCCCAACAAAAAGAGCATTCACAATAATTGTGAATGCTTTTTTTGTCGTTAAAACGGCATTATTATGCAACAGATAGTTATGCGATAATAATACAGAAGTGATACAATTGCTTTTTAGTGATTGAATTCACATATATCAACAATTGGTGACGATGTTAGTATTCTTAAGGAATCACTATTAAGCGTTTGCATTGTGTGCAATAAAATGCTAAATTAAAGGTGTTGAATAACTGGAATAATACAGATGTATGTTATGATTAAAACAGCTAATATCGAAGGGATGGATGATGATGGCAAACAAACACGCTGCAGTTGATTTTGAACAACTGCTTAATTCAGAAAGCCAGGAATTTAAGATGGTTCAAATTCTTGATGAAACAGGGAAGGTTGTTAATCCCGAAATAATGCCGGATTTGAGCGATGAAGCATTAGTTGATTTAATGAAACAAATGGTTTGGTCACGGGTGCTAGATCAACGAGCAACGGCTTTGAATCGACAAGGCCGTTTGGGTTTTTATGCGCCAACTGCGGGGCAAGAAGCGAGCCAATTAGCCAGTAATTTTGCGATGACGAAGGATGATTTTTTATTTCCAGGTTATCGCGATGTCCCACAATTAGTCCAACACGGGCTACCGTTATCACAAGCTTTCTTGTGGTCACGTGGTCACATTGATGGTAATAAATATCCGGAATCATTAAAAGCGATGCCACCGCAAATTATTATTGGTGCGCAATACATCCAAGCAATGGGTGTGGCTGTTGGGATGAAAAAACGGCATTCTAAAAATGCCGTTTACGTTTATACCGGTGACGGTGGGACTTCACAAGGAGATTTCTATGAAGGCCTCAACTTTGCAGGTGCTTTTAAAGCCCCAGCTATTTTCGTGGTTCAAAATAATGGTTTTGCGATTTCAGTCCCACGCGAAAAGCAAACGGCAGCAGTTACCTTAGCTCAAAAAGGGGTTGCGGCCGGTATTCCAGCCATTCAAGTCGATGGGATGGATGCTTTGGCGGTTTATGAAGTGATGAAAGAAGCACGCGATTACGCAACTGCCGGCAATGGACCGGTTTTAATTGAAACTTTAACTTATCGTTATGGGCCACATACGTTGTCTGGGGATGATCCAACCCGTTACCGGACAAAGGAAACGGATGACATTTGGTTGAAACGAGATCCATTAACGCGGATGCGTCAATTTTTAACGGATAAAGGACTTTGGTCACAAGCGCAAGAAGATGCGTTGATCGATCAAGTCAAAGCAGACATTAAACAAGCGATTAATGAAGCAGACGCTGCTCCTAAACAAAAGGTAACGGACTTTTTGAAGGTTACTTTTGAAGATCAACCGCAAAATATTCAAGAACAACTCGCTGAATACACTGCAAAGGAGTCCAATTAAGATGGCACAAAAAACGATGATTCAAGCAATTACAAATGCGTTAGATTTAGAATTAGGCCAAGATGAAAATGTCTTGATTTTTGGTGAAGACGTTGGTAAAAATGGTGGGGTTTTCCGGGCGACGGAAGGCTTACAAGCCAAACATGGTGAAGACCGCGTTTTCGATACACCATTGGCTGAATCCGGGATTGGTGGGCTGTCAATCGGCCTGGCCTTAGAAGGTTTTCGACCAGTCCCCGAAATTCAATTCTTTGGTTTTATTTTTGAAACTATGGATTCAATTGCTGGGCAAATGTCACGGACACGCTATCGGATGGGCAACACCCGCAATATGCCAATCACGATTCGGGCACCTTTTGGGGGCGGTGTGCATACCCCAGAAATGCATTCAGATAATTTTGAAGGGATGATTACGCAGATTCCCGGGATTCGGGTAGTTGTGCCTAGTAATCCCTACGATGCCAAAGGGCTGTTGATTTCAGCGATTCGTTCTAATGATCCGGTTCTATATTTGGAACACATGAAATTGTACCGGTCATTCCGAGGCGAAGTACCTGACGAAAGTTATACGGTCCCCCTCGATAAAGCCGGGATTACGAAAGCCGGAACTGACGTAACTATCGTGACTTATGGTGCGATGGTTCGCGAAGCTCAAAAAGCGGCTGAGAATTTAGCGAAGGCCCAAATTGATGCTGAAATTATTGATTTAAGAACGATTGCGCCTTTAGATATGGCTACGATTATTACGTCGGTTAAGAAAACGGGCCACGTTGTTGTCGTTCAAGAAGCCCAAAAACAAGCGGGGGTTGGGGCACAAGTCGCCGCTGAAATTGCCGAACGTGCGATTTTATCCTTAGAAGCACCCATCGGTCGTGTAGCAGCGCCGGATACACCATTCCCATTTGGACAAGCGGAAGCAACTTGGCTCCCTAATGCAACGGATATTGAAAATAAAGTCAAAGAAATTATCAACTTTTAAAAGCTGATTAGAGAAGGGACGATTAAGAGCATGGCATATCAATTTAAGTTACCCGATATTGGCGAAGGCATTGCTGAAGGTGAAATCCAAAAATGGGCAGTGGCTGAAGGCGATGTAATCGCTGAGGATGATACGTTATTAGAAGTTCAAAATGATAAATCAGTTGAAGAAATCCCATCACCTGTTAGTGGGAAGATTGTTAAGATTTTAGTCGGTGAAGGTGAAGTCGCAACGGTCGGCCAAGTCTTAGTTGAAATTGACTCACCTGATGCAAAAACGCCAAATGACACTGCAGAACCTGTGCAAGCAGTTGCTGCAGTCGTTGAAGGTGGCCAAGGTGTTTATCAATTTAAGTTACCCGATATTGGTGAAGGGATTGCTGAAGGCGAAATCCAGAAATGGGCGGTCGCTGAAGGCGATACAATTGCCGAAGACGACACTTTATTAGAAGTTCAAAATGATAAATCGGTCGAAGAAATTCCGTCACCCGTTAGTGGGAAAGTTGTTAAAATTTTGGTGGGTGAAGGCGAAGTCGCAACGGTCGGCCAAGTCTTAGTTGAAATTGATGCACCTGGTCATAATACAACCACTACAACAACGGCTTCGGATGAACCAGCAGCAGTTGTTGTGCCGGCCACTGAACAACCTGCGTCGACGAATCCAACGGTCGTTGCCATCAGTGACCCTAATCGGGAAATTCTAGCAATGCCATCAGTTCGTCAATTTGCGCGTCAAAATGACGTTGATATTAGTCAAGTCACGGCGATTGGTAAACACGGTCGGATTACGAAGGTCGATGTTGAACAATTCATGCAAGGTGGACAAGTGGTAGCGACCGGGGCCAATGACGCCATACCAGCGGCTGCTACTGCGCAAACACAAACGGTTCAAACGGCTGTTGCAACGCCAGTTAAACCATTTGTATCCGATACGCCAGAGATGGAAACCCGTGAAAAGATGTCGCCAACTCGTAAAGCAATTGCCAAAGCGATGACGACTAGCAAGCATACGGCGCCACACGTGACGTTGTTTGACGACGTTGAAGTCTCAGCGTTAATGACCCATCGTAAGAAGTTTAAGGAAGTCGCCGCTAAGAAAGACATTAAATTAACGTTCTTGCCATACATCGTCAAAGCGTTAGTGACTGTTTTACGCGATTTTCCAATGCTCAATGCATCAATTGATGACACGACGAATGAAATTGTTTATAAACATTATTTAAACGTCGGCATTGCGACCGATACAGATCACGGTTTATACGTACCGAACATCAAAAATGCGGATGCGAAGAGTATCTTTGCAATCGCTAAAGAAATTACTGAAAACACCCAAAAAGCGCTTGATAATCAATTGAAACCAGCAGAAATGAATGGTGGTTCAATGACCATCAGTAATATCGGTTCAATCGGTGGCGGTTGGTTTACACCAGTCATTAACCATCCTGAAGTTGCGATTTTAGGGGTTGGTAAAATTGCGACGGAACCAGTCGTTAATGCGGACGGCGAATTAGCCGTTGGTAAAGTGATGAAATTATCATTATCGTTTGATCATCGTTTAATCGATGGTGGGACTGCACAACGGGCAATGAACGAATTAAAAGAACTATTAGCTGATCCAGAGCTATTATTGATGGAAGGATGACGAGATTATGGTAGTAGGTGACTTTGCAATTGAATTAGAAACAGTCGTGATTGGTTCTGGCCCTGGTGGCTATGTTGCTGCCATTCGCGCAGCCCAATTAGGTCAAAAAGTAACGGTGATTGAACGTGGCAACATCGGCGGGGTTTGTTTGAACGTCGGTTGTATTCCTTCAAAAGCGTTGATTTCTGCCGGCCATCGGTTCCAAGCCGCTCAACATTCTGATATTTTTGGGGTCACGACGACCGGTGCGCAACTGGACTTCGCCAAAACGCAAGATTGGAAACAACATCAGGTCGTTGAAACCTTAACGGGTGGCGTTTCAATGCTATTTAAGAAACACCACATTGATGTGTTGGAAGGTTCGGCCTTTTTAGTCGATGAGCACAGCTTACGCGTGATCCATCCGGATAGTGCCCAAACTTACAGTTTTAAAAACTTAATCATCGCCACTGGCAGTCGGCCAATTGAAATTAAAGGGTTTAAATTTAGTCAACGGGTCATCGATTCGACTGGTGGGTTAAACTTAACTGAAGTCCCTAAGGAATTGGTTGTGATTGGTGGGGGCTACATTGGCTCTGAATTAGCAGGCGCTTACGCCAATCTTGGCGCACACGTCACGATTCTTGAAGGAACGGATACCATTTTACCGAACTTTGAAAAAGATATGGTACAGTTAGTGACGAAGAACTTCAAGGCCAAGGGGGTTGACGTGATTACGGGCGCGATGGCTAAAGAGACCGTTGAATCTGATACAAACGTCACTGTCAAATATGAAGTTAGTGGTCAGGAACAAACGCTCGTCGCTGATTATGTGATGGTGACGGTTGGTCGCCGGCCCAATACGGATGATATGGGAATCGCGCAAGCGGGTATCCAATTGACTGACCGCGGTTTGATTGAAGTTGATCAACAAGGCCAAACTAATGTGTCTGGTATTTATGCGATTGGGGATATCGTTCCCGGCGCTGCCTTGGCCCATAAAGCCAGCTACGAAGCTAAAATTGCGGCTGAAGCGATTGCGGGTCAAAAGTCAATCGTTGATTATCACGCAATGCCAGCCGTTTGCTACACTGATCCGGAACTCGCGACTACTGGTTTAACGTTGGCTGAAGCCAAAGCCAAGGGAATCGAAGCTAAAGCGGCTAAATTCCCATTTGCGGCAAATGGTCGGGCGTTATCACTGGCGGACACAGATGGTTTTGTGCGATTAGTGACTACTAAAGCAGATCATACTTTGATTGGCGCGCAAGTCGCAGGTGCTGGGGCCAGTGATTTGATTTCCGAATTAACGTTAGCCGTTGAATCGGGGATGAATGCTGAAGATTTAGCATTGACGATTCATCCACATCCAACGCTCAGTGAAGCGATTATGGATGGTGCTGAACTAGCGTTAGGGATGCCCATTAATATCTAAATTGCGGGTCTAAAAAGATAATCGACAAGTGTCGATTATTTTTTTTTGTCAAATCAGTCGCGTTTTTAGTTGCTAAATAAGGTATAATGTAAATCAGTTAACGACAAAATATGTAAACTATCTGAAGAGCTGGTTTTGAATAACAGGAGTTTTTATGCAAACAAACTATAGTTACCCATTAGAACCTGATTGGACCCCAGATGAAGTGGTCCAGGTCATGCATCTTTATAATTCAGTGGAACAGGCTTACGAATTTGGGGTCAAGGTCGCTGACTTAAAAGTGGCTTACCGGGCGTTTAAAACCGTTGTGCCAAGTAAGATGCAAGAAAAACAGTTGGATAAGGCTCTAACTGAAGCTTGTGGTTATTCGATTTATCGATGCATGCAAGCGGCTCAAAAAACCGATCGAACACAACTCAAGATGACGGTAAATTAATTAAAGGTAGATGAATAGGATGGAAAAAGAGGCGCTGTATCAGTTAAGCCAATCTTTACAAAAATGGGTTCTTGAGGCAGCCGCCTACACAAGAAGTCAGATTAAACAGCCTTTAGAAATCGCCACGAAGTCTGGCCCCAATGACCTTGTGACCAACGTTGATCGTGCTAACCAAGCTTTTTTAGCAGCTAAAATTAAAGGCGATTACCCGCAAGCGATTTTAGTGGGCGAAGAAGGAACCGAGGCCGTTCCTGATGATTGGGAATCTGGTTTAGCCTTTTTCATTGATCCGATTGATGGCACGATGAATTTTGTGAAGCAGAATGAGAATTTTGCAATCATGATTGGCGTTTACGACCACGGCCAACCGACATTAGGGATTATTTACGACGTGATGGCCGATCAACTCTATTGGGGTGGGCCACAACTAGGCGTCTTCCGAGACGAAGTACCGTTGTTGTTGACGGATAATCCGCCGTTAACGAAGGGGTTAATCACGGTCAATACGAAGATGTTAGTGGCTGATGATTTGAATTTGCAACGCGTCTTTATGCACAGTTCAGGGGTCCGAATTTATGGGAGCGCCGGGATTGTCTTTGGTCAATTGTTGAAGGGCAATTTGTGCGCTTATATTTCTAAACTAGCACCGTGGGACATCGCTGCCGGTCGTGTTTTGGCCGAAAGTTTAGGTTTTCAAGTTCTGAAATTTAATGGCCAACCAATTTCCATGACCACTAAAGAAGGGATGGTCGTCGCACCAGCCCATGCTATGAATGAGATTTTAGCGATTATGCAACAGAAATAAGCGTACCAATAATTAGATTTTCATGAAAAAAACTTGCGGATTTTCAAAAATTCGTTAATATATAAAGCGTAACTGCAATTTTTATGGTAAAATATTAGCTTGTATACATTAGACAAACACACTAGTCAAGTCACTAGCGAGAGGAAGCGTAATCACTTGAAAAAAAGAGAAGACATTCGCAATATTGCGATTATTGCCCACGTTGACCACGGTAAAACAACTTTAGTTAACGAAATGTTAAAACAATCAGATACATTAGAAGGTCATTCAGAAATTTCTGACCGCGCCATGGATACCAACGATATTGAAAAAGAACGTGGTATCACCATTCTTTCAAAGAATACGGCTGTTAAGTATAATGGCAAACAAATTAATATCTTAGATACACCTGGACATGCCGATTTCGGTGGCGAAGTGGAACGGATCATGAAGATGGTTGATGGCGTATTATTAGTCGTTGATGCATTTGAAGGGACAATGCCACAAACCCGTTTCGTTTTGAAAAAAGCGTTAGATCAACATTTAACACCAATCGTTGTTATCAATAAGATTGATCGTCCTGGCTCACGTCCTGCTGAAGTCGTTGATGAAGTCTTAGAATTATTCATCGAATTAGGTGCTGATGAAGATCAATTGGAATTCCCAGTTGTTTACGCAAGTGCGATTAATGGGACTTCAAGTTATTCTGAAGAAATTGATTCACAAGAACATACAATGGTACCTGTCTTTGATACAATCTTAAAGACAATCCCAGCCCCTATTGATAATAGTGACGAACCATTACAATTCCAAGTTGCCATGTTAGATTATAACGACTATGTTGGTCGTATCGGGATTGGCCGTGTTTCTCGTGGATCAATCAAGATTGGTGATCAAGTTGCCGTCTTGAAACTTGACGGTTCTGCTAAGAACTTCCGGGTCACAAAAATCTTTGGTTTCATCGGTTTAGACCGAGTTGAAATCCAAGAAGCACAAGCGGGTGATTTAATCGCCGTTTCCGGGATGGATGATATCTATGTCGGTGAAACTGTGACACCAGTTGATCATCAAGAAGCTTTACCTATTTTGCGGATTGACGAACCAACGTTACAAATGACGTTTGTTGCCAATGATTCACCATTTGTTGGCCGTGAAGGTGACTTTGTTACTGCTCGTAAGATTGAAGACCGTTTACGTCATCAATTGCATACCGATGTTTCTCTTCGCGTTGAAGATACAGACAAGTCTGGTGCTTGGGTTGTTTCTGGTCGTGGGGAATTACATTTATCAATCTTAGTTGAAGAAATGCGTCGTGAAGGTTTCGAATTACAATTATCACGTCCAGAAGTTATCTATCGTGACGTTGATGGTGTCATGAGCGAACCATTTGAAATGGTCCAAATCGATACACCTGACGAATATACTGGTTCAGTGATTGATACCATGTCACAACGTAAGGGCGAAATGCAAAACATGGAAAGTGATTCCAATGGTCAAACACGGATGACTTTCTTAGCCCCTTCACGTGGTTTAATTGGTTATTCAACAGAATTCTTAACCATGACCGGTGGTTACGGGATTATGAACCATACTTTCGAAAAATACTTGCCTGTTATTAAGAACTGGGAACCAGGCCGTCGTAATGGCGCCTTAGTTTCAATCAATGCAGGGACTTCAACGACTTATAGTTTACAATCCGTTGAAGACCGTGGCCAATTATTTATTGGTGCCGCCGTTGAAGTTTACGAAGGTATGATTATTGGTCAAAACAGTCGTGATGCTGATATCGCGGTTAACGTTACTAAGGGTAAAAACTTAACTAATACGCGTGCTTCAGGTAAAGATCATTCTGCAGCAATCAAGACACCAAAAGCAATGTCTCTTGAAGAATCAATCGAATTCTTGAACGATGATGAATATTGTGAAGTTACACCAACTTCAGTTCGTCTACGTAAAAAGATTCTCGATACGAATGCACGGACTAAAGCTGATAAGAAACGTAAAAAAGGTTAATTCATTAACTTAAAGTTAAAAGGTAGTTCCTAAACATTAGGGGCTACCTTTTTTGGTATAGTCGGGTAAAAGAAGTATGCTATAATACACGATAGAGTGTTTCATAAAATAACGGATAAATAGGGGTTTTAGCATGATTGAACAACAAACGGTCGGTTATTTAACATTAAAAGCAGATGCAGATAAGATTCAAAAGCTATTAACACAACAATTCAAGGCGCTTTGTTTGAGCCAATGTCCAATTGTTGAAGAAATTATTGACACGCAGATGTTTGGCTTTTCCAAGGAAGTCGATTTTGCTAAACGCGTGCAATTAATTACGGTAGATGAAGGCAATGATTTGGTGAGTAATCTTGAAGAACAGGTCAATCAGATTTATAACCAAATTTATCAAGCGCAAGTGCTCAATTAATTAGTAGAAATTAGGTGTAACTGTGTGGCGAAAGTTTCAAAAAAGTAAAATTCAATATCTCGATTATTGGTTATTAATGCCGTATATCATTTTATGTGCCATTGGCGCCTTGATGGTTTATTCGGCCAGTTCGGATTTAATGTCGATTAACGGCTTGAAACCAGATGCCTATTTTACCAAGCAATTAATCTATATCGCAATCGGGTTTATATTATTATTAGTGACGTTTTTTTTACGATTATCAGTCTTACGTAGTTCTGGGTTATTAATGGGGAGTACGATTGCCATATTTGCTGCATTACTATATCTTTTCGGATTAAGTCATCTTCGGCCTAGTGCGGCGGTGAACGGTGCAACGGCTTGGATTCAATTTGGGCCAATCAGCATTCAGCCATCTGAATTTGCGAAATTATTGATTGTCTTGTATCTTGCAAGTGTGTTATCAAATAAAGAAAAAAAGTTAGAAGAAAAATTTTTAGACAACGTCAAAATATTTTTGCGGCCCGTAATACTAGTTGGTTTGATTATCTTTTTCGTTTTAATTCAACCCGATTTAGGGGGCGCTAGTATTTTAGGAATGGTGACCTTAGTCATGTTTTTTGGGACGGGGATTCCGATTAAATATGGTGCGAGAGCGATTGGCGGGATTGCGGTAGTGGTGACGAGTGCGTTAATGATTCTAGGCCATTTCAATTTGTCGAACAATATTTCGTCGTATAAGCTAAATCGATTACTGGCTTTTTTACACCCCTTTAAGTTAGAAAATATGGGTGGTAGTCAGCTCGTTAATTCGTATTACGCGATTAATAACGGCGGTTGGTTTGGTTTAGGGCTTGGTAATAGTATCCAAAAACGGGGGTATTTACCTGAGCCGTACACCGATTTCATTTTATCAATCATTACTGAAGAAATTGGGGTAGTGGGGGCCTTGGTGATTTTGGGCCTATTAGGTGTAATCATTATCCGAATATTTATGCTGGGGATTCACGCGACCAAGATGTACCATACATTAATTTGTTATGGGGTTGGTACGATTATTTTCGTGCAGACTTTCTTTAATATTGGTGGTTTATTAGGAATTCTACCAATCACTGGGGTGACCCTACCGTTCATTAGTTATGGGGGGTCCAGTATGCTAGTGTTGGCCACCGGCTTGGGCATGGTATTGAATATTAGTGCTCAAGAAAAGCGTCTGGCGCACCAACGGTTACGATAAATGCAGATGGTTAAAAAGAGTTGGCGGTGGTTAGTCGCCCTATTAGTCTGGTTAGGCATTTTATTTGCTTGGCCAATCATGTTCGATACGCAATCAACAGTGGTTAAACCGCCGGCGCCGACTAAAACAAAACCGCGGTTGACGCATCCACAAAATCAAATGTTAACCACGGTCGGTCCGGCTAAATTGATCCAACGACCTGTAGCCGATTTAATACAAGCTTATGGACAACCAATCAAGCAACTTAATAATGGGGCGGAGACAATGCGTTGGTTATTTCACGTCGATTCCAAGCAATATTTGGAAGCAACGATTGACCAACAAACCAATCGGGTTGAACAGCTCGTATTATTGGGACAAGCTCAAAATAGCGCCCCGTTTAAATACCAGCAAACGCTTGATCAGGTGACACACACAATGACGTTAGCCGCCAATTTTGAAGTCAAATTGCACGAACAAACTTTTCAGATTGAGTTAAACGAGCAACAACAAAAGCAATATCCACTAGTGGCATTTAAGAATGGCACCTATGCCATTTTGGTGATGACGGATGATCACTTAGCGACGGTCATTTATTTAGACGCCAATGCGTTATTACAAACTGATTTATACCGGGTCATTTCGATGACCCCGATTCCTGTATCGGATAATAGCGCGACTGACACATTCCAGAACCAACAAGCCATCTTGCAACAATACGTTCAGATCCAACGGTTAAACCAACAACACACGCTGTTGACTGTTGATTCATTACCGGTTGCTCCTGCGTTTACGCAACAGTTTAAAGCTAAACCGGCTAGGTGGTTAACAAAACAGGGACAGAAACGGTTTCGGCAGATTAAACAAGCAACGACGGATAATCGTTATTTAACCACACGTGATTTTAAACGGGGATTGTGGTCGGCCCTCGGTTTGAAGCCAACGAGTCATCTTTTTATTTGGCCGAACCAACTTGGGACGAAGCAATTAGTGTTGAACCGACAAACCGCGCTACAATCGGTAATTAAGCAGCCGGATTTGCAAAGTATGCGGGTGGCAACCATTGACGGTCATACAATCTTAGTATTGGAGTAGGACAACGTGATAATTGATGATAATTTATTGGCCATTGAAAACCAATTGGCGCAACTTTTTCAAACGATTTGCCAAGGAACCGTCTACCAACGCTACCAAACCACAAAAAAAATAGTGACAGATGATTCAGCATTACAACAACAAATAACAGATTTTACGCGGTTACGTGATCGGTATGCAGCAATTGCTGATTACGGTGAGGCTGCGCCGGGGTTTATGCAAGTTCAAACGGCTGTGTTAAAAGCGAAACGGGCGTTGGACTTGCAGCCTAAAATTCAGGCTTTTAAACAAGCTGAAACTGATTTAGAAAATTTATGGGGTCAGATTAGCATCACGATTGCTGACAGTATTTCAACCGATATTCAAGTCGCAGCGGGCAATCCTTTTTTTGAGATTGACCGGCGACCACATCAACGATAGTAGATAAAGGACTGATTAGATGACATTGACAGTAACGAAACGACAAGGCGTGGTTGTATGGCTGTATTCATTACGACAAGTGAAACAATTAAGACGATATGGTCTTGTTTATTACACGTCTAAACGCATGAAATACGTGTATTTGTATGTCGACATTGACCAAGCTGAGATGGCTGTCGAAAAATTAAAGAAATTACACTATGTTAAACGGGTTAGTCTTTCACAACGACCCAATATTGATATGGACTTTGGGGCCCGTGTGGGTAAACCAGAGGAAATGATCGCCCAAAAAACAGTTTCAGAGGAGTTAGATTAATGCGGATTATTGCAGGCGAATTTGGCGGACGGCGGTTAAAGGCCGTCCCAGGAATGCAAACACGACCAACCACGGATAAAGTGAAAGAAGCCATGTTTAGTATGCTCGGTCAATTTTTTGATGGGGGCCAAGCGTTAGATCTCTACGCCGGAAGCGGTGGTTTAGCCATTGAAGCCGTTTCGCGTGGGATGGATCACGCTTATTTAGTGGACCGTCAATACGCAGCGATTCAAACGATTCAAGATAACGTTGCCGTCACAAAGATGCCAGATTGTTTTACCATTTGGAAGATGCCGGCTGAAAAAGCGTTGGTCAAATTGGCAACTGACCAGCAAAAATTCGAGTTAATTTTATTGGATCCACCTTATAAACAGCAACAGATGTTGGCACAATTACAACAATTTATCGAACTCGATCTCTTGCAACCCGGCGCGACGATTTTATGTGAAACGGATACGACGTTGATTTATCCAGAAGAGATACCACATTATGAACTAAAACGGCAACAAAATTACGGCATTACCGAAGTTGCCATCTTTAAATTTATTGGTTAAGGAAGTGGCGAGATGCCTAAGATTGCTCTGTTTCCAGGAAGCTTTGATCCTTTTACGAAAGGGCATTTAGATACGGTTCAACGGGCTAGTCAGTTGTTTGATCAAGTGATCATCGCGGTGATGACTAACGCGGCAAAGCAGCCTTTATTTGATAGTCCCACGAAAGTAGCGTTAATCGCGGAAGTGACCACTGGTTTAGCCAACGTACAGGTTGTCGCGCAACCCAAAACGTTGACGGCTGATTTTGCGCGCCAAGTGGGTGCTCGTTATCTGATTCGGGGGATTCGCAATGCCAATGATTTCGAATACGAAAGAGACATTGCGGCGTTAAATCAAACCCAAGATGGTCAGCTAGAAACGGTTCTACTGTTGGCCAAACAGGAATATGCGTTTATCTCTTCTAGTATGGTTAAAGAAATCGCCAGTTTTGGTGGTCAAGTTGATCAATTAGTGCCACCAACTGTCGAACGGGCTTTAAAACAAAAATTACAGGATAAGAGAGATTAAAATGCCAAAAAAAAAGCGGGGATTCAAACGATTTATCTGGCCGCTAGTGATTCTCCTACTGCTAGCCTTTTGCCTAGTGCCAACCCATTACTACATAGAAGGTGCTGGAACGGCCGAACCCACTAAACAATTTGTCACAGTCGCGGGGAAACATGACCAACAACGGGGTCGCTTTTTATTGACGACAGTGGGTATTCAAGGGCCAGCAACCGGATTACAATTATTATTATCTAAAACGCAACCCTTTACTGAAATTTTGAGTCGTGCTGAATTAATGGGTGATGAAGATTCGAAAGATTATGATCAGATTCAAAAATATTACATGGACAGCTCGATTAACAGTGCGGTTGAAGCGGCTTACAAGAAGGCTAAAAAACCATATACCACCAAGTATATGGGAGTTTATGTGATGTCGATTTTAGATCAATCGACTTTTAAAAAGCAGTTAGCGGTTGGCGATACGATTACGGCCATCAATCAAAAACAATTCAAGAGCGCCGATGGTTTTGTTAAATACGTGCAAGGTTTAAAAGTGGGTCAAAAGGTAACGATTGCGTATCAACATAACGGTCACGCTAAAAAAGCCACTCAACGGCTGATTAAGCTCCCTAAAACGCATTATGCAGGGTTGGGGATTACGTTAACCGATCATTCAGAAATCGAAACTGAAACGCCAGTTAAGATTGATGCGGGTGAAATTGGTGGCCCGTCAGCGGGTTTGATGTTTACGTTACAGATTTATAGTCAGTTAACCAACCAATCATTATTAGCCGGTCGCACGATTGCTGGGACGGGAACGATTGCCCCCGATGGCACGGTTGGACCGATTGGCGGGATTGATAAGAAAGTCTTAGTCGCCAGTCAAGAAGGGGCCACGGTGTTCTTCGCCCCGGATGATCCGGTCACTAAAGCCATTTTGAAAGTTGAACCGGACTATCAAAATAACTACGCAATTGCCAAAGCAGCTGCTAAAAAGATTAAAACTAAAATGAAAATCGTTCCGGTCAAAACGTTGGACGATGCTCTCAATTATTTAAAATAACCAGTAAAAGTCCGTTGATGATTAATCAGCGAACTTTTTTGTTTGTTTCGGGTAATTATAGATAGGGGGGTGATGAGATGGGGCCGATTAATTGGCAACGTTGGCGTCAATTTTGGTGGCTACCAATCGTGGGTTTAATCTTAATCGGGGGTGGTCTCTGGGGTCGACACCAACGGACAGCGCACCAACGCGTTGAGAACCAACAATTGCTAAAAGGATCATCATCAAAAAAACAACCGTCTGCAAAAGCTAAATCGCAAACTAACCAGTCAGAGCAACCAGCAAAAGGCGGCTTTATCGATTTAAAAGGGGCGGTCAACCATCCGGGTATTTATCCGATTAAGGTTGGTCAAACACGGTTATTTGATGTGCTGAAGGCTGCGGGCGAGGTGACCGAAGCGGCTGAGACGAGTCAGTTAAATCTAGCACAGAAGTTGACGGATCAATTAATTATTTATGTGCCGCGCAAAGGGGAGGCGATTGAGGCCGCAGAACTGATTAAAAGTCCTGAGACTAGCGGTGGTCAAGCAGCAACGTCAGAACAACCGACAACGGCAACGAATGAATCGACCAGTAGTGCCAAAATTAATTTAAACCAAGCTGACAGTACCCAGTTACAAACGTTGAATGGCATTGGGCCGAAGAAGGCTGAACAAATAATTGCGTATCGTGATGAACAAGGAAAATTTGAAAAGATTGAAGAATTACAAAAAGTTGGCGGAATAGGCCCGAAAACTTTCGAACAGTTACAGTCGCAAATTTGTGTTGAATAGGTCCGATTGATGTAAAATTTGCTATAATGAGAACTAATTATATTTTTAGGGGGAATGATGGTGTCAGATAAGCGAATGCCATGGAATCAATATTTTATGTTACAGTCGGTGCTATTATCGATGCGCAGTACGTGCCCACGTTTGTTCGTCGGCGCATTAGTGGTTCGCAATCGACGCATTATTGCGGGGGGCTATAATGGCTCCGTCGCCCATGAAGATCACTGTATCGATGTCGGTTGTTTAATGCGCGATGGTCACTGTTTACGGACGATTCATGCTGAAATGAACGCTTTGACGCAATGTGCTAAATTCGGGGTCCAAACAGATGGCGCTGAGATTTACGTCACTCATTTTCCTTGTTTACAATGTACTAAATTAATTATTCAAGCGGGGATTAGCCAAATTCACTATCAAAAGGATTACCATAATGATCCGTATGCCTACGAGTTATTGGAAAAATCAGGTGTGGTGGTTGAACAGGTTAATTTATCCGTGGATGATGCCAATACATTAGTTAATTTTCTGGAGAACGAACAGACTTCTGAATGAGAAACAACTGGGTTTACCCAGTTATTTGTTTAGCTTTACTCAACGCGGTTTTGCTTGGTCAGTATCGCCTAATTAGTAGTTGCTTATTATTATTGTGGTTGTTCAGAATCAGTATTTTGCGACAACCAACGATTATTGGGATGACGATCGGCTTATTAGTTTGCGGTGTTGTTCGCTTTGGTTGGCAGCTACAATCGGATTTAACGCGCCGACCGCCAGATCAACAGGTTTTTAAGATTCAACCGGATGATATTCAAGTGTCAGGAGATCAAGTCCGTTTTTTGGCAACCAGTCAAGTCGATCACCAAGTGGTTTCTGGGTTTTATTGTTGTCAGAATCGGCAAGAACAACGACGCTGGCAAACGAATTGGCGGCCAATCATACTGAACGGCGACTTTGATTTTGAACGAGTTCAAGGCGCGACTAATCGCAATGAATTTGATTACGCCCGTTTTTTAGCGCAACAAAAAGATTGCCATTATCAAATTCAGGTGGTACCGGAGCATGGGTTACAACCAATTGAGCCCCAAAATTGGCGTGATCGATTACACAGCGTTCGTCAAAAATGCGCGCTTAGACTAGCACAATTACCGCCGACGTTAAGTTTTCACGCGCAAGCGCTATTGCTTGGTATTCGGGATCAACAAGGAACACAGTATCAAGAGACGCTGGGTCGCTTGGGGGTCATTCACCTACTTAGTTTATCCGGCTTGCACGTTTTTTACTTACTGTCATTAGTGCGCGCGGGGGCGACTTATTGTCGAATCCCGCGCGAAATTATGAATCGATTGTTGCTAGTCAGTCTGCCGTTTTACGCCGTTTTTACCGGTAACGGGACGAGTGTCAGTCGTGCGATTGGGTTAATGATGGTGCAACTACTCTGTGAAGAGTGCCATTGGCGGCAATCGCGCTTAGATAGTTGGAGTCAGGTCTTAGGACTGAATTTGTTGTGGCAGCCGTATCTTTTGCAATCAATGGGTGGCCAACTCAGTTATCTGATGGCTTTTGCACTAATCTACTTGCAAGGTCAGTCTAATTTTAAGGTGTGCTATTGGCTGAATCTAATCAGCTTACCACTGGGCCTACGGTATACTTATCGGTGGCATCTGTTAACGATTTTGGTGAATGGTGCGATGGTGCCGATTTATCTACCAGTTGTGTTGAGCTTAGTGGGCTTAGCCATCGTGGGACAATTTGTTTGCTCGCCACTAATTGGTGGCTGTGATTGGGTCTTGCGGAGTCTTTACCAGCTGCTAGATTGGTTAGCCACGTTTCCGTATCTAACCGTGACGTTTGGCAAAATACCATTACTGCCACTATTAGGCGTACTGGGTTTGACGTTATTGCTGATGGTCACGGTGGTGCCAGCCGTCCGTTGTCGGTTACGTCGCGGGATAATTCTGTTGTATGGTCTCAGCTTTTTGGGGATTCATTTTAACCCAATCGGTCGGGTGATTGTCTTTGATATTGGCCAAGGGGATAGTATTCTGATTCAACAGCCGTTTAATCGCCACCACCTATTAATTGATACGGGTGGTCGATTGAAATTACCACAGGAAAAATGGCAGAAACGCTATCAAGTGAGTCGCGTCGAAAAAATGACGGTTAATTATCTGTATAGTCAAGGCATCGACCATTTGGATGCGGTCGCGGTAACCCATCAAGATGCCGATCATATTGGTGATTTGGGTCAACTCCTGCAGAAAATCAAGGTCGATCGGGTGATTTGTGCGGCGGGACTACCGGAAAACCAGCAATTTCAAAGGCAAATTAAGCCCTATTTAAATCAGATTCAATTAACGCCAACTTTGGCGGATCAGCCGTTTAAAATCGGTCAGCAAGTCTATTCTGTTTTAGCGCCAGTTACTGCGGGTAATGGGACTAATGCGGATTCGTTAGTGATTACGACTAATTTACAAGGGACACAGTGGCTGTTTACGGGTGATTTGGAGCAAGCCGGTGAATTAGACCTATTACGGCGTTATCCGCAGCTTAAGGTCGATTATTTAAAGGTGGGCCACCACGGGAGTCAAACAGCAACCGCGCCGGCTTTTGTTCAACGGTTAAAACCAACGGGCGCCTTGATTTCGGCTGGTCGGCATAACCGTTATCAACATCCGCACGAAGTCACACTTAAAACGTTAAAACAAGCGGGGGTGCCTTATTGGGTGACCGCGCAGTCTGGGATGCTTGAATGGTGTTACGGGCCCTGGCTGGATAGCGACAATAGTCAAATTAAAACAACGATAAAGGATTGGGTAAATGATGACAATTGAACAATTAAAAACAGCGATTCAACACCAACAATTGGCGCCACTCTACCTTGTTTTAGGGCAAGAAGAAGCGTTAATTGAAGAGGTACGTCAATTATTTAAACAAAGTTTACCGGCTGAAGAGCTTACGATGAATTTTGCGAGCTATGATTTAGCAGCTACCGAGGTCGCTGTTGCGATTGACGATGCGGGTTCGGCACCTTTTTTTGGTGAACGCCGGTTAGTCTTTTTGCAAAATCCGTATTTTTTAACGGGTGAAAAAACTAAAAATAAACTAGATCATGATTTAGCGAGCTTACAAACTTATTTTGAAACGCCGCAACCGACAACCACATTGGTCGTTTTTGCGCCGTATCCTAAGTTGGATGAACGGAAAAAATTAGTCAAGCAGCTTAAAAAGACTGCCACAATTGTTGATGTCCAAAAAGTTAAGGATCATCAAGCGCAGCAGTTGGTGGGGCAGTATTTGAAAGCTCAAAAGGTGACGATTGAGGCACCAGCGATGCAATTACTAGTCAGCAAAACCGGTGGCGATTATAGTCAGATGATGGCTGAATTACCGAAGTTAATCCTCTGCGCCGCTCAAACGCGCGAGATTACGGTGGCGGCAGTCAATACGTTAGTCGCCAGCAGTATTGAAAATAATGTTTTTGAATTGGTACCGTTAGTTTTACAGAAAAAAGTCGGTCCGGCTTTGACGATTTATCATGAATTAGTGTTGCAAAAAGAGGAACCCTTAAAGATTAATGCGATTCTTTTAGGGCAATTCCGGCTGTTGCTGCAAGTTAAAATTCTATTCGAAAAAGGGTATAGTCAGGGCAATCTCGCCAGTGTTTTAAAAATCCATCCGTATCGGATTAAGTTGGCGATGCAACAAATTAAACATTTTTCGAAGCCGACATTGGCAGCTGCTTATCTTGGGTTAGAAGACATCGAAGTTAAAATCAAAACGGGGCAGGGTCAACCAGCCTTATTATTTGAACTCTTTATGTTACAGTTTGCTGCTCAAAAAACGGCCTAAAAAAATAGGCTACCGATAATCAGAAGATTGTCGGTAGCCTATTTGAATATTGGCAAAAATTATTTAGCCATCATTTTGTTTAAACGTGACTTGTCACGGCCAGCTTTGTTGGCGTGGATTAAGCCTTTAGTTTCAGCCATATCGATTGCGCGAGTAGCAGCTTTCAATAAGTCTGCAGCTTGGTCACTACCTTCTTCAGTAGCAACTTTGAATTTTTTGATTGCTGAACGCATTGTGCTTAATTGTGAAGCGTTTCTGTTGTTTGCTTTTTCAATTGTTTTAACACGTTTCATAGCAGATTTAATTTGTGGCATGGTTTCACCTCCGATGGGTTTCACTATCTTTATAAAAAAAGATTTTTAATTTCAACAGACGTTATTATACCAAACAAATGAGACTGATTGCAATACTAAGTTGTAAAGTATTTCAACTTGACTGCATAATTTTTTTGAGAATGATGGCTTGCTTTTATTGTTTTTTTTTAGTAAAGTGATGTAGTGCAATTCGCACGGAACCTGTTACATCGTTTAGCGACGTTCACCCGACGCTTTACGCTGTTTCGGGCTATCATAATTGAAGGGTGGAAATTAGCATGGCTATTTCACAAATTACTAAGAACGATGTTATCAAACAATATGCACGTCACGAAGGGGACACTGGTTCACCAGAAGTTCAAATCGCTGTTTTGACTGCAGAAATCAACGCCTTAAACGAACATTTATCTGTTCATAAGAAAGATCACCATTCATATGTTGGTCAAATGAAGAAGATTGGTCACCGTCGTAACCTTTTACGTTACCTACGTGATTCAGATGTTCAACGTTACCGTGAATTAATCAAGAGCCTTGGCTTACGTCGTTAATTTACTTAAGAAGTCGCCCAGTTGGGTGGCTTTTTTTTTGCCTTTTTTAAAGCATGGGCCTCATTGAATGGGTCTTTAGTAATCAAAAGCTGTTTGTTTGTTTAAATTGTGATAAAATATGAATTAGAATTTAAAGCGGATGAGTTTTAAACGAAGAATTTAAAAAATAGATGAATAGTTTGAAAGGCGTGCCTTTCAATTTATAGAGGTGAAAGAATGAGTAACATTAAGATTATGCCGCTTGGCGGCGTCCGTGAAAACGGTAAAAATTTAAACGTCGTTGAAGTCAATGATGAGATTTACATTTTAGATTGTGGTTTGAAATACCCTGAAACCGAATTATTAGGGATTGATATTGTCATTCCGGATATGACTTATTTGGAAGAAAATGCCGAACGAGTTGCTGGGATTTTCTTAACACATGGTCATGTGGATGCGATTGGGGCGTTACCTTATTTCTTAAAAGAACATGATGTGCCCGTCTTTGGGTCAGAATTGACGATTGAATTAGCGAAGATTACGGTCAGTAGCGAACCTAAGTTGCGTCGTTTCCAAAATTTCCACGTAATTAATGCCAATACGGCGATTGATTTTGACAGTGCGACGGTGTCATTCTTTAAGACGACCCATTCAATTCCCGGTTCGCTCGGAATCGTCATTAAGACGGATGAAGGTCAGATTGTTTATACTGGTGATTTTAAATTCGATCAATCAGCACAACCCATGTATCAAACCGATTATGCGCGCTTAGCTGAAATTGGTAAGCAAGGCGTTTTAGCATTGTTAAGCGATTCAGCTAATGCAGAATCACCTTATGCAATGGCTAGCGAACGCGATATCGCGGAATCCATTTTTGAAACCTTTAAATATCAAACGGGCCGGATTATTGTGGCATCAGTTGCTTCAAACATTGTCCGGATTCAACAAGTCATCGACGCGGCCTACAAAACGGGTCGTAAAGTTGTTTTAACCGGACGCGATTTAGAAAAAATTGTGCGGACGGCGATGAAACTCGAAATGATTATCTTGCCAGATGAAGCCATTTTAGTGCAACCCAAAGACTTAGAAACTTTGGCTCCTGAACAAACCGTGATTTTAGAAACGGGTCGCATGGGTGAACCGATTAAAGCCTTACAAAAGATGGCGACAAGTCATCATCGTCTGATTCACATTGAAGAGGGCGATCTAGTTTACTTAACGACGTCACCTTCACACGCTATGGAAACTATTTTGGCGAAGACTAAGGATATGATTTATCGCGCCGGTGGTGAAGTCAAAGCCGTTGGTGATGATTTACATGCGTCTGGTCATGCGAATAAAGGCGATTTACAATTAATGCTCAATTTATTACACCCACAATTTTTAATTCCGGTACAAGGCGAATACCGTTTATTAGCGGCGCATGCCGATATTGCGCATGAAACAGGAATGGACTACAAGGACATCTTTATCGTCGGTAAGGGCGACATCTTGAGCTATGACAACGGGAAGATGCACGTTGGTGGTCAAGTGGATGCAACGGATATTATGATTGATGGTAGTGGCATTGGCGATATCGGGAATATCGTCTTGCGCGATCGTAAATTGTTATCAGAAGATGGGATTTTTATTGCAGTCGTCACCATTGATCGTAAGAATAAAAAAATCATTGCCGATCCTAAAGTGACTGCGCGTGGATTTGTTTACGTTAAAACCAGCAAAGATTTGATGGCTGAAAGTTCAGAAATCATTAAACAAGCGGTTCAGAATAATTTGGATAACAAAGAGTTTGATTGGAGTCATTTGAAACAGGATGTCCGGGAAAACTTAAGCCATTATTTGTACGAACAAACGAAACGGCGCCCCGTGATTTTACCAGTGATTATGGAAATCAATCAAAATCATCGTCGTCAAAAAAAGGACGTTAAAAAAGCGCCCGTAAAAGAAGTACCTGCTAAATCAGCGGAATAAACGTAAAAAGTCGAATATTAATTCGGCTTTTTTTCTAATATTAAAAGTTGGGAGTGAGTCGATGGGTGAGACAGTGGAACTGCCGGGTAATTATGAACGGCATATTCAACTCGGGAAGCAGGCGGCCAATCAACAAAATTGGGCGACTGCGATTGACCATTTTGAAGCCGCGTATGCTTTAGAACAACGTTTTAGTTTAAATATTTTATTGGCAAGTGTGTTGGTTGAAAATCGCCAGCTAGCGGCGGCTTTGCAATTAATGCAAGAGAAGGTCGCCGACTATTTGGCTGAACCAGATCTGATTGGCTTCTACATTGCCGTTTTATTGGCGAACCAGGAGTTTGTTGAGGCTAACGAGCTCTGGCAAGGGGTCTGGCCCCAAATGCAACAAGACGCCAAACAACGCGTATTTTGGCAAACCGTTAAACGGAGCATTGAACGCACGCAGAATCGGTACCGAGAACAACAGGTGCCGGCAATCGATAAAATCCGACAAAAACTTTATAGTATTGCGGGATTACCATTGACGGAACAGATGCAACTGCTGAAATTGGCTAAACAGTTACCACAAGCCGACTATTTAAAGGGGATTCAACCGGTATTGGTTAACCCGTATGTGCATCCATTCGTGCGCAGTACTATTTTTGAAGAATTAGTCACGTTAAAAATAGCGCAACCGATTGACGTATTTTGGTTCGATCAGGTGAAGACCGCTATTCCCAATGAAATCCCATTGATGGAGACGAGTCCGAAAATTCAGGCGGTCCAACAAGCGATTCAACAAGCATTGGCGGATGACCCAATTTTTGCTGAACAGGTATTAGTGACAAGTCAACTCTATTTAGCTTGTTTATACCCGTTTGAAAATGAGGTTCTGGTCGATTCAGATGAATGGACAACACTTTTTTTACAAGAGTTGGGGTTAGTTCCAGAAAATCAGGTCACGATAGTTTCAGAAAATTCGCAAGCTTGGTTTTTGAAATTGCAAGAATTAGTGGCTAAACTAATGTTTTAAATGAGAAAACGCACCTTAAAATTAGAAATATTGCTTTTTTTAAGCGCTAAGTGTTTACAAACGTGCAAATAGCAGATATAATCATTTTTGAATTCTTTTAGTGTCAAAAAAACTCTTTGTCTTTTTGCACTCAAAGTATTATAATATTATGTAAAGGATTATCAGTATTGGAATTTATCCGCTGATTTTTTCTTGCGAAAATACAGGAGGTTCGTTTTAATGGCAGAAAAAGCACATTACGAAAGAACAAAACCCCATGTTAACATTGGTACTATTGGACATGTCGATCATGGGAAGACAACTTTAACAGCAGCTATCACAAAGATGTTAGCAGGTAAAGGCTTGGCAGAAGCTCAAGACTATGCAAACATCGATGCTGCACCAGAAGAAAGAGAACGTGGTATCACTATCAACACTGCCCACGTTGAATACGAAACAGAAAAACGTCATTATGCACATATTGACGCCCCAGGACATGCTGATTATGTTAAAAACATGATCACAGGTGCTGCACAAATGGATGGTGCTATCTTAGTTGTTGCCGCAACTGATGGTCCTATGCCACAAACACGTGAACATATCTTACTTGCTCGCCAAGTTGGTGTTGATTACATTATCGTCTTCTTAAACAAAACTGATTTAGTTGATGATGAAGAATTAACTGACTTAGTTGAAATGGAAGTTCGCGAATTATTAGACGAATATGACTTTGATGGTGATAACACACCTGTTATCCGTGGATCAGCACTTGGTGCTTTAAACGATAACCCTGATGATGTTAAAGCTGTTGAAGAATTAATGGATATTGTTGACGAATACGTACCAACTCCAGAACGTGAAACTGACAAGCCTTTCTTAATGCCTGTTGAAGATGTTTTCACTATCACTGGTCGTGGTACTGTTGCTTCTGGTCGTATCGATCGTGGTACAATCAACGTCGGCGACGAAGTTGAAATTGTTGGCTTGAAAGAAGAAGCTGCTAAGACAACTGTTACTGGTTTGGAAATGTTCCGTAAGACATTGGATCAAGGCCAAGCTGGCGATAACATCGGCGCATTGTTACGTGGTATCGACCGCGAAAACATCGAACGTGGCCAAGTTTTAGCTAAGCCAGGTTCAATCCAAACTCATAAAAACTTCAAGGGTGAAGTTTATATCTTGAGCAAGGATGAAGGTGGTCGTCATACACCATTCTTCTCAAACTATCGTCCTCAATTCTATTTCCATACAACTGACGTTACTGGTGTTATCGAATTACCAGAAGGCGTTGAAATGGTTATGCCTGGTGATAACGTTACATTTACTGTAGACTTAATCTCACCAGTTGCTATTGAAAAGGGTCTTAAGTTTACTGTCCGTGAAGGTGGCCGTACTGTCGGTGCCGGTGTCGTAAGCGAAATCCTTGACTAATTTTTAATTAGTTAAATATTAAAACTCGAAGTCTAGTGCTTCGGGTTTTTTTGTGTTTAAAATTCGAGATAAATTCACTAAAATAGGGATTTTATGAGGATAAATATTTACAATTCCAAGCAAATAGTTTATGCTAATTAAGTATGCAATTGATAAATTGTGAATATAACTGTCGGAGGAAAATTATGTCAGCAAAATGGGAAAAAAAGGGCACCAATGATGGTGTTCTAACCTTTGAAATTGATTTAGATAAAATTAGTGAAGGTTTGGACGTTGCGTTCAAACGTGTCCGTAAAAACATCAACACACCTGGTTTCCGTAAAGGTAAGATGCCTCGCCAAATCTTTAACAAGATGTATGGTGAAGAAGCGCTTTATGAAGATGCTTTAAACGCTGTTTTACCAGAAGCTTACGATGCTGCTGTTAAAGAAGCCGCAATTCAACCAGTTGATCAACCAGAAATTAACGTTGAAAAAATGGAAAAAGGCGCTGCTTGGGTGATTTCTGCTAAAGTTATCGTCAAACCAGAAGTTAAATTAGGCGATTATAAAGGTTTAGAAGTGCCTAAACAAAGCCGTCGGATTACAATCAAAGACGTTGAACAAGAACTTGAAACACGTCGCGAACGTCAAGCCGAATTAGTGCTTAAAGAAGACGCTGCTGCTGAAAATGGCGATACAGTTGTCATCGACTATGAAGGCTCAGTTGATGGTGAATTATTTGACGGTGGCAAAGCCGACAACTATTCATTAGAATTAGGCTCAAACTCATTCATCCCTGGTTTTGAAGATCAATTAGTTGGTCACAAAGCAGGCGAAGAAGTTGAAGTTAAAGTCACATTCCCTAAAGACTATCAAGCTGAAGAATTAGCTGATAAAGAAGCAATCTTCAAAGTGACAATGCACGAAGTCAAAGCAAAGGAATTACCTGAATTAGATGATGAATTTGCTAAAGACATTGATGAAGATGTTGATTCATTAGACGAATTAAAAGAAAAAATTCGTGAAGAATTAAAACAACAAAAAAATGATGCTGCTGATACGGCCATCCAAGATGCTGCCGTTGCTGCTGCAACTGAAAATGCAACAATCGAAGATTTACCTCAAGCAATGTTGGACGAAGAAGTTAATACTCAACTACAACAATACTTAGGTAACATGCAACAACAAGGTATCCAACCTGAAATGTACTACCAAATCACTGGGACAACAGAAGATGATTTGAAGAAACAATTCGAAGGCGATGCTGACAAACACGTTAAAACAAATCTTGTTTTAGAAGCAATCGTTGCTGCTGAAAAAATTGAAGCAACTGACGAAGAAGTCGCTGCTGAAATTAAAGAATTAGCAACACAATATAAGATGGAAGAATCAGCTGTTCGTGGCGTTCTTTCAGACGATATGTTGAAACATGATATCGGTGTTAAAAAAGTAATTGACATGATTACTGATTCAGCAGTCGAAGTTAAAGACGCTAAATAATAACGATGTGAGCTTTAATCGGTTCTAAAAGCGGGTTCAAGGTGCTTACTTTGGACCCGCTTTTGCGTTGTTTTGGTGAAAAGGCGTTATACTGTGACTTCTAATTAAACTATGTTATAGTTTTAATTACGATTTCAAGACGTTGTAGCTGACAGTCTTTTTAAAGATGCTATGATGAAGATAGGAAAGGGGATCATTTTACGATGTTAGATGATACAGAAACAACAACCGGCCCAGTCACTTGTTCGTTTTGTGGTAAATCACAAGACCAAGTTAAAAAGATTGTCGCTGGCCCTGGCGTTTACATTTGTAATGAATGTATTGATTTATGTAAAGAAATTATTGATGAAGAATTCAAAGATGAAGCCGTTAATGATTTATTAGAAGTGCCAAAACCAAGAGAAATTCTGGCCATCCTTAATGATTACGTTATCGGTCAAACTGAAGCGAAAAAAGCGTTATCAGTAGCCGTTTACAACCATTACAAACGGGTCAACCAAATGACGGTTGCTGAAAAAGGCGATACTGAACTCCAAAAGAGTAATATTGCTTTAATTGGGCCAACCGGTTCGGGTAAAACATTCTTAGCACAAACCTTAGCACGGATTTTAAACGTGCCATTCGCGATTGCGGATGCGACCACGTTAACTGAAGCGGGTTATGTTGGTGAAGATGTTGAAAATATCTTGTTGAAGTTATTGCAAAATGCCGATTTCGATGTCGATCGTGCTGAACGGGGCATTATTTATATCGATGAAATCGATAAGATTGCCAAGAAGAGTGAAAACGTCTCAATCACCCGTGATGTTTCGGGTGAAGGGGTCCAACAAGCGCTTTTGAAGATTCTTGAAGGGACCATTGCGAGCGTTCCCCCACAAGGCGGGCGTAAGCATCCACAACAAGAGTTAATTCAAATTGATACCACTAATATCTTATTCATCATTGGTGGGGCTTTTGACGGCATTGAAACGATTGTTAAGAACCGTCTAGGGGAAAAGACAATCGGTTTTGGTAGCAAAATGGGTAAAGTCATTGATGAAAAACAAAGTTTAATGCAACAAATTGGGACGGAAGATTTAATGAAATTCGGGATCATTCCTGAATTCATCGGTCGAATCCCAATTACGGCCGCCTTGGAGAAATTAACGGAAGATGATTTGGTTCGGATCTTAACAGAACCTAAGAATGCGCTCGTTAAACAATATGGTAAGCTGATGGCATTAGATGATGTTGAACTTGATTTCACGGAAAACGCCCTCCACGCGATTGCACATTTAGCGATTGAACGCGATACGGGTGCCCGTGGGTTACGGTCAATTATTGAAGAAGTCATGATGGATATGATGTTTGATATCCCAAGTCGTGAGGACATTGCGAAGGTCTTAGTGACCAAAGAAGCTGTTGAAGGTACTGGCCAACCGCAACTTTTCTTAGCTGACGGTCAAGAAGCCTCATAAAATAAAACGGATAGAGGTTGATGACGATTAATCGTCATCAATCTTTTTTATTGTGTTCCTAAACATGGATATTGAGAGAAGTCAACGGCGCAAAAAAACTTTATTTATGCTAAACTAGCTATCGAAGCAAACAATCGGAGGTCATTATGAAAGTACAAGAAGTTGAAATGGTTATGAGTGCGGTCTCAGAGGCCCAATACCCAACTGATCAGTTACCTGAAATTGCCTTATCTGGCCGGTCAAACGTTGGTAAATCATCATTGATTAACAAGTTAATCAATCGGAAAAGTTATGCGCGGACATCGAGCCAACCAGGGAAGACCCAAACCTTGAATTTCTACCGGGTTGAGAATCAACTCTATTTTGTCGATGTCCCCGGTTATGGCTATGCGAAGGTTTCTAAGAAGCAACGGGAGAAGTTTGGTCAGATTATCGAAACTTACTTAACAACGCGTCAAAACGTGCGAGGATTAATCTCATTGGTTGATGGTCGTCATGAACCAACTGAAGATGATGTAGCAATGTACGTTTTTGCGAAATATTATGAATTACCCGTTTTAGTCGTGGCCACTAAGATGGATAAGATTTCGAAGAGTAAATGGAGCCATCAAGAAAAAATTATCAAAGAAAAACTTGATTTTAATCCGGTCGATAGATTTGTTTGTTTTAGTGCACAAACGGGTGCTGGTAAAGAACAAGTTTGGGAGTGGATTGAACGTCAATGTGAAATTGGAGGTCAACATTAATGGAATTTAATGAATATCAAAAGCTAGCCAACCGAACGTTATACGGCAATGAACAAGTCTTGACGAATTTAGCGTTAGGGTTATCCAGTGAAAGTGGTGAGGTGGTTGATATTGTTAAAAAGTACACCTTCCAAGGTCACCAACTAGACGAAAAGGTCTTGACCAAAAAGATTGGTGATGTACTTTGGTATCTATCCCAAATCGCAGAATGGAATAATGTTGATTTTGAACAAGTCGCCCAAGACAACATTGAACAATTAAAAAAGCGTTACCCCGAACGGCACGCTAAATAATCTGTATTAAAAAAGTAGACCAAGTGAGGTCTACTTTTTTTGTGCGGTTTGATCGTCATCGGCTTTGCTTTTAGTCGTTGGTTCTTCTTCTTTTTTGATGGCGGGTTGTTCTTTTTTTGGAACGGAAGCAAATTTATCGAATAAGCCGTGTAAATCATTTTGGCGATTGACTGTTAAACTCATTGAAATTCCTCTTTTCTTATTTGCATCTATCATACCAGATTATCGTTAATTCGCAAATTTTAAACATTTGTATAAATAAATGTTGCATAAATATTTACGTTAATGTATTATAGAAAACATCGAAGGAGGAGTTAGGATGAATATTAAGAAGAAGTTAATGCTATTGATGTTACCATTAATGCTATTATTAGGGGTGATTATCGGTAATAATCAACCAGTTTCCGCGGCTGGACAGACGGTGAGTCAAGTGCAGGCTAAGAAAACATTAGTTTTAGGAACGAGTCCTGACTATGCACCATATGAATTTTTAGTGAATAAAAACGGCAAAAATAAAATTGTCGGTATGGATATTCAGATTGCTCAAAAATTAGCGGACGATTTAAACGTTAAATTAGTTGTTAAATCGATGGACTTCGATGCGCTATTAGTTGGGCTTGAAACTGGTAAAGTCGATATGGTTATTTCGGCAATGTCACCTACGGATGAACGGGCAAAGAGTGTTGATTTTTCCGACGTTTATTATCTCGGTGGTCAGTCACTTTTAGTTAATAAAGCCGATGCGAAGATTTATAAATCTAAAGATAGCTTTATCGGCAAAAAAGTAGGGGTTCAAACGGGGAGTTTACAACAAACACTCGCTAAGAAACAAATTAAAAATGCCCAGGTTACCGGATTAACTAAGGTGCCCGATTTAGTACTTGCATTAAAGAGTCATAAAATTGACGGAATTGTTGCAGAGGAACCGGTTGCGACCGCTTATGCTAGTAATGATTCAGAATTAGTTCAAATCAACGGTAAATTTGATTTAGGGGCGGATATGCAAGGTTCCGCAATTGCTTTTCCGAAGAATTCACCCTCTTTAGTCTCAGCAGCTAATCAGAGTATCGCCCAAATCAAAAAACAAAAATTAATTCCACAATATCTTAAAAATGCGGGTAAGTTAATGAAAACCAACACGCATAATACTAGCATGTGGCATTATTGGTCTTATTTTGCGAAAGGGATTGGTTATACCTTATTCATTACGATTGTGTCAATTATTATTGGGATTCTGATTGGGGTGATTCTCGCCTTTGCCCGGATTTCGAAGAATAAAGTGAGCCACAGTTTAGCGGTCATGTACATTGAATTCGTACGGGGTACACCATTGATGATTCAAATCATGTTTGTCTATTTCGGGATTGGGTTATGGATCAATATCCCAGCGTTATTGGCTGGTGTGATTGCCGTTTCCTTAAATAGTGCCGCGTATGTTGCTGAAATTATCCGTTCTGGGATTAACGCGATTGACCCAGGTCAAACAGAAGCGTCGAGAAGCTTAGGACTTTCACAGCACGATACAATGCGTTATATTATCCTGCCGCAAGCCTTGAAGAATATTTGGCCGGCATTAGGGAATGAATTTATTTCCTTAATTAAGGAAAGTTCAATCGTCTCCATTATTGGGGTCACGGATTTAATCTATCAATTAAAAGTGGTTCAATCAGCGACTTATAAAGGGGTCGCACCAATCTTCGTTGCGATGATTATATACTTTGTCATAACGTTTAGCCTTTCAAAACTATTAAACTACATCGAAGGGAAGATGCAACATGCTTAAAATCAATCAATTAGTAAAAAAATATGATGATAATTTAGTTTTAAACGGAGTCAGCGGAGATGTTGAAGCGGGCCAAGTAATCGTGGTAATCGGTCCTTCCGGTGGTGGCAAGAGTACCTTACTCCGGTGTTTAAACCGGTTGGAGGAACCAACTAGTGGTCAAATTTTGTTTGAAGACACTGATTTAATGACTTTATCAGAAAAAGAATTAGATCAGATCAGAACCAAAATGGGGATGGTTTTTCAAAATTTCAATCTTTTTCCGAATTTAACGGTCATGGATAATTTACGATTAGCGCCCCAAAAGGTTAAAAAAGAAAGTATTGCCGAAGCGACGAAGCGGGCCGAAGCGTTACTCGAGCGGGTAGGCTTATCCGAAAAAGCCGACGCTTATGTCAATCAGTTGTCCGGGGGCCAGAAGCAACGGATTGCGATTGCCCGTGCCTTGGCGATGTCGCCAGATGTATTGTTATTCGATGAACCAACTTCCGCATTGGATCCCGAAATGGTCGGGGAAGTGTTGAAGGTCATGCAAGATTTAGCGCAAGAAGGCATGACGATGGTCGTCGTGACCCACGAAATGGGCTTCGCGCGTGAAGTGGCAGATGAAGTCTGGTTTATGGCGGATAGTCAAATTGTTGAAAAAGGGACACCGGAAGAATTGTTTGATCACCCGCAAGAACCAAGAACTCAACAGTTCTTAGCACAAATCCTGGCGCAATAGTCGTTAAAGTTGCATTTTAGCCGAAAACACGTAGAATGAAAGAACGAACACTTGTTTTGGATTAAGGAGTGGTGTGTTTTTGGCAAGTGAACATCTTGAACATAAACTAGCGTTATTACCAGCTTTGCCCGGTTGTTATTTAATGAAGGACCTCAATGCCCAAATTATTTATGTCGGGAAAGCTAAAAATTTAAAAAATCGAGTTCGGTCATACTTCAAGAGTAGTCACGAAGGTAAGACCGCCAAATTAGTTTCTGAAATCGTTGACTTTGAAACCATCATTACGTCGACGAATAAGGAAGCTTTTTTGCTGGAAATTACGTTAATTCAAAAACACCAGCCGTATTTTAACATTAAATTAAAACGGGGCACCGGTTATCCGTACATTAAGATTACCAATGAACGTGATCCACAGATAATGATTACCGGTGAGGTTAAAAAAGACGGGGGTTATTATTTTGGCCCCTATCCCGACGTCTATGCCGCTCAGGAAACGTTGCGTTTCTTGCAACGGGTTTATCCATTGAGACGTTGTCAGGGGCATCAGGGCCGGCCTTGCCTGTACTACCACATGGGCCAGTGTCTAGGTGCTTGTTTTAAAGAAGTTCCTGAAAGTCTGTATGCAATCCAAATCAAGGCGATTAAGCGTTTCTTAAACGGTCAAGTCGATCCGGTTAAAAAGAATTTAACGGCGAAGATGACAACGGCGGCTAGCGAGATGCAATTTGAACGGGCAGCTGAACTACGCGACCAATTACACTATATTGAAGCGACCGTCGAGAAACAGAAAATTATCTCGAATGATAATACGCCTCGCGATTTATTTGCCTTTTATGTTGATAAAGGTTGGCTGTCGATTCAAATCTTCTTTATTCGGCAGGCACGGTTAATTCGCCGCGAAAAGCGGCTATTCCCATGTGTTAGTACGCCAGAAGAAGAGTTGGCGACCTTTATCTTACAATGGTATAACCGCAAGAATAACGTTTTACCGCGCGAAATATTAGTGCCCACCGGCGTTGAAAAAGCGGTCTTATCGGATATTCTAAAGGTGCCCATTCGGACTCCGCAACGGGGCGAAAAAAAGGCGTTGCTAGAATTGGCGCAGAAGAATAGTCGTTTAGTTTTGGAAGAAAAGTTTCGGTTACTTGAACTCGATAATCGGCAAACAATTGGCGCCCAGAATGAAATTATGGCGGCGTTAGGATTACCGAACGGTCACGTGATCGAGGCGTTTGATCATTCCCATATCCAGGGGGCTGATCCGGTTTCGGCGCTGGTCACTTTTGTCGATGGTCGCGCTGAAAAGAAGTTATATCGTAAATATAAATTGACGGAAACACCAGAACGCGCCGGGGCCAATGAAGACGCCAATACGCGTGAAGTCATTCGGCGGCGCTATTCGCGGTTATTAAAAGAAGGCAAACCGTTACCTGATTTGATTTTGATGGATGGTGGGATTGTTGAACTCAACGCCGCTAAAGACGTCTTAGTCAACGAATTAGATTTAACCATTCCGATTGCCGGAATGGTTAAAAATAATCACCATCGAACGGCATCACTGTTATACGGCGAAACAGCGGATCAATTGATTGATCTGGATCCAAAGAGCCAAGGTTTCTACTTATTGACCCGGATTCAAGATGAAGTCCATCGATTTGCGATTACTTTTCACCGTCAATTACGAGGTAAGAATTCATTGAGTTCTAAATTAGATGATATTCAAGGCGTCGGTCCGAAAACCCGGACGAAGTTATTAAAAAAATTTGGGTCTTTAAAACACATTAAAGCGGCGACGGTCGACGAGATTGAAGCATTGGGCATTTCAAAAACAGTTGCCCAAACGATTAAATTGTCATTGTGATATTCAAAAAGAAACGACTAGCAGCTGCTTGGTCGTTTCTTTTTGGGTTGTGATTATCTTGATAACTGTGATAGTCTAAAGGTAATTTGGGAGCGGGATGTGACGTTGATGAAAAAACAAGTAGTGAAGAATAGTTTGGGGATTATCCTAGGGGCGTTCATTTATGCCGTGGCAATTAATGATTTCTTAATTCCCCATCAAATTGGGGAAGGTGGCGTCACTGGGCTAACTGCGCTTGGCTACTATGCATTAGCGATTCCACCGGCTTTGACCAACTTTGTCTTGAACGGGATTTTGATTATCATTGGGATTCGTTTCTTAGATAAAATCACGATTGGTTATTCAGTCTGGGCGGTCTTTTGGATTTCTATCTTCTTAAAGTTACCACGTTTAATTCACTATCACACGACGCAAACCTTAATTCCAACGATTATCGGTGGGGTTTTAATGGGGATTGCGATGGCGATTATCATTGACTGTCAGGGCACCATTGCGGGCAGTACGATTCTCGCTAAAATCGTCAACCGTTATTTAGGTATTCCGACTGGTAGTGCGATGTTGTTTTTTGATTTGATTGTTGCGATTCCGTCCGGTTTCATTATTGGATTTCAGAATATGTTATTGACGATTATCGAATTGTATTTATCAGCGGTGATTTTAAACCAACTGCTAGCTCGGTTTGGGGCTAAGCGGGCGGTCACGATTATTTCAGAACAATACGCCCAAATTGCCGCGACGTTATCAAAAGACTATCAACAAGGCATTACGGTGATTGAGGCCAAAGGCTATTATAGTCAAAATAAACGGCCGATGTTGTACGTGATTTGCACGGCGAAACAACTGGCGACAATCGTGCCAACGATTTCGCAGATTGACGCACAAGCCTTAGTAGTGGTTGACGAGGTGCGCAGTGTGCAGGCCGAACAGTTACAACGTTTATTATAAATAAGCTGTGACAGAACTTGTTTATCAATTGAGTATCAAGTTAAAAAATCGCCTATCCCGAATTAAGGATAGACGATTTTTTGATTTGAACGGAAATTGATGAGTTCTGGCACGCGTAGAAGAAGACCGTTCATTTAATATCAGGATACAAAGACTTATGTCATAAGCCTATTAAATTTCTTTAGCAACTGGTCGCCAGAGGCCTAGGATTAAGGCACTGACGAAGGTTCCGATGAGAACGGCTAAGACGAATAATAAACCGTGGTTGGCAAGTGGGGCGACGAAAATACCGCCATGGGGTGCTGGAACGGTAATGCCCCAGAGTTGGGTTAAACCGCCACCGATGGCTGAACCAATCACACTTGAGATAATGACGTGTAAGGGATCAGTTGCGGCGAATGGAATCGCGCCTTCAGTGATGAATGATAGCCCTAAGACATAGTTGGCAAAGGCTTGTTTACGTTCGCTACCGGTAAATTTATTTTTGAATAACGTAGCAGCAACGGCGATGGCCAATGGTGGCACCATTCCACCAGCCATGACAGCAGCCATTAATGAACCGTCTTTAGTGGTCGTGAAGACCCCAATGGCAAAGGTATAGGCTGCCTTGTTGAAGGGGCCACCCATATCGACGGACATCATCCCACCGAGGAGGGCGCCTAAGAGCAAGGCATTACCGGCTCCTAAATGGGTTAGGAAAGTACTTAACCAGAGATTAATTTGTGCGAAGATTGGGTTGACCATGAAGAACATGATAAAGCCGACAATTAGTAACCCGAGGACGGGGAAAATCAGAATTGGTTTTAAACCATCTAAAGTTTGCGGAAGTTTTTTGAAGGCTTTCTTTAAACCAACAATCACCCAACCAGCGATGAAACCAGCCGCTAAACCACCTAAGAAACCAGCAGGACTCTTAGAGGATAGGACGCTGGCTGTGGCTTGGCTGGCCATGTAACCGCCGACAAACCCAGGCATTAAAGCGGGCCGATCGCCAATTGAAATCGCGATATAAGCGGCTAAAACTGGAATAAGGAAGCTAAAGGCGTTATTGCCCAATGAGTTCAAGAAGATAAAAGTGGTTGAGTCGGCGCCAACCGTTTGTTCCAATAGGAATGAGATGGCCATTAAAATCCCACCACCAACGACGAAAGGCAACATATTTGAAACACCATTCATTAAATCTTGATAAACACGATTCCATAATGATTTTTTGTCAGCATCGGCTTCTTGGTTAGTAGCCGCTTCAGTCGCGTGGAAGATAGTGCCTTCTGAATCCAATGTTTTTTGGATCAGTTCTTGCGGTTTCTTAATGCCGTCGATGACGGGCCGGTTTAAGAGATGTTTGCCGTCAAAACGGGGCATTTCTACTTTTTTATCAGCGGCGATAATCACGCCGGTTGCCCGGCTAATCTCGTCGGCGGTTAAGCGGTGTTTGACCCCTTCAGAACCGTTCGTTTCAACTTTGATGTCGATGCCCATCTTAGCGGCGGTTTCTTTCAATGCGGCTTCGGCCATGTAAGTGTGCGCAATTCCGGTTGGGCAAGCAGTAACCGCAACGATGAAGGGTTTTGTGTCATCAGGGGCAACAGCAGTTTGTGCTTGTGCGGCTTCCGCTTCTTGAGCGTCCTCTGCGTCTTTAGCCGCTTGGGCTTTAGCGAAGAGTGCTTGAACGTCGTCAGGTGTTTGGGCTTGTTTTAAATCGGCGACGAGTTGCGGTTTAATCAATAATGATGAAAGGCCGGCGAGTGCTTGTAGATGGGTATTATTCGCACCTTCTGGGGCGGCAATCATGAAGAATAAGTAAACCGGTTGGCCATCAAGTGCGTCGTATTCAACGCCATTTTGACTCTTAGCGAATAAGACGGTCGCACGTTGAACGGCGCTATCTTTCGCGTGGGGCATGGCAATCCCTTCACCAATCCCGGTTGAAGATTGGGCTTCGCGAGCCAGGATGTCTTTGCGATAGAGGGTAGCATCCGTAATGACGCCGGCTGCTTGATATTTAGCAATCATTTCATCAACCGCGCCTTCTTTAGTCGTGGCTTGCAAATCCATGATCATGACGTCTTTTAAAAGTAAGTCTTGGATATTCATAATTGGTCTCCTTTGATGGTTAATTAATCAATTTGGGTGATTTCGATGTGAGGTAATAAGTCGTTGATTTTAACGGTCGTTGCTAAATCTTCTGAGAAAGCTGTGGCGCTACCGCAGGCTAAACTCGTTTTAAAAGCGGCCAAGGCGTCGTGGTGTTGCGAGAATGTCCCGACGAAGCCGGCAATCATTGAATCGCCTGCTCCGACCGAATTAATGACCGTCCCTTTCGGGGTACCACCTAAGTAGGCGTGTTCTGGTGTGATTAGTAAGGCGCCAGCGCCAGCCATTGAGACTAAAACGTGTTGCGCACCCTTGACTAGTAGCTGGCGGCCAGCAGCGATAATCGCTTGATGGTCCGCAAAGGTCGTGTTAAACAATTCCGCTAATTCGTGGTGGTTAGGTTTAATCACGAGGGGCCGATCGGCTAAAGTATCCAGTAACGCTTGACCGGTCGTGTCAATCACAAATTCGGCTTGACGTTCGTGAATTAAAGGCACTAAGTCTTTATAGAATGAAGCGGGGAGGTTAGGGGGCAAGCTCCCCGACATAAAGACGATATCGCCGGGCTTTAATTGAGTGAGTTGTGCTTTGAGCGCGTCAACTGCTGCAGTCGGAATGGCCGGCCCTTGACCGTTAATTTCAGTTTCTTCAACCGCGTCTTTAATTTTAACGTTGATGCGGGTATCAGCGGGGACCTGCGTAAACTGACAATCAACGAGCTCGTTATTGAGTTGTTGTTGAATGAATTCACCGGTAAAACCGCCGATAAAACCGAGCGCCGTACTAGGTAGGTCTAAGGCTGCTAAAATACGAGAGACATTAATCCCTTTACCACCGGGAAGTTTGACGTCTGATTTGACGCGGTTGACTTGGCCGGTAGTTAATTGGTTGAGTTGGATGACGTAATCGATTGATGGATTCGCCGTAATGGTATAAATCACGATAAAACCTCCTGAATATTGGCTTGTTGTTGATAGCGTTGTCGAATAGTTGCCGGTAGTTGATCGGTAATCAGTTGGACTTGTTCTAATTGGGCAAATTTGCTAAAAGAAACGGCTTCAAACTTAGTGTGGTCCGCTAAGACCAGTGTTTGGTTCGCCTGTTGAATCGCAAAGCGTTTGAGCGTGGCTTCTTCGGGATCGGGGGTGGTGAGACCAGCGGCTAAATCGATGCCGTTCGTCCCGAGAATCGCTTGATTAAATTGGAACTGTAGTAAGGCTTCGAGTGCCGCTGCGCCGACCATGGCTTTGGTTTTATTTTTAACCCGACCACCGAGTAAGAAAGTTTGGATCTGATGGTCAGCTAGTAATGAAGCTGTATCAACCCCATTGGTGACCACGGTTAGATTCATTGCGGGGGTCAAATAGGGGATGATGGCCTGAGTTGTCGTGCCGGCATCGAGATAGATGACACAACCGGTTTTAATTTTAGAAGCGGCCAATTGTGCAATTCCAGTTTTCTCATGAACGTTTTTGCTGGTTTTTTCAATTTGTCCCAGTTCTTCTTGCAGGGTATTGATGCGTTTTGCACCGCCATGAATGCGAATCAGTAGTCCTTGTTCTTCTAAAAGTTGAAGATCTCGACGGACAGTTGATTCGGATGTTTTTAATAATTGGCAGAGCGCTTTCATCTTAACGACTTCTTGTTGCTTTAAAAGTTCGATAATTAATTGTTGTCTTTCTTCGGTTAGCATAATGATCTCCTCCGTAAAATCATTATGACATCGTTTTCAAATTAAATCAATCAAAATATTCCAAAAACGTTCAAAAACAATCATTTTTAGAATTAGACCGAAATATTAAATAACAATCGCGAGATGCCATTCGCCTGATTTAACGGGCTAGACCAGTTGTTTAAACAATGTAAGAGCTTTCAAAATCGCTAGTGATATGCTAAGATAATTGTTAACAGGGTGGTATAGCCCAATTATTAGGAGGTTCTATTCATGGGAAAATTAGGCGTTTCGATTTATCCAGAGCGGTTAACATTTGATAAGGATGCGGCCTATTTAGCGTTAGCGCGTCAATACGGGTTCCAACGGGTGTTTACTTCGTTATTAGAAGTGACCGGCGATCAATCAGCGGTCTTAGCTAATTTTAAAAAAGTCGTTGAATATGCGAATCAATTAGGAATGCAAGTCATGATTGATATTAATCCTGGTTTGTTCAAACAACTCAATATTTCATATGATGATTTAAGCTTTTTCCACGACTTAGGGGCTTGGGGCATTCGGTTAGATAACGGCTTCACGGGTGCTGAAGAAGCCAAGATGACGCGTAATCCGTATGACTTAAAAATTGAAATTAATATGAGTCAAGGAACGAGTTACGTTGATAATATTATGAGTTACTCGCCTAAACGGGCCAACTTATTAGGCTGTCATAATTTTTATCCTCATCGTTATTCAGGTTTAGGGGAAGATTTCTTTAAACAATGCACGGCCCAATTTGCCCAATACAATCTGAATACGGCGGCGTTTGTGAATTCACACGAAGCGACTTTCGGACCATGGCCAACGCAAGATGGGTTACCAACGATGGAAGCTGATCGTGATTTGCCAATCGCAACGCAGATGAAACATTATCTATTAATGGATAACATCGACGACATCATTGTCGGGAATGCCTATGCCTCCGAAGCGGAATTAAAGACGATGCAAACGATTTTCAATGCGGAATATCCAGCGATTCAAATCGAAGTGGCGGCGGATATTACGGCTGATGAACGCCAAGTCTTATTTGAAAGTCTCCATAGCTACCGGGGTGATCGTTCAGAATATCTATTGCGGTCGACCATGACCCGCGTGATTTATAAGGATTTACCCTTTGCAGCGCACAATACGATTGATATTCAACGCGGCGATATTTTGATTGATAATGTCGGTTATGGTCAGTATAAAGGCGAAACCCAAATTGCCTTACAAGCGATGCACAATGATGGCCGGGTCAACGTGGTTGGACACATTGCACCAGAAGAACAATTCCTATTAAGTTATTTAAAACCATGGAGTAACTTTAAATTGGTACCGGTTAATCAATAAGTTTTAGGAAAGAATGTGGCGAAATGCCCATTCTTTTTTGCGTTCTGGCGGTTGTCTGTTTACTTTTGGTCTAAATTTCGGTAGTATATAAGGTACTGTTTAGAACAAGAAGGAGTCAAAATAATGTTTGTAGATCAAGTCAAAATTGATGTGAAAGCTGGTAAAGGCGGCGATGGTGCGGTTGCATTTCGTCGTGAAAAGTTTGTGCCACTTGGCGGACCAGCCGGTGGTGATGGTGGTCGTGGCGGTAGTGTCATTTTAGTCGTAGACGAAGGTTTACGAACATTAATGGACTTCCGTTACAAACACCATTTCAAGGCCAATAGCGGTGGGAACGGCCAAAATAAACAAATGTACGGTCACGGGGCAGAGGATACCTTTGTTCAAGTGCCGCCTGGTACAATTGTGCGCGATGCCGATACCCATGAATTATTGGGCGATTTAACTGAAAATGGTCAAAAATTAGTTATCGGTCGCGGCGGCCGTGGCGGTCGTGGTAATATGCGTTTTGCGAATGCTAAAAATAGCGCGCCAGAAGTTGCCGAAAATGGTGAACCTGGTGAAGAACGTAGTATTCAATTAGAATTGAAAGTGTTAGCGGATGTTGGCTTAGTTGGATTCCCATCAGTTGGGAAGTCAACGTTATTGTCAGTCGTAACGAGTGCTAAACCCAAGATTGCCAGCTACCAATTTACAACCTTGGTCCCTAACTTAGGGATGGTGCAATTGGATGATGGCCGCGATTTCGTGCTTGCCGATTTACCCGGTTTAATCGAAGGCGCTTCAGACGGTATTGGTTTAGGAATTCAATTCTTACGCCACGTTGAACGGACGCGCGTTGTCCTTCATTTAGTTGAAATGGACGAACAAACGGGCCGTGATCCTTATGAAGATTACGAACAAATTAATCATGAATTAGAAACCTATGATCCTAAAATTTTAGAACGTCCACAAGTAATTGTCGCGACTAAAATGGATCTACCCGGTTCTGCTGAATTATTAGCTGATTTTAAAGCGAAATTAGCGGCTGCTGGTAATACCCATGAAATTTTTGAAATTTCTAGTATTACCCATCAAGGGGTTCAACCTTTGATGAACAAAACGGCTGATTTATTAGCGGACACTGCTGAATTCCCAATGGGGGATGAAGAAGCAACCGAAGTCCAAAAACTGTATCAATATCAACCAGAGGGTCCTGCTTTTGAAATTGAACAAGACGAAGAAGGTACCTTTATTATTACGGGTGCTAAGGTTGAAAGACTCTTTAAGATGAGTAATTTAACCCATCAAGATGGCGTCATGCGTTTTGCGCGTCAATTGCGTTCAATGGGGATTGATGAAGCCTTACGGGAGGCCGGTGCTCACGATGGTGATTTAGTGGCACTTGATAACTTTACGTTTGAATTTGTTGAATAATACAGTGTGCTGAGTTGCGGGTAGCAACTGAGCATTAACCTAAAATCCCCCAGTTATCTTGATTTTAAGATAATTGGGGGATTTTAGGTTAAGCGGAAGAAGTTGGCTGAGAAGCGCGTTATCGATACACTGACAAAAAAATTATTGAAAATGTAGGCAGTTAACTAAAACATTGCTATAATAAAGTTTATCAGAATACAGAGTGGGTAGAGAAATGGTTGGAAAGAAACGTTTGAAAAACAGCCGGTATATCAGCGGCTTTGATGGGCTACGGGCAATTGGTTTAATCGGGGTTATCTTGTATCATTTGATGCCCTATACCTTTACGGGTGGTTATTTAGGCGTGCCGATTTTTATGGTTGTCTCTGGTTACTTGATTACTGATTTATTGGTCCAAGAGTGGCAGCAGAATAATTGGGTCAATTTGAAGAGTTTTTATGTGCGGCGAATTAAGCGCCTTTATCCAGGATTATTAACCATGTTGCTAGCGACTAGCGCGTACATTACGTTGTTTCAACGGCAATTGTTATACCAGTTACATGAAATGGTCATCACCAATATTTTGTATGTTTATAACTGGTGGCAAATTGGGCATGGTCAATCCTATTTTGACCGGTTTGCCAATAATGAATCACCCTTTACGCATTTATGGACGTTATCAATTGAAGGTCAATTTTACTTAGTTTGGCCGTTTGTCGTGGTTGCTTTAATCGTTGGGATTAAAAAGAAAAACCGAATTGCCCAGATTTTGTTAGGCTTAAGTGTAGTGTCCGCCATTTGGATGGCGATTTTGTATCAGCCCGGCGCTGATCCGAGTCGCTTATATTACGGCACGGATACCCGTGTTTTTTCAATCCTATTAGGTGCAGCCACCGCTTTTGCTTGGCCTTCAACGGCGCTTAAGCAAAAGGTCGTCGCACAACAACGACTATTATTAGACGTTGTCGGGTTAATCAGTGCGGCGCTATTATTGGTTTTAATGTTTAATCTCGATGCCGAAAATGCTTGGGTTTACCGCGGGGGGATGTGGCTATTTAGTGTAATCGTTTGTTTACTAGTGGCCGTGGTGGTCCATCCGGGTTCGGACTGGAATCGCGCATTGACGAATCCAGTTTTTAATTGGTTAGGTAAACGCAGTTATGGGATTTATCTCTATCAATTTCCGGTCATGATTTTTTTTGAAAGTTATTTTAAAAACGTCGCCGATCATCCGATTTTGTATCCGGTGATTGAAGTCGTGATTATTTTTGGGATTACCGAATTATCATACCGGTTGATTGAACAACCACTTGCGCATTATCAATATGCTAAGTTATGGGGGCAATTCCGTCAATTCTGGGCGCATCCAAAATGGAATCGCAAGGTGGGTTTCATGACTGGTCTATCATTGATTGGTTTAATCGCACTAGTCGGGTTAATGCAAGCCCCTAGTCAGGCGGCACCGAATACCCATAAATCTGCGTTGGCGCTCAATATTCAGAAAAACAAAAAAGCAAACGCTAAAAAGAAGGCCGCGTTAATCGCGAAAGCTAAAAAGGCCAAAGGCAAAACGCAGACACCAACAGATCAAGCGGCCGAAGCGGCCGCGAAGAAGAATCCGGTTAATCAGGCGTTTGAAAAATACGGTGTCACTCAAGTGGCTTTGCAAAAAGCTCAAAAATTACCGGTAACGGCGATTGGTGATTCGGTTTTATTAGATGCGAGTGAATCGTTACAACAGGTCTTTCCTAATATGATTGTGGACGCTGCTGTCGGTCGGCAGTTATACAAGAGTACGCCGATTATTAATGATTACGTCCAAAAAGGGGCGATGAGTAGCACCGTTTTAATCAGTTTGGGGACGAATGGTTCCTTTACCGCGGAACAATTAGATCAATTTATGACGGCGATTGGTAGCCAACGCCAAGTTTATTGGTTAAACACCTTCGTACCAACCCGACCTTGGCAAAATGATGTCAATGAAATGTTAAAAGGGGCGGTTAAAAAGTATTCGAACTTAACGGTGATTGATTGGTACGGTCAAGCCAGCAAACATGGTGATTGGTTCTATCAAGATCACGTGCACCCCAACCCAACCGGTGTGAAAGAATACACGGCGATTGTGGCCAAAGCACTGGTTCAAAAATAAATAGTTTGTTATGTAGACAAGGATGGAAGAGTTTAATGGAATTAGAATTTTTAGGAACTGGCGCTGGTGTCCCCGCACGACAACGAAACGTCACAAGTGTTGCATTGAAATTATTGGATGAACGCAATGAAATCTGGCTGTTTGACGTTGGAGAAGCAACGCAACATCAAATTTTAAAGACAACCTTGAAACCACGAAAAGTCAAAAAAATCTTTTTAACGCATTTACACGGTGATCATTTGTTTGGGTTACCCGGCTTCTTATCAAGCCGTTCGTTTCAAGGTGGCGATGAACCTTTAACGATTTACGGCCCAAAAGGTATTGAAGAATATGTGCGAACCAGTTTGAAAATATCTGAGAGTCATTTAACTTATCCGTTGAATTTCGTCGTATTGCCGAATAAAGGCATCTTGTTAGACGATGAAACTTTTCGGGTTGAATGTGCCAAGTTAGATCATCGGATTGCCAGTTATGGGTTCCGGATTATTGAAAAGGACCATCCAGGTGAGTTGCAGGTCGCTAAATTACAGGCAGATAGTGTGCCGGCGGGACCGGTTTATGCCAAGATAAAGAAAGGCGAAACCGTTACGCTAGCTGATGGCCGTCAAATTGACGGCCAAGATTATATCGGTCACGCTCAAAAAGGCCGGATTGTGACCATTATCGGGGATACCCGCAATTGCGAAGCGATTGTGCCATTGGCGGCTAACGCGGATGTGTTAGTTCATGAAAGTACCTTTGGCAAACAAGAACAAAAAATTGCGCATCAATATTATCATTCAACGAATATTAACGCAGCTAAAGTCGCTAAAAAAGCGCAAGTCAACCGCTTACTGTTGACTCATATTTCAGCTCGGTATTTAGGTCAAGCGGTTCGGGAACTACAAAACGATGCGCGGGCGATTTTTAAGAATACAAAGGTTGTTAGCGATTTAGATATTTATGATATCCCATTTCACGGTCGAAAGGATGAATAAACATGGTTAAATTAGCAGATCTACAGGATTTAAAACAAAATGTAATTGTGATTACAGGTGGTTCATCAGGTTTGGGCAAGGCCATTGCCTATGAAGCAGCGAGCCAAGGGGCGGTGATTGTGGTCTTATCCCGGCGTCAAGCCGAGTTGCAAATCGTGCGCGATCAATGCCAAGCGTTATCAGGGCAACCCGCTTATGCTTACCAATTGGATGTCAGCGATCCAGAAATGATTGAACAAGTTGTTGGCCAAATTGAAAATGATATTGGTCGCGTAGATGTGCTAGTCAATGCCGCTGGTTTTGGCCATTTTGAAACAGCGCTTGAAACACCGATGGCAACCGTTGAACAAATGTTTCGAGTCAACGTGTTAGGGTTGATGTATTTAACGCGGGCACTCGGAGCGTTAATGGTCGATCAAGGCGTTGGCCAAATCATTAATATTGCCTCAATGGCGGGTAAAATGGCGACCCAAAAGTCAGCGATTTATTCGGCGACTAAATTTGCCGTGATTGGTTATTCGAACGGTTTACGGCTAGAATTGAAACCATTAGGCGTCCAAGTCACCACGGTCAATCCGGGTCCGATTGATACGGACTTTTTCAAGATTGCCGATCAAACCGGTCAGTATTTAGAAACGGTTGATTGGATTGTGCTTGACCCTGAACGATTAGCGAAACGGATTGTCAGAGCGATTGGTCATCCAAAACGTGAAATTAACGCGCCGTTCTTAATGAGTGCCGCTGCCCAATTATATGATTTAGCCCCTAGTGTGGGTGATTATCTAGCCAGTACGATATTCAATCAAAAGTGAGGAGCATTTAAATGAAAAAACAAGGTCGTTTAATTACTGTTTTAGGACTAGCGTTGATTGTTGTGATTTTTGCCGTATTAAATGTGGCGCCAGTCGCGGTCAACTTTGGTTTTGCCCACGTCCAATGGCCGTTGATTATTGTCATCATCGTCTCATTGTTAATTGGGGCGATCATCACATTCTTGGCCGCTACGGGGAGCACGTTGAGTCAAAAGAAAATGCATAAACAATTAACTCAAGAATTAGCGAAAGCCCAAGCAGAACAAGCCGAAACGGTTCAAAAAGCGGTTGATGCAGCGACTGCAAAGGCGCAAAAGAAGTTTGATCAAGCGTTAGCTGATAAAGAAGCTGAAGTGCATGAATTGCACGCCAAGATTAATCAAATTTCACAAACGAGCGATCATCATAACGCTTAGTTTTAAACAAGCAGCGAGGGCCACCCGATAACCGGGTGTGTGCTCGCTTTTTTTAATTGGACTAAAGTCTGATTTAGAAGCATATCACTTGAATGTTTGACCTATTTTGACTATTATAATAATAGTTAGTTAAACAGCTAACGTTAATTCAAAAATAAACTTAAAAAGGAATGACGTTTATGAATCCAGAACAAATGACTCAGGCAGTTCAAGATGCCATTGCCGAAGCACAAAAAATTGCAATGACCCGGCACCAAACAGAAATCGATATTCCCCATCTCTTTAAATTTTTAATTCAACCGCAACAATTAGGTCAACAGATTTATCAAGAAGCCGGCGTTGATTTAGTCGGTTTAGAGGCCGAAATTGATCGTGAAATTGATGCGATTCCAACAGTTGAAGGTCAAAGTCAATATGGGCAGAATGTTTCGAAAAATCTATACCAAGTTTTAACGGAAGCCGAGAAGTATAAAAAAGAATTTCAAGATGAATATCTATCAACTGAAACACTCATTTTGGGCTTAATGGCGCTTAAATATCAACCATTGGTCCAATATTTAAACCAACAACAAGTGACGTTAAAAACATTGAAAGCAGTTGTGACTAAATTAAGAGGAGGGCAACGAGTGACATCTAAAAATCAAGAAGAGAACTACCAAGCATTAGCGAAATACGGGACGGATTTAGTCAAAGCGGTTCGTTCTGGTAAAATGGATCCAGTGATTGGTCGGGATGAAGAAATTCGCGATGTGATTCGGATTTTATCGCGTAAAACGAAAAATAACCCGGTTCTAATCGGTGAACCAGGGGTTGGTAAAACGGCAATCGTCGAAGGCTTAGCGCAACGAATTGTCCGCAAAGACGTGCCTGAAAATCTTAAGAACAAGACGATTATCTCGTTAGATATGGGGAGCCTGATTGCCGGCGCCAAATATCGTGGTGAATTTGAAGAACGGCTAAAAGCTGTTTTAGCTGAAGTTAAGAAGAGTGAAGGCCAAGTCTTGCTCTTTATTGATGAAATTCATACGATTGTTGGCGCGGGTAAAACTGAAGGCAGCATGGATGCTGGCAATCTATTGAAGCCAATGTTAGCGCGGGGCGAACTCCACATGATTGGGGCGACAACCCTCGATGAATATCGTCAAAATATTGAAAAAGACAAAGCCCTTGAACGGCGTTTCCAAAAAGTCTTGATTCAAGAACCATCCGTTGAAGATACGATTAGTATTTTGCGGGGCTTAAAAGAACGCTTTGAAATCTTCCATGGTGTCCGGATTCATGATAACGCCTTAGTCGCCGCTGCAACGTTGTCGAACCGTTACATTACCGATCGTTTCTTACCAGATAAGGCGATTGATTTGGTCGATGAAGCCAGTGCGAATATCAACGTCGAAATGAATTCACAACCAACTGAACTGGACCAAGCGACGCGTCAACTGATGCAATTAGAAATTGAAGAAGCGGCCTTGAAGAAGGAAACGGATGCCGCTTCCCAAAAACGGTTGGCTGAAACCCAAAAACAATTAGCCGATTTGCGTGAAACCACGAATAGTTTGAAAATGCGGTGGGAAACCGAAAAAGCTGATTTGAATTTAATTAACGATAAAAAGGCGGAAATTGACGCCGCTAAACATGAATTAGAGGACGCACAAAGCAATTATGATCTTGAAAAGGCGGCTAAATTACAACACGGGACGATTCCGCAACTCGAACAAGCGTTAGCCAAGCTTGAACAGGATGAAAAACCAGAGGACTGGATGGTTCAAGAATCAGTCACTGAAAATGAAATTGCCGCAGTCCTTAGTTCACAAACGGGTATTCCAGTCGCTAAATTAGTGGCCGGTGATCGGCAAAAGCTTTTAAAACTGGCGGATCATTTGCATGAACGGGTGGTTGGGCAAGACCAAGCAGTCGATGCGGTCACAGATGCCGTTTTACGGGCGCGTGCTGGCTTACAGAACCCTAGCCGGCCATTGGGCTCATTCTTGTTCCTAGGCCCGACTGGGGTTGGTAAAACGGAATTGGCGAAGGCACTCGCCGAGGACCTATTTGATTCTGAAAAACACATGGTTCGAATTGACATGAGTGAATATATGGAAAAATATTCCGTTTCACGCTTAGTTGGGGCGGCACCAGGATATGTAGGTTATGAAGAAGGCGGCCAACTCACTGAAGCGGTGCGCCGTAATCCGTATACGATTGTCTTGTTAGATGAAATTGAAAAGGCCCATCCGGATGTCTTTAATATCTTATTGCAAGTGTTAGATGATGGCCGTTTAACGGATTCACAAGGTCGCACGGTTGATTTTAAGAATACGATTATCATCATGACGTCTAACCTTGGTTCAGAATTATTATTGGACGGTGTCGATGAACAAGGTCAAATTTCAGAAGTAACGCAAAATCAAGTGCACGCGTTGATTCAAACGAAGTTCAAACCAGAATTTTTAAACCGGATTGATGATACAATTATGTTTACACCGTTGAGCTTACTTGATATTCAACAAATTGTAGTCAAAATGGTCGCTGAATTATCAGAACGATTGGCGGATCAAGATATTACGTTGACGATGTCGGACGCCGCTAAAAGTTGGATTGCCCAAGAAGGGTACGATCCCGCTTTTGGGGCCCGGCCATTACGCCGTTACATCACGAATTACGTTGAAACGCCGTTAGCGAAGAAACTAATTGGTGGCGACATTTTGCCCGATACAACGGTTGAAATTGATTTAAAGGACGATCAATTAGTTTTTAAAGTGTAAATTAACGGTCATTCTCCTTTAGTTCTATGGTATACTGAAAAGAATGGCTATGCTGATGCGATTATCGGATGATTGACTCTGAGGTAAATGATTTGATTTTCATGAAATCACTTGCTCTTATGAGTTAAACATAGTATTATAGAAGTCGCGGACAAAAGTAGTGGGACGGCTGATTAATTTCAACGTCAATTTGGTTAGTTAGGAAAAAGCTTGCTAAATTCCCTGAGTTCGGTATATCATTAATGAATCTAAGATACAAAGGAGTCTGAAAATAATGGCAGTTCCAGCAAGAAGAACATCAAAGACGAAGAAACGTATGCGTCGTGGACATATCAAATTGAACACACCTAACGTACAATTCGATGCAACAAATGGCGAATACCGTGTAAGTCACCGTGTTTCACCAAAAGGCTTTTACAAAGGCGAACAAGTTGTTACACCAAAAGCTAACGACTAATTTCCTTTAAAAAACGATTATCCATATTGGATAATCGTTTTTTTATTGATCAAAAAATGATAAATTAGCCAAAAAAGTTCATTAATATTAGAAAATAATTATAAAACAAAATAATTAGATTAGAAAACAACTAGAGTCATTTACCGCTAACTAAATACACCTTAAAATAGAAAAGGGCATTTAGTATTACGTCCTATTTTGGTTATTAATTATTTAATAGGCAAGCATTAGAAATGAAAGAGGTGTTTTGAGTGGCAGAAAAGAAAAAGACAAGTAAGTTGACGTTAGGGGCACTCATCCTAATGATTTTTACATCAGTTTTTGGGTTTACCAATATCCCACGAGCATTTTACTTAATGGGTTATGCATCAATTTTCTGGTATGTTTTAGCAGCAGTAACCTTCTTCATCCCTTATGCATTTATGTTAGGGGAAATGGGGGCCGCTTTCGGGGAAGCCAAAGGCGGGATTTATTCATGGATGGAGCGATCGGTTAATCCCAAGTTCGCTTTCGTAGGGACTTTCATGTGGTTTGCGTCTTACGTTATTTGGATGGTCAGTGTCGGTAATGGGATTTGGGTGCCATTATCAAACGCGATTTTCGGGGTTGATAAGACGCAGAGTTGGTCAATCTTTGGTTTGACTAACGGGGTTCAAACGTTAGGAATTTTAGCAATTCTTTGGATCATCGTGATTACCTTTGTCACTTCTAAAGGGCTAGATAAAATCAAAAAAGTATCTAGCATCGGCGGGACGGCGATTACCTTGATTAACGTCATCTTATTCTTAGGTGGCATGTTAATTCTAGTGCTCAATAAAGGCGTTATGGCGCAACCAATCACGGCCCATGCCTTTTTCCAATCACCAAATGCAAGTTATGCGTCGATGATTCAAGTTTTTAGTTTCGTCGTCTTCGCAATCTTCGCTTATGGTGGTTTGGAAGTCGTTGGTGGGTTAGTTGATGAAACTGAAAATGCGAAAGTCAACTTCCCTAAAGGGCTTGCTATTTCAGCCATCGTGATTGCGATTGGTTACGCCCTCGGAATTTTCATGATGGGGACCTTTACCAATTGGGACTTCACTTTTGCTGCTCATAGTGGTTTTGCGAAAGCAACTGGTTCAACAGCCGAAGTCACGTTAGGCAATGTGGCTTATGTTGCGATGAATAACATGGGTTATCAATTAGGGTTAGCTTTAAACTTAAGCCAACACGCCGCGATTCAAGTCGGTGTTTGGTTAAGTCGTTACATGGGCTTATCAATGTTCTTAGCCCTTTCTGGAGCGTTCTTCACATTGATTTTTTCACCTTTGAAGACGATGATTGAAGGCACACCCGCTGAATTATGGCCTAAGTCATTTGCTAAGAAAAATAAACATAATATGCCAGTTAACGCGATGAAGGTTCAAGCAGCCATCGTGATTGTCATTATCGCCTTTGTCGCTTTTGGTGGTAAGAGTGCTTCTAAATTCTTCGATATTTTAACGGCGATGACCAACGTCTCAATGACAATTCCGTATATGTTTGTGGCTTTTGCTTTCTTTGGTTTTAAAAAAGACGATTCAATCGAAAAACCATTTACAATTTATAAGGGCAAAACTTTCTACAAGTTTTGTGTCAGTATGGTATTATTCACAATTGGATTTGCCAATGTTTTCAATGTTATTGAACCATTGACTCGAGGCAAGAAGTTACCGAATGGCATGTCAATTTGGTCAGGTAATGGCATTGTTACTTATTTCAATCATTTACCAGTTGGCAGTGTCAAACAAACCTTATGGTCAATTGCAGGACCGGTTTTCTTTACGATTGTCGCACTATTGATGTTTAACCGTTACGAGAAAAAAATGAAACTTAAAGCTTAATTTAAAAAAATAAGTGCGTTGAGTTGCGGGTAGCAACCGAGCATTAACCTAAAATCCCCCAGTTATCTTGATTTTAAGATAATTGGGGGATTTTAGATTAAGCGGAAGTTCATGCCTTCTGGTGCACGTCAAAGAAGACGGTGCATTTAATATCAGAATACTGGGAGTTATGCCACAGCTTTTTTATGTTTAAAATATGACAACTCGTCATTAATCCTTGAAAAAGTCAGTTAAAAAGGGTACGCTGAACAAGCTAATCTATAAGATGAAAAGGTGACGAGAAATGAAAAAGACAATACTAGCAATCGCTAGTTTAGGGTTACTGGGTGTACTAGCAGGTTGCGGTCAAGCGCAATTAACGACTAGTAAAACAAATTATCAACAAAACGGGATGGTCGCTGTGGTCAAAGGGACCGCGGCTAAAAAGGCAACGTTAACGTATCAAATTGATCAAGCTAAAGCCAAAAAAGTAACGGTTAAAAGCGGGACTTATGTCATTCAAGTGCCTGCAACCACTCAAAAACAAACGGTGACAATCAAGGCGAAGACGGCTCAAAAAACAACGACCAAAAAAGTAACGGTCGCGGCGGGTAAAACGTTAGGCGATTATCGAACAGTCGTTGGGACCTATAATCAAGCGTTAGTTGGCATGGCGCTTTCTAAGGACGACCAAGCTAAAGCGCAATCACTTCAAAAACAAACACAAGCGCTTAAAGCTGATCAAGCTACGGCTGATCAGTTGGTCGAGTTACAAACGACGCAACAAGCCGTTCAAGCTGCCATGATTAAAGCCCAACAAAAACAATCTAAACAATTGTTACCAACTAAAGTTGATGATGGTGTACAACAATTGATTAAGACTAAAAACACAACGATTCGGGCCAACGTTCAAGATGATCAGATTCTAGGATTGACCTTGATTGCGCCGGTTAAAGCGTTGAAGAATAAAGCAGCCCTTAAAGATTTTGGGATTAGTTTTACGTTATTGGCTAAAGCAACTGGGGCCGATGCGACTAAAGTGATGCATGAATTTGAACAATTCACTAAGAAGAGTCAAGAAGATAACCAAACAACGATGAAGACGATTCATTCGAACGGGGTTAACTTTAACACTGGCTTTTCTGCCAGTGATTTATACATCTACATTACGAAATAAAATAAATAAAGCGCCCCATAATCCCGTTTTGCGGATTATGGGGCGCTTTATTAGTTAAGCTTAATCAATGATTAAGCGATTTTTTTAGGTAAAACAAGTGGTAATAGGTTCAAGATTAATCCGAACAAGACGGAAACGATTAGTGTTGTTTGCACGCTAAAGTCTGTTTTGTCTAATTTAGAACCGATAAAACCAAGGACGAATCCAAAAATGAGTGTCCAGATGAGGTTCATAACGTATTTCATGGTTGGCCTTCTTTCTTTGATACAATTCTATGATATTGTAACACGTTTTGGAAAGAGATTCATTCGAAATAATTTGGTATACTAGAATTATTCAAAAAAGACGCAGTAGAAAGAAGGAGCGTTTAATGACGTTTGTTCAGTTACAAGTTAAAAGCACTTATACGCTCTTAGAAAGCACGACTAAAGTGGTTGATTTGGTGCAAGCGGCTAAGGAGCAGGGCTATCAAAGCTTAGCGTTGACCGATACGAATGTGGTTTACGGCCTAGTTGATTTTTATAAAGCAGCCAAAGCGGCCGACATCCAACCGCTACTCGGTTTAACGATTGAAGTTGGTGGACTGCAGCAGCTCGAAGAACGTTTTCCACTTATTTTGATAGCCAAAGATCAAGTGGGTTATCAACATCTTTTACAAATTTCATCGCAAATCATGTGTCAAACTGAAATCGTTAGTTTTGAAGGCATTCAAAAATTATTGAGTCATTTAATCGTGATCACGCCAGCCCAAAAAAGTGAAGTCGTCCGCTTGTTATTACAAGACGCCGACCAACAAGCACAAGCCTATTTAGCCCAATTAAAGGCGGCAGTTGATACCGATAGTCTTTATTTAGGGATTAGTGCTAAGCAGGCTGGTAGTCCACAACGGACGGGTTTAATCGCGCTGAGTCAAGTCAGTCAAGTGCCATTAGTGGCGCTAGGTGATGTTCGTTACTTGCAACCAACAGACGCTTTTTCAGTTCAAGTGTTGCAACACATCAAAGCGGGGACGCAAATTAATTTACAAACGATTGGTCAGGAGCAACAAGGGGGCTATTATCTGCAGAGTGCGCCGCAGATTACCGCTGAATTTGAAGCGTTAGCGTTAGCTGGAGCAGTCCAAAATACGCAAACCATCGCGGCGGCTTGTCAGGTTGAATTAACCTTCAAACGGGCCCAACTCCCTCGATTTAAAACGCCGCAGCAAGAATCCGCGAATGATTATTTAGAAACGCAAAGTCAAAGTGGCTTGGCGGCGCGATTTGCAGGAAAGTCAGTACCGGCTGAATACCAAACACGGTTACAATACGAGCTCAAGGTCATTTTCGAGATGGGTTTTGCCGACTATTTCTTGATTGTAGCCGACGTCATGGTACACGCGCATCAACAACAGATTATGACTGGACCAGGTCGGGGATCAGCAGCGGGTTCATTAGTGGCTTATGCATTAGCAATTACCGATGTCGATCCCATTCAGTACCAACTGCTGTTTGAACGATTCTTAAACCCGAACCGCGCGAATATGCCGGATATTGATTTAGATATTCCGGATAATCGCCGTGATGAAGTCTTGGATTACGTTTATCAGAAATACGGCTATAATCATATGGCCCAGATTATCACCTTTGGGACCTTGGCGGCGAAGATGGCCTTGCGCGACGTCGGCCGAGTTTTCGGGCTCAGTCAATTTGAAATGAGTAGTTGGTCTAAGGCAATTCCGAATGTCTTAAAAATCAGTCTACAAGAAGCCTATCAACAGTCGCAAGTCTTACAAAATTTGGTCGCCGATAGTCAACAAAATCGGTTGTTATTTGAAACGGCTCAGCGAATTGAAGGTCTACCGCGGCATTATTCAACGCATGCGGCCGGGATTGTGTTAAGTCAAGCACCGTTGACCGATACCGTGGCGCTTCAAAGTGGTGGGGACGCGATTGAACTCACCCAATTTCCGATGGGCAATGTTGAAGAATTGGGTCTGTTGAAAATCGATTTCTTAGGCTTGCGTAACTTGGGGATTTTAGCCAATATCGTTAAGCTAGTGAGTCAACAAACGGGACAACCATTTGACCCCCACCAAATACCATTGGACGATCAAGCAACCTTGACGCTCTTTCAACAAGGGGATACTAACGGAATTTTCCAATTTGAATCGGCTGGGATTAAAAATGTCTTACGTCGGTTGAAACCAACTTCGTTTGAAGATATTGTTGCGACGGATGCGTTGTATCGACCAGGACCAATGGAGAATATCGACACATTTATTGCACGGAAAAATGGTCAGGAACCGGTGACCTACCCAGATGACTCGCTAGCGACGATTCTAGCACCAACCTATGGCATTATTGTCTATCAAGAACAAGTCATGCAAGCGGCTTCTGAGATGGGCGGTTTTACGTTAGGGGAAGCCGATTTACTACGGCGGGCGATGAGTAAAAAGAAAAAAGCGGTAATCGACGCTAACCGGACTAAATTCATTCAAGGCGCGCTTGAGCGGGGCCATACTGAAGCCGTTGCGACCAAGGTATACGACTATATTGAACGGTTTGCTAATTATGGCTTTAACCGCTCACACGCGGTCGCTTACAGTAAGATTGCGTATTGGTTAGCTTATTTAAAAGTCCATTATCCAGCAGCCTTTTTTGCGGCCTTGTTGAATGCGGTGTTGAACCAATCGACTAAGACTAAAACCTATCTCACCGAAGCGAAGAAACGGCAGATTACGGTTCGGCCACCGGATATCAACCGGAGTCAACGGTATTTTAAATTGGATGATGATGGCATTATATTCGGTTTGTATAGTATCAAAGGGCTACGTCGCGATTTTGTTGTATCGATGTTGACGGAACGCCAAACCAACGGTCCGTATCAATCGTTGTTACAATTTTTACAACGAATCGATCGTAAATTTTTAAAGTCGGATAATTTGACGGCGCTGATTTACAGTGGTGCGTTTGACGGGTTTAACGCGAATCGGAATCAATTGTTGACAAATCTACCAGATTTATTAGACAGTATCCAATTGGCGGGCGATAGCTTGGATTTATTCGAAGTCCTCGCGCCCAAACCTAAAGATGTGCCGAATTTAACGTTGACTGAACGACTCGATAAAGAAGCAGAGTATTTAGGCGCCTATCTATCGGGGCACCCCGTCGAAAAATACGAACGGACGCGACGGTATTATCACATTCCAGCAATCAGTGAACTCCACGCTGGTCAGAATGTGCGGTTGGTCCTCTTCATTCGGCGCATCAAAGTGATTCGGACTAAAAAAGGCGATCAGATGGCGTTTGTCACCGGGCAAGATGCGACGGGGGAGATTAGTATCACGATCTTTGCGAATCTCTATCAACAAGTCGCAAGTTGGTTAGCGACGGAACAAGTGTTGCTGGTGACCGGGAAGATTGAAGAACGGCGCGAGTTGCAAATCGTTGCCAATCAGATCCAACTAGCGGATGACGTTCAAAAGGGCTTGCCCAAAGCCACGTTGTATTTACGGGTCCAAACCGCGTTGACGATTGACCAGGAACGACAGCTATATCGGTTGTTGGAACAGCAGCCCGGTCAGGTGCCCGTTATCTTGTATAATGCCGCGACGAAACAATCAATTTTGTTGAAAGAACATTATTGGGTGAATGGTAACTCGTCATTAACGACGGCGCTTACAAGCCTATTAGGAACGGGAAACGCTATTTTAAAAGGCTTTTTAGAATCATAAAATGAAAACATCTTTCGGAAAAAGTTCGCAAAATACAAGACTTCTTTTCTGAAAAGTGATACTATATTAGTGACTTTGAAATGACCAAATGGTTTTTTCAAGTAAAATATTTGCCTGGGGTGAAAAGATGAAACGCATAGGTATTTTGACAAGTGGTGGGGATGCACCTGGTATGAACGCTGCAATCCGTGCCGTTGCAAGAAAAGCAATGCATGAAGGCCTTGAAGTCTATGGTATCAATTACGGTTTCGCTGGTTTAGTGGCCGGTGATATCTTCAAGATGGATCCAATTACAGTTGGTGACAAGGTTCAACGTGGCGGTACTTTCTTGTATTCAGCTCGTTATCCAGAATTTGCACAAGTCGAAGGACAACTAAAAGGGATCGAACAACTCAACAAGTTTGGGATTGAAGCCTTGGTTGTTATCGGCGGTGACGGTTCTTATCACGGTGCACTTCGTTTGACAGAACATGGTTATAACACAATTGGACTACCAGGAACAATTGATAATGATATTCCATTTACTGACCAAACAATCGGTTTTGATACAGCGGTTAACACGGTGCTTGAATCAATCGATAGAATCCGCGATACAGCTGCCAGTCACGAAAGAACTTTCGTGGTAGAAGTGATGGGTCGTGGTGCTGGTGATATCGCATTGTGGGCCGGCGTTGCCGGTGGCGCACAAGATATTATTATTCCAGAACATGATTTTGATGTAAAAGCAGTGGCTGACAAATTACGTGCTTCACGTGAACATGGTCAAAAACATGCCATCATCGTATTAGCTGAAGGTGTGATGCATGCTGATGAATTTTCAGAAAAATTATCTGAATACGGCGATTTCCACTTACGTTCAACTGTCTTAGGACACGTTGTCCGTGGTGGTTCACCAACAGCTAGCGATCGTGTTTTAGCAAGTCGTTTAGGCTCAAAAGCAGTTGAATTATTGCTTGAAGGCAAAGGCGGTTTGGCGTTAGGAATTGAAAAGAATGAAATTATTGCACATGATATTACAGACTTATTCAATCACAAGCATCACGCTCAATTAGGGTTGTACGATTTAAACGCTGATTTAGCATACTAGTAACGTTTCACAATAAATTTGTTAAAATGACTGCAAAGTCTTTTAAAAAAAGAGACATAAAAGGAGAGACTCCACTTATGAAAAAAACCAAGATCGTAAGTACACTTGGTCCCGCAAGTAATAGTGTAGAAATCATCACAAAATTAATCGAAGCAGGCGCTAATGTATTCCGCTTTAACTTCTCACATGGTGATCATGAAGAACATTTAAGCCGAATGACAATGGTTCACGAAGCTGAAAAATTAACTGGTAAAACAGTTGGTATCATGTTAGATACAAAGGGTGCTGAAATCCGGACAACTGTTCAAGTTGGTAAGAAATTTGAATTACACACTGGTGAAACAGTGCGCATTTCAATGGACGATACACTTGAAGGAACGCCTGAAAAGATTGCTGTTACTTACCCAGGTTTATTCGCTGATACACACGTTGGTGGCCACGTTTTAATCGATGATGGTTTAGTGGATCTTAAGATTATCGAAAAAGACGAAGTTGCTAACGAACTTGTTACTGAAGTTCAAAATGATGGTATGGTCGGCTCACGTAAGGGTGTTAACGCACCTGGTGTTTCAATCAACTTACCTGGTATCACTGAAAAAGATGCTAGTGACATCCGTTTTGGTTTAGATAACGAAATTAACTTTATCGCTGCAAGTTTTGTTCGTAAACCTCAAGATGTTTTAGACATTCGTCAATTATTAGAAGAAAAACACATGGAACATGTGCAAATCTTCCCTAAAATCGAATCACAAGAAGGTATCGACAATATTGACGATATCATGAAAGTTTCTGATGGTTTAATGATTGCTCGTGGTGACATGGGTGTTGAAATTCCATTTGAAAACGTACCTTTCGTACAAAAGAGCTTAATCAAGAAGTGTAATGCAATTGGTAAACCAGTTATCACTGCAACACAAATGTTAGACTCAATGCAAGAAAACCCACGTCCTACACGTGCCGAAGTTAATGACGTTGCTAACGCTGTTATGGATGGTACTGATGCAACGATGCTTTCAGGTGAAAGTGCTAACGGTGACTACCCAGTAGAAGCTGTTGCAACTATGGCTCGTATCGACGAACGTACTGAAAAAGCATTAACAGACCGTGATGCTTATGCTTTAAAAGCATACAGCAAAACAAACTTGACTGAATCAATCGGCCAAGCTGTTGCACATACTGCTCATAACTTAGGCATCAAGACAATCGTTGCTGCAACTGAATCAGGTTCAACAGCACGCATGATTTCTAAATATCGGCCACAAGCTGACATCTTAGCCGTTACATTTGACGAACGTACTCGTCGTAGCTTAACAGTTAGTTACGGTGTTTACCCAGTTGTTGCTAAGAAACCAGCTAACACTGACGATATGTTCAACTTGGCAACACAAACAGCTCAAGAATATGGTTTTGCTAAAGAAGGCGACCTAATCTTGATCACTGCCGGTGTACCAGTTGGCGAACGTGGCACAACTAACGTTATGAAGATCCAATTAATTGGTTCTAAATTAACACAGGGCCAAGGCGTTGGCGATGAAACAATCGTTGGCAAGGCTGTTGTTGCTTCAAACGCTAAAGAAGCTGCTGATAAAGCAGTTGATGGTGGTATCTTAGTTGTTAAATCAACTGACAAAGATTACTTACCAGCAATCGAAAAATCAAGTGCTATCGTTGTTGAAAACGGTGGTTTAACATCACACGCTGCTGTTGTTGGTATCGCTATGGGTATCCCAGTTGTTGTTGGTGCTAAAGATGCAACTGACGCTATCAAAGATGGCGAAGTCATCACAGTTGATTCACGTCGTGGTATCGTTTATCGCGGTGCTACAAACGCACTTTAATCAACGGGTTCATTAGAACCGATATTTGAAGAAACGTCTGACAAAATGCTTATTTTGTCAGACGTTTTTTTGTGAGTTTCTGAAAATAGTTTTGATAATTTGCTGACAAGGTCCGCGTTTATCGTTACAATGGTAGAGAGACTTTATTGGAGGTCACTATGGAGAGCTGGCTATTTTTAGCGGCGATTTTAATCGTCGCCTTATTAGGTAAAAACCAATCATTAATCATCGCATCGGCAGTTGTTTTAGCGTTAAAACTATTGCCATTTTCAAACAAACTTTTCCCGATTATTCAGGGGAAAGGGATTAATTGGGGCGTGACCGTCATTTCGGTCGCCATCTTAATCCCGATTGCGACCGGGCAAATCGGCTTTAAGGATTTGTTGAACGCCTTTAAAACGCCGGCCGGATTCATCGCAGTCGGCTGTGGGGTCTTAGTTGCCGTTCTTTCAGCCAAAGGGGTTGGCTTATTAGCGGCGAGTCCTGAAATGACCGTTGCGTTAGTTTTTGGGACCATTATGGGCGTTGTCTTCTTAAAAGGCATTGCGGCCGGCCCGGTGATTGCCGCTGGTTTGACGTATACAATTTTAACAGTCTTTAATTTAATACCGCTCCACTAAATAATAAAACGAGGTAAATTATGAATAACTTAATCGGTCAAATTATTACCGCCCTAGTTACAGATGAAAACGAAGATGCTTTCTTCGTTCAAAAAGATGGCGTGACTTTAAAGCTTAACAAAGAAGGCCTTGAAACAGTGCCTGAAATCGGTGATACGGTTGAAGGTTTCGCTTATGAGAACTCAAGTCGCGAATTAATCTTGACGACGTTTATCCCAAAATCAAGAGTGGGCCATTACGCCTTTGGTGAAGTCGTTGAAACGCGTCGTGATCTAGGTGTTTTCGTCAATATCGGTTTACCTGATAAGGACATGGTCGTTTCGTTAGATGAATTGCCAACCATCAATAAATTATGGCCCAAACCTGGTGATCGTTTAATGATCGCCCTTGAAGTCGATGAAAAAGGTCGGACTTGGGGTAAGATTGCGGATGAAGCCATTTTTAGATCAATTTCAAAAGCGGCTAAACCAGAAATGAAGAATGAAAATATTGAAGGGACCGTTTACCGCTTAAAATTAGTCGGAACGTTCCTATTAACGGATGATTTCTATATTGGTTTCATTCATCCTTCCGAACGTGAAGCAGAACCCCGTTTAGGCCAAATGGTTCAAGGTCGAGTGATTGGTGTCCGGCCAGAAGGTAGCTTAAACGTCAGCTTGAAGCCCCGGGCCTATGAAGAAATCGGGGATGATGCTGAAATGATCATCGCCGTTTTAAAACGTCAACCAGACGGCACGATGCCTTACACTGATAAGAGTGACCCCGACGATATCAAAGGTTATTTTGGGATTAGTAAGGGGAGCTTCAAACGGGCGTTAGGTCGCTTGATGAAGAGCGGTTTAATCGAACAAAAAGACGGTCAAACACGTTTAACGGATAAAGGCCAAGCTGATTTAACGGACTAATCATTTTGAGCTTAATGGAGTGAAGGAAGTCGATTATGGATAAAACAGCCCAATTAGAAAAAATACGACATCAATTACAAGCGGCTGGCTTCAAATTAACCTCACAACGTGAAGCCACCGTCGCCATTATTTTGGAACATTATCAAGATCATTTGAGCGCCGAACAAGTTTTTATGTTGACCAAGGCGGTGACACCAGAAATTGGTTTAGCGACCGTTTATCGGACATTAGAAATTTTGACGGAATTGCATATTTTGAATAAAATTAGTTTTATTGAAGATGGGATTACCCATTATGATTTATGCGAACCGAATCAAAATAGTCATTTTCATCATCATTTATTATGCCTGCAATGTGGTCAAATTCAAGAAATTCATGAAGATTTATTGACTGAAGTTGAAGCCGAGGTGTTGGCTAAATTCCAATTTGCAGTGTTGGATCATCGGTTAACCTTACAAGGCGTCTGTGACCACTGTCAAACCTTGAACGTGGACAACGGTTTGCCCGCTAATAAAGTCGACGTGACACGCCAAATTGACTTAAGTCAGTTATAGTTCGGAGAAAAATATGCAAACGTTAATTGAAGACTATTTACACTATTTAAAGATTGAACGCGGCTTATCGGATAATACCCGGAGTAGTTATCGCCAAGATTTATTACAATTTATGGCCTATCTAGAACAACAGCAGTTAACTGAATTTACGCAGGATCATTTTGTGATCATCAATTATTTACAAGTTCAAACCGATGCGCATAAAGCACAGAGCAGTATCACGCGGAGTATTTCGACGCTACGTAAGTTCTATCAGTATTTATTGCGTGAAAAACAAATCGAGATCAATCCGATGTTACAAATTGATTCCCCGAAACAAGGTCGGCATTTGCCGGCCGTTTTATCTTCTAGCGAGATCGAACGACTGTTGCAGACACCGGATACCGCAAAACCATTAGGCTTACGCGATCGGGCGATTTTGGAAGTGTTATACGCAACTGGGTTGCGAGTTAGCGAATTGATTCATTTAAAATTAGCCGATTTACATTTATCGTTGGGCTTAATTCAAACGATTGGTAAGGGGAACAAGGAACGGATTATTCCGATTGGTGATGTCGCGGTTGATTGGGTCAATCAATATTTAGACCGTAGTCGTCCGAAGTTAACCAAGGGGCAGTCAAACCCCTACTTGTTCGTTAACTTTCATGGGAACGGGTTAACGCGCCAAGGTATCTGGAAGAATCTCAAGATGTACGTTAAGTTAGCCGGGATTGAAAAGGATGTCACGCCGCATACACTACGACATTCGTTCGCGACTGTTTTACTTGAAAATGGGGCCGATTTACGGATTGTCCAAGAGCTATTGGGGCATTCTGATATTTCAACCACTCAAATTTATACGCATATCAGTAAGAAACATCTGACTGAAGTTTATCAAAGAAGCCATCCTAGAGACTAGGCGTATTTGTTGTTGGTTAGCATCTGTGGTAGAGTTATGCTATTAGAACTTTGCTTGATCATTGGAGGTCAACATGTTATTTAAGTACAAAAATGATTATGAAAAGATTGCGATGGGCTTTTTATCGTTTATCCCTGATCTAAAAGAAGTGTCGCATGTTCAATCAGAACTGGCTTTTTACAATAACGATGACCAACATATTTTATATCTTTGGCAAAATGAAGCAGGTGATTTTGCCGGGATTGTTGGGATTGAATTGGGTGCTGATTATATATTAGTGCGGCACATTTCACTGAATCCGTCTGAACGCAGTGATCACCGATATTATGAGGTATTAGACGAATTAGCGGCGATGTATCCTAAGAGTCGGGTGATGGGTTCTTTAGACACAGCGGCTTTAATTGCTAAGTGGGAACAGCACCAGACTAAAGAAATGGATTAGTTGCGAGATGACTGAACAGTTGACGTTGGTCCTTTCTGATTTTGAAGGACCCTTGGATTTATTATTACATTTAATTAAACAAACGAAGATTGATATTTATGATATCCCCATTGCTGAAATCACCGCGCAATACCTGGATTACTTGCATCAAATGCAAGAACTAGCCCTCGATATTGCGGGTGATTATTTAGTGATGGCGGCAACGTTAATGAAGATTAAAAGCAAATTATTGTTGCCAAAGCCACCGGTGTTGGTAGAAGAAGAGACCATCGACTATGTTGATCCACGTCAAGAACTGGTCGATCAGTTATTGGCTTACCAGGCTTTTCAAAAGATTGCCGGTGTTTTGCAAGAACGTGAAATGGAACGCCAACAACTCTTTGCGAAACCGGCTAGTACCAATCCCGCTGAAAAAGTGGTGCCACTTGCGCGCGGTGTGATTAAACCCCGTGATTTAGCGGCGGCGGTTTCCAAGATGTTAGCGGAGGCCAAAGCTAGTCAACCGGTTTTTAAAACCGTCCAGAATGACGAAATTTCGATTACTGAAAAAATGAATTGGATTACAACCCAGTTAAGTCGCCAAGCCAATGCGGTGACGTTTGAATCGTTGGTTGTGAATCCCAATGATTGTGATGAAATTGTCACCACCTTCTTAGCGATATTAGAATTAATGAAAGATCGTCGCATTGTCTGTGATCAGCTAACTTATGAGACTCAGATTTTTGTGATGTTGAAAGAGGAATCGACTAGTGAAGCATCTCGCTGAAATTGAAAGTTTATTGTACGTTGCTGGTGATGAAGGGGTGACTTTAAACCAAATTGCCCAATTAGTGTTATTGGATGAGGCCGCGGTTCGCCAGTTATTGGAAAAACTAGGTCAGCGCTATCAAACTGATGACCATTCAGGTATTTGTCTGATTCAAGCTGCCGATTGTTATAAGTTAGTTACCAAAAAAGAAATGGCACCGCTGATTAAACGTTACTTTGCGGGCCCGGTTTCGACAAGTATTAGCCAAGCCGCTTTAGAGGTATTGGCGATTGTCGTCTACCGGCAACCACTGACGCGAATTGAGATTGATGAAGTTCGTGGCGTGCAAAGTAGCGGGGCCATTCAGACGTTATTAGCGCGGCAATTGGTGATTGAAAAAGGGCGCAAAGAGGCCCCTGGTCGGCCGATTTTATACGGAACAAGCAATTATTTCTTAGATTATTTTGGCTTAACAACACTTAAAGAATTACCAGAATTGGAACAATTAGAATTAACAATCGATGAAGATCAACCGGCTGCGGATGCTGCTGATTTATATTTCCGTCAATTTGAACAAACATTAAATGAAGTCAGTCCACAAACGGACGATAAAGGAGAACAATAAATGGAACGACTACAAAAAGTCATCGCTAACGCTGGGGTTGCTTCTCGGCGAAAGGCTGAAACATTGATTCAAACGGGACACGTCACCATTAATGGTAAAGTCGTGACCGAAATGGGTATCAAAGTTGAAGGTTCAGAACATATCGAAGTGGATGGTGTACCGTTAACACGGGAACGTAAAGTTTATTACATGTTATACAAACCGCGCCAAGTCATTTCTGCAGTGACTGATGATAAGAAACGGCCCGTTGTGACCGAATATCTTGAAGATATTCCAGAACGGGTGTACCCAGTTGGTCGGCTTGATTACGATACATCAGGGTTATTGTTATTAACCAATGATGGGGACTTTGCCAACATGTTAATGCATCCTAAATATAAGGTTGATAAGACCTATGTGGCTAAGGTCTCAGGTATTCCGACGCCTGATATGTTACGTCAATTACGTAAAGGAATCGTGTTAGAAAAACGTAAAACAGCGCCAGCTAAAACTAAAATTATTTCAACTGATCGTCGGAAGAATACGGCCATCATCAGCATTACGATTCACGAAGGGATGAATCATCAAGTTAAAAATATGTTAGCGGCTGTCGGGCTACCCGTTTCTAAATTGAAACGGGAAACCTATAGTTTCTTAACGCTTGATGGCTTAGTATCTGGTGAATACCGGGCGTTAAAACCAATTGAAGTCGCAGAATTCAAAAAGATGGCAGAACTCAGTGAAAAACCACGGCATAAAAACCGAAAGTAAATCGTTGCTTTTAGAATTATTTTTTGGTATGCTTTCCGTGAAGTAAATATTAATGGTTCGTCTTCAGGGCAGGGTGTAATTCCCGACCGGCGGTAATAGTCCGCGACCTGCTGCATTTGCAGTGGCTGAACCGGTGTGACTCCGGTACCGATAGTGAAAGTCTAGATGGAAGAAGATAGAGCTTATTTGGGTATGAATGTATTCATTTAAGGTCTATTAATCACCCTGATTAATAGACCTTTTTTAATGCAATCAAACACTTTGAGTTCGCAAATGAAGACAACCTCATTTGGAGGGTGTTACGGATGCATGCATCAAAAGTACGGACAATGGTTGGCGTCGCCATGTTAGGCGCAATTTCATTTATTGTGATGTTTTTCGAGTTTCCCATCATTTTGGCTTTTCCTTTTTTGAAGGTCGATTTTAGTGATGTGATTGTTTTACTTGGAACCTTTATTTACGGGCCACTTGGTGGTATCGGGGTAGCTGTGATTCGTTCGGTGCTCCATTTCATTATGACGGGTGCTAGTCTGCCAAGTTTGGTGGGCGATTTTGCCGGAGTGTTAGCGTCTATTTTTTATCTTTTACCTTTTTATTATTTATTCAAACGGCAAAAGAGTGTTTTAAAAGGTCAAATTTTAGCTGGGGTCGTCAGTTCAATCAGTATGACGATTGTGATGGTCTTGGCCAATTGGCTCTTTATTTTACCGCTCTACATTCGATTAATGGGGCTCAACTTAGGCATGTCGACCCTACAGTACATCTTGATCGGGTTAGTACCGTTTAACTTGATTAAAGGCGGGCTAATCACCATTGTCTTTGGTATTTTATATTTACGAATCTTACCATGGTTAAAACAACATATGAAAACCGCGGTTTAAAGAATAAGCTGTGACAAAACTCGGTTATCAATTGAGTATCAAGTTAAAAATGCGGTCTATCCAGAACTAAGGATAGACCGCATTTTAAATTTGAACGGAGATTGATGAGTTGTGGCGCGCGGTAAAGATTAATATCATGATACGACTAATTATGCCATAGTGTCTTTTTACGTGGGGGTATGCTAGGATGAAAATGGAGTTGATTGGCGAACAATTGCGCCCGTTGGACAAGCTGTATAGGCTGCTTTGAATGCAATTTGATCACGTGGATTGTCGATGGGGACCTGACCTTGATTCTGATCGGGTTTAAAGAAGGCAACACCATCGGCATCATAATCGAAGAGGTTTGGCGCCTTCAATTGACAGAGCCCACAGGCAATACAACGTTCAGGAATAACACGACTATATAACAATGAATTCACACTTTCTAGGATAAGGAATTTAAGATGTTAATTGATTATCTTTTATGTTTATTTAGTACCGACAAACGCCGCTATCAAGTGGTGTATTATACCTTGGTCGGTAAGCGTACGACGTCTAATTTATACGCGGCGTTAGATTACGATATTTTAAAATGGCTTCAAATTTATCCTAATCTATCATTGACGCAATTTCAAGCGATATTAAATAAAATGGTTGAAGCGGGTTGGTTAGTCTGTGACGACCGCTTTGCTTGGTTGACGCCAGCCGGTGATCAACAAAAACAAGCAATCCGACCAACTTTATTTTGGCCGACTCATTATGATGGGCCACAGATGGGTAAATTGACGGCGTTTCAAAGTCGCTTATTACTGGCACTCCAAATTACATCAGAATACGCCCACCATAATCAGCGCTATTTTCCCGTGACCATCAGTTTACATGAACGCAACCAAGTCGTCTATTGGTTTAAACAACATAAACAACAAACTGATTTTCCACAACAGGTTCAAAATGAGCTCAGCACGCTGTTGCGGGAATTAGCGCCCGAACAAGCTGACCTATTAGCCAATCGATTAGTCGGGCATCAAGTCACCGGCAGTAGCCAACAACAGCTCGTGCAGTTGTTGGGACAATCACCGTTAGCCATTGAATTACGAACGCTTGATGGGTTTGCGCAGCTCTTAACACAGTTGCGCCAATCACTAGCTCAATTTTCGGTCTTAGAGGGACTAGTGTTGGACAATCCAAGTCGGTTAAGTCAGAGTACCGCTCAAACTTGGCAAGCTGTCCAATCGGGGCAGACGGTTGATCAAATCAGTCAACAACGGCACATTAAACCGGGGACGATTCTGGAACATCTACTCGAAATCGCCATATTAGTGCCGCAGTTTCCGTTTACTGATTATTTAACGCATCAGAGCGAGTTAGACACGTTATTTTCGCAGGATGCGGCGGTCAGTTTTCAAGCCGTTCAAGCGACTGTTCCGGCAATCGATTTCTTTGAATACCGGTTATATCAAATTAAATTAAAGGTGGCGGTCCAATGACGTGGGATATTCAACAGGTTTTAAAACAGCGTTTTGGTTACGACACCTTTAAACCAGGACAAGCGGCCGTTATTCAGGCCGTCTTGGCTGGTCGGGATACACTGGCCGTTTTACCGACCGGCACGGGAAAGTCGTTGTGTTACCAGTTATCGGCCTATTGTTTGGGCCATACAACCGTGATCGTTTCGCCATTGATTGCGTTAATGCAAGATCAAGTGGCGCAACTGAACTATCAAGGTGAAAAGCGGGCCGTCGCGATTAATTCCAATTTGGATTATGGACAACGCCAACAGTTGTTACAACATTTGACAGATTTTCGCTTTATTTTTATGGCGCCAGAAACGTTGAGTAATCCAGAAATATTAACCGCTTTGCAACAATGTCAGATTGATCTGTTTGTGGTCGATGAAGCGCATTGTATCTCACAATGGGGGATTGATTTTCGACCAGATTATTTAGCGCTAGCTGGTATTAAAAAGCAACTAAAGCCGACCGCCACCTTAGCGTTGACGGCCACCGCGAATGCCCAAGTTCGATTAGATATTATCGATAAATTAGAGCTAAGCGCCGTTGAGCAAGTCCTAACGTCAGTTGATCGGCCCAATATATATTTAGGGGTTAGTCCGCAACCAGACGAACAATCTAAGGATGCTTATTTAGTCCAACTAGTTAAAAATAGTCAAGGGCCTGGGATTATTTATTTCTCAAGTCGTCAAAAGACCGTTGAAATTGCGAATTTATTGCAACAGCAGACGAATCAGCGGGTGGCTTACTACCACGCCGCACTATCGACCCAGGAACGTTACGTGATCCAGCAACAATATATGGACGGAACGATTGATGTGATTTGTGCGACCAATGCGTTTGGAATGGGAATCAACAAGGCCGATATTCGCTACGTCATTCATTACCATGTGCCACAGAACATCGAAAGTTATCTGCAAGAAATTGGGCGTGCGGGCCGTGATGGGCAATCGGCGTATGCGATGGTGTTGACCACACCGCAAGATCTGTATTTACAACAGGCATTGGTTGATTTTGGGATTCCATCCAACAGTTTGATTCAGCAATTTTTTAAGCAACCGGATTTGTTTAAAAAAAGTGAGGGTAACGAATTTGAATTATTACGTCGGTACCAACAACTCGGTTTATCGGCTAACGCGGTCGAACAATTATTGACGAATCGCCAAAAAGAAAAACAGTTTGCCTTACAGACAATGCTTGATTATTTGGCTTTTAAAGATTGTCGCCGCCAATTCATCATTAATTATTTCGATGAAACCATTCATCAGGTTGACCATGACGATGCTTGTTGTGGGAATCAAACGGATTTAGAATTTTTAGAAAAAATTAATTTAGAATACGCAATTAATGATAAAGCCCCTAAAATAAATAGTTTAACGCCATGGAATAGGATTTTGGCCCAATTGTTTTAGTGTTTTTTAAAGTTTTTTTGAAAAGTCTATGGTACAATATCAAAGAATACCGAGAGGGAGGGCCGTCAATGCTCAAAGATGACAAGAAAAAAACAGATAATCAGACGGAAGATAAACCCTGGGAAACACAATTTGATGATGATCGTGATGACAAAGGTAATTTATCCCGTGTTGCTTCCAAAAGTAAGGAAAAAGGTAATACTTATTTTGCCATTATTTTAGGTGTTTTATTAGTTTTATTGATTGCTTCGCCAACGATTGCTTACACCATTCATTCTAGCCGAGCCAACAAACCGGTTGAAGAGTCTTCTAAGATTATTGTCGATAACACTGACAGTAGTAGTGCTAAGAAAGCGGCCAAGAAGTCGCAATCAATTAGTGAGAGTAAGGCGAAAGTTGCAAGTGAAAGTAAAGCTAAGACGGCTAGTGAAAGCAGTGCTAAAGCGGCCAGTGACCAACAAGCTGCCGCTGCAAGTAGTAGTCAGGCTGCCGCTGAGAGTCAAAAGGCTGCAGCAAGTGCCAGTCAAGCGCAAGCGGACAGTGCTAGCAGTAGTGTTGCTGCAACTAGCAGTAGTAGTAGTTCCGAATCGGCAACTGGGACCTACACCCTTAAATCAGGTGAAGGGCTTTATCGTGCGGCCGTTAATAACGGGATGACGTTGCCTGAATTGTTAGCGTTAAATCCAGGATTAACCTCTAGTTCAAGTGTCGCTCCAGGGACGCAACTCAATATTAAATAATAACAATTGAAGGCCTGGAGGATTTTCTCCAGCCTTTTTTAATGATTTTTAGGAGGATTTTTTGAATGCAAATTGCAATTGATGGACCAGCATCATCTGGTAAAAGTACTGTCGCTAAAATTGTGGCAACCCAATTAGGTTTCGTATACGTGGATACGGGTGCAATGTACCGGGCGACGACCGTGCTTGCGAATCGTTTGGGGTTAGATTACGGGGATGAAGCGGGTTTGATGGCTAAATTAGTGGACACCAAAATCGAATTTCAACCCGATCAAGCGGGTCAAAAAGTTTTCCTAAATGGTGAAGACGTCACGTTGACGATTCGGACGCCCGAAATTACCAATAATGTCTCACAAGTGGCGGCCTTGGCCGCTGTTCGGACAGAAATGGTCAAACGCCAACGGGAGATTGCCGATCAAGGACAAGTCGTGATGGATGGTCGAGATATCGGAACTACGGTGTTGCCCGATGCTGCGGTCAAGATTTTTATGGTCGCCAGTGCTAAAGAACGCGCGCAACGCCGCTACGCTGAAAATATCACTAAGGGCATCGATACGCCATTAGCAACGTTGCAATCTGAAATTGAATTAAGAGATCAAAAAGATAGTACACGGGCCGTTTCACCATTGCGGAAAGCGGCCGATGCGGTTGAAATTGACACGACTAAATTAACAATTGAGCAAGTTGTCGCTGAAATATTAGCGATTACGAAACAAAAGATGCCAAATTAGTGAATTACTAAGGGAAAAAACTGGTAATTCAGTGGGACTTCAACTAAAATAGAAGTGTATAGACAGTCAGTCGTTAAGGAGGATTTTAGGTATGAGTGATGCTAACTTGAATGAAACTCAGAGCAGCGAAGCTATGGCAGCTGCTTTGAACAGTGTCCACGAAGTCAAAATTGGGGACGTTGTTCAGGGTGAAGTTTTAGCAATTGAAGATCGCCAAGTCATTGTTGGAATTCAGGGCACTGGTGTTGAAGGGGTCGTTCCTCAAAAAGAACTCTCAAGTCAACCTATTGACCAATTATCAGATATCGTTAAAGTTGGGGATGTAATGGACCTCGTCGTTATTTCAACGATCGGTAATGATAAAGAAAATGGTAGTTATTTATTATCAAAACGTCGTTTAGAAGCACGTAAAATTTGGGCTGAAATTGAAACTAAATTTACGAACCAAGAAACCGTAACAGCGACTGTCTCAAGCGTTGTTAAGGGTGGTTTAGTTGTTGATGTTGAAGGCGTTCGGGGATTTGTACCCGCCTCAATGATTTCAGACCGTTTTGTGCGTAACTTGGATGGTTATAAAGGCCAAGAAATGACTTTACAAATTATTGAAATTGAACCAAGCGAAAATCGTTTAATCTTATCACGTAAAGCTTTAGTTGAACAAGAACGCAAAGCACAATTGCAAGCCGTTTTTGAAAAACTATTACCTGGTGATATTATCGAAGGTGAAGTTGCGCGTTTAACCAACTTTGGTGCCTTTATTGATTTAGGCGGCGTTGACGGGTTAGTCCACGTTTCTGAAATTTCATATGACCATATTAAACAACCAGCAGATGTTTTGACGGTTGGTGAAACGGTTAAGGTTAAGGTCTTAGCATTAGATCAAGAAAAAGGCCGGATTTCATTATCAATCAAAGATACACAACCTGGTCCTTGGGATGAAATTGCTGAAAAAGCCCCCGTTGGAAGTGTTTTAGAAGGCGTTGTGAAACGTTTAACAACTTTCGGTGCTTTTGTCGAAGTATTCCCAGGTGTTGAAGGTCTTGTGCATATTTCACAAATCTCACATCAACATATTGCGACACCAAACGATGTTTTAGAAGAAGGTCAAACAGTTCAAGTTAAAGTCTTGAATGTTGATCCAGATCAACAACGTTTAGGTTTATCAATCAAAGCTTTACAAGAAAAACCAGCGGGTGCGAAAGATTCTGAACAAAAAGATGTTGCACCATCTGATTATCAAATGCCAGAAGAAGAAACTGGTTTTAGTATCGGCGATTTGATTGGTAAATCATTAGATAAATAAGTAAGTGTGTTGAGTTGCGGGTAGCAACTGAGCATTAACAGAAAATCCCCCAGTTATCTTGCGTTTAAGATAATTGGGGGATTTTGGGTTAAGCGGAGGTTGTTGCAACTCAAAAGCACGTTATCAATTGTCTATCAAGTCCAAAAAGGTGGCTATCCTGAGTTTTCAGGATAACCACCTTTTTTTGATTACCCAGCTGGTTGAACCTGACTGGTTTCGAGTTGGCTAATGATTTGTTGAACGAGTGCTTTAAATGCTGGACTATGCCGATCTCGCGGACGGGGGAGATTAATCGGAATTGCTTGTCGCAGTTGTTGTTGGCCGACAATCACGACTTTAGAAGCGAGTGCAACGGCTTCTTCAATATCATGGGTTACCAATAGGGCGGTTAATTGTTGGGCTTGCCACAGGTTTTCAATGAGTTGTTGCATTGATTGCCGGGTGAAAGCATCTAAGGCGCCAAACGGTTCGTCAAGCAATAGTAGTTCGGGATGGTGTAATAAGATGCGTGCTAAGGCAACCCGTTGCTGTTGACCACCAGAGAGGGTCAGCGGGTATTGATGTTGATTGGCCGTTAGATCGACTTGCGTTAAGGTCGTTGCCAATTGTTCAGCGGTAATTTTAGTTTGACCAATACTGAGATTTTGTGCGACGGTTTTCCAAGGGAGCAACCGAGGATTTTGAAACATGATTCGGGTCATGGCGTTGGTGGTTGTGACGCGCTGCTGGTTTTGCCAGATGCTGCCTGAACTAGGGGCACTTAAACCGGCGATCATCCGCAGTAATGTACTTTTACCAGCACCACTTTTCCCGATAACAGCGATAAAGTCGTTTTGCTGAATGGTCAAATCAATCGGATTTAGAATGGTTTGGCCGTTGAATTTTTTGGTAACTGCTTTTAATTCCAGAACTGTTTGCATTTTAAAACCACCTTTATTCATTAATTTGCCAGTGATTGGCTTCATTTTCGAAAAACTTAGCAATTAAATCTGATATTTTACCGAGTAACGCATAAATTAAAATACTGACGAGAATCACATCCATCTGCATGAATTCACGGGCGTTCATTGCCATATAGCCGATACCGGAATCGGATGCAATCGTTTCGGCGACGATTAGTGTCGTCCACATAATGCCGAGCGCGTATCGTAGCCCGACTAGGATGGCTGGCAGCGCACTTGGAAAGATAATATCGGTGAAGAGTTGCCAACGACTCAACTGGTAAACGTGGCCCATTTCAATCAATTCTGGATCAACGCTTTGAATCCCGTGTACCGTGTTGGCGTATAGGGGAAAGAAGACGCCAACGGCCACTAGAAAAATCTTACTGGTTTCGCCCACCCCGAACCAGGCGATGACGAGCGGGAGTAATGCGAGATGCGGGATATTGCGGATCATTTGGATGGTCGAATCGAGTAATTGGTTGGCGCGGTGGGAGAGGCCGGTGAGTAGCCCGAGTAGTAAGCCTAAGCTAGCACCGATTCCGAGGCCCAAAGTGGCGCGGTAAAGACTGATGGTGACGTTTTTGAAGAGTTCTTTGCCCTGCACCAAGGTGTAAGCTGTTTTGATGATTGTCGAAGGCGCCGGGAAAAATTTAGTGGAAATTAAGTTGAGCTGACTTGCGACTTGCCAAATCAGTAATAAACTGACGGGCAGTAATGCCGGTAAACAAAAATTGAGGAGCTTAGTTTTGAACTTTTGCATGATACACCTACTGACTATTAATTTTCGATTTTAGCGGATTGAACATCAACTTTCTTTTTGATTAATTTTAAATCGTAGAAAGTATCGGCGATGGATTGTTGTTCTTTCAAAATTTCGGTGGAGATTGATTCTAGCCCGTAAGTCCGGCGGTTGACCATCAAGGTGATCGTCGCTTGATCCATCTTCAACGCTTTGGCGAGGTTTTTAATCAATTGGCTTTTATTTTGATTGGCGCGTTTGAGGGCCTTATTGGTCTGACTGACGACTAGTTTAGTCACGTCAGGATTAGCGGTCGTAAAGGATTTAGTGGATAAAATAAAATCACGATCGGTTGTATACCCTTCGGCGGTCGTTAGGATTTGCGCGCCGATATCAGTTTGCGCCGAAGCGGTATAGGGATCCCAAGTGACCCAAGCAGCAACGGCGCCTTTTTCAAAGGCAATTCGAGCGGCACCAGCGTCTAGATATTGAACATCAACATCGTTCAAAGTCAGACCGGCTTTTTTGAGGGCTCTGATTAAGAAGTAATGAGCGCTAGTGCCTTTCGCAACTGCAATCTTTTGGCCTTTCAAGGCTTTGACCGATTTAACGGTACTATTTTTAGGAATCAGGATTGCACTACCTTGGTATTTAGAATAACCGGCAGCGGCATAGACGATTTGCGCGCCACTGCTTTGCGCAATCACCGGTGGCGTGTTACCAGTCCGACCGAAGTCAATTGAACCGGTTTTAAGCGCTTCTTGTAAGGCGCTACCGTCGACGAATTCATGCCATTTAACGGTGTAGTTTTCCTTTTCCAACGCTTTTTCAAGACCACCATCGAGTTTGGCAATCTGGAAAATATCGCCTTTTTGATAGCCAATCGTAATCACGGTTTTGGCTTCGGCCGTTTGATTACCGTAGAGATAGTGGTAGCCAAAGGCGGCGCCGATTAACCAGATGCTACAGAAAAGTGCGACGGCCAGTTTTTTAAACCAATGTGTTTTAGCCATAATGGGCCACCTCCTGTAAATCAAAATCAGTTAATTGATGCCGTTTAACTTTGCCGGTCGGACCACTGGGCAAGGCTTGGACGAAATGAATGATTTCGGGCTGTTTAAACCGGGAGAGGTTGTGTTGGCAATGTTCGATAATGGCTTGGTGATACGCTTCGAGTTGTTGTGCATCGGTTGAGTGCTTGGTGAGGATAATGTAAGCACTGACGCGTTCGCCGAGAATCGGATCCGGTTGGCCAGTCACACAAACTTGTTCAACGAAGGGTAATGCTAATAAAATATTCTCGACTTCTGTGGGGCTTAATTTTTCACCCCCGCGATTGATCACGTCTTTTTGCCGACCGTTGATGAAGACGTAACCTTCGGAATCCTGATAACCGAGGTCGCCGGTTATCAGCCAACCTTGATCGAAGTCGGTGTTTCCTAAACTGTTTTGATAGGCCGTAATCACGTTAGCTCCACGAATGGCGATTTCACCCATTTGGTTGGCGGGTAAGGTTGAATGATCGGCTGCGACAATTTTTAAATCAAGACCAATGGGTACGCCAACGGAGCCTAACTTGCGGTGTTGGAGTGGATTGGCGCAAATTTGGCTGGCAGCTTCGGTCATGCCGTAGGATTCGATTAACGGCACTTGAAAGGTCTTTTCAAATTGACGTGCCGTCGTGATGGCGAGTGGGGCTGAAGCTGAGCGAATGAAGCGCAAGTGATGATTGATTGCATATTGGGGGGCTTTTTTGAGTAAGATGTTGATGATGGTTGGGGCTAATGAGACCCAAGTGATTTGCGCGGTTTGAACCGTGGCCCAGAATTGGCTGGCACTGAATTTAGGGGCAATCACTAGTTGTCCACCGGAAACCGTCGTGGCCAATAAAGAAATGACTTGGGCGTTAATGTGAAAGAGCGGTAAACAGAGATAGGTGCGATCCGCGGCGGTCAATTGATGGCCCGCGATGATGTTTTGAATAGCTGCCAATAGTTGAGCGTGGGTTAAGCCAACTGCTTTGGGGGTACCAGTCGTACCTGACGTATACATATAAATGGCTAACGAATTTTCAGTCGGCACGCAATTAGTGGGTTGGTGATGGTTAATTGATTGACGTTGCCAGTAATGACTAGTCGCTAATTCAGGATTGATACTCAATCGTAAGTGGGGTTCTGGGGTACTAAAATGTGTGTCTTCGGCGAAAATAACGGCAGCGTAAGTTTGTTTGGCTAAGAGTTGGTGCGCTTCATTATTGGGAATTTGGGGATCGACGGCGGTAATCGTTAAACCCGTGATTAAGGCGGCGAGATAAGTAATGTAGAATTGGTAAGAATTGGGTAAGCCTAACATGAGGTAGTCGCCAGTTTGTAAACCTTGATTATTAAAAAAAGTGAGACAGTGTTGTAAATCACGATTAACGGTTGCCGCATCGAAAACGTGTTGTGCAGCTAAATCAGTTACTCGTGTTTTGGCTGTTGATTGTAAGAGTTGTTTTTGCAGGGTTGCGCTGAGTTTAGACATGACGAGGACCTCGTTTTAAGTATTTTTTTGGGACGGCCGATACAATAAGCTAAGTAAGGCGTTTGGTAACAGAGATAGGCAATCCCGAAGGATAAACCGTAGATAACAAGGAGCGCAATTGGTGTGATTAAGATCAGCGCCAGGGTGCTCAGGTGAGTATTGGCTAAGAACCATTTGAAACCTGTAATGGCAATCGGTTGGGCAAGATAAATGCCGAATGATAGCTGGGCGCCGAGTGCGACCCATTTTGAAAACCAGCGCCAATGGGGTTCTAATCGGTGAGCGGCCCAACGTCGACCTAAATATAGGATGATCAGAATGAAAAGGCAGGCGTATAAAACAAATAACGGTTGATGAACGGATTTAGAAGGAATATCACCTAAATGGAGAATGAAACGATCATAATAGTAATAAAGCCAGATAGCTGGCACGGCGATCCACAAAAGATGAATGAGTTTGGGACCGTGACTATCGAGCCATTCAGTCAATTCTTGGTAGTTCAAACAGGTGATAGCACCGGCGATGAAATAGAATTGATAAGTCCCAACGAAAACGCCGTAATGGGAGAGTAGGTAAGGCCAGTGACTGGTATCGAGGTGGGGAATCACGAATTTAATCAGTAGGGTAATGAGAATTTGACACCAGAAACTACTGTAGAGAATGACGCGGTGGTAACGTTGATTGTGTTGCAACCATTTGAATAATGGCGGAATAATCAGATAGAGTTGCATCGTGACGAGCACATAATAGAGATAGCTTAAATCACCGTGTAATAAATGCGGGCCCAGTTGCTGGTAAAAGGTCAGCGTTAACGGGGATTGACCGTGTAACATGAGATAGACCAGATTCCAAGCGAGATAGGGAATCCCAATCAGCCAGAATCGTTTACGCCAGAACTTCAATAAGCTGACGGGTCGGTGACTGAGACTAAAAAAGAGCACCAAACCACTAACAAACATAAAACTGGTTCGGGTGAAATGAAAAGAGGCGTGCAAACCACCAAAAATTTGGTAGGTTAAGCTAGTTGGATCGAATTGTTTTTTGACGATGCCGATGGTGTGAATCGCTAAAACGCCAATGATAAAAAAGAAACGCATAAAGTCGATTTCATAAAGGTGTTTCTTGTTCAAAAGCAGGAGCCCCTTTGTTAAGTATTAGTTATTATGAATAACTTGATGAGTACTTTACCGATTAAATGTGACTTTTCTGTAAGTTTTAGATGGTTAAAATCGGATTTAATTTTGAATAAAATGGGATAGTGGCCTTTTTTTAGGAATTGCGGAATCGGCGTCATAAATATGCTATAATTGATTGTTATAGCTTGATCTCGGAATTATTATCAAGTTTGAAAGGAATGATTATTATGACAAAACCAGTTGTCGCGATTGTTGGTCGCCCGAATGTCGGGAAATCAACAATCTTTAATCGAATTGCCGGCGAACGGATTTCGATTGTTGAAGACACACCAGGGGTTACTCGTGATCGTATTTACACGAATAGTGAATGGTTAGGCCACGAATTTAGTTTGATTGATACCGGTGGGATTGAAATTAGTGATGCACCATTCGTTGAACAAATTAAGCAACAAGCAGAAATTGCCATTGAAGAAGCCGATGTGATTATCTTTTTAGTCAGCGCACGTGAAGGCGTGACGGATGCGGATGATCGCGTGGCTCAAATTCTTTACCGGGCCGATAAACCAATTTTATTAGGGGTTAACAAAGCTGATAATCCTGAACAACGTCAAGATATCTTTGATTTTTACAGTCTCGGCTTCGGCGATCCAATTGCCGTTTCCGGGAGTCATGGTCAAGGGATTGGGGATTTATTAGACGCTGCGGTGGCTAAATTCCCAACTGAAGATCAAGAAGAAGAAGACGACAGTATCAAATTTAGTTTGATTGGTCGTCCGAACGTCGGTAAATCATCATTGGTTAACGCGATGCTCAAAGAAGAACGGGTCATTGTGTCGAGTATTGAAGGCACGACGCGGGATGCGATTGACACTAAGTTTATGGCTGAAAACGATCAAGAATTTACGATGATTGATACGGCCGGGATTCGTAAACGGGGTAAGGTCTACGAAAATACTGAAAAGTATGCCGTCTTACGGGCTTTACGGGCTATTGACCGTTCTGACGTTGTCTTGGTCGTCTTGAATGCTGAAGAAGGTATTCGTGAACAAGATAAAAAAGTCGCAGGGTACGCGCATGAAGCCGGCCGTGGGATTATCATTGTCGTCAACAAATGGGATACTTTGGAAAAAGATAACCATACAATGAAGGAATTCGAAGACCATATTCGGAGCCAATTCCAATACTTAGACTACGCACCGATTATTTTTGTTTCCGCTAAAACGGGCGTCCGTTTACAAAACTTACCAGCGATGATTGAACAAGTCAGTGAAAATCAAAACCGTCGGATTCAATCGTCTCTATTAAATGATGTCTTAATGGATGCGACAACCGTCACACCAACACCAGCGATTAATGGGAAACGATTACGGATTTATTACATGACACAAGTGGCGGTCAAGCCACCAACGTTTGTCGTTTTTGTGAACGATATTAATTTGCTTCATTTCTCATATCAACGCTTCCTCAAAAATCAATTGCGTAAAACCTTTGACTTTACTGGTACGCCAATTCATTTGATCCCTAGACAACGAAAATAGGGTGTTTTTGTGGTAATTTAGCTAATATGATTAACTAAATGGTGACGAAAGCCTTTTTTTAAGCAAAAAACCTTGCTATCACTAGGTTTATATGATAAATTAAAAATTGAAATGGTGATCAAATCATTGTTTCGTCATTTTTGACCACTCAAAAATGGTTTCGGTAGACAATACTGATTATCTGTGATGAGCAGGAGGTGAAAACTATGGCAAACAAAGCACAATTGATCGAAGGCGTTGCAACAAAGACTGGTTTAACCAAGAAAGATGCAACTGCTGCAGTTGATGCAGTATTTGGTTCAATCCAAGATACTTTGAAACAAGGCGACAAGGTACAACTTATCGGTTTTGGTACATTCGAAGTACGTGAACGCGCAGCTCGTAAGGGTCGCAATCCACAAACTGGTGCAGAAATTAAGATTCCTGCAAGCAAAGTACCTGCATTCAAGCCAGGTAAAGCATTAAAGGATTCTGTTAAATAAGAATTCAAACTTAGGACTGGGGTCTCCCAGTCCTTTTTTAGTGTCAATTAACGGTTAAGTGAGTCGAATTGTGATAGAATAGGACAATTGAAAAAGGGTGGTTGAAATGACGAATTCAGAAGAGATGTTAACAGCATTAGAAGATAATAATTTAGAAGCCGCGGATAAATTTTTTAAACAAGCGCTAACGGCTGATGATCCAGATACGTTGTATAGTTTGGCTGAAGAACTGTATGCGATGGGTTTCTTGGAACAATCTGAAGCAATTTATCAACAATTACTCAAACAGTTTCCCGATGAAGACCAAATTCGGACGACATTGGCGGATATTGCGGTCAGTAATGGACAACACGACGAAGCGTTGGCTTATTTAAGTGACATTACGCCGGAGTCAAACGCTTATGCGGAAAGTTTATTGACGGCCGCTGACGTTTATCAAACCATGGGACTGCCAGAAGTCAGTGAACAAAAATTATTAACGGCGATTCGCGCCTTCCCAGAAGAACCCGTGATGCAATTTGCGTTGGCTGAATTGTATTTTGAATTAGGAGAATACCGGAAAGCGGCTAATTATTATGAAGCGCTGATTGATCAAGACGTGACGGAACTCGGTCAAGTGAATATTCAAAAACGGTTAGCAACGAGTTACGCCAGCAGTGGCGCGTTTGAAGAAGCGCTTGAAATCTATGAGGGTTTGCGTCAAGAATTTTTAACGGCGGACGATCAATTCCAAATGGGCTTTTTGTACCTCCAGATTAAAGATTACGAACGGTCAATTAAGTTATTGACGGCCTTGCAAAAAACAGATCCACAATACACATCGTTGTATGCGTATCTAGCGGCTGCTCAAGCAGCAATCAATCAATTGGAAGCAGCTTTAGTGACCGTCCAAACCGGGATTGGCTACGATCAATATAGCGAAGTTCTTTATCAAAAAGGCAGTGAATTAGCGCTCCAATTGGGAGACGATGTGGTGGCTGAACAAATGTTGACGAAGGCGCTAGCGATTAATCCCGATAATATGGGTGAAATCAATGCGTTGAGTGCGGTTTATCGCCGGCAAAATCGCCATGCTGAAAATATCAGCTTGGTTCAAGACGCCATCGAAAATCATAAACCAACGGCGGAATTATATTGGTCATTGGCGCAATCTCAATTTGCCGAAGAACAAATGACGGCGGCGCGGGAGAATTATTTATTAGCCTATCCCGAATTAAAAGCTGACCCAGAATTCCTGCACGATTTAATTCGTTTCTTCCAAGAAATGGCACAAGTGCCAGAATTATTATCGGCCTTAGAACAATATCTAAAATTAAAACCGAATGATTTAGACATGCAAGAAATGTATGAAGACTATAAGAGCGCTGATTCGAACGCTTAGACTTTGAGGATTAACCTATAAATTTTAATGATGGTTGGTTTGAACCATCATTGGAATTTACTAGTTAAACGGAAAAGTCTGTTCGAGAAGCGCGTTTTAGATTAAACGGAAGTTGCTACAACCAAAAGCGCGTTTTCGCAATCAAAGAAGCCCCACAACTTTTACGAGTTGCGGGGCTTCTTTTGTTTATTTCACTTTAATTGGTGTTTTCTGGGGTGGTAGCGGTGATTCATAAGTAAAGCCTTCACCAAGTGCTTCGTGGACGTCTAAGATGGAGACGAAGGCTTCCGAATCATGAGCTTCGATAATCCGTTTCAATTGTGTGATTTCAGTGGTACTGACCACGCAGTAGAGCATCGGTTGCTGTTGATGGGCATAAGCACCTTCTGAATGGAGAAAAGTAACGCCACGTTCCATATCGGCCATGACATCATCGGCAATTGGTTGGAATTGTTGACTGATAATGAGGACCCCTTTAGCGGCATAGGTGCCTTCGAGTGTGAAATTAACGACTCGGGAGAACACATAAGAAGCTAGTAGTGTATACATCATGTGTTCAATGTCCAAATAACTCAATGAAGCGGTCAAAACGACGATATCAAACATCAGTAGTGAGCGACCCATGGGTATTCCTTTTTCTTTTTCGATAATGCGAGCAATCACATCACTGCCCCCGGTAGTACCGCCATAACGGTAAATGATACCACTACCAAAACCGGCACATAACCCGGCTAAAATCGACGCGATTAAAATATCATGGTTTAAATCAATCATGATCGGCACCCGCTGCCAAATCCATAAGAAAACGGACATCATCAATGTGCCGTAAATCGTATAGGCGAGTGCGCGCTTGCCCAAGAAACGGTACCCAAGAATAATTAAGGGAATGTTTAAAACAATCGTTGTGTAGGCGGGATCGAAATGAAACCAATAGCGTAAAATCAAGGTAATCCCGGTCAAACCGCCTTCAGCTAAATGATTTTGAATGTTGATGGTCACTAAACCAAATGCATAGATGGCACACCCCAAGGCAATGACGACTAAATCGCGAATCGTAGTGGTCATTGTTATTTTTTTTGTCAAAATAAATCCCTCCTTCAAAAAAGCGCTACCTTAAATATAGCACGGATTAGCAAAAAACCAATAGTTAGAATGTCAGTCACTGATAAATAAGATATGGTATGATAAATAAGAATAATCAAGTAGTAGATAAGAGGTTAACGTATGAAAGTCACAACTTTTGCGCCAGAATTTGAAATGGCGTTACCCATTTTACACCAAATTGAAGCGGCGGGTTTTGAAGCTTATTTTGTTGGCGGGAGTGTCCGCGATTACTTATTAGGGTTACCCATTCACGATGTCGATATTGCGACGTCCGCTTATCCGGCCGAGGTCAAAGCAATATTTAACCGGACGGTTGATACGGGTATTCAACATGGCACGGTGATGATTTTGGATCACGGGACGGGTTATGAAGTTACGACTTTTCGAACGGAATCGGGTTATCAAGATTTTCGGCGGCCCGACTCGGTCACTTTCGTACGGTCATTGGCTGAAGATTTAAAACGGCGTGATTTCACGATTAATGCGTTAGCGATGCGTGCAGATGGTGAAATTATTGATTTATTTGACGGATTAGCGGATTTAAAGGCGCAAAAGATTCGAGCGGTCGGCGTGGCCGACGAACGGTTTCATGAAGACGCGCTTCGTATGATGCGGGCGGTGCGCTTTGAAAGCCAACTCGGGTTTGACGTCACGCCAACGACTCAAGCAGCAATTCAAAAACACGCGGCATTATTAGCTAAAATTGCGGTTGAACGGATCCATGTTGAATTCATTAAATTGATGCAAGGCCAACAACGGCACAATGGCTTAAAGACGTTACTTGCAACGGGTTTAAATCAGTATTGTCCTGGTTTAGTGGATCAAACCGCTGCGTTGCAACGATTGATTGACTTACCCCCACAACGTGTCACATCGGAAAGTGCAGCGTGGCTCTTGTTAACAGCGAGCCTGCAACTAACACCCGCGACCGCTAATCGATTCCTTAAACAGTGGAAATGCGCAAACGACGTGATTGCTGATGTAACTGCTGGTCTAGTGTTATTACCACAATTGATCGCGCAAAGTGCGCAATCCTGGGATTTATACGAAGCAGGCGAGGCCGTATTGACCATTTGTTTACAAATTGGTCAGTTGTTAGCGCCGAGTGCGATTGCGCAACAGGATTGGCTGGCACATTACGTGGCATTGCCAATTAAAACGAAGCGTGAGCTTCAAATTAACGGTCAAATCTTAATTCGAGAATTAGACATCCAACCAGGGCCGAAACTCGGTCAAACCTTGACGCAGCTTGAAAAATTAGTGGTCAATGGGCAGTTACCTAACGAGCAAGCTAGGTTAGTCCAGTGGGTTAAACAAAATAGCGCGCTTAGCGACTAAAGTATGGTAGAATACGTTTGTAAGCACATTCAGAAAGGATGAATCGCAATGACACAACATGTTTTTAAAGAATTGAAATTTTATTTTCGTAATGGTGACGTTTGGACCGTTAACCATAAGGAATTGAATGATATTTGGATTAGTCGCGTCACCACTAGTTACGGCCGCATTGATGGTGGTCCAATGCAAGAGATTCATCCTTGCAAGAGCTTTAAAGCGGAAATTCTACCGGAAGCCGATCACGTTAAAAGTGAAGACATCAACACCGGCTCGTTAGAGATGGGCATGTTTGGTCGGGCGACTAAATATCAAGATATCGAAAAATTAGATTTAGTGTTCCAAGATGATCAAGATAAGGCCCCCCAACAAATCTATTTCCCATTTAAAAATAAAGATAATAGTGGTTTGGATAATATTTATCAAAGCAGTCAGATTTCTCAAAAGAATAGTCACCTCTACATTGTGATTGATGCAGAACATACGATTGCCGATATTTATCCAGAAATTTAAGCGATATTCAAAAAAAGTGAGTGATCCGATTAAGGATTGCTCACTTTTTGATTGTTAGTTAGACCAAAATTCGCTATGATTGAAGATAACGAAAGTAAAAAAGGTGAGCTAATTGCAAACATTAACAGCGACAGATTTAACCAAGACATACGGTGAAAAAACGTTATTTGAGAAGATTTCTTTTTTAATTCGCGAAGGGGATCGGATTGGTCTCGTCGGGATTAACGGAACCGGGAAAACGACGCTTTTAAATGCGTTAACTGGAACTGATTCATACGACAGTGGGCAAATTGAGACGCCTAATCAGTATTCAATCAGTTATTTGGCACAAAAGCCGAAATTTGATTCTGATTTAAGCATTATGGCGGCCATTTTTGCGGGTAATAATCCGGTTTTTAAAACGATTCAAAATTATGAACGGGTTTTGGATGCGTATACCAGCGATCCGACTAATCCGAAATTACAAACGCAATATGAACAAGCCGACGCTCAAATGACCCAGCAAGATGCCTGGTCAGTTGATACGGATATTAAGACGATTTTAACGCAATTGCATTTAACCGATTTGGATCAACCGATTAATACGTTATCTGGGGGCCAGAAAAAGCGGGTTAGTTTGGCGCAGGCTTTAATTGAAAGTCCCGATTTATTGATTTTGGACGAACCGACTAACCATTTAGATTTTGATTCCATCGAATGGTTAGAAAAACGTTTGGCGCAATATCAAGGCGCATTATTGATTGTCACGCATGATCGTTACTTTTTGGATCGCGTCGCTAATCAGATTTTTGAATTGGATGCCGGTCAACTATATACGTACGAGGGCAACTATGAACAATTTTTAACGCAGAAGGCGGATCGCTTAGAACGCGAACAACAAGCTGCTCATAAACAACAACAACTCTACAAACAAGAATTAACGTGGATGCGCGCGGGTGCCAAAGCACGAACCACGAAACAACAAGCCCGCATCAATCGCTTCAACGATTTAAAATCAAATTTGACGGCCGGACCGGATGATTCAGAAGTCGATATCCAGATGGGGCAATCGCGACTCGGCAAGAAAGTTTTAGAATTGAAACAGGCGAATTTGACGTTGGATACACATCAGATTCTGATTGATTTTAGTATTTTAATCCAAGCCAACGACCGGATTGGGATTAGCGGGGTCAACGGGGCGGGTAAATCATCGCTATTAAACGTCTTAGCCCAACGAATTCCGTTAGACAGTGGCGAATTAATCGTCGGAGAAACGGTCAATTTAGGCTATTATACGCAACAAAATGAAGACTTTGATCCGAATAAACGGGTGATCGCCTACTTACAAGAAGCCGGTGAAGAAGTTGTTGGTCGGAATGGCGAACGCATTAGTGTCACCCAATTATTGGAACAATTCTTATTTAACCGCTCAATGCACGGGACTTTAATCGGTAAATTATCCGGTGGCGAGAAACGCCGTTTGTATTTATTGAAAATCTTGATGCAACAACCGAACGTTTTATTACTCGATGAACCAACCAACGATTTAGATATCGGCACGTTAACGATTTTGGAAAATTATTTGGATAACTTCAACGGCACCGTGATTACGGTCTCACATGATCGTTATTTCTTGGATCAAGTGGCTGATAAGTTATTGGTGTTCGAAGGTGCGGGTCAGATTACGAGCGAAGTGGGTTTGTTTAGTGATTATTTAGCGAAACAAGGCGCCCCCACGACTAGCAAGCCGGCGAGTGTTAAACCAGTCGATGAAGAACCACAGGTTGAACCCGTTAAAACCAAACAGAAATTAACGTACGCGGAACAAAAAGAATACGACCAAATTGAATCAGAATTAGAAGCGTTAGATGAACAGATTGAAGCCATCAAAACGCAAATGAACGAAAATGGCGCTGATTATGATAAACTAGCACAATGGCAATATGATATGGATCAATTGAATCAACAATTAGATGTTAAAATGGCGCGCTGGGATTATTTAAGTCAATACGCCTAAGCGGTGAAATGAGGAGACTATTATGTCAGAACAAACTTATCTGGATTTAGCACGGACTATTTTGGAAACGGGTCATTATAAAGAAGATCGGACCAATACGGGTACCTATAGTTTGTTTGGCTATCAAATGCGCTTTGACCTACAAGCTGGTTTTCCATTATTGACGACTAAAAAAGTACCGTTTGGCTTAATTAAAAGTGAATTACTGTGGTTCTTGAAGGGCGATTCGAACATTCGCTATTTGTTAGAACACAATAATCATATTTGGGATGAATGGGCGTTTGAACGCTACGTGCAAAGTGCTGATTATACCGGCCCTGATATGACCGATTTTAGTCATCGGGCCCAATCCGATGCAGCCTTTAATACGGTTTACCGCGAGCAGATGAAACAGTTCGACGACCGAATTTTAGCCGATCAAGCGTTCGCAGATCAATACGGTGAATTAGGCGATATTTATGGGAAACAATGGCGTGCTTGGCAAACCCGCAGTGGTGAAACGATTGATCAAATTAAAAATGTGATTGAAATGATCAAAACCAATCCGGATTCACGACGGTTAATTGTGTCGGCGTGGAATCCAGAAGACGTGCCCTCAATGGCTTTGCCACCGTGTCACACGATGTTCCAATTTTACGTTAACGAAGGTAAATTATCGTGCCAGTTGTATCAACGCAGTGGGGATGTCTTCTTGGGTGTGCCATTTAACATCGCTAGTTATGCTTTGTTGACGCATTTAATCGCGCACGAAACGGGTTTAGAAGTCGGCGAATTCATTCATACCTTAGGGGATGCGCATATTTACAGCAATCATCTCGAACAGGTTAAGACCCAATTAGAACGGCCAATTCACGCGGCCCCTCAATTGTGGTTGAATCCGGATAAACAAAGTATCTTTGACTTTGACGTTGCCGATATCAAAATTCAAAACTATGAATCAGAACCTGCGATTAAAGCGCCGGTTGCTGTCTAGGAGGAAAAGCGATGATTGCATTTTTATGGGCCGAAGATCAAAATGGGTTGATTGGACAAGACGGGCATTTACCGTGGCGTCTCCCCAATGATTTAGCTAATTTTAAACGTGAAACGATTAATGAAGTCGTTGTGATGGGCCGTAAAACCTACGATAGCTTACCAAAACGGCCATTACCTGGTCGGCAAAATATTATCATCACGCGTCAAGTTGGTTTAACGGCTGAACCAGGGGTGCTCGTGATGACGCAACCAGCCGAATTATTAACGTATGCGCAACAAAACCCAACTAAAAAGCTATTCATCATCGGTGGTGCTGAGATTTTCAACCTCTTTAAAGAGACTGTTGATTATTTATACGTCACGAAGATTGCGGCCGCCTTTAAAGGGGACGTCTATATGCCTAAACTGGATTACACACAATTTAAGCGAATTGATGTCAAAGCCGGGGTTGTTGATGAGCGTAATCGCTATCCACACACGTTTGAAATTTATCAAAGGCTTGCTTAACCGCTAGCCAATGGCCGAATTCTTGTTAAATTTTGCTGAAAAATTTGACGTGTTCTGATATACTAACGATAGGTATTTATCATTTGATGAATACGCAATCAAGGGATGGCTAACAACAATTATCCTAAGAATGAATAGAAAGTGTGGCTGAAGTAACAGTGGCTAATATTAAAATTGTAACGGATTCATCAATCCAATTAACAGCTGAAGAAATTAAAGAACATCACATTACAGTGATTCCATTGACCATTATGATTGATAATACGGTCTATATCGACGGCGAAACGATTACCCGTGATCAGTTTATGACTGAAATGGCTGGCGCTAGTGCTTTACCTAAGACGAGCCAACCAGCAATTGGTAATTTCATTGAAACTTACGAAAATTTGGCCGCTGATGGCAGTCAAATTTTATCAATTCATATGTTACGCGCGATTAGCGGGACGGTTGATACCGCTCGTCAAGCCGGCGAAATGGCTAAGGCAGACGTTACGGTGATCGATAGTGATTTTACAGATCGTGCGATGGCCTTCCAAGTATTGAAAGCGGCCGAAGTTATCGAAGCGGGTGGTTCAATGGCGGACGCTTTAACGGCGATTCAAACCGTGCACGATCACACTAAGTTGTATATGGGCGTCACTGATTTGACGAACCTGGTTAAGGGTGGCCGTTTAAGTCACGCTGCTGGTGTGATTTCAAGCCTATTGAATATCAAAGTAATCTTAGAAGTCGCTGATAGTGAACTGAAGGTATTGCGTAAGGGTCGCGGTATGAAGACCATTACGAAGTTCATTGATGAGATGGAAACTAATTTACGTGAATTAAAAAATGTTAAAGCAATTGGCATTTCACATGCGGACGGTTTGGAATTAAGTCAGAAAATTCAAACGCAGTTACAAGCTGGGTTTCCCAATGTTGAAATTCTAGTTCGGACAACCGATCCCGTGATTGCAACGCATGCGGGTGCTGGCGCGTTTGCCGTCATGTATTATACAGAAGATTAAGGTTTAAATTGTAAATGTAACACATAAGGCTGGTTGACATTTTACGTGTCCCAGCCTTAATTATTATCTAGCTTATTTTGAGGTGGCAGAATTGAAAAAAACGCGACAATTATTAATTGACTTAGGGATTTTAGTCGGCGCGATTGTCATTGTTTTTATGATTTGGCAATTGTTGACTCCTAAACCCAAACAAGTCACGAACGCAACTGGAAAAACAGCGCAGAGTCAATCGGTTCAAGCCAGTCAGCCTAAACAGACACTCCAACTAGTTGCGATTGGCGATTCGTTGACGCACGGGGTTGGTGATGAGACCAACAAGGGTGGTTACGTCCCACTCGTGGCTCAAAAGATTAAGCAAGCGACCGGTCATCCAGTAACAACCGTTAACTACGGTGTGACGGGTGAAAAAAGTTATCAGATTGAAAAACGAATTCGTGAGAAAACCACGATTCAAAAGAAACTAAAACAAGCTGATTTAATCACACTGACGGTCGGTGGCAACGATTTAATGGCCGTTTTACAAGATGATTTCTTTGAATTAGACCAAGCCAAAGTCACGGCGGGTCAGAAGAAATATCAAACCCATTTAACGACTTTGTTAACGCAAATTCGCCAACAGAATCCGGATGCGCCGATTTTTATCATGGGCGTTTACAACCCATTTTACGTCTATTTTCCAGAAATTACGGGTATGTCGAAAGCCGTGACGCTCTGGAATCAGACCGCTAAGACGGCCGCTAAGGAATTCAAAGGGATTTACTACATTAACAGTGATCAAGATTTAACCCACGGAGATGGTCATTACGTGAAACAAACGAAGTCATTGGCCAAAATGGATAGCACGCAGATGCAAAAAACGTTGGCGGCTAATGAACATTTGAATCCGTATATTAGTGATACTGATCATTTTCATCCGAATCAAAAAGGCTATCAATTGTTGACTAAATCATTTTGGTCGGTAATGAAGGCCCATCAAAAGCAATGGCTCAAAGGAAGTAACTGATGACAACTAGACAAGACATGAAACAACAAAAAAAGGGCCAACAGCCCAAGAAAACGATTAATTATTGGAAATACAGTTTCATCGTGTTATTAGCGTTGATTATTGGCACTGTGGGCTTTGTTGGTTATAACGTTTCGGCGCCACAAACCCCTGCAGTCAAGACTGAAAAAGTGATTAAAGCGGATAGTACGTTTGAAATTCAAATGCAGAAGAAACAAATCAATAGTTTAGTCGCGTATTATTTGCAAAATTATCTACAAGATTCTAAAATAAAGTATCAATTTACATTGGGCCAACAGGCGATTTTATCCGGCCAGTTTAAGTTCTTAGGGTTTCCGGTCGAATTTAATTTATTCTTCCAACCCTATGTCTTGGAAAACGGCGATGTTCAATTAAAGGCGAAACAGCTAGCCGTTGGTCAATTGAAAGTACCGATGTCCTTTGTCTTTAATTACATTCAACGTCAATATAAATTCCCTAAGTGGGTCGTTTTGAACGCTAAGAAGAATACGATTACCTTACGCTTAAACGAATTTAAACTCGATAACGGGATTCAAGTGACGGCTAAACACATTAATTTAAAACAGGATAAAATTGATTTATCGGTTTATATACCATTAAAAAATAAGAAATAAGGTGGCGGCATGAAGCAGAGTTTTTATCGCTATTTAATGACCCAGCGTGATCCCAATAACTACGAACCAATTGCTCAGTTTGCGAACAATGCTTTTTTTGATCAATCATTTCCCAAACAAATCGGCGAGTATGAACCGCTATCGCGATATTTAGAGCTCAACGGGAGTTATTTACCCAGTATGACGATTTTTGATGAGGCCTACGTGTTGTATCAAGAAAGTGAACAAGCCTAAGGAGTGTCATCATGAAACGGCGATTAAGCAAGTGGTTATTGGTTATGAGCGTTACCGGTTTGATAGCACTCGGGATTCGCACCTGGTTATTAGTCCCAGCCACGGTCGTCGGGACGTCGATGCGGCCAACGTTGGCACCCGGTAATTATTTAGTATTGCAGAAATTTGGCCAGATTAAACGTTTTGAAGTGATCGTCTTTAAACTAGATGGCACGACTTATGTTAAGCGGGTGATTGGGCTACCGGGAGAACGGGTTAGTTATCGGGATGATCAACTGTATATTAATAATCGTCCGGTGACCGAACCTTTCCTGACGGTTAAAAAAAATCAAGAGACCGTTTTGACCTCTGATTTTGATTTATCGGTTTTAACCGGGCATCAAACGGTCCCTAAAGACCATTATTTTGTACTCGGTGATAATCGGCGCATCAGCAAAGATAGCCGCACATTTGGTCCAATTGATGAAACAACAATTATCGGCCGAGCGAAGCTGGTTTATTATCCGATTTCAAGAATGAAATTACTATCAAGTAAATGAAAGATAGGTGATTCTGCATTAAGAATCACCTGTCTTTTTGAGTTGACTAATTTATAAATCTTGCTAATATTAAGCATAGCATTATTGTAGCAGTAAAGGGGAGAGTCGTATGCAATCTAAAACATTAATCTTTGGTCATCGCGGTTATCCCAAACAATTTCCGGAGAATAGTTTGGCGGGTTTTCGTTACGCTTTGGCACACGGAATTGAAGGGCTTGAATTCGATGTCCATTTAACCCGTGACCAAGTACCAGTGATCATGCACGATGAGAAGATTAACCGGACAACGGATGGTAAAGGTTTCATTCAAGACTATTCATTGGCTGAATTACGGCAATTCCACTTGAAGAACGGTGAATCAATTCCGACGTTAGCTGAATTATTAACGCTAGTTGGTGATAGTCCAGCGCAACTTAATTTAGAGTTTAAAACGGATAAAATCCAGTATCCGGAGATTGAACGGATTGTATTTGCGATGCTGGAAGAAAAGACACTCAATAGACCGGTCATTTTCTCATCATTTCATTTACCAACTTTAGAGCGCTGTCAGCAATTGGCCCCTAATGAAATTTATTGCTGGCTAACCAAAACGAATGTGCCTAATCCAAACCAATTTTTGATTGATCACCACCTAACCGGACTCCATTTAAAACATTATCAGCCAGATATGACTGGCACGCAACGCATTTGGACGGTCAATCGAAGAGGGCCAGCAATCAAGTTACTTAAACAGCAAGTCGCCGGCATCTTTACGGATGATTTTGTGCAGATGATGCAAATACGTGATCAAACCATGTAAAAACAAGCTGTGACAGAACTTGGGTATCAATTGAGTATCAAGTTGAAAAGGTGATTATCCCGAACTAAGGATAATCGCCTTTTTGATTTGAACGGAAATTGATGAGTTCTGGCGCACGTCAAAAAATAATGTTCGTTTAATATCAGAATACGACGACTTATGTCACAGCCCCATGTAAAAAGGCGCAACACCAGTGTTCTTACTGATGTTGCGTCTTTTTTTGGCTGGATTAATCAAGCGTAACCGTTCCATTATTAATACTGACCGGGTCATTACTATTGATTTGGCCAGCGGTCGCATCCGTTAAATATTTAATACTATCACTCATGCCGACAATCGGAGGGCCGGCCTTAACGGTAATCGTTGAAGCGACTTCGCCGGGTTTTAGGGTCGTCATTTGTTCAAAAATTGTGACATCTGTTTGTGGTAAATCACTTGCGGCAACGAGGGCGTTGGTTCTTTGATAAGTGGTCGTGACACCTTGACCGATTCGAATGAGTTGGTTGGCACTGGTGAATAGATAGAGATAACCAATGCTGTCGCCACTTGCGACGGATTTAGAAGTGAGTTGATAGCCAGCCTGGGCGGCGTTGACCTTTTGGGCCGCATAAATGTTATTTTGATTCAGTGAAACGAGGGCATAGTCGCCTAACGATTGAATTGCGGATCGTTCGAAACTATCGTAACGGTGTTGGTATAAATAACCGTCTTTAATCATGATCTTACCCGTGTCATTGGCACTCGTCGTCGTTTCAGGCGCAATCCACGTCCCATTTAACCGATCTAAGGCGATGGCACTGGTTGTTTTCTTGGTGGCAGTATCCGTAAAGACTTGACCGCGATCAATGGTCGTTGTTTTATCGGTATCGGTGTAATAAACATTAATGGCATACAAGTGATGTCCGCTCGCAATAAACCCTTGGGGTAGAGTCATACCGCTGACTTTGGTTTCGAAGAAAACTAAATCGGAAAGTTTAGTCACTTTAACCGTTGCACCTAATTTTTTGAGGACCGCGTTGATTTGGGGTACCGTCATTAAATGAATTTGGGCTTGGGCACTTTTGGTAAAATGTTGGTGCATATCGGTTTGCCATTTTTTAAGTGAAATTTTTTTATATTTAACGGAAGTACTAATGAGGGTTCCTTTAGAAGCTGTCCAACTCGATTGATTATCGATTTTGGAGACTGCAGAAGTCGTCAGTGTATCGGTAATCCCGCGACTGGTTTGTTGTGAGCTGATACCCTGACTAAACGTCCAGGTTTTGGAGGCGGATTTTAAAAGACTTTCGGTCGTCGGTTTGACCGAATTAACCTTGGTTTGTTTGGTTTGTGGTTGACTGCAACCGGTTATTAATAATGCTAATAAAGGAAGCATTAAGAAGATTGATTTGCGCATACAAAGGACTCCAGTTCGTATTTAGTGCTTTAATTATAGCATTAAACCAAGATGACGCTAAAAAATTATTGAGCGCCTTTAATTTTTGAAGTTAACCCCTGAAATTGGAGAAATACGATTTCAGGGGATTTTTGATGTGGCGAATTATCAATTCGGAACAATGATAAAAAAGCCGCCAGTGATAGAATTCACTATCACCAACAGCAGACATTGTAGAATTAATTTAATTAACAGTAATAATCTCGTTAATAACGTCAATTACCCATAAGATATTAAAATATAAATATTTTTCATGCGTCCCAGTATATAGGACGAATTAATATACAATATGGGCATAATAAAAAGGTCATAACTCAAAAGTTATGACCTCATACCTTATGTGAATAGTTTAGGCTATTTCCTAACGGATTGCAACTATTTTTTAGGTTAAAGTTAATAATATTAATAATTTATGTAATCCGCAGTATATTAATATTTATGCATGAATTTTTGGAAAAGGACAGTTTTTGTCAAAAAAAAGGATTTTGATGTTGTAGGCGATTACATTGCCGGTGTCATAACTTTTAAGTAGTGATTGGTAAATTGTTAAACGCTGAAAAGGGTGCAATTCAATTGATGAGATTCATTTGATTAAGTTAAATGTCGCGCTTAACAACTAACGGCAATGATTATTCAAGAGGTGAACTACTAACTAATCAGGATGCTGTTATACATAATATATATTAGTGGAGGAAACTATGCAGGTGGAATTTGAAACACTTCACGTACTTAAACGAAAAATCGATGAGTTATTTAATAGTGTGTTAGGTGGGGTTGAACTTACCGTAGAACAGTACATTTTAATGACTGTTGTCCATAAATCAGGTAGGCAGAACCCGACTAAGATTGCGGCTGAATTGAATATTTCAAAAGCAGCGGTTTCTAGACGTTGTCGGGAGTTGGAGCGCAGAAGGTTTTTCGAACGATTGCAGCCTGATGTTGAAGATGATTGTCGGGTTATCTATTACACGTTAACGAGAGAAGGTGAACGCTTGTTAAATAAAGTAAACGGTCTGATTAATGAGGTTTATCAAATGGATACTGAAGATGATCATCCGCTAGATAGTGACGGCTGCATCATTAATGCCATCCAAGTGGTTAATACAATGATTACAACGAATAAGCATGCGAGTTAATCATTGAGACATAGAAGGAGCGTATTCAATAATGGGGGGCATCACACAAAAAGAGTTGGAATCGCTTGAAACTGAAATTAGTCAAATTATTGATAACCTTGATCAAGAGAAGCAGTTAAAACAACAATTGTTGACGGAAAACGAAACGTTAAAACAGCAATTGACTGAATGCAAACGATATAAAACGAAATATCAGCAACTTTTACTTGAAACTGCACATTTGAAATTAAATCAGCCGGCACAATCTTCTCAAACTGCGTTATCTGAAAAAGAGATTGCGGAAGTGCTGTTAAGCGCTAAAATGACGGCTAAACAGATTATTCAAAGTGCTAAACAAGAAGCCCAAGAATTTGAACAGATTAAGAAATCCGCACTACAAGCGATTAAAACCGATGAGCAACAATTTCAAAATCAGATTGAGGCCTCTAAGTTATCGGAACCTAGAATTTATGTAAATCATCTAGAAATGAGATTTGGTAATGAACGTACTTTAGACAGCATTAAGGAACAGATGCAAGCCGTTTTCCAAGAAATGTTCTCGATTAGCCCGGACAACCCACAAAATGAAGTCGATCTAACTGTGAATAAAACTAAGTCTGAAGAGATCAAACCAGAGACCATTCAAAAGCGTAAAGCAACTGATACAAGTGTCCAAACATCGAAAGCTGAATCAAAGAATCAAGAAGGCGCAACATCGTTAATTGCAAAACTCAAAAAAAAAAATAACCGACAGCATGTCCAATCCGCCGTTCGTAAACGAAAACGAATTCGCCGTGGCGTGATTGGGCTACTAGTTGTTGGCGGGCTGGTTTCAATGACCGTTACATTAGGTCAATTTTACGCGATTGCTCAGGTACAAGGGCATTCGATGAAGCCAACGTTGAAAAATAAGACGATTATGGTGATTCAAAAGCCACCCGTTAAGTTAGCCCGTAATGATTTAATTACCTTTAGCGTGACTAGTATGGGCAATGAACACTTTGTTAAACGAATTGTGGCTTTACCAGGCGATTCAATTTACGCCAATGGTGGTGATCTATACGTCAATGGCAAACGTGTTAAAAAAATCTATTCAAAACAAACGACCGCTGATTTTTCATTGTTTGAAACAAGTGGTCAAAATACCGTGCCCGCCAAGAAAATATTTGTGCTGGGGGATAATCGCCAACATTCAACCGACAGTCGTAGTTATGGGTTTATTGATGACAGTCAGGTCGAAGGCAAAATATTATTTAAATAATGGCTAACATGAGTAACCGTTAATACGAGGCAATCTGGGATTCGTTTAGTTAAGTATATTAATGGCAGCGAAACTAAATTAGTTTAAATCGAATCCAGCCATATTAAGGAGGTGATTCAAAGATGCGGAAAGTTCCCAAGTACTTGGTTATTTTAGTGCTTATGTTGCTATATGTGGTTAATACTAATCAAATGAGTCATGCAGAAACAGTGGGGTCGGTTATCAGTCAATCTACAATTAGTTTTGATCAGACCTACATTCCACCAATTGATAATCAAACGACGGTGATTCCTGATGGTAATGTGGTCGTCCCACCAAGTCAATCGAGCACTAAACTGCCACAAACAGGACAAAAGTCTGAAGGTTATCTAGTATGGATTGGGGTCGTACTTATTTTTAGCAGTATCAAATTGAGAAGACGTAACACTATTCTGGGAGGAATATAACATGAAAATCAATAAAGTTCTAATGGCAAGTGCAGTTGTATTGGCAACATCAGTCAACCTATCATCAGTCGCAATGGCAGCTAAAGCAGGTAGTGTGACAACTAAGGGCGATGTCACTTTTGTAGAAGATACTGATCCGACAACACCGGTTGACCCAACAGATCCTGATATTCCGGTTGATCCAACTGATCCAGATAAACCAAACCCAACTGAGGGACCGTTGAGTATCGATTATGCGTCAAATTTACATTTTGGTGAACAAAAAATTTCAGCTAAAACTCAAACTTATTTTGCCGCAATGGACAAGATTAAAGACCCAGCGGATGCCACTAACACGCTTGACAAACCAAACTGGGTACAAGTGACTGATAAACGTGGGACTAATGTCGGTTGGAAATTACAAGTTCAACAAGGTGCGCAATTTGCAACTGGTGCAGCCGAAGAATTAAAGGGTGCCGAAATTAAATTAATCAATGGGATTGTTAAATCAACAGCTGATAACCAAGCGGGCAAACCTACAGCCTCACAAGAAATCACGTTGGTTCCTGGTAGCAGCACAACATCCGGGGCTGCTCAAGATGTCATGACTGCTCAAGCTGATGAAGGTATGGGCACTTGGGTCACTGGTTTTGGGGATGATACGACTGGCAGCAAGAGTATTTCATTAACGGTTCCTGGTGCATCTGCGAAAGTCAAAGATGGTAAATACACAACTGATTTAACTTGGGTCTTAACTGATACACCAGCTTAAACAACATCAATAACTTATTTGGGGAGATAAGAATAATGAAAAAAACAATTAAATATTCAACAGCGATGCTTGCATTGCTATTAGGAACGACAATCATGAGCAACACCGCGTTTGCAGCTGACGGGGCATCAGTCAAATCAATCGGGACCATTTCATACGTGCCAGATGATTCAACGGTGACGCCGATTGATCCGATTGATCCAGATCCTGAAAAACCAATTGTACCAACTGATCCAGGAGATCATGAAAATCCAACGGCTGGCCCATTGAGTATTGATTATGTGTCAAATTTACGTTTCGGCGAACAAAAGACAACGGGCCAAAATGCAACTTACTACGCTAATCTGGATAAAATTATTGAGAGTGATGGTAGTCAGATTGAACGGCCTAACTTTGTCCAAGTTACCGACAAACGTGGTAGCAATGCTGGTTGGCATTTGACGGTCACTGAAGATGCACAATTTAAGAGTGGCGAAAATGAATTAACGGGTGCGCAACTGACATTAATGAACGGAACAATGGCAACTCCTAATGATGGGATCGAACCAACGGCTGAACAAAAAATTGCCTTGACACCTGGGACGGCTTCAGATGTCTTGGATGCCAAAGCAGATCAAGGGACTGGGACTTGGTTAGATCGCTTTGGGACTGACGAAGCAGCAGGCAAGAAGAGTGTTTCGTTATCAGTACCTGGTAAAACCAAGAAAGTACAAAGCGAATATAAAACAAGTTTAACTTGGACATTAACCGATACACCAGCATAAAGAATGGAGATTTGACGTGAAAAAGAGAAATCTATTGGTATTTTTAATGGGATTTATGTCTTTATTAATCGGCATTAACAAAGTTTCAGCAGCGGAAATGAGCTTTTCAGTTCAAGCGGATATTCCAACCAATCAGGTGGATAAGTCACAAAGTTATTTTGATTTGCGGATGAAACCGGGCCAAGCCCAAGATTTAACGGTTGAGATGCGTAATGATACGAAGGACGACGTGACGGTAGAGGTCTTACCGAATACCGCTATTACCAACGATAACGGAATCGTCGAGTATAATAACACCACCAAAAAACGTGATAGTAGTTTAAAAGTCGGATTCAAAGATATCGCAACCGCGGATAAAGAAGTGACGATTCCAGCTAAAAGTACAAAATTACTCAAAATTCACGTTCAGATGCCTAAAAACGAGTATACAGGGACTATTCTTGGGGGCGTTTATTTCACTGAGAAGGCTTCAGCAGAAACAAACAAGACACAAAAAGGAAGTCAGATTGTTAATCGCTACGCTTATGTGATTGGTGTTAAGTTAACGGAGAATGATCAAGTTGTTAACCCGGCGTTGAAACTAAATTCGGTCAAAGCCGATCAAGTTAATTATCGGAATGTGGTGACTGCCAATATCCAGAATACTGAATCAGCGATTCTGACTGATTTAAGTATTAATGGTCAAATTTATCGTCAGGGTCAAAAAGAGGTGCTTTATCAAGCAACCCGCAAGAACCTTAGAATGGCACCTAACTCTAATTTTGATTATGGAATTAGTCTTAATAACAAGGCCTTTAAACCGGGTAAGTACACTTTTAAAGGAGTTGCGAAGTCGAAGGATAAAACTTGGCATTTTGAAAAGGATTTCGAAATTAAAGGTGAAACCGCAAGCAAATATAATAAGAAGGCAGTCTCACTAGAAAAAGATAATACTTGGATTTATATTTTAATCGGCGTGATTATCTTTGTGTTGTTATTGATTGTTATTTTAGTTTTAATGCGTAAATTGAAGAAAGCAAGAGATATAGACTAGTTGATATCTTGCATTTTTTAACTCGATAGTTAATGGTTTTGATTTACGAGGTTAACAGAAACTGGGAACTTATCGAAGAATAGCGATTCTTTTGATAAGTTCTTTTTTAATGAGGTGGGAATAATGCGAAAAATATTTATATCTATCAGTTTGAGTTTAATGGTATTAATCGGGATCGGTGGCGTTTTATGGGGCCCTCAATTATTAGCAGGGGATGCAACTGTGACTGATTTGATGCTTAAAACAACCGTCAAAGAGCAAACAATCCTGGTTGATGTTGACGATCAGAATCCAAAGGATCAAAAAATAGTGATGCCGTTACCCAAGAACATTGACTATCAACAGACGAGTTATGCTAACGCGGCGGTGACGGTTGATCAAGCGAATCAACAACTGGTCATTGATTGGTTGGCGGGCCAGCCTAAGCAAATTCAAATCAAGTTAACGGCAGCCGAACCCGGCGATTACCAAATGAAGTTGCAGACTGTTCGTGATGGGGTATCGGTTGAATCTAAACCGGTGGTTGCGCACACGACGCCTAAAGTAGCGGCTGACAGCACTAGTGTCATTGTCAATCGTACGGCAGCAGTTGCAAAAGTGACGAGTCGGGCGATGACGATGAATGGTAATGATGTTTATAGTATAGCAAATTTCACAGTTACTCGGGTAGCAGCGGCGGATTTGGTGAATAACATCTTTAAAGTAAGCGAGTCGCAACAATATCCAAATAATACCGCTATTTATGATAATGATATGACCTATTATAATAATCAGTTGTATACTTTTTATGCGGCTAATGGGACCTATACTATTTGGAATAGCAATGGAACACATACGACTTCAAAAAGCTACAGTCAAACAGTTAAGAAAATGGGTGTTTCGACTATATCTGCTGATGGAAACTTTTATGGTTTTTATTCAGATAAAAAAAACTGGCATTTATGTAAGCTTAATATTAAAACCGGAACCTTTACTGATAAGGTTTTAACCTTTGCAAAAGCGGATGACGTCAAAACTTTCTACGGCAACGGTGATACAGTTGTTGATGGGGATGGCTATATTTGGAAAGCATCTTATAGTGGAACTGACACGTATCTTCAAAAGATTGATGTTAACACTGCTAAAGTTGTTCAAACATTACATGTTCGACTAGTTGATGGTAGTTATAAAGTTGTTAAGATTTATGGACTGGCATTTACGCCAGCCGGTCAATTAGTTATCTCTGGAGAAAATAAAATTGGGAAGATTAATTTGTCGACAGGGATGGTTTCATACTTATCTGGTACTTTAGAGTCAGCAGACTTAGCATCGGGTAGTAAGCCATACTTAAATACGCATTTAACGGCTGATTTAAGTGCGTTGCCGACTGCCGATACGCCTTTACATCGATCTGATGAAGTGACTTATACCCTTAAAGTGGCGAATGATGGCAATTTGGCGTCTTCCAATACAGCGGTGACTAACGCAATGCCAGCCGGCACAACTTATGTTCCGAATAGTACCACGTTGAATGGTGCCAGCGCAGCTGATGTGAACGGGACATCGCCGTTAGTGGCTGGGTTACCGATTAAATCGGCTAGTTCAGCTGATGGCGTTGTTGGTAAAGGGCAACCAGTGACGATTACGTACAAGGTCAAGGTTAATCAAAACGTTAAAGATCAGGATAAAATTATTAATCAAGCGACCGTTAAATCACAAGGTAATGCGGATGTTGCTTCCAATCAATTGACCCATACTGTCTCAATTGTGAGCCCGCCGAAAGCCGAATATACGGTTCAGGTTTTAAATAATTACACGGCGCCTGATGATAAACGAATCCTATTGGGTGATCAATTACAGGTTCGTTATCAAGTCAAAAATGCTCAAACTTCTAATTCAGCCTTTCAAAAAGATCAGGCGACTTGGTCCTTTAAATTGCCTGAAGGAGCTGATCTAGATAGTACCGAAGCGACAATCAACAAGTCATACGGGACTGCTACAACGGTACCAGTCAGTCAACTATATGATGCAAAAACACGATTGATCACAATTAATTCAGCAACCGTCGGTGATTTTAAATTGGATGCACAAGATACAGTCAGTGTCGACCTCAAGGTGAAAGTGCCTGATAGTGATTTGTCACTCGTTGGCAAAAACATTGAATCGGTACACACGGTCGCAGGAACGGATTTAAATGGCGATCAACAGACTTTAACCAGTGATGGCGCCATCGGTTATGGACCCATTTATTCTGGTAAATTACGGTTTAAAGAAGTGCCAGCAACCATTTCGTTTGCTGATTCAAGAATTGCCAGTAAGACAACTGAAAGCAAACGGAAATTGGCCGACTGGAAAATCATAGTTGATGATTCCAGACGACGTAAGAATAATTGGCACGTGACGGCTAAGCTAAGTGCACCGTTTAAGTCTACGGACGGGTCTCAGTTAGCCGGCGACAGCTTAGTCTTTAGAAAAACGGACACTGCCGATCAATACATTGATTCAACAAGCAACGTCGATGTTTATGATGGCATCAGTACAACGACCGAGGATGATTATGATGTTTCTTGGGCGGCGGAAAATGGACCATTATTACAAATTGCACCAGGTACAGCCAAAGTTGGCACGTATCAAGGCACGCTTCAATGGACGTTAATTGATGCGCCAGTGTAAAAAGTGGTCGCGTAAAACAATGATTCGAATATAAAAAAAGAATTGATTAATAAAAAAAGTGAAGATATGATAGAATTATACTAACTGATTCAGTTTTAGTAATAATAACTATTAAGTCTTCGCTTTTTTGTGGTGTGTAATAGTTATTTCCTATTATAATTGTCATATCTAGTCAAACGTTAAGTAGGATTTTTCAGAAAACCGTTCGTAAGAATGTAATCTCTACGTATTTTCAGTAAATGAACGACCACCAAGTGCAAACCGCTTTGGTATGAAAGGAATTAAAATAATTATGACGATTCAATGGTATCCGGGGCATATGGCCAAGGCCCAGAAACAAATTAAAGAACGACTAAAATTAGTTGATATTATCCTAGAGATTGTTGATGCGCGTGTACCAGAATCATCAATTAATCCGATGATTCAAGAACTCGGTCAAAATAAACCAGTGCTTCTAATTTTAAACAAGGCCGATATGGCCGATGCACAAAAAACGCAACAGTGGATTGAAACGTTTAAAAAACGGGGCATCACGGCGATCGCGTTAGACGCGCAACATAAAGCCAAATTACCAATGATTGAAAAAGTCGCGCAAGAAATTCTAGCTGATAAATTAGCGAAGAAACGGGCCAAAGGAATTAGAAATCCGGTAATTCGTGCAATGTGTGTTGGGGTGCCAAATGTTGGTAAATCAACGATTTTGAACCGACTAATGCATAAGAATATTGCCGTCACGGGTAACCGGCCTGGGGTCACTAAAAATCAACAATGGTTAAAGGCCAGTGAACGGTTTGAAGTGCTAGATACGCCTGGTGTTTTATGGCCTAAGTTTGATGATCCCGCAGTTGGTAATAAATTAGCGTTAACGGGTGCGATTTCGGATGTGGTTTACCATGCGGATGATGTGGTTGTGTTTGCACTCGATTATTTCAAGCAATTTTATCCAAATCAATTACGGAAAACGTATCAGGCAACCGATGCTGATTTAGAACAATCATCACCGGAATTAATTATGATTCTAACCAAGCGACTCGGGTTTAAAGAAGATTATGACCGTTTCTGCATTAAGTTTATCAACGATGCACGCCAAGGTAAATTAGGCCGCTTCACATTAGATCCTGTGCCTGCGGAGGCGAAAGGCAATGACTAGCAAACAGTCAATTGCGACGATTAAAGCGTTACTCGCTGAACCGGTTGCTCAAACTGTACTGACTGAACTAGCGTCAGATGACCGGAGTGGTGTTCAAAAACTACTCGTTCAATATGCGAAACGCCAGGCTAAATTAGCGGCCCAACAGGCTGCTTTTGAAGAACGGCGCCAAATGGAATTAGCGCTCTGGCCCGATTACCCGCTTGTTGCGGGGATTGACGAAGTTGGTCGAGGACCGTTAGCGGGGCCCGTTGTGACGGCGGCGGTAATCTTACCGCATGATTTTGATTTATGGCAAGTGAACGATTCTAAGCAGTTATCCTTTAAGCTGAAACAAACCTTGTATCGGCAAATTATGGACTGCGCGATTAGTGTCAGCATTGGGATTGCTGATAGTCAGCGGATTGATGTCGAAAATATTTATCACGCAACTGAACTTGCGATGGGCGAAGCGGTCGCCGGTTTAGATCAGAAACCTGATTACCTGTTAGTCGATGCGATGACGGTGCCCACTGATATTCCGCAAGAAAAACTGATTAAAGGTGATGCGCGTAGTGTTAGCATTGCGTCGGCGAGCATTGTCGCCAAAGTCATTCGGGATCAATTGATGATTAATTATGATCAACAATATCCGGGGTATGATTTTGCCAACAACATGGGTTACGGCACGGCGAAACATTTAGCCGGTCTGGCTGAATTAGGGGTGACCCCGATTCATCGACGGAGTTTTTCACCGGTTCAAAACGCGTTATAAAGTTTAAAAAATAAACAGCTCTTTTGCGTAAGATTAATTAACGTAAAGGAGCTGTTTTTGTATGGTTAGTAAACGACAATTATTATTAAAAGTTCATTTGGCGGCCGGTTTTGGCTTGACGAGCGAATTAAGATTAGCTAATTGGTTATTAACGAGTCAGAATTGGGAATTGTCGGCCGTTGAATTAGCGCAGATTGGTCGGTTGCCAGAACGTTATTGGTCGACTTTTCAGGCCAGTTTTCAAAGTGCCGCAGTGCAATGTGCTTGCGAATATCATGAACAGTTTGCGGCGTATCTGACGATTATTGATGAAGTCTATCCGCAACGGTTATTAGAAACGTATCAACCACCGATTGTGATTTTTTATCGGGGAGCGTTGGCTTGTTTGAAGCAACCGGCCTTAGGAATCGTCGGTGCTCGTCAAGCGGGACCCTATACGAAATTAGCGTTACACCAATTAGAGGCCTTGCCAACCACGACCGCGATTATCAGCGGGCTGGCTCAGGGTGCGGATGCGATGGCCCATCAATGGGCGTTGCAACAGGGCCGCGCACCGATTGGCGTGATTGGCACCGGCTTGAATTGTTGTTATCCGCCACAAAATGAACAGTTACAGCAAACCGTTGCCCAGTGTGGCTTATTACTTTCAGAATACCCGTTGGATACGCCGGCCCGTAAATTTCAATTTCCAGCGCGCAACCGGATTATTGCTGGGCTGTGCCACGGGTTATTGGTAACTGAAGCGCGGCAAAGAAGTGGCAGCTTAATCACGGCTAACTTAGCATTGCAAGCGAATCGCAATGTTTACGCTGTCCCGGGGCGACTCGATCAATCCTTGTCGGCGGGCTGCAATCAATTAATTCTAGCGGGGGCCACACCGCTGTTAAATGCGACGTTATTGACTGATGAACTCCGTTATTTTGAATAGGCCAAGCAAAATAATTGCTTACAAACGATTTCCTGTTATTATTAAAGTTACAGGTTAATGATTAGCCAAATGGGAAGGAAGTTTTTAATGATGAGATATGCAATTACAGGGGCAACTGGTAAATTAGGTCACGGGATTTTAACGGAATTAATGACATTGGTGGCGGCCAAAGATATTATCGCAATTGTCCGCAATGTTGAAAAAGCCCAAACGATTTTGCCAGCAGGAATTGAAATTCGTCAAGGGGATTATACGCAAGCGTCTGCGATGACGACGGCTTTAACGGATGTTGATCGCTTGCTATTCGTCTCTTCACAACCAGGTGGTGCAGTCAGTCGCGAACAACAACACTTAAATGTTGTTCAAGCGGCTAAAAATGCGGGGATTCAATGGATTGGCTATACCAGCTTTCCAGATGCAAATCATGCAACGACCCCGTTAGCATTGGACCATCAAGCAACGGAAGCGGCGATTCTAGTCGCTGGGTTACCCCATTCATTCTTACGTAATAATTGGTATCTTGAAAATGAATTAGGGCTAATCAACGCTGGTTTACAAGGCCAACCATTTGTCTATGCCGGTGGCGACGGTCAAGTCGGTTGGACACTAGAAGCCGATTACGCCAAAGCGGCCGCACATGTTTTGGCAACGGCTCAACCGAAAGACATCTATGAATTTTCAGGTGAGGGTCATACGTACGCTGAATTAGCAGCGGTGGTTGCTGAATTGAGTCCCAAGACGTTCACGGTCGAAACGTTGGATCTGGCAACTTACCAACAACAATTGACGGCTCAAGGGTTAGACGAACAAACGGTCGCTATCATGGGGATGTTGCAAAAATTGATTCGAGATAATCAATTAGCCAACACGACGGATGATTTAGCAACCGTCTTAGGTCGACCAGCACCTAGCTTAAAAACGTTAGTCCAAACGGTCATTAAGGAACAAGCCTAAAGATGCGCTATTCACATCAATTAAGTGATGCCGTGCATATTCTAACCTATCTAGCGATTTATCCGGATGGTGATTTATCGAGTCAATGGATTGCGGGAAGTATCAATGCTAATCCCAGCTTAGTGCGACGCTTGATGGCGTTGTTGAATAAGGCGGGGTTGTTGAATTCACGAGCAGGTGTTAGTCAACCGAGTTTAGCCCAACCGGCGGAGCAGATTACGTTATTGATGATTTATCAGGCGTTAGAGGATGCACCGCCGTTATTGCATGTTGATCCTAAAACCAATCCGGATTGTGTGGTGGGTGGTAATATCCAAGAAACCCTGAACCAAGTTTATGCCGACGTTCAAACGGCTGCTGAACAACAAATGGCGCAAGTCACGTTAGCCGCGATTATGGGTGATATTTTAGCACGTCAAGCGGCTAAAACAAAATAGATTGAAAAAACAGATGGAAGTCCTTATTTTTAAGGATTTTTATCTGTTTTTTTGGGACTATTGATGGAAAATAATCAAGACCATCAAGTTTAAATTTTTTCAACATTTTAAAAAAATTCCAATAAGTTTCCTTTGATTACGGGGAAACCTATGCTATGCTTTAAGCTGTTAATGAACCGGAGTTCGCTATTAGCAACAATCAACAGCTAATAGGCATCAATTTAAATCGAGAACTCTGTCGAAAGGAGTTTGTCCATGGCAGGCAAAAATTTAGTCATTGTAGAATCACCTGCAAAGGCCAAAACAATCGAAAAATACCTTGGTCGTAATTATAAAGTAGTTGCGAGTAAAGGCCATATCCGCGATTTACCCAAGAGTCAGATGGGTGTGGATTTTGAAAATAACTATGAACCTAAATACATCTCAATTCGCGGTAAAGGCGATACCATTAAAGAATTAAAGAAACAAGCAAAAAAAGCGGACCATATTTTCCTCGCAGCCGATCCCGATCGTGAAGGGGAAGCCATTGCGTGGCATGTTTCGCATATCTTAAAATTAGACCCAACCGAAAAAAATCGGGTAGTCTTTAATGAAATTACCAAAGAGACCGTCAAAAGTGCCTTTAAAACACCGCGTAGTATCGACATGAAACTAGTCGATGCCCAACAAGCACGGCGGGTGTTAGACCGGATTGTCGGCTATTCAATCAGTCCATTACTCTGGCAAAAAGTTAAAAAAGGCTTGAGTGCTGGTCGGGTCCAATCAGTCGCTTTGAAACTCGTGATTGATCGGGAAAATGAAATTAAAGCGTTCGTGCCTGAAGAATACTGGTCACTAGATGCAGAATTCAAAAAGGGTCGCAGTAAGTTTGCGGCCAGCTTCTATGGTTTAAAGGGCAAGAAAGCTGCTTTACCTAACAATGAAGCGGTGCAAGCAGTTCTGCAACAAATTGATAAAGAAGCGGCCTTTACGATTGAAGACGTTAAAAAACGTGAACGTAAACGATTCCCAGCCGCACCGTTTACGACGAGTTCGCTCCAACAAGAAGCCAACCGTAAGTTAAACTTCAGAACCCGTAAAACGATGATGCAAGCCCAACAATTATATGAAGGGATTAACCTCGGTGGTAAAGAAGGCACCGTCGGGTTAATCACCTATATGCGGACGGATTCAACGCGGATTTCAACGGGCGCTAAACACGAAGCGTCTAAATTCATCCATGACGAATATGGTGAAGCTTACGCTGCGATTAAGGCCCACCAAACTAAGAATCCAGAAGGCGCGCAAGATGCCCATGAAGCGATTCGGCCAACGTCCGTGATGCGGACACCGAAGAGCATGAAGGACGTTTTAACCAACGATCAATATAAAATCTATAATTTAATTTGGTCGCGCTTTGTTGCTAGTCAAATGACACCAGCCATGTTTGATACGGTGGCTGTTAAAATTGGCCAAAAAGATGTTTTATTTAAAGCCAATGGTTCCCAAATGAAATTCCCTGGCTTTACCAAATTGTACGTTTCTTCGCGTGATAAAGAGGATTCGGCCAAGGATAACGTTTTACCTGATTTGACGGTCGGCGACGAAGTGAAGTTAGCCAAGACTGATCCGGCACAACATTTCACGCAACCACCTGCTCGTTATTCTGAAGCCAACTTAGTCAAAGCACTTGAAGAAAACGGCGTCGGTCGGCCATCAACCTATTCACCAACGATTGAAACCATCCAACGGCGCTATTACGTGAAGCTCAATGCCAAACGTTTTGAACCGACGGAACTCGGTGAAATCGTCAATAGTTTGATTGTCGAGTTTTTCCCGGATATCGTCAATATCGATTTTACGGCCGATTTGGAACATCGTTTAGATGATGTTGAAACCGGTCAAGAAAATTGGATTAATATTATTGATAATTTCTACAAGCCATTTGAAAAAGCGGTCGAAAAGGCCAGCGAACAGATTGAAAAAGTTCAGATTAAAGATGAACCAGCTGGTTTCAACTGTGATATCTGTGGGGCACCGATGGTCGTTAAGATGGGCCGGTACGGCAAGTTCTTCGCTTGTAGTCGATTCCCAGATTGTCGCAATACCAAAGCAATCGTTAAAGAAATCGGCGTGACTTGTCCGAAATGTGGCAAGGGCCAAGTAATCGAACGTAAATCGAAGAAGAATCGTTTATTCTACGGTTGTGATCGTTACCCAGATTGTGATTTCGTGACTTGGGACAAACCAGTGGGCCGTAACTGTCCTAAATGTGAACATTATTTGGTTGAAAAGAAGATTAAAGGTGGCAAACAAGTCATCTGTCCAAACGGGGACTATGAAGAAACCGTTCAAAAATAAATTAAAAATTGAGGTTATCGTATGACAGCAAAACCTTTTGTAAACGTCGTTGGTGCTGGCTTAGCAGGCTCTGAAGCTGCTTGGCAAATTGCGAATCGCGGCGTCGATGTTCATTTGTATGAAATGCGACCGGTTAAAATGACACCGGCCCATCACACTAAGAATTTCGCAGAATTAGTCTGTACCAATTCATTGCGGGCCAACCAAGTGACCAATGCGGCTGGTTTAATCAAGGAAGAGATGCGCCAATTAGATTCAGTGATTATTAAGACGGCGGATCAAAATGCCGTTCCAGCCGGTGGTGCTTTGGCGGTTGATCGGGAACCTTTCTCGGCAATGGTCACTGAAAAATTAGCGAATCATGAACGGATTACCGTCCATTATGAAGAATTAACGGCCTTTCCTGAAGGCCCCACCGTGGTTGCCACGGGTCCGTTAACTTCTGAAAGTTTAGCGGCGCAGATCAGCGCGTTAAACGGCAGTGATGGGCTGTATTTCTACGACGCAGCTGCGCCAATTTTAGATAAAAACAGTATCGATTTTGATAAGGTCTATCTAAAATCGCGTTATGATAAGGGCGAAGCGGCCTACCTCAATTGTCCAATGACGGAAGCCGAATTTGTCGCGTTCTACAAAGCGTTAATTAGTGCGGATGTCGCTGAAATGCACGAATTCGAAGATGAAAAATTCTTCGACGGTTGTATGCCAATCGAAGTCATGGCGAAACGTGGGATTAAAACCATGTTGTTTGGTCCGTTGAAACCAGTCGGACTCGAAGATCCTAAAACGGGTGACCAACCGTACGCAGTCGTTCAATTACGGCAAGATAATGCGGCGGCTAGCTTGTACAACATCGTCGGCTTCCAAACGCATCTGAAGTGGGGCGAACAAAAACGGGTCTTCCAAATGATTCCTGGTTTAGAAAATGCTGAATTTGTCCGTTACGGTGTCATGCACCGCAACACCTTCATGAAATCGCCTGAAGTCTTGTTGCCCACCTATCAATCGAAGGTCCGCACCGATTTATTCTTCGCTGGTCAAATGACCGGGGTGGAAGGTTACGTTGAAAGTGCGGCCTCAGGTTTAGTGGCCGGAATCAACGCGGCGAAGTTAGCCTTGGGTGAAACGCCGGTTGAATTTCCAACCGATACCGCAATGGGCGCGATGGCGCATTATATTACCCATACCAGTGCGAAACATTTCCAACCAATGAACGCTAACTTTGGAATTTTTGAACCCTTAAAACAACGGATTCGGGACAAAAAAGAACGAAATCAAGCTTTGGCTGATCGGGCCTTGGCGAGTCTTGAAGCGTTTAAGACAACGCTTTAGTGAACATCCTTTTAAATCTCTCCAGGCTTGTGGTACAGTAGTACTATTCAAGCTTGGAGGGATTTTTTTGGCGTTGGAACAAGACTGGTTGGCCCGGTTCTTACAATATTTAATTGTGGACCGGCATTATTCAGAAGAAACACAAAAAGCCTACCGAGCGGACATCAATGCTTTCGTTGATTTTCTAACCAACAACGGTGGGTTAACGTCGTTTAAACAAGTCGGTAACTTAGAAGTCCAAACGTATTTAAACGAAATGGATCAAAAGGCTTATAGTCGCGAAACGGTCGCACGTCGGATTTCGAGTTTACGGTCGTTTTACCGTTATCTGGTTAAAAATGAGTTTTTAACGGATGATCCGTTTGAAGCGGTTCAACTTAAGAAACAACAACATAAATTACCGCGTTTTTTTTACGAAAAAGAAATGGATGCGCTATTTGCGGCCATCGAGGGTCAAAAACCGTTGGATCAACGCAACCGCGCGATTTTAGAACTATTGTATGCGACTGGGATGCGGGTTAGTGAATGTGCGCAGTTAACGATTGGACAGATTGATTTCGGCTTACGCGTGATTTTAGTCCATGGTAAGGGCAATAAAGATCGTTACGTGCCGTTTGGCCACCATGCGGCTGATGCGTTGCGTTTTTATCTCGATCACGGGCGAACAACGTTACTTGAGAAACAAGCAACCAGTCATGATGTCGTGTTTGTCAATCGTCTGGGCGCACCGATTACGAGTCGCGGGATTGAATACGTCTTAGACCAGATCATTAAGAAAACCAGTTTAACGACGGACATTCATCCGCATATGATTCGCCACACTTTTGCGACCCATCTGCTGGACCACGGCGCTGATTTACGAACGGTTCAAGAATTGTTGGGTCACAGTAGTCTATCGACGACCCAAATTTATACGCACGTCACGACGGCGCACTTGCAAAAAGACTACCGACAATTCTTCCCACGAACGTAAAACTCGGTCTAAAGTTTGATTTTTTTTAAATCAATTAACGCTAGAATTAGCACACAGCCTTAAAGACTGCTAAAATAATATTAACGCAATTTAAAGGAGCTATTTAAATGACAACAATTTGTGCAATTAAACATAATGGTAAAACGGCGATCGCCGGTGACGGTCAGGTCACGATGGGTGAAAAATTCGTCACGAAGGATTCTGCTAAAAAAGTGCGGCGGATTTACAACAACCAGGTCGCAATCGGGTTTGCCGGTGGCGTCGCTGATGCGTTTACGTTACAAGAATGGTTTGAACAAAAGCTTGAAAAATATTCTGGTGATTTGCAACACGCCGCGGTTGCTTTAGCGCAAGACTGGCGTAAAGATCCAACTTTACAAAAGTTAGAAGCGATGTTAATCGCCGTGAACGAAAAGGATATTCTATTGATTTCGGGTAACGGTGAAGTGATTACGCCCGATACACTCGCTGAAACCGGCGATCAAGTGATTGCGGTTGGTTCGGGTGGTAATTTTGCCCAAGCATCAGCAACGGCCTTGATGTTAAAGGGGCGCTCTGAATTAACGGTTGAAGAAATCGCTGAAACCAGTGTTGATATTGCGGGTTCAATCGATGTTTATACCAACCATAATATTATTGTGGAATCATTCTAGGAGGCAGACAAATGGACTTAATGAATAAAACCCCTAAATCAATCGTGACCGAACTTGATGAATTTGTCATCGGTCAGGATCAAGCTAAAAAAGCGGTCGCGGTCGCTTTATATAACCGTTACCGCCGGATGCAATTGAGCGAAAAAATGCAACAAGAGATTACGCCTAAAAACTTATTGATGATTGGACCAACCGGGGTCGGCAAAACAGAAATTGCCCGCCGGTTAGCCAAAGTAGTCGATGCGCCTTTTATCAAAGTTGAAGCGACTAAGTTTACCGAAGTGGGCTATGTTGGCCGCGACGTTGAATCAATGGTCCGTGATCTTGCTGACATTGCCGTGCACATGGAAGAACAAGAACAATTCAAAAATGTGCGTGGTAAAGCTGCTCGCCAAGCGGATAAACGCTTGGTGAAGTTACTCGTACCGGGGATTAAAAAAGAACAACGTAAAAATGATAAAGCCGGCATCAACGATTTGATGGGCATGTTTACTGCCTTGCAAAATGGCGAAACGCCGGCCGGTTTTGGTCAACCAGAACCTGAAGAAGTCACTGATGACGTTCGTAACGAACGGCTATCCGTTAAAGAACAACTCGACAAAGGGTTGTTAGACGATCGTGAAATTGAAATTCAAGTGGATGAACCTAAAAAAGCAGCACCAATGAACGATATGATGGGTCAAATGGGCATCGATTTAAACGATACTTTAGGCTCAATCATGCCGAAGAAAAAGATCACACGCACGGTGACGGTTAAAGAAGCGCGTGAAGTCTTTATTCAAGAAGAATCTGATAAATTGGTCAACCATGCTGATATTTATCACGATGCATTGCAAAGAGCCGAGAATACCGGTATCATCTTTATTGATGAAATCGATAAAATTACGGCTGGCGGCAAAAAACAATCTGGCGAGGTTTCTCGTGAAGGGGTTCAACGTGATATTTTACCAATCGTTGAAGGTTCACAAGTCAATACGAAGTACGGCATGTTGAAAACTGATCACATTCTCTTTATCGGTTCCGGCGCATTTGCCGAATCAAAACCAAGTGATTTGATTGCTGAATTACAAGGTCGGTTCCCAATTCGGGTTGAATTACAAGATTTAACCGAAGCCGATTTCGTCCGAATCTTAACCGAACCCAATAATGCGCTGGTGAAGCAATATATGGCGTTGATTGGTGCCGATGGCGTGCACGTGACTTTTACGATGGAAGCCATTCAACGAATCGCTGCGATTGCTTTCCAAGTGAACCACGATACCGACAATATCGGTGCGCGGCGGCTAGCGACAATTCTTGAAAAATTATTGGAAGACATTTTATTTGAAGGTCCCGATATGCAAATGGGTGACATCACGATTACGGAACAATACGTCAATGATAAGATTGGCAAGATTGTTGCTGACAAAGATTTAACCCGATTTATTTTATAATAGTTAAAGGTGGTAGTTAATAATGGTCCAAATCGCAAATGAATTTTTAACCGTTGAAATTAATCCCTTCGGTGCTGAACTGACGAGTTTAAAAGGTAACGTGTCAGGATTGGAATATCTCTGGCAAGCAGATCCAGCTGTCTGGAAACGGCATGCGCCCGTATTATTCCCGTTTGTTGGGCGTTCTAAAAACGATCAATATACGTATCAAGGCAAAACATATCCAATGGGGCAACACGGTTTTGCCCGTGATCGTCAGTTTGAAGTTGAAGAAAACAGTGATCAAAAAGCGGTTTTCTTGCTGAAATCAGATGAAGCTAGCTTAGCCATCTATCCGTTTGAATTTGAATTGCGGGTCAGCTATCAGGTTCAGGATATGCATTTAGTGGTTAATTACGATGTTAAGAATACGGCGACAGACGGACCAATGTACTTCTCAGTTGGGGGTCATCCGGGCTTTAAAGTCCCAATGACGGCTGATACGCAATTTGATGACTATTTTGTTGATTACCGGCCACAAAAATCACGGATTAAGATTCCGTTACAAGGCGCGTTCATTAATTTAAACAAACGGACGTTGGCACCAACCGATGTCGCAACCGATATCAGTCACGAACTTTTTAAAGATGATGCGATGATTTACGAATTAAAAGGCCAAGAAAACGTCTTTAGTATTCGTTCTGAAAAAACACCGCATGCCGTATCAATGAAGCTATCAGCACCGTTTATTGGTGTTTGGTCACCGTACCCAACTGAAGGAAATTTGGTTTGTCTCGAACCTTGGTGGGGGATTGCGGATACCGTTGATGCAAACGGTGAATTATCTGAAAAGTTCGGTATTAATCAATTAGCGCCACAAGCGACTTTTAATGCAAATTATGAAATTACAATTAAATAGTTTGTGAATTTGTTCTAAAAGCAGTCCTTTTTAAGGGCTGTTTTTTGTTTGTTTGCGGGTTTTAAAGCATTTTCAAGTGTGAATTATTTGGTTTCACAAACATCACTAGTTTTTCAAGAACCGGCGTGCTAAGATATTAGTAATCAACCAATAGACGGGAGTAAATTATGACTGAAGATAAAAAGTACTATGGTGCAGATGCAATTGTAGACAGTTTAGCCAATCATGAAATTGAATATGTTTTCGGGATTCCGGGTGCTAAGATTGATCGCGTGTTTGAGCGACTAGAACACCCAGTGAATCCGAAGGCCCCTCGATTGATTTTGGCGCGTCATGAACAAAATGCGGCTTTTATGGCCGCTGGGATTGGCCGAATTACGGGCAAACCCGGTGTAGCGATTGCGACTTCTGGTCCGGGTGCTAGTAATTTAGCGACCGGCGTGGTGACGGCTACGGCCGAAGGCGATCCAATGATTGCGATTGCCGGCCAAGTTAAACGGGCAGATTTATTACGTTTAACGCATCAAAGTATGAAGAATGCGGCCTTATTCGCACCAATTACTAAATTTAGTGCGGAAGTCCAAGAACCAGAGAATCTATCTGAAGTAATCGCCAATGCTTATCAAGAAGCCGAATCGGCGAAACAAGGGGCGGCTTTTGTCAGCATTCCGCAAGATGTGACGGATTCAGAAGTCCATGCTAAAGTGATTAAACCGTTGATGGCCCCGAAACTCGGACCTGCTAGCCCGGTTGAAACCACTTTGTTGGCCCAACGGATTAAAGAAGCCAAGCTACCAGTGCTGTTAGTTGGGATGCGGGCCTCTTCACCTGAAGTGACGGCGGCGATTCGTAATTTAATTGCAGAAACGCATATTCCAGTCGTTGAAACCTTCCAAGCTGCCGGGATTATCTCACGTGATTTGGAGACTGATTTCTATGGTCGGGTCGGGTTATTCCGTAATCAACCAGGGGATCAAATTTTGAAACGCAGCGATTTAGTGATTACAATCGGTTATGATCCGATTGAATACGAACCCCGTAACTGGAACGCTGAAAGTGACGCGAACATCATGGTGATTGATGACATGCGTGCTGAAATTGATCATAATTTCCAACCTGAAAAAGAATTGATTGGCGATATCGCCCAAACCCTCGATTTCTTATTGCCTTACATGAAAGGCTATCAATTATCTGATGATGTTCGGGAATATTTAGTGAAACAACATTCTGTGATTCATCAACGTGATGAGGCGCCAGTCGCATTAGCTGATAACCCACTAAGTCATCCGTTAAACATTGTGTCTGAATTACAAGCGCGGGTCACGGATGAAATGACCGTCACGGTTGATGTCGGGAGTCATTACATCTGGATGGCACGCCATTTCTGGAGTTACGAACCTCGGCACTTATTATTTAGTAACGGGATGCAAACCTTGGGGGTCGCGTTGCCTTGGGCGATTAGTGCGGCCTTAGTACGGCCTAATACGCAGATTGTCTCGGTTTCCGGTGATGGTGGTTTCTTATTTTCAAGTCAAGAATTGGAAACCGCCGTTCGCTTGAATTTAAACATCGTGCACGTTATTTGGAATGATGGTTACTATGACATGGTTAAATTCCAAGAAGAGATGAAATATGGTCAATCGGCCGCGGTTAAATTTGGACCAGTTGATTTCGTTAAATATGCTGAAAGCTTTGGCGCAACCGGCTTGCGGGTCAATAATGCTGCTGAATTAGGTGCGGTTTTAGATCAAGCTTTCGCAACTGACGGTCCAGTGATTGTCGATATTCCAGTTGATTACAAAGATAATCAATTATTAGGCCAAGCATTATTACCAGATCAATTAGTTTAATTGGGAGGTTCACGAACATGGCACACGATTCAACACGGGTTTATCAGCACGGGACGTTAGCGTTACTCGTCCCTGGTTTATTTACGGGCACGCAATCCGTTCATGATTTATTACAACATGGTGATTTTGGGATTGGTACGGCGCACGGTTTAGCTGGCGAGTTAATCGTATTAGATGGTCAAGCTTATCTCGTCGCTGGCACGGGTGATGTTCGCCCGGTCAAGACGACCGAAACGGTGCCGTTTGCGACGGTCCATTTTCAAGACACAGCGTTAACGAGTCAAACCATTGGCAGCATCACTAAAATGGCTTTAGAACAACAATTATTGAACCAAGCACCGCTTAAGAATTTATTTTTTGCGGTTAAAATCACGGGTCAATTCAAAAAGATGCATACGCGCGCGGTTGAAGCGCAGGTTGAACCTTATCCGAATCTAACGGCGGCCACCCGCGTCCAACCAGAATTTACGGCTGACATGGTTGAAGGGACGTTAGTCGGCTATTACGCACCAGCGTTATACCAAGGGGCGGCCGTTGCCGGTTATCATGTGCATTTCTTGAACACGGCGCATGATTTTGGCGGGCACGTGTTAGATTACGAAGTAGCGGACGCGCAATTAACGGTCCAACCGTTTGAAACGTTCGAACAACATTTCCCCAATCAAAATGCGGCTTTCTTAGAAACCGATTTTGATTTGCACACCGTTAACGCGGATATTGAAGAAGCGGAACACTAAAAAATGAGTGTGTTGAGTTGCGGGTAGCAACTGAGCATTAACAGAAAATCCCCCCATTATCTTGATTTTAAGATAATGGGGGGATTTTAAATTAGAAATTTAATTGACGTGATCGACCGTTGAATCAGCGAAATCAAGGCCCATCTGTTCGAGAATAATAGTGGCCGTTTCTTCGATTGACCGGTTGGCTACATTGATGACTTGGCAGCCGATTTTATCGTAGAGGTCTTGGGCAAAGGCCAATTCAGCTTTAATTTCATCCATATCTGAATAGGTCGTGTCAGGATTTAAACCGTACGCAATCATCCGTTCGCGGCGAATGTTGTTCAAGACTTCGGGTGAATTCATCAAACCAATCACTTTTTTAGGATCGACATGCCAAATTTCATCCGGAATGTGCGCCTGAGGGACGATTGGTAAGTTAGCGACTTTGAGGTTCCGGTTCGCTAAGAATAACGACAACGGGGTCTTAGACGTTCTAGAAACACCTAATAGCACGATGTCGGCCTCTAAGAAGCCTTTCGGATCTTTACCGTCATCGTACATGACGGCGAATTCCATCGCTGAAATCCGATCGAAATAGCGATCATTTAAGTGGTGGAGGGCACCCGCTTCACCAGAAGGTTGTAATTCAGTTTTAGCGGTAATTAATTTTGTGACTGGGGACATCATATCGAAACTAGCAATTTGGTTGGTTTGGCAATAGGTTTCAGCAATGTCTGCGAGTTCTTTAGTGGCGAGGGTATGGACGACAATCGTTTCGGTCGGGACAGCCTTGCTGAGCACATCCGTCAGCTTGTCGGCCGTGTGAATAAATGGAAAACGGACAATATCCGGTTTTAAATCTGGATATTGCGCCAAGGCTGCTTGCGCCAATTGTAAGGCAGTTTGACCAACTGAATCTGAAATTACAAAAAGCGTTAATGGCGTTGATTGTGTCATATTAAGACTCCTTTGAACATTTTTATAGCGTTATCATACCATAATCGACTAAAAATAGAGAATAATTGAAAAAAGATTCAATTAATTAGCAATGAGTTATTGACCGTATTTTCAACATTCGCTATAATAGCTAAGAACGGTTTAACTCGTCGCAACTAGTTGTCATGATTAAACGGTTATACTTAGCACGCGAGGGGAGGGATATCATATGGGCAAGACAGTCGTTCGCAGTAACGAATCTCTAGATGATGCTCTTCGTCGCTTCAAGCGTTCCGTATCAAAAGCTGGTACTATACAAGAATATCGTAAACGTGAATTTTACGAGAAACCAAGTGTAAAACGTAAGTTGAAATCAGAAGCAGCAAGAAAACGTAAGAAATTCTAATTTCTCGTAAAGGAAATGATTGAATGAGTTTACTTGAACAATTAAATTCTGATTTGAAAACGGCGATGAAGGCCAAAGATAAGTTGCGGTTAACAGTTATTCGGAGTTTAAAATCCGCTTTAACTAATGCACAAATTAGTGCTGGGCAAGACTTATCTTCTGATGAAGAATTAAGCGTACTATCATCACAACTTAAGCAACGCAAAGAATCGCTACAAGAGTTTGAAAACGGTGATCGTGCAGATCTCGCGGATCAAACAAAAGCAGAGATTGAAATTGTGACTGCTTATCTACCAGAACAACTTGATGAAGCAACAGTAACCGCCATTGTTGATGAAGCAATGAAGGCTACTGGGGCAACAAGTAAGGCTGATTTTGGTAAAGTGATGCAATATGTAATGCCGAAAGTTAAAGGACGTGCTGATGGCGCTTTGGTCAATCAAGTCGTTAAGTCAAAACTGAATTAATTTTTGGTAGGCCTCGAAAGAGGCCTATTTTTATTGTTTTTTACATAATGGCAGGGTGCCAATCTTTGAAACCCGATATTTAAAGCGAATTATGAGGGAAACTCGTGACGGATGAAGCCTTGCTATGATAGAATGAACGTAGTTTTCATTCTGTAGATAGTCATTTATTGGTTTGGGGTGCGTCAGATAATCAAAGGCGGCCCTATAAATTGAGAATAGAAGAAAGTGGGAATCTAGCAATGGATATTCAAATTGTTGATGAAACCAAACAAGTACCAGAAGCGCAAATTAAATTAGTGACTGATATTTTACAGTTTGCGGGTAAAGAATTAAAACTGGCTGATGACACAGAAATGTCAGTGACTTTTGTCACGAATAATCGGATTCAAGAGATTAACCGTGAATACCGAGACACTGATCGCGCGACCGATGTGATTAGTTTTGCGATTGAAGAAGATCCCGAAGGCGAAGGTCTACCAGCGAATTTCGAAGAATTATTCGATATTCCTAAGAATATTGGCGATTTGTTCGTCTCACCTGAAAAGGCGGCTGAACAAGCGAAAACCTATGGTCATTCTTACGAACGTGAACTGGGTTATACGATGGTCCACGGTTTCTTACACTTGAACGGCTATGACCATATTCACAGTGAAGACGAAGCTCAAATGATTCCATTGCAGGAGACTATCTTAGATGAATTCGGATTACAACGCTAAAAAACCGCAGACCACCAAGAATAAATCCTTTTACCAATCAGTCCGACACGCGTTAGTCGGCTTGGTGACCGGTTTTAAGGAAGAACTTAATTTACAGCGGGATTTAATGATGGCGGCTTTAGCGCTTATTTTAGGGATTATCTGTCGCTTGCACTACATCGATTGGCTGTTTCTGATTTTAGCCATATTTATCGTGTTACTAGCTGAATTCTGGAACACCGTTGTTGAACATTTCGTCGATTTGTTGGTGGAACACCAATTTAATCCGACCGCTAAAAAGATTAAAGACATCAGTGCCGCCAGCGTGTTATTGAGCGCGGTGCTGGCACTCGTGATTGGGGCCGTCGTTTTTGGCCACGCCGTATTAACTTATTTGTAAGACTAAACTATAGCAATAACTAAGGGGAACACTATGACAGATACTTATCGTTCAGGTTTTGTGGCAATTGTTGGCCGTCCGAATGTCGGTAAATCAACATTTATGAATCGCATGATTGGTGAAAAAATCGCCATCATGTCAGCTAAGGCGCAAACCACGCGGAATAAGATTCAAGGCATCTATACGGACGAAAACGCGCAAATCGTTTTTGTTGATACACCTGGGATTCACAAACCACACAATGAATTAGACGAATACATGGATCAAGCCGCTTTATCAACGTTTAATGAAGTGGATGCGATTCTATTCATGATCAGTGGCGTTGATAAAAAGGGCCCTGGCGATCAATATATTATGGATCAACTTAAAAACGTGAAAAAACCCGTTTATTTGGTGGTTAACAAGATTGATGCGATTCATCCGGACGACTTACTACCATTGATTGAACAATATCGGCATGAATTGGATTTTAAGGCCGTTTATCCGATTTCAGCACTAGAGGGCAATAATGTCCCAGAAATGTTGGCGGAACTCGAACAGACCTTACCAGAGGGCCCACAATACTATCCAGAAGATCAATTAACGGATCATCCAGAATATTTCGTCGTTGGCGAATTAATTCGTGAAAAGATTCTAGAATTAACCCATGAAGAAGTGCCACATTCTGTCGCCGTCGTGGTTGAACGAATGAACGAACGGGTCAATGATAAATTACAAATTGAAGCCACCATCGTCGTTGAACGTGACGGTCAAAAACGAATCGTCATCGGTCAAAAAGGTGCGATTATTAAAGCCGTAGGGATTCGTTCACGACGCGAAATTGAAGCGTTACTCGGTGAAAAGATCAACTTAAAACTATGGGTTAAGATTCAAAAAAATTGGCGTGACAATAATCAATATTTACGTGAATTTGGTTATAACAAGAAACGTTTGTAGGCTAAACTATGGCTGAACATCGTTTCGAAGATTTTAACGGCCTTGTTATTTTTCGGCGGAACTACAAAGAAAAAGATATGTTGGTCAAGATTTTAACTGACCGTTTCGGTAAGAAGATGTTTTACTTACGCGGGGCCAACAGTCCGCGTTTTCGGATGGCGGCGGCAATTTTGCCGTTTACCAAAGCCGAATACGGTGGCGATATTCGCGACGATGGCTTGTCGTTTTTGAATAACGTGAAGTCGGCTAGCCAATTTCAAGCGATTAGTAATGACCTGTTCTTAAACGCCTATGCGACGTATATTTTGAATTTAATCGATGTCGCGTTTCCGGATAGCCAACCGCTGGGGTTTTGGTATGGTCGGATTGAACAAGCTCTGACGCTAATCGATGAGGGCTTTGACGCGGCGATGATTACTCACATTATCGAGATTCAACTGTTGCAAGTCTTCGGGGTTCAACCGCATCTCGAAAGTTGTGTCATTTGTGGCCGCACCGATTTAGCGTTTGATTATTCGGAAAGCTATGGTGGTCTGTTGTGCCAGCGTCATTGGCATTTAGATCCGAATCGCCTGCACGCTAATTCACGCGCCATTTATTATTTGCGCCTGTTTTCAGTGATTGATTTGTTCAAGATTCAATCGGTGACGGTTAAACCGGAAACTGAAGCGGCCTTAAAAGCGATTGTTGATCAGATTTATCAAAATTCAGTCGGTTTGGTCTTAAAAAGTAAACAATTTATCGATAAAATGTTTACTTTTGATAGTGCGATGCCGAAATTAAAAAAAGTTGCACCAGAAATTGACAGGTCGTCTAAAGACGACTAGAATAGTAATCAACTTAATAGACGTTGAAGAAAAGGGTCTACTTGAACAAGCAAACAGTGATTCTAGGAGAGTGTGAACTAGGACGAGTTTCAAGTAGATTGGCGTTTCGGAGTCATACCAATGAAGCAGCAGCTTTCTTTAAAGCTGAAGTAGGGTGGAACCGCGAGCAATCGTCCCTATGTGACTAACTGTCGCATAGGCTTTTTTTATGCGTAAAATGACGGAAAAGAGGAAGAAAAATGGTTAAAAAGCTTAATGTTCAAGAAATGATTTTAACCTTACAACGTTTTTGGTCTGACAAAGGCTGTATGTTAATGCAATCATATGATACTGAAAAAGGGGCCGGCACAATGAGCCCTTATACATTCCTACGGGCAATCGGACCAGAACCTTGGAATGCTGCTTACGTTGAACCCTCACGGCGGCCAGCTGATGGACGTTACGGTGAAAATCCAAACCGTTTATTCCAACATCATCAATTCCAAGTGGTCATGAAACCAGCACCATTAAATATTCAAGAATTCTATTTGGATAGTTTACGTGCGCTTGGAATCGATCCGTTAGAACATGATATCCGTTTCGTTGAAGATAACTGGGAGAACCCTTCAATGGGTTGTGCCGGTGTTGGTTGGGAAGTTTGGTTAGACGGCATGGAAGTCAGCCAGTTTACTTATTTCCAACAAGTCGGCGGTTTGGCTTGCAAACCCGTTACCAGTGAAATCACATATGGTGTTGAACGGTTGGCGTCATACATTCAAGATGTTGATAGTGTCTTTGATCTTGAATGGGGTAACGGCGTTTTATACGGCGATATCTTTAAAGAACCTGAATATGAACATTCTAAATATGCCTTTGAAAATAGTGATCAAGCGATGTTGCTTGAATTCTTTGATGATTATGAAAAAGAAGCCAAACGTTTAATCGACTTAGGCTTAGTGCATCCGGCTTATGATTACGTTTTGAAATGTAGTCATGCGTTTAACTTATTGGACGCACGCGGGGCGGTTTCGGTCACTGAACGGGCCGGTTATTTATCCCGCATTCGACGGATGGCGCATTCAATTGCCCAAGCCTTTGTTGCTGAACGTGAAAAATTAGGCTTCCCATTATTAAAACATGCGCAAGAAAAGATGGAGGTAACTGATCATGACTAAACCCTTTTTATTAGAAATTGGTCTGGAAGAAATGCCAGCCCACGTTGTAATGCCTAGCATTCAACAATTGGAAAAACGGGTGCGTGCTTTCTTAACCGAACAACATCTTGAATTCGGCGCTTTAAAAACATATGCGACACCACGGCGTTTAGCGATTTTGATTGAAGATTTAGCTGAAAAACAAGCGGATATTCATGAAGAAGCTAAAGGTCCCGCCAAAAAAATCGCTTTAGATGCAGAAGGCAATTGGAGTAAAGCGGCCCAAGGGTTCGTTCGCGGTAAAGGTCTAACGACTGATGATATTACTTTTAAAGCATTAAAGGGCGTTGAATACGTCTACGTTGAAAAATCAATTATCGGGCAACCCGTTGCTGAAATTTTACCGGGGTTAAAAGACGTCTTAATGGCGATGACCTTCCCAACTAGAATGCATTGGGCTGATTATGATTTCGAATATATTCGGCCAATCCATTGGGTGATTGCTTTATTAGACGATCAATTGATTGATTTTAGTCTGCTAAACGTCACGACTGGTCGGACAACACAAGGTCACCGTTTCTTAGGCCAACCGGTGACTTTAGACCGGGCAACGGATTACGAAGCGGCGTTAGAAGCGCAATTCGTCATCGCCGATGAAGCGAAACGTCAAGCAAAAATTAAAATGCAAATCGAAGCCATGGCGACTGCCAATCAATGGCAAGTTGATTTGGATGCCGATTTATTAGAAGAAGTCACCAACCTAGTTGAATGGCCAACTGCCTTTTATGGCCAATTTACGCCGAAATATTTGGAAATTCCTGAAGAAGTGCTGATCACTTCAATGAAGGATAACCAACGCTATTTCTACGCGCGAAATCAATCGGGCGACTTATTACCCATCTTTATCGGGGTTCGCAACGGTAACGAACAACATCTCGATAACGTGATTGCCGGCAATGAAAAAGTGTTAACCGCGCGTTTAGAAGATGCCGATTTCTTCTATCAAGAAGATCAAAAACAATCAATCGCAGATTATGTCGATCAATTAGCCAACGTGTCATTCCACGATAAAATTGGGAGTATGGCTGAAAAAATGCAACGAGTCGGGATTATTGCGCAATTCTTAGGCCAAAAATTTGGGCTATCAACGACCGAATTAACGGATTTACAACGCGCTAGCGATATTTATAAATTTGATTTAGTGACGGGCATGGTTGGCGAATTCCCCGAACTTCAAGGGGTTATGGGTGAAAAATACGCCTTACTTGAAGGCGAAACACCTGCGGTTGCCACGGCAATTCGTGAACATTACATGCCAATTAGTGCGGAAGGGGCGCTACCAAGTACGAAAGTCGGCGCCATTTTAGCGATTGCTGATAAGTTCGATAGTATTGCTGATTTCTTCGCCGTTGGGATGATTCCAAGCGGGTCCAACGATCCATACGCACTCCGTCGTCAAGCTTACGGGATTGTCCGGATCTTGGCCGCCCAAGATTGGCATTTCCCAATGGCGACTTATCAAACCGAATTAACGACGGCCATCAAGGCCAAGCAAGCTGGCTTCAAATTAGATTGGTTGAAGAATCGTCAAGCGATTGGTGAATTCTTAACGGATCGGGTTCGTCAACGCTTTAACGGGCTCCAACGTAAACCACGCCGCGACATCATCGATGCGGTCTTGAAGAATCAAAAGCAAGATCCAATCACGATGTTCCAAGCGGCCGATGTGTTGGATCAACATAAAGCCGATACTGATTTTAAAGCCACGATTGAAGCCGTCACCCGTGTGTTGCGGTTAGCTGAAAAAGCTGATTTTGATCAAACCGATTTAACGGTTGATCCCGCATTGTTCGAAAACCAAGCTGAAAAAGACTTGTATGTCGCGGTTGAAGCATTGCGCGGACAAGTCGCTAATAATCCGCTTGAAGCCAACTATGCAGCCTTACAAAACTTGCGACCATTGATTGAAGCTTATTTTGAAGCAACGATGGTCATGGCTGACGATTTAACCGTTCGGAATAATCGTTTGAAACAATTATTGATTATTGCGCAGATTGCCTTTAGTTTAGGTGATTTAAACGAATTGATTGTTAAATAAATTAACAAGAAGATGATTGTATGTTACAGATGAAACGTGTTTATGAAGCCGCCAGTCCGGCCGATGGCTATCGCATTTTGGTGGATCGACTTTGGCCGCGGGGTGTCGCTAAAACAACGGCGCAATTAGAGGACTGGAATAAGGCGATTACGCCGACGACTGAATTACGCCGTTGGTTTGACCATGAACCCGCTAAGTTTCCGGCATTTAAAACCCGCTATTTAGCTGAAATTGCCGATAATCCGGCTTGGCCCGCATTTGAACAACAAATCCGCCAACAATTAGCGGTCGGCAACGTCACGTTAGTCTATGCTGCGAAGGATCCCGAGTATAATCATGTGGTGATTTTATTAGCACTTTTAAAAAAGGCCCTTGACAGTTAGCTAAGATGTTTGCTATATTTGTTTGCAACTATATCTAAAACGTGCTATGCTGTATAGTGTATTTTTGTGCTGATAATCCGTAGAAGTCGCATTTCATTGTGAGGTGCGGCTTTTACAGTCTTAGGTACAATTTGATAATGTGAGGTGAGACCAATGGCGAGTAAGATTCCAGAAGAAGTTCTCGATGATATTCGGCGCCAAACCAATATTGTTGATGTTGTTGGTCAATATGTTCAATTAAAAAAAGCCGGCAAGAATTTATTCGGCACTTGTCCGTTTCATGACGAAAAGACGCCCTCGTTTTCAGTCAACGAGGAAAAACAGATTTTTCACTGTTTCTCGTGTGGCCGTGGGGGCAACGTCTTTAAATTCTTAATGGAAATGGAACAATTAAGTTTTCCAGAGGCGGTTGCTAAGGTCGCTGATTTCGTTGGTGCTGACCTGGCAAGTACTTTTCGACCCGTGCAAGGGAGTCGCGAATCTAGTGAAGTTGTGGCCCTTAAACAGCTTTATGAAGAAGCCAGTAAGTTATTTAAGCATGTTTTAACGAGTACCGTTGCGGGTCAACCCGCGTTGGATTATCTACACCAACGGGATTTAACCGATTCGTTGATTGAAACCTTTGATATTGGTTTTTTACCGGATCAAGGCGATTTATTATTAACGTTCTTCCAAAATCGGGAGATTGACTATCAAACGTTACGCCAATCGGGTCTGTTTGTGGAAACGCAAACCGGTAAATTACATGATCGCTTCTCAGGACGGGTCATGTTTCCAATTCGGAACGCACAGGGTGCGGTTATTGCATTTTCGGGACGGGTTTTACAAGCGACACCGGATCAACCGAAGTATTTAAATAGCCCAGAGACGCCAATCTTTAATAAGCGCAAAGTGTTATTTAATTTCGATTTAGCGAAAGCAACGATTCATCAAGATAAGCGCGTTTATCTGTTTGAAGGCTTCATGGATGTGATTGCCGCGTATTCTGCGGGAATCCAAAACGGCGTCGCTTCGATGGGGACGAGTTTAACCAGTGAACAATTAAGTTTACTGACCCACCAAGCGCAAGAATTGGTCGTTTGCTATGATGGCGATCAGCCCGGGATTGAAGCGATGAAACGGGCGATTGGCTTGCTTGGTCAACATTCAACTTTGGAATTAGGGGTTGTCGTGTTGCCGAGTGGGGCCGATCCGGATGAATACGTGCGGCAATTCGGTGCGGAACAATTTCGCGAAACATTGCAAAAAGGGGTTGAAACACCGACCGCTTTTGAATTACGCTATTTAAAACAGGGGTTAAATTTAACCAATGAAAAAGATCAATTAGATTATGTGCAACAAGCTTTGGCCGTCGTGGCCCAAATTGATTCACCACTCGAAATCGAGGTCTATCTTAAACAAATCGAAGAAACCAGCGGTATCACCATTGACACGTTGAAACGGCAATTACAGACGGTGCGGGTTAAAAACGTTACCAGTCAACCGTTGCAACCATCAGTGCAACGTGGGGGTCCCGATAGTTATGATGAACCGCCAATGTTAGTTGATGAGGCTGCCATACCCGTTAATCGGGGGAATGCGCCGCAACAACGACAAGTCAAACGGCTATCGAAAATCGAGCACGCGGAACAAGAGATTTTACACATGCTGATGCGCCATGAAGATGTACGCTTACAGTTGGAGAATAACGCTGATTTTAGTTTTGTCCACACGCCGTATCAATTGATTTATGAATTGTGGCGCGCGTATTTAGACGAAGGGCACGTTGCTGATATCGCGGGATTTACCACTTATATTCCGGATGATCTGCAAAGCTTGGTGATTCAAATCGACTTGTTGGCACTACCTGAAGAGGCTAATCAAGAAGCGTTAAACGATTGTTTATACGTGATCGGTCAAAATTCGGTTCAAGAACAATTAAAAATGGCAAAAATTGCTTTAAGTGAAGCGAGAAAATTGGGCAACCAGGATGAAGAATTCCGGTTAACTCTAGAAGTAATACGACTTATTGGGATAATGCAATAAGTTATTTAATTAGGAGGTTTCTGCATGGCTGATAAGAAAAAAGCTGATACTAAGAAATTTGATACGGCGGTTAAAGCCTTAATTAAGGAATATAAACCAAAAAAAGAAATCACCAATGATGAATTGGTTGCTAAAATTGTGAAACCTTTTGCTTTAAAATCCAAAGAAACAAATGAGTTAATGCAAAAAGTAGAAGATCAAGGGATTAGTATTGTCGATGCAGACGGGAACCCTAGTGTTGCAACGCTCAAAAAAGAAAAAGTCTCCGCTAAAGAATTAAAAGATATGACAGCTCCGACTGGGATTAAGATTAATGATCCAGTCCGGATGTATTTGAAGGAAATTGGCCGTGTCTCTCTTTTGAATGCTGAACAAGAAGTTGAATTGGCGTTACGGATCGAAAAGGGCGAACAAGAAGCTAAGCAACGTTTAGCCGAAGCCAATTTACGATTAGTGGTTTCAATTGCGAAACGCTACGTTGGCCGTGGGATGCAATTCTTGGATTTAATCCAAGAAGGGAACATGGGCTTGATGAAAGCCGTTGAAAAATTTGATCACCGTAAAGGGTTCAAGTTCTCAACTTACGCCACATGGTGGATTCGTCAGGCGATTACGCGTGCGATTGCCGATCAAGCCCGGACTATTCGGATTCCAGTCCACATGGTTGAAACGATTAATAAATTAATTCGGATTCAACGTCAATTACTCCAAGATTTAGGTCGCGAACCAACGCCTGAAGAAATTGGGGCTGAAATGGATATGAATACCGATAAGGTTCGTGAAATCTTGAAGATTGCGCAAGAACCCGTCTCACTTGAAACACCTATCGGGGAAGAGGACGACTCACACCTAGGTGATTTCATTGAAGATCAAGATGCAACGAGTCCTGAAGATCACGCTTCTTACGAATTGTTGAAAGAACAATTGGAAAGTGTCCTAGATACTTTAACGGATCGTGAAGAAAACGTCTTACGGTTACGTTTCGGTTTAGACGATGGTCGGACACGGACCCTTGAAGAAGTCGGTAAAGTCTTCGGTGTTACCCGGGAACGGATTCGTCAAATCGAAGCCAAAGCATTACGGAAATTACGTCACCCATCACGTTCAAAACAATTAAAAGACTTTTTAGAATAAAAGAGTGCTAATTTGAATGGGTCAGGCTTTGAGGATTAATATAGAAATGGCGCTGTTGGTTGCTCTTAACCGACAGCGCCATTTTTTATTAACTACAAAAGGCTATTCAAAGGAGCACGTTTAATCAGTATCAATCGAGTACTAAACTGAAAATAACGTTATCCAGTTTTTGGATAATGTTATTTTTGATTTAGACGGAGGTTGATGAGTGAAATCGTGCGGTGAATTGACTATTTTCTAATGTCGACGATTTGTTAATAAGGCGATTGGTGAACTCAATAGAACAATCACGGCATTTGTGATAAAAACTTTTGAAAAAGCATGACTTAGTTGCTCGTTCTTTGTTTTTTTGATGGTATTCAGTGCAGATACTATTTCTTCCCTTTGTGCTAATAATTTAATTGAAACGCCAATTTCTTTTTGTGCATTGACTAAAGTGCTTGTTTTAGAAGCAATCAAATAAATATTTTTAGATAGATTGGTATCAACTTTTGATAGATTTATAAGATAGTTAGAACTGGTCTGATTGCCCAAAGCCACCTTGTGCATTGCAAGATATATATCATGATAGGGACTCTTGATTGAAGGGACTGGTAACCGATTAGTCTGTTTAGCGGCCTTAATGATTTCTTTGGTATTAATTTTTCGACCGACGTTGTTTTCTTTATTCGAGTCTTTGGTATCGAAGCCCTGTTTGATGACAGCATTAGCGGCCATTTTAACTGGCTTAGAAAGTACTCGGGTATCAATTTGAGTATAAGCCGTCTGTTGGATATTATGTTTGGCAACGTTAATATTTTGGTTGAGTAATGTAACGAGGATGGCGATTCCGAGACACTGGCCAATATATCTTGAGGCATTCACAATTCCGGAACCAATCCCAACCTTGTCTTTTGGTAGATATTCAATGGCGGCAGTTAGCGACATCGCCGTGAACCCCAGGCCAATTCCGACGATAATGTTGCTACAAACAATGATTGATTGCGGCATATTAACGGACATGAAAGAAAGCATAATAAGACCACAAGTCGTTATTATGAGACCGATACCAATTAGTAACGTACTACTTATTTTTTGATACATTTTGGTCGCCAAAGGCATACTGATTGTGATTGCTAAAGAGGTTGGAATAATAAGGTACGCAGCGTGTAATGTTGAGTAGCCACGAATATTTTGTAAAAAATAATTGAGAATCAGAGAGGGACTAATAATCGTCATTCCGAATAATAGATAAATAAGGGTCGAGGCTGTAAAAGTGCGTTCTTTAAAAAGAGTTAGTTCAATCAATGGCGATTCTACAGTGTGTTCAATCCGGATAAAAATCATTAAACTGATGAGACTAATCGCAAAACTGCTGATAATCATTAAAGATAACCAGCCATACGTATGGGCCTCCAATAAGCCAAAAGTGATGCCACTTAAGGTCAGCGTTAAAAAAAACATGCCGAACCAATCAATATTATTTTGTAAAGTGACATCGTATGATTCTTGTGTACCCCATAAAATTGCGAAGAAAGCTAAAATGGATAAAGGTATATTGATGCCAAAAATCCACTGATAATTGGTTGAGTTGATGATGATGCCACCAATTGCTGGACCACCTGCTGCGGCAAGTGCACTGGCGGCACCCATAATGGCAGTAATTTTACTCGTATTTTTTTTGCCAAATAATTCAATCCCCATAGGTAGGACAATGGGTGTTAATATCGCTCCGCCAACGCCTTGGAAAAAGCGATAAATGATTAGCGTCGTTAAAGACTGGGCGGTCATACAAGCAAATGAGAATAGGCCAAATAAAATAATTCCCCAGAGCATGACTTTTTTACGACCATAGATATCCGCAATTTTAGCGGCGGTTATGATAAAAACGGCCATTGCTAAGGCGTATATCGTACTAACCCAACTGGTGTTGGTCAAATTACTGTGTAAATCCGCCATAATATTGGGCAAGGCAATATTGACGATTGTTGCATCCAAAGCGCCCATAAACATTGCTAAGGTCAATCCTGTGAATCCAAATATTTTTCTGATTTTCAACATAGATGTCCACTCCAAAATCTTAAAATTAGACATGTCTTGATAACTTTTATATTTTGACACACGTGAGTCATAAGTTATACACTCATATTAGATATTTGGATTAAAAAAGTAAATGGGTTATTCTGAATCTTAATTCTTGACTCAGATTAGCTCAAATGAGTTTAACGAATAAAATTGGAGGCTTAAAGATGCCGAATAGAATGTCTCTACAAACACGTCATAAACTAACTAGCGCTTTTTTTACGTTGTTAGAAAATAAGAATTATGAAGAACTAACGGTAATCGATATTGCCAATGAAGCACAAGTTTCTAGGCGGACTTTTTATCGTGCTTACCAAGGAAAAGGACAATTGTTGGATGATTATCTAAATAGTATTTTGGAAAGTTGGTCACTGTATGTCGAGCATCATCCGGTGAAAGATTACGGTGACCTGATTGATTTGATGTTTAATTTTTGGCAACAATTCGTACCTGAATTAACGTTATTGGTGAACGCAAACTTATCAACTTTGATACTGGATAAATATAATCAGGTTTTTCCAACCTATTTTGAAAAATTTCGTTTAGAAAATAAAAATGTTAGTTGGCACAGTACGGTTAATAATTCCATCATGAGCAAATATGTCTCGCGATTGAGCGTTGGGGCGCTATGGAACGTTTTTTCTGGCTGGTTATTGAATCCTGATGAGATAACACTGCACGATTTGGGGGAGTTGGTTAAAAAAGAATCCCATTTACTAGGATAAGTAGGATTAGCGACAAATTAATAGTTTTTCATAATGACTAGTGGCAACAAAGTTATTTAAATTTGGTATACTTAAGGTATTATAAATCAAAGCAGAACTGGGGTTTTATTTTGTCAGGAATTCATTTATCGAAGCGACTCGCAACGGTTGCCCAATTTGTACCAGAAAATAGTCGGTTGGCTGATATCGGGTCGGATCACGCCTTTTTACCGATTTATTTAAGTCAGCAGAAACGGATTCAAGCCGCAGTCGCTGGTGAAGTCATCGCGGGCCCCTTCGAGATTGCCCACCAACACGTTCAAAATTATGGGTTGCAAACCACCATCGATGTCCGGCTGGGTGACGGATTAGAAGTCCTTTCGCCAACTGATGATGGGATTGATTGTATCGTGATTGCCGGCATGGGTGGTTTATTAATCACCGAAATTTTAGAACGTGGCCAACAGCATTTAAACGGGCATGAACGTTTAATTTTGCAAGCCAACATTACTGAACCAGCTGTTCGCGAATGGTTAATGAACCATGATTATCAAATTATTGATGAGGACATCGTGGCTGAAGAAAATCATATTTATGAGGTGATTGTGGCTGAACCAACTGTGACACCAGTCCGTTATACGGAGAGTCAATTATTATTTGGCCCGGTTTTAATGCAAAAAAAGCCCACTGATTTCATCACGAAATGGACACAGATGCGGACCAAACGGCACCATCTGTTAGGGCAATTGGAACAAGCGCAAAGCGCACCCGTCACTAAAGTGCAAGAGGTTCAACACGAGTTGCAATTAATTGAGGAGATGATGGCAACATGGCAATGATGATCGCCGCTGATTTAATCAGCGCAATTGAAAATTACGCACCGCTAGCGTTAAAAGAAGAACACGATCCAACCGGTTTTCAGATTGGCCGCCGGGATAAAGTCGTTAAACGGGTTTTAGTGACGCTAGACGTCCGCCCGGAAGTCGTGCAAGAAGCGATTGATCAAAACATTGATTTTATTTTCGCCCACCATCCGGTGATGTTTCGGCCGGCGCGAAATTTAGATTTAGCGATTCCCCAAAATCAAATGTACGCGGATTTGATTCGGCACGATATTACGGTTTACGCCGCCCATACCAACTTGGATAAAACCCAAGGCGGGATGAATGATTGGTTAGCGAAAGCTTTACAATTAACCGACGTTGAACCATTTAACGTGACCAGTTACGTCCCAATGGCTAAACTGGTGACGTTCGTGCCGGTTAGCCATGAGAAGACGGTCCGTGAAGCTTTAAATCGAGCGGGTGCTGGTCGCATTGGCGATTATACCGACTGTAGCTTCAGTTTAACCGGGACTGGTCGCTTTACACCGGATACGTTAGCAACGCCATTTATCGGCCAAAAGAACCAAGCGGAAGCAGTTACGGAAGTTAAGCTGGAAGTCACATTTCCCCAAAGCCAAGCACCGCAAATGATTGCCGCGATGTTAGCGGCCCATCCGTATCAAGAACCGGTTTACGATTTAATTTCATTAGCGAATCAACAACAACCAATCGGAATTGGGCGCATTGGGCAAGCCGCAACGCCGATGACGGTTCGTGATTATGCGCAATTCGTCTGTGAAACCTTTGATGTTGCGGGGTTACGTCTGATTTCGGATACGCCCGACAAGTTAGTTAAGCGCGTGGCGGTTGTAGGCGGTGATGGTGGTAAATTCTATCCCGCCGCAATCCAGGCGCAAGCTGATGTCTATATTACTGGCGACGTCTATTACCATACGGGGCACGACATGTTGGCGGATGGGTTGTCGGTCATTGATCCGGGACACCACGTTGAAAGCATTGTTAAGACGGAAATGACCAAACTTTTTGAAGAATGGGTCCAAGAAAATGATTGGCAAGTCACGATTATTGAATCTCAGCGAAATACTGATCCGTTTACATTTATTTTTAATGCGAAATAAGTTAGAATATGATTAGTGTTAAATAATATCTAGGAGGCTACACCATGGCTAAATATGAAGAATTGATTCCGCGTTTTCTAGAATATGTACAAACTGAAACACGTTCTGACGAAAACGCAACAACTAGTCCATCAACAGAAACGCAAGTGGTTTTTCTACACAAATTGGTGGGTGATTTAAAGGAAATTGGTTTAAGCGATGTTAAGTATAACGAAAGTAATGGTTATGTCACAGCGCTATTACCAAGTAATATTGATAAAAAAGTGCCAACAATGGGCTTCTTATCACACATTGATACAGCTGATTTCAATGCCAAAGGTGTTAATCCTCAAATCGTTGAAAATTATGATGGCGAATCAATCATCAAATTGGACGCTGCTGGTAAATTCGTATTAGATCCTAGCGAATTTCCTAACATGAAAAATTATAAAGGCCAAACTTTAATTACAACTGACGGTTCAACTTTATTGGGTTCTGATGACAAATCAGGGGTGGCCGAAGTCATTACCGCCATGGATTATTTAATCCAACATCCAGAAGTTAAACATGGCGACATCAAGATCGGCTTAGGACCAGATGAAGAAATCGGCACTGGCGCTGATCACTTTGATGCTAAAGATTTCGCCACTGATTTTGCTTACACAATGGATGGTGGTCCAATTGGTCAACTTGAATATGAAACATTTAACGCCGCTGGGATGAAAGTTGATATTCAAGGTAAGAACGTGCATCCTAGTGAAGCCAAGAATATCATGATTAATGCGATTCAGGTTGCGGTTGATTTCCAAGATGCTTTGCCACAAGATGAAGTCCCTGAAAAGACTGATGGTCGTCAAGGGTTCTTCCATTTATGTAACTTAGAAGGCACGGTTGATGAAGCTCATATGGATTACATCATTCGTGATTTCGAACGAAATGGTTTAGAAGCTCGGAAAGCAGTTGCCAATAAGGTCGTTGATCAAATGAACGCTAAATACGGTGAAGGCCGTGTCGTTGCCACTATTAAAGATCAATATTACAACATGGCTGAAATTCTTAAAGATCATATGGACGTGGTTAACTTGGCAAAAGATGCCATGGAAGCCATCGATATCAAACCATTGATCGAACCCGTACGTGGTGGGACAGATGGTTCTAAGATTTCATTCATGGGGATTCCAACACCAAACGTCTTTGCCGGCGCTGAAAACATGCACGGTCGTTACGAATTCGTTTCAATCGAAACGATGGAAAAAGCGGTTGATACAATGTTGAAGATGAACGACTTAAACGTTGAACGTAACTAAAAATAAAAGTTAGAAAAAGCCTATCTCGAACTTGAGGTAGGCTTTTTTGGTTGGATTAAAGGTTAAAGTAAGCTTTTTAATTGGTCAATCGGTAACTGGCCAGAGGCGCTTGGTGTCTCAAGATACCCAAACGTTAGACAACTGCCAAACTGGCCACCGAGAATTCGAGAAGCTTGGCCCAGTTCCGACATCGCCATCGTAATTAATGGATGCGGATCTTGTTCAGTGAATTGGCGCGTGACGTCTAAGAGGCGCATTGTATCACTTTTAGTTTGAGCAGTTGTCGCCAGCTTAACGATGTCAATCACCGGTTCGGCGGCCATTGCGGCTAATTCTTGTTGTAAAATGGCCGTTGGTTTAGTCGCAACTAAATCGTGTTGGCTTAAAATCACTTGGTAGCCTGCAGTTTGTGCGAGTTGACCTAGACTTTGGCGCGTTGCGAGTGGAACGTGCCATTCAAGGTCAATTAGTTGACCGATATGTTGTTTGATTAACGTTTGATAAAGTGTTTGATAGGCCGCTAGATTACCGTTAAATTGGCCGCCGTCATGTTTAGTACGGATTGTCAGAATCAACGGCCGATCAATTTGATTAATGAGTTGTGCCGCGGTTAGTAGATCAGCGGGAACTTGCCAAGCATCTAACCGCCATTCAACGAAATCGATGGCGCTTAGTTTAGCGGTAACTTGTTGAATGAGTCTGTGACAATCCACCAAATTTTGGGGACTGATTGAAACGGCGGTTTGGATTGTGCCGGTTTTAAGTACGGGTTCGTGAACATTTAGAGTCATCTGTATGACTTCCTATCCTTTTTAATAGTTTTCATGAAAATTTCTTTTAAGCTAAATTAAGGCTCGTCTTTATTTTAGCGAAAGAATCGGGAATAGGCAATTTAAAGATTAATGAGCGTTAAATAGTATAGCCCCCTAATGAATTCTAAAAAGGGATTTAAAAAATAAGCAAATTACAGTATGATAGTGGGTAGAGGTATTCGCAATGATATCAGGTCAGACAGCTCTTTACGGACTAGTTGCACATCCTGCGCGACATAGTTTATCCCCAAAAATTCAGAACCAATGGTTTTCAGAAAAACAGATTGATGCGCGCTACGCCGCTTTTGATACCCAAGCAAGTGCTCGCGAAGTGGTTCAAGCGATTCAGACACTCGGGATTGCCGGCGTTAATTTATCGATGCCCTATAAACAGGCGTTGTTTCCGTTGATCACTGAATTAAGTTCAACGGCCCAATTGATTGGCGCCATTAATACGGTTAAAAATCAAAACGGTTATTTAAGCGCAACTTCGACTGACGGTGCTGGTTTTTGGCAAGCCTTTAAACGGGTCAATCCTAACCAGCCAGTTCAACAGCTAGTTGTTCTGGGGGCTGGTGGTGCTGCGCTAGCGGTAATCGAAGCGGCCGGTCGAGCAGGCGTGCAACAGGTGACCGTTTTTAAACGGCAAAATGCAACTTTTGCGCAGGTTCAAGCGCAATTACAAGCGATTAGTCGCTATCATGATTTAACGATTGAAGTTGTACCCTATGAAGCAACTGCGCTGATGACAACTGCTTTAAAAACGGCTGATTGTGTGGTTAACGCCACCAATATTGGCATGGCGCTAACCCCTGGCTTACCAATCGAAGCGGCATTGATTGACCAGATTAAACAACAAGCCGTCGTCGTCGACTTAATCTATGCGCCACAAGCAACCGCCTTTTTAAACAAGTGTCGGCAACGGCAATTAGTTTGTCAGAACGGGTTAGGGATGCTCATCGAACAAGCCGCGTTGAGCTTTCAATTCTGGATGGGCCAAACAATTGACACCACCAATATGTACCAACAATTAATGGAGGAATTTTAATTATGATTATTCAATTTAAAACTAGTGCGCCCCAAACTTTAATTCAAGCCTTTTGTGACCGCCAAACAGCGGCCGAGAAAGTCGTTTACCAAGTGAAACACCATGTCGCTATCATCGGTGCTAAAGCAGTCACGTTAACTGATGACGAACAGGCCAATGTTGATTCTATCAGTAATGATGATCCCAGCGCGGTATTAAGCAGTCGTTTGTTCCAACCGGAAGAGACGATTATTAAACTACCCCACACTGAAATCGGGGGTCGTGAATTTACGATGATGGCGGGGCCTTGTTCCGTCGAATCAGCCGATCATATTATGGCGATGGCCAAAGTCGCTAAAGCCGGTGGCGCCACGTTACTCCGTGGGGGTGCTTATAAACCGCGGACATCACCTTATTCATTCCAAGGAATGGGCGAAGAAGGCCTAATCGCATTACGCAAAGCGGCCGATGCCAACCAGATGGACGTGATTACCGAAGTCATGGACGAAACACATGTCGATTTGATTGCTAAATACACAGATGTTTTCCAAATTGGTGCCCGAAATATGCAAAACTTCTCATTATTAAAAGCAGTTGGTAAAACCAACGTTCCCGTCGCTTTAAAACGCGGGTTAGCAGCCACCGTTGATGACTTATTAAACGCGGCCGAATACATCGCCGCCAACGGTAACCAACAAATCATGTTACTCGAACGCGGGATTCGGACGTTCGATAATAAATATACGCGGAATACGTTCGATTTAAACGCGGTACCGGTGTTACAAAAATTAACGCATTTCCCAGTGATCGTTGATCCAAGTCACGCCACTGGCGAATGGGACCTAGTGACCCCAATGGCGCGCGCAGGTGTCGCAACGGGCGCTAGTGGGATGATGGTCGAAATTCATGACGATCCCGAACACGCTTTTTCGGATGGTCCCCAAGCCTTGAAACCAGCGACTTATTTGAAAATGTGCGAACAAGTTCAAGCGATTCATACGTTAATGCAAGAATGGTAGGCTGATCATGACAATTGTGGACGTTCAATTGACCCATAAACAATATCAAGTTAAAATTCAAACCGGTCTTGCGGCTCAATTTGGGACTGAAGTGGCCGCCGTTTGGCAACCATGCCGCATTGCTTTGGTGACCGATACGACGGTTGGTCCGCTGTATCTAGTGCAAGTGCAAACACAATTAACCGCGGCTGGCTTTCAGGTCTTACCAATCACGGTCCCCGCGGGTGAAAAATCAAAATCGTTGGCACAAACAGCGTTATTGTATGAACAACTCTTAACCGCGGGTTTTAATCGTGGTGATGGTGTGATTGCTCTCGGTGGGGGTGTCGTTGGCGATTTAGCCGGCTTCGTGGCCTCAACTTATATGCGCGGGATTCGCTTCATTCAAATCCCAACGTCTTTATTAGCACAGGTCGACAGTAGTGTTGGTGGCAAGACGGCGATTGATTTACCTGCTGGTAAAAATCTAGTCGGGACTTTTTATCAACCGGATTTAGTGTTGATTGATCCAGAGATGCTGGCGACGTTAGCACCCCGCCATTTGGTGGAAGGGTACGCCGAAATTGTCAAAATGGCCGCTTTAACGGGTGGCGATTTTTGGCAACTGGTTAACCTGATCCAAGAGGCAACTGGAATTTTGGCGCATGCTGAAGCGTTAATCACTAAGAGTATTGCGTTCAAAGCGCAAATTGTGATGGCCGATGAACAAGAAGGTGGTCAACGCCGGATTCTAAATCTGGGCCATACGATTGGGCACGCCGTTGAAGCTTTAGCGGACGGCCAATTGATGCACGGTGAAGTAGTCAGTATTGGACTGGTCGCCATCGCGCGAATTTTCGAACAAAAAGGGTTAAGTCCACAAGGATTAACTGATCAACTAATTAATTTATTACAATCGGTTGGCTTACCCGTAACGACGCCCTATTTAACGGATTCACGGTTATTGGAACGGATTAGCCATGATAAGAAGAATCAAGGCCAAGGGTTACATCTGATTTATTTGGCGCAAGTCGGCCAACCACGGGAAATTGTTGTCCCACAAACCGATGTGCAAGCTTATTTAGGGTTAGATTAGGAGAAAATGATATGCGCTATATGACAGCTGGCGAATCACACGGCCCGCAATTAACTGGGATTATCGAAGGCTTTCCGGCCGGATTAACCATTGATATCGATTTGATTAATCAACGCCTGGCCCAACGTCAAGGGGGTTACGGACGTGGTCAACGGATGCAGATTGAAGCTGATCAAGTCGAAATCATGGGTGGTGTACGCCATTTGGTTACATTAGGTGCACCGATTTGTTTGGTGATTCAAAATCGCGACCACGCTAATTGGGGTGTGATTATGGCGCCAACCGAAACGGGTGATGCGGTGCAAGACCGCAAACGTTCCATTAGCACGCCACGGCCCGGTCACGCTGATTTAGTTGGCGGTCTTAAATACCAACAGACCGACCTGAGAAACGTCTTAGAACGTTCCAGTGCGCGGGAAACAGCGATGAGAGTGGCGATTGGCGCATTGTGCGAACAATTGTTAGCGCAACTCGATATTTCAGTGTTAGGTTATGTCACGGGGATTGGTTCGTTTACAACGCAACCGGTCGACTTATTAGCCCCTGATTTAGCTGAATTACGGGCCAAGATTGAACATAACGACTTACGGTTATTGAACGACTCGGATGATCAATCGGCCATCGCTGTGATTGAAGCTGCCAAAGCAGCACGGCATACGCTCGGTGGGACGGTTCAAGTGTTAGCGACGGGGTTACCAGCCGGACTCGGTGATTATACGACTGTAGGTTCAAAACTAGACGGTCGTTTGGCGCAAAGCATCAGTAGTATCAACGCGATTAAAGGCGTCAGCTTTGGCGATGGTTTTGCATTAGGTCAGCTAGCCGGCAATCAAGCGCAAGACCCTATCGAATGGGCCGCGGCAACAGGCTATACCCGAGCTTCGAACCATTTAGGCGGTCTTGAAGGTGGCATGACTAACGGCTTGCCACTCGTGATTAATGCGGTCATGAAACCCATTCCGACTCAGATGAAACCGTTAGCGACCGTTGAGATTAACCAACATCAACTGGCCGCAGCCTCGACGGAACGTTCGGACGTGGTCGCGGTGACCGCCGCCAGTGTCGTGGCCGAAGCGATGACCGGCATTACGTTATGCGAAGTGATTTTGGAAACGTTTGGTGGTCAAACCGTCAGTCGGTTACAAAGTCGCATGAAAGCCTATCGACAAGAACTACTGGAACGCTAATCGGAGGACGACTATGACCCACGTTTTAAATCAGTTTCCCCAACAATTAAATGGTCAAATTCAGGTGCCCGGTGACAAAAGTATTTCTCATCGCGCGCTGATTTTTGGTGCGGTCGCAAACGGTCGAACAACGATTACCAATTTATTGCTCGCCGAAGACACCCGCAGTACGTTAACGGCGTTGCAAGACTTGGGCATTCAGATTGAACAAAAGGGGACGCAAACGATTGTGACTGGTCAAGGTGGCTTTACCTTTCGGCCACAACAAACCACGTTGCAAATGAACAACGCCGGTACCGCCACCCGCTTGTTATTAGGGTTATTAGTCCGGCAACCACAAGCTTTAACGTTGATTGGTGACCAATCATTATCACAACGGCCAATGCAGCGGGTATTAGCGCCACTCAATCAAATGCGACAGCAAGTAGCGGATAACAAAACGGTTCATTTGCCGATCATAATTCTGGCTAATCAACAACTTGAACCGCTTGATTATCAATTACCAGTGGCGAGCGCTCAAGTTAAAAGCGCTCTGATGTTGGCGGCGATTCAAGCTCCGGGGACCAGCCACATCACGGAAATTGCGCAAACCCGCGATCATACCGAACGACTATTGCGCCAATTTGGAGGGCAGGTGACGACTACAGGGTTGCAGCATACTTTAACCGGTCCCCAACAATTGACGGCCACGGATGTGATCGTCCCAGGCGATTTCTCGGCGGCGGCCTTTTGGTTAACGGCTGGCCTGTTGGTGCCTAATAGTCGAATTAACTTGCCGCAAGTCGGCGTCAACCCCACTCGAACCGGTTTTTTAACGGTCCTAGCGTTAATGGGCGCGACTATTGAACAAACCCAACTATCGGGACCAGAATTTAGCGAACCATTTGCTGACTTGTCAGTAGAAACTCAAGCTTTAACCGGGATTGAAGTATCAGCGACATTGATTCCGAATGTCATCGATGAATTACCGTTAGTCGCTTTATTAGGCACCCAAGCCAGTGGTCAAACGATTGTCCGCCATGCGGCTGAATTACGGGTCAAAGAAACCGACCGGATTTGGGCAATCGTGACTGAACTGCGAAAGCTCGGTGCTAGTATTGAGGAATTACCAGATGGGTTTATCGTGACTGGTCCAACAGTCCTGCATAAGACGAGTCAAGTGCCGCTCAATAGTCATGGCGATCACCGAATCGCGATGATGTTAGAAATTGCTAGCTTACTGACGCCAGATACATTACAATTAGAAGCAACTGATGCAATCGCCATTTCGTATCCAAATTTTGAAAATGATTTACAGGGGTTGATTAACTAGATGCAGCTGATTTTAATTGGATTTATGGGGTCTGGTAAAACGACCATCGCTCGGAAAGTCGCCCATTATTTTAAGTCTCAATGGGTCGATCTTGACCGTTACATCATCGAGGAACAACAAATGAGCATTAATGATATTTTTGCGTTGAAGGGTCAATCAGCCTTTCGCGAAATGGAATTTAATGCGCTCCAACAATTGATTAAACAAGACGGCGTGATTGCAACCGGCGGCGGGATTGTCGATAATGCACAAACCCGTTACTTGTTGCAACAAAGCGGGATTCCCGTCTTTTATTTAAATGGCACCTATGAAGCCCATTGGCGCCGAGTCTCACGCAATGATCGACGACCACTGGTCAACGCGTTAGGCCACGATGGGTTACGGGAGTTATATTACGAACGACGGCCCAAATATTTTCATATGGCGGACTACACGATTTATTTCCAACATAAAACGCCCAACATGATGTTAGCCGAAATTGAGAAACAATTACCCAGAATCGTACAAAAACACGCCAAGAGATTGGCGAAAAAAAGTGCTAAAAAAGTGATGTCAAGTTAATGGTAATGATCGAATAGTCTAAAATAAGGGCTATTTTTTTTGTGGCGAAGAACGAGACAGTGCTGTATGCTATAATTAAACAAACCGACAGTCTGTTTAATAGGGAGGTGTCTATCAGTTGGCTAGAAATAAGTATCCGGAGAAAACTGTTGAAAAAATATTAACCGTTGCAAGAGACCTTTTCTTTCAAAAAGGGTACGATCAAACGACAATGCAGGATATTATTGACCAAGGACTCAGCAAAGGGGCGATTTACCATCATTTCAAATCGAAAAAAGAAATATTTGATCGAATGATGGTGAATCTTGAACAAACCGTAGTGCCAGAAATGAATCAATCACAGAATGCTTGTGAGCAGTTAAAACAATTATTAGGGCAACGGCTGATTGATACGACTAAAATTAATTTATTAAAAAAGGCCCAATCGTTATTTGAGGACCCAAAAGTTTTTGGTGAGTTATATTTTCTAAATATGCAGCAAACGACGCAACAGGTTCAACAATTTATCGTTGCTGGTAATCAAGATGGTTCGATGCATTGTGAGTTTCCGCAAGAAACAGCAGAGTTAGTGGTTCAGTTTTTTAGTATTTGGATTGGCACAGGATTGTATACGGTCACTCAAACACAATTTGAACGAAAAGTACGCTACTATCAAAACTTATTTCATTATTTCGGGGTTGAATTATTAGATGAACATCTGATGGATGAATTAAATCAGTATTATCAGAAGTTCACAGCTGTTTAGAAGCTGTTTGAGTTTTGGACTGTATAATTGAGTAGTAAACTTATTCATTAGCGCTCTTAATTTCATTTGAATACAAAATAAATTCTGGGGAAAGTACGTTCTTGTACTAGATTAATTTTAATTTTTTAGCATGTTTTGAGATCAATCTATCTTTTTGAAATACCAATGATTTTGGATTAATAAAAAATTATGAATTGAGGGTATGGTGTATGTTAAGAAAGATGAAAATGAGTGATTTAGAAAGTTTAAGAGAGTTAAATGCTACACAACTAGGCTATGATGTACCTTTAGAATTGACGAAGAGGCAAATGAAAAAATTACTTGCTGATACTGAAAAACATTTTTTTCTGGTGTGTGAAGATGATTTATTAGGTGAGGTAGTAGGCTATGTTCATGCAGAGCTCTATGAAAACATTTATTCGGAATCGATGTTCAACATATTAGCTTTAGCAGTTTCAAAGAAGTCAGAGAAAAAAGGTGTTGGTAAATCTCTGATGTATGGTGTTGAAGATGAAGCTACTCTTAGAAATATTTCAATGATTAGGTTAAATTCTGGAGAAAACAGAATCGAAGCACATCAATTTTATGAACATATAGGTTACCATTCAGATAAACTTCAAAAACGTTTTTTGAAAAATCTGAATGAATTAAAATAAGAAAGGGACAAGCATGATTAGAAGGAAGGAGAAGATTGAATCCAGAATTAGTAACGGCTATTTAGAAGCCGTTTAATTTTTAGATTATACAAACCGCTAGTCTGTATAATCCATATGTATGGAGGGATTACGATGATAAAAAAAGAAGTCATTAATATTAAAGGTCGAAAATATGGCTACCTATTGTGTGAACAAGCACCGTTTAACCACCCCGTGATTTTATATCTACATGGTGGTCCGGGCAGTCCTGAATATCCAATTTTTCAAACACGGTTAGATAGTGATTACTTACAAGCCTTCAATGTTTGTTACTACGATCACTACGGCTGTGGTTTATCATACGTCAAAAAGCCAACACTGACATTCAATGACTTAATCCAAGATGTGGCGGTGATGGCCACTTACTTGATTCAAAGATATCAGGTTGGCAAAGTATTATTAGTGGGACATTCGTTTGGCTCATACATAGGCATTCAAGCAGCCTATCAATATCCAGAATTATTTAGCGCCTATGTCGGGATTGCCCAATTGGTTAATTCACGTGAATCGGAAGCCAAAATTTATGAACACTTATTAGCGTTATGTCAGACACAAGGCGACTTCAAAAATGTTAACCTATTAAGAAAAAACCAACAAGCCGTTAAAGACCTAACATCGCATTATTTAGCGAAAGTTAAGGGACGCATTATTGCACAATATGGGATTGGACTAACCGTTAAACCGCAAGAACCACATTTTATGATTCGGAATCTACTTAAATTTCGAATCTATTCGGTTAAGAATAAACTTGAGTATATTAAGGGGTTACTGGCAACTTCAAGTATTTTATTACCAGACGTTAAAGAAATTAATATATCGGCTATTCAGCAATACAAAATACCTATTTATTTGATTCATGGACAACATGACTATCAAATAAATAGGGGAGTGACGAAGACTTATTACGCATCAATTAATGCGCCCTTTAAACAAATGATTCACTTCAACCATTCTGCGCATTTTCCAAATTACGAAGAGCCCGAACGGTTCAATCAATTAATGTTATCTATTCAGGCCATGTTTAATTAAGGGTGACGAGTACCCTGATTTTTAATCGCTAAAGTAAAGGCGCAGATGATCAGAATTAAGCCACTAATGAAGAGCGGGGCTGCCCAGTTTTTTAACAGTGTCGTGCCAAGAACGGGTAGGATACCGCCTAACAGTGCTAAGATTACGATGACTGATTTACGAGATTTCATAATGGTACACCTCCTATTGATTTATCATTAGTATAGCACTGCGATGATAGCGTTTACAATTAATGAGCGTTTGATTAGCGCTTTCATGATTAATTTTAGTACAATAAGGATAGAAGAGGAGGGCTTACTATGACATTTAAATTACCAGCGTTACCGTATGAATATACGGCGCTAGAACCGTATATCGACTCTGAAACGATGCACCGCCACCATGATAAACACCATAAAGCGTATGTGACTAAGTTAAACGCAGCACTTGCTAAACATCCCGACTTAGCGGGAAAATCATTACACGATTTACTAAAACATATTGATGATCTACCCGAGAAGTTACAAGCACCAATCCGTAACAATGCAGGCGGGCACGCTAATCATACCTTATTCTGGCGGATGTTAACGGCGGATGCACCACAAGCGCCAACTGGCGAATTATTGGCACGGATTGAAGCCAGATTTGGCACGTTCAAAATTTTCCAAGAAGAATTTACGGCGGCCGCGATGGGTGTTTTCGGTTCTGGCTGGGTGTGGTTAGTGTTAGATCAAAATCATGAATTACAAATTATGACGACCGCTAATCAAGATTCACCAATCATGACCGGCAACTTGCCAGTATTAGCGCTCGATCTTTGGGAACATGCTTACTATCTGAAATACAAGAACGAACGCTTAGATTACGTCCAGAATTTTTGGAAAATCATCAATTGGCCATTAGTGGCGGAATTGGTTTAATGTTAAACGTGAAACGCCTTTTACCGATTTGGGTAAAGGGCTTTTTTTGACGGACGAATTTACAATTGAAGTGCAACTAACCCAATAAATCGACTTATGTCACAGGTTCTATTGATTTTTTAATTGTTGTTCATAGTTTTTAACACAAATTTTAGTATTATTTGTAGCCAATAACTTCACAATAATTACAAAAGTTACAGTAATAACATTTAAGGAATTACATGGATTAACAACGCTTTAAGCAAAAGTGGCATTGGAAAACCAAGAGAAATAGTAAATATGATAAGGATGCAGAAAAAGAAAACTTGTGCTAAATTTTTTTCAAGATTGTTTTGAAAGACATCATTCAAATCCGCCATTTCTTTAATACTTCAAGTACTTATTATTATAATGTTTCAGGCTTTATTACCAATGAGAATTCCGACTTACTTTTCTTTCACTGGAAGGATAATAAACTACTATTCGTATCATACGAAAATTTTATTTCCCAGTATATTATGCATACTTGCTATTACGGTTTTGAATTTTGGCACATTGAGATTGGAATCAATTTTTAAGAACAATGATTTTCCACTCGCTCTATTATTTAGAAAAGTGATTACAGTTATCAATATTTGGATTCAGTTATTCTCATGGATATTATTATTTTATTTCTTTGATTATATTCAAGCAGGCAGGATTGCTTTTTCAATTATTAATTTTGGTATGTTAACTGCAATCGCAATTAAAATACTAAAGTTCTTTAAAACCTATTTAGCTGGTGATGGTTAATTCTTGAAAAAAATTTTTTTTCAAGTAGAATATTAGGCATGCAGATAAATATAGACGATAATTCATTAGAAAAACAAAGCATCAATATTTTTAAGGCTTTAGCTGATCCGGTTAGACTTGCAATTATTAGTTATTTAAATAATTGTGATCGGGAGATTGCTTGCGGGGAGGTCGGAAAAGCGATTAATATTAGTAAATCTTCGGGATCGTATCACTTTAAATTGTTGCAAGACGCGGGTCTGATAACGGCTAGAAAAGAAGCGCGCGAAAAATATGTACAATTAAACTATCAAACATTTGATAAGTTTGTCATAGGTTTTTTCGATAATATTTAGAAGTACTTAATTTAAATTTTGAGAGCAATTCATTAGTAACCATACTAAGAATTGTTCTTTTTTTGTTGGTTCTATATTGCCATGAAAAATAAAGAGTGGTATTGTTAGATAGTTCAAAAACCTTTGAACTATTTAACAATAAAAAACAGCGCTGATTTTTATTGCAAAAGCAATTCCGATAAGGAGTATACAGAAATGAATAATAGCAAAGTGAATACGACATGGATTTTAGGATTAACATCTTTGGGGTTCTTTATGTCAATGATGGATTCAATGATTGTCACAACGGCCTCAACGGCAATTAGAAATGATTTTAATATTTCTGTCAGCACGCTTCAATGGGCACTAAATGCGTATAATATAACAATTGCCGCAGTTTTATTAGTTGGTGTAGCTCTAGGCGAAAAGTTGGGTAGAAGAAAAGTATATAATTGGGGCATCTCAATTTTTACGATTGGCTCAATATTATGTGGTCTGTCAGGCAGCATTCAATTTTTGATTGTTGCTCGCATTATTCAGGCGATTGGGGCTTCTGTAATGACGCCAATGTCAATGGCAATTTTATCAAATACGTTACCTGTGGCCGAACGTGGGAAAGCGTTAGGAATCTGGAGCGGTATCGGTGGCTTAGCACTAATTGTTGGCCCCTCATTGGGTGGCTTGATTGTCGCCAAACTTGCCTGGCAATGGATTTTTTGGATCAATGTGCCAATTGGCATCGTTGCGGTTTATTTATCGCATAAAATACTTCCGGAAAGTATTGGTAATAAAAATAAAATTAATATTCTTGATGCCATATTAATAATAGTGACTTTTTCAGGAATAATTTGGTCGTTATCAGAAATGACATCAAATTCAATTAGAAGTATTCCCATGATAATCGGCATTATCAGTATTATTTTTGGAATCATTTTTGTGTTTAGACAAAATATTGAAGAGACGCCAATGGTGCCATTAAACTATTTTAAATCAGGAACATTTACTGGGGGAAACATCGCTACTTTTCTTTTATACGCTTCAATGTATGGTGTTGTTTTCTTCCTTCCACAATATTTACAAATTGTAAATCATTCAAACCCGCTCGTAGCAGGGTTACAATTGTTACCTTGGACTGGGACGTTAGTGATTATCGCACCCTTTGCAGGAGCGGCTGTTGATAAATTTGGTGAGCAGTTGATTGCGACTGTCGGTTTAGGATTGCAAGGATTAGGCTATTTATTGATTGTGCTACTTTTAAAACATAATGCCAACTATTACAGCATGATAATGCCGCTTGCTATATCCGGTTGTGGTCTTTCAATGGCGGGCCCAGCATTACAAAAGAGTGTCTTGGGGTCTGTCGATAAAACTGATATTGGTAAAGCATCAGGAATCTATAACGTCTTTAGATTACTCGGTGGCGCGGTTGGTACAGCAATTTCGGTTATTGTATTCTACCGGTTTGGCAGCATTATTAATGCATTGATGGTCACAAATGGTTTTGTTGCGGTGATGTTGTGTTCTGCGATATTATCATTCAGCGGTGTTTTGTTTTCAATAAACTTTAGAATGATGGCTTTTAAATAACACACTAGTCCAATTCGAAGAAGATACGTTATTGACTAACTAGCATATGAAAATAACTGGCACTAATCAGTTATAAAAGTCACTTTATAAAAATTGGTCTGTGTCGTAAATTGAGTCAGTCAGTCAGTCAGTCAGTCAGTCAGTCAGTTGCAATCACTAACTAAATGATTGTTAATTCGCTTTATTTTTATTAAAAATAGTAATTTGGTAGGGTTGATATTCATTTAGGCTGTCAATATGAAGTTCAGATTAACAAGTTTTAAAAATAGAATAGACCAATGATTAAAGGTGGATAGACTGTCAACGTCTTTAATTATATATGTATAATTAATTTGTGATTTTAGATTGCTATTTAAATGAAAATAGTTGTTATTTAATGGTGTAACACGCCTTGAATAGTAACCCTAAAAATTGACTAGTGGAGGATTAATGACGCATGATTAAAAATATTGAAATGGTAAATACAACGATGGTTGGCATCATGCAAAGCTCAAATGCTGGTTCGCCAGTCGTTGACGGTGCATTGAACGCGATGTTATTGAAGCAATTAAAAGACGGATTAGGCCAAGCGATTGTCAAAACGATGACGATTAAGATGGTTGATGTTGACGAATTAAAAGTAGATTCAAATAATGAAACCTTGGTTTTGATCAACAATCGGGTCTTAAAAAGTACCACAGTCCCAGCAGAATTACTGGGAAATCACTATTTAACGTATGATAATGAAGATTTAGAAAAGAATTCGTTTGAAAACTTTATTGAGAATGTTAAGAAAATGTTGTCGTAGGTTCATTGTTCAAGAACAAAAAAATTGCTGATATATAAAAAAGAACGCTATATTTGAACATAGCGTCTCACTGTTTGTAAACCATAAAATAGCTGATTCTTGCGAGATGACGGCTATTTTTTTGTGATCAAAATCAATCAAATATATTAAATTTCTTTCGATTAGCGCGAACGAGCCGCTTATGTTTGTAATAGATCATTAGAAGCACTGCCAGAAGAACGGTGTTAATGATACGGAGAACTAAAGCGATATAAAATCCAACCTCAACCCCCGCATGAACTTGCCAAATCTTCGTAATGAAAGTGAAGTAAAAGAAAAAGACTTCGGATACCCATCCCGTGACAATACTAATCGTAGTGATATTCGTTTTATAACCGATTAAATAAATAAAAAAACTAGCAAGAAAAAGTAAAACGATAATAAGGGCGGAAGTGACTTCAGCAAACAATGCCATAATACTTAAAAACCTCGAAACACCAAAAATAACATACAACTCTAAAACATTAAAAATGGCGACCACAATCATTATTGTCCGTCTGATTAATAACCAACGTCCTGAAATAAATGATTCAGGTGTCAAGTTATCGAATAAGCCTTTAAACATCAGTGAAGACCTCCGGGTTAATAAAATAAATCAATTGTTAAATTATACCATAGTGAAATTTAGGGTTTAATCAGGATGATTTAACGCTGTCTATCTTTTAGAAAATAATCTGTCCGTTTGATTCGGGACAGCACTGCAATAAAACGCTTGCAATCTAATTTTAAACGAGTTATATTTTTGCTATAATTAAATCTATTTTCCAGTTGTTGACATCAATTGAACTCAATATTTTGGCAATATTGAAGGTGGGGGTCGTTATGAAGTGGCTTAAAAATATTTTGGCAGGACTCGTATTGTTGATTGCAACATTGTTATTAACGCAATTTATGAGTGGGAAAGCGACTGAACAATATCTCTACCAAAATACGACGCAGTTAAATGTGGTTTATGACGCCAATCGGTTTGATTATCAAAAATTTATCAAAACCGTAGAAGATTTGAAGAAAAATAATATCACGGTTTCCCAGTATAACTTTACATCTGAAAAAAGTTTGATGATCTATACGAATAATCCCGCGAAGTTTAAGGGCAATCAACGTGGTGAAATGGCGATTAAAACGTATCCCTTCAAAGCAATTAATAATATTGGAATCGGGACGGTTTTTTATATTCGAGGGAATGCCCAAAAAGTAGTGAATGAATTGAGTCAGTTTGGGCAAGTCTCTGCTAGCCCGATGAATCAAGCTAACATTACTAATTTTAGCGTTATGACTCTCGTTGTAGGTTTGTTTTTAATCATCTTATTGGTTATTTTGATTGTCATCTTAATTCAAAACAATAAAAAAATGATTTTAATTCAAAAAACACTGGGTTATGGGGGGCTTGAGTCGCTAAAAGTCTCAATTAACCAGAATAAATGGTTCATCATCAGTTTATTAATGGGTGGCTTGTTGGGAGTCATTACTGGTAGGTTATCTGGGTATCGATTACCACTAAAATTCTATGGTCTATTGTGGCTTGCAATCGGATTGTTGACACTATTGGTTGTCATGTTCCAAGCGAGTCTCTTTTTAATCTATTATCACTTTGTCGGTTTTGAACAACAGCAACAAGCTACTAAAAAAGGCTGGTTGCTCATTTTAATGCTCGTTTTTAGTGTCTTCATCGCACTTTCTTTTCAGATGGTCAATCCAATTGTTACGTCGTTAAATAAAGTTCAGACTGAGCGTCGAGGGATGAAGCAGTGGCAAGCAACTAAAAATTTGTATAAAACGAATGTCACCAATCAATTGAACCGAGATAATCAGTCTGAAGAACAGGCGTATATAAAAAAAGCCGAAGCTTATTACCATCAAATTAGTCGAAAAAAGCGCACATTTATTATGAGTGCTCATAATTTTTCAGTGATGGAGATTGATGCAACCACTAAGTTGCCCGTCTATATTGGCCAGCGAACAATGCCGAATGAAACGTTGGTCGATTATATCACCAATCCGTTTGGTAATTCGGTGATGGCGGATACCAATTATTTAAAACGTCAGAAAATTAAAATTAACGATCCACATTTTTATCAGCATCAGTTTGATGGTGATATTGTATACTTGCTGGTTCCTGAAAAGTATCAACGGTACGATCCAAAAATTATTGAAAATTACACGAGTGATGCAAAAGCGGGAATCAAATATCGACGGGTACCACAATTCAAAATTGTTCATACAGCAAATCAACAAGCTTATTTTACGTACAATGTTGACTTGGGTAATCCAGATAGCGGGAATCAAATAGTGGACCCAATAGTAGTTGTCTTCAATCAACATTTAGTAGATCAACAGACTTTTGGTAACTTAATTACAGTGGATGGGGGCCTTTTCTATCAAACACAAGACGGTGCGCATGCTTTTGACAGTTTATTACCAACCATTAAACAGGTGGGTCTTAGTAATACGCTGAATGCTTCGATTTCTGTTTATCAAGCTCATAGTCAGTATCTAGCCACGTTAAAAGCGACCTTACTTAATGGCGTATTGAACCTGATTTTGTTAATACTTATTGATAGTTTACTCGTCAAAGAGTTAATCACGTTTTTTATTGAACTAAATCAGAAACGCTTAGTGGTTAAATGGGTATTAGGGTATCCAAAAATAGCTTTATTGGTGGATAGTGCATTTTGGCCAATATTGATTATTTTAGGAATTGCTGTGGGGTATCAAATAATCGCTTTTAACATTGCGAATTTTGCGTTAGCGATATTTTTAATCGTGATCAGCTTGTTGCTTTATGAGTACTTGTTAATGCGTCTATTGAGGAGGAATCAGCCATGGTCGAACTAATTGTCGATAAGATTAGTCAAAAGATTGATGGAAAATCAGTTTTAAATCAAATTTCTTTTGAGGTGCATGCTAATGATTTTGTGGTAATCACGGGTAGGAGTGGGTCTGGGAAGACAACGCTCTTAAACGTCATCAGTGGTTTGACACGGCCTGATTCCGGTCAAGTTTATTTAGATGGTCAGTTAATTGGAAAAAATATGCAAAAGATTTGGCGTAATCAAATCGGGTTTATTTTTCAGAATAATTTACTTTTGGAGAAATTAACGGTTAAGCAAAATATCTTAATGGGTGCTAAATTTAATAAGTCTCTATCAGATCAAGAAATCCGCGACTTATTGGCAAAAGTTGGGATGCCAGACGTTGACATCTCGCAGCGTGTCAGTACACTAAGTGGTGGGGAACAGCAACGCGTCGCGCTATTGCGAACGTTAGTCAAAAGGAATGAGCTTGTTTTTGCTGACGAGCCAACTGGTAATTTAGACGATGAAAATGCCAGAAAGTTAGTCGAAATCCTTAAAAACTGGAGTTTGGTAGAACAACATGCGGTCGTCATGGTGACACATAACCTAGCGTTTATCACGTATGCGACAAAGCACGTGGCAATATGATAATGAGCGCATAAATCTATAGAAATAGCCCATTCTCGATGTCGTAAAATACATTGGGAATGGGCATTGTTTTATTTAATTAAATGGGCTAAGTACGTTACTAGTTGGTTCTTACCCTTAGTGTAACTATCCTGTTTCAAAACAACTTAAAGTAGCGCTATTTAAGTCGATTCGAAGTCAGTTAAGGGCCATCAATAAAAGAAGGAACCGACACCCACAGTAAAGAAAACAACAGCAAATAGCAGACTATTTGATAAGGATAACATAATAAAGGGAGAGGTCTGCTTACTACCTTCGACTTTAAGTTTAGTAAAAGTTCGCCAGGTGATTGCTAATTGCCAGATACCGATCAATATGAAAATAATACCAAATATAGCCATAATATGAACATCTCCTTTGTGATTAATATAACATTTATAAAAAGTACTATCAATACTAAAATAATAATATTCATATGGTTTTATAATATATTTTTATTAAATTTTGTGAAATGTTATACTTATTTATAAACCTACTAATATGCTTTACAAACTAGTGGGCTGAACAGGGATTAAGCATCATACAAGCAAAAAAAACAGCCTAATTATAGATTAGGCTGTTTTTTTATTTTATAAATTAATATCTGTTGTAAAATTCAATGGTGACAAACCGGCACTATCCGTAATTAATTTTGCGGTTAGACGTTCCATCTCGTGTTGTGCGAGCGCCGCGGCTTGCGCGGAACCTTTAGTTAGTATGGCTGTTCGTTGGGTTGCGTCGGTCACGTTAGCGACGGCCTGATCGGTTTTAACAATCGTTTGAACCATTAAGCTGTTAATCTGTTTTTGAGTTTGTTCTAAATCTTTGGCGAATTTGGCATAGTGCGCATCGACTAAGATGCCGGCCAATTTGTACGTCCAATAAATTGAATCGGTTGAATAATCTTTGGTGCCTTTTTGGTAATTGACGGGCACGTCATCGGCACCGGCATAGAATGGTACGTAGACACTTTGTGCGGTGACGCCCATCGCTAACCAGTGCAAACCGCTGACATCAACCGGCAAGTTAGGCCGTATTTGTAAGATATGTGATTCTTGCGTTTTAGCTAAACTGACGGGTCGGAAAGCGTGTTTCTCCTGGGGTGTGCCATGGCCGATTGGATCATAAACAGTGCCTTCATAATGCGATCCGAGAATTTTAGCAACATCTTCAACTTGAATGGGAGCATCAGCTTGCCGTAAGAAAGGTAGGTTAAAGTCTTGTGGTGTTTGTTCAACAGAAGGCGTCAACAAGTGTTGGCCGTACCAAACCCGTGGCGTGTTATAGATTAAATCACTTTGATCTTTTGTACCAAAAATATCGCGGAAGTTAAACGGCGTTCCCGGTTGCCATAAATGATTATTGGCAGCAAAGTCTTGAATGCCATCAGAGAACATAAAGTGTTCGGGTTGGTTGAAATCAACGACCTGAATCGCGAGTTGATTGGCGACGACGGCGTAACTATCATCAGGAATCCGTTGGGCCATCCAATGGTGGCCACTGCCGGTTTCTAAATACCAAACTTCATCAGCGTCGGCGAATAAAATCCCATTGCTTTCTGTTGTTCCGTATTGACTAACGATATCACCGAGTCGTTGCACACCTTCGCGCGCGGTTTTGATATAGGGTAAGACAACGGTGATTATTGCTTCTTCAGCAATTCCATTAGTGACGTACGGGTCAAAACCTAAGACACGACTATTGCTATACGCACTTTCGGTACCACTCATTGACACGCCGTATTCATTAATGCCGTCTTCTTCAAACAAACCAAATTCATCAGTCCATTCTGGTGTAGCGGTGTATTTGGCACTTTCGAGTGGGAGATCAATGGTAAAACCCGTGTCTTTGGAAACAAAGTGGGGTGCTTGTTGAACGGTTTGCCGGGGATGAATCGTTAAATGTTTTGGCCAAGCGGCTTGGCTGTCTTCGTTGCGGGCAATCATTGTGGAACCATCCGCAGTGGCTTTTTTACCGACTAGTACGCTGGTACAAGCGGTTAATTGACGATAAAGAGAGGTACTCATAATCATTCCTCCAATTAAATTTAGATTTCTACCTAAGTATAACGCCTTTTACGTGAAAACACAGTAATAACCATTGCTCAAACCGGGAAAAAACGGCATAATAAAAGGAACACAGTAAAAGGAGGCAGACACATGCCATTAGTACACATTGACCTAGTTGCTGGTCGGAGCCAAGCGCAATTGAAACAATTATGCATCGACGTGACCGAAGCAATCTCTAAGAATACCGGTGCGCCTGCAGAACACGTTCACGTGGTCTTAAATGAAATGCAACCCGATCGTTATTCAGTCGGCGGCGTTTTGAAAAGCGACGAAGCTAAATAATGAACTGAAAAGGCAGCCTTTATGGGCTGTTTTTTTAATCTTTTAATACAATGCTTACTTCTCAGTAGATTGTGAGATACTTAGTGTAAATAAAGTGCGAGTTAAGGCAATTAAAATAAGGAGTAAATCAATGAATAATGAGAAGATGGTCATCAATTGGTTGAAGCAATGTCAAGCAACCGGCGTTTTACCTTGGGAGTATGATTTTAAGCAAGAGGTTTTTGGTCAAAAATCTTGGACACTAGTTTTCAATGAGAATCCAGTTAAAAGGGTTTTAGAAAAAGATAGTGGCTTTTACGGTAATCCGAGTTGTGAAACGGAAGATTCGATGTTAGCACAAGCTATCTATCAGATTGTCTGGCAAACCTATAGTAAAAATGTGATTCATGAAGTGCCAGGTGACTGTGGTGCAGATGTCATGAATTCATTTTGGATGTTATTTAAAAATTTTACAGTTAATCAGGGGGGTTCTTTTTTTGAAGCAGCACAAGAAATCTATCCTAGATCTCGGTTCCCCAATAAAGGCGTATTCAGTGATGAGGACGAAAAATCCAGAAGATTATTGGCAGCTTATCAGCTATATGGGGCTAAGAAAGGTGATACTTGGAGTTCACTGATATTAAAAAACTATGAAACTGAATTTAAGGTGCTCGATAATCAAAATTTACAAAAACTTGCAAAACTCTCACATACGATTGGCAATTTTACGCCAACGCCTAAAGGATTTAATTATACTGGGACAAATGAAAGGCATTTAAAACACAACGATTCATACAATACATGGTCTGAAGCCCTGCATAATTTGAAAGACCTTGACGATTGGAAAACGCAGCGCTATCTAGACTGCTCAAGTTGGGCTGAGTATTGTGAGAAGTTCTTAATGGCTGATTATGAAACAGAATATGCTTATGAAAAAAGACCTGAGCAGCAAGATGCATTTTTAGAACAAATTAATCTGGCAATCGAAAATCGAGGTAAGCAGATTATTAAGATACTTTGTGATCAGTTGGGTTACAAATACTTGGAAGCTAACGATTTTTAGAATAGTTATTTAAACCCTAAAGGAGTGAGTCTATGGCAACTTATGTGATTTCTGATGTTCACGGCGAATATCAAAAATTGACCGATATGTTGGTTAAAATTGATTTCAAGGATTCCGATACGCTTTATCTACTGGGCGATATGATTGACCGGGGGAAACAAGGGCTAAAAGTTGTCCAACTTGCCATGCAAATGCCTAATATTGTGACACTCATGGGTAACCATGAATACATGGCAATCAAGCCAATCAATTGGTTATATCGAAATGATATGCAACAATTCGCCAATATGCCAACTGACTTAAAAGAAAACTTTGTTGAATGGTTAAATATCGGCGGTCAGTCAACCATTAATGAGTTTCAAGCAATTAGTCATGCTGAACAAGGCGGCCTTTGCCAATTTCTAAGTCAGTGTTTACCGTCTAAAGAATTAACCGTTAATGGCCGTCAATTCGTGTTAGTACACGCGGGGATCGATCATTTTGCACCGACAAAAGCACTAAGTGATTACCACATGGAAGAATTGATTTTTAATAAACCAGCTTACTACTTAACCTACTTTGACGATCGATATTTGGTGACCGGGCACACGCCGACCAGATATATTATGGAAGAAGAATTAAATCTTGCGCGCGGCGTTGTTGATCGAAGTGGGCACCAATATGATAAAATTGTTAAAATGAACAATCATATTGCAATCGACTGTGGTTGCGGGTACGGCGGGCGACTCGGTGCCATTCGATTAGATGATTTACAAGAATTCTACGTTTAAGAAATAAGTAGTAATCCGCTATATTTGATAATGAGTCAATAAAACCGTGAGGCCTAAAATAATGGCTTGACGGTTTTATTTAATTTGTTTGCAAAAACGTTTACAAGGTGCTATGGTGACGTTGGATAATGTAATCATATCATTAGTAAAGGTGGGATTATGATGAAAACACGTGTTGTACCAGCAATTAGTGAGGTCAATCTCTTGCCAAATTTATTTATCGCGATTAATTATCAAAATGGCATTACTAAGTATGTCCGGAGTACATTTAATCAAAATGAAGTGACTAGTTTACGACAGGGAATCCACAATGGGTTTGGCGCCACGCAACTGACACCGGAGTATTACTGGATTGGCAGTGAGATTAAGATTAATGAGGATAACACTTTTACGGTTAACGGCGAACAGTATGATGGCAATCACCTGTACCGCGAAGGGTTAAATCATTATTAACAGGGCACATATTTCTAATGAAGTCCTTAAAATTCATTAATTAGCGACTAAATCTAAAAGGCCGGTTATCCCGAATTAATGGGATAACCGGCCTTTTAGTATGAATGTGTTAAATACTTTCAGGATCAATTTGTTTGGTTTGATACTCGTAAAGCATAATACCAATCACACCAATTAAAGTACCTAATAGGATTGACAGGATTCGTGAGCGAATGAGGACTAGCCCGGATTCTGGTTTAAGTAATTTAAATAGAATGAGGGCAATTGGTGTTGTAAAGAAATTACCCAATAAATAACTTTTCGGCATTGTAAAGCAGATTAAGCCCATTAAAATAACGGCCAGAACCGATAGAATCAAAACGGAGTCGATGGTTAAATAGATGGCTAGGGAGGCTGTGCAACCGATAATCGCCGCCAATACATAGTGTTGTTGTCGTTGTTTCGCCGTGGCCACATTTTCTGATTGGAGAACGGTGATCGCCGCGACTAACACCCAATAATAATTGGGTAAGTGTAAATTATAGCCACAATAATAGGCGATGAAGGCAAACGAAGCATAGTTTAACGCTTTGATTGTGACTTGGCGATTGTGTGCGAACCAGCGAATGTTGGTTGGATTAATCGGATATTTTTCATAGCGGTGATTTTCAAATAGAATTAACAGTGCTGAAATCAATGTGCCGATTAACGCAAAAACGACTAACATGAAGCGTTGTTTGAATGGTAATGCAGATAAACTGGTCAACATGCCATTAATCATCAGTAGAAAAAAGCCACCGGGTCCGACGTAATGGTTGATGGCCATTAGGTATTGGACGGTAAACGCTAAAACGCCAATCCAAATGAGACCCACCCAAGGGATTGCGGCAAGGATGATGCTGATTAAAAATGAAGTCAGCGCCAGTAGATCGATTAAAATAATTTGGTCGATGGTTTTTTCTTGATTGGCGGGAACGTAATTCATGAGTAGTAAAGCGCCAAAACAAGCCATGACGGATAACCAATTATTGTGAAATAGTTGGCCTAATATCAGTGGGATAGCCATTGAAAGCATTCCCAAAAGGGTGTGAACAGAACGACGTGAACAATTAAACATAGATAGACTCCTAAAAAATCAAATTTTAACAGCCTAACATAAAAATAGGGGGTAGGTCAAGGGCTTTTTGAAACGGTCTGGCTAGTTATTGCTATTGACTTAGGAAATGTTGAGTTGTCATTACTTGGGCGAAAGGTTGCAGAGCGGACAGAAATGCACTTTGGACGTTAGCAGCGGAAACTTCAAGGCCATCATATATTAAATTTTTAGTGGCTGTCGTATCTGCAATCAAAATTGGTTGGTAGCCCAATTCTTGACTGGCACGAGTGGTTGAATCAACACACATATGAGTCATCATACCGGTAATCACTAATTGTGTGACGCCAAGTTCGGTCAGCGTTTGTTGTAGGTTTGTTTGGTAGAAGGAATTGGGATAATGCTTTTCGATGATAACTGAAGTTGGTTGATTGTTTAATGCGGGCTGTAATAAACTACCGGTGGTTCCAATACCAAAGAAGTCCGCATTCGAGTTATTTTTGAGATGTTGTATATAAATGATTGGTAAATGATTCGCTAAAAAATGTTCTTCTAATCGATTGATTTGATGTAATGCTTTTTCAGGTTGGGCAAGTGTCATTTTACCACCTTTAAAGTAATCATTTTGAACATCAATAATTAATAAACCTTGTCGCATAAAGGCCACCTAATTTCGTTATTATTTGATATAGTTGAGTATAACAATCTGCTTTGATTAAGTAGAGTAGCTACTGAAAGGAATAATCTCGATATTCTTTCAAGATGAAAAGGTGACTTTAATGGATAATATTGATCAACAGATTTTAGAAATATTAAACAAAAATAGTAAACTAACGAACAAAGAAATTGGTGCAACCGTCCATTTGACGGGTCAAGCGGTAGGTAGTCGTATTTTAAATTTGCAAGACAAAGGGATTATCAAGAGATTTTGCATCGAAATAAATTATCCGCAAACCCAGTTTGTTCGACTTTTTATGGATTCCAATCAATATGCTAAAATCGAAACTGAAATTAATCGTTATCCTGAGGTAACTGGTTTATATAAAGTCACGGGCCAAGCCTGCTACATGGTTATCGGGCATTTTTCAGAATCGGCTTTGGCGATGTTTATTGAGACCATTTCTAAATGGGCGCGATACAGTGTTGAAACGGTTGTGGCGGATAAAATCAATAAAATGGTTTAAAGTTCTATTTAATCATCCCAGCCAACTAGTGTGACTTTACCAACCATTCGACCGGATTCAACATCGGTATGGGCCTTACGCATTGTTTCAGCATTGATAGGTGAGTATGTTTCTGTTGCAATGGGTGCTAACTTTTGTTGATTGTACAGTTGACTAATATGGTCTAAAATCGTATGTTGACTAACCATGTCAGTCGTTTGGTAGTAAGATTTACTGTACATCCATTCCCAGCTGAAGGTGGCTCGTTTTTTAGTGAGCTGTTGTAAATCAATCAATCGATGATTTTCGGTAGTCGCAGCGATTTGGCCATCAGGTTTAATGAGTGTGGCAATTTCATGCCAATGAGCATCAAGATTGTTTAGATTTAGAATGTAATCAACCTCTTTAAAACCTAATGATTGAACTTGAGAGACTAGATCCTGATGATGATTGACATTGAAATCTGCACCTAATTTTTGAACCCAGTCGATTGAGGTCGGTTTTGAAGCTGTTGCAATCACGGTTAATCCTGCTAGTTTTGCTAATTGAACAGCAATTGAACCGACACCACCGGCACCATTGATAATTAAAATTGTTTTATGACGATTATCAGCAATGGACCAACTAATCCTTAATTTTTCAAAGAGTGATTCGTAAGCTGTTAAACCAACCAGTGGCACTGCAGCAGCCTGCTTATCTGTTAGTTGACTGGGCGCGTGGCCCACCAAGCGTTCATCAACAACTTGAAATTGTGCATCACTACCAGAACGCTTAAAATCACCGGCATACCAAATACGGTCACCTGTTTGAAAGAGCGTACTTTGACTGCCAACAGCTATCACAAGTCCAACGGCATCCCAACCGATTACTTTGGGATGTACCAAGCGATTATGACGGCCATTTTGACGAACAAAAGTATCAACTGGATTAACTGAAACACCAGTCACCTTAATGAGTAAATCATGCGCTTGGGGTTCAGGAATTGTCAGTAGTAGATCTTCGAAACTGTCCCGATTGTTAATTGGTAAATGTTGATAGAAACCAACTGCTTTCATTTTTGTAGTCATTTTGATGCCTCCTAATATAATCTTATCTTAACTGTTTTTAGCACATTGTTAAGACGTGAATTTAAAGACACTAGGTGCAGTTTAATGCACCTATAATCAGATTAGAGATGGTGGTATGATGGTAATAATTATCTGGTTCTAGACAACGGAGGTTCATATGACGAAACTATATGATTGTGATTTAGGCTGTCCTGTTCAAAATACCTTACAATTTATCGCTGGAAAGTGGAAAAGTGTGATTTTATACCATATTTTTCAAAATAACGTGCTCCGTTTTTCTGAACTTCAATCTAAATTGCCATATGTGTCAAAGCGAATGTTGGCGAGACAGTTGGCTGAATTGGAACAAGATGGGATTATTAACAAACGCATCTACCCCGTGGTTCCGGTTAAGACTGAGTATCGTATGACACCGTTTGGTCAAACATTATTGCCAGTAATCACGGCAATGGAACGGTGGGGGAACAATTATACAAAGCAAGTCAGCGCAAATAAAGACTCAATCTGAAATTAAGATTGGGTCTCTATTTGGCTAATTATCAGAACTCTGATTATTCTTTTGGTTGATAATTTTGTATGGTTAAGGGGTTCAAAATATTAATCAGGAGTTGAGTGTGATGCAACAGATTATTCAAACCGATTTCAGTGGGGTTGATGGGCTTCAAATTAAGACCGTTGCCGAAAGCCACTTGACGCCGTTGTCCGTTAAAGTTAACACCAAATACATCCCAGTTTTGCCGTACGATTGGATGACTGAATATGGTCTGTTAAAGACGATTCGACCGGTTAAGTTGCCGATGGTGATTGGCTACGGATTCGGCGGAATCGTCGAATCAACTGGCTTGTTACGCGATCATCAGTTAGTGGGTAAAGCAGTAATTGGGGTCCAACCGACGGGCTCGGCGCAAACCGTGATTAATGCGCAACTGCCCCCCTTACTTTTTGAGGTTCCGCCAAAAGTGGCCTTAAAAGATGCAGTGACTTTAATTGGTGGGGCGGACGCCGCCTTGCACGCTGTTCATTCGATTAAGGCTAATTCAACTGATGTCGTACTAGTGACCGGTGCATCAGGGGGTGTCGGGAAGTATCTGATTCAACTGTTGAAATTAGCCGGCGCAACGGTGATTGCGTTAGCCAATCCAGATAATCGTGTCTTTGTTCAATCGCTAGGGGCGGATGTTGTTTTGAATTATCAAGCGGATTTAGCGGGCCAATTGACTGGAACAATCGTGCCTAATAAAGTGATTGATACGGTTGGCCGCCCAGAATTACTCCAAACAATTACAACCGTTTATGAGCAGTTGACGATTTTTTCGTTATCCTTGACTAACTTTAATCCGCCGAAACCGAACCAAAGTTTTAAGTTTAGTAATGGTTCAATCGGAATTAGTGGGTATCACCAACTGTTGGACTTATTAGCGACTGGTCAGATTCAGGCGCAGATTCAAACTGTTTATCCGTTTGAAGACGTCAAAAAAGCCCATTTAGCTGCTAAAAATGGGCATGCACGTGGGCGAATTCTATTAGCGTTCTAAATCGTGATAGGGTGCTGTCTTGAAAATTGTGCTCAAGGTCTGACTCTGGTTCAGCGCGCGTTGTGCTTCAGGAGACTGTTGATTGGCTGTATAGAGTTGTGCCAATAGAAAAAAGAGGTCAACCAACATGTAATGTGACTTGTGCTGTGTAATCCATTCGACACCCTGATCAATCAAAATAATTGCTTTCGCATCAGCATGTGATTGATGTAAGCGTAAAGCGAATAAGTAATAGAGGCTATTTAGATTTTCATCATATTGTGTGACTGGTTGCTGTTCGAGCGCGGTGAGCGCCAATTCAAAATAAGCCCAACCACTTTCGATTGTCGCCACTGGTTGCGTCGGTTTGGTTTCAAGAAAAGCGATACTGGCTAGAATCAAAATTTCAGTGGGGGTCATCAATGTTTTTTGCGTTGGATGGGTATATTGATAAGCCAGATGTAAATCGCGCAAACTAGCTTGCGTTGCATGTAAGGCCTGTTCCGTCGCGATAGCTTGATAATAGTAATAGGTTTGTAAATCTTGATCAGTGAATAATCGATCAACTAAACCATCTGTTGCTAAATAGGTCAGCATCTCCGCATAATCGTGTTGATCGCACAGGGTTTTAATCGTCACGTTGAAACTTGATAGTGCAGTCACTTCGGGATAGTGACTCAGCATGATCCGATCCATAGAAATATGGAGTTTGGTACAAATTTTGGCGAGCAGGACTGCATTCGGGATGTAACGCCCTTTTTCAAGGCTGCTGATCATCGATTGCGCACAAATATCGGCCGCTAATTGTTGTTGCGACAGATGTTGCTGGTTGCGTTCAGTTGCAATTCGTTGACCGAGTAATTCTGCCATTGTTTGTTCGGATTCAGTTGCCATCTGTATCACGCCTCATCTCAATTTTAATCTAACGGTACCATGTTAATGTCAAAAATGAAAGTAGGTGATGATGATGCCTGTTTTAATCCTGATTTTAGTAGTGATGTTGTTTTTTAAAACGAGTCTCCAACAAATGAGTATTCTGGTATTAGGGGGTCTTGCGGGGCTCTGGTTAATCAGAGCTTTGTTAATTATATTGGTGGTTTTAATTATTAGTGTCGTACTGAAAAAGAAATTCGGCATGCGATAGAGACTCACATGCCGAATTGATTATTTTTAAAATATCACATAAAGAGCGTGTACAGACCAACAATCGCCAAGATGACCCCAATCGAAATCCCTGAATATAATGCGATTGGCATGAATGGTGAGATGTCTTTGTCGGCAGATACTTTTAATTCTTTGAAAGCCCTATAAGTGGCATAAATTTCAAAGAGTCCGACAGCGAGCATAAAAATACTAATAAAGTTGTTCATGATAAATTCCTCCAGTTCAAACATTTTAATAAAGCGTTCCCATGGCGCTGTCTTTAATATAGAGCCACTGTTAGTGATTGTCAACTTTAAATATCCATAATCGCAAATAAATAAAACACTCCTTATGAATTAAATAAGGAGTGTTTTATAGTGTTTGTGTTTAAGCTAAATTAAAATACTGAATCAAGTAATTCGCAACGCCATCTTGTGCGTTGGTCAATGGTGTCACATCGTTGGCGATCGCTTTGATCGGTGCAATCGCATTATGCATGGCGATCCCTAAGCCAGCATAGTCGAGCATTTCTAAATCGTTACTTTCGTCACCGAAGGCCAAAATATCATGTTGATCAATCTGATAATAATCAGCGAGATGGGCAAGGCCCTTAGCTTTTTGGATACCATGGTGGACAATCTCTAAAACGCTGGCGGGACCACCCCAAGTGTTGACGTCGACTTGTGGAAATTGGTCCAGAATCATTTGGCGTAAAGCTACTTGATCACTGCGTTCGACAAAGACCGTAATCGCGGTTGGATCTTGTTGCAATGAATCGCGGGTTAGTAATTCGTCGCGTTTTAGGGTGGCGGGGAAGAACGAAAAAGTATTCGGATAAGCTTGATCTGCGAGAAACATGGTTTTACCTTCAGCGGCAACCATTTGAATTTTGAACTGGTCTTTGAGTTGTAAGAGTGCAAATACGATGTCTTTATTGACGGTGTATTGATATTCGTCGGCCCATTTTTGACCGGGAATGTGAGCGAGTGCCCCGTTGAAGTTGACCATCGGTGAGGTTAAGCCTAATTGTTGATAGAAGTTTTGACTCAACCGGTTAGGCCGGCCAGTGACGATACTGACAATGTGACCAGCAGATTGAAGTTCGGTTAAGGTTTGTGTTGTTTTAGGACTTAATTGTGCGTCCTGATTTAATGTGGTGCCATCTAGGTCCAGTGCGATTAATTTGCGTTGCATATGGCCCTCCTTAAAAAATGTCTATAGCTTATTATTCTAGGGTTTAATTGAACATCTGTCAATCAAACTAAGTTGTATCTACGGGCGCTAACCAGTATAATAAAGCTCATAGAGTGATTGTAGGAGGCAGAATTAATGGCTAATGAACCAATCGATAACGCACAAACAGATACCGCCGTTGAAGAATTGAAGGATCGGATTCTGACGGCGCTTGAAACCGTGATTGATCCGGAACTGGGAATTGATATTGTTAATTTAGGCTTAATTTACGGGTTGAACTTAGATGAGAACGGCCTTTGTACCATTGATATGACGTTAACGACGATGGGTTGCCCTTTAACTGATGTTTTAACGGATTCGATCCATAAGGCTTTGGCAGATGTCCCCGAAGTGAAAGAAGTCAGTGTTAATCTTGTTTGGTATCCAGCTTGGGATACGAGCAAAATGTCACGGTATGCCCGAATTGCGTTAGGCATTCGTTAAGCGGCTTAAGTAAACCTGCTCTTTTTGGAGGAGGTTTTTTCTAATTGAGGTCAGTTTAATCAGGATGGGAACAACTTATGCAAAATTTAACCTATGAACAACAACTAGAACAAAGCCAAGTTTGGTTTCAAACGGTGCCAGCGATTCAAAACCAGATTGACGCGATCCAAGTCAGTTTACAACATTTAAAACAGCGTCAACTACCGCTGCATAATTTGCCGGTGCTGGGAATTGATGAAGCATTATATTTAGAACTGTTATTGCAAGCGGCACAGGGGGCTTGGTCAACGGTGACTGAAGCCCAGTTATTGGCCCGAATTCGCCAAACAGACCATTTATTACGCAATTTTCGGCAATACATTCAAAATCAATTCGGGATGTGGGCCTATGTGACGCAAGATTTAACCCAAACGATGGTCCAACAGTTACCGAATTGGCGGTTTTTAGAGATTATGGCCGGTAATGGCTATATTAGCGCGGGATTGCGCGCTGCTGGCGCTGAAGTGGTCTGTACGGATAGTTTAGCGTGGACGGCTGAAAACGAGACAGGGCGCCAATTGGTGACCACCGTTGAGGCCTTGGATGCGCAACAAGCGATTGCGCAATACGGTTCGTCAGTCGATGCGGTTTTGATGTCATGGTCGCCGAATGGGGTGCCAATTGATAATGTGATCTTAGAACAACTCCGGCAAATGCCAGTACGACCGGTTTTATTATGTCTAGGGGAACGTTTTGGGGCCACGAATAGTACCGAATTTTGGCAGAATGCTCAATACCATAATGATCGACGAATTTCACAGATTAATCGGTATCTACGGCCGTTTGATTTAATGCGCGACCGGTTTTATTGGATTAATTAGGATAGAGGAGGAATCGATTTGCGTTATAAAAAAATCGCACTCGATATATTATTAGTAGTGGTCACCTTGTTAGGCTTGTTAGTCATCAGTCAACGGGCGAAGGCCAACTACAGTCAGCGGTTAAACCACAACAGTTTATCGCAAAAAGCGGTGATTTTTAAACCGAAAACGAATCAAACGATTCAAACCACGTTACAAGCAATTGAGAAGGCTAAATTAACCAATTTCCAAATTCAATTTAACGTTAACCAACGTTTTTCATATATTTATGCGCAAGGCAAGGTGTCATCGGTGCCGATTAAAGAAGGCCGTTTCTTCTCGAGTTATGATTTTAAATCGAGTGTGCCAGTCGTCGTGGTCGGTCAATCGCGCGCGGCTGATTTATACCAACCGACGAGCCAGGCCTACTATCAATATCACAAACAATATTTGTCAGTTATCGGCGTTGTTGGGACCAATCAGGCAACGTCACTTGATCAACACGTCTTTGTTTCGGCGTCACCTAAATACGTGATTAATGATCGGCCGCTCAGTGCGGTCACGGTTTTAGTCGATGATCAACAGATTGGTGCTCATCTTAAAACGTACAAGAAGATTTTCAAGACAACTAAGGTCAGTTATTTAACGCCGAAGAGTACGCCGCTATTAGGTTTAAATTGGTTGAAGAGTAATAGTCCGGTTATTCTAGGGTTGTTGGGCTTAGTCTTAGTATTGTTAATCATCACCCATCTCTTTGCTAAAGTTGTCAATGGGTATCAAACGCAAAAGGGCTTAGATCAAGCCTTGTATCGGCGCTATCGAAGTGGGCAAACTCAATTATTTGCCGCCCATTTATTGGTTAGCACGCTGATTGGTTTTTCGATTGGCGCTTGGTTCTTTTATTTGACCCAGCAAACCGTTATTTTCGGAGGGCTGCTGGTGATTGATTTAATCGCAATCGGTTATTTCTATAGCCGGATGCGGCGTTTGACCAGTCAATAACTTAAAAAGCCAATACTTAATTCTCGATTGAGAATTAAGTATTGGCTTTTTTGATGTTTTATAACGTTAAATGGCGTTCATTTAGATAGTGGCGTAATTCGGGTGATACGATTAGTGGCGCTTGTTTGAGTTCGGTTAGGTTATGCACCCCGAGCATCGCCATAATCGCTTGAATTTGGGCTTGCCACGCTAAAAGCTTTTCAGCCGTTACCGTGGGGCCGTCTTTTAGAATCATGTGCAAGAATTGACCGGAAACCCCGACGGCTGTCGCACCGAGGCGCAACGCTTTAATCACGTCGAGTGGGTTACGAATGCCGCCAGAAGCGAGAATCGTCAGGTCATTTTGAAACCCTTGCGATTCAAAGAGTGATTCAACGGTTGATTGACCCCACCCTTCGAGATAGTCGTAGGCTTTATCGGGGCGGCGTTCATTTTCAATCGTCACGAAGTTGGTACCGCCACGGCCGGAAATATCAATCGCTTGGACCCCGATGGATTGGAGTTGCGCCATCGTTTCAGCGCTCATCCCAAAGCCGACTTCTTTGACGATGACGGGGACCGTCAGTTGGTCGACAATCTCAGCAATTTGATCGAGCCAGTAGAATTGGCGATCACCTTCGGGCATAACGATTTCTTGGGTCGTATTGACGTGGATTTCTAACGCATTGGCATTGGTCATCGCCACAGCTTGTTGGGCTACGGCTAAATCGTTACCAGCACCAATATTACCGAGGACAAAACCTTCCGGATTGTACTCACGAATAATGGTAAACGTATCAACTAAACTCGAATCTTTAACCGCCACGGATTGCGAACCAGTCGCCATCGGTAAACCAGTAATTTGGGCGACTTGGGCGAGCTGGGCGTTAATTTTCTTAGTTTGTTGGCTACCACCGGTCATCCCGTTGATGTAGAAGGGACTGTCCCAGTGATTGGGACCAAACTGCGTACTAATATCAACGTCGGCAATCGCAATTTCTGGTAAGCTTTGGTGAATAAAACGCAGACCGTCGAAATCATTTTGACGCGTTTCTTCATGAAATTTTTCAGCCAAAAAGACGTGTTCATCTTTCCGGTGTGATTGGATGGATTGTTTAGGTCTAACCATTGTTTGAACTCCTAGTCAACGAGATGAACGGCGAGGTTCAATCGTTCAATTTGATTGTCGTGCCATTTTTGGAAAAGGGGGGCAGTTTCGATTGCGCGATCGATAATCACAATCCCGCAATCGCCACCACCAGCGCCAGATGTTTTGGCTGCGCCACCGATTTCTTCGGCAAGTTTCCCCATTTTTTGAAGAATCCGAGTCTCAATCGCCACGTGGCTAAAATTAGCTAACTGTTGTAACAAAACCCGGTTATGGCGTAATTCAGTTTGGATTTTCGTTAAATCTTGTTGGTGGAAACCAGTGATCATTTCGTCTAAACAAGCTTTACTATCGTTTAAGAAGGTTTGGTAGGCCGCTTGTTTTTCAATTTTAGCCAAGGCAATTTTATCGACTAAATGCGAGGTTGAAGCCGGCGAACCCGTCCAACCAATCAGGAGCGATAATTCTGCCGGTGGCGTTAATAATTCGATTGAAAGTGCGGGCCACGGCATTTTTAACAACTCTTTTAACGTCGTGGTTGGTCGAACTTGAGCCAACCATTGTTTATCGAAAGATCGGTAAGCGACCCAGCCACCATAGACGCTAGCTGCAATGTCGCCTAAAGAACCATTGCCTTGGACATCTAAATGGGCGATGGAAGCGAGCTTATAGAGTTCATCGTTGGTTAATTGTAAGTCATAGAACGCGCAGAGTGCTTTAATGGTAGCGACGGTAACGGCAGCCGAACTGCCTAAACCGTATTTTTTACCGTCTTCGGAATCTAAATCGCTGTTGACCCGTAAGTGGTAGACACTCAGTGTTTTCCCAACCTGGCGCGCATATTGTTCGGTTAATTTAATCGCTGATAAAATGTAATGGAAGGGATTATCCCGATTATCAAAAACCATTTCGTCGCCTTGTCGTTGCCAAAATAAAGAATTTTCTTGGTATTGTTTCGAAACAATACTGCCGTATTCATGACTCTCTTCAATTGAAACTGTTACAAATTGATTGAGCGCCACAATAATAGCCGGAAAACCTGTTTCTACTACCGCGTATTCGCCGGCAATGTAGAGTTTTCCGGGTGCTTTAGCCGTTATCAAACCATCAGAACCTTTCACATATCATCTTTAATAGTCATTTTAAGTGTTGCCGCGTGTCATTGTTGAATTGTAATCCCCGGCCCAGGTTTAGCAACTAAGAGCTGTTCGGGTTTAAAATAACGTCCGAGCGCTGTTAGAATCTGGGGGGTTTCTTGGCTGGTACAAATCACTTTTACGTTGGGACCAGCGTCCATAGTATAATAGCAAGAAATACCCTGTTGGCGCAACTGCTGTACGACTTGAATCGCTTGGAGGGTTTCTGGTTCAAAATAAGTGAAAGGCGGTGTCGCACTTAGGGTTGTTGCGTGCATTTGCATCGCGCTTTGTTCGGCCAATTGACCGACTAAATTTATATCTTTCTTAATGATTGCATCGCGCATTTTCGGCATCGCGGTTTCAGCCGTTTCGACCCAACTAGGGTAGTAGGGCGAGGTTGCAACGACATTGGCCATCCCAGCGCGACTGGCAACGGCTTTTTCACGGTCATTTAAGACAATCGCGATCATTTGAATGTCCCAATCAACCGTTTCTTGTAACGGGACGGCAAAAGAATCGGTATCGTTGGTGCCCCGTTGCCATTCGACAAAGCCGCCGTAAATTGAACGGGTCGCTGAACCAGAACCGCGACGAGCGAGTCGGGAAAGTGCGCGCCGGTCTAAATCGAGACCAGCCGCTTTGCTAGCGGCCGCGGCTAGTGCGGCGTAACCGGAAGCAGAAGACGCTAAGCCGGCCGCATTCGGGACGTGATTGATGGTTTCAATTCGTGCGTGTAAGTCGAAATGGGCTTGTTGGCGAATTAAATCGAGAAACTGGCTCATCTTAGTGTTGGTGGCCGCATCTGCAGGTGCTTGATTGAACAGGATTTGATCGGCTGTCAATTCAGTAGAGAAAGTGACCGTTGTATCCGTATAGAAATGGTCGAGGGTCATCGAAAGACTGCTGTTGTACGGAATAATCAGTTCCGGATTTTGTTTACCCCAATATTTAATTAACGCAATGTTTGTATGTGCTCTGGCAGTGGCTGATTGCCCCATAAGTGTTTACCCCAATTATTGTTAAGTTAGTTTTGTAAATCTGGTAGTGCTTGAATCCAAGTTTGAATAGCGCCAGCGTTCGTTAAGGTTTGTGCTAAGTGGTTAGCCGCTTCTTGAGTGTCCGCTAAGGCAATGATGCAGCCGCCACGACCACCACCGGTTAATTTAGTGCCGAGACTGCCAGCTTGATTGGCAATTGTGATTAAGCGGTCCAGTCGTTGATTACTAACACCGAGCGTTCGTAAATCAGTTTGCGCAGCGGTCAGATTTTGACCTAATTCACTGAGCTGATTATGCGCAATGTTGGCGGCAACGGCCGTCGTTAGTTGGCCAAGATGGTCAATCACTGGTTGCGTTTGGGCTGGATTACCTAATAAGCGGTTCTGGACGCTTTGAACGGCCGTCCCCGTTTGGCCTTTTTGACCACTGTCAGCGATTACCAGGTAACCATTTAAGTTGATGGGTAACGGCTGCGGTTGTTGGCCTTTAACGTACCATAGTGGCGTGGTGGCGCCAGTGGTGGCCGCGTCGATGCCACTTGGATTACCGTGAATCATATTTTCAGAAAGGGTCGCCAATTTTAGAAGTTGCTGATGATCGATTGGCCGGTTAAAACAATCGGCCAATCCGCGAATAATGGCAATCGCCGTTGCGGCCGAGGAGCCCATCCCGCGTTCGGGGGGCAGTTGACTATCAATCGTTAATTGAAACGGGACTTGGCGATCGTTGAATCGTTGCCAGAGTTGCTCAATTAAGTATTGAATGCCTTTCATCTGACCGAAAGCTTGGCTGAGTGGGCCCGTATAATAGGCACTTTGAATTTGGGGTTCAGCCAATCGTTCGTCGACGGTCACCGTGACTTTTGCTTGGACCGCAAAAATGGGCAGTGCGATGGCTGGCTGACCGTAAACGACGGCGTGTTCACCGATTAAAATAATTTTAGCGTGACTTAAGCCCACACCAGTTTGCATAAATATCACCTATCGTATTGAATTGACGAATCTAATCGTTACTTTACTACTATACTGCAAATTATAGAAGACGGCTACTGGCTGTTTGAAAATGACATAATGTGACTCCTATGTATGGTAAAATAGCTGCAAAGGGGTGGTAGTCGTGAGTTTAAAGTTTATTCTAGGCCGAATTAGTGCCGATCATCATCAAACATTGGTCACTAATTTAAAACAATCTTTAGAAAAAACACCGAATGATCGGTTTTTTTATTTAGTACCGAACCATATTAAATTTGAATCGGAAGTTTCGATTCTAAAAGAATTACAAGGTGACGAAGTTAATTACGTTGCCTCTTCACAAGTCCAAGTTTTTTCATTCACCCGATTAGCTTGGTATTTTATGAAGAATACACCATATTATCAAATTCCCCGGATTTCAACGGCCGGGTTAAATATGTTGGTTTACCGCTTGTTGCAAGAACACGCTGACGAATTGGTCTTATTTGGTGGCGAGGTCAATCAAACGGGGTTTGTCGCACAACTCACCAAACAATTACTCGAATTGAAAGTCGGTTGCATCACGCCGGCGGATCTGACCCAGATTGCAACCAACCTAACGGAACGCCAAGTTGAGTTAACGGCTAAGTTGCACGATTTAACCATTATTGCGACCGCTTTTGAAGCAGCGATGCAAAAACAATTTATCGAAAATACGGCGATTATTGACGCGCTAGCCGACTATTTACAACACCAAGATTTACATAATTGCCATTTCTACGTCGAAGGCTTTGCGCAATTAACGGCCCAAGAACAAGCTTTAATGAAGGTCTTGATGCAACAAGCTGATTTATCGGTGGCGCTCATTTTAGACCAGCCGTATGTCGATCAAAAACCGGATGCCTTGAATTTTTTCTATCAAGCGGGGCAGACCTATTATCAACTTTACCAACAAGCACGCAATAGTCAGGTAGCGGTGTTATTAGACCAGGTGGCTAGTGTTAAACGGGTATCGCCTAGTCTACAAGCGCTCGATGATTACTGGGTCAGTTCCCAAAACTTCGGGCAGTTGCCGACACCCCCAAGTGACGTTGCTAAACAGATTAAAGTGGTGGCGGCCGACAATCGTTATAGTGAACTCCGCTTTGTGGCGCGTCAAATTCGTGAATTAGTGCGGACCGGTCAATATCGGTATCGTGATTTCTTAATTTTGACGCGGCATTTAACGCCTTATCAGAACATGATTACGCCAATTCTAACCGAATATGAAATCCCGTATTTCTGCGACTTACCGGAAACGATGGCGGCGCATCCGCTCGTTTCAATGTTAGAAGCCTTATTCGCGGTCAAGGATCACTATTATCGTTACGAAGATGTCATGGCGTTATTGAAGACCACCTTATTATTGCCTAAGACGGCGACGGGTGACTATCAAGCCGTCGCCGATTTTAGAGCGGATCTTGATTTGTGTGAAAATTTAATCTTAAAAAGTGGCTATGAAGGCCATGACTGGTTAGCGGATCGCGATTGGCAATTTTACCGATTCGGTTCGTATCAAGAAGGGACGCGCACCACGCAAGATGAGGCTTTAACCGAACGAATTAACCGGATTCGTCATTTTGTGAAAGAGACATTACCGCCATTTTACCGGCGTTTAGATGCGGCGAAAAATGGGCGCCAAGCCGCGCAGCTTTTATATCAATTTCTAGTCGATCAAGGAGTTGATCAACAACTTTTGGCGTGGCGGGATCAAGCGTTAGCAGACGGCCAAGTGGCCCAAGCTGGTAAACCAGAACAAACCTGGACGACCTTGATGCAGATGCTGGATGAATACGTGACGTTATTGGGGGAAAGACCGTTTGATGTGACCGATTTCTGGAAGCTCTTATCGGCCGGATTTGCTCAAGCACAATACGCCCAGATTCCATCGACGCTTGATCAAGTCGTCTTATCGGAATCGGGGATGGTTCAGACTAAGCAACGACAAATCACGTTTATGATTGGTTCGACTGATCAGGTGATGCCGGATATCGTTGAAGATAGCGCACTCTTAACTGACCAAGATCGGTTAAATCTGGTGACCGGATTAACGGCGGACCAATTCTTAGGGGAAGCCAGTCAAGCGCAGATGCAATTCGAACCCTATTTGAACTACTTAGCTTTTTTAAGTAGTCAACAAGCGGTTTATTTTACTTACCCATTAAGTAGTGGTGATGGGACTAATTACCAACTATCACCGTACGTTCAACGGATTCAACAACACTTTAAATTAAGTACGGAGCACGTGTTAGCCGAACCAGCCCTGGCGACGCAACCGGCGATTAGTGGTTCGTGGCGCAGTTTATTAAGTGATTTGATTCAAGTCAGTCGTCAAGCACAAGAACAGCAGTTACCGATTCCGACTGACTGGTTGGCGGTTTATCAATTATTAGTTCAAAAGCCAGCGAGTCAGTTTTTAACGCAACAATTATTACAGAGTTTACAATACCGCAATCAACCCGTCGCTTTGACGCCGGAGATTGTCACCGGATTGTACGGTCAAACGATTCATACCTCGATTTCTAAATTAGAAGAATTTTACCAAAATCAATACGCTTATTTCTTGAAATACGGGTTGAAGTTGAACGAACGGCCCGTTTTTGAATTAACACCAGCCAACACGGGCGATTTCTACCATCAATTAATGGATCAATTTATTAAAGGGATTCAACAGCAAGCCTTAACGTTACCGCAATTGGATGACGCGCAGATTAATACGTTAGTTGACCAATTATTACAAGCGGCCTACGAACAACCTGAATTTAAAATTCTCACTAAGACGGCGCGGATGGGTTATATTCGCCAACAACTTAGTCAGACGATTAAACGGGTCGGGTTAGCGCTGCGTGACCAAAGTCAACGGACGCAATTGACGCCGTTAGCGACGGAAGTGCTCTTCGGACAAGTCGGAATTGATACGGGCTTGCAGGGGTTAGACTTTACGTTACCGGATAATCATCAAGTCAAAGTCCGCGGTAAGATTGACCGGATTGACCAATTAACGATTAACGGTCAAGCTTACTTAGGGATTGTTGATTATAAATCGAGTCAACACCGTTTCAATTTCCGGGATGCTTATTACGGACTGGCGTTACAAATGTTGACCTATTTGGATACCGTTTTGCAAGATCAAGGCGCGATTTTACCGGCCAAGACGGCCGTCAAACCGGCGGGAGCTTTTTATTTACACCTCCAAAACCCAACGTTAACCTTAAAACAGTTAACCAAACAAAAAATGGCGCAACTACAACAAGGCCAACTCGATCAACTATTATTGGATCAGTTCAAATATAACGGCCTGATTTTAAACGATGAAGAATTATTGACCAATTTAGATACGGCGTTAGAAAGCGGCCAATCACCACTATTTGCCTTTAGCAAATTGAAGAGTGGCAAATTTAGTTCCAAGCAACTGGTCACGATGAACGAATTAGAGTTATTGATTGCCCATAATGAAAATCTCATTCGAGAAGCGGGTCAAGCCATTTTTGCGGGGGCCAACGCCTTGAATCCGATGATGCGTCCGGATCGGACCAACGCTTTAACGCGGTCACCGTTTAAATCAATCTTCCAGTTCGATGCGATGTTACCGGAAAATAATTATCGACAACTGGAAGCTTTAGAAGCCAAAGATATTTTGCAAAAATTAACCGAGAAAAATGAAGGTGATCAACATGAGTAAACGGCAATTTACACCAACCCAAGCAGCGGCAGTCACGCATAGCGGTCACGATATTTTAGTTTCTGCATCGGCCGGTTCTGGTAAAACGACGGTGCTTGTCGAACGCGTCATTCAAAAAATTCTGAAAGGGACCAACGTTAACGAATTGTTGGTCGTCACCTTTACTGAAGCGGCCGCTTCTGAAATGCGGCAACGGATTCAAACCGCTTTACGCGAAACGAGTTTAGCAACGGATGATCACGCGGTGCAACAACGCTTACGCCAACAATTGAGTTTAGTGGCCACGGCCCAGATTAGCACCTTACACGCGTTTTGTTTACAAGTCATTAAACGGTTTTATTACGTGATTAAACTCGATCCGGCTTTTCGATTATTAAGTGATGAAGCGGAACGACTATTATTAGCCGATCGGGTCTGGCAACAAGTGCGTGAGGGGTATTACGAAAAAAATGATGCGTTATTCTATGATTTAGCCCAGAATTTTTCGAACGATCGCAACGATGACGGTTTAACGACGATTGTTTTTGATTTATTGAATTTCGCCAATGCCAATCCAGATCCATTAGGGTGGCTACACGCGTTAACGACCCCGTATGCCGTTCCGGAAGCCGGTATTACAAGCAGTGACTATTTCCAACAGGCGATTTTACCGACGTTACAGCGGACGATTAGTACTTGTTTAGAAGATTTGAAGGAAGCGGCCGAACTGAGTACCACTAGTGAGAAGCTAACGGTATATGCGGAACAAATTCAAACCACACAACAATTATTGACCGCGATTCAAACCGATTCAGCGCAATTAACGTGGGCCCAGTGGAAAATGCAATTGACGGATGCGCAGATGGGCCCCGCCAAGCGGACTAAAAAATTAGACGAGACTGAACAAGTGGCCAAAGACCGGCTCAAAGATGATTTAGACCACGTTAAAAAGAGTCTCGAAAATTTATTGAACACCTATTTTGTCTTTGACGAAGCCCAAACAACCACGATTCAAAAATCAGCGGGGCAGTTAGTCGGTAAATTAGTTGAAGTGACCTTAGCCTTTCGCAAAGCATTCCAAGCTGAAAAGAAACGGCGCCATCTATTAGATTTCGGTGATTTGGAACATTTTTGTTTAGCAATACTGACTAGCGAGACGGCGGAATCGCAAGCCGCTCGTCAATATTATCAACAACAATTTAGTGAGATTCTAGTGGATGAATACCAAGATACTAATCAACTGCAAGAAACGATTATTCAAGCCGTTTCATCAGCCGAACCCCGCAACGTCTTCATGGTTGGGGATGTGAAACAATCGATTTATGCCTTCCGCTTAGCTGATCCGAGTCTGTTTATCGGCAAGTACGAGGCTTTTGCGCAACCGAATCAGGACGGCGAACGGATTATTCTCGCTGAAAATTTCCGTTCACGCCGTAATATTGACGATTTCGTCAATTTAATTTTCCAACAAATTATGGATGTTAAATTGGGCCAGATGACGTATGACGAAAATGCCCAGTTGGCCTACGGTGCGACCTATTATCCGGACGAGATTCCGACTGCGCCAACCGAATTATTGTTATACGAAACCAAACCAGCCGAGCTGGCTAGCGGTCCCGCCCTTGACAAGAGTGAAGGCCAAATCATTGCGGTCGCCAAACGGATTAAATCGATGATTGACCAACAAGAAACCATTTGGGATCGCAAAACGCAAGAATTGCGGCCGATCACGTATCAAGACATTGTGTTGTTGACCCCGACGCGCAGTAATAACTTGCTGATTCTGGATTATTTCCAACGGTTTGGCTTACCAGTCGTGATTAACGATGCCCAAAATTATTTTCAAACGACTGAGATTCAGATTATGTTGTCGTTATTGAAAGTGATTGATAATCCTAATCAAGATATTCCGTTGGTCAGTGTCTTGCGTTCGCCGATCGTCGGTTTGAACGAAAATGAACTGGCCTTGATTCGGATTAACGATAAAACCGATGATTATTATCAAGCAGTTTTTGATTTTATTGCGAATTTTAATGACCAAAAGGTCGGCCAACTCGGCCAACAAGTGATGCGCAAGTTAACCAACTTCCAACAGTTGTTAACTGACTTACGGGCGATTGCGAGTCAACAATCACTAGTTGAACTGATTTGGACGATTTATCAGAAGACGGGTTTCTTGGATTACGTCGGTGGGATGCCAGCTGGTCGGCAACGGCAAGCTAATTTGCACGCGCTCTATCAACGTGCCGCGACCTATGAAGAAAATGGCTTTAAAGGGTTGTTCCAATTTATTCAATTTATTGAACGCCTCCAGAAACAGGATAAGGATTTAGCCCAACCGACGAGTCTTGAAGATCAAGATGCAATTGCCGTCATGACGATTCACGGGAGTAAAGGGTTGGAATTTCCAGTCGTCTTCTTGATGGATGCCAGTCATCAATTTAACGAACAAGATTTACGGCAGAACTACGTTTTAGATGATCATTCGGGACTGGGTATTGTTTATTTAGATAACGCTAAACGACTGAAGGTCCCAACCTTGCCAGAACTGGCCATCGTTGCCCAGAAACGACAAAAATTACGCGCTGAAGAAATGCGGAAATTATACGTGGCTTTAACGCGAGCGGAACAACGACTGATTATTGCCGGCAGTTGTGATAATCAAGCACAACTGATGCAACAATGGCAAAAGGCGCAAAATAGTGGTTCATTAATCTTAGACGTTGGCGTCCGCAACGCTAGTAATTCGTTGCTAGATTGGATTGGATTGAGTTTAATGCGCCATTCACAGGCCAAAGACTGGGTCGACCAGTACCAACCGTTCTTACCGTTGAGTGGTGACCAAACCGAATTTGAACTGACTTTTGTCAATCAAATCGGCCTCGGTATGGTGCCGGGCAGTCTGCAAAAAGATCAAGATTGGGGCAAGCAACGACAAAAAGCGCTGCAAACGATTGATTTAACGACTGAACAAGCCCAAGCGGTGGTCGCGCAACTTGATTTCACGTATCCAGATCAGGTTGCGACCGCAACGACGGCGTATCAATCCGTTTCGGAAGTCAAACGATTGTTTGATGATCCGGATAATTTGAGTTTAGGCCAGTTAACGTTTGCCGCGGAGGAAGCCCAAGAAACGCACCGCTACGTTAATGATCAGTTAGCTAAACCGCAATTCCTGCAAACCGTCGTGCAACCGACCGCGACTGAAATTGGGACGGCGACGCATTTAGTGTTGCAAGAACTCGATTTAACCGCGCCAATCACCACGTCCAGTGTGCAAGCCTTAATTGATCAATTGGTGTTGGCCAATATCTTAGCCGCCACCGTTGCTGCTAAGATTAATGTGGCGCATATTTTGACCTTCTTTGAAAGTGCGTTAGGCCAGATTATTTTAGCGAATCCAACGCAAGTTAAACGGGAAGTGCCGTTCTCACTCTTATTACCGGCTGCGACCCTTTTCAAAGGGATTCAGGAGTCACCAACGGATTCGGTCTTAATTCATGGGATTACGGACGGCTATGTTTTGACCGATGACGCTTGTTACTTATTCGATTACAAAACCGATTATGTTGATTCGCAAAATCAAACCGCAGCCATCGCACAAATTAAGGCCCGGTATGCCGGTCAATTAAATCTGTACAGTGCAGCTTTAGCCCAGATTTTAAAACGGCCAGTGACTCATCGATACCTTTATTTACTATCGATTGGTGAGCTTGTGGTGTTAGATTAATTTTGAATAGCAAACGCGGGCGGGAGCAATCCCGCCTTTTTTGATGGGTCAATCCAGACCACGACCCAGTTTCCGGCTTTCAATCCGGAATAGTTCCATGTATAATCATCTTAGAGAATAATGGCGTCTTCAGATCACCAGTCCTGTGGAAACGGAATGGACTGTTCAATCTTGAAACGGCATTGTATAATTGTTCATAATTAATTCAGTAAAGTATTGGTGACAGCATGAATCGAGAGACGATATACGCCGTTGTCGATTTAGAGACAACCGGCACGAATATTAAAGACGGGGATCGCATTATTCAATTCGGGTGCGCCCTTGTTCAGAATGGGAAAATCATTCAAACGATTTCCCAAGATGTTAATCCATTAAGAGATGTTCCTAATAAAATTCAACATTTAACGCATATCAGTGCTGATCAATTGGAATTTGCACCGATTTTTGAAGATTTAGCGCCGACCTTAGTTGAAATATTATCGGGTACTGTTTTTGTGGCCCATAATATTAACTTTGATTTACCCTTTTTAAATGGTGAACTGGCCAGAGTCGGGCAAGAACCGTTAGAATTGGACGGGATTGATACCGTTGAATTGGCCCAAATTATCTTGCCGGAAGCCCCTAGCTATCGGTTACAGGATTTGACCCAACTGTTGTCGATCGAGCACGACAATCCGCACCAAGCCGACAGTGACGCCCTCGTAACCGCTAAATTATTGTTGAAACTGATGGCCCGTCTACGCGAGTTGCCACTAGTCACATTGGCGAAATTGAGTGAACTCGGAACGGGGTTATTACGCCAGACGGGGGATTTGTTTACCGCCATCTATGACCAGATGCAAGAACAATCACAACCGTTAATCCCAGAATTACTGATTCGCGAAAACATTGCGTTACATAAAGATCAACCGACAGACTTTGCCCTTTATCCAGGCGAACAATACGCTGCCGAATACCCACACGATGAAGCCGCTAAAAAGGCGCTTTTAAAACCGCACCTAAAATGGCGGAAGGCCCAAGCGACCATGATGGACTTTATCGCCGATAATTATCAATCCGAACAACCACAACCGATCCTAATTGAAGCGGCGACTGGGTTAGGGAAGACCTTAGGGTACTTGTTACCGTACAGTTATTTGATGTCTAGCACGAAAAAATTAGTCGTTGCGACGTCAACCACGCTATTACAAGACCAGATATTAACCCAAGCACGGCCGTTATTAGAGAAGTTGATTGGCCGCCCAGTATTGGCCGAAGTGGTCAAAAGTCCCCGCCACTATATCGATTTGCACCGGTTTACGTTATCGTTGCAACTCCCACATAAGAATCGTTTAACCCGGTTACTCCAGATGAAAATCTTAATCTGGTTGACCCAAACCGTCACCGGTGATTTAGACGAGTTGAACTTAACCAGTTATCAAACGCCGTTCTTTATTAATATTCGGCACCGTGGCGTGGCCTCACTCGATCCGCAGGCGCCATTCTATCAAGATGATTTCTTGCGTCGGTTAACCAAACGCCAACAACAAGCAGAATTATTAGTGACCAACCATGCTTATTTAGCGGAACATGCTGGTGACCAACAAACATGGGGTGAACGCCCTTATTTAGTGGTCGATGAAGCCCAAAGTATGATTTTTAACGTCCAATCGATTGCCCAACAGACATGGTCATTATCCCGCTGGCAATTGTGGGCGCAAAAAGGGCTCCAATACACAACGACCACGCAGAGTAACAATCTAGCGACCTTATTTCCACCTAAAACGGCTGAAAATCGTTCGTTAAAATATCTGCATAAAACATTAACCAAACTGACTCGTACACTGACGGCGCTCGAGACCTATTTAAAAACGAGTTTTGATGTGCGTGACCAACAACGGCCGATTACGGATCGGTATTTGAATCCTGATGAAGTCATCCAATTCGTCAACGGTTGTCAACGTGAGTTTAAACAGTTGAACCGGGAATTATTGACGATTCAGGACCATTTCTTAGCGTTGCGCTATAGCTTGGAGCAACAACTCGAACGGTATGCGGCGAGTGATTTAAGTGTTTGGCAAGCCTTTGAAAATGAAATCAATTTATTGTTGGCCGATGTTGAACATTACCAACGGTTTGAACAGTTATTCATTGCGGTTAAGCCGCAGGAACAACACGCTTTGTCGATTCAAAGCATTCAACCGGCGCAACCCAGCCAACTACCACAGTTTAAGCTCCAATGGCAATTGGTTTCGGCTGGCACTCAGATGCAGTCGTTGTTACAACATTTCGAACCCGTGACCTTAACCGGCGCGACACTGGCGGTTAATGGCCAATTCACGTATTTGAAACGTGAATTTGGTTTCGATGACGATCAACCATTAATGACTAAGAAATTACGGAGTCCGTTCCGTTTCAAACAACAAGCCCGTTTCTTAATCGCCACAGATGGTCCGGTGCAAAAAGAGTTAACGCCTAACGATTATCAACGCCAAATTGCGCGCCAAATTTTAACGCTAGTCACCAATAATCCGCACCAAACATTGATTCTGTTTAATGCGAATCAAACGCTTGAACAAGTCTATTACGCGTTGGCGCACGCCGGATTAAGTTTGGATCGCGAAGTGTTAGCGCAGGGGGTCACCGGGAGTGCTGAAAAAATTACCAAACGGTTTATGTTAGGGCATGACGCCGTCTTGTTAGCGACGAGTAGCTTCATGGCGGGAATTGATTTTCCGGAATCAGCGCTTGAAATGGTGATTTTAGTCCAATTGCCCTTTGATGCACCCAATGCGGTACAGACCAAAGTTCGATACGCGCAATTAACGGCGCAAGGGCAAAATCCGTTTAAAGCCGAAGCGTTGCCTAAAGCGACGATTCGATTCCGGCAAGCATTCGGTCGGCTAATTCGCACGTCGGATGATCGCGGCGTCTTTGTTTGTTTAGATCCACGCTTGTTGACGACCCAGTATGGTCAACAGATGTGTCGGGCTCTGCCGGCTAGTTTGCCACAAAAAGCGGCCCCGGTAACCACGATTCGTGAACTAATTGATCTGTTTTGGTTAAATTCAGACTAAATTCGCTTGATTTGGCAAAGTAAGCCTTGCATTTTTGCTATAATAAAATTATCCGAATAAACGGGGAGAGAAAACACGTGCGTAAATACAAAAAATGGCTCTGGATTGTCCTGCTACTCGTTGTGATGGGCGCCATGTTGATGATTTATCATCAAGCTAGATTACCAGACACGACAGCCGAGAAAAAGGCCGTTGCGATTGCTGAAAAATATGCTAAATTAAAGAACCCCGATGATTTCTACACGTATCATCGTAAGAATACGTATTATACGGTTAGTGGGCAAAATAGTGAGGGCCGTGGGATTTACGTCTTGATCAATGAAAAGGGCAACCACGCCACGGTTTATCGCCAATCAGCCGGGATGACCAAAAATGAAGCACTCGAGAAAACTTGGTCGACTAAAAATCCTAAAAAAGTGTTGAATATTAATTTTGGGATGTTCAAGAATAAACCGGTTTGGGAAGTGGTTTATCGGACGAATAAGGGCCGTTTGTGTTATTTAACGTTAGATTTTAAATCGGGCGATACCGTTCAATTGATTGAAAATATCTAAATTTTTTTACGAATAAATGCCAATTTAAGCTGTGACAATCAGTGTTTTGTTATATAATGATGATTATCAGTTATTTTTGGACTGTTTTATTGAAATGAATAGACATAAGGAGACCGAGTAGATGGTTAAACAAATCAGTATTATCGATGCTAAAGACCATGTCGATGAAGAAGTCAGAATCGGCGGTTGGTTAACTGACAAACGTTCAAGTGGTAAGATTTCTTTCTTACAATTGCGTGACGGCAGTGCCTTTTTCCAAGGGGTTGTGGTTAAAAGTCAAGTCAGCGAAGAAGTTTTCCAATTAGCGAAAGATTTAAAACAAGAATCAAGTATGTGGATTACGGGTGTGATTCATGAAGATACGCGGTCACATTTCGGTTACGAAATTGAAGTGTCAAACATTGAATTAGTCGGTGAGAGTGGCGATTATCCAATCACACCTAAAGAACACGGTGTTGAATTCTTATTGGATCACCGTCATTTATGGTTACGTTCGAAACGGACTTTTGCAATCATGCAAATCCGGAATGAAATCATTCGGGCGACTTATGAATTCTATAACCAAGAAGGTTTCATCAAGATGGACCCACCAATCTTGACTGGTAGCGCGCCAGAAGGCACTACTGAATTATTCCACATTGAATATTTCGAAAACGATGCTTATTTAACGCAAAGTGGCCAACTATACGCTGAAGCGGGCGCCATGGCATTCGGAAAAGTCTTTACGTTTGGCCCAGTTTTCCGGGCTGAAAAATCAAAGACGCGTCGTCATTTAACTGAATTCTGGATGATTGAACCCGAAATGGCCTTCATGAATCAAGACCAAAGTTTAGAAGTCCAAGAAAAATACATCGCTTATTTGGTTCAAAACGTCATTGATCATTGTGAATATGACTTGAATTTATTAGATCGTGATATTGATCAATTAAAGAAATATACACAACTCCCTTATCCACGAATTTCGTACGATAAAGCGATTGAAATGTTACAAGCAGCTGATTTTGACGTTAAATGGGGCGATGATTTTGGTGCGCCTGATGAAACTTATTTATCAGATCAATTCGAACAACCGGTCTTTATCATGAACTATCCAAAGGCCATCAAACCATTCTACATGAAACCACATCCAACGCGTGATGATGTCTACTTATGTGCTGACTTGTTAGCACCAGAAGGTTACGGCGAAATCATCGGTGGTAGTGAACGTGAAACGGATTACGATAAGTTAGAAGCTGAAATCGTTAAAATGGGCTTAGATTTGAAAGACTACGAATGGTATTTAGACCTTCGTCGTTACGGTTCAGTCCCACATTCTGGTTTCGGTTTAGGACTAGAACGGGCGATTACTTGGATTTGTGGTATTGATCATTTACGTGAAGCCATTCCATTCCCAAGAATGATTAACCGGATCCAACCTTAATCCCTTTTAAATCGGACAACCAACAAGACGCATGATGGTCCTCAAGTGAGGATTATTCAGACGTCTTGTTTTTATGTGGTAAGATTGGTTACAATGATAGTAATGACACTGAATAAAGTAGGCTAGAATATGAATGAATTAAATGCGTTTTTAAACGGAGGCCAAGTGAGCATCTCACGACTACTGTTGCAGGAGTATCGAACACTCAAGATGTCAACCGATGAACTAACCGTCTATTTGCAGCTCACTGATTTTGCTAGCCAAGGGGATCAGTTCCCGGATTTAGCGTTGATCGGCGAACGGATGCAGTTGCCGGCAAAGACAATCTACGAGTTAGTCCATCGTTTGATTCAAAAAAAGTTAATCACGTTAGAATCGCGTGAAAATGAACAAGGTCAGGCCGTCGACCGCTATGATTTAACGCCAACACTCATGAAATTGAGTATTCTTGCGATGCAAGCCGAACAAGCGGTCCAGGCTGATTTAGATCAGAATCAACGCGCCATGATTTTTAATCAAGTCGAACAATTATTCGGCCGACCATTATCACCGTTAGAAACGGAGATTATTGCTAATTGGTTGGATTTAGACCGGTACAATCCCGATTTGATTCAATTAGCGGTGCGCGAGGCTGTTTTTAATCAAGTTTATTCATTGAAATATGTCGATCGTATTTTATTAAATTGGCAAAAGCAAAATATTAAAACCAAGGATGACTTGCAGTATTATCAGCAGAAACATCCCCGATTTTAATTGAAAGGGTGAGTTAAATGTTATCTAAAACAAAAACGCGTTGGGCTTTTGGCCAATTGTACACGTTAATTCCGGATGCTAAAGGGGCATTGGTGGCTGATTCACCATTTCAGTTGTTAATCGCGGTGATGTTGAGTGCGCAGGCGACCGACGTATCGGTTAATAAAGTGACCCCCAAATTATTTCGGGATTTCCCGACAACAACGAGTTTTGCAAACGCGTCTCTGCAGTCGATTGAAGCGGACATTCACTCAATTGGGTTGTATCATAACAAGGCGAAACACATTAAAACCTGTTGCCAACAATTGATTGCCGATTTTGGTGGCGAAGTGCCCCAAACCCATGCTGAATTAGAACAACTCGCCGGCGTCGGTCGTAAGACCGCCAATGTTGTTCTGGGTGATGCGTTTAACGTGCCCTCATTTGCTGTTGATACCCACGTCACTCGAATTGCTAAACGGTTGCGAATCAGTGCCCAGAATGCGTCAGTCACTCAAATTGAACGTGATTTTCAGGCTAAGTTACCCGAAAGCGATTGGGTTAAAGCCCACCACACGTTAATTTTATTTGGCCGGCAATATTGTACGGCACGGAATCCAAAATGTCAGCAATGTCCTTTATTGACAATTTGTGCTGCCGGTCAACAATATTTAGCCGATCGTGGTTAGCACAATAGCACCATAAAAATAAGCTAGGCCATTCAGACGAATAGGCCTAGCTTATTTTTTATTGGCTTGGTGTGGTTGATAGGTCGCCACCAGAAGTTGATTGAGAGCTTGAAGAGGTGCTTACTGAATTAGTTGGTTCGGAGCTCGTCGATTCGGCAACCGATGAGGAACTGGTCTCAACCGGTTCAGAACTGCTCGTTTCAGCAACACTACTTTCGGAACTACTTGAACTCGTTGACGAACTCGTCGAAGAGCTACTCAATATACTTTCAGAGAAGCTAGAACTACTACTTGAACTACTGCTTTCTGTGGTGGTTGTCCCTTTAATATACAATTCGCCATTTTTAGCAATGACGTTGCTAGGCATCGTCCAGTCACTGTTGGTACTATTTTGAGCAAGATAGACCATCATTGAACGATAGATATAAGCCGCAACGTTTCGTTCACTCATCGTTAAACCGTTCTTTAAAGGTTCATCATAACCGGTCCAAACCGTTACCGAGTAATCCTTGGTGTAACCGGCAAACCAGCTATCCTTAGCTAAGTCAGAGTTAATGGCGCCAGCTGAGTTGGTGACTTCTTCGTCAGAATAATTGGTTGTCCCGGTCTTAGCGGCTTGGTATAATCCAGAAATTTGTGCGAGTGTCCCAGAACCTTTGCTGATAACGTCTTTTAACATATCGGTAATCATGTAGGCTGTTGAACTCTTCATGGCCTGAGTGCCCTCAGAATCGTAATTATGGGTAATGCCATCGGCCGTCACGACTTTGTTAACATAGGTTGGTTTATAATAAGTCCCACCGTTTGCAAAAGCACCGTAAGCGGCTGATTCTTGCAAGGTTGACACATTGCCGCCAATCCCATAAGAGAACCCAGCATCAGTCGGGATTGTAATCCCAAGACCTTCCACAAATTGGCTCGCTTTCGTCATCCCGACGTCGGCCAATAATTTAATGGCAGGGACGTTTCGTGAATTAGCTAAGGCGTTGCGGGCAGTAATTGTCCCGACATATCGGTTATCAAAGTTATGCAATTGAACACTTGTCCCCGGATAAGTGTAGGGTTCATCGACCAATTTGTAGCCGGTTGAATAATTGAGATATTCAATCGCTGGTGCATAATCCATCAGTGGTTTCATCGAAGACCCGTTACTACGACCGGCTTGAACGGCGCGATTATAACCGAGTTGGACATTCCCAGTTTTCCGACCACCAATCATAGCGACGATTTTACCATTATTGGGATTGGTAATCGTGACCGCGGTTTGCAATTTATCATCAGGGAAGGGAATACTACTATCATCGTTGACAGTTGTATAGAGTTTCTTCTGGGCATCCATATCGATGTTGGTATAAACCTTTAACCCATCAGTATAAGGATTGTAGCCTTTTTTCTTAAGATCGGTAATGACTTCTTTCACGTAAGCATCGGTTGCTTTATCGTCGGTTGACGTATTAGCGGCGTCTTTCTGGGCAACTAAACCAGTCGCGATTGGGACGGCTTTAGCCGCTGTCGCTTCGGCGGCCGTGATTTTATCATTACGAACGAGCGCGTCTAACACTAAATCACGCCGGGTTTTAGCGGCTTCTGGGTGTAAATAGGGGTCATAGCCAGCCGGTGATTGTGGCATACCAGCCAATAATGCCAATTGCGGTAAACTCAATTCTTTTAAAGTTTTACCGTAGTAATAGTCGGCGGCCGTGCCCATTCCGTTGACACCATTATTCATATAAACCTTATTAATGTAAAAAGTTAATATTTGATCCTTAGAATATTGCCGTTCAACTTGTGCGGCTAACCAAGCCTCTTGCGCTTTACGTTTGAAAGTTTGGTCGGATACTTTTGTAGAAAAAACGGATAGTTTAACGAGTTGTTGGGTCAGGGTACTACCACCTTGTAAACCAAGCGATGATTTCCCCGTAACGTTGGAAACTGCCGCCGAAGCAATCCGAATCGGATCGACCCCGAATTTTTCTTTATAGAACCGGCGATCTTCAATTGAGACGACGGCATCTTTGAGCATGGTTGGAATCTGTTCACTTGATGCGCGGGTGCTATTGGCGAGTCCTAATTTCTTGAACGCTTTATTATCACTTGTATAGAGGGTTGATGAATTGACACTCTCAAGATCTGACTGGGTTAATTTGGGCGCATCTTTAGCATAATAAGCAAAGAGCCCAATTCCCGCGAGGATTAGCACAACAACGGCTAAAATGCCCCATTTAATAATGCGCCAGAATAACGACTTCTTTTTCTTGGTAGTTGGTTTCTGGTTGGTTTTCTTGTGTCGTGCGACACGTGAGTTACCGGTATTTTTATCGGACATGATGATTAGTTACTCCTTTTGACTTGGTACGCAATTAATTGATCAACCGCGCTTAGATAGGGAATTGTGGGATTAAGTTGATAATTAATCTCGTAGCCCTGTTTAATCACAATTTCAAGTGGAATTGATTTACGAGCGCCGTCTGCTTGCGCGTCCCAGCGGGTAATGAGTTCACTAGCGGGCAATAGGAACAACCGTTGCAAGGGAACGAACTTCATAATGACAAAACAGATACCACCTTGTTGTAAGCAAGCGCGAAAATGTTCAATTTGATGCTGATGAAAATTACGAAACGGGAAGGCCGTTTTATTTTTGGTTTCTTTGGCTTCGAAATCAAGATAACGCCCTTGATAAATCCCGTTATAATCGGTCGTTGAAGCTTGTTTAAAATAGGCCTCTTTAATCACGGCCTGGCTACGCGCTGGATAATCGACCTTTACAATTTGAATCGGGGTCGGTTTCTTATAGACGACAGCCATTGATTGGCTTCGATAATATTGATTACTATCGTTTAATTCTTCTTCAAGCGACATACCCCGCTTACCAAATAACGTGGTTGCTTTTGGTCGGGTAGCTTGCTTTTTAGACTGCGGTACTTCATTATTTAAGTAAGGTTGTCCGTTTGGATAATGAAAGGCCATCGAAAATCACGCTCCTGTGCAATCATTATAGCAATATTCAGGTGATTTTAAAATCATTAGGTAGGAGGCAAGACCATGCAACGTTTATGGGTCACTGGCTATCGAAGCTATGAATTAAGTGTTTTCGGCGAAAATGATGAAAAACTTAAAGTTATTAAATATTCTTTAAAAAAACAATTAACAAATTTCTTAGATGACGGTTTGGAATGGGTAATTACGGGCGGTCAAATGGGGATTGAACAGTGGAGCTTAGAGGTTGCCCAGACATTAAAGGCCGATTATCCGGATTTAAAAACGGCGTTGATGTTACCATTTAATGATTTTGGTCAACAATGGAATGAGCAAAATCAAGCTAAGTTGGTGCAGTTAAAGGGCCAGGTCGACTTTTGTGAGCCGGTCTCGAATGCGCCATATTCTGGGCCACAACAATTGAAACAGTATCAGCAGTTCATGTTAAGTCATACCGACGGCGTGCTGTTATATTACGATCCGGAAGCAGAAGGTAAACCTAGCTACGATTATCAAGCGATTGGCCAGTACCGAGGTCAGACGGATTATCCGTTAAACCAAGTCGATTTCTTTGAATTACAGGATGTCGCGAATGAATTAGCGGAGCTAGAGAATCTAAAGTTTTAATTCTAGGTTATCTTTGCTATAATTACATGTATGAAGCGTTTATTATAAATGAGGTGTCAATATGGATAATCAAATCAAAGTCGAATTAGACCCAACTGAAATATTAAAAAAAGAATTTAAAACAAAGATGCGCGGTTATGATTCAGAGGAAGTCGATGGTTATTTAGATTTAATTATCAAAGATTACCAAAGCTACCAAGAAGAAATCACGCGCTTGACGGCTGAAAATACCCGTTTATTTAACAAGGTTGAAGAATTAAACAAACAGTTGAATGCTTCTGATAGTGTTAAAGAAAATGCACCACAACAAACATCAGCAGCGACGAACTATGATATTTTGAAGCGTCTTTCTAATTTGGAACGCCACGTTTTTGGTGCTAAGTTAAGTGATCAAAATCAAGCAGGTCAAACAAGAGTTCAAAATCATTCTCAATTTAATGATACAAATATGTAATAGTGTGGTATAATAGTTTACATTGATTAAACATTGTAAATCTTGAGTAATCGCGGTCTACATCAGTAGGCTGAGGAAGGTCCATGCCCGCACAGGCTGAGATGCTTGTAGTGTTCGTGCCTGGCCCAATAAGCCAGGGTACCTTAATTGGTAACGGCGGAAAACGCGCTAAAACTTCGGTCATGCGTTAATATCCTTAAATAGTGCCACAGTGACGGAGCGGTTGGGGAAACCCAAACGATGGAACGAGGTAAACCCCGCGAGCGAGTAACCCAAACTTTGGTAGGGGCGTCTCATTTATGGAAATGAACTAAAAATGAGAGTTCGTAAGAACAGATAGATGATTACTGAAGGAACTTTCTTCCTGGGAAAGTTCTGGAACAAAACATGGCCTATAGAGGTTTACAATCAGGTGGCTTGGGCTTTTGCCCAAGCTCTTTTTATTTAAAAAATATTTTCCTAAGGGGATCTTTAAAAAATGACTTACCAACTATATGCAACGATGGCAAGTGGTATTGAATCAATCACGGCAAAAGAATTACAAGATTTAGGTTATGAAACACGTTCTGATAACGGTCGGGTTTATTTCGAAGGTGATTTAACCGATATCGCCCGGACCAATCTTTGGTTACGAAGTGCTGATCGGATTAAGATTGCGATTGGTCAATTCGAAGCAAAAACCTTTGATCAATTATTTGAACAAGTTAAGGCGTTACCTTGGGATGACTTTTTGCCATTAGATGCTGCTTTTCCAGTTGCTGGTCGGTCAGTCCGGTCAACACTTCACAGTGAACCAGACGTTCAAGCCATCACGAAGAAGGCGATCGTTGATAAGTTAAGTAGTGTTTATCATCGGCGGACGCGTTTAGCTGAAACCGGGTCAACTTATCCGTTAGAAGTCAGCATCCTAAAAGATTTCGTGACGATCAGTTTAGATACGACTGGGGCTAGTTTATTTAAACGGGGATACCGTCTTGAAAAAGGGGAAGCACCTTTAAAAGAAAACTTTGCGGCATCATTAATTCTCCTATCACGTTGGCACAATGATATGCCATTTGTCGATCCAACGACTGGTTCAGGTACGATCGCGATTGAAGCGGCCTTAATGGGCCATAACATTGCACCCGGTATGCAACGCCAATTTGCGTTTGAAGAATTTGATTGGCTAAAACCAGAAATTCTAGCGAATGTTAAAGAAGAAGCGCAATCACTCGTTAAGATGGATGAACCCTTAGAAATCTTCGGTTATGATATTGATCAAAATATGATTGATATTGCCCGTTTAAACGCCCAAAAAGCCGGGGTACTCCATCAGGTTGAATTTAAACAATTAGCCGTTAAAGATTTTAAAACCGATTTAACCAACGGGGTTTTAATTGCGAATCCACCTTACGGGAAACGGATGAGCGATCAAGAACAAGCACGGGCATTATACAAAGAAATGGGTGACACTTATCGTTCAATGAAGACTTGGAGTAAATACATTTTAACGAGTGATTTACAATTCCAAGAATCTTACGGACAACGGGCCACTAAGCGTCGGAAGCTCTACAATGGTCGGATCCAAACTGATTTATTCCAATACTGGGGTCGTCCAGTTTGGCCACGTGCTGAAAAGTAATAAATATAATTATAAAAGTATTCCACTAAATTTAGGCGGAATGCTTTTTTATTTGGTAGAAATCTATTATACTTAAGATTACTTCAATACAAGGTGAGGAATTTATCGTGACCAATATATTAGCAGCGGAAAATATTCCCGAAACAGCACGCATTGAATTAGCACAACAGGGTTTAATGATTATCAATCGCGCGGACGTATCGCAAGCGCAATTGGCGGAAATTGATATTATGTTTGGTTGGAATAAGGTGATTGGCCCCCAAATTTTGGCAATCCCTAATCATCGGTTGAAATGGATTCAAACCGCGACTTCTGGCATTGACTATTTGCCATTGCAAACATTGATTGACCAGAACATTTTAGTGACGAATGCGCGGGGCATGCACGCCGTACCGATTGCCCAAACCGTTATGAGTTATTTATTGTATTTTACACGCGGTATTTATCAAAGTTTAAATGCGCAGCGTCAACATGTTTGGGATCATCATCCAATCGGGCAAAGTACCATGACACTTGAAGGTCGCACGATTTTAATTTTTGGGACTGGTCAAATTGGTGAAAAAGTTGCCCAGTATGCGCAAACGATGGGGCTTAAAACCATCGGCGTTAATCGTAATGGTGAATCCATTAATTATTTCGAACAAATCGTGACGACTGAAACGGTTGATCAAGTTTTGGAACAGGCCGATTTTATTGTCAACGGTATGCCACTCACGCCTGAAACCACCGATTATTTTAACGCTGATTTCTTTGCAAAATTAACGGCTGGCACTTATTTCTTTAATGTCGGCCGAGGAAAATCGGTCAACGAAGCCGCATTAATGGCTGCTTTGAATGCCAAACAGTTGGCCGGTGCAGCGATTGATGTTGCCCAAAATGAACCGTTAGTCGCTGATTCACCACTCTGGTCAACGCCTAATTTAGTCATCACACCGCATATTTCTGGTTATATTCCAGATTTGCACGATCGGGTGTACACCATTTTTGCCCGTAATTTGCCCACTTTTTTAGCAGAGGGTCGTTTAACCTACAATACGGTTAGCTTGACGGAAGGTTATTAATTGAGTGCCCACACCCGCGGTTTGATTCTGAGCATTAGCCTAGTTTCGTGAATAAGTCCGGTTTATGGGCTTGTTTACGAAACGTCGCTAAGCACAGGAATCAGTGGGTGTGGGCACGTTATCAATTGCCTATCAAGTTGAAAAATCCGATTATCCTAAACTTAGGGATAATCGGTTTTTTTGATTTGAACGGAAATTGATGAGTTTTGGTGCGCGTCAAAAATATTGTTCGGTTAATATCAGAATACGACGACTGATGTCATAACTTCTTTTTTTGATTGCATAGTTGACTTTTGAAACTTTGCTGTTATAGTTAGTTACATAACCAACTAACCGAATAACGTAAACAGGAGGTGTTAGCGTGTTATTTGAATTTAATAACGACGAACCACTCTATCGTCAAATTGCGAACCAGATTGAAGAGGGCATCTTTACCGGCATTTTCCCGCCGGATAGCCAAGTGCCATCGACGACCGAATTATCGCGGCAATTCAATTTAAACCCGGCGACCGTGTTGAAAGGCATGAATCAATTAGTGACGGCTGGCTTGATTGAAAAGAAAAGAGGACTCGGGATGTTTGTGACTGAAACAGCACCAGCACAAATTACAGAAAAAAGACAAGCGGCGTTTTATCAACAACACGTCCAAGCCTTAGTCAAAGAGGCCAAACAACTGAACTTAACAAAAACGGCGCTACTGGCCTTAATTGAAAGAGGGTATGATCATGAATGAGCTAAAATTAACGCAAATTACGAAACAATTTGGCCACCAAGTTATTTTGGATGACATTAATCTAACGTTTAAACCAAATACGATTTATGGTTTATTAGGCCGTAACGGGGTCGGCAAAAGTACCTTATTGAACATTATCACCAATCGGATTTTTGCCAGTAGCGGGACGATTAGTTGGCAAGGTCAATCACTAACTGGCCGCGATCATCCGGTACAAGCGTTCTACTTGATGTCAGAAACCAACTTGTTCTCTAAAGAAGAACGGCTTCAAAAAATTATTAAAAATACCGCTTTGTTACAAGGCCAGTTTGACGAAACTTTATCAGCAGAAATGATGACGGCTTTTGGCTTGAATCCGAAGAAGAAGTTAAGTCAATTATCTACCGGTTATCGAACGATTTTTAAAGCGATGCTCGCCTTATGCGTGCCAGCCGAAGTTGTCTTTTTGGACGAACCGATTCTGGGGTTAGATGCGAATCATCGCGAAATGTTGTACCAATTCATTTTAAAGGCGTACGAAGAACGGCCACGGACGATTGTCTTAGCGACCCACTTAATCGAAGAGATTGCTAATTTAATCGAACACGTTGTGATTTTGAATGAAACCCAAGTCATTATTGATGAACCTCTGGAGACAGTGCTAGCGAAGAGTTATCGGATTAGTGGTCCAGAGGAAGTCGTCCAAGCGTATTGTCAGGAATTGAACCAACTGGCAACGGAACAGTTGGGAACGTTGTATATCGCTTATATTTACGATCAATTGCCAACTGAACGTGAGATTCCAGATCGACTAACAATCGAACACGTTGATTTACAACAAACCTTTATTAAATTAACTAACGAACGGGGGAATCGTGATGTTTAAAGCCATGTTACGTTACAGATTAACAGAATTATGGAGTACCGTGCTTAAAACGCTACTCGGTGTATTCATGACAGTGGTTGTGGCCGCGATTATCGCCGTGGGTGTCAGTCTGTATCAACACGTCGATTTTAGCTGGATAGAGTACGTGAGATTTATTGCTTATGCCATGGTTTTTGGTGGGCTAATTGCCAGTCAAATTGTAATCGTGATTGCTGCATTCACATCTGTTAGACCATTTTTTGAATTTGGAATTCAAAATGGCGTCTCCCGGCAAACGAGTTACGCCACACAATTGGTTACTTTGTTTAGCACACAAACCGTTACCTTCTTAATCGGTTACTTATTAGCCGTCTGGATGAATTATAATGCCTCATTAGCTTTTCTATTAGCGCCACGAATTGTCATCATGGTAATCCTAGTTGGCTGGTTACTTTTAGCCAGCGCCCTTCAAATCAGTAGCTTCATGACGTTATTTGAAAAGAAAATGTGGTGGGTCATCTTCGTCATCTACATTGTTTGGTCCGTCGTCTATAATCAATATCTTGCACCCATTCTGACGAGCATTTTACCAGCGTGGGCCAAAGCATTATCATTTGACGTTGTTGTCATCTTTGGTGATACACAGTCGGCTGATAGTATGCTTCACGCCAGTCAACAACCTATGGCTTGGATCAACTTACTGATTAGTATCCTAGTGCCACTCATTATCGCAGGTGTGTGCCAACATTTCATGCAAACTCGGCGGTTAGCGTTTACGTTAAGAAAAGACTAAACTGCAAGTGCCTGTTAATAGGGTCCCTGATGGACATCCAATATAGGGAGGATTACTACTATGAAAACAGAAGTCATTACTGCTCAAGGTGTTTCGAAAGAAATAGCACTGGGTCATAATCAGCTTATTAGTATCTTTAAAGATGTTTCACTAGCGACCTATGCGGGAGAATTTTTGAGTATCGTTGGACCGTCTGGTAGTGGTAAATCAACATTATTAAAAACATTATCCGGGTTATTACCACCAACTTCTGGTGAAATCAGAATCAATCAAATCGATCCGTATCAATTACGACCCTCACAAGTCGCTAAAATGCGGCGAAGTGACATCGGTTTTATTTTCCAGTCCTATAATTTAGTGCCAGCCTTACCAGTTTTTGAGAATATCGTGTTGCCAATGCGTCTGTCAGGTCAAAAAATTGATCGACAAGTGGTGGCCGATTTATTGAAAGATATGCGGTTTAAGGCTGATATGAATAGTTTCGTTAGTAGCTTGTCAGGTGGTGAACAGCAAAAAGTCGCGATAGCGCGAGTCTTATTAACCAAGGCCAAAATTATTTTTGCGGATGAACCAACCGGCGCAGTCGATTCAGTATCCAGGGAGATTATTTTCAAGTTACTCAAAGACTTGGCCAATAATGGCGCCTGTGTTGTGATGGTGACACATGATATTGAATTGGCGACCAAGACCGACCGGACAATGGTGTTAAAAGACGGTTGTATCAAACCGGTATTCACTAGGCCTAACAGTCAGGCGCTATTGAATGCTATTGAAGCGGGGTAATACGATGTTTAATTTAATCCGATTACAATTCAGATATTCGGCCTCAAAATGGCTGGGCACCTTATTTGTATTTAGTGCCGCAGGAAGCATCATTGGTTTTAGTTTGATTGGGGTCGATTCAACAGTGACGGCTCATTTGGATAAAGGTCTTAATAATCCGATTATCTTTTTTACATTACCAACGATGTTTGGCGTGCTGACACTGATTCTAATCATTAACGGCATAACTCGATTATTAATCAATAATTTTAAAACTGAATATACTTTATGGACGACAGTTGGCGCTAATCCAAATCAATTATCACTATTAATTAGCGGTCAAATGACAATAACCAGCCTGATAGGCGCGATAATCGGTTATTTTTTAGCGTATCCAATTGTGGTTAGTGCTTATTCATGGATTCGAACAACACCTGGTATGTCAATTTTTCCAAGGATGCAATTTCAATTTTCTATACAATCATTTACACTGACCTTGTTAGCTGTTGGCGTCATTAGCGCCGTGATGAGTTTTATTGATGCTAGAAGGATTTTCCAAAAGAGCGCAGTAAGTTCTCAAAAATCAAGAAATAATAGTCGATTTTGGTTAACCAACATTTGGCGCTGCATCAATGTCAGTGGACTCATTTATTTATACAGTTTGTTTTATAGAAACCCGAGCATTGTTCGTCAATTATTTGCAGAAGATAATCATGATTCATTAGCCAATAACTATACACAGCTTTTTATCGGGATTACAATCTTAACCAGTGTTACGTTTAGTTTGGTGGCCCCAATCCTATTACCGAGTGTTGTTCAATTAATCTCTAAAATAGTGCCCAGCCGTTTAATGAGAACTGCTAAGACCGCCTATTGGCAGGTGATTGGCAAGAAAACGTATCTTAGTTCACTGGTCGTGCCGTTATTTATGTTATCGTTGCTGACTTCCTTTTTTACCTATTTAGCATTTGATTTAGCAAATATCGCAGCTAAACGAAGTTTGTCAGAAATCATCGGCACACTAGCCTTGTTTTTAGGGGGGCCACTGTTAATCATTATTGCTAATATTATTTCAATCACGATTATTACAAGCGAACAGCGTAATGCCAGTTTACAGCAACTGCAGATTTTAGGGTTTACTTTTAAAAATTTGATAGCTGAAAAATGTGTAGAAGCCCTGTTCTACGGGGGCGTAATTTCGATAACCGGGATACTTAATAATGCATTTTTATTTGGCGCTATATTAAAAGCTGCTCGGAATACCAACATCACTGTCAATGATAGTTGGTTATCAATCAGTTATTGGCCGCTTCTAGCAGGTATCGTTGCGTTTATATTCGTGATCACGATTGATTTGAGCCACATTTATCGAATTAGTATTAAACCAGCATGACTATTAGTGATTTCAAGATCACTAATGATTGAAATGAACCCCATAGCTTAACTGTCTGTAGGGTTCTTTTTTATATCCAGAATAGGGGGGTCCGGTATGATAACCGTTAAAAATATAGTTGTTTCTTTTTCGAAAAGACAGGTGATTAAAAAGGTTTCTTTTCAGGTCAAAGAGGGGGCCGTTGTCGGTTTGATCGGTCCCAACGGTGCTGGTAAAACCACCATTATGAAAACGATTTTGGGTTTATTGAAGTTTGAAGGGGCGATCCAAATTAACGGTAGTGCGGTAACGGTTAATAACCATCAGGCTTTAACCAAAGTGGGCGCCTTGATTGAACACCCCGCCATTTACCCCTTTTTAACTGGTCGCCAAAACCTGACGCTTTATTGTAAAAATCAACAGGACGTGCTGGACCTCGTCACTTCGTTGGAAATGACGGCCTATATTGATGATAAATCTAAGCAATATTCATTAGGGATGAAGCAAAAATTGGGGATTGCGATTGCGTTACTAAATCAACCTGAGTTTGTGATTCTGGATGAACCGATGAATGGCTTAGATATTGAAGCAACGATTCTAGTGCGTCAGATTATTAAAAAATATGCGGATGGGGGAACCTCATTCTTAATTTCAAGTCATATCTTAAGTGAACTCGAAAAAGTGATAACGGATGTTGTTTTAATTAATAATGGTGAAATATTAGTTGAAAAACCCATTACCGAACTCATTCAAAATGAGCATCAGCAATATAAACTGGTGACTAATAATCTGGCTAAGACGGTTGCACTATTGGATGCTAACGGCATTAAAAGTGAGAACAACGAAACCTATTTAACAATCGACGCGAGTCGTATTTTAGAAATACAACCAATCATTTATGCGCACGGTATTCAGTTATTGGAATTAGCGCCTATTACAATTGACTTTGAAGAAGTGGTTGTTAACGTTTTGAAAGAGCGGGAGGTCAACCCGAAATGATGCGAAATTTGGCGCAGGAATGGTTTAAGGTCAAACATCAAAAAAGTTTTTACTATGGTATTTTGATGCTGTTTGGCCTGATGCTTTTTACGGTATTGATGGATAGTGACGATCAAGTGTCGTTTCTGATTGTTCAAGGCTTTGGTGCTAGTCAATGGATTGCTTTGATTCTAGTCGTGTTTAGTGCAAACTTATTTGCAATGGAGTATCAGAATAACACGTTGCTGACTTTATTTTATAAAAGCCCAACGAAAAGGGCTATTTATTGGGCTAAATTGATGATTATTTTAGGCTATAGTGGCATTTTACATGTTTCATCAATCGGCTTTACGATTCTGCTTAAGCTGTTTTTCTATCCCAATCAATATCATTGGTTTTCGACAGTGACTGGCAACCATTCTTTATTGAAAACGCTTTTAAAACTAACAACGATCAATTTGATGGCCTCGCTCTTAATGATTTCAATGACTATTTGTCTAATCTGTTTATTTAAAGTGAACGTCGTTGCAATCAGTATCGGCGTGGGGATTGTCTTCTTAGGTCAAGCAATTTCAGGCGGACTCATACAGTCAGCCGGAGATTTAGTGTCGTTACTCAAGTGGAATCCGTTTAATATGTTGAATTTATTAGGGCAATTGGCTGATCCCAGTTTTAGGGCGATTACGAAATTGAATAATCCTCAAATCATGATTGGGACGGCAGGCTATACGCTACTGTTTCTAGGGTTAGGGTATCGACTGTTTAAACGAAGTCACAATTAACTTAATAAAGACCCAATACTAATCGTCAAAAAGGAGCTAGATGATGGCAGATAGTTTATTTCAAGAATACTACAAATTTTTCCATAAAAAGATGGTCTGGTATGCCCCCATTCTATTAATACCGTTAATGCTTTTGGCATGGCTGTTATTTAAATTTGAATTCAGTCGTTACTTAGTGATTAGTTCCTTTCTAGCGGGGCCGTGGATTGAAATGCTGTTAGTAGTCATTGGTGCGGGCATCTTTTCAATGGAGTTTCAAGAGGGCACCATTCTGACATTGCTGTATAAAGCGCCGAATAAACGGGACATTTATTTTTCAAAATTTTTAGTGATTTTTTGCTACGATGTTGTTTTACACGTAATTGCTTTTGGCTTAACAATTGGCCTATCATTGATCATCTTTCATGGCCAGGTTGATTGGTTCGCAGTTTATCAGTATCAGCAGCCACTGATTGTTAATCTGATATTAACCCTGTTGGTGGGGCTAGTGGCGTCACTTTTGACAATCGCTTTGCTTTTTTTCTTTTCAAGTCTATCTAAAAACAATTCGTTAGCGGTGGTCATCAGCTTTGTGCTGATTTTTATGGGCCAGGGTTTGTCGGATAATTTATTAAATAAATACGAGACCTTCGATTTTATCATTAAATGGAATCCGCTAAATATGTTGAACCTACAGAATCAGTATACGACCTACGTTGTTTACCATGAGTTAACACAATTAAGTAATCTGCAAATTATCGGTGGGGCTTTATGTTATACGCTCGTATTTCTCGAGTTCGGGTACTTAATCTTTAGCCATCGGAAATTTTAAATAACGTTAAGTCGTCAATCAAAATAGGTCAGGAGGGCATCATGCTTAAATTAATAGTGAAGTCATTTATCAAGCATTGGCAGATTTGGTTAGCCGTATTACCCCTTTTTATTGTTTCGGGATTCGTTTTTAGTACGATATTGACCATCTTGAATGCCATCAAACTGGTTGGGCCGAATACCTTAAGCGCCGAATTTGATTATGGCGTCTTTTTTGAAATGCCAATGTTTGTTGGGAGTCTCGTCATATTGCTACTAGCAAGGAACGCGATGAAACAATGTATTGATCTTTTTGATGAGACGAACGATATCTTAATGCTTTTGGGGGTTTCACCACGTCAATTGAGCGTTATTATGACTGGACAAATGTTATTGGTTGGGCTGCTGGGTGCGCTGATTGGCAATCTCTTTGCTGTCAAAGGGGCGCAAGCTTTTATTAATGGCTTACCAACGATTGATCGCCACGCACTCGCGCAAATGCCCTTGCAATTTTCAGGGCAGGTGGTCTACGTGACCCTATTGCTACAAGCGATGCTGATTACGATTACGAGCTTGTTGTATTGTCTTAAAAACTATCAACAACGAAAAGGCCGATTATCGGTTACTAATCAATTGGCCAAACAACGGCACCCTGGCTTGTTTAGTGGTAGCGTATCGCTTTTATTCTGTCTAGTTGTAACCGTCATGCTATATATCAAAGCAGTGCCTAATCCAGCTGACGTTAAAGCTTATACCAGCAGTATGGCAAGTTCAATGAATCTATTATTGCCGGTCTGGCTGGCGTTACTAATCGGGATGAACTTTTTAATTCGACCCCTTTTTAAAGGGATCGTGAAGCGCATCGTTGATTTACCAAGTATCACAAAACAGCCTATGTTACGTTCAGCTTTTGATAATATGCAATACAATGTCGAAGGTTTAATTAAATTAAGTCGGCCCGTGATTGTCATTACGTTATTAGTCGGCAATTTTATTGCGTTATTTCTCAATACTAAATTATTGATTGATGGTCAAAATAGTGGAGACTATCTATATGATTTAATCTTTAATCTGTTGTTTGTATTTGGCGCACCAATCATCATTAGTCTTGCTAACGTACTGACTTCGATTGGTTTGTTTAGACTAAAAACCAGAACAGAATCAGCCCAATATTTCTTTTCGGGTTGTCCGCCAAATTGGCTATTTAAATTAAAATTAATTGAAATCGGAACGGCGTCGTTGATTTCAGTTTTAATCACTTTGTTCGGGACATTTCTGTTTGCAATTCCGCTATTACGGGTGACGTTTTTAGGGGGCGGCAATATTTTTAAAGCCAATTGGACCGTTAATTGTGCACTCACGTCCGGCGCATTCTTGCTCTTTTTTGGCTGTTTTACTCTAATTGACGGATTAGCGTTACGGACGACTAAAAAATATATTGAATGAACCAAGTAAGCAAATTATTTAAAGGGAGCTGATCAGCATGCATCAAACCGTGATTTCAATGACGCATCTCAAAAAAGAAATCGAACTGGCTAAAAATAAACAATTACTCGTACTTGATGACCTTTCTTTTGACGTTCAAAGGGGTGAGTTTATCTCAATTGTCGGGCCATCAGGTTCTGGTAAAACGACGTTGCTCTACTGTATTTCAAGTTTATTACCGCCAACGACTGGAACGGTCTTGATTAACGGACAGAATCCGTATGATTGGAACGCAACAAAACTAGCAACGTTTCGGCGCAAAGAAATTGGGTTTATTTTTCAACATTTTCAGTTAATTCCCGCGCTAACGGCTTACGATAATCTGGTATTACCGGGAACGTTAAACGGCCACCGGATTAAACCGGCCACCGTTGCTGCTTTGACCAAGCGATTAGAACTGAAGGCTGAGTTACATCAATCAATCGATGCCTTATCAGGTGGGGAACAACAAAAGGTGGCGATCGGTCGCACTATTTTGGCAGATCCTGATATTATCTTTTTAGATGAACCGACTAGCGCCTTAGACACGCATTCTCGGCTGTTGGTGATGACGCTCTTACAGGAATTAGTGACAACCGGGAAAACCATTGTGATGGTAACGCACGATTTAACGCTAGCGAGTCAATCTTCGCGGGCAATTGTGTTAAAGGATGGTCATATTCAAAAAATAGTTGAAGCGCCGACACTGGAGACGCTGATTTTCTAACTAACTAAAGAGTTTTTGATATAAGTCGCAATACGCTTCTTTATCGCGCACCAGAACTCATCAATTTCCGTTCAAATCAAAAAGTCGTCTATCCTTAGTTCGGGATAGGCGACTTTTCAACTTGATACTCAATTGATAACCGAGTTCTGTTACAGCTTTTTTGATTTATTGGGCTAACAATGTCACTAATTCGGTTTTGGGAATTCCCGTAAAATAGGGAGTGGTATCAATATCAGCCAAGGCTTCAGTTAAGTGTTGGCGATCATAAATTGTCCCTTGTAGTTGCTTAGCTAATTCATTCGCATCACCAGACCCGAAGAAATCGCCATAGAACTTCACGTTAGCGATTTTACCCTGTTCGATGAGTAAACGGGCATCAATCGTGCCAAAATCGAAATGCTGGCGTTTCTGGACGGTTGAGTTGGGTGATTTACCATAAACCCAATCCCAGTTACTATAGACGTCGTTAAAGAGTTGATCGATACCTGTTTGGTCAGCATCGGTTAATTGATATTGGCGCTCACTGATGGCGGCTAAATCGGTGGCGTGGAATAAGTTTAATAATAAAACATCCCGAAATTCTTCGGTCGTCATCTTTTGATATTGTGGATCAACGTGCGGTTTAAGATTTGTCACGCGTTGGCGAATTGACTTAATCCCTTTCGAGGCGATTTTATCCGCTGGCACGTTGAGGGCTTGGGTTAAAACATCTAAATCGACATCCCACGAAAGCGTGCCGTGTGAGAACGTTTTGCCATTCTTGGTGTACATTGCATTGCCGGAGAATTTCTTACCCGCAACTAACATATCATTACGACCAGAAACTTCCGCCGAAGTCGCGCCCATCTGGTGGAGCGCATCAACGATGGGTTGCGTGAAGGATTTAAAGTCGCCGAATTGTTCTGAATCAGCATCCACCACAAAACTAAAACAAAGGTTGCCTAAATCTTGATAAATCCCACCACCACCGGATAATCGGCGGGTAACGGTTATCTTGTGGTCTGCTACGTATTGTTGATTGATTTCTTCAAACGTATTTTGATTGCGGCCCACGATGATGCAGGGTTTTTCAATATAAAAGAGCAACAAAGGTTCATCGAAATGTTTTTGATTCATTAAATATTGTTCAGTCGCCAAGTTGCGACGAATATCATTAGATTGCATAACAACGTAATACATCAAACAGGACTCCCTTCATGATTAACACGCTTTCATTATACCTTAGTTGGCGATAATCGGGGATTAAAAAAGACCGAAATTCACTTGGAATTTCAGTCTAAGAATTTATTCGAAATGGTAGTCGCTATCACTCATGGCCTCAACATTACCCAGACGGTAACCATTACCGACTTGGGAGAAGAAATCATGGTTGGCGGTCGAGGTTGACATCCCGTTTAAAATTACGGGATTGACGTCTTCAGCGGTATCGGGGAAGAGCGCACCTTGGCCAAGGTTCATTAAAGCTTTGTTGGCGTTATAGCGGAGATAAGTTAGGACTTCTTCAGTCCAACCAGTCCCGTCGTAGACTTCGTGCGTGTATTTCTCTTCGTTGGCGTAGAGATCGTACAATAAATCGTACATCCAATCTTTCAAACTATCCTGTTCGGTGGCTGGTAATTCGTTAAACCCTAATTGGAATTTATAACCGATGTAAGTACCATGGACGGATTCATCGCGGATAATTAACTTGATGATTTCAGCGACGTTGGCCAGTTTGTTATTGCCTAAATAATAGAGTGGGGTGTAGAAACCGGAGTAGAATAAGAAAGTTTCTAAGAAGACACTGGCAATTTTTTGTTGGAGTGGCGTGCCATTTTGATAAATATCATTAATCTTGTTGGCTTTATATTGGAGATATTGATTCGAATTGGTCCATTCGAAAATTTCGTCAATTTCACTCGGTGTATTCAAGGTTGAGAAAATCGATGAATAACTTTTAGCGTGGACCGATTCCATAAATTGAATGTTATTGAGGACGGCTTCTTCATGTTGGGTCCGGATATTAGCACGCAAGCTCGCCATCCCATCTTGTGATTGAAGGGTATCAAGTAAGGTTAAGCCACCAAAGACGTGGCCAACAATCCATTTCTCTTGATCGGATAGGTCACGCCAATCGTCTAAATCGTTAGATAATGGAATTCGGGTATCTAACCAAAATTGTTCGGTTAATTTTTCCCAAGTGGCTTTATCGATTTGATCTTCAATTTGGTTCCAATTAATTGCAATGTAATTCTCTGAATTTACTGTCATTTCAATTGACTCCTTTTAGTATGTATCCGGGGCAAGTTGCCCCTTGACTGACTAGATGGTACAGCTTTCACAAGCATTTGCGCCAACTTCATTTTCATCATCAGTGTATGTCCGGATGTAGTAAATTGATTTGATGCCTTTATGATGCGCATAGTTTCTTAAGATGTTTAAATCACGGGTCGTCATCTTATCCGTGCGGCCATCTTTCCATTCGTATAAACCGGCCGGAATCGTTGAACGCATGAAGAGGGTCATACTCATGCCTTGATCGACGTGCTTTTGAGCAGCGGCGTATATATCAATGACCTTGCGCATATCAATATCGTAGGCTGATTCATAAAATGGCATCGTTTCGTTTGAAAGACCGGGAGCTGGATAGTAAATCGTTCCAATTTTCTTTTCTTGGCGGTCTTCAACGCGGTTGACAATTGGTTGGAGACTAGCAGAGGTATCGTTAATGTATGAAATTGAACCATTTGGTGCAACAGCCAAGCGGTTTTGATGATATAAACCGTCCGCCATAATGGCATCGCGTAAAGCTATCCAATCCGCTTTAGTGGGGATAAAGATGCCTTCAAAGAGGGCTTTAACTTGTGTTGATTGTGGGGCCCAGTCTTCATTCAGGTATTGGTCGAAATAAGTGCCATCAGCGTATTTGCTCTTATCAAAGTTGGCAAAGGTTGTATGGCGTTCTTTCGCAATCTTATTCGAAGCTACGAGTGTCCAATAGTTGAGTAACATGAAATAATTGCTGGTAAAGTCGATTGATTCGGGTGAACCATACAACATTTGGTGAGTCGCAAAATAGGTATGCAAGCCCATGCCACCTAAACCGATGGTGTGCGCCAGTTCGTTACCATGCGCCACTGATGGCACTACATCGATATCTGAATGATCCGTGACATAAGTTAAGGCGCGGACCATGGCTTCGATTGAATGCCCAAAATCAGGTGACGTCATCATATTGGGGATATTCGTCGAACCTAAGTTACAGCTAATATCAGTCCCTAAGACGTCATATTCTTGACGGTTATTGATTTGTGAAGGGGTTTGAACTTGTAAGACTTCTGAACAGAGGTTACTCATGATGATTTTACCGTCAATTGGATTGGCTTTATTGGCCGTATCAATATTGACGATGTACGGATAACCTGATTCTTGTTGTAATTTACTGATTTCATTTTCTAAATCACGGGCTTTAATCTTCGTTTTCTTAATTTGATCGTTAGCGACTAAATTATCGTATTCTTTGGTGATGTCGACGTATGAGTAAGGGACACCGTATTCTTTCTCAACACCGTAAGGGCTGAAAAGATACATATCGGCATCGTTGGCAACCAGTTCGTAATACTTATCTGGCACGATTAAACCGAGTGACAGGGTCTTTAAACGGTACTTCTCATCGGCATTTTCCTTCTTAGCCCCCAAAAAGGCAATGACATCGGGATGGAAGGCGTTTAAATAAACGACACCGGCCCCTTGACGTTGACCGAGTTGGTTAGAATATGAGAATGAATCCTCCAATAATTTCATGACCGGTAAGACACCACTAGCAGCGCCATCAATCCCTTTAATCGGATCACCAGCACCACGTAAGTTAGACAGGCTAATCCCAACGCCGCCACCAATTCGGGATAATTCGAGTGCAGAATTAATCGTCCGGCCGATGGAGTTCATGTCATCAGTGGTTTGGAGTAAGAAACATGAAACCAATTCACCCCGGCGTGAACGTCCGGCGTTTAAGAAGCTAGGGGTGGCCGGTTGGTAACGTTGATGCACCATTTCGTCTGCTAGATTCATGGCTAAAGTTTCATCGCCATCTGCGAAATACAAAGCGTTGACGAAAATCCGGTCTTTAAAATCTTCTAAATAGAAACTATTATCATTTGTTTTCAAAGCATATTGTGCGTAAAATTTATAGGCAGCCATGAAAGATTTGAAATGAAAATCTTGATCAATCAAATATTGATTGAGTTGGTCCATAAAAGTGATTGAATAAGCTTTAAGAAAATCAGCTTCATAATAGTTTTCAGTGACTAAATAATCTAAACGGTCTTGAAGGGACTTAAAAGTCACCCTATTGGGTTTAACGTTTTGGTCTAAGAACGCATCGAGCGCTTCTTGATCCTTATGTAACGGAATTTGACCGTCAACCGGAATATTAATTTGATTATTGAGTTCATAATAGGTGACATCTTCAGTACGGATTTCTTTTAAAGACATTGTTAAGCACCACTTTCTGCGAAATTAAGGTTTAAAAAAAGGGAAAGACTAACTCAAAATACGAGTTAGTCTAACAAAAGGGGAAAAGAATTAGATTGCTAGTTTTTGTAGTTCAGCAGGTCTAAAACCAGAAAAGCTTTCAATTCCGTCAGCTTCTAAAACGGGAACGGCTTGAAAGTCGTTTTCGCGTAAGTAATCGATATATTGGGGTTCGTCGTTAATATTATGTTCAATAAAAGTAACGTCGTGTGTTTCCAAAAAGTGTTTCGTCATCCGACATTGGGGACAACCGTTTTTAGTGTATAACGTAATGTTTGCCATGTTCATTTAACTCCCTTGATAAAACTAATTGATAAAAATAGTATACCGTTTAGAAAATCAAGTTGCAATGATTTAACACCATATATTGTGTTTAAATAAAAAACAGCCCCTATTGCTAGGGGCTGTTGCCGAATAATTAATTGAATCTCACTTGAACTGTTCACTTATAAAGTTAACCATAATCACTACTAAAGTCAATGGCTATTTTTAAGTTTTGAACCGTCAATATTGATTAAACCGTGTGGCACTAGTATTTAGTTTACAATAAAAAATGATGAGCAACTTAATAACTAACAATTTAAATATTTTTACCCGAACATTTTATAAAATGGGGGAGAGTAATCGTGAAAATTTCTGTTTAAAACGGAGCCATTTAGATTGTTCGCTGATTATTTCGTCGGTTAATAACTGCGCGTGTTGCATGTCGGCTTCGTAGATGGTTTCGAGTTGGGCAGCGACTTTCGGATCATAGATGAACGCGTTGGCTTCAAAATTGAGTTTGAAACTGCGAATATCCATATTGGCCGAACCAACCGTACTGATATGACCATCCATCACCACCGTTTTGGCGTGTAAGAAACCATTTTGGTAACTATAAATTTTAACCCCAGAGGCGTGTAATAACTGACTATAATATTGCGTTGCCCGGTAGATGAACGGGTGATCTGGCATATTAGGAACCATAATCCGAACGTCGACACCGGACATTGCAGCCGTCGTTAGCGCATCAATAATACTATCATCTGGAACTAAATAAGGGGTTTGGATCCAGAGCCGTTTTTTAGCGGTACTAATCATTTTCAAATAGCCGAGTTTAATTTGTTCATCGAGTTTATCCGGCCCACTGGAAACAATTTGCATGGCCGCCGATCCCCGTTTAGAGACGACTTCTTTTGGAAATAAATCTTGAGAATAGGGGAGTTGCACCTTGGTCTCAACACTGGCGTTCCAATCCATTAAAAAACGAACCTGTAAGGCTAAAACGGCATTCCCCGTGACACGCATATGGGTATCACGCCAATTACCGAATTTCTGGCTGCGCCCGAGATATTGATCGCCGACGTTAAAACCACCGATGTAACCAATGTTACTATCGACGACGACCACTTTCCGATGATCACGGAAATTTAGCCGGAAATCAGTGATCGAATGTTTAGAACTGAAGAAGGTGCGGGCGTGACCGCCAGCTTGTTCGAGTGGCCGCCACCATTTTTGCGTTGCCCCTTGAGAACCCCAAGCATCGTATAAGACGTTAACGGTGACGCCGGCGTTTGCCTTTTCAACTAATAATTTTTGTAAATCATTGCCGATTTGATCGTTGTAGATGGTGTAATATTCAATATGGATACTTTTTTGAGCTTGGCGGATGTCATTGAATAGGGCCGCGAATTTTTCTTGACCATCCGTGTATAACGTCACGTGGTTGTCTTTTAAGACGGGGGCGTTGTTAATATTTAAGAATAAATTGACCATTTCAGTTGCTTCACTAGAGAGCATCTTTTTAGGCAATAATTCATTTTTACGATTTTCTTGACGTTGAATATCAACCAACGCTAAAATCCCATCGTTAATCTGAGATTGACTTTGAAAAATCTTTTTACGTGATAAGCCACGCCCGGTAAAGAGGTATAAAATAAAACCACCAACCGGTAATAAAATTAAAACTAATAACCAAGCCCACGTTGCGGCGATGTCCCGTGGTTGGCGTAAAACAGTTATGATGGCGAGAACTGCGTTAATAAAAATAACTAAACTACCAATTTCGACTATTAATGCCAAACGATCACTCCTTTAATACGATTAAACTTCTTTAACAGTTTACTAAAAAAATGGTGAAAAAACCACGACTTAGACTGAAGCGTTGATGTTAAACAGTAGAATGTCACAATCAAAATTATCGTTAGTTTCATTATATAGTTTAATCATTCTTAAAGTTTATCGCAATCCGCTGACAAGCCGACGTTATTAATGGTACTATGAAAACACTAAGGAGTGTGCTCATGCAAAAATCGCTAACAATCCGTTATCAACCAGGTTACGCTTATTCGATTACGACGTGGTCTTGGATTGGCTTTATCTATCTACTGGCTTTAATCGTCCAACTCGAACTCATTAATTTAAATTGGCAATCAATTACGATTGCGCTGATTGCGGTTATTTTAACCATTGTTAATATTGGGGGATATCAAGTGAAAGTGACCCCAACAACAATCAATTTAAAACGACCGGTATTTAAACGGCACCGCACAATTGATCGTGAGAAACTGACGCAAATTACGGTCCAAAAACACGGCCTTTTAATAACAACGACTGAATTAGACTATCAACCTGAACAATTATTGTTACGGGTAAAAAGCAAGCAACGGTTAGTGACCGCTTTAAAAGAAGCCGGTTGGCCAGTTGTCGAATAAATAAAATAGGCAACGCACCCATTTTTAGGGTGCGTTGCCTATTTACATACATTTAATAATGAATCATCGTTAATTATCAATTAGTCTTGTGGGGGTTCAATTTTTTGGACATTGGCTGCTTGTAAGCCGCGGGCGCCTTCTTTGACTTCGAATAAAACCACGTCATCTTTATTGAGGGACTTATAACCATCAGTCTGGATTGCGGTAAAATGAACGAAAATTTCCTCACCATCTTGGTAACTGATGAAGCCGTACCCCTTAGCATTGCTAAACCACTTCACGATTCCTCGTTCCATCACAATCCCTCCTTAAAATCCACGCATTAACAGCGCACCCTTATTCTACCACGCTGGTTGACAACTGTCGAAGATAAACTTTATTGAAACTAATCTGCCAATTCCGTACGAAATCGGCTATAATATGTTTATCGTCAATAAAAGGAGTGGGCCAGCATGTCAGATATTCAAATTGCACAAGCAAATGAAGCAACTGAAATTAAACCAATTACAGCAATTGCCGAACAAATCGGGTTACAAGCTACGGAATTGGAACAATACGGACCTTACAAAGCAAAAGTGAACTTTAAAGCCATTCAACGGCTAAAGGACCAACCAAATGGTCAACTGGTTTTAGTGACCTCGATTAATCCAACGCCAGCGGGTGAGGGTAAATCAACCGTCACGGTTGGTTTGGGAGATGCTTTACGGCAATTAGACAAGTCTGCCGTGATTGCCTTACGCGAACCGTCATTAGGGCCTGTGATGGGAATGAAGGGGGGCGCAACTGGTGGTGGCTATGCGCAAGTCGTTCCAATGGAAGATATTAATCTTCATTTTACCGGCGATATGCACGCCTTAACATCAGCGGTCAATACCCTTGCGGCTTTAATCGATAATCATATTCAACAGGGTAACGTTTTAAACATTGATCCTCGCCGGATTATTTGGAAACGGGCTTTAGATATTAATGATCGGGCCTTACGCCAAGTTGTCATTGGTTTAGGCGGTCCGGTGCAAGGGATGCCTAGACAGGATGGTTTTGATATTACGGTGGCCAGTGAATTAATGGCAATCTTATGTTTAGCAACCGACATTACCGATTTAAAAGCCCGAATTAGTCGAATTGTGATTGGTTATCGTTTCGACCGTGAGCCAGTAACCGTTGCTGACTTGAAGGTCACGGGTGCGATTACGATGTTATTAAAAGACGCGTTGAAACCCAATTTAGTCCAAACGCTTGAACATACACCAGCGTTAGTCCACGGCGGCCCGTTCGCCAATATTGCGCACGGCTGTAACAGTATTTTAGCGACACAAACGGCTTTGAAATTAGGCGATATCGCGATTACCGAAGCCGGCTTTGGGGCTGATTTAGGTGCTGAAAAATTCTTGGATATTAAAGTGCCACAATTAGGCCAGACACCGGATGCTATCGTGATTGTCGCGACGATTCGGGCTTTGAAATATAACGGTGGGGTGGCATTAACCGATTTAACCACTGAAAACTTAGGCGCGTTAGAATCTGGTTTTAGTAATTTGGCCAAACACATCGCCAACATGCAACGTTATGGTGTGCCGGTTGTCGTGGCCGTTAACGAATTTACAAGCGATACCGAAGCTGAAATCAACTTATTACAAGAACTTTGTGAACAAAAAGGCGTTAAAGCCGTGGAAACCAGTGTTTGGGCAAACGGCGGTCAAGGCGGATTAGCATTGGCGCATGAAGTACTCACTGCATTGGACCAACCGAAAGATTTCCAACCTTTATATGATGCTCAAGCGGATATTAAAACCAAACTCAATACGATTGTCACTAAAATTTATGGTGGCCGTGAGGTGGTCTTTGAAGGTAAAGCCATTAATCAATTGAAACAAATTGAAAAGAACGGTTGGGGCCAACTACCGGTTTGCATCGCTAAAACCCAATATTCATTATCGGATAATCCGAAAGCCTTAGGGGCACCAACTGATTTTACCGTTCACGTCCGTGAACTAATTCCAAAACTTGGGGCTGGGTTTATCGTGGCGATGACCGGTGCCGTTTTAACCATGCCCGGTCTACCGAAAAAGCCGGCCGCTTTAAACATGGATGTGACGGCGGATGGCCAGATTTCTGGGTTATTCTAATATTCGAAAGTGATTGACATCAGTGCTGTTTTTAAGGACAATGTTAATCAGTACGAATAGGGGGAAACCGTGGTGTTATATTTAATTTTAGTTTTTTTAGTAATTGGTAGCGATCAACTACTAAAGAGCTGGGTGGTTGGCCATCTTAGTTTTGGCGCGTTTAAAACAATCGTACCCAACGTTTTTGGATTAACGTATGTTCAAAATGATGGGGCGGCTTGGAGTATTTTACGCGGGCAACAATGGTTCTTCTATCTGGTCACCATCGTGGCGGTTGGCGTGATTGGGTACTTATTTTACACCTCTGAGCGGTCTGAAAGATTATATCGCATTGGGTTAGCATTAATGCTGGCCGGTGCGATTGGGAATTTTATTGATCGGTTACATCTAAAGTACGTTGTTGATATGTTCCAACTAGATTTTATTAATTTTCCAATCTTTAACATTGCGGATATGGCGTTGACCTTTGGCGTACTCTGTGTGTTAATCGCAATTATGGTGAAAGAGAAAGTGACTCATGACTGAAAAAAAACAAGTAACAATTACAACTGAAACGGGCCGAATTGATAAGATTTTGCCCCAACTACTGACTGATTATTCACGGTCACAAATTCAACAGTGGTTTAAAAAGGACTTGGTGCAAGTTAATCAAAAACCTTGTCAATCTAAATATAAAGTCGCTGCTAACGACGTCGTCACCATTGAAATCCCGGATCCCGTAGCGCTTGATTTGGTGCCCGAAGATATTCCGTTAGACATTGTCTATGAAGATGATCAAGTGTTAGTCGTTAATAAACCCCAAGGGATGGTGGTGCATCCCTCAGCGGGACATCCCAACGGCACGTTAGTCAATGCATTGTTAGCCCATACGCCGTTATCTGAAATCAACGGCGTTTTCCGGCCCGGAATTGTGCACCGAATTGATAAAGACACCTCTGGTTCATTGATGGTGGCTAAAACCAACGAAGCGCACGAATCGTTATCGGCTCAATTAAAAGCCAAATCGAATTTGCGCGAATACGTGGCGTTAGTTCACGGTAATTTCGAAGAGGATGAAGGCACCATTGACGCGCCAATTGGCCGTTCAAAAGTTGATCGGATGAAACAGGCGATTGTGCCTGATGGTCGTCCAGCGGTCACTCATTTTAAGGTCGTTGAACGTTTTAATGATTTTACGTTGATTAGATGTCGTTTGGAAACCGGTCGGACCCATCAAATTCGGGTCCATTTAGCGTATATCAACCGCCCGGTCGCCGGCGATCCCGTCTATGGTCCGCGTAAAACATTACCTGGCAAAGGCCAATTTCTGCACGCTGCCATTCTGGGCTTTAAGCATCCCGTTACTGGGGAACAACTTAAATTTGAAGCGCCATTACCCGCTATTTTCGAAAGAACTTTGCAGCAATTACGCGAAAACAATTGACATTTAAACAACAATTCGATATGCTAATAACAACATAAATAGAAACCTTTAAATTGGTCCCGTGAGGCCCAGAAGGTACGGTGAATAAGTGGTGACGACGCAATCTGTCTAGAAGCCACAACTGTAACCTCCTGGCTAACTGGCCGGGAGGTTTTTTGTTTGGAAGGAGCGGATGATGATGGTTAAAGAAGTTGTTGACAGTACGACTATGAAACGCGTTTTTACCCGAATTACGTATGAAATCATTGAACAAAACAAGGGGATTTCAGACCTTGTCTTAGTGGGCATCAAAACCCGCGGCGTCTTTATCGCTCACCGGATTGCCAAGCGGTTAGAACAATTGGAAGGTATTACGTTACCAGTTGGGACGCTCGACATCACTTTGTATCGTGATGATCAACATGATTTGAATTCGCAAAATGAACCCCAAATTAATGGCAGTGATATTCCGATTGATATCACCAATAAACACGTCATTCTAATTGATGATGTTTTGTACACGGGTCGGACAATTCGCGCAGCACTCGATGCGCTGATGGATCTTGGTCGCCCTAAAAAAATTTCCTTAGCAGTTTTGGTTGATCGCGGTCATCGCGAATTACCAATTCGGCCTGATTTTGTCGGTAAAAATATTCCAACCGCTTTGACGGAGCAAATCAAAGTCGCAATGGAAGAAATTGACGAACATGATGGCATTACGATTGAAAAATTAACTAAATAATCATTAACCGTTTAATTGACTCCAGAGAGAGCAAAAGGGTTTGTTCGAAATCGTAGCGTGCACAGCACACTGTCCTTTCAGCAAGCAAAAGACACGCTCTCAAACTAGTAGCGTGTCTTTTTTTACGGTTTAATAGTTGGAGGAAGCAATATGACAAAAGAATCTTTTAGAAATCCAGACGCCGTGTTAGACATTAATGAACGACCAAGTACCGGGAAATGGATCGGCTTGTCCATTCAACATATGTTTGCGATGTTTGGTTCAACTGTCTTAGTCCCAATTTTAGTTGGGTTAAACCCCGGGATTGCCTTATTCAGTTCAGGGGTCGGCACGTTAATGTATATCATGATTACTAAAGGTAAAATTCCAGCTTACATGGGTTCCAGTTTTTCATTCATCGTGCCCATGCTGGCCTTGATGAAAACCACCGGCTATCCCGGAATTGCACAGGGGACGATGGCGGTCGGTGCAGTTTACCTGATTGTTTCAGTCATCGTCGGGTTAATCGGCTCAGGCTGGATTGACAAGGCCTTACCACCAATTGTAGTCGGACCGATTGTGATGGTCATCGGCTTATCCTTAGCAGGGACCGCCGCTAAACAAGCGACTATCGATAGTGCAGGCCATTATGACTTGAAATTCTTCGCGGTCGCCATCATCACCTTACTGATTACAATTGCTTTCAATATGTATCTAAAAGGGTTCACGAGCTTAATTCCAATTCTTCTCGGAATCGTTTGCGGCTACATTGTCGCAGTTTTGTTCGGGATTGTCGATTTCCAACCGGTTATGGAAGCGGCTTGGTTCAAACTACCCGATTTCCAAATTCCATTTGTCACTTATAAGCCCGGTCTATACTGGGGCGCCATTCTCAGTATGGCACCAATCGCGTTTGTCACAATGACGGAACACATGGGGCACATCATGGTCCTCAATAAATTAACCAAACGGAATTTCTTTAAAGATCCTGGTTTGCACCGGACATTAGCGGGGGATGGGACAGCTTCCATCATCGCGGCTTTCGTCGGAGGTCCTCCCGTTACAAGTTACGGTGAAAACATCGGTGTGTTAGCCATTACCAAGGTGCACAGTGTCTGGGTATTAGGCGGTGCCGCCTTCTTCGCCATCATCTTCGGTTTTATCGGTAAACTAAGCGCGTTAATTCAAAGTATTCCCGGACCAGTCATTGGCGGGATCAGCTTCTTACTCTTCGGGGTCATTGCATCAAGTGGCCTTCGGGTTCTGATTGATAATCAAATCGATTTTGATCAGAAACGGAACTTAATGATTGGCTCATCAATCTTGGTCATCGGGATTGGCAACGCCTATCTGCAACTCGGCCAATACCAATTTTCTGGGTTAGCCATCGCAACGGTCTTAGGGATTGCATTAAACTTAATCTTACCGCAAAAAGCAAAGAGTGAAATCGAATTGGAGGAACAACAAAATGTCTAATCAAGCCGCATTAGTATCTGTTGAACAATTAACCAATCAAGAAGTGTTAACCTTAATCGAAAGAGCTGAAGCTTTTAAAGCCGGCGCAACGTGTCAATTAACCCGACCGGTCTACGCAATGAATTTATTCTTTGAAAACAGCACCCGGACTAAATGTAGTTTTGACATGGCTGAACGCCGGATGGGCTTGACAGTCCTTCCGTTTGAAGTTGAAACCAGTTCGGTTAATAAAGGTGAGACACTTAGTGATACACTAAAGACAGTCCAAGCGATTGGCGTCGATTTAGTCACGGTTCGTCATTCGAGAGATGCTTATTACAAACCATTATTAGCCGATCCTAACTTCCACATGGCTTTAGCCAACGGCGGCGATGGCAGTGGCCAACATCCTTCCCAATGTCTACTGGATGTTATGACGATTTACGAGGAATTTGGGTATTTTGAAGGATTAAAAATTGTCATCTGCGGTGATTTAACGCATTCAAGAGTGGCACGTTCAAATATGCAACTCTTAAAACGCTTAGGCGCACAACTTTATTTTGCGGGACCTGCCGAATGGTTCACCGCTGAGTTTGAACAATACGGCCAACATGCCGCTTTGGACACAGTCTTATCGGAGGTTGACGTCGTGATGTTACTGAGAATTCAACACGAACGTTTCCAATCAGCTGCACCAATGACGGACCAACAATTCCACGATGCTTACGGGTTAACCAATGCCCGCGCTGCTAAATTAGCCCCACACGCCGTTTGGTTACACCCAGCACCAGTCAATCGGGATGTTGAAATTGCGGATCAACTCGTTGAAGCACCACAATCACGAATTTTTAAACAAATGAATAATGGCATGTACATGCGCATGGCAATCATTGAACAATTATTACAACAAAAAGGTTTGATTCGGGGGTCAGCAAATGTATCGATTGATTAGAAACGGCCAAGTATTAGTTGACGGCCAGTTAGTGCAACGGGATATTATGCTAAATGCGCAGGGGATGATTACGGCCATTGAAGCAATGATTAATGTGACTGATTACGACGCGTCGACGATTTTTGACGCGCGCGGCCATTTCGTGAGCCCCGGCTTAATTGATGGCCACGTTCATTTCAGAGATCCGGGTTTCACGGATAAAGAAACGTTAGTTACTGGCAGTCGAGCAGCGGTGCACGGTGGTTTTACCAGCGTGATTGCGATGCCGAATTTAAACCCAGTCCCCGATAACATCACGGATTTTAAAACATTAGTTAGCCGTAACGCGACAGAAACGGTTAGCCATACGTATCAATTTGCACCCATCACCACGGGTTTGACTGAAGAACAACTGGTTGAGATGCCCTCATTTAAAGCCGCTGGGGCCGTCGGGTTTACGAATGACGGTCACGGCGTACAAACCGCACAAACCATGTATCTCGCCATGCAACAAGCACAAGCGCTTGATTTACCAATCGTCGCCCACGTCGAAGACATGTCACTGGTCAACGGTGGGGTCTTACACGATGGTGCAGCCGCTAAACGGTTGAACTTACCTGGGATTCCGAGTGTCAGTGAATCGGCCCAAGTTGCACGGGATATTGAACTCGCGCGCGCAACCGGTGTTCATTACCATATCTGTCACATTTCAACTAAAGAAACGGTTAATTTAGTTCGCCGCGCCAAAGCCGATGGAGTCAACGTGACTTGTGAAGTCTCACCACACCATTTGTTACTCGATGATTCGATGATTACGACTGATAACGCGATGTTCAAGATGAATCCGCCACTGCGTAGTTTAGCAGATCGCCAAAGTTTATGGGCCGGCCTGTTAGACGGCACGATTGATATCGTCGCGACCGACCACGCACCACATACCGCAGCGGAAAAAGCCCAATCAATTCAAAAAGCACCGTTTGGGATTGTCGGCAGCGAAACCGCCTTTAGCTTGCTCTACACAAACCTTGTGGTCAACGGGCCCTTTAGTTTGTCGCAATTAATCAACTGGTTGGTAACGAATCCCGCTAAACTGTTTAACTTAAGCCAAGCGGGACAACTAAATGTCGGTGATTTGGCCGATATCGCCATCTTTGATTTAGAAACACCCACAATGATTCAAGCCACTGATTTTCAATCAAAAGGGCATAATACGCCATTCATCGGGACCACTGTTTTAGGAACGACCGTCTTAACCTTGGTTGCCGGTCAAACAGCTTATCAAAGGAGCGAATAATAAATGAAACGTTATCTGATATTAGAAGATGGTAGTGTTTTTAATGGTTTTGGTTTTGGCGCGCCCACCATCACAACCGGTGAGATTGTGTTTAACACCGGTATGAGTGGTTACCAAGAAACGATTACTGATCAATCTTATAATGGTCAAATTATCACTTTTACATACCCGCTAATTGGTAATTACGGGGTCAATCGGGATGATTTCGAATCGATTACGCCAACTTGTAAAGGCGTCGTCGTTCACGAAGTGCCCCGGTTGGCGAATAATTGGCGCATGAATATGAGCTTAGATGCCTTCCTAAAACAAAAAGGAATCCCCGGTATTTGGGGTGTTGATACGCGCGCTTTAACCCGCCGTTTACGCAATAAAGGGACGATGAAAGCCAGTATCGTTGATGCGGCTGATGATCATGCTTTTGACCAATTGAAGGCTTTGGTATTACCTAAAAATCAAGTCCAACAAGTGTCAACGGCTAAACCGTACCCGAGCCCCGCAACCGGTCGCAACATTGTCGTCGTCGATTTCGGTTTGAAACACAGTATTTTACGCGAACTATCTAAACGCAATTGCAATCTAACGGTACTACCTTACAACGCAACGGCCGAAGATATTCTGGGCCTCGATCCAGATGGTGTGATGCTGACCAACGGCCCTGGTGATCCAGAGGACGTGCCCGAAGCCATCACGATGATTCAAGGGATTCAAGGCAAGGTCCCGATTTTCGGAATTTGTTTAGGCCATCAGTTATTCGCCCTCGCTAACGGCGCCCAAACTTACAAGATGAAGTTTGGCCATCGCGGTTTTAACCATCCGGTTCGTGAAGTCGCGACCAACCGGATTGATTTTACTTCTCAAAATCACGGTTTCGCAGTCGCGGCGGATTCAATTGATAATGATCGGTTATTAGTGACCCATATTGAAATTAATGACCAAACGGTTGAAGGGTTGCGCCACCGTCAATTCCCAGCCTTTTCAGTCCAATTCCATCCAGACGCTGCCCCTGGTCCCCACGATGCTGTGCATATATTCGATGAATTCATGGATATGATTGACGATTTTAATCGACGCGAAAAATAAGAAAAAAGGGGTTTTAAAGATGCCAAAAAGAACCGACATTCAAAAAATATTAGTGATTGGCTCTGGTCCAATTGTCATTGGTCAAGCCGCTGAATTTGATTATTCAGGCACCCAAGCCTGCTTAGCGTTAAAAGAAGAAGGGTATCAAGTCGTTTTGATTAACTCGAACCCCGCAACGATTATGACCGATCAAGCGATTGCCGACACGGTTTATATCGAACCCATCACTTTGGATTTCGTCACTCAAATCTTACGTAAAGAATTGCCAGATGCGATTTTACCAACCTTAGGGGGTCAAACCGGGTTAAACATGGCCCTCGAACTCGCTAATTCAGGGTTGTTAGCTGAATTAGATATCGAATTATTAGGGACTAAGTTAAGCGCGATTGACCAAGCTGAAGATCGTGAATTATTCAAAAATTTAATGAACCAATTAAATGAACCCATTCCCGAATCAGCGATTGCCCATTCACTAGACGAAGCGCAAACTTTCGTTAATCAAACCGGATACCCCGTCATTATTCGCCCGGCCTTTACGCTTGGCGGGACCGGTGGTGGGATTGCTGAAAATCCCAATCAACTTGAAACGATTGTCGCTAACGGTTTAAGCTTATCGCCAGTCGGACAAGTCTTAGTTGAACAAAGTATCGCTGGTTATAAAGAAATTGAATTTGAAGTCATGCGCGACCGGAACGACAACGCACTGGTCGTCTGCAACATGGAAAATTTCGATCCCGTTGGTATTCACACGGGCGATTCAATCGTGATGGCCCCAGTCCAAACCTTAAGCGACCGTGAAGTCCAAATGCTCCGGGATGCTTCCTTAAAGATTATCCGCGCTTTGAAAATCGAAGGCGGTTGTAACGTTCAACTGGCACTCGATCCCCATAGTGAACGCTATTACATCATCGAAGTTAATCCACGGGTCAGTCGTTCATCAGCTTTGGCTTCTAAAGCAACCGGTTATCCAATCGCCAAGATGGCCGCTAAAATTGCGGTCGGCTTAACTTTAGATGAAATTCATAATCCGATTACCGGCACCACCTATGCACAGTTCGAACCGATGCTCGATTACGTCGTGGCCAAGATTCCGCGCTGGCCTTTTGATAAATTCAATAAGGGTGACCGCCGTTTAGGCACTCAAATGAAAGCGACCGGCGAAGTGATGGCGATTGGCCGGAATATCGAAGAAGCGCTCTTAAAAGCGGTCCGGTCACTCGAAATTGATACTGAACATTTGATTGAACCCGCCTTAACCGCCGTCAGCGATAACGATTTAGTCCAACGGATTATTCATCCCCAAGACGACCGCCTTTTCTATCTCGCCGAAGCGCTCCGTCGGGGCTATTCAATTCAAGAACTAGCTGAATTAACGAAAATTGATTTATTCTTCTTAGATAAATTGAGTCACATCGTGGAATTAGAAGAACAATTGCGTACCGATAAAGGCGATGTTGAATTACTTGAAATCGCTAAGAAAAACGGGTTTGCCGATAGTGAAATTGCTAGCCTTTGGCAAATCACCACCGCCCAAGTTCGTAAATTGCGGCAGGAAAGCGGGATTCTACCAGTCTACAAGATGGTGGATACTTGTGCGGCCGAATTTGAATCACAAACACCGTATTATTACGCGACCTACGAACAAGAAAACGAGAGTATCGTGACTAAGAAGCCCTCAATCTTAGTGATTGGTTCTGGTCCGATTCGGATTGGGCAAGGGGTCGAATTCGATTACGCCACCGTCCACTGTGTTCAAGCCATTCAAAAAGCGGGTTACGAAGCGATTATTATGAATAGTAATCCCGAGACGGTTTCAACCGACTTTTCAATTTCGGATAAGTTGTACTTTGAACCATTAACGTCAGAAGATGTCTTAAACGTGATTGACCTTGAAAAACCAGAAGGTGTGATTGTTCAATTCGGTGGTCAAACCGCGATTAATCTGGCTGAACCGTTATCCGAAAATGGCGTTAAGATTTTAGGAACGAGTGTTGAGAGTTTAAACCGCGCCGAAGATCGCGATTTGTTCGATCAATTAATCACCGAATTAAAGATTCCACAACCAGTCGGCGCCACTGCGACCAATACACCAGACGCAATGGAAATTGCCGAACGCATTGGTTATCCCGTTTTAATTCGGCCTAGTTTCGTCCTTGGCGGTCGCGCAATGGAAATTGTCCATACGACTGAAGATTTAAAACACTACATGCAAGAAGCCGTAAAAGTCTCAGATGATCATCCGGTATTAATTGACCGCTACCTAATGGGTAAAGAATGTGAAGTCGATGCGATTTGTGACGGTCATGAAGTCTTAATCCCAGGCATTATGGAACATATCGAACGGGCCGGCGTCCATTCCGGTGATTCAATGGCGGTTTATCCGCCACAAAACTTAACCGATCGACAAAAACAAACGATTGTTGAATATGCAACGAAGCTCTGTTTGGCCCTCGATTGTCGCGGATTACTCAATATCCAGTTCATCATTCAAAACGACGAAGTCTACGTGATTGAAGTCAATCCACGGGCCAGTCGAACCGTGCCGTTCTTGAGTAAAGTCACGAAGATTCCAATGGCGCAATTAGCCACGCAATTAATCTTAGGCAGTACCTTAGCTGAATTAAAAAGCCCGACTGGGTTATTACCAGCCGGACCGCTGATTCACGTCAAAGCACCCGTTTTCTCATTCTCGAAATTAACCCGCGTCGATAGTTTACTCGGACCTGAAATGAAATCAACTGGGGAAGTGATGGGCACCGATGTTACGATGCAAAAGGCGCTCTACAAGGCGTTTGAAGCCAGTGGGATGCATTTGCCGAATCATGGCAACGTCTTGATGACGGTCACTAACCAAGATAAAGCTCAAGCACTTGAATTAGCAAAACGTTTTAGAGAAGTGGGTTATCAAATTTTAGCAACTCCTGGGACGACTCAAGAGTTTAAAGCCGCTGGTATTCCAGTTCGGCAAGTGTCTAAGATTACGGCCACGTCTGGTGAATTATTAGACCGGATTAAAGCCGGCCAAGTGCAACTCGTCATTAATACCACCGGGTTAAACGAAGCACCCCAAGTCGCAAAAGATAGTATTGTGATTCGCCAAACCGCGATTGAACACGGCATTCCGTTATTAACTTCGTTGGATACAACCAACGCAATTTTAACCGTTTTAGAATCACAATCGTTAATGACCCAACCACTTTAGTCTTTTCAAGAGTCAGCAAGTGATTGCTGGCTTTTATTACATAAAAATTTAGAGGAGTCGACGTTTATTGTCAGTAGAAGCTACTTTAACCATTCAACATCAAACCCAGATCGCCCCCAATATCTATGAATTATGTTTAGCGGGAAGCATGGCTGAACAACCGGTTACGCCAGGGCAGTTTGTCGATATCAAAATTCCCAGTGACGCCTTATTATTGCGCCGACCATTCGGTGTCGCTAAAGTGGACGCCGACCAACAAACAATCACGTTGCTTTATCGAGTTGTTGGCGAAGGCACCACGATTTTAAGCCAAACACCAGTTGGTACTGAACTATCGGTCTTAGGCCCATTAGGTAGCGGCTACCCAATTGAGCAATTGATTCCTGGTCAAAAGGCGTTAATCATCGGTGGGGGAACGGGTATTCCACCCTTGTATGAATTATCGCGCCAATTGGTTGCCAAAGGGGTCCACGTCCAACATCTATTTGGTTTTGCGACGCAATCCGCGATTTTTTACCAATCTGAATTTGAAGCATTGGGTCCGACCGCATATGCGACTAACGATGGTTCTTACGGTTATCAAGGTCACATTGGCTTATTACTAGACGCTGAATTTGGCGACGCGCTGACGACTTATGATGCGATTTACGCTTGTGGCCCTAAAGGACTGTTAATGGCGGTGGATAATCGTTTTGCCGATCATCCTAACGCCTATATCTCGTTAGAAGAACGGATGGCTTGTGGGATTGGCGCGTGTTATGCCTGTGTCACCAAGCTTCGAAGTAACCCTGACGTTCAATTAAAAATTTGTGATGACGGTCCCGTCTTCAAAACAAACGAGGTGTTGATTTAAAATGGTTAATTTAGCGGTTAATTTACCTGGTCTTCAATTAAAAAATCCGATTATGCCGGCTTCAGGCTGTTTTGGTTTTGGTCAAGAATATAGTCAACATTATGATTTAAACCAACTAGGGGCCGTCATTATTAAAGCGGCCACTCAAGAACCCCGTCTTGGGAATGCAACGCCGCGGGTGGCGGAAACACCTAGTGGGATGCTAAATGCGATTGGGTTACAAAATCCGGGTGTTACTGCCATTATGGCTGAAAAACTCCCGTGGTTAGCCCAGCATTATCCCGAGTTACCGATTATTGCGAATGTGGCGGGCAATACGTTAGATGATTACGTCAGTGTTTGCCAAATCATTAGTACGGCCCCGAATGTGCACGCCATTGAACTCAATATCTCGTGTCCAAATGTGGCCCATGGTGGTTTAGAGTTTGGCACGAATCCGGATTCAGCCGCGCAATTGACGGCAGCCTGTGTGGCTGTTAGTCAAGTGCCAGTCTACGTTAAGTTGTCGCCGAACGTCACGAATATTCGGCCGATTGCCCAGGCCGTTGAACAAGCAGGGGCGGCTGGTTTCTCACTGATTAACACCTTGGTTGGGATGCGAATTGATATTCGGACCGGCGAACCAATTTTAGCGAATCAAACGGGCGGTTTATCCGGCCCGGCGATTAAACCGGTCGCCGTTCGATTGATTCACCAAGTCCGATCCATCTCGACATTACCGATTATCGGGATGGGTGGTGTGCAAAACGCGACGGATGCGTTAGAATTAATGGCAGCTGGTGCTAATGCGATTGGGGTTGGCACCGCCAACTTTAGTGATCCGTTTGCCTGTCCCAAAATCATTGAACAGTTCCCCGGTGAAATGGCTAAGTATCAGTTAACTGATTTAAACCGTTTCGCCGTCAAACAGGAGGTTAGATAAATGACAAAACCAGTAATCATCGCATTGGATTTCCCGGATTGGGAAACGACTAATGATTTTCTAAAACAATTTCCGTCATCAGAACATTTGTTCGTTAAGGTGGGTATGGAATTATTCTACCGGAGTGGGCCTGAAGTGATTCGGGAACTTAAATCACGGGGTCATCGAATTTTTTTAGATTTAAAACTGCATGATATCCCGAACACGGTCCAAAGCGCTTTAACCGTGATTGGACAACTAGGTGTCGATTACACAACGATTCACGCCGCTGGGGGAAGTGAGATGCTCAAAGCAGGTGTCGCTGGGGTTCAAGCCGGCGCTCAACAAGCCAACATTAAACCGGCTAAGTTGTTAGCCATCACCCAACTGACCTCAACTAGCCAAGACCAAATGCAAACGGAACAACTGATTCAGGCGACTTTACCAGAATCCGTTACGAATTACGCCCAAATCGCCCAACAAGCCGGGTGTGACGGCGTGATTTGTTCTGTTCAAGAAGTCCCCTTAATTCAAACTAAAACCGGAAAAGACTTTGAATGTGTCACGCCGGGGATTCGGCCAACGACGAGTCAAACCAATGATCAAAAACGATCAGCAACGCCATTGGAAGCCGCCCAAGCAGGCAGCAATGCGATTGTGATTGGTCGGCCAATTACACAAGCCGCTAATCCGTATCAAGCCTATCAAACAATCAAAGCAGAATGGGAGCAGAAATAATGCCAGAAATCGCTAAAGAAGTCGCACAAGCTTTAATTGATATTCAAGCCGTCAGTCTAAGCCCAAATGAACCTTTTACGTGGGCCAGTGGCTTAAAAAGTCCCATTTATTGTGATAATCGCTTAACTATCGGCTATCCAAAAGTCCGCCGGCTAATCGCTGAACATTTAGCGCAAGCCATTCATGATCAATATCCAGAAGTTGAAGTGATTGCGGGCACCGCAACTGCGGGCATTCCGCACGCCGCTTGGATTGCCGAATTATTAAATTTACCACTCGTTTATATTCGCGCTAAGCCCAAAGATCATGGTCAAGGTCGTCAAATTGAAGGTCCCTTTACAGCGGGTCAAAAAATGGTGCTCATTGATGATTTAATTTCAACCGGTGGTAGCGTGCTCCAAGCCGCACATGCCGCGCAAAAAGAAGGGGCCGATGTTTTAGGTGTTTTCGGAATTTTCTCATACCAGTTAGCCGCTGGCAAAAAGAATTTTGCAGAGGCGCAATTATCATTGACGACCCTGTCGAATTTAGAAGCCTTATTAGCGATTGCCCAAGAAGCCGACGATTTAACGGCTGAACAACTCCAATCACTACAAACATGGAGTCAAGACCCACAAGCGTGGTCAGATCAACATTAATCGAATCAAAAAGCCTTAAATGATGCGCATTATACGCATGCATCTAAGGCTTTTTTAATGCATAGATTGAAAAGAACCGTATCTTTAGTAGAATTAAATATGAAATACATATCTTTTTTTAAAATTTGTCAAAAAGTTGTAACGCATCAGTCATTTTATGGATAGATGTATGATTATTAAATTAATAGCTAAGGAGGCCAATGGTGAACACTGAAAATATATATGAAGATTACGGCAAGTTTATCTTTCGTTATTTACTGACCCTGACCAAGAACGAACAACTTGCTGAAGAGTTGACGCAAGAAACATTTTATCAAGCATTAAAGTCAATTGATCATTTTGATAATAACGGTCAGGCGAAATTTTCGACTTGGTTGTGTCAAATTGCCAAGAATCTATGGCTACAGGAATTGAATCATCATCAAAAAAGAACCCGATTGAATGAATCGTTGCTAGCAGATGACCCAATCACCAATAATTTAGAAGAAACTTTTTTCAAAAATGAAGCCAAGATTGCTTTTTTTAAACGGGCCCATCATCTAAGTGATAAGCACCGAGAAATTCTTTATCTAAGGTTACTCGGTAATTTATCCTTTAGAGAAATCGGTGCGGTGTTTGGTGAAACTGAAAATTGGGCGCGAGTCACTTTTTATCGAGTCAAACAACAATTACGGAAGGATGCGACAGACAATGAATCATAATCTTTTTAAGGATTTAGTCCCAAACTATCTAGAACATTTAACCAGTCAAGAAACGAATGAACAAATGAGCCAACATATGGCGGAGTGCGAGGACTGCCGCCAGTTTCTCAATAGTATGCAAAAAGACTTAACGGTCACGACAACTTCCGAAAGCAAGCAGGAAACGGTTGACATTGACGCGTTTAAAAAGGTAAAAACGCAGCAACGGCGAAAAATAAGAACAATTGTTTTATCCCTTTTAACCCTGTTTATCGTCTTAATAGCTGGCTATTATTTTTTGTTTGTTCACATGTGGTTGGCCAACTCTAATGATGTCCAGCCAACGATTACCCAACAAGGTAATGATATCACGCTGACTTTTGAAACTAAGAATGAGCACCGCTATTTGATGTTGATCAATAGTGAAATGCCTAAAAAAGGGTATGAAAATTCATTAATCATGTATGAAAAAACGGATGATTTTTCCAGGGCGAATACCATATTAAAGAAGGGGACGTCCGTAGAATATACTTTTTTGGATCGCAACACATTATTATTGCCTAAAGGCAAAGAATATAACGGTCAAAAATATCACTTAACCGATAAAGATGTCATTCGTATTAAGTATCGAGATAAAACCCAAAAAATTAAATTAACAGATTTATATGATACCGCATCGAAGAAAAAATAACTTTGAGGAGGTCAATCCGTATGAAATTAGAAATAAAACATATTCAAAAAAGTTATGCGCAAACAACGGTCTTAAATGAGTGCTCGTTCACATTAACACCCGGTGTTTATGGCCTATTGGGGGCTAATGGCGCCGGCAAAAGCACCTTATTTAAAATAATTTGTGGCTTAACAAAAGCTGATAGTGGCAATATTTACTATAACGGCAACGCTATTAGTGAATCACAAAATAAATTTAATCCAATTCTAGGGTTCTTACCACAAAAAATTGCTTTTTATCCCGAATTTACGGGACTGGATTTTCTACTATACATTGCAACCCTAAAGGGAATTGATCGGCAAAGTGCCAAGGAGAAATGTCTAGCACTTTTAACGACTGTTGGGTTGATTGATGTTCAACATAAGAAGATTAGAAAATATTCTGGCGGGATGCAACAACGTTTGGGCATCGCGCAAGCCATGTTGAATGACCCCGAGATATTAATTTTAGATGAACCAACTGTTGGCCTAGATCCAAAAGAAAGAGTTAAATTTAGAAATCTAATTAGTTCCTTTTCGGACGAAAAGATAGTTATTCTATCAACACATATTGTGTCTGATGTCGAATACATTGCTGATGAAATTCTGATTTTGCAAAAAGGGGGTATTCAAGATAGCGGTACGCCGTCAGAATTAGTTCAAAAAATAGCAGAACAAGTATGGGAATGCAGCGTACCACATGACTTAGTCGCAAAATTATTGGCCACTTATACGATTAGTAATCAGAAACATGAAAAGAATAACGTTATCCTAAGAATTATTGCAGAAAAGAAACCATTAGAAAATGCGGTTCAGGTCACGCCAACATTAGAGGATTTATATCTTTATTATTTTAGAGAGGCGGTTCACTATGATTAGTATTATACGTTTTGAAATGGCGAAAATTGTTAAAACCAAACGATTTATTGGCTCATTGTTGATTTCTATATTAGTTCTGTCAGGCATCTTTATTATTGGTTTTCACTATTCGCAACTTGGTGCCTCAGAAGTGCGTAATCAAGAATTGGGATTCAACCAATTCTCACAAAAAAAAGCTAATGCACACGCTGGGGTTTTTAATGATCAAACCGTACGCTTAATTTTAGCGGATTACATTGCAGATTATCAGAACAATTCTGGCGGAGAACAGCCGTTTGATCAATTTTCTTATAATATTGCTGATACTTTCTTTCCAAAAGACAGAGATATTTATTTAGAGATGATTGCCGCTAATAAAAAGAAACAAACGCTAAAAATTGACCAAATCAAATTAACGCCAATCAAAAGAATTGGTTTTTCAAGTTTTTCTAAACCATTGATAATTGGTAGCTATTCAAACTGGAGTGACCTTTTTAAGGTTACCGGGAGCGTCTTTATTCTAATAAGCGTGCTAGTTATCATTACCGGTTCGACTGTCTTTGCGGAAGATACCGCCAAAAAGATGAATCAATTATTGTTCATCACTAAATACGGTCGGACTAAAATGCTGCGCGCAAAGATATATACTGCGACAGTTTTATCCATGTTCATATTTTTAGTGATTCATGGCCTAACATTTGGTTATTTTTATTATCATTATTATGGTATGGACGGTTGGAATGGTAGTATTCAGACCAATTTTGATTTAAAACTCTTCAATTTTCCGCTTGAACTCAATCATTTTCAAATTTATTTAATGATTCTAATATTGCAATTGGCTAGTTTGCTAATGATTGTCGGGATAACATTGTTAATCTCGGCAATCGCCAAGACACCATTTAGTGCGGTTATAATCGCAACCGGTATTTTTTTCTTACCAAAAGGGTTAATATTGATATTTACATCGGGGGTGCTCAACAAATTACTATATCTATTACCGATTAACCTGTACGATTCTGAAAAAATGTTGACACTAATGTCTGCTAAGCAAGGCTTCTTCTTTAATCAGTTCAACCAAAACTTTATCATGACGATCTGTATTTTATTACTAACTAACCTTATCAGTAATTGGTTTACGTATTACAAATTGCAACATACTTATATCGAATAGGCAGCATTAAATTTAACAGAGACCAATAAAAATAGTCCAGCAGCCACTTAATTAGGGCTGCTGGACTATTTTTAGGCTTGGCTTGGTTTTTGTCGTAATTTTTGGACGAGTGCTTCATCCGGTGTGCTATAAAGGGTTTGTTGACCTTCATAAATCACAAAACCGGGTTTGGCCCCATTCGGTTTGCGAATCCGTTTGACTTGAATGTAATCAACGGGTACAGAGGCCGATAGCCGGGCTTTAGAGAAATAAGCGGCTAGTTTACTAGCTTCTTCTAAAGTTGTCTCAGACGGGTTACTAGCGTCAATAATCACGTGTGAGCCGGGGATGTTCTTAACATGCAACCAAATATCAGTTTTCTTCGCTTTTTTGAGGGTTAACTGATCGTTTTGATAGTTATTTTTACCAACAAAAATCCGAGTGCCATCGCTGGCGTAGAATGTTTCGGGTTCACTAATTTTATAGCGCTTTTGTTTCTTAGCACCAGACTTTTTGGCCTTTAAATAGCCTTCAGCTTGCAATTCTTCTTTGATATCGACTAAATCTTTGGGCGCAGCAATTTCAATTTGGGCCATAATCGTGTTGAAATATTGCAGTTCCGCTTCCGTTTTAGCCATTTGATCGTTAACGTAAGCGACTGAATTGCGGAGCTTTTGGTACTTAGAGAAGTATTTTTGAGCATTTTTAGAAGGGGTCAATTGATTCGATAACGTAATTTTAATCGGTTGGTTATCCGCATAATAATTATCGAGTGTAATTTCGGTCATACCGCGTTCGACTTGGCGCAAATAAGTGGTTAGAATTTCACCTTTAATCCGGTAATCATCGGCACTATCAGCCGTCTTGAGGGTTTTTTGCAGTTTTTTAAGTTTCTTTTCATCCTTTTGAATTTCATTACGGATAAAATGAATCAAGGCGCCACCTTGTTGTTGGACCCGATCACGTTGCGCTTTATGCAAATAGTATTGGTCTAACAATTCACTTAGTGTTGGCAGTTGCGTTTGTTCACCAACTAATGTTTGATACGCTGCCACGGTAAACCAAGATTTTTTAGGGCCAATCGTTAACGTCGGCGTGGCTTGGTTGTATTGATCGAAGAAATCCTGGACAATCGTCAAATAATGATCATGATCCAGTAACCGATGTTGTAATTCGATTGCACTTTCACGGCCCATTCCTTGGAATTGCGTTTGTAACCAATGCGGTTGCTCAGTTTCAGGTAGGTTATAATAACTCAGCCAGTCTAGGTCGGTTAAGTCGGCCGTAAAACCGTTGACGCCGGAAGCAGCGGGCGGATTAACGTAGTCCGCACCCGGCATTAAGAAGCGGTAACGGTTCTGCGATAAGCTAACGTGCCGAATCAAATCAAGAATCTTATTGGTTTCTTGGTTAACCAAAATCACGTTACTGTGCCGGCCCATTAATTCGACGATTAGACAGAGTTGTTGCAAATCACCTAATTCATTCCGCGATTTAAACGTGAAACGCAGGATCCGATCACTTTCAACTTGTTCAATTTTTTCTAGAATTGAACCATCCAGGTATTTTCGTAACGACATCGCAAAATTAGGGGGCGTCGCTGGATTCGCGTAAGGCACGCGAGTAATTTGAACCCGGGCGTAGGAAGGGTGCGCCGAAAGGAGTAGGGGATAGGTCTTTCGATTAGCCCGAATCGTCAAGATGACTTCATTGGGGTAAGGTTGTTGGATTTTAGTTATTTTACCGTCGGCTAACGTCGTATTTAACTCAGCGACAACGGCGTGGGTCATTAAACCATCAAAGGCCATTTAAATCACACTTTCTCTATATAGATTGTCTTACTTATTGTAACGGTTTTAACCGTTAAGCTCAAAGGAATTTACTTATCAGTCAATCTATTGTATAATACAATTATTTTATTGCATTCTACAATAAAGGAGCGAAAAACGAATGAATTCAACTTTAACGACGTTTAACCAACTTAATTTATTGTACCAAGAGCAAAAGAAGCAATGGGCCCAACGGTTGAATATTAAATTAGCACAAGTCAATATCCTCATGTTAGTTGCCCCAGAGCAAGCCTTACTCTCACACGCAGCCTTAATCGATAGTACCAAATTAGACGCGTCAACTTTAAGTCGTCAGTTAAATGGCATGGCGCAAGAGGGCTTATTAGTGAAGACTAAAGGCACCGAACCTCGTCAGCGCGTTTACACCTTAACCGAACATGCTCAACGAATTGCGACTCGTTTACGGCAATGGCAAACTGAACTTGAACAACAAGTCCAAGATAATTGGAGTGCAGAAGAACAACAACTGCTAAAAATACTGTTAAATCGGTACTACCAAAGCTTTATCCGTTTTGAAAAGTGAGATGCCCTATACGTTTTTCAAGGAAATACAGATAAATGCGGAATTAGCCGATTATTTATGATATAGTTATTAGCGAATAATAAAAAAGTAGGTGTCTCCATGAAAATTGCTGTAGTCACTGATAGTACTGCTTATCTCACAGAACAGCAAGTGAAAGATAATCATCTTTACGTCGTGCCAATCCCGGTGATCCTAGATGGCCAGGTCTATAATGAAGGCGTCGATATTACAACTGAAGAGTTCTATCAAAAGTTAAAAACATCTGAAACTTTCCCTAGTACGTCACAACCACCATTAGGTGAAATGTTGAAGTTATATGAAGATTTAGGTAATCAAAATTACGATGCCGTGATTAGTATTCATTTAGCAAGTACCATTTCTGGTTTCGTCACCACGTTAAAAAATGCAGCAAGCACGATTGATAATGTTCAAGTCATTCCTTATGATTCTGGGATTACAGTGATGTTAATGGGCTATTTAGCAATGGAAGCGGCTCGAATGGCCAAAGAACCCGACGCAACGGTTGAACAAATTATTGCGCGGTTAGATGATCTGAGAAGTACAATTGATGAATGTTTCATTGTTAATGATCTACAGAACCTGGTTCGTGGGGGCCGTTTATCAAACGCTTCAGCCTTCATTGGCAGTGTTTTAAAGATTAAACCCTTGTTGACATTCGATCCGGTTTCTAATAAAATCGTCGCTTTTGAAAAGGTCCGCTCTTTAAAGAAGGCCTATGCGCGAGCGGAACAAATTTTTGCTGAGAACATTGAAAAAGCGGATTATCCGATGCGGGCGCTACTGATTCACGCCAATGATGAAGCTGCGGCCGTTGCCTGGCAAACTAAATTACGGGTTAAATACCCCGACATGCCAATTGATATTGGCTATTTTGGTCCCGTTATCGGGACCCATCTCGGTGAAAAGGCGATTGCCTTATCCTGGATTAAAGATTTCACTAAAGCATAATACGCATAGACCCTCAAAGCCGCGGCCTTGAAGGTCTATTTTTTATTCCGCGGGAGGAATGGGCGTTTCTTCTTTAAAATCGATTAATTTAGTCCCAATAATTTTATAAATAACGGATTTGACAGCCATTTTTTGAATAATCGTTAGGGGCGCTTCCGTAAAGTTAAAAGCATTAACGGCATCCGGCGCATTGACGTTAGCAATTTCAGCATTGAATAGTTCAACGAAGTGGTTGTAAGCAATACCTGCAGTATCTTGTTCTAATGATTGTTGAATCCCTTGTTTAACGACATCGAGCGGGAAAGAAAACTTAATCACACTGACGACAATTAATTCCGCCAAGTGATTACGATTATAACGTTTTTTCTCGGGACGTTCGATGATGCCCATCTTAACGTAACTATTAATCATCGTTTTTGTGATTTTAACGTGGAGTAGGGGATCCAGTGACCGATTGACCTCACTAATCACTTGGTCCATATATAATTCTAAATCTGGGAAGTCCGCCCATAAGGGTAACCGGAATTGTTGGAACTCATTAAGCCACGTTTCAAATTTTTCTGATTGCATTTAAATAACTCCGATCGACTGATTTTCAATAAGGTTATTATGCCACAAATGAAATGGTTTGTCACTTATGTAGAATTGAATTCTATTTTTAGTTGACTTCCATTCTATTTTTAGTTTATAATACTGGCAAATAGAAAAAAGGAGCGTTTATTATGCAAATTGCAGCGCCTAATCGGCATCAAAAAATTGTTTATGAGATTTGGAACGCGATTACTCACGGTATCGGATTCTTTGGTAGTTTAACGTTGGTCATCTTATTATTAATCAAAGGCGTTCAGCGGGATTTAACCCCAGTCGCCTTAGTCAGTCTCATCATTTATAGCGCAACGCTTCTTTTACTTTATTTAGCGTCAACGCTGTTCCACTGTTTAGCGTTTACCCGAGCGAAACGGGTTTTTCAAATATTTGATCATTCAAATATCTTTTTGCTGATTGCCGGTACGTACACACCCTATTGTTTAATCTTTGTCGGGCACACGATGGGCATCAGCCTCTTGATTGCCATCTGGTTATTAGCGATTGGTGGCATTTTGACCCATATCTTTAGCCATGGTCGCCATCAAAGAATTGAAACAACCATCTATGTTATTATGGGGTGGTTATGTATGTTAGCCAGCAAGGCCCTCTACACAAATTTAAGCCCGACCGGGTTCTGGTTATTAGTCAGTGGGGGCGTGGTCTTCACGTTAGGGGCTGTCATTTACAGTTTCCCACGGATTCCGGGACTACATCTCATTTGGCATTTCTTTGTGATGTTAGGGACGACCTTAATGTTCTTTTCAATTTATTTAAACATTTAAGAGAATCACTTTAAAAAAGGAGAATTATCATGACTATTAAAATCGTAACCGATTCATCGATTCAACTCACACGTGCAGAACGTGACGCTTATCCAATTCATATTGCGCCCTTAACGGTTCAATACGCGGGTGAAACTTACGTCGATGGTAAAACCATCACCCGTGAAGATTTTCTAGCCAAATTAACCGCAGCAACGACTGAATTTCCAACGACCAGTCAGCCAACCGTTGGCAGTCTAGTTGATTTATATGATCAATTAGGGGCTGATGGCAGTCAGATTATATCCATTCATTGTACTGGCTTACTAAGTGGCACGGTTGAAGGGGCGCATACCGCCGCCCAACAATCAAACAGTGATGTGGTGGTCCTCGATAGTAAGGTCATGGATCGAGGTTTGGCTTATCAAGTGATTGCCGCTGTACAAGATGCTGAAGCTGGCCTTGATTTAGAAGCAATTTTAGCCCATTTAGATGAAATTCGTTCTAAAACTGAAACTTACGTCTTCCTAGATTCATTAGACGCCATGCAACGTGGCGGTCGAATTAGTCGGGTCGCCGGATTACTCACGAAACTGATTAAATTAAAAGTCGTTGTTCGATTAACCGATTCACAGTTACAAATTGTCGCTAAAGGTCGGGGTTCTAAAGCATTTAGTAAGGTATTAAACGAAATGCAAGCCACCATTAGTCAACAAACGTTAGTAGACGTTGGCATCTCACACGTCGGCGTTGAGGAGGATGACCTGGTTAAGATTCAAGGTATTTTACAACAGGGTCAACCCGATGTGCCATACACCGTTGCATTAACGAGCCCAGTTATCATGAGCCACGTTGGCCTGAAAGCATTTGGCATTATGTATCAAACTAAATAATCTCACAAAGATAATCGTGCGTCTTCGCCGATTATCTTTTTTGTGTAAATATTAAAGTGGTCTATCTAATAAATATAAATATTCAACGGATAATTCGCTAATTTATTGGCATTTATCGGCATAGAAACGCCATAAGATTAAATACTGGTCTAATTGACAAGATGGTGTTAACATTTCAGGTATACACAAATAAAGCGCTACCTAACAGACAATCAATTAGCCATTTTAAAGAGAGGCCTCTGTTGGCAAAACAAGATTAGCTTTATTTAAGAAAGGTCGATCAATATGAGTTATCAAACAATTAATCCACTAACCGATGAGGTCCTTAAAACTTATCCGAATCATGACGCTGCCTATGTCGAACAGGCGCTTGTTAAAGGTGATGTACTGTACAAGCAATGGCGGAATGATCCGGTTGCTAGCCGAAGTCCAGTGTTAAATAAAGTGGCTGATTTAATGGCCGCTCAAAGTGATGCACTAGCTAAAATTTTAACAGTGGAAATGGGCAAACGGTTTGTTGAAGCCCAGGGTGAAGTGGCACTTTGTATCTCGATTGCCCGGTATTATGCTGAACACGCGGCTGATTTTTTGAAACCCGAACACATTAAATCTTCAATTGGCACAGCGCAAGTTATTTCTAGACCAACCGGAATCTTGATGATGGTGGAACCATGGAATTTTCCATACTATCAAATCATGCGTGTTTTTGCCCCTAACTTCATGGTAGGTAATCCAATGCTTTTAAAACACGCCAGTAACTGTCCCATGGCCGCTGAAGCCTTTGAAAAGATTGTGATCGCGGCGGGGGTGCCTGAGGGGGCTTTCGCTAACTTGTACATTACTTATGATCAAGTTAACCAGATTATTGCGGATAAGCGGGTCCAAGGCGTCGCTTTAACGGGTTCTGAACGCGCGGGCCAACTAGTCGCTGCTGAAGCTGGCAAAAATATGAAACAAAGTTCCCTAGAACTAGGGGGGAGTGATCCCTTTATCGTCTTAGATGATGCCAATTTAGCAGAGATTAAAAAAATTATTAGTGGGGCTCGTCTATTTAACGCCGGCCAAGTCTGTACTTCTTCTAAACGGTTTATCGTTACCGAAAAGAATTATGAGCAAATGTTAGCGATGTTAAAAGAAGCTTTTGCAGCCGTTAAACTAGGCGATCCAATGTTAAGCACCACGACGTTAGCGCCCTTAAGTTCTTCAAAAGCAAAACAAAACTTAGCACGGCAAGTACACGCTGCAGTCGAAAATGGTGCAACTTTGGCTTTTGGTAGTCTGGCACAAAACAAACCGGCCGCATTGTTTGAACCAGTCATCTTAACGAATATTACCAAAGAAAACCCAGCATTCTATCAAGAATTCTTTGGTCCAGTTGGTCAGATCTATCGGGTACCAGACGAAGCCGCCGCAATTCGCTTAGCTAATGATTCACATTACGGTTTAAGTGGTGTTGTGTTTGGGGGTTCGCCTGAACACGCCACTAAGGTCGCCAGCCAATTAGAGACTGGTTCGGTATTTGTTAATAGCTTCGGGGGTACTTTACCAGAATTACCGTTTGGGGGCGTTAAAAATTCAGGTTATGGCCGTGAATTAGGCCGTTTCGGGATTGAAACCTTCGTCAACAAAGAAACGATTGTCACCAAGCACAATCCAATCAATCTAGATGATGCCTTTGGTGGCTTTGTTTAAACGGATTATCAAAAAGTTATTCTGAAATGACCGACATTCAGAATAACTTTTTTGTAGATTAAAGGCTTAAAAAAGTAGGTAGGTGGGCACCGATTTTAAGCCTGAAAAAGATTAATCTATTCTAGTTTACATAATATATATTATACGAAGTTGTATCATAATCATCAAGAGAGGCTTCTTTAATCGATTTAGTCTGTTTAATGCACTTGTTTTAAACCACCAGATTGACTTAATCAATTTAGTGACCGATAATTCGTTAACCGAATTGCGTTTTCAGTTCCATTCTGAATTGCTGCATGACTGCTTGCCGTGTGATTCAGCCTTAAGATTCAACTACCATAGTCCAGCCAGTTGATCAATCGTTGAGTTGGATTCGTTAGCATGAACTTTAAAAACCATTAAATTAGCCTGAAAATACCGTAAATTAATGATTTTAAACCGATATTCAGCTCATTTAGATGCTCATTAAGTTGATTTGAGCTAAATTGTAGCTATTTAGCGGGTAAAACACCTAGGTTACGTGGCAAAAGCGTTGATATACCGGTATTTATCTATAATCAGCAGTCGATTGCAAACCACCAATGTCAACCTGATCAGCTGGGGCGCTATTTTAAGATTAAACAAGTGTTGTTAAAATTATGGTTTTAACAACACTTGTGGCATTTTCACCTTTTCTTTGCTAAAATTAAGTTATTCGGTTTCTAAGGAGTTTTAATCATGGATCAATTACGTTATCTAGAATTATGTGAACAACGTTTAACTAGCTTGCCCGATTACGTTCGTAAATTTTATATCAATCGACAGGCTAACGCCTATTCCTCGGCGACGCTCTATCAATACCTGCAAGAATACGTACGCTTCTTCTCTTGGCTGATTGACGAGCAGATCGTAACGGTTGCTGAACCGAGGTTAATCCCCCTCACCGCGCTTGAGAAGATGAAATTAGAAGATATTGAACTCTATAAGATCTATTTGATGAACAAACGCAAAGCTAATCACCACAAGCTCTCCTTTCAGGCCGTTAATCGCTCAATTAACGCTTTAAATGCACTCTGGTACTTTTTAACGATTGAAGCGGAACAAGCCGATGGTGAGCCTTATTTCTATCGTAACGTGATGAAGAAGGTTAAATTACTGAAATCATCCGAAACTATGGCGACCCGTTCACGACACATCGGTCAGAAGCTATTAACCGGCACTAAAAAACACGATTTTATTGATTTCATGCAGATGACCTATCCAAAACAACTTTCTAATCGGCAATTAGCCTCTTACCAGCAAAATTGTGAACGCGATGTCGCCATCTGCGTCTTAGCATTAACCACTGGCATTCGCTTATCCGAATTGGCACAAGCTAATTTAGCGGATCTGAAATTAGAACAATTAACCGTGACCGTTATTCGTAAAGGCGGCCAACAAGATACGGTCCCAATTGCACCCTGGGGCCAACCCTACTTACAAGAATACGTTCAAATTCGTCAGACGCGTTATGCAACAACCGCCAATGAGCACGCATTATTCGTAGCGAAATATCGTGGTCAGGCGAAACGGATGAGTAATTACGCTATTGAAAAATTGGTGGCAAAATATTCTGAAGCTTTCGGAGTGCGCTTAACGCCGCATAAATTTCGGCACACTTTAGCAACTGATTTAATGACCGCGACGCATAGCGAAACAATTGTGGCAACCCAATTAGGCCAAACCACGACCCAAGCCACCCATTTATACACGCACGTTGTCGATGATGAACAACGCGCAGCCATGGATAAAATGGAATGAGTCGAAATCGATTACTTGACACGGGTGCTGATTCAGGTATACTGAAAACGTTCTTAAAATTAAATATTAACCATCACAAAGGGGAGCCATTGGCTGAGAGTGATAATAATCAGACCCTTCGAACCTGTTTGTTAAGACAAGCGTAGGAATTGTGATGGAGTTGAATATAACAACTCCTTTTTTGTGTTGGTTGACCAGAAAAGGGGTTTTTCTATGCGTCATCAGCGTTTATTGATTCAAATTGAAGGAGCAATTTTAGCGGCCTTTGCAGTTGCTCTGGAATACGTACCACATACTGTTGGGCCATCTGCAATTGAAGTTTCATTTGGTCTTATTCCTATCGTGATCTACAGTCTACGGCGCGGAGCCGTGCCAGGCATGATTGCAGCGTTTATTTGGGGGACGTTAGATTTAATTCTTCGCGGACTTGGCAGCGGCAGCGTGTTAAACGTTTGGCAAGGACTCTTCGAATTTACGGTTGCCTTCATCGTGGTTGGCCTTGCTGGTATCTTTCAGCATCAAGTTCAAACCAGTATTCGGCAACACCGAAAAGTTAAAACGTTAGCATTATTGTGGTCGGCCGCGCTAGTCGCCAATTTCGCTAAATATTTCTGTCACTTTATTGCCGGTGTGGTTTACTGGGGCTCTTATGCACCCAAAGGAATGAATCCGTGGTATTATTCGCTCGTGATTAATGGTGGTAGTTTTATCGTGACCTTCATTTTGACCGGGATTGTCGCAGGCGTGTTATTCGCCATGTTACCGACGATTTATTTACCCAAAGATATGGCGTTTGATCAACAAGCTGCTAAATCATAACATCAAAAAAACCGTCACCTAAAATCAGGTAACGGTTTTTATTTGCCTATTATTTGAGTAATGGTCGATCTTTACGAGCCTTCAGTGAATATAAAATTGAAACTGTATCGACGACTTCTTGGAACATCGCCCCAATTAAGGCGGGCACAATTCCGGTACTAGCAATCAGCATCAAGACGACACAGATGGCAATCCCAATTAATACGGATTGGCGGGCAATACTCATTGTATCCCGAGCAATCTGAACGGCACGACTAACCCGGTTTAAATCATCTTTTAAAATCACAACATCGGCTGATTCACTGGCAGCGGTTGCGCCGTGTGCGCCCATTGCAATCCCGACGTCGGCCGTTGCCAATGACGGTGCATCGTTGACCCCGTCACCAACCATCACAATCGGGCGGTTAGCTGGTGCGGTCTGTTCGAGCAGATGAATCTTATCAATTGGTAGACAACCGGCGTGAACATCCGTAATGCCGACTTGTTGGGCAATTTGATCCGCAGTCGCTTGTTGATCCCCCGTTAGCATGGTCAATTGATGGAACCCCAAGGTTTGTAATTCTTGAATCGTCTTGGGTGCTTCCGAACGTAAGTGATCAATAAATGTGATATAACCCGCATATTGATCATTAACCGCCACGTGAACGGCCGTTTGATCCAATTGCATTGACTGTTCTGGTGCCACAAAATTAAGTTTACCTACTTTAACCGTTTGTTGAGTAGCCGCAAAGGTGGCAATTACCCCAGCACCGGTTACTTCTTGTAAATCAGTTAAGGGTAATCTAGTTGTAGCGTCACTACCCGCCACTAATGAGCGTGCTAAGATATGGCTTGATTCTTGTTCAGCACTTGCCGCTAATTGTAGCAGCTCATCTTTTGAAAAACCACTCTCTGGAACAATCTGATCCAACGTTAGTTGACCATTGGTAATGGTCCCCGTTTTATCGAAGGCAATGGCTTTTGCGCCGGCTAATTTTTCAATCGTCGTACCGTTTTTAATGATAATCCCGTTTCTGCTCGCTCGACTCATACCAGAAATTAAGGCAATCGGTGCCGCTAAAATTAAGGGACATGGTGACGCCACAACTAAGACTTCAGCAAAACGGACTGGATCTTTAGAGACCCACCAAGCAATCCCCGCAATGATGTAAGCGACTAGTGTAAATGGTACGGCATAGCGATCCGCCATCCGCACGAATTTCGCGGGTTGATTGGCCGAAGCTTCAACTAATTTAACAATCGCTTGGTATTGACTGTCCGCGGCTAACTGGTCAACTTGCATCGTAATTGAGGTATCACCGTTAACTGAACCAGACATCAGTTCATCTTGTGGCGCCTTTTCAACCGGTTGAGATTCACCAGTCAGTGATGATTCGTCAAATAATGACTGCCCATCCAGAATATGCCCATCAACTGGGACCAACTCACCTGGTTTAATTAAGACTTGGTCATTAATTTGCAATTGATCAACAGAGACGTCTCTCAGACCACCTGCCTCGATTAAATGGGCCGTCTGCGGTGAATTATCCAATAATGCTTTTAATTCCCGCCCAGCCTTGTGTGCAGCATAATCTTCAAGTGAGTCACCACCCGTTAACATGACCAGCACCATCAATGCCGCCCAGTATTCACCAACAGCTAAGGTTGCGATGATAGCCGTAATCGCTAATAAATCAATTCCGTATTTTCCAGATTTCAAGGTTTTAACCATTTCAATCATCATGCTCAACGCAACGAGGCTGCCGGCCATCGTAACGATAATTTGTGCCCATAACGGTTGTTTGAATAGAAATGCGGTAACGAGGGCAATTAACCCAATCAATAATGTCAGTGAGAATTTCAATGTATGTTTCATCAGTAATCAGACCTTTCATATTACTCGTTTGATTAACATCAGTATAGCATGTTTCCAACTAGATTAGAATGATTATTAATTAATAATATACGTAAAAAAATAAAACCTCCACAGAGATTTTATTTTTTACGCATATTACGCCTTAAAAGCTTCAGTTAATTGTGGGACAACTTGTTTCTTACGTGAAACCACACCGTCTAATTGTGCGCGATGATTGTTTAAAGTGACGTTAAACGCCTTTTCAAAAGCGGTTACGGGTTCGCCGATGACCAAGGCTTCTGAGTTACTGTTTAAGATATCAGTAATTAATAAAACAAATAAGTCATAACCGTTGGCTTGGTTATCAGCTTCGATTGCCGCTTCAAAGGCAGCTTGACGTGCAAAGACTGCGTCGATATCAACCGTGTTAACTTGGTCAATCCGCACTTTTTTGCCAGCCATTTCAAATGTTTTGGCATCTGATTCAATTAATTCAGCTTCGCTCTTATCAGCTAAGTTAGTCCCAGCTTTAAGCATTTCTAAGCCGTATGATTCAAAATCAACGTCGGCGATTTCAGCAAGTGTCTTGATGGCAATTTTATCGTCATCAGTCGTCGTTGGTGATTTCATTAATAATGTATCAGAAATGATGGCACTCAACATGAGACCCGCTAATTGAGCTGGAATTTCAATTTTATATTCGTTGAATAATTTCAACATGATGGTGCTGGTACAACCGACTGGTTCAGCACGGTAGAATAATGGGCTAATCGTTTCGAAATTCGCAATCCGATGATGATCAACGACATGTGTGACGGTTAAATCTTTAATGTCTGCCACACTTTGTTGGGCTTCATTGTGATCAACTAACATCACACTGTCAACTTCATTCGCCGCCGTCTTAATAATCCGTGGTGTACTAGCAGCAAAATGGCGTAATGCAAAGCTAGTTTCTTCGTTAGGTTCGCCTAACGCAACGGCTTCAACGTCGTGACCTAATTGTTGTTGTAGGTATGCAAACGCCATTGCGGCAACGATTGCATCCGTATCGGGATTTTGGTGTCCAAAAACTAATTCTTTACTCATTAATATACAGACCCTTCTTTATCAAAATTACAACATTTATTATACCAGAAAAGATTAGATAATCTGGCGGTTTTGTTCTTTAATCCGAGTTAAATAATCTTTTTCAGCAAGATATTGATCGAATTCACGGAAGAAGTTATCTATTCTTGGAATGGCTTCTTTTTCTTTACGGAAAACAAAAGCCAATTCGAATTGAATAGTGGGATCAAATTGAACAGCGTGCGCCGTCACACCCAAGTTATGAGCTTCAAAGAAACTGGTTGGCAACGCTGTACTTAATTCAGTCGCTTCAGCAAAACGGAGTAATTCAAATGGTGATGTAAATTGAGCAGCGCTAACTGGACGATCGACCATTTGGTTTTTATAAGCTTCATTAATGAACTGGTGTAAGTAGTATTCATCTGGATAAGTCACCCATTTTTGGTCTAACGTATCTTTAAAATGAATTTTTTTACGTTTTTTAAGACTTGGATCATGGCTTAAAAAGACCAAACTTTCGTCCGCAATCTTTTTAGATTTATAAGGTTTCCAATTTTTAATGCTGTCATCTGGTAAATACATAATCGCGAGATCAATTTTATTATTCTCAAGACGATCCCAGATTTCTTTTCGCGTTAACAGATGTAAACTAACTTCAATGTCTGCAAATTGTTGATAATATTGAATTAAGAACTGTTCAATCACGCTAACTTCCATCGATGCCAAAACACCAATATGAATTTTACCTTGTGTGGCACTAGTGGCGCTTTGAATTTCATCAGTTGCGGTATTTAAGAGGTCATAAATTTGATGAGTAGCTTCTAGCATCGTACGGCCAGCATCCGAAATGTGGAGTTTTTTACCCACGGAATAAAAAAGGGGGGCACCGACCGTGCGTTCTAATTTTTTAATTTGTTGGGTTAAAGCTGGTTGGGTAATTCCTAGTAATTGAGCGGCTTGCGTATAATTCATCGTTTCAGCTAATTGCAAAAAGTACGTCAAAGTCTTGGAGGAGAAAATATTTTCTTGCTTTGTTTTCATGTTCAATCCTCATTCCTAAGTTATTTTTAGAATCACTTATCATTATAATAATAAAAAAATAAAGAAAGAGCAACCTTTTTGCGCTCTTTCTTATTATTCGTTTAAATTTAGCTTATGTTGGCGGTTTATTTATGGTAGTCAGCCGTATGCAATAATTTTTCAGCGTTGACAACCCGATCGTGCGTTGGGGGTTCAATCCCTCTGAGTGGGTAATTAATCCCCATTTTTTCATATTTAACAATCCCCATCGTATGGTAAGGCAATACTTCGACCCGATCCACATAATGTAACGTTTGAATGTAATCGCCTAATTTCTTCAAATAGACATCATAGTCAGTCCGTTGTGGAATTAAGACGTGGCGAATCCACATATGATGACCATGATTAGACATGTATTCAATCATTTCTAGAATCCGTTCGTTCGAAAAACCTGTTAATTTTTTGTGTTCAACGGGATCGATATGTTTAATATCGACCATTGAAAGATCAGTGTATTTCATGAGTTCTTTGAATTTACTGAAGAACGGTTCTTTATACGTAAACGGTTGACCACAAGTGTCTAGACACGTATTAATCCCCTGTTCTTTACACTTCTTGAATAAATCGATTAAAAAATCAATTTGAATGAGTGATTCGCCACCACTACAAGTGATGCCGCCTTCTTTGCCCCAGAAGGCTCTGTAGTCTAAAGCCTTAGTAATTAATTCATCGGCAGTGTATGGATCGCCAGTGCCGATATTCCAAGTATCCGGGTTATGACAGAATTCGCAACGCATCCGACAGCCTTGCAAGAATGCGACAAATCGAATTCCAGGGCCATCGACTGAGCCGAATGTTTCGATTGAATGCACGTAACCTACTGGGTCCTTAACTGGGACGACTTCCGTTGGTGTTGCTGTTTCAGTTGACAAGTTAGTTGTAAATTTAATATTCATCTCTTCCACCTCTTAAAAAAGCACACTTCCTAGCAAAACGGTCAATTGTGATTGGCCGCTTTACAAGAAAGGGGGATAAGCATGGCGCTTATCCCCCTGCCCGTATTAATCTTTACATTTCATCAAAGAAAGTTCTTGAAATGACATCATCTTGTTGTTCCTTCGTTAAATCAGCGAAGTAGACACAGTAGCCAGAAACCCGAACCGTTAATGTTGGGTATTCTTCTGGATGTTTTTGAGCGTCCATCAATGTTTGTTTATTGAAGACGTTGATGTTCAAATGCATCCCTTGGTTCGTCATATAACCATCAACCATGTTAACCAAAGCGTCTTTACGCGCGTTGTCATCATGACCTAATGTGTTAGGTGTCACACCAAATGTATTTGAAATCCCATCAGTTGCGTAACGATAAGGAATCTTGGCAGTTGATAATAATGATGCCAAAGCCCCGTTCTTTTCAGCACCGTATGCAGGGTTAGCACCAGGTGAGAATGGTTCGCCAGCTTGACGGCCATTAGGTGTTGTCCCGGTATTCTTACCATAGACAACGTTTGACGTAATTGTCAAGACAGAAGTTGATAATTTAGAACCACGATATAAATGATGGGTGTTCATCTTGTTGTAGAATGTCTTCACTAACCATTTAGCGATATCATCAGCACGATCATCATTGTTACCATAACGTGGGTAGTCAGGGTTTTGGGCTTCGAAATCAATAGCCATGCCATCTTCGTCACGAATAACTTTAACTTGACCATACTTAATCGCTGAGATTGAATCAACGGCGTGTGATAAACCAGAAATCCCAGTCGCAAATGTGCGATCTAAACGACTATTCTTCAAAGCAAGTTGTGCTGATTCATAATAGTATTTATCATGCATGTAATGAATTGTATTTAAAGTATTGACATAGATATCAGCTAACCAATCTAACATCTTATCGTATTTACCCATGAATTCTTTGTAATCAATAATCTCACTTGAAATTGGTTCGTAAGCTGGGCCAACTTGTTTCTTGGCTAATTCATCAACCCCACCATTGATGGCGTATAGAATTGTTTTAGCCAAGTTAGCACGAGCGCCGAAGTATTGAACACCGGTTGCAATTGGTTGTGCAGAAACACAACAAGCAATCCCGTAATAATCAGTACCCCATTGGTTACGCATTAAGTCGTCATTTTCGTATTGAATCGTTGAGCTCTTGATTGAGACTTCAGTGGCATAACGTTTGAAGCCTTCTGGTAAGCGATCTGACCAAAGTAACGTGATATTTGGTTCTGGTGCAGCCCCCATGTTTTCAAGGGTCTTCAAGACACGGAAAGCAGTCTTAGTGACGTGATGACGGCCATCCATCCCAATCCCACACATTGATAAGGTTGCCCAAATTGGATCACCTGAGAATAATGAATTGTAATCTTCAGTTCTGATAAAGCGAACCATCCGTAATTTCATAACGAAATGATCAACCATTTCTTGAGCTTGTTCTTCAGTAATCAAACCGCGATCTAAATCACGTTGGATGAAGATATCCATCGTCGTATCAATCCGGCCAACTGACATCGCAGCACCATTTTGAGTCTTGATGGCTGCTAAGTAACCAAAGTAAATCCATTGGATGGCTTCTTGTGCATTTTGCGCTGGTTTAGAAATATCAAAACCGTAGCTAGCAGCCATCTTCTTCATATCTTGTAACGCACGATATTGTTCATTGATTTCTTCACGTAATTGAATCACATCATCGGTCATTTCGCCGTCGCCAATATTATCAAAATCGCTGAATTTTTCAGCAGCTAAGCGATCAATCCCGTAAACAGCAATCCGTGGTAAATCGGGAATAATCCGGCCACGAGCATAAGCATCAGGAAGACCAGTGATAATCTTAAAGTGACGTGCTTTACGCATATCAGGTGTGTACGCATCGAAAACCCCTTGATTATGAGTTTTACGGTATTCAGTAAAAATCTTGTGTTGTGTTGGATCAACTTTGTAGCCGTATGCTTCGAGCGCATCTTCGGCCATCCGAATCCCACCAAATGGCATGAACGCACGTTTAAGTGGTGCATCAGTTTGCAAACCAACAATCTTTTCAAGATCTTTGTTTAAATAACCAGGGCCATGAGAGATGACCGTTGCAGGAACGTCGTTGTCAGCATCTAAGACACCACCAGCTTCACGTTCTTTTTTCTTCAAGTCCATTAATTGGTCGTTTAAACTAGTTGTTGCATCAGTTGGACCAGCTAAGAAACTTTCGTCACCTTCATATTGGGTATAGTTATGTTGGATAAAGTCGCGAATGTCGATTTCTTCTTGCCAGTCGCCTTTGTTAAATCCATCCCAAAATTCTTTTAAATTGATTTTTTCAGTTTTTGCCATTAGGATTGCCTCCGTTAATTGAATTCGTTTATAACAGTTTTTACAAATATAGTATAACACGTCACAAAGTTTTTGCAAACCCTTTCTTTTTATATAAAAGATTAATCAGACAAGTAGGTTAAGAGACTAACCCCACGGTCTTTTATAAAAGAGTTATCACAATTTCAATCGAATTAAAATTGTGCAAAATGTAGTTATCTGTTATGATACAGTTTCGATTTATATCCAGTTTTTATATAACAGAAAAAGCCACCCATGGCGGATGGCTTTAATCAATCAAACTTAATTCTGATCATTGGTTTCCGGCATAACCGGCAAAATAAATTCAGGTGTTCCGACTTCATCAATATCAAAAATAAAGCTCCCGTTAGAATAACGATCACCTGTCACATGAGTCTGCGGATTAATCGTGATTAACTGTTGATCAGTTTGAATTAACAATTCAGCTCCCGGTGTAACCAGACTCATCGCTACCACTCGGTGTGGATCGCGTTTCAATTCACGCAATATCAGCACGCCACGACGCGCGCGACTAGTTAAGGTAACTTCACTCAGCATCATCCGTTTAAAGGCACCACGTTGCGTTAAAATCGCAACTGAGGCTTGTTTACGGTCTGGATTGAATAACGTAAAGTTAGCAACGAAATCATCTGGTTTAAGATCCATCAGTTTAACACCGCTAGCTTTAGCCCCCGATACGGAGACTTCAGCCAATTCAAAGCTCAAGCCATAACCATGGTAGCTCGCACTAAAGACGGCCGTCTGAGACTCATCATTGGCAGCCACCCAATAAACGTTCGTGACTTTAGCGTCTGCATGTAACTTGATACAATCTTGGGCTTTAGAACGATACGTCCGACTCGGTAACAAATCAGCAAATTCGGTTTGTTTAATGTACCCATCGGTCGAGCCAATGACGAAATGACCCGCATGTTCGTTTTGGTCAAAGGCAAAGGCGGCAATAATCGCTTCATCAGCCGCTAAACCAATTGATTGCGAAATATGTTCGCCCATGTCCTTCCATTTCAAGTCCGCAATTTCGTGAACGGGCCGTTGGATTAAATGACCATAGTTGGTAAAGAGCATCAATTGATCTAGGGTTTGCAGTGGCTTTTGTAAAATAGCAAAGTCGCCGTCTTTCAAACCACTATTCCCATCTGAAGCTTGATACGAGCGTAAACTACTCCGTTTAAGATAGCCATCATGACTGATTGAGACCATGACGGTTTCATCAATAACGGTGACGCTCGTATCAATTTCAAGCGTTTCAATTTCAGCTTCAATGGCTGTTAGTCGATCGTTACGATAGGCCTTGACTACTGAGCGCAATTCAGTCTTCACAACCCGGGCTAATGCTTTCGGATCACTTAAAATTGCGTGATAGGATTCAATGGCTGCAGTTAGGTCGGCCGATTCGGCCTCGAGTGCCGTGACGTCGGTATTGGTTAATCGATACAGTTGTAAGGAAACAATCGCTTCGGCTTGGGCTTCAGAAAAATCAAACTGGGCCACCAAATGATCCTTGGCGTCTTTTTTATTTTTACTGCTCCGAATCGCCGCAATCACTTGATCCAAAATCGACAAAGCTTTGATTAAACCAGCAACGATGTGTTGCCGATCCAAGGCTTTTTGCAAACTATACTTCGTTCGGCGGGTAACGACGTCTTCTTGATGATCTAAATAGGCGTGTAGAATCTCCAATAACCCGACTTGCTTAGGTTGCATCTGTGAAATAGCGACCATGTTAAAGTTATACGTAATTTGTAAATCGGTGTTTTTGAAGAGGTAATTTAAAATTCCTTGGCTATCCGCTTGTTTCTTGAGTTCAATGACGACGGAGAGCCCCATTCGATCACTTTCATCCCGGACTTCAGAAATGCCATCGACTTTTTTAAGCACACGGAGTTCGTCAATCTTCTTGACCATTTGCGCTTTATTAACTTCATACGGAATTTCGCTAATGACGATTTGTTCCCGGTTACCGCGTAATTGTTGAATGGCGGTTTTAGAACGAACCGCAATCCGACCACGGCCGGTTTCGTACGCCTTACGAATCCCATCAACCCCTTGGATAATCCCACCAGTCGGAAAATCAGGGCCCTTAACGAAGGTCATCATCTTGGTTAAGTCCGCGTTGGGATGATCGATTAAATAGAGTAGCGCATCCGTAACTTCACCCAAGTTATGCGGTGGAATTTCCGTTGCATAACCGGCTGAAATCCCGGTCGCACCGTTGACCAATAAGTTCGGAAAACGGGCTGGTAAAACGGTTGGTTCTTCAGCGGTGTCATCAAAGTTTAAAACAAAATCGACAGTCTTTTTGTCGATATCCTTCAACATCTCACTAGCAATCTTGCTTAACCGCGCTTCGGTATACCGCATCGCTGCTGGTGGATCGCCATCCATTGACCCATTATTACCATGCATTTCAATCAACGGTTCGCGTAACTTCCAGTTTTGACTTAAGCGGACCATCGCTTCATAAATCGAGCTATCACCATGCGGATGAAAATTACCCATGACGTTCCCGACCGATTTAGCGGATTTTCTAAAGCCTTTGTCGTACGTATTGCCGTCAATCGACATCGCGTATAAAATCCGGCGTTGCACGGGTTTTAAACCATCGCGAATATCGGGTAAAGCCCGTTCTTGAATGATGTATTTTGAATAACGGCCAAAACGGTCGCCCATTACTTCTTCAAGCGTTAATTCTTGAATTTTTTGTGTGTCATTAGCCAAATTATTCACTCACTTTTCTATTCGTCTAATTGTTCAAACAAATCAATATTAGTTGGTTCAGTTGGGGTACTGGCTGGGGCGTTAGTGTTCTCTAAAATACTACCATCTTCGGTTAATGTAAATTTGACGTTTTCTTCAATCCATTTCCGCCGTGGTTCAACCTTATCACCCATCAACGTGGTCACTCGTCGTTCAGCTAAGGACGCATCATCAATCCGCACTCGAATTAACGTCCGAGTCGCCGGATCCATCGTTGTGTCCCATAACTGGTCGGCGTTCATTTCACCTAACCCTTTGAAACGTTGTAAACTATAACCTTTACCCATACCCTTGGTTAATTTATCAAGTTCTTCGTCGGTCCAAGCATATTCAATCTTGGTTTTAGCACCGGCCCCTTTTTGTAACTTGTACAGAGGAGGGAGGGCAATGTAGACTTTACCGGCTTCAATTAAAGGCCGCATATAGCGATAGAAGAAGGTCAACAATAGAATCTGAATATGCGCACCATCGGTATCGGCATCGGTCATAATAATAATTTTATCGTAATTACTGTCTTCAACCTTGAATTCAGCGCCAACACCGGCCCCAATCGTATAAATCATCGTATTGATTTCGGCGTTCTTGAGAATTTCTGGTAACTTCGCTTTTTGGGTATTTAAAACTTTCCCCCGTAACGGTAGGATCGCTTGGAACTTCCGATCCCGGCCTTGTTTGGCAGAACCACCGGCAGAATCCCCTTCGACTAAATAAAGTTCATTTTTAGCCGCATTTTTAGATTGCGCTGGCGTTAATTTACCGGATAACAGGCCGTCAGAAGCTTTCTTCTTCTTACCGTTCCGACTTTGTTCACGCGCTTTACGAGCTGCTTCACGCGCTTCGCGGGCTTTTAACGATTTACGGACCAAGGCTTGCGCAAATTCGCCGTTTTCTAACAAGAAAAAGCTCATTTGTTCATAAATCAAGCTATCAACGGCGGTTCGTGCTTGTGGTGAGCCCAGTTTTCCTTTAGTTTGGCCTTCGAATTGTAATAATTCTTCCGGAATCCGGACGGACAAGATGGCACTCAACCCTTCACGAACGTCGGAACCTTCCATGTTCTTATCCCGTTCTTTCAGCAAATTAACTTTGCGCGCATAATCATTAAACGCTTTCGTTAAACCAGCCTTCATCCCGGCTTCATGGGTCCCTCCATCACTAGTGCGGACGTTATTGACAAAGGACATGATGTTTTCAGAATAGCCGTCGTTATATTGACCGGCAAATTCAACTTCGATGTCTTCTTTAGTGCCTTCAAAGTATAGCTTATTGCCAATCGTATCTTTGTCTTCATTCAGATAATCGACGAATGATTGAATGCCTTCCGGATAATGGAAAATCTCTTCTTTGGCCGGATCAACCCGTAAATCAGTTAACGTGATTTTAACGTCTTTTAATAAAAAGGCTGATTCCCGTAATCGTTCCGCTAACGTATTGTAGTTATAGGTGATTGATTGGAAAATCGTGGCATCGGGTTTAAAACTAATTAACGTCCCATCGGTTTCCTTGGTCTTCCCGACCTTTTGCAAGGTGCCCACTGGATGGCCACCCTGTTCAAAGCGTTCTTCATAAGCTTGACCATCGCGTACAACGCGGACGGTTAACCATTCAGATAAGGCGTTGACGACACTCGCACCAACCCCATGAAGCCCCCCCGAAGTTTTGTAACTATTCTGGGTAAATTTACCACCGGCATGCAATACAGTTAAGATGACTTCAATCGTGGGGATCCCGGATTGATGCATCCCAGTCGGCATCCCGCGACCATGATCGCGAACACTGATACTGTTGTCAGCGCCAATTGTGACGTTGATTTCAGCACCGAACCCCGCTAAGGCTTCATCGACCGCGTTATCGACGATTTCGTAGACCAAATGGTGCAAGCCACGACCATCAGTTGACCCAATATACATACCAGGTCGTTTGCGAACTGCTTCGAGCCCTTCTAAGACTTGAATCGAACTATCGTTATAATCTTGTTTTTTTGGCATTCAAGAATGACTCCTTCGTTTAAAAATAAACAGATAAGTTATATTATCAACAACTTTTAGTGATTTGACAATCCCTAATTTCAAATTGATTAAACATCCAAATGTATGTTCGTAGCAATCTATTCTAACATACAATATTCACTTTCCTTTGTCAAAATGATAGAATGAATAAAACAAATCGGTTTACTAGGAGTTTTTTATATGAAATTAGGTCTTATCTTTATCTTAGCTTATTTAATCGGTGCCTTCCCATCCGGGGTGATTATTGGCCGGGTTTTCTGTCATAAAGATCCGCGCGATGCCGGCAGTCATAATATTGGGACCACCAATTCCTACCGGGTTTTAGGCCCAATCGCCGGGACAGTCGTCTTATGTTTAGATATTTTAAAGGGGACGTTGGCCGCTAGCTTGCCAATCATCTTTAATTTACACTGTCATTCGTTAATTCTGATTGTCGGGATGGCGGCGGTCTTCGGCCACGCCTACTCTATCTTTATTAAATTTAAAGGGGGTAAGGCCGTTGCGACAAGTGCTGGGATTCTACTCGCGTATAACCCACCCTTCTTCCTAATTGCGAGTGCCATTTTTGTGAGTTTGATTTTAATCACGAGTATGGTCAGTATTGCGAGTATGTTGGGCATCACCTTGGTAACCATTATTGCCTTTACGTATTATCAAGATCCGCTATTAGAAGTGATTACCCTGATTGTCTTACTCTTCTTCTTCTATCGCCATCGTGAAAATATTCAACGGATTAGAAAAGGAACTGAAAATTTAGTCCCCTTTGGTCTCTATTATTGGTTCAAAAATAAAAGCAAAAAAGATTAGGCGTTGGCCTAATCTTTTTTATTTGTCGTCATATCAATCAATTGTTGTTGTTGATTGTAGAATGAGTGGTAGGCTAAGTAACAAGCAATCACGGAACCTAAACTCGTCGCCGATAACAACATAAACGTCACCAAAATTTGGTACATAATGGCTTTGACCGGATCAATCCCCGCAAAAATCAAACCGGACATCATCCCCGGTAGACTAACCAATCCGACAGTTTTAGCTGAATCAATCGTCGGTGCCATCCCCGTTTTAATACTATTACGGACAATCGCAATCGAAGCTTGCTTCAAAGTAGCCCCCAACGCTAACCGTTCTAAAACGGCTTGGCGTTGATCTTTAAAACTGGTCAACATACTCCGATAGCTGAGCCCAATCGCGACCATCGAATTCGAGGCAATCATCCCCGTAATTGGAATGATTTGCGCCGGCATAAACTTAATCGCCCCAGATAACACAAGTAGACCCAACGTCACCCCGGTACTCGTCATAATGGCCATTAACGAAATATAACCGGCATTGCGTAAACCAGCCGCTCTCTTACGCGCATTCAACGCTGCGTTACCGATAATAATCAGCATCATGATTAACGTCAGCCAAACGTGATCGATGTGAAAAATAAACTTTAATAAATAACCAACCACGATTAATTGAATCACGGCCCGAATAACACTGAAAACGAGATCTTTTTCTAAACCAATCTTTTCATGGAAACTGATGATTAACGCGACAAAAACTAAGGAAATTGCAAAAGTTAACGATAACGGATTAACGGCTAAATTCATGAGTAGTTGCCCATTGGCCAGCAACCATGGTTAACTGGCGGCCCTTTCGTTGTAATTCTTGTTGATCATGGGTGACACTGATGACGGTCACCCCTTCAATTTCGTTATAATCAGTAATTAATTGATCAACAATCGCTTTATTAGCGGCGTCTAACCCTGTGGTAACTTCATCGAGTAACAAAACTTCCGGTTTAAATAATAAATTACGAATCAAAGCCACGCGCTGTTTTTCACCGCCAGAAAGGGCGGTCACCTGCTTGGTTAAATAAAGGGCGGTCAAACCAACTTGCTGTAACCGTTCTAAAATTAAATCATTGTCAACTGGTAATTGGCGAATCTCGAACGGAAAATTCAGATTATCAGCCACTGTTTCCCCAAATAAAGTCGGCTGTTGAAAACAATAAGAAACCCGCTTGCGGTATTCACTAGGCGTGATTGTCTCAATTTGACAATCATCTAACTGAATCGTGCCACTCGTCGGTGTTAATAAACTGGCAATTAACTTCAATAAGGTGCTTTTACCACTACCGGACGGCCCCGTCAGCGTCACGTATTCGCCCGATGCTACCGTTAAATCAAGCGACTTTAAAATCGGTTGCTGATCAACGTTATAACTGACGTCTTTAATGCATAGTTGTCCCATAATTTCCTCCAGATAATAATTATTATAATCTATATCGTTAGTATACCCGAAACTAGCGCAATTAGGGTAAATAATGTTTGTGATTTAGCAATAAACGCTTATACTTTAAAGTATGTTCCTCAAGTCGTTAAAAAGAGAGAGGTTGCCCTAATGCTAAATGATTTTCCCCAAGTAATGACCATCGCTGGTTCCGATTCTGATGGGAGTGCCGGTGCTCAAGCCGATTTAAACACTTTTTTAGCTCGTCATGTTTATGGGATGAGTGTTTTAACCGCCTGTGTGGCTGGTAATTCATACGGGATTCACGCCAGTCATTCTTTGCCGAATGCGTTTATCGATACTGAATTCCAAGCGATTGCGGATGATTTTAAAGTCCGGGCTTGTAAGACTGGGATGTTAGACGATGCCGCGATTATTGAGACGGTTGTTGCTAACTTAAAGCAATATGATTTCGGACCATTAGTGCTAGATCCGGTGATTGTCACGAAACACGGTGCTTTATTACTCGAAGATGCCGCGTTTGAAACTTTAAAAGCCCAATTAATCCCGTTGGCAACTGTTATCACACCCAACTTCTATGAAGCTCAAAAATTAACCAATCTCACGATTGAGACCCCCACCGATTACCAATTAGCGGCCGATCAATTGATGGCGATGGGCGCTAAAAACGTCATGATTAAAGGCCAACACACTGAAAACCAAACGATAATTAGTGATTACGTCCAATTAGCGGATGGTCAACAGTTCTGGTTAACCGAAGATTATATTCAAACGACCCATATTAACGGGACTGGTGATTCTTTATCGGCTTGTATCTGTGCCGAAATCGCTAAAGGGGCTTCGGTGGAAGCTGCCATCCGAACCGCTAAAAAATTCGTCCATACGGCGATTGCTAATCCAATTGCCGTTGGTCACCGTTTCGGACCGATTAACCATCACGCCAATTTTTAATCAGTCACACCAAAAAAGCTGATTATCCTGACAATTCGGGATAATCAGCTTTTTTTAACTTGATAGGCAATTGATAACGTGCTTCTCAGCCAACTTCTTCCGTCTAGCTACGAATCGCAAATCATGACTAAAACCAGTCATAATTCACAATTCTAGGCTATACTCAGAATCAAACCGTGGGTGTGAGCACTCGGTTGCTAACCGCAACTCAACACACTTACTCAATTTAGAATGTGCCACCGCCAGAACCGCCACCGAAGCCACCTGATGATCCGCCGGAGAACCCGCCGGACCCCCCTGAGACACTAGTAGCGTTAGCAACACTGAAGGCCGTACTAAAACTGTGATCGAGGGCTTGATTGAATGATTGCCCCATATTGACGCCATAGAAGCCACCATAATAATAACCAAGTGGCATGGTCGCAATGACTTCAGTACTGAATTGGACTTTTAACGCTTTAATCACGCGATCAGCCACCCCAAAAGCAGTCGCATAACTGAGATAACGGTCCCACAAAATGACATCTGTCACCGCCGCCATATCAAGACTCGTAATATCCTTGAGCATTTGCTTGAACCCTAACCATTCATAGCGCTTTTGATCGCCAATTGTTGACCAGAGCTTTAGATGTTTGAGTTGCCAAGCACAATAACCAACTAGTATAACGCTACTAAGGATGCTCCAAGGTAACAGCAAACCAATTAACGAACCACCAATGCTAGCCACTAATAAAACAATACTAACGACTAACCAGCCCGTGACATACGTCACTGTGGATTGTGCTTTAGCCAGTAGCCAACCCGTTTGGACCGCTTCTTCTTGAACAGCCGTTTGCCAAGCTTTGTACGCTTTCAAAAAGCGTTCTTGGTTATGTTTCTTAGGATAGGCCTCAACTTGTTCCAACGTGACTTGGCCTTGATCACCAATGATGTCAAATAACCAATGCACGAGTGACTGTTCTGATTGCGTTAGTTGTGTTTGATCAATCAACTGTATTTGATAGGTCACTTTATTTTTATGAAACAGGCCCGTCGTTGCGGGAACTTCTTTAATCGCCAAGTGACGCCGCGCGACTAAATCTAAAATTGTCGCTGACAAACTATCGGTTTTGGTATCTTTAGGTCCCGGATAATTCAATAAATATTGAACGACAGCGGGCCCATTTTTATCTGGTAATTCATAAACATGCTCGGGATGATTGGTACTGTAAGATTGTTTCGGTAACGCCTTTTTGACGTGCCGCGCAATCAACCAGATGCCAATTGGGGCAATCACAACCAGTATCACCGAAAGAATCACAACCATTTTACGTTGCATTTGGCGTTGTCGATTCGCTTTTTCGGCTAAGGCCTTTTCAGCTTTCAAAATCGCTGCCCGTTTATTTTGATCAACCCGATTCGGATTAGTCGCCGTAACACCCGTTGGGAAAATCAAATGACTTTCCAACATTTGATTGGCCGGGTTGCTATCTAGCGTGATTTTAACCTGACCTTTAGCTGCATCAACAACTTGCTGGCCGGCTAAATCACCATGCGTCCATGATTTCAATTGATCTTTAGCCAACTTTTTAGGCAGTTGAATAGTGATTGCGACGTTGTCTAAATCGCTATCCCAACCAGTCCCAATCACCCGCCAATTCAGTTCGGCCGTATCGCGATAATTGATGATTAAATTGGTTAAACGGTATTTTAGAACCACGTTTAACGTATCGCCATCGGTTGCCGGTTGATAGAGTTTAAAACGATAAACCTGTTGATCATTGGTTAATTCGTATTGTCCCGTTTGATTACCACCGGCCGTAAACGCTTGTTGATTGACGCTAATTTGCGGTTGTTCGAGCTGTTTTGTTTTGCCAGTTTTAGTGCTTAAATCCTGATTGATGTAAATCCCGTTAATATCGTCTTCAATCTTGAATCGAATCCGCTGTTCCACCTGCGCACTCCCATCCGATTGGACATTAACCTGGGTCTGGTATTGGTTAATCTTATAGGTATCAGCGGCTTGGACTGGTTTTATGCCGTTCGCGAGGAAGACGAATCCCAATAAACTGAGCCAAGTAATCAATCGGCCGGTTTTCATAGCTGACCTTCATTGGCTTCGATTGTTGTCAATAAACCTGGATCGAATTGCCCCGCTTTAAGCATCGCAATTTCATAAGCATAGGGTGCAAAATTATGTTTCTTATCCGCACCAACGTAGGGTGTTTCAAGAATCTTAGGCACGTTGGTTAATTGGGGATGGTGACAAATTGCATTTAAAGCATCGAAGCCAATTTCACCAAAACCAATATTAGCGTGCCGGTCTTTGTGCGCACCCATTGGATTTTTAGAATCGTTTAGATGGACGACTTGTAAGCGGTCAAGACCGATAATCTGATCAAATTGATTGAGCACCGCATCAAAATTATTTTTAACATCGTAACCCGCATCATTTGTGTGACAAGTATCAAACGTCACCGATAGTTTTTCGTTATACGTGACACCGTCAATCATTTTGGCAATTTCGTCAAACGACCGCCCGACTTCGGTCCCCTTACCCGCCATCGTTTCTAACGCAATGTGCGCCGTCTGCTCTGGTCGGAGTACTTCGTTTAACCCTTTGATAATTTGTTGAATACCCGCGTCAGCACCTGCACCAACGTGAGCGCCCGGATGTAAGACGATTTGAGTTGCCCCAACGGCTTCAGCTCGCAAAACTTCTTGTTGCAAGAATTCAACGGCGAACTTAAAGTTCTCAGGTTTAATCGTGTTGCCTAAATTAATGATATAGGGCGCATGCACCACGATTGGGCCCAATTGGTGTTCAGTCATATACGATTTCGCAGCGTCAATATTCAGTTCTTCAATCGGTTTCCGCCGGGTATTCTGAGGAGCGCCCGTATAAATCATAAACGCATTGGCCCCAAATTGAGCGGCATCTTCGGCTGAACCGAGTAACATCGGTTTGCCTTTCATACTAACGTGACTTCCTAATAACATAATACAACCTCCATGAATTGCTTGATACTTTGATTGTCACAGATAGCGGTTTAAAATGCAAGATTTGACCTATAAAAAGGGACTGATTTTAAAATAAAATCGGCCCCTTTTTGAATACTTTCCTATTAAATTACAAACCAATCAAGAGTTGTTGTTTCTTCTGTAGCACTTCATCTTGGGTAATCCCAATATAATGCAACGTAATTTCCTGTGAAGCGTGCCCAAAATCAATCATTAACGATCGCACGTCACCATATTTTTTGTAGAACCAATAACCATACGTTTTCCGCATTGTATGGGTCCCGATATCATGCCGACCTAATTGGTCCGCTGCGACGTTTAAAAAACGATAAACGCCGTTACGCGTGATATGGCCGTCACCGACGCGACTTGGAAATAACCAGTCGGCATCAGCTAGTCCCGCTTGCTCCAGATAACTCATAATATAGGGTCGCAATGCTACTAAACTAATTTGCCGCCACTTGCCCGTTTTCTTTTCACGAATTAACGGATTATCCTGTTTAACCGTCTCGACTTTAAGTTCAACAATATCCGAACAGCGTAAACCGGTATTGATGCCGACCAGAAATAATAACTGATTACGGGGGCCCATCGTCATGTGTCGTAAAATAACTTTCATATCTTCAATATCGTCATTTGTCCGTAAAGGTTGGACATTGATCGTATTGTGTTTTCGTCTTTTTTTAGCCATAATTCTCCTTGGTTTTAACGCACGCTTTTACTCATTATTATTATAAACCGTGCGGTGACTTTTTGCACGCCTTATAATCGTTGATTTAACAGCTTTTTAAGCGCACGCTTTTATCCAAAAGCGTGCGCTCAAATTACTTAAATTCATTTCTGACAGAAGGTTGATGCACCGGCGTTGTTCAACACTGAATGCTGAGAGACGGATTTTAAGCCCGTTTCAGATTTAAATTTGATACCTTGTCAATTAACCCATCCATTCGTTAAATTAGTTAGCCCCACAAAATAGTGTCATTAAAAAAAGCCAACGCATCCGTTAAGATGAATTGACTGGTTAAATCGTTTATTTAATTTTAGCTTCGTAGAAATGACCCATAATTTTGACGGCCTCGGTAATACTGACGAAGGCGTGATCATCCGCCTTTTTCATGACGGCTTCTAAATCATGCATTTCAAACCGTGAGATGACCGTAAAGAGCATTGTTTTTTCTTCACGATTATACGCCCCTTCAACATCATGAACAATCGTAATCCCGCGACGCATTTCGTCTTGAATCATTTGAATCACGACTTTGGGATTATCGGTAATAATCATAACCTGCATCTTTTGTTGACGCGTATAAACCATGTCGATTACTTTACCATTAACAAAGATACTCAAGATACTGTAAAGGGCATGTTCCCACCCGAAGATGAAGCCAGCGGCGAAGACTAAAATCACATTAAAGATAATGTTTATCGTCCCCACCGAACGCCCGGTCTTCTTTCGCAGGACAATCCCAATAATATCGAGTCCACCGGTCGAGATATCATTTTTCAACGCCGTCCCAGTCCCGAAACCGTTAATGACGCCCCCGAAAATCGCACAGATGATCGGATTAGTCGTTAATTGGGTCAATGGCATAATCTGAACCATAATACTGGAGAAGACAACGGCAATAAAAGTGTAAATTGTAAAATGGTGCCCAATTTTAAACCACGCAATAACAAATAGTGGCACGTTTAGCAAGAAAATCATCAAAGACGTTGATAATGTAAACGGCATAAAACGCCCCGTTACCGTATGAATAAATTGCGCGAACCCGGTAATGCCCGAGGCGTAAACGCCACCTTCTTCCCAGAAAAAATTCAATGCAATTGAGACACAAATCCCGTATAAAATGGCCGCCGAAATCTTGGCCATATTTTGATGTTTCCGTGCTAGATCGTCCACTTAATAATCACCTATCATTCACTTTTGATGTCTACCATTCTAGCACATCATCAGTTAATACTAAAGGTTTTATTAGAATTAATCGGACCAATTCTCATGAATAAATTTTTTGCGTTGAATTTCACCCAATTCAGCTCTGAATGGGTTTTTCTGATAGAAATCTTGGTGATAGTCTTCCGCTGGATAAAACGGTTTGGCGGTTTCGATTTGAGTCACAATTGGCGCTTGAAAACGACCACTCTCCACTAATGCTTTTTTAGAATCCATCGCAATCGTTCGTTGGGCTTCTGAATTGACAAAGATGACCGGTCGATAACTATCACCGCGATCTTGGAACTGACCCATCGCATCGGTAGGATCAGTCTGTCGCCAATAAATTTCGACTAAATCCGCATAAGTGATAATGGCCGAATCAAAAGTAATCTCAACGGCTTCAGTATGGCCCGTTTGATGGGTACAGACTTGTTCATAGGTTGGATTGGGGACGTGGCCGCCAGTATAACCGGAAACGACTTTTAAAATCCCGGGTTGTTGGTCAAACGGCTGCACCATACACCAAAAACAACCTCCTGCAAAGATTGCGGTCTCGACTGCCATCATGCACGACCTCCTTCAAATAGCGATTGGTATTGGCCGAGACCAGCTTGTTCTAGCTCAGCCAACGGAACAAATTTTAAAGCGGCCGAATTAATGCAATAGCGTAACCCACCTTGTGCTTGGGGTCCGTCGGTAAAAACATGGCCTAAATGGGACTTCGCTTGACGACTACGAACTTCAACGCGTTCCATGCCGAAGGATTGATCGCGTTTTTCGGCCAGCTTTTCAATCGGTTTCGTAAAAGACGGCCAACCACAGCCGGCATCGTATTTATCGAGTGAACTAAATAGCGGTTCATGACTGACAACATCGACGTAGATGCCGGGTCGCTCGAATTGATCATATTGCCCAGTAAACGGCGCTTCAGTCGCACCTTCTTGAGTGACTGCATATTGTTCTGGTGTTAATTGGTTTCTTAAGTCTTCTGACATCACACAACACCCCTTTGTGTTCCTAATTATAACCATTCAGCGGTGAATTACGATTAATCTGCTCAAAAAAGGGCCAAGCTGTGACAGAAATCTCAGTATTCTGATCTAAACGAACATTTCTCGTTAACACGCGTCAGAACTCATCAATTTCCGTTCAAATCAAAAAATCCACTTATCCCTAAATTCAGGATAAACGGATTTTTCAACTTGATAGGCAAGGATAACGTGTTTTTGAGTTGCAACAACCTCCGCTTAACCTAAAATTATCCAGTTATCTTAAAATCAAGATAACTAGATAATTTTCTGTTAATGCTCGATTGCTACCCGCAACTCAACACACTTACTTGTCTAATTCTGCCCTAACTTCTGGTTCAACTTCCAAACCTAATTCATCTAATTGTGCGTCAGCCACTCGGCTAGGTGCACTCGTCATTGGTTCTGAGGCGTGTGAATTTTTAGGAAAAGCAATTACGTCGCGAATGTTATCACGATCAGATAATAACATGGCGAAGCGATCTAAGCCAATCGCAAAGCCACCATGTGGTGGGAAACCATAGTCCATGGCACTTAATAAATGACCAAATTGTTCTTCGGCCGTTTCAGGCGTAATATCTAACGCTTTAAACATCTTTTCTTGGACATCACGTTGATAGATACGGAGTGAACCGCCACCTAATTCGTAACCGTTTAAAATAATATCGTATGATTGCGCGTGGGCTTTATGCGGATCCGTTTCTAATAAATCAATATCGGTATCGTTCGGACGCGTGAAGGGATGGTGAGCTGCAATCCAGCGACCAAAACCTTCGTCGTATTCGAATAATGGCCAGTCAACGACCCATAGATAGGCGAATTGTGATTCATCGACTAAGCCCATTTCATGGGCAAAATGTTTCCGTAAATAACCTAAGCTATCACAAACGACTTGGAATTTATCGGCAACGAACATGATTAAATCACCATCTTTGGCCGATAATGTCGTTAATAATTCACTCGTTTGTTCCTTTAAGAACTTAGCGGTTGGACCGGTTAATTCACCATCGGCCACTTTAACCCAAGCGAGGCCTTTAGCACCGTAACGCTTGATGTAATCCGTTTGTTCGTCCATCTTTTTACGAGAATACTTTTCAGCCCCACCAGGAACAACGATGGCGCGGACCAGGTTACCATTATTGGCAGTCTCACTGAAGACCTTGAATGAGCTGGTTTTCATCATGTCGGTTAAATCTTGAATTTCTAAATCAAAACGAATATCGGGCTTGTCTGAACCATAACGGTCCATCGCATCTTGCCAGTTCATGCGTTTGAATGGTGTTGGCACATCAATTCCCATAACATCTTGCATGACTTGTTTGATGATACCTTCTGCTTGCGTTTGAATTTCTTCAGCGCTCATAAACGACGTTTCCACATCGATTTGCGTAAATTCAGGTTGACGGTCACCACGTAAATCTTCATCACGGAAACAACGGGCCATTTGATAATAACGATCAAAGCCAGCATCCATTAATAATTGTTTGAAAACTTGGGGAGATTGAGGTAGCGCATAAAAGCTCCCTGGATAAACCCGTGAAGGCACCAAATAATCCCGAGCGCCTTCTGGTGTTGAACGCGTTAAATTAGGCGTTTCAATGTTTAAAAAGCCGTTGTTATCCAAGTATTTATGGGCCGCTTGGGTAATCTTTGAACGACGGATGATGGCTTGTTGCATTTCAGGCCGACGTAAATCTAAATAACGGTATTTTAATTTAGTTTCTTCAGCCGTTGTAATACCATCTTTAATTTCAAACGGTAAATTCTTGGCTTCATTTAAAATCGTTAATTCACTAACGATCACTTCAACTTTACCAGTCTGCATATCCGGATTAATCGCAGCTGCATCACGAGCTTGAACTAAACCAGTGACTTCAATCACGTATTCATTCCGCAACGTATTGGCCAAGGCTAATACTTCAGGTTGATCCTGATTGAAAACCAATTGAACGATGCCTTCGCGATCACGAAGATCAACGAAGATTAAATTGCCTAAACTCCGGCGTTTTTGAACCCAACCGTGTAAGGTCACTGTTTGACCGATAAAACTGTCATTGACTAAACCATTGTAAGTTGTCCCTGTTTTCATTATGCATTCTCTCCTTGGGCAGCAATTTGTGCTTGGACTGCCTTAAAATCAGTTAGTAAGTCAGCCATGGCTACCGTAATTTCAACACCACTGACCATATTTTTAACGTGTGCGCTTTGTTCTTCTAATTCTGATTCACCAATCGTAATCACTAATTGAGCGTTGAGCTTATTAGCCGTTTTAAATTGCGCTTTGGGTTTGCGATCTAAATAATCACGATCCGCCGTAAAGCCGGCTTGGCGAATACTTTCAACAATTTGTAAAGTCGTTGGACTGGTTTCAATTCCAATCCCAACTACGTAAGCATCTAATGGTGTTTCAACCACCAGTTGGTCATTTTGGGCGTTCATTAGGAGTAATAAGCGTTCAACGCCTAAACCAAATCCACAACCGGCCATTGCAGGACCGCCAAGTTGTTCGACTAGCCCGTTATAACGACCACCCGCTAAAATTGTCGTATAACCACGACCGAGCACCTTATTGTTGGTCATGATTTCAAAAATGGTATGGTTATAGTAATCCAGACCGCGCACCATTTCAGTATCAATTTCATACGGAATCTTTAGCGTATCCAATAGTTGTTTAACCGTCGCGAAATGCGCCTTAGCGTCATCCGTCAAGTAATCCAAAATCACCGGTGCGTCTTTCACAATTTCTTGATCCTTGGCATCTTTACTATCTAAAACCCGTAATGGATTTTTGTACAATCTAACCTTAGAATCAGCACTTAATTCGTCAAAATGGGGTTCTAAATAGCTGACGAGCGCTTCATGATAAGCCGCGCGACTATCAGCATCACCCAACGTATTAATCGCGAGTTTCAAATCGGTAATTTGGTATTCGCGCAACAAGGTCATCGCCATGCTGATGACTTCGACATCTACTGCGGGACTATCAGCACCAAAGGCTTCGACCCCAATTTGATGAAATTGACGTTGACGGCCTGATTGGGGTCGTTCATAACGAAACATCGGTCCCATGTAATAGACCTTGTAAGGTTTTTGATGTTCAGGACCGTAGAGTTTGTTTTCAACAAAGGCCCGGACAACGCCGGCAGTTCCTTCAGGACGGAGCGCGATGTGGCGGTCCCCTTTATCCATAAAGTCATACATTTCTTTACTGACAATATCGGACGTATCACCCGAACTCCGTGAGAAAACATCATAGCTTTCAAAAAGCGGTGTCCGAATTTCCTTAAATTGATAACGATTAAAAATATCACGTGCGGTTTTTTCGACAAGTTGCCATTGGCTGGATTCGCCAGGTAAGATGTCAGCAGTGCCTTTTGGCTTTTGATAGCCCATCTTTCATTCCTCCAAAATAGATACCAAACAAAAAAGCACCCCTGTTGTTGAACAAGGGTGCTTAATCTGCACGGTACCACCTTAATTTTTGCTTGATCATAACGTTGTTGCCAACGGTGTTTATTGCTAAACACGAACCTCAAAAGCTGTCAGGTGCCACGTGATTTCTTTCAGCATTGAAATCTCTCTGTTTGGGTGGTTTATTATTGCTCCATCAACGGTCATAAGTTATTCTGTTGCTATAAGATTAACGTTATTTCCGCCAAAAGTCAATATTTCTTGAATTTTTTGTAATTTTTTTAGCTTATCCCTTTAGAATACGCGGATTTTTGCTATAATTAATAATATGAATTACCTACTAAAATAAATTTAACAAAGGTGTTGAAGAAATGCAAAAACCTTTGAATTGGCTGAAACGCTATCCAGCCGTCATATTGTTGCTAATCATCGTTGGTGTAGGCCTTTTTGCCACACACGTCTTAGCAACTTATCAGCAGATTACAATCAAAGCAAACGTCGTCAATGTTCGTCAGGGTCCCGGATTATCGTATGATGTGATGGAACAAGCCAGTAAAGGCGAATCTATGAATGTCATTTCCCAGAAAAATAATTGGTATCAGGTCCGTTTAAGTGGTGATAAAATCGGTTGGGTCGCGAGTTGGTTAGTCGACAATACCGAAGTCAGTGCGACCTCTAACCGGGTGGCCAAGGTCACCTATACGTTTGCCAATGTCCGCAAGAGTAGTAATTCGACTAGTCAGTTATTGGGGAAACTAAATAAAGGCGATCAAATTACCGTCTTATATCAACAGAATGGTTGGAGTCAGATTAAATATAATAACGCCGTTGGTTGGGTCCAAAGTAGTTTAATCAGCGTCACTAATGACGCCCCAACGACGGTTCAAAAAACAACCACCACCGCTGATTCTAGTTCAACCACGCAAACATCGACCGATATTCAATCAGTCACGACGCAGTTGAATGATACGAAGTTACGTAGCGGTCCCGCCACGACTTACGACTATTCCAAAACCTATGCCGCCAATACCAAGCTAACCTATGTTAGTAAAAGTGGTTTATGGTATCAGGTCAAGGATGCTGACGGTAATACCGGTTATGTTGCTAGTTGGGTCGTGACCCCCTCATCAACCAATGAGGTCGTCAAAACAAGTGCCACTTCCCTTTCTGAAGCCACAATCGTCTTAGATGCCGGTCATGGTGGTAGCGATGTTGGTGCCCTTTCAACGGGTGATAAGTATGAAAAAACTTACACGCTTGAAACGGTTAATGCAATTGCGAAGAAATTACGGGCGGCTGGCGCAAACGTCGTCTTAACGCGCTCATCTGATAAATTTATCGATCTCGCTCCCCGGCCGGTTGTCGCCAATAAAATTAAAGCGGATGCGTTCATCAGTATTCATTTTGATTCGAGTACCAATGCCAATGAAGCCAGTGGGACCACGACCTATTACTATTCAAGCAGCAAGGATAACACGCTGGCTAAAGCGATTAATGCGCAGACGAAAACCTTGCCGTTAACTAATCGGGGGATTGAATACGGCAACTATCAAGTGCTCCGTGATAATAAACGCCCTTCTGTCTTACTTGAATTAGGTTACATCAACAACGATACTGATTTTAATTACATTAGTAGCAGTAGTTACCAAGAACAAGTCGCCACGGCCGTTTACAACGGTTTAACGAATTACTTTAAATAATCAAAAACAGCGAACCGTCCAATCAATCTTGGATGGTTCGCTATTTTTGTTTTATAAAATCGGTGCTAATAATCTAGCGAGGTCTTGTCTCATCCGTTGACCCGTCGTCTGTTGTGCCAAGCGCTGTTTAGTCAATGGCAAGCACAACTTGAGATCAATTTGAAAATCTTGTTCTAATTGGGTCGTTAAGGATGGATCGTATAAGAAACAGGTCGTTTCAAAATTCAACTTAAAACTGCGGATATCTAGGTTAGCCGTACCGATTGCTGCTAGTTGACCATCAATCATCATTGCGCGCACGCGGAAACCACTAGACTGGTATAGATAGACCTGTCCGCCGGCTCTCACAATTTGGCGTGCATAGTAGAGATTGGCCTGATGGACTAGTCGGTGTTTCGGATTTTCAGGAATCATAATTTTAACCGTGACTCCCGAATTAATCGCTAATACTAAGGCTGCCAGTACCGAATCATCCGGAATAAAATACGGTGTTTGAATCCACAGCCGTTTTTTAGCGGCCGCAATTGTTTTTAAGAAACCTAATTTAATTTCAGGCAGTTCTCGATCGGGTCCCCCAGAAACGAGTTGCATATTAGTCGTCCCGTGTTCAGCCGACGTTGGAAAATAGGCTGGGCTATAATAAACTTTGGATTGACGCGTTGCAGCGTTCCAGTCCATAAAAAAACGGGCTTGAAAGGACAATACGCCATCACCGGTGATCTTTAAACGGGTATCCCGGGCTAATGAGCCACGGTAATAATTAAACTGGTTAAAATCGCCTAAAAACGCGGTATTACCGTCAATAATCGCAAATTGCCGATGATTTCGAAAGTTAAACCGAAAATTAATGAACCGAAATTTGGAGCTAAAAAACGGTGTCACCTGTCCGCCCGCTTTCAGTAAGGGTTTAAAAAAATGCCGCGAAATTTTCTGAGAACCAAACGCATCGTAAATTACGCGGACCTTGACCCCCTGTTGGGCCTTATAAGCCAGTAAGTTGACCAGTTGCTTCCCATGAGCGGATTCAAAGAAGGCGTAGTATTCGAGATGAACATGGTCACGTGCACTGTTAATATCAATTAATAAGCGTTGATACGCCTCAGGTAGTTCCGTTAAGACCGACACCTGATTTTCGCGCGTTAAAACCGCCGTATTCGACACCAAGAAAAGATTAATCAGACTTTGGATTTCAGGGGATAGCGTTGGTTCAGCTTGCGTTTTCAATTCTCGCATCCGCGCCTTTTGTTCAGTCACTCGTTGGTCAATTCCGAGCCGAGCTTGCGTTTTTAAATCATAAATTTTTTCTTCGGATATTTTTTGACCAAAAAAGAGGTACAAAATAAAACCAACAATTGGCAATAAAATTAAAACTAATAACCACGCCCAAGTCGCCGCAATATCCCGTTGTTGCCGAAATACCGTGATAATGGCCCCAAACGTATTCACCACAACAATGATGACGATGCCCCAAATAACGATGGCTGTCATGCTCACTTCACCCTACTTTTTAAACCATTTTGCTTGAATCTTTGCTAGTTGTCCGTTGGCTTTCAAGGTCGCGTAGCGCTGATTAATAAATTGGCGTAATTTTTTATCTTGAGGTCGCATGCCAACCGCAAATTGTTCAGCTGCAAACGGCGATTTAATCGCTTGAAAATCGGCCCCATTTTGACGCGCTTTAATTTCAAAATCAGCATAGACTTCATCGATTAACAACCCATCAATGCGCTTCGCTTGTAAATCAATAAACGCGTTATTATAAGTATCATATAAGATTGCTGTCTTTTGTGCAATCTTCTGCTTCAGAATTGTTGGCCGACTATCCAATTGTTCCATACCAGAAGAACCGGTTTGAACGCCTAATTTTTGGCCCGTTAAATCGGCAATCTGATTAATTGGTTGGCTTTTAAGTGAGACAATCATTTGGTGGTTGGTTAAATAGGGTGTACTGAAGGCCACTCGTTTAGCCCGCTGCGCCGTTTTAGAATAACCACTCCAAATCAAATCGATCGTTTGATTGTTGAGTTCAGTTTCCTTCATGTCCCAATCAATCGTTTGAAAATCAATTTTAATCCCACTGCCTTTAAAAATGGCGCGCGCTAACTCAATATCAAAACCGGTTAATTGACCATTTTTAGCCCGATAAGTCATCGGGACAAAACTATCGTCGATCCCAATCACAATTTTTTGTTTTTTTTGAATACTGGCCCACTGATCTTGTTGGTGGTTTGGCCCACATCCGGCCAGCAACAAGACACTGCCGAATAAGATGGTCAATAACGTTACTATTTTCTTCATATTGTTAAACCTCGTTTGGCTGTAATTCGAAGATTTGATCCGCAATCTTATGCGCAAATTGAATATCATGAGTGACGACAATTTGAGTCATTTCACGTTTTTTTAAATCCAGAATTAATTGCGCCACACTTTCAACTAGCGATGGATCTAGTGCACTGGTTGGCTCATCATAACAGAGAATCTCAGGTTGCATCGCAAGTGCTCGCGCAATCGCAACCCGTTGGCGTTGGCCACCTGATAATTGAAATGGATAAGCGCTGCTCTGGTTTGCTAAGCCTAGTTGGGTCAATAGCTGTTGGCCAGCCGTTTGCGCCGTTGCTTTCGCCATTTTTTTAACCATTTTAGGGGCTAATGTGACGTTTTCTAAAACTGACAAATGTGGAAATAGCCGGAAATCTTGAAAAACAACGCCGATTCGACCTTCTTTTTCAGCCGCACTCGGTTCGTAGGCTTCGCCATCAATGATAAATTGACCGCTATCCGGTTGGTCTAACCCACTCATCAACCGTAATAACGTTGATTTACCCGCACCACTGGGCCCCACAATTGCCAGGATTTGGCCACTTTCGACCGTTAAATTTAAATCGGTTAAAATTGGCCGACCTTTAAAAGATTGATTAATATTGACTAATTGAAACATCTGAAACCCTCCTTAACGGTAATAGCGATAGTAGCGTTCTAATTGACGCAAAACCCCGGTACAAATCGCAGTTAATAATAGATAAACAATCGCCACTAGCACCAGTGGTAATAAATTGACATCGCGCGCACTGGCAACATTGCCGGCCCGTAGCAAATCGCCAATCCCAATCACATACACTAGGGATGAATCCTTGATTAAGTTAATCACTTCATTGCCGACGGACGGCAACACAATTTTAACCGTCTGGGGCACGATGATTTTACGAATTGTTTGTGGGTAGGTTAAACCTAACACATGAGCCGCTTCAATTTGATTGCCATCGACGGCTTGAAACCCACCGCGGAAAATTTCGGCAAAGTAGGCCGCATAATTTAAGATGAACGCAATCAATGCTGCATCAAAACGATCAAAGACAATCCCGACGACCGGTAGCCCGTAAAAAATAAAAATCAGTTGCAATAGTAACGGCGTGCCCCGCATCAACCAAACATAGATATTCAATAAATAATTGAGCGGTTTAAACTTGGCTAATAACCCTAAGCTTAAAAACAAGCCTAACGGAATCGAACCTAAGACGGTTAAACTGAAAATGGCGAGGGTCATCTTAGCCCCACTTAATAATGCTGGTAAAATCGATAAACTATATTGAATCATATTGTGCTCCTTTCAAGCGTTCAAATAAAAAAGCCCTCTTCGTGCCTAAACACAAAGAGGGCGACTAATCGCGGTTCCACCTCAAATACTTGTTGACCTTACAATCAACAACTCACGTAGTTCTAAATGCAACAAAAAAGTCCCCTCGGATTACTCCAAGAGGACGAATTTATCGCGGTTCCACCTCAGTTTAATAAACGACTCACATCGTCTAAACTTATGTAGTTTTAAAACTACAGCGATAACGGGCTAACGGATTATCTTACTATTGGTTCAGATAATCAACTCACGGATGTGCCATTAATTTTAACGGTCTGACTTCCACCAAACGTCAGCTCTCTGTTTCCCTTAAATTAATTTGGTCCGTTCACAGTTTCAAGTATTGTGATTATTCTAGTCGATATTTTCTGAAAAGTCAACCAGTTTAATTATTTACGACCGAAAAGGCGTGCCCAGAAGCCGACTTTCCGTTCCTTTAACGTCATCAATGGCACGGTTTCACCTAATAAACGGCGGGCAATGTTGCGGTAGCCTTGGCTCGCTGAATTTTTAGGATCTAAAACGATTGGTTCACCCGCATTGGACGTCTTAATGACCGCATCGTCATCAAAAACAATCCCCAATAACGGAATCGATAGATGCTTCGTAATTTCATCAACATCCATCGTTTCGCCTTCATTCATCATGTGGCGGCGAATTCGGTTGATCACTAAGCGGGGTGCAATTTGCATTTCATGTTCTTCTAACAAACCAACCACCCGATCAGCATCACTGACGGAAGAAATTTCTGGGGTCGCAATTACAATCGCCCCATCAGCACCAGCAATCGCATTTTTAAACCCGGATTCAATTCCGGCTGGACAATCCAGAATCACGAAATCAAATTCTTCTTTAAGTTCATTGACAATCGCCGTCACTTCTTCGGGTTCAAGCGCTTCTTTATCCGCATTTTGAGCAGCGGGCAATAAATATAGTTTTTCATCAAAACGTTTGTCTTTGATTAAAGCTTGGTGTAACTTCGCGCGACCCTGTGCAACATCCACGATATCATAAATAATCCGGTTGCTGAGGCCCAAAACGACGTCTAAATTACGCAAACCAATGTCTAAATCAAGCAGACAAACTTTTTTATCTAAAAGGGCTAGTGCGGTCCCAATGTTCGCACTCGAAGTTGTTTTACCAACGCCACCTTTACCCGATGTAATCACTAAAGCAGTTCCCATAGTTATTGCTCCTTCATTTTACGATATAATTTTGGATTGATTTGTTTTAAATCCGTTATCGCTCCATAATCAATCACGTGTAAATCATTAATGTAACTCATACTTTGCGCAGTGAATTGATTTTTTTTATGATCAAGAATTTCCACCGCATCCGCAATTCGTAATTGCACCGCGTGTGATAAATCCCCAGCAATCACAGCTTCTGGATTATCAGGATAACCAGCATGAACAATCCCAGCGACTTCCCCGAGAACAAAAATACTCCCTGAGGCTTTAACGGTTGCACCTTGATGTAAATTGCCGACAAACAACACGTCGCCGTCGTAGTTCACTTCCTGGCCACTCCGTAACACATTTGGTTCAACGTGGAGCCGATCAGCTTCTCGTTGCGCCGTCGCTTCCTCAATCGTCATCACTAATGATTGAATCCGATTGACTTGGAATTCTGGAAAGCGTGCTAGCGTCGTTTGCAAGGCGGCTTCTTGTGCTTCGTTTAACAGCCGTAAGCCAGTCGTTAATTCCAATTCAATTTTGTCGGAGCCCAATGTTGGTTGTTCCTGACGGATTTTGGTTAATAATTCGGCCAACGCCAACAAGGCCTGATCGAAATCAGCCCCTGCGTCAATATTTAACTCAAATCCTTCTTTGCGTCCTCTTAATGTGACTGCATCCATAAAAAAATCAAACCCCTTATCGTTCTGATTTTAATTTTAGCAATAAATACTTGATAGGCAAATATAAAAAGATAAAAAATACTAAATTCAAGGCAATCGTTGGCGCTAAAACGTTGCTGATAAAGTCAACTGGAATCGTCGTCACAATGCCGGCCATTCGATTGAACAAGTAAATGACGGTTTCTAACAACGTTAAACTAATCAGATAAACCAACGCGATAAAAAACGGCGAGTCTGGTAAATATTGTTTTAAATACCGCACAATGTACATAATCAATGGTACGGCAAATGTGTACATCCCGAGCATCCCCGTATAATACAAATCATAAATTAAACCAATCCCGATTGCATACCATGGTAGTCGCGTTTCTTCGGGCAAGATAAACGCCGCTAAAACGAGCACCAACATGAACAACCGACTAATAATCGTATGATCTGGTGTGTAAAGCCAAGTTTGGCCTAAAAGACTAATTGAACCATCGAGATAAAAAGCGACCATTATATAAATGGGTAATAAATAGCGATTTTTCAAGTGGGCTGTCGCCATCTTACTCACCTTCAATCGTACGTTTAATCACGGTCACGACGGTTAAATTATTTAAATCAGCCGCGGGTGTGACGTAGACCGTTAAGGCTAGACCATAATCATCTTTTTTAACGGACGCGACTTTACCAATATACAACCCTTTAGGCGTTAAACCACCTAAACCAGAGGTAATCACTTTATCACCCTTTTTAATATTGGTGTCAGTCTTAATTTGACCTAGTTTTAATTGTTTACGATCAGCATTGTAACCGGTCATGATACCGTTGACTTGTTTACCGTCTTTCGTATCAACAACGGCTGCAAAACCGTTACTTGAACCGCTGGTACTTGAAACTAATTCAACTTTCGAATTCGTTTTATTGACTTCAGTGATGCGACCAATAATTCCAGATTCAGACATGACGGGCATGTTCTTCTTCAAACCAGCCAAAGCGCCTTTATTAATCACCAAGGCGTTTTGCCAGTTGTCCGGATTACGCGATAAAACCGAGGCCGTCACCGTCGTATAATCGGTTAGCGTCCCTTTTAATTTTAATTCCTTTTTTAAACTAGCATTTTCTTCTTTTAACGTTTGCGTTTGCACCTTGGTTTGAGCTAAATCATCCAATTGTGCTTTTAAATCTTTATTTTCTTGATAAGTGTTCACTAGATCTGTTAAGGCGTCGACGCCGTGACCAATACCGTTCGCCGGAACGCTCACGACTTGGTTCGTAATACCGACGACATCATTGCCGAATTGTCGCACAAAATTGGGGGCTTTTTTACTATTACGCAAGCCAACTGACATTGCGACTAGTCCCATGCAGACAATTAACGTGACTAATAAAACAATTAATTTTTTATTCGAGAAAAACTTTTGCATGGTTTCTTCGCCACCATCCATCTTTAATAGCCTAAATGTGGGACAAAAAACGATTAGGCGGTTTCTAAACTAGTCTCGTGATTCACAACCCGAATCAGTCTCTAATTTAGGTGTTCCACAAACTAACCACTTCTTGTCCCACTTTTAAGATTGTTTAATTTTTTTTCATAACATCGATGTTCTTAAGTGATTCACCAGTCCCGACCGCAACACAATCCAATGGATCTTGTGCGATGAATACTGGGACCTTAGTGGCATCCGAAATAACTTCTGGCAAATGTTTCAATAAAGCACCACCACCCGTTAAAACAATCCCGTGATCAATGACGTCAGCGGCAATTTCAGGTGATGTTTCTTCAAGGGTTTCTTTAATCGCTTCGATAATCGCAGTGACGACTTCTTTAATCGCTTCAGCAATATCAACGGCTTGAATATCAACCGTCTTAGGTAACCCAGTCACTAAATCACGACCGCGAATACTCATTGGTTCGATTTCTTTAGCGCGTTCAGGTGATGCTGAAGCAATTTGGAATTTGATTTGTTCAGCAGTCCGTTCACCAATCAATAAATTACTGTTTTGACGAATATATGAAATAATCGCATCATCTAATTTATCACCGGCCATCCGAATTGAACGACTTGAAACAATCCCACCTAATGAAATCGTCGCAACGTCGGTTGTACCACCACCGATATCAACAACCATGCTACCCGTTGGATCCATCACTGGAAGACCGGCACCAATTGCTGCGGCAAATGGTTCTTCAATCACGTAAGCATCGCGAGCGCCAGCGACTTTAGTTGCGTCGATAACGGCCCGTTTTTCAACTTCTGTGACACCACTAGGGACGCAGACCATGACAAATGGTTTGCCAGATGAACGACCTAATGATTTTTCGATGAAATATTTAAGCATCGCTGCAGTTGTATCATAATCAGCAATCACGCCATCTTTCATGGGGCGAATCGCAACAATATTGCCAGGTGTTCGGCCAATCATGTCACGTGCTTCAGAACCAACGGCAATGACGTCACCAGTCTGTGTATTTTTAGCGACAACAGAGGGTTCTCTTAAGACGATATCTTTACCGTCCATGTATACGAGCGTATTTGCGGTACCTAAGTCAATACCGATGTTTTTAGTCCCTAATCCGAACACTATTTTTCTCTCCTTTGATAACCAAACGTTTTTATAGTCATTGGCATTATATCATAATTTTTCATAATAAAAAACGCAATGTAACTACATGTTAACGGATTTTCATGATTATTTTCATCTCTATACCAAAATTAAAAGATTCTTAACCAAAATTTAAACGCCTTAATCCGTTAAATAACCCTCCTCACGCAAACTTAAATAGTGCTGGCTACCGATAATCAGATGGTCCAAACAAGTAATCCCCATTAACTCTCCACAGCCGGTCACTCGTTTCGTAAAGGCGATATCCTGAGTTGAAGGCGTTAATTGGCCACTCGGGTGGTTGTGGACCAAAATAAATTTGGCGGCTGAATATTGCACCGCTAATTTAAAAATTTCACGCGGATGAGCGACCGAACTATTTAAGGTCCCAACATAAATTTGTTTAATTTGAATCACTTGGTTTTTAACATCCAATAACACCACTAATAGCTGTTCTTGCGTTTCGCCCGCCAATAAGTCGATCATCCGCTGACCGACCATCTGACTCGAAGCAATCACCCCAAAGCGAATCGTGCGTTGCATTTGCAATCGATGACTTAGTTCACAGATTGCTTGGAGTTCCATCGCCTTAACCGGACCAATCCCGGTCAAACGCACCAATTCTGTTAAACTGGCTTGTTCTAAATCGCGAAAATCTGGATATTGTTTTAACAGCGATTGCGCCACTTCTTGAACCGTCGCTTGTTGATTGCCAACACGTAATATCACAGCAGCCAATTGTTCGTCCGTTAGACTAGCAGCGCCGTGTTGCATGAGTTGTTCCCGTGGTTTAAACATCGTTACCTCCCATCAAAAAAAGCAGTTCAGCTGAACTGCTTTTAGTCCTTCTCTCAATCATACGTGAGAAGTTGATTATTTTTTGAGGAACGGAATCACTTCTGCTAAATTAGCCACCGTTGCGAGCGTTTGTTGGTTCGTGATTGCAGTTGGGGCCACCATATCCGGAATCATAATCACCGGAATATTCGCGCGGCTAGCCGCTAACACACCATTGGGTGAATCCTCTAAAACCAATGCTTTAGCAGCTGGCACGGCTAGTTGGTCTAGCGCTTTCAAAAAGATTTCCGGATTGGGTTTACTGTGAGTCACTTCATCCCCGGTCACAATGCGTTCAAACCGATTTCTCAGACCGGTGCTTTGCATAAAATCTTCGACCATGTTTCTGAAATTACTGGACGCAATAACCCGATCAATCCCTTGATCATCACAGTAGTCCAATAATTCAACCAACCCAGGTTTAATCGCAACACCGTCATTTTGGACGACTTCTTCGACCTTAGCGTAAGATAACGCAATAAACTGGGTCATCTTATCAGTTGAGCCGAGTTTCGTTTCAAAATATTGACGCATGTACTGATCGGTTGTCCCCAAAATCGCGTGTTGATCATCGGCCGTTAATTCAAAACCCATCGTGTGGGCGGCCATTCGATTTGCTTGGTAGTACACTTTTTCTGAATCGACCAGTAAGCCGTCCATATCAAAAATAATCCCGTTAGTCATCAATTATCTCTCCTTTAAAATAGCTCCGAATGGCGCTGATTAAATACAGTGAACCGGTAATCACCAACACGTCATCGGTTGAAATATCGGCCAATATACGAGTTAGGGCGACCGGCCAATCCGGTTCAATCGCAATTTCTGAATCGACCTGCGCATACTGTTCTGGCGTTGCGGCGCGGGGATTGTCCGGCACCGTCGTCAATAATAAGGTGCTGGCCACTTTTTTAAGCGGTGGTAACATCTGTGCCAAGTTCTTATCGCCTAATGCGCCAAATAACAACCGAATATCACGGCCTTTAAATTGGTGGCGAATCGTCTTAACCAGTTCCGTAATTCCTTCCGGATTATGCGCCCCGTCCAGAATAATGAGCGGTTCATCATTGATTTTTTCAAAGCGACCGGGCCAGGTCGCTTGCTTCAACCCCCGTTTAATCGTCAAAATATCGACAGGCAGGTGCTGTTGTGCTAGATAAGTCAAATAGGTTTGTAACGCAACCGCCGCGTTTTGAATCTGATAATCACCCATTAAGGGGATTTGTAATTGTTGTAGTCGATTAGCTTGATTACTAAAGATTAATTGTTGACCCCAAGTTGGCAGGGTCTTCGTCAAGCGGGCTTCGAAATCGACCCCATTGATGGCTAGTGGACTCGCTAAACGTTCGGCGGTTTCCGTAATCACAGCTTGCGCTTCACTCGGCAAACGCCCAATGATGACCGGGTGGTGGCCTTTAATAATCCCCGCTTTATGGGTGGCAATCGCGCCTAAGGTTGGTCCCAATAAGTTTTGATGATCTAAGCCAACTGAGGTAATCACGGCAATCTGCGGCGTTAGGACGTTCGTTGAGTCGTATAAGCCACCAATCCCAACTTCAATCACCGCGATATCAACGGCTTGTTGTTTGAAATAGTCAAACATGACGGCCGTAATCGTTTCAAATTCCGTCACCGCAAATTCCGAATCAGCCGCTTGTAACCGTAAGACTTGTTGCTCAATTTTTTGGACCTCAGCGACTAATTGCGCATCGGGAATCGGGGTTTGATTGATGGCAATTCGTTCGTTAAATCGGGTAATGAACGGCGATGTAAACCGGCCGACATTTAACCCCGTCGCTTCTAGCAAACAAGTGACCATCTTAACGACCGACCCTTTGCCATTAGTCCCGGTTACGTGAATGAACTGTTGGCCTTCTTGCGGGCGCCCCAATGCGTCTAATAAGGCCCCAATTCGGTTTAAATTAGCTTCTTTATGTAATCGTGGTCGGGAATGGATATACGCCAATGCCGACTGGTAATCCGTAACTGTCATGACTTGTTTCTCCTTTATTGCACTGCTTTCATTTTAGCATAGAACACGATTGACCCCCATTAAAAAGTTAGAATAACACAAAGAAGTCCCAAACCACGATTAAGGTTTGGGACTTCTTCGATTGTGCTTAACGCGCTGCTTTTAATTCAGCTAAGCGTTTTTCAGTTGATTGATATTGTTGTTCATAATCAGCTTGTTTGTCGCGTTCTTCTTGGACGACTTTTTCAGGGGCCCGATCAGTAAAGCCTTTATTCGACAATTTACCTTGCGCACGTTTAATTTCACCTTGTAGTCGTTTCAATTCACCGCTCAGACGCGTTATTTCTTCGTCTAAGTCGATTAATTCAGCCAATGGAACATAAACTTCCGCCCCACTGATAATCGCTGTCTTAGCCAAAGCGGGCGCTGTTAAGCCAGCCGCAATTTCTAATGACTTAGGATGAATAAAGCGTTCGATGAAATCTTGATTCGTTTTGAAAATCGCCGTCAATTTAGCATCTTGAATGTTGATTAAGACGTCAATTGGTTTTGATAATGGCGCGTTAGCCTCTGAACGAATATTACGAACACTGCGAATTAAATCAATAATCGCGTTCATTTGTTCCGTTGCTTCAACATCAACTAATTCGGCATGCACTTCTGGGTAAGTCGCGGTCATGATTGAATCACCATCATGCGGCATACTTTGCCAAATTTCTTCCGTAACAAATGGCATGACGGGGTGCAATAAACGTAACGTTTGGTCTAAGACGTAGGCCAAATTATAACGTTTGTTGGCAATCGCTGTTTGGTCTTCACCATAGAGCACTTCTTTTGCCATTTCGATATACCAGTCACAGAAATCGTTCCAGATAAAGTTGTACAAGGTCCGATCAGCTTCACCAAATTCGAAGTTGTCGTATAAACGAGTGACTTCAGCAACCGTTTGATTCAATTGATTTAAGATCCACTTGTCCGTTAAATCTAAATTAGCGGCTTCTGGGATGTGCGTTGGTGCCGGTGTGTCTTCTAGATTCATGATGACAAACCGACTCGCGTTCCAAATCTTATTGATAAAGTTCCAAGCCGCATCCATCTTCGTATAACTGAAACGCGTATCTTGTCCGGGGGTTGAACCACTCGTCAAGAACCAACGAAGCGCATCCGCACCGTATTTTTCGATGACTTCCATCGGATCAATCCCGTTGCCCAATGATTTACTCATCTTACGACCTTGTTCATCCCGAATTAAACCGTGAATTAGGACGTGTTCAAATGGGCGTTGTTCCGTAAATTCCAGACTTTGGAAAATCATCCGTGAGACCCAGAAGAAAATGATATCGTAACCCGTAACCAACGTGTTAGTTGGGAAGTAACGCTTGAAATCAGGCGCTTCTGTATCTGGCCAGCCCATCGTTGAAAATGGCCACAGGGCACTACTAAACCAAGTATCTAACACATCAGAATCTTGGGCCCAGTTTTCAATATCCTTAGGTGCTTCTTCACCAACGTACATTTCACCCGTTTGTTTGTGATACCAAGCCGGAATTTGATGACCCCACCATAATTGACGTGAAATCACCCAGTCATGCACGTTATCCATCCATTGGGTAAAGGTGCCTTCAAAACGTTCAGGGACAAAGTTAACCTTTTGATCAGTTGCTTGGTTCTTCAACGCCATTTCAGCTAACGGTTGCATCTTGACAAACCATTGCGTTGATAAGCGGGCTTCGACTTGGACACCCGTTCTTTCAGAATGACCGACACTATGGGTCATTGGATCAACCTTCAATAAATAGCCGGCCGCGTCTAAATCAGCAACAATTGCTTTACGGGCTTCGAAACGGTCCATCCCGTTATATTTACCAGCATTTTCATTCATACTAGCGTCTTCGTTCATGATGTTAATCCGTGGTAAATCATGACGATTACCAACTTCAAAATCGTTAGGGTCATGGGCTGGTGTGATTTTAACCGCACCCGTTCCGAAATCTTGCGTGACATAGTGGTCCGCAATGATGGGAATTTCACGATCCATCAAAGGCAGAATCGCTGTTTTACCGATTAAATCCTTATAACGCGGATCATCGGGATGAACGGCAATCGCCGTATCACCCGGTAACGTTTCTGGACGAGTCGTGGCAATTTCGATGTCGCCAGAACCATCAGATAGTGGGTAACGAACGTGATAGAACGCCCCTTCGTCATCTTGATGTAAGACTTCAATATCTGACAAGGCCGTCCGCGCTTTCGGATCCCAGTTGATGATGTATTCGCCACGGTAAATGAGCCCCTTATTGTAGAGCTTCACAAAAACCTTCCGAACGGCATCTGATAAACCGTCATCTAACGTAAAACGTTCCCGTGAATAGTCTAATGATAAGCCTAACTTAGCCCATTGATCATGAATCGTTGCGGCATATTCATCTTTCCATTCCCAAACTTGGTCGATAAATTTTTCGCGACCTAAATCATAACGTGAAATGCCTTCTTCAGCTAATTTCGCTTCGACTTTAGCTTGAGTGGCAATCCCCGCATGATCCATCCCTGGTAACCATAAAACATCGTAGCCTTGCATCCGTTTTTGACGGATTAACATATCCTGTAAAGTGGTATCCCAGGCGTGGCCTAAATGTAATTTTCCCGTCACATTGGGTGGGGGAATAACGATTGAATAGGGTTTGGCATCCGGATTAGCGTTGGGTTTAAAGGCATCTGCCTTTAGCCATTCTTGGTAACGGCCGGCTTCGACCTGATTAGGATCGTATTTAGTCGACATCTCTTTTTGATTTGTCATCAGCTTGAACTCCTTTTATATAATTGCGTTTTATGACAACAAAAAAGCATTCATCACAATAGGACGAATGCTTTTCGCGGTACCACCTAAATTGAGACACAAAGGTCTCCAACTCATACTTGTTAACGGACGGTTTGTCCGGTCATCCCTACTAAGATTCAAGACAACAGCTCACAAGCTACCGCTTAGTAGTGCCTCGGAAGAAGTTGCAGCAAACCTTCTTCTCTCTGGACGAGTTCCTACTAATCGCTCTTGTTCAACGCGTTGTTAATAGTTTAGCTGAGAATCCGTGAAAGGTCAACTCTCATTCTTCAAATAATAACAACGTTTGTAATTCAGCCGTTAAATCTAAATAGCGAACATTGATATGGTGTGGTAATTGTAACCGCGTTGGTGCAAAATTCAAAATGGATGTCACACCAGCTGCCACCAATGTCTCCGCCACTTGTTGGGCCACCTGACTCGGCACCGTCAGAATGGCCGTTGTGATTTGGCGGGTTTGAACCTGCATCGCTAACTCTTGACTCGCATAGACTGGTACGGTGTTCAAGGTTTGCCCAATTAAGTCTGGCTGCTGATCAAACGCACAACTAATCACTAAATTGGGATTACGTTTAAAATTATGTTCAATTAGAGCTCGTCCTAAATTACCGACCCCGACGACGGCGATTTTAGTCGTGATATCCGTTTTTAAAACTTCTGAAAAAATCTTGATGAGATAACTCACCTCATAACCATAGCCACTGCGACCGAGATCCCCCAAATAGGAAAAGTCCCGCCGAATCGTGGCCGATGGAATCGAGACCAGTTTGGCCAGCTGTTCAGATTTAATCCGTTCAATGCCGTCTTCATCCAGTAATTTAAAGTACCGATAATAAATGGGAATTCTGCGCGCAACCGCTTCTGGTAAATTTAACCGTGGCGTCTTCATGGGGCTAACCTCACTTTGCTAATTGATTTACTTAATCATAGCATAAGCGCTTACATTTTTGTGAATTATTTCATTAATTCTTACTTTTCTTCAGCTGCTACCGGTTCTTGAAGCGTCCGTTGCTTAACCAACATCACGTTGGTCGTTGAATGCCGACTCACATACTGAGCAACCGAACCCACTAATAGTCGTTGGATAACACCCTTGCCCGTAATCCCCAGCATAATCAGATCAATATGGTAATCGACTGGTAGGGTTTCGGCCAACGCTCGACGGGGATCAGCCACCCTGACAATCGGCACCACTTTAGTCACACCGTGTTCTTCCGCATAACGGGTCGCTTCGTGCACCCGTTTTTCGGCCTCCGCAGTTTCCGCATCAATCATTTGCATCGATGCCCCGACGGCCACCGAAGCGTATTCGTTGTCCGGCACGATGCTCGCAATAAACAGCGCTGCCCGGTTCCGTTTAGCCACGGCCACGGCTTCCTCAAACGCTTGCTGGGCAATCGTTGACCCATCCAATCCGACCAATATTCGTTGATAATTATCTGCCATCTTAATCGCCTCCTAATTGATTTAAGTTAAGCGTAGCATATTGCCTAAATATTGCGCTATTTTATTGCCCTTAAAAAGAGTAACCACAAAAATACGCCACTCATATAGAATGACGTTTAAACTTTGATATTGGGTAATCAACTAGCATATCAGTTAACCACTTCTCAGTAGCCGCCAACTCGGAAATTTTATACCCGTACTTTAAATATATTAATTTAGCCAACTGATCACTACCGCAAACATTATAATCATATGTTTAATCACTACACTGGTAATTGCGGATAGGAATACCAGAAACCACCCATACTAATTCATTTTTACTACCTTTGCAATTAGCAAAATAATACTTACAGCATATAAAAATCCCATTTAAATTACTCCTTTATTTTTTATACTAAAAAAGACAGCCTAAGCTGCCTATAATCGCTTATTTTCTATCAGTTCCAAAATCATTTCTATGATATATTGCATATTTTTTTGATCTAATTACCATACCATCTTGTAATGTAACATAAGGATATGCTCGAATAAATTTATTTTTTTTAGGAAAATAATCGTACCAAATAAAAAAGAATGAACTACTATATGAATCTTGAGGCGACAAAGTTTCAAAGCTATGTCCATCTTCAACTAATTTAACATTCTCACTCGTAAGCTCTTTCTTAAATATACTATCGGATGTAAATTTAACGCCTAATCTCTTTATCCGCATCGGCACTCCGGAATTATTGACCACTTCATAGATCAAAGTTCTTTCGGTTAAATCGTTTGCAAGCTCACCCTCTTTTGTAGCCTGTAAATAAGTCGTTAACTCTAACTTTGGTCTTTTAGATTCTTTGTTAAGTTGCATTGTGTATAAAATACCAGCTGTCGTAGCAATTCCGCTAACCCAATCAGCCCAGCTACCTACTTCTAACCCCAAAAAAGTCATTCCATCACCTCTAATGTAGATTTTACAAAAACTCTGTCATAATGCTAGAACATCTTGAGAGTATTAAATATGACTGCATAGGCTGACAATTCGTTAATCTTTAACTCTTGGATAATCAAAATACACATAGTCTATAAAATCATATGCCTTATGATTCATGTTTTTATAGCTCAATCGTGAACCAGCCACATCATGAAGTACTGCATCACTTAAATATTCGTAATACTGCTTAGCAACGGGATTACTCTTAATTGCTTTTTGAACATAATTTGGGCTGTACTTCTTGTGTTCTAGCTTACCAAGCTTTATAATCTCTGATGCAATTCTAAAACATATTTTTAGGTCTTCACCCTTCATCACAATATGAGCATTATCGCGATACCAACGAATCCTTTCATCCATTTGTTCATCGCTCGGCATGTTATTAATAAAATCAAACGGTTCCAAGCTCTCACCTCCACACTGTAATACCCGCTAAAATAATATGTTCACCTTGAACCTATTTCGCCACTGTAATTAGATCCAACAGCTTACGGGTCAGTAAATTTTATGCACGGGATTCATTATGTATATATGAACAATCATCACAATACTTCACCTTAAAAGTTCTACAATATGATTAATATCTCCAAACAAAAAAAGCCCAATCAATAGGCTTTTAATACAGAGACTATAGTAATTCCGAAATAATTTCTTCGTCTTGGTTCAAGAATTGGTCGCCGGCTTTAATTTCCGTGACCTTGATACCGGCCAATGAGCGCTCTAGTAACGCTTCAACGTCGATATTCTTTTCGTAGAAGCGCGTTTTATCTAAGCGTGGACGCGTCTTTGGTGCAGGTGGTGCAAAAATGGTACAGCAATCTTCGAATGGCATGATTGATAATTCGTACGTATCGATATCCTTAGCAACGGCGATGATTTCATTTTTATCCATCGTTGCGACTGGCCGGATAATCGGGGTCGTTGAAACGTCATTAATCGCTAGCATACTTTCTAGCGTTTGCGAAGCGACTTGGCCAACTGATTCGCCATTAAAAATTGCAAGACCATTCCGCATTTCGCGAACCCGATCCGTTAAGCGCAACATCATCCGGCGCTGAATGGTCATTAAATACCCTTCTGGTACGGAATGCTTGATTTCTTCTTGGATTTCAGTAAATGGCACTTCGATAAACTTGATACTGCCCACGTAAGGAACCAGTTTAGCGGATAGTTCTTTGGCTTTATTTAAAGCATTATCACTCGTATAAGGCGGGCTGAAGAAATGGACCATTTCGATATCAACGCCCCGTTTCAAGGCTAAATAACCGGCAACTGGTGAATCAATCCCACCAGAAAGCATCAACATCCCTTTACCAGCTGTGCCGACCGGTAAACCACCGGCCCCTTGAATCACTTGGCTCGTCAAATAAATCGCATCTTGGCGCACTTCAACGCGGAACGTGATGTCTGGTTTTTTCATTTGAACTTCTAATTCAGGCAATTCATCTGATAAATAACCACCTAATTCACGGTTCATTTCATTCGTATCTAAAAAGAATTTATGATCTGAACGACGTGTGTTGACTTTAAAGGACATCCCGGGTTCACTAATTTCTTGCATCATCGCCAAAGCGGTCGCTTTAACCGCGTCCATATCCCGTTCAACTTGAATACTAGGTGAGAAATTTTGAATCCCGAAAACGTGGCGTAAACGTTCAATCACGCCATCCGCATCGTCACCATTCAAGACGATGTGCATCCGGTCACGTTTCGGATGAATACGGAGGTTGGTGTATTCATGTAACGCCTTAGTCACATTCCCGTTTAAACGACCGATAAAGTCGTTGCGGTTCTTACCCTTAGTCGATAATTCGCCGTAGCGAACCATAATTTCAGTATATTGCATGTTGATCTCCCTTAATCTTGTGGTTTATGAATTAATTTTTCTAAAACGGTCATTGATTCGGTCAAACGATTGAATAAAAGCGTCGGCTTCAGCCAACGTGTTATGTTCGTCCAATGAAATGCGAACTGCGCTGGTCGCAATTTTTTCATTGATATTCATCGCTTTGAGCGTACTAGATTCCGTGCCTTTTTTAGAGGAACAAGCGCTGGTCGTAGAAATGTAAATGGCATCTTCTTCAAAAGCGTGTACGATGGTTTCACCACGCACCCCTTTAATCGCAAAACACAGTACGTGGGGTGCAAACTCTGGCGTCATTTGTGAAAACATCACGGTTTGATTGGCTTGACTGATATGGTCGTACAGCCGTTGTCGAATAGCATTTTGTTGTTGGACCTTGTTTGCTTCATCGGTTAACAATAACCGCAAGGCTTTGGCCATCGCCGCAATCGCTGGGACATTTTCGGTACCAGAACGCAAATCATGTTCTTGTCCGCCACCGGTTAAGAGTGGCGCGATGTGCCGGCCGCGTTTCTTATACAAGATACCAATCCCGCGGGGGGCGTGGAACTTGTGCCCGGATAACGTCACAAAATCAACGCGTTCGTTAAAAATCGACGATTGCATCCCTTTGCCAATCCCTTGAACGGCATCGACGTGAAAATGAATGTTGGGGTAATCCGCTAAAATCGTCGCAACTTCATCTAATGGCTGCCGACTACCAATTTCATTATTAACCGCCATGATGGACACCAAAATCGTATCCTTGCGAATCGCGGCTTTCAAATCAGTCGGGTTAATCCGGCCGAGTTTATCGACAGGGAGATAAGTGACTTCAAAACCGAGTTTTTCCAATTGTTGCATCGATTTAATGATCGCCGGATGTTCAACACTGGTCGTAATCAAATGTTTACCGAAAGCCTGCTTCTCAATCGCAGTCCCTTTGAGTACCCAGTTATCGCCTTCAGTCCCACCGCTAGTGAAAAAAATCTCGTCTGATTGAACCCCTAATAAAGTGGCAATCTGTTGACGTGATTGTTCCAATATATGGAAGGCTTTCTCACCAATCGCGTGTAAACTCGATGGATTACCGTAAAATTGCTGACTAACCGCTTGGTAAGTCTCTAACGCGCCTGGTGCAATCTGTGTCGTTGCACTATTGTCAAAATAAATCATATCGATCCTTCTTACTAAAAATTAGTATTTTTGTTTTTCATTATAACAAAGTGAATTTGAAACGCTAGTTATTAATCTTAACAGCTTCATACAAAAAAGACTAGAAACAATTCTAGTCTTTGACCTAAATTGGCTAAACTTCTTTTTGTTGGAAATAAGTTTTTTCGATTTTAGTATAAGCCCCTGGATCCACTTTTTCTAGCGCGGTCGCTAATGTATCCAACGCTTTTTGGTAGTCCCAGTCGTCATTAAAAATGGCTTGGGTTTCAACGCAAGCGGCTTGAATTTCAGGGAAATCAAGCCGGTAACGGTTCGCGTATTGCAAGAGCTGTTCCGTCATGAGCGCGCTGTCGACCAAATCGTTGGTCTTTTGTTTCAATTCATCTAGGTCTTCTTGCACTAAAATCAATTGTTTCGCGATTTCGTCTAAATTAATTTTGATCTGGTTCAAACTGTTGTCCAAAGCCTTAATTTCATCTGACACGACAAAGAAAAAGTCTAGATAGCTTTGTTGCAAACCAGGTAAATTTAATTTTTCAACAGACCGTTTAGTACTCCGTAATTCTAATTCAAATTGACGTAAATTATCGTTGGCGACTTTTTCACCATCGTGTAAGTCGGCCACTTGATCATGAATGGTCTGTTGTTGTTCTTCAATCTTAGTCAATCGGGTCTCAATCGCCACTAATTCTTCAGCAATGGCTGAATAGACGGCTTCATGTGCGCCAATCTGATTCTGAAAGCCAGTTAATAGCGCGGTTTGTTCGCTAATTTGATTGCTTAAATCCTTGGTCGTGGTTAGCTCATCGTGGGTCAGGGCGTAACTTTGGTTTAAATGATCCAGTTCTAATAATAATTCGCGATTTTGTTCCTTAGCATGTTCGGCAAACGTTAAAATCGTTGGCATCTGTTGGTCAACGGTTTTCTTAGCCACAATTTCAGCTTCTAATTGGTCATATAGTTGATCAATGCCGTGGGCAATCTCAGCGTTATTGGCTTCAACCGCCTCTATGTCTAACTGACTCATCAATGTTAAACTCTTATCGGATTGATCTTCTAATTGTTGTTGCTTAATCGTAATTTGTTCATCGACAAAATTATAATGTTCCGTCCGCATTTTTTGATCAATCTCAGCGATTTCAGCCAACTGTTCTGGAAATTCGTTGGCTAATTCATTGTAGCGTTTCGGGATGCGTTCCATCCGATTCTCTAATTGATCCGTTTCGGTCATTAATTGTTGTAAAATCGCTTTGGCGCCTAAGTGATCGCCCGCCGTCGTCAATTCATTGGCGCGATCAAAATCAACTTCTAGTCGACCAAGTGTTGCTTCTAGTTGATCGAGCGCCGGCCCAAATGAGAAGCTCTTGGTCAACAAACGTTTACGCAATTGTTGGTACTTCTCACGTAACCGTTGAATTTGTTGTCGGGTATCAGCTTCATTCGCCAATAAATTTTCAAGTGCGTCTTGGACGTCAACCAAATCTTGATCCGTTTCCGTTAAGTACGCCCGCAGTTGTTTTAAAATACGATTAACTTGTAAGAATTGATATTTCGTGTTGGCCGTTTCCGCATCAAATAGATACCCTTCGACCGTCGCAAAATTATGATTCGTTAATTCATTATACTGTTTCTCCCACCGTTTAAAAGTGTCTAAACTTTCACCGGTTAAGTGTAATGACCGCAATTTCGTCAACCGTTCTGGAATCGGTAACGCCATTAAATCGCCCTTACGTTCTTCTAATTGTTTAATTTGTGTCACAAAGTGTCGCTGGTATAAAATAACGCCCATATATAAGATAAGCGCGATAACTACGATTCCAATCAGAATGTAAAACATCCAAAGACCCACCCTTTTGCGATTTAACTGAATTTTAAAATATAGTCGATACTATTAAGCTATTCTGATTATAGCATGAATACGGTGTCGGTTCAGCATAAATTGCCGATAAGTTCAGAAAAAACAAGCGTTCTCGTCCTTAAAAAGCTTGACGAGTTTCCAATTGATACGTTATACTAGCCATTGTGTAAAATAATGCAGCAGTAAACGGTAAAGCCGTCAACAGTTTGTTTGCCCATATTTTTTGGTTCAATTGCGTAACCTTGCGGCTGCAAAGGCGAAGATTGTTAAACAAACTGAACGATTACTAAGTTTACATCGGATTATTTTACTCCAAAACATTTATTGGAGGATTTATTTATGTCACGTTACACAGGCCCCAAATGGAAACTTTCTCGTCGTTTAGGTATCTCACTTTCAGGTACAGGTAAAGAACTTGCTCGTCGTCCTTACGCCCCTGGCCAACACGGTAATGACCGTCGCGGTAAAGTATCTGAATACGGTATGCAATTACGCGAAAAACAAAAGCTACGTATGATGTACGGTTTAAACGAACGTCAATTCCAAAACTTATTCGTTCGCGCTGGTAAAATTCGCGAAGGTAAGCATGGTGTTAACTTGATGGTCTTACTTGAACAACGTTTGGATAACTTGGTTTACCGTTTAGGTTTAGCAAGCACACGTGCTCAATCACGTCAATTAGTTAACCATGGTCACGTTACCGTTGATGGCAAACGTGTCGATATTCCTTCATACGAAGTTAAACCTGGTCAAGAAATTTCAATTCGTGAAAAATCTAAAGACCTTGTGATCATCAAAGCCGCTATCGAAGGCACTGTTGGTCGTCCTTCATTCGTTAGCTTTGATGCTGATACAATGAAAGGTTCATTAACTCGTTTACCAGAACGTTCAGAATTAGAACCTGAAATCGACGAAGCACTTATCGTTGAATTCTACAACAAGAAACTTTAATCCGTTTCATTGGTTGTCTAAAAAAGCATCTCCTTTACAGGAGATGCTTTTTTTGTGAGACGAATTTATTTAACGAGCTTGTATAGATCAGTCATTTTTAAGAGTCGTGTTTGAATATCAGCCATCAATTTCTCAGGCGTTTCAAACAACGGATCATCTTGATAATAGACTTTACCTAGCAACCACTCCCCTTTTTTGGTCGTGGCAAATTTAGTATTGATCAATGCCAAGTTATCGGTCGACATCGGGAATTGTTGTTTAGTCATGTGATCATAGCTTAGATCAAAATCGACAAATTCGGTTAACAGCTGGTCAGTCTGTTGCGCTAAGATCGGCGCATAATCCGTTTTGTTCGGCATCTCGGCCATCAGTGCAAACCAAACAAAAATCCGATCATCCCAAAAACCGACTTCAAAATGCGGTAACATCTTGTAACCCCGTGAACTTTCACTAAGGGCCATCCACGTGTTCATCGGCGGATTCTTAAACCGGCGTAAATGCTTAGCGATGTGCAGACTAAAGTCTAAATCGGCTTGCGCTTTAAACGCGGTTTGTAATTGTGCCCCAAACGTCTCGAACTTCGGATCCAATTGCGTATATATTTTATCTAAACGCCCCTTGAGCGTTTCATCGTTAAAAATCGTAAAATCAGTTTGAGTAAACATCTTATTCCTCCTCATGCTATACTGATAGTTATAATATAGCATAATTTACAAATGAGGTGACCTTTTTGACAGACAACGATCAACTTCAACAACATTTAGAAAGTGCCATGCACGGGACGCCCCAAACCAATCCCGATGAACGCCGGCGCTACCTCGGTTCATTACGAGAACGTGTTTTCCTTAGCATGACCAATCAACAACTGGCCCAAGCTGACTATCAAAAATTATTCGAAAGCCATTTGACTGCATTCAAAGGCTACCAAGTATTGTTAAACGGTAAAAATTCGGCGGCGACTGGTTATTTAGCCGCCCTCTCCGCTAAAAGCATCCCCTTTACCCTCGTCAATAACGAAACGGCCCACACCGATCCGACCGCCTTTGGTTTGTTGGTCGTCGCTGCCGATGCGATTAATTGTGACCCGATTGCGATCGAGCTTAAATACCCGACAACCACCACGAATAAACCAGTCGAAAAACCTGAAAAAGATAGTTTCTTTAAAAGATTATTCGACTAATTAAAACAAGCTGTGACAGAAGTCTTAGCATTCTGGTATTAAGTCAACATGCTTCTTCGACGCGCGCCAGAACTCATCAATTTCCGTTCAAATCAAAAAAGCTGATTATCCTGATAGTTCGGGATAATCAGCTTTTTCAACTTGATACTCAATTGAAACCCGAGTTCTGTCACAGCTTATTATTTGATTACATTTCAGGGAATAATAATTCGAGTACTTTCTTAGTCACGCGCCGACGCTTGCCCATCATCGGGAACAGATGAATCAACATTGCTGGATTGTAATTGGCTTCCAGTACCACCGCCATTTCCGGATGTTCCGGATTATACGTTTGGTATAAATTAGGCATAATAATATCGATTCCGGCAATGTTCAGATTCAGAACCTTGGCCGCTTGTTCCGCAATCGCAAAGTAACTTGGATCAACTTCATCCGTCACATCAACGGAATCGCCACCGTTAGAAATATTTGAATTTTGCAATAAGAAGATTTGACTACCACGGGCCGGAATGTCGGTCACTTGATAACCCTGCTGTTTCAAAATTAATTGTTCCCGTTCGCCTAAGCGAATATTTTGGAGTGGTGTCAGGTGTTCCTCACCGCGCAACGGGTTATCATTTTTCTTGGCGACTAACTGTTCAATCGTTAACCGACCATCAGCGACAACATTGGCCGGCACGCGTTCAAGGACGGCCTGGACTTTTTGATCCATCACCAGGAAACGGTATTCCGAACCAGCGATATATTCTTCGACCAATACGCGTGAATCGTAAGCTTGCGCTAATTGGAACGCTTGTTTGAAATCAGCCTCGGTTGGTCGGGTGACAAAAGTCGTAATCCCGGCCCCCATATTGCTCGATTTCGGTTTGACCACTAACGCTCGTTGACCAAACGCCACTTGGTAATCCGCAACGGCCGCTTCGACATCGGTATACTCAGCACCCGCGGGTACCCGCATCCCGTGATTCGCTAACAGAATTTTAGTGACCACTTTATTATCGACTAACGGTAAACTGACTAATTGATCCAGACTCGTCATATTACCATTTTTAACCAATTCGTGGTGTTTTTGATAGGTTAGCTCAACAAACTGATCCGAGCGATCCAAGACAGCCACGTGCAACCCTTTTTGAAACGCATCAAACATCAACATCTGCGTTGATAATTCCATATCTGTATAACCCTGCAATTGATAGGGTTTAGCCAATAGTGCCTGTTTCATCGACTGCGCTTGCTTGAGACCAAACGCCGTTAATGAATGATCTTGAATCGCTTGCGCCAATTGATAACTGGTCGTTAACTGATAATCAAGCACTTGTTGATTCATCACATTCCAGGCCGCTAAAAATCGTGGTTCGAAATGATAATCCAAAATAAACTGATGCAAATCAGCCATAATTTGAACGAGAATCGCCTGTTGACTTGACGGTTGGTTCGGATTTTCCAACGCGATTTGTTCATTGACCGCTTGCCCTTGTTGTAATCGTTCGCTGAGCGTGCCCGCTTGCTTAGGTAGCGCCAATAAATAGGTGAAAAATAAATGGAGAAAATCAAGTTGGTTTTGCGTCATACCGGTAATGGCGAAGGGATTTAAATCAAAGCCTCTAAATTCGAGGTAATCAATCCCAGTAGTCGCCATGGCCGTCAACGAGTGGCTCCGCAACCGGACACTACCGTAAAATTCTCGTTCAGAAATCAACTGTCCCGCTTGAATCGCGGTTTGCATCGACGTGACATATGCCGATACGGATTCAAAATCAATCTTAGCCGTATGATTGGTGTATCCAAACAGTTGACTCGCCCGCAAACTACGCACTGGATGATCCGGTGCCGCTTGACCAGCCGTCAAAAAGCCGGCTTCTGCAATCGGGCTCGCCCCAAATAAGTAAGTCAGGACAAACCGGTATTGTTGATAATTTTGAGCAAGTTGCAAATAAAGTGCATCGCTAAAATCACTCAACTGCGCATATTGATCATGATAATATTCACCATACAAGCGCGTTAATAACGTTGGATCTAAACTAAAGTTATAGTGAATTCCGGAGACCATTTGTAAGCGGCGACCGTAACGTTTAGCGAGGTATTCCCGATAATCCTGGACGTCTTTTGTAAAATGAGCCAGTGGAATCTGGGTTTCATCAGCAGGAAGCACTGGTGGCATGCTCAACGGCCACAAATAATCGCAGTCCGGCAATGACGCTTGTAACACTTGTTCTAATGCGGACAGTTGCTGTTCAACCTCAATCGTATTATCAAACTGATCACTGACAATTTCCGTCTGCGTTTCGGCAAAATCGGTGCCGATATAGGGATGAAATTGACGGTCGCCCAAAATATCAGGATGGGCTAAGGGACTCAAATGACCCTGGCCATCAATTCGTTGACCTTCTTTTTCAATCCCAAAAACACCACGATTCAATAGTGGTGCTAGATTAAGTTGTTGAATAGTTTCAAAAAGTTGATTCGACATGACGCTAACCTCTTTTTACTCGGAGTTGTACCATCATTATACACATGCTTCACCATTTTTTAAACGATAGTTCACTAACATGTTATACTAGTATCAAAATAACCTAAGGAGGACCATCATGCAACAACCCCTTGCTTACCGCATGCGACCGACTAATATTGATGAAATTGTCGGACAAACTCATTTAGTTGGTCCCCAAAAAATTATTCGGCGCATGGTCAACGCCAAACTACTCTCTTCAATGATTCTATACGGACCGCCTGGTACGGGTAAAACCAGTATTGCCAGTGCGATTGCCGGCAGTACCCAATACGCTTTTCGAATGTTAAACGCCGCGACTGATAGTAAAAAAGACCTGCAAATTGTCGCTGAAGAAGCCAAGATGAGTGGCACTGTCATCTTATTACTCGATGAAATTCATCGGCTCGATAAAACCAAACAAGATTTTCTGCTACCGCATCTTGAAAGTGGTCGCATTATTTTGATTGGCGCCACCACCGAGAACCCCTATATCAGTATCAATCCCGCTATTCGGAGTCGTGCGCAAATCTTCGAGGTTAAACCCTTAGCTGAAGCCGACATCCACGTCGCACTCCAACGAGCACTAACGGATAAAGAAAAAGGTCTAGGTGATGAGCCAGTCGCACTCAGCGAAGTGGCTGAACAGTACTTAGCACGCGTCACCAATGGCGATTTACGCAGTGCACTCAACGCTTTAGAACTGGCGGTGCGTTCAACCCCTAAAGATGCTGATGGCGTGATTCAAATCGATATCGACGTGATTGAAGAATGCGTCCAACAAAAAGCGTTAACCCACGATAAAGATGGCGACGCACATTACGATGTGATATCCGCCTTCCAAAAGTCGGTCCGCGGCAGCGATGTCGATGCGGCCTTGCATTATATGGGCCGGTTAATTGAAGCCGGCGATTTACCGTCCATTAGTCGCCGTTTAATGACGATGGCCTACGAAGATGTTGGTCTCGCTAATCCGCAAGCCTGCGCTCGGACGGTTGAAGCGATTGCCGCTGCCAAACAACTCGGCTTTCCGGAAGCTCGGATTCCCTTAGCGGTCGCCGTGATTGATTTATGTCTATCGCCGAAATCGAATTCAGCGATTTCGGCAATCGATAACGCTTTAGCCGATATTCGCGCTGGCAAAGCCGGCGAAGTCCCCGCACACCTTAAAGATGCGCATTACGTTGGCGCTGACAAACTCGGCCGCGGCGTTGACTATAAATTCCCGCACGATTATCCCAACGATTGGGTCGCCCAAGATTACTTACCCACTAAACTGGCCAACGCGCATTATTACGAGGCTAAAGAAACTGGTAAATATGAACAAGTCTTAAAACAACAATTAATCCGGTTACGCCAAGCCAAGCGTTCTTAAGACACCGGTTACAAATCGTTTGCATCACATTCCTAATCATGCTACTATGAATATAAGATTTCTAGGGTGTTCGCGTCTTCCCACCTTAGGTTGACCGATCAAGTAATTCGTTAATGGGACGGATGAGTTATTAACTAGTGTATACTTCTTCACGAAGGAACCAGTGTTAATAATAATCTGACCCACCTGCACTTTTCGCGGGCTCAACTATCGGGAAGCATTTACGGCACTATTAGATTTCTCAAAGTCCAACGACTTTGTTAGGGTCAACGTTTTCGTTGGCCCTTTTTGTTGGATTAAATTTAGGAGGATTGACCTTTGATTCAAACTGTTATCGTTATTTTTCTCATCATTATCGCATTACTCGGATTGGTACTCTATCGTTATCATAATCAGCAATTCATGATTTTTGATTTAACCGAAAATACGCGACTCGGCCACGTACTCTTGATTGCCGGTATTTTATTGATCATTACGGCCGTCTGTGGTCTGTTAATTTTACTGTTGCTACCAGTAATTTGGACCTTGATTACCGTGATTATCGCTAGTCTAATCGCTGGTTTTGTCGGTATTTGCTTCGCCACTAACCTATAAAAGCCTTTTCTTTTTACATTTACCCGCTGGATAGCGTACAATAAGGTTGTAAAACTAAATGAGGTGATGAATATGTTACAACAATACAAACACATTCTAGTGGCAATTGATGGTTCTTATGAAGCTGAACTCGCTTTTCGTAAAGCGGTCGAAGTTGCACTTAGAAATGAAGGCCATTTGCATTTGATCCATGTCATTGATACCCGGGCTTTCCAAAATATCTCGAGTTTTGATTCTGCGATGGTTGAACAAGTCACCGAAACTGCGAAGAAAACAATGAATGAATACATCGTCACTGCCAATGATTTAGGCTTAAAAGACGTTGATTTCAGCATTGAATATGGCGCACCCAAGAGCTTAATTGCCAAAGAAATCCCAGAAAAGAAAAAGATTGATTTAATCATGATTGGTGCGACCGGTTTAAATGCCGTTGAACGACTATTGATTGGTTCAGTCACTGAATACGTGACTCGCACCGCTGTTTGCGACGTACTAGTCGTTAGAACTGATTTGGCCAACAAACCAGCTCTTGCTAAGAAAAAGAGCACCATCGGTCAAGATTAATCACTAATCGACTTAAAAACAACAATAATTAAAACGAGCGCTCATCCTCTACTAATACGGATAAGCGCTCGTTTTAATTTATTTAGTAACCATTAACTGATCTTTAACCTGTTCTAAAATCCCCGTGTGTTGTCGAACAGTCGCTAGCGTTTGGGCAGTTGCTAAATCTGCTAAGGCTTGTTGTTGATTGTCGACTTGTTCTGATTGTCCTAAAATCAAATAAAGATAGTCTAGTAAGTACAAACTTTTTTGGCCGACCGCGCGGTCAATCGCTTGATGCGCGTATTTAGCAGCGTTGGTTTCTTCATGTAATTCGTGAAAAATAGCGGCCAAGCTGCCATAAATGGTCAATTCTAACTGTAAATCCACCGCAACCGTCAGCTCAATACCGGTCAAACTTTCGACAGCCTGTTGCACATACAACCGCGCACGATCAGGTGCGTTCTTCAATAAATACGAACGACTGATACCAATTGTACATAACACCCCATATACATCGGTCGGTGAGATGATATATTGATTGAACGCCCGATTAAAGAAAAATAGCGCGTCATCTGGTTTTTGATCAGCTAGCAGTTTTAATTGGCCTTGGTAATAATAATACCGTTTATAATCGTCTGCTGATACTAATTTGTGAACCGAAATCGCCTGAATCACGGTTTCGCCCTGTTTAAAATCACCATCAAATAACAACCCTTGTACTTTATCGAGTAATTCATGCACCTCATCGGTTTCATTTGCAATCACCATCGTCATGGGAACGCCTAAGCGCTGACAAATACTGAGCAATATCTTAGTACTTGGAACTTGGCCCTTTTTTTCAATCAAACTAATCGTCGCTTGCGTACAAATCCCCGCTGCTAATTCTGCTTGGGATAGGCCGTTAGCTTTACGAATTTCTTTTAATTTTGTCCCTAATATTTTCATCACTAAAACTCCATTATATCCGTATTTAGATAATTACTTTTAAGTATCATCTATTTACATTCATAGTTATTATACCCGATGAACTAATTATAATGCATCAATTATTTATCGATTTGACCCATCTTTATATTGTATGGCTAACAATTATCTCATTGACATTTTTGCCTCATTATTAATTTATTACTAAAAAATAATGACCTATTTCATAAAATAAACGACAAAAGAGCATTGCTAGAGCCCGTTAGTTCGGACTTAGCAATGCTCCTTGGTTGTTTCAAATCGTTAACTGGGCAAGTACCGTTGGGACTTCCAACAATGAACTAACCCGATAGTCGGCCGCACTTTGATCAATTTCGTAATTAGGATCTAATGGTTGCAACGCAATTACGGTCATCCCTGCGGCTTTCCCCGCAGCAATTCCTAGCGTTGAATCTTCAATCGCTACCGCTTCATTTGGCGCAATTTTTAAGGCAGCCAGCGCTGCGAGATAGACATCGGGCGCCGGTTTATTGTGGGCCATTTCAGCACCACTAATGATTGTTTCAAAATACGGTGTTAACGCAGTTTCGGTTAACATCCGGTTGATACCAACACGTTCACCCGCTGAGGCTAAACCAATCTGGTAATCCGCACAAATCCGTTGCAATAAAAGCGGTGCATCCACGTTCAACATCGGTTTAAATTGCATTGGATGCGCCGCCTTAAAGGCGGTGTAACCCGCTTTAATCTCATTGCGCTTAACTAATGATGCTTGTGGAAAAAGCTGGGCTAACACCGCGTTCATATTTGAACCAATAAAGCGCCGATTTGCTTCAAGTGATAACGTCACGCCAATCGCGTTTAAATAAGCTAAACGTTGTTCAAAATAATAAGGTTCACTGTTGACCAAAATCCCATCAACATCAAAAACAATTCCTTTGACTGTCATTCAATCTTCAATCCTATCTCTCTTAATTAAAATAAATCCGATATTTTACGTAAATAATCGTCAATTTCAGTGGGTAATTCCGGTTGGAGCATCAGTGATTGTAAAAAACGATTCCGATTATACCAACGATTCCAAAAAGCGATGGAATCTTCGGGAACGATATTCAACAAACTCTTTTGCCAATCTTGCAGTACGGTTAAGAAATAATCGGTATATAACTGGTTCTTCTTGAGTAACACCATTAAGACATTCGCTAAATGGCTGTCTTCGCCATATGCCAAAGCGTTATCTGAAAAGCGATAAGCCTGAATTAGGACTGCCATCATCAATAATTTATCGGCTCGTTGTAATTCTTGGGTTTCATTCAATTCTGACCAGACGTTGATAATGTGGGTTAACGCATGCGCCCAACCTTTACCCGCGACGTAACCGCGAGAATCTAGTTCAATAACCGCGTACGCCATCACTCGGAGTTCAATCGCCACTAATTCAGCTTCAGTTAAGACGTGGTAGTGCGTCCGATTAGCGTACAATATGCCCGCTAAAAACATCACACTAAACGACCGTAAAAAGATCCCGTCGTTCTCAGGTTCTAAGATGTGCGCAAATAGATAGTCATCACTAATCAAGCGATCTTTGACCCACACAACTTGTTGCGCCGTTAGCACGTATTTGCGCAATAGGCGGTTGAACAAATTAAAAATACCTTTGTCTCTAATTTTCGTATTCGGACTAACAATGTGTTGTAAAAGTTGATCTAATTCGAGATCAGTCACCGTCGCTTTCTGATCATCTTGATTCAACCGCTGATTAATCGTTTCGAGTAACGTCATAATCTGAGATTCATCATCTGGGACAACAACGTGGGTCCGGCGACTTTTATAAGTGACATCATCCATGATCGTCAATATTTTTTCTGGCACAGATTGATAGATAGTGCCTTGTCGAAGCGCCATTCTGACGTCGATTAATTGTGTCACGACTGCTTGAACTTCTTTCAAAAGATACTCACCCACTTTTCAATGTCTCTTCTATCAAATCATTATAAAGGATTATCGACCGAACATAAACCGCTAGTTATGAAACGACCTTACAAAGTTGTTCGACCGACCATGGGCTTTTACAACTTCAGACCGACTCAATCCAGTGTTCACGCCTGCTAAACTAAATCTATTCAAATGAAAAGGCGGTTAAAAGTAATGAAAAAAGCAGTACTGTTAGTTGCAACAATTATTCTATTTATCGGAGGTCTTCCCGTTATCGGCTCTGCGTTAACACCGAGCACCAGCAATGGCGAGTTAGTCCAACAGTGGGATCGTTTTAATTTATTAATTCCGAAAGAACCGGTTTATCTAAAAACAGCTGATCGTTATGGTCAAATTCAAAGTCATGGCGATTATCTTTACACGCAAGAAGCTTACCGGGCAAACGGCACTCATTATCAAATTACTTTCCAAGCCCCACAAAAGCTTAAAACTAATCATTATTTAAAATTAGAGGCAAAAGGCCGTTTCATTAGTGGCTGGGCTGCGGTTAATCAAGCAGATTTACCGCATAAAGTAAACTCAATTATTGAATAGTTGCAAAATACAAAAGACGAAAATAGCGTTATTGTAAATTACAATAACGCTATTTTGGTGTCCATTCACTGGCTGTTCCGCTAACGTTAGCGCACTCTTAACAATCGAATCTCAAGTAATCCTCGATTAAATTTAAAATTTAACACAAAAGTCTTTACTTACATTTTGTAAGTGTGTTATATTTAAGGCGTTGAAATACAAACTCATTTTTTTAAGGGAGAATTACTGATGACAAATCTATTCGATTTACAACAAACGCGTCGTTCAATCTACGCACTTGGCAACCATATCAATCTTTCAGAAGAAGCCGTTTCTGATTTAATTTTTAAAACCATTAAAGAAAGCCCCTCTGCTTTTAACTCACAAGGTTCACGGGCCATCATTTTATTCGGTGATGCTAGCAAAACATTGTGGAATGACATCACTGCCAATGCTTTGAAACCATTGACACCTGCTGATAACTTCCCTGCTACGCAAGCAAAACTCGCATCATTTTCAAACGGGGTCGGCACCATTCTATTCTTTGAAGATCAAGATGTCATTAAAGGCCTTCAAGCAAACGTGCCATTATATGCTGATAACTTCCCAGTTTGGGCTGAACAATCAAACGGTATGGCCCAATACGCCACTTGGATGGCGTTAGCTGAAGCCGGCATTGGTGCCAACTTACAACATTACAATCCAGTGATTGATGATGCTGTGACTGAAAAATGGAATATCCCCGCTAACTGGAAACTTCGGAGCCAAATGCCATTTGGTTCAATTGAAAACCCAGCTGATGCTAAAGACTATAACAACGATACTGATCGTTTCACAACTTACGACAAATAAACAGGCTAAAAGCGAATCGCTAAGATTCGCTTTTTTAATTGCTTATTATATAAATTTTTAACTTAATAGGCAATTGATAACGTGCAGTTACTCACAGTTTCCTGTGCTTAGCGCCGTTTTGCAACCACCTCCACTTAACTACAAAATCCCCCAATTATCTTAAAATCAAGATAATTGGGGGATTTTAGGTTAATGCTCAGTTGCTACCCGCAACTTAACACACTTATTTCGATTAAGGAGAATGAGAGATTCGAACTCTCGCGTGGTTTGACCCACCTGACGGTTTTCAAGACCGTTCCCTTCAGCCAGACTTGGGTAATTCTCCATATTGCACGCTATACTGCGTTTCAACGTTTATAATAGTATCAAGATTCAGAATATTTGTCAAGATACTCTCATTTTTTCAACAACCAAAAAGGTCAGAACCATTAGGAATCTGACCTGTTACGACGCATTAAAAAATAAATTGATCCAACGCCTGAGCAATCCCGTCATGATCATTATCGGTTGTGATAAAATCGGCGTGTCGCTTAGCCGCGGCCGAACCATTGCCCATCGCAACGGCAGTTCCAGCAAAATTAAACATTGGAATATCGTTTTGTTCGTCACCAATCGCCATAATTTCTGCTGGTTGTAATTGTAGATGCGTCGCTAACTGTTTTAAAGCGGCTCCCTTATTAACCTCTCGGTGCATGACTTCTAAAAAGCGACTCCCCGCACGCACAACGTAATTTTCCCGTCCAAATTGATCCTTGACCGGCGCTTCATGCTGATTGAGGACTGCTGAAGGCCCCGTAAAAACAGCTTTAATCATTTTAACGTCCGATTTCACTTGGTCCGGTTGTCTAATTAACAGGCCAGCTTCATTCTCCCAAGCTTGCACGACCGTAATCGGATCGACGTCCAAATTACTCGTATAAATCGTGCTATCACTATCCAATACATTATAAGCCAGCTGATTAGTCTTAGAATACTGATCAACAGCGCGATAAGTTTCATGCGTAATGCCAACTTGTTGAATGATTTCACCAGCAGCCGTTTCAATCACACTACCATTAAACGTCACAACGTACTGCCGATCGCCGGCAATCCCTAACTGCGCTAAATATGGCGCGACACCCGCTAATGGTCGACCAGAACAGAGTACAATTTTAACGCCTTGATCAAGGGCCTTTTTTATTTGGCTTTTAGTACTGTCTAAAATCTGGTGTTGCGTACTCAATAAGGTATCATCAATATCAATTGCAATTAATTTAATCGTCATCTATGCTCATCTCCTATTTCGTTTTACTAGAATAGCTTAGCATGCCCCTTTTAAGATGTAAACGAATTCACTGTTTATGGGAAAAGTACCACCAAAAAAACACGTCATTAAACGACGTGTTCTAACCAAAAAAAATTAAAAATTAGCTTCACATTGCGCGTATAAAGTCGCCTGACCGCCGATAATCACACGTTCGCCCTGCAGTTGACAGTCCAAAACGCCACCACGCGGTGAAATTTGATGGGCGGTCATTTGATTTTTACCTAAGACTTGTGCCCAATAAGGAATCAAGTTCGAATGGGCCGAACCACAAACTGGATCCTCATTAATCGTTAACTTCGGGAAAAAGGTTCGCGACACAAAGTCGGCTTGGTCGCCTGGGGCCGTCACAATGACACCAACCCCTAATTCAAAATTCAGCATTTCCGTATAATCAGGCGTCATTTTAGCAATCGTCGCCTCATCGTCACAAACAAAGAATAAATCTCGGCCTAAATAGGCCGCCCGAATCTTAGCCCCAATCACCGCTTCATATTCCGGTAAAATTGGCGTTGATTTCGGCATAATCGTTGGGAAATCCATATAATACGTCTCAGCCTTGCGCGTCACGTATAACGGACCACTTTGACTACTAAAAACCAATCGATCAACCGTTTCGCGATATTGCTTGAATAAAACGTAGGCCGTTGCTAAAGTTGCGTGACCACACAAATCAATTTCTCGATCGGGTGTAAACCACCGTAAATCGTAATGGTCACCATTTTTAACGGTAAAAGCCGTTTCAGATAGGTTATTTTCAATGGCAATTTTTTGCATCATTTGATCATCTAGCCACTGATCCAGTACAAAGACCGCCGCGGGATTACCATGAAAAATCGTTTCAGTAAACGCATCAACAATATAATATTTCATCAGTTAGCCCTCTTTAACGAGTTGATAGACGTATTCGGCGCAACATAAATCTTCGACTGCTAAACCGACCGCATCAAAAATCGTGATTTCTGTTTCATTTTGACGACCTTGGACTTGCTTAGTTACTAATTCGCCCAGTGAGCCTTGCAGATGATTTTTGGTAATCACTTGTTCAGTAAGTGGGATTAAATAATCGCCACTTTCATTATTAGCCGCTTGATAGTCGTCAACGAATAATCGACTCGCAACCATTAAATCGCTCGTAATTTCGCGAGTAGTTGGTGTGAAAGTGCCAATCGCATTAATATGAACGCCCGGTTTAACCCAATCTTTTTCTAAGAATGCTTGTTTGCTAGGGGTCAATGTACAAATAATATCGGCATCAGCAACAGCCTCTTGCACCGAATTCGCCGCAATAAACGTGACTGCTGGATAAGCGGCTTGCATTTGTTGAATTGACCGTTCAACTTGAGCCGCGTTCAAATCAAAAACGTGCACCGTTTTAATCGGACGAACCGCTAACATCGCAGCTAAATGGGAATGTGATTGTTGACCGGCACCAATCAACGCTAAATCTTGTGCCTCTTTTTTCGCTAAGAAGTCAGTTCCTAATCCAGTCACCGCAGCTGTGCGAATATACGTAATCGCATTGGCATCAATTAACGCCACCGGTTGACCGTGCTGGCTATCAAAGAGCATCACTTGACCCATGTGGGATTGATATTCAGTCCCAGCATTTTTCGGAAAAGCGGTAATCACCTTACTGCCAAAGACTCGATCTGGACCTAAATAGGCGGGCATCATCGCAAACAGATTCTGTTGATCACCATCTGGCAATACTTGGACCACCCGTGGTGTTTGACTAATCTTGCCTTGCTCGAAATCGGCAAAACAAGCCTTCATCACCGCAATTGTTTTTTCAATCGGTAAAATCGCTAACGTTTCTTCAAAATTGACAATTTTCATATTATTCGCCTCCATAATACTAAATTACCGCTGACAAGTGGTACATTCAATAGTATAATTGTATGCAATACAAAAAACGTGAGGTCCTTAACTTGTCAATTAATTCATACGAACAATACCCTTTATCCTGGCAACCTGACCGCACCCAACTGACGCGGCCCTATTACCGGTCGCTAGTCCAACAATTAGAAGCCGATATTTTATCCCACCGACTTCAGAAAAATACCCGCTTGCCGTCTCAGCGTGAACTCGCTGATTTTTTAGACATCAATTTCACCACGGTCGGTCGCGCCTATAAATACGGGCTTGAAAAGGGCTTATTATATACCAATATTGGCAGTGGCACGTTTGTCTCACAAAACGCGTTTAACTCCATTACCATTTCGAATCACAATGTTGATCATCATTTAATCGATTTGGGCTTAGTCAGTTCTTTTGAAGAATGCAATGACTTGGTCACCCCCTATTTAGCGCGGGTTAGTCAACAACCCAACGTTCAAGCACTGTTAACCTACCAAGATCCTTTAGGCACGCCACAGCAACGCCAAATAGCGACTGAATGGTTACAAACCCAAGGTCTGCTAGGCATTGATCGCGATAATGTCGCGATTGTGGCCGGGGTTCAAAACGGACTCGCGATTACTTTAGCTGGCCTATTTAACCCTGGTGATCGGATAGCGGTCGATCGTTATACCTATTCAAATTTTATTGAACTCGCTAATTTACTCCAAATCGAAATCGTTTTGATTGATGGTGATCAAGATGGCATGTTACCAGAATTATTAGCGACTGAATGTCACAAGAAGAAAATTCACGGCGTCTTTTTGATGCCGGCTTGTAATAATCCGATTGGTTTTCAAATAACCACCGAACGTCGGCTTGCATTAGCGACCATTTTTGCAACTGAATCCCTATTAGTCATTGAAGATGATATTCATGCCTTCTTAACTAATTTCGCAATTACTAACCAACGGCCCACTTTCCAAAGCTTGCTACCGCAACAAACGATTTATCTTGCAAGCATGGCGAAGTTCATCAGTTCTGGATTACGGGTCGCTTATCTTGTTTACCCCAACAACTATCGGAGCCGCATTGAACGGAGTATCTTTAATATCAACGTTAAAACTTCAGCCTTCAACGCTGAAGTCGTCACCCAAATTTTACAAAATCCCACAGCTAAAACTATTTTATCCCGTAAATTAGCCCTGACTGAAGAAGCTAACCAACTTTTCGACCAATTATTCGACCAACCCCGTCCGACTAATCCGGTACCCTTTTATCGGATTCTGCCAGTTAGTCCTAAAATTGATCAATCAACCATTGAAAATTATTTCTTAGATCAAGGCGTTCGGATTTACCACTCCAACCGTTTTACCACTAAGAAACAACCCGATCCATTCATCCGAATTGCGTTGTCATCCAATCATATAGATTTATTGGAACAAGCCCTCTTGGTCATTGAACAAAATATCGGACAGTTTCAATAACAATCAAAATACCCCGTAACTGATTAAAAGTTACGGGGTATTTTTGATTGTTAATTAATGAAAAATCTGCTTATTCCGCCGATACTTAGTCTCGATGACGCCAGTTTTAAAATTAACGTAGCGCGCAATTGCGTACAGGTAGTCCGATAAACGATTCAAGAAAACTAGAACAGCTGGATTAATCTGTTCGACTTCTTGCAACGCCACCACCTGGCGTTCAACTCGCCGGGCAATTGTCCGACCGTAGTGTAATTTAGCGGCAATTGGAGCGCCACCCGGCAAAATAAACTCAGTCAAAGCTGGTGGCACGTCAGCGTATCGGTCAATCTGAAGTTCCAACCAAGCCGTATATTCCGATTTCGTTCGGTAACCACGCGAATCGTCCGGTGTCGCTAAATCAGTGCCACAATCGAAAAGAATTTGTTGAATTTCAATCAATTGTTTTTTTAAATCTGGATAGGCGTCAATTTCACTAATAATTAAACCAACATATGATGTCAATTCATCAACATCGCCATAAGTAGCTACTCGTAGTGCATTTTTACGAACCTTACCACCGCCGATAATTCTGGTTAACCCTTTATCGCCGGTTTTCGTATATAATTTCACGATTATTCATCCCTTTTAATTCATTAACGGTGCTCTTTTAGCTTAGCAACAATTTAATTAAATAACCAGTCATCACAATATAAAAAGTGCTTAATCCGATAATCCGGATTAAACACTTTTAGCGTATTATTAACGAACTTCTGATTGATTTGCTGGCCAACGATCATTGGCTTTCGATGGTAAAACGAGTAAGATGAAAAGCCAAATCTGACCAATAATTGGAATGATACTAATGAGGATCCACCAGTTACTGTGGTTGGTATCATGTAAGCGCCGTGCTCGAATGGTGAAGTTAGCAAGCCAGACGAGTGTTAAAATAAGTGCAAAAATCATTGAATTTGCATTCCATGCCATTTGATAACCACCACTGGCATCAAAATATTGAGACTGATTCGTTCCAATTGCGTATAACCCGACGACAATATAATTAATAATAACGGCCAACCAATACTGTGCACGAGTAGCTGTTGCATCAAAGACAAACATTTTTTGCCAATAAGCACGATAGTTTTGCATCATATAACCTCCTCTATAGTTCAAGGATAGCAAAATGCCAACAGAAATGCGCTGATTATGCTCATGAATAGCTTATCATTTCGATTGGATTTAAGTATCAAAAATTCTTTTTCTAAAAATTGGATTGTCTTAGTATAGCGGACCACTGCTAAACTTTCAATAGTTCAAAATAAGGCCGAAATTCGGCTGGCGCATCAGCCATCGAGACCCAACACGTCACTAATTCCGCAGTCTCCGCAACTTGAAACGTTGATTGAACCCAATAACGGCAATCAACGTGTTGGTGCGCCGGCTCATGCTTGACCGGATTGACCGGAATATTAATCAGATTGATGTCGACTAATATCGGATTAACCCCGTTTAGACCTGTTTCTTCCAGTAACTCGCGTAGCGCTGTGGCGAACGGTGCTTCATCACACTCAACATGCCCAGCTGGCAATAACCATTGGTGCAAATAGGGATGTTTGACCATCAACAGTCGCCCGTCCTTAAAAACCACCGCACTCGCTGACAAATGCATACCAGCATTTAATCCGCGATAAAGTGGTAATTGCTGTCTACTGAGTTGTTGCTCAATTGCTTGATATTTAGACTGGTCATTAAACGAACGCTTTCCCAAGGCTAACGCGTGTAATTGTGCCATTAGCGCGGTCATGGTTTAGCCGCCATTAATAAATTAGCTTGTTGGTAACCTTGAAATAGATGCAACATCTTTTGCGTCGCTGCCACATCGTGGACTCGTAAAATACGGGCGCCTTGTTCAACCATTAATTGTTCGAATAACAAGGTGGCCGTCAACCGTTCCACCATCGGATAATCAAATTGTTTCTCCATAAAACTTTTGCGCGAAATGGCCGCCATTAACGGCGCTTGATACTGCGTTGTCGGTTGGATACTCTTAATCTTAAATAAATCTAAGGACGCCGTATTTTGCGCATTCGAAAAACCAACCCCCGGATCCAATGCAATTTGCGACCGTGTTAGCCCGGCGTGTGCCAGTTCAGTCAACGTTTCCTGATAGAATTGGTCTAACGTTGTAAAAGTATCATCCGCAAAGTGGCGACCATTGTACATCGTTACCACACTGGGCCGGTGTTGCGCAACCACGGCTAACTTCGCAGCTTGATTAAAACCATCGACGTCGTTCAAAATAGGCACACCACTCATCACTGACCGACGCATCACCTCGGCATTATTAGTATCAACCGCCAAGATGGCAGCCGGCCATTCCTGCTGAACCGCTTGAATGACCGGCGCGATTCGTTGCCATTCTTCATCCGGCGTTAATTCTTGATACCCCGGTCGAGTTGATTTACCGCCAACTTCAATCACCGCTGCCCCATTGGCTAGATTAGCTTCGATTTTAGTCAGGATTGGTCCTAACTGCTGACTGGGTTGCCCATCATAAAAAGAATCCGGCGTACAATTGATAATCGCGTAAACAATTGGGTTGACGGTTAAATCGAATTTAAAACCGGGCCCCGACCAAATTAATTGTTTGCCCTGCATCATTTTCTGTAATGTTTGATGGACTTGGCCAAAATAAAACGACCAACGTTGCTGTAATCGATTTAATTGAAAAATGGTAAACTGACCAAACCATTGGTCCTCTAATTGTTGAATAGTCGCGTCAATCTCTAAACATAATCGTTGTAGTTGCTCAATCTCGGCACTTGTCCCGCTAAATTTCAAAAGTGTCCGATTAAACTGGTGGGGTTGCGCTTCACTAATTTGCATTGGAACCTCCTTGATTTAAAACTAATTGGCGGACTGTTTTTAACAAATAAAATGACCCCACGACTAAAATAACACGTGGTCGTTGGCCTAGTGGTTGTTGATAGGCCTTCGTCAAAGCCTGTTCAATCGACGAACTACTGATTACCGTCTGGTGCGTCAGTTGTTCATATAACATAACTAATTCCGCTACCGGTAATTGGCGTTGATCCGGATTTTGGGGTTCCGTTAAAATAAAAGTCGCCGGTAATTGCGTTAACAGCTGCAAGCAATCGAACACCGCTTTATCTTTTAGAAAACCCGTGATAATCGTCAATTCATAATCAGCATATCGCTCTTGCACACTCGCTACGAATTGGCGCATCCCATCTGGATTATGCGCCCCATCAATCACGATTAACGGTTGATTTGACAGTCGTTCAAACCGTCCCAATAACTGAATATGCGCCAAAGCCGTTTTTAAAATAGTGCCGTCTAACTCGTGATTTTGGTCCTGACAGAATTGTCGATACCACGTTAAGGCCGTCGCCAAATTTTCCAACTGATAAGTCCCGGCTAACGCTAAGGTAACCGTGATAGCGGGTTGATTAGGCATTGTTAATCGAACAGATTGCCCACTCGGGGTCAGTTGATTCAAACGCAGCCAATCGGTTGTCGCCATCGTGATGGGCGCTTGTTGGCGTTGCCCTTCTGCCTGCAAGACTTTTACCGCCGCTTCCGCTTGATTGGGCGCAATGATGACGGGTGTTTTGGACCGGATAATTTTGGATTTAGTGGTAGCAATCGCCGTTAAACTGTCACCAAGGATTGCAGTATGATCCAAACTAATTTTCGTAAAAAGAGTATAGGCCACCCGATCAACCGCGTTGGTGGCGTCTAACTCACCGCCTAACCCACATTCCCAAACTACATAGTCCACGGATCGTTGCTTGAAATAGACCAGCGCCACTAAAACGAGCGTTTCAAAGTACGATAGATCGGTATCCGGCGCTAATCCCATTTCTTGCAGCGCCCGTTGAACGGTTTGTAGCGTTTGATTAAAGGCTTCAGACGAAATCTCAGTTTGATTAATTTGAATACTTTCTTCGACTGACATCACCTGGGGACTGCTGAATAAACCGACTTGATACCCCATTGTTTGTAAAATGCTGGCCACCATCGCACTGGTTGAGCCTTTACCATTCGTACCACAAACGTGAACGATTTGAAACGCGTGATCCGGTCGGCCCATTTGCTGTAAAATCCGACTCAATAGCGTGACCCTAGCTTGATCACCATACAACATTCCGGGTAAAGCTTGCACCATTTCCGTATCCAACATGCTTTTCACCTACTTTAATAATTGTAAAAATTCATTTCTTAATTGCCGATCCGTTTTAAACTGACCGCTATAAAAAGTGGTTAGGGTTTGACTATTGGCTTTCTTAATCCCGCGCATTTCAACACACATATGCCGCGCCGTGACTTGAACAGCCACACCTTGTGGCGCTAGGATCTGATTTAGAATTTGACCGATATCTCGAGTTAAATTTTCTTGAACGCTCAATCGTTTCGACACAAAATCAACTAAGCGCGGAATTTTACTCAACCCGATAATCCGCCCTTCTGCTGGTAGATACGCCACATTGACCTGTCCAAAAAACGGTAACATATGGTGTTCACACATCGAATAAAACGGAATGGCTTGCATCAAAACCAGCTGATCATCATCCACAATTTCGGTCTTAAATAATTTATAATCTTTAAAATCAGTTTGCCCTTGATAGGCTAAAACTTCTTGATACATTTTAGCGACACGTTGCGGCGTTTCAAGCACCCCCGCTCGCTGCGGGTCATCCCCGACTTGCTTTAAAATGTCTCGAACATCTTTTTCAATTTTTTGGACTGTTTTATCGACCATCATCAACCTCTTCTAATCGTTTAATCGCTTGTGTTGCCGTTGCTTGTAACACGTTAATTTGGTGTTCAATTGTTGCCTTTTGATAGAAATCTGCTTCACAGATTTCAAGAATCGGGACTAAGACAAACAGTCGGTTGAAGGCTTCCGGATGGGGAATGGTTAACACCGGCGTCTGAAATTGCGCCTGATTGAAAAAAATAATGTCCAAATCTAACGTGCGTGGTCCCCAGTGAACCGTCCGTTGCCGTAAACACGTTTGTTCAATTGCTTGTAAAACGGCTAATAACTCGGTAGCCGCGTAATCGGTTCGCAACTTTAAAGCCCCATTCACAAAATCAGCCTGACTAACAGGCCCAACCGGCGTCGTTTGATAAAACGCCGACTGCCGTTCAATTCTAATCCGTGAATCAGCCGCTAATAATGCTAGCGCGTGTTGAATGTTAGCCTGAATATCGCCGAGATTACTGCCATAACTAATATAAACTTGATTGTGCACCACTAGCCCTCCATTTCAATCTCAACGTTTTCAAAAATCCCGTCAATGGGTACCGCGATTTTACGAACATTCACTTGAACCAGTCCGATTCGGTTGGCATCTAACTGATGGATTGCTTGAATGATATCGTGCGCTAAGGTTTCAACTAGGTTGACCCGACTACGGTTAACCAGTTGCTCTACAACTTGGTAGAATTCGGCGTAACTAACGGTGTCGTCTAACTGATCGCCTTGATACGGCGTGGTCATCGTGACTGCTAGATCAATTTCGATCCGTTGCCCTAATTCTTTTTCAGCTTGAAAGACGCCGATATGTGAATGAAATTGCATTTTATTAATTTTAATCCGATACATCATGACTGCCTCCATTATCCGTTCAATATTCCGTCGATGAATATAATTGTACGTCTTTTAAATAAATAATACTATTAATAAGCGGATTTTCAACTTAATAGTCGGTTTTATCATGGGTTTTTAACGATAATCCGCTTTCTGGCAACATTATCGTTCGTTATTTAAAATAAGAATGCTTTTCTATTGATAATCTTGGTATACTTAATCAGTCGACTTTAATCACGCAAACCAGTTAATTATAGTATCATCACTCACTATTTCTAGGGACTAGTGAATCCGTTAAATTTATTTTGGAGGAATTTCATGATCAATATCTTAGGACTGCTATCTGTTATCATAGGCGCTAGCGCCGGATACTATTTAATCCGTCGTAAAATAACGAAACAATCATCATCGTCTTTAAAAACCCTATTATTAATCAGTTTAACAATCACCACTGTCGCTTTAATCGGATTAAGTCTAGTGACTAGCAATCAACCAGTCCACCAACCGCAAGCGGCTAAACAAAGCAGCATCACCAAGGTCAAAAAATTATCGACTAAAGATAAAAAGGCCGTCTTAGTCACTTCCAGCTCTTTAAAAAAAGAACTCGCCCAAAAGCAAGAAGAAGCTAAAAAGCTCACTAAAAAATTAACCAAGAAACAAAAAACCTACAAAAAACAAGTTAAGATTGCCTCTGAATCAACTTCAATCGCACAGGCTAAGGCGAATTCTGAATCTCAAGCTGCTGCTAGTCGTGCACAATCACAATCTATTAAACAAGCAGCTGAAGTAGCGCAACAATCACAGGTGACTGCCACTGAACAAACGCAAAACACAGTCTACGTTGCTCCTGATTCCGGTCGAAAATACCACAACGATCCTAACTGCCGTGGTCTCAGCCAAGCGAATACTGTCGTCCCAATGTCATTAGCCGATGCACAAGCGCAAGGCTACACGCTTTGTGGCTGGGAAGATTAGGAGGAGAAATGAATGACGATTAAAAAACAGCTTAAACAACTCACAGTTGGCCTAGCCTTAATTGGTTGTGTTGCCTTAACACAACCGCAACCAACTTTTGCCCAAACCAAAGCAGCCGAATTGACGCAAAAGAAAGCCCATCAAATCCAGGTTAAGAATCGCAAGAATACACAAAAACTAACCAAGCTTCAAAAGAAAATCAACCAGTTAAATCAAAAAATCGCGAAATTAGATCAAAAATTAAACACAACGCCCAAGACAAAATCATCGACAACTCAACTAGCAGCGTTAACCTATGCTGATCAAAATGAAATCGTCGTTAATAACAATCAACCCACGTTTAATGCAGCCGACTTAGCAACCACGAAAGGCGCTTGGCAGACTTTTAGTGACTTGGACCAACTCAATCGGGTTGGCACGGCCAACGCACTATTAAATAAAGGACTCATGCCCACTGCTAAACGTGAAGGACTATCTTGGAATCCGACCGGCTGGCACAACAAACGAATTAGTTCCGGTTGGCTCTATAATCGCAGTCATTTAATTGGTTATCAATTAACTGGTCAGAACAATAATCCTAAAAATTTGATGACCGGCACTCGCCAACTAAATGCCCCCGAAATGTTAGCTCATGAATCCGACATCGCCTACTTCTTGAAACAAAATCCGAAGGCCTATGTTCGTTACCGGGTCACCCCAATTTTTAAAGGGAATGAATTGCTAGCTCGTGGCGTTCAAATGGAAGGCCAATCAGTTGGTAGCGACGCAATCCAGTTCAACGTCTACATTTTCAACGTTGAGAATGGGGTTACCTTAAACTACGCTGACGGCACTAGCACGATTAAAAAATAACGATTAATCCATCTTAAAAAGGGAATCGTGACATAAGTCGTGGTATTCTGATATTAAGCGAACATTTCTCTCCGACGCGCGCCATAACTCATCAATTTCCGTTCAAATTCAAAAAACCGTTTATCCTTAGTTCAGGATAGACGGTTTTTTGAATTGATACTCAATTGATAACCGAGTTCTGTCACAGCTTGTTTTTGTTTAATCCGGTTGAGCGGTGGCAATTAAATTCATTAGACCCGTGACTTTCCGATAGGAGATATCGCAACTATCCCCGTTATCAAACGCCACTCGCCGCTTCAGTTTATCAATCTTCACCACTTTTTCAGGATTAACCAAGATACTTTTGTGGGCCTTATAAAATTGCGGTAATTGCTTCTCGATATCAATCATTTTAGCACTGAATTCAATCACGCTACTATCAGCATGGACTAGAATATGGCGAACTTGCTGGGCCGTTTCAAAATAATTAATTTCATCTAATTTGATTTTTTCTAAAATCAACCCGTTGTTATATTCAAAATAGGCCGCGCCCTCTTGTTCCGGTAACTGCTTATCATGTAGTTCGATTGCCGTCATTAAGGTTTCTTGAATCATCGCGCGAACGCGTTCTCGTCCATCTTCCTTATAAATAAAATTAAGAATATTAATCCGACGTTGAATCGTTTCTTTTAATAACTCTTCATGCGTTGAGATGAAAGCAATTTGGGCATACGAATCAAGTTTTCGAATTTCAAGCGCCAAGTCAATCCCGTTCAACTGATCATTCGCTAAATCAATATCCAGAAAATAAATACCACCTTGAGTGTGGCTTTCTTTTAGAAATACTAATAATTCATAACCATTTTTAGTTTTTAAAGTAATTTCCGTTGTATTGGGGTGCGACTGCGCGAAATTAGTGACAATTTCACTATAATTTTTGAGGAGCGTTGGTTCGTCATCACATAAAAAAACTTTAATCATCTTAGTCCTCCAGTTTTAAATCCCACGAAATAGATAGTAATCATAGTTTACCATCATTCGCTTAAAAATAATCATTTCAACATAAACGTATACATATTTGCTTCAAGCGTTTATAATTAATAGTAAATATATATATATAATTTCTATATCGGAGGTCTACTATGTTCTTAGGTGATTTGATTCACGAAAGAAGATTAAAAAAACAACTGACACAATCCGAATTGGCAGCTGGCATCTGTACGCAAAATACAATCAGTAAGATTGAAAAAAAACAGATTCCCCCAACCATTCCAATTCTTACCAAGATTTGTTTACGGTTAGATTTAACGCTCAATGATTTATTTACAGAGTTTAATTCAATTGATACGGCAACCGATCAAAATACAATCAATGCTGAAATTGCCCTATTAAATGGGCATACCCAACTCGCCTTAGATTGCATTCAACCGATTGACTTTGCTAGTAGCCAACCGAATACGTTTCCTCCAATTTTCTATTTCTTCCAAGGTTATACGAGCTTTTTAAATCAACAATCTGAGCTACAAGTCTTTTCTGCTTATAATTCTTTTACGGCAGCGATTGGGGATGAAACGTCCACCCTGAAACTCTTGCTTAACACTGGGATGGGCTTAATCTACCAACAAGCGGATGAACCGCTCGCTGAATTTTATTTCAATAAGAATCTCCTATTAATTCAACATTTAGACCATTTAAATACCATTGATTTACATCGGGTTTTATTCGCCATCTATCACACGGCACAATACCTATTAGTCAGTGATCAAAATAAAGTAGCTAAAAAATTATTGGAGACTGGAATCGAATTAAGCCAAAAACACCATTTTATCGATCAATTGGCGCAAATTCTCACGCTTAAAGCTAAAACGCTTGGTAAAAATGCCCCAGAATACGCTGAAACCCTGACTCAAGCGCTAGTTTTTGCTAAATTCTTAGAAGATGACCAATTAAGTGCCGAAATTGAACAGTTACAAGATTAACTAATAACCGACCCAATCCCCCTTCAACTTTTAGGGGGATTTTTTTTATTGCCCCAATCTCAGACAATAAAATGGGGCGGACATAAATCTTAGTATCCTAATTTTAACCGAATAGTTTTCATTGACGCGCGCCAGAACTCATCAATTTCCGTTCAAATCAAAAATACTGGTTATCCTTAGTTCGGGATAATCAGCATTTTCAACTTGATACTCAATTGATAACCAAGTTCTGTCACAGCTTGTTTATTTCTAATCTGCAACACTTAGTTGCGCAATAAATTCATTTGAAACTTGTTTGACTGACAGGTAGAAATTGCCGTGTTGATCAACAATTTCGCGAACCGTTGTTAAGCCTAATCCGCGGTTATCCCCTTTGGTTGAATAACCCCGTTGCCAAATCTTGGCAATATTAACTGACCCATTAATTCGATTTTTAACCAAGTAGATTAAACGCCCCGATTCTCGGAAAATGCTGACAACCACTTTGGCTTGATTAACCGCAATGGCGGCCTCTAATGCATTATCTAATAAGATGCCCAATATCCGCAATTCATTAAAATATTGTTGCTGACTATCAAATAAATCATCACTCACTTCGACCGTCAATGAAATGCCTTGTTTTTGAGCTGCGACGTATTTGCTAAAAATAATCCCCTTAATATAGGTATTATTGATATTCGCAAAACGGCCAATCTCACTACTGAATATTGCATCAAAGTGATATTGTTGCATTAATGCCTGCACATCGGCAGTCAGTAGCGCATCATCACTTTCGTCAATTCGGATTTCAAGGGCAAGTAACGCGTTCTTAATATCGTGCCGAAATTGACGGACCTCATTATAATTTTTTTCGAGTTGGTCCGTATACATTGCCAAGTTGGCCTGGTTCGTTTGTTCCCGTTCGATCTTAGCCTGTCGCAATAAGATTCGGATAAACAACCAACAGCCAATTACCACGAAGAACAAAGCCGCTACAATGGTCAAAACCATTAAAGTTAGATAGCCGGTTGGCACTTCCAGATAAGTAAACTCATCCACCAACACGATAACCATAATCGTACTGCCCAATAACCCACCGATTACAAACGACAAATCACGATAACCATACCGGCCAATTGCTTCGTTTAAAATTATTCTTAATTTGACCGAAATCAGTAAAATTAAACTGCCCATTAGTAGTTGAATAGCAGAACAAGCAAAAGCCAGCCCCCACGTAAAAGAGAGTCCAGATATCGAGAATAATTTCATAATAATCAGCTCGGTTAACAAGGTCGAACTAATCGTTGTCAAATAAGCAAAAGCACCTGCAACAATCACTTGCAACCCTAACTTACGCCGATTCGTACTCGCTAATAATTCTTTGGTCATCAGTAAGGCCAAAACGACAATCAGCATTAACTCTTCATATCGCATAAAACCAATGATATCAAAAATTTGAATTATTCCAACGCCACTTAGAATCTGCCACCAACTATTCACCCGTAATTTTTGTAGTAAATAAAGGTATGCCGTTAACATGAATGTATAGGCAGTAACGTTAATTAGTAAACTCTGCCCTGCAGCAATATCAATCAAACAATCTCACTTCCTAATCAAAAAGGTCCATTATCCAAGTCCATAAACGGAATAAACTAATCATATCAGTCACCTCCTTATTTATAAATACCCTCAACTAATGCTACTGAATTTTATCAATAATAATCGGAAAATACAACCACCTTAACATGAACGTTGTGTTTATTGTCATGTACGTTAACTTTATATCATACTTGTACGTACACAAATATTTTATTGTACAACTAATTAGTTGCGTTTAGTTTTAATCCAATCATTTTGTTTCATCAATTTTCGATAGAATGCCAAAATGATACTGAAGAAAAGAATGACGTACATATAAGATACGAAAAGCGGTAATACCATTAAATGGCGCTTGGGTGGCACGTCTTCGTGAAAATGGCGCAACGTTTTTCGATAATTTAAAGTAAAGATGATGCCCAAAACGAGTGACGCTCCAAAAACCCCCAATAATAATAACCCACTGTTTAGCCAATTGGTGTTTGGCACGGTGACAAACCGATAAAGCATATCGCTAAAAAGAATAATGATGACACTATCAGAAACGAGATTTAAATACGGTTGGGTTAAAAAATAGAGAATACTCACCCATTGTGACTTCCGTAAATGGCCCTCTTTCCACAACGGTTTGACATACTTCAGACAATCTAAGTTCCCCTGCACCCAACGACTACGTTGCTTAATCAGCCGTGGGATTGAAAATAGCGCTTCTTGATAAACGTAAGCATCTGCGACATAATCTACTTTTAAATGTTTAATCATTAATTTTAACGTTAACTCGTAATCATCCAACAGCGCTCTGCCCCAAGGCCGTTTACCAATGCGATCCAGAATTGGTTTCAATCTAAAAAACTGACCATTCCCACTCAAACCGACACTTTGAAACAACTTACGGGCGATTTGATCATAATTATTAATCGTAAAAAATTCGGCATCTTGGGCCACTTGGAGCGCATTTTTAAAGGGCGCCTTCATCTTGACCCGCAATTGAACCGCAGTGCTGCCCTCAAAGTAAAAAGATTTAGCGACCGCGTCTAAGGCGTTATTCGATAGATAGGCATCTGCGTCCAATACCCCAACGACGACTCGCTCAGGCGCCAACTGCTGTTCTTGGCAAGTGGCTAACACTAATTGCAACGCATCGTTTAACGCTTCACCTTTGCCCTGTTGCGCATTTGGTAACTGCCTCTGATGCAGACTAACCCGCGCATCTTTGACTTGCCGAACACAATCAGCCGTTCGATCAGTAGAACCATCATCAATCACAATCACTTGCCCATCAAAATTAAAAGAACATAGCCGCGTCACCGTTTCTTGAATGACCTGATCTTCATCAATACACGGAATTAAGAAAAAATAAACCAATGGTTCTTGCGTTGTCATGGCCATATAATCACTGGTTGTCCGTCGCTCAACGTACATCGAACTAAAAACCGTGGTTAAAACAAACGTGTAAAATAGCACCATGATGACAAAATATAGATCAATTACTAACTGCATATTTAGTGGTTCCTTCCACGCTTAATAGAATCCATGATAATCATTAATAACGTAATGGTGCCCGCCAAGACAACACTTGCCACAATTAATATCAATATTGGTATTAATAATTTAATCAGCTGTTGTAACACCATTTTAAAACTCCTCACTTAAATCAATCATTCCGTTAACCAATATCGGCTAAGCCGAATTCACGTGCCATAATCGTTAATATCCGTTCAGCAGCCCGGCCATCACCGTACGGATTTTGGGCATGCGCCATTTCTTGATAGCAGACTTGATTTGTTAATAATTCATCGACTGCTTGTTCAATTGCGACCGGCTGCGTCCCAACTAACCGTAAAGTGCCGGCCTCAACGCCTTCTGGTCTTTCAGTCGTCTCTCTAAGTACCAAAACTGGCACACCTAAAGCGGGTGCTTCTTCTTGAACACCGCCCGAATCGGTCATGATTAAATAACAGCGCGCCATTAAATTATGGAATTCATCAACTTCTAAGGGCTTAATTAATTGAATCCGATCATGGTTGCCTAACTCTTCTTGGGCCATCAATTGAATGCTTGGATTCAAATGAACCGGATAAATCAGCACCGTATCAGGATGACAATCAATTATTTGCCGAATTATTTTAAAAATACTGCGCATCGTTAACCCTTGATTTTCCCGGCGATGCATCGTCAATAAAATAAGTCGCTGTCGCTCCGTCACCCCTTCAAGAAATGGTAACGTTGCTGTTTGATCAACCGTTGTTTTCAAGGCATCGATCACCGTATTACCAGTCACGTAAATGTGCGCATCAGTATGGTGTTCTTGCAATAAATTCTGTTGACTCGTTTTGGTCGGTACAAAATAAATATCTGCCAGTACATCGACCAATTGCCGATTCATTTCTTCTGGAAACGGCGAATACTTTTGCCAAGTACGCAAACCAGCTTCAACGTGTCCCAATTTGATTTGATGATAGTAGGCCGCCAAGCTTGCCGCTAATGTGGTGGTCGTATCCCCATGAACTAAAATAATATCTGGCTTTTTCTGACAAATCACCTGGTCCAACTGACTTAAAACCGTCGTTGTAATCGTCGTTAAAGTTTGATTAGGCCGCATGATATTTAAGTCAACATTCGGTTTAATCGCAAACAGCTCTAATACAGCGTCTAACATTTGTCGGTGTTGCGCGGTCACGACCACAATTGATTCAAATCGTTGATCCTTTTCTAATGCCTTAATAATTGGGGCCATTTTAATCGCTTCCGGGCGTGTGCCAAAAATAGTCATCACTTTCAGTGCTGCCATTATGATTCCTCACTTTTATTTTTTAATAGGAGACCTTTAATTCATCCAAATAGCATTAAAAAACGCGTTGCCAATTAAATTGGAAACGCGTCTTTGTGCTAATCAATTGCAGTAATTACTTTGGAGGAATAATTACTACTCAATCATTATACCGCGTTTAATATCGAAAAAACAATAAAAATATAGTATAAAGATGTTTTCACAACATTTAAAACACTATTTATCTAATGATTAACAACCGTGATGGCCGCCATGGTGACTGCCGTGGTGACAACCATTGTGGTGTTCGCCGTGGTGGCAATCGTCATGGTGGTGATGACAGCCGTGGTGGTCGTCGGTATCACATTTCTTATCAGTGACTGTTACCGTTGGTGTTTGTTGGTCAGCCGTAATTGAGAAATTAAAATGATTCCGATTCAAAGTGTAACCAGTTGGTGCTTTTGTTTCGACAAAATAGTAATCACCTGCATCTAAATCACCGACAGTAATGACACCGTTCCGGTTAGTTGTTAAGTTAGATTGAACGAGTTGCCCATTTGACCGGTATAGTGAGAAAACAGCGCCGGCTAATAGTTGCCCGCAATCAGCATCTTTTTTAATTAAAGTGACTTGACCTTTAATCACTGGTTTTTGATCACCAGTCCCATTACCTGAACCACCCCAAGCAACTTCTGCTTCAACACTAGCGGTTTGGTTGCTACCGTTAATATCGGCTGAAATATCAGCTTTGTTGGTCCATTTTTGGTCAGCATTCAACCCGGTAATTTGTGATTGATAAGTGACGTTAACCGCTTTTTCAATATGGTCAAACGTAAACACTAATTGGCCATTAACTTCAGAAATCGTCGTTGGTGTCACCGTACCACCATCAGCGATGAAATCGCCATTGGCATCGAATTGACCCGTCTTAGCCACTAATGAGCCTGCGACATATTTTTGATTCGCACCCAATGTGTCATTAATCACGACCTTGTTCATCGTTTTACTAGCCGCATTGAAAGCGACGTTCCAAGTAATCAGATTAGGATGATCATTCACTAATTTATCATCTGAGATCCAACCAATTTTGTTTAATAACCAGTCATTCATGATATTCTTGTCGTCATCCTTACCAACCGTCATAAGCGTTAAAGCACCATGGCGATTCAAGTTATGCGTCACAAGATAATCGTTAAACGTAATTGTTCCGGTTTGTGAACCAGCAGTGATCTTAAATTGACCAATGACCGCGTGACTTTGAATATCATATAAATCAAATTGATAATCTTCACTCGTCACAACGTTGTTTGGTAAAGTAACGGTGCTCGTATCGCCAGCGTGTAAGTCAACGTTATCGGCCATTTGCCATTGATAAGTCACTTTGAAAGCTTCCCATTTACTCAAAGTCGCCGTGTGCGACATGACATTATCATTCGTATCTGTAATAACGGCGCTATTCGCGTCTAACCCCGTAATGTTCCCAACCGTCGCAGCTGAGACGGTCCCCATTTTGAAGCCCATCAACATAATCAATCCCATACATAAGTATAGAATTTTAGTTGAAATTAACTGTCTTTTCTTTTTCATACCTAACACTCCTAAAATTAAATTTGATCAAAGTAAAACGTACCATTATTCTTATTGGAAAATCACAACCTCTCAATCAAATTGAATATAATATATTTGTGCACGTTTATATTATAAATAATATCTATAATTTTAGCAAGAAAATATCGTATTAATTGTATTGATTCTAATTTATCTGGTACGCATTCGGTAATCACCGCTTAAATAAGCGACCATGCCAATTAACGTCAACCCAAGAATGACCAGGTGCCAATCAGATTGAACTGACGTCTGTGGTAATTGCTTGGCCGGTTGTTTTTTCGACGTTGTTTGCTTAGCCTTATTAATTGGTTTAGGTGTTTTGGTGAGTGGTTGTGCTGGCACTTCGGGTTTAGGCTTAGGTACCGGCCGTAACTGATTATATTTAACAACGGTCACCGCTAATTGTGCCTGGCTAATTGTAAAGCTAACCGGCGTTGCATCTAATTGATAACCCGCTGGTGCCTGGGTTTCAACAAAACAATAATCACCGATTGGCAATTGTCCTACCACAATTTGGCCATTTTTATCCGTCTCTAAATGACTCCGCACGACTTGTCCATCCGCCGTTCTGAGGTCAAATAGCGCACCAGCTAATGCTTGATGGGTAGTCTGATCTTGTTTATGCAACGTGACTTGCCCGAGAACCACTGGTTGATTCGTCTTAACCACACTGACACGCTGATCTTGATTGGCAATAATCTTGAACTGAACCGGGGTTGCATCAAGTTGATACCCGGCTGGGGCTTGAGTTTCAATAAACTGATAGTCGCCAACGGCTAATTGAGCCACCTTAATTTGACCAGATTGATCGGTCACCAAATCACTTTTAACAATCTGGCCTTGGTCGTCGACTAATTTAAAGTGGGCGTTTTTTAAAAATTTCGTTGCATCGGTGGCATCTTTTTTAGTTAAAACAACACTTTGGTTTGTGCCAGAACCGCCACCATCACCACCGGTCGCTGCCGTGTGCACCGCAACGGTCGAGGTTTCATATTGGTCCCCAATTAAGCTAGCTTGGTTGGTGTAACTGGCCGCAGCACCACCATCAGTGGCCCGTGAATCATAATTAACCAAAACGGTGTCGTCTAAAGTCCCTAAGTTAATTTGAAACGATTGTTGATTATTAATTGTGATTTGACTGCTAGGGACTTCGCCAATTACTGTATATTGATTGCCTTCACCGTACACGACATGGCTCGCACGAATCGTATTTTCAATTAACGTTTGATTCGGTCCTAGCGTATCGGTCAACACCGCATTTTGAATCGTTATGCGTTGATAGTTAACACGCATCGTCCAGTGAATTAAGGTCGGATCATTGGCATCAATCGTCCCCCATTTCCATAACTGTTCGTTACTATCTGGTTTAGCATTCGGTCCGACATAGACATTCGTAATCCCTTGATTACCCCAATTAAGCGGTACTTCGGTATCAATCGTAATATTATCTAAATTCCATTGGGTTCTGATATTAAACGAGCCCTCACGATTAGTCGGATGACTGGTGTAATAATCCGTAAACGTGATGAGCACCGTGCCCGTTGCTTTGTCGACAACCGCGTTAGCAATCACGACGCCATTTTCATCTAAAATTTCAAACTGAACATCCCCACTGACCACCAGTTGGGTCGGTAACGTGACTTGCATCGTATCGCCAGCTTGAACGGCTTGTCCGTCCGGAATTTGAAAATCATAGTGGGCCTGAGTCGTGTCAAATTCGCCAACATTTGTGGCGGGATTGCCCGCGTCATCTAATAAAGCGGCGTTGGTAATGAATTGATCGCCAAACTGAGTACTCGCCATAACCGGATGCGCCTGCCATAAACCTAGCGCAAACGTTACTAAACACCCGAGTGTTGCGAACAATAAAATTAATTTCTTTTTCACTTTTTTTCCTCCATTATTCGATCACACATCTCCTAAAATAAATGGTAACCCTTATTAACAATCATTATAATGGGCCTTAATTCAAGATTAAAGGCCTTATCACCAACGTCCGATATCCAGACGTAAACGTTATTAATTATTAAATAAAATGATAATTAATTACAACAATCACTATAAAAACACCTTCCGATTAAAATTTTAATTTGATGCGCACCCTTTTTGACCAATAAAAAGGCAACGAACGACGCGTTAATCGTCATTCGTTGCCTGTATTTTTCGAATTTTTTTATTATTCTTATTTATTTCGATCACGCCGTGTTTTAAGACGCGCTGGATAATCCTGAACAAGTTGTTGCTGAATCGCATAGGTCCAAACCGATTTTTCAAACCATTTTGGTATTTTGATTAACAGGTAAAACATAAGGATAAATACTAACAAACTAAAATTATCAAAAATCGATATTTGACTCATTAACATTCCTAAAGACAGTGATGAAAATATTAAGCCAACTAATAATGTTATCTGGGAAAAACCATAAATATTATTATTTGAAAATGTCCCGCTGATAATCTCTTTTGTTGCCTCTAATTCTTTCACCGGCATCAGCTCTAAATCTGCTTTACTTGTAAAAGTTAGTTCCAAAAACCCTATTATGCCAACTACCAAACCGACCACGCCTGGTACAGCTGATAACAGTATTGCTAATAATACGGTATTACTATACGCATAATGCACACCGACTATTAGTCCAGATAAAATACTGCCCAATAAGTAAGTCACTACACTCAACATTGTAAAGATAAGCGCACTCAACGTTCTATTTTGAGCCGAATATCTAGACATGCCATACATAAAAAAAGCTAGCACAACCAGATAAACACCTATGAACCAAAATGAGTTACTTGTAATCCCTGGAACTATTTGTTGTACTTTCATAAATTAGTCTCCGGTTTTAAGTTTAAATAAATTTGTCGACATACTGCCGAAACCATTTCGGAATCTTGACCAATAAGTAGCCTGGAATTCCAAATAATAACACCAATTCAATCAATCCCATGATATGAAAATCATTCGAATTTGTTTGTGGCTTAAAATACAGCATCGTCGTTATCACTAAAAAGAAAGAACCAATTAACCCGAGCATTAATCCGGCAATCCCAGTATTCCAACCTCGATTATTTTCTAAATAAAAATCAATTTTCTCTTCAGCCGACTTATTACTCTGCTTGACACCTTTCAATAAATAACCCCAAGCGATTATTATCAATGAAAAGCTAAAAAACATGAATGATATTGATAAGTTAACACCTATTAAATAAGAATTTAGCTTTGGGTTTACCAAATAATTCAAATTTGTTCCTGAAAATATGATAGTTACTAATAAAAGAGCATCTACAAATAATAACTCTTTTAATTTTGTCAATTGTTGTTCTTCATTTCTGGTGCCATTTAACGTTTCGTCATTAACACTTTTTTTCGAGTACCATAGGATAACGGGAAAAAAGATGCTGCTCATAATTATTAATTTACAAACTAGAAATAGTTTGCTCTGTTGTTGATTTCCAGCAAAGAATTCAACGATGTCTAACCAATCCATACTACGCTCCTTCAAATTTTTTTAAATTGACGTTAACTATATATGTCGTATTAAATTAAATAAATTTGTCGACATATCGGAGGAACCATTTGGGGATTTTAACTAGAAGATACATCGGAATCGAAAAAGTTAATATTGCTCCCAACAATCGAACTGGATGCCATTCGATTGATTTCTGTGCCGGTGGTGTCGTCGATACGAATATTACTGTAACTATCATAATAACGCCAACCATCCCCAACATTAATCCCATTATACCTATGCCAAATGTCAAATTATTATTAAGCGGCAGACTCTCTTTCTCCGTCGCCGATTTCGAACTCTTTTTAATATTTATTAATAACACGGACCAAGCAATTATCGGCCAGCCAAGACTTAAAACAATCCATGTTCCAAAGAATATCATTCCCGATAAGTACGAATTATGATTAGGATCTATCAAACTATCTAAATTACCAATCAAAACAAGTGTTATCAATATCCAACTAAAGATTGTTAAGCATAACCATCCTAAAGCCCTTCCTAGTTGGTTATTATTTAACGAGTTCTTATTAACATTTCTAATTGACGATGAGGTCATCATTACTAAACAACTAATAATACAGACTACTATTTTTAACATTAGAAATAAACCCGATTGTTGTGCTGTCCCCATTAACCAATCAAATATTGCCATCCTAAACCTCTATCTAACCTATTTTTATTTATTTCGATCACGTCGTCTTTTAAGACGCTCTGGATAATCCTGAACAAGTTGTTGCTGAATGGCATAGGTCCAAGCCGATTTTTCAAACCATTTTGGTATTTTGATTACCAAATAAAATAAAACGATAAACGGTGTAAAATAAATGAGTGCCAATGGGTGAGACTCCCCATTATCCGGTATTCTAATCATGATTTCCAATATGCCCATTAATGCAATTGCTGTTGATATCAGGCCAAAAAGCATTGTCATTTGAGCAAATCCGAATACATAATTATTGGAGAATGATATTTCTATTCTTTCTATATCTCGATTTTGATAAATAACTTTTTTTGTTACCTTTGTGAGTACGGCAAAGGTGCTGAGACAACAAATAATACCAACAATACCGGGGACACCTGATAAGAGTAAGCCTAATTTTTCACTATCATCGGCGTAAAAATGAACGCCCAATATTGCGCCAGAAATCAATCCACCAACAAAATAAACAACGATACTTAATATAGCCAACAACATAGAACTCCCAATTCGACTCTTTTTACTAATTAGTTCGTAAAACATACCCGCCATTGACAATCCTAAAACAATTAAATAAACACCTATGAACCAAAATGAGTTACTTGTAATCCCTAATACGATATGTTGTGCTGCCATTAATTAATGCCTCTACTTTAATTTAAATAAATTTTTCGACATATCGCCGAAACCATTTCGGAACCTTAATTAATAAATAGATTGGTACAATAAATATTAAAATTAGTACTATTATTCTGATCGGATGAATTTCAACTTGTTTAGTCGCCGGTGGTGTCAACTGATTAAAAAGCATTATCATCAACATCATGCAACTCACTATTCCGACCATTAACCCCGTGATGCCTGCGTTAAACGTTAAATTGTTATTCAGATAAAGTTCTCTTTTATCAGCGGCCGGTTTTTCGCTTTTCTTAACATTAGCCAATAGAAAAGACCAGGCGGTTATTGTCCAACAAAAGCCTGAAATGATTAACGTTATGAAAAAAACTGCGCCAAATAGATCAGATTGATATTCCGAACTCATTAAATTATTTAAATTAACCGCAAAAATGATCGTTGCTCCTAACCAACCAACGACCGTTAAAAACAACCAACCTAACGAAGTCCCTAATTTGCTATTATTCTTATTTAAAGAATCTCTGTTAACATTCTTTAACGATGATAAAATAACCGCTACTAAATAGATCCCGATGCATAAAATCATTTTGAATACTATCCATAAAACTGATTGTTGTGGTGTGCCCATTAACCAATTGATGACTGTCATCTTAAACCTCCAAATATTGAATTTCTATTTTTTCTTAATTTCGATTACGCCGTCTTTTAAGACGCGCTGGATAATCCTGAACAAGTTGTTGCTGAATCGCATAGGTCCAAACCGATTTTTCAAACCATTTTGGCACATTAAATTGTAGATAGACTCCTAAAATATAGGGTATCACTGCTAATAAGCCAATCCAATGCACTTCGTTATCATTCGGAATTTTCAAAAGAAGATCAATTATTGCACCAGATGGAAACGCCGTTGAAATGAGCCCCATCAATAACGTCAATTGTGAAAATCCAAAAACATAATTCTTGGAAAAACTACTTTCGATTGTTGATTCTATATCTTGTTTATCGCCATCTAATAGTCTCCGACAATTAATAACTAAAAATGTAAAAGAAAGCAATGAACATAAAAGCCCCATTATTCCTGGTACACCCGATAAAAGTAATCCCAATCTTTCACTATCCTCATAATAAAAATGAACGCCTAGAATTAAGCCCACAATTACGCCACCGACTAAATAAACGACGATACTCAACACGGTGTCGATCATCAGAAACGTGCTTCGGTTCTTTTTATTCGTCAATCCATAATACATACCAACCATTAATAGTCCTAAAACAACTAGATAAACACCTATGAACCAAAATGAATTGCTTGTAATCCCTAATACGATATGTTGTACTGCCATTAATTAATGCCTCTACTTTAATTTAAATAAATTTTTCGACATACTGCCGAAACCATTTTGGAATCTTGACCAAAAGATATAGTGGAATCGCGAATTGTAAAATAATTGCGATCAATCCCAATATATGAAATTCATTTGATTTTGAATGCGGGCCAAAGTACAAAACTAGTGATATAAATAAAAATAACGAACCGATTAATCCCAACATTAAACCAGCAATGCCAGTATTCCAGCCACGATTATTTTCTAAATAAAAATCAGTTTTTTCTTCAGCCGACTTACTACTCTCTTTGACATTTTTCAATAAATAACTCCAAGAAATTATCATCAATGAAAAGCTAAACACCATGAATGATATTGATAAATTAACACCTATTAAATCTGAATTTAACTTTGGATTTAATAAATAATTCAAATTAGCACCTGAAAATACGATGGTTACTAATAAAAGTGCATCTACAAATAATAGTCCTTTTAATTTAGTCGTTTGCTGTTCTTTATTTCGAGTACCATTTAACATTTCATCATTAACACTTTGCTTCGAATAGCGTAGGATAACGGGAAAAAAGATGCTGCTCATAATTATTAATTTACAAATTAGAAATAATTTGCCCTGTTGTTGATTTCCAGCAAAGAATTCAACGATGTTTAACCAATCCATATTAGTTTCCTTCAATCTTTTTAACAATTATTATTAGCTATATTAAATGAATTTTTCGACATATCGCCGAAACCATTTCGGAATCTTGACCAACAGATACAGCGGAATCGCGAATGATAATATAAAACCTACGATTCTTAATGGATGAAATTCAAATGTTTTACTAGTTGCCGCAATTTTATCAGGACTACCAAATACCATTGTTAGCATAATAACACCAACCATTCCAAACATTAATCCCATTATTCCGGCATTCAATGTCAAATTGTTATTAAGATACAAAGCTTCTTTCTCCGTCGTCGATTTCGAACTCTTTTTAATATTTATTAATAACACGGACCAAGCAATTATTGTCCATCCAAGACTTAAAACAATCCATGTCCCGAAAAAAAGCAGCCCGGATAAGTATGAATCATGGTCAGGATTTATTAAACTATCTAAATTACCAATCAAAACAAGCACTGAACCTATCCAACCAACAACTGTTAAGACTAACCATCTTAAAGGCATTCCTAAATGGCCATTATTTTGATTTAACGAGTCCTTATTAACATTTTTAACTGATGATAATGTAATAGTTATCAAATAAATAGTAGCGCAAATCGTTATTTTTATTATCAAAAATAAAACCGATTGTTGTGGTGTCCCCATGAACCAATCAAATATTGCCATCCTAGACCTCTATCTAACCTATTTGCTAATTTTTTTATTTATTTCGATCACGCCGTCTTTTAAGACGTGCTGGATAATCCTGAACAAGGTGTTGCTGAATGGCATAGGTCCAAACCGATTTTTCAAACCATTTTGGTATTTTGATTAACAAATAAAATAAAACGATAAACGGTGTAAAATAAATGAGTGCCAATGGATGTGATTCCCCATTATCCGGTATTCTAATCATGATTTCCAGTATGCCCATTAATGCAATTGCTGCAAACGTAAGACCACTAAACAGCGCTATTTGGGCAAATCCGAATACATAGTTATTGGAAAATAATGTATTTATTTTTTCCACATCTCGACTTTGAAGAACATGCTTTTTCGCTTCCTTTGTAAGTACCATAAAAGTAACAATACTACATATAATACCAACAACACCTGGAACACCTGATAAAAGTAGCCCCATTCTAGCACTATCTTCAGCGTAAAAATGAACTCCCAGAATTAAACCAACAATTAACCCACCAACTAAATAAACGACGATACTCAGTACAACTAACAGCATAATGATGATAATTCGATTTTTTTTGCACTGTAACTCGTAAAACATCCCTGCCATTAAGGCCCCTAACCCGATTAAATAAACACCTATGAACCAAAATGAATTACTTGTAATTCCTGGAATTATTTGTTGTACTTTCATAAATTAGTCTCCGGTTTTAAGTTTAAATAAATTTTTCGACGTACTGTCGAAACCATTTGGGAATCTTGACTAATAAATAGACTGGAATCCCAAATAATAATATTGCTTCGATTAAACCCATAATATGAAAATCATTTGAATTTGTTTGTGGACTAAAATACAGAATCATTGACATGACAAAAAACAGAGAACCAATTAACCCAAGCATTAGTCCGGCGATTCCAGCATTCCAACCTCGATTATTTTCTAAATAAAAATCAATTTTCTCTTCAGCCGACTTATTACTCTGTTTGACGCCTTTCAATAAATAGCCCCAAGCAATTGCCATAAACGAAAAGCTAAATACCATGAATGATATTGATAAATTAGTTCCTATTAAATAAGAATTTAGCTTTGGGTTTACTAAATAATTCAAATTAGCACCAGAAAATATGATAGTTACTAATAAAAGAGCATCTACAAATAATAACTCTTTTAATTTTGTCAATTGTTGTTCTTCATTTCTGGTGCCATTTAACGTTTCGTCATTAACACTTTTTTTCGAGTACCATAGGATAACGGGAAAAAGATGCTGCTCATAATTATTAATTTACAAATTAGAAATAATTTGCTCTGTTGTTGATTTCCAGCAAAGAATTCAACGATGTTTAACCAATCAAATATTGCCACCCTATACCTCTATCTAACCTATTTGCTAATTTTTTTATTTATTTCGATTACGCCGTCTTTTAAGACGCGCTGGATAATCCTGAACAAGTTGTTGCTGAATGGCATAGGTCCAAGCCGATTTTTCAAACCATTTTGGCACATTAAATTGTAGATAGACTCCTAAAATATAGGGGGTCACCGCTAATAAGCCAATCCAATGCACTTCGTTATCATTCGGAATTTTCAAGAGAAGATCAATTATTGCCCCGGATGGAAGTACGGTAAAAATGAGCCCCATCAATAACGTCAATTGTGAAAATCCAAAAACATAATTATTGGAAAAACTACTTTCGATTGTTGATTCTATATCTTGATTATCGCCATCTAATAGTCTCCGACAATTAATAACTAAAAATGTAAAAGAAAGCAATGAACATAAAAGTCCCATTATTCCTGGGACACCTGATAAAAGTAATCCCAATCTTTCACTATCTTCATAATAAAAGTGAACGCCTAGAATTAAGCCCACAATTACGCCACCGACTAAATAAACGACGATACTCAACACGGTGTCGATCATCAGAAACATACTTCGGCTCTTTTTATTCATCAATCCATAATACATACCAACCATTAATAGTCCTAAAACAACTAGATAAACACCTATGAACCAAAATGAATTACTTGTAATCCCTAATACGATATGTTGTGCTGCCATTAATTAATTCCCCATCTCTGCATAACTTCTATAAAACGAATTTATAATATTTTTAGCACTATCTAAACTTGAAGCTTGATAACCATGTTCTGCCATTTCCCGATAATTATTAATAACTCTTTGTGCTACCTTAGGTGACTTTCCTTTACTTGACGATTTTACTAAATCATCAACTGCATTCGTTGTTGTATTAACAGTCTGATCACTTATTTTTTTTGCTTTTGTCACTTTAGTAATCCCTTTATTAACACTTTTATTAATCGTTTTGTTGATGGCCATACTTGTTAAGCTATCAGATTTATTATCACCCATTATTTGTGTCGATAAACCATCCGCTACTTTATTACTTATTGCCGAAACAATTGGTTTTGCGACCGTGTCATAGGTCACTTGACGAAGCCCTTCTTGGGCATACGTTTTCCCGATTTTAGTGATAATAGTTGACTTTCCAACAACGGCACCATTTTCTTTCATTGATTCAAATAACACACCACTTTTAGGTTTGATTCCTTGTTTAAAGAACCACTGCGGTTTAACCGCTGATACATTGCCTTTGGCGGCCTTTAGCGCCGCTGTCGCATCTTCTTTAATAAACGTTTTTAGAATTGGTTTTGCCTCACTTTTAGCGGCGGTTAACACGCCTTCTTTTGCTAATTGCTTATATGCACCCCCTGCACCAACTAAATTAGCAACAAATTCGGTGCCTCCATACACCGCATCAGTATTCTTTCCTAAGATAGGACGTACAAGTTCTTTTAAATAATTTTTTCCCCTACCATTTTTACTAAATACAGCCGTTCCATCTTCAATTAAATCAGTTGCTTGGAATATTAATCCTGGTGCCATCATTAATAATGGCGCTGCGCCTAAACCACCAGTTAAAATACCGACAACAACCCCACCCACTAAAAAGCCTAAATCCAACCAAAAACTTTTCTCGGCTTGCTTTTTTTTGTTAGCGATTTCGGTTTTCTTCTGTTTCGCCACCGCTTTTTCGTATTGCTTTTGGCTAGTACGAATTTGGCTAAGGCTCTGTCTGGCTTGCTTATCCGCAGCGGCTCGACTCTGGTTCATTGTGCTGACACTCGCTAGCGCGTTCGTATATTGCTCACCCGCTACCAAATTAAAACCACCGTCTTGATAGTCCGCCATTGTTGGCACGGTACCACCCGCGTATTGACCGACGAGGCTATTTAATTGGCCAATTAGTGTGTCTAAACTCGCAAAATCATTGGCGTGATCACTTTCGTAACGATGCCAGTCCGTTTGCTGATCGAACGCCAGCTTTTTCATGGTCGCCAAATTATCAATCACCGCCGAACTGTTCTTAGTGACTTTCGCTAAACCACTCGTTGCTTTAATGTGCGTAACCTTGGTCATCGTCTTGGTAGCGCTCGTAAAAATTTTATGATAATCGCGGCTGCGATTAGCGACTTCTGTTTGGTGCTTCGCTAGATCGTCATCGATCAATTTAAAAACAACGCCGTTTTGATCAACGGCTGGATAACCGATCACGTAGAAATCGAGCGTTTGTTGCAGATTGTCAACCGCCTGAAGCAACCCGTTAATCATACCGTTAATGTGGACCTCTTGTAAATATGCTGTGATATTAGTCGCGGCTGTTCCTTGAAAATTCTCCGAAGTCGCTAAGTTCTGGAGCGCTGTTTTGAGTTGTTCTAACTTTTCTGTTCGGCGCTTGAGACCATCTGTCGCGCGCTTTTGATAATCCGTTAATTTTTCATAATACAGTTTTGCCACGTGGTTCACCGCTTTCCGTTAGCATTGTCGAGGGTCACTTGGTTATCGGCCGCCGCTGAAAAGCGACTAATATCGTGACTAATCACATCGGCATAGGCGTTGATCGCCTTCGTTAAATCAGCATACTTAATTTGAAATTGCTTAGGAAAATTGGTTGAGAGACTGCCTTGAGGGGCATTTAATCCGTTCCCACCGTCAAGACGCTTGGCAGCCGAGTTGGCCTTCGTTAAATCCGTGTTATACGCCACTTGATCTAAATGTTGTTTAACCATTGGTTACCTCCGATTGACTGTCCGCTAATAGGGACTATTAATTTGATATTTTGCGACCGTGCTGTATGCACCTGCGTATAAATCAGCGCTGAGCGCATCGATTTTACTTTGATAATCACTAATTGCTTTCTCAATTCCGGTATTTATTTTACCGACAGCTTTTTGAAGATCGCTTAATTCATCGATAAATTTCATCTGTTGACTGCCCGCCCACTGTTTGGTCCCGGCCGTCACCAGTTTACTAACGTCTAACGCCGCGATTGCTTCTTGATTCACACGTAATTTAGCTATCGCCGCCGATAACTTGTCTATCTTAGCTTGTTTAGCGGCATCCGCTTTTTTCCCCATTGACTATTCCTCCCGTAGGCTTGCGAATGGATCCGGCGCGCCGTCCTCATCCAACGTTTGTAATATCCGATTCAGCTCGCCCACAATTAAGGCGTCATCTTCATCCCGATAGCCTTCAAAGATTACTTTTAGAATTTGTTCATGATTAAAATAGACGAGCTGGTCTTCAACCAATCCTTCTGGATAAAGAATCGCCCCGTAATCAAAATAATGTGGCGCCCCGCCATCGTCGCTTGGTAACTGAACACCGCGTTGCGCGATTGATAATTTCTTAACGGTTCCTCGTAGAATGATAATTGAGCCTAATGGCAAAAATGCAACCTGTTCCATTTGATAAGACTTCCTTTATTGATTATTTTTGACCGGCAAATCTCATTTTGGCGTATTTGCGGCCCTTGGATTCAAAGTAATAGGCTTCATTTTCAGCCAGTTGGCCCGCCATGGTTGAGCCCGTTGCTTGAATCAGGTTGGTCTCACTGAGCTTCGCCATGACCAGCCCAGCACTGACGATTTCTCGAATCCCCGGTGCATACGGATCAAAGCTACGGCCAACATAGTTTTCTGGACTCTGGATAATGATTGATAAGCCGGCTTTACGCCCTTTTTGAATCGTCAGTTTGAAATCGGCTAAATTAAAGTTGGTCCCTTTAAAGAATTGTTCTAAATCCGCAATATACATCATGGCTGATTCTAATCGCTGATTCTCAGTCGCTGCTTGCACATAATCAGCCATTAATTGTTTTAAAGCCGCGATATCTTCTAAATCATTCGTAAAGACTTGGTTAAACAAGTCGTGCTGCTCTTTTAATTCCGATTCCAAATCAACTAAGAAAAGCGCCTTGGTTTTCGCTAATGCTTTAAATTGCGCGAACAATACTTTTTGAATATTGGCTAACTGTTCCTCCGTACTGTGGGCAATCAAGAAGAATGCTTGTTGATCCGGAATAAAGCCTAATGGCGCCGTGTCACTTAAGGCCAACCCGAGTGGCAATTTGCCAGCGGCTACCCATTCAACGACCCGTTGATCGTGATTGAAGGTTGCTAGCTCAAATTCACTGGGCACAATCGGTAACACCGATGGCCGTTCACCTTGCCAACTGGCCGTCATGACGGTCACATCCTCTTTAAGCCGTTGTAAAATCGCCAGTGTTTCAGTTTCAGGATTCGGCGTATAGATTTGAATCGCATTCACCTGCTCATCAACGGCCAACTGCCCACGACCATTAAAAGCTTGTTGCTGAATATACTCGCGGCCCATAATGTTCCTTAATTCATCATTATCAATTAAGAACAGCGGTAACTGGGTCGCCATATTGCTCAACATCGCCATTCTGATGCCTGAACTGCGACTCGTCGTCATCACTAGGTAAATGCCTAACGAATTGCCTTCTCGTAAAACTTGCATCAGTGTGCTATCAATCGCATCGCGCTGATGATCTTCCAGCGCGGCATCGTAACTATCAATGACGTTGACAATGATTGGTAACTGTTTTTTCGTACTCATTTCATATTGCGTGAGGCTTGCCACCCCGACTTGTTGAAAGGCTTGTTTGCGGTCATCAAGTTGTTCACGAATTCGTTGCAACATTTTCGTTAATTTTTCGACTTGTTCCAAATTAACGAGATCGGCCACGTGGGGTAAATCCTTCAACGGTAATAAACCGTTCGTGCCAAAATCCAATAGATTAAATTGCATTTGTGCTGGCGTATTTTCCTTAGCAAAGTTGATCAATAAGGTTTGTAACGCCGTGGTTTTGCCAAAGCCAGGACTACTATAAATCAAGGTGTTGCCCTGTGTTTCAAGATCAAAATTAAACGTAACTTGCGCTTGTTTACTCGGCACATCCAATAAACCGAGTGGCGCCGCGGTCGTTCGTGGCTGTTGCCAGTTGGTTCTAAAATCAATCTGCGGCGTGGCAATCACGGTGTCTAATGGCGGTAACCACGGTTTATCCGGCAGAACGGCCTTCGTTTCGGTGGCGATTGCGGCAATTTGATCCACGATTGCTTCTAATTGTGTTTTTTCAGCTTGTTGATTGGTCACTTGAACGACTTCATCTTCGGATAAATCGGCCGTTAATAATTCAGTCTGCCCGTAATCATTAATCAACCAAAGTCGTTCATCAATTTTGACTTCCTGACTTTGATTGGGATCATACTTGGCACCACTCCACGCACTCTGGAATAATTCGTAAATTTCATTATTCCCAACTTGTAAATAGGCCCGACCAGGTTCAACAATACTCGCGGCATCCGGTGTCTTTAAAATTTCGTTCGAATCAGCAACATCTTGGACTTTTAAGGCCAATTTAAACCGGGAATTCGACCAGATTTGATCATCGACAACTCCGCTTGGTTTTTGCGTCGCGAGAATCAGATGAACCCCCAGCGACCGTCCAATTCGAGCGGTTGAAACTAATTCGGCCATGAATTCGGGTTCATTAGCTTTCAATTCAGCAAATTCATCGGACACTAAGAAGAGATGGGGTAACGGTTTCGTCGGATAGTTCGCCTTTTCGACTGGGTCGCTGACCAACTTACCGGCTTTATACAGTTTGGTATAACCGTTAATATGATTGACCCCGAACTGACCAAATAGGCGTTGACGTTTTTGCAATTCAGCTCGAATACTGGCTAAAGCCCGGGCCGAACTGGCGCCGTCCAAATTGGTGATGGCGCCGAGTAAATGCGGCAGCTTCGCAAATAAATTCGCCATCCCGCCACCTTTGAAATCAATTGGCAAGAAACCGACATCTTCCGGTGCGAAATTGACAGCCAAACTCAATAGATAACTTTGCACCGTTTCAGACTTACCCGAACCAGTGGTCCCCGCGACCAAACCGTGCGGCCCGTGCGCGCGTTCGTGCAGGTTTAAATAAACAAGTTCATCTTTGCCGCGTAAGCCTAGAGGCACCGCTAATGATTTAGAGGTGTTTGCTTTTTGCCACCGTTGTGCAATCGCTAATTGAGCCGTCGTTTGCACGTTATACATTCCTAAGAAGGTAACCGATTCCGGAATCGCATTTTTTTCGACTTCCAAGTGGTTCAAGTTCGCTAAATGACTAATCAGCACCGGTAAGCTTTGTTGATTCGCTAACCGGTAAGGTTTAAAACTTTTAGCAACATACTGTCGATCTTCATTGATCAGTTTAGCTGCTGCCAAACTGTCATATTCAATGAGTGTCGTGACGGTTTCCGGCAACATAGCAGCGCCTTCTTTCCCCCAGATGACTGTGACTCCGTATTGACTCATATCTTCTGCCAGAAATTCATTTAATCCGTGACCGGCTAACCAACCGTCGTCAAGAATTGTTAAAATGTAATGCGGACTGAACGTCAATTGCTCGTGGCTCTTTTCGGAAACGAGCTGGCGGCGCTTATTGAGTAATTGGTAGAAACTGTTTAAGACCATCTCTTTGGTTTGAACATTGTGTACAATCCCGCGCAGGTTTAATGCGTGGATTTTGAAATGGGGTAACCACCGCCACTGTGCCCAATCAGTTGCGTAGGTTTGTTCGGGCACTAAGGCCAGCATTTCGACATCGTGATACGAATGAAACGTCGCAATTTGCAAGAGCAAGGCTTGAACGACTTCGCTCAACTGTCGTTCCACCCCCACTAAACCAATCGTTTGATTCAAAAGAGGCGTTGTCACCGGCGCATCTTGCAAATACTGATAGGGTTCAATAATCGTTTCGCGCGCCAATTGCATTAAGGGATCGTTTTTTTGTTGCTCATCATCTTTAAAATCTAATTTGAAACTAGGCGCGATTGCCCCAGTTCCCAACATAACTTTCAAATAATCTTGATGATTACTCGTCTTTTCATAGATCCGCGGGCTATAATTTAAAATTAAATCGGCCAACGCCGGCATCGCTGGATAATGATAAGCCAGTGCGTGCCGTTGCGTGACCGCCAACTGGTTAACCTGCGCCGCTTTTTCGACAATGTATTCTTGATAATGACTCGTTCTTAATTGGGCTTGCTGACCGGCCGTCTTTTTATTCGTGAAGAATGACGAAATCGATATCCCCATCGTCATTAAACTAGCGCTCCCCATCCCAAGCATCATAACCGGATTGCGACCACTTAGAATCGCAGTCGCAAAGCTAGCGGTTAACATCCCCAATGGCGGCAGGATGGTTTTGAACAAATCATTCTTTTCTTGGTCTCGTAAATTTTCTGGTTTGTTAATCGTGATTTTATCTTTGGGTTCTTGCAACATGATTCGTGGACTTCTTCTGAAATCCGGAAAATCAATTGGATATTCCGGTTGATAGGGCACCGTCCGTAACTACTTAAACAACGTTTGCTGTGTCAAATCCGTGATTTTAAATTGGTGTGGTCGCCGTTCTAGCATCAGTCCTGCGACTAACACTTGATCGCCGACTGCGAAATTAGTGGTGATATTGGTGATCCGTTTTTGATTCAAATAAATGGCCTGCTCACCGGCCATCAGTGTAATTTGATAGCCATCAGCCCCTAAGGGTGTCACAACAACCCGTGCCGAGTCTTGGATTTGCAAATTTGCTTTGTCATCAGCGGCAATCACCAAGCGATTAATTGGCGGTAAACAACTGACCGTGGTTAACGACGAATGCCGGACAATTAATAATTCAGCAATTCGGACACTCGCCTGCTTGAAGTCAACTGGTTGCGCATCAATCTGTAACTGCCCCGCGACTGTCGTCAACTGATGGTGGCCGACTTGTCGCTGTTGATTCGCGGTCATCGTGACGTGCAATAATTGATCTTCGGTCAGAAAAATATCAAAAGCTATTTCAGGGGTCGCCACAATTTGATCGTCTAAATTACCAACTTGCGGATAAATTGGCTTATTTTTCAAGACCATTGGCTTTGCCCCCTAACTTCTTAACATATTTTTGAATGCTCGCCTGATATTGTTTCAACTGTTTTTGCTTTTGGGTCCCATCCATATGATCGTCAGCCTTCGTGACATCGTATAGTTTAGTGTAGGCGTACAACGTTAATTGATTATCGCCGAGATTCTTGGCGAGACTGAGTGCCGTTTTAAAGTCGCCCCGACCGGTATTAATCCAGTACAACAATGTATTGGTATCACTCTGTGGAGATATCTGATTTAGCAATGTTTTCTTTTGCTGATTGGTTAAATTATCAAGATTAATGTAGCTAGCGGCTAACACGTATTGCGCCGATTTCGCTAAATGTTTCGGATTGTCAGCCTTCAAAATATCAGTGGTTTGATTGTAATCTTTGGTCATAAAGGCCGCCTGACTATTAATCACCCGCGTTTGTTCGGGGGCCTTAACCCCTGACAGATAACCGACACTGCCCGCTAGCACCAAGGTACTAATCGCGAGCACCCCAAATCCCCACCGCAGCCAAGTATAGCGACTCTGTTTAACGGGGACTTGATTCAGCGTCATCTGCCGGTATTCGGCTTGTAGAGTTTGGGTGATGGCTTGAACAGTCTCCGCTGCGACAATCGATTGTTCAAGCGGATTGCGCATCGCCGCCGAGCCATTGACCAACGCCACGTATTCGTATTTCGGATTGAGTGTGTTGAGCACTAACGCTTTATACCGCGCTAAAAATCCCCCTGAATCTTGTTGTTCGGGGATCACGATGCCTTCAAAACCACGATGGGCCATTCTAATCTGTTGTTCAGTGACCCAGATATTTTGGGGCGCTAAGAATAAATTAACATTCTGGCCCTGCCAATGGCCTAAGACGTTCAACATAATCGCTAAGCGCAACCGTTCTTGTTGATTGGCCGCTTGACTAGCAGCTTGCAGCGTCTGCCCCCATTTCGGTAAGGCATATTGAATCATTAACTCATTATTCTGATTGACCGTTAATTGACCAGGCAATAAGGTCGGCGCTTCAGCCAATAACGTTTCAATAAACGCTTGTTGGCCAGCTTGGTATTGATTGGCTTTTAACGTCACTTCAAATTGACCCGCTTCGATTCGAACTTCAATTTGATTTTGACCATCATTGATTTGTGTCATGCTTATTTTCCACCACTTCTTGAATTATAAATTGATCGCCATCACTGACTGGGTAATTAGCGAGCAGTTGATCAGGTGCTAGTCGCAGTTGCTTGCCTTGCAAACTCAAATGCCACTGTTGCGGTAATTCAATCTTGAGTTGTTGTAAATTTAACGCGATTAAGCTTTCTAAACGCTGAGTTGTCACATAGCGTGGTACCTGTAAATCAAAGGATTGCCTTTGATACTGTAATGCAATCGCGATACTGGTTTTTTTAACCATTTTCAATCGTGCCTCCTAAAAAAATGTGCTTGTTGTTTTCCAATATAGACGCCTAGCAAACTTGCAACTATCACCGCTATGCCGCCAATTAGCCACCATAACCAGGTTGGTAGACTAGCTGTCGGCGCTTGATTAGTCGTGGTCGCCGACGTCTCTGAGGTCGCAACTTGTTTAAACGCGATTTGTCGTTGCACCTGATGATCGGCTTTTTGGGCAACCTGGTGTTTGGTTTGAAAATCAACGGCTTTCGCTTGTTGAATTTCAGCCTGCACCGCTTGTTTCTGGCGCTTAACCGTCGTCGTTTTAGCCGTTAAGAACAGATCGGGTAGGACTTGATAGGCCATACTGACTTGTTGTTGCGCTTTTTGATTGTTGGTTTCAATCACTTGATCATTAATTTTAAGCGAACTGCTCGCGCTAACCGGTTTGCACAACGTGAGTAGCAAACCGATTGCTACAACGCCACTAGTCAGCCATTGTTTGTTGACCACGTTGCACCTCTTTTCGATCCTTTAAACAGATGATCAATACACATAAGCTAACCATCACTAGCAATAACAGTAAGATTAACAGCTGCGCAATCGTTAACGGTTTGGTCAATAATTGTCGATAACCATTCTCTAAATTTTGTAAAGGTGACCCTTTAAATAGCCAGAATAAAACTGACTTGGTTTGAATGTTGATGCCTAAAATCGGCGTTAACATTAGGTAACCACCGATTAGAATGCCGAAAAGATACGGTGCCACTTTCGGAAACAGCCGCCAACAGCAATAGGTCACTAAAACACTGATTAAATTGACGCCGGCGGTATAAAGTGACCAACTACTACGTGAATAGGCATCACTAACCCCGAAGGTCGCATTCGCCACGACTAAACTCGCCAATAAACTCGTGACCGTTAAATAACCAACTAATCGCCAACTATTCTGAATCGTCGTCTTTTTGGCGTAACTAATGGCCAATAATAAGGTCATAATCACGGACAAGATCGTCATTAAATACGGAATCGCTGACGTGTTTTGTGCGGTTGTTTGCGAAGCCCCCTTTTTAATCAACGGATTGGCTAAAAAGTTAAAGACGCTTTGATTATCCGCACCACCCGTATGCGTATTCTGTAAAACACTGTTGAAATCGGCTGCGTATTTGCGATTGGCCGCTTGCTTTTTAGCCGAACTCGACACTAATTGATTCGTGTTCTTTAAAACTTGATTCGCATCAGCATTGGTCTCCGTCGTTGTTTTGACGAGGGTTTTAAATTGATCGGTTAAATTACCGATTTTGGTAGCGCCAGTGCTGGTACTTTCGACTTCTTGTTTGGTGCTCGTATTCAATTCTTGGAACGCATCGGCTAACGAATCACCGGTCCCATCGTCAAAATAAAACTCGCTAATATCATCATGGGTGCCTTCCTGATATTGTTGGCGACTAGTCGTTAATTGTGGATTGTCCTGCCATTGTTGATAGGCCGACTCAAGAGCACTGTTGCTTTGGCGATACCAACTGGTTAATTTTTGTTGTTGCTCGTTTAACACTTCTGGGGTCCCCGCCATGCTGGTCAACGTCGCATTTAAAGAAGTGCCATCGTCGTTGTTTAGTACAGCGTCTAAATCGGCAATCAAATGCGTGACTTCGTTCCAGACTAAGTGACCTTGTTGCCCATACTGTTTAACATAGTAATCGGCAATCGTGTCCTGACTTAAATAATCATATTTGTTATAAACGGAATCAGGGCTCGCTAAAGCACTCATTTTAGTTTGTGCATTCTGTTGTTTCAACCAAGCATTAAACGTGGTTGGTGTTAACTGCTGGGTCGTCCCAAAAATCGTGACGAGTCGTTGACTGAGATTGGCCAACGTATCAAAGTTCGCCGTGATCGCGCCAAAATCACTTTGCAACGCTTGGGTTTTAAGCGTGTCATTGACGAAACAACTCAACGTCCCCTTTTGAACTTGATTGTTAGCGGCATCCGAATCTTGATAACGAACTTGATAGTTCAATGTCCGGTAGGCCGTCTTGTTATCCGCATCATTAAACGTCCAAGTGACCGGTAGTTTTAATTTGAGAATGATTGATTCCGGTATTTTGGTTTGCGCTTCACGCGGTGTTTTGAACCGAATCTTAATCGCTTGCCCTTCCAAGGTCGCTACGCCTTGATAAGGTGCCAGTTGCTGATTTAACGCGGCCAACTCTTCCGTAGTCAGCGCTAATGCCAACTGTTGCTGATTCGTCGCAGTGACTGTGATCGTACTTTCCCGATTAGTCATCACCTTAACCGTGTTCTCAACCGTCGCTTTGGTTTGTTCAGGCGCGACCGGATTCGTCGTGTTCAACCAAATTAATTTAGAATCACTCGTCGGCATCGCTTGCCCCAAATCCGTTTCAGCATAGCGTTTGACAATCTCATATTCAGCTTGTAATTGATCGTGTTGCGCTTGGCTAATTAACTTAGCGGCCAACAACTGTTCAATCAGCGCGGGTAACTGACCATCTAAGCCAGCCACCTGTTTTTTAATATCATCCGCATTTAAATAATCGGCCATCGGTAATTTTGAAGGACTATCAACCGGCTGCATGATTTTTTTCACTGATTCGCGAATATCCGCATCCGTCACTGCCCCTTGGCTTGGGTCTTTACCATTGAAATAATGCGTTTCAGTTTGCGTTTTAAGTAATTCCAGATGCGCTTTTTGTTGCGTTAATGCCGTAATTTGTGCTTTTAAATCCGTCATCCGTTTTTGTTGCGCTTCGGAAAAGGCTTGGCCAACCTCAGCCATATTCGCCAATAACCCGGATTGATTGCCCGCTGTATCCTGACTGGCTAGCTGATCAAAATTAACTAAGCGCACATCGTTATATTGCTGATAGAAATCTTGATAGACTTTCGTATCGGTCGTTGACTGCTTAGCCACTAAGGCATTCGCATGGTTCAAATTCAATTCACCAATTTTATTTTGCAATATCACGTATTTAGCTAAATCTTCGGCCGTACTTTCTGCAGCCGCGCTATTTGCTTGCAACATGGTTTGAGTCGCTTTGGTGAAATCAGTCTGTTGCGTTTGCCAATCCGCGTTTTGATCATTCAACCCTTGGGCTGCGGTGACAATTTCCGTTAAACTAGTCGGTAACGTTTTAAACGGCGTCTGAATCTGATTGGTCAACGCCGTTTGGGCCGTTTGATTTCCCGCTGTTATGCCAGAGACATTTCGTTGTGCTTCAGAGAGATTCGCTAACACGCTTGAAAAATACATTTTGATAATCTTTTGATTAAATGAATTTATGATAGTCCCAATTTTCGCTTGGACTAATCGATTCGTTTTTTCACTAGCCCCTTTTTTAACTTTGTATGTAATTTGCGCTTTTTGGGGATTCATACTCTCCAAATTCAATAAACGCTGCGAGAAATTCTGGGGTAAAATAATTTCAACATCGTAGGTGCCATTCTTAAAACCGGCTTCGGCAACGTTTTGTGAAGCGACTTGCCACGAATGTTGATGATCTTGATTAACTAAATTGATAAAGTTCTTTCCCAAATTGAGTGTCTTATTTTGATATTTCGTACCCAAATCTTCGTTAACCAGCACATAATGCACCGTACTAGCCTGTTTATTCGATAACTGGTGTAAATGCTGATTATTCATCCCAACTTTAATCAATAAACCGCTGACGGCTAAAATTCCCGCCAGAATAAATAAAAAGCCACTGATTTTATTAAACTTTTTCATCCATTTTCCTCCACAAAATAAAACGACGTTAGCATTTTTTTGCCAACGTCTGTTTGTTTCCTATTTATGCTAGCTGATTAGAAGCCAAAGCCCTTAGCATCTTGTGCATCCCGTTCGGCAACAGTATTGGCATATTTATTCAATTGCACGTTGATACTTTCCAATAATTCTTCAAACTTGGTCACTTGACCATACAATTGATTGTATTGTTCTAAGTAGGATTCAAACGCGGAACCTTGCCATTCTTCGTGAATTGTTTCATTCATCGCATTGACCGTTTGAATCTCTCGTTCAATCCCATCCTTCGCGCGTAGATAAACTTGCGATTGTTGTTGTAGCTGTTCTGGTGTGACGGAAATTTGTGCCATAATGATTCACTCCTATTGTTTAATTATTATTTGAACACTTAAAAATTTAACATATAATTTAAATTTAATCAATAATTTATATGCATTTTATCTATATTTAAATGTTATTGTCGCCACAACATCTATTTAGAAAACTTATTTAACGCGCAAAAAAAGCCAATCCTCTACGAGAATTGACTTTCTAAATATAGATTTAATTGGCCATTAAAATAGCCACATACTGTTCTAAATAAGTTTGATCGATTGCATCATAATCAGCGACTAGCTCACTATCAAGATCTAAAACCCCAACTAGCTGATTATCTTGAAGCATTGGTACCACAATTTCAGACCGCGCCCGCGAATCACAGGCGATGTAGTTCTGCCGTTGCTTCGCATCAGCCATGATGACCGTCACTTGGGTTTCAGCAGATTCACCACAAACCCCTTTGCCCAGCGCAATGTGGACGCACGATACATTACCCTGAAAAGGCCCAAGAATCAATTCACCATCTTGATATAAATAAAAACCGGCAAAGACCGTGTTCGGTAATGTCTGATTCAATAGCGCCGAAGCGTTCGCTAAATTTGCAATCAAATTCGTTTCGCCCGCTAATAAAGCTTTTTGTTGCGCCAGTAGCATCTCGTACGCCGCGACCTTCGTATCTTGATCTTTAAATACCATCTCAACCACCCCTTTTGAGGTAGTATAACGAAACTGACTGTTTTTAACAATTTTAGTGCTGGCCCTTAATCAGTCACCGCTAATGTGGTTTGCGCGACGGTCTGCCCGTTGACGATTAACGTCACTTGATGAACGCCTGGATAATGTTTGCGCGTCGTTAAATCTTTAAAATTAAGTTGGCGTTGGCCAACTAACGGCACAACGCCATTAACCGGTTTATCGAGTAACTTAAAGAGCTTCCGCGATGTTTGCCCGTTTGCTTTAACGTAATCCACGGCGTATTCAATTCGGATAAATAATGCGTCCTCAGATCGTAGTTCGACCCTGTACTGTAATAATGTCTTCGCCCCAATCGCAACAGTTGTCGGATTAACCATTAAATTAGCAGATTGTACCAATGGTCGATTGGGTTGATCGCTCGCATAACCAAACAAGCCTTTAACCGTATCAAACTACTTACGCAATAAAGTGCGACAGCCATGACGAATAATCCAATCAGTTTCGACGGATTGCCCTTGCCAGCGTTTGGCAGTCGCAATCACTAGGTCCGGATGGTCTTTGGCGATATCGTTTAAATTGTTGGCAACACTTTTACGAACATACAAGGCCGGATCATTTTTTAATTGTTCTAACAACGCCAAGACAGGTATCGGATCTGTTTTAAAAATCGGTAGCGACTGACCCCAAGGTAATCGGGGTCGGCAGCCTTCCGTCGCTAAACGCCGTACATGTTGATGATCACTTTGTGCCCAACGGTTTAATTGAGCCATCGCACGCGTTGGGTCCGCTAAAATAAACGTCCGAATCGCAAATTCAGCCGATGACTGTTGCGTAAAACATTCTAAAGCTTTCATCGATAAGTCCCAATCAGCTTGCACATCACCATAAACGACCACGAAGTCCGGAAAAAAGAGATACGGAAAACCGTGGCATTCCGGCGCTATGGTCATCAACACATCAATAGCCTTCGCATACGACTGGGGTAAATAGTGGCCCAAAACCATCGCTATTTTGCGCGTCCGTTGTTTCAACGCCAACTCATCCCAGGGTTGCGTCAAAATGGTCGTCACAAAATCAACCGTATTAAAAGTTGGTACAACTTTTTGTACTTTGGCCGCAAAAGTCGTTAAAAACTCTCGATGGTAAATATCCTTTAATAATTCTGCCATGAGCACCCTCCATTAATCATTCATCTTTATTATACCAAAATTATATAAAAATAAGATTGTTCACAAATATACAAACAAAACCTTGATTTGTCACTAAACTGTCGATATGATTAAATCAATACATAGAAAGTGAAGTGAAATATATGGCAAAAGATAACAATTTAAGTCGTAGTCTATCATCCCGTCAAATTCAGATGATCGCCCTCGGTGGCACAATTGGGGTGGGGCTATTCATGGGTTCGGCCGCCACGATTAAATGGACAGGCCCTTCAGTCTTGCTTGCTTACGGCTTAATGGGCATTATTCTGTACTTAATTATGCGAGCCCTAGGCGAAATGCTCTATCTGGATCCTTCCACCGGTTCATTTGCCACATTTGGTAGCAACTATATTCACCCGGTCGTCGGTTATCTGACCGCGTGGAGTAACGTCTTTCAATACTTAGTCGTTGGGATTAGCGAAGTGATTGCGGTCGGCACCTATTTACATTATTGGTGGCCGAACCTGCCCGCGTGGATTGCCGGCGTTGTTGTGATTGTCACGCTATGCTTGGCCAACCTCACTTCGGTTAAAGCCTATGGTGAATTAGAATTTTGGTTTGCTCTGATTAAAGTCGTCACCATTATTCTAATGATTATTCTCGGGCTACTCGTCATTATCTTTGGCTTAGGCAATCACTGGCAACCAATTGGCATTAGTAATCTTTGGAAACACGGCGGTTTCTTCACCGGTGGCCTGTCAGGCTTTATCTTTGCGCTGTCAATTGTCGCCGCGTCTTATCAAGGTGTTGAAGTGATTGGCATTACCGCTGGCGAGGCGGCCGATCCGCAACATAATATCGTCAAAGCGATTCAATCAATTGTCGGTCGGATTTTAATTTTTTATATCGGTGCGATTTTCGTGATCGTCGCCATTTATCCTTGGAATCAATTAGATGCCGTTGGTTCACCGTTCGTGGAAACCTTCTCGCGTGTCGGGATTACTTTCGCCGCCGGAATTATTAATTTCGTCATGTTATCTGCCGCGATGTCTGGTTGTAATTCTGGATTTTCAGTTCCAGCCGAATGATGTATACTCTCGCCCAACGTGGTGAATTACCCAAGTCATTCATGAAACTTTCGAAACACCAAGTCCCTTATTGGCCCGTCGTTACAATTTCAATCGGGATTTTAATTGGCTTAATTCTAAACACTTTAGCCCCAATAATTTTCCCTAAAGCAACCGATTTATTCGTCGTTGTTTATAGTTCCAGTGTCCTGCCCGGTATGGTGCCTTGGTTTGTAATTCTAATCAGTGAACTCCGTTTCCGGAAAATGTATCCCGAAAAAATCGTTGACCATCCCTTCAAAATGCCATTCTATCCTTGGAGTAATTATATCGCGATTGCCTGTTTAATCGTGATTCTAATTTTCATGTTCTTGAATCCAGATACACTCATTTCAGTCATTATCGGGATTATCTTCCTCGTCGTCATGACGGGTGTCTACTATTTACAATACGGCCGTCAAAAACGCGCCTAATTAAAAAAAGTTCGGTTACCGACAAGTCAACGTCGCTAACCGAACTTTTTTTGATTTAATATTGAATCTGTCATTTCTCTAAATAAAGCCACATTCGTCCAGCAACTTAAGCTGAATATAGCTTTATTGGGTTCAGTACTTGACTGCCTAGAATGATGGTGGTGTCACAGAAAAAATAACCTCAACTTCAACTGCTTCGATATTTTCCCATTTATGCGTCATATAGGCTGGGATTTTAACACTATCCCCTTTTTCTAAAACATATAACTGCTTGTCTAAATATAAATTAACCTGACCGGTCAAAACATAGGCAATCTCTTCACCATTATGGCCCATCGGTTCATCCGATGAAGTAACCCCCGTTGGAATTCGTAAAATCATCGTTTCTAACTCACCTGAAAAATCTGGTGATAATAACTCATACGATAAATTTTTAACAACCATTTTTTTATGATCGTTTTTTCTCGTGATTAATCCCTCAGTTGTTTTTTCTTCTAAGAAAAAATAAAAAATCGGAACCTCTAAAATACGAGAAAGCACTTTTAAAGTTTGAATCGAAGGATTAGCGGTCCCCCGTTCAATTTGACTTAACATAGACGGTGTAATGGCACCCTTATTTGCTAAATCGCGCATCGTGTACCCTTTTTCTTTTCTAAATTTTGCAATCTGATTGCCAATATTGACTGTATCCATCTCGCACCTCTTACGTTAAATTATATTAAACAAAAAGCATAAAAGTTAAATGTGATTTGACAAAATAATTTTAATAGCTTACAATCCTTTTATATTAGTGTTTAACAACGAAATGAAATCGCTACCTTTTGTCTTTGTTTGATTAATCATCTTTAACATACCACTATTCATTATAGATAATTTCATTTAACTTTAAAAGGATTAAATTCTCGTTGACAACCACTAGTTACCACTAAAACTGCTATAGAAAGAGGTTTTATGATGACAATTGAAATGGATCCATTCTTAACTGATTTACAAAATTGCAAAGAAGTTTGCTGGAAAAATCCAAATTTAGGCAAGGACACCAAAACTTATTTCACCGTAGCAGATATTCAAGATGCTTCCGATCGTTTAGATCGTTTTGCGTCCTATATCGCTACCGTCTTTCCTGAAACTCAAAAAACAAATGGCATTATTGAATCACGTTTAACTGAAATCCCTGATATGCTAGAAGTTTTAAAAGAAAAAGAATCAATTGTCACCGATAGCCAATTATATTTAAAATGTGATAATGATTTACCAATCTCCGGTTCTATTAAAGCACGTGGTGGTATCTATGAAGTCCTAAAATTTGCTGAAACAGTTGCTTTAGAATCTGGACAATTGGCATTAACCGACGACTACGCTAAATTAGCAAACGAAGAATTCAAAACCATGTTCTCAAAATATGCGATTGCGGTTGGTTCAACTGGTAACTTAGGTTTAAGTATCGGTATTATGGGCGCAAAACTCGGTTTCCACACAACTGTTCACATGTCGAATGATGCAAAACAATGGAAAAAAGAGCTATTGCGTAAACGTGGTGTGACCGTTGTCGAACATGAAGGCGATTTTAGTAAAGCTGTCACGCTAGGCCGCAAAGCGGCTGAAAAAGACCCACAATGCCACTTTGTTGATGACGAAGGCTCACGTGATTTATTCCTTGGCTATTCCGTCGCTGCATTAAGATTGAAGAAGCAATTTGAAGAACAAGGGATTGAAATTACCGCTGAAAAACCTTTATTTGTTCATTTGCCATGTGGCGTTGGCGGTAGCCCCGGAGGTGTCGCTTTTGGATTAGTAACAATTTTTGGTCCTAATGTTAAAATTGTTTTTGTTGAACCCACACATGCACCTTCTATGTTACTAGGTTTATATACTGGTTTGAACGATGGCATTTCGGTTAATGATTTAGGCATTGATGGCAAAACAGCCGCCGATGGGTTAGCCGTTGGACGCCCTTCACGTTTGGTGGGCACGGTGATTAATCCAATTTTATACGCCGCGTCAACGGTTCAAGATGATCGTTTATACCAATATTTAACGCTTTTAGCCGATAGTGAAAACATCTATGTTGAGCCTTCATCAACCGCCGGAATTGCTTCATTTGTTAATCTCAATCAAAAATTAGTCTCAACAGAACCTTCAATTCAAAAAGGAACCCATCTAATCTGGGGAACTGGTGGCAATATGGTTCCTAAATCAGAAATGGCCTCATATTACGAAAAAGGACGTTCTTTATTAAAGTAACGATTAGGTGAAACTAAATGGAAATGATCGTTTTACTCTTAGCAATCAGTTGCTTAATCTTTCTAAGTGTTAAAGTAAAGTTGCATCCCTTTTTCACACTATTGACCGTTTCTTTTATCTATGGTCTACTCTCCCATCTTAGCTTTATTCAGATTTTAAAGCTTGTTAAAGAAGCTATGGGCTCAGCAGTATCGAGCCTGGGCTTAATCGTTTTGGTTGGGACTGTCACTGGTGGCCTCCTCGAAATTAGCGGAGCAACTGATGTCATTGCCAAAAAAATAGTTGCTTTAACGGGTAAAAAGCTCTCACCGATTGGTCTGGCTTTAACGGGTTTATTGGTTTCGATTCCAGTTTTTTGTTCATCTGCTTTCATTCTTTTAGCCCCATTAGCGAAAAAAATGAGTAAAGAGGCCCATATTAATTATATGGTGATGATCATTGCGCTAAGTATGGGCTGTCTGATTCCAACGACGTTTATTCCACCCACGCCCGGACCACTAGCTGCAATGGATATCCTATCCTTGAATATGGGAAAAGTGATGTTTATCTCTCTGATATTTGGTTTAGTATTAATTCTAGTTGTTTTTGGTTGTGCTAAATGGCTTGGTCATAAATACCCTTACCCAACCGATAATCTCGAAGAATCAGACGAAAGCAACAAACAACCTAAGTTTGGGTTTGGCTTTGCGATTTCACCAATTATCGTCCCCGTCTTTTTAATCATGTTAAAGACTTTCTTAATTGGTTCAATTAACTCCCATACCTTTTATTATGCGATACTAGAGACGCTTGGCACAACAGAAATTGCGTTAATCATCGGGTTACTGTTAGCACTTAGTTTATGTTGGCAAAATAAAAAAGATGCCAGTGTCTGGCAATTCGATGGTGTTTTTGGTCAATCGCTACAAGCCGGCGCCCAAATTTTAATCATTATTTGTGCCGGCAGTGGTTTTGGTGCTGTCTTGCAGGCAACCGATTTAAAAGATGTTTTAGCAAATTTACTGGTTGGTTCATCGCTAGGTCTATTAACCCCATTTTTAATTGGGGTCATTTTCAGAACAGCAATTGGTTCGATTACCGTCTCTTTAATGACTGCTACATCTATTATTGCCCCTATTATTCCGGCGATGGGTTATGATGGCTTCATCGGGACCACTCTAATCTTTTTAGCTTGTGCTTCCGGTGCTTTCATGGTCTTTCATGGCAATGACGATATGTTTTGGTCAGTAACCACGGCTGCTGATTTAGACTCTAAACTAGCCTATAAAGTGCTACCGATTGCCAGTATCATCATCTCATTGACCAGTTTTATATTAGTCTGTATTTTAGCTAAAATTCTGCTGTGAAACCAATCCTCCTCTATTAAACTAAAGCACATTCGGTATTTATACCGTCTCAAAAAACCTTATTGGGCGAGCCCAATAAGGTTTTTTGTATTAAATCTTTAAATTAACTTCTTAATCCCGTTCCTTTATCAATCAAGTACCAACAAATCGTATATAATACGATGATGAATAGCACTAGAATCGTGATTGAGACCGCAATCGACACATCCGCGACCCCCAAGAAACCGTACCGAAAACCAGAAATCATATAGACAATCGGATTGATTTTTGAAACCGCCTGCCAAAAAGGTGGCAACATTGAAATCGCGTAAAAAACCCCGCCCAGATAGGTTAACGGTTGTAACACAAACGTCGGCACGATCGACACATCATCATAAGATTGTGCAAAAATACCATTAATCAGACCGGCTAATGAGAACAAAATCGCCGTCATTAAAAAGGTGACAATCACCATCAACCATGAATAGACGTGTAATGGTACGAAGAATAAGGAAATCATCGTCACCAAGGCCCCAACTAGGATACTACGACCAAGCCCGCCAATCACGAATCCCCAAATAATAATGTGGGTCGGCACTGGTGCGACCAGCAATTCTTCAATATTCTTCTGGAATTTTTGCGAGAAAAAGGACGATGATACATTGGCGTACGAACTCGTAATAACCGACATCATAATCAAACCGGGCACAATAAAGGCCATATAAGAAAAACCACCCATATTACCAATCCGGCCGCCAATCATCTTGCCGAAAATCACAAAATAGAGTGAGGTCGTGATGACTGGTGGGACTAACGTTTGGACCCAAATTCTTAAATAGCGGTTTGTTTCTTTGACCGCTAAACTTTTTAAAGCCGTTAAATGTAAATTCGTCATCCTAGTTCGCCCCCGATTGGTTTTCTGTCGTAATTTTCAAAAATAAAGCTTCTAGGCGATTCGACTGATTCCGCATCGACAGCACTTTAATCCCTTGCGCACTTAACTGTTCAAACAGCGCATTAACCCCTTGATGGCGTTCAACTTCCACCACCAAAGTCTGGGCATCTTCCAAGTGACTCTGATAACCCTCAATTTCAGGGTTTTGAGTCCCTTCAGCCAGATCAAAGATAAAGGTTTCAAACTGTAATTTTGCCAGCAATGCTTTCATACTGGTATTTTCAATCAACTCGCCCGATTGAATAATCCCAATATTGCGACACAGCATCTCGGCTTCTTCTAAATAATGCGTCGTTAAAATAATCGTTGTCCCACTGGCATTCAATGCGCTTAAAAAATCCCACATTTCACGTCTTAATTCGATATCAACGCCCGCAGTTGGTTCATCTAAGATTAATAAACGCGGTTCATGCATCAAGGCCCGCGCAATCATTAAGCGGCGTTTCATCCCGCCGGAAAGCATCCGCGCGCGCACGTTGCGTTTCTCCCATAGATCAGATTGTTTCAAATATTTTTCACTGCGAATCAAAGCTTCCTTGCGGGGCACACCGTAGTAACCCGCTTGATTGACCACAATTTGTTGGACCGTCTCAAACGGATTAAAATTAAATTCTTGGGGGACTAAACCGATTTGTTGTTTGGCCCGAACTAAATCCGTATCGAGATCATGACCAAAAACTTGAACGTGCCCAGCCGTTTTATTGATCAGCGAGGTGACAATCCCAATCGTCGTCGATTTACCCGCACCGTTTGGCCCCAAAAGCGCATAGAAATCCCCTTCGTCAACCGTTAAATCAATCCCGCGCAATGCTTCAACACCCGATGAATAGACCTTTTTTAAACCTTTAATTTCAAGTGCAGCAGTCATTTAATCAGCAACTCCTTTTTATCTATTCTCTTTTCTGAATCTAACTTAAAAATTTGAGCTGTTAGTGCTTGAAATTCTGCCAGCCGTTCTGGCACCAGTGAATAGTACTGCCATTGACCGGCTTTACGCGCCGTTACTAGTCCCGCTTCCATCAAGACTTTCATGTGGTGTGAAAGTGTGGGTTGTGTAAAATCAAAATGATCTAAAATTTGGCACGCACACTTCTCACCAGTCGAAATCACATCTAATATTTGCAGACGATTCGGTTCGGCCATCGCCTTCATTATCTTTGATAAACGTAAATAATCCATCATGCCACTCCCTACATAGATAACTGTCTATCTTTAATATAGATGACCATCTATCAATTGTCAACAACACACCAGACTAAAAAAAACTGCAATATAAGTCTAAGCATCCTGATATTCAATAACATTCTTCTTCGACGCGCACCATAACGCATCAATTTCCGTTCAAATCAAAGAAATCAGATTATCCTAAATTCGGGATAATCTGATTTCTTAACTTGATAGGCAATTGACAACCGCGTTCTGTCACAGCTGGTTTATTTAAAAACGTCCGTAATACTTTGAATAATTTTCTGAGGTTGTTTGATCGATTGCTTCGCTTTTTCAACAATTTCATTGGTCGAAAAGCCGCTGACCTTGGTTGTCGCATCGCTGGATGATCGGCCAGTTGCATAATCAAACTGCAAGCCCGGTTCAATGTTCCAGACATAGTCATTAAAGTTGAGGGACCCATCACTCGAGATGGCTTGCACCCAATAACCCCGCGGCATCAATTCATTGCCCCGAAAAACTGTCGTGACTTGATAGATGACTTTTTGCTTAGCCGCTAGTGCATCACGCACCTTTTCTTCAAAAATTTGCATCGTTTTTTGATTACTATATTCGGACTGAGTCGCCAGATTTAACGGATTATCCAGACTACCTTCCGCGCCTTGCTGATAGTGACCGTTCTGGTCAAAATTAAACGTGATCGTGTAGGCCAATAAGTGCCCGCGATTCTGAGGCGTCATTCGACGGCCATTAATCGTGACCGGTTGATTATGCCAGCCCGTCGGTTGCCAGTTCTGACTCGAACGCCCCTCCGATTTACCCAAATTACGATTCGATAAATACCCAGTAACCGTCGTTGTCCGGTTTAACGCATCTAAGGCGCCGTAATCAATTTTTTCAGTCTGCCAATTAGCAATCGACAAGGTACTTTTACCGTCATTCACCGGTAAATAAGCCGCATCCCCCGATTTAAAATCCCGCGCCGCTAGTGTGCTGTATTCAGACGCAATATTTTTGGACGTCGTCGGACTCGAAGTACTGGTCCTTTGACTCGCTTGATTAGTGGTCGGATTGGCCTGGCCGTAATGGTAACCCACTGCTAGCGCGGCCACAATTGTAGCCGCACTCGCTAATTTCTTAAACTTCATCTTCTAACCTCAATCCTCTTTCGTTTCTTTCTAAAACTCAATCGCGTACAAAACGGAATCATCCAGTTTGGTAAACGCTAATTTCTGGTAGAATTTTTCAGCCGGCATCCCACGATCAGTATCCAAAATCATGGCGTGCACGTCGTTAGCAACTAGTTCAGCTTGCAGCGCCTGAACCAAGGCTTTGCCGTAGCCTTGACCTTGCTTCGCCGGATCAATACACAATGTATCTAGTTGGTATTCTTCTCCCCGATACCAAGAGCGCACAAAACCTAAGGCGATCCCGATGATTTCATGATCAACCTCTAAAACCCAAGATTGTGCTGTATTCATCGACATCAACCGTTGAAAATGACGTTCAATATCCGCAACTTGATTGTCTTCTGACCAAGGCGCCTGCTGAAACGTTTTAACGTATAATTCAGCGGCCGATTTGATATCAGTCGGTTCGAAATTTCTGGTAAGCATACTGACCTCCCTGTTTGTTGATTGTTATAGTATACCAACAAACTACCTTTGAAAGATTACTTAATCGTTTATTATTAATCTAACTTCTCAATATAGTGTTGCGGATACTGGTGCCAATACGCCGTATAAACACTATCTGTTTTATTATTAAAATTTAGTTGATACATCCGAAAAGTGACAACTCTATTTTTAGGCTGCCACAACTCTTGGTAGGTGTATTGGTAAATTAAACCATTTTCTGCATAACTTTCCCACTACCAATATTATGAATATCATGTGTCGCGGTAACAAATGTCATCGTCGCCTTCAAAGAATCAAGAACGGCCTTGCTAGCCTCAGTCACAATCCCTTGTCCCCAAAATACTTGCATTAAACCATAACCGAAATCATGACTATCCTCCCCACTAACTGTGACATACCCAATCGGAAGATTGTTCGCTTTTAAACAGATTGCAAAATAATACCCCAATTCTGCTTGATATGTTGGTAATATATGCTGATTGTAAAATTCAATGGCCTGACTTTTCGTCGTTAACGGGTACCACGGCAAATATTGATTGACTTTTTCATCCGAAAAAATCGAAAATAACGCCCGCATATCAGTTTCATTAACCTCGAAAGGTCGCAATATTAACCGCTTCGTTTCAATAATCATTTTTTAGTCTTCCAAATCGCTTTTTAATTAATAGCATACCCTTTAATCAGAAATTTAGCACATTGAATAATGCTGATTAATCTTTACTGACTTTAATGATTCCTAAAAATTAAGCCACATCGTCAAAATAAAAGTCACTTCAACCCCTTTTCGTGAGCGTTTACATTTATAATGGTGTTAGCACATTAATTAGGTTTAAAATCTAAAAAAATTAGGAGGTCCAATTAATGCCAAAAATTGATATTCCAGCCATGCGCGCCCAAATGCAAGCCAGCGATCAAAAACGGGATGCCGGTTTAGTGGCACCTGATTCAGTTGAACAAATAACCGATTTGCATTACGGCCCGTACAAAATTGATAACCTTTTTGACATCTATTATCCCAAAGAAACAACTGGCGTTTTACCAACTATTATCAGCATTCATGGTGGTGGTTTCTTTTATGGTGATAAAGAATTATACCGTTTTTATACGCTATTTTTAGCCAGTCAAGGTTTTACAGTGGTCAATTTCAATTACCGTCTAGCCCCAGATTATCAATATCCCGCCCCTTTGGAAGATACCAACACGCTAATGAATTGGCTGTTACTTCATGGTCACGACTATCACATCGACATTAATCGACTATTTCTAGTCGGTGATAGTGCCGGTGCCCAATTAGCAGAGCAATACGCCACTTTAATTAGCAATCAACAATACGCACGATTATTTAATTTGACACCGGCTAACATCCATTTCAAAGCAATTGGTTTAAACTGTGGCGCCTACTTTATTGGTCAAAACAGCGCGATTAACCACGACTTCCCCTTCTATTTTGGCGAAACAATTACACCGCAATTAGCGCAACAATTTCCCGTTGAATCCTTTATCACTGACCAATTCCCACCGACCATGATTACAACGGCTACCCACGATTTCCTAAAAGAAGCCGCCGAACCACTAGCAGCCATTCTACGCGCAAAAGACATCACCACTCACTATCAGTTGTATGCTGATCCGAACGGTCGAGAATTACAGCATGTCTTTCATTTAGACCTCCGTAATCCGGTTGGTCAGCAATGCAACCTCGAAACACTCGCCTTTTTCAAGACATTTATTTGACGCCAACGTCGATTAATGAATTATTAACAACGATGCGAGCATTAAAATAACCCTTACTAAGGAGCTGATTTCGTGAGTATCATTGATGTTTTATTCAATGTTTATGATTTAAGTTGCGCAGCCATTGATTTTATTCGACGTGCGATTAGACTGCACAAATAGGCTAGCCGCCATTCATTAATAAATCGCTTTTTTAAAACTTAATAATAACAAAAGAAACGAGCTACCGATTATCAGGCAGCTCGTTTCTTTTTGTTGTTATAACTCAGTTCGAACTACCTTCTGCAAAGTTTTTAATTTTCTGATTACCGATAAAAAGTACCCCAAAAATAACCATGTAAACAGCGAAGAAAATGATAAACAGTTGCCAATCAATCATCGTTGCAATTTTTCCGAAAAATAATGAGCCAATTGGCAATGGTGCCACGGTTAAGGTGTTAAACGAACTAAAAAATTTCGCCCGTTGTCCTTGAACCAGACTGGCTTGCAGGTACGGCGTTGTGACCACTCGATTAAGTCCTTGGAACATAAAAGCGATTGCCCAAAATCCTAAAAATAGATAATTATTTTTGAGCAAGCATGAAATTATCAAACAAAGGCCCATTCCAAAACAACTAATCGGAAATAAATTACCTAATTTAAAGTGTTTTAATAATAATTTAGCAAACAATGTTGTCCCAATTGTCACCCCAATGGATTCAATTGCTAAAAGCAGGCCATAAAAGCCTGCGCCACCTAATTCTTTACCAATCAAGACGGCAAAAACGGCTAATCCCCCGAAGAAAAAATTGGCGAGTCCACCAAAAAGCGTAATTAATAGGAGATCTTTGCGCGCCCGAATTAATACAATTCCGCTAAAAATTGATGTCTTTTCCCCTTCAGCGCTCGCTATGGTATTTTCAGGCACATCTGGCATTTCAATTTTCATAAACAAAAAGGCACTGGCAATAAATGAAATAATATCAATGATCATTAATGAAAAAACGCTAAATACTTTTAATAAAAAGCCGCCAATCGCATTGCCAACGTAGTCCATGGTGTTGTACGAAAAAGACATGTACATTGAAGCACTTGAAAGCCTATTTTCCGCAACAATCTCCGGCATCAAAACGTCCTGTACCACATAAGCGTTCATCCCAAAAGTGGCAATCAAAAAGGCAAATATACAAATTAAGCTAGCCTTCAGAATCGTATCCATCTGGAATGCAATTAGTAGCATAATGGGCAGTAAGAATAAGCCTTGTCCCAATTCAATAATAATTAGTAGTTTTCTTTTATTGGTTCTTTCAATAAAATCGCCTAAAAGAAAAGAGAATAAATTAGGAATAAATAACGCAAAATTCAATACGCCTACCCAAAGACTGGAATTGGTCAGTGAAAAAATATACCAGGACAAACCAATGGCATATAAACTATCACCAACGTTACTGATGGAGCGACCTATGAATAAGCGTTTGAAATTTTGATTAATCAAATTATTTTCTCCTGCATTGATTTTAAAAATGGCTTTAAGTCAGACAACTCCCGCTTGTTAGGTCCTTCATCCTTTCACATTGAACCTCACTATCAAGCGTCCTTTTCAGCACTCTGGCAGCAACATCATTAAAATACTTTACTAATGATGTTATCAATCGAATTATTAGAAGTCAAGGAGAATTAAATTAGAGAATTTTCATTTTATACCGACTGAGGATTGTCACTTTACTTTTCACCGATTGTTAAGTACGCTTAACGAAAGCGGGTGAGTAAGTGAACAACGACATTCAAAATAGGCGTGAAGCAATCCATTTAAGTCGACAAGCGCTAGCGGATTTAGTTGGTGTCAGTCGACAAACCATTTACTTTATTGAAAATAAACAATATAAACCTTCGATTGATTTAGCACATAATCTGGCGCAAGTATTTCAAACAACTATCGAATCGCTTTTTTTCTTCGACAACTAACCCAAACGAAAGTAGGCTATCTAATGATGAAAAAAGATGAACGTAGTCAACAAAATTACGAACGTAGCGGTTATTATGCCCTGTTATTCTCAATTTTTCTAAATATAATCGGTATGATTGTTCTGCCGATTATTGAAAAAGGCCCTGGATTAGCTTTTATCAGCATTACTACTATTTACGTTTTACAGATGATTTTTTGGATCATCATGAACACGTTATTGATGAGAACAGCGCTGCAGCCTCATAGTCTTTTTTGTTTGATTGGCGCAATTGTCGCACCCCTGATTGGTGCTTTAATATTTATACTCACAAATTATTTATCAATCATTATCGCTAGTTTTATTGTCAGCGGGATGCTTGCTATACTATTTTTCAAACAACAAAAGAAAAATTAACGGGGTCGTACTTATGAGCAAAATTGTTGATTCATTGAAAAAAATGATTAAAAATTCTTTTTATATTGAATTGTCGACGTTTAATTACCCTTCAGACATTGAAGTTGCCAATAGAATAATAGATTACGCAAAGAACAATAACTGTAAACTCATTTTAAAAACACAAACCATGCCCATAAAATTTGAGTTAGAAAATGTATTATATTCTGCAACCCTTCAAATGGGCCGCGGATCGTACTACATTTTATGCACAAAAGAATAACGACATTAAGTCCCACTGAAAAATTCATAGAAACGAGTCAAGTATTTACAAACGGCATCAATTGCTAACGCACGATTCACTTTATCCTCAATAATAAAAAAAGCTTCTAAGTATTGATAGATCAATACTTAGAAGCTTTTTTAAATGCTAACCGACGGACCCTTCCATTTCATAGCTGATCAAGCGGTTTAATTCAACAGCGTATTCCATTGGAAGTTCTTTAGTGAATGGTTCGACGAAGCCCATGATAATCATTTCGGTGGCTTTGGCTTCCGAAATCCCGCGGCTCATTAGGTAATAGAGTTGTTCTTCGGAAATCTTAGAGACCTTGGCTTCATGTTCCATCGAAACGTTGCCATTTAAAATGGTATTATACGGAATCGTATCAGAACTCGATTTTTCATCCATAATAATCGTATCGCATTCGACATGCGCAAATGAACCATCACTATTCCGTTCAAAACGAACCGTCCCACGATAATCAACAGCGCCGCCATCTTTGGCGATTGATTTAGAAACAATCGAAGAAGACGTATTGGGTGCGGCGTGAATCATTCGCGCGCCGTTATCTTGGTCGACGCCTTCACCAGCGACAGCAATGGACAACATCGTGCCGTGTGCGCCTTCGCCATCGAGGTAGATACTAGGATATTTCATGGTAATTTTAGAACCTAGATTACCATCGACCCATTCCATCGTCGCATTTTCTAACGCTTGCGCCCGTTTGGTTTCCAAACTATAAACGTTTTTCGACCAGTTTTGAATCGTGGTATAACGGCAATAACCATCCCGTTTGACAAAGACTTCAACGACGGCCGCGTGTAAACTATCGCTTGAATAACTGGGTGCCGTACAGCCTTCAACATAGTTGACACTGGCGCCTTCATCAACAACAATTAAAGTCCGTTCGAATTGACCCGAGTTTTCGGCATTAATCCGGAAATAGGATTGGATTGGTGTATCAGTCCGAACCCCTTTAGGCACGTAGATAAACGTGCCCCCTGACCAAACTGCTGAGTTCAAAGCGGCAAATTTATTGTCGGTTGGTTTAACCAATGTACTGAAATATTCTTTGACAATATCCGGATATTCTTTAAGTGCGGTATCCATATCAGTAAAAATAATCCCGAGTTTTTCAAATTCATCATGCATATTATGATAAACCACTTCAGATTCATATTGCGCACTCGAACCCGCTAAATATTTACGTTCCGCTTCGGGCACCCCTAGACGTTCAAAGGTATCCTTAATCTTATCGGGCACATCGTCCCAATCACGGTATTGTTTATCGGTCGCTTTTTGATAATATAACATGTTCTCTAAATCTAATTGCGATAAATCAGGCCCAAAATCAGGCATTGGCATTTTTTCGTAGGCGTGAAATGATTTCAAACGAAAATCAAGCATCCATTTGGGCTCTTTTTTCTCGTGTGAAATGGCGCGAACGACATCTTCGGTTAAACCACGACCCGTTGAAAAAACGGGTTCAACATCATCACTAAAACCGTAATCATATTCTTCAAATTGCGGCATCGTTGTTTTTGCTTCTTCTGTCATTAATCTGTTTCCTCCGTTTCTGCATGGTTCACAATCTGGCCGCTAACGGCGGAATGCTGGTCACTGATTAAGGCTTTATGCAGGGCTTTCCAAGCGAGGGTCGCACATTTAATCCGCGCCGGAAACTGTTGGACTCCCTGCAAAATCGCTGCGTCTTCGAGGATTTCCCAATCTTCATCAGGCCGGTCACCAATCATCATGTCTGAAAAACGTTCAATCATCGTTTCAGCTTGAGCGGGTGTCTTACCAAGAACGGCATCGGTCATCATACTGGCTGAGGCTTGGCTAATCGTACAGCCTTCGCCCGAAAAAGCGATTTGGCTAATTTTGCCATCCTGTAGTGCAATTTCAAGTTGTAACACATCGCCACAAGTTGGATTGCGTAATTCAATTTCATGATCCACCGTGTCCAAATGACCATGATGGTGCGGATGTTGTGAATGATCAAGAATCACTTGGCGGTATAAATTATCTAGTTTAGAGAGTGCCATCTTGGAAAAACTCCTTTGCGGCTTGAATTGCTTGAACCAATTTATCAACATCGGCTTCCGTATTATATAAATAGAAACTAGCCCGCGCAGTGGCGGCGACGTTGAGCCATTTCATTAATGGTTGCGCGCAGTGGTGGCCAGCACGAACAGCCACGCCTTCCATATCGAGGGCGGTTGCTAAATCGTGAGGATGTAGATTGTCTAGATTAAACGCAATCACACCCGTCCGGTCTTGCGCATTTTGCGGCCCATAAATCGTTAAGCCATCGATTGTTTGTAACGCTGGAATGGCCTTAGCGACCAGCGCTTGTTCGTGCGCTTGAATCTGTGCCATGCCGATTTGATTTAAATAATCAATTGCAGCGCCCAAGGCAATCGCGCCTTCAATATTCGGCGTGCCACCTTCTAAGCGCCAAGGCAATTCTTTAAAAGTGGATTGTTGCAGTTCGACAAAATCAATCATCTCACCACCATATTCAACTGGCGTGACTTGTTCAAGTAGCGTTTTTTTACCGTATAAAACGCCAATTCCAGTTGGACCGAGCATTTTATGACCGGAAAAAGCGTAGAAATCTGCGTCCAAATCCTGCACATCAACCGGCATGTGTGGGATGGCTTGCGCGCCGTCCACGACTAAATAATTACCAAACTGATGAACCAATTGCGCAATCGCTTGAATCGGATTAACCACTCCGAGCACGTTTGAAGCATGCGTTAAACTGACAATCTTCGTCCGCGGACCAATCTTAGCCTTCGCGTCCGCTAAATCTAATTGGCCATCTGGTAACAAATCGATATAAACCAGCTTCGCGCCAGTCTGTTGCGCCAATTGTTGCCAAGGCACCAAGTTACTGTGATGTTCCATATAACTAATCAGGATTTCATCGCCAGCTTGAACGACTTGCGGGCCAAAATGGCTGGCGACCCAATTCAAACTCTGCGTTGTGCCTTTAGTGAAAATAATCTCAGCACTTTGATCAGCATTGATAAACCGTTGGACCTTTTGACGCGCGGCTTCATACTGTTCTGTCGCCCGTTCGGCCAATGTATGGACCCCGCGATGAACGTTGGCGTTATCAGTCTGATAATAGTCAACAATCGCATCAATCACTGCTTGTGGTTTTTGCGTAGTGGCCGCGTTATCCAAATAAATGAGCGGTTCATCATTCACGATTTGATCGAGAATCGGAAATTCTTGGCGGATGTTATTCAGACTTTTGACCATCGATTAACTTCCTTTCAATCGTCGCCGTCAATTGTTGACGGACCACTTTATCCGGAATTTCGGCTAAAACAGCGCCTAAGAAGCCCCGAATAACGAGTCGTTGAGCCACTTCTTTCGATAGGCCACGACTCATTAAATAGTACATTTGTTGTTCATCAACTCGGCCAACGCTGGCCGCATGACCAGCTTGAACGTCATTTTCATCAATTAATAAGAGTGGATTAGCATCCCCACGCGCGGTTCGAGACAACATCAAAACGCGGTTTTCCTGTTGCGCATCGGCACCCTTCGCACCTTTGATGATGTGGCCAATCCCGTTAAAGGTTAACGTCGCATCTTCTAGGATGACACCATGTTGTAAAATATGACCAATTGACCGCTGCCCAATATTCGTGACCCGCGTATCAATGCCTTGAACCTGTTTACCGGTTGAAATTGCCACAACCTTCGTTTCAGCGTGTGAGCCTTCACCGACTAAATCAGAATCGAAATCACCGATAATATTGCCATCATTCATGAAGCCTAGCGCCCAGTCAATCCGTGCGTCGCGCATTAAATGTCCACGCCGATTTAAATAAGTCGTGACCGATTGACCAAATGAATCAACTGACGCAAAATGGACGTGACTATTATCTTTGGCAATCACTTCAACCACGACGTTCGCTAAATTTTTATGATCGCCGGCGGTTTGTAGATTTTCAAGATAACTAAATTCACTATTGGTTTCAGCGACAATTAAGACGTGGTGGATAAAATCAACCGGTTGCGTGCTATCTTGCACGTAATACGCCGTGATTGGTTCCTTGATGACCACGTTCTTCGGCACATACAAGAAAGCACCACTATTCATCAACGCCGTGTGAAAGGCCGTTAAGCGGTCTTCATCGGGTTTAACCGTAACTTGCATGTAATAGGCTTTAACCAATTCCGGATAATCGCGTAAGGCCGTAAAGATATCGGTAAAAATCACCCCTTGGGCCGCTATCGCTTCTGGTAGATTAATCTTAACCGTCGTTTGTCCGACTTGCACGATATAAGGTTGACTGGCATCTAATTGTTGTGCTGTTTCTGGCACTAAATCAGCACTGGACGTCACTAATTGTGGCGTGTCAGCGGCCATAACTGGCCAATGCTTAAAGTTAATTTTTTCAAAAATTGGGAGTGCTAACGAATCGATTTGAGCGAGTGCGGCTTGACGCATTTCAATAAACCAGGCTGGTTCTTGGTGTAATGCGGCAAAGTCGGCCACTTGTTCGGGCGTAATTGCTAATTGTTTTTTCATCAAATCGCCCCCTACTTGGTTTCTTCGTCAACTAGTTTAAGATCTAACCCTAATTCATCACGCAAACCAGCATAACCTTCATCTTCCAAACGTTGTGCCAAACTAGCATCGCCAGTCGTCACAATTTTACCGCCCATCATAACGTGTACATAGTCCGGCACGATATAATCCAGTAACCGTTGGTAATGCGTAATGATCAGCGAACCAAAATCAGCCCCGCGCATTTCGTTAACCCCTTTGGAAACGACTTGTAAGGCATCGATATCCAAACCAGAATCAATTTCATCTAAGATGGCGAATTTAGGTTCAATCATCATTAATTGTAAAATTTCGTTGCGTTTCTTTTCACCGCCAGAAAAACCTTCGTTTAAATAACGTTCAGCCATTTCTTCAGTCATATCTAAAAAGGCCATTTGTTTGTCTAATTTTTTCAAAAAGGCCATGACTGAGATTTGATCATCTTCAGGACGGCGGGCATTAATCGCAGCACGCATGAATTCAGCATTCGTAACGCCTTGAATTTCAGCAGGGTATTGCATCGCCAAGAAAAGACCAGCGCGTGCCCGTTCATCGACCGGCATTTCTAGAATATTTTGACCATCTAATTTAATTTGCCCTTGTAGGACTTCATATTTAGGATTACCCATAATGGTTTCCGATAACGTTGATTTACCAGTCCCGTTCGGCCCCATAATGGCGTGAATTTCGCCCGTACTCATCTCTAAGTTGACACCTTTTAAAATCTCTTTACCCTCGATACCGACGTGTAAATCGATGATTTCTAATTTAGACATTGATGACCCTCCATGAGCGCATAATCGCGCATTTATACACTTTTCATTTTAAGCTAAATGAGAACGCTTTTCAATAGTAAGAAAAAAGAGCTAGCGGCTAATCCACTAACTCTGCTTATTTATATTTTAAATCTACTTTACTTGTTAGTTATTTATAATAACCATCTTCAAAACTTACTTAACTCAATTTATCGAAAATAAAAGCACGATCGTCGCGATTAATAATTAAACATAGAATAGCACCTACTAGAGCATCGCCTAGTACCGATAACCCATTTCCCACTAATCTATATTGAATAGTACTTGCAACTAACGCACCGATAAAACATAAAAACCAATTACCAATGACGTGCCCCCAACTACTTGATTTCTTGTTAGATTCTTTCCTATTCATGTTTAAGGCCCCTATTTCAAGTTAATAAACCCATTGATTTGATACTCTTCTAAAACCATACATAGGATTATTAAATTTTAGTCTATGTTGATGAACTCATTGATTTGATACTCTTCTAAAACACAAGGCCCGCGCATTAGCGAGCAAAGGAGGTTGATGAACTCATTGATTTGATACTCTTCTAAAACATCTGACCGATTGCCAGAAATTAAGTAGTGGTTGATGAACTCATTGATTTGATACTCTTCTAAAACAGATGTTGAGAATAATGAATATCAAGCCCAGTTGATGAACTCATTGATTTGATACTCTTCTAAAACGGTTTGACCATCAACGATTTCAGCAGCACGGTTGATGAACTCATTGATTTGATACTCTTCTAAAACATTGACTCGCTTAGTCGTGAGAACTGCAAAGTTGATGAACTCATTGATTTGATACTCTTCTAAAACGTTTTTGTACCATCCTTTTATTTTTTGAGTGTTGATGAACTCATTGATTTGATACTCTTCTAAAACGATACAAGGCCATCGAGGCTTCTTTTGTATGTTGATGAACTCATTGATTTGATACTCTTCTAAAACCAATCCTAACGATCGTCTCTGTCAGGTGTTGTTGATGAACTCATTGATTTGATACTCTTCTAAAACTTGATGGCATTGAGAAGAAGGAATTTCCGTGTTGATGAACTCATTGATTTGATACTCTTCTAAAACCTTCGTCATCTCCTTTCTCAAAGAACCCTGGTTGATGAACTCATTGATTTGATACTCTTCTAAAACTAATTTCGGGATTAATACCCGCTTGGTCGAGTTGATGAACTCATTGATTTGATACTCTTCTAAAACAATTGTCTGATGAAATCTCTCATCATGTGAGTTGATGAACTCATTGATTTGATACTCTTCTAAAACGTTATTTTTTCATCATTCCTTCATCTGAATCATAGCGCCACTCAACATAATCAGCGTCGATATGATAATACCGGCATTCTTGGTACCTAGTCGGATTTGAGGTTTCTGAAAATTCGATGATAAAGAGTTTCACATTCAACGTCGCCATTAATCTTACCAATTCATTAAATTGGCTGATACTAAGATAATGAGAAACGTTCATCAATACAATAATTTTAGTTTCATTTAATTCTGAAGCAGTCAATACTATACTCTCTATTATACCATAGGGATCGGTTTGGATATCATTTGAAAACTTTAAATTAAAGTATTTTAGCGCTTTTTGAACGTCCAACTCTAAATCAATATCAAGCGCTAAATCATACATAAAAGCAGCCTCTAAAATAGCGGCCCGCATCTGACTATCAAGCTTAATTAAGTTTTGACGCTGATTATCCGTTAAATCCTTCGCCATTTTTTTAATCAAACGGCTTTGAAATAATTTATTAGGATCTAGCGTTGATATTTCACCACCCCATAATACACTCTTAACAATATCGATTAATTGATATTGGTCATCGCTGATTTTAAGCGTCTCTTGTTGCTCCTTAAAACCTGCAATTAATTTGGTATAAACATCTGCTGAGTTGGTACTAAAAACCGTTATTTTCTGATTAGTCATTTCAAATGGCCGATAAGGATACATTGTAATTCTCATAAAATCAACGTCCTTTCTGCCGAATTACGCACATCATCTTTTGATTCACCGACCAAGAAATGCATTTTATTGTATTGTTGTTCCGTCACCATTAATGTTTGAATCAACCCATCTTCAGGCGTAAATCCCGCGATTCGATTTTCAATGAATTGGGCTGATTGTTTACTGACACAAACGCGGACGTAGACCGAATACTGAATCATCAAAAAACCTTCATTTAGCAATGCTTTTCTAAAATGGCGATATGCTTTTCGTTCAAGACTCGTTTCAGTTGGTAAATCAAACATGACTAATAAGCGCATTATGCGGTACCTCATGACACATGACCACCTTTACTTCTAAAGATTGTTTCGGATTACTCATAAAATTCAAACAATTCTGAACGTGTTTGGTTAACGCATTGCGTAAAATGGTCATATGACCGTTATACTCTAATTCTAAGTTCAATAATTCAACCAGACCAAACTTAACATCAGCCGTTAATTCATTAAACTTTTGGTGAGCCACCCAATAATCAATCACCGGTCGAAAGGGTTCCATCAAATCCGATCCCAAGTTAAAATCATTCATCGCATTGTGATGATGAACCCCAAACTGGGTTAAATAACCGTTACAGACAATTTCGCGATTAACCGCCGATAATAAAAGACTGTAGCCATAGTTTAGCGCGGCATTCGTTGCATTCGCATCAGTCCGTGTGAAATCTTGACCGAACATCTTTTGAAAATATTTACGTGCAATCACCGCTTCTCGATTACTCTGGTCGGCAAACTCAATTTGCTGGGCTTCTAATTTTAAATCAGTAATATCTCTACCCAATAATTCAGCACTTTGAATTTGCATCGCAATTTTAGCCTTCACAACGGTAGTCCAAAGCGTGTCTTTCAATTCAGTTGACCAATCAACTTGTTGCTGAATCGATGCCAAACTACGATTACCTGGATAATCATCAACCACTTCACAAGCTGGATTGCCATCCCGCCCGGTAAAGATAATCTTAGCCCCAGAACTACTTAATTCGGTAATTGCCGTCGCGGTTACTACTGCTTGTGTGGTCGCCACTAATAAAATTTGAATATCATCAATTGGTACCTGATGTGTTGCATCGTTGGTTTGTACCACAATCTTTCGGCCCGAATACGACACCTTTGCATGTTGTGATATCACAACTGTTCGCCACCCCATATTCCTCACTCCAATTAATCATTTTGTAGCCTTGTTTCTTAAAACAAGGCGTGTTATACTTCAGTTGTTGAGCCTGATACTCTCAACCGATAAACTCATTGATTTGATACTCTGGGTTAAAATCAAACGAAACCTTCGGGTTAAGTTTTTACTTCTGAGCCTCGTATGAGGCCTTTTTTTATGCCTTCATTTCAGATAAAAAGCTGGTTCATCATTAATTAAAATGACGAACCAGCTTTTTGAGTTCTATAAATCTTTCAAAGCCACACGTCGTTCGAATAGACCGGTCGGTGATTGGTAGATGATTTTGGTCTCAGGGCTAAGCGATATCCCATTAGATTTTTGAAGTTTTCCAAACGGCGTAGACATATTTAGTGCTTTTAAATCCCCCATCGCTGCATTCGCATGTAATCCAATCAAAATTCGATCTAAAATTGTCTTTTGTCCCACCTGAATTAATTTATGATTCTCCCATTGATCCTGCCATGGTAATTCGTTAAATTTATCACGTCCTACAAATAATTTCTCTCTAAAACTATTCATGTCATACAGTGGGAAATATTTCTGAACTCGTTCTAATATTTGATCATAAACAACTGTTGCCTGTGCCTCCAACTCAGCCTTTGGCAATTGGCCATTTAACACTTGCACGGCTTTTTTATCAAGTACTAACTCTTGCGCATTATTTTTATAGGTAGCTGATGACAATGTTAATTCCTGTCCACCATCGTAGAACCGTTGGTTAATTAAAATTTTCGGTAAGAGCACTTCGAATGGTTTAACGACTGTCACAACTTCATCTTTTTGCTTTTTAGTCGCGGAAAATTGAGGCGTTAATAATGCAGTCAATCTTTGCAGCTTAATCATTGCGTCTTCAATGTGTTCTAGCTCATCGACCCAAGCCGTTTGCACCCCACAAATACGATAAAGATCACCCTTTTTTTCAGTAATGCGCACTAAACACATATAAGCGACTGTTTTACCAGAATAACCACCATAAATTGCCGTTGGTCGGTTTTCTTTAGCTGCAATCAATTGACGACCACCTTGACCACTCGCTTTGTCATCTTTAGCTTTATAGAGCGTCTGATTATACAACGCGCCGTGATTAATATGCACTTCACGCGTCACCAGAATTTTCTTGAAATCATAGATTTTATTCATATAAGCTAAATCATGGTCTTTTTGCCAAATAAGCTCACCCGTTTCAGCATCAACCTGTTGCTCTTGGCGTAAACCATTTAGAAAATTAAAGTTACGCCACTGGTCATTGGCCTTAAAACCTTGTTGGTATTGACCGTAGACGAAATAATGGGCCAATTTAGGGTATTTCTTCAGTAAATAGAGGCCCACAAAAGCCGTTAGATACGCATCAAAAGCGTGATGGTAATTATTTAAATTTCGATTCTTAGGAAAATCAAAATCTTCGCGCATTTGGTGGGTTAAGCCACTTTTAACCGTCACTAACTGCACGTCTTCATCGGCATATTGATCGACTAATAAGTTAGTTGCGAGTTTAATCACTTGCCGGGTTTCAACTAATTGGCGATTGATAAAGCCACTCATGGTGTATTTATTGAGACTATCTGGATTTAACGTTAAATTATTATATTTACGGCGCGTCAGCAAACCGGCCCGTAACATTTGTTCCCACTGACTGCGCATTTTTTGCCCAAATCGTTCTTCAGTAAAATCAAGCGGTACGTGGTCTGATTTACTCCGATTCATTTTTGCCGATACTAATACCCGGTTATCCAACGAATTATCTTTGATAAAGGCTTGCGGTAAAATATGATCAATATCATACTCCGATAACCGATCAATATTTAACGACTCACCCGTATACATATCCCGACCGCCTTGCATGAAATACAAGAATAGTCGATCTTTCGATAAATTAGCATACTGTGGATCGGCCAATTCTTTGTTGAGCTGATCATTATTTAGCTCTTGATAGACTTGTTCAACTTGGCGACGCCGTTGTGTTGATAATCGCGGATTAGCTTGTTTTTCACGCGCAAATTCGATTAAAATCCGAGCCGGTGCTTGCCCCTTCATCGCCTTTTGAATATCGGCCACGACTAGTAATATTTGTCGTAGAGCTTTTTTATTGGAAGGTGACGTGTATAACTCGTTAATTACATCTTGCGTATCATTATCCGCTAATAACATTTGGTTAGCTTGAGTCACGGCCTGATCAAAATCATCAGAATGAATAATCCGCATAAAATTGTCATTGGTATTCCAAAGAATATCGATAATCCGTTGACCATTTTGATCGACAATTTTGGTTAATAGTTTAGTCGATAATTGGCCCCAACCACGGTACCGTTTATTCGATAGTCGCTGGCGTTGTTCGTCCGTTAACCAATTAATTTCACGTAATTTATCAGCAAATATTTTGCCATCCTCAAAAATCGTTGACCATTCAATCATTTTTTCAAAATCGGTTTGCTTATTAGGGTCATCAATCATATCCCCAAAGATTTTCTTAAGATCATGGTAAGTACTCAAACTACTATTAAATTTCTCACCATCTGACAAACCCGTAATGTTTGGTCGACTCGCATACTGCCCCTCAGAGACAAGATAAGCTTGAATATTTTTAACCGTAACATGCGCTTGTTGTATGAATTTATCGTTAAAAATGGCTTGCTTTTGTTCGACCGTAATCGGTTGATCATCGATTTTAATGCCATTCAATTCATTTAATACTTCAAACCGTTGATACAACAAACTTTGCTTTGGCAAAACATCTTCGGCCAACAAATAAGTATCAGTGGTTGTCATTCGTTTAATGAATTCATTCGCGGAAGCTTGGCGGTCGACTTTCTGATCAAAATTCCACGGCGTAATCGCGCCTGGTTCTTTACGAATCATCCATGCAAATTTTTTATTAGAAGTTTGGAACTGTTCTTCAGCCGTAATCATCGGGCCGACGTAATAAGGCACTCTGAATGTCACCAACTCATCTAATTTATAGGGCGCCATTTTTTGCCGTTGTTCATTGGGGTTAATGTCCGCCAACCAAGGATAATATTGTTTTTGATTTTCAATAATTTGATCCAATTCCTGTTGATGTAACTGGTGTGGAATGGCGCCGTTGTCCTTAGTGCGTTGTTTAGGCATAAACTGATCCAATTCAATCAATTTTAGAATTTCGATAATATTTGTATCCTCTGAATCTTTTTTTAATACTTTCGTGATTGCCGCATAGAAATCCTCACGTGAACCGTGCTGCTTATCTTCCGGATGATCAATATAGTCATCATATGCCTTTTCAAGTGCTTTATTTTCTTTATCAGATAATTGTTCGCGAATTGACCGCAACATTATCAGATGTGCTTTATGCGCTTCATACTTATCAATCATCGCCTGTGAAATTGATTGTCCCTCAGGCACAATCCCAGTCAGTAAAACACCTGAATAAAGAGCTCGTAAAATTTCAATGATTTGTACGGCGTCATCATTATCCGCAATATTTAAGTCGCTCAACTTAGCATCAAAATCTTCAGCATTAAAACTTAACGTCCACGCTTTGACATCTTCGACTTCGATACCTGTGATGAGATTAAATTTCGCCTTTAAGCCTAGAATCGCTTTCAATAATTCAGTTGCAATTGCTTTATATTGCTTTTCCGAATCTTTTGAAGCAGCGGTTTGGTAAATTAACGGTAGTGCTTTGCGTTGGCGCACACTAGCGCTTAAATTGTTATCCAACAAAATTGATTTAATCTCATCTAAATTGCTTTCTGATAAACTGAAGCCGACTTCACTAAAGATTGTTCCAAAAATCTGATTTAACGCTGCGAAATCCTTAGCTAAATCAATTTCTCCGCTTTTAAAAGATGACGCGGCAGCTGCGTTCAAAAAATGCCCCCGGTATTTGACAATGTGATGCATCGCCAAATAAATTTCGCGTAAATCAAATTGCCGCTTTTCAGTCATTAACGCGTAGCGCAAATGATAAATTGTCGGATATTGATAGTGAAAATCGCTGTCCAAACGATCATTAAATAAACCAATTTGTGGCTGCTGTTTTTGTAAATCCTTGGGGCTTAAATTCGATTGTTTCTGTCTTAAGAAAAAAGTCGCATCTTGCGGTGTGATGTAAGGTTCAAAAATTTCGCGTAATAAACCTAAGCGCCATTTACGCCGTTTTAAGCGGCGGCGCGTCGTTCTAAACAGTCGTCGGTCTTCAGCTGTTTGACCTTCATCGTACAGTCGAACACCGTACCCTAATTTTCCCTTAATTCTGACTAACTGACTTTGATCATTAACCACTGACCAGCCGATGGAATTGGTCCCAATATCTAATCCAATATTATATCGCTTATTCATATTATCTGATCCCCCTAATCACTTAATAAGTTTAGTATAACTATTTTGTAAAGGCTTTACCACTCAAATTAAAGTTTGCACAAAGGCTCACAATAAAAAAGACGCCACCTGAAGGTAAACGTCTTAATACTATTCTATTCGACTGGTAAAACTGCCCCGTGCCATTTATTTTTGATCCAAGTTTGCGTTGATTTTGATTTCAAGGCCTTAACCAGTTTCTTAATCGCTGGTTTGTTTTGATCACCTTTGTTGACTGCCACGATATTCGCATATGGTGACGATTGTTTTTCAAGCGCGACCGCATCTTTTTCGGGATTCAATCCCCCTTGAACGGCGTAATTCGAATTAATCGCGACCAAGGTGCCTTCATTATTTTTCAAGAGTTCGGGCATGAGTTTGGGTTCGAACGTGTATTCAAACTTGAGATGTTTAGGATTAGTGGCAATATCCTTGAACGTTGCATTCTCAGCATTCACGTCGGCCTTTAAGGTGATCAAGCCACCGTCCTTCAGAATCGTCAAGACGCGACCCCAATCAGGCTGACTGCTGGAGACCAACACTTTAGCGCCGTCTTTAACTTCACTGAGTTTCTTAACCTGCTTGCTGTACAGCCCTAATGGTTCCAGATGAATACTGCCTGCACTGACGAGATGATAACCATTATCCTTGTTGGCCTTCTTCATAAAAGGGACATGTTGATAATAATTGGCATCCAATTCACCGCTGTCCAAGGCTTTATTCGGTAGCACGTAATCGCTGAACACTTTAATTTTAAGATTAACGCCCTCTTTTTTCAGTTCGGGTTGAATGTGTTTCAAGATTTCAGCGTGGGGCATTGCTGAAGCCCCCACGGTAATCGTATTACTATCGGCTTGCTTTTTCTGACCACAACCGGCTAAAGTAACTCCGGTTAATAAGACAGCTGCGACTACAAATAAACTTTTTTTCATAATTAATTCCTCCTAATTTTTTAACGGTGATCGATGTGTTTGACCACTAAATCCCCTGTTTTTTGACAAATGAAAACGATGATTAAAATAATGACGGTCGCGACCAATGTAATCGTATTCTGATTGGCTTGAAACCCATCTTGATACGCGAGATTCCCGAGACCACCCGCGCCGATGACCCCGGCCATTGCGGTGTAGCCAATCAATGAAATCGCGGTGACCGTTAAACCGGACACCAGTGCTGGCAAACTTTCAGGTAGCAATACTTGCCAAACTAATTGCCATTTCGATGCGCCCATTGACCGCGTCGCTTCGAGCACCCCACCATCAACTTCGTGAAACGCTAATTCAACTAGTCGGGCGTAAAACGGCGCGGCTGAAATAATCAGTGCGGGGATTGCGGCTTTGGGACCGATCATCGTCCCCATAATCCCCTTCGTCAACGGAATCAATAATACGATTAGGATGATAAACGGAATAGAGCGGAAAACGTTGACGCATAATGCCACGATGCCATTCAATAAGCGACTCATTGGTCGTTGGCTTTGACCCGTTTGGTATAACATCAACCCGAGTAGGAAGCCGAGAACGGCGACTAAGATGACGCTCATCGCTGACAACCAAACTGTTTCAACAGTCGCTTGCCACATGGTTGCCCAATCAACCTGATTAAATTGAAAATACGATTGAAACCCATTGACATTAGTCATGACGAATCACCTCCACTTCGATTGTTTGTTGCGCTAAATCGGCTAGAACCGCTTTTAAATCAGTTGGATCAGCTTGAATCTGGATATAGAGATAGCCGAGTGCTCCGTTAACGGTTTGCTGTAAACTCCCACTAATCACGCTGATTTCAATTGCTTGATAGCGGCGCATCAGTTGACCAATCACGGGTTGAACTGATTGTTCCTCGTTGAACCGTAATTTAACGATGCTGCCATTGGGGACGCGGTTTAGTAATTGGTCAATTGATGCCTGGGTTTCGCTCGGGGTCACGACCAATGATTCCGAAACGAAAGCTTTGGTGGCCGCTGCTTGTGGTCGTTCAAAGATATCGTGCACGCTGCCTTCTTCAATCAGTTGCCCATTTTCCATCACCGCAATTCGTTGACAGATTCGCCGCACCGCATCCATTTCGTGGGTGACTAACACAATCGTAATCCCTAATTCGCGATTGATCTTTGCTAGTAACGCTAGAATCGACGCCGTTGTTTTAGGATCCAGTGCGCTAGTCGCTTCGTCACACAACAGAATTGCTGGATCGCTAATCAAGGCGCGCGCGATTGCCACCCGCTGTTTCTGACCACCCGATAATTCACTAGGATAAGCGGCTTCGTAATCGGTTAACTCAACAAGCTTTAATAATTGACGTGCTTTGGCAAGGCGTTGCTTTTTATTAACGCCGGTTAATTTGAGCGGTAACATGATATTATCAATCACCGTTTTCGACCAAAGTAGGTTGAAATGTTGAAAAATCATCCCCATCTTTTGCCGAACCGGTCGCATCGCTTGTTCACTTAAACCGATGATCGATTGACCATTGACTAAGACATCACCACTCGTTGGCTTTTCCAAACCATTGAACAAGCGGATTAACGTACTTTTACCCGCCCCTGAATAACCGATGATGCCGTAGATTTCGCCATCCTGAATTTCAAGTGACACGTTTTTCAAAGCTTGAAAGGTCTCCCCTTCACGCGTAAATTGCTTATTAACTTGCTGAACTGTTAACATTGAATGCCCTCCTCGTATGCCTAGCGCTGAAAAAATGAGTAAAAAAAAATCCTTCCTCTCAAAAATCGAGAGAAAGGACGCCAAAATGCGTGTTACCACCTTAATTTACGATGACTTCACAGTCATCGCCTTACAAAGTACCAGATTGATACTCGTTCGCTATATCGGGCAACCCCCGCACCGGCTCAGTAAACCTCACCAAATGAAATGCTCAAAGACCATATTCAACTAAGGTTCACATTATCCGCTTGCACCTGACCGGACTCTCTAAGAATGTTACTGCTTAATCTACTCATCTTTTCATCGCTTTTTATTAATTGTCTTTCATCTTAAACAATTTAAATTAAGAAGTCAAGCTTATTCATTTAAAAAAATTGCTTTCGTTAATCAACCCGAACATCGGCGATCCACGCATCTTTTTCATTATCCGCGTTTAATAATTCGGGACTATCAGCTAATGCGGTGTTGACATTGACTAGCTCACCTTTGATGGGGCTATCTAAATCTTGGACCATTTTTTCAGCTTCGATCGCCACTAACGTTTCATCCTTCGTGACGGTCTGCCCGACCGCCGGAACATCGACAAACTTAATCTGACCAAATTCAGATTGGGCCGCTTTGGTAATGCCAACCCGTCGAATCGAAGCCGCGATTTCCTCTGTCCAAAAATAATCATCGTTACTCATTGCCACTTTGTCTTCACTCCTAGAAAGTATCTTCTGACTCACTAAACATGTAACTCTTATAATGATACCGCATCGACATCATAAAACCAATCCCAATCATGTTCCCCAGTAATGAAGAACCCCCCTGTGAAATAAAGGGTAGCGGAATCCCCGTTAATGGCAATAGTCCGACACTCATCCCGATGTTTTCAAAAACATGGAATAAAATCATCATAATGACCCCGGTTGAAACGTAAGCGTAAAATTCATTTTTCGTATCAAACGTAATCCGAATCATCTGATAAATCAGTAAGAAATACAACAGGATCACAAAACAAGAACCGATGAAACCAAAATTTTCACCAATGACGGAAAAAATCATATCCGATTCACGAACTGGGACATTAACTTGAATCGTGTTGAATCCTTTACCGAATAATTGACCAGAACCAATCGCCTTTAAACTTTGAGACAACTGCAAACTGGTAGTCGCCGTATTATCAAACGGATGTAACCAAGCATCAATTCGGTTAAACTGGTACGTCTTAAAACCAACATGGGTCAAGATTACTCGACCCCAAGTCGTGGCAGCCAGAGATAAAGCCGTCCCACCGATTGCGGCAGCTACAGCGATTGTTGGTGCTAAAATCTTCCAAGTAACGCCGGAAACTAAAACGACGCCCCCAAAAATTGCGAAAAAGACCAACATTGTCCCAAAATCATTTTGTAATTTTAACAAGACCATGACTGGCAATGTCCATAGTAATAAACGGCCTAATAATAACCAATCAGAACGCATCGTATGTTCTGAATATTCAGTGTTGTGCTGCGTCACAACCCGGCCCAACATTAAGATGTAGGCCGGTTTCATCACTTCAGACGGTTGAAACGAGATTGGTCCTAAAGCAAACCAACTTTTAGCACCCGTTTGCGCGGCAACTTGGCGATTATAGAGAAATAAAACGGCAATTAGTAGGAAGATCCCGACACCATAAACCAATGGCGCAATTCGCCACAGTTGTTCAGAATCAAATTGCATAATAATGACAATCGCAATCCCACCAATCACGTACCACATCGCTTGCATAACCACTGCTCGGACGGGATTACTGCCACTCGTATCGTGTAAGACAGCAACATAAATCGACATTAATCCGACTAATGCCAACATAAAGACTGAAAAGACAATCCCGTAATCAATTCGCGACGTCTCTTCTGTTGTTTCTAATTCTTTTGGCATGTTAAATCTCCTTCAATCAATCTGCTTTTATTATATAAATAACCCGGCCAAAATGCCGCCGGGCTACTCAAAACTAAGCAATTCTTAAGAATTAACCTTGATGTAAATGGTATTCCTTAAGCAATTCATTGACCGCATCATCGTGTGTTTTTGTAATGATTATTTGCTTCGTACCGGTAACCGTGGCTTCAAAACGCTTCTTAACGCTATCTTCCACAATTACACCAATTTCATTCTTACCGACCATAATACTGGTCATCGCTTGACCGTCACGAGTGATATCGTCAATAGTGACTTCAATATTTTTTTCTTTTTTTGACATAACTATTTAAAACTCCTCTGTTTAACGCTGCGCCTTGTTGCGGCGTACCGTAAAATAATCTGGCACGGGGTCGTAACCACCCTTAATAAACGGATGACAGCGTAAAATGCGCCCAATGCCCATAATCAGCCCTTTGAAGGCCCCGTGTTTTTGAATCGCTTGGATCATGTAACTCGAACAAGTTGGATAATAACGACAACTAGGCGGTAACAATGGCGAAATCCCTTGCTGATAAAACCGGACCAACATAATTAACCCTTTTTTCATCTTGACCCACCTACTATCGAACTATTGTAAGAAATTAATAATGTGACTCCAAGTACTTGGTAAGAAAACCCCAAACGGATTCTGACCGCCCATCGCAAAACCAATCATCTCACCCACTAAGAGCGCAAGGATGATCAAGACAATGACTAAGAGTATTTTCTTAAGTACCGGTTTAACATGTTCATTAAAATTTGATTGATACACGATTTTTCACAATCCCTTACTCATATTCCGATGCACCTTAATGCGCCCGTTTATGTTCCATATTATCCAATAAAATACCCGTCCCGATTGCGACGGCATCTAACGGATTTTCAGCTAAGACCACTGGCACCTTGAGATGTTCAGCAAATAAGTTAGCGATATTCCGCAATAGCGCACCACCACCGGTCAACATAATCCCACGGTCAATAATGTCCGCTGATAATTCGGGAGGTGTCACTTCTAAGACTTCTTTAGCCGCTGCGACAATTTCCATCATGGTATCGTGTAAGGCTGATTCAACTTCATCCGCTGCAATCGTGACTGATTGTGGTAAACCAGTCACCATATCACGGCCCCGAATTTCAAGGGTTTCGCTAGCATCTGCGTGCCAAACGTTCCCAATCGTTAACTTGATGGTTTCGGCACTGTGTTCACCAATCAGTAAACCATGTTTTTTCTTAACGTAGGCGGCAATTTCAGTATTCATCTTATCACCAGCTAGGCGCAATGAGCGACTCGTCACGACTTCACCCATTGAAAGCACGGCAACATCACTGGTACCACCACCGATATCAATCACCATGTTACCCCGTGGTTGAAAAATATCCATGCCCGCACCGACAGCCGCCACTTTGGGTTCTAATTCTAAAAAGACCTTACCGCCGCCTGATTTTTCAGCCGCTTCAATAATGGCTTTTTGTTCAATTGACGTAATATTAGTTGGACAACAAATTAAGATATTTGGTTTTGATAAAAAACCTTTAACGTTTAATTTATTAATAAAATAAGCTAACATTTCTTCTGTAATATCAAAATCCGCAATCACGCCATCTTTTAAAGGACGCACTGCATGAATGTTGCCGGGTGTCCGACCCACCATGCTGTAAGCTTCTGAGCCGACTGCTAAAACCTTTTTCGTTTGTGTATCAATCGCAACAACTGAAGGTTCGTTAAGGACAATCCCCTTACCTTTTACATTAATTAAGACGTTGGCTGTCCCTAAATCAATCCCGATATCTTTAGCCATTTAGCGTTGCTCCTTCCGAAAACCATATTCAATACTAAATTATACCACACGGTACTTTGCAATAACATATAAGATTTATTAACGCTTGGCCTACAAAAAAGCTGAATCAGCAAATGCTCATCCAGCTCTCGATGGTGCTTATTAAGCTAATTTCGCTTCATTCTTAACGATTATTTGACCTTTAGCGTCAAAATCAGCACGGCTAATGTGCGCGCCTAATGCCCGTAATTTCTGATGGAAATGATAATAACCACGATCCATATATTGGAGATTGGTCACTAATGTTTCACCGTTCGCCACCAAACCGGCGATCACTAAAGCAGCGGCCGCCCGTAAATCAGAAGCCGCGACTTCAGCACCATTAAATTTCGTCGGCCCATAAAGTAGGACAGATTGGCCTTCAATTTGATAATCAGCCGTCATCCGACGCAATTCTTCTAAATGCATGAACCGATTTTCAAACACCGTTTCAGTCATCACACTCGTGCCATCCGCCATCAATTGCAACGCCGTCATTTGGGCTTGCATATCCGTTGGAAAACCAGGATATGGGAGGGTTTTAACATTACTGGGTTTCAAAGTCGCTGGTCCGATGACACGAATACCCGCATCTTCTTCAATCACTTCAGCACCCATTTCAACTAATTTCGATAATAAGGGCTTATTATGTTCAGCAATGGCTTCTTGAATCAAGACATTACCGTGAGTCGCAGCAGCGGCTACCATAAAAGTCCCGGCTTCAATCCGATCTTGAACAATACTGTGTTCAGTCCCACATAAACGGGTCACGCCTTCGATCCGGATTGTTTCAGTTCCGGCACCAAAGACCTTCGCCCCCATTTTATTTAAAACGTTGGCCAAATCAACAATTTCGGGTTCGCGAGCAACGTTATCAATTGTCGTCGTCCCTTTAGCCATCGTCGCGGCCATCATAATATTTTGAGTCGCACCGACACTTGGAAAATCTAAATAAATTTCAGCCCCGACTAACTGGTCTGCTTTAGCCTCGATGTACCCATTACTTTGGGTAATCGTGGCACCGAGCGCTTCAAAACCCTTTAAATGTAAGTCAACCGGTCGTGAACCGATGGCACAACCACCTGGCATCGCAACGCGGGCATGACCCAAACGGGCTAACAGGGGACCCATGACAACGATTGAAGCGCGCATTTTAGAAACATATTCAAAAGCAGCTTCAAAATTTAAAGGTTGTGTCGCATCAATCACGAGTTTGTTGTGCGCTTCATCAAAGTTAACTTGCGCTTCTAAACTCTTTAAAACGTCTTGCATCATAAAAACGTCCGATAAAATCGGCACGTTGGTAAATTCGACTGGACCGTCTTCTGCTAATAATGCCGCTGCCATAATGGGTAAAACAGCATTTTTGGCACCTTCAATGTGCACATCTCCGACTAAAGGTTGTCCACCTTGTATGATTAATTTTTCCAAGAGTTTCCCTCCGCTAAATTGGCTTGTTTAATTAAACTAGGAACATGATGTTCCTAGCTTGTGAGATAATTTCTAAAAAGAATTGACTGACTGAATAACCCATCACAATTGCCAGAAACATCATGACAATCTGGATTTGGCGGACATGACCCGGTTTAAAGAACTGTTCCAACCGAACCGCTTGTAATCCGTAAAAACTGATCACAATAAAGCCCATATGACTGATGATTGTGACCACTGCTTGTAATCCAATTGATTCCAATGAACTGATGCTCCTTTTGTGATATACGGACATTGTAACATATCAAAACCAGATTTGTCTGCCTCTCCGCTGCAATCTTAAAATATGTAAAAAAAGCGGTCATCACCTATCAGTGACAACCGCTTTATTTTGATGCTTATAATAAATGATTTTTAACATTAATTCGGTTCACTGCACGTTGTAATGCAATTTGAGCACGAACTAACTCATTACTATCATGTTTTTCTGAAGCAGTCTTAATCGCTGTTTCAGCACGTTGCTTAGCACTTTGAGCACGATCAATATCGATATCACGAGCCCGTTCAGCACTATCAGCGACGATTGAAGCAATATTATGACTAACTTCCATAAAACCACCATTAATGGCAATCGCGTCTTCATGCCCTGGGTTATCTGTCCGCTTAACACGAAGTTCACCAATTTCTAAAGGGGTAATAATTGGCTCATGATTAGCCATAATACCAAGTTGACCCGCCATTGCTGGCACAACGACCATTGAAGCCCGGTGATCATAAACAATCCCACTAGGCGTCACGATATTAACGGTTAATACGTTTTGTCCTTCTGCCATTCATTAGCACCCCTTCCTAAGCTTGAGTTGATTCCTGTTCGGATTGTGTATAACCCATATCCTTTGCCTTTGCTAAAACGGCATCCATATTCCCAACTAGACGGAACGCTTCTTCGGGAACATCATCATATTTACCAGCTAAAATATCTCTGAAACCAGTAACGGTTTCTTTAACAGGTACGTATGATCCAGGTTGGCCAGTAAAGGCTTCGGCAACGTTAAAGTTTTGTGACAAGAAGAATTGAATGCGACGAGCGCGGGCAACGATGATTTTTTCATCGTCTGACAATTCATCCATCCCTAAAATTGAGATGATATCTTGTAATTCACGGTAACGTTGTAAAACGTGTTGTACTTCTGATGCAACATCATAATGTTCTTGACCAACGATTTCAGGATCAAGCGCACTAGAAGATGATTCTAGTGGGTTAACGGCTGGATAAATCCCTTGTTGCGTTAACTTGCGATCCAAGTTGGTTGTGGCATCCAAATGCGCAAATGTTGTTGCAGGTGCAGGATCGGTATAATCATCGGCAGGCACATAGATGGCTTGGATAGATGTTACTGATCCTTTTTTAGTGGATGTAATCCGTTCTTGTAATTGACCCATTTCAGTTGCTAATGTTGGTTGATAACCAACGGCTGAAGGCATCCGACCTAAAAGGGCAGAAACTTCTGAACCAGCTTGTGTGAAACGGAAAATATTATCGATGAACAATAGTACATCTTGGCCTTCAACATCACGGAAGTATTCGGCAATTGTTAAACCAGTCAAGGCAACACGCATACGTGCACCAGGCGATTCATTCATTTGACCGAAAACCATGGCTGTCTTTTCCAAAACGCCTGATTCTTTCATTTCAAAGTATAAGTCATTACCTTCACGTGTTCGTTCACCAACACCAGTAAAGACAGAAATACCACCATGTTCTTCGGCAATATTATGAATTAATTCTTGGATTAAGACGGTTTTACCGACACCGGCACCACCGAACAAACCGATTTTACCACCACGCACATAAGGGGCAAGTAAATCGATTACCTTAATACCAGTTTCTAGAATTTCTGAACTTGTATTTAATTCCTCAAACTTAGGCGCAGAACGGTGAATACTGTCGCGTCTAAAGTCTGCAGGAAATTCTTCACCGCCATCGATTGTTTCACCCAAGACGTTAAACACCCGTCCTAGGGTTTCCTTACCAACTGGTACGTTAATTGAACGACCAGCATCTTCAACGTCCATCCCACGACGTAAGCCGTCAGTTGAATCCATTGAAATGGTACGCATTACCCCATCGCCTAATTCTAGAGCAACCTCTAAGACGACAGTTTCATTATTGCCTTTATCAACGATCAAGGCATTATTGATATCTGGTAAAGTCGTATCTAAAGAAAATTCGACATCGACAACGGGACCAATAACTTGGATAACTTTTCCCATACTCATGTTGTTATCTTCCTCCCGCGTTTCTTATTCTAATGCTGCCGCACCACCGACAATTTCGGTGATTTCAGTTGTAATTTGTGATTGACGTGCCCGGTTATATTTAATTGACAAATCGCCAATTAAATCGTTGGCATTATCAGTCGCACTCTTCATTGCTGTCATTGAAGCCGCATGTTCTGCGGTTTTAGAATCTAGAATGGCACCATAAATTAAACTCTCAGCGTATTGCGGTAGAATCGCATCTAAGGCATCCTCAACAGAAGGTTCTGTAATGTAATCTAAATCTTGATCAGCAACTTCTGAAACATCTAAATCGGTAACGGGTAACATTTTTTCAGCTCGAAAACCAGATGCTAATGAATTGATATGGTGATTGTAACAAACATAAAGCTCATCAAAAACCCCACTATCATACATGGCAACGGCTGTTTTAACGATTTCACGAACTTCATTAAAGGATGGCACATCACTGACGCCACGATATTCGTAGGTCATGTTCATGTGGCGTGCTTTAAAGAAATCAGCGCCAGTCCCACCGACCGCCATAATAGCGTAATCGTCAGCAGACTCGTGATTAGTTGAAATCATTTCAACCATGGCTTTTAAAATCGAACTGTTATAAGCGCCAACTAAACCCCGATCACTGGTAATGACCAAGTAACCGGTCTTTTTAATTGGTCTTTCCACTAACAAATTACTTAAAGTGATTGTGTGTTTCATCACTTCTTGTTCAGTCATGTTGACTGTTTCAGTAGCTTTGACACCCTTCTTTTTGCGAGCTATGCCAATTAATTGACTAGCTGCTAAATGAGTGACAATTTCCCGAATCTTATCCGTATAAACGGAATAAGCGATTGAGTTTTTTTCAATCTGCGAAAGTTTAGCCCCTGAAACCATTTGCATGGCACTTGTAATTTGACCAGTTTTTTTAGTAGAGGCGATTCTTCGTTTGATATCCATTAAAGATTCAGCCAATTAATTCACCCCTTACTTATCTGCGTCTTGATTGTCAGCATCTTGTGTTGGTGCAAAGCCTTCGGTGAAGGTCTTGATTGCAGCATCAAGTTTGTCAGTATCTGGCAATTTCGTTGTTTGACGAATTGTGTCCATCAAGTCTTTCGCAGTACTTTCAAGATAATCAGTTAATTCATTTTCATAACGAGCAATGTCATCAACTGGTACATCATCAATGAAACCATGCGTTAACGCATATAAAATGGTTGTTTGTTGTTCAAATGGTAATGGTTTATGAAGTGGTTGTTTCAAGACTTCAACCGTCCGTTTACCACGATTCAACTTCGCTTGCGTTGACGCATCTAAGTCAGAACCGAATTGCGTAAAGGCTTCAAGTTCACGATATGATGAAAGATCAAGACGCAATGTCCCAGAAACTTTCTTCATGGCTTTCGTTTGAGCAGCGCCACCAACCCGAGAAACAGATGAACCAGCATCGATAGCTGGCCGAGTTCCTGAATAGAATAAATCACTTTCCAAGAAGATTTGACCATCTGTTATCGAGATAACGTTGGTTGGGATATAAGCTGAGATATCACCGGCTTGAGTTTCAATGATTGGTAAAGCCGTCATTGAACCACCACCTAATTCATCACTCAACTTAGCAGCCCGTTCTAGTAAACGTGAATGTAAGTAGAAAATATCCCCTGGATAGGCTTCACGGCCTGGAGGTCTTCTCAAAAGTAATGAAATTTCACGATAAGCAGCCGCTTGTTTCGTTAAATCATCATAGACGATTAAAACGTGCTTGCCGTTATACATGAATTCTTCACCCATAGCTGCGCCAGCATAAGGAGCGATATACAATAATGGTGCGGGTTGGCTAGGGCCAGCTTCAACCACGATAGTATAATCCATTGCGCCGTAACGACGTAATGTTTCCACTTGATTTCTGACAGTTGATTCTTTTTGACCAATGGCGACATAGATGCAAATCATGTCTTGGTCTTTTTGGTTAATAATGGTATCGATCGCAACTGATGTTTTACCAGTCTTACGATCCCCGATAATTAATTCCCGTTGGCCACGGCCAATAGGCACTAAAGCATCGATGGCTTTTAAACCAGTTTGTAAAGGTTCTGAAACTGATTGACGGGCCATAACGCCAGGTGCTTTCTTTTCGATAGGACGTGTCTTATCGGTTTTGATTTCACCTTTACCATCCACGGGTTGACCCAATGGATTAACGACCCGACCGATCATAGCGTCCCCAACGGGAACTTCCATAATCCGACCAGTCCGTTTAACTTGGTCGCCTTCACGAATATTTTCATATTCGCCAAGAATAATGATACCAACATCATTACTTTCCAAGTTTTGAGCGACCCCGTATGAACCGTTAGAAAATTCCAACAATTCACTTGCAAGGGCGTTTTCTAAACCGTGAGCACGTGCAATCCCATCACCAACGTAAGTGACAGTACCGACTTCTTCGACGGCTAAATCTTCATTATAATTTGCTAGTTGTTGTTTAATTAATGCACTGATTTCCTCAGTTTTAATGCTCATCAGGTTCACCTCTTTATCAACGATTGACTTATTTCAATAATAACGACTTAATGTGATCTAAACCGTGTTTAACACTGCCATCAATCACTTTATTGTTCGCTTCAAGCACGATACCACCAATGATTTCTGGATCCACAATAGGTTCAACGATGACTTGGTTTAAGCCTTCGCGTTTAGCAAAAGTTTGACCAATCTTTGCAATTTCAGCTTCATCCAAAGGGACTGCTGAGGTCACTTTCGCATGGGCAATCCCTTTTTGATGATCATATAGATCTTCATAAGCTGCCATGATGTACGGCATATCTGCCATGCGATCATAATCAAACACCAAACCTAAAAAGTGTTGCATCAACGTACTAAAATTTTGTGTTAATAATTCTAGTAGCGTACGTTGTTTTAATCCAGACAAAGTTGTATCGGTGAGAAGCGGGCCTAGTTTCGGATTATCATTGAAAATAGTCTCGAGTGCTTGTATCTCATCATGGATACTTTCAAATTGTTGCTCTTGTTCTGCAAGGGCAAATAAGGCCTTCGCATAGCGCTGGCCGACTGCATACTTATCTAGTTTCATTTTGCTTGTCCAACCCTTCAATATAGGAATTGATCAATGACTTTTGATCAGTAACTGACAATTCTTTCTTAATGAGTTTAGAAGCAATTTCAATAGATAGTTGAGCAACATCATCTCTCGCACTGTTTAACGCATCTACACGAGATTGTTCGATGTCTTTTTTAGCATTTTGTTTTAAAGTTTGGACTTCTTCTTGCGCGAGCGTAACCATACCTTCGCGTTGTTTTTCACCGTTTTGTTTGGCAGTCGTTACAATTTCAACGGCTTCTGATTTAGAGCTCTTCAACTCAGTGGCGCGTTGGGCAGCTAATTGGGCTGCATCTTCGCGTGATTGAGCCGCGTTGTCTAAATCATTGGTAATTTTGTCAGAACGTGTCTGCATCATTTTTGAAACAGGCCCGAAAGCAAATTTACCAACTAAAGCAACTAAAATAATAAAAACCACTAGAACAAATAGTGAATCCCCAAGGTATGCAGAAGCACCAACGAATAAATGACTAAACATCTATTGACACTCCTTCCTTGACTTACTGACTAATTTTTAAAGCAATATAAATCTACTTTTATTTATTGAAATAAGATCAAGAAAGAAACGACGATAGCTAAGATTGGAACGGCTTCAATTAAACCAACCCCGATAAACATGGTTGTCCGTAATTGGCCTGATAATTCTGGTTGGCGAGCCATACTTTCGATTGTCTTAGAAATAACCTTACCATTACCGTATGATGCTGCGAATGCTGCGACCCCTGCTGCGATAGCTGCTGCTAAAAAGTTCATAATTTTTTTCCTCCTGTTTTTAGTCTTCTATTTCAATTTTTTCTGAAATATAGACCATCGATAGTGTTACAAATACAAAGGCTTGAATCGATCCGATAAAGACGGAAAAGCCTTGCCATACCATTTGAATCGGTGCTGTCACAATCATTGTACCAAAACCATTTGAGAAGGCCATTTTTACTAATAAGTTTAGTAAAACTTCACCCGCAAAAATATTCCCATACAACCGTAATGACAACGTTAGGAAATTGGTAAATTGTTCGATGATGTTAATCGGTAAGAAAAAACTTACCGGCTTAATATAACTCTTCAAGTAATTCCCAAATCCTAGTCGTTCGACACTAAAGTAGTGCGCAATGACCAAGACGATCATTGCTAACGACATTGTGACGATTGGATCGGTGGTTGGACTTTTCAGCCAAGTAAACCCATCTACTTTTAACTGGAAAATCAAACCAAACATATTACTAACAAGGACGAAGAAAAACATGACAAAGGCAAATAAATAAAACTGCTGTCCCTCTTTGCCAGGTATCGCGCTTTTCACAATCCCGTTCGTAAAATCGATTGCCCATTCCAAGACATTCTGCCGTTTAGTCGGTTTTAACGCAATCTTCCTTGATAGGAACAAGACAATCGCGAAAACAATAGCTGCACACAATAATACCGATAGGCAGTTCGCTAAATTAAAACGAATTCCCAAAATGCTAATAATGGGATATTTATCATCCACAAGATTCCCTCCTTCCTTAGGCCTATTATTTGTTGGCAGCAATTTTCCGATTCAGAACTGCGTCAAACAAACAACCTAAAACACAGTAATATTTATGTATAGAAAAAGCATAAATCATTACCGTAACACAATTAAGATAATACCACCATTGATTTGAAAGTACAAAGTAAATCAACGAATAAATTTTATTTTTTTAATTGACTCACTTAAGCTTTAACCACCTAACAAAAAATGCTCACAGACAAATGTCTGTAAGCACTAGGGCAATTACTTAGTTCCGAACAACCGATCGCCAGCATCGCCTAAACCAGGTACGATATAGCCATCCTCGTTTAAATGATCGTCTAATCCAGCCGCGTAAATATCAACATCTGGATGCGCATCTTGAACCGCTTTAACACCTTCGGGAGCAGCCACTAGAACAACTAAACGCATTGATGTTGCGCCCCGTTTTTTAAGGGCATCAATTGCCATGATAGCTGACCCACCCGTAGCTAACATAGGATCAACGATGAACAATTGACGTTGATCAATATCTGGTGGCAATTTAACAAAATATTCGTGTGGCTGTAATGTTTTTTCATCACGGTACATACCGATATGGCCCACTTTAGCAGCTGGGATTAATTTTAAAACACCATCAACCATGCCGAGACCAGCACGTAAAATTGGTACCACGGCCAATTTCTTACCACTCAATTGTTTTTCAACAGCGGAACCCATTGGTGTTTCGATTGTCACATCTTCCATTGCTAAATCGCGTGTAATTTCGTACACCATCAATTCTGCAATTTCATTTGCAACTTCACGGAAAACTTTAGTACCAGTATCCTTATTACGGATAATTGTTAATTTGTGCTGGATCAATGGATGATTTAAAACTGTGAACTTTGCCATTTTTTTGCCCCTATTCTCTTAAATTTAAACCGGAAAGAATCTCACCAAAAAAGAGCGACTCCAAAGAAATAATCTTTTGAGTCACTCCCCTTTCCGCGTAAATTCCTGTTGTCTATTGTAGCCCAGATAGCCACAAAAAACTAGCATTATTGCAAAATTAATCTAAAAATTTTGCTTGCGTTAACGGAAATTGTTGTGTGAGTTCAATCACCGCTTCACTAACAGCCGTCATGGCTGCTAAATCAGTATGGTTTTCGATCACTTTTAAAATCAACTGTGCAACTTTTTCACAATCAGCTTCTTTAAATCCGCGGGTTGTAATGGCTGGTGTGCCAATTCGAATCCCACTGGTCTTAAAAGGCCCTAATTGTTCAAAAGGAATTGTATTTTTATTAACGGTAATATGGACACTATCCAATAAACTTTGAACTTCCTTACCATTTAAACCACTTTTTGATAAATCTAATAACATTAAATGATTATCTGTTCCGCCTGAGACAACCCGCACTAAATCAGATTGTTCAAAAACGGCCGCCATCGCTTGCGCATTGGCCACGATTTGTTGCGTATAGGCCGTGAATTCAGGTTGGAGGGCTTCTCCAAGTGCCACTGCTTTAGCCGCAATCACGTGTTCTAGTGGGCCACCTTGAATCCCAGGGAAGACTGCGGAGTCGATGGCTTTGGCATATTCTTGTTTACAGAGAATCAAACCGCCACGAGGGCCGCGTAACGTTTTATGGGTTGTGGTTGTCACAACATCAGCATATGGCACTGGGCTTGGGTGAACACCCGTTGCCACTAAACCAGCAATATGGGCCATATCAATCATTAAATAAGCACCGACGTGATCGGCAATCGCACGTAATTCTTTGAAGTCGATTGTCCGACTGTACGCCGAGGCACCAGCCACAATCATTTTAGGGTGAATTTCTTCAGCAATTGTTCTTAATGCCGCATAGTCAATCTGTTCATCTTGATTAGCCACGCCGTAACTTGAAAATTCATACAATTGACCACTAAAATTAAAGGGTGAGCCATGGGTTAAATGACCACCATCGGTTAAGTTCATCCCGAGAATGTGATCACCGGGTTCTAATAAAGCTTGATAAACCGCCATATTCGCTTGCGAACCAGAATGGGGCTGCACGTTAGCGTGTTCAGCACCAAACAATTCCTTAGCGCGATCAATCGCAATCGTTTCAATTTGATCGATATATTCACAACCACCGTAGAAACGTTTATTCGGATAACCTTCTGCATATTTATTCGTGAGCACACTACCCTGTGCTTCTTGAACGGCAGCCGAAACGATATTTTCAGACGCAATTAATTCAATATTATGAACTTGCCGATTTTCCTCTTGCTTAATTAAATCATAGATTGCCGTATCTGTTTTTGCCAACATTGACAACACCCCTTATCTTTTATTGAAAGTGCTTTTGCCCCGCAGATTTTTCAAGTCGATTCATGTAAGCCACACCGACGCCCGTCATTGTGAATCCTTGAACTAAGATGATTTTGACTTCTGGATTTAAATCAAAATACCGTAAGCCATCAAAAAGATGTCGGCTAGCTGAAACAACTGAATCACCTAACGAGAATTGATCTTTGAAGCGGACTGTCGTTTGATTGGTTAAAATATCATCGACCGCCATCACCCCGAATGGCACATTTTGTTCAGCCGCCCATTGAATTGCTTCATTAAATTGAGCTGGTTGATCAATAATATAAACCTGTGCATTCGGTGCATAATGTTTATATTTCATGCCAGGCGCCTTTGGTATCTCAGAAGCACCTACTTGATGATGGTCGGCAATAATCGGGCCAATCACCCGTTCAATCGCTTCTTGTGTGACAACGCCAGGACGCAATATAACGGGAGTCGCAACGCTTAAATCAATCACAGTCGATTCTAACCCAACCCCTGTGGGTCCATCATCCAATACGCCAGCAATCTTGCCACTTAAATCATGTAATACATGATCAGTCGTGGTTGGACTTGGTTTACCGGACGTATTCGCTGAGGGCCCCACTAATGGCACACCCGCTGCTTGAATTAAATCCAAAGTCACTTGATTAGCAGGCATTCTAAACGCGGCCGTCTTTAAACCACCGGTCACAACCGACGCTAATGCATTCGGTTTCAATGGTAGAATAATCGTCAACGAACCTGGCCAGAACGCCTCAACCAATTGTTTAAACTTAGGGCTCAACGTTGCAGCGTACTGTGCAACCGTCTCAACTGACGCAACATGGACGATTAGCGGATTATCACTTGGTCGACCTTTTGCCGCATAGACTTTTTTGACTGCTTCGGGATTAGTAGCATCCGCGCCCAATCCGTAAACCGTTTCAGTCGGAAACGCAATTAACTCACCTTGCTTGATATCAGCTGCGGCTGCGGCAATTTGTTTGACTGTGTATCGTTTTGTTTCCATTATATGCCTTCCTTACTCGACGTCTATCTCATCATATCAAATTATTCGTTAAATTGTAACTACCACGCATCATTCTAGGCCAATTTGCTAAATCTTTTTTGAATTCCAGCGAAATATCCGAACTATAATTCAAAAAAAGCTTTTCAATATTCGGTTTTTGCTTGTAGCCGAATTCCAAAAACAATTCTGCTGTCGGTTTAAAGTATGGTAACACTTCTTTAGCAAAGCGTTCATAAAAAAGCAGACCCTCTTGAGCAGCAAATAGCGCAATGTCTGGTTCATATTCTAGCACAGAGGCATCCATGACTGCCCGTTCTGAATCCGCGATATACGGCGGATTCGAAACAATGATGTCAAATTGTTGACCATTGACTGGCGCTAAAAAATCCCCCTGTTCAAAATGGACACCGCTCTGCAATTGTTGGGCGTTCTCTTGAGCGACGTTTAAAGCGTCCATCGAAATATCAACCGCCGTCACTTGCCAATTGGGGCGTTCTAACGCCAACGTATTGGCAATCGCCCCCGAACCGGTGCCGACATCTAATACTTGCAGCGTTTGATTGACATCCGGATGCGTTGTTAAAACCCATTCGACCAATTCTTCTGTTTCAGGACGCGGAATCAAGGTCGCCGGCGTCACTTTAAATTCACGACCATAGAAATCAGCATACCCTAAAATATATTGGGCCGGTTGATCGGCTGCAAACGCTTGAATAGCGATTTGGTATTGTTGCCATAAAACCTCAGGCATGTCACTTTGATAATTCAACACCAATTGCGTGTTAGACCAATGTTGTAATCCGGATAATAAGAAACGGGCTGCTTCTCGTTCTTTATCCCGTTCTTCTAGAAATAAAAAAGCCCAATTCAGGGCTTTAAGATAGGTGCGTTGTGCCATCTTGTAATTGCTCCAATTTCTCAGTTTGGTCAAATAGGATTAACGCATCAATCACATCACCTAATTCACCATTCATAATTCGGTCCAATTTATTCAAGGTTAAGCCAATTCGGTGATCCGTCACCCGGTTTTGTGGATAGTTATACGTTCTAATCCGTTCGGAACGGTCCCCAGAACCCACGGCCGATTTACGACTTGAATCATATTCACTTTGGTTTTCTGATTCATAAAAATCATAAACCCGTGATTTTAAAATTTGCATGGCTTTCACTCGGTTTTGTTGTTGTGAACGTTGATCTTGCATTGCCACTACAATCCCGGTTGGTAGATGGGTCATCCGAACGGCTGATGACGTTTTATTGATATGTTGACCACCGGCACCAGAAGCCCGGTAAACATCGGTCCGAATATCTTTCGCTTCTAATTGAACGTCGACACCATCATATTCAGGCATCACCGCTACCGTAGCGGTTGACGTGTGGACACGGCCTTGTGATTCCGTCTTAGGGATTCGTTGGACACGATGCGCACCATTTTCATATTTTAATTTTGAATAAACATTCTTACCAGTAATCATCATGGCAACTTCTTTGAAACCGCCGACTTCAGTGGCCGTTTCATCGATAATTTCAGTTTGCCAATTCTGTGATTCGGCGTAACGTTGATACATGTTTAATAAATCACCGGCAAAGAGACTGGCTTCATCACCACCGGCTGCCCCCCGAATTTCCATAATGATATTTTTTTCATCATTAGGATCGGTTGGTAACATCAACAGTTTGATGCCTTGTTCTAGTGTTTCTTTTTCAGTTTGGAGTTCACTTAAATCAGCTTTAGCCAATTCAGTCATTTCAGCGTCATCAGAGTCACGCAATAGTTCTTCGCTTTCTTCAATTTCGCTGAGGACTTCTTTCAGACGCGTATACTTCGCAACGATATCGCGTAAGCCCGCTTCTTCTTTCGATAGTTCCATGTAACGACTAGTATCGCTAATAACGTCTGGATCCGACATTAATTCTTGTAATTCAGCATAACGGTCTAATAAACCGTCTAGTTGTTCAAACATTTTATCCATTAATGGTTAGCCTTCCTTTTCAATCTGCGTTTTAACGGGTGGGTTAAAATAATGTTTCCGGCAAACCGGATAGTAAGCTTCGTTCCCACCAATTTGAATTTGTTCACCCGTGTAAACGGGCTGACCATCATTCATGCGCAAATTCATAATTGCCTTTTTACGGCAGAACCAACAGATTGTCTTCATTTCTTCAATCTTGTCAGCAAATAACATTAAGTATCTTGAACCTTCAAATAATTCGTTGCGGAAATCATTTTTAAGACCAAACGCCATCACGGGAATGTTCAAGTCATCCACGACGTGTGCCGCTTCTAATACGTGATGTTGTTCTAGAAATTGCGATTCATCGATTAAGACGCACGCGGCATCTGGATTCGTATTTTTAACCAATTCAAAAATATTCGTATCCGCAAAAATCGGTGTTGCTTCGCGTTTTAGACCGATGCGACTCGACACGATGCCAACGCCGTCTCGGTTATCAATCCCACTGGTTAAAATGATGACTGATTTATCTTGTTCCTCATAATTATGCGCGACTTTCAAAATTTCAATTGATTTGCCACTATTCATTGCACCATACCGAAAAAATAATTGCGCCAAACTCAAACACCCCTAATAAGCACATTTTAGTCTAGTATACCTGAAAATAAGTAGCGCAACAATATTGGAAAGTCATAAAAACGACTATTTATGCTCGAAATGACAAAAAAATAACCCATCCTCGATTCGGATAAGTTATTGCCAACAGCATCTGACCGCTGCGGACTATTATTTTTGATGCCATTGTTGAATCTTGCTAGGCTGAAATCCCGCCCAATATTCTAATAAGTCTTCGCTATCATCATCGATAATCTTAACCAATGGTAATTGTTGAATCTCATATTTTTCTTTAAGGCGTTCAACCTTGCGTTCGCTCCATGACCGTTTTTGTTCATCGTCACTATTAACGTCGATCGAATTACTCTCTTCGGAATTACCGTAGTAGGTATTTTCGTAAGGAAACCCCAATTGGTCCATCAACCGCGTTGTCATCTTGCATTGCGGACAATGGGGCTTGGTATAAATCACTGCGTGAACTGCCATCTTATGCCTCCAAAATTGAATTAATCTGAATGGTTTTATTATAGCAAATCTAACAAGAACTACTCAATGTTTTAATCATTTGATTGTATAAGCTGCCCTGATGACCGCTATCAGTGCAACAAAGTCGTATCCTAATTTCCGAAAATATGCTATGATAATTGGCATTGAAAGGGTGGCTTGCATGACAATTAAAAGTACATTTGCTAAAACGTCTGGCCGTTTTTCATATTGGTTCTTACACACCTTTATGCAAGGCGGTAGTTCATTGCCTGGTCAGATTGCGACCAAACTTGACCCAGCCGTTTTAAAAGATTTAACCAAAAATTACGATGTGATTATTATCACTGGGACGAATGGTAAAACATTAACGACCGCTTTAACCGTCCAAATATTGAAACAAAAGTACGAAAATATTATGACGAACTCGACGGGCTCTAACATGATGCAAGGCATCACAACGGCCTTCTTAGCGCATCGCCCTCAAAAAGGCCAACGTGACCTCGCGATTTTAGAAGTTGATGAAGCCAATGTTGAACCGCTATGTCGGTATATCGAACCTAAAGCCATCGTGATGACTAATATTTTCCGGGATCAGATGGATCGTTTTGGCGAAATCTACACCACTTATAACAAAATTCTGGATGGTGTTAAATTAGTCCCGAACACAACTTTAATCATGAACGCTGATGTACCCCTATTCTCATCAGTTGAACTCCCTAATCCGAAACTTTATTACGGCTTTAACCATTTACCAGATGGCGAATTACTAGCGCCTAGCAATACCGATGGCGTTCTCTGTCCCATCTGTGAACACATTATTCACTACAAATTCATTACTTACAGCAGTCAAGGTAAATTCTATTGTCCAAATTGCGGCTTCAAACGCCCTGAATTGATGGATCAAGTCACCGCCATTGATGAACTACGGCCGACTAGCTCAAGCTTTGAAATCAACCAAGAACCGTTTGCGATTTCAATTGGTGGGATGTACAACATTTATAACGCGCTCGCAGCATACAGTATTGGCCGCTTCCTCGATGTGGACGTCGCCGACATTCAAGCCGCCTTCACGAGTAATAAAAAAATATTTGGTCGTCAAGAAGTGATTCAAGTTAAAGATAAAGAAGTCACTTTAGTCCTCGTTAAAAATCCGGTTGGCTTAAACCAAGTCCTCCAAATGATTGAATCCGATCCCGAAGATTTCTCATTAGCGATGTTGTTAAACGCCAACTATGCTGATGGCATTGATACTAGTTGGATCTGGGATGGCGAATTCGAATCCCTCCTCAAGTCGGGGATTCCAACAATCATTACGGGTGGTGAACGGCGCGATGATATCACCTTCCGCTTAAAAGTGGCCGGTGTGACCGAACAACAATTACAAGAAACGGCCGATCTAGACGCGACTTTACGCGCCATCGAAACCGCCCCCACTAAACACGTTTACGTCCTCGCAACTTATACGGCAGTCTTACAACTCCGTAAAAAAATGGCTGAACATAACTACATCAAGAAAGGGATGTCCGTATGACCCAAACTTTAAAAATCGCCCACCTCTATGGTAACTTGATGAATACTTATGGAGATCTTGGTAATATCCTCGTTCTTAATTATTATGCCAAAAAAATTGGTTTACAAACCGAAACCGAGGTTATCAGTATTGGTCAAGAATTTGAGGCGAGCCGTTACGACATCGTCCTATTCGGTGGTGGTCAAGACTTCGAGCAAAAAATTATCTCTAAAGATTTAGAATCCAAAGCAACCGCCATTACCAACTATATCGAAGATGGTGGCGTCATGTTAGCGATTTGTGGTGGCTATCAACTACTCGGTCACTATTACATCGGTGCTGATGGTTCTAAAATTCCCGGTATTGGCGCACTCGACCATTACACACTTAGCCAAGATAACAGTCGCTTTATCGGCGATATCGTCATTCATAACGATTTATTTGACGAAACCTATCTCGGTTTTGAAAATCATAACGGCCGCACCTTCTTAGGCAAGCATGAACAACCCCTCGGCCGCGTCGAACGCGGTCATGGTAATAACGGCGAAGATGGAACCGAAGGTTGTGTCTACAAAAACACCTTTGGTTCATACTTCCACGGCCCAATCTTAACCCATAACGGGGTTTTGGCGAAACGCTTACTCGCAACCGCCATCACCAATCGTTATCCTGATTATGATTTAACGGCGCTAAAAGCCCTTCCGATTGAAGAATCACGTTACCAAGTCGATGCCGCGGGCGTTAAATTGGTCCAAAATTAAGCTGTGACAGAACTCGGTTATCAATTGAGTATCAAGTTAAAAAAACGAGTATCCTGAATTTAGGATACTCGTTTTTTTGATTTGAACGGAAATTGATGAGTGATGGCGCGCGTTAAAAATTTATAAAATATACACCAATTCATACAACATCTTCGCTAAATCATGATCGGCCAACGTGTTTAAAAAGTTGATGAAGCGAATTTTATCCGGCGCCTTTAAGAATTGGGTCCAGATTTCGTTTTTCAAATCGTATTCAATTTGTGCTTGATTCAACTTATTGAATAACCGATCAACTACCAATCGACGTTGGAGCATAATCCGTAAACGATGCAGACTAAATGTGACTTGGCGTTGTTGCGAATCGACACTTGAGTAAACAAATGCTTTATCATTCTCAACTAATTCAATTGGAGTCACGTTACCGATTCCATTTTTAATCGTTGGTTCAAAATCGGTGACACCCCGGAATTGAAATTGATAATGTCGATTTTTTGGAATGATTTGCCCTGGATCAACCATTCGCATGGTTAATTCTTTATTTAACCAATCAAAGATAAAATGCGTGCGCGCCACTTGCCCATCTAAATGTTCATATAAAACATACTCGTTACTAGCGCCTGGGAAAATTAGTATTTTTAAAACCTCTGGTAACTGATTAACATCCGCCATGTAATTCGGATTCAACGGCACAATCGCCCCAGCTTTGGCAAACACCGGAATCCGCGTTTCATCCCGAAAAACACTCAGCGTTGTGTCACCGCCGTATTTCAAACCGTTAAAGAAATCAAACCACATCCCTTTCGGTAACCAAACACGGACCTGGCTTTGATCTAAATGACGTAATTTCGGGGTGACGACCGGTGCCACCAATAATTCCGTTCCAAATAAATATTGGTGCTGGTTCTTAAAGGCTAATGGCTGATCATACGTATAATACATCGGTTTAACTAATGGCACACCAGCCGCATGGGTTTGGTAGTTCGCGCTGTCTAAATAGGGTAACAATTCGTGCCGTAGCCTTAAGAAACGAACCATATTAGTTGCGGCAAAATTTTTATAGCGCCACGGTTCTTTGCCGTTAAACGGATTATTGGCGCTGTGTAGGCGCATAATCGGGCTAAAAACGCCCAATTGCAACCAACGTAACGCCAATTCATCGTCGCGAATGCCACCCATATGACCGCCAATGTCGTGACTCCACCACGTATAACCAATATTGGCGGCCGTCGCTGTGAAATACGGTTGAAACGCTAAAGCGGCCCACGAAATATAAGTATCACCCGAAAAACCAATCGGATAGCGATGACTGCCAGGACCCGCATAACGCGATAAAATCAGTCCTTCACCGTGGTGCTTGGCCGCGCTATCGCGATAGTGATAGTGGTTCAATAGCCATAATGGATCGACATCGCGCACGCCTAAAGTACCCCCCTGTTGCCAATCCAACCACCAAAAATCGACACCCATCTCTTCAAGCGGCTGATGAACTTCTTTAAAATACGTTTCCCGAAAAGCCGCCTGATTTAAATCAAATAACGCCGGTTCTTCATTGTTTTGATCCAACCCTAATTTTTGAGCGACCACTGGATATGTCGCCTCGTAAGCCCGAATCCCCGCTGCCGGGTGAACATTCAAAGTGACTTTCAAACCTCTAGCGTGCAGTGTCGCTAAAAAATGGGCAGGATCGCTAAACAACGCTTGATTCCACGTATAACCCGTCCAACCAGAGCCAAACCGTTTGGGAATGTCGGTGAGATGCCAATCCATATCCAACGTCACGACGCTAAATGGCAATCCATCCCGATCGAAACGATTTAACAATTCGGTCAAGCTGCGCTCACTGTATGCCCAGTAGCGACTCCACCAATTACCAAGTGCATAGCGGGGCAATAACGGTGTCGGACCCGTCAATTGATAATATGCTTGTAATGCTTTTTGAAAATCATGTCCGTATGCAAAATAATACCAATCGGTTGTCCCAACATCGCGCGGACTAAATTGATCCTTTTCTAAAATAAAACTCGCCGAATCATCAAGCGCCGCAAAACCATTGTAGGCCATGATTCCGGGCGCTAACGGTACCACACCGTCAGATTTATCCAAGGTGCGGACGGTGCCGCCTAAATTTTCAACCAATTCACCAAAATGCCACCGATTATGATAATCGGAATAACGGTAATTCACATCAATGTATAACGTATCGGCTGCAAACGGTCCGCCTTTGTAATATAAATGGTAATAATTCGTGATAATTTCGATTTCAAAATGATTATGAGCCGTCAATACTTGATAAGGCACTTCCGTAAACTCGCGATTTTGCACCATCTGAGTTGTTCGGTCTTCAAACTGACCGTCAGCTGAATATTCCATCCGCAATAGGCGTTCCGTTAAAATCGTAAACCGATACTGCTGACCTCTAACTTGATTGGTCATTTGATCACCTCATTTAAAATGAGCTTATCAACTTAACCCAAAAGCTGTAAAGAAATCTGTCTATTCAGTAGCCGTTCGTAAGGCAACTTGGGCAGCTGCTAGCCGAGCGCTCGGTACCCGATATGGCGAACACGAGACATAATCAACGCCGAGTGCCTGACAAAAAGCGATGGAGGCGGGATCCCCACCAACTTCCCCGCAAACCCCAATCGATAATCCATGTTTCGTTTGCCGGCCCTTTTGAATCGCGATTTTCATTAACGCCCCGACACCATCTTGGTCTAACGTTTGGAATGGATCTTTCGTTAGAATTTCTCGCTCTTGATACGCCCCAATAAAATGGCCGATATCATCTCGCGAAAAGCCAAACGTCATCTGGGTTAAATCGTTGGTTCCGAAACTAAAGAAATCAGCTGAAGCCGCAATTTGATCCGCAACTAAACAAGCGCGTGGCACTTCAATCATCGTCCCAATCTGATACGCAATCGTTTGGGCTTGTTGTGCTAAGAAAGCATCAATTGTTGTGGTTAATTGGTGTTTCAACAACTGCATTTCAGTCGCAGTGCCGATTAATGGCAACATGATTTTAGGCGCTACCGCGTGCCCTTGTTCAACTTGAACGGCCAACGCACTTTCGATAATCGCTAAGACCTGCATTTGATAGATTTCTGGATAAGTCACCGCTAAGCGACTCCCCCGATGGCCCAGCATGGGGTTTACTTCGACTTTCGCCGCAATCCGGCGCTTAATTTCGGCTGGCGTAATCTGTAAGGTCGTTGCTAATGCTAATTGATCAGTGGTTGACTGTGGTAAAAACTCATGCAACGGTGGATCTAATAACCGAATCGTGCATGGTCGGTCCTGGGCTAATTCAAAAATCGCTTTAAAATCGGTTAATTGGAGTTCTTTTAACGCTGCTAACGTGATTTGGCGATCACTTAATTGATCCGCTAAAATCATCTCGCGCATCTTGAAAAGCCGTTCAGGTCCGAAAAACATGTGCTCGGTCCGGACTAACCCCAATCCTTTAGCGCCAAATTCAAACGCCGTTGCTACTTCCTTAGGGGTTTCAGCGTTGGCCCAAACATCAATTGGTGCCTCCGCATCACACCAATCGAGAATCGTGTTGAGGGCTGCTTGTTGCTTGCCAGTTTGTTGGTCCAATGCGCCTAAGTAGATTCGACCAGTGTGACCATCAACCGAAATAATCGCGCCTTCTCTTAATAGCTGTCCGTTAAAATCCGCTTGTTTCTGATCCGCATCGACACTCAATTGCGCACAACCAACGACGCAACAGCAACCCATGCCCCGAGCGACCACCGCTGCGTGCGAAGTCATCCCGCCACGACTCGTGACAATCGCTTGACTGACGATCATTCCATCGATATCTTCCGGTGAGGTTTCTTGACGGACTAGAATCACTTTTTCACCGGCTTCGTGCGCCACTTGTGCTTGTTGTGCATCAAAATAAATTGCACCAGTCGCCGCCCCCGGACTAGCGGGTAACCCCGTTAATAACAATGGCGCTTGCTTCAAGGCTTGCGGATCAAATACCGGATGTAAGAGTCCCTCAATCATCGCCGGTTTTAACCGTAAGATGGCCGTTTGTCGGTCAATTAAGCCTTCTTCGACTAAATCTAGCGCAATCTTAAAAGCTGCTTGAGGCGTTCGTTTACCAATCCGGGTTTGCAAAACATACAACTGCCCGGCTTCAATCGTAAATTCCATATCTTGCATATCTTGGTAATGGCGTTCAAGTTGATTCGCCAATGTTTTAAATTGGTCGTAAATCGTTGGTAATTGCGCTTTTAGCGTGGCAATTGGTTCTGGCGTTCGAATGCCCGCGACCACGTCTTCGCCTTGCGCGTTCAATAGATATTCACCAAACAAACCTGGTTCACCCGTTGCGGGGTTCCGAGTAAACGCGACACCCGTCCCACTTTGTCCTTGATAATTGCCGAAAACCATTTGTTGAATATTAACGGCTGTGCCCATTGCCGCATCAATTTGGTGTAACCGCCGATAAGTTTGAGCCCGCGGATTTAACCATGATTTAAAGACCGCTTCGACCGCCAGGTTTAACTGTGCCGTTACCGATTGTGGGAACTGCGCATCATCTGCGTTCTGATAGAGCGTTTGATAAGTCTGAATCAATTGCTTTAGATCAGCCAGGGTTAAATCAGTATCATTGACAACCTGTTTGGCACGTTTCAAAGCTGTCAATTCGGCTTCAAAAATTGATTTATCAATTCCGTAAACAACATCACCGAACATTTGAATTAATCGCCGGTAACAGTCATACGCAAACCACGGATTATGCGTTTGCTTCGCGAGACCTTCCACGGTTTGATCGTTGAGGCCTAAGTTCAAAACGGTATCCATCATCCCTGGCATCGAAATCGGTGCCCCACTCCGAACCGAAACTAGTAAGGGTTGTTCTGGATTGCCCAATTCGCGGTGCGTTGTTGCTTCTAATTGTTGAACCGCTTTCATTAAGTCGCCTTTTAAAAAGTCACAATCTAGTTGGTCATTGGTTAAATAACGTTGGCAAGCTGCCGTCGTAATCGTAAAACCGGCTGGCACGGGTAAGCCTAAGCGCGTCATCTCAGCTAAGTTTGCCCCTTTACCGCCTAATTCAGTATTGGTTAATGTTTGATTTTCAGCAAAAGCATAAATATATTGCATTGTGATAGCCTCCAATATTTTATTGAACATCAACAGCATATAGTGTGACACATTAAAAGTCAATAGTACGTCACATTTAATTATATAAGCTATACTATTATCCGATTTTGATTGCAAATAGGTTGTCGCTATTTTATAATAGTCTTATTGAAATCGGTTAAAGTAAAGGAGTCATTATGGAATTATCAGCGCGTCAAAAGCAAATTATTCAAATCGTCCAAAACGATCAACCGATTAGTGGCACTAAAATTGCCGGACAACTTAATTTATCGCGCGCGACTTTGCGTAACGACCTCGCGATCTTAACGATGACTGGCATTCTAGACGCTCGTCCGAAAGTCGGTTATTTTTACGTCGGTCAAGAGGTCGCCCCATTGCTCGCCGATCATCTGTATCAGGCAACGGTCGATCAACTGATGATTCCCCCGTTACTGATTCAACAAGCGACCACTATTGATGAAGCCGTCACGCAACTTTTCATGCACGATGTCGGTTCATTGTACGTCGTCGACCAACAACAAAAACTATTGGGCGTTCTCTCACGTAAAGATCTATTACGTGCAACGATTAACGCCACTAATACCAGCACGACCCCCGTGGCCATGATTATGACCCGCATGCCCAACATCGTCACGATGACTGAACACAAAACGATTCTACAAGCCGGCCAACGATTAATCGCCCACCAAGTCGATTCGCTACCGATTGTCGAACCTGACGGCGTGACCGTGATTGGTAAGATCACCAAATCAATCATTATGCGCTACTTTATCGAAGAAGGATTACACATTCAAAACTAAGCTTGCTTGGAGGTTTTCAAAATGTCAGCGATTCCAATTTTTATGATTTCAGATTCAATCGGCGAAACTGCCCGCTCTGTCGTGTCAGCCGTCGCCGCTCAATTTCCCCAATCAGTTCCTCTAAAAATCCAACGCTTCCCATTCGTCACCGATCAAGCAACGTTAGTGCCGATTCTAAAAGACGCCCAACAGGAACAAGCGATTATTGTGACGACTTTAGTCAATCGGCCCTTACAACAATCAGTCACCAAATTCTGCCAAGCGCACAATTTAACCCTCATCGACCTATTATCATCGCTAACGGCAGCGATTAGTGACCGCAGCCAAACCGATTCCTTAGAAGCGCCAGGCTCCTTACGTAAATTAGACGAACACTATTTCCACCGAATTAGCGCCATGGAATTTGCCGTTCGTTACGATGATGGTAAAGAACCGCGTGGCTTATTAGAAGCCGATATCGTTTTATTAGGCGTCTCCAGAACCTCTAAAACCCCATTGAGTATGTACCTAGCCAATCAAAATTATCGGGTTGCCAACTTACCCTTAATTCCTGGTGTCCCATTACCCAAGGAACTCTTTAAAGTGCCCACCCATAAAATTATCGGCCTCACGATGCCACTCCAAACGCTACTCAAAATTCGCACCGAACGCCTGGCAACCCTCGGCTTACCCCAGACGACTAATTATTCCGCCGCCACCAGCGTTAGTGATGAACTTGCTTATGCGCAACAACTCTTTGACACGTTAGGGGCGACCGTCATCAACGTGGCCGATCGCTCAATCGAAGAAACCGCCAGCCTAATTCAAACCATGATTTAATGTTTAATCAAGCTCTTAACCTTTTCTGAAGAAAAAATGCATTTATTATTCATAAAACAACAATACTTTGGTAATAGTTAGTCGCTATACTGAACTTATCATCAAGAAGGAGCGATTGACTATGTTAGTACAAACGCAAAATATTGAATCCGTTAAAATTAAAAGCATTGAAAGCCATGATAAAGTTTGGGCTACGACTGAAAACGGCCAAGTGATTGAATTACATATTACCGAACAACAAAAAACCGACCGCCTTTTCTGGGAATCATTGATTAATATTCTTCGGGCCGAATTATGGTTACCACTTCAAAAAAGAACTCACGAACTCTTACAAAATGACTGGCTAACGAGTGAACCCACTTTAGCTTAGATCCTAAAAAGCGCCACGACACCTTACTAATTCAGTGTCGTGGCGCTTTTTAAAATCGATTAATTTCGCTAATAGCATCGTATTGATTCCACGCTACCAGTCAAAATCCGTTTGGTATTGTTCATCAATGTATTCATAGTTGATATGCTGCTTTTGCGCTTGTTCTAAAAAATAAGCATTATCCTTCAAAACCGTTGCTAAAGTACAATGATCATCGTCTAACCGGTGTTCAATCCGATTGGCATATTGCTTAATATCATCAAAATGCTTTCGAATGTAATGCTCACTCATAATCAGACAGATAAATTTGATGTCATTTAAATATGGTTTAGTAAAACTTCGCTCCCAATCAAAAGGAATATAACAGCCCTCGACAATCAAGTTCTGTTTATTCTCAATCGCAGTTTTAACCATCTCAGAAACAATTGGCCATAAGTATTCGGTCAAAGTGGCATCGTCACTCAATGGTGTCAGACCAGTCTGGCCACTTCGAATTAAACCCATTTTCAAAATATCGATTGAAAGGTAGGGATATTGATATTTCTCAAGTAACTTTTGGGCAAGCACCGTTTTCCCAGTATGTGACGCACCCGTTATCAAAATAATCATTTGCCACTTTCCTTCCCACAATCACGATTCGCCCTTTTTAGCGTTCGCCCTGCCATTCCGCTAAATACTCCGTCACAAAATCTTGCATCACTTGGGTCCGTTTCGTCGCCAGCGTCTTAGCGACTGGCGTATTCATGGTCGCCGCCAACTTAAATAACTTTTCATAAAAATGATTAATGACTGTCGTCGGTTCCCGGTAGTTGGTGGCGGTTAATTCGGCCCGCGGTTCAATCTGCAGATCATAAGCCACCCCCGAATGTGCACCACCGTACATAAAGGTCCGACCAATACCAATCGCACCAATTGCGTCTAACCGGTCCGCGTCTTGGACAATTTGCCCTTCGAGCGATAATACTTGTTGTTGGTCGATATTTTTAACAAACGACATATGCTCGATAATCGTCAGAATCGCTTGTTGCCGCGTAACTGATACACCAATGACGGTTAACTGCGCCACCATCGCTTGGCGGGCTTGTTCAACATCAGCGGCCACTTTTTCATCAATCACATCGTGTAACAGCGCCGCCATTTCAACCAACGTCCCATCCGCTGTTGGAATTTGTTGGCAGATTAAACGTGCATTGCGGACCACCCGCTGAATGTGATCAAAACCATGCCCACTGTGTTCAGTCGCTAACTGCACTTTAACGTATTTTTCAATCTGTTCAATTTGATTCATGCTTATCGACCACCGTTTTCCTCTTATTCTAATGAAATCAAACGTTAATTACTAGTTCAATTCGCCCCCAATTGTGCTATACTCTGATAAAAATCTAATTGGAGGCGTTTTATTGTGATGAAACAAGTGAGAACCATTAAAATACTAATCCTCAGCACCATCATTCAACTGAGCATCTTGGTCGCTGGCCAGGCCCATCTCAGTTTGCGATTGCCGATGCATGTCGATTTTAATGGTCAAATTACGACGACAATCGCTAATCAAAACCACCCTTTCCTCCGTAGTGCCGCTTTGTTAGTAATGTTTGCGTTAGTCGCCAGCTTTTTAATCTTGACAAGCACAGCCATTCAATCCCGATTCAATACGATGCTGCTGAACATCAATGCCTTAATCAGTCGTCTCTGCCAACTAACAGCAGTTTTTATCACCATGATGGCCTGGCTTTTCTTAGCAACCATGCTGGAAGGTCACGTTCAATTATGGTTGATGCTGACCAACTATTTGTACACATTGGGGTTACTGATTGTCGTTGGTCAGTGGTTGTATCAACTCATGCAGATTAATCATTCTTCAAAATAATCAACCTAAAAAAACCGGTTAATCTGAATCAGATTAACCGGTTTTTACGTTATATTATTTAGTTGATTCACCAGGTTCAGAGGCAATAATTTGCATATCCCCACGTAAATCCCAAGCTTTAATCGCAAATGGTAAAACAAAATGCATGTTTTTATGAATGGGATAAACTTGTCCATCAACCACTAATTCACCAGCGCCGTCAACCACGGAGACTAACGTATAAGGTGCGTTCGTCCGATCAAAATGCAATTGATCTTTGACCAACCATTGATAAACACTGAAAAATGGTGACATTGGTGGTTGCACGTAAGTCGTAATCGTTGAAGCCCCGACTTGTTTGGTTTGAATGTTTAATTCTGGATCGTGATGCGGCACCGTCGTCGTATCAATTGATTGTTGTAAATGTAATTCACGTTTTTCACCCGTCTTAGCATCGACCCGATCATAATCGTATAACCGATAAGTCGTATCACTACTTTGTTGGGTTTCTAGGGCCATAATCCCCTTATTTAAAGCGTGAATTGTGCCGCTTGGGACGTAGAAGAAGTCACCAGTTTTAACCGGAACTTTCCGCAATAATTGGTCCCATTGGCCTTGATGAATCATATCGGCTAATTCGGCTTCCGTTTTAGCGTAATGACCATAAATTAAATACGCACCGGGTTCAGCATCTAGAATATACCAACATTCAGTTTTACCGAGTTCAGTTGGGCCTTCATGAGCGGCTGCATAAGCATCATCGGGATGGACCTGAACAGATAAGCTAGCTTCAGCATCCAGAATCTTCGTCAATAATGGGAAAACTTCACCCCTGGCATTGCCGAAATAGTCGCGATGTTGGGCCCAAGCTTGATCCAAAGTTAGCCCTTTTAAGGGCCCATTTTCTATGGTACTAGGGCCGTGTGGATGGGCTGAAATCGCCCAACATTCACCGATATCGCCGGCGGGTAATTCATAATCGAATTCTTCAGCAAGCTTGCGCCCACCCCAAATTTTTTCTTGAAAGACTGGTTTTAGAAATAACGGTTCTGTCAATTCAATCACTCCTAATGCACTTTTATTATCAATGGTTTCTATTCTACCACAAATGAAAGCGGATAAGCAGTCAAAATGTGACCGCTTTATTAATTTGCTCTAGCATTCCCCATATTAATGGTTGTAATACTCCCCTTATCAAACCGATGGCGGGTCGTTGAATATTCAAAAGGTTCCCCTGTTTGTAAAAAGACGGTTTGTTCGACTTGTAAAACTGGTTCAGTGATAGCGCATTTTAAATATTCTTGATCCATCTGGTTAGGCTGATCGGCACTAATTTTACGATAAGCTGCCCCAATTTTAAAATTCAATTGATTTTCAAGATAGGCGTAAATCGATTCTTTTAAAATATCATCCGTTAAATCACCCAGTATTTTAGCTGGCATAACAGAATGCTCAATACAATACGGGGCTGTGTCTAAATAACGAACCCGAATAATATCATACACCGCATCAGTTTTAGTCAACTGCAGTTTATCTTGTTCATCTGCATTAGGCAATCGCAATTCATTTTTTAAAATTTGACTCTTAACAACTGCCTGGTCTTTAAATAACTCCGTGGTCCCGACGTATTGATTAATACTGGTGTCTAACCGCGACAACGAGGCTGCATTGGACTTGATAAAGGTCCCTTTACCTTGCGTACTATAAATTAAACCTTCAAAATTTAAAATTTCTAATGCTTTTTGAATGGTCATTCTCGACGTCTGAAATTCCTGAGCTAATTTGATTTGTTCTGGTAATAGACCACCAGTCGGATAAACACCCTCTAGAATTCGATTACGAATAATTGTTGCAATATCTTTATATTTCGCCATTTTATCCACCTACCATTTACTATCCAAATTATAGCATACTCATCACCGATTGAATTGATGTGTTAATTTTTAATAATGACTTTACATTTATAAAATAAAACGTTATCATTATTCTCGAATACAGAAATGGAGGTTTTTACTTGTGAGTTTAAATAAAGATTTTTTATGGGGTAATTCGGTTTCAAGTATGCAAAGTGAAGGTGCTTGGGTGGCTGATGGGAAAGGAAAATCAGTTTATGATATTAAACCAGCCACCAAGACCACCTCTGATTGGAACGATGGCATTGATGAATACCATCGTTACGCAGAAGACGTTGCCCTCATGCAAGACATGGGAATGAACTGTTATCGTTTCCAAATTTCTTGGTCGCGGATTTTTCCAAATGGTGACGGTCAAATCAACCTAGCCGGCTTTGACTATTACGATCATTTAATCGATGCTTTACAAGCTGCTAATATTGAACCCATGATTTGCTTATACCATTTCGATATGCCATTAAAATTAGCACAGCAACACAACGGCTTTGTCAGTCGGCAAGTCACCGACGCTTTCGTCAACTTTGCGAAAGTCGTGATTGACCGTTATGGTAAACAAATCAAGTATTGGTTGAGTTTTAATGAACAAAATGGTTATCTTTTTGAAGCTGGTTTTGAAAATAGTGGCTATCTAGCTGGTAACCAAACCCTTGAAGAGCTCTATACGATTGCTAATAATACCATGGTGGCGCACGCTCAGATTGCTAACTACCTGCATGCCAACTTTCCCAAGGATCAAATTGGCGGTATGTTGGCCTATCAAGAGTTCTACCCGGCGACTAACCATCCCGAAGATGTCTTTGCGGCTCGTAAAGCCTCTGAATTCATCAACCAAAATTTTGTGGACGCTTTTGTTCGCGGTAAATATTCTAATGAAGTTTTATGTTATTTAAAAAATCATGATTTATTGTCCACGATTCAGCCCGGTGATCTAGCACTCATTGCGAGTCATCATAATGATTTCATTGCACTCAGCTATTATTATACGGTGGCCTTAGATCACACCAAGCTCACCGATAAAACGCCACCTAATTTTTATATGCGTGATGCTAGCGTCCCTAATCCGTATTTAGAAAGTAGCGAATGGGGTTGGCAAATTGATCCGCTAGGATTTAGAAACGTTTTAACTAAGCTCTCAAATGAAACCCAATTACCGATTTTCCCAATTGAAAACGGAATTGGTGTTCAAGAACAAATTGATGCCAACAATCCGATGATTCAAGATGATTATCGGATTAAGTATCATCAATCGCATATTCAGGCGCTTTGTGATGCAGTCAACTTAGATGGCGCTAATATTATCGGTTATCTAGGTTGGGGCCTCATCGATATTCCCAGTTCTAAAGGTGATATGCGCAAACGCTATGGCGTTGTTTATGTCAATCGGGATAATCATGATTTAAAAGATCTAAAAAGAATTCCAAAAGCCAGTTATTACTGGCTGAAACAAGTCATTGCCAGCAACGCTGAAAATTTGACTGATAAATAATAAGGAGGTTCTACAATGGAATCAACAAAACGAAGTCAGAAATTTATTGACCAATTCACCAATATTGCTTTTAAAATCGGGAATCAAATTCATCTGCGCTCACTGCGCGATGCGTTTGCCATCATTATGCCATTATTTATTTTGGCCGGTATCGGCGTGCTGGTTAACAATGTCATCTTTCCTTGGTTTATTTCAGGCCAAACACTTAAAAACTGCCAATATTTCGGGACTTACATCACGAACGGCACCTTAAACATTGCTGGTTTACTAATTGCGCCCACAGTCGGCTATTGCTTAGCGCGCAATAAAAACTACACCAATAAAATTTCAGCAGCCATTATCGCCTTAGCGACCCTAGTTGTTATGATGCCCATCAATATTCCAGCGACAACGGTCAGCGGTCATTCAGTGAACGTGACCGGTGTCTTGCCCTTTCAAAATATCGGCACAACCGGGATGTTTTCTGGGATTATCATCGGCTTGGTTGCAACCGAATTATTTATCCGACTATCTAAATTCAAGAAATTACAAATTCGTTTAAGTGATGCCGTTCCATCAGCCGTTGCTGGTTCGTTCAACACGATGATTCCAGCTTTAATTACAATGAGTTTATTTGCAGTTTTGGCTGCGATTTTAACCGTTGTTTTCCATACGGATTTAATCACTTTAATCACAACCTTGATTCAAGAACCATTACGCCGCGTTAATACTAGTTTACCTGGTCTATTATTGATTTACGGCACTGGCAATCTGCTATTCTCATTTGGGATTCATCAAGCGGTGATTAACGGGACTTTATTAGATCCAGTGCTCTTAATTAATATGAATAAAAATATGGCCGCTTACGCTGCTGGTAAACACATTCCTTACATCATTAATAATGTTTTCCGTGATACATTCGGGATGTTAGGTGGTACTGGTAGTACCATCTGTCTCCTCATTGCCACGATTCTTTTCTCAAAATCAAAAGCCAGTCGCGACATCACTAAATTATCTTTCGTTCCTAGCCTTTTCAACATCAACGAACCCGTTATTTTCGGTTATCCAATCGTCTTTAACTTCGCCTTAATTATTCCATTCGTTTTAATGCCGGGACTCGGGATTAGTATTGCTTACTTCTTTACCGCGATTGGTTGGATGAATCGTGTGGTGGTCATGGTACCTTGGACCACACCACCATTATTAAATTCCTATTTAGCCACTGGCGGTGATTGGCGAGCACCCGTCATTCAAGGCTTAACGTTAATCTTAGGCGTACTCATTTACTGGCCATTCCTTAAAATCAGTGAACGGGTTGCCGCTAAACAAGCTGCTCTTAATCTATAACATCAAAAAACGACGTAAATTAAATTTTACGTCGTTTTTTATTTAATGATTCTCCTGTAAAAATTGTTGAACAATCTGGTCGCGTCGTTCCAGAAAAGCAGGGTTATCGGCCGTTGGGTGGATGCGATTGGTTAAGACCACCATCCCCGTTTGGCGTGCACGATCCAGTAACATGAATGTCCCGGTAAAACCAGTATGGTAAATCAGCGGGTGTTGGTTCCGGACATCAAAGCGTAAATCCCAACCTAACGACCGGTGCAGATGGGCCGGTGTCCAATCCCGATATAACGCTTGAACACTGCCCTGAGTAATTGGTGCGTGTTCGACTGTCAATTGGCCGAGTTGAAATTGGGCGAAGCGCACAACATCTTTTAACGGCGCAAATAAGCCCGCTGCGCCACTGTGATTCTGGAGCGTATAACTTTTAGGATCGTGAACAACCCCCTGTATCAAGCCCCGTTCAGTCGTTAATTCAGTCGGTACGGCCAGTTGGCGGTCAGGTGCAAATGTACTGTCATTGAGGCCGAGCGGGGTTAAAATTTGTTCCTGAATCAAATCTTGAATGGGTTTTTGACAAATCGCTTCAATCATCCAACCGAGATACAATAGGCCGATGTCAGTATAGACGACCTTCTTTTCAAAATTCGGGCCAACCGTCAGTTGCGTCAATAACGCTTGTTTCAAATCCTGAGCGGCTAATTGATTCCGATTGGGAATGTAGCCCTCTAAGCCGGATGTGTGGGTTAATAAATGTAAGACCGTTACTCGGCGATCCTTGAAGGCCGGTAGAATTCGGCAAACTTTCGTGTTAAGCGCCAATTGGCTATGTTCCAATAACCGTAACGTTAATGTCGTCGTCCCAATCACTTTGGTTAATGACGCTAAATCGTATAGTTGATCCGGTAGTAGTGGTTTCGTGACCGGCACCTTTTGGGCGTCACCCACGACTGTCTGTTGACAATCGAGACCGTCGATTAACGCGTACGAGACGCCGGGTACAATTTGATCCGTTACTAAAGCTTCGATTTGAGCGGCTGTTTGATTAAAGCGCATTGGCTCACCTTCTTTTCTGATTACTGTTAGTATCACGCAAAGTTTTAAAATGTGCAAATAAAAAAACAGCGTTGCGTTGCCGCGCGGCTGTTTTCCTTAAAAATTAGATTTTAACATTCCCTGAGAACTGACTGTTATAAAGATCAGCGTAGAACCCATTTTGACCCATTAAATCATCATGTGTCCCAGTTTCCATAATCGAACCGTGATTCATCACAATGATGTTGTCGGCATCGCGAATCGTTGATAAACGATGGGCGACTACGAAACTCGTCCGGTTAGCCAAAAGGCGTTCCATTGCGTGCTGAATATGAATTTCAGTCCGTGTATCGACGGAACTAGTGGCTTCATCCAAAATTAAAATTTCAGGATTAGCCACAAACGCCCGCGCAATCGTCAATAATTGACGTTGACCTTGTGAGATATTCGATGCTTCTTCGTTCAAGATTGTTTGATAACCATCTGGTAATTGACGGACAAAACTATCGACATGGGCCGCTTCAGCAGCGGCTAAAATCGCTTCGTCTGACGCCGTTTCATTACCATACTTCAAGTTATCCCAAATCGTCCCCGTGAATAACCAAGTATCTTGTAAGACCATCGCAAAATGACTGCGTAATTCATCGCGACTCATATCGCGCGTATCGACGCCGTCTAACTTGATTGAACCGCCACTAACGTCGTAGAAGCGTTCTAACAAGTTAATAATCGTTGTTTTACCCGCACCAGTTGGGCCGACAATCGCGATCATTTGACCCGGTTTGACTTTTAAGTTGTAATCTTGCATCAAAATTTCTTTGCCTTGATAACCGAATTCAACGTGTTCTAATTCTAATTTATTCACATCATCTTGAACAGCTGGTACACCGGATGGTTCGTCCGTCATATCGGCTTCATCTAAGACTTCAAAAACCCGTTCAGCTGAGGCGATTGTGGATTGAATCGTGTTGGCTAAATTGGCTAATTGAGAAATCGGTTGCGAGAATTGTTGCGTATATTGCATGAACGCTTGCATATCCCCTAACGTGACTTGACCGTTGGAAACGCGAATCCCACCGATAATGGCGACAAAGACGTAACCTAAGTTATTGACAAAGGTCATCGCTGGCATGATAATCCCAGAAATAAATTGGGCTTTCCAAGCCGCTTTGTAGAGTTGTTCATTTTGTTCTTCAAACATATCAATCGTAACTTGTTCGCGATTAAACGTTTTTAAAACAACTTGGCCTGAGAAATTTTCTTCAATTTGGTTATTCAATAGCCCCAGACTCTTTTGTTGCGCGGCAAAGAATTTTTGCGATTTGGGCGCAATAATGCCGACAACGATTAAACTAAACGGAATCGTCACCAAGGCAATCAAGGTTAATTGCCAACTAATCGTCAACATCATCCATAAGACGCCGATAAACGTCACCGCACTTGTCACCATTTGGGTTAAACTTTGTTGTAACGTACTAGCGATATTATCCATATCGTTAATCGCACGACTCATGATATCCCCGTTTGAATGGGTATCATAATAGTTAATTGGCACCCGTTGCATTTTATCTTTTAATTCTTTACGTAATTCATAGACCGTTTGTTGTGAAATCCGGGTCATGATGAATTGTTGTAAGAAACTGAAAAGCGCTGAAGCGAGATACATCAGAATGACGGTCATGATAATTTGTTTAATCTTATCAAAATCGATTGGGAGTTGATCCATTGAAATGCCAGCTTTTTGCATGGCACTCCCTTTCATGACCCCTTTAAAAATTTCAGTCGTTGCTTCCCCTAAAACTTTAGGCGTTCTAATTTGGAAAACAACTGAGATGATTGCTAAGGCTAAAACAATCACTAAGCCGATCACTCGACTCGACATGTAAGTTAATAAACGTTTCGTTGTGCCCCAGAAATTCTTAGGCTTTTCAACGAGCCCGCCCGGACCGTGTCCACCTGGGCCACGACCACCGGGCCGCATTGGTTGTTGTTTAGCTGCCATTAGTCTTCATCTCCTTCTCTGATTTGTGAATTAATAATTTCTTGATAAGTGGTATTAGTGGCTTTTAATTCAGTATGTGAACCCTTGCCGACCATTTGACCTTCATCCAAGACGATAATCGTATCAGCATCGGCCACGGTTGAAACCCGTTGACCGACAATCACAACGACACTCTTTTGGATTTCTGGATCTTGTTTAAGGGCTTTTCGTAAATTAGCATCCGTTTTAAAATCTAAGGCTGAGAAGGAATCATCAAAGACATAGATTGACGCGCGTTTAACTAATGCACGCGCAATCGCTAACCGTTGACGTTGCCCACCGGAGAAGTTACCCCCACCTTGTTCAACGTAACTGTCTAAACCATCCGGTAATTCGCTGACAAAATCGTCAGATTGAGCAATTTTTAAAGCGTGCCAAATCTGATCATCAGTGGCATCTGGATTGCCGTATTGCATATTTTCCCGAATCGTCCCGGTAAATAAATTCGCTTTTTGAGGCACGAAAGCGACTTGTTGATGAATATCGTGCAACGTAACGTCTTTGACGTTTAAGCCATCAACCACCACATCACCCGATTCAACATCGTAGAAACGTGGAATCAAATTGACCAACGTCGTTTTACCAGAACCCGTCCCACCAATCACGGCGACCGTTTGACCGGCCGTCATTTTGAAATCAATCTTTTCCAGCGCTAAATGTTCCGCATTTTGATAACGGAAATTCACTTGATTAAAGGCTAAATTAGCGGGTTCATCCTTAAAATCAGCCGGTTGGTCTGGATTGACAATGGGTGTTTCTAAATCTAGGACTTCATTAATCCGGACTGCTGAAGCTTGCGCCCGTGGAATGAAAACAAAGACCATTGATAACATCATGAAACTCATCAAAATTTGCATCGCGTAAGTCATGAACGCTAATAGATTCCCAACTTGCATCGCTTGGTTGGCGATCAAGTGACCACCCATCCAAGTGATGGCGATGTTGGTGCCGCTCATGATTAGCGTCATAATCGGTGCCATGACGGCCATAATACTGTAGACCTTCTTGGCATTATGCGTGTAATCATCATTGGCATCGTCGAACCGGTCTTGTTCAAATCGATCACGTCGGAAAGCCCGAATTACCCGTACACCCGTTAAACCTTCTCGGAACACTAAGTTAATTCGATCGGTTTTTTCTTGCATCGCTTTAAAAAGCGGTACGGCAAAATACATCACAATCCCGATGAACAACGCCATGATTGGTAACACCACGACGAAAATCGAGGTTAACTGCGCATCTTTTTGATACGCTAGGAAACTAGCCCCAATTAACATAATCGGTGCCATGATCATCATTCGTAAGAACATCATCGCTACGTTTTGAATTTGGACCACATCATTGGTTGTCCGTGTAATCAACGAAGAGGTCCCAACTTGATCCATTTCATCATGTGAGAAATTAATGACTTTACGATAAATATCAGAACGTAATTTTTGACCCAGACTTTGAGACGTCTTAGCGGCTAAAAAAACATTCGCAATCGCTGCAATGATACTAACTAATGAATATCCCAGCATTTTAAAACCGGTCTGCCAAATATAATCAATATCCCCTTTGGCAATCCCGTTATTGACAATATCTGATGTTAAATTGGGTAAATACAGGTTACTGACGACTTGAATAATCATGAAGATTATCGCGCCTAGCACCGCCCAAGTGGACATGCGACTCTTTGCAAGTTTAATCATGCGTACTACGCCTTCTTCCTGTTATTTCCGTGCACTGGCACCATTTTCAAGCCAATCAGCCACTAGATTAAAGCGGTGTTCAACTTGTTCAATGGTCAGTGCTTGTTCCGTATCTTGGTGCATGTAATATGAAGCAATGCCTTGAAAAACATTATTCATTAATTGATGGAATAGAATCTCCATTTCTTCAGGTTGATCACGATCAAACTTTAATAAACTGTAATCAATGTGCTCAACCAAAAAGGTGAGTCCTTCCGAATGATGACTATGTTTCAATTCTGGCGACATTTTTCGCCGATCTTTATAATCGGTGTGCAAAAATAAATGCTTATAAAAAGGCGCATCTTTCCCATTAATAATTTCTTCGGCCATCGCTTTAAAGAAAATCCGCATCGCCGCAAATAAATCCCCATCGGCCCTTAAAATGGCCGTCTTCAAGTCTTGTTTAGAACTATCCCGCATTTTATTCAGATCATAAAAGAAAATATCTGCCTTATCTTCAAAATACTGATAAAAGCTCCCCCGCGGAATCCCGGCCGCCTTAATAATATTGCTGACCGAGGCTTCGTTAAACGGTACGCGCGAAAATTCAGCGTGCGCTGCAACTAATAAGCGTTGTTGTTTTTCTGCTGGTAACCGAAAAAATGTCTTTTTGGGCATTAAAATGCTCCTTTCTAACGTTAATGACAACTCGTCACTTTTATGACGCTTTGTCATTGTATTACACTTTTAATGAATTATCAAGTCCCGGCCATCCTTGATTTAGCACGGTTTCAACTGGCACCGCTACCATGTCATAATGATTCACCATCACAAACTACCAATATTACTTTGACCCCGCGACTATCTCGCTGTAAAATTGGTTAAATAACAAAGCTTTCTAAAACTAACTAAAGGATCTGATTTTTTGACCAATCAATCTTTAAAACCGATGCTCAACTCAACTGAATTAATTGCGCACATGCTCAGTAAAGGGATCACCTTCGAAGCCATCTCGCAAACCGAAGCCACTACGATTCTCAATAAAGTTAACTATTATTTCAAAGTGACCGCTTATCGCAGTAATTTCCCGAAAAATACGGCGGGCCAATACGAAAACCTTGATTTTGCCTACTTGATTGATTTAGCGTCAATCGATATGCAACTACGCGACTACCTCCTAAACCTCTCATTAGACATCGAACACGGTTTAAAAGTCATGCTGTTAAATCTGATTGCCAACGATCCAGCTGAAGATGGTTACCAAATTGTCCAGGATTTTAAAGTCAATCATCAATCCGCTTATAATCAAACGTTAACGTATCTCCGTAAAAACCGCTATTCGCAAGATTTGTATACGAAGCACCGCGACCACCTCGCTATCTGGACCTTTCTAGAGATTGCAACCTTTGGTACCCTATCGATGTTTGTTGATTTCTATTTAGAACGCACTCAAACCAAATCTGTTCGAAAAGTCCACACCTATTTAAAATACAGCAAGAATATTCGCAATGCTTGCGCCCACAGTAATCCATTATTAATTAATCTTTTCTCAGAGAAAGAATTTTTACGTTATCCCTCGAGCGCCGTCCAACTCGCGGCTCATCAAATGGCAATCCCCACTAACCGCCTATCAGATTTAAAAATCAACGATCTCGTCTCCTTATTTTATCTTCACCAATTATTGCAAAGTCCCAAAATGAGCGGCCATCGTTACCAAGAAGGCCTCGATTTAATCAAGCGCTACCACCGCCATGAAGACTGGTACGCTCACAATTTAAAACTAACCACATTTTTCAACCTTTTTGGGCAACTGGTTGAATACCTAACGGTTAAAGCGTAAACTAGACATTAAGGAAATAACGGTTCGACCGTTAGCTGGCCAAGGTACTGCCAAACGCTAGTTATTGCACAGAAAGAGGCACCCAATCTTAATTTTAAGAATTGGGTGCCTCTTTTTTGACTATCATTTAAAGCAATAAAAAAACCCCGCTAGGCGGGGTCTAAAAGTCTTATAGTTTAACGATGTTTGTTGCTTGAGGACCGCGGTCGCTGTCTTCTACATCATATGAAACTGCTTGGCCTTCATCTAATGATTTGTAGCCTTCGCCTTGGATAGCTGAGAAATGAGCAAATACGTCTTTGCCGTCTTCACCAGTGATAAAACCAAAACCTTTGTCTGCATTAAACCATTTTACTGTACCGTTGTTCATGTTGTTTCCTCCTGTTACATATCAAAGTATGTATATTTATTATTGTCGCAAAAAATTATTAATAGGTAACAGAGGAATGATTATTCAAAACTCAAATTACGTCTCAAAATTGTTTACTTGATTAGTATAGCATATGATTTTCGGAATGGCAATCTTTCTCAAAACTTTTTTAAATTATTTTTTCGAGGAATCTCTCGGTTCTATTCCGATAGAATATGCTATGATGACTATTATACGGAGGTGTTGCCAATGATGCAACTCAAACGGCTATTCGGGTTGTTCGGTTTGATTCTATTACAACAACTACCCCTACTAATTGTCGGAATTTTTGTCACCTTACCTAAAGCTAATCGCACCCCACAGCTCGTGACATTAGTCGGTTGGCTGTTTCTCGGTTTAACAATCCTGATTACTTGGTTCATGTGGCGTCGCTATCAAGCCATTAAGGACCCGCGCTACGCGACCGGGATGACCACTCAAAAATGGTGGACAGTCTTAATCGCATTTGTGGCCATGGTCCTGATTAATAATCTGACGGTCCCGTTTATTCAACCCACTGGTAACGGTAATGTCGAAGCGCTGACCGACTTACTCCAGACACTTGGCCTCTATATGATTCCCTACATCGTCTTTCTAGGCCCGATTATGGAAGAACTATTATTCCGCGGCTTCTTAATGAATTGGTTTTTTACCAAACGACCCGTGTTCAGCATACTTAGCAGCGCCCTTTTATTTGGACTGATGCACGGGATAACAGATCCTATTTATTTTTTATCAAAAGCTTTATTAGGCCTCGTCCTAGCGATTGTCTATGTGCGCAACCAAAATATTAAAAGTACGATTACCTTGCACATTCTTAATAATTTAACGGCCGGCTTTACTATTTTTTAAATTCAGAAAGGAATTGATTAAATGTCTGCTTTAACCACGATTCTAACTTATATTCAAGACCATCCGGACCAAGTGACGGTTGAACCCTTCCAATATGCGAACGTCATTCGCTTTGGCATCAACGATCAAACTGAGCTACCAGAAATGGACAAATTATTTCCTGAAATGCGACTACACGTTAACCGCATCGATCCCGATTACGTCCAAAGCCATTATGACCTACTTGATTATTTTTACCGTCAAACAGAAGAGAAACAAAAAGACGGCTTCGAAGATGTTTGGATTACAACCTCCCATCTCAGCGACCGTCAACTCTTTTTAGTGGATCTTTCTTTTGAATAACCCGCAATTCAACCAAGTTAAAATTAGTTTATTAAAAACGTTAATCCTAACGCTCTTTCTGATGACAATGCGCTGGTTAATTCCACACCCAATCGTCATTATCGCCAGCTGGGTCAGCGCTTTTGTTTGTTTAATCTACTTTGGTATTTTACTGTGGCTTTACCATTATCGGTAATTACGCCATTTTCTTAGTTTCAACGATGACTTCTTCAGTGAAGTAGACTTGTAACCCGAAAAAGATGGTTAACATGGCCGCAGCAATCCAGGCTGTGCGCACGTTGAAAAATTTAACAAACAAACCTGAACTAATCGTCCCAACAAAGAAGCTACCAACAATCAGTCCAAAATACTGGGCTTTTTGTTGGTATTTTTTTTGCTTAGTTTCAAAATACAAATAAGTATTCTCAACTAATTTTTTATAATTACCGGTTGTAAACGTATTGGCATAGGGATAACCATTGACTGTCGCGTAACTTGAGTATTGAATGGCCATCGACATCGCTAAGATGGTCGTCACCAACATATTTGGCACACTCGTGGGTAAAAAGCCAACGACCACTAACGCGATAATTTGAATCGCCAACAGCCATAACCGCCAAACATTCAACCCATTCATATTGAAATGCCGTTTCGCAATTTGGACAATGATCGTCCCAATCGCAAACGCAATAATCGGTGAAATCTTCTCCGGTAGTTGTGACCATTGGCTCGTCGCAACATCTAACCCAATAAAGACAATATTACCAGTCTGGGCACTCGCGAAAACCCCACCGCGTAAGATGACACAGTAGGCGTCTAAAAAGCCACCAATGAAGGTTAAAAAAACCGCCGTGCCTAATCGATCATGAAAATAAATTTCTTTTTGCAAAATCAGCCCTCCGAATCAATACTTCCATTATACGCAAAAATCAACAGAATTCAAAAACGCCATCAACAATTTTGATGGCGTCTCTTGAAATTATAAATTAATCGGTGTATCAATTTGGTCATGAACGATTGTTCGGAAATCTAATAACCCGGTATCGAGGCCCCGTAATAAGACTTCCGCGGTGCCGATATTGGTCGCTAATGGGACTTCGTAAACATCCGACAACCGAATCAATGCGTTAACGTCTGGTTCGTGCGGTTGGGCCGCTAATGGATCTCTCAAGAAAATAACGAGATCAATTTTGTTTTCGGAAATTAACGCGCCAATCTGCTGATCACCACCAAGTGGCCCCGATTTAAACCGTTTAACGGATAAACCAGTCGCTTCAATAATTTTTTGCCCGGTTGTCCCGGTCGCAAACAATTCATGTTGCGCTAAGATTGGTTGGTACGCTGTGACTAATTTGATCATTAATGGCTTTTGACGATCATGGGCAATTAATGCAATTTTCATTCTAACGCCTCCCTATCATTTCATTCGTAAGGCTCAGCAATTGATTCTCTCTATAATAATCAGTGTACACTTTCTCTCAATCGTTGCCAATTAAAAAAGTCAGTCCCTCAAAATGAAGGGCTGACTTTGAAAAATCGGTATTCTTTAAGCTTAATACCAGCCGTTGCTTAACCAGAAGCTCTTGGCGGCGTCCCATGAACCATAACGGCTCGTGACGTATTGATCAGCGACCTTTTCTTGATTGGCAGCTGAATAGTCACCATTTAAATATGACGCTGATAATTGGTAACGGCCGATTAATTGACCATTGCTAGCTGTATATGAACCGCCGGATTCCTTTTGGGCAATCCATTCTTTAGATGAGTTCGTGGTTGCGGCAGTAGCGGGTGTCGTTGTTGAGGCTTGCGTTGTGGCAGCTGGTGTCACCGTTGCGGCTTGAACTGGTGTCGCTGTTTGTGTCGTTGCGACCGGTGTTGTTGTTTGGGCAACTGGCGCTTGAGTTGTCGTAGCGGCTGCTTGAGTCGTAGTTGAGGCCGTTGTATCCGCATCAATCGTTAGTTGTTCGCCAACGTAGATTAAGTTGATATTTGAGATACTGTTGTTCTTAGCGATTGAATCAACTAAGTCGTTGTTACCAGCGAATTTATTTGAGATTGATGATAAGGTATCACCAGTTGTAACGGTGTAAGTTGTGGCTGCACTTGCTTGACCGTTGCCTGCGAAGAGGATGCCAGCAGCTGTTGCGGCCGTTAATGTTGTACTAAATAAGATTGTTTTTAAAGGTGTCATGTATGATTGATCTCCTTGAATTTAAGTTTTGTGTTTCAACGTGTGACCAATATACCATCTAAATTCCCGTTGTAAATATCAAACAAGTAACAATTGATGACAAAATGGTAACAGTTTAACGGCAAATCCCGATCAATCTGTAATGAACAGCGCTTCATTGCCCGCCCTTATCCACTTTACCAATCAATAAATAACGCCCTATTATTTTAAGCAAAAAAATAAACGCTCTTAAAATTAATTAAGAGCGCTCTGTAATAACTTTGGGGGAGATATTACTTTTATAGTTTATCGCACGTTAACAAATTGCGCAAGAGCGATAATAAAATAACATTGTACGTTATACTATTCACTTACTCAACTGATTATAATCCTCATCAGAAACGGCTTCCAACCATTCTGGTGTGCCGGTCGTAATCGCCACGTGTGAAAACCAACTATCTTTAGTTGCCCCGTGCCAATGCTTAACCCCGTCATGCGTAACCACAACTGAACCCGGTGTCAATAATTGCGCCGGCTGTCCCGCTTCTTGATACCAACCTTGCCCACCCGTGACTAATAAAATTTGATAGCCAGCATGATGAATATGCCAATGATTCCGACAGCCGGGTTCAAACGTGACGTTGCCCACACCAACGTTGATTGCTGGATCATTCACCAACCCTTGTAAATAACTTTGCCCCGTAAAAAAGGCCGCATATGCCTCATTTTTGGGACCCATTTCAAAAATACCATTTTGCACTGTTTCTTGATTAGTCATCTGATTACCAGCCTTCATTTAATGATTAGTTTTAACGTGCTTCTTTAGACTTGTTTTGTTGGATAGATTGTGAATTCGTTAACGTTGACGTCTTCTGGTTGATCGATTGCAAAATTAACGACCCGCGCAACCGCATCCGGTGTGATTCCGACCGCCGCGTAAAAGTCCGTCATATTTTGTTTAGCGGTTTGATCGGTAATCGTCGTCAATAATTCCGTATTGATGGCCGCCGGGTATAAACTAACCGTCCGAATATTAGTCCCTTCCTCGGCGCTCTCCATCCGAATCACTTCCATTAGATTCCGGACAGCAAACTTAGTGGCACCATAGACACCAGCGCCGGAAAAACTTTTGATCCCGGCAACTGACGACGTTGTAATAATCTGACCACTCTTTTGAGCAGTGAATTCCGGCATAATCGCAGCGACCCCATTCAACACACCGGTTAAATTAATGTCGATCATCTGTTGCCATTCAGTCGTATGCAACGCACTAATCGGTGACGTTGGCATAATCCCCGCATTATTAAATAACACATCGACCCGGCCAAATTCAGTTTTAGCCAACGCTACTAAGGCCTGCAAATCAGCTGCCTTAGTCACATCAGTTACCCGATAGACGGCTTGGCCCCCCGCAGCTTCAATAGTGTCAACCACAGCTTGTAACCGATCCGCCCGCCGAGCACCCAATACGACTCTAGCACCATTGGCGGCCAACAATTGGGCGCTAGCCGCGCCAATCCCTGAAGAAGCGCCCGTAATAATAATCACTTTATCTTTAATTGTCATTTGAAAAACTCCCTTGCTGTTAACTACAATCGCTAGATTACACCCTCGAGTGCACTATAAGGCAAGCTTCTTTTCAAAATAAAAAACGACTTTCCCAAATAAATTGAGAAAGTCGCTTGATTAAGCTATTTATTTTTAAAGCGTTCAGTCAGCTTGTGTTCACTATACTGGCTTAATTCACTCGGTTCAATTTGATATTTCGAACAGATAATTAATAACTGATCGAAACAGTCCGCTAATTCTTCTTTTAAATTATCGTATTTGGCATCCGTCGATTGAACCACTTCGCCCGGATGGTCCCGCCCTAACTCGATTGTCCGAATCGCGCGTGATAATTCACCAACTTCTTCAGATAAGAAATTCAGCCGAATCAGCGGTGAATATTGATACCAATCACGCTGTGTATAAAATTGCGTCAACCACGCTTGATGTGTTTCTAAATGATTAGCCATCGAATTCACTCCATAAAAAAAGCCTACCGCAGTAGACTCCTCGAATTTAGTTGGGTATATAGGGATCGAACCTATAAATTACGGATTCAGAGTCCGGTGCCTTACCAGTTTGGCGAATACCCAATGTTATTTATCACGGATATTATGATACCGCTGATTGGAACCCTTGTCAATTCTATTTTTTAACAAAATCGCCAAAAAGGACTATACTATAGAAGGAGGCGGTTAAATGATGGATAAAACAGCAATCGAGAAATTGTTTCAAGGTAAAGTATTATCGCATGACCAGCAGTCCGTTTTAATTGAATTAGCTGATTCCCGCAAAGAATTATCAATCTCAATCGAAGAAGATGTTTTAGCGTTAATTGAAAAACATCAAGATTATGCGCTCAATATCATTAAGAACCTAAAGAAAAAGTCGAATCAGAAAATTACTAAAGAACACATTAATATTAATCATCGGAATTATAAAATATTTATCTAAGCATCAGTTTGTCTTAATTAAAGATTGACAGCGCAAGCTTTATTCGATAATATATTAATTGTTACAAAACCTTGCCCGTTGGTCAAATTGGTTAAGACGTCGCCCTCTCAAGGCGGAGTTACGGGTTCGATCCCCGTACGGGTGATATTTAAAACATCCCAGAAGATAGAAAAGCTGTTAAACTAAGGTTTAACGGCTTTTTTGTTGCCTTAAAACAGCCTAGAAAACAGATGCATTTTGACTTTATTTTGACCTAAATCGGTAAATTTTAACGATTTTGTACCCTATAAGGGATAAATCGCTGTTATACCAACGCTATTAGAATTGGTTTGCTAAAGTCGTCAATTGGCTTATAATTGAGCTAGTGAATCATCATGACTTTTAAGGAATACATCCACCACTCCCACTTACTGTAAAATCTCAATCATTATTTTTGATTATCAAAGGAGTTTTCCAATGGAAAAAGCAAACTGGCGTCAAACAGAAAAAGAAATCTACCCACTGAAAAAGGCAACCTCGATCACGACCTTACCACCACAAAGTTTCATCACTATCAGCGGACAAGGTAATCCGAACGGTCCAGAATTCGCACAAAAAATCACGGCACTTTATCCCATTGCCTACAAGATTCGCATGGCACCGAAGAAGGGAATCGAATTCCCAGGTGCCTTTGATTACACGGTCTACCCACTTGAAGGCTTCTGGTCATTAGCGGGCGGACACCGTGATGGCCCATTGGATAAAGATTATTTACAATACAAAATAATGATCAAACAGCCAAGTTTCGTTGACGAATCAGTTTTCAACCGAGCAGTTGAGCTGGCGCATGACAAAGTAGCACCGGAATTATTAGCGCAAGTTAAATTTGAAACCTTTGACGAAGGTGATGTTGCCATGATCATGCATATCGGTTCATTTGATGATGAACCAGCTAGCTTTGCAAAGTTAGAGACGTTCATCGACGCATCCGGCTATCAACGTACTTTAAAAGAACACAAGGAAATTTACATCTCAGATTTTCGCCGTGTACCTGAAGCAAAACGGAAAACAATTTTACGAGTCAGCGTTGAGAAGAAATAAAATAAACCATCAGGATCGTCTTCAAAAGAAAATCCTGATGGTAATTTTAATATTGAACCAGCTAAGCACCCATCAAAAGTGTTTTACACATTATCTTCTATAAATACTGTCATATCAACTTTAAACACAAAAGCCCTGCCAAGGAATTCCCTGGCAGGGCTTTTGGTAGGAAATCACATCACCCTTACTAAAATATCGATTCCTAACCACTCGTTATCTCATCGCCACATTCTGTCCGCCAACTTTTAAGCAGCCGCATTCAGACATTGTGGCGATTTGGGTATCCAATTGGACCATCACGTCGTGGATCACCCGTAGATTGGCGCTTGGATCATGTCGACAGATAAATAGCGGTAAATCATTGCGCAGATAATAATAGCTCATCGAATCAACGCAGCCAACATCGGTCTTCTGTAATGTAACCTGTCCGATTTCATCCAGGGTGATTGAATATTGTTGATTAATCTGGATTGGTTCAAATTTAGTCATTTTGATTATTCTCCTTGAAACACATTTTAAATTAAGCTTTTTGAATCGAATAGATGGCGTCAATTGCAACAGCTTGATCATTAATAATGATTTGACTCCCAAACCAACCGCTGATTGGCCCCACTATTTGATGTGGAATCAACCCCTCAACGGTTCGTTCAGCTTTATCAACCATAACAGGATAGCCCTTAACCACTGCCTCGTTGATTAAGGCCGCAATCTCGGCTTCTGTCATTGTTGGGCCATGTTGTTGACTACGCGCTTGCTGACTGGCAGTCGCTGTCTTGGCAACCACTGCGGTATGGTCACTTAAATAGAACCCTTGCCACTTCATCATGCCCCGATCATGGTAATCATATTTTAGAAATTGATTGACTAAATTTGAATCATAATCATCATTATTCATACGTGTTACCTCCGGCGTGTCCGCCAACCAGACCAGCGCGTTCAATCGCAGTAGCCCCTTTTGATTTACTTGATAATTTAACGACCGACTTAAAACCGTACTTTTGACGAATACCATCAACCGTCCGATCAAGTTTCTGCTTCTTAAAGTTGACGTCTTTCACATCAAATAAATCAAGCTGTGCGATATGATCATCCACTAACTCACCGCACGTAATACTGACGTGTCGAATCGTTTCATGGTGCCATTTAGCTCGAAATAATCGTAAGGCGTGTTGCGTCAATTGACCATTCGCATTGGTAGCATCAATTTTAACGGAGCGTCCAAAGCCAGTCCGTGGTGAATCGGCTTTTTCGGAAAATGAAAAACCAATCCCCAAGCTAATAACGGTCGCCGCTTGATGATGCGACCGTAATCGAGCAGCGACTTGTTCGATAATCTCACGAATCACAACTTCAATTTCAGCTTGATTCACATAATCCCGCGGCAATACTTGGCTGTTGCCGTACGACTTCTCTTTGGCGTGATACTTTTCCCGAATTAAAGCCCGATCAATCCCCCAGCTAATCGCAAATAACTGAGCGCCGATAATTCCCATTTTTTGTTTCAATAGATATGGATTAGTATGGGCTAAATCAGCCATTGACTGAATGCCGCGTTGATTGAGTTTATCAGCCGTGCGTTGTCCAATCGACCAGACATCCGCTAATTGGGTAATTGGCCACAGCTTATCAGGTACATCTTCATAATGCCATTCCGCAATCAGACTATGATTCTTTTTAGCCTCAAGATCGAGGGCTAACTTCGCTAATACGGGATTGTCGCCAATTCCGACGGTTAAATAAATACCGGTTGCCTTTTTGACCGTCAATTGAATCTGACGCGCGACTTCATGTGGTGTTGCGCCAAACAAATGCCAGCTATCCGTCATATCCAATAACGATTCATCAATCGAATAGGGATGAATATCCACTTCCGCCGTAAATTGTTGAAAAATCCGGTTAATTCTTAAATTCTCTTGGATATACAAGTTCATTCGTGGCGGCCTCACAATCAATCGCGGATCATCGATTGGCACATCGCGCGCCCGCGTCACATTACTAATGCCAAAGATTTTTTTGGCCATCGGACTGGCCGCTAAAACCAATCCGCTTCCCGTATTCTCAGCCGCTGACATCACAACCAAGATGGCCCGCAATGGATTAAGCTGCATTTCAACTGCTTCCACTGATGCATAAAAAGATTTAGAATCGATCATAAAAATCACTCGGTGCGGTTCATTCTGATAATCATACATTAGGCACTCATGGCCGTTCTAACGTAGTATTGATCAATCACGAGTTGCTTGCTTTGATTGAAGTGGCCGTAAATGGCAATCGGTGCATCAGTTTCAGCAACATACATAAAGTTCAACGCATCTTTTGCGATTAAACAATTATAATCTTGAGTTGCGGTCCGCAACGTAAACCGCACCAAATACGGATTGAAACTAATCACTTTAACGGCGCTGATAATCGTCCCTTTTAAACTAATATTTGTCATATTGACCACTCCTCTATGAATTACATTATACGAACAAACGTTCTGGTTAGTCAAGTGATATTTATTTGTTATAATAATGTTATCACGCGTCGTAAAGGAATTTGCACGCGACCAAAAAGGAGTTTTCAACATGTCATCAATGGCCCATTCAGCGTTAACGCTGCTACTATTCGTCTCATCCGTCGCAGTTCTTATTTCAACTGTCATGACCTTCATCGGTTTTTTGAAAAAGAATCAAACTTTAAAAAAAGCCGCGACGGTCGTTTTCTGGATTAGCATCGTCCTACTATTAATTGCCTACCAATTATTGAAATAACCAATCCCTATTTCCTAAAAAAATAACAAGCTGTGACAGAACTCGGTTATCAATTGAGTATCAAGTTGGAAAATCGCCTATCCCGAACTAAGGATAGACGATTTTTTGATTTGAACGAAGATTGATGAGTTCTGGCGCGCGTTGAAGAGGAATGTTCGCTTAATATCAGAATACTAAGACTTATGGCACAGTCTCTTATTTTAATTATCTATCAATGTTTAAATATCAGACCAAATATTAATGGTAAGGCAAAAACAAAACTGTCATATAGTAAATGCGTCACATACGTTAACCAAATATTTTTGGTCTTCAAATATAGGACGTCCAAAATTAATCTCAAGAAAACAATACTGGTGAAAACCATCGGCACGTTCCATTGATAACTTGGTAAATGTAAAGCCCTAAATAAAACTGAAGTGACGATTGTACTTAAAATAATACTGATTTTACGACTAACACCAAGCGCTTTTAGCCCCGCCATCATCGCTAATAACGGGATTAGACTGATTAATTCTTCCCAAAAAAGGCTTAGAATATTATCCAAGAAAACTGCCAAATAGCCGACTAAACCAGTGACCTGATCACCCGCCACATCACCGTTAGTGGTCTGGCCAATTAGATTCAGAACAATCGTGCTGCCAAGCCCAATGACCACCATCAATAGCACATATTTGATAATCGTTAGTGTATCGCGCCATTTTAGAGGTTTAAACAACGCCCCAATAGCGTGTTTGGTAAACCACCACAATAAGCCCATCGGTACGCCAACCAAAAAAATATCCATTAGTGCAGTCGCAATCCCCTTTGGCAGAAAGGATAAGGTCGCCGTACTCATAATCCAGAACTGCGCGAGTAAGACAAGCACCATGCTAAGCCACTGAACTACCGTTAACTTTTGCGGGTTGCCCGCATAATACGGAAAATCACCACTATTTTTTTCAATTTTAAAATAATCCCGTTGCACTAAGACACCCCTCCTAATCATTAACACTATTTCTGATTGATTCCATCTATCCTACCATTGATGTTTAGTGGCTGCCAACTGATAAGATGCACAAAACAAAAAACACACCAATCCGCAATCGAATTGGTGTGTCCTATTAATGTTATTTAAGCTTAATACCAGCCGTTGCTTAACCAGAAGCTCTTAGCTGCGTCCCATGAACCGTAACGGCTCGTGACGTATTGATCAGCGACTTTTTCTTGATTGGCAGCTGAATAGTCACCATTCAAGTATGACGCTGATAATTGGTAACGACCGATTAATTGACCGTTAGTGGCTGTGTATGAACCACCAGATTCCTTCTGGGCAATCCATTCTTTAGATGAGCTCGTGGTTGCGGCAGTTGCTGTTGCTTGCGTTGTGGCTTGAACTGGTGTCGCTGTTTGAGTCGTTGCGACCGGTGTTGTTGTTTGGGCCACTGGTGCGGCTTGAGTCGTAGTTGAGGCCGTTGTATCCGCATCAATCGTTAATTGTTCGCCAACGTAGATTAAGTTGATGTTTGAGATACTGTTGTTCTTAGCGATTGAATCAACTAAATCGTTGTTGCCAGCGAATTTATTTGAGATTGATGACAAAGTATCACCAGTTGTAACGGTGTAAGTTGTGGCAGCACTTACTTGACCGTTGCCTGCGAATAGGATTCCAGCAGCTGTTGCGGCCGTTAATGTTGTACTAAATAAGATTGTTTTTAAAGGTGTCATGTATGATTGATCTCCTTGAATTTAAGTTTTGTGTTTCAACGTGTGACCAATATACCATCTAAATTCCCGTTGTAAATATCAAACAAGTAACAATTGATGACAAAATGGTAACAGTTTAACGGCAAATCCCGATCAATCTGTAATGAACACCGCTTCATTGCCCGTCCTTAACCGATTCACAAAAAAAGGCAACGCTGAAATCCAAATTGGATTCCTAGCATTGCTTTTTTTAAGACACTTTAATTAGTCCTCTTCACGCTTCTTAAGGTGGTATTGCATCACTGGTCGTTGTCGTCCGAGCACTAATGGCACCCGTTCAACAAAGACTTCACTATATTCGAGACCGAACCATGAAGCCGGTGTATCAGTAAATTTCTCTAACCATAACCGCATTTGGACAATTACTTTATCGCTTGCTTTAATCTGCGTTTCTGGCGATAAATCTTCTTGGGTGATCACGAATGAGAAATCACCGACATCCCGATTTGGAATCGTCGTATAATGTTGCGGTTGGGCCGGTAATTCACCCTCTCGAATCATTTCATGGATAATCTGGCGAATAAAGACATTCACTTTTTGTTCCATCTTAAAGCCGAGATATAGCTGTACATTCACCATATAATCAGTATTCAACATATCGGTTGTATATTCAGCAGTGTAAGGTTCATCGGTGACATCCACCGTCACGAACCAGTAAACCTGCGCCCGTTTAGGCCGCTTGTCTAAAATCGAATATAAAATATTCTTTTTAATTTTATTCTTTTCTTGTTGTTTTGATAAATAAACCAGATTGGTCGTATAGAGTGGTAAACTTTCATCATTTCTTAAATCATGTAGTTGTTTCTTAAAAGCCAGTAATGACACGGTACTTGACTTAAAGGTATTGCTATCCTTGATGGCATTACTCCGATACCAAACAAACATGATGAATAGAATCACAGCGGCAATGATGACAGTCACGTAACCACCATGCATGAACTTGGCAGCACTTGAAATGAAGAAGACGATTTCAATTGCCCCGAAGAAGAACAACACGAGATAGGCCAATAGCCACCGTTTTTCGTAACGACCCAAGAAATGGAACAATAGAATCGTCGTCATTAACATGGTAATCGTAATTGCTAAACCGTACGCCGCTTCCATATGTGCTGAATTCTTGAAGTAGAAGACAACCCCTAGACAAACCGCCCATAAGATCCAGTTAACGATTGAAATGTAGATTTGACCTTTTAATTTAGCTGGATAATCAATCTTGATTCTTGGCAATAAGCGTAACTTGATTGCTTCAGAAACCAAAGTATAAGAACCCGAAATCAACGCTTGTGACGCAATAATGGCCGCTACCGTTGCTAATAGAATTGATGGAATCTTCAAACTAGCTGGCATCGCTTCAAAAAACGGGTTAAAATCAGCCGCATTTTGGAAACCAGTCACGTGTTGATGTTGAAGTAACCAAACACCTTGTCCGAAATAATTCAACACTAAACAAACCGCGATATAAGGCCAACTACCATAGATATTCATGCGACCAACGTGTCCCATGTCAGAATAGAGCGCTTCGGCCCCGGTTGTCGCTAGGAACACACTCCCCAATATTAAAATCCCGACTTTATTTTCAGGACTAAATAACAGGTGAATGGCGTAGTAAGGATTTAACGCTTTAAGCATTGTTAAATCGCCCATTAAATTAATTAACCCAATCACACCAATGAAGGTGAACCAAATGAACATGATTGGTCCAAATGATTTCCCGATTAAATCAGTCCCAAATTTTTGAATAAAAAACAGGAGTGATAAAATCGAGACCGTTAAGATAATAACCTGCTCTTGCGAAGTCACTAAAATATTGCCGTTGATTGGAAGGCCTTTTAACCCTTCAATCGCAGTGGTGACCGTCACAGCCGGCGTTAACATCCCATCGGCTAACAATGTCGCCCCACCGATAATGGCGGGAATCACTAGCCACTTAGCCTGTTTACGAATTAACGTGTACAAGGCAAAAATCCCACCTTCACCGTTATTATCGGCGCGTAGTGCAATCATGACGTATTTGACGGTCGTCATTAACATTAACGTCCAAAAAACGAGAGAGATACTCCCGACAATAAAATCTTCGCTAATGTGCGCTAAGCCCCCATTGCCTTGAACGATTGACTTCATAACATAAAGTGGTGATGTCCCAATATCCCCGTAAACAACACCCATCGTAATCAACATACCAGCAATAGAGAGTTTCTGTTGCGTTGATTTTTTCTCTGTAACTAATTTCATTTCCGGTAACTTCCTTATCCTTTGATATATCAACCATAGTAGCTTGTTCAAAGCGGAAAGTAAAGTTATATCCTAAATTATTATTTAGACCACTCAACCGCCTCTAACTTTATCTGTTAAGCCCTTTTATGCTACAATAAGATTATCGAAGTAAATGAGGGATAAACCAATGAAAGATCAAAAAAAAGTAGAGATTGCCAAGAAGCAATACAAAAAGCTGGTCAATCGACCATTATCAAAAGAACGTAAAAAAGCGGTCAGTTCAGCCTCCAGTTATCTATTCACCGTCATGCTGATTGCGTTAGTCGCACTCGTTATCTATCTAGTGTTGCACTAATATGTAAATAATTTTCAAAAACTCATTGTCGTTTTGCTATTTCGCAAACGACAATGAGTTTTTTTATAGCTCTAATAATTGAATGTTTTACTTTTACCCAGTATAATGAACAATACAGTTTGTCATCGCCCCTATTTGACGAATAATCCGAACATTACTCACAAAGGAGTTTCTAATGTCATCTAAAAAACAGGTTTATCTTGCCGGCCCTTTCTTTAGCCCCGAACAAACCAAACGGTTGGATCAAGTTGCAACGCTGCTAGCTGAAAATCCAACAATCGATTCATCCGCCATTTTTCGGCCTGGTGACCATTCATATCCCGATGCTGAATTCGGCACTTTCGAATGGCAAACCGCAACCTTCAACATTGATATTCGGCAAATCGATCAAGCAGACGTCGTGGTCGCAATGCTCGATTATCGCCACGAAGAGGGCTTAACGGAACCCGATTCAGGTACGATGTGGGAATGCGGTTACGCCGTCGCCCACCACAAACCAGTCATTCTAGTACGTTACCGGGAGGACTTACCGATTAACCTGATGTTAACCGGCAGTGCGACTGCCATTTTTAATGGTGCAAATGACATCGCCAACCTCGCTTCTTATGATTTCTTCACGTTACAAAATAAATACGTCCAGACTGACGTTTATTAGCCCCAATACAAAAAGCCACCCGCTAAGGTGGCTTTTTGTATTGGGGCTAGAAGCCGTTATTTTGGCTTAATTGACGGAACCATTCGCCGCTTTTCTTCATAGTTCGTTTGGCGTTATCATCTAAATCAACTCGATAAAAACCGTAACGGTTCTGATAACCATTTAACCAAGACCAACAATCATTAAAGGTCCAAGTGTGGTAACCGAAACAGCTACTACCGTCTTGAATTGCTCGATGTAATTGTTCTAAATGTTCAGTCATAAATTCGATTCGATAATCATCTTGAATCTGACCATGATCGTCCATGAAACGTTCTTCATCGGCAACGCCCATCCCATTTTCAGAAACGTACCATGGAATATTGCGGTATTGGTCTTTCATCATCATTGCGACATCGTATAACGCTTCAGGATAGATTTCCCAACCCCGGTATGGATTAATTTTTCGTTCTGGCCAAATGTATGGCAAATATAAATCATCAGTGGTCACTGCTGGTACTTGAGAATTTTCAGGTGCTTGCACGCGTAGTGGTTGGTAATAATTGACCCCAACAAAATCAATGCAATTAGCCGCAATTAACTGTTGATCAGCCGCTTCGGTAACGGGTAACAAGTCATTTTCCGCTAGTAGTTCAACCAAAGCATCCGGAATCTTGCCTAGGACTGTCGGGTCTAAGAAACTCTTTGCTAAAAGTAAATCAGCCTTTTCTTTAGCCACTTGATCGGCTGGCGCGTCACTTTTAGCATAAGCTGGTGTGATATTTAAGATAATCCCAATTTGACCATCAGGCTTCACTTTTTTAAATTCTGCGACCGCTGCTGTATGGGCCATCAAAGTGTGATAACCGACTTGGACCGCCTTTTTAAAATCAACGATATCTGGATAATGATACCCCGTTAAATAACCACATTCAATATGCACGATTGGTTCATTAAAGGTCGTCCAACGATCAACGAGATCGCCAAATAATTCAAAAGCCGTCTTGGCATAAAAAGCAAACGCGTCAACTGATTCGCGGGTTTCCCAACCACCCTTTTCCATTAACCACCAAGGCATATCAAAATGAAAGAGATTAATGATTGGTGTAATGCCAGCCGCCTTTAACTGACTGAAATAATCGCGATAATAATCGACTGCAACCTGGTTAACGTGCTTGCCATCTGGGATTAAACGCGTCCACGCAATTGACGTTCTAAACGAGTTCATCCCAATTTTAGTCATATTCGCAACATCTTCCGAATATAGGCGGTAAGTATCACACGCCGAATCTGGGCCCTGATCTTTTTTAAATTTTTCAGGTGCCATTTGATACCATTGGTCCCAAGTTGATGTTGACTTACCATAGCTTAACGCATAACCTTCAGATTGGGGTGCTGACGTTGCCGCCCCCCACATAAAATTCGCTGGAAACTTAATCATTATCTTCTTCCTCTCAATTGTCATCGTAAACGTTTTCAACTTATTTATTGTACCATGCTTCTTTCACGGATTCGATAACCTTTTAATTGGGTACGATTAAAAGGTGTTTCAAGCAATAAATTGATAAACTGAATAACAAATGTTATAAAATACTTTTTTTTAAATTTTTTTTCGTTAATAATGACTAAATAGCCTTTTATTCTGATTTATTTTATGATATCTTTTTAAAGGAATGATTAATACTCCCCCAAGTTAAGATCATTTCGATACTCGAAAGTGACCGAAATTCTTTTCCAATTTAAAGAATTTTGGTCACTTTTTTTGTACAAAAAAAGACGTCGATTAAAGACGTCTTTCTGAATTGGTTGTTTAAGCAAAAATCATTTGGTAAATACCAGCACCACAGATTGCCCCAAGAATTGGTGCAACGACTGGTACCCAAGCATATGACCATTGTGAATCGCCCTTATTTTTAAGTGGCGTCAACATATGGATAATCCGTGGGCCTAGATCACGCGCTGGATTCAAGGCAGGACCAGTTGGGCCACCTAATGAAGCCACTAACGTCATAACCAATAGACCAACGACGATATGACCGGCTGCCCCAAACTTGCCAGCACCGATTGCTAATGCACCGAAGACCAAAATTAATGTTCCAATAAATTCATTGATAAAACCATTCATACGGCTATGCGCAGCATCGATTGTGACAAATGATCCCAAGATACCTTCTTGGTTGGTTGTTCGATCGTAATAAGGTTTGTAGGCTGCGATTAAGATCAATTGACCCACCATAGCGCCTAAGAATTGAACAATAATGTATGGTAAAACATCACCCCATGGGAATAAGCCCATTACTGCAAAACTTAAAGTCACTGCTGGGTTAATATGGTTACCTGAAATGCCGCCGAACATAATTGCTGGAATCATGACACCACAACCATATCCAAAAGCAATTAAGAACCAATCACTACTAAACCCTTTTGTTCCTTTCAATTCGACGTTGGCGACTGCCCCGTTACCGAAAATGATCATAATAGCTGTACCAATAAATTCAGCAGCCAAACGTGTTGTCAAAGAAGCATCCACTTGTATTTCCTCCTAATATTATGATAAGTGTATTTTATCATGATACGTGATAAATTTTAGAAAAACAATTAAATTTACAAGTTTCATCTATTATATGATAATGTTAGCGTTTTATTCCATCGAATCCTAATCAAATTCTAAAATTTAGCTTGCTAATCTTAGTCAACATGGGATAATATTCTTGATTGATTACCTAAACTATCTATCTCAATTTCTCGGAGGTCGCTACATGAACTTAGCACTGACCATTATTTTTTATATCGGCTTAACCGTTACCGCTATCGGATTATTGCTACTCATTATTTTAGCGTGTTTCAAAAAGAAACTAAAAGGGACCTTAATTGTCATTCTGATTGGCCTATTATTAGCGGCTGCACCAGTTGGCGGCCATTTCTATTTAACTCAAAAAGCACAACAAACGGCGGATCGACGCATTGCTAAAAAAGAACAACGTTTTAATCATCATGAACAACAACTCATTAAACATCTCAAGAAATCAACTGTCGCAACCGAATACGTCGCTAAAAAATATAGCACTGTTTGGCAAACCTTAATCTCGGACGGTTCAGTCGTCATCGGTGACGGTTCCTACGGTGATTACGAAGCCGCACTTGCAGCTGAAGGTCAGATTCTCCTATCTAAAGGCAAACTCGATATCACTGATGATCAATATATCAACGCCCAAAGTGATTATCAAAAAATGAAACAAAACGTCACTACTAAAAACAAAACGGAATTAACCCTCGCTAAAAAAGCCCTTGAAAAAACGAATCACTTTACAACCGTCGTGACCCGACCAACAGGTACCTATCAAAACTATACGGATCGGATTTTCAAAGCCAATCAACGCCATATTAAAGCGATTGAAAAGCTTAAATATACCTATACTAAAACCAAATAATCCTGATTATCGGTATGAATCAAATCATAAATGCGGTACAATCAAATGAGAAGCTTAAGGGCTTTTTATTTTTAATTAAATAGTTAACCCTATTATCGATTGAGGAGTGAGTAACGTGCGTCGTCTATCAACCATTTTAATGTGTTTTGCAACATTTTTATTGTTAACGGCTTGTGGGAAGTCGGTATCCGCCAAATTACAACCTAATAATGGTGGCTTTAACGCTGTCGTCACTGGTAAGTCCAAAGCTAAAAAAGTCTATTGGCAAGTTGACGATACCATCCACAGCGTCAAAACGACCAATGAGACCTTCACCATTAAAGTGCCCTATCAAGTGAAAGCCAATCGAGTGACCTTATCAGATCAAGCTGATTTAACGAACCCAACTTATCTTGACGGTCCGAAAACCACGAGTCTAATTTCGTGGTTCAACTTCATTGCCCAATATAATCCACTCGCACAAAAACAAGGGATCGGCGTCTTTGATACCACGCCCGTCATCGGTATCCGTACAGACCAAGTTGATGAACAAACTGCGATTGCGATGAATGTTAGTGACAGTCAGATTCTCGGTATTTCAATTAAAGCACTAGATGCGACTAAGAATCCCCTCTTTAAGAAATACCTAACTACTTTTACCACTAGCCTTGGCACTAACACTGACACCATCGACAAACTCGTTACTCAAGCGATTAAAAATCCTAATCAACTTAAAAAGACAACTAATCATGGCGTGCTGTACACCGCTATTACGATGACTGGTCAAAAACAATCAATCACACAAGTATCAATGAGCCACGCCCAATAAAAAAAGAGCGTCCATTAAGTTTACCGACTTAGTGGGCGCTCTTTCTATATATATATCAGTGTTAAAAATTTCGGGAGAAATTATTCACTAAAATTAGTATACTCACTTATGATTAGATAGTAAATGATAGGCATGATGCAAATTGATGTTGTGTGATTCTTAAAGCCCATCAACCATCTGCGATAACAACTATCCACCATGCGTCACAACAGCATTTTCCGCCCCAGCGTGGTATATTTAAATTAGAAAAAGGAGGTTTTTATTATGTTAGAATATCACAATATTTTAGTTGGATTAGACGGTTCAGAACTCGCTGACCACGCTTTTGATCAAGCCATCGCAATCGCCAAACGAAATCAAGCCAAACTTTTTATTGCTCAGATCATTCCCGACGATTTATACGTCAACGACAGTATGACCTTCCCCGCAGCGTCCATTGATGCTGAAAAGAAATCCGTCAAACAATATCTCGAACAAAAAGTGGCCTTCGCAAAAGAACAAGGGGTTGCTGAAGTTCAACTGATTCTCAGAACAGGCTCAGCAAGACGCGAATTAGCCCTCACAATCCCAGCTGAATTCAATATTGATTTAACCATACTTGGGATTAGCGGTAAAGGTGCGATTGAACGCTTATTAATGGGTTCAGTGGCCCAATTCGTGAGCATCCACTCCGTCAGCAACGTCCTCTTGATTAAATCCTAATCACTTAAGAAATCTTAAAATTAAGTTGATTAAGCGCTATTTAGCCCCCGTCAACGGTACAATTGGTTTAAATTTATTAGTTTGGAAGTGTCTAGCATGTCGTTTGACGTCACTAAATTATCTGATCAAAATTTAAAACGTTGGTTTCAGACTAATCGCGAGCCGATTTTAGTCACCCTACGGCATCCAACATCATGGCCCACTAAACTGAATCAGTTATTAATTCACTTTTTTGAATGATTAACTTCAATCGAATACCCGCTAGCCTTTCTTCATTGAGGCTAGCGGGTATTCGATTTTCGAGCTAACTTTGCTGCCAATTCAATGCTATAATAACCTAATCTTTAGCATTTCGAAGGGGTTTAATGATGACGCAACATACTAAACAATTACTAATCATTGTGGGCTGCCTGCTGATGGTCGGTTTAGGGTACCTACTCTACTTGGACTTTCAACCAGATTTAAGCCAACTATTGAATCACCCGACTAATCAACGACAACTTTTAGTGACCGCCATTCGATCACACGGTTTAAAAGACGCTTATTTACTGATTCTATTAATCATTCTGCTGTCAGCAATTCCGGGTCTTCCAGTATCGCTCATCTGCATCCCAGTTGGTATTTGTTACGGCCCCTACTTAGGTACCTTGATTAACACGCTTGGGATTGTCTTTGGTAACTTATTAGTCATCGGCATCCTCAAAAAAAATGAACAGCACCATCCGACTAAATCAAATCGCGTTCTAACCGATATTCGGCGTATGCATCACCCACTATTAGGCATTATCCTTGGTTACATGGTTCCCATCATTCCCGCCTTTTTAGTCAATCTGACCGTCGTTCGGTTAAACGTGACCTTAACCGCTTTGATGATTGCGGTCTGCATTGGGACCCTGCCAACTGCCTTGCTCTATTCATTAGGTGGCGATGCCCTTTTAAAAGGTAATTATCATCAAATTCTCGTAATTGTTTTAATCCTGCTAGCCCTGTTACTACTCATTAAATTGATCAAAAAAGAGCGCCATATTTTTGATTATCTTCAATATAAGTAACCAATAATCTAATAATGCTTTATAACGATTGCCGATAGCGCTTTCGCTTTGTTAAAATAAAGAATCGCCAATAATTTTGGCGATTTTTTATTTTTCTTCGATGGCTCGCTTCATTGTTAGTTAGGTTCGATTCCTAATAAGAAATTTTATCATGACTGTGGGGAAATGATAAAAATTATTTTGGAGGTTTTTGGGGAATGCATATTTTCTTTATCTTATTATTATTAGCAACACTCGGTGGTGTCGGTTACTTAAGTTATCAATACTACGCACAACGAACGACACGCCATCAAGTCCCAAACAATACCAAGAAACATTTTGGTATCAGCTTACTGGTCTTATTAATCAGCATTATTGGTTTAAATCTAACCAACAATCCGTCACCATCAAAAGCGAGTCACGATACCAAACAAACTAGCGAATCGATTGCACCAAAACCAGTTAAATCACAATATCAAAAATTAAAAAAAGCCGTCAATAATTTATTTCTAGACACTGATCACACTGAACTAGCTGCAGATGTTGATCAATCTCAAATTAATTCCGTTAAGCAGGCTGTCAAAAAACTGGACAATCAGAAACAACAAGCTGGTTTATTAAAATCAATCACCACTGCCGATCATCTCTATCAATTGATATTACAGAAATCAACATCTGAATCCCAAGCGCAGTCGGCCTCAGAATCGGTCACCCAAGCGACCAGTGAATCAGTTGCAAAAGCTGAGTCTGAATCTCAAGTACAAGCAAGTATCAAAGCTGAATCGGAATCAGTCGTTAGCCGTCAAGCAGCTGAACAAGCTCAAGCTGCTAAAGTGGCCTCCGAATCTGCAGTTAAAGCCCAAGCAGCTGCTGCTAGTCAACAACAAGCCAGCACTCAAGCTGCCCAATCAACAGCGGGTGTGTATACCGGTACTAGCGGTTCAATCATTGGTAATACCAATTCACATATTTATCACGTACCAGGTCAAGCTGGTTATCATATGAATTCTGCTAATGCGACTTACTTCAACACCGAACAAGAAGCAATCAACGCCGGTTACCGGAAGTCATTGCGTTAATTCGCGATAGCGCCCCACTGCCCTGATGGTCATTTTGGTGGTTCGATTCCGCCAAGGGTACTCATTATCTATCCGTACTGTCTTGTAATCATTAAAGCCCAGTAGTACTATTTCGGTATCAAGTACTTTTGGAGGATTCCCATGAACCAACACACCTATACGTTTACGAGTACGATTGTCTCAGCAACGATTGGCAAAGGCGGTGCCTACGTCGTCTTTCCTTACGATGTTCGCACAGAATTCCAACAAGGTCGCGTTAAAGTCCACGCCATCTTTGACGAAACGATTGCCTATGATGGCAGTATCGTTAATATGGGATTAACCAATCCTGATGGTTCAATTTGTTATATTCTGGGGGTCCGCAAGGATATTCGAACCCAACTCAATAAAACAATTGGCGATTCGGTGACGGTTCAAGTTAAACAACGCTGATAATGAAATAATCTATAACGAGGCTTTATCCGGGCACGTTTTTTTAGTGATTACACGTATATTATATTAGCGGTTACTTTAGCATTTCACTGATAAAAGCCAGATAAGCACCATCTTTCAGCGCCTAATTATGCTATACTTAATTGATTAATTTTGCAGCTATTCCTAAAGGAGGACAATGCAATGACTAAACAAGAATTATTAGACTATCTCGAACAAAACTCAGGGGCCCTCACCTCTTTTAGAGCAAAAAGTTTAGATTATCAAAATATGAAAAATCAAAAACGCCAACCCGCGAAACGGTGGAACGAAACTAAGGTCGACCGGGCCGTTGATAAAATGGTTAAGGAATTTATTGAAAGTATTCATCAAAAAATGACCTTCAATGTTAAAGGTGATTCCTACGATGCGTGGTTACAATTTATGGAACAAAATGAAGTCCTCGAAGGCTTGGAAGAATCTGTCAATGAAATGGAGTTTGTCTAGACTTTAAAAAGGACAAAATAGAGTTGAACACGGTAAACTTAAGTAACTACCAGTAATCCTATTCTAGTCCTTATTTTAATTATCTAGATGATTGGAGTCTCGCGACTATGCAAAAAACGCTTAAACGCTTCGCTTTTTTACCACTCTTTATTTTGGGTATCAGCCTTCTATTAGTCGCTATACCGGCAGAACCTAGTCAAGCCGCTTTTAATTTTAACTGGTTTACCCATAAAACCTATAAACCGGCTAAGAAAAAAGCCCCGAAACGTAAAATGCTTGATATCACGCCAATTTCTCAATTTCCAGAACTACCAACTGGTTGTGAAATTACCGCCGTTGCCATGTTGATGGATTATAAGGGCGTCGATTTATCAAAAACGGATATCGCCAATGAGATTCCCTACTCGCCTAATGGTGATATGGAAACCGGCTTTTGGGGCAATCCTTACGATGATTCGGGGTACACCATGTATCCGCCGGCTTGGGCCGATTTATTTAATCAATACCTCGGGAGCTTCACTGATTTATCAGGTGCATCCCTCAATAAACTACGGGCGACACTCAAGAATAATAAACCGATTGTGGCTTGGATTAATTACCATGGTCAACCGGCGCATTCTGTTTTATTAATTGGTTATAATCAAGAGAAGCTGACGTTTAATGATCCTTATACTGGTAAACGCAAAACGATGACCGCTAAAAAATTCTGGAAAATTGCCAGTTATCAAAATCACCGGGCGATGACCTATTAAATCAAACTTGACCCCCGTATCAAAAATTGCTAAAATAGCCTTAATCGAATAAATAACCGTCACCGGGCGGTCAGGTATTGCCAAATCTCATTAGGTCATTGAAGAGATTTAGCGATACCTTTTTTTATTTTTAAGGAGGTAATTTCGATGACATGGCTTTATTTATTAATGGCGGGTTTACTAGAGGTCGTTTGGTCTTCAACGATGAAACTCAGCCAAGGTTTCACCCGTTTAAGCTACAGTCTTGAAACGATTGTCGCAATGATTTTCAGCTTCGTCTTTCTGTCACTCGCATTACGCCACTTGCCACTCAGTATCGCCTATCCACTCTGGACCGGCATCGGTGCGGTTGGAGCGATTTTAGTCGGCGTCATCTTTTTTAAAGATCAATTATCCCCGATGACCTGGTTCTTTGTGGCCCTATTGATTATCGGAATCATTGGGATTAAAATGACCAGCTCCCACTGAGCGCTGACTCAGCCGATTAGCTTCTGAGTATAGCCTAGAATTGTGAGTTATGACTGGGTTTAGTCATAATTTGCGATTCGTAGCTAGACGGAAGAAGTTGGCTGAGAAGCACGTTATCGATTGCCTATCAAATCAAAAAAGCTGATTATCCCGAACTATCAGGATAACCAGCTTTTTTGATTTGAACGGAGATTGATGAGTTCTGCCGCGCGTCAATGCAGGATGTTCGTTTTAATATCAGGATACTATGACTGATATCGCACCCGCTTTTTTAGAATGTTTTAACGTCCAATCACTAATCGCCGCGTATAAACGGCTTGCCCTGAATGCATCACCGCATCATCAATAATTGATACTAACCGCGCTTGACGGGTCACAGCCGGTGTCCAGCTTTCATCGATCACATCGGCTAAAGTCGTTTCATCAACCGTCTCTAAATAATCATTGGTCAATTGGATGGCCGCCGCTAAATAGTCAATCAACAATTGTTTATCGCCAACCACGACTTTCGCCGCTTCTTCAGGTGTGTGACACCAATCCTGCGTATCATCTGGCAAAGTGAGCCCGAAACGTTGATTCCAACCCGCACTTTGCCACAGCGGTGCAACGTGTTTTAAATCTGCGATTTGATAATCCAGTTCTCGCGCGGTATGCCAAGTTAACCACGTCACTGATTTAATCAATGGTTGTGGCATCGTATTCGCCGAATCCACCGTCATTTGCGTTAATGTGTCTAATAACCGTTCTTCAGCCCGCGCTAGTGTTTCGATTGATAGTTGTGTCGTTTTCATTTTTGATTTCCCCTATTCTTAAGTCATTAATAATTTTTATAAATTAATCAATCCCATTAAATAAACAAATTTATGAAAATCGTCTTAATTTCGTTTACTTTTGTCTGCAATCATAATAAAATTAAATGCATGTCTATTTTCTATCACAATAACTAATTAATAGCATACTGTCCAATAAAATGACTGACATTAAAAGCTGTTTATTATACTTTGGAGGATTTATTGATGGCATTATTGCTTGGAACAATTATTATCATTTCAGTTATTTTGATTATCACGGCACTCGGTTTCTTAACAACTTTTATGGCCGGCAAACTCACCGAAACGCGAGGTGCTCGTACCACTGGTAAAATAGGATTAATGGTGACACTCCCCTTGTTTCTCATTACCTTGATAGGTGCTATTAACGTAAATGCTCAAATTAACAATGCCGCCAAACAACATGCGCATACGGAGAAAGTTAAGCAACAAAAACAAAAGGCACTTGCAAAGGATATGAATCTTAAATTTATCGATGCCCAATACGACCTTATCACTAAATTATACCTTTCAGCTTCTACCGCTGAAACTTTAGCAGGAACGGAACAAAAAGCTTGGCGGGCAGCTATTTTTGACAGTAATGAATCATTCAATATTGAGACGGCTATCACAAAAATTGAATCAGATAACAAAGCAACTATCGATACACTGACCTCTAATCTTGAAGTTTTAGAGGAATCAATTGCGATAATGTCTAAAAATGATACTGGCAAATATGATTATGCGGCTTACGAAAAAGCCTATAATTCGACTAGAAAATTTATTAATTTTACAACTTCTATCAGTGGTAGTTACAGTTCTTTTGGAACGACGTACTCAGAATTAGATCGAGAAGTCGCAGATGCAATCGATGCATTACCTAATTTAAGCGATAACTAACACCATCGAAAAGGCCAATCAGGCATAAATGATTGGCCTTTTTACTTGCGCTTACCGAACCAGTAACATATTCGCTTCTGCATGGACACTGGTATACATCGCGATTGACCCTAGAAACGCGCGTTCAATTGCGCCACGACCAGTTGCCCCTAGAATAATTAAATCAGTCTCCAATTCTTGTGGTAACGTCACCGCCAACGCCTTTTTTGGTGAACCGAAACGCACAATCGTCTGGACGTCGGCCAACCCCTGGGTCTTAGCGTATGCAGCATCGCTTGCGAGCAGTTTTTCAGCGGCCGCTTTTTGACGTGGTTTTAGTGAATCTTCACCACCGTAATTAGAACCCATTAAATATTCTTTAGGAATAATCATCGCAATTGATAGCTCAGCCCGATTTCTTTTGGTGAGTTCAACCGCTTCTTTGATTGCCCTGTGTGCATTTTCAGAGCCATCATCCCCAACTAGAATTCGTTTATATTCGTTTGTCATGATAGCGCCTCCTTATACGATCATCATACGCTCTTCTGTCAAAAAGGGGGCCGATTATCACTTATAAAAATCACCTTATTTCGCACGACCATAGTTTCTGCCAGTCATTTAAATAAGCCTATGCTAAACTAATCATATTACTTTAGAAGGAGTTGTTTATTTTGGATATGACTGAATTAGAAACACGCTCAAAACAGATCAGAACCGCCTATCATCAACTGGAGATGCAACAAGATGGTCGGCCTTGGACCACTGAACAAGATGCACTCGCTTTTATGAGCGATGCCGGGATTGTTAGTCGCTTGACCATGGATCAGGTTGGTTCTTGGCCCCAATCCCAATCAGAATTTACCTTGGATTATAAAATTGCTGAATCAATCTGGTGGCTCCTCTCAATCGCGGATTCGACCAACATTGATATCGAAAAAGCTTTAGAAAATTTCTTGGTATCTCGGGAGAAACATTTGAATTAATTGGCATTTAAACGACAAATAATTCTAATATTGATGTCTTTATTGAACATTAGTATTGAAGCTGTCTGAAACTTATTTACTTTCAACTTAGATAGTAATAAAATTATATTTATCACAAATTAAATTATAAATGCTGTCTCCCCACTCTGGTGAGTTCAGTCATGTTCGATTCATGACTGGGGACTAGCTAAAAATATGAATCTTGGGGATTCTATTTCTAGCTTTGTCTAAATACTGATGACTATAAAAGCTGTATATACTTTGGAGGAGTTATTATGGATAATACAAAATTTTGTATTAAGTGTGGTAAAAATTTACCGATTGACGCTGAATTCTGTCAATTTTGTGGAGCGAAGCAGGAGTCAACCGATAGTTTAAATCAATCATCAATTGAAGTGAATCCAGAAGATAAACCTGGTAAAGATATTATTTTTAATCAAACAGAACCAGTAGATAAAAAAACCAAGTTAAAAAAATATTGGTGGATTTTTGCATTGATAGGTGTTTTAATTACTTTTATCGCCTTTTCACAATTGAAATCCCCTTCCCCTTCAGATGTTGCTTCCGATATCAAAGAAACATTAAACAACGATAACTCTCTCGATGTAACTTCAGTTAAACCTGATAAAGAATCTAAAACAATGCTTGTATATGTGAAAGAGAATATGGCTGTTGATGATTTGTATATGGGTAAAACAAGTACATTTAAAACTGTTGAACGAACTCTTCTTGATTTATCAGAAAAATATAAAGATGATGAATCTGACGATTATGATTTATCGTATATACAAATTTTAAAACCGGGAACCAATGACACCATTTTAATGTCTGTAGATAATGGGAAAATAAAGTATTCTGTGCTCGATGATTTGGAATAGCCTTATCATCCAAACAACCGATAAACGAAGCGCGCGTTAACAATGAAAAGCCTTAAAATATTTGGAGGATTCATGATGCAAGAAAACAATACAAAATTTTGCTTTAAGTGTGGTAAACCAATTACTTTAAACACCGATTTTTGTCCATTCTGTGGTGCAAAACAAGCATCTTCAATTGTTGAAAATAAAAATAACCAATTTTTAATTTGGGGGTGGATAACAGCTGTTTTGGCCTTGTTTATCCCGCTTACCGGAATAGTCTCCTTTGTCCTTTCAATTTTTATTATTAAGAATAAACGAACCACCGCTGGGACTGTATTGCTTGTATTTACAATAATCTTCTTCTATCTTGGTATGACAGGATTTAGCGACGGTTTCTTCGGTGCAATGTAATACAATATCTTGCTCCCCACTCTGGTGAGTTCAGTCGCGTTCGATTCGTGTCTGGAAATTAAATAATAATTTCAATTCTTTGGGATTCTATTCTAGTTTTGTCTAAATACTGATGACTTTAAAAGCTGTATATTTTTTGGAGGATTTAAAATGAGTAATAAGGTTAAAGGTGCTGACGGAAAAATTTATAAACAAGTTACTACCGAAGGTGAATCCCAAAACCATTCACGTACGGCCGAAATGGTTTTGGGAATCATGGGTGGCGTATTCGGAATTATTGCGGGCGTATTCTCATTCTTCTTAGGTGGCATTGACAGTGCTGTGAGTAGCACATCATCAAGTAGCCTATTTGGATTAGGTATTGGCTGTATTATTGCGAGTATCGTTGCTATTATTCTAGTATGTATGATTAATAAAAATCGTGTAGCTATGGGCTGGATCATCATTATCTGTGGCGTGCTTAACATTGTTTTTGTTTCTGCTTTTGGCATTTTAAGCGGTGCACTAATTATAATCGCTGGTATTCTTGCACTCGTTAGAAAATAAATTTTGGGGGTTCTATGTTATGGCTAAAAAAATTCAAGATGAAAATGGCAATACATTTGTTGAAGTTAAACCTTGGTACAAGCGCTGGTGGATTTGGGTACTGATAGTTGTAGTTATTATTATTGCAATAGCAGCTCTATCTGGTGGAAAAGATGATAACTCTTCAACAAAAAATTCAACTGCTAATGGGCACACAACAACAGATGTAGAAAAAGGAAATTCCAAGAATAGTAACTCTAGTTCAAACTTTCTAACAATTGACTACGCTAAAGTTCCAATTCTTTCCGAAAAAAATTATAAACTTTCTATTACTGATACTTCTTGGAATTCGGCCACTATCTCCGTTTCTGATGCAAAAATTATCAAAGTAGAGCCATTTGAATACGATTCACAGTCTGGTAAAAAAGCCCAAGGATTAGTCATTTTACATGTATCCGTCAAACCATCACGGGATTTAAATTCAACTTATCCCGATCAAGGTACAATAATTACAAATGACGGTCAACAAGTAGATGCAACTATGCCTTCGATTAAAGGATTAACACTTAACTGGGGTGGCGAAATCGCCAACGGTGCTGATAAATCTGGCGACGTTGTTTTCCCAATTGAAAAACTCAGCAACATTTCTGATATTAAGTCGTTGAGATACAAATTCAACGCTAGTTATGATACTGATGATTATGATGACGAAAATTATAATCATGACTATGATATGACAATTAATTTAAATAATTAATTTAGAAACTCCCCCACTCTGGTGAGTTCAGCTGCGTTCGATTCGTGGCTAGGGATTTGAAACAATGAAAGGATGCTTGAATATGTCTAAACAAACTGTTGATCTACGAATAGCCCTGCTTGAGACGGCCGGTCAATGTTTCACTCAAAGAAGTGTTACATACGATGGAATCACATACACGGGCGAAACAGCGGTTAGTATCGGATTTGATTTGATTTGATTGCTCTCGTACAATCATTAGATCGTAAATACCTATCCGTAATAAAAGAATAGGCAAAAATATTACTCTAACTATTCACTAAAACTAGTATGATATTAAAAGATTAGATTAAGTAAGAAAAAGCAGAACTACTGATGTTTAAGCATTTATAAAGTATCTATGATTAAAAAAATTTGAAAAATAAAAATCCTAATATAGGATTTTTATTTTCGAACGTAAAGAACATATGTTTATATTTTTGTATGACGAATTGTCAATTCAAATGCAACACTTTGTCAAAAAAGGCCTCTTCGGGGGTTTGATAATCTAAAACCTTACGAGGGCGTTGATTTAACTGCCGTTGACAGTTTTCAATGTCCTTGTTTGTATATTTTTTGATATCATTATTTTTTGGAAAATATTCTCGAATTAAACCATTTGTATTTTCATTTGTACCGCTTTCTTCTGGAGAATAAGGATTCGGCCAATAAATTGTGACGCCTAAATCCTCCCTAATTTCCGACAGAGTAAGAAATTTTACTCCGTGGTCTGGGGTTAACGAGAGCCTAAATTCCTTTGGAATTTCTAAAAACATTATTAATAATGTTTGATTTACCAACTGTGCAGTTTTACGCTACGCTCTACCAATTAATGTATATCTAGTTTTTCAATCAACGGCAGTTACTAGGACATCACTACCCGTTTTACCCATTACGGTATCAATCTCCCAATCACCAATTCGTTTTCGCCGATTAATAAAATTGGGACGTTCGTCTATTGAAATATAATTGACCTTAGGAAATTAATGTTTTCTTTCTTTGTTATGACTTCGCTTTCTACCACGATGTCTTAAGCTACGTATAAAACCCTTATCACCACGCGAACTAAGAGGTTGATTAAGGTTGTGATTATTCAAGTGTCTGTAAATGGTATTATAACTTACCGTTGGTAAGTTTTCTTTTTTCAGTCGATTTGAAATCTGTTCAGGCGACCAATGCTTTTCTTGAATTAGAGCGACGATTCTGTCACATAGAATTAAATTCTGATCGAGCAACCGTGGCTTATGGCAATTGCGCCGTTTATTAAGATAGTTCTTGTGAGCTGTAGAGGGTGAGCAGTGTTTATTACAGCGTTTCAGTTCCCTAGAAATTGTACTTGGAGATCGACGTAATTTAAGTGCAATTTTTCGAATTGAATCACCATTTGCCTTAAACTCTAGAATACTTTTGCGCTCATTTATTGTAAGATGGTAGTAGCTCATAACGGGTACTCCTTAATGTTTTTCTTGGTTGTTAAACATTGTACCCGTTATGGGTCTTTTTTATTCAATTAGTGTTGCACTTCAATTGTAAATTCGTCCCCAATAAAAAAGCATTTAACCATTATTTTATTGAGTGTTCACCGTAAAGTGCACCATTTCAATAAAACCAATAATTAATTGCTTCAAAATATATTATTTTAATGTCTTACAAACCTTGAATTATAGGCGTGCGTTTAATTCTTTACCTAGTTCTTCAAAGCCGGGTTTGCCAAGTAAGGCAAACATGTTCTTCTTATACGCTTCAACGCCGGGTTGGTTGAATGGGTTAATGCCATTCAAGTAACCTGAGATTGAAACAGCCATTTCGAAGAAGTAGATCATGTAACCTAATGTGTAGGCTGTTTGATCAGGGATGTTAACGGTCATAACAGGTACGCCACCATCAGTATGTGCTAAAACAACACCTTGGTAAGCTTTCTTGTTAACGAAGTCCATTGTGTGGCCTTCTAAGTAACCTAAACCATCTAAGTTTTGAGCGTCAGTTGGAATATCAATGTCGCTGTTAGGTTTTTCAACGTTAACAACGGTTTCCATCAAATTACGACGACCTTCTTGAATGTATTGGCCTAATGAATGTAAATCAGTTGAGAAGTTAGCACTTGAAGGATAGATACCCTTTTGGTCCTTACCTTCTGATTCACCCATTAATTGCTTCCACCATTCTGAGAAGTATTGGAGGGTTGGTTCGTAGTTTTCTAACAATTCAGTTGTGTAACCTTTACGGTATAAGATATTACGTAAGGCAGCATATTTGTAAGCATCATTCTTAGTGACGTCAGTGTCATTGTATTCAGCACGAGCGTCAGCAGCACCTTGCATCAATTGATCGATATCGCCACCAGCAACGGCAATTGGCAATAAACCAACAGCTGTCAATACTGAGAAACGGCCACCAATATCATCAGGTACAACGTATTCGTCATAGCCTTCAGCGTCTGATTCAGTCTTCAAAGCGCCTTTAGCACGGTCAGTTGTTGCATAGATCCGGCCTTTAGCAGCATCTTTACCATATTTCTTGATTAACTTGTCTTTCAAAACACGGAAAGCGATTGAAGGTTCAGTCGTTGTGCCTGATTTTGAGATGACGTTAATTGAGAAATCACGGTCGCCAATCAAGTTAACTAAGTCAGTTAAATAACTTGAGCTAATTGAGTTCCCTGCAAAAATAACTTGTGGGAATTCACGTTGGTCAGCTGGTAACATGTTATAGAATGTGTTGTTTAAGAAATCAATTGCTGCCTTAGCACCGAGGTATGAACCACCAATACCAATTGCAATGAAGATTTCTGAGTCGCTCTTGATTTTAGCAGCGGCTTTTTTAATACGCGCAAATTCAGCTTTATCGTAGTTAACTGGTAAATCTAAGAAGCCACGGAAATCGTTGCCTGCGCCAGTTCCTTGCCGTAATTGTGAATCTGCTGCATTAACCATTGCTTGCATTTCTGCAAGTTCGTTTGATTGAACAAATTTGTCCAAACGTGATGCATCGAATGAAATATGTGCCATATTCTCTTATTCCTCCTGTTTTTAAACACAAGTATACGTTAATAACTTTAGCTTTTTTGGCGCCAAAATGCAAGCCGAATCGTCCCATTTTCAACCTAGACCGTTATTATTTTCAAAATTATTTTTTCAAAAAAACTTGACTTATTTTTAATATCTCGCTATACTTCAACTTATCAAATAAATCGGAGGTAAATGACATGACACATACTAACTTGACACAGTTGAATATTCGTTGGCAAAGCCGCTAAGTCAGGTTGTATTCGCAAATGGATACAGTCTGTTGATTGTATCCATGCGGCCATTCATCATTTATCGATTGAATTTTAAGCCTACATGGATTTTACTCGAGTAAATCCGTGTAGGCTTTTTCTGTCCCCTACATGACCACTATGTAGGGGACTTTTTTATTTGTAAAAATCAAAGGAGTAATTGCAAATGTCTAAAATTAAACGTTTTTTACCACTCATTCTAATCTTCGGTGGGCTACTCGCCTTACTGGGCGTCAAAACCATTAAAGAGGCCCGCCAAGCTAAATTACCAACCGTTGCCATTTTGCAACCACTCTCACATCCCGCTTTAGATGAAATTCATCGGGGGATTATCGCCGGCTTAGCCTCTGCCGGTTACCATAACAAGCAGAATATCAAAATTGATTTTCAAAACGCCCAAAACGATCAAAGTAATTTGCGTTTAATGAGCAACCGCTTTGTCACTGAGAAAGCGAAAGTCACAATTGGGATTGCGACCCCGGCTGCCCAAAGCTTGGCCAATGCCACTAAAAAAATTCCCGTGATTCTCGGTGCGGTCACTGATCCCGCTAGTGCTAACTTAGTCCACAATAACCAACGACCCGGCGCCAACATTACTGGTGTTTCGGATCGCGCACCGATTCAAAAGCAATTAGCTTTAATGCAAACAATTATGCCCCAACTTAAAACGGTTGGCGTACTCTACTCAAGCAGTGATAACTCGGCTACTAGCCAAATGCGTTTGTTCAAGAAAATAGCAAAAAAAGCTGGTTTAACGGTTGTCGAAGCGAGTCTCAGTTCGGTCAACGATCTCGAACAGGTCAGTCAAACCCTCGCACCCAAAGTCGATGCGATTTACGTGCCAACCGACAATACAATCGCCAGTGCGATGGGCACACTCGTCCGCACGACTGATAAAACCAAAACACCGGTCTTCCCCTCGGCCGAAACGATGGTCAAAGATGGTGGCCTCGCAACTGTCGGCCTCAGTCAATACGATTTAGGGGTCGAAACCGGTAAGATGGCCGCCCAAGTCTTAAGTGGCAAAGCAAAACCAGCCACCACACCTATTCATTATCTACGTAAAGGCCACTTAGTGTTAAATCTCAAAAAAGCGAAAGCCTTACACATCACAATTCCTAAAGACACCATCGAAACCGCACAACAGAAAGGCACGGTGATCAAATGACCTTAATCACTTCGACCATTGACCAAGGGCTGCTCTGGAGCCTACTGAGTCTCGGTGTCTTCATCACCTTCCGAATTTTAAAATTCCCCGACATGACCGTTGAAGGCAGTTTTCCACTCGGTGCAGCCGTGACCGCCATCATGTTGCAAAATCACCACAACCTACTATTAACCTTACTTGTGACGTTTATCGGTGGCTGTTTAGCTGGTCTAGTTACCGCTATTCTATACAACTATTTCCACGTACAAAGTTTATTAGCCGGCATTCTAACCTTGACCGGTCTTTATTCAATTAACTTGCGAATACTGGGCCAAGCCAATCTGTCGATTGATAGTCAACACAGTCTTTACGAAATCCCGTTCTTTAGTGGCCTATCAACTGACAATCGACTGATTCTGATTAACCTCGTGATTATTTTAGTCGCCGTCGCGCTACTAGTCGGGTTGTTATACACCGAATTTGGCCAGTCTTTACTGGCCGCTGGCGATAATCCGACAATGGCCTTATCACAAGGGATTGCCGTTAAACGGACTAACAGTATCGGCATTGTCCTCTCCAACGGACTCATCGCCTTAACAGGTGGCTTGGTCGCACAATATAACGGTTTTGCCGACGTTAATATGGGGATTGGGGTCATGGTCATCGGCCTTTCCGCCATCATCATCGGTGAACGTTTATTAACCGGCCGCCATTTCTTATCGAAATTAATCAGTATTATTTTAGGCAGTGTTGTTTACCGGTTAATTCTATTATTAGTCTTACAACTCGGATTCAACGCCAATGATTTCAAACTCTTCTCTGCGATTATCCTCGCGATCTTCATCATCTCACCCCAACAAAAGAAAGGACTGACCACTCAATGACCGCACGTATGACCCTCAATCAACTTAATTATCAACTCACGACCGAAACCGATCAGAGAAACCTGCTGCAAGACATCAACGTCACGATTCAGCCTGATGAATTCGTCATGTTACTTGGCGCAAATGGGGCCGGCAAGTCAACTTTTTTCAACATCGTTGCCGGTGATTTAACGCCAACCAGTGGTCAGATTACCTTCAATGACCAAGAGATTACCAAACAATCTGCTCAACAGCGCACCCGTCTGATTAGTCGGGTTTATCAAGATCCAAAATTAGGGACCGCCGCTGACATGACGGTCGCCGAAAATATCCTACTAGCGATGCGCCGCGGTCAACGACGTCGGCTCTTCCCCCGACGACTAGCACAACAACGTCCGCAAATCGAAGCCTTAGCGAAGACCCTGCCCAATCATCTAGAGGCGCAACTCGACAAACCGGTTAGTAATTTATCCGGTGGTCAACGACAGACCTTGAATTTCTTGATGGCCACCATTCAAAAACCTGAGTTACTACTATTAGATGAACACACTTCAGCCTTAGACGCGGTTTCTAGCCAAGCCTTGATGACTTTCACTGATACCACGATTCGGGAGAACAAGCTGACGTGTCTAATGATTACCCACGATTTAGCCGATGCCTTAAAATACGGCAATCGCCTATTAATTCTAAAAGACGGTCAGCTAATTGCCGACTTTACCGATGCTGAAAAGCAACAATTAACGACTGAACAATTGATTAGCTATCTCAACTAAAAAACCATCAACCCAAAAAATTTGGGTCGATGGTTTTTTAATCTGCTAAAGTTCTGCAATTTCAATTGTGCTGACTTTTTTACGTTTCAATGAGAAGAATGCAATCGTTAAGCCTGATAAGACGACTGTAATACCCGCTAACACCGCGACACTTGGCAATACCGAATTACCAATCATTAATCCGCTGCGCAACCCATTCACCGCGTACGTAATCGGCAAGTACGGATGAATCGCTTCAAAGAAACTATTTGAGAGTTGGATAGGATACGTTCCTGCAGCCCCGCCTAATTGAAGGACTAACAAGATTAAGGCGAAGAACGACCCAATTTGACCGAAGAGGAGATTTAATAAATTAATTAGACTGACAAAAGTTAAACTGGTCATCAGTACCACCAAATAAGTCGCGCCGGGATGCACCGGATTTAGACCGTTAATCAACATCATCAAGCCATACATCAAAGTTGTTTGCGTCATCACCTCTAATGTGAGTACAGACATCTTGCTTGCCCACCAACTGACGCCACTCTTTGGTTTGCGCCGTGGTGTGTAAATATCGTACATTAAACACATTGCCATAGCGCCCACATAAGTCGAAACCGCCATCATATAAGGCGCCATCGCCGTCCCATTGTTAGGAACAGTATCGCGTTCATGCTGTTTAGTGGTGACTGGTTTCGCAATTTGAGCGTAAGTTAAATCAGTCGCATGGACTTTTTTGACTTGTACGCCAGCTTGACCTAATGACGTGGCTAATTTTTGATTGCCCGTCGTTAAACTTTGTAAGCCCGTCCCGATTTGACCAGAGCCAGTCGCCAATTGACCACTGCCTTGGCTAATCTTAGTGGCACCGGTGGCCAGTGTTTGCCCCGCGGTGGTTAAAGTCCCACTGTTGCTGACTAATTTTTGAGCTCCTATTGTCACTTTTTGGCTCCCCGCCGTTAACTGAGTAATACCTGCAATCAGACTCGGCGTACTGTTTGCCAATTGCGTGGTCCCACTCACTAGCTGAGTCGCACCATTGTTCAATGCTACATTTTGTGCAGCGAGTTGGTTGGTCCCCGTCGATAACTGTTGTGTGCCGGTCGCAAGTTTCGTGACAGCCGCACCTAATTGCGCCGATTGACTTTGCGCTTGATTTAACCCCGTCACAAGTTGATTAGAACCAATCGTCAATTGTTGTAACCCACTTGTCACAGCTTGACTGCCGCTGGCTAATTGCGTTAAATTGCCACCGACCGCTTGCAACTGGCTAATCGCCTGTTGTGCGCCTTTAATTGCCGCTAACGCTTGCGCCTGAGTTTGCGCATTATCAGTCGTCGTTTGTTGCAACGTCTTAACTTGCGCAATCACTTGATCAAGCTTTTCAGTATTCGGTTGAGCGGCTGCAACGACTGCAGCTTGTTGTACACTGGTTAACTGTTGTGTTTCAGCTGCCGTTTGGACCTTGGTTTGAATCGTCGTTTGCGCCGTTTTAACGGCTTGTAAATCAGTTGCTAACGTCGTTAAACTAGCTGTCGTTGTTTGAGTCGTTGTCTGGTTTTGTTGCAAATTGGTCGCCAACTGTTGCAATCCGGTTTGAACAGCCGTTAAATTGGTGTTTTGTTGCGTAATGCCAGTTCCAATCGTTTGTAACTGCGTCGTAATCGTTTGATTATTAGTCGCTGCCTTTCCGAGTTGCGCTTGCAAGGTTGCAGCACCGCTAGCGAGCTGCGCGACTTGACCCAACGCACTGGTTGATGCTTGTAATTGTTGCGTCCCCGTATTTAAAGTTTGCATATTTTGATTGACGGTTTGAACCCCCGCCGTATATTGCTGAACCCCGGTACTCAATGATTGACTGCCGGCTTGTAATTGACTCGTGCCTGACGCTAAAGGTGTCACTTTTTCTTGAAGTTGAATTAAGCCACTATTCAGTGTTTGTGTCCCATCACTCAATGTCTTAACGCCAGAAATATACTGGTTTAACCCTTGATCAAATTGGTTAGTCCCGTTAGCAAACGTTAACGAGCTCGCCGCCAACTGATTGAGATTACTGGTTATCTTAGTATTGCCGGCACTTAACTGTGTCGCGCCCTTAGTTAATTGTTGACCGCCAGCTGCGGCTTGGGTCATCCCTTGACCTAATCTTTTAATCTGTGCAAACATCGTTTTGGCGTAGGTCTCGGTAATCTGTTCAGAAATCTGATTGCCCATTTTCTCAACGGCCGTCGCTGATAACTTACCTGAAATAAAACTGCGCCCCGAGGTTGTTTCATACTTCAGCATCATTTTCTGGGGTTTGTCGGCCAATAAAGTAGTGGCGTTCTTCGAAAAATCTTTCGGAATCGTCAAGACCATATAATAGTCTCCCGATTTAATCCCACTTTGTGCCCGTTTCGCCGAGACAAAATGATAATCCAAAGACTGACTCTTCTTCAAATTCTTTGAAAGTTGCGACCCGATTGCCATTTTACGATTTTGATACTGAACAGGTTGGTCTTGATTGACCACTGCAACTGGCAATTGATCCAATCGGCCATAAGGATCCCACATCGATCTTAAAAAAATCACGGCATAGATGGTTGGAATTGCCAACAGACCAATTAAAACGACTAAGATTTTTTTATTTTTAAATAGATATTGCCATTCCGTTTTAATCATAATAATCCTCCTGAATTGCTGAACACTTTGTTAATTTACATTTTAAACAATCACCTTTAATTTACAATAATCACTTTATTCAAAAGTGTTTATGTAAACGATTCAACACTTTAATTGACACGGTGTTGATTATTTTGATAAATTGCGTATACTAAAGGCAACATTCAACAGGAGGAGCTGCCGATGGACCGCGCACAAAAGAAAGCACTGACTGACCAAAAAATTCGAACCGCCTTTATCACGTTGTTAAACGAAAAAGGCTTCGCCAATTTAAATGTTTCTGACATTACGACGACCGCTGAAATTAGTCGGGGGACTTTTTATTTACACTATTTAGATAAATATGATTTATTAGACCAGATTGAACAGGAAATTCTCGACGGCGTCCAAACGCTGCTCCAAAACAATCTCGATGAAGTCGCTAATCCTCAAATTACAATGCCGGAAGCCCACGATCATTTGTACAACCTCTTTTTCAAGCTAATTACCTATGCCTACCAACACCGCCCACTCTTCATCAGTTTGATGCGCCCCGATGTCGATGTGACGTTTAGTGACCGCCTCTATCAATTAGTTGTCACAATTATTCGCGGTAAAAATATTTTTCAAACCCAGGCCAGTTATTCAACCGAAGTCCCCAAAGACTATGCCGAAGTAATTGTGATTTTAGGCGCATTCAATATTTTTAAACACTGGCTTTTAAAAGTGAATCCCGAAACACCGACCGAGGTCGCCGAAATTATTTTAACGAGTCGCTTCTTATCACCTTATAATCTCATTCATATCAATTAGAATCTTCCATACCTTTTATAAGCGTTTCACTTGTAATCGATTTCAACGTGTGCTAAATTAACACTATAGGGTTGTGTACAACCTAAATAGTGAATACACCTAAAGGAGTTCTTTCTCATGACTAACACAAAAACTGATCTACAAAAAACAATTCCAGCCAGCGTCGCTATGCTTCGCGTCATCGAATCTTGGGGCGTTGACCATATTTTCGGTTACCCAGGTGGTTCATTTAACTCAACAATGAATGCGCTTAATATCGAAAAAGATCGGCTTAAATATATTCAAATTCGTCACGAACAAGTTGGCGCACTCGCCGCTGCTGCTGACGCTAAGTTAACCGGTAAAATCGGCGTGACTTTTGGTTCAGCTGGCCCCGGTGCCACTAACCTTTTAACCGGTCTTTATGATGCAAAGGAAGACCACGCACCCGTTTTAGCCTTAATCGGTCAAGTGCCTAGTAGCAATATGAATTACAATTACTTCCAAGAATTTGCCGAAAATCCAATGTTCGCAGACGTTGCGGTTTACAATCGCTTAGTGATGACACCCGAAAGTTTGCCATATGTTGTTGATAAAGCAATTCGTGAAGCCTACAAACACAACGGTGTCGCGGTTGTCGTGATTCCTAATGATTTTGGTTACGTTGAAATTCCAGATACACCTTACAGCTCAAGTTCACCAACTGATCGCAAACAAGTGGCTGGCCCTGTTGCCACTGATGAAGAAGTGGATCAATTCTTGACGATGGTTAAAGACGCTAAACGCCCCGTCATTCACGTTGGCCGTGGGATTAAAGACGGTGGCGACAAGTTAGTCGAATTATCGAAGAAACTCCAAATTCCACTTGTCATGACCGGTTTAGCAAAAGGGTTAGTGCCCGATAGCTATGAAGGTAACCTAGGCATGTCTAACCGGGCGGCTTCTAAAGCGGCTGATGAAATTATGGCCGTTAGTGATTTAGTGATTGCGATTGGCGCTGACTTCCCATTTGCCAACTTAATTTACCGCACACATGATTTCAAATTTATTCAAATTGACAATGACGAAGCTCAATTCGGTCGCCACCATTTCTTAGACTTCGGTATCTGGTCAGACGCCACGACCTTCGTTGAAAAAGCTTTGGATCGCAGCCAAGCCGTTGCCCCAAGTCCATTCTTCAAAGCAGCTGCAGCTGATATGGCTAACTGGCAAGAATACCTCGATATGTTATCAAATCGCGAATCTGATCCTTTGGAATTCGAACCAATCTACAAACAAATCAATCGGATTGCCGATCCAGATGCCGTCTTCTCAATTGACGTTGGTGATAACATTATCAACAGTTTCCGTCATTTGAACTTAACGCCTAAGAACAAATGGGTGATTTCAGCCCTCTTCGCTTCAATGGGTTCAGGGATTCCTGGTGCTTTAGCGGGTCAACTCAGCTTCCCAGATCGTCAAGTCTTCCATATTGCGGGTGACGGTGCCTTTTCAATGGTTATGCAAGACTTAATCACTGAAAAGAAATACAACTTACCAATCATCAACATCATCACTTCAAACGCGTCATTAAACTTTATCAAGAGTGAACAAGAAGATATTCCAATGGACTTCTCTGGGATTTTCATTGAAGACCAAGACTTTGCCATGATCGCAAAAGGCATGGGGATTGAATCCATCACGGTTCGTTCTTCTAAAGAACTCCCTGCTGCTTTCGACAAAGCGCTCGAAGTGACTAAAGCAGGCCGTCCATTCTTAATCGACGCTAAGATTACCGATAAACGGAGTATTCCAGTCGAAGATCTTGAATTAACAATTAAAGATGGCGAATTAATCGAATCAATCAGTAATAGTTTTGACGCTTCTCGTCCGGCCGATAAAACTTACAGTGTGCCTGATTTCTTCGCTAAATACGATGCGCAATCATTAAAGAGTCTCCCAGAATTATTCAAAGAACATGGTGTTGAACTTTAAAACAAGCTGTGACAGAACTCGGTTATCAATTGAGTGCTAACTCAAGTTGGTCAGGCTTTGAGGATTAACCTAGAACTGGGTGTTATGAGTATTTTTTTACTCATGATGCCCAGTTCGTAGTTAACCGGAAAAGGCTGCTTGAGAAGCACGTTATCAATTGAGTATCAAGTCCAAAAACCAACCTATTCTGAATTAAGGATAGGTTGGTTTTTGATTTGAACGGAAATTGATGAATTCTGGCGCGCGTCAAAACAATAATCGTTTAATATTAGGATACTAAAACTTATATCGCACCCTCTTTTTTGCTTGCCAACAATTAAGAATCAATTAAATCATTCTTGAACCTCTGACAAGCTAGACACAATCGTTTATATTGTTAATCAACAAACAAATTATGATGAGGTCACTATTGATGCAAAAATCCGAACTTAAAGCCTTACTTGCAGCCATTATACTGGTTGTTTTGGTCAGAACACTGATTGAATGGTGGTCACCAACATTATTTACAGATGGTAATTTTTTAATCCTATTCATTGTGCCCGTTCTTTTCGTATTAATACTCATTAATTTAGGTCGGTTAATTTATCGATTGGTCGTCAATCACCACTAATTGACTAGTGCCATCTAAAGAAGCCATCATCCGTTAACATTCTGGATGATGGCTTCTTTTTGTCCAAATTCACTTAATCTTCTGTAAATATCGTTTTGGCTAGATTAAAGGCGGACCAAGCTTTTGGCCAACCGACATAAAAAGCTAAATGGGTAATGACTTCCGCAATTTCGGCTTTAGTAATCCTGTTGGCTTTACCGATTTTTAAATGGGCGGGTAACTGTTCTAAATTGCCGCCCGAAATCAAAGCTGAAATCGTAATTAAACTCCGTTGGTGCGCTGATAATTGTGTTTCGCGCGACCAGACTTCACCGAACAAAACATCATCATTTAATTCAGCAAATTTCGGCGCAAAATCACCCAAATTATCGCGACCAGCTGTTTGTTTTTTTGCCATTTAAATCACCCTTTATTAATCATCAAAACGTTGTAGATAATTTTCGAAACTTTCATCTTCATTAATAGTCCGATCGACTTTACCGTCATACCAATCAATCTTATGGCTCAATACGGTTAAATGCGCTTTTAGTTCAGCCATTTCAGCTTCCGCATCGGCCCGTGTTTTTTGTAATAAATCCCGTCGTTGTTTAATCGTCGAATCACCCTGTGCGCGTAATTGAACGTACAGCTTTAATTCATTGATGCGCATACCCGTCCCTTTCAGATGCAAAATAAAACCGACCCACTTAACATCTTCCAATGTAAAATAACGGACATCATTTGCATCCCGGTGCGGTTTAATCAAACCTTGTTCTTCATAATAGCGTAACGTGTATGTCGATAACCCGACTAATTTACCAAATTCACCAATTTTATATTGTTGTTCTGCCATGTTTTAACCTACCCTCTATTAATACTGGGGCCGATCACCATCCGTATTGGGTTGATTAATCCCCCAACTAACACGGTGGCCCAAGTTCGGATTATCAATCAATTTTTGAACAACGGTCGCAATACTCTGACGCGAAATAATCGTCCCTTTAAAGGCCGTGCCCTTTTCCGTCAATTCATAATTAGTGATTGGTGCATCAGTCATATAAGCGCATCTTAAAATCGCATAGTTTAAATCCGAAGTTTCAATCAATCGTGCTGCATCGCGCGTATCTTCCATGACTTGATGGCCAACCGCCTGTTCATTCCACCGACCAAATTCTCCGGGCACTTCATGATAAAGACCTAACCCACTGATATAAATCAATCGTTGGACATTCGTTTCAGCCATCGCCCGAACAATATTCTTAACCATTGGCTCAAACTGGCCACCCAGATTAGCGTACACGCTATCGACATTGCTCATCGCGTTGACCAATTGTGGGTAATCATTAACGTCCCCTTCGATCACAGTAACTTGCGGTTGCGTCGTTAAAGACGCTAATCGCTCCGCATGCCGTAAATATAAAACCAATTGATGTTGCTGCTCCGCCAAAAGTTGCTTGATGACTAACTGCGCGACTTGTCCCGCAGCCCCTAAAATTAATATTCGACTCATTATCATCATCCACCATTTCTATTTCAATAAGATGACTATATACCTTCTAGTGTACTATAAGGCAAGTCCTAACTTGACTTTTGACATCAATTGTTTAAAATAGAATTGTTGCTACTTTATAATGATTATTAAATAAAATAAATTATCGGAGGCTGCTATGACAGCTCATCTCTCTCTTGCTCAAAAAATTAATATTATGCGTGCTAGTGTCATGGGCGCTAACGATGGCATTCTGTCCGTTGCCGGTATTGTCATCGGCGTGGCTGGTGCGACTAGCAATAACTTCGCTATCTTTATTTCAGGCATTGCAGGCATGTTAGCCGGTACGATTTCGATGGCGATGGGTGAATATGTTTCGGTTAGTACGCAAAAAGACGCCCAAGAAATTGCCGTCATCAATACACAACTCAATCTTGCCAGTAATTATGACTCACAACTCGCTTTTGTTCGTCAAAAATACATTAAGACGGGGATTGCCCCAGAACTAGCGGCTAAAGCGTCCACCGAAATGATGTCCGCCGATGCAGTGACAACGGTCGTTCGCGAGAAATACGGTTTTGATCCAACCGCCTATACGAATCCGTATGCGGCCGCAGTTGCTTCCCTCATTTCGTTTCCAATTGGTTCTATTCTACCATTACTAGCGATTATTCTACTGCCCAGCCACTTCAAAATCATTGGGACGATTATTGCAGTGATGATTGCCCTATCGATTACTGGTTATACAGCGGCAGTTTTAGGAAATGCTAATCGGCCCAAAGCCATTCTCCGAAATGTGATTTCAGGTTTAATCACGATGCTGGTCACTTACGCCATCGGTTCCTTATTTGCCCACTAAAGATTGGAAAGCTGACTTAATATGCGACTTAAAACAAAACAGAAACAAACCATGGAAGAAAAAATGAACACCTTACGCGCTGGTGTATTAGGTTCCAACGATGGCATTTTAACCGTTGTTGGCGTACTCTTCAGCGTTGCGGCAGCAACCACCAATAATTTCACCATTTTTATCGCCGGTTTATCTGATTTATTAGCCTGTGCCTTTTCAATGGCCGCCGGTGAATACGCCTCAGTGAGTTCGCAAAGTGACACTGAAAAGGCCGCTGTCGCGATTGAACAACAGCGGTTGAAAAATGCTAAAAACGATCAAATTCAAGAAGTCCAAGCCTTCTATGAATCAAAGGGGGTCACTTCCGAAACAGCTTTAGCCATTGCCCAAGATTTGATGCATAAAAAACCGCTCGAAACAATCGTCAACGTCAAATACGATCTCGAACTCGGCCATTACATGAATCCGTGGGAAGCCGCTTTCTCATCACTATTCTCGGCCGCTTTCGGCGGTGTCTTCCCGCTGGTCGCAATGATTTTACTACCTGAAGCTTACAAAATGACCGGCACAATTATCGCCGTCACCATCGCCGTTTCAATGACGGCCTTCATCAGCTCCAAACTCGGCGACGGCAAAGTAAAAGTCGCCATCATCCGCAACATCCTAATCGGACTCATCACCATGGCGATTCACTACGGAATTGGACAATTATTCTAATTAAAAAACGCGTTAACCGATATTAAACGGTTAACGCGTTTTTTTAAATCTAAGCTAATTCGAGCTGAATCACTTTAGCAATCGCCAAATGTCCCGCATCGTTGGGATGTAATGTGTCTAGACTTAATCGATCAGCTTGCTCAGCATTGGCAAACGATAACTCAGGGTGTTGGTATAAACTGATATGCGCCACCGCAAATGCTGTCGTCACTTTTTGAATCGCTTGTTCATAATCAATTTGCCGGTAGCCCCAATGATTAACCGCCGGAAAGAAAGTCGTTCCAATCATGACGTGTGAAATAAAATAGCAGTCGGCCATTGGTCGTTGACGTTTAATCCGACCCAACAATTGACTCAGTGCACCATAAAACGTTGCGGTCGTCTGATCGCCAAACTGGCCTAACGGTGTATCACGTCCAAAATCATTAACCCCTGCATAGATTAAGAGTAAATCGGTATCGGTGGGAATCGCTTGCCAACGTTGCACCATCGAATCGTACGGTGGTGCAATGGTGCTCCCCGATATCCCTAAGTTAGTGACCTTCGGAATGGCTTGCCATTCTGCTAACCAATCGTAATACCATTTAGTCGCATAATGATTACGCCGATCCGTAATACTGTCCCCTAAAATCGTTAAATGCTGATACGCCAAGAAACTGGCCTCCTACTTTATCAAAGATTGGTACGTCACACAATCAAGGTTGTGGCGTTGATAATAACCACGCTTCTTCAAACCGTCTAATGTTTGCCATTCAACTAACCGATTGGTTGTCAAACTACTTTTAGCGCGCAAACTAGCGGATAACCAACCGATATGGGTCAACACGACTGGTACCTGTTCAGCCGTCGTCGCTATTAATTGCGCCGTTAAGCCGCGTTCGGTTAACACCGGTTCGGTGTGTTGATGCATGATTAACCGACTCGACAACGTCACATTAAACTGCCGACTAATCTCGTCAAACGGTCGTTGTGCCGCCGTCGATAACCGGCACCATTCATTGCGCACCGGCACTCGATACTGTTCAGCTAATGCTAACACAATCTGGTAAATCGCCGGTGATAACGTCGACACAAAATGGTGTGAGGTTAAATGGGTTAATTGTAAACCGCTCGCCAGAAACCGGTCAATCTGCGCTTGAAATTCAAGTCGAACTTCTTGCAGATTGAGTGTCGCATAATCCCAGAAATGACCGTCTTGCTTAATCAACGTCGGAATTAAATCCGGCCGACTAACTGGCTGATCACGATCTAAGACCAGATGAAGCCCCATTTGCTGAATCCCTTGTTGGCGCGCCAGTTGAACACTAGGGCTAAAATCGACCGATGTCACTTGGGCGTTAGTACAAGTCACGATTTGGTGTTGCAATGCTGCTAGAATCCCTTTGGAGACTCCGGTCGTGATACCGAAGTCATCCGATTCAATAATGATTCGTTGGATAAATACCCCTTCAATCTGTCATTAACTTGAAAGTCCCGATGGTCGTTGCTGGACTGACTTCACCAGTCACGGCATCTGCTAATTCAAACGTCGCGTTGGCACTAACCACCATCACAGTGGTTTCCTTGTCGGCTGCGATTACTTGGGACCAATCGACCGTCACCAGTGGCGTGCCTTGTTGAACCTTGGCGCCTTCAGTAACCAACATGGTAAACGGTGCACCGTTCAATTCAACCGTATCAATGCCCAAATGAAGCAGAATTTCAACGCCCGCTTTAGTCGTCAACATAATCGCGTGTTTCGTTGGAAAAATCGAACTAACCACGCCGTCAATGGGTGAGACCACTTGATTCGCATTTCCCGCTGGTGTCACTGCAAACCCATCACCAACTGCCTTACTAGCGAATACTTCATCGGAAACTGCTGCTAAAGGGACAAACAAACCGCTAGTGGGTGCTTTCAATTCAACACTCGTTTCTTTTTTCAAAAAACCAAACATTAGCTTAACCTTCTTCCGTATATCGTAACATCACCGCTTCGTAAGGTTGCAAGGTGATTTTTTGATCTTTCATCATCTGCTCAGGATAGTTGCCTAATAAGATTTGTACCTCTTCTGGTACGTCCCGAACTTGAACCTGGTCAGTGAAATTAGCCATAACGCGAATCACTTGTTGTTGATCAAATCGTTCGTAAGTGTAGACCGCTTCATCATCGGCTGCCAATAATCGGTATTGGCCGCTTAATAATAATGGTTGGCCTTGGCGTAATCGAATCACAGTCTGATAAAACGCGAAAACATTGTCTGGTGCTTGCATGACTTTAGTAACCGAATAATCGTCGTGCAAGACCGGTTGCAACCACGGCGTGCCGGTCGTGAAACCGTGATGAACACTGTCATCCCATTGCATTGGAATCCGACAATTTTCCCGTGATTTTTGTTGTAAAATCGTAATCGCTTCAGCATCAGTATGCCCATCAGCGAGCATCTGATGATAAGCATTAATCGATTCACGATCATTATACTGCTTAATATCCGTGAAGTACGCATTCTTCATCGCAATTTCTTCACCTTGATAAATATACGGGGTACCTTGCAGTCCAAACTCCACAAGTGCGAGTAATTTAGCGGATTGATCCCGGTATTGCCCATCATTGAGGAACCGTGAAATGGCGCGGGGTTGGTCATGATTAGACCAGAACAATGCGTTCCAACCGCCACCAGTGGCCATTCCCGTTTGCCAATCGCTTAAGACCCGTTTTAAATCGGGTAAATAACAGTGTCCCAAGGTCCACTTCTTACCACCCGTGTAATCGACTTTGACGTGGTGGAACGTGAAGGCCATCGATAATTCTTCGCGTTCTGGTTTCGTATATTTGAGCGCTTCGTCAATCGACGTCGATGATAATTCACCAACCGTTACGAATTGATTAGGGCCAAAAATTTGTTGATACATCTCGTGTAAATATTCATGCACATGGGGACCGTTCGTATAGAAATTGCGCCCATCATCGCTTGGCGTTTTAAAGCTATCATTCGGAAAATCTTTATCCTTCGAAATATTATTAATCACATCGAGACGTAGGCCATCAATCCCTAAATCAGCCCAGAATTGCATCATCTTGAAGATTTCAGCCCGCAACTGCGGATTGCGCCAATTGAGATCAGGCATACTCTTTTCATAGAGATGTAAATAGTATTGATTCAAAGCTGGCACGTATTCCCAAGCGGAACCACTAAACTTCGACAACCAGTTATTCGGTTCATGACCGTCAACGGGGTCCTGCCATAAATAATAATCATGATACGGATTATCTTTTGATTTTAAACTTTCTTGGAACCAATGGTGTTGATCAGATGTATGGTTGACAACCATATCCATCATAATCTTAATACCCCGTTGATGGGCCGCTTTTAATAACCGTTCAAAATCAGCCAACGTCCCATAAATCGGATCGATTTGATAATAATCAGCAATATCATAACCGTTATCGCGACCGGGTGAGACATACATTGGCGTTAACCAGATTAATTCAATCCCTAGATTGGCTAAATAGTCTAACCGTTGAATAATCCCATTGATATCACCGATCCCATCACCATTTGAATCTTGAAAACTACGCGGATAAATTTGATAAACCGTCGCTTTTTGCCACCATTCCATATTAATTCGTCTCCTATGCTTTAAAAATTATTTAACGGTACCGGGTTTCTTAGGTTTTGCTAAACCATCGCCAGCTTGCATTTGATCATTGTAACCCCAAACGTAAGTCACGATAAATGGCACAACCGTTGCGACCGTTGATGCGATTAAGAAAACCCATAAGTTTGATAAATCACTTGGATTCTTCGGATCTAAGAATGATGCAAAGCCAATCCATGAACCGGCAAAGCCAAACATATTGCCGTGTAACAAACCGCTGACAAAACCACCGGCAGCTGAACCAATTAAACCAGAAACAAAGACGCGTTTAAACTTCAAATTGACCCCGTAAATAGCTGGTTCGGTAACCCCACAAAAAGCTGAAATCGCACCACCAAATGAGAGTTCTTTTAACTCTGTTTTGCGGGTTTTAATCGCAACAGCTAAGACTGCTGCCCCTTGCGCCACCATCGTTGTACTTAAAATCGCATTCAAGTAGCTGTGACCAGTTGCGGCAATATCGTTGGCCAATAATGGCAAAATACCCCAATGTAAGCCAAAGATAACCAGCACTTGATAGAAACCACCAATTAATAAACCAGATAGCCAACCACTCTTTAGCAATAACCATTGAATACCCGCGGCTAAGCCTGTTGACAACCATGTGATTGCTGGACCGGTTAAGTACAAAGTAATCACAGCCGTAATCGTGATCACGATTAGTGGTGTAAAGATGATTTGAAGATAACCAGGCAACCAGCCCTTAACCCATTTCGTTAAACGAGCGACTAACCACGCTGCTAAAATCATTGGAAAAATTGAATAAGTGTAGTTAACCATTGGGAAATTCAAACTACCAATTTCCAATAATGATTTACCATTCAATGCGACCAATGTTGGATGGACTAATATCCCGCCGACTACGGCCGTCATTACAGGATCACCTTTTAGTTTTTTCGCTGCTGTAAAGCCGACTAGAATCGGTAAGAAATAAAAGACGCCATCACCAATCGCATTTAATAACAAGTATAATTCACTCTTTGGACTAATCATTTCACCCAATTGAGGCATGGTTAAAATCGCTAGAATCCCTTTTAAAATCCCACTCGCCGCTAACATGCCGACAATTGGGCTCATTGCCCCCGTAATAACGCCTAATAATTGACTGAACCCTGCTTTGACATGGCCCCATGGTGTTAAATTTTGTTGTTTCGTTGTTTGGGCGACTGTTTCAGACGTTAATTCTTCATCTGCAAATTCGACACCAATTTCCGCAATCACGGCATCATAAACGGCCGTCACTTGATTGCCAATCACAACTTGATACTGACCAGATGATTGCTGAACGCTAATCACACCATCTAACGCTTTAATTGTTTCGGTTTGCGCTAAACTTTCGTCCTTCAAATAAAAACGTAAACGTGTAATACAGTGAATTAAACTATCAATGTTACCTTTTCCCCCGACCCCAGCGACAATTGCTTTGGCGAGTTGTGAATAATCTTTTTGAGCCATAATCATGACCTCCCTAGAATAAATGATTGCAAATAATTAAAGCGCTTTCTGTTAACAAGCTCATCATATATCATGTACGTACAAGTTGTCAAACATTTTATATTACCGCTTACAAAATATTTTAAAACTTGTCTATACTAGCCCTCAAACACTTGCATCTGACCGTTATAATTTATATGATAGACTTATTGATATTAGGAGTTTAACGAATGATAAAAAAATATGAAATGATTTACCGCGATTTAGTTCGCAAGATTACCCACCAGCTTTATCCAGCCAATACCTATCTTCCCAGCGAAAAAGAGCTCACCGAACTTTATGGTGCTTCCCGCGAAACGGTCCGCAAAGCGCTCGCTAACTTATTAGAAAACGGCTTTATTCATAAGATTAAAGGGAAAGGATCAATCGTCTTAACCTTTGATCGTTACGCCTTTCCGATTTCTGGTTTAACCAGTTACCACGAATTAGATGAATTATTTGATATGAAAACCGAAACGCGGGTCCTCAAATTTTCAACGACTACGGTACCGCAAACTAAATTTAACTTAGACACGACCGAAATAATCCCCGCAACTTATATTCAACGGCTGCGAATTGTCGATGGCGAACCCTTAGTTATCGATAATGATTACGTCGTTCAAGCGGTGGTCCCCACCATTACCGAAACCGTCGCGGCTAATTCTTTATACGATTATTTTGAAAACCAACAACATTTAGAGATTGGTTACGCGAGTAAAGAAGTCACGGTCGCCCCAGCAACCGAAGAACAACAAGCGATTCTACACATCACACCCGGTAGCTCCGTCGTGATTGTCAAAAGCGAGACTCATTTACAGGACAACACGCTATTACAGTTCACTGAATCGGTCCATCGTTCGGATAAGTTCAAATTTGTTGAACACGCCCGACGTAAATTAATTTAAACCCAATCAAAAAAGCGATTTATCCTTCAAGTTCAGGATAAATCGCTTTTTAAATTGATAATCGCGTTCTCTCATAGCGCGAATTATTTCATCATACCTAATGTGACCCCACCCACGATGACTAATAGACAGCCAATCGTGACGAAGACCATTTCTTTTTTAGTTTTACGTTCACCTAATAAGAAGATACTACCAATGGTTGAGATAATAATCCCACATTGTGACAATGAATAACTGATGGCTAAGCCAATATCACTCATTGAAATCAACATGAATAGATTACCTAAACCCCATAACAAACCAGTACTAATGTTAAGCACTGTTTTCTTACTGTAAACCGCTTTACCAATGCCAAAAATAGCAAAGACTAAAGCACCAATAAACATCCCAATTGCTTGTGGGAAGACAATCGCAGTTGCGCCAACGTGAGCCCAGTTAACGATAATCGTGTAACCACCATAACCAGCCGTTGATATGAGCAATGCTCTAAAACCACGGGCCAATTGTGTGTCTTCTTTAGCAGCCAAGTTACTCTTAGGATCTTTCATTGACGTTAAAGTGGCACCGGCGATTAAAATCACTAACGCAAAAATCCCAAAGATAAAATCATGGGTTGTTTTCCATTCGTGGAACAATAAAGCACCAGCTAATGTATTGACAACTAACTGCATCCCAGTTGACATGGGCACGGTTTTAGAAACGCCCATGGCTTGCATCGATTGGAATTGTTGGCCTTGACCGACACTCCAGAAGAGCCCTGAAATAATCCCGACAATCATTGTTTTAGCATCTAAAACGGGATGTAGGAATAAAAAGGTACCGATTCCAAAAACCAGCGCACCAATTGTCATCCCTAAAGTTTGTTGATAAGCATTGCCACCTAATTTACCACTTAATAATCCGATACTCCCCCATGCAACTGCGGGGATTAATGCAATTAAAATAGCCATATCTAAATTCCTCTTCTTCTCTTAAAGTACAAGAATCCATTATACAGACATTTTTTTAGAATTTCTAGTACGAAAACGGCACCATTGAAGCGGTTTCGAACCGGTATACCAATCAGAATCCAATAGCATCGACTATGATGGCGATTACATATAAATGACGTCTAACTTAAATTTTTTTCAAAAAAAAACGATAAACCCACTTGATTTATCGCTTTTTTAGACGATTAACGCTCTGATATAAAATAACACCGATAATTGCGCCTATCGTATTAAAAATTAAATCATCGATGTCGGCCAATCCAGTTCCTAAAATGAATTGGGCGGATTCGATGCCTAACGATAATAAGGCCCCTTGGCAGATGACTTTAAAAGCAGAATGCGGTTTTTTAGTTAAACTTGATTTTAACCAACCAAACGGGATAAACCATAAAACATTACCATATAAGTTATACCAGTAATCCAGTTGAGCTGGTGCTTGCCGTAATTTTAAAGTTTCAACAAAGGGTGTTAAATTAATCTGACTTAACGGCCGATTAACGTAGAGTTGCAGTTGCCATGGATAATAAATATGCCGTAAAACGGTCAATGACACTAGTAAACAGACATAAAAGACAAAGACAAACCGGTGTAGCTCTTCGCGGATACTAGTTGACCAGCGTTTCACTAAACAATACACTAGTCGACACGCTAAATAAATCAGACAATATAAAATTGTCTTATCAAGACTTTCAACCATTAACTTCACTAATGGCAAATGATTAAACTGCTGCGCCCAGGGCAAAATAATTTGTTGATAAAAACCACCTAAAAATAACAACCGCTAACCTCACTATCTAAACTAACCTGCTTTTTATGTTCATTAAGTTTCATTCTTTAAATTCATTATAACCATTTTATGTGGCCAAGTAACGAATTTAGATTAGAACTATACCGAATCTTAAAAATTGACCCATTTTGCCCGACTTTAGCCCGAACAGATTCTAAATCAGCTATGCTATAATAATCCTAATACGTTCTAAGGGAGTGCCAACATGAAAGTTCTATTGTACTTCGAAAGTGAAAAATTATTAGCCAAGTCCGGCATTGGTCGGGCATTGGACCACCAAAAACGCGCACTAACTGAAATGGGCATTGAATTTACCTTGGATGCTAAAGATGACAATTATGATATTTTACATATTAACACTTATGGTCTCAACAGTCGGCGGATGATTCGACGCGCTCGGCGGTTGCATAAACCCGTGATTTATCACGCCCATTCAACTGAAGAAGATTTCAAAAACTCCTTCATCGGTTCTAATCAACTCGCCCCTTTGGTTAAGAAATACTTGGTGAGCCTTTACCGCCGAGCTGACCACCTGATTACCCCCACGCCATACGCGAAACAACTCCTATTACAATATGGTTTAACCGTGCCGATTGCGCCGATTTCAAACGGCATTGATTTAGCGAATTACCAACCAGTCACGGAACGTGAAACGGCCTTCCGTGATTATTTCGATTTAAAACCAGAACAAAAAGTCGTGATTTGCGTCGGTCTCTTCTTCAAACGCAAAGGACTATTAGATTTTGTCGAAGTTGCGCGTCACATGCCTGACTATACCTTTATTTGGTTTGGCGATGTCCCGTTGTACAGCATTCCACGCAACATCCGTAAGATTGTTCAAACCGATCATCCGGCAAACGTCATCTTCCCCGGCTACATTAAAGGTGACGTTTTAAAAGGGGCTTACACCGGTGCCGACCTCTTCTTCTTCCCATCTTATGAAGAAACTGAAGGGATTGTCGTCTTAGAAGCCCTCGCGAGTCATCAAAACGTCTTAGTCCGCGATATCCCAGTTTATCAAGGTTGGTTAACGGATCGTCAAAACTGTTACATGGGCCACGACAACACTGAATTCACAAACTTAATTCGCGCAATTGTTGAACAATCAGTTCCTGACTTAACTAAACAAGGCTATCAAACCGCTGAATCAAAGAGTATCACTGAGATTGGTCATGAGTTACAGGCCGTCTATCAACACGTTTTAACCCCCGAAAAACCAAATCCACGTTACGCGCAACTCTTTTCAAAACGCGACTAATTAGCTTTAGAAAACTTTAAGTTTCTATTTAAACTGCCGGGTTGGTTTGCGCTCACCCGCGCCACGCGGTAGAATAGAGCAATATTGATTACTTTATCTTTATATTCGTCTTTCCTGGAAAGGATGTTACGCTTCTTGAAACTTGCAAAAATCAAACAATTTCTAGCGACTAAATTAGGCTTCTTAACGTTACTAGTCTTTTTATTTTGGATTAAAACCCTCTTCGCATATTTTACCGATTTTAATCTGGCCTCCAGCAATCTGCTGCAGACGTTAATTCTAATCTGTAACCCATTTTCGACAACGCTTTTAGTGATCGGTATTCTCCTCTATATTCGTCAACCCCATCTGAGTTACTGGGTTGGGCTAATCATTTACGGCGCTAACACCGCGTTACTTTATTTTAACGTCATCTATTACCGTCAATTCACCGATTACATGACGATTAATACGATTCTAGGCTATTCGAAAGTTTCCGCGGGACTCAGCAAAAGTTCGCTAGCGCTGATGAGTTGGCACGATGCGCTTTATTGGCTTGATATTATCATCTTGGCCTTATTATTATTATTCAAAGTGATTAAAATCGACCAACGGCGCTTCTCGAAACGCTGGGCGTTCAGCATCACCTCAATCGCTGTCTTACTGTTCGGGATTAACTTAAGTATTAGCGAAATGGATCGGCCCCAACTCCTATCACGAACGTTTGACCGCAATTACATCGTTAAATATTTGGGAATCGATACGTTCACCGTTTACGATGCGGTTAAAACCACGCAAAACAACCAAGTGCGCGCACAGGCTGAAAGTTACGATTTAGAACCAGTCAAAAACTTTATTAAAGAACATTACGCCGCCCCTAACGCTAGCTACGAGGGGGTCGCTAAAGGCAAAAACGTGATTGTGATTCATTTGGAAAGTTTCCAACAATTCTTGATTGATTATAAGTTCGAAGGTCAAGAAGTCACACCGTTTTTAAATAGTCTCTATCATGATCAAAATACGTTAAGTTTTAGCAACTTCTTCCATCAAGTCGGCCAAGGTAAGACCAGTGATGCCGAAAATATGATGGAAACCAGTGTCTACGGACTCCCCCAAGGATCGGTCTTCACTACCTTAGGTTCGGACAACACCTTCCAAGCAGCGCCTTCGATTCTGAAGCAAAATGGTGATTATACTAGCGCCGTTTTCCACGGCAACGTCGGAAGCTTCTGGAACCGCAACAACGTCTATAAAAATTTTGGTTATAATTATTTCTTTGATTCTAGTTACTTTAATACCAGTCCCGACAACGTTTTACAATACGGCTTAAAAGATAAATTATTGTTCGGTGAATCGATTAAATATCTCGAACAAATGCAACAACCGTTCTACGCGAAGTTCATTACCGTCACCAATCATTTTCCATTCCCATTACCGGAAAAAGACGGTGACTTCCCGCGTGCAACGACCGAGAATACGGCCGTCAATAACTATTTCGCGACCGCCCACTATCTCGATCAATCCTTGGAAGAATTCTTTAATTATCTGAAATCTTCCGGCCTTTACGACAATTCAATGATTGTCTTATACGGTGATCACTATGGCCTCTCTAATTCGGATAATAAATCCCTACTGAGCGTTCTTGGCCGCGATCCCGATACCTGGGGCGATTACGATAATGCGCAACTCCAACGGGTACCGTTCATGATCAATATGAAGGGCCTCAAAGGTGGCATTCAAACCCAATATGGTGGTGAAATTGATGCACTACCAACGATTCTGCATCTTCTCGGGGTCGATACGACCAACTATATTCAATTCGGAACCGATTTAATGTCGAGTGATCACGATCAAGTCGTCGCTTTCCGGAATCATAACTTCGTCACCCCTGACTACACCGTTCTAGATGGGACAATTTATAAGAATAGCGATGGCACCGAAGTCACTATGCCATCTGCCAAACTTAAAAAACAAGTTGCGACTTGGCAAAAACAAGTCACCCACGAATTAAGTCTATCTGATGATGTCAACGAGAAGAACCTCTTGCGTTTCTACACGCCTGATGGCTTCAAACCCGTTGATCCTAGTAATTTTAATTATCAATCGGGTTATCAACAATTAATTGATATTAAAAATCAACTCGGCTCTAAATCAACCAGTCTTTTCTCTCAGAATGGTAATCAGACAACCGCGAACCTTTTCAAAACGGACGCGCCTGAACTCGCCACGGATAAATCAGATTTAACCGAAGTCCCAAAGAGTAAAGCCCTTAAAGAAAGTAGTAGTAGCAGTTCCAGTAGTTCCAATTAAACCTAGCGTCGTGTCGTCCAATTAACGGATGATGCGGCGCTTTTTTAATGTGCTTAGCGACGTCCGGCAAACAAAGCCTAACCGGTCTTTATTCACCGGACTAGGCTAATGCTCGGAATCTCCCGTGATGAGTTGCACTCTAATTTTTACCACATAGTTCATATTTTTTTCACACTTAGGCTTTAAACTAGAGAATATCAGGAGGTGGCAGCATGTTTTTCATCAAATCTATTTTGGCGAATATTCACTATTATCGAAAAAGCGCGCTCAGTCTTTATTTATTTAACTGCTTTTTCTTTGGTATCATTGGCTTACTGCTCGGTCTGATTAGTTTAGGCCAGCACAATTTAAGTCAATTGAAAACCCAACTCGCCAATTTCTCCTCCGAAGCGCGTTATTCCGCTAATCAATTATTAACCAAGCTACTCCACGCTAATTTAGATTTGATTAAAACCTATCAATTAATCTATTGGTCGCTACTCCTAATCGGCGTCTGCTGCGCCCTCTTTTTCAGTTATTATCTTTTAAAATGGTTAAAACAAGATATGTTAACTTTTATGAGTGCCAACTGGTCGACCGTTAAAATTAGCAGTTATTATTTTATGACAGCGTTATTAGTCATCGCACTCGCCCTACTGACGATTATTATCCTCGGCGCTTTATTCAATGATCAATATTGGCAGTTTTTGGAAGCCGTCAACCAACATTTTCTACAACGCCCCCTGCAAACCGTTCAACGGCAACCAAACGCTTTTAACCCCCTTTTCAAGAATCATTTAACCGATTTCAGTAGTGATTCCTTAATTAATCCAGTGCTCCACGACAGCGCTAAACAAACACTATCCAACAAAGTCTTACGCCAAGTCTGGCAACCAGGATTAGCCTTGCTAATCCCAGTAATCGGCGTCATCATAATCATGATTCACCATACTAAACAAAAACAACATCGGGATGTGATTTAAATGTTAAATAAACAACCCTTAGAAACTGGTAAACTCTATTTCGCAACCACTGCTGACGTCCACAGTGCCACTTTTCAGACCCCTGAAAAACCCTATATCATTGATTATCAGCATCCTAAAATTATTCCCTTCCTAACCGGTTGGGATAACCTTTTGATGAAACCACATCAAAATCTAAAACCTTTTGAATCGCTCATTAATCAACACATTAAACACTTCAAAACAACCCCCGGCGCACAATTAAAACCGATTCAACAATTATGGATTCAACTGGTCCGCGGTTTATTGGGCCACCATCAATTGTTCATTCTAGCTGATTATCTCGACGAATTGACTCCGACAACGGCCCGCCAATTATTAGTCGACCTGAAACAAATCGCTGAACAATACGCGATTGTTCTGATTCTAACCACCAATCAACAAACCATTTTTAAAAACTTTCAGGATCAAGTGGTCAGTTAAATGTCATCAAATCAAAAAGGCGTTAGCAATCCCATTAATTCGGATTGCTAACGCCTTTAAGCTATTCTTGACTAATGACTTTGGTTTAATAAATCAAAGAAAATCCCCAATGCCAATAAATCAGCTGTCCCGCCTGGGCTTAGATTTTTGTTGATTAATTGTTGGTCAAAAAGTTGTAACGCTTGTTTAAAACTAAGATCAGTTGGATAATCTTGCGTCAATAAGTTTGTCGCAGTCGCTTTAACCTGTTGCCAAGCTTCAATCCCACCACGATGGATTAAATTCATATCCTGAACGTTGGCCATTAACTTTAACATCAACTGCAATCGTTGGGTTTCATTTAATTTAGTTGATGAGCCTCTTAAAAGTGGTAAAACCAGCAACCTTAAGCTAGGATAGCCGGCTTCTGCTTCACCACGAATACCCGTTAAGCCGTAATCAACGTACAATTGTTCCCCGTAGCTCAGCTTCGTTTTGGTCGCCAAATTCTGAAAATCACGCGACACTAAACCGGTTGTCATCCCCTGAATAATCTCAAAAACTGGCGCAAACTCTGCTGTAATCAACTGGGTTAGTGACCATTGCTGGTAGGCTCTGCCTAGTGCCCCTAATATGAACGCATACGAAAAATTAGCCCCCTTATGGGTGTTAACCTGGTGAGTTGCAGTCAACATCGCCTGTTCAGCTTGTTGCCCAACCGTCCGTAATTCAGCAAATAATTGTTGGTCAGACTGACTCGCATAACCGAGATTAATATACTGTTCTAAATACGGGCTGAGTGCTTCAATACTGGTTAGAAATAGTTGATGATCCATATCAGTATGTGCACCCACTGAGACTGGATCGACTAACCCCGGCTTGGGCGCTAGCGTCACCTCTTCGATTAATGATTGCCGTGCAATTTGTGCTGTTTGTCGTAATTGGTCATTCAAGGTGATGTTCCCTCATCTCTTTAACGATAAATTCCAACGAATGGTCTAAATGCTCGTGTGTAATTAAATTAATCTGATCAATATCCTGATTAACCATCCCCCGATACAATAACCAATGTTCTTGAAGTGCAGAATCTCGACGGCTTTTATCTTTAATACAAATATCTCTAAAATAGATTAAATATTCTTGCAGTTTCGTCACGATTGATTTCAACCGATACATTTGACTTTTATCATAAATCATCTGATTAAACTCTGAGAACTTTCTTAAGACGGCTTCCACATCGTTAACTTCATTTAATTGATTCGTCGTCAATAATAGTTGATGTAAGGCTTTAAAATCCGCATCAGTCATGATGAGCATCGCTTGTCGAGTTGCTAACGCGTCTAATTCTTTGCGAATGGCATAAATTTCATAGGCATCCTTGATTGAAATCCCTTTAACAATCACACCAACACCCGGTTTTCGAATCACTAATTCCTCATCTGCTAAACGTCTTAAAGCATAGCGAATTGGCGTACGACTAATATTCATTGATTCGGAAAAGTTCTTTTCATTAATCCGTTCCCCGGCTGGAATATCCCCCAAGATAATCGTTTTCCGAAAAGCTTCGTATACTAATTCTTTGATTGGTTGATTTTGTGATAAATCTAGATTTTTAGCCACTGCGCTCACTACTAAATTCATGCAAAACACCCCTTCAGTCATTTTGCACAATTATACCAAATAGTCAGCCAGATTAGTGGCTGACTATTAAATTTTTTATTTTTTAACCTCTTAAAACTCTGGCGTTAAAGCCACTTGGACGGTTTGAACCGGTACATCATAGAACCGGTCCTCCCGGCGGCCTTGAAAATCACGCGCCTGTTCAGGGAATAGCGCGTACATTAGTACGTCCTCAACCCCTTTAGCGTACGGTTGGCTGGCCTTTTCAAAATCAGGCAATTGAGGTGCTAATAAATCTGCCGGCCGTTGGGTAATCGGTTGTTGATCCCCGATAATTTTAGTTGTGATCGCGGCTTGAATCGGTACCGGTGGTCGACCATAGAGGCCCTTGACGTAATCCTTAATCTCGTTTGGAATAATTTGATAACGTTCGCCACTAATAATGTTCATTAACGCTTGTGTCCCAACCATCTGGGAAAGCGGGGTCACTAATGGCGGATAGCCTAAATCTGCTCGCACCTTCGGAATTTCTTCCAGAACATCACTGTACGCCGATTCTAAATTCTGGGCTTTTAGTTGTGCCAATAGATTCGATAACATCCCCCCTGGCACTTGGTAGACAAGCGCTTTAGGTTGAACATCTTTGACTTTAGGATTCAACAAGCCGTCCTGTCGAAAACGATCCCGAATCGGCGCAAAATAATCCGCAATTTCGTTTAATTTAGTTTGATCTAAATCGACCGTATAACCTAAATTTTGCAATGCAATCTGCATGGATTCCGTGGCGGGTTGACTGGTCCCACCCGCAAAAGGTGAAATCGCGGTATCAATGATATCCGCCCCCGCTTCGATGGCCTTTAAATAAGTCATTTCAGCAATCCCGCTAGTCGCATGAGTATGCACCTCAAGCGGGATTGCAATCGCTGCTTTAATTCTAGACACTAGATCATAAGCCGTTTGTGGCGTTAAAATACCCGCCATATCCTTAATGCAAAGCGAATCAGCGCCCATATCAGCCATTTCTTTGGCCAAAGTAACATAGTAATCAACCGTATGGTAATCACTCGTCGTATACGCAATCGTCATCTGTGCATGTCCACCGTATTGCTTGGTCGCGTTTAATGCGGTTTTTAAATTACGGGTATCGTTCAGCGCATCAAACAGACGAATAATGTCAATCCCATTTGCAATTGATTGCTGAATAAACGCCGTCACAACGTCATCCGCATAATTTTTGTAACCTAAGATATTTTGACCCCGTAATAGCATTTGTAATTTAGTATGGGGTGCTTGTTTACGGATTTGGCGTAATCGTTCCCACGGATCCTCGTTTAAATAGCGAATACAAGCATCAAACGTGGCCCCACCCCAAACCTCTAAAGCGTGATAGCCGACTTGATCCATCGTCTTCAAAATGGGGAGCATATCTGCAATCGGCATTCTAGTGGCAATTAAACTTTGCTGACCATCACGTAGCACGGTTTCCGTAAAAGCTACTTTTTGATTATTCATTGGCTAGCACCTCCTCTTCAATAATACCGTCAATCACTGTTTGAACTTCTGACAAACCATGTTGGCGCGAACGACTACAAACTTTGGCGTCTTGCCCACAAACCAAACATTGCCGTCTAGCTAACTGGAGACGCTCGCGGTTAACTTGCCTTAATTCACCCGCTTCATCAATCAAAACATCCAAATCACATAATTGATAAAAACCCGGTTGGGCTTCAAGTGATATCATTTCTTGTTTGACTAACTGAGCATCTTTAGCCAGCACAAAATATAACTCGGGTCCCGTGATGGCCGTTAAATTAGTCCTTTGTTCGACCAATTCAACTTGATAATTAGTTTGCAACTGACCCTTCAATTGAATCATCAATGCTTGCAGGCTAACACTTGTTTTAATGGGTCCCGGAATTCTTAAAGTCGCGGTGACTAGCGTCATCTCTGGATGCCGTTTTAATAATGTTTGTTGCGTCATGACTCTTTGTTCTCGTGCACTTAGCATCTCGACTAACGTAATTTCCGGTCCCGTCAAATAGCTTAATTCAGACATTTTTGACCACATCGATTAGCGTGCCATCCCGATATTCAATCAACGCAACCGTCTGATCACCATATTGGATTGGTGCGGGTTCGCCAGTAATTTGGTAAGCTTTCGTCTTCAATTCTTCAATCGTGACTTGGGGAATTCGACTCGCTTTAAACATGTCAATTAAATCAGTTCGTTGTGGATTAATGGCAACCCCTAATTCAGTCACCACGACATCAACACTGCTGCCTGGTGTCACAACTGTCGTGACCTGATCCACAATCGTTGGGATTCTCCCCCGAACAACGGGGGCAATCACCATACTCATTTTACAAGCAGCACTAGTGTCCGAATGTCCACCGGAAGCCCCTCTTAAAACGCCGTCAGAACCGGTAATCACATTGACATTAAAATCGGTATCCACTTCTAAGGCCGATAATATTGCAACGTCTAGCTGGTTAATCACAGCCCCTTTGCTTAACGGTGAGGCATACATATTCGCATCAATCTCATAGTGATCAGGATTATTCCCTAACGAAATCGCTGAAGGATGGTCAAAATCTTGCACATCAATAATTTTTTCAACCAAACCATCTGTCAATAAGTCAGCCATGGCATTGGTAATTCCGCCTAATACGAAACTGGCCTTAATATTATTTTCAATCATCGCTTCTTTCAAGAAACGGGTAACTGCTAATGCGGCGCCACCGGTCCCGGTTTGGAATGAGAAACCATTCTTAAAATAAGCGGAACCCGTAATCATTTTAGCGGCGTATTCAGCAATTAATAACTCTTTAGGATTTTTGGTGAATCGGGTTGCCCCTTTAGCAATCCCTTCTGGATCACCGATTGCATCAACCACGACCACATAATCGACTAACGTTTGCGGAATACTGATTGGTGTATTCGGATATGGCACTAAACTATCCGTAATGACGACGACTTGATCGGCATATTGCGCATCAACCATCGCATAACCCAGGGATCCACAAGTCGCTTTGCCCTTGGTCCCATTCACATTACCGTATTCATCTGAACTAGGTGCACCTAGAAAAGCAACATCAATATGAATATCACCCCGGACAATCGCTCTTGCCCGGCCACCGTGTGACCGAATGACGACTGGATTCGCTAAGATGCCTTCTGAAATGGCAGCCCCGACTTTATCGCGCAACCCACTTGAGGTAATGTTGGTCACAACGCCTTGTTTAATATAATCAATCAAAGGTGCATGAACGTTAGCAATCGAGCTAGGCGCAATCGAAATATTCTTAATGCCCATTCGTGCAATTTCAGCTAAAACCATGTTCATCACATAGTCGCCTTCTCTAAAATGATGATGGAACGAAATCGTCATCCCATCTTTTAAACCCGTTTGCACAATCGCGTCATGAATGGACGCTAATTGTTTATTATCGCGAGGTTTAACCGGATGAACTTGTTTGGTCGCCAGTTGATAATCGGCAAGATTCGCTTCTTCACCAGCATAGACGCCATATTGATCTGCATATTGTTTAGGAATCTCACGGCCCACTTTATTAACAACCATTATTCGACCTCCATATTAGCAGCCTTTGCCATTGCGAGTACGCGATAGGCGCGTTCAACAATTGGTTTATCGACCATTTTACCGTTAATCGCAATCACACCTGACCCTTTGGCTTCGGCTTCTTGAATCGCGGCTAAAACTTCTTTAGCATTTTGAATTTCTGATTCGGTTGGCGCATAAATCGCATTAATAATCGGAATTTGGCGCGGATTAATCACTGATTTTCCGTCAAACCCTAACTGTTTAATTAAGGCAGCTTCTCGTTTTAAACCGGCTTCATTGTCAACATCCGAATAGACGGTATCAATGGCTGCAATCCCGGCAGCCCGAGCAGCGTGTAGAATATAATTTCGAGCAAAGAATAGTTCTTGTCCATCCGGATAACGGCGGGTCTTTTGACTCGTCACATAGTCTTCAGCACCTAGGGCAATCCCAATCATCCGATCAGAGGCGGTCGCAATTTCGCGGGCATTCAATACCCCTTCTGCAGATTCAATCGCGGCCATCATTTTAGTAGTGCCGATTGGCAATTGATAACGCGTCTCCACTTCGGTAATCGTGGCATCAACGGCTTTAATATCTTCAGCAGTTTCGGTTTTAGGTAAACGAATCACATTGATGCCACCCAAAATCATCGCTTCAATATCTTGTTTGCCACCACTATTGAGTTCGTTGATTCGGACAACTGTTTCAACGCTACGGTAGTCAAATGTTTTCAGTGCGCTATAGACCAACAGCCGCGCTGAATCCTTTTCCTTCATCGAAACAGCGTCTTCTAAATCAAACATAATTGAGTCGGCACCGTACAAAATTGCATCCCGTAACATGGCTGGATTAGCCCCTGGTACGAACATCATCGTTCTTCTTAAGCGATCCATGCGTTAATCTCCTTCCAATCATAATCAGTCTTACCAAGACCCCGGTAGATTGCAACGACGGTTCTCGCTTTAATCGTACAATCCAAAGCGCCTTTATCAACAGCGCTCACAGTGACATTCGTTAAGTCAAATTTCGTCAACATTTCTGTGATTAACGCCCGAATATGTTGGCCAAATTGTTTTTCAACATTACTTTGCAAGTCAATGACCAAACCCGTTTCATTAGGACTTAATGTAATCATTAAATCACTAGATTCCATGGTGCCGGCCGTTGCGATTTGTTTTAATTCCATCATCGATACTTCCTTTCACAATTGGATAAATCTCTTTTGGGACTAATTGCGCGACTTGCGACCAATCCTGGGCCTTAATCGCCGTCCGGACCCTGGTCGCACTAACAACTTGACCAGCGATTGCGAGTCGCGGAATAATCTGTAATTGAATCGCTGTCCCAAAAACGTGTGCCATTTGTTGATTATAAATTGCCGTCACTGGTGATAGGGGTTCTTCCCCGACCCAGCGCGTTGTAATCGCCAATTCTGGTGCGATGACTTTCGCAAATAACGTCGCATCCACCTCGGCTTGCACGCGCGCTAGGTTTTGATCAGCACGATCTTTTAAAAAGTAGTTTGGAAACGTCATGCTAGAAACAAGATATTGATTCGTGGGTAACACAGTGACGTTCATATATTTATTCGCGATTTGTTGAACCATCGCCAATCGTTCTTGCGCAGAAAATAACGAGCGCTCTTCTGAAACGACAAAGAGATAGAGGTGATCACTCGCTTGGACCGCTGTCTGAATCAAATGTTCGTGCCCGATTGTTAACGGATTGGCATTCAGCACAATTGCCCCGATTCGTTGACCGGCCTGTTTCGCCTGCCGTAATTGTTGCCGGTAATCATTTAAATTAGGGAAACCTCGCTCTAGGACAATCACTTGTTTGGTTGTGACAATGGCTTTAAAACCCAGCGCCGTAAAATAATCAGCCGTGCCCGGTTTCGTATAAACAAAACTATGCGTTTGTTGATTCGCTTCTAAATCATCTAATAACGCCTGCACGACTTGCGTTAACAAGTTTTGCGATTGTTGCTGATTGCTGACAGCCACGCATTTAATAATATTGGCATACACCGAACCGGTTGCGATTAATTGTTTATTTTCGAATAACCCAATCGTATAATCAACCTGCCAATCAACTGCTAAGCCGGCTTGTTCTAATAAGGCTTGCCATTGTTGCGTTTCAGTTTGATTCAGCCCTAACCAGATTCTTTTAAGCATCATCGCTTATTTCACCGGTAAAAATTTGATCAATAACTTAGCCGTCAAGAAGAGCACGAATAGTACTAAAAAGACGCCGCCCATCCCGAAGAGCATTAACTCGAAAGCTGTTTCTAAATTAGTCCACATCTTACAGGTCCTCCTTTAACTAAAAAACGATAATAGTAAGCCGCCAGCAATGACTGACGCAATTTGACCGGAAACGTTCGCACCAACAGCGTACATCAATACAAAATTCTTAGGGTCTTCTTCAGAAGCCATTTTTTGAATCACACGACTCGACATCGGAAAAGCTGAAATACCAGCAGCCCCAATCATTGGATTAATTTTCTCTTTACGGAATACATTCAACAATTTGGCAAACAACACGCCACCAACTGAATCCATAATGAACGCAACTAATCCAAAAGCGATAATCATTAAGGTTTGCACGTTTAAAAATAGATCCGCTTGCATTTTAACTGAAATCGTTAGTCCTAACAGAATACTGACGATGTTCACCAGTTCGTTTTGAGCAGTTGCGGATAGTCGATCGAGTACCCCACATTCACGTAACAGATTGCCAAACATTAGGAACCCAACTAACGGTAACGAAATTGGCGCAATAAACCCGGCCAATACCGTAATAATAATTGGGAAAACAATCTTAGTTGTTTTTGAAACATTTTCAGATTTATAAGTCATTCTAATCTGACGTTCTTTTTTAGTCGTCACAGCTTTAATCGCCAACGGTTGAATGATCGGTACTAACGCCATGTAGGAATACGCGGCGACGGTAATCGCCCCTAGTAACTTGGGTGCCAGTTGATTGGAAACGAAGATGGCGGTTGGACCATCGGCAGCGCCGATAATCCCGATTGAAGCCGCTTCTTTGATATCAAAACCAAACAGTACGGCAATAATGACGGTAAAGAAAATCCCAAATTGAGCAGCTGCCCCGAATAAAAGCATGAATGGATTTTGTAATAGCGGACCGAAATCAATCATCGCGCCGATCCCGATAAAAATCAGTAATGGGAAGAGCTCCGTATTAATCCCAGCGTTAAATAAAACGTCTAAGACCCCTTCTGTCTTAGTCGTCCCCACAACTTGGGTTAAGACCCCACTGCCAGGGAAATTCACCAACAACGTCCCTAACCCCATCGGTACTAATAATGTCGGTTCATATTCTTTTTTAATCCCTAAATACATTAACAAACAGCCAATTAGCATCATCACGATTTGGCCCATTGAAATACTTGTAATCCCTTGAATTAAGGTTTCCACGCTAAGCCCCCCTATTGAATGCTAATTAATGCATCGCCTGCATTGATTGCTTGATTCCGATCAACAAAAATCTGACCGACGGTTCCCGCCTTATCGGCAACAATTTCATTTTCCATCTTCATCGCTTCTAAAATCAGTAATGGTTGATTTTCAGTGACTTGTTCGCCTTCAGCGACTAATAACTTGAGCACCGTTCCTGGCATTGGTGCCATCATCGTATCAGCAGTAACGGCTACGGGTGCCGCTGGCGTTGGTGCAGGTGTAGCGACTTCAGCAACTGGTGCGACTGGTGCGCTAGTTGGCACAACGTTCGGCGTCCCGGTTGGTACCGGCGTGCCCCCAATTTCTTCCATTTCGACTAAATATTCTTGACCGTCGATTGTAATTTTGAATTTTCTTAGCATCTCTATTCTCCGTTCACTCTTTTTTTAATGGATCGAATCACATATTGTTGTTGGGTTTGTGTCGCCATCAAACTGCTCACAATGATTCCCACCCGTTTCGCTTCTGGATTAGCAATCAATAGCCGTTTCAAGTTGAACTGACTATTCGTTGCCGAACCGCTCGCAAGGCTCGCAGCAATCACGGTGACTTGTGGATAATCTCGCGGATCAACTGCGACATACTGTGGTACAGCCTGCCACTGTTCAACCACTTGTTCTTTAACAATTGGCGGTGCCACTTCTTGCGTTCGTTTTTTAAATAAATTAAACATCCCTTTATCACCCCCGCTTCTTACTATAAGCCTCTTTTGAACACTAGATTGTTCTTTTCCTGTCTCATTTTTATTGCGGAATATAGAGTGGCATGTGGCCTGACAAAATAATCGTGACGACAAAAATCACAAACACCCCTAAAGCGTATTTAGCGGCTTCTTTTTGCCATTGCCCCATGTCTAAACCGGTTAATCGAAGTAACAAATAGATGAAGGCGACTAATGGGCTTAATAGATGGAATGCTTGTCCCATTAATGACGCTAACGCCATTTGCATATTGGTGAACCCGTATGCGCGACCAGCTTGCGCTAAAACGGGTAGTACCCCAAAGTAGAAACCGTCATTTGAAATAAAGAACGCGCCTGGTGCGGAAATGGCGGCAATCACTAATCCCCAGAAACCGGCTAATTGGTGCGGAATAATTTGGGTAAAACTATGTGCTAATGCTTCTGCCATCCCGGTCCCTTGGAAAAGGCCCATGAAGACCCCGGCAGCAAAAACGAGGATAACAACTTGGACGGCGTCACCACCATTTTCACCAATTCGTTTTGATTGATCCTTTAATGATGGGTAATTAACCATCAAGGCAATACAAGTCCCGACCAAGAATAATAAGAGTGGTGGCATTTCGATGGCGGGAATGAATGAACCAGCAACTAACCAAGCAATCAATAAAATCGTCAATAAACCATTAAAAGCAAAATTTTGTGGTCGTCTCATTTTCTGAACTTCTGGATCAGTAACGGCTGTCATTTCTTCGATTTCTGCATCGGTTAATTTTTTAACCCCTAACCGTTTACGTTCTTGTCGTCCCATGTGTGGAGCCACGTAGAAAATCACGTAAGCGAGCGCCAAAATCATCCCTGGTAATAGATAGGCTAAAATACTCGCATCGACGTTTAAAACGGCCATTGCTCTGGCCGTTGGACCACCCCATGGCAGTAAGTTCATAATCGTGTTCTGTAAAATAACTAACACGCCTAAATTCATGAGTTTCATATTTAATTTTTTATAGATTGGAATAAAAGCTGAACAACAAATCAAGGTCGTCGTGGTCCCATCACCATTCAACGAAACGGTGGCTGCAACGACTGCGGTAGCAATCAAGACCTTCATCGGATCACCTTTAGCAAAATAGATCATCTTCTTAGTGATTGGATCAAACAATCCGGCATCTAACATAATTGAGAAATACAAAATCGCAAATAATAACATAATCCCCGTATTAGCGGTGGTTTTAATTCCCTCTAATACAAAGTCGCCTAAACTCCCTTTTTTAGCGACCCCTGTTAACATAGCGATAATGGCAAAGATTAATGGAATAATAACTAATGCTGTAAAAGGTGACATTTTTTTCTTCATAATGATGTACATAAAGACAATAATCATGGCATACGCAATAATTGTTAGTAGCATTTCTTAACCTTCTTTACTTTATTTTTTAATTGATATTTGGAATTCCTGTCATTATCATAGCTTGTCGGAAGTTCTTTTGAAAGCGCTTTTAAAAGGAAGAACACTTAAAAACCAATTCAAAAAAAACGCCAACAAGAATATCTTGTTGACGCTTCACTAAAGTCATCACTGGCTTTCCTACCAAGCATACCGATTAGTAAACTGCAATAAAGGCTGACTAATCAAGCCGACGATTAAAATTTTTAACAGCGCTGGGATAATAAACGGTAGCAAACCGGCTAACAGCCCTTGTTCGAGACTGAGATGCTGTCCGACCGTTAACCACGCGGTGCCAATTAATAATTGACCTAAACTAGCAATAGTATTAACGACTAAAATGGTACTCAATTTTGGCTGCGACTTATTCGCTAACAACCAATGGGCTAGCCAACAATACCCATAGAATCCCCAAATATAACCGCCAGTGGGGCCCAAAATAACCGCAATCCCCGTCTGCCCACCGGAAAAGACTGGGAATCCCACTAACCCTAGAAATTGGTAAATTGCGATACTAATACCTGATAGCTTAAACGGTAGCAACGTTGCAATAATCCCGACCATCAATGTTTGCAACGTCAATGGCACAAATGCGATTGGAATCGTTAATTGCGCACTAATCGCCAATAGGACGGCCATTTGTGCGCTGATAATCAGGCCCACTAATCGTTTATGATTTACCATGCTAACACCCGCTCAATCTCACCAGCGTTAAACCTTTGCAACTGCTGATTGGCTTTTAATAAAATTAACTCGCCCTTATCACTAATACCTGCTACTCGACCCTCAATAGTCGTCTGTTCATTCAAGCGTAAAATGACGTTTTTATTCAATAATAATGAATGCTGCCGATACTCATCCATGAATTGTTTCTGCTGATAAATTGGTAATAGCCGTTCAAATTCAATTAAGATTTGATTAATCAATTGATTGCGCGTCACTAAACTATCTTCAGGTAACAAAGCCCCCGCCTTTTGGACTGTCCTCAGTAATTGCGAATCAGCCTTAAAATTGATTCCAATTCCAATCACGACACCCCGATTAATGATTGATTCTGCTAATATACCCACGACTTTTTTGCCTTGATAATAAAGATCATTGACCCATTTAATCTGAGTATCAATCTGACAAACCTTTTTAATTGCCCGATTGACGGCCACGGCACTCATGGGGGTCAATAACGTTGTTTCCTCATCTAACGTCATTGGTAGCGCAATACTCATATAGATTCCCGTCTCTGAAGGCGAATAAAAGGTGCGCGTCAAGCGTCCGTAGCCCGCTGTCTGTTGATCGGCAATAATCACGCTAGGCGTTGATTGTTCCTGCTGCAAGCTTTCTTTTGCGATTTGATTCGTCGAATCAACCACTGACTTGATGGTGATTTCTTGAAAAAAAGTCAGTGATTGGCGAATAGCATCTTCTATTAAATAATCGACCGTCATTTTGGAATCCTCCTCGTCTAAAACGCATTGTTAGTGCTAAGCATACTAAGACTGACCGTCATTTTCAATCGCTTGAACCAAAAAAGACGTCAAAAGAACACTTTTTTGTTGGCTTACAAAAAAGAGACTATAGGTCTTAGCATTCTGATATTAACTGAATATTATGCTTCGACGCGCGCCAAAACTCATCAATTGAGTTCTGTCATGGCTTGTTTTTGCAAGCCAACAAAAAACACCCAACTGGTTTATCAGTTGGATGCTTGAATAGCTGTTCACCAATCACCAAATTTAGTTTCTTGTAATTGTTTTAACAGCTGTTGATAGTCTTGATTACTCGGCTTTTCACCATTTAATGATTGTGCTTGCAGGTCATTAAACTTTTCGGCTAAATAATAGGCCGTTAAATAAATGGTCAATTTACGTTTGACAATGGTTTCTGGATCGAGTTCGTCCGAAACTTGATGTGAACTAGCAATCATCTTTGCGAATTCTTTTTGATCTAATTTTAAATCATCATTAGCCATGATTATCCCCCTCAAATGAGTCATCGTTTACTTTTAGGATAGCATACTTAAACCATTCTCAGGAATTGACATTGGCTTTTTATTGTTCTTCTTCAATCATTTCATCTGGAAAAGTTAACGTAAACGTCGTCCCTTGATCTGGCTGGCTTTGAACCTCAATCGTCCCTTTATGCAGTTGGACGAGTTGGTGAACAATCGCTAACCCTAAACCGGATTCCCCGTATTTCGTATTTTTGCGGGAAGGATCGGCCTTGTAGTAACGTTCCCAAATATTCTTTAATTGTTCATCTGTCATGCCAATCCCGGTATCACTAACGGTTAGGATGGTTTCGTGGAAACCTTCTTTCGCCGTAATGGTAATCTGACCGTCCGCTGTAAACTGAATCGCATTTTGAATGATGTTAAACATGACTTGCACAAAGCGGTCATAATCCGCGTAGATTGGCACTTTTTCAAGCGCGTCAATCACTAACGCATCGCCCGATTCAGCGGCTTTTTTCTGTAATTGTTCCTGAATATTCTGCAAAGCATCCACCGCATCAAATCGTTGTTGATTCAATTTAATTTGGTTGGTGCGAATCTTTTCATAATCTAAATTTTCATTGACTAAGCGAATTAAACGGTTGGTTTCATTTTGCATCAACGTAATACTCTTCTCACGCATTTCTTCAGGAATCGCGTCGTATTGCAACCCTTCCAATAAGCCCTTGACCGTCGTTAACGGCGTCCGCATTTCATGGGCGGCATCGGCCATAAACTGACGACGTCGATCTTCTTGGCGCTTAATCTCGACTTCGGATTCATTCAACGATTGTACCATTTCATTAAAATCAGTGGCTAAATCATCTAATTCGTCCTTACCCGGATTTTCAATTTGGACGTCAAAGTCCCCTTCAGCAACCAAATGAGTCGCGTTCCGCAACCGATTAATTCGTGAAATTTGATAACGAGCCAGAATATAACTGAGTAAAATCCCACCGATGGTTGACAGTAAAAAGGCAATCAATAGATTTTTACGCATCGTCACTAGACTAGATTTGACATTCTGTAATGAGGAGGCGACCCCAATCACGTAAATCAACTTATTGTTGTAGAAAACCGGTTTAAAGACCACCAGTTGTTCCTGGGTCGTATTAAATTGACGGGCATCGCTACTCATACTTAAACGTTGGACTTGTCCGTTCTTAAGGTGTTTCCAATACTTCTTCTTGACCGAAACATTGGCGTCCGGTGTTGGATAAACCATTTCATTTTGGGCATTGAAGAAATTAAAGCTGACGTGTTGTTGCGACAAAATCGCGCGTCCGTCATCAATAAATTGCTTCGACAAAGTTGCTTGTGACCCCTGTTTAAAGGCTTCACGTTCAATGACCGATGCGTACCCTTCTAGTTGGTCCCAAGTGTTATTGTAGGCCGTTTTCGTTGAATATTGCGTAAAAGCAATCCCAACAATCACAATGGTCGTCATAATCACCCCAAAAAAGGCCAGCATCCATTGATAAATTAATTTCATTAACGTTTCACTTCAGAATCATCAAATTTGTAACCAACACCCCAGACGGTTTGGATGACTTGGGGACCAACCTTTTCAATTTTTTGGCGCAGTTTCTTGATGTGGGCATCGACTGTCCGTTCATCACCAAAATATTGATAGTCCCAAACCAATTCTAGGAGTTGTTCGCGGGAAAAGACCTGCCGCGGATTTTTAGCGAGTGTTTTTAATAAATCAAATTCTTTCGGCGTTAAATCTAAGACGGGTTCATCAAACAGATACGCTTCACGCGTTTTAGAACTCATCTTAAAGTGATCGGTTTGAACATCATAATCACTGTTAGCAGCTTCTTCAACCTGTTCGTCAGCTTCAATCTGTTCTTCAACCAATTCGGCGCGACGGTGCAACGCCTTAATCCGCGCAATTAACGTAATCGGACTGAACGGCTTCGTGACGTAATCGTCGGCACCTAATTCGAGCCCTAAGACTTGATCACTTTCTGAATCGCGCGCCGTCAACATAATAATCGGCACCGTTTTAGACAGTTGGCGAATCTTTTGAGCGACTTGCATGCCATCAAGACCCGGTAAATTCAAATCTAACGTAATGATATCCCAACTCATTGGATCAGCACTAAACTGTTCAACGGCTTCGTTACCATCGTATGCAAAATGAGCATCCCATTGTTCCTTTAAGAAGAACATGCTCATCATTTCTGATACGGATTTATTATCCTCAACCATTAATATTTTCATTTGAATTCCTTCTCTTTCAAGTTATAACTATATTATACCGTATAATTAATAATCTTCACAAAATAGTCCATAAATTTTAAGAATTGCCGATTCCAGTTTGCATCCCCCTGATAAGCATGCTAGCATATTTAGATACCCATTACATTAGGAGGCTATTTATTTTGACTTATAAAGGACTTGTATTTTTTGATTTAGATGGCACACTTTACAACGAACAATCGACGGTTGACGAAGCCGTCGCAATCGCGGTTCGCCAATTGCGTGCAAATCAGTATTTACCGATTATCTCAACGGGCCGTTCACCAATTGAAATCAAAGACGCCTTAGCGAAAACCGGCATTGATTCTTTCATTACGTTAAACGGGAGCTACATCCAATTTGAAGGCCAACCCATCTATCAAGGGACGATTCCGACTGACGTGATTCAACAAACCGTTGCGACGGCTAAGGCTGCTGATGAAGCAATTGCTTTTTACGATAAAAAAGAGATTCGGATCACCAACGTCACAACCACGACGCAAGAAGCTTACGATTTCGTCAATGCGCCAGTTCCAACAGTTGACGCTGACTACTATTTAAATAATCCAATCTACATGTTATTGATTCTCACCAAACAAAACGATTTAGCTTACACCAACCCGTTAAACCAAGACTTAACTTTCTACCGCAACGGGCCTTATTCAATTGATACTGTCGAATTCGGTGGTTCGAAACAAACTGGGATTCAACGCTTAATCGAATCACAAGGTTTAGCCGGCATTCCAACCTATGCCTTTGGTGATGGCCCCAACGACATCCCAATGCTCGCCTACGTTGATCACCCCACTGCGATGGGCAACGGTATTGAAGCGGCAAAAGCTCAAGCCCAATACATCACCAGCAAAAATACCGAAGGCGGCATTATCGAAGGCCTCCGCCATTGGAATTTAATTTAAAGTAACCAAGTAAGTGTGTTGAGTTGCGGGTAGCAACTGAGCATTAACCTAAAAATCAGCGTTATGATTTGTACTCTGAATCATAACGCTGATTTTGTAGTTAACCGGAAAAGGCTACTTGAGAAGCACGTTATGGCTGCATACTACCACTATTTTTATAATTTTCTGAAAATTAAGCTTGACGATTAACCCCTAAAACGATTAAAATTAACTAATTAAAATTTAATCATTTTCATAAGGAGTTTACTATGGGAAATCATTCATTATTCACTAAGAAACAGATTAATCCTGAACAATTCAAAAACAGTCCGTTGGAACGTCATCTGACCGCTTTTGGCCTAACTGCCATGGGCGTGGGTGCCGTCGTCGGGGCTGGGATTTTTATCACACCTGGGATTGTCGCCGCTAAATACGCCGGCCCCGGTGCGATGCTCTCTTACCTATTAGCCGCAGTCGTCTGTTCGCTAGCCGCTCTTTGTTATTCCGAATTCGCGTCAACGATTCCGCTCGCTGGTAGCGCCTATACATACGCCTACACCGTTTTTGGCGAACTGATCGCATGGTTACTCGGTTGGGCGCTCATTTCTGAATACCTCTTCGCGGTCGCCTCTGTTGCGGTGAGTTGGTCCGCTTATTTCCAAAATTTAATTGCCGGTTTTGGCATTCATCTCCCTAAAATGATTTCAACGGCTTGGACACCAGGCCAACCAGTGAGTATCAATCTAGTCGCTGGTTTAATTATTTTAATCATTGGTTTCTTACTGTCAAACGGACTCCAAGAATCAACTCGCATCAATACCATCATGGTTGGGGTTAAAATTATCGTGATCGCCATTTTCATCGGGGTCGCCGTCTTTTATATCAAACCCGCTAATTATCGACCATTCCTGCCCTATGGTGGCGCTGGCGTCCTATCAGGGGCTGCGTTCGCTTTCTATGCTTACATTGGCTTTGACGCCGTTTCAACGGCCTCTGAAGAAGTCATCAATCCCCAACGGAATATGCCGATTGGGATTATCGCGTCATTAGGAATTGCGTCACTGTTATATGCTGCCGTGGCAGCCGTCTTAGTCGGTGTCGTCCATTACACGAAACTGAACGTCGGTGATCCGGTTGCGTTCGCCCTTCAATTCATGCACCAAAATTGGATTGCCGGTGTCGTGGCTTTAGGCGCCGTGGCTGGTATGACCACCGTTCTACTGGTCATGTCTTACGGTGGCAGCCGATTAATCTTTGCAATTAGTCGGGATGGTCTATTACCCGCCATTTTTGCAAAAGTTAGTCCGAAAACTCACGTCCCAGTTGCGAATACTTGGATTTTTGCCGTGATTACCAGCGTGATTGCGATGGTCGTCCCACTCGATAAAATTACCGAACTGGTTAATATCGGGACACTATTCGCTTTTGCGACGGTTTCACTCGGCATTGTTTTCTTACGTAAAATGCCATTCTATTCAGAATTACCAACCGGTTTCAAAGTCCCACTCTACCCCGTATTACCAATCGTTTCTTGTCTATTATGCGTGCTCTTGATGACGCAATTGCAAGCCGTGACTTGGATGGTCTTCGCCGTTTGGCTCGTGATTGGCCTCATCATCTACTTCACTTACGGTTATCGTCACAGTCAACAAGGTCAAAAACACTAATCGATTGCTAACCAAAACAAAACCCGTTATTATCCAGATTTCTTGGATAATAACGGGTTTTAATTTGACCTTCATTAATAAACGATGACTGACACCGCTTATTTTTTATGTTTCTTATTTAGAATCTTATCAAACAAATTACTGTCTTGCGGATTAACGGAATCGCCACTCGCAACTGCGAACGCTTTAAGCGCATCACGTTGTTTCGCATTTAAGTTATCCGGTGTCACGACTTTAACGGTCACATTTTGATCGCCATTGCCGTTACCGTGTAACTTAGGCACCCCTTTGCCCCGTAATCTAAAGGACGTATGGGTTTGCGTGCCGCTTGGAATCTTCAGTTTAACTGGACCATGAACCGTATTGACTTCAATTTCATCGCCTAAAGCGGCTTGTGCAAACGTGATTGGCACTTCGACATAAATCTGAGCACCATCCCGTTCGAATTCCTTGCTAGGTTCAACCCGGAAAACGATGAACAAGTCCCCATAAGGGCCACCGTTCGTGCCGGCTTCGCCTTGACCTTGAAGACGCATTTGTTGACCATCTTCAACACCTGCTGGCACCGTCACTTTAACGGTATGGCGTTCGTCTTCACGACCGGTCCCACGACAAGTGGTACATTTTTCTTTAATTTCTTTACCAGTCCCACCGCAGACATCACACGTTTCGCGTGACATCATACGACCAAGTGGTGTTTGGCGTTCAACTTGAATTTGACCCGCACCGTGACATTTATGGCACGTCTCCGCGCTCGTTCCAGGTTTAGCACCAGAACCATGACAGGTATGACATTCTGCTTCGCGATTATAGGACACTTTTGTTTCTTTCCCAAAAATTGCTTCTTTGAATTTCAAATCCATCCGGTATTGTAAATCTGACCCTTGACGAGGAGCATTCGGTTGTTGACGACCACCGCCGCCACCACCAAAGAATTGGCTAAAGATGTCTTCAAAGCCACCGCCGCCGAAGCCTTGTTCGCCACCGAATCCACCAAAGCCTTGACCGGCGCCACCGCCGCCAAAACCTTGATCCATACCAGCATGACCGTATTGATCATAAGCGGCTCTTTTTTGCGGATCACTCAAGGCCTCATAAGCCTCAGTGACTTCTTTAAACTTAGCTTCTGCATCTGGGGCCTTATTGATATCTGGGTGATACTTCTTAGAAAGGCTACGATAAGCCTTTTTAATGTCGGCGTCCGAGGCATCGCGTGAAATGCCTAGGACTTCGTAATAATCTCTTTTATCAGCCATTGTGGGCCTCCATTCATTTACTTACTCACGTAAAATCTACCTTAACAAGAATAGCATAATTTTTGGCTTAAAAAAAGCCAAAGCCCTAGACCATACTAGGTTTTGGCCTTTTTTAAAGTACATTATTTCTTGTCGTCATCGTGAACTTCTTCGAAGTCCCCATCGACAGTGCTATCATCAGTCTTAGCATCGGTTGCATCTGCACCTTCAGCGCCGCCTTCAGCTTTTTGAGCTTCTTGGGCTTGTTGATACAATTTAACCGTCAATTCTTGAACAATTTCACTTAATGCATCGCGTTTCGTCTTCATGTCTTCAAGATTGTTTTCTTGTTGTGCTTTGACTAATTCTTCTTTAGCATCTTTTGCTTTTTGTAATTCGTCATCTGAAACTTTGCCTTCAAGTTCCTTCATTGTCTTATCAGTTTGGAAGATTAATTGATCAACATCGTTCTTTAAATCAACTTCTTCTTTACGTTTTGAATCGGCTTCTTCGTTTTCTTGGGCTTCTTTCATCATACGATCGATTTCGTCGTCTGAAAGACCTGATGAACTCTTGATTGTGATTTTTTGTTCTTTGTTAGTGCCTAAATCTTTGGCAGAAACATTGACAATCCCGTTCTTATCAATATCGAATTTAACTTCGATTTGAGGGATCCCACGAGGTGCAGCAGGAATATCAGTCAATTGGAAACGACCTAATGTCTTGTTATCAGCGGCCATTGGACGTTCACCCTGTAAGACGTGGATATCAACGGCTGGTTGATTGTCAGCAGCAGTTGAGAATGTTTGAGCCTTACTTGTAGGAATCGTTGTATTCCGGTCGATTAATTTAGTGAAGACACCGCCCATTGTTTCAATCCCTAATGATAAAGGTGTTACGTCAAGTAATACGACATCCTTCACATCACCTGAGATAACGCCGCCTTGAACAGCAGCACCGATTGCAACGGCTTCGTCAGGGTTGATTGAATGATCTGGTTCTTTGCCAGTCCAGTTTTTAACGGCTTCTTGAACAGCAGGAATCCGAGTTGAACCACCATTTAAGATAACTTTGTCGATATCATTATCTGTTAAACCAGCATCTTTCAATGCGTTTTGAACAGGAATACGAGTACGATCAACTAAGTCAGATGTTAATTTATCAAATTCAGCACGTGATAAAGTCATTTCCAAATGCATTGGGCCGTTATCGCCAGCTGAGATAAATGGCAAGCTGATTTGAGTGCTTGTGACACCAGATAAATCTTTTTTAGCTTTTTCAGCAGCATCTTTTAGACGTTGCATAGCCATCTTGTCTTTTGATAAATCAATGCCATTTTCAGCTTTGAATTTTTCAACTAACCAAGCAATAATGGCGTCATCGAAATCATCCCCACCTAAATGTGTATCACCATTTGTTGATAGCACTTGGAAGACACCGTCGCCTAATTCAAGGACGGAAACGTCAAAAGTACCACCACCAAGGTCATAAACTAAAACTTTTTCTTCTTGTTCAGTCTTGTCTAAACCGTAAGCTAAAGCTGAAGCTGTTGGTTCGTTGATAATCCGTTTAACTTCAAGACCGGCAATCTTACCAGCATCTTTAGTCGCTTGACGTTGTGAATCATTGAAGTAAGCAGGCACTGTAATAACCGCTTCAGTGACTTCTTCACCAAGATAATCTTCAGAGAATTTCTTGATGTATTGGAGAATCATTGCTGAAACTTCTTGTGGTGTATAAGTCTTATCGCCAACTGTGACTTTGTAACCAGCTTCGCCGATATGACGTTTGATTGATGCGATTGTGTCTGGGTTAGTGATTGCTTGGCGTTTAGCCACTTCACCAACTTGGATTTCACCATTCTTGAATGAAACGACAGATGGTGTTGTCCGTGCGCCTTCTGGATTTGTAATAATCTTTGGTTGGCCGCCTTCTAATACGGCAACTGCTGAGTTTGTTGTGCCTAAATCAATACCAATTACTTTACTCATTATTAATTCCCTCTTTTTTTAAATTTTTTAATTAATTATTGTGCGACAACGACCATTGCTGGGCGTAAAACACGGTCTTTCAAATAATAACCTTTTTGGAAAACTTGAACGACTGTGTCTGCTTTTTGATCTCCTTCAACAGCCACCGTTTGGACGGCTTGATGAATGGTCGGATCAAAGGTTTTGCCCGCGGCCTCAATTTCTTGAACGCCGTGGTCTTTTAGCGCGTTAAGCATGTGATCATAAGTCATTTGAACGCCTTTTTTAAGTTGTTCACCATTATCATCAGTTGCTTCAGTTGCTAAGGCCCGTTCTAAATTATCTAAAACAGGTAAAACATCTTTAGCTAACGCTTGACCATCATATTTCAACAAGCTGGCTTGTTCTTTTTGATGGCGGGCGTGCATATTTTTAATTTCAGCTTGTGAGCGTAAATAGCTATCTTCTAAATCGTCATACTTCTTTTGTAAGTCAACTAAAGGTTGATCTTCCACAACTTCTTCAGTGGCTTCTGTCTTATCAGTTTCAACTACTTGCTCCGGTGTTTCAGTGGTTGGTTCCGCTGGTTCAACCGGTGTCTTAGTTTCGTCTACTGATTGGTCTTGCTCTGTCAAACAAACACACTCCTTTAAGTTTGATTATCGTCAAAATCGGCGTAATAATCAATTAGTTTTCTCGCTAATTCTTCACGGAAGACGTCTAATAAACCGATCATCCGTGAATAAGGCATGCTAGTGGGGCCTAATAAAGCAATCAGACCTTGACCATGTTCGCCAACATCGTAATTGACAGTCATCAGACTGTAATTCTTCAAGAGCTCATTGGTCATCTCATCGCCTAATCGGACTTGAACCTGATTGTTGGCACTGCCGGGTGACAAATCCAACAACTTCGCTAAATCGTCTGATTGATTAATGATATTATAGATTGACTTCAGTTGATCAACATCCGCAAACTGCGAGAAGTTCAACAAATTCATCTGTCCACCAACGTATAACCGTTCCTGAGAGGCTTGTTTCAAAACATCATCGAAGATATTCAAGAAACCACCTGGGGAAGCCATGTACTGCGTTAACAGTGCGGGGACTTCCGTCTTCAACTTCTGACTGACCACCGTTAACGGTAGACCGACCAGATGTTCGTTGATAATCCGAATCGCCTTTTCAAGCTCGTCTCCCGAAATATGTTGCGAAATCGAGAAGACTTGATTATCAACCGTCCCGGCACTCGTGACAATAATCGCCATCACCTGGTGATTACTGAGCGGTACCAATCGAAAACCGGTTAAACGAATCTCAGCGACTTCCGGGCCTAACGTAATCGCCGTGTAGCTGGTTAGGTTGGATAAAATATTCGCTGATTGGGACACAATTTCATCAATCTTATGATAACGATGACCAAACGATTGTTGCACCGTCGCGACATCAATTGGATTGAGCGTTGCCGGTTGAATCAGGTGATCTAGATAATAACGATACCCCTTCATCGAAGGCACTCGACCGGAAGAAGAATGGGTTTTTTCAATCAACCCGACACTCTCCAAATCAGCCATGTCATTCCGAATCGTTGCCGAACTGACGTGCATTGGTAATTCTGCCATTAACTTTTTAGAACCCACCGGCTGACCACTCTCGGTAAAAAGACGAATAATTTCTTTAAGAATCATTAATTGTCTTTCGGTCAGCATGTTATCACCTCTTTTTAGCACTTGATTATTACGAGTGCTAATTACAAGTATTAATATAGCAAGAACGTCAAATAAAGTCAAGAATCGGACCGCTTTTTTTACCATTTTCAGCAAAATCGGTCTTGAGGCTGATAGGCGACCAGTCTCCAGTCAGAGCGATGCCAAACAAAGAGGCTGTTCAACCAAAATGATTTGGTTGAACAGCCTTTTTGCATCTAGCTTCGGTTAATGTTCAAAATCTGAGCAGCTCGAACTAGCGCTTATTTTCCTTAACGTGCTTCCCGAACTAGCCTTTTCCGGTTAACTACAAAGCAACAATTATGGGTAAAAACACCCATAATTATCGCTTTTAGGTTAATCCTCAAAGTCTGACCAGTTCGAACCAGCACTTCGTTTCTTTAACGTGCTTCTCAAGCCAGCTTCTTCCGTCTAGCAACATATCACGAATCATGACATAAACCGTCATAATCCGCGATATTAAGCTATACTCAGAAGCTTATCGGCTTGTTCAGCACTTAGTATTCGTCTAACAGAAATTCTTGGAAGACTTCGTTGCCTAGGAACTTGCCGGATTCCGTTAGGCGTAACCAGTCGCCTTCTTGTTTTAAATAACCTTTCGCAATCTGCGTGGCTACGGTATCACCGTAAACGGCTTGGAGTGGCATTTTGAATTTTTCTTGAAACCGTTGGATCGACACGCCTTGCATCGTTCGCAATCCTAAGAATAATTCCTCTTCCATCTGTTCGGTTAACGGTAAGACATGACGTTCAATCACTGGCACTTTATTGTCGTGTAACGGTTCCAGATACTGTTGAATCGGGCCAAAATTATGATAGCGATCTTTGCCTAGATAACCAAAAGCACCCGCCCCAAAACCGAAATACTTTTCATTGCGCCAATACGTTAAATTATGGGCTGATTGATAACCGGGTTTGGCAAAATTACTGATTTCATATTGTTCTAAACCCGCCTTTTGGAAACTATCAATCGCCGCTTGATACATATGCGCTTCGACGTCTTGCGATGGTAAACGTAACTTACCTTGGCGCATTAAATTATAGAATATCGTTTTGCGTTCCAGAATTAACGAATAGGTTGAATAGTGCGGCAAATCAAGCGCCAACGCTTTGGTTAGACTATCCATAAAATCTTCTTCACTTTGATCAGGCAATCTAAAAATCAGATCAATACTGATATTCTCAAAACCGACTTGCCGTGCATTATCAATTGCGCGATAAACATCCGCACTGCGATGAATCCGCCCAATCTTTTTCAGTATTTGATCATTAAACGATTGGACCCCAATACTTAAACGATTGACACCGTTGTCCTTAAGAACCTGCAACTTCGCAGTGTTTTGTAAATCGTTGGGATTGGCTTCAAAGGTGAATTCGCCACCTTTAAATGGTAAATATTGATGAATACCATCTAATAGCCGTTGCAGTTGCGCTGGTGAGAGCGTCGTTGGTGTCCCACCACCCACGTAAATCGTTTCAATGGGTTCATCAGGATGTTCCGCCATTACTAGTTGGAATTCACGGATTAACATGTCGACATAATCATCAACCGGTTGGCCCTCAATAAAAACCTTGTTGAAATCACAATAATAACAAATATGTTCACAAAATGGGATATGGATATAAGCACCCGCCATTTAATTACCCCTCTAATTCTTTAAAATACGCTCGTGTATCAGCTTTATCTTGATGGAGCTGTTCAATTAATTGTGCGGCCGATTCAAACTTCACTTCGCCACGCAAATAGTGGTGCCATTCGACTTTAACCGTTTCATCATAGATGTCGCCGTTAAAATCGAGCAAGTTAATTTCAACCGTGACCGGGTTATCATCATGAAACGTCACGTTGCGGCCAATCGAAGCCATCCCCAGATACCATTGCTCACGGACAAACATCCGGACAGCATAAATGCCAATCCCTGGTAACCGTTCGGGCTGGGTTGCGGCAATATTAGCCGTTGGAAAGCCGAGTTCGCGCCCACGCGCTTCACCGTGAACAACCTCGCCAGTTGTTCGATAAATATACCCTAATAATTGGTTAGCGGCATCAATCTGACCGCGATCGAGTTCTTCTCGAATTAAGGTGGAGCCAATTTTAGTGCCTTGATAATCATGTTCAGCCACCGTTACAATTTCAAAACGGTTCTGTGCGTATGACGCGAGCGTCTGCATATTCGCAACTGCTCTTTGCCCATACGTATAATCAAAACCAGCAACCACCGTATCAGCGTGTAGGGCAACCAAGTATTGATCGACAAACGCTTGGGGTGCAAGCTTCGCGAAAGCTGGATTAAAATGCACGACGTACAAAATATCAACGCCTAAGTCCGCCATCAATTCTTGCTTGCGTTCAGTCGTCGATAAATAACGAAAACTCGCTTCGTTCACGTGACGGTAGACAATCGCGGGATGAATATTAAACGTCATGACCGCTAAAGGCATCTTTTTTTTGCGTGCCACTTTTTGCGCCGTTTCAATCACGGCTTGGTGCGCACGATGAACCCCATCAAAAAAGCCTAACGCTAAAACCACTGGTGTTGGCTTGATTTGAGTGGGTGCATAGGGATGAACTAATTCAATGACTTGCATGTTTTTCACCTGATTTTTTTAATGAGTACCTTGATTTTGTAAATACATTTTAAATGGTCGATAAACGTGGGCTTGACCAGCGTCCAATTGGTAGATGGCTTTAATGTGCCCTTGATAAGTCAATGCTAATTGGTCAGCGGTCTGATTTTCAAACGTTAAGAAAACGCCGTTGAGCACTTTGGCCCATTGATCGTCATCCAATACAACTTGTTCAACATCAGCAAAAACGTGGTCCAACGGAATTAACACGTCGGCTAATTGATTGGCTTCCATTTTCTCCGTTAGTTGCGCGAGCGTCACACAATCTCCGATTTGAATCCCACCACTCTTTAAACGCGTCAAGTCGGACATAACTGCTGGTAATCCTAACTTCCGGCCGAAATCAACCGCGAGCGTCCGAATATAAGTCCCTTTCGAACAACCCACGACGAAGCGAAACTTCTGATGACCAGTCGCTTCATCAAACGTGATTTCACCGTCTAAATCAAATTGAGAAATTGTGATTGATCGTTGGGGCCGTTCAACTGTTTCACCGGCGCGCGCATAATCGTAGAGTCGACGACCATTGACTTTCACCGCCGAAAACATCGGTGGAATTTGAATCGAATCACCTAAGAAACTAGCGAGCGTCGTTTCAATCGTTTCTTTTGATAATGGTTCAGTCATTTTGACTTCTTCGACAATCTCACCGTCTAAATCTTCGGTCGTCGTCGAAAGACCAATCGTGATTTCACCGGTATAAATCTTGCCGGAATGAACCAATTGATCGACCACTTTAGTGGCTTGTCCGATACAAATCGGTAAAACACCGTCCACGTTGGGATCCAGTGTGCCAGAATGGCCCACTTTCTTAGTGTGTAAAATGCGTCGCACTTTAAAGACACAATCACTGCTGGTCATGCCGCGTTCTTTATATAATGGTAAAATGCCGTCCATAATAGTCTCCTTTAGTGAATTAACTGTTTCATTATAGCATATAAAAAGGGCGGCCCCTATTATCGGACCGCCCTTTTTAGCACAGATTAACGTTGTGCTTCGTCTTGATGCAATTTACGCAATAATTCATCGATATGTTCACCATAACGCACTGAATTATCTTGTTCAAAGGTGATTTCAGGAATCTTGTACAACTTAATCCGTTGCCCCAATTCCATCCGAATCAATCCTTTGGCTTTATCCAAACCAGATTGTGCTTTTTCAGCATCACTGGCTAAGTTAGATAAAATACTGTAATAAATTTTAACATGTTGTAAATCACCGGTTAGATTAATATCTGTAATCGTAACCCCTTCAACACGTGGATCCCGTACTCTTTTTAAGAGAATATCGTTCACTTCACGTTGAATTTCTTGTTCAACACGTCCGACACGATGTTTCATAGCTGATCCTCCCGTAAATTAATTATTTAACAGGAACTTCTTCCATCACGTAAGCTTCAATTTGATCATCAACTTTAATATCGTTGTAATCTTCAATTGTTACACCACATTCAAAACCAGTTCCGACTTCTTTAACATCATCTTTAAAGCGTTTCAAGCTTGATAGCTTGCCTTCGTGAATCACGATGCTATCACGAATTAAACGAACGCCACTATCACGTTGGATTGTACCAGAATCAACGATACAACCGGCAATCGTCCCAATCTTAGAAACGGTATAAGTTTCACGAACCGTTAATTGACCGATGACTTTTTCTTCAAAGACTGGTTCTAACATGCCCTTCATAGCAGCTTCGATTTCTTCGATTGCCTTGTAGATGATTCGGTGTAATCGAATATCAACTTGTTCAGAATCGGCTTGAATCTTAGCTTGTGGTGTTGGACGAACGTTAAAGCCGATAATGATTGCGTTACTTGCAGCAGCTAATGTGACATCACTTTCGTTAATCGCACCAACGGCTTCATGAATAATATTCACGCGGACGCCTTCGACTTCAATCTTCCGTAAACTACCGGCTAAGGCTTCACTTGAACCTTGAACGTCGGCTTTAATAATCACGTCGACTTCTTTCAATTCGCCTTGTTTCATTGTTTCAAATAAGTTATCTAATGTGACAGGGTTTGAACGGCTACGTTCTTTCAATAAAGCACGTTTAGCACGTTCTTCACCAGCAGCCCGCGCCGTTTTTTCGTCTTCGAAGACGACGAAACGATCCGCAGCTTGTGGCACATCATTTAACCCAGTAATTTCAACTGGTTCTGATGGGAAGACTTCTTTAACCCGACGACCACGATCATTAGTCATGACCCGGACACGGCCGAAGGTATTCCCAACAACGATTGGATCACCAATTTTTAAAGTCCCTTGTTGAATGAGTAATGAGGCAACTGGCCCCTTACCTTTATCAAGACGGGCTTCAATCACGGTACCAACCGCTTTTTGAGCTGGATTAGCTTTCAATTCAAGCACATCAGCTTCAAGAAGGACCATTTCCAATAATTCATCAATATTTTCACCAGTTTTAGCAGAAATCTTGACGAAAATGGTGTCGCCACCCCAATCTTCAGGAACGAGGCCGTAACCCATTAATTGTTCCATCACGTGATCAGGATTTGCGCCTTCTTTATCAATCTTATTCACGGCAACGATGATTGGTGCCTTCGCTGCTTTGGCATGATTGATAGCTTCAATGGTTTGTGGCATGACACCATCATCAGCGGCAACGACCAAGATGATGATATCAGTAATATCAGCACCACGGGCCCGCATGTTAGTGAAGGCCGCATGTCCTGGCGTATCCAAGAACGTAATTAAACGATCGTTTAAACGTGTTTGATAAGCACCGATATGTTGGGTAATCCCACCGGCTTCGCCATCAGTTACGTGACTGTTACGTAAGTTATCCAATAACGTCGTCTTACCATGATCGACATGCCCCATGATTGTGACAACTGGTGGCCGACCTGTTAAGTTTTCGTCATTCTTAGCTTCAGTTTCAAAGACTGAATCAATATCAGCGATATCGACTTCAACTTTTTCTTCTGATTCAATACCGTAATCAGTCGCTAATAATTCAATCGTATCCTTATCAAGTGATTGGTTCATGTTAACCATAATGCCTAACATGAATAACTTCTTGATAATTTCAGCTGGTTCGCGATGAATCTTCTTAGCAATATCTGCCACGTTCATGCCTTCAGAGAAGATTAATACTTCTGGTAATGGCCGATCTTTACGTTGTGGCATTTCCTTCTTAGCAGCATTTTGATCCGCTAATTGTTGCTTACGAGTCTTCTTACGACGCTTGTTGAAACGTTGTTGGTTATTACCATAACTGTTGTAACCACCGCCTCGTTTCTTATCTGGGCCGAAGTTCTTAGGCTTGCTAGCAGCAGCAGTTGCTGGTTTTGCAGCTGGCCGACTAGCACTAACCGTATTAGATTGCATCTTATTTTGCATTTCTTGAGCTGTCACTGGCTTGTTAGCTGGGCGGCTCGTGTTGTTACTTGGACGGTTATTCGTCGTGTTAGGACGGCTTTGGCCATTTTGGGCTGGGCGGTTATTCGTCGTTGGACGAGTAGTACCAGCACCAGCTGGTTTGCTTGCACTTGCTGGACGGCCGTTACTACTGTTAGTAGCACCGGGACGAGCAGCTGGCCGTGGCCGGTTGCGTTGTTCGCGACGTTTCTTTTCATCAGCTTCGCGTTGTTCGCGTTGTTGTTGAATCCGTTCTTGGCCCCGTTGACGACGTGCGTTAGCTTGTGAGATTTGTTCTTGCAAACTCATTGGCTTGTTAGCACTTGCTGGGCGGTTGTTCCCGTTGGTTGGACGGCTGCTCCCGTTATTAGGACGACTTTGGTTGGTAGCGCCATTCCGATTATTGGTTGGACGGGCTTGACCATTATTAGGACGCGCATTGCTCGTTGGACGGCTTTGGTTCGTATTATTAGGACGAGCTTGGCCGTTTGATTGTTGCGTACGCGTTGGTTGGCCTTGTTGTGGCCGTTGAGTTGTTGAATGATGCGTTGGTTTCTTGTCGGCTTCTGGTCGACGACGAATGGCAGCTTTATTAATCTTAATCTTACCACTTTCTGTTTTTTCACCAGCTTGATGATGCGTTGCTGGCGCCGTTTTTGGTGTGATTGGTGCTGCGGGTTTAACAGCAGCAGGTTTAGCCTCTGCTTTAGGTGCTGTTGGCGTTGCAGTCTTAGGCGCAACCGTCGTTGTTGCCTTTGGTGCTGCAGTTGGTGCTTTTTGAACGGGTGCTTTAGCCGCTGGTTGATTCTTTGAAAAAGCCGCTCTTAACGTCTTTTCTTGACCGTCATCAATAGAGGCCATATGATTTTTAAAATCATAGCCCTTCTTTTCAGCAGTTTCCAATAAATCTTTACTTGATACATTAATTTCTTTCGCTAGTTCATAGATACGTTTTTTACCCATATCTTCACGCTCCTTTATTATCCCAGTAGCGTTATCATCTTTTTGGCAAACCCAGCATCCATAACGGCGATCGTGGCGCGATGTAATCCAATTGCTTGGGTTAATTGAGCCGCCGTGTACGCCTCAGTGGTTGGGATTTCGTAGAAAAGGCCCTTATCGGTCAATTTCTTCTTGGTCAGTGGACTGATATCACTCCCGATAAAAACCAATTTCGCTTTTGACTGCTGAATGGCTTTTAACACTTGTTCTTCTCCACTGACCAGTTGCCTTGCTCTCATACAGATTCCTAAGAGTTGCAATAAACGGTCTGGTTTTTGTCCTTGTGTCATTTGTTTGCTCCAAACAATTCTTGACGCGCTTTTTGATGATCAACGTATTCGAATAATTCTGTATAGAATGCTTCAGAAACGTCGATGCTAAAAGTGGCTTCTAGAATTTTCTTGGTTTGTGCGACTTTAATCGCTTCAGGGTCTAACGAGACGTAAGCGCCACGACCAGATTTCTTGCCGGTTGGGTCAATGCTAATCTCACCTTCAGCGGTTTTAACAATCCGCACCATTTCTTTTTTAGGCTTCATTTCTTGCGAAATAATGTCTTTTCTCATTGGGACTTTTCTTTGTTTCATCATGAACCCTCACTTATTCTTGTGGTTGTTCTTCAAAACCTTCAACAGGTGTTGTATCTTCAGCGGCATCATCTTCGTCGACGAATTCAACTTCTGATTCAGGTTTGATATCAATTTTATAACTGGTTAATTTAGCCGCTAACCGGGCATTTTGACCTTTTTTACCAATCGCTAATGATAATTGGTAATCCGGCACAATGACGGTACAGCTATGATCGTTATCACCATCGTTGAATTGAACGGCAATGACTTCGGCTGGGTTCAAGGCGTTAGCGATGTAGTCTGAAGGATCTTCTTCCCACTTCACGATATCCATGTTTTCACCGTGTAATTCGTTAACCACGAGTTGCACCCGTTGACCCTTAGGACCAACACAAGTCCCGACTGGATCGACGTTTGGATCAGTTGAACGAACCGCCATCTTAGTCCGATCGCCGGCTTCACGTGCGATTGAAACGATTTCGACCGTTCCGTCATAAATTTCAGGCACTTCTTGTTCGAATAAGCGTTTCACTAAGTCTGGATGAGTCCGACTAACGAACACTTGAGGACCCTTAGTCGTGTTTTCAACTTTCGAAACGTAAACTTTAATCCGATCATGTGCTTGGTAAACTTCACCAGGAATTTGATCTTGTTTACTCAAGACAGCTTCAATCTTGCCAAGGTTGACGTAGATAAACTTGTTATCACGACGTTCAACAATCCCTTGCATGATTTCATTTTCATATTGGCTGTATTCGGTGTAGATGATGTTCCGTTCTTCTTCACGAACCCGTTGCATAATGACTTGTTTTGCTGTTTGGGCAGCAATCCGGCCAAAATCTTTAGGCGTGACTTCAAAACGAATCGTATCACCGACTTCATAAGCCTTGTTGACTTCAAGTGCATCTTTATAACTGACTTCAAGACGTGAATCGAAGACTTCATCAGTGACTTCTTTAACAGCATACACATGAATGTTGCCCTTTTTAGAATCAAATTCAACTTCGACGTTTTGGGCTTGGCCATAGTTGCGCTTGTATGCAGACACAAGTGCTGCTTCCAAGGCTTCAATGACGACTTCCTTTTTAACGCCTTTTTCTTCCTCGAGCGCCGTTAAAGCGCCTAACATTTCCTTGCTCATGTATCTAGCCTACCTTTACTAAAATTCAATTGCTAAGCGAGCTTTGGCAATCTCCTTGCGATTAAATGTCATTTCTTTTTGACGCGTTTTAATTTTGATGGACATCGTTAACGTGTCAGCATCAATGGCCTTTAAGTGGCCCTGATATATTTTTTCACCATCAACGGCTTGATAAAGCGAGATATTAATATAGTCGCCTAATGCCTGTTGATAATCAGCTTCCTTCTTCAAAGGCCGTTCAGCGCCTGGTGATGAAACATCTAAGAAATAAGCTTGCGGAATTGGATCCGGGTCGATTGAATCCAGTTTCTCACTTAACGCATCGTTAATTAACGCACAATCTTCAAGGTCAATGCCATTTGGTTTATCAATGAAGACGCGTAAATACCAACTACTGCCTTCTTTAACAAATTCAATGTCCACTAATTCAAAATGATGTTGATCTAGTATTGGCCCGACAAGATCGTGGACTGTTTCCACAACGGTACTCAAATGATTCCCTCCAATTCATCTATAGTTTCAGTTTAGCAACTTTGGGCAAACTCCAATAAAAAGAGTGAGCATTTCTGCTCACTCACCCGAAGTATCTAATTACTGATAACAATATAACATAATTTTCATGAAAATACAATGGTAGGAGTTGGGGATTTTAATCCTCCAATCCGCTTTATTAATGAAAGCAATCAATTCCAATCGACAACATGCTTGGACCAGTTACTTTTCTTTACAAATAAACGATTACAACGCTATAATTTGGTTGAAATTCCCTTTATTTTTTTCGATTCTTGAACATAAAAGTGCACTTCTAAGGAGGACTATTATGCCACGAACTAACATCGCCACCATGTCACTTACGAAAGTCTACCCGCTACTCGTTCAGAAAGCTGAACGTAAACAGCGAACGCAAGCGGAAGTTAATCAGATTATCTGCTGGTTGACTGGTTACACTCAGACCGAGCTCGATGCTCAACTTGCAAAAGGTATCACCTACCAAGCATTCTTCGATGAAGCCCCACAGATGAACCCAAACTGTCACCTGATTACGGGCGTCGTCTGTGGCATTCGCGTCGAAACCATTGAAGACCCTCTGATGCAAAAAGTGCGCTATTTAGATAAATTGATTGATGAATTGGCTAAGGGAAAAGTGATAGATAAGATACTACGGAAGTGATTAACAAAAAGGGCTCTGATAATACTAGATTTTTTCTAGTATTATCAGAGCCTCTTTAATTGTTGATACATTTAATTAGTCATCTTCAATAAAGAAATCCTCATCGATATCGAATGCAGTAACAACCCATTATATCTAATTTCCCCAAATATAAAAAACAACCGTAATTATAAATTTAATTTTCCAATATCAAACTTCTGATTGCGTAAGTATAACGAATAAATCTCTTCTGCCGGTAACTGACGAATCTGAACACTCTGAAGATCTAAAGACTCAAACATATTCATACTGACTCTACCTTTATCAATTACTATATCTTTTTCTGTTGGCATCAAAAAGCAATTACGTACATCAGAAATCTGATCCTGCTGAATAACACTTTGATATGCGAGCTGGTATAAATACTGCTTCGTAATATCTCCAATTCCCGGCTGTCCTGATAATTGTCTAGGCTCTAAAATCAAATTATAATACTTAGCATCAAAAATAATAAATCGATATCTACTTTCTATTTTTTGTAATGTTACGATATCTGGAATTAAGGTATCTTTTGCTGCCAGTATAAAAGCATCATCCTTACCATACCACTTAGGCACTTCAATCGATTCAATAAGTTTTAATGACGTATTATCCATTTGAACTTTAATTGGTAGATTCCGAACCGGAATTTGCAACTGATTATCCATTACTTCTGCGCAGATTTTTTCCCATACTAAGTTAAAACCATTCGTACCAAACATTGAAAAATTATCAATATCTGCTAGATGATTACTTTGAGCAATATAAGTATATAAAGTCTTCAACATAAGTTGCTTATGAGTATCAAATTGAGAATTCATTTCATTTTTTAGGTGATATAAAATTTCATGTTTGTCACCAAAAGTTTCTAGTTCTTCATCAGATATTTCTACTGGAGAAATACCAAATAAATCTATTAAACCAGCTTGTTGTAGCTCTCTCGAACAAATACTAAGCACAGTCTCATGAAGTCTCTTAAAATAATCAAGTTCATTATCCACACGTTTTTTTGTATATATTTCCATGTAGTATGGTTTACTATTGCTTAAATAAGTAAAAGTCTCATTGATTGTTTTATCCCATAAAACTTCTCCATCTCCATTTGTCTCAATAATATCCATTGTATTAATATACAAACCATTTTCATAATAATCATGGAGTAAATAAATCATTACTGCCAATAGATTGAATGTCTTTGTATCATCTATATCATTAAACATACGAATAATTTCTTCTTTTGCATTATACTTTTCAAGCACTCTTAAAATAGTTCTTAATTTTGCTGTCGGTTCTAAATCAGAAAAAATATATTTTGGATAACATTTCAGTACTCTACCAAAAGATGTAATCACCCCAACAAAAGTAAATACATAATAGTATTCGGCTTGACCAACTTCCGTACTTTCAATTTCAATATCTTCTTCAACTAAATCAGTTAAAGCTAATTGTTTAGCATTAGCTCTAACTGATTTCACAATACCATATTGTTTCAATTTCTTAATGAATAAAGTTACTTGATTCATATTACACTTAAATAACTTTGCAAGTTCAAATTGAGTATAGCGTTTTTGTTCTTTTATAAACAAAGAAATCATAGGCTACTCCTTTGAAACATTATCAAATTTCATATAAATATTAGGATTAAAGCATTCAATTCCTTTTTCATCGAATACTTGACAAATAGATGAATAGCTTGAACTATCAACATCAGTATCTCCTAGAAACAACGTTGCACGCTTTTGTCTAGCGGCATCTTCAAAAAGATACATAATAATTTTACTCTTAAATGCATCGACGAATTTTTCTTTATCAATTAATCCATCATCACCTGCTTTAATAATTTTCAAAGATAGAAAAAACGGTCCAAGTAGTTTGTCTTCATTCAGTTTATAAGAAGAAAGTTCGTTATTAATAGCTTTACGAAGTTCATTCCATTCAATAGTCTTTTCATATTCACCTTCGCCAAGTTTAACTTTCAAACCAGCAATCTTTTTCTCTCCATCATTAATACCGATGTTTTTAAAATCCCATCTACGTTTAAATGCTGTATCCATAGGATATACACCTTGATCCGCACTATTCATTGTAGCCCATATAAACATATTATTTGGTATCTTTATTTCATTAAAATCACTAACTACTCCGGCCAATTCTTTAGCAAGATATTTTTTTACATCTTCTGATGTTTCAATTGCATACTCACTAACGTTATTATCATCACGATCAAGTAACTGAAACACATCCCCAAAAACAGCTGCAACATTGGTTCGATTAATTTCCTCAATTATCAGCAAATATGGTTTTGGATGATTAGTCTGGGCATTTTTTAAGGCCTTAACGTATGTTCGCATAAATGGACCAGGTACGTATTCATACGTTATTTCGTCTGACTTAGACTTATTAATAAATTCAGAGGCTTTAATTGAATAATTAATTTGCGAATCAGGCTTACTGTCTGCGGATTCTTTTTTTGCAATATCTAAAAAATACTTTTTACTCTGATTGTCTGGGAATTTTAATCCTAGAAGTAATAATAGTGTACGCTGTCCGTTGTCATTACCCTTAGAAATTTTAAATGAAAGTTCTCTAAAATTTTCTTCTGTTATATCATCAGCTTTTTTTATGTCTGAAAGAATTGGAATTAAATTATTGTTATTTACAACAGTAGGTTTATACGTGCCCACAAAATTAGCATACGAATAATCCGGATGAAAGGTCACCCGCTCATATTCACCCCCTTGCTTCAATAAATCGTCTTTATCTTTATTCAAACTAAAACTTTTACCCGTTCCAGGAGCACCAAAAATTATACGATTAAATGGATAGTTTGATATCAGCCTGGTATCAAAATTCAACGTATAGATTCTATTTAATAATTCATCACTCTCTTTTTCTAATTCAATTTCATTTCCATTATGCAACATGTTCATGAAAGAACCATTATTTATTAAGTTAGCCAAGACTTTGCTACTATATTCATTTCCATTAAATATATAATTACCGTCGTCTGTAAATTTTATAACTTGCTTTTTGTTCATAATATTTCCTTTCATTCATCTATAATACTGCTCTTATATCACTTAATCTCTTATCAGAAAGTAATCCAATACTAGACAGTGTTCTCAAAGAATTTTTACTATATCGTAATTGATCCGATTTAACAGCATCACTTCTAAGACCACGAGAATTAATTTCGGCACTTACTGTACTTCTGTATATTATACTCTTCAATATATCATGTTTTTCTTTATTTCTATCAATATCAGTAGATACAAGATGATATGTTGTATCTACTGAACTCCGTCCGTCAATAGTACCAGCTATAAAATTGTTAATAAACTCATCAGGTATTTGTCTTGCCAATTCCATCAGATAATTATTAAACTCATTGTATAGATTTAAATAATTATTTGATAAGTCTTTATTTATTTTTGTTTTAACATAGACTATAAACCCTTTTTTTCCATTCTTTCTTAATCCATTATTTGCCTTGAGATATTTTACACCACTACAATAAACAAATGGAAAATCATTTCCCAAGTTATCAGAATTAAATAATGTGGCTAACGAAAAAATATGCTTATTCAATTGTATATCATCAATCAAATTTGCTTGGTGTGCAACAGTTCCTGCTATAACATAAGTATCAACGTCATCTAAAACTGCAATATCTAATCTTGGTAACATAAGGCCAAGAACATACGCTTTTGATTTTGACCATTCTAAATTACAAAATTTTTCTAAGTCCATACAAATGATTCTCCTTTGATTTAGTAACTATATAATTTATTTCTTACAATTTATTTTGATATATCACTACATGTTATTTCATGTAGTCTATTCTTTGCGATATCATAATATTCATTTGAAAGCTCTATCCCAATAAAATTTCTATTATGTCTTAATGCAGCAACTCCCGTTGTCCCTGATCCCATAAACGGATCCATTATAGTATCTCCAGAATTTGAATGAATTTGAATAATATCCGACATTAATTTATAACTCTTCTGTGTTGGATGTTTAGTTCTTTCTCTTCCCGCTACTGTAGGTGTTTTAAACTCTGCTCTTAAATATCCGTTTTCTTCAGGTTTATTAAATATCCATTTCTCCCCTGGTTTTACAGCCCATATAGCATATTCAGTATCCTGAACATATCTTCGAGTAACGTTTCTCGGCATAGGATTAGATTTGATCCATTTTAGAATATCTTTGACAATAAATCCAGACCTTTCAAGTTCATCCGCAATATAACTAAGATACCTATACGATGAAAAGATTATGAAACTACCACCATTACTAATTAATTCACCATACACTGAAATCCAACTATATAAATCAAATTGCTTATCCCATTCACCAAAATCGACTCCTTGTCGGTTAGCAGAGTTCATAGTATTAAAATTATTTTTTTTTGAGATGTTATATGGCGGATCTGTAATAATATGATTAACAGTCAAATTTTCACTTTTTAATTTGCTTACTAATTCATAAGCATCACCGTGATATATTTTAAGCGTATTTGTATTACTTTTGTTCATCAAATATAACCTGCTTTCGTATTGCTGTTGCAATTGCCGACGCCATAAGCGGTGGAACTGCGTTACCTATTTGTTTTGTAACATACGTTTTTTTCCCAACAAATATAAAATCATCTGGAAAGCTTTGAATTCTAGCAGCTTCTCTTGGCGTAATTGCCCTATTTAATACCGGATGACTATTCGTTCCGTTAGATGGTGTATCAAATCGTGTATCAATTGTTGGACTTTGTGAGTCCCATTTTAATCTTCCCCATGTTGTTTTAAATTTTTGCTTACCCCATAGTTCCCTTGGCAAGTATTCCTTACCTTTTTCAGGAGGAATCATTTTTAACTTATCCAATGCACCTTCAGAATGATTCGTCGCTATATGATTATATAATTTTCCTTTTGAATTTTTTCTCATTTTCCTTTGATATTCTGATTTTATAGGTATTTTATAAGTCGATTCGAAATCTCCTTCTCCTGACTCTAGATAATCCAGATCTGAAATAGCATCTCTGACGGTTGTCAAATTCATTGTTGTCGGTACCGGTAATTTAATCGACTTTACTTTACTTGCAATAATAATTGCACGTTTCCTATTTTGAGGTACTCCATAATCACTTGCGGTCAAAATTCCATAGTCCATATAATAATTCAATTCGTTTATTTTCTTTTCAATTTCGTTTAAAAAGTATCCATTGACAGCCGAAAGCATAGACTTCACATTTTCTATAACAAATATTTCAGGTTGAATTCGCTTTACTATATCTAAATATTCTAAAAACAAAAAATTTCTAGGATCTTTAAGACCTAATTGTTTTCCTTTATTACTAAAACCTTGACACGGAGGCCCACCTATAATCATATTAACTTTACTTTTATTTGAATTTTTTATTATTTCTTCCTTTATATTATCCTTAGTAATATCACCATATACAATCTTAGTATCTGGAAAGTTCATACTAAATGTTTTTAATGCTTCTTCATTAAAATCCGTCGCTACAACTGTTTTAAAACCATCTATACTATCAAAGCCTTTAGAAAATCCGCCGGCACCCGAAAAAAGATCTAAAATTCTGTAAACCATTATAAAATCTCCTCTACATTCAATTGCTTAATTATACCACATAGTACATTAAATAATACTATTATACCAAGTCCCTCAACAATAATATATTAAACAAAAGAAGCCGTCTGATAGTAAATAATCAGACAACTTCTTCTTTTCTACATCATATCAAACAGCGACAACTGGTTCTCATCCGGTAGATCGGACAAGACGTTGTTGACCGTCATGTATTCGATCAAGGTTTTCGAAACTTTACCGCGGTTGGATAAATCTTCTTTGGATAAGAAGGGTTTTTCTTCGCGGGCGGAAACGATTTGTTTGGCGACGTTATCGCCGAGACCAGGAACGGCTCTAAATGGGGCGAGTAACGTGTGGTCATCTTGAATTAAGAAGTTGGCGGAGTCGGATTTTTCGACGTCGACCATCTTAATATTGACACCCCGTTCCAAACATTCGTTGGCGATTTCGAGGACCGTCAACAAATTCTTTTCCTTGGTGCTGGCTTCCATCCCTTTATCGGTGATTTCCTTCATACGGGCCTTGACGCCTTCTTTGCCTTGGGCCATTGCCACGAGGTCGAAGTCATCGGCGCGCACACTGAAATACGTACAATAATAAATAATCGGGAAGTAAACTTTGAAATAAGCAATCCGCAACGCCATCATGATATAGGCGGTCGCATGGGCTTTCGGGAACATGTATTTAATCTTCAAACAAGAATCGATATACCAATCAGGCACGTTCTCATTTTCGCGCATGGCTTGTTGCCAGTCGTCCGGAATCCCTTTACCCTTACGGACCCGTTCCATGATGTTGAAGGCGATGCTGTCGTCCATCCCCCAATGAATTAAATCCATCATGATGTTATCCCGACAACCAATCACGTCCTTCAACGTGACGACGCCCTTGTTGATTAACTCTTCGGCGTTGCCTAACCACACATCAGTCCCATGAGACAGGCCGGAAATTTGTAACAATTCTGAGAAAGTCGTTGGGTGGGTTTCTTCGAGCATCCCGCGGACAAAACGCGTCCCAAATTCCGGTACGCCGAGGGTGCCCATCTTCGAATTGATCTGTTCTGGTGTGACATCTAATGAATCAGTCCCGGAAAAGAGCGCCATCACGCCGGGATCATCGGTTGGAATCGTCTTGGGGTTAATCCCCGACAAATCTTGGAGCATCCGAATCATCGTGGGATCATCATGGCCCAAGATATCGAGTTTTAAGATATTATCATGGATCGAATGGAAATCAAAATGGGTTGTCTTCCAAGCCGCATCTTGATCATCGGCTGGAAATTGAATTGGCGTAAAGTCGTAAATGTCCATATAATCCGGCACAACGATAATCCCGGCCGGATGTTGACCAGTCGTTCGTTTAACACCGGTTGAACCCTTGGCGAGTCGATCAATTTCAGCCGCTCGGAAAGTCTGTTCCGTGTCACGTTCGTAGGCTTTAACGTAACCGTACGCCGTTTTATCGGCGACGGTACCAATCGTGCCGGCCCGGAACACATTGTTTTCACCAAATAAAACTTTCGTATAATTATGCGCCACCGATTGATAATCACCCGAGAAATTCAAATCGATATCGGGGACTTTATCCCCATGGAAGCCTAGGAAGGTTTCGAACGGAATATCATGGCCATCTTTATCGAGTGGTGTATCACACTGCGGACAATTTTTATCGTCTAAATCGTAACCCGAACCGACTTCACCCTTGGTATAAAACTCGGAATAATGACAGTTAGGACAACGGTAATGCGGTGGTAACGGGTTAACTTCGGTAATCCCGGTCATGGTGGCGACTAAACTCGAGCCGACCGATCCCCGCGAACCAACCAAGTAACCGTCCTTACCACTCTTATACACGAGCTTTTGCGAAATAAGATAAATGACCGAGAAACCATTCCCGATAATACTCTTCAATTCCTTATCCAAGCGTTCTTGGACAATCGCAGGCAATTCAGCACCGTATAATTCGTGCGCGCGATTCATGGTCAGGGTCTGAATTTCATCTTCAGCGCCTTCCATCTTCGGTGTATACAACTTGTCCTTGACCGGCACAATTTCATCGAGGCTATCGGCTAGCGCATTCGGATTCGTGACCACGATTTCTTGAGCCTTATCAGCGCCTAAAAAGGCAAAAGCTTTCAACATTTCATCAGTTGACCGGAAATGAACGTCTGGTAATTTCGAACGGTTTAACGGATTAGCGCCGCCCATCGAATTGATCAGAATCTTACGATAAATTGAATCAACCGGGTTTAGATAATGGGCATCGCCCGTCGCAACGACTGGTTTGCCGAGTTCGGCACCCAGCTTGACTAAATTGGCAATGATTTCTTCCAAAGCTTTTTCGTCTTGGACCAATTCACGTTCCAACAACGGTGCGTAAACGGCTTTGGGCATGACTTCGATGTAGTCATAATACTTCGCCCGACTGCGGGCTTCTTCGTAACCTTTTTGCATCATCGCTTCAAAGACTTCACCACTACTGCAGGCCGAACCAACGATAATCCCTTCACGCAATGCGTCTAAGCGGCTCTTCGGTAAGCGTGGTGTTCGGTAATAGTATTCGGTCATTGACGCCGAGACTAATTTGAATAAGTTCTTCAACCCGGCTTGGGTCTTCGCCATCAAAACGGCGTGCGCTGGACGCGCTTGTTTATACGAATCACCTTCACCGACTCGATTGTTCAATTGATTAACGTTAAGCATCTCGTAGCGCGTGGCCGCTTCGGTTTCTAATTTGTACAATAAATAACCAGTGGATTCCGCATCGGCATTGGCGCGATGATGGTGTTCCAAGTTAATTTTGTAGCGTTTCGTTAATGAATCTAATTTATGATTTTTATATTCTGGATGCAACATCCGTGATAGTTCCAACGTATCAATCACGGGATTTTCGATTTGGCCTAGCTCGTTACGACCGTAACCGGCGTTCAAGAAACCCATATCAAACGTGACGTTGTGACCCGCTAAAACGGCATCGCCAGCAAAATCCTTAAACATCGCCAAGACGGCGGCTTCGGACTTGGCATCTTGCACCATTTCATTGGTGATACTGGTCAATTGCGTCGTAAACGCCGATAACGATTTACCAGGATTGATAAATTCATCAAACGAGGCCACCACTTCACCGTTTTTCATTTTAACGGCGGCTAATTCGATAATTGAATCGTAAACGGCCGACAATCCGGTCGTTTCCACATCAAAAATCACGTATTCGGCGGACTCTAAGACTTCGTCGCGTAAATTATAGGCAACTGGTGTGCCGTCATTGACGAGATTGACTTCCACGCCGTACAAAATTTTAACGTTATTCTTCTTACCCGCGGCGTACGCATCCGGAAACGATTGTAAATTGTAATGATCGGTGACCGCAATGGCGGACTGGCCCCAACTGGCGGCTTGTTTGACGAAATCGCCAATTTTATTGGTGGCGTCCATTTGCGACATGTTGGTGTGCAAATGCAATTCGACCCGTTTACCATTCTCAGCGGTATCTTGACGTTTCGGATGACTGACTTCGACCAAATCATTGGCATTCAGTACCAAATCACGGAGGAAATTATCTTCTTGAACACTCCCACGAACTTTGAACCACATGCCCGGATTGATGGCGGCAAACAGCCCTTCATCGCTGGCATCCCGTGAGAACTTCTTAACCGTAAATGATGATGAATAATCAGTCATCTTCAAGATTAACAATTGACGGCCCGAACGCAAGACACGAACTTCTTTATCGAAGACGTAACCTTCAATCACGACTGACCGTTCTTCTTCGTTAATTGTGATCATTTGACGCGCTGGTTCGTCGGGTTTTAAGCCGCGGCCCATACTAATTGGACCGTCAACTGGTTTGCCTTCAGCTTGGCGTTTTTCTTTAAGCGCTTCATTTTTCTTAATGGCTTCAGCCGCGGCTTGCGCTCGGGCGGCATCTTGGACCGCTTTTTTCGCTTGGAAATCCTCAATCGCTTTTTGCGAAGCGGATTCATCAATTAACGGTTGAATCGCAAACTTCGGAAACCCTAAACGGCGATAACCATCTTGAATCGCGGTTTGTGCTTGGTTAATGAAGAAGTTTTTAACAATATCATTTTCAACGACTAGATAAGTTTGCTTGCCGTCCATGTAAGGTGTCTCTTTCGCACAGAGTTCGTGCAATAGTGACGATTGGATGCCGCTATGATTGACCACGTATTCCCAATAGGCCGCTAAGACACCACCATCAAGTTCGGTTTTGTCGGTTGTCATCGCGAGTTGAACGGTCGCAATGGACTTAAACGCCGCTTCCAAATATTGTTCAAACGTCACAAAGACCGCGTAAGGTAATACCGTCTCAAAATGCAATTTGAACGTCCAAGCCTTCGAGTTTTCATGGACGATGACTTGTTCGACTTGACCGGTTTTAAAACCGGGATAGTTCGCCACATCGGCGGGTAATTCGATTTGTTCTAATAATTTCTGAAACAATGCCGTTTGATCTAATGCCACAAAAGGGCCCCCTTAACGCTGGTAATTGAGTATCAAGTCAGAAAACCAGTCTACCCAGAAACTAAGGATAAACTGGTTTTCTAATTTGAACGGAAATTGATACGTGTGACAAACTCAACACGCTTAAACAATATCGTCGTGATTATTCAGTGACTGATTGTTTGCTATCTAAAAGGACACTTAATGAATTGATTAATTCATCTTTCTTCACTTCTAGTGTTTCACCCGTTTTACGAATTTTGACTTCGACAATTTCTTCAGTCGCTTTTTTACCGACCGTAATCCGGATTGGCAAGCCAATTAAATCGCTATCGGCAAACTTAACGCCCGCGCGTTCTTTACGATCATCAACTAATACTGAATAACCGGCTTCTTCTAATAAAATTTCGATTTGTTCCGCTAATAGCACTTGGTCCGCATCTTTAACGTTGACGGGCACAATGTGCAAATCAAATGGCGCAATCGTACTTGGCCAAACGAGGCCGTTATCGTCAGCTTGTTGTTCCGTAATGGCGGATAGTAAACGACTAACCCCAATCCCGTAACAACCCATGATGATCGGTTTAGCGCGGCCGTTTTCATCTAAGAAAGTCGCACCAAATGCTTCTGAATAGCGTGTGCCTAATTTAAAGATATGACCAATTTCGATGCCCTTAGTAAATTGTAATTTACCTTCGCCATCTGGTGAGGCTTCACCTTCTTGAACGAAACGTAAATCAGCATAATCCGTTTCAGCAAAATCGCGTTTGCCGTTAACGTTTAATAAATGATGATCGGCTTCATTGGCGCCAACGACTGCATTAACCATCGCTTCAACACTATAATCAGCCACTAATTTGACTGCTTCAGGTGCATTAACTGGCCCGATTGACCCCATTGGTGCGCCCATGACAGTTTGCACTTGTTCTGGCGTGGCCATTTCTAAGAAATCAGCATTCAAGAAGTTCTTTAATTTAACATCATTGACTTCGTAATCACCACGGACTAAAACCAAGACTGGTTTTTCGTCGGCAATAAAGAGGACACTCTTAATGATTTGTTGCGCTGTGATTTCTAAACGAGCTGCGACTTCTTCAATCGTATGTGCATCGCCAGTCGCGACTTTTTCAGTTTCCAATTGAACGTCAGTTGAACTTTGGCTAGGACGAACACCGCTAGCCATTTCTAAGTTGGCCGCGTATTGGCTTTGATCAGAATAAACAATCGTATCTTCACCGATATCAGCGATTGCGGTAAATTCTTTAGAATCTTTACCACCCATCGCCCCGGCATCCCCAATGATGGCCCGGAAATCTAATCCACAACGGGTAAAAATATTGGTGTAAGCTTGTTCCATTTGGCGGAAGGTCGTATCTAAGTCAGCTTCGTTGGCTGAGAATGAATACGCATCTTGCATAATGAATTCACGACCGCGGAGCAAACCGTAGCGTGGACGATTTTCATCACGATACTTGGTTTGAATTTGATATAACGTTAAGGGTAGTTTCTTGTACGATTTAATGTTATTTCGCACTAAATCAGTAAACGTTTCTTCATGCGTTGGGCCTAAAATGAAGTCCCGTTCATGACGATCCTTTAACTTGAACAAGTTTTGGCCGTATGTGTCATAACGCCCTGATTCTTGCCATAATTCAGCGGGAATCACACTTGGCATTTGCATCTGAATCGCATCAATCTTGTCCATTTCTTCGCGAATAATCGTTTGAATTTTATCTAACACGCGAAAACCGAGTGGTAAATAACTATAGATACCCGCTGAGACTTGGTGAATATAGCCGGCCCGTAACATCATGCGATGGCTTTTAGCTTCCGCAGAGTTAGGAACTTCCTTTAAAGTTGGAATAAATAATTTTGACTGTTTCATATGTTGTTATGCCTCCAAATGTAATCTAAAAGAAAAAGCGTTGAATATCGTTCCAAGTGACTAAGACCATCAATAATACCATGATACCAACCCCAACCAACGTCACAATCCCCTCTTTTTCGGGTGATAGTGGTTTACGGCGAATCGCTTCAATCACGTTTAAGACTAACTTGCCGCCATCTAATGCTGGAATTGGAATTAAGTTCATGATCCCCAAGTTTAATGATAGGAAGGCCAAGAAATAGACCAACGCGTTAAACCCTTGTTCTGTGAATTGAGTCGTCATCGAATACATGCCGACCGGTCCTGATAATTTATTTAATGAAAAACCACCGGTTAAAAATGAACCGAGGACTTTAAAAATTTGACTGGCAATCGACCACGATTGCGTAAAACCGTATTTAACCATCGTCATAATCCGATGATCTTGACTCGCAGTGACGCCGACTTGACCCACTTTGGTTTTATCCTGCGTGACTGCTTTGGGCGTCACTGTAACCGTCTTCGTTTGTTGTCCCCGTTGGTACTTAATTTGAACCGGTTTGTTTGGATTCTTAGCAATAATTTGACTGAAATCCGTGAACGAAGTCACTTTGTCGCCATTAACGGCCAAGAGTTTGTCATCGGTTTTTAAACCCGCTTTTTGCGCGGGTGAATTCGCTTGAATTGTGCCGAGTTGCGCCTTATTCTGGGCAACCCCACCGCTTAACATCGCAAAGAGAATAAAGGCCACAATCGCCAAAATAAAGTTGTTGAACGGTCCGGCAAAGTTGGTTAACATCCGGTTGATTAACGTCGCTGATTGGAATTGAACATCGACCGGTGCGATTTGCACTTCAGTCCCGTCCGCTTCAATAATCGTCGCATCGTGCAGGACTGAATACCGTTTTAATTCGGATTCGTCACCGGCTTCATAACCTTCTAACCACAATTCCTTTTGTAGATCGGTTTTAGCGATTTGGAAAGGTACCCCGTTTAAAGTGGTCACCTTATCGCTCGTATTAATCCGCTGAACCTGGCCCTGGTCGTTCAAGATCAGGGTTGCTTGAGTGCCTGCTTCGATTTCAGATTCATCATCCGCCATCCCCGCCATGCGGACGTAACCGCCTAACGGTAACCAGCGAATCGTATAAGTCGTGCCATTCTTCCGGGTAGCAAAGAGCTTGGGCCCCATCCCCACGGAAAACTCGCGCACTAAAATGCCTGAACGTTTAGCCACATAGAAATGACCAAATTCATGCACCACTACTAAAATACCAAAAATAATGATAAACGCAATTATCGCCGCCAATTGTGTACGACTCCCTTCTAGATGCGTCATTTTAGACTTTGTTTAAGTATGAACTGTTATATTATATCACGAATCTGGTTTTCTCAAAAATAATGCTTAATTCTCTTTTAAAATAATTATAATATTAATTAAAAAAAAGTTGTCAAGCATCAATTTAAGCTGCTAGCTCGGCTTTATATTTTTATTAATATTATATAACCAAATCGGCCTGTATAATAACGGCAATCAACCAAAGGAGGTTTCACCATGTTCCGTAAACTCAGCTTATTATTGTTCGCCGGTAGTTTAGCAACGACGATTCCCCAATGTACACATCCACAAGGACAACTCTTCACCGGTCGTCCTCGATTAAGCGATCATTATTATTGGCCGTTTAAAAAAGATATCCGACAATTTGAACGGGCGACCACTAGCATCCCGATTCCCTATGGCGATATCTGGATTAAAGATGTCGCACCAGTCGTGACGTCACGCTTGGTCAAGTTTCGCTATTCGCCCGATTATCTCCCTAAAAAACAAAGCGCTGCATTAGAATCAGCCTTTTCGGATTGGCTCGATCAACAACATTTCGACTACCTTAAATCCGCTATTATCTTAGATGGCGGTAATTGCATCTACAACGGCCGTGACACTGTGATTATCACCACTAGGGTCTTACAAGATAATCCGGCGTATTCACGATCCGCCTTAATTCAGACACTCAAGTCACAACTACAAGTCACTCACGTTATCCTGATTGCCCCTGAACCTGGTGACGTTTTGGGACACGCTGATGGTCAAGTCCATTTTTTAAGCCCGGACTGCCTACTATTGGGTGATTTTAGTGGTCATCAAAAAATCAAACAGCAATTGCAACGTGCATTACCTCAAACGACCATTATTGATTTACCCTCCAGTTACCAAGCTGCGGGTCAATACGATCCCGAAATTCCGTCGGCCAAAGGACTCTATATCAACATGACTGAAACGACTTCGACCGTCTACGTTCCCCAATACGGTCTTAAAATGGATCAAGCAATCATCAAGTTGGTCCAACAGCACACCTCTAAAAAAGTCCAAGCCGTTGATGTCACCCACCTATCGACACTCGGCGGATCCGTCAACTGTTTAACTTGGTATTGTCCCAACAATTTATTACCGGCACAATTAAAAAAACACGCCAATTCTTAAATGAGAATTGACGCGTCATGGTAAGTTTAATTTAGATTGGGGAATAATGCTCGGAAGTTACACGTGGGTTCCAAGACTCTGATTTGAAACGTGCTCCTGCGCTAGCTTCTTCCGTCTAGCTACAAATGGCGAATCATGACTAAAAACCAGTCATAATTCGCCATTTTAGGCTATACCTCAGAAGCTAAACAGCACAGTCGCACTCTATATTAAATTAATCCAAACAAATGCAACAATGGTAAGACGAACAACATGCTGTCGAAACGGTCTAAAATGCCGCCGTGGCCTGGTAATATTTTGCCTGAATCTTTGACGCCGTAATAGCGTTTGTAAGCTGATTCGACTAAATCACCTAATTGACCGCAGATTGAGAAGATAACGGTTAAGCCAATCATAACGGGCATTGAGTAGGCTTGTGGGAAGAAGATTAAATAAATTGCTGCAACAACGACGGCTGATAATGTGCCGCCGATTGAACCTTCCCATGTCTTATTAGGACTAATCGCTGGCCATAGTTTATTTTTACCAAACATCCGCCCGAAAGTGTATGCACCGATATCGGTCATCCAAATCACTAATAGGATGTACATAACGGTATCAAAACCACCGATATTCCGCGTTGCGGCTAAATAATGGAAGCCTAAACCGATGTAAAGACTCGCTAAAGTCGTGACACCCATGTCGTCAAAGTTGACCCGGTTTTTCGTGAAAACCGTAATGGCTAATAAAATAGCAATGAATAGGTAGAATAAATCAAATTGGCTGACACCAGTTGGTAACCAGTCAAACGCCGTGGTTGGCAATACCAAACTTAAAACGGCTAAGCCAGCCACCATCGCATCTGGTGAAACGATGATTCGTTTACGCATAATAAAAATTTCTGATAAAGCGACTAACGCTAAGACTGCCGCAGCCACATCGATAAAGACGCCACCGAAAATTAGAATTGGAATAAAAATAATTAAGGCGACAACCGCCGTAATAACACGTTGTTTCATTAAATAGATCCTCCTAGTAACAGTTTACTTTAAACCACCAAAACGCCGATTGCGCTGTTGGTAAGTTAAGATTGCTTGTTCAAAAACAGTGGGTGTAAAATCTGGCCAGAATTCGTCGACAAAAACGAGTTCACTATAGGCAATTTGCCAAAGTAAGAAATTCGAAATCCGTTCTTCACCGCTCGTCCGAATCAATAATTCGGGATCCGCATATTGGCCTAAGAAACCCGTCATCAAATACTGACTAATTAAATCATCATCAATCGATTCAGGTTCTATCTTACCACTAACCGCATCTTTAGCAATCTGCTGAACAGCTTGTTGAATTTCATCGCGACTACCGTAATTAAGTGCAAAATTCAGAATCATCCCAGTATTTTGCGCCGTATCCGCCATCGCATCGCGCGCAGCTTGTTGCGTTTTAGCTGGTAACGCCTCTAAATTACCCATCACTTGGACCTGAACATTTTCCGCAATTAATTCTGGCATAAAAGCGCCAAAAAAATCGACCGGCAACTGCATCAAATAATGGACTTCATCATTCGGCCGTTTCCAATTTTCAGTTGAGAACGCGTATAGCGTCAACACTTTAACGCCCATCCGGCTAGCAGCTTTGGTAATCACTTTGACGTTTTCCATCCCCGCCTTGTGTCCAGCTACCCGCGGCATCAAACGCTTCTTCGCCCAACGACCATTTCCGTCCATAATAATCGCGACGTGTTGTGGGACATTATCGGGATCAATGTCCGTTGGGAGCGCCTGTTTATTTTTTGTAAACACAACCATTCCTCCAGTTCATTCGTACTCTCAATGATTGTACCAAAAATAAGGCAGACTGACTATTTAAAATCATCTTAATTATTTTCCAGGAAGCGAAACAACTAATAATGACCGTGAATTAATTATGTGCTAAACTATTTAAATATTGATCCCATTTAAAGGAGTTCCTGCATGAAGAATATCGCCGAATTATTCAAACTTGATTGGCGTCGGATTTTTAAAAAACCCGTCGCTTTCCTATTAATATTAGCCTTAATCATCATCCCCTCGCTATACGCCTGGTTCAATATCTGGGCGTTGTGGGATCCCTATAGCAAAACCCAAGATTTACAAGTCGCCGTCTATTCTGCCGATCAAAGTATCACGGTCGCTGATAAGAAAGTCGCCATTGGGGATGAACTGATTGGTCAATTAAAAAAGAACGATAAATTGGGTTGGCAATTTACAACCAGCAAAAAGCAATTGGATCAAGGCGTTAAAACCGGTAAGTACTATGCCGGCATTTACATCCCTAAAAACTTCTCTAAGGATCTGATTAGCTTCATTGATGGTCAAATTCAAAAACCGACGATTGTTTATTCTTCCAACGATAAAATTAACGCAATTGCGCCGAAGATTACTAGTGCGGGCGCAACCACCTTGCAATCGACTATTTCTGATGAATTTGTCACGACCGTTGCCAAGACCTTAATGTCGACGCTTAACAAGGCCGGCTTCGAATTAGACGCCAACTTGCCGGTCATTAATCGTTTTTCGAGTTTGATTCTTAAAACGGATCAACAAATCCCACAGATTAATCAGTATACGAATCAAGTGCTAACACTGCAGAAAAAGATTCCGGCCATGGAAGTCAAATTGGCACAGGCTAACGAATTTGCCGCCTTTTTACCCCAAGCTAACACGATGGCTAAAAAAATCACCGGCCTAAATAGCTATCTCCCCCAAGTTGAAGCAACCGGCCAACTCGTGACAACCGTTCAAGGTAAAATTCCTGAAATCCAACAAGCTGGTCAACAAATCGCGACCATCGACAGCGATTTCGACGGGATTGCCAACACACTGACCAACGGGATTGACGAAGCTAAAACCGGTTTACCCGTTTTAAACAAAACCCAAAAAGTATTACCTGACCTGATTAGTTTCAGTCAGAGCGCACAAGACGTTTCCGGCCAGATTAAAACAGATTTAATTCCGAAACTAAAAACGGCTTTGCCCGCCATTCAGAGCGCGATTGATCAAGGCCTAACGATTACCAATCAAATTGCCAAGAACATTGCGACCGATTTAACCTTAATTAATCAGCAACTAGAAGCGCTTCAAAATGATCCCGATAACATTGAAGCCAAAGCCGCCTTAAAAGCGGCCCTACAACAATTGGAGACGCATGTGGCAACTCTCCAAGCACAAAATACCCAATTAGCCGACACATTGCAAAGTTTACAAGACGCTTATAATTCAGCGGCCACCGCGGCTGGTCAACCCGAATCACACCAACTCGACACGCCAATCAAGAACCTCCGCTTGGTTGCGACTCAATTAGGCAAATTTAAGGCGCATTTGGATGCGGTCTTAGCGAATTATGATCAACTTTCATTAACTGAATTGCAAACCGCAATTAAACAGGTGATTGCCTTTGAAAATCAAGTTCAAGCAACTATTCAACAAATCCAAGCCGCTAAAATCGGCGCAACCGTTGCTAACTTGTTAGACAAATTCTCAACAATGATTAACCAAGGTGACGCTGTTTTAAGTCAGTTAAATAGTCAGGTCCTTCCTAAACTACCTAACCTTTTAACCAACACACAAAAAACCTTGCAAACTGCAATCACCTATCTCGAGAAATATGAAGCGCAGATTCCGGCGATTAAACAGGAAGTTCATGATGCCAATACGCTACTAAACGGTAATATGTCAACGATTATTACTGGTTTAAATACCGCGAGTGCCTTCTATCAAAATGATTATCCGACCGTTAAAAATAAACTCCAGCTCGCAACCAACTTCATTAACAATGATTTACCGGGCATCGAAACCGACTTAACATCAACTCTTGCGATGGCCAACGCTAAATTTCCACAATTAAAAACAGCCTTAAACGACGCAACTGACCTGATTAATAATGATTGGCCGTTCTTGCGCAGCGGGATTCAAAAAGGCGCCGCCGCGATTCGTCAACAACAAAAAACGGTTGATTTGAAAGATTTAATTAAACTGTTGCGCCGTGATGCGACCAAGGAAAGTAATTTCCTCGCCGAACCGGTTAAACTAGAAGAAAAACACGTTTATCCGATTAAAAATTACGGTTCCGCTAGCGCCCCATTCTATACAGCGCTATGCCTCTGGGTCGGTGCCCTGTTACTCAGCAATATCGTCTTAACCAATTTCAGTCTAGACGACGCACAACAAAAGAAATATACGAAGAAACAACAATTCATCGCACGGTGGTTAACCTATATCGTGATTGGGATTGCCCAAGCTGCGATTGTGGTCATCGGCAACCTCTTTATCTTAAAAGCTTACGTCGTTGATAAGCTGGCCCTTTTCTTACTCGCTATCTTCCTGAGCATGGTCTTTATGACAATTGTCTATGTGTTAGCCGCCATGTTCGGTAATGTCGGTAAAGGGCTCGCAATGATCATCTTAGTCCTCTCGATTTCCGGCGGGGGCGGTAACTTTCCCGTCGTCTTGTCCGATTCATTCTTCCAGTTCATCAACCCGCTGTTGCCTTTCACTTACGGGGTCAACATGTTGCGCGAACCAACTGGTGGCATCTACGGGCCAAACCTCTGGTACAATGTTGCAATTCTGGCACTCTTTGGAATTAGCTTCTTCTTCATTGGCCTTTTCCTCAAGGATCGCATTAACCCTTGGTTTAATAAACTACATGCCGCCGCTGCAAAAAGTCATATTATTCATTAAACACAAAACGGCCGCCACCTCGATTGAGATGACGGCCGTTTTTTAACGATTAGAAAAATAACTGAAATAGCATTCGGCTTAGAAATACAATCCCTAAACAGATAAAAAACAGAAACTTATTTTGGTTCAACTTATTCGCTACCAATACACAGATAACGCTACTAATTAATAGCCGTAGATTACCGGCCACCATTGGCCCCTTGTCTAATGCCAAGCTAATCCCGATGTTAGTCATCGCTAACAGCAAACTATACGGTAACGCGTGTATCAATGTTAGTCGTTTAAATTCAAAATCGGTCATTCTAATTTTCAGCATTGTTTGAATTTGAAAGATTGCACTTAACGGCTTCAAAACAACCAGCACCTCTAAACAACTATAGAATATGATCTGTAATAAAATACTAATTTGCTGATTAAAACCAAAATAAATAGCAATTAATGAACCGCTATTTATTTTAAATTGGTATAACATAATCATTTGAAATATACCAATCAACAGCAATAGGCCCTTATTTCGTCTCATAGCGCTACCAATTTACCATTTTCAAGTCGCAATTTTCGCGTGAAATTTAATTCCGATAGGTTATCATGCGATGCAATAATAATCGTTTTTTGTTCGGTAATTAACTCGGCAATCAGCCGATTAAACGTCGTTAATGCCTTTTGATCTAATCCGCGCGTTGGTTCATCCAGTAATATTAAATTTTGATTTTCCATAATGGCTTGAATGATGCCAACCTTTTGGCGCATCCCTAACGAATATTTTTTTAACCGCGTTGGGCTATCAAAATCTAAATCAAATTGCGTCAATAATTGCCGAATCAGCTTTTCATCGTACTGTCGATTAATATCTGCTAAAAATTTTAGATTACTTTGTGCCGAACTATTTTCCATAAAATACGGATTTTCAATTAACGCGCCAATTGTGACTTGCTCGCTTAACGCTATTTCACCCGCATCAGCTTCCATGATATGACAAATCAGTTTAAATAAGGTTGATTTACCAGAGCCATTGGTCCCAATCACGTGAATCAACTCACCAGCCTGCACTTCTAAATCTAATTCGTCTAAGATCAGATTGTTTTTAATTTTTTTGGTTAACCCTTTAATGTCTAACATCACATACCTCCGAATTTTTACAGATGCCCTCTAACGTACAAACTTGAAAGGCTGTTTTGAACAACCCCATAATGCATTATAAAGTTAATGATTAACACAATAATTACGATGGCATAACCATTCATATCAAAATTAGTCAAATTTAATATCAAAACTTGGCCGATTAATATCACGAAATTGATGAGCATATACAAGCCAATCACGCTAATTCTATCCGGATATGCCACTTGTAATAAACTAGCATTAACGCCATATTGAATCATCAAATAAATCGCCATTAATAAGCATGAATTTTTTAATTGTTGCTTTAAATACTGCTGCAATCCAATTCGCGGAATCAGGAATAGTTTCATTCGATGATTTAAATAAAGATAACGATAAACTACTAGCAACATAATAACATTCGGCACCGTTGTAATAAAATTTGACTGCGCCAAAGCCCCGTAAACGTCAACATCGAAATGCCCAAGAACTAGCAGATTTGAGAGACTACAAATAATTACGATTAACCATAGTCGCCAGTTACGGCCATTTATCACCCTCAACATAAAAGTCCTCCTGTTACGCTTCCTTAAATCTTAAATGCCAAACAAAATAGAGTCCGATTGTCAGTATCATATAAAAAGCAACCGATAATCCGTACGAAGCCAGCGCCCCATAGTTAGGTGCATACGCACCTAACGTCGATATACCCGGCGAAATTAAGGTCGATATTGATAGTGAATTCATCAATATCGACGATTTCAAATTTAACGCATTGTTTGCGAGCGCTGGTATTAAAACCCCTAGCAAACTCAGCATTAACCCACTACCTAGAAATAAAACTGTATTTTCAATATACAACCCGACCATTATGACCAACATCGAAAAAATAATTTCACCCACAACAGCTAAAACAAAAAATAATAATAAGTTTATAAACGGATTGGTGGATAAAACGTAAGGTGCTTTGGCTTTCAAAGCAATGGCATCTTTGAAATCAAGTGGATTAATCACAATGATACAGGTCACTAATTGTATTAATTTTAAAACACAGAACGTAACCACGACATACACAGCATTAGTTAATAACATTCGATTAAAGTAACGCCTTTGCGAATTCAATCGCGTAATCATCATATTTTGGAAGCCATTATTTTTAGCCTCCACGTAATGATAGGCATAGATAAATGGTGCAATACAATAAACAACTAACATTGTTTTCGAAAAACCAGACTGCGAAAAATAAAAATAATTTAAAGCACTCGTTTTCTTAGGTATCATAAAGTTAGGAAAGTCGCTATGAATATCGAGTACCAACAAAATCTCAACTAAAATAACGACCGTTAGTAAAAACCAGCCAAATGATTTTTTATTAAAATTGATCACACACATACCCCCAATGGTCCTCAAATTTAAAAGCCACCATAGTATCACTAAACACTATGGTGGCGCCATTTATGAATGGCTTTTATTGACTAATTAATTTCGACTAACACTCACTTAAAAATGAACTATACACTATTAATGCAAGCGCTTCAACTTTATAGTTACCGTTTAATTTTGAAATATTTCTCAAACCATCTAGCCAGATACTCGAACTAATAAAAAATGAGCGACATGATTATAATTCAAATCATGTCGCTCATTTTTAGGTTATGCTCAAGGTTTAAACGCTTGAGTCAGCACTCTTTAACCTTCTGTAATTTCTTTTTCTTTGTCTTTTGAAATTTCATCGATGCGTTTTGTGGCTTCGTTGGTTAATTTTTGGACTTGTTCTTCCAAGTCGTGCATTTCGTCTTCGCTAATTTCGCTAGCTTTTTCTGATTTTTTCAAATCATCCATTGCGTCGCGACGCGCGTTACGAACGGCAATTTTAGCCGTTTCTGCTTCTTTACCGACTTCTTTAGCGATTTCTTTCCGGCGTTCACCGGTCAATTGTGGAATCACTAAACGAATTACCGTACCATCATTAGCGGGTGAAATTCCGATATCAGCCGTGTAAAGGGCCTTTTCGACGTCTTCCAAAGCGCCTTTATCGTAAGGCGTAATCATCAAGACCCGTGGTTCTGGGACTGAGATTGCAGCAATTTGGTTTAAAGGTGTTGGTGCACCGTAATAGTCAACCATCACTCGGTTGACTAGACTAGCATTCGCGCGACCGGCACGAATTTGGCCCAATGTGCGTTGTAATGCTGCTTCAGCTTTTTCCATGCTGCTTTGTGCTTTTTCTAAACTTTTATTTGCCAAAATTATTTTCCCCCTTTGATCGTTGTCCCAATATTTTCGCCTTCAACAACGCGTTTAATATTGTTAGGTTCATTTAAATTGAAGACAACCAATGGAATATCGTTATCCATTGATAATGTACTTGCAGTTGAATCCATGACATTTAAGCCTTTGTTGATGATGTCTAAATGCGTTAATGTGTCATACTTAACGGCTGTAGGGTCCGTGTTAGGATCAGCCGAATAAACACCGTCAACGTTGTTCTTGGCCATCAAGATGACGTCAGCGTTGATTTCAGCAGCCCGTAATGCAGAAGTGGTGTCAGTTGAGAAATAAGGATTACCCGTGCCACCAGCAAAGATGACCACGCGGCCTTTTTCTAAATGACGAACAGCCTTCCGACGAATATAAGGTTCAGCGATTTGACGCATTTCGATTGAGGTTTGAACGCGTGTTGGGACACCGATGCCTTCTAAGATATCTTGTAATGCCAAAGCATTCATGACCGTTGAGAGCATGCCCATGTAATCGGCTTGCGCACGTTCCATACCCATTTGTTCGCCAGTGACACCGCGCCACATATTACCGCCACCACAAACGATTGCGATTTGAACACCTAATTCATGAACTGATTTAATTTCAGCTGCGACTGTTTTAACGATTTCTGGATCAATTCCAAATCCTTTTTCGCCAGCTAATGCTTCACCACTAACCTTTAAAACAATCCGTTTATATTTTGTATTTGACATGATTGACATCCCTTCGTTGATTACTAGGCTTATTTTACCATATTCCGGAATGAAATAGGGTCGCCATCGTGAATTCTGATAATAGTCCGAAAAAAAAGGAGCGCAAATTGCGTTCCTTTTTTTCGGACACTCAAATAATTATTTGATTTGACCCATAACTTCATCAATAAAGTTATTTTCTTTCTTTTCGATCCCTTCACCAACAGTGAAACGAACGAAGCTCTTAACTTTGCCACCTTTTGATGCGACAAATTGAGCAACAGTTTGGTCTGAATCTTTAACAAATGCTTGGTCGTTCAAGCTGATTTCTGACAAGAACTTGTTAACACGGCCTTCAACAATCTTAGGAATGATTTTTTCTGGCTTGCCTTCGTTCTTAGTTTCTTCAGTTAAAACTTCACGTTCATGAGCTAATTGTTCAGCAGGTACATCTTCGCGAGAAACGTATTCAGGGTTAACCGCTGAAACGTGCATTGCGATATCATGAGCAGCTTCATCATCAGCACCTTCAAGGGTTACTAATGACGCAATTTGGCCACCATTGTGTAGGTATGAACCAAAGTGATCGCCATCCGCTTTTTCAACTAATTCGAAACGACGGAAGCTGATTTTTTCACCGATAACGGCTGTTAAACCAACAACTGAGCTGGCAATTGTGCCTTCGCCCATTGGTAGTTCATTAGCAGCAGCCATATCAGCTGGTTTGTTTTTAGCGATTGTTTCAGCAATGTCTTTTAATAAAGCTTTGAATTGATCGTTTGAAGCAACAAAGTCAGTTTCTGAATTCACTTCAACAACTGCAGCAGTGTTACCATTAACGGCAACGCCAGCCAAACCTTCGGCAGCAATCCGGTCGCTCTTCTTAGCCGCTTTGGCCATGCCTTTTTCACGTAATGCGTCGATTGCTAAAGCAACGTCGCCATCACTTGCAACTAGGGCTTTCTTAGCGTCCATGATCCCAACGCCTGTTTTCTTACGTAATTCCATTACTTGAGCAGCTTTAATTTCAGCCATGTTGATGTACCTCCGACAATTTATAATTTATAGAGTGCGTTTCTTGTTTAAAAAAAGCTGCCTCACAAAGTCTGCAGTATTTGCGCAACCTCTAAGACAGCTTTATTTGAATCCTTATTTAGCGTCAGTGTTAGTATCGTTGTTACCTTCAACGGCTTCAACAATTTCTTCCATTGAGTCAGCTGATTTGTTTTCAGCAACGAATGTTGCTTCTTCAACATCATCTTCACCTTGACGGCCTTCGATGATGGCATCAGCCATTTTAGCTGTGATCAAACGTACAGCGCGGATTGCGTCATCGTTAGATGGGATAATAACATCAATATCATCTGGATCTGAGTTAGTATCAACCATAGCAACAACAGGAATATTTAATTTTTGAGCTTCCTTGATAGCAATACGTTCTTTACGAGGATCAACAACAAACATAACATCTGGGATGCGAGGCATGTCTTCGATACCGCCTAAGAATTTTTCAAGTTTATCTTGTTGTTTCTTCAACAAGGCAACTTCTTTCTTAGGTAAACGTTCGAAAGTACCATCTTCGCCCATTGCTTTGATTTCTTTAAGACGTTTGATACGTGTTTGGATTGTATCCCAGTTAGTCAAAGTCCCACCTAACCAACGATGGTTAACGAAATATTGACCAGCACGTACTGATTCTTCAGCAATTGCATCTTGTGCTTGTTTCTTAGTACCAACGAATAAGAATACACCTTCGTTAGCAGCTTCTTCTTTAACGAAATCATAAGCATCATCAACCATGCGAACGGTTTTTTGTAAATCGATGATGTAGATACCATTTCTTTCAGTAAAGATAAACTTCTTCATTTTTGGGTTCCAACGACGTGTTTGGTGACCGAAGTGAACACCCGCTTCTAATAATTGTTTCATTGACAATACAGCCATGTCAACAGACCTCCATATGGTTTTATTCGACCACTGATTTCACTTTTTTAGAGAACTCATTGCTGAGCACCTCTCTAGAAATCGACCAGTGTGAATTATTTTTTTGGTATTGAAATACCGTTTAAAAGTATACTAAATATTCCAGCCCACGTCAAGCCTCTTTTCAAGGACTATTTAGCGGTAATTTTCGCTAATTTTTTAACGTACAACAGACCAGTTTGGACAACATTCGCGACCGTCACTTGCCCCTCAAAATCGGCTATTTGCTGATAGCCAGCACGTTTAGCCACCGCCTGACTAGTCTCGTTGGTCATCGCAGTAATAATTCTTAATTGCGACAGACCTAATTGCCGACTAGCTAGTTGTTCAAGTTGTTGCAGTGCTTGAGCCATCACACCTTGTCCCCGTAGATTAGCGGTTAACCAATAGCCGATTTCACCCGATTGTTCAGTCGGTTCCAAATTATGAATATCAATCATCCCAACAACTTGTTGATCGACTAAAATAGTCATCATCCATAAGCCACCGTTGGCCATTTTCTGCACAGAGTAGTCCAAAAAATTCAATTCATCTTGCGCCGAATGCATCGCATCCACCCATGGTAGCCAAATTCTTAGATTGGCTCGATTGCGGTCAACCAGTTGGTATAGTACCTCAGCATCCGTTAGCTTGACTGGTCTTATCATTACTTGTTGCTTCATGATCATTCCCTCTTTACATTTGTTTTTAAAATTGGGTCGATGCAATCCCGTGTGCTTCTAAATAACGTTCTTTTTTCAAACGACTTTGGTGCTTAAACGCGTATTCGGCTTTGAGCGCTGCCGATTTATCCGCAAACGTTTCATAATAAAGTAGACGAACCGGTCGTCGCAATTTAGTGTACTTGGCCCCCTTACCCGTATTATGGGTGGCGACCCTTCTAGTCACGTCCGTCGTAAAGCCCCCATAGAAGCTGTGGTCGCTACAAACTAAAACGTAAAAATAATATTGTTGATTCGCTTCTTCAGTCATCCATAAATAACTTCTTTCGCATTTCTGGTGTGTATTCACTATTTTGATCATAGATCGTCAATTCCGGCAGCAAGCGCAAACCGCCTGGTCGACCATCTTTAACCGCTTCGATCAAAACCATGCTGGCTTCTTTGCCCGCTTTCGGATAGATAAATTGCACTTTTTTCGGTTCTAAACGCGCCGCCCGTAATTCATCACAAATTTCTAAGAACCGATCCGGTCGATGCACTAAATAAGCGCGGCCATTCATTTTTAACAAGCCACTCATCGTTTGAACCACCGTCTTAAGATCCGTCGCAATTTCGTGGCGCGCTAACGCCAGATGCTGATTCGGATTTTTCTGACTCTCCGGTGTTACCTTAAAATACGGTGGATTGCACGTCACCACATCGACGCTATCCTTGGCAATCACGGTGCTGACGTCTTTTAAATCCATCGTCACTATTTTTAACTGTTTTTCTAACTGATTCAATTCAATCGACCGTTGTGCCATATCGGCTAGACGTGGTTGCAGCTCAACGCCGGTAATCGTCCCGTTAGTCTTATGACTCATAAATAAGCCAACCGCGCCATTGCCCGCACACAAGTCAACAATCTGGCCTTGCTTGGGCAAGCGCGCAAAGTCAGCTAATAAAACGGCGTCCATCGAAAATGAAAAGACGGCCGGACTTTGAATAATTTGAATCTCTAAGCGGTGCAACTGATCAATTCGTTCCCCTGTTTTTAACATTATCCGTCAACCCCAATTATATTTAGCCCATATTATAACAAAGGAAAGCGTTATTTGGTATAATGAGAAAAAATGAAGTCTGATTTGAAAGGAATTAAAAATTTATGTTTTTCTCTTTTGCCCGTTTTATCGTCCGCATTCTCGCTTGGTTGTTAAACGGCAAACCAAACGTCGAAAATAAAGAAGCATTACCCGAAGGCACTTACGTTTTAGTGGGTCCGCACCGAACTTGGTGGGATCCGATTTTCTTTGCATTAGCCGCTAGCCCACGTAAATTTACGTTCATGGCTAAAGAGGAATTGTTTAAAAACCCCGTGATTCGCTTTATTTTGAATCACGCCAACGCATTTCCCGTTAACCGTCAAAATCCAGGCCCCTCGGCGATTAAAACGCCGGTTAAAGCACTCCGTTCCAAAGACCTGTCATTGATTATGTTTCCAACCGGTAGCCGTTACGCCAGCGAATTAAAAGGTGGCGCAATCGTGATTGCAAAAATGGCCCGGGTGCCACTTGTCCCCGCTGTTTATCAAGGCCCCTTAACCTTCAAAGATCTATTGAAACGTCAGAAGATTACGATTCGTTTTGGTGAACCGATTCCGGTCGCGCCTAAATTGAAATTAAACGATGAAAACATAGCCTTAGTTGGCCAACAAATGCAAGACGCTTTCGATCAGTTGGATCAAGAAATTAATCCTGATTTTAAATACGAAATTGTTGAGAAACCTAAAAAATAGTCCCCATTAAAAAGCGGCCACCAGCTAAATTCAGCTGATGACCGCTTTTTATTTTAATCCCAATACTGATTTAAGAACGCCGCTACTTTTTGTTGATATTGTGCCGGTTGTTTTTCTAAAGCTGCACCATGCCCAGCCTTAGGGACAATCCATAACTGCTTTGGTTGATTGGCTGCTTTATAATTTTCGTACGCCATCTTAGTCGGCACGAACTTATCGGCGCCACCGTGAATAATGAAAATCGGTAGTTTCGATTTAGCCAGGCTCTTAGTGGCATCGCCTTCGTAGAAATTATAGCCAGCTCGTGCCCGCGCCATTAGGTTGGTCGTGTAGAATAACGGAAACTTAGGTAACCCGAATAAATCATTTAATTGATATTCTAGTTCGCCTGAAATACTGCTATAACCACAATCTTCAACCACGGCTTTGACTTGACTCGGCAACTTTTCGCCAGCCGTATACATGACGGTTGCGCCACCCATACTGACCCCAAAGAGAGCGATTTGACTGTCTTGACCATCAGTTTTAACGACTTTTTTCGCCCACTTAACGTAATCCAAGCGGTCCGGCCAACCATAACCGATATAACCGCCACCTGAATGGCCTGAACCGCGATCATCCGGCGCTAAAACGTTGTAGCCCAGATTATGGTACATATGGATGTAACGGGCCATATCTTCTTTTTTACCCATATAACCGTGGGCAACAATGATTGTCTTCTTCGTCGCCTTTTCGGCCGGCACATAAAGTGCGACTAACTTAATATTATCAGTCGCCGATGTCTGTTGCCATTTAGACTGCTCAACGTTTTTCAGCCACGTTTGGTCATCCATATACTCTTGCGACTTTTTGCCACCGTGTAGAAACGCTTTGTCGCCCGGTACAAAAGCATATTGATACATGTACGTCGTCGCACCCGCCAACCCAATCACAATCAACGCGGCTAAACTAATTAAAGTCCATTTTAACCAATGTTTCTTTTTCATCACTAATTTCCTCCGAAGTTATGCGTCACCATTTTGTAATTGATACATTTCGTAATACCGGCCTTGATCCGCAATTAACGTGGCGTGTTGCCCCGCTTCAACAATGCGACCTTGGTCTAAGACTAAAATTAAATCGGCATCCTTAATCGTTGACAACCGATGCGCGATTGCGATACTCGTCCGGCCTTGCCGTAACCGTTTCAGGCCGGTTTGAATCGCTTCTTCCGTTTCAGTATCAATATTGGCAGTTGCTTCGTCCAACACTAATATCTTGGGGTTCGTGACAATCGTCCGGGCAAACGACAAGAGTTGTCGTTGACCACTTGAAAACTGACTACCGCCTTCAATCACCTTGGCGTGGTACTGACCAGGGAGTTGTTCGATAAATTGATCCGCCTGCACGAACTCGGCCGCATCTTGAATCTGAGCATCGGTAATCGATTGATCAAACAGGCGAATATTAGACGCAATATCGCCGTAAAACATGAAGGCGTCTTGTAAAACCAAACCCATCTTCTGACGTAATTCAGCCAGCGGATAATCCCGAATGTCATGCCCATCAATCAAAATTTGGCCCTCATAGAATTCATAAAAGCGCATCATGACGTTGATAATCGAGCTCTTACCTGAACCGGTATGGCCCACTAGTGCGACGGTTTGACCCGGCTGTGCAACAAACGAAATATCGTGCAGAATTTCATGTTCGCCATCGTAAGAAAACGACACGTGTTTAAACTCAACTTTGCCAGCCGTGATTTCCCGATTAGCATCTGGATTTTGTTGCGGCACAAATTCGGTTTGATCTAGGATTCTAAAAATCCGACTCCCCGCGACCATCCCGTCTTGAAGTGCTGACAAAGAATCCATCATGTTGGTCATCGGATTAAAGAAATTGCTGACATACGTGGTGAATGCATAAACCGTACCAGCCGCCACGAAGCTGTGCAACGCATCTAACCCAAACAGACTTAACACGACCACTAACGCCAATGTATACAATAGATTGACGACTGGCGCTAACAACAACGAGTTAATCCGAATCATCGCTTCACGGGTTTTTAAATAATCGGCGTTGACCGTTTCAAACTCAGCCGTCAACCGTTTTTCTTGGCGGAATTGTTGAATAATCGTAATGCCTTCGATTGATTCATTTAACTTCGTATTTAATTGACTCAACTTTTCACGCATATGGCGGTAAACCCGCGCGCTGTAGCGACTATAATACCAAATAATAATGAGTAGAATCGGTAAGAAAGCGGCGGTCGCCAACGCAATTTGCGGTGATAATAACCACATCGCGATAAAAGCCGAGATAATCGAAAACGCCCCGACTAATAACGATAAGAAGACGTTCCAATAATCAATTAACGTCATCGTATCATTGGTCACCCGCGATACAATTGAACCGGCGGGCGTCTGATCAAAATAACGCATGCCTAACCGGTGTAATTGTCGGAATAGCGACCGGCGGACATCTTCCATCGCCCGTTCCGAACCCATTGAAAATAGAAAAGCTTGAAAAAATTGGCTAATCGCTTTGATAACCACCCCGAGAATGTATAAACCAGCCACCGCTAGCAAAATGTTCAGGGTTGCATTACCGTTTGTTAAATAACGATTCATAAAAACTTGTAACAAGCGGGGTAATAAAATATTGATCGTGGCTAAAAAGGCCGCCGCAATAATCGCACCAATAAACTGTTTTTTATAATGTTTGGTATAGCGAAAAAGACGCCGCATAATCGTCAATTGTTCCTTAGTCGTAATAGTTTTTGACCATTCTGATTGATATTTTTGAGCCATCTAATCGCCTCCCATCGCTTGATTCAATTGTTGTTTCTGCCACATTTGCGCGTACCAACCGGCTTGTGCCAATAATTCAGTGTGTTGCCCGCGTTCGATAATCGTACCTTCATCAATCACAATAATTTCATCGGCGTGCATCACACTGCTCAAGCGATTAGCGGTAATAATCGTCGTTTGGTGCGCCCGCATTGTCTTGAGATTCGTCAAAATCGTTTCTTCCGTCTTAGCATCCACGGCCGATAACGAATCATCTAAAATTAAAATTTCAGGGTTGGTCATAATCGCCCGCGCAATCGCAATCCGTTGCTTCTGGCCACCCGATAAGGAGACGCCCCGTTCACCAACAATCGTATCGTAACCCTGTGCAAAGGTTAAAATATCATCGTGAACGGCACTTTGATTGGCGACTTTTTCAATCTGCGCTTGATCCTGTTCAAAATCCGCAAAACGAATGTTGTCGCGAACGTCGGTAGAAAACAAGAAGTTGTCTTGCGGGACGTAACCGATACTGTCCAATAACGCATCTAGTGCGTAATCTTGAATGTCATGACCACCAATTTGAATCTGGCCTTTGTACCGATCATATTCGCGTAAAAGTAGTTTAATGATCGTACTTTTACCCGCCCCGACTTTACCAACAATCCCTAACGTCTGCCCTTGCGGTAGGTTGAAATGAATATCGGTTAAAATCACTTTTGCATCATCTGGATATTTAAAACGGGTCACATCATATTGCAAATCACCCGTTGCCAATGTTTGAATCGCGTTTGGTTTTTCGACAATCGTACTGGTTTCTCGTAACAATTGATCAACCCGATCGTAACTAGCATTGCCCCGTTCCAAAACGTTGAATAAGCGACCAATCGCAAACATCGGCCAAACTAAAGCAGCAATATAACTGATGAAAGCAATCAATTGTCCGATTGTAATCATCTTGTGACTGACCATATAGCCACCGTAGATAATCGTAATGACGTAGGTCGCCCCGATAATCAAACTAATCACGGGATCGAATAAGGCATCGACGAAATTGACTTTCTTATTAATCGCCACGGTCTTGTCGACTAGGCGGTCAAAATCAGCCGTATCAGCCGTTTCTTGACCAAACGTCTTGATGACTTTAATACCGGAGACACTTTCTTGCGTTTTATCATTCAGACGCGAAAAAGCCGCTTGCGATTTACCAAATGCCGTGTGTAAGTGTGCCCCTAACTTGCGTGAAGCAACGGCCAATAACGGCATTGGGATTAACGCCACTAAGGTTAAACGCCAATCGACGAAGATTATCATCGCAATAATCGTCGTCCCACCGGTGATAATCGAATCCGCAAACGTTAGAATCCCGGCACCGGCGACTTGTTGAATCGCGGTTAAATCGTTGGTAGCGTGCGCCATCAAATCACCCGTTCGATGTTTCTGGAAGAACGGCGTATCCATCTGCATAAAATGGTTAAATAATCGACTGCGTAAGATTCGTTCCAACTTGGCGGCCCCGCCCCAAATTCGGGTGCGCCAACCATAGCGAAAGACGTATTGTAAAATCGCAGCGGCAAATAACACCACCAACCAAATCAACAACGTTTTAGCGGTTAATTTTTGAGCGGCCATTAAATCGACCAAGTTCCCAATCACTTTTGGTGGAATCACCTGAACAATTGCCACTAAGATTAAGAAGACCACGCCTAAGAAATAGCGGCGTGCTTCTTGCTTAAAATACCAACTAAGCTTTTTAAATATGCCCATAGTGCACCTCCTGTGAAAATTCAATATCCCCTATTATAACAATCTTACTTAACGGGGACAATCATCTGCTTTTTAGAACAAAAAAACATCGCCATTAGCGATGTTTCAACGTTGATTATTTATCGTTGCTACGTTTTTGTTGAGCCTTCATTGAATTCATCATCTGATTCAATTTCTTCTCTGATGGTTTTTGACCCATCTGCATCATCATAGCTTTCAACATCTCTTCGTTAACTGGTGGATTGTCTTGGAAATACTTCTTCATGTAAGCACGTGCACCAAAGAAACCTGCAACAGCCCCTAAAAGCGCGCCAATGACAAAAATTAAAACGCCTAATCCTATACCCATATCTTATGCACCCCTTCCTCTTTCAGTTCACTTAAATAGTTTACACATAATTCCCGCAAAAAGAAAGCGGAATTCTCAGTTTAATCGTCACGTAACCCTTTTTCTCGTTGAACATTTCTAACTTTTTCCGGTGTGACTTCTTGACCTTCCTTGTCGTAGACCTGTAACATTTCAACTTGTGAACGGAAACTAGCCCGGAAATCCTTGATGTAAGCGTCGCGTAATGTTTGCCGTTCCGTCGTTTCAGCTTCACTTAACCCTTCAGCTTTGGCTTTGTGAGCCAGCTCATTGATCCGATCCAATCGTTCTTGATTCATTACCATTTTAATTGCCTCCATTAAAATCTATTTCTCTATTTTGACCTATTATGCGTAAAAAGTCAAAAAACACGAACACTTGTTTGAAATAGCGCTATAGATATGCTACCATATCATTAACAGAATGAATGAGGTGCTTTTATGACTAGAACTGAATCCAAACAATTAGAAGTGTTGCGTTTCATCCATGATCGGGTTCAAGACAAAGGTTATCCGCCAACGGTCCGCGAAATTTGCGAAGCCGTTAATCTCTCTTCCACGTCCACCGTTCATGGCCACTTAGCACGTTTAGAGAAGAAAGGCTTACTTCAAAAAGATCCAACGAAACCCCGCGCCATTGAATTAACCGCTGCGGGTTTAAGTGCGATTGGCGCCACGCCTAAAAAGATTCCCGTTTTAGGCGTCGTTACCGCCGGTGTCCCCATTTTAGCCGTTGAAGAAGCCACCGACTATTTCCCCATTCCCCCAAGTTTGCAAACTGAACAAGATTTATTCATGTTAACAATTCGGGGCGAAAGTATGATTAACGCCGGTATTTTAGACGGTGATGAAGTCATCATTCGTAAACAGGCCAACGCCGATAACGGCGACATCGTGATTGCGATGACCGCCGAAGACGAAGCGACTTGCAAACGATTCTTCAAAGAAGCCGATCATTACCGGCTCCAACCCGAAAACGACACGTTTGAACCGATTATTTTAAACGAAGTTAGTATTTTAGGTAAAGTCGTCGGGCTCTATAGAGATCGAATTTAACTGAATCTTAAAAGGCCCTCCATCCGCCATGTGGATGAGAGGGCCTTTTTACTGTGATTTGACGGCACTTCTTTGATAACGTGCTCTCTCAATTAGCCTTTTCCGGTTAACTACAAAGCGGGCGTCATGACTAACCCCGTCACAACGCCCGCTTTTAGGCTCTACTCAGAAGTTAACCGGCTTAGTCAGCACTTCTTAATAACGTGCAGTCGCTCACAGCTTCTTGCGCTTAGCGACGTCTGGCAAACGAAGTCTAAAATACAGACTTCATTCACCAGACTAGGCTAATACTCAGAATCTACCCGTGAGCGTCAGCACTTCTTAATAATCCATTAGTTTAAAAATATCGTAGTCTTTGATTTTTTCACGGCCGTTTAAGTCGTTTAGTTCGATTAAGAAGGCTGTGCCGACGACGATGCCGCCTAGTTCTTCGACCATCTTAATCGTTGCGGCGATTGTGCCGCCGGTTGCTAATAAATCATCGGTGACTAAAACTCTTTGACCCGGTTTGACCGCATCTTTGTGCATGTATAGGGTTGATTGACCATATTCTAAACCATAACTTGCTGAAACAGTTGGTCGTGGTAATTTACCTTTTTTACGAGCAGGTGCAAAACCGACCCCTAATTTGTAAGCCACTGGACAACCGACAATGAATCCACGGGCTTCTGGGCCCACAATCATTTCAACGCCACGATCTTTAGCGTATGCCACAATTTTGTCAGTTGCTGCCGCGTAGGCTTCCCCGTCTGACATCAATGGTGAGATGTCTCGGAAAGTGACGCCGACTTCTGGAAAGTCAGGGACACTTGCGACATAGTCTTTAAAGTTAATTGACATTTATAATTCGCTCCTTAAATCTAATAGCGATCGGCTAATCACGAAATTGTTTTTAACCAGTTCTTCAGCTCAGCAAAAGTTGAGTAAACGAGCTGTTTCTCCATTTCAATTTTAGCTAATCGTTGTTGGTAACTTGGTGCACTTTCGAGTGCATGCTTTTCTGGCTGTGGTTCGGCCGAAATCAGACCACGTTCTATTCTAACAAATCCGAGGTCAAAAAACACCTCTAACATGAAAATCATTAATGGTAATTGCATTTTTAAATAAGTTGCTAGTTCGCCTAACCGGGCTTTCTCGATACCGGGGTGTTGGCGTAAATAAACTAAGAACGTTGCAAATTGTTGTTTATTCGGAACACCATCTAAATAGGCCGAATGTTTCGCGTAACAGATAAAAGCTAACTGAGTGGCCGATTGTTGTTGATAGAAAGTCGTAAATTCATTTAAATCGGTTGGTTCATCAACGACTGTGATGTTAGTTGCCGTTGCAACTTCTGCATCGGTCGCTAATATTGCTTGACTGCCAGCAGGTAAATACGTTTGTAATTGCGCCAATAGTTTAGGGTTAAAAAAGACATACGCCCCTGTGTTCTTAAACAATTGTTGGGTCAGATGATTACTGCGTTGATCCAACAAAATTTGACCACTGGTTTTCAAATCTTTCAACATCATCTGTAAAGTGGTTTGATTCCGCCAAGTATTTTCACTCAACGTCCCGACTATTTCAATGGCTTCAACCGTTTGTAATGCTGGCAGTAGCGCCCCACGGTTAAACGCCAAGATTGGTAGTTTTTGTTGTTGATCGACGGCGGTAAATTTCAGATGCTTTTGATCCGCCCCAATTTGTTTTAGGTCGGCCAATTGTGGGACTTTCAATGCAATCAATGGTTCTGGATTATCCGTCCCAAACGGCGCCAATTGTTGTAACGTTTGATATAAATCAGGCGTAATCTCGGCTAAACTGAGCGCCAAATCAAGCGCTAATGGTTGTTTAGCAGTTAAATCAAGGTGTTGTTCAGTCGCATAAGCATCCATTGCCGCCTGAATCGCTTCAATCTGGTCCACAGCAACCGTTAAGCCGACTGCCATATGATGACCACCAAAATGGGTTAATAGGTCTCGATTGGCGTCTAACGCCTTAAACAGATGGTACGCTTCGACGCTACGTCCAGAACCTTTAGCCAACCCAGTTGCTTCATCAATGTTTAACACTAAAGTCGGTTTACCCGTTTGTTCAACGACGTGGCTCGCCACGATTCCCAAGACGCCTTCGTGCCAACCCGCATGGGCCAATACTAGTGTTTGATGGGTTTGATTTTCCGGTGTTTCAGCCATCGCCATAGCAGCCGTCGTAATTTCTTGAACTAACCCTTGGCGCTCTTTATTTTGACTTTCGACAAACTTAGCCTGTTCGACCGCTTGTTCTTCATCAAAAGTCGTTAATAAATTAACCCCTAAAGTCGCATCACCGAGCCGGCCAATCGCATTTAACCGCGGACCGATGCCGAAACCAATCGAAGTCGCATCAATCGTGGCTTGTTCGACGCCAGCAGCTTGACACAACGCCACTAAGCCTGGGCGACTCGTATTTTGTAATTGTTGTAACCCTAAACTGACCAACGCACGATTTTCGTCAGTTAGTGAGACTAGGTCACAAATCGTGCCGATTGCGACTAGGTCTAAACTTTCATACGGAATCTCATCCAATAAGGCCGTCGCGACTTTAAACGCGACCCCGACACCACACAAATCACCAAACGGATAGTCACTCCCTGGATAACGGGGATGCACAATCGCCGTCGCCTTCGGTAGTTCAGCTGGCAATTCATGATGATCGGTCACCACAACGTCAACACCGTGTTCTTGCGCATAAGCAATCGGTTCTAGACCACTGACCCCGTTATCAACGGTCACAATCAGTTGCGTGCCATCGGCAATAATCCGTTGATACGCCGCTAAATTCGGCCCATAGCCGTCGGTAAACCGATTAGGCACGTAAACGTTGACGTCGGCGCCTAATATTTCTAGCGTCTCGCGCATCAAAGTTGTACTGGTAATCCCATCAGCATCGTAATCACCGTAAACCGTTATTTTTTCGCCAGCTTCAACGGCGGCTTGAATCCGTTCAACCGCTTTTTGCATATCGTTTAATAGGAATGGATCGTGTAATTGTTGACTGTTAGGTTGCATAAAATTGGTCACCGCATCATCATCGCGTAAGCCCCGCTGCCATAATAATTCAGCGATTGCTGGGGGCATTGCATCAAATGCCGTGACTGTTTTTAATTCTGCTTCAGTTGGTTTTGTTTTTAATTGCCATTTATATTGGGCTTCCACATTAATCCCTCGCATTTTCAAATCATTAACTGTTCTATTATAGCAAAGTTCTTAATTTTAAGTTGCAAATCATTTCGCTAGTTTTGGTTTATTCGTCGAAATGCTATACTAATTAAGAATCAATAAGCCATTCTCTAGGAGGGGATTATTTAATGTCAATTTTAGTTTTAGGTGGGGCCGGTTATATCGGTTCACACACCGTCGATCAATTAGTTAACCAAGGCTTCGATGTGGCCGTTGTCGATAGCTTAATCACTGGCCATCGCGCTGCGGTCAACACCCAAGCCCGTTTTTACGAAGGTGATATTCGCGATAAAGATTTCATGCGGACCGTCTTCGACCAAGAAGAGGTCGAAGGTGTCATTCATTTTGCGGCCTTCTCAATCGTCCCCGAATCCATGAAAGCACCACTTAAATATTTCGACAACAACACTTATGGCATGACCGCTCTGCTCGAAGTCATGACGGAATTTGATGTTAAGAAGATTGTCTTCTCATCAACGGCTGCGACTTATGGCGAACCGAAAACCATTCCAATCAAAGAAACCGATCCACAAATCCCCACCAATCCTTACGGCGAAAGTAAGTTGATGATGGAAACGATGATGCGATGGGCCGACAAAGCTTACGGCATCAAGTTTGTCGCATTGCGTTACTTCAACGTCGCTGGCGCTAAAGCGGACGGTTCAATCGGTGAAGATCACCATCCTGAAACGCATTTATTACCGATCGTTTTACAAGTCGCTGCTGGCGACCGCGCCGAACTTTCAATCTTTGGCGACGATTACGATACATCAGATGGCACCAACGTCCGCGATTACGTCCACGTGTTGGACCTCGCTGATGCGCACATCTTAGCCTTCAAATATTTGGCAGCGGGCAACGGCAGTAACGCCTTCAACTTGGGGTCATCAACTGGTTTCTCAAACATGGAAATCGTTAAAGCCGCCCGTAAAGTGACTGGCAAAGCGATCCCCACTAAGATTGCACCACGCCGGGCTGGCGATCCCAGTACCTTGATTGCCGCTAGCGACAAAGCACGGGGCACATTAGGTTGGCAACCCCAATATGACAATATCGAAGCGATTATCGAAACTGCTTGGAACTGGCATTTAAGCCATCCAAACGGTTACGCTGATCGTTAAATTGAACAAGAGAAGCACTTGATTCTTAATCAAATCAAGTGCTTTTTTCTATCTGTTAAATAGTTCAATCAATCATGCCCCGTTATCAATGGATAAAATCAGCTAAGATTACGCCGTCTACAACAACTTTTAACCTGCGCTATTTTGTTTGTCTTAACTATTCTTCAATACAATATAGACCATTGCGCGTTGATTCTCATTTTTAATAGCAATTGAACCATTCATTTTTTTCAGCATCAAATTAGCCATATAAAGCCCTAGTCCAAAGTGTTCCTTCTCTCTTTGCAGTTGACTGGAATAAAACGGGACAAACGCGTTTTTTAAGTAGTCATCTGAAAATAAAGAACCCGTATTGCCAATAGTCACAATACTTTCAGAACCGTTATGGATAACAGCACACTCAATATTGCCATTTATATCAGCATGCTCAACTGCATTTGATAAAATATTCTGGATAACTCTCGTAACCATTAACCGATCTCCATATATAACGCTTTGCTTATCATTATAAATTTCTTTAATCCTAATCCCTTTAGGCTTACACAATGATGTAAAGGCTAATATTGTCGCATGTAAGAGACTAATTATATTTAGTTCTTCATAATTCAGATTGTTCCTATCTGTATTTAAGCGTGTTATTCTGAGCAGTTCAGTCAATAATTGATCTATTCTAGAAACTTCAGAGGTGATGACTGCACACCGTTCTTGGATATTGACATCCTTCGATAAAAGCTCAATTAGTTCGGTTTCGGCATTAATGATTGTTAAAGGCGTCCTGACATCATGAGCAATCGACGCGAATAATTGCTTTTGCATAATAGATTCTTTTTGTGTGTCATCTAATGATTTTTTCAACTCAATTCTCATTTTATTGACTCGTCTAGCTAATTCACTAAATTCCCGATCATTAAAATCAGGTAGCGCTTTTGATAAATCGCCATCTTCAATTGCCACTAAATGTGTTTCAATTATTCTAAAATTCAAACGGATTATCTGGTACAATCTTCTTGTAAAAAAGCTCAGAAAAACAATAAACATTACAAATGGACTCACAATAATAAAATACTGAAAGACGACATTGATATAATCTATAAACTGATTGCCGGTTGAAAAAGCAGGATAAATCATTAATATTTTAACGCTCGGATATTTTGCATATGTTTTAAAGGAATACATTTTGTTATTTTCTACAAACGAATGTGTTCCAGTAGATGTTGTATTTAACTTAACGCCTTTATTAGGAAAATGCTGACTGCTTGTTTGAATTTGATTATCAACAGTCATTAAATATTGAAATTTTGGCTCTTTTTTGCTGATATCTAATTTTTCCCCTGCAAGTAGATCCGGCATTTTCTTTTCGACTGTCCTTAAAAAATATTCCGAATAATCTTTTTCATAATAATTTCTGGGAAATACAGATAGCCATACTAACCAAAGCGTCATCATAATTGCAAAATAGCCAATTGTCGAGATGACAACCTTTATGACTAGCATACTAAATAAGCGTTTAAGCGAGTAATTACTTCTCATATTTTGGCTCCCAAATATAGCCCAATCCATATTTAGTTTGGATATACGTAAAATCAGGATCATATTCTGCTAGTTTAAATCTGATTTTTTTGATATGTTCAGTGACTGTATTGATACTACTATCGCTGTCATAGCCCCAAATCATTTCGAAAAGCTGGTCTTTACTAATGACATGACCAATATTGTTAATTAGCTTTTCAATGACCAAGTATTCCTTTTTAGGAAACGCCACAATCTCATTATTGATAGTAATCTCTTTTTTGGTCATACAGAGCATTATATTTTGAGTATGAATTTTTTTAGGAAGCGTCTTATTTCGATGCTCTCTTCTTAAATGGCTATCAATCTTTACTTTTAATTGTTTTAGACTAAACGGTTTAGTGATGTAATCATCACCACCGCTTTCTAGTCCACGGATGATATCTCCCTCTAAGCCTAATGCGCTGATAAAAATGATTGGATATGAAACAACATTTCGAATGCGCTGACATACGCTTATCCCATCAACTTCCGGTAACATGACATCTAACAACATTAAATCAAAAATTGAAATATCTAATCTATCTAGTGCTTGAAATGAATGGACAATCGTCACTCGATAACCATTCATTTCTAAATATTGTTTCACTAACGCCGTTATTTGGCGATCATCATCAACATAGACAAGCTCAATCATTAAAAAACTTCCTTTGACTTTCCCAATCGAGTAAAAACACCGCGTCCCAATTAGTTTTTTTTATTGCTAAGCATTGATACCCCTTACACCATCAATTATACCAATACAATTAAGTCTTTTCATCGCAAATAAACGTAATCTTGTCCTTCTAAGCCTGCTTATCAATCAGTATAAAAGTGAAATATAACGTTCTTGTAAACTAATTATTTTTTATTTGTTTATAAAAAGTTGATTATTGGTTGCTAAGCTAAAAATAACCAATCTTAAAAGGAGTGTATACGTATGGATTTATTATTAAGGACAGAAACGTTAACAAAAAAATTTAGAGCATGTCTCGTGGTTGACGCTCTGTGTATCAATGTCCAAAGAAATACTATTTATGGATTAGTTGGCCCAAATGGGGCTGGAAAATCGACAACCTTAAAAATGTTGACTGGTGGCTTAAGACCAACAAGTGGTCATATCCATTTTTATGATGGCCTTACTGACAAGCCGGTCATCGGATCACTGATTGAAAATGCTGCATTATATAAAAACTTAACCGCTAAAGAAAATCTTTTGGTATTGGTAAAACTATTCGGTTTGAATAAAAACCGCATTAGTGAAGTGTTGCATCTTGTAGCGCTGGAAAATACCGGCGATAAAACTGTTGCAAACTTTTCATTAGGGATGAAACAACGTTTAGGAATTGCAGCGGCTCTAATCAGGCACCCCACTCTACTTATTTTGGATGAGCCGACAAACGGTCTTGATCCCATCGGTATTAAAGAACTGCGTGATTTAATTAAATCTTTTCCAGAATCTGGTATTACGGTCATTATATCTAGTCATAACCTAAGCGAAATTCAACATATGACTAATTATGTCGGTATCATGGCTAATGGTATTTTGAAATACGAGGGACCCATTCCGACAAAAACTGATTTAGAGGACTTTTTTTTAGAAACAATCCATTCAGAAAGTGTTGGTGAACAAATAAAATGACGACTTATATAACGGCCGAATATATCAAAGGAAAAAGATCTTTTAGCCATTTCTTTATTTTCTTGTTTCCTTTTTTCATCGTGCTCATTTGTGTGCCCTTTTCTCAATTTATGTATGCCGATATCAATTTTTTTGTCCCACTCATTTATAATTGGTGGCCGACCCTTTTTTTTCCCATGGGTCTATCAATCTTGGGATACCAATCAATTCAAAGAGAAATTGAAACCGGTACCGATAACTATTCTCACCTATTGAATCAAAGCCTATTTTGGCAGTCAAAAATGATTGTTTTAGTTGGCTATTCATTATTTTCTAATCTGCTAATCGCCCTGCTAACCATCCTGCTAGAATATCTGATGTACAGTTTCTCAACTATCATCATCCTGAATGTCATAACAGCCTCATTGATTCTTTGGATAACAACCCTGTTCATTATTCCCCTCTCCATTTTACTTTCACAATTGTGCACACCGATTTTTTCGATTCTGATCAATATTTTAGGAATCGTTGCTAGCATCTTCACCGTTTCTGGAAAATATTGGTATACAATTCCGTGGGGCTGGTCATTACGTTTAATGATGCCACTTATCGGAATAAATCCTAATGGGACTTTACTATCAAAAGAAGCGACCTTAAACGCATCCGCTGTCATTATTCCTGGAACAATACTCGCAATCGTGACTTTCATCATTTTATATACTTGTGTTCCGCTATTCTTAACTAAAATTAGGAGGCGTTACTAAATGCTGACTTTTTCTTTAAGCGCCGAATGGCTAAAAACAAAAAGAACTTTTTTTAGAATGAGTTTATATAGTGCCCCATTTTTATTTAATCTATTAATTTTTGGCTATATTATTTTAACAAAACAGCGCCTATCAGTAAGTCGCTTTTATTTTAATTACTTTTCAATTCTCAATTTTCTTTTACCATTTACTGTCTGTTTTATATTAACGTTACTAAATGATAGTGAACGATTGGCTGGTCATTTTAAAAATATTTTTTACCTTAATCATCATTATTATTTCTTAATGTTCCAAAAATTTATATTTTCCTATCTAGTCATTACAGTGGCTTATCTATTCAATGCATTATTAACACTACTATTACTTAAGTTATCTGTTAATATGGCTTCTACTAGTCTATACGCTTACTTTAATTATGGCTTTATTCTAACTTGGATCACTTTTCTAACATCATTTATTATGTTCTTTTTTTTAAGCATTATTTGCAGTTTTATAACAACTTTTTTTATTGGTTTAACGACCTCGTTATTAACTGCAATTATTGGCCTAACAAATTTAGGCACTAATATTTGGGTTTTCTTCCCATTTACTTGGGGAAGTCGTTTTATTACGATGGTTATTAGTAATAACGCCCTCATTAAATTCTTTTCTAACCATATTCATTTAAGTTGTATGATGCTACTATCCCCACTCGTTGTCTTCGTCATAGCTATTTTTTTCTCCGTATCATTATCCCGAAAATAGAAATTGTTGTTTATTCAACATTAGCTTTTCCAGCGCCTGCTAAATTCTAAACAAAAAAGTGACCGCCAAAATGAATTATATCATTCATTCTGGCGATCACTTTTTATTTATAGCTGACTGACATTATTCAACGGTGACACTCTTAGCGAGGTTCCGTGGTTGATCGACATCTAATCCGCGTTGCAAGCTGGCATAATAGGCGATTAATTGGGCCGGTACCACACCGACTAGCGCCGTTAACAAAGCATTAACTTGTGGTAAGACAATTTGATCAGTTGGTTGCGCGAAAGCTTCGCTAACAATCGTGATTGTTTGGGCCCCCCGCGCCGTGACTTCTTGGAGATTACCGCGCGTATGGTCAATGGTCGTCTGGTCCATTAAGAAAGCTAATACCGGCGTCCCGTCTTCAATCAACGCAATCGTGCCATGTTTTAATTCACCAGCCGCAAAACCTTCCGCCTGAATGTACGAAATTTCCTTGAGCTTCAGGGCCGCCTCTAAACTCAACGCATAATCGGTGCCCCGCCCGATGTAAAACGCATTGCGCGTCGTGGCTAAATAGTGTTTAACTAAGGCTTCAATTTGATTCTTATCGCTTAGGACGGCTTCCATGCCAGTTGCGACTAACGCTAATTCATGATTAACGTCGAATTCAAGCGCAGCGGTTTGTTGACGATGCCGACCTAACGCTACGGCTAAGAATAATTCAACCGCAATTTGCGCCGTGTAAGCTTTAGTTGAAGCCACCGCAATTTCAGGACCGGCGTGCAACAACAGGGTATGATCAGCTTCACGTGAAAGTGTCGACCCTTGGCTGTTGGTAATCGTCAAACTTGGGTAGCCCATTTGATTGGTTTGCACCAAGACCTGACGACTATCGGCGGTTTCACCACTTTGTGTTAAAAAGATAAAGAATGGTTTCGCCGATAATAGTGGCATATGGTAGCCGAATTCGCTGGCAACGTGGACTTCCACTGGTTTATTAGCCAGTTTTTCAACCAAAGTCTTCCCAATCAAGCCAGCATGATAACTCGTTCCGGCCGCAACAATGTACAACCGATCAGCTGCTTCCAGCGCCGTTAATAAATCAGCATTAATCTTGATCTGACCATCAGTCGTCACGTATTCGTTTAACAACCGGCGCATGACAGCGGGTTGTTCATCAACTTCTTTCAACATGTAATGGGGATAAGCCCCTTTACCGGTTTCACTGGCATCCATTTCAACATGATAACTTGCCCGGTGAATAAAGGTGCCGTCTAAATCTTCAATTTGGAGGCTATTCTTTTTTAAAGTGACCATTTCACAATCATGAATTTCAATAAAATCTTTGGTTTCGTTGAGCATCGCTAGCGCGTCTGAGCAGACGACGTTAAAACCGTCACCCACGCCGATTAACAATGGCGATTTATTTTTTGCGACATATAACGTCTCTGGATCATCACGGTCCATCATGACAAAGGCGTATGAGCCTTCAATCATGGTTAACGCCTTACGGAACGCTTCTTTGGCCGATAACTGATCATCCTGGGCAATTTTCGCAATCAACTGAACGGCTACTTCCGTATCCGTTTCACTGGCAAATTGAACATCAGCTAAGTAAGTCGCCCGTAATTCAGCATAGTTGGTTAAAACACCATTATGCACAAGGTAAAAACGACCATCAGCTGAAACGTGGGGATGGGCATTGGCTTGGCTAGCCACACCGTGGGTTGCCCACCGCGTATGCCCAACCCCAATTGTCCCTTGGACTTCAGGACCAACTGCTGCTTGTAAGACACTAATTTTGCCGGATTCTTTGACTAAATAATCTTGCCCCGTTTGACTATTAACATAAATGCCAGCCGAATCATAACCCCGGTAAGCTAATTTCTCTAATCCATTTAATAAAATTTCAGTTGTATTTGATTTTCCAATAACACCAACAATTCCACACATTATAAAATCCTCTTCTCATCTTTGGTATGCATTAATTTAACAATTGGTATAACACTTAAATATAATACCATTAGGCTTTTTAATGTCAAGAATTTTAATTGGTATAGACTTATATTCAAAATAGGTATAGTCCTATTTATAATTGTTATTCAGTACTTTTTTATTAAAAAATAACGTCCGATACTCCTGAAATACAGGGCTATCGGACGTTATTTATAGGATTTTAAAACGCGCTTTTGTTGACAATAATTTCCGTCTAATCTAAAATCACCATTCAACCTCAGTTCGGGTTAAATGGTGATTTTTAATTAATCCTCAAAACCTAAACCATTCGAGTCGCGCTCTACCCGATTTCTTCCTTAACAACTGCTGCGATTTGGTCTGCGTATTGATTGACCTTTTCTTCCGTAGCGGCTTCACACATGACGCGTAGTAATGGTTCTGTCCCACTAGGACGCACTAGGACACGACCGTCGCCGTTCATTTCTTTTTCAACCGTATCAATCGCGGCTTGAATTTTAGCGTTAGTTTCCCATGCATCTTTATCAGTTACCGTTAAATTGATTAATTTTTGCGGATAAGTTTTGACTGGTGCGGCTAATTCTGATAATTTCTTACCGGTTTGTTTCATGACGTTCAACAATTGAATCCCAGTTAACATGCCATCCCCAGTATTATGATAATCAAAGATGATAATGTGGCCTGATTGTTCGCCACCTAAGTTATAACCAGAAGCCCGCATTTCTTCAACAACGTGCCGATCACCAACGTCAGTTTGGGCCGATTTCATGCCGTTAGCTTCAATTGCTTTATACAAACCAATGTTACTCATAACTGTCGTGACAATCGTATCTTGTTTGAGACGACCCTTTTGTGATAGATAATGGCCCAAGATAAACATAATCTTGTCGCCATCCACAATATTGCCTAATTCATCAACGGCGATACAACGATCGCCGTCACCATCAAAAGCAACGCCGACATCGGCACCGGATTCAAGCACTTTACGAACTAGATTTTCTGGATGGGTTGAACCCACACCATCGTTAATATTTAAGCCATTGGGATGGGTGGCCGTTGTCGTGAAATCAGTTTCTAAATCCGCAAAAACACGGCTAATTAAACCACTTGTCGAACCGTTCGCGCCATCCAACGCCACTTTTAACCCCGCTAAATCATCTGGAATCGTATGTTCGAGGAATTGTGTGTACTTCAAAGCACCTTCTGGGTATTCTTCGACAGTCCCCAAGCCTTCACCTTCTGGACGTGGTAAGGTATCCGTTGGTGCATCAATAATCGTTTCAATTTCTTCTTCGGTTTCATCTGGTAATTTATAACCATCGGCACCAAAAAACTTAATCCCATTATAAATTGCTGGGTTATGCGAAGCCGAAATCATAATGCCGGCACTCGCTTCTTGCACCTTGATTAAATAAGCCACAGCTGGTGTTGTAATCACACCTAACGACAACACTTCAATCCCGACTGATAGCAAACCAGAGATTAATGATTGTTCCAACATTTGACCAGAAATCCGTGTATCTCGAGCAACCAATACCTTAGGACGTTGATTTTTGTCTGCGTGTTTCGTTAAGACATAGCCACCAGCACGGCCTAATTTAAATGCCATTTCCGGACTTAATTCTTGATTGGCGACACCACGGACACCATCTGTACCAAAATATTTTGCCATTTCAAAAACTCCTCTATACTTATTCAAGATTATTTTTATTCGGTTGTTGTACTTTGACTCGTCGATGCTGATGAATCTGTCGAGCTTGATGATTGATCAGTCGAAGAACTGCTACTACTTGATTCAGACTGACTGCTAGCTGTACTTGTGCTGGCAGTGGTTGACGCAGTTGAACTTTGACTACTTTGCGTTTCTGTATTATCACTCGTAACAGCAATAGTGACTTTAATTGAAGTGGGTGCACTATCATAAACCCCATCTGGTAAGCTGAGTTTAACGGTCTTAGTCGTTGAACTGGTCACCCCACTTAAATCAACTGTTACCGGCAATGATGACAACTTGGCTAAGGTCTGCTGCTTCCCATAAACCGTTGCATTTTGAGTATTCGTCGTTAAGGTGTATTGATACCCCGAAACGGCATTCGTTTTTTCTAAACTAATGGGTAATGCTTTTTTATTCATCGAAACGGCAATTTTAACGTTGACCGTTTGTGGTGAAATTAAAACATTTAAGGCCTTACCCGCAGAATCAACTGCTTGCAATAGCACTTCTTCACTGATGTCTTTTTTAGTCCCTTTAGCAGGATCAACCGTTGCAATCACTTGGCTAACCGCATTAACAGCGGATTTAGCCCCACTAACTTCAACCACATCTTGACTTAACTTAGGATTGCCAATACTATAATCGGTCGCCAAATTTTCTTCATTAACGTTAACTTGAATTGGAAAATTCTTCGTGACCTTTTTTTCAATCTTAACTTTAATCGTTGCCGGTTTAATTTTAACACTGATTTCTTTATTAATCCCAGTCTGCTTTAATTTAACCGTATGCGTCCCAGTCGATAATTTGGTTAAATCTCCGATGACTCTGAAATTCAACGTATTAACCGCAGAAGTCACCAACGCATTGGGGCCTGACAACTTAACTTTAACTTTCTGTGGATAACCCGTAATGAAATATTGATCCGTATCAGCGTTAATCTGTAATGGCACCTTAACCGTTTCGGAACGGGTCGCTAACATTTGAGTCGTATTATTATCCGTTTGACGCGTCGTATTAATCTTATCTAAATTGACGTAACTAAATAATAAAATTGCTAAAAATAACGCAAAAATCCGGTACGGCCAAGGCCCTTCCACCCATTTTTTCATCATTTATGGCCTCCTTTTTTGAAACCATCAATGAATTCTTGTAAAAGGCTATTCTTGTCTTCTTCTTGCGTGATCAAATGGGAATTGAAATATTTCATATAATCATCCCGCGTTAAATCACGCATCAATTCATTATTCTTAGTTAATGTGACACCACCGGTTTCTTCGGAAACGACAATCGTTAAAGCATCAGTGACTTCACTGATACCAACTGCTGCCCGGTGCCGGGTCCCCAATTCTTTCGGAATTAAATTACTTTCAGATAACGGGAGATAAGCCGCGGCGACCGCAATCTTGCCTTCACGAATAATCACCGCACCATCATGCAATGGTGTATTTGGGATAAAGATGTTAATCAATAATTCGCCAGTCACGTCAGCATCCAAATCAATTCCGGTTTCAATGTAATCTTCCAAACCAGTCTTCATTTGAAGCGTAATCAATGCGCCAATCCGGCGTTTGGACATGTATTGAATCGATTTATCTAACGCTTTAATCAGTTGATTTTCTTGTTCTAATTTTGGATTATTGCCCCGCATTAGTAGCGATCCGCGACCGATATGTTCCAAGCCCCGGCGGATTTCTGGTTGGAAAATCACGATTAATGCAATCACGATCCAGTTGATAAACTGATCCATGATATACGAAACCGTTCTTAACCCCAGATACCAACTCACAATCTTAATCAGTGCGATAACGAGAATCCCTTTAAAAAGTTGAACTGCTTTGGTGCCGCGAATCAGCATCATTAATTTATAGACAAAATACCAAACAACGATAATGTCTAATATGTTGGCCAGCATGCGCCAAGTTAGTAATTGTGACCAGTCAATTGACATAGCGACCTCCCTTAAAAAAAGCTGTGTTTATTATACCATATAAATTATTTCAATTAAGCCCAACCTTAGGCTTAGTGTTGCATCTTAAACTCTAAAAATAAATCGTTGTACAACCCCACCGTTGTCGGTGATAAATCGCTGTAAACTTGCAATTTTTGAATCAGTTGATTGCTAGGATAAAAGGCGGGGTTATTCCGCGTGGCGGCTGGCAATAATTTTTTAGCCGCTGTGTTCGGTGTTGAATAGCCGATATAAGCCGCATTTTGTGCTGCATTCCTGGGCTCTAACATGAAGTTCAAGAAGGCATACGCCGCCTTTTCATGCTTAGCGGTCTTCGGAATCACCAAATTATCAAACCACAAATTGCTACCTTCAGTCGGCACAACGTAGTGTAAATGCGAATTATTCGTCAGCATTTCAGCCGCTTCGCCCGACCAAGTCACCGCGACACTCGCTTCATTTTGAACCATGTACATCTTAATTTCATCCGCAACGACCGCTTTGACGTTTGGTGCCATTTGATCGAGTCGTTGTTTGGCCTTTTCCAAAGCCGCCGGATTCGTACTGTTGACCGATTGACCGGTTTCAATCAATCCAACCGCCATCATATCCCGCGCACTATCGACGACCATGATGTCGCCTTTATATTGCGGTTGCCATAGATCAGACCAACTGGTAATCGGTTGGGTCGTCAATTGATCATTGTAGATAATCCCCAACGTCCCCCAGAAATACGGTAATGAATACCGATTACCCGGATCAAACGGTTGATTTAAAAATGATTGCCCGAGATTTTGATACCCCGTCAATTTTGAATGATCAATTGGTTTTAACATCTTGGCTTTGCGCATCTTTTCAATCATGTAATCACTAGGCACCGCTAAATCGTAGGCGGTTCCGCCTTGCTTGATTTTGGTGTACATCGCTTCATTACTATCAAAGGTTTCAACCGACACGTGGTAGCCGGTCTTGGTTTCAAACTTTTTAATTAAGGCTGGATCGATATAATCGCCCCAATTATATAACGTCAATGTGTTGTCTTTCGTAAAGCCTTGTGACTTTTGTAATTGAACAATCCCCAGCCACAATGCTAAACAGGCCACTAAAATTGCAACTGCAATTCGACTTAATTTATTCATTTGATTCGAGTGCCCCCCTTTCTTTTTTGCCGGGCTTTTTGAGCCTGATTCCGTTGATTAATCAGATAATAGCCACCGACCAAAATTAATGAGAAAACAAACATCAATGCGGATAAAGCGTTGATTTCCAAACTAATCCCTTGGCGGGCCCGCGAATAGATTTCAACGGATAAGGTTTCAAACCCGTTCCCGGTCACAAAGAAAGTCACCGCAAAATCATCGAGTGAATAGGTAAATGCCATAAAGAAGCCGGCAAAAATTCCGGAACTAATATAAGGTAAAATGACGCGACTCAATACTTGCCAGTCGCTCGCCCCTAAATCACGAGCAGCATCGACTAGTGCGGGCCGCATTTCGTTTAACTTCGGTAAGACCATCAAGACCACAATCGGAATTGAAAAGGCAATATGGCTCAATAAAACAGAACCAAACCCCAATCCGAGTCCTAAGAAAGTGAAGAAAATTAAGAAGCTCGCCCCAATAATGACATCGGGTGACACCATCAATATATTATTCAATGACAAAATAATATTGCGCATTCGGCGTTGCTTGGTGGAATAAATCCCCAAAGCCCCAAAAGTTCCAATAACCGTTGCACATAACGATGATAGAATTGCGATCAACAAGGTTTCTAGAACAATTTCAATCATCCGTTGATCGGCAAATAACGTTTGGTAGTTTTGCCAAGTAAAGGATTTAAAACCGTTCATATTGTCACCACTACTAAATGAATAGAAAATTAAATAAAAAATCGGTGCGTACAACAAGATAAAGATGACGATTAAATATAAATTTTGCCATTTAAACGCGTGCTTTTTCATTTAAGGGTCACCTTCTTCTTTGTTTTCTTTTCACCGGTCAAGGTCATAATCAGCCCCATTGCAACGATTAAGACGACCCCAATTGTTGAACCCATCCCCCAATTCATGGTGGTTAAGAAATGTTCCTCAATTGCGGTCCCTAAGGTGATCACTCGGTTGCCCCCAATTAAACGGGTTAACATAAAGAGTGATAATGACGGGATGAAAATTGCTTGGACCCCGGCTTTAACACCACTCATCGTCAACGGCACAACCACTTTGGTGAAGGTTTGCCAATTGCTGGCCCCTAAATCGCGACTCGCGTTAACCAATGAGGGGTTTAATTCTTCTAAACTGTTAAAAATCGGTAAAATCATAAACGGAATTTCAATGTACGTCGCGACCACTAAGAAACTAAAATTGGTGAACAGAATCTGTTGCGGGCCAATGCCAAACCAACCTAGGAAATGGTTGATGGCGCCGTTTTGACTAAAAATACCGATAAAGGCGTACGCTTTTAATAATAAGTTAATCCACGTTGGTAAAATAATCAGCAATAACCACAATTGTTTATGCTTGGTTTGGTGCAACCAATACGCCGTTGGATAACTAATCAACAACGTGATTAAGGTAATTAAAAAGGCATACCACAGTGAATTCAACGTCATCTTCAAATAAGTCCCTGATTGAAAATAGGTTGCGTAATTTTGCAACGTCGCATGTCCGTTAATATCAAAGAAGGATTGATAAATAATCAGCGCGACTGGGGCCAATACGAATAACACTAGCCACAGCGCGTACGGAATATAATAAATAAACTGTTTTCGCCGCATGCTAACCTATTCCTCCTCTTCGTAACTATCGAGTCGCGCATCGAAATCTTCTTCTGATTCCCCAAAACGCATAATATGCACATCTTCCGGTTCAAAGAACAACCCAACTTGTTGGCCATCTTTAGCGGCATTCGTCGAATGAATTAACCACCGGTTCTGGTCGGTATCGTACGCCGTGATTTCGTAATAATCCCCTCTAAACAATTGGGTATCGACCGTCACCACTAGTTGGCCTTGATCAACCGCCACAATATCTAAATCCTCTGGTCGTAAAACGATTTCAACGGCTTCATGAGGCCGCATGCCGGCATCGGCACATTCGAAGACCTTATTGACCATCTCAACTTGATAATCCGCGACCATCTTACCGGGTAAAATATTGCTTTCACCAATAAAATCGGCGACAAAATGGTTGATTGGTTCATCATAAATATCCACTGGTGTGCCGCTTTGTAAGACCCGACCTTCATTCATGACAAAAATTTCGTCGCTCATCGCTAAGGCCTCTTCTTGATCATGCGTGACAAATAAGAAGGTAATCCCTAACCGTTGTTGTAAATCGCGTAATTCATATTGCATCGCTTTGCGTAATTTCATATCAAGTGCGGATAACGGTTCATCTAATAGGAGCACTTTCGGTTCATTGGCTAGTGCCCGCGCAATGGCCACCCGTTGTTGTTGGCCCCCAGATAGCTCACTGATTTCACGTTGATCATATCCTTCTAAACGGACTAGTTTCAACGCCTCAATAACTTTAGTTTGAACATCCGCTTTTTTGACTTTGCGTAGGTTTAACCCAAACGCAACGTTGTCAAAAACGTTGAGATGCGGAAATAATGCGTAGTCTTGAAAAACGGTATTCACTTGCCGCCGATTAGCCGGTAAATCATTAATCCGTTGGCCTTCAAATAAAACATCCCCAGAGGTTGCATTCGTAAAGCCAGCGATAATTCTTAAAATCGTGGTTTTCCCACAACCGGACGGTCCTAACAACGTATAAAATTTGCCTTTTTCCAAAGCCATATCGATGCCTTTTAAAATTTGGGCATCATCATATTGTTTAATGACATTTTTAAATTCCACCATTGGTTGTTCCATTTTACCTGGCCCCTTTAACAATTCATTCAATTAACTCAGTTGTCAATATCCCTTTAATTATACCGTTTCCGAACTCTTATGCCAATTTAAACTGACGTTTGATGTATAATGACAGTAATAACGAAATCAGAAATGGGGTTTTACAATGGTCGCCTATCAAGCTTTAGTTCTAACTGCAACCGAAACTAACGTCACAGCAGCGTACGAAACGAAATTAACACCGGCGTTACCCAAAACCGGGGTCTTAGTAAAAGTCGCCTATTCCGACATCAACTACAAAGACCGACTGACGATGAACGCTAAAAGCGGCGTCTTGAGAAACTATCCAGCAACCCCCGGTATCGACTTTGCCGGTACCGTCGTCACCTCCGATAATCTCTTTTTTGAACCTGGCGATACGGTTCTATGTACCGGTTATGGAACGGGCATTCAAATTGATGGCGGGTATGCGCAGTACGTTAAAGTTCCTAGTGATTGGCTTTTAAAACTGCCAGCAGACCTCAGTTTACAAGAAGCCATGCAATACGGCACGGCCGGTTTTACAGCGGCGATTGCGGTCACTAAATTACTCCGCCAACCAGCGACCATCGATCACCATACGCCCTTATTAGTGACCGGTGCAACCGGTGGTGTCGGTAGTTTCGCGCTTAGTTTTCTGGCTAAACTTGGTTTTAATCAAATCACGGCGACCACCCGTGATTTAACGCAAAGTACTTATCTCACCCAATTAGGGGCCGCCCACGTGTTAGCGACTGATCAACTGACTGAACAACCAACTAAATTATTAGCGCACCAAACCTATACTGGGGTAATTGATACCTTAGGCGGTTCCGTTTTAGAACACGTCTTACCGCTGATGCACCAAGATGGCGTGATTGCCGCTTGTGGTAACGCGGCTGGTATTCAACTCAACACGAGTGTCCTACCGTTCATCCTCCGTGGCGTCACCCTTTATGGGATTGATTCCGTCTATTACCCACGGAAAGACCGCAAAGAAATTTGGCAACTACTCGCCACTAATTTCAAACCAGTCAATTGGCCAACGACTGAAACAGTGGCCTTCAATCAACTAGCAACGGTGTTCAATGAAGCAGCCCCCCAAACAGCTTCCAGAACTGTCATTCAATATTAATCAGGACATCAAAAAAGCTGACCATTTTTGGTCAGCTTTTTTGCGCTTCAAATTGATAGGCCGGTTCATCTAACGTCTCATCGTAAGCCACGTGTAAATCATAGCCCGCAAAAAACCAATCATCACTATCACTGATAAAATAAGTGACCCCATCGATGATGGCCGTCGTGATTGGCGATTGCACTTCAGCGCGCTCCACACCCAATGAGAAACCATCGTGCACCGTAGTTTGGCCGTACACCTTACCGAAAAAGCGCACTGAATCGCCGTTCGTTAAGCCCAATTCAGATTGAAACCAGTGACTCGCTGTCGGTGTCATTGTGATTTGCATGCCTTTACCCCCTAAGCTAGATGATTCTTAATCGCATAAATCGCGGCTTGCGTGCGATCTTCAACTTGTAATTTGGCTAAGATATTCGAAACATGGGTCTTAACCGTCTTTAACGTAATAAAGAGTTCATCGGCAATTTCTTGATTGCTACGGCCTTTGGCAATCAAACCTAAAACCTCGCGTTCCCGATTGGTTAAATCTTCATATAATTGAACTTCTGATTGATGTGACAAGCGGTTCATCATTTTATTGGTCACTTCCGGTTCCAACACCGATTGCCCCTGCGCCGTTCTACGAATCGTATTCGCAATTTCTTCAGCCGTCGAGGTCTTTAATATGTAACTGGCCGCCCCAGCTTCAATTGCGGGATAGACTTTCTCATCATCAATAAAACTGGTCAAAATAATAATTTTAGCGGCTGGCCATGTTTTTAAAATCGTCTTAGTCGCTTCAATTCCGTCCATTTCGGGCATAACTAAATCCATTAAAATCGCGTCTGGACGTAATGCTAAGGCCTTTTCGACCCCTTCACGGCCATTGACCGCTTGATCCATTACCGTTATATCGGATTGAACGCCTAAATACGTCGCAATCCCTAATCGCACCATTTCATGGTCATCAACAATCAATACATTAATCACTTAAGTTATTCTCCTTTAACAGTGGTACTCGAATTTCAATACTCGTTCCTTGTTGGGGCAAGCTAATAATCTTCGCCGTCCCACCGATACTGTGGCTTCGTTCCGTAATGTTATTTAACCCATAACTGCCCGCTTTTTGAGCGACGGCCGGATCAAATCCCTGACCATCATCGATGACTTTTAATAAGACACTCGGACCGACTTTTTTGAGATAAACTTCAATTTCGTGGGCCTTAGCGTGTCGCAACGTATTCGACAACAATTCTTGCACAATTCTAAACAGATTATCCTCGATTCCACTCGGTAACTGAACGTTATCGATGTCCCACGTAATCTCAATACTAATCTTAGTCTTGAGTTCGTTCAACAATTGAATAATCCCATCGCGTAAACTCTTACCCGCCAGATTAACCGGTCGCAGATGTAATAAGAGCGCTCGCATTTCGGATTGTGCATCGTTTAAGACGCGTTCAACCGTGGTCAAAGATTGCAACAATTGTGGTTGATCAGTCGCCTTTTGGGCAATTTCACTGAGCGCCGATAACATCATCGTCGCTGCAAACAATTGTTGACTGACCGAATCATGCAATTCGCGAGCTAACCGGTGCCGTTCCTGCGCTAAAATTTCTTCTTTGGTTTCACCGACCAGAACAGTCGGTCGATCGCTGTAACTTTGGATTTCATGTTGCAAGCGTATCATTTTTTGACGTAATTGTTCAATGGTTTGCTCAATCGGTTGGACAAAATCCGTCGTGTTCGTCGTCTTATTTTCAAAAATTGGCGATTCATATTGCCCCGACGCCAAATATTGTAGCTGACTTTCGGTATGCGATAACTGTTGGCGCATCAATAAATACACGACCGAAGTGACACTCAGTCCGACCACCACTGCCGCCGCAATGATGTACACTAGCAATGGCACGTAAAACAAGCGAACTGTGACTAACTTCAAGAGCCACTGTTTCTGGTTAACACTATAGAAATACGCAAAAAACAACGCCACTGAAAACAGGAGCGTCAATAAGACAGTCATACCAAAAATAAGACTACGGGCTAATTTACTCATACGAGAATCACCTCAAGGTCACCAATTACCACGTTGGTAATTATTTTGAGATGGCGACTTTCTTCATCATAGTTTTTACTATACAACTGAATTGACTCATTTTTCAAGTTATAACGTTGATTCTCGATGATAACGCTCCCCATCATCGCCGAATGGTCTAAATAAACCCCAGTCCCGACCGGCACTAAAATCCGCGTTTTACCAAAGCCTTTACGAATCACAATATGATTATCGGCTTTCGGTAAAATCGTACTCCCCAAATCAATAATCGTATCCCCGGCAACAACCGCAAAATTAATATCATCCCATTCGAAAATATTATTGCCAATCGTTTGGTTGCCAAACCATTGATGACGCTTGACCTGATCCGACTTAGCGGTCGGTTCTTTAGTATTGACCGGCACAAAATTCTTGCGGTGCCATGGCGCATTATCAAATAATTGATTTAAATTGCGGTTGTTAAATTGACCCACCCGTCGATGATTAAGCGCCAAAAAAACGACCGCATTAATCAATAATAACCACAATGAAAAATTAATGAAGAGCGTCACTAAAATTGAAATCGTCCCAATCATCGTCAACAAAGTTGTTAAAAAGCCGACTTTACGGTTACTCCGACGTTTATTCGCCCAGATTAAACAAACAATCCCGAAGATGATGAAAAAGAGATTGGCGGGATACGAAATAATCTGCCAAATAAATGTGCCAAAAATAATGGCTTCGATAATTAAGAAAATACGCCAGACTATCGGCATCTAAAAAGCTCCCTTCACACTTACTCATTAGTTCTTATTATACTAAGGTTTCAACAAAACCCAATCCGTCTATGGGCTGATTAATCAATCAGCCTCATCAAAAAAGACAACCCGCTGGATTGTCTTTTTTGATAAAACCTTTATTTAACTTCGGTAATAGTGACGTGCATGTCGCCACCCGGTGTTTGAATCACGACTTTGTCGCCGGCTTGTTTGCCAACGATTGCTTGACCAATCGGTGAATCATTTGAAATCTTGCCCGCAAGTGGATCAGATTCAGCCGCCCCAACAATTTGGTACGTTTCTTCTTCACCATCTTCATCGTCGGTGAAAGTCACAGTTCTCCCAACCGCGATAATGCCATCAGCAACACTGTCAGCATCAATCACTTCAGCAAAACGTAACATATTTTCAACTTCTAAAACGCGACTTTCTAACGTGCTCTGTTCATCTTTTGCTGATTCATATTCTGAATTTTCAGATAAATCACCATAGCTACGCGCAATTTTAATCCGGTTAATAACTTCTGGTCGTTTCACCATTTTTAACGTTTCTAGTTCTTCAACTAATTTTGCTTTACCAGCTTCGGTCATTGGATATTTTTTTCCAGCCATATTAGCCACCTCATTTATTTCGTTATTTTTTTAATTAAGCGTGTAAAATCGATTGAATCTTCGTCACTAATAAATCAATCGCAACGCGGTTATTGCCACCTTCAGGCACAATCAAATCCGCATAGCGTTTAGTCGGTTCGATAAATTCATGAAACATCGGTTTAACCGTCTTCAAATACTGCGCCACAATGTCGTCAAAACTCCGGCCGCGGGCTTCCATATCACGACTCATCCGCCGTAATAGTCGGATATCATCATCGGTATCGACGTAGACCTTGATGTCCATTAAATCTCGTAGCCGTGGATCAGCCAATACCAAAATACCTTCTAAAATAATCACATCTTGGGGTTCGACGTACACGACTTCATCCGTTCGGTTATGAATCGTATAATCATAGACCGGTTGTTCAATTGCTTGATGTTGTTTTAATTGCGTGACTTGCGCCAACAATAAATCCGTATCGAATGCATCTGGATGATCATAATTGGTTTGTTGTCGTTCTTCAAACGGTAAGTCTTGATGTTTATAATAAGCATCTTGTGGTAATAACATCACCGAATGATTGGCAAATTTAGTGGCAATGGCTTGGCTAACGGTTGTTTTACCGCTACCTGATCCACCGGTAACCCCGATAATAATTGGTGCTTTCTTTTTACTCGACATGAGACGCTCCTCTATTCTCCACTTCTTTTTGGACAGACAGAAGTCGACCCCGATTGAGGTCGACTTCTACGATTTTATCAGTTAATCTTCAATCGAATTGGTTGTTTGGGTATGTTCATCTAACGTATGTGAATAATAAACTTTCCCAGTCTTGAGATTAGCGACAAAGTATAGATAATTTTGATCGCGATCGGCCGGATTTAAGACCGCCGTTACTGATTGTAAACTTGGTGAATTAAACGGTCCTGGTCCGTAACCCGAATGAACATACAAGTTATACGGTGAATCGACTTGGACATCTTTATTGTACAGATGCGTCTTATGTGTGTTCAACGCGTACATAACCGAAATATCAGATTGAATTGGCATCTCAATGTCTAATCGGTTAAAGAAGACACCGGCAATCTTTTGACGATCGCTTGCAGTCACCCCTTCACGTTCGACTAAGGAAGCCAAGGTCAAGACTTCTTGAACCGTTAACTTCTTGCTCTTAATGGTTGCGTAATAAGGGCGTAAGTTTTGATCCGTTGTTTTGACCATTTCAGTTACAATTTCTTTTAACGTACTGTCTTTATAAACTTCATAAGTAGCTGGGAATAGATACCCCTCTAGATGGTACCGGACATTTTTCTTAGCCATGGTTGACGTTAATAATTCTGGATATTTCTTTTTCAAGCTTGCTAAGAATTGCTTGTCTTTGATTAACTTAATGAAGTCCGCTTTTGAATACTTAGTATTCTTACCAACCGCCGTTGCGATTTCTTCCAGCGTGACCCCTTCTTTAACCAAGACCTTACCGGTCACATCTCGTGGTCGGGTTGGTGTGCCTTCTTTTTGCAAGTTTGAAATAATCTTTTCAAAGCCCATTGATTGTTTCAATACATGATAACCCGCTTGGAAATCCGAAAAATTATGGGTTTTAACGTAGTAATTGAAAACCGTTGCGCTCTTAATTAATTTCTTTTCTTGTAAAATAGCCGCAATTTCCTTATTGGTTGACCCATTCGGAATCTTGACCGTAATTTCAGTTTTAGCCGTTGTATTATAGGGTTTTAATGAGGTTTGGACATACCGATATCCCATTAAACCAATGATCACAACAAGGGCTAGTGCGATCCCAATAATCCAATAAACAATTTTATTGGCCGCTTTTTTCTCAGCCCGTCGTTCTGCATATAATTGTTCTGATGTTTGTTCAACTGGCTCCTTTTGATCAGCTTTCTTCAAAGGATGACCTCCTAATAAAACTTTTAAATACAATCCTTAAGACATTATACCAAAAATTTTATAAATTGCATTAAAGATTCGGTATTAACGTACTTTTGCGTCAAAAGTGGCCACTAAATGGGCAACGACTTTTTCAAATGCAGCATTGACTTCTTCTTCGGTCAACGTCGCGCTTTCATTGAGATACGTCAACGTATACGCCATTGATTTCTCACCGGCTTCAATATGACTCCCTACATAGACATCAAACAATTGAACGGACACCAAATGTTGGCCACCCTTGGCTTGAATCGCTGCCACTAAATCAGCGTTTGTCACCGATTCAGCGACTTGTAGCGCGATATCCCGAGTGATTTCTGGGAATTTAGGCGCTAGTTTAGCAATTAACGTTTGCGCTGGTAAGGCTAGAATTTGCGCAATATCAATTTGGAAAACATAAGTTTCTTTTAAATGATTTGCTTTAGCAATTTGCGGATGAATTTGGCCGACAAAACCGACCAAAATTTCACCAACATAGACTGCGGCTGTTCGGCCTGGGTGCATCTCAGCAAATTCACTCGTCGCAACATAGCGCACATCATCGACTAAATTGTAGCTTGCTAATAAAGCATCAACAACGCCTTTAATCGTATAAAAATCAACCACTTCAGCGGTTACTTGCCATGATTTAACTTGGCGGTTGCCGCTTAACAAGCCAGCGACGTATTCTAATTCATGAGGCCGATCTTGTTCAGCCGTCGTCTTCAAGAAAACCCGACCTTGTTCGTATAACGCTAAATCAGTTTGTTTACGAGCGACATTGTAGGCCGCATCATCCAACAAACCAGTGATTAAATTCATTCTTAAATCCGAATGATCTTGCGTCATTGGCCAATCTAGAACGGTCGCTGTCGCGGGTCGTAACATGAATTGTTGCGCCTTTTCTGGCGTGGTTAACGCGTAACTAATTGCTTGGGTTAAACCAGCGCCTTCTAAGAAATGGCGCGTGTGTCGTAGGGCTTTTTGGGCTGCATTTAACGCCCCAGTTGTCATGGCACCCGTTGGTAACGTACTTGGTAAATTATCGTAACCATATAAACGAGCGACTTCTTCAATCACATCGGCTTCAATTTCGATATCCCAACGACGCGCAGGCACGGTCACGATTAAATGGCCATCCTTATTTGCAACATCAAAACCAAAGCGGTTTAATAACGTAATCATCGTTTCAATCGTTAAATCAGTGCCTAATACATGATTAATCCGTTGGGCGTCAATTTCAACTACTTTAGCTGTGGGTGCCAATTGAGTTGGACTCACAATCCCAGCAGTCGCCTGCCCGTTGCCTAATTCAGCCATCATGGCTGCCGCAGCATCTAACGCCACTTGAACATCGGCTACGTTGACGCCTTTTTCAAAGCGTGATGACGCATCGGATCTTAAATTATGCCGTTGGGCTGTTTTACGCACCGCTGTCCGTTCAAAAATGGCCGCTTCGATAATCACATTCGTCGTTTGCGGTGTGATTTCTGAAGCCAAACCACCCATAACACCCGCTAAAGCGATTGGTTGGTGGCCATCGGTAATCACAATATCTTCAGTGGTTAATTCATGTTCGGCTTCATCTAAAGTCGTTAGTTTTTCACCGGCTTGTGCTAACCGGACTTCAATTTGTTTATCAGTGCCCGTTAGTGTATTGGCATCAAAAGCGTGCAATGGTTGACCGTAAGTCAACATCATATAATTAGTGACATCGACTAAATTGTTAATTGGCCGAATTCCAGCGTGCCATAAACGGGTTTGTAACCAGAGTGGACTGGGTTGAATCGTCACATTTTGAACCATTCGTAATTGATAGCTAGGGGCTAAGGTTGAATCCGCCACTTTAGCGCTAATTTGTGACGCCGTTGTCACGTCACTTTCAGCAACCGTCACGGTTTCAAAATGCGGTTTTATATCTTCAATGGCAGCCACTTCATGGGCCACACCGTGCATCCCCATCGCATCCGCGCGGTTAGCGGTTAGATCTAAATCAATGATTGAATCGGTCATCCCAAGGGCTTCATAGACTTCAGTGCCGGGTTCAATACTTTCTGGGAAAACAAAAATCCCATCGACATAAGCTTTGGGGACAACGCTGTCAGCAAAACCAATTTCTTGGAGGCCACAAATCATGCCCATGGAAGCCACGCCGCGCATCTTACCTTTTTTTATTTTAACGTTATCGGCAATTCGTGAATTTGGTAACGCGACAATCACATCTTGTCCGGCGGCCACGTTCGGCGCGCCACAGACGATCTGGAACGGTTCGTCTTCACCGACATCGACTTGGCAGACGTTTAAATGATCTGAATCTGGATGAGGTTGGCAACTTAAAATATGCCCAACCACAATTTTTTTCAGACCAGCGCTCATTTGGGTCACGCCAGCGACTTCAATCCCTGTCCGGGTAATTTTTTCAGCTAACGCGGTTGGTTCTGTTGTTAAATCTAGATAGTCTTTTAACCAGTTATAAGATACTTTCATGAATTAGCCCTCCTGTGTGAATTGATTTAAGAATCGAACATCATTTAAGTAGAAGTTTCGAATATCATCCACACCATATTTCAACATTGCAAAGCGGTCAATTCCGAGACCAAAGGCAAAACCACCATAAACGTCAGGATCAACACCAGCGGCTTTTAAGACGTTCGGATGGGTCATCCCAGCCCCTAAGACTTCAATCCAGCCGGTTTGTTTGCAGACGTTACAGCCTTGACCATTACAACGGAAACATGAAATATCCACTTCGACAGAGGGTTCCGTAAATGGGAAATAGCTAGGACGGAAACGTAATTGACGATCTTCACCAAAGATGTGGCGAATCGTGTATTCGAGTGTCCCCTTCAAGTCAGCCATCGTAATGTGCTTATCAATCACTTGGCCTTCCATTTGATAAAATTGATGTGAATGGGTCGCATCATCGGTATCGCGACGATAAACCCGACCGGGGCTAATCATGCGAATTGGACCGTTAGCAAAATCATGGCTTTCTAAATCGCGCGCTTCGTTAGGTGACATGTGCGTCCGCATCAACGTATCTTTCGTGATGTAAAACGTGTCTTGCATATCGCGAGCCGGATGATTGGCCGGAATATTGAGCATTTCAAAGTTATGCTTCTCATCTTCAACTTCGTACCCAGCGATGACTTGGTATCCCATCCCAACAAATAAGTCTTCTAAATCATCGATGACTTGGGTTAACACGTGCGGGGTGCCTTTGGTCACTGGTTGACCTGGCAACGTCACGTCCAGTGTTTCATGGGCTAATTGTGCTGACGCCTTCTTAGCTTCTAATTCAGCTTTACGAGCTTCGATGGCTTGCGCTAAATCAACCTTAATTTCATTGGCAAATGCACCAACTTTAGGCCGTTCTTCATTACTAAGATCACGCATCCCCCGTAATACTTCGGTAATCGGACCTTTTTTACCTAATACTTCAACCCGAATTTGATTTAACGCGTCTAGATCAACGACTTTTTGAATCTCTTGCAAACTTTTTTGTTGCAAGGCTTCTAACTGTTCTTTTAATGACATGCTTTGACCTCCTTATTTTTAACAACAAAAAAAGCCCCATCCCTCAAAAGGGACGAAGCTTCGCGGTACCACCCTAGTTTACAGTTATGGTAACTGTACACTCAAAATTGCATAACGGGCAACACCGGACTGATTAGTCAACTCTGAAAGTGAACTTCACCTAACCCCGTTTGAATAACTTCCAGTCAACTGGTTATTCTCCCTGTTAAAACGGCTTAATAGGTTACTCTTTTTCGTCTTTGTTTTAATAATTCTATTTTAGCGTAATTTAATCAATTTCGCAACTCATCTTCTGGGTCACACCACTTATCAGACCACTGGTGGACAGCCGCCATTACGGGTGCTAATTCTTCACCTTTGGCGGTTAAACGGTATTCAATTAATGCCGAATCCGTACTTGTTATTCGGTCAACAACGCCAACCTGTTCGAGTTCCTTTAGTCGTTCGACTAAGACGCGGTCGCTGCATTTTGGGACACTATGCACTAAATTTTTAAACCGTTGAGTTCCGTTTTCTAATAGGACATCTATGATCAGACCATTCCACTTCTTACCTAGAATTGAAAATGTTTTTTCAAATTTAGGACAAAGTTGAAAGGCCTTCTGACAGTCAGAAGTTGCCTTTTCCTTAATCATATCCATTTTTTTCACCTCACACTTATTAATAATAAGTGTACTGAATATTGTTTCAAAAATCAATCTTTTAGCCTAAGCTATTTATTGATTTGTGATGACGCAACTGGTTTAGACCAACGCTTCTTCATCTTTTGCCAAACGGGTGAACAAAATTCAGTAATTGCACAATAATCATCGACCAATGAGACAATGTAACTTTCCCGATAATGCGGTAAACCAACCGTTGCGCCCCACATGTGTTTAACAATGATGTCTTTTTCCAGTGGTGACAACTCAGTTAGCTTCTCCGCATTGCGCAAGGCAATTCGGGGATGCACGTACGCGTGGGTGCCTAAATCAAATTTAGTGTCGCGCCAATCGTAATAGAATAAATCATGCAATAACCCCGCCCGTGCGATTGAACGCGCGTTTAGGTGCCATTTAAGGGCGACTTCGTAGCTCCGGTAAGAGACACTCAAAGAATGTTCCAACCGGTCAGAATGATGATGTTGGGTGTAATTAGCCAACTGTTGCACTTCTGGTTTCTCTAACAAATCGGCAATAATTGCCATGTACGTTTCATCAGTGGACCATTTAGCAGATGTATTCATTCAAAGACTCCTGACATGATTTAAATTAAATTCTGCCCATAGGATAACAGCTTTTACATTAAAAAAGAAGTTAAACGCCTTAAAAAGTTTTGACTATTAGAAAAACTTAACGATTTAGCCTTCGATTAATTTAAACATCAGAATCCCAGCAGCGACTGCCACGTTTAATGATTCGGCATGTCCTGGAATTGGAATGTATAAATTATCATCAGCAGCGAGCAATAGATCAACACTGACACCATTGCCTTCATTGCCTAAAATCAAAGCCAAATTATCAGACTTAGGGACAGCTTGATAGCTAATCGCTGATTGGTTTAATTCAGTGCCGTAAACGGGGACTGATTGATGTTGGAATCGTTTAACCCAGTCCAGTAACTTACCTTGATAAACGGGCAAATGGAAATGGCTACCTTGCATTGACCGTAACAATTTAGGATTATATAAATCAACACTGCCTTCACCTAAGACCACACCAGCAAACCCAGCAGCGTCCGCTGTCCGAATCATCGTGCCAATGTTACCAGGATCTTGAACGGCGTCTAATAAGAGATAACGGCCTTCTAACGTTTCTGGTACGGTATTTTCAACCAGTTCAACGACTGCAAAGATGCCTTGAGGAGCTTTAGTTTCACTTAAATGTTGCGCCACTTCTGGGGCAATTTCAAAGGTTTGATCGTAGAAACCACGTAAAGCCCGTTCTTCAACATATTTATCCGTTGCAAAAATTTGACGAATCGTCGCTTTACTTTGGATGGCTTCTTGCACGAGATGCCAACCTTCTAATAAATAAGTATTTTCCTTACGTTGATTCTTTTTAACCGTTAATTTTTTAGCAGCTTTAATCTTAGCGTTTTGGTTCGATTGAATGTATTCCATAATGTGCTCCAGTCTATTTAGTACCTATTATTATACGCGATTTGCCCCCCAATAGCTATGGGGACCATTCTTATTGGTCGCCAAAATGACCAGAACAGCTTACAATAGTATTTGAGGTGATTGAGATGAAAAAAGCAGTGCAATTAAACGTTTATGGTCGCGTGCAAGGCGTCGGCTTTCGCTGGATGACTAAACTCGTTGCGGACCAACTCGGGATTAAAGGCACCGTTGCCAACCAAGCCGATGGTTCCGTCAAAATTATTGCGATTGGTGAATCCGCTATTTTAACCCAATTTATTGGAGCCGTTAAAGCGTCGCCGAGCCCTAGTGGACACGTTACTAAATTGGTTCAAACCGAGCTAACCGATGTGTCACCGTGTCGTAAATTTTCGGTTGTTGGTTGAAATTCAGCGTTCCTTCCAGTATAGTTACTCTTGTTGAAACTTTACTTGAGAGGGTTAAATTTATGAAAAAAAATAAACGCATTGCAACGCTTGCAATGTTAGCATTGACGATGACGTTCTTCTTGGCTGGCTGTGTGCCCCAAAAGATGAGCGCCCATCCTAAGATTCCAACTGGTTTGATTTACGGGTCATCTTACAAGTACATCGCATTACCTTTACAGCATTTAATGGAAAGCATCGCGAACTTCTTTGGTGGGTTGAACGGCTACGGCTGGGCAATCATCATCATCACCTTCGTGGTCCGGATGATTCTATTACCATTGATGCTCAATCAATCGAATAAGATGACGGAACAACAAGAAAAGACCCGTCGTTTAAAACCGCAATTAGATATTATTCAAGAACAACAAAAAGTCGCCACTTCACCTGAAGAAAAGGCAGAATTAAGCCAATTAATGATGAAAGTTTACAAAGAGAATGGCTCAAGTATGATGCCTAGTCTCGGTTGCTTAACGTTAATCATTCAATTACCAATTTTCTCCGGCTTATACCAAGCGATTCAATATTCACCAGAAATTTCGAGCAGTCATTTCTTGGGCATTGGCTTAGGCCAACCGAACATCATTATTACAATTGTAGCCACCTTATTCTACGTTGGTCAAAGCGCATTGTCACTCGTTGGCATGCCCGCAGAACAAAAGAAACAAATGCAAACAACGGTTCTTATGAGCCCAGCCATTACGTTCTTCATTTCATTATTCGCCCCAGCCGGCTTAGCACTTTACTTCTTGGCTGGTGGGATGATCATGATTATTCAACAAATCCTCACCACTTTCGTCATCATGCCCCGTGTTAAAAAACGGGTTGATGCTGAAATTGCTGAAAATCCAATTGTCACAGTCGTGACCCGCGAAATGTTTAACAAACAAACCGTTAAACCCGCGCAGGCTGCTAGTGAAACAAACGTCAACACTAATGACCATTCATCCACAACGACTGGCCACAAACGTAATTCTGGTAAACAAAACCATAAACCACAAGCTTAAATCAAAAAAACAGGGGTCATCGCTTAATTCAAAGCGATGACCCCTGTTTTTTTAATGGTTTTCTTCTGGTTGTTCAGTCGTTGAAGTTAGTTTTAAGGGAAGTTCAATCCGGAAGACCGAACCATGCCCGACGCTACTTTCTAGCGACACATTGCCTTCATAGCCTTCAACTAATTGTTGCGCGATGGCTAAGCCTAAGCCATTGCCACCCTTCTCGCGACTACGCGCTTTATCGACCCGGTAGAAACGGTGAAAAACCCGTTTCTTATCATCTTCAGAAATCCCTTCGCCGAAATCTTGAACGGCAACCTGCGCGTAACGTTCATCACTAGCAACCGCGATGTGAATTTCTTTGCGAGTCGTTGTATATTTAATCGCATTATCCAATAAAATAATCATAATTTGTTCCAAGTGATTGCGATTGACGTTGACTAACGCCGGTTGATGTAAATCATCGTCTAAAATAAACGTAAAATCAGGATAGAGCATTTCAAAGTTGTGGTAATTCTGTAACACAACTTCACCGACATCGGTGACTTCCGCGGTCCCTTCAGTCACTGCTTGGTCCGCACGCGTCAAATCTAACATCTCTTGAATTAAATTCTTCATGCGCAATATTTCCTGTAACGAAGCCGCTAATGATTCAGCAAGTACTTCTGGATCATCCTTACCCCAACGATTTAATAGTTGGAGATGGCCTTCAATAATCGCGACCGGCGTCCGTAATTCATGCGAGACGTCACTCACAAATTGGTCTTGTTGTTCAAAATAATGTTGAATTCGATTGAGCATCGCATTAAACGCCAAACCTAATTCGGACAATTCATCTTGACTACGTCCTGTTTTCGGAATTCTGACAGCTGAATTCGGTTCTAAATTAATCGTTTCAATCGTCTGTTTCATGACTTCAATCGGTTGTAAAAATTGATTCGCCAATAAATACCCAATCACGACACTAAATAACATCGCGAACAAAACCACGACGACTAATACAATCCGTAATTCATTCATCGCATGATTATAATCGCGTAGATTATTCAGGACTTGGACGTACCCTATCACTTTACCGGAACGGCCCGCTTTAATCGGCCGGATGCCCACTAAGCGCGTTTGCCCAAACGTATTTTGACGTCTCAGTGTATTACTATCGCCCTTTGGAAAAGTCCCAACGGAACCCCGCGAGGCAAAAACCCCATGTTTGTCAGCATTAAAGACTTTAACCGTGATATCTTGTTGGGCTAAACGCATTAAGGCAGTATCTTGATAAATTGATTTAGAGCCCCGTAATTCGGGATCTAACTGATTAGTCACGTATTGGGTCGATAGGGGTTGATCAGCTTGCGCTAGCCGCTGTTGGATTACTAGAACCGTATCATGGACATTGTCGACTTCTTTATTGAGTAAAATATTTGAAATACTACTCGAAATCACAATTGAAAAAATCGCAAAAGTAATAAAGATGGCTAACCCGACGGCAGCTGCCCATTTTACTTTTAGCGATATTTTTCGACCCTTATTAACAACTTCAATGGGTTGGTCTTGTTCGGCGTTCATCAAGAGCGCATCACATAACCCGTACCACGAACCGTTTGGATGTAACTTTGTTCGCCAGCACGATCAATTTTATTTCTTAGATAACGAATATAAACATCAACCACGTTTGTTTCGACGTCCGAATCATAACCCCAAACCTTGCTTAATAGCACATCACGCGCTAAAACAACGTTGACGTTTTCCATTAATGTTAGAAGTAATTCATATTCCCGCTTGGTTAATTCGATGATATCATCACCACGACGCACAACTCGATTTTCTTTTTCGATTGTTAAATCGCGATAAGTCACCGTCGTTTGTTTCGTCGCATTATGTTCGCCTTCAATATCAATTCGGCGCAATAATGCACGTAACCGAGCTAATAATTCTTCAATCGCAAACGGTTTAACGATATAATCATCAGCCCCATGATCAAGGCCAGAAACGCGATCAATCACTGAATCACGCGCAGTCATCATAATAATCGGTGTATTCTTGACTTGGCGCACTCGGCGACAAACCTCTAACCCGTTTAATTCTGGCAACATTAAATCTAATAAAATGGCATCCCATTCTTCACTTAAAGCAGCTTCCAAACCAGTTCGCCCATTAAAATGAACCTCGGTTTCATAACCTTCATGTTTTAGCTCTAATTCTACAAATCGTGCTAAATTCTTTTCATCTTCAATAATTAATATGCGACTCATGTGGTCACTCCCCAGAAACGAAATTTGATGTCTGCCATAAACGCTCATTATAATGAGACCTTTACTCATCATCAATTAATGTTACACAGAATATTCTCTTTATTATTTTAGCATAGATTAGTCTAAATAACTAACTAAACTAGCTAGCCCTAGCTCATTATCTACTTCAGGATACCCCTTAAATTTTAATCAAATTAAACAAGCACCCTAGCCATTTAGTGGCCTAAGATGCTTGTCGAATCGTAACTTAGTGTTACCTTATTGTTCTTGATACCAAGTATAATGGAACGTTCCTTCACGATCAGTTCGTTGATAAGTATGTGCACCAAAATAATCGCGTTGTGCTTGGATTAAATTAGCGGGTAAGACTTCTGAACGATATGAATCAAAGTACGTAATCGCTGCTGTTAAACCAGGTGCTGGGACGCCTTGTTGAATGGCTAAAGCAGCCACATCACGAACGGCGCCTTGATAATTTTTAGTAATGTCTAAGAAATAGTCGTCTAATAATAAATTATTTAAATCAGATTGATGATCAAAGGCATCGGTAATCTTTTGTAAGAAACGCGCACGAATGATACAACCTTCACGCCAAATCTTAGCGATTTCACCATAATTTAATGACCAATCATAATGATCTGAAGCCACCCGCATTTGTTCGAAACCTTGGGCATAACTCATGATTTTACTGAAATAGAGGGCTTGGCGAATCTTTTCAATCATCGCTTTTTGATCGCCACTAAATTTAGCAACCGTTGGGGCTGGTAAAATCTTGCTAGCCGCAACTCGTTCGTCCTTCATCGCTGAAATATAACGCGCATAAACTGATTCAGTAATCAAGGATTGGGGCACACCTAATTCAAGCGCGCTTTGGGAACTCCATTTACCAGTCCCCTTATTGCCAGCTGCATCTAAAATCACGTCAACAATTGGTTTACCAGTTTCTAAATCATCTTTACGGGTCAAAATATCAGCTGTAATTTGCATTAGATAACTATCCAATTCGCCGTGATTCCATTCTTGGAAGACCGCGGCAATTTCTTCAACTGATAAACCGACGACGTTACGGAGTAAGTTGTAACTTTCAGCGATTAATTCCATATCGCCGTATTCAATCCCGTTATGCACCATCTTCACGTAATGACCTGCACCATTCGGGCCGATATAAGTCACACAAGGTTGACCATCTTCAGCTTTAGCTGACATTTGTTCTAGGATTGGGGCAACTAGGTCATAAGCTTCCTTTTGACCGCCTGGCATCATTGAAGGGCCTTCTAAGGCGCCTAATTCACCACCAGAAACACCCATGCCGATAAAGTTAATCCCTGACTTATCCAATTCTTTATTCCGACGGATTGTATCACCGAAGAATGTATTGCCACCATCAATTAAAACATCACCTTTATCCAATAAAGGTAATAATTCAGTGATGACCGCGTCAGTCCCAGCACCGGCTTTGACCATCAAAATAATTCGACGTGGTTTTTCAAGTGTCTTCACAAAATCAGCGATTGTGTAACTAGCGACCAATTTCTTTTCAGCGTGGTCTTGCATGACCGCTTCCGTTTTAGAACCTGTCCGGTTATAAATGGCGACTGTGTAACCGCGACTTTCGATATTTAATGCTAAATTCTTGCCCATAACTGCCATCCCGATGACACCAATTTGTGGTTGACTCATGTAAAAGGCCTCCTAATAATGTTCTAATTTTAATCGTCACCCATTAATTTTCCAGTAACGTGTTTACTCTGATTATGTTAGCAGAATTGGGGCTCAAATAAAAGGATTTTAACCGAAATGGACCGGTCCATTTTAATTTTTGGTACAAAAAAACGCCAGCTTAGTTGGCGTCATCGTTTTTAGCATCTAACATTTCTTTTAACTTCGCTAATTCTGGATTCGGTGCATATTCTTCTTCAGCTTGTTTCTGCGCAAATTCTTCTTCAGAAATCACGGCCCACGCTTCGCCAGCTGGCATCACGTTTTCCTGTTCTTCTTCGGTTGTTAGAATGTGGCTGGGAATATGCAACAAGATATGATCTTCAATCGCATTTTGTAACGTTAATGTTTCGCCTTCCAATGGGAACAACATATCAGCATCGGTAAACCGATCTAAATCTTCATCTTCAGGATCGACATAAATCTCACTAAACTTAAAATCAAGTGGTAATTCAACGGGTAACAAGCTGCGTGTTGAAGGTACCGTTAATTGGCCGACAACGTGAACAACGGCAATAATTGCCCGTTGATCAACGGTTAATTGGCCATCAACTTTAAATTCAGAGACATCGATAATATCGGGTTCTCTTTCTTGCAAGTTCCCCTTTAGTGCGAGCACTTCTTCAAACGGAAGTGGTCGATCGCGGTGTTTTTGTAAAGCTTGGACTGACCATTGTAACATTATTCAACATCCTTTCCCTGATAAAAAAGTGGTTGTCTTGCAAAATTCTGATGCGTATTCGTCAATTGCTCAAAGAGTCGATCGACACGCACTTCTAATCCTAACAAACCAGTCTCGGCCCCCAGCTTCGCCGAAATTTTACTAATTAACGGCCAAGTCAGTTGCTTTTTTAATTGGTGTAGATAGGTTTGCCCGACTTGGTTAAATCCTAACAAACGAACATACGGCTGCTCAAGGGTTTGCTGAATCGCCGTATCTTTAATATTTAAAAGAACGTATAAGCAAACGCGTTGTAACCGCGCATACGTGTACCGTTTGGTCTTTAAAGCTTGCAATAACGCTTCGTAGCTGTCAACTTGGGTGATAACCTTCTTAAAACGGTATTCCAGGCCTTCCGACATCTGGTAGACCTGTCTTAATTCGGCTAACGGCGTACTATTAATCCGGTATTGTAACAATGGCCACAGTTGCGACCACTGGACCCCCTGCTGCGTTGTTAAAGCCGCCATGGTTGTGGCCGGCACGACTGGTTGAACCGTGGTCAAATCAACTGGCGTGTGCGCCAATACTTTGCGAATCGCACTCGCACTCGCGTACACCCCAGTTTGAATCAATTGGTCGGCATGTTGCGCTTGTTGGCGTTCAATCGCTACCAATTGCATCGGTTGTGCTAATCGTGCATTAGCGACCGCATAACTAATGCCTAACAAATGATTCGGCTGATCGATAGAAAGGTTCAACGTTTGTTGATAGAATTCATTTAACTGCGTCGCATACGTCTTTTGATAGTCGACAAAGGCTGCAGACTGCGCCGGTAAAGCCGCAATCTTTTGCCCGATTGTTTGATAATCAAAAGCCGCTTCTTCACTACCAAAGGCCACTGTTTGACACCCCAATTGGGCTAATAAATCAATCGCGCCAGTCGCAAATCGGTCGGCTGGTTGAACGGCACTCGCAAATGGCAACTCGACGACCATATCCGCCCCCGCAGCCAATGCAAGTTGCGCACGCGTCCATTTATCAAGTACTGCCGGTTCGCCCCGTTGCACGTAATTCCCGCTCATACAAACAATCACGACATCCGCCTGTGACGTTTGTCGTGCCTGTTGTAATTGATAACGATGACCGTTGTGCAACGGATTATATTCAGCGATAATCCCCGTAACTTTCATAGCAACTCCTATTTAACGGCGCTAAAGAACCAGCGAACACTATCGGTTTGAACCGCATTTTGACCAAAATCAGCACTGACTTGAACATTTTTGAAACCAACCTGTTCCAAAGTCGTCGTGAAATCAGCCAGCGGATAAGTGCGTTCATGATGTAATTCATTCAATTCTTGATAACCGTCGATTTGGTCATCCCACACAAAGAAACTCAAATCATGTTCAACCGAATGGGGCACTTCGCCCGCATAACTGGTCCACATAAAAGCCGTCTCTTCAGTTTTATCGTTATACATAAAACCTGGGAATAAGTCGTCCATCTGGTGGAGCGAATGGGCGTCAAACAAAAACTGGCCACCAACGTTTAACCGTTGATAAACCTGTTCAAAGACCTGTTTAACATGGTCGAGATCGGGCATATAACAAATTGAATCGTCAAAACACGTGACCGCATCAAACGTCCCAATTTCACCTAAATCCGTCATATCCCCTTGCAATAAGGGCAAAGTCACATCCGCCTCAGTCGCTTTTTCAGACGCAATACTGAGCATCTCTTCGGATAAATCTAACCCAACGACGTCCAACCCCGCTTGCTTGAGTAAAATGGCTAAATCACCAGCCCCACAAGCCAGTTCTAAGACGCTAGCTTGGCCTTGTAGCTGTTCAAGCGTATAATCACGCCATTGTGTGTAAAGACTATGATCCATCAACCGATCATAGACGGTGGCAAAACTTTGATAAATCATTCTGCCGTAATCCAATCAGCAACATCGACCTTTGGTGCTTGATCCCATAATTCTTCGAGTTGGTATAAATCACGTTCTTCGGACATGAAGGCGTTAATCACTAAATCGCCAAAATCCATTAAGATCCAACGTGAGCCTTTTTTACCTTCGATACTCTTAACGAAGACGCCCTTTTCTTCTTCGGCATCTTCAATTGCAGTCACAATCGCCTTTAATTGACGTTCTGAACTCCCGGTTAACATGACAAAATAATCAGCTAATAAACTGATCCCTTCCATATTTAACGCAACGATATCTTCTGCGCGTTTACTATCAGCGGCTTTAACCGCAATTTCTAACATTTCTAAACTTTTCACTAATAATTCTCCTTTATTGTTCCTGAGTGGGTACCCAGGCATTGTAAGTATCAATTGTTTTTGGATAAATCTTTTTTTGACCTTTAATTAAAAAACTTAACGTGTTTAAAATTTCATACCGCACACCGGCTGCTAAATCAGCCTTTGCTGTTTGACGCGCTTGGTCGATGCCTGGAAAATCACGGCCCGGTTCGATAAAGTCAGCGACGAATAAAATCTGATCGATCAAGGTCATTTCAGGGGCCCCAATCGTGTGACGCCGAATCGCATTCAAGATGATGTCATCATGGATGCCTAGATCACGTTCAATAAAATACGCACCAACCACACCGTGCCAAATCGCATTCCCGTAATTTAACAAATCAGGGTCAAAATGATTGGCTTGAATCGCCGCAATAAACGTTTCATCTGGTAACTGTTTGGCATAGTCGTGAACCAAACCCGCAATGGCAGCCCGTTCAACGTCAGCGCCATTTTGACGGGCTAATTCAATCGCCGTTTGTTCAACGCGTAAACAATGTTCAAAACGACTGGTTGATAGCTTAGCGGCCACCTTTTCGACTAATTCAGCGCGCGGATACGGGACTAAATTGGCCTGATAAACGAATTCACTCATGATATAACCCTTCTTCTTCAATATAGTCAGCAACTGCTGTTGGGACTAAATAACGAATCGAACAGCCTTGTTGCACTTTCTGTCTAACTTGTGTCGAACTCAACGCGATCGTTGGTGCATCGACCCACAGCACCGGATACGGCGTTTGTTTCGAATACCCGGGTCGTTCGACCCCCACAATTTGGACCAATTGGACTAAATCATCAATTCGGTGCCAAGTCGGTAGATAATCAACCATATCGCCACCGATAATCAGGTAATAATCTATTTCGGGGTGCTGTTGTTTCAACGTGACGATTGTATCGTACGTATAGCTAATCCCACCGCGGTCAATTTCAGCTAATGACAGTCTAAACAACGGATTAGCCGCAATCGCCCGTTTAACCATTTCAACACGTTGGATAGCCGGAATCGTCTCTTTGTGATCGACATGCGGCGGGTTAGCATCCGGCATAAATACTACGTAATCTAACCCCAACTGATTAGCGGCTTGATCAGCCATCATCAGATGCCCAATATGTGGCGGGTTAAAGGTGCCCCCCATAATCCCGACTTGCGGACGTTGGCCATTGACGGCCACTAGTTCGTCTGGTGCCGTTTGAATGGTGGTTTGTCTCAATGTTGTGTTTTGCATCTCATCACCCTATCGATTAACGCCCGAGTTTGGTCACAATTGGTGAAATCTTTTGATATTTTTCTTTATGCGAAGCCTTATAAACGACTAAAGTCCGACCGATTTTTTGTGCAATTTCCATCCGGCTGTCTTGTTGTTTTAAATAGTTCGCTAATTCATCAACAGTGACTTCCGTCGTTTGTAAGAGGTTAATTTTAACCAATTCACGTTTTTCGATTGCTTCTTCGATTTGTTCAAAATAAGTTTGACTCAAACCGTTTTTACCCATTTGGAATAGGGGTTTGGTGGTCTGTGCTAGACCTCTTAAATAATGCTTTTGTTTGCCTGTTAACACAAGTTCAACCTCTTTCTGATTATTAAATAAGTGCTTTACGAATCATGACCGAAACCCCTTTAGGCGCATAACCAGCGACAACGACGTCTGCGGGTAATGTAATCCAACCTAAACCGGCAAAGACCAAATCGCTCTTTTGCTTTGTCGAAAATTCGTAACGGTGTAATTCTGGAAAATCCGCTAAATCTTCTGGATGTGGTGGCTGCAATAAATCACCTAAGTGTTTGCCGTAAAAATCATCCGCATTTTCCAATTTAGTCCGGTGAATGTAAAGTTCATTGTCGAAATAACCCACGAAACCAGCCCGGTCGCCTTGAATGAAATCAAAACGTGCAAGGCCTGCTAAAAACAATGTTTGACCCGCGTTTAATTGATAAACTTTAGGTTTAACTTGTTTTTGAGGGGCAATCAAGCGTAAATCCTTGTCGTGTAAATAATGGGCCATTTGTTGGGCGTGGATAATCCCTGGTGTATCAATTAAAGCATGGCCGTCATCCAATGGAATTTCAATCCGGTCTAACGTTGTGCCTGGGAATTGTGACGTTGTAATCACGTCTTGCATACCGTTCGTCTGTTTGATGATCCGGTTAATTAACGTTGATTTACCAACATTAGTCACCCCAACAACGTAGACATCGCGGCCTTTGCGTTCGCGATCAATCAAGGCTAATAATTCGTCGACCGAATTGCCTTTTTTAGCACTAATCAACATCGTTTCAATGGGATGTAAACCTTGTTCTTTCGCTTCTTTTTGAATCCAATTAATCATCTTATTCGGATTCAAAGCGGTTGGTAAGATATCCACTTTATTCCCAACCAGAATCACGGGATTGTCACCGACAAATCGGTGTAACCCAGGGATAATACTCCCGTTGAAATCAAAAATATCCACCACGTTGACGATTAAAGCGTCACTATCACCAATTTGGTTTAATAAAGCTAAAAAGTCATCATCACTTAATTGAATATCGCTAATTTCGTTGTAATGACGTAATTTGAAACAACGTTGACAATAAAGTTGGCCTGTTTCCAATCCTTTTTTTAGGACTGAGCTAGGCGTGTACCCTAATTGATTTTTATCCGTTGTTTGAATCTTTGCACCACAGCCGATACAAAATAGTTCTTCTTGTGTTTGTTCTTCGATTGAATCAGTCATTTAAATCCTCCCGCCATGTTAAGTCAGTATTTTTTTTCAAGAGTTGTTGCATCATATATTTTTCAAAGAATCGATTGATTGACGTATTCCAAGCATCGCTATCGATAATGGGTTTCACTAAAATGGTCCGCACGCCAGCGACGTTGCCCGCATGCATATCCGTAATCAATTGATCGCCGACCATCACGACTTCGTGCCGTGATAATCCCAATTGTTGATGTGCCTTGGTAATCCCGCCCGCAAGTGGTTTATTCGCCCGTGAAATAAAGGGCAAGTTGAAGGGCGCTACCGCACGTTCAACCCGTTGATGGCTGTTATTAGAAACGACCATTACCGGAATGCCAGCAGCTTCTAGTTGGGCCAACCACGCTTTTAATTGCGGTGTCCCGTTTGGATTATTCCAGGCAATTAGTGTGTTGTCTAAATCAGTCAACACAGCTTTAATCCCATGGGCCTGTAATTGGGCTGGTGTTAAGTCGTAAATTGCATTAACCATCCAGGTTGGTTTAAAGTTATTTAACATGCATTGTCTCCTTTTATCTAGTCACTGGTTAATTATAGGGTATTTGCCACTAAATTGCACCTGTCTACAATTAATTATTTCAGACTCATTAATCCCCGATTATTCGATAAAAAGCCCGTAATAAGTCAAACTAGTCGACTTTTAAACCGCTTTCTGTTACGTTTAAAGAAATTGTAAAGGATGTGTTGTTATGGAAAAATTTGGTTTTAATCAATTTGGTGATCCAACCGTTTTTGAACGCTTTGAACAAGCAGTACCAGTTCCTAAAGAACAACAGGTCCTCATTAAAGTGTTGGCTTTCGGGATCAACCCCTACGATGCACTTTTACGGAGTGGCAATCAACAAACCGTACGTCCATTGCCATTCCCAATTTTCCTAGGCGCAGATGTCGTCGGTGAAATTGTCGAACTAGGCAGCGCCGTTGATGACTACCGTGTCGGTGAAATCGTGATTAACCATCGCAGTCTGGGTGGCTACAGCGAATTTGTAACGGCTTCGACGAATAAGATTATTCGTAAACCCGTTAGTTTAAGTATCGCTGAAGCCGCGGGTTTACCAACCGCTGGCATCACGGCCTACAATACGCTCATGAACTTTACGCATTTCAAACATGGCGATTCAATCGCGATTATGGGTGCTAGTGGTGCTGTAGGTAATTTACTCGTTCAACTCGCCTTAGCGGCTCATCTAGACGTGACCGCCATTGCGCACAGTCGCAATCGCGAATATCTAGAATCATTTGGCGTCCAACATATTCTGGCTTACGACGCACCAGAATCATTAGCGACAATTAACCGTCAAATTAAAATTGGCGTCAACACGAGCCAGAATCCTGAATCAACCCAATTACTCAATCAATTAATTGCACCGAATGGCTATTTTGCCAGCACCACCATTTTACCAACTGAGGACCAGCAATTAGCCGATGTCACCTATCAAATGGTTTATCCACGTAAGGACCAACCGTCTTTAACGGCCCTTCAAGATTTAAGTGAATTAATCGATCAAGGATTAATCCACGTGACCGTTCACGAAACGTTACCATTCACTTTAGACGGCGTGATTACCGCACATCAATTATTAGCCACTCATCACGCCCCTGGTAAAATCATCATTTCACGTTAATCACTTAATTTTAGCTAATTTAAAAGGCTTCATATTCTAAATAGAATACGAAGCCTTTTTGAATAGCTTAATAACTAATTATTTGTTTAATGCAGCTTTAGCAGCATCTACAACTGATGTAAATGCAGCAGCATCATTAACCGCTAAATCAGCTAACATCTTACGGTTCATATCGATTTCAGCTAAACGTAAGCCGTGCATCAATTGGCTGTATGAAATATCATTCAAACGTGCAGCAGCGTTGATACGAGTAATCCATAATTTACGGAAGTCACGTTTACGTTGACGACGATCCCGGAAAGCATAACGGTATGAAACCATTACTTGAGTATTTGCTGATTTGAATAATAAATGTTTAGCGCCGCGATAACCCTTGGCTAATTTTAAAATCTTTTTACGACGTTTGCGCGTCACTGTTCCACCTTTAACACGTGGCATAAGAAATTCCTCCTTGAATAACAAACAACGTCAATGCGTTGTTGTACTGATCTAATTTTTACTGACGTTCAGATGTCTATTTAAGACCTGTTAACATCCGACGGATCCGACGCATGTCGCTATTTGAAACCATTCCAGATTTTCTTAATTGACGACGTTGTTTCTTACTCTTACCGTGGAAACGGTGACTAGTATAGGCATGGGCGCGTTTTAAACCGCCATTACCGGTACGTTTAAAACGTTTTGCTGAAGCACGATGTGTCTTAAATTTTGGCATGATATTTCCTCCTAATGAATCAGAAACAGGTTTTTATTTTTGGTCTTTAAGCGGTTCTAACATTAAGAACATACTACGGCCATCCATCTTAGGACGTGCAGTTACTTTCGCAATGTCCGCTGTTTCCTTAGCAAGTCTTTCTAATACGCGTTGACCAATTTCTTTATGCGTAATTGCTCGACCTTTAAAACGAATAGAAGCTTTCACTTTATCGCCTTTGCCAAGGAACTTACGTGCATTGTTCAACTTAGTATTAAAATCGTTCTGTTCAATTGTGGGACTAAGACGAACCTCTTTGAGGTTAATGGTTTTCTGCTTTTTACGAGCATCACGTTGTTTCTTTTGAAGCTCGAAACGATACTTACCATAGTCCATAATACGAGCAACGGGTGGTTTTGCGTTTGGTGACACCAAAACGACATCCATATTAGCTTGTTCAGCTAATGCGATCGCATCTTGAGTACTCTTAATACCAAGTTGTTCGCCATCTTGATCAATTAAACGCAATTCTCGTGCACGAATACCATCGTTAACCATCAAATCTTTTGCTATGACTTTCACCTCCATAAAGTTTAAAGAGAAAATGCAGCTAAGCACTAAAAAACGGGCCCTTTCAACAGAAAGGCCCGCGCGTTCTAATGACTTAATTCGTCCGAATTAGAAACTATCAGCCCAGAGACATCAAGTGTCTACTTAGGCGAGAAGCGGGAACTTCTGCTTTATTTCTCAACAGACATTAGTATACCGAGATTAGATTATGAAGTCAAGCTTTAATTACCATATAAATTATCGAGTAATTGTGTGGCCTTCACTTCATCAATATTATGGGTCCCAGCGAGTTGCATGACAAGTTCTAATTCAGTTTGGAGATAATCAAAGACACTCTTGACCCCTTGGCTCCCGCCCAAGGCTAATCCGTAAATCACTGGCCGACCAATGGCCACGATGTCAGCCCCTGATGCCAACGCTTTAAAGACGTGTTGGCCACGACGAATACCACTATCAAAGACGATTGGCACCCGTTTATTCACGGCTTTAGCGACCACTTGCAATGAATCAAACGCCGCTGGTCCACCATCTAATTGACGACCGCCGTGATTTGACACCCAAATCCCTTTAGCACCCGCTTGAAGAGCAATTTCAACATCTTCTGCCGTTTGCACCCCTTTTACGAAGACTGGTAAATGCGTGTAATCAGAAATAAATTTGACGTCTCTAGGACTTAGGCTTTGTTTAGCTGATTTATAAACCACGTCCATCGTTTGACCGACACCACTTTGGTAGTCTTCCACAATTGGTAAGCCAACTGGGAACGTAAAATGATTTCGCTTGTCAGTTTCCCGGTTACCACCAACGGTTGCATCCGCCGTTAAAACAATCGCTTTAACGTGATGAGCCATCGCTTCATCTAAGATTTTACGGTTAATGTCATCATCTTTACTCATATAGAGTTGGAACCATTGTGGGCCACCATGGGCCGCATCCGCCATATCAGCAATGCTTGCTGAGGCAAATGAACTCATCGTTAGAATTGAGCCGTAATCGGCAATTCCTTTTGCCGTGGCAGCTTCACCTTGCGTATTCGCTAGCTTGTGCGCTGCAACGGGGGCCATGATGATTGGTGATGTCAGTTGATCGCCAAATATTTCAGTCTTCGTGTCCGGATTTTCAATGTCTCTTAAAACATGGGGCACAATATATTTATGATTGAATGAGGCAATATTTTCTTTAATCGTATAGAGATCGCCTGCGCCGCTGTAAATATAGCCGTAGCCATCTTGTGGGATCACTTTACCAGCATCTTCTTCTAGTTCGTATAGATTGATAATATTGAGTGCTTTCTCTGCTGAACTTGTTACATATTGATTATTTGCCATTTTAAAGACCTCCATCGATCGTGTAATCGTTTACAATTCCATTATAGCGCTTTTATGGTTGTGCACAACCAATTCAACTTATAAATCGTTAATTTCATTAATAATATTCAATTTAACCTAAACTAGTATTAAAGACCACTCGTTTTTAGTCCTTATTAATTGCTAAAATTAATTGATCATTTAATATCATTCCCGCTATCAAAAAAGTCATCATTTCCTAATTAGAAATGATGACTCTTTTAATAGCTTACACCACACCTATAGTTGACTGATTATCATACTGTACGGTGATTTAAACGCTTATTATTAATTATAGATTAACTTTACTTGCGTGTTTCTTACCATCACGACTGTAATTGCCAACTTCAGCAAAAATCGCATTAACAAACATGTCTGAGGCTTCTTCGACGGCATTGTCTTCACCGTATTTACGAACCGAGACCGTTGCTTCGGCCATTTCTTGATCCCCAACAACTAATGTATAAGGAATCTTGCTTGTTTGGGCTTCACGAATCTTATAACCCATTTTTTCGTTGCGATCATCGATCCGAACCCGTAAGCCCTTTTTAACCATAGCATCTTTAACGCCCTTAGCATATTCATAGTGCAAATCATTCTTAACGGGAATAATCACAGCTTGCGTTGGTGCTAACCAAGTTGGGAAAGCGCCTTTGTAGATTTCTGTTAAGTAAGCAGTAAAACGTTCTATCGTTGACACTAAGCCACGATGAATCATGACTGGACGGTGCATTTCACCATCTTCGCCGACATATTCAAGTTCAAAACGTTCTGGCAACATGAAATCTAATTGAATCGTTGACAATGTTTCTTCATTGCCAGTGGCCGTCTTCGTCTGAACATCTAACTTAGGACCGTAGAAGGCTGCTTCGCCTTCGGCTTCAACATAGTTCAAGCCCAAATCATCCATAGCACCCTTTAACATTGCTTGCGCCTTATTCCACATTTCGTCATCGTCAAAGTACTTTTCAGTATTCTTAGGATCACGATAGCTCAAACGGAAGGTGTAATCATTGATGTTAAAATCAGCATAAACTTGAATCATCAAGTTCAAGATTGATTTAAATTCATCTTTGATTTGGTCGGGACGAACAAAAGTATGCCCATCATTTAAAGTCATTTCACGAACCCGTTGTAAACCTGATAAGGCCCCTGATTTTTCATAACGGTGCATCATGCCAAGTTCAGCTAAGCGAATTGGTAATTCACGGTATGAACGAGGGTGATGTTTGTAAACTTGGATATGTGAAGGGCAGTTCATTGGGCGTAATTCAAGCATTTCACCATCACCCATGTCCATTGGTGGAAACATGTCTTCACGATAATGATCCCAATGACCTGATTGTTTGTATAAATCAAGGTTCGCTAAGATTGGCGTGTAAACAGGTTCGTAACCATTAGCGACTTCTTTGTCGATAATGTAGCGTTCGATTGTCCGTCGAATAGTGGCTCCGTTTGGTAACCAGTAAGGTAAGCCTGCCCCGACCTTAGGATCAACGAAGAATAAGTCTAATTGGTTCCCAATCACCCGGTGATCGCGTTCTTTCGCTTCTTGACGACGTTGTAAATCAGCTTCCAATTCAGCTTGTTTCGGATAAGCCGTCCCATAAACCCGTTGTAACATTTGGTTGCTTGATTTACCTTGCCAATAAGCACCGGCCACTGATAATAGTTCAAAGAATTTAACATCGCTGACTTTCGCCAACATTGGTGCTAAAGCAAAGTCTGAATAAGTCCCTAATTGATAAATGAGTACTTGATCAGCATCAACTTTATCTAATAATGCTAATTTATAAGTTTGGCCCGCAAATAAAGCTTTGGCATCGGTTTTAGCCATCATCACACGTTGAATGGCTTCACCTGATTGAATCAATTTGGCCATTGCTTTTTTAATATCGGGTAAATCAGTCACGGCTAATTGGCCGTTTTCATTGTCGGTATCATAAAAGAAACCATCTTCAGTAGCGTTGACTTCACCAAATTGCATTTCTGGATAACGTTGGTTTAAAACAGCTGCCAAAACAAACGCAGCGGTATTCCAAATTGCCTTCAAGCTGATTGCTTCATCATCTTTGGTGATGATTTCAATAGCCCCATCTTCTAAAAGTGGTTGGTGTAAATCGACCACTTCACCATTGAATTTACCAGCAACTGCTTTTTTAGCTAAGCTTGTACTAATTGATTTCGCAACATCGAATAAACTAGCTGCTTGTTCAAAAGTCTTCTTAGCACCATCTGGAAACGTTAATTGAATTTCTGCCATCTTTTGACACTCCTTTATTTTTGGTTATCAACAATAAAAAAAGTCCCTGAGATACATATAAAAATGTACCTCAGGGACGAATTGATTTCGCGGTTCCACCCATCTTGAGCTCAAAAATAATTGAACTCCAGCTTTAGCGTCTTTAACGGTAACGACCCGATCTTACGATAACTCTCAAAAAGTGGTCCATTAAATGTACTTTTGAAAAACTTTCAGCGCTGTTTTTCTCTCTGATCAATCCTGCATTCAATAGGTGTCTTTTATCATTGATTAAATTCATTAAACCACTTTCATCGGCGTTATGCAACCCCTAATCAGATTAATTTAACCGACGATTATGGCCGGATACTTCGACCTCTTTAGCCAAATAACGAACTCGTTGCATAATCCGCCCGGCTTTGACCGGTTCATTGTCCCCCCGTTGGCTGGTGGTTAGATGTTGTTCGAGTTCGTCCATCGTAAAGTTGGAACTGAAGAAAGTCGGTAATTGTTCTTGCATCCGATATTGCAAGATGATTCCAAGCACCTCATCCCGAATCCACGCGCTCAATGCATCGGCCCCAATGTCATCAATCATCAAAATTGGCGCTTTTTTAATGACGTTAACTTTATCTAGCACGTTATTTTGACCAATCGCATTTTTCATTTCAACCGCAAAGGTCGGAAAATGGATCAAGGTGGTTTCGAATCCGTCTAACGCGAGTTCATTGGCTAAAGCGCCTAGCAGATAAGTTTTACCAACCCCGAATTTACCACATAGGTATAAGCCTTGGTGGTAAATCGTTGGGGCGTTTTTGATATCCTCAATAAATTGTAGCGCCGTCACTAATGGTAACTTACGCTCATTGATATCGTATTGGGCTAAATTGGCATCCACAATATCTTTAGGCATATTAATCGATTTAACCCGGGCCTTTAAAGCTTGTTGTTCCCGCTGCTTCATTAGCGAGGCTGTTGGTTCATAACTCACATCAATAAAATGATTGATTAAAACCAGCTTAGGCGCGTATCCGGGCGCTAACGTCGTTTGCCCGTTGGCTAATTTCTGCTTTTCATTAACGTATTCGTAGATTTTAGCGGCGCTCCGCGTGACTGTTTCCTGCGTCAGCCGATCCTGATTCGCCTCAATAAAAGCTTGCACATCCGGATCTTGTAAGGCGGATTCAACCAATTGATTGAAACGTTGGTTTAACTGGCGACGATTCATCTGTTCGATGAGTCCTTTTTTCATATCTTCCATTATTCTCCCCGCCCTTCACGAATTTTTTTGAGCAATTGATCGACTTGATTCTGATCGGCCTTAGTTGTTGTTTCCTTGGGTGCCTGATAATCGGGTTGCGCCCACTTCGGCACGGTTTCTTGTTTCGTCGGTTTTGTTTGATAACGATTATTTTGTTTCGTCTTCGCTTTATCAGTTTGCGCCGTTTGGAACTGACGAATCTGCTGAATCGCATCAACCGGCGTTTGAACCCCTTTTTGCGCCCATTGATTAGCAATCCGGTCCAACAAGGCTTGCGTTAACCCTTCATAACGTTCAGTAATGTACGCCACTAAAATGTTGAGCACATCGTTACTAAAAATATAGCGTCCTTGCAAATCTTTTAGTGCCCGAATTTCATTTTTAGCGACGTAGCCGTGTTTTTTCTGCTTTAAATCGTTCAAATAATCGACCGGTAGATAGCGTTGGCTGTCTGTTAACCACTGCATTTCTTGTTCGTTAAACTTGGCCTGCTGCCCCTGCTTTTGTAATTCACTTAAGGTATATTTAGAATCAGTCGCTACTTTATTTTGAGCGGCGTGGCGGCGCGTATAGTTGCCCAGAACATTTTGTTCAAGCGCCTCCATATTCAACGTATTGTCTCTGGCATCCATCGTCGTGCCCATTAAGTTCGCGAGGGTTATTTCGTCTAAGCCGTAGAAATAATGTAAATTAAATAACCGTTGTTCATTGCGTAGCACTTCATCGGGTGAAATCTGCCGTTGCCCTAACACATCTTGCAACAGTTCCCAATCAAACGTCTGTAACTCAAGCGCGCTAAAACTAGGTTTATTCGGCGATTTCTGCTGATAAAGGCTCTTCGTTTCTGCCACGCCATCTGGTGTATTTAGCAAATGGTCATTTTGAACGTGGAAGACGGTTAAAAAGTTCTTACTGACTTCTTTATAATCTTGTGAACGTACCGGTTGGAGCTTAAACCGCTCCCGCAATTCGATAAACCGCTTCTCGCCAACCGATTCATACAACACAACGCTCAATAGATCGTCTTTAAAAAAAACATTTGGTTTCATTGGCGCGTATAGTTCATAAACCAATTGGCGGCCTGCTTCACCATTTTTTTGATACGTCCGGATTAAGCCTAATGCCTCTAATTTACTGCGGCCGTCATAGAACGCTGGTAAATCGACACTCAATAAATTCAATAGCGTTGCGTGGGTTTGAAATTGATGTTGGCTCGCAACATCCTTCACTTGGCTCCACAATAACAAATAAAGACTATAGGCAACGGCACCCATCAACGGTTGATACAAATACGTCACCACCGTTTGGTCGAAATCAGTTAAGTAGTTTGCTTTCGTCACCAAAAAGCCGTCTTTTGGACTTAAAAAATCAAATGCATCAGCCATAAAAACGTCCTTTCCTTATTTTGATTCTTTTGCTTTTTCTTTTTTCATCATGTCTTGTAATTCTTTCATGAAGACATTCATATCCTTGAATTGCCGATATACACTGGCAAAACGAATATAGGCAATCTCATCGATTTCTGGCAATAGTGCCATCACGTATTCACCGACTGCTTGTGACGACACTTCATTTTCACCTAATGCTCGAATTTTATTTTCGACATCGTCGACGATTTCCGTCATTTGTTCCATGGTAACCGGCCGCTTTTCAGCCGCCCGAATCAACCCACGCAATAACTTATCACGATTAAATTCTTCGCGCGTCCCGTTTTTCTTGATGACTAGTAATGGTGTTTGTTCAACGCGTTCAAACGTCGTAAACCGGAAGCGACAGTTTTCGCATTCACGACGACGACGGATAACTCGCCCCTCATCGGTTGGTCGACTGTCAATCACCCGTGAACTATTTTGATGACAATGCGGACATAACATAGTGACACCTTCTATTCTTAAATTAAGCTTTTATTTTAGTTTAGTATAAACCCATCTTATCCTAGTTATTATACCATGAACACGCAAATTCACTAAATGTTGAATCGTCAAAAATCCCGACCAAAGTTTAATTTAGTCGGGATTTTTTAACTAATCAGTGATTTTCGTTAATAAACTATTAATTTGCGCCTGCAGTATTGCTAACGACCCTTCATTCTCTAATATAAAATCGGCCCGCGCTCGCTTTTCAGCCAACGACAACTGACTATTGATTCGTAATTCAGCCGCTTCAGCTGTTAACTGATTACGGGCCATCAACCGTGCTAATTGCGTCGCATGTGAGACAGCGACCACAGCCACGCCATCAAATAATTCGGCGTACCCTTGTTCATACAACAACGGAATATCAACCACCACAACTGAGGCTTGCTTAATCGCGGCCATCTGTGCAATCAAGGCCTGGCGAATAACCGGTGCGGTAATCGCGTTCAACTGCGCTAAAGCTGTCGGTTGTCCAAAAACGAGTTGGCCTAATTTGTGACGATCGACCTGACCATCAATCACTAACGAGTCCCCAAAAGTGGAGGCAATTTGTTCTTTAACCGTTTGATTTTCCGCCATCACTTGATGGGCCACTTGATCCGCATCAATCACCGGTACGCCCAACGTCTTAAAAATGGTGGAAACTGCCGATTTGCCCGTCGCAATCCCGCCCGTTAACCCTAAAAAATAGGTCATTAACGCGCCTCTTTTCTAATCTGACAATGCGGACAAAAGTGAGTGCCACGTTGGGCGACCTTTATTTTTTCAATCGGCGTCTGACAACGTTCGCACGGTTCCCCTTTTTTACCATAGACATGTAACATCTCTTGAAAGGCACCAGCATGTCCGGTCGCGTTCAAAAAGGTGTTGACGGTGGTGCCCCCACTATTAATCGCTAATTGCAATTCAGTAATGATGTCATCGTGGAGTTTTTGAACTTCCGCTTGCGTTAATAAATCAGCCGGTGTTTCCGGATGAATCTGGCTCAACCACAATGTTTCATCCACATAAATATTACCTAAGCCGGTCACCACTTTTTGATCCAACAATAACGGTTTGATGGCTTTATGGTGTTTTTGTAACGCTTGATAAAACTGGTGCACGTCAAACGTCGCCGGTGTCGGTTCGGGGCCCAAGGTTTTCAGCCCAGCAACCGTCATTTCTTGGCCGGTTTCAATCAACTGCATCCGGCCAAATTTACGCGTGTCTAAATAACGTAATTGCGTCCCATCAGTCATCTCAAAAATCACGTGGGTGTGCTTGGTGACGGGTGCACTTTGATCATCCACTTCGTATTTACCTTCCATCCGCAGATGGCTAACGACCGTTAAATCGTGATCAAATCGAATCAATAAATATTTGCCCCGCCGATCGACACCGGTAATTTGCCGATCCACTAAGCCGTCTAAAAAGACTTCATCAGGATTAACGACAATTTTAGACCATAAAATTTGGATGTCTTTGACGGTTTTACCAATGACTAATTCCGCTAATCCACGCCGGACATTTTCAACCTCTGGTAATTCTGGCATTGTTTTCCACCTTATTTCTTAATGTCATACCAAGTGGGCCCAAAGCCACTTTCGACTTTCAGTGGCACGGCTAAACTAACCGCTGAATCCATCACACTCGGCACTAATTTTTGTAGGATTGGTATTTCTGCTTCTGGTGCTTCAAAAATCAATTCATCATGGACTTGTAATAACATTTTAGCTTGTAAGTTAGCCTTGGTTAATTCTTGTTGCATCAAAATCATGGCCACTTTGATAATATCGGCCGCACTACCTTGAATGGGCGTATTCATCGCAGTCCGTTCAGCAAATGACCGTAGATTAAAGCTTTTAGCGTGAATATCTGGTAAATACCGACGACGGTGAAAGAGGGTTTCAACGTACCCTTCTTCACGCGCTTTTTTGACAATATCGACCATAAACTGTTGGACACCCGGATATTGTTCAAAATAGGCTTCAATGAAGCTCTTAGCCTGCTGACGGGTAATCCCAATATTTTGTGATAACCCGTAGTCACTAATCCCGTAAACAATCCCGAAGTTCGTCGCTTTCGCTTGACGTCGCATATCCGGCGTGACTTGGTCCGCACTGGTTAAGCCAAAAATCTTCATCGCTGTATTGGCATGGATATCCCGATTTTCCTTAAAGGCTTCTTGCATGTTAACGTCACCCGAAATATGGGCTAAAACGCGCAATTCAATTTGGGAATAATCAGAAGAAAATAGTTGCCAACCCGGTTGACTAGGGACAAATGCTTGGCGAATCTTACGTCCTTCGGCCACCCGGACTGGAATGTTTTGCAAGTTAGGATCGACTGACGATAAACGGCCCGTTTGCGTTAAAGTCTGTAAATAACGCGTATGCACTTTATTGTCTTGGTGAATCGACTTCAATAAGCCCTCGACGTAGGTCGATTGAATCTTGGCAATCTGGCGATAATCCAAAATGGTTTGAACAATCGGCGCATCTTTGCGAAGTTGTTCAAGCACATCAACCGCTGTTGAATAACCCGTCTTGGTTTTCTTAATCACTGGTAAGCCCATTTTTTCAAATAAAATGACCCCTAACTGTTTAGGAGAGTTGATGTTAAAGGTTTCCCCAGCTTCGGCATAAACTTTTTCTTCCAAGATCTTTAAGGTTTGAATAAATTCGGCACCCATTTGTTGCAAGCAACTGGCATCCACTTTAATCCCAGTAATTTCCATCCGCGCTAAAACCAGCGCTAACGGCAATTCCATATCGGTAAATAAATCAAATTGCTGATGTTCTTTTAACTGAGCGACTAATTGGGGTTGTAATTGATTAATCGCAGCCGCCTTTTGAACTAAATGCTGATAGAACGTGGTTAGTTCTTCAGGTAGCGCCCGTTTAGCCCCTTTACCGTAAACTTGTTCATCCGTTTGCACGTTTTGGTAGCCGTGTAAGTTAGAGAGCGTTCCTAAATCATTACTATTATTGGTCGTATTTAATAAGTACGACGCGAGCAATAAATCAAATTCAACCCCCGCCAATTCAATCCCTAAGCGACTAGCCGCCACTTGATTCCGTTTAACATCAAATACGGCTTTGGTTTGGTCAGTATCTTCCAACCAATCTTTAAAAATCGGTTCTGCTAATAAAGCCACATCATCGCTGACGTACCAGTGTTTTGGCGTACCAACGTAGAAACCAACCATCTCGGCCGTATGATAATTGTCCGTTAACATTTCAATCCCAAATGTAGCGGTACCCGTTAATTCAGAAAGAAGCGTTAAATTATCATTGGTTAAAACCGTGTAATCATACGATTCAACTGGCACGGCTTCTTCTGAAGTGACGTTCAACTGACTCAAAAATGATTTGAAATTCATCGCTTGATAAAACGCAATTAAGGTCTCTAAATCCGGACCATTATAAGCGAGATCATCAATACCGATGGTTAACGGCGCATCCCGACGAATCGTGGCCAACATCTTACTCATAAACGCTTGATCACGATCTTCAATTAAATGTTCTTTTAACTTGCTAGCTTTCATTTCATCGACGTGCTCGTAGACCCCTTCGATACTCTCATGAGCAGCCAGCAATTTTAACGCCGTTTTTTCACCCACTTTAGTGACGCCCGGATAATTGTCAGAAGTATCACCCATCAAACCCTTTAAATCGATAATCTGACTCGGCAATAGTCCCAGCTTTTCTTGCACGTGCTCTGGCGTGTAGGCTTCGATTTCGTTGACACCTTTAACCGTAATGTTAACGGTCGTCTTATCAGTCGTTAACTGGGTTAAATCGCGGTCACCAGTGACAATATCAACGGCAAAACCGGCTGCCTCGGCTTCTTTCGCCAACGTGCCAATAATATCATCCGCTTCAAAATTAGTTAAATCATACGATTGAATCCCATACGCACTCAATAATTCTCGAATGTACGGAAACTGTTCTGATAATTCGGGCGGCGTTTTAGAGCGGCCCGCTTTATAATCACTAAATTCAGCCGTTCTAAAAGTCGTCTTGCCCGCATCGAATGCCACTAACACGTGACTCGGTTCAATTTTTTTCAAAATAATATCAAGCATATTTTTAAACGCATAAATCGCATTAGTATGTAACCCGTCTTGATTGGTAAAATGATCTAACGCTTGATGCATTGCAAAAAAGGCGCGAAAAGCCACACTGTTACCATCAATTAATAATAATTTTTTTTGAGAACTCATTTTGTTCCTCCTTGTTGTCAAACCACTATCCCTATTCTATCAAAGATAGCCATCGACCGATACTGATTCGCGTTACAAAAAATCACATAACTTTATCAATCAAGATACCAATTAAAAATCCGATTAGTCCCAAACTCAGGATTAATCGGATTTTTTTATGGCACTTTATTTAGCTTCGGGTCGGTTGCTGTTGATGGTCACCATACGTTCAAAGATTTCTTTACTTTGACCAATGGTTGCTTCAACCTTATCTTCACCAATTTCTTCTTTTAGATCGTTATATAGATCAAGGTAATAGAATAATAAATGACGATAAACTTGCATCCCGTTATCCGTTAAATGAACACGACGAATTCGTTGATCATTTTCATCAGATTGTTCAGCAATGAACGCCATCTTCCGTAATGAACGGCATTGACGCGAGATTGCAGAACGACTAACTTGCATCTTATCAGCTAAAGCACTATTTGTTGTTTCATTATTAGCATTTTGAATTTCGTGCATGACTAAAAATTGATCAAAAGACAAACCATATTTCTGGCTTTCCTTACTCATACATTCACTTAAGTTATTAATTAACCAGCGGTATAACCCCGCAAATTCCATAAAATCTGACCACGTGCTGCCGATTAAATCGGACTTGTCTACTACATCCATATTCTTCCTCCTACAAAATTCTGAGCCCAATAATCTTAAAAAGGATTATCGATTTCGAATCTTTATTCCCGCACTTATTCGATAAGCTTCGATTATAATTCTTATCAAAAATGACACAATTGGTAATAATTATGACTTAAAGCGATATTAATAGTTTATAGCATTAAAAGATATATTTCAACTCACTTTACAGCTCATTTACAAAACAGATAAGTAAGTTCAAAGATAAAAACCTTGCTGTATCAGTGTTATCATGAAAATGGCCTTTAATTTTAATAAAAAAATTTATTTTTTCTTAATGAAATCAAACCTGTTTTCACACTATTTTCCATCATTAAAGCGAATTCATTACGAGTCTCTAGTAAGTAATAGCATGTTTTATTAACAGATGCAAGTACTTAGTCTCCATCAAAAAAACGACATCAGAAATCTGATTGTCGTTTAATCGTGATTTATTTTAATTATTGCACAATCGTAATTGCGACGCTCCGGCGACCCCAACTAACACATTGGCCGACTGTTGGAAAATGAACATCAATAATGTGACCTTTAATCGCACCACCGGTATCACCCGCAATGGCATAACCATAACCTGGCACCATCACCAATGACCCAAGCGGAATGACACTTGGATCAACCGCAATACAGTTCGGGTTCTTCATTAAATCAATCCCAGTTGCGCCGTAACGGCCCATACCTGGCGTTGCAATTGAATAGGCAGTTGCTTGAACCTGAATTGTTTGACCAGCCTTACCGCTCGCTTTATCGGCCAAACTAGCCTGTTGCTTAGCGGCAGTATCGCTGTTGCTTGTATCAACAGTCGTTGCCTTAGTCACTGTTGCAGCAGCTTTGGCTTGTTCTGCAGCTTTAGCAGCCGCTGCCTTTTCAGCCGCAATTTTGGCTTCTTCAGTACTCTTTTCTTGCGCAATCTTAGCTAATTTATCCCGACTTTGACTTAAATTAGTCTTCATCTGATCAATTTGCGTTTGTAATTCAGTTGTTTGTTGGTCTAATTGAATTTTTTCTTGGTCTAAATCAGTCTTACTGGTTTCTAACCGTTCTTGGACGACTTTCATATCATGGTAACTTTGGACCAATTCGTCCATATTTTGATTATCAGCCGTTTGGAGCACCGTCAATGCATATGCCCGGTTAAAAAAGTCGCTTAATGAATCAGCTGACAACAACGCGTTAACGACGTTGCGATCATCAGCACTTTGCTGTAATGATTGTAGCCGCTCTTTAGCATAACCTTCACGTTTTGCTAATAAGACCGTTTGCTTTTTTAAGACCTGCTTACTCTTTGTAATATTGGTTTCATTATCAGCAATTTTAGTTTTTAATTGATCAACCTTTTGATATTGTGCGTTGACACTCGTTAACGTCACCTGAATCTTTGAATTTGTTTCTGAAATATCTTTTTGTGTACTACTTTCTTGATCTTTTAATTCACTCAAGCTAGCAGCACTAACAGATGTTACCATCGTTACCATTGCAACTAATCCTGTAACAACAATCAACGCTAGTTTTTTAAATCGCATCTTGTTAAACTCCTCCATTCATAACCCAGAGTCGATTATACCCAAGAAGCGCCCCCACTAGATTTCAGATTCATGACGTTATATTACAGTTTAACGACATTTATATTTTTTGTGTAATAAATTTAAACTTTAACCGACGCTAGTCCTACTTGATAATTGACCACTCAAACCGTTACCTCTAAAAATAACCGGTATTTGTGTGCAGTTGGACAAAAAAACTCGTCAACCTAGAATTCAGGTTCAACGAGTTTTAATCGGTTGCTTATCGATTTTTTAACACTCTAGCCATTTCACGATCTTGTTCTTTGCGTTTGAGTGTTTCGCGTTTGTCATATTCATGTTTCCCTTGACCAACCCCAATTAACACCTTCGCAAAACCATGTTTTAAATAGACCTTTAACGGGACAATCGTGATGCCTTTATTCTTAGTAATACCCACTAATTTATCAATCTCTTTACGGTGTAATAATAACTTACGATTCCGTAGTGGATCATGATTAAATTGATTGCCCTGTTCATAGGGACTAATATGGACGTTTTCTAAGTAAGCTTCACCGTTGCGGACCCGGGCAAATCCATCCCGTAAATTAATTTTACCTTTACGAACCGATTTAATCTCGGTCCCAGTCAACACTAATCCGGCTTCAAATGTTTCTAAAATGCTGTAATCATGACCAGCTTTTTTATTTTGAGCAATCAGGTTTGCTGGTTTTTGCGGATGTTTCTTTGCCATTTAATCACCTACTTTTTAAAAGTACGTTTTTGTGAATCTTTGGCTGGCGCTGGGCGCCGACCGTTATTCTTTTTATTGTCAAAATGACGATTGCGTTTGTCGCCACTCTTTTCATTATCACGTGGACGCATTGGCCGCTTAGGTCTTGGTTCTATTTTACTCAATATCTCAGCAGAAGCCAAGGGAACGTCCTCGGTCTTCAAGAGTTCAAAATCAACTGAATGCGCATCGAGGTCAACATTTGCAACCTTCACTCGAACGGGTTGGCCAATTCGATACATCTTGTGTGTCCGATCGCCAACTAAAGCTAATTGACTCTCAACAAAGCTGTAGTAATCGTCTTTCATCTGTGAAATGTGCACAAGCCCTTCAACCGTGGTTGGTAAGGCGATGAACATCCCAAAGCTAGTGACTGAACTGATGACGGCATCGTATTCATTGCCAACTTTATCTAACATAAATTCAGCTTTTTTAAGATCAACGACTTCCCGTTCAGTATCAATTGAGCGACGTTCTTCGATTGAAGTTTGTTCACCGATTGGGGCTAGTTTAGGTTCCCACTTCGCCTTTTCTTCAGTTGTCATGCCATTTTTAGCATATTCGTGAATTAAACGATGAACCATTAAATCGGGATAACGACGAATTGGTGATGTGAAATGCGTGTAAAATTCAGCCGCTAAACCAAAATGGCCTAATGATTCGTCTGAATAATGTGCTTGTTGCATACTTCTCAATAACATCGTTGTAATGATGGGTTGTTCTGGTTGACCTTCAATTTGCGTCAAGACTTCTTGTAACATCATTGGTGTCACTTTTTGACTTGATCCTTGGATTTGAATGCCGTAAGCCGTGATGAATTCAAAGAATTTCTTCATCTTTTCGCTATCTGGTGTTTCGTGAATCCGGTATAAGAATGGCGCATGAGCCGTGCTGTAATGTTCAGCAACCGTTTCATTGGCAGCTAACATGAATGATTCGATCATCCGTTCCGATAACCCGCGTGAACGTAATTCGATGTCAATTGCTTTACCGTTTTCATCCACGATAATCTTAGCTTCGTCTTCTTCGAAATCAATTGCGCCGCGGTTATGGCGTTTCTTCAATAAAATTTCGTGTAATTCAGACATATCTTCAAACATTGGGACTAAGGCCGCGTATTGTTGACGAAGATCAGTATCTTGATCCGTTAAAATATGATTGACGTTATTGTAAGTCATCCGAGCAGTTGATTTAATCACACTTGGGAAAATGTGGTGTTCAACGACTTGACCGTGTTCGTCAATTTCCATTTCACACGTTAAAGCCAAACGTTCAACATCTGGATTTAAAGAACAGATCCCATTTGATAATCGGAAAGGTAACATTGGAATCACACGATCCGTTAAATAAGTACTCGTCCCACGTTCTAGCGCTTCAACATCCAGTGGTGAGCCTTCCGTTACATAATAGCTGACATCGGCAATGTGCACGCCTAAATGAAAATGACCATTCGCTAATTTACGGACATTAACCGCGTCATCGAAATCTTTTGAATCGTCGCCATCAATTGTCACCACGTCTTGGTTCGTTAAATCTTTGCGCCCAACTTTATCGGATTCTAAAACCGTATCCGGTACGGATTCAGATTGTAACCGAACTTCTTCAGGGAAGTCTGTTTTAATATCATGTTGATAAACAATCGATAAGACATCGACACCAGGATCGTTTTTATTGCCTAAAACTTGTTTGGCAATCCCACGCATTTGACCGGGGGCTTCAACACTTGGGTATTTCGTAATATCGACTTGAACCATATCGCCTTTTTGAGGATGTAACCCATTGTCCGTTAAATAAATTAAATAAGTACTCAATTTTTTGGCGTGACTTTGAATGTAACCAATCAAACCGGTTTTTTCTTTTTGAATATCGGAATAAGGCATAAATTCGCCGACAATTTCTTCAATCCCACGAGTAATGACGTTGACAATCTTGCCTTCAGGTCCCCGACGACTATTTTCTTCGGCCTCTTTAACAATTTCAACTTCAACGGTATCGCCGTTCATTGCAAAATTGGTATTGGGTGGTGCAATAAAGATATCGGGATCCGTATTATCAACGGGGAGTGAAACAAACCCAAAACCGCGTTCGTTTGCATGAAAAACCCCTTCAACACGGCGTTGAGTGGCTGGCATTCTAAACTTGCCGGCTTCATCCATGTTTAATGTTTTAGCGGCTTCTAAATCGGCCATCACTTTAACTAAGTCTTTAAAATCTTGTGAACCACTGACACCAATCCGTTCACTGATTTCTGATACGTTTAATTGTTGCGTTTCATCTGCGGCGAAAATGGCCATAATGGCTGATTTCATCTGTTCAACTTGTGTCATATCAACACCTCTTTCTTGTTTTCAAAGCGCTTAATAAACGCCGTTACGTCTGCTTCTAATTGATGGTGCGCGGTATCAACTGTAATCACGTGCCCGGCCTCAGCGTACCAATGATAATCGACTGGACTACCTAGGTCGGTCAACCGTTGTTGCAATTGTTTAGCTTGATTGGGATCAATCACTTGATCGTGGCCTCCCTGCCCAATAAAAACGGGTTTCGGGCCAATTTGATTTAAATCGGTTTGAACCAACTGGCTAAACTGTTGGATTTGCGCCAATTGCTGCGGTAATTGTTGTTGAATCTGGCCTAACTTAGCGGTTTGTAACGACTGACTAACGGCCGTCATTTGATAAATTTTTTGGGCGTACTGTTGAAATAATGGGGCTAAATTATCCGAAGTGCCTTCTAAAACCGGGGTACTAAAGACGCCACCGCCAACTACTTCCGGCATTGATTCAAGTGCTCGCAAAGCAAAAAGCCCGCCTAACGATAACCCGAAAACAAAGATGGGCTTTTTGTGGGCCTTGCTTAACTGCTGAATCGCTGTCACGGTTGTTTGCCACCAAAGCGTGACATTGCCGCCATTTAAAATATCCAACGGTTCAAACGTCGCGTGACCCGCAAAATTCGGTGCTAAAACGGACCAGTTTTGTTTTTCTAAAAAACGGCCTAACATCCGGACATCATTCGCACTACCGGTATAAGCATGTAGCAAAACGATGCCAATTGGGCCTTGTTCAAAATAATAGGGTTCTGGTAATCGATAACGCATACCACGGCCTCCTACCGGCAAAATTCATTTAAAAAGGTCTCCTGCCATTCAACAGGAGACCGCATCAACGTTCTTATTAGAATTCGATCCGCCTGTTAAATTAGTGTGATGAAAGATACACCAACGCTAACGCAAAGACGAAGAATAAAATGCCTAGGACAACTGTGACTTTTTGCATGAAAGCTTCAAAGCCCCGTGCCTTTTGTTTACCAAATAAATCACCAGCACCGCCTGATAACGCACTCAAAGCATCTTGCTGTTTACTTGGTTGCATCATGACTGCAATTACAATCAAGATTGAATCGATTAATAATAAGTTCAGGAAAAGATTTTCCAACCTAACCCCTACCTTTCTATCTACACTGTCTTTTAATACTTTAGCATAAAAAGTAATCAGACACCACATTTTTATCAATTATTTCACTAGATTTTCATCGATTTCTTGCAACTGTTGCGCCGCCAATTCAATCTGCCGTCTCACCGACGCGCGCAATTGGTGTTTGGTTAAAATTACGAGCGTATCCCCCGCCCGAATTAACGTATCGCCATGTGGAATTAACTCGGATTCCCCCCGGCGAATTGCAATCAATAAACTGGCTTTTGGCCAATCCAATTCACGTACTTGGCGATCTTCCAATGGTGCGCCCACAAAAACCGGCACCTCTAGTCGATCACTATACCCTTCAATTTGCGGCGACACTTTGCCAATTAACCGTTGCAATAGCGATTCATAAATTGGTGCACCACCCATTAAATCAACCACCACATACGCGATTAACGACAGAATCGCCAATGGCATCAGATGCGTTAGTGAACCAACCATCTCGGTCACCAATAAAATCGCGGTAAACGGTGCTTTCCCGATGCCGGCGAAATAACCACCCATTGAAAAGATAATCAAATTAACCACGTAATTTGGTGCCAATAACCCTAATTTCATCATCGTTAACCCGTAAACCGCCCCGATTAAAGCCCCCAATGACAGAATCGGTAAAAATATCCCACCCGGTAAACCGGAACCATACGAAATCATCGAAAAAACAAACCGAATCACTAATAAGGCAATCACGATTTTTAAGCTGGGAATCTGCTGGCCTAATTGCGTAATCACCGCATTGCCGCCGCCCAAAATGGTGGGCCAAAAATACCCAATCGGAATGACTAAAATCAACGGCACTAATCCCCGATAACGTTGTGGTAATTTAAGCTGCGCATAAACTTGCGGCATCCATAACAACACTTTTTGATACAAATAACCGGCTAAGCCCAGAATAATCCCGAGCACAATCAAATGCCAATATTGATTAATCGGCAAACTCTTGGTGTACGCAATATGTAAAACCGGCGTTAATCCAAAAAAGTTTAACGACACAAAGTTAGCCGCTAACGCACTCGTCAACGCCGTCAGCCAAACTAACGGTGAAAAGTTATGGTAGATTTCTTCTAAAACAAATAACGTGCCGGCAATCGGCGCATTGAAAGCGGCAGATAAACCCGCAGCTGCCCCACCGGCAATCAACAATCGTCGATCGGTCCCTTTATTATGTAGCTTTTCAGCGACGCCTTGACCGACCGCCGCGCCGAGTTGAATGGAAGGCCCTTCACGCCCTAAAAACAAACCCGGACCTAGACTCAAAAGACCGCCAACAAATTTTCGCCAAAGAATCGACCACCACTTCAAGTCGAATTCGCCCGCTAATTGGCCTTCAACTTGTGGAATCCCCGAACCACTGATGTTCGGTTCCTGTTTCAATAAATGGGCGACGATTAAACCGCACACCACGCTAATCGCTAACACAACCAGCAAGAGACTTGGCGCCTGTTGCGCACGTTGGTATAGATTAACCGAAAGTGCTAAACTCTTTTCGATTAACAATCGGAAGAGACTCACCACAATACCGGCTAATAATCCAACAATGAGCCCCTTAATAAGAAAGAAAAAGCGCGTCTTATTAAAGCGACTCTCACGTCGTGAATTTTCTTGTGCCACACGCATTCCTCCAAAAATAAATTGATGATAGTTTTATTATAAACTACTTGTCTAATGAATGATGGTTAATCGGCTAAAACTCATCATATCACAGCTAATTCCGACTTCAAATCTGTGAAATTATCCGCATTCTAATCTTAACTAAAATTCGATGTTAAAGTCATTAAAATCACGTTACAGCATCATTTGTAACCGTTTACACCTTGCGGATAATATGTTTAGCTTAGGGTGTTCTTAACAATTAATTTTTTGGAGGAATCGACATGACAAGACTTGAACGTGATAGCGTCGGCGAAATGATGATTGATGATACAGCTTACTATGGTGTCAACGCTGCTCGTGCGCAAGAGAATTTTAAGATTACCGATAATTTATTAGATACCGACTTTATTATTAGTCTCGCTGAAATAAAAAAAGCGTGTGCCTTAACCAACCGACAATTAAACGTGTTAGACCCCGCGATTGCTAACGCGATTGTTCGCGCCTGCGACGATATCATTGGCGGTAAACTACACGATCAATTCATCGTAGATCCACTCCAAGGGGGCGCTGGTACGAGTTCAAACATGAACGCTAATGAGGTGATTGCCAATCGAGCCATCGAATATCTGGGCGGAACTCGTGGTGCTTATGATCTCGTCCATCCCAACGATCACGTCAACAAGGGCCAATCGACCAACGACGTCTATCCTTCAGCTGGCAAACTAACGTTACTCAAAAAAGTCCCACTATTAATGGCACAACTAGATTATTTAGAAAACACCCTTCTACAAAAATCGGACCGTTACCAAGACATCATGAAATTAGGACGTACCCAACTCAATGATGCGGTCGCCTTATCGGTCGGTGATGAGATTCACGCTTATTACACTGTGATTAGTCGCAATCATCAACGAATTTTAACCGCGACCAATGAATTATTACGGATTAATTTAGGCGGTACCGCCATCGGGACGGGGCTCAATAGCCATCCCGATTTTCCACAGACTGCTGCCCAAATTCTACGAGAAATAACCGGTTTTAATTTCTTGCCTAGCCAAGATCTAATCGATGGTACGCAAAACGTCGAAAGTTACGCCGTTTTGGCCGATAATCTTAAAACACTAGCCCTTAGCCTTTCTAAAATTGCCAACGATATTCGCTTGCTCTCTTCGGGACCCTTATCCGGTATTGGCGAATATCGGATTCCAGCCAAACAAAATGGCAGCTCAATCATGCCCGGTAAAATTAATCCGGTGATTCCTGAAATCGTTAATCAATGCGCATTTGCAGTGATTGGCAACAACACCACGATTTCAATGGCGGTTGAAGCCGGCCAACTCGAATTAAACGCCTTTGAACCGGTTATCTTCTATAAACTCCTCGAATCATTCCAATATTTAACCCGGGCCATCGACACCTTCGTCACCAATTGCTTAGTCGATTTAGAACCGGATCCACAACGCTGTCTCGAAAATCTCGAAAACAGCACTTCCTTGGCAACTGATTTGTCAAAAGTCGTTGGTTATTCACGAGCAGCCAAAATTGCCAAAGCAACGGTTAAATCAAAAGACGACTTCAGAACAACTGCCTTGAAAGATGGTATTCCTGAAAAACTAGTCAACCAATTACACTACTGAAAGGAAACATGATCATGACTATTAATGAAGAAGCACTCGCTTTACACGCCGCTAAACAAGGTAAAATCGCAGTAGAAAGTACGGTTCAAATCCAATCGATGCATGATTTAGCACTCGCATACAGTCCCGGAGTGGCCGAACCTTGTCGGGTCATTCAAAAAGACCCTGAAGCCGCTTATCAATACACCGCTAAATCCCATATGGTTGGCGTCATTAGTGATGGTTCAGCGGTTTTAGGTCTCGGTAATATCGGTGCTCAAGCAGCAATGCCCGTCATGGAAGGCAAATCAATTTTATTCAAACAATTCGGCCAGCTCGATGCTTTTCCGATTTGTTTAGACACGCAAGAGCCCGCAGCCATTGTTACGGCCGTCCAACAAATTGCCCCTAGTTTTGGCGGCATTAATTTGGAAGATATTGCTTCGCCTAAATGTTTTGAAATCGAAGCCACTTTGAAAAAAACATTAAATATTCCGGTCTTTCATGACGATCAACACGGCACCGCAGTCGTCGTTGCGGCCGGTTTAATCAACGCGTTAAAATTAATCCATAAATCAATCGACAAAATTAAAGTCGTCCTCAGCGGCCCGGGTGCGGCCGGGACGGCCATCATCAAGATGCTCCAAAATCTCGGCGTCACCAATATTATCGCGGCCGATCAATTCGGAATTCTGCGCGCTGACGATTCAAATAGTCAGGCCCATAAACGTGAAATTGCCGCAACGACTAATCCGGAGCACGTTACCGGTCAACTGACCGACGCAATCGTCGACGCGGACGTCTTTGTTGGTGTTTCTGTCGCAGAAGCACTAACCCCTGAAATGATTCGCACAATGGCGCCGGATCCAATTATTTTTGCCTTAGCCAATCCGATTCCAGAAGTCATGCCCGAAATTGCCAAAACCGCTGGCGCAGCGATTATTGCAACCGGCCGTTCGGACTATCCGAACCAGATCAATAACGTGCTCGCATTCCCCGGTATTTTCGCGGGCGCCCTCCAAGTGCGGGCGACTGAAATCAATGAAGCCATGAAAGTTGCGGCGGCTTACGCGATTGCCAATTACGTCACACCAGACCAACTAACGACCGAACACATCATGCCCGAAATCTTCGAACCAGCCATCAGTGACACTGTCGCCCAAGCTGTAGCTAAAGCGGCGATTGACGCCGGTGTCGCGCAAAAAGGAGTGACTGCCAAATGACCCGAATTGAACACGATGCGCTCGGTCCCGTTGAAATTGATGATACCCATCTATGGGGCCCACAAACGCAACGAAGCCTGGAACATTTTAAGATTAGTACCGAAACGATTCCACTCCCCTATATCACGGCCTTAGCCCAAATTAAAAAAGCGGCCGCAATCGTTAACCTAGCCGAACATAAACTATCTAATGAACGCCAACAAGCGATTTGTCAGGCAGCCGATGCGATTATTGCCGGTCAACATGACAGCGAATTTCCATTAAGCGTTTGGCAAACTGGTAGTGGCACGCAATCAAACATGAACGTCAACGAAGTGATTGCGCATCTCTGTAATCAAACACATGCCGATTGGATGCATCCCAACGACCACGTCAACCTTTCGCAAAGTTCTAACGATACTTTCCCGACCGCAATGCACCTAGCCATCGTCGAAGCGATTAGCACCCAATTATTACCTGAATGTCAAAAATGGGCCACGCTCTTACAACAAAAGGCCAGTGATTACGCCGCAATTATCAAAATCGGGCGTACCCATTTACAAGACGCCACCCCCCTATCCTTCGGTCAAGAGGTTAGTGGCTGGGCTGGCATGTTAATCAATAATAGCCAGTTTATCGACCAAGCCCAAGATGCCGTGCGCAACTTAGCGATTGGTGGAACCGCCGTTGGGACCGGCATGAACGCCTCACCAACATTTGGCACCGCAATGGCTGAACAACTCAGCCACCAATATCAGTTGCGTTTCACCAGTGATCCGAATAAGTTTTACGCTTTAACGAGCCATTCTGCCATCAGTTACCTGCATGGTGCCTTACGCGCTTTAGCCGGTGACCTACTCAAAATTGCTAACGACATTCGCTGGTTAAGCAGTGGTCCCCGGTGTGGTTTAGGCGAGATTACGATTCCAGCCAATGAACCAGGGAGCTCAATCATGCCGGGCAAAGTTAATCCAACACAATGTGAAGCCTTAACCATGTTGGCGGTTCAAGTCATGGGCAACGACACCACGATTCAAGTGGCTGCCAGCCAAGGTAACTTCGAATTAAACGTCTTTAAACCAGTAATCGCTTATAATATGATGCAATCAATTCAATTATTAACTGACGGTCTCCGTTCGTTCCGGCTTAATTGTTTAGTCGGCTTAACCCCAAACGTTGAAAAAATGGCAGCCTTATGTGAAAACTCATTAATGTTAGTGACTGCACTAAGTCCCCATATTGGTTATGAACAAAGTGCTAAAATTGCGCAAGCCGCACTGGCTAACCAACAAACGTTAAAAGAGGCCACGCTTGAATTAACCACTATTTCTGAAGCTGATTTTGATTTGTGGGTCAATCCACAAAATATGAGTTGATTTGTGATAAATACTACGTACACTAGTCATCAACACTCAATAGCAGTCATATTAATTTGACATGACTGCTATTTATCATTGCTATCTCATTAATTTTCGCTTAATATGCAAGGAGTACCTAATTAATATCAAAGGAGATTTTATCATGGCATCAGATACAAAACAATTGCGCTGGTTTAACGTTGCACTAATTGCCTTCGTCGCCGTTTGGGGATTAGGCAATGTCGTCAACAACTATGCACAACAGGGACTTTCTGTTATTACTTCTTGGATTTTGATCATGCTTTTATATTTCGTGCCTTACGCCTTAATTGTCGGTCAATTAGGTTCCACTTTTAAAGAGGCGAACGGTGGCGTTTCATCTTGGATTAAAGCCACCAGTACAAAACGGCTCGCTTATTACGCCGCTTGGACTTATTGGGTCGTTCACATTCCTTATTTGGCTCAAAAGCCCCAAGGAATTCTGATCGCGATGAGTTGGCTCTTTAAAGGCAATGGTAATTTCGTCAACACGATTTCATCCTTGACGGTTTCGATTATCTGTCTCGCGTTATTCTTATTATTTCTCTGGCTATCATCACGCGGGATTGCAACTTTAAATCGGATTGGGAGTATCGCAGGGACGGCCATGTTCATCATGTCGATTCTTTTCATTATTCTAGCCGTTTCAGCGCCTTTCATGACTAAAGGGGCGCACATCGCAACACCGGATATGACCAGTATCAAAACCTACATTCCTAAATTTGATGTCAACTACTTCACCACGATTTCAATGTTAGTTTTCGCCGTGGGTGGTGCTGAAAAAATTTCACCTTATGTCAACAATACGCATAATGCCGCCCGCGAATTTCCGAAAGGAATGTTAGTCCTCGCTGGGATGGTCGCATTCTGTGCGATCTTAGGGTCATTCGGGATGGGAATGCTCTTTAATTCCAACCACATTCCATCTGATTTAATGGCAAACGGCGCTTATGAAGCTTTCCGTCGTTTAGGCCTTTATTACCATGTCGGCCCAACTTTCGTAATTCTCTATGCGCTCGCCAATACGCTCGCTCAAGTCTCAGCTTTGGCCTTCTCAATCGATGCACCGCTTAAAATTTTGCTAGGTGATGCCGATAGCAACTTCATTCCTAAAAAATTATCGAAACTCAACGCTAAAGGGATTCCAACCAACGGTTATATTTTAACCGGGACCTTAGTCGGTTTATTGATTGTGATTCCCGCCCTTGGGATTGGCAATATGAATGAGTTATATAACTGGTTATTAAACTTGAACTCAGTTGTTATGCCATTGCGTTACCTATGGGTCTTCTTAGCTTACATGCTCTTAAATAAACAATTAAAGAAATTCAATTCAGAATACCATTTCGTTAAAAATCCGACTGTCGGTATGATTATCGGCGGTTGGTGCTTCTTCTTCACCGCTTTTGCTTGTTTGATGGGGATGGTACCGAAACTCAGTTACGCCGCTAACCCATCAACTTGGTGGTTCCAATTGAGCTTAAACATCATCACACCAGTCATCTTCATTGCACTGGGCATGATTCTACCAGCCATTGCGCGTCATCAAAATAAAGTAGCTTAGTCAAACTGTGACAGAACTCGGTTATCAATTGAGTATCAAGTTAAAAAATCAGATTATCCCGTATTTAGGATAATCTGATTTTTTTGATTTGAACGGAGATTGATGAGTTTGGGCACGCGTCAATCAAAAATAGCGTTAATCCCGGATCAACTCAGGATTAACGCTATTTTTGCATTTAATTTATTTTGCGACTGGTTTTAAACCAACTCAATCGTATTTTTCGTTGCCAAGGTCGATCGATGAATAACCAACCACCAATTCCGACGAGTACGACATTGCGGATGAGATACCAAAGTAATAAGTATTTTTCATGGGTGTCCAATAGGTCATAAGGCAGTCGACTGAAAACCCCATTCATCGTCATCAGAAAGGCCACGTATAAAGTCCCTAGGATCAATAGTGGCCATTTCAACCAGTCCATTGTCACCACTTGATTTTGGTGTTCTAACGAACTCTTTTGATAGATTCGCTGACCCAGCCATAAAACAAACATACTGGTCATTAGAATACCGATAATTAATACAAAATATTTCCTGTTTCTATAAACCGTACCAACGTAGTGCGTATCAAGAATCCGATTTAAAAAGAACCGGATACTCCCAGGATCCATTCCATACTGAGTAGTCGTTCGACTTTGGATAAAATGCCGAAGATCCTCTAAATTAGTGATATTAAACGTTAAGGTAAATAGGAGTCCATAAGCACCAACGAGCAAGGTGACTAGTTCACCAACGACTAACCCTAGGAAGCATCCTAAGACGTAAAGCCCCATTAGAATGATCAGTAAGGCCAATTCGTGCTGTAATAGGTTACCAATCTCGATATTAAAATAGGGTTGGTGAACCATTGTTTTTAAAATTAAATAATAACTACTCTGGCCAATGACAATGCCCGCCAGTACCATTAATCCAACTAATTTTATTTTGGCCCAATAGATTGATCGTCGGTTGGTGGCTAGTCCAAATAAAAAAGCATCGAAATTCGTCCGGCGATCATACGTAAAGGTCAGCAGGCCTGCCGTCATACAAATAAAAGCAATTGTCAGGGTCATCACGGACGGTACGGCATTCTCCCGATTATCAAAAAAGTTCAACACCTCTTCTTGAAAGCTTTCAAGCGTCACTTTAGCTGGCTGCTTACCACTACCATCCTGATAACCAGCATACTTCGCCGAATCTGCTTTATAGTCCTTCACAAATTTGGTTGAATGATAATATTGATTATCCCTTTGCCAAGATTGGCCTTGTTGTAAGCCAACGGCCGCTTGAATCCCGACCATCAGTAACAATAACCCGATTAGATATTTGAAATAACGTTGTTTCATAATGGCTGCTAATTGTTGTCGTGTCATTTTAAGTGTCCCCTCTTTTTTAAATAAAAACTTGATAATCATCTTCCGTGACTAAATTAGCTTCAAATAAATCCTCTAGCGTAATTGGTAAACTTTCACACAAGACTGGTTCATATGCTTGAATTTGCGCGTCTAATTCATCAGAATAATTAGGGAAATAAACGACCATCACGCGACCAGAAACTGATAAGACCCGACCGGCTTCTTTGAACAACGCCGGTATCGTATTGGTTTTTAACACAATTTGTAATTTACGGTCGGTTTGCCGTAATTGTTCTAATTGATAATCTTTGATAATTTTAGTTTCTTTCAGAATCAACGTGCGATCGATTAATTGATCGAGTTCGACTAAGTTATGCGACGTGATTAAAACTGCCGTTTGCGTTTGTCCAACGTGGTCTAATAAGAGTCGAATGATGTTCTTACGGACAATCACGTCCAAACCGTCAAATGGTTCATCCAATAATAAATAACGCGCATGGCTACAAACGGCCAAAATAATGTTGAACAACCCCTGCATCCCTTTAGACATCTGTTGGTAGCGTTGGTGGCCGTCCAGATGATACATCGCTAATAAATCCGTTAACTGATCGGTATCAAAATCGGGATAGGCTTGCGCATAGTAGCGACCAATTTGTAATAACTGATTGCCTTTAAAGAATAAGTGCGCTTCATCTAAGTAAAAAAGTTGCGTACGCATTTCAGGTTGAATAGCAACATCGGTTTGATCAATCAAGACCTGTCCATCATCTAATTGATACGAACCGGCAATACACCGTAATAACGTCGATTTACCGACCCCGTTGCGCCCGACTAAACCAATGATTTCACCCGGTTTTTGGGTAAAGCTAATCGCGGTTAATATTGATTTTTTTTCAATTGTTTTATGAACGTTTTGAATTGTTAACATCTGTTTGATTCCTTTCATAACTTGTCACCAGCCATTCTGTCATTTCAGTTTGTGCAACCCCTAAATAACTGGCTTCTAAAACAAGTTCGTCTAATTTTTGTTGAATCTGTTGTTGTTTGGCGATATCACGTTGTTCCGTTTGACGTTCGGCAATGTAGGTCCCGCGACCTTTAACGGTCACAATCACCCGTTGGACTTCTAATAATTTATAGGCTTTGCTGACGGTATTAGGATTCATCAGCAACTGACGTGCCATCTCACGAACCGACGGAATTTGTTCCCCAGGTTGTAAAATACCTTGCATCACTTGTTCTTTAATCATCCATATAATTTGTTCGTAATAAGGTTTAGCACTGGTTTTATCAATTATCATTAAGCAATTCACCACCTTTTCGATTGCTGTACTACTGTGTACTATTATACACAGTACACTTCTAAATACAACTATTTTTTAAGGTAAAATAAAAAAACAGGCATTATGGCATAAAACACCACAATTCCTGTTTTTAAGTTAATCCTCAAAATCTAACCCATTTGAGTCAGCATTTTACATTTCTTTTGGTGCTTGAACGCCTAATAGATCTAAGGCCGTTTCTAAAACGGTACTGACACTCTTAACCAATGCCAACCGTGCGTTGCGTTGATCGTCATCCGCTAAAATCTTAGAATTTGCATAATATTTATTGAAAACTTTGGCTAAACGTAACGCATATTTAGCGATTACTGATGGTTCGTATTCCTTGCTAGCACGCACAATGACGTTCGGGAAGTTATTCAACATTTTTAAAACATCCCAAGCATTGCTGTCGGCAACTACTAATTGATCGTCAGCAACGACTTCTTGGTTGGCTTTGCGTAAAATACTTTGCGCACGCGCATTCGTGTATTGTACGTAAGGACCGGTTTCGCCTTCAAAACGCACCACTTCTTCCAAGTTAAAGTCGAAATTATCTAAACGATCATTCTTCAAATCATGGAAAATAACCGCGCCAATCCCGACTTGCTTGGCTACTTCTGCTTTATTCGGTAAGTCAGGATTCTTCGATTCAATTTGTTGACCGGCTAATTTCACCGCGTCGTTTAAAACTTCTTCCAACAAGATGACCCGACCACTCCGGGTTGATAATTTCTTACCCCCTTGCGTAATCAAACCAAATGGAATGTGATGAATATCGTCTGACCAGTCATTGCCCATTTCTTTTAAAACAGCTTTTAATTGGCTGAAATGTTCACGTTGTTCGCCACCAACGACGTACAATGATTGCACAAAATGGTAAGTATCATGCCGATACATCGCAGCCGCTAAATCACGTGTCATGTAAAGCGTGGCACCATCTGATTTTCTAATCAACGCTGGGTTTAAGTTATAAGCCGTTAAATCAACAATTTCAGCGCCGCGGCTTTCTTGCAATAACCCTTTAGATTCAATCGCATTAACAACCGTATCCATCTTATCATTGTAAAAAGCTTCACCATTGTATGAATCAAATTTAACGTCCAACATGTCGTAAATCTTTTGGAATTCTTTTAAGGATTCACTTCTGAACCATGACCATAATTCAGTGGCTTCTTCATCGCCACCTTCTAGTTTTCTAAACCAAGCACGCGCTTCATCATCCAATTCAGGATGTTCAACGTCTTCTTGATGGAACTTCACATAATATTTCAATAAGTTAGTGATTGGATCTTCTCTAACAGCTTCTTCACTACCCCATTTTTTGTAAGCCACGATTAACTTACCAAATTGCGTGCCCCAATCACCTAAATGATTAATTTTAATGGGTTGATAGCCTACTTTAGTTAAAATTTTGGCAATTGAATTACCAATCACGGTTGAGCGTAAATGACCCATTGAAATTGGTTTGGCAATGTTGGGTGATGACATATCGATTGGTACGTTACCGCCTTGGCCTAAATCACTTTGACCATAGTTACTCATTTCAGTTAAAACGGTTTTTAAGATTTGATCACTAAACGCCGCTTTATCTAAAAAGAAGTTAATGTAAGGGCCAGTTGCGACCACTTTTTCAAAATCAGTCGCGTCAATTTCAGCGACTAAATCTTGGGCGATTTGTTGAGGCGCTTTATGCAAACTCTTCGCCAAAATGAAGGTTGGAAAGGCATAGTCCCCTAAATCTGACGTCTTAGGGGTTTCAATTAATTTTTCGATTTGGGCTAATTCTAATGTCTCACCTAAAACTGATGCTAACGTATTGGCCACTTGTTGTTTAAAATCCATGTTAAATTCCTCCTTTAATTTCCGAAAAAAAAGTCCCTTCCAAATAAATGAAAGAGACGAGATTTCCCGCGGTACCACTCAAATTGATCAATCGATCCACTTTAAAGTATGCAATTGTTCAATCAAAAGCGCGCCACATCAGTTTGATTATTCGGCTTACACAATCCCGAACTCGCTAGTAATCGCCACTGATATTATTCTTTCGACTGTTCTATCTTGATCCTAGTATAACCAATCCGAATTAATTTTTCAACTATTATTCAGCAGCCAACGCTTCAATTGGATCTAACTTCGCCGCTTTACGGGATGGCGCTAATGCTGCCAGTAAACTAATCAGAATACTGATGACAATTCCAAAAATAATATAACCACTTGAAATATCAACAATCGCCATATGCGTTAACGGTTTCGCAATCGTATTGACAATCACTTGGCCGACTCCCGCGATTAAAGCACCGAGGACACTTGATAATAGACCAATCAAGAACGCTTCCGAAACGAATAAATGGCGAATATCTTTCTTGCGCGCACCAATTGCCCGTAGAATGCCAATTTCTTTGGTCCGTTCAGAAACACTGATGTATAAAACAACAATAATCATAATCGCAGAAACTAAGAGTGAAATACCAGCAATACCCGCTAAGACATAGAAGGCTAACATCAAATAAGTGTTGATCGAGTCTAAAATCGCACCGACCCCCGTAATTTGATAATCTTTATGCGCTTTGCCAGCAACTTGGCTACTATAAGTCTTAATCTTATTTTGCACCGCTTTAACATTCGCCGTTTCATTAATCGTCACCGCGGCAAAATTCGGGGCAAACTCTAATTTTTGAGCAGCGTACATCGCCGCTAGTGTGTTGTAATTAATTGCGTCCGTGCCGGATTTAATAATTCCCGAAACTTTCAACGTCTTTTTCATTTGAACCGGTTGTTGATTCTTCGAAAGCGCGTTGACGTAAACCGTAATCGTCCGGCCGACCATCTGTTTATAATGTTTATTCAATTCCTTAGCGGTCGCTTTGGTTAACAGAATTTCATCTCGCCCAGGTTGATGACCAACCGTAATGTCTGACACCCGTTCGGTCTTATTAAAAGTTTGGAACATTTGAATCGTAGTCCGCTTCTTTAAATAATTAACCTGGACCCCTTGTGCGAAAAAGCCTTTTTCAACTTTTGTTACATTCTTAATCTTTTTAAAACGATTTAAATCTTTCGTTGCTAAATCTCCGGTATCACCCGCTTCGGTCTGTTCTTTGGTGATATTTCTGGCCACTTGGACCGTATTCGGATTAACTTGTGACGAGACCTGATCATTGATGTAGCCGGTCACTCCTTGTCCCAGGCCCAGCATTAAAATCACCGAGAAAATCCCAATCGAAGCGCCAAAGATAATCAACAGATTACGTTTAATATCGTAACGCATGTGTTGCATCGCCATTTTAAACGCCGATGCAAAGCTTAACGGACTATTCTTCTTTGTAGCAACTTCTGCTGGCGCTGGATAAGCCGCCTTCAATGACTTGTCATAATCAATTTGACCATCAACCATATGAACGACGCGCGTGCCGTGATCCGCAACTGCTTGGGAATGCGTGACGGCAATCACCAACTTACCATCTTCAGCAATCTTTTGGAGAATTTCGAGAATCTCCGCGGTATTTTGGCTATCCAACGCCCCCGTTGGTTCGTCGGCAATAATCACATCGGGATTGGCCGCTAGTGCCCGTGCAATTGCGACTCGTTGTTTTTGGCCCCCCGACAATTGATTAGGATGTTTATGTACATGGTCTTTCAACCCAACTTGTTCGAGCAAAGCGGTGGCTTTAGCGACCCGTTCTTTGTGCGATAAATTAGTCATTTCGAGTGGCACCATCACATTTTCCAAATTGGTTAAATGACTGATTAAATTAAAACTTTGAAAAATAAAACCAATCGTCTGACTCCGATACGCATCAAATTTCTTTTCAGACGCATTTTTAAGGGATTCACCGTTGACGATTAATTCACCATCGTATTGGTGATCTAATCCGCCAATAATATTTAATAAGGTTGATTTACCACCACCGGATTCCCCCAAGATGGAGACAAATTCGCCTCGATCAAAATTGAGATTAATCCCTTTTAAAACTTTAAATTCTTCTTTATTCACGTAATATGACTTGTGAATATCTTTGATTTCTAACAATGTCATTCGATTCACTCCTGCCCATTCAATCGCCTAGAGTTTAAGGCGTTTACTACAGTCATTACTTTACCAAACCACTAATTGGGACACAATCCGCCTAAAGTCTTAACCCTACTGAATAATCAGCATATCATTGGCATCAAATTGCCAGTCCTTGGAGTAAGCCACTTCCCAATAATAACCGTTCAACTCTTTAAAATAGCCACTGTAACCACCCCAGTCGCCCCACGTCAGGGGTTTCACTAAAGTGGCACCGTTGGCCAATGCCCTTTGAAAGACACGATCAGCTTCAGCTACACTCTTCGTATTATAAGCGTAGGTCACGCCATTAAACGTCGTCGGCATTGGGTTCTTCTCTGCATCAAGACCGATATCAGCCAACAACGCTTTGTACGGAAAGAGTTCCAGTTTAGTGCCAAAGTTATTAAAAAAAGCAATCACATCAGCGTATTCGCTAGCCGGTTCATTAAAACCAAGTGCTTGATAGAATTTACGAGATGCCGTTAAATCTAAAACGCCTAAACAAATTAAATGGATACTATTCATCAGTTTGACCCCCTTGATTAGTTGTGAACCCATTATAACTGATAAGGTTTCAAAAGACGATGCTTCGCACTCTGACTAGCACAAAAAAACGATTACCCTCAAAATCGGATAATCGTTTTTCACTTATACTGTTTTATAGAAGCGAGTGACGGGAATCGGACCCGCGACACAAGCTTGGGAAGCTTGAATTTTACCACTAAACTACACTCGCATACCGCTTTAGTACTTGCCTAGTATAGCATATTATTTCGATTTTGTGCATATTTTTTTAAAAAACCGGTTCAAGGACTTAACAAAGCGCTACCCGATAAGGTATACTAAGGTCATTAAGCTAAGATTGGAGTCCTATTGATGGTAGATACGCGTGAAGAAACACCAGTTGCCACTGAATCAACGACAACTGCCTTTCATTGTCCAGCATGCCAAGCCGCTATTGATTACGGTATCAAGCGTTGTCCTACTTGTCAGACTGCCATTTTCTATCGCGATATGTCTGAATCATTTTGGAATGATCGTAAAGTTAAATTACTCAAACAAACCGACGCGATTCATCGCTAAGCCTTAATTTATACAAGCACCGAGCTGTGACAGAACTCAGTTATTGATTGAGTGCCCCCATCCACGGTTTGATTCTGAGCATTAGCCTAGTTTCGTGAATAAAGTCTAAATTTTGACTTTGTTTACGAAACGTCGCTAAGCACAGGAATCAGTGGGGGTGGCACGTTATCATTGAGTATCAAGTTGAAAAGGTGATTATCCCGAACTAAGGATAATCGCCTTTTTGATTTGAACGGAAATTGATGAGTTGTGGCGCGCGTTAAAGAAAACTGGCCGTTTAATGTCAAAATATCAATAAATTTTTTAATGGTTACCTTCCGAAACTAATTTTTTTGAAATCGCGAACGTCACTGCTGACAAACGATTGGTGGCCCTTTCTTAATCCGATTGCCATTTGTATCCCCCCTAATTGGTTGCTATAATAGCTCACCATACACAGGAGGTTGCCATGTTAGAGAAAAACAAAATGAGTTTATTTAGTTTAGTCATGTTAGGCCTCAGCTCAATTATTGGTTCAGGATGGTTATTTGGTGCTTGGGAAGCGACGACCGTTGCCGGACCGGCCGCCATTATTTCTTGGATTGTCGGGGCAATTGTGATTGGCGCCATCGCTTTTAATTACGTTGAACTCGGCACCATGTTCCCCGAAAGTGGCGGCATGAGTCATTACGCTCAATATAGTCACGGTTCTTTATTAGGTTTTATCGCCGCTTGGGCCAATTGGGTGTCGCTCGTAACGATTATTCCAATCGAAGCCGTGGCCGCTGTTCAATATATGAGTTCTTGGCCGTGGACTTGGGCCAATTGGACCAATCATTTTATGCACAATAGCGCGATTTCAAATCGCGGATTACTCGTCGTTTTCCTATTTATTATCGTCTTTACGTTACTTAATTTTTGGTCAGTTAAATTTCTGACCCGTTTCACGAGCTTTATCGCCATCTTTAAATTGGGTGTGCCGCTCTTGACGATTATCTTATTGATTTCAACTGGTTGGCATCCCGCTAATTTTGGTCATTCAATGGCGACTTTCATGCCGTATGGTTCCGCTAAAATTTTTGCGGCCACTTCGGTATCGGGGATTATCTTTTCCTATAACGCCTTTCAAACCGTGATCAATGTCGGCAGTGAGATTCAAGATTCCAAACGCAATATTGGGCGCGGCATTGCGATTTCACTCGGCATCAGTATTGTGATTTATCTATTATTACAAGTCACCTTCATTGGCGCGGTCTCACCAACAATCATCGCCAAGACGGGTTGGCACGGGTTAAACTTTCAATCGCCTTTTGCCGATTTAGCAATTCTATTAGGGATTCATTGGTTAGCCGTCTTACTCTATTTAGACGCTTTTGTATCACCTTTTGGGACCGGCGTTTCGTTTGTTGCGTCTTGTGCGCGCACCTTTGCCGCCTTGAAACAAAATCAACACATGCCGGCTATCATCGGGCGCTTCAACGCCCAATACCATATTCCGCGGGTTGCGATGGTGATTAACGCGCTCGTTAGCATGTTACTCGTCTCGATTTTTAGAAGTTGGGGAACCTTAGCCAGTGTCATTTCAACGGCGACACTGATTGCCTATCTGACTGGTCCGGTCACCGCAATGTCCTTACGTAAAATGGCCCCGGATTTCAAACGACCCGTTCAATCGCGTTGGCTCAAAGTCATGGCGCCTTTTTCATTTGTTCTGGCTAGTTTAGCGACTTATTGGGCGATGTGGCCGACGACGATTAAGGTGATTGGCGTGATTCTGTTAGGGATTCCTTTTTACATCTATTATGAATACCGCCGCCATTGGCAAGATACTTGGGCGCAAGTTAAAGGCAGTTTGTGGCTCATTATCTATCTCGCATTGTTATCGGTGATTTCCTATGTTGGTAGTAGTGCGTTTAATGGTCGTAACTGGCTACATTATCCATATGATTTCATCGTCATCACGGTGCTCGCCTTAATTTTCTATTACTGGGGCGTCGTTAGTCGCTTCCGTTCACAATACTTTGCACAAGCCGAAGCGATTAATCAAACCGTTAAAGATTAAAATTAAACTGCTCGTTGCACACGCACCACTTAAAAAGGGGCATCCGCCAAAAATTCTGGCGAATGACCCTTTTTTATATTGCGGTATACAAAATTGTGCTTCTAACTACTTGCGATTGTTCAATGATGTATAAGCAGACTAGGTGCATTATTAATAATCTCTGCTAGAATGGGGACAATGGCAACAATGAAAGCCCTTTAAAGGAGGCAATAAACCATGCACGTTTTTAAAATTAACTCGACTAAAGCCGATGTCGAATTGCATACCATCCTTTGGGAACCGACCGACCAAACACCCGTCGGTATTCTCCAGATTATCACCGGTATGGCCGAATATATTGAACGCTACACCCTGCTAGCAGAATATCTAACCGCTCAAGGTTGGGTGGTTATCGGCCATGATCATCTGGGACAGGGTCATTCAGTCCAATCCCTTAGCGAATTGGGCTACTTCGGTCAAGATGGTGCAGCGACACTACTGGCGGATAGTTTAAAAATTGGTCAATTCGCTCAGGTACGTTATCCCGAACTCCCCTTGTTCGTTCTAGGCCATTCAATGGGCTCAATGCTCGCGACCCAGTATTTGAAACAAGCGTCCAGTCGATTAAGTGGTGTTATTTTCATCGGGGTAATTGACGTCCCCGCTGTTTTAAAAGTTGGCTTACCGGTCATCCGACTCATCGCTAAAAAGGCGCCCCACAAACCGGGGAACGTCCTAAACCGGCTCGCTTTTGGCATCTATCCACAAAAATTTGATCGACGCCGCCCCTTTTCCTGGCTGAGTTACAATTTAGACAACGTTTCCGCCTATGAACAAAATCCCCTTTGTGGTTATACCTTTACCAACAATGGTTTTGCAACCCTCTTTACCATCGCGCAACAGTCCAGACAAACGGATTGGTTCGCCACAAATCAAACTTTTCCAATGCTTGTCTTAAGCGGCCAAGACGATCCAGCCGGTGGTAATGGTCGTCGGGCCCGCCAATTAACCAGTCAGTTTAATCAGGCGCAATTGACTGCCGCGACGGTCCAAATCTTACCACACACTGCCCATGAAATTTTACAAGAAACGACCGCCCCCATTACCTTCCAAAAAATTGCGTCTTGGTTATCTATAATAATTTCTTGATTTCTTTTAAAACCCCATAATTATCATTCGTATCGGCTTGATACGTCGCGTATTGGGCCATATCAGGCGCTGCATTGCCCATTAGATAACTATATTTCACGGTTTGAAGCATTTCCTTATCATTATAAGTATCGCCAAACGCCATCATTTCGGTTGGTAATATCTGGAAATGCTCGGCCAATAAATGCATGGCATGCCCCTTATTGACACCCTGATTCATAATATCAACCCATTCAACGCCCGCAACCGTCACTGAATAATCACTGCCAAATTCCGGTCCGTAAACCTGATTGTAGAAGGCTTGACTATTCTTTTCGGGGAAATAGACGGTAAATTTATCCGCTTCAACCGTGACTTGGGTCAAATCATCAACATATTCAATATTGGCATAAAATTGACGGAAGACGGCATCTGAATCTTGATATTGCCGTTCAATATAAGCAGCGTCCATCCCACAAATCATCCCGATTCCGGTCTGGCTTTCATTCACAAATTGAACCATTCGTTGATAATCGTTTAAGGGTAATAAACTCTTAAACAGAATTTCACCTCGATAGCTGATGACGCCCCCGTTATCACCGACATAACACATTTGGTCGGCTAACGTCGGAAACATTTGTTTCAACGTATACAATGGACGACCACTAGCGGCTGTGAATAAGATACCACTTTCGGTCAGCGCATGAACTGTTTCGACAAAATCGGGTGGTAGCTGCCCCTGTTCCGTTAATAAAGTATGATCCATATCGGATGCGATTAATTTAATTGCCATTTAGTAAACTCCTTCTCAATAATTACTTCTAATAATATAACGTTTAAATCTAATTCTAGCAACCGATTACATTGATTTTAAAACGATTAAAGAGACTAACATCCCCTATATGTAGACGTTGGTCTCTTTTAATACTGTCCTGATTTTAAGGTTAATCGATTCAAGCGCAATACATTTAATTCAGCCTACATAGAAAATTAAAATTATATTTTGTATAATTAAACTTTACTTTTATCAAATAATATTTTATAATATTATTTGAGGTGATGAGATGAAAAAAGACCTTGGTGATTCCATAGATAATAAAGTCTATGAGTTTAGAGTTTTAGCGAGATTATCGCAGCAAGAACTTGCTAAAAAAGCAGGAGTCTCCAAACAAACAATTTTTGTGATGGAAAAAGGCAACTATATCCCTTCAATGCTACTCGCCTTCCGTCTTGCAAAAATATTTAATGTCGATGTTAACGAGCTATTCGTATATAAGGAAGGTGGAAATTATGATGGCGATTAAATCAATTTCAGATATACCCAATGTCGCATTTTATTCTTTAAAGAGTTGGGCTGAAAGTTCAACAACTAATTGGAATAGACTAATTGGATTCGGTATATTCTTACTAGTTATAGGCGTGATCTTGCTTTGGACATATTCGAAAAAAATCGGTAAAGAAGATGAGTACTCACAAAGGATTTATTATATAGCCTGTGCATCAGCGCTTCTTACTATTGTTTTCTGCGATATAATATTTCCCAAAACATACATGTGGCATCAATTCTTTTTATTTAAATACGCTCTTGCTTTTATAGTTGCTAGCATTAGTATGGCAGTCAATTATCACAAAGATTTTTCATAGAATCCATAAATATTTCTCCGCTTGTAGTTAACCAGAGGCCGTGATAAAAATTTTCGAATTGAATCGCCATTTGCCTTAAACACTAGAATACTTCCGTGCTGATTTATTATAAGTTGGTAGTAGCTCATAACAGGGACACTGTTTTTCTTGATCGTTAAACCTTGTCCCCGTTATGGGTCTTTTTTTAGGCCACCAGTGTTGTGCTTAGATTGACAATTCGTCCCATTTAAAAAGGCCGATTCCCTATCGTTCAGGAATTAGCCTTTTTAGTTGGTGCCTATTTTAACGTCAACCGTTTCAAACGTAATGCATTTAATAACACCGAAACTGAACTAAAACTCATCGCTGCCCCGGCAATCATCGGGTTTAATAAGGGTCCTCCGAATAGATGTAAGACCCCCATCGCAACTGGAATCCCCAAAACGTTATACGCAAAGGCCCAAAAGAGGTTTTCTTTGATATTGCGCATCGTTTTGCGACTCAACGTCAAAGCTCGTGGCACGTCTTGTAAATCGCTATGCATCAGTACGATATCGGCTGATTCAATCGCCACATCGGTGCCAGAACCAATCGCAATCCCGATATCAGCTTGCGCTAACGCGGGCGCATCGTTGATGCCGTCGCCAACCATCGCCACGATTTGACCGGCTTCTTGTAAAGCTTGCACCTTTTGTGCTTTTTGTTCTGGTAAAACGTCGCTAATGACTTCAGTAATCCCCACGGATGCCGCAATCGCTTGCGCCGTTTGCGCGTTATCGCCCGTCAACATCACGACTTGAACCCCTTGTTGTTGTAATGCTTGAATCGCGGTGGCACTCGTTTCTTTAACTGGATCCGCAACCGCGACCACCCCTTGGAGTTGGCCCGCTTTAGCGAGATACATCGGTGTTTTACCTTGCGCCGCTAATTGCTGAACGGTGGTCTGTTGCTCAGCCGTCACTGACACATTTTGTTGTTGCATCAACGCCTGATTACCAAAAGCAATCGTTGCTTCAGCCACTTCGGCTAATAACCCAAACCCGGGAACGGCCGTAAATTGACTGATCGGTAATAAAGCTAAATCCTGATCCGTTGCCACCTGTTTTAAGGCACTCGCCAACGGATGTTCCGAACCGACTTCGACACTCGCCGCCAGTTGTAATAATTCAGTCGTGGTCCCTTGAACCACTACCGTATCGGTCACTTGGGGTTGGCCTTGCGTAATCGTCCCAGTTTTATCTAAAACGACCGTTTGAACCCGTTGGGCGGTTTCGAGCGCCGTCCCACTTTTGATTAGAATGCCGTTTTCAGCCCCTTTACCGGTTCCGACCATAATCGCTGTCGGCGTCGCTAAACCGAGCGCACACGGACAGGCAATCACTAAGACCGAAATCGTAATCGTTAAGGCAAATAACCATGATTCCTGGCCCAAGAAATACCAAGCTAAGCCGGAAAAGGCCGCTAGTCCCATCACAATCGGTACGAAAACGCCGGCAATCGTATCGGCTAATTTTGCAATCGGTGCTTTTGACCCTTGAGCTGATTCAACCAATTTTACGATTTGAGCTAAAGCCGTTGCCTCACCGACTTTAGTGGCTTTAAATTGGAAACTACCATTCTTATTCAGACTGGCCCCAATCACCGCATCGCCGACTTGTTTTTCAACCGGTAAACTTTCACCGGTAATCAACGCTTCATCAATCGCGGAATGTCCACTAATCACTTGTCCATCAACCGGAATCTTTTCACCCGGTTTAACCAGAATCACATCGCCCACTTTTAAATCGGCGACCGCCACGGTCTGTTCAATTCCGTCTATTAAGACCGTCGCTTGCTTTGGCGCTAAATTCATCAACCGTTCAATTGCGGCCGATGTTTTGCCTTTCGAACGCGCTTCAAAATATTTACCCAGCGTGATTAAGGTTAAAATAACACTGGCTGATTCATAATAAAGGCTCATTGTTAGTGCGGTTTGGCCAAACAAAATACCAATAGTCGCAGCCAGACTATACCCCCAAGCCGCACTCGTCCCGAGCGCCACTAACGTATCCATATTCGGATGTCCTTTGAATAACGCTTTAAAGCCAATGGTGAAAAATGACCGACCCCAATATAACACCGGTAATGTCAGTAGCAGTTGCGTCCCCGCGAACATCAACGGATGGCTAGTCGGGTGCCAGAGACTTGGTAACGGTGCACCGACCATATGCCCCATTGATAAATACAGTAGCGGAATCGTCATCAATGCGGACCACCAGAAGCGGTGCCAGAGCACTTGTAAATGCGTCGTCCGTTTATCCTGGATCTTAGCCGCCGTTTGTTGATGATCGACTTGTTCAGTGGCTTGATAACCGGCATCACTAACGGCCGCTTCAATTTCAGTCACGGCCAATTGTTGACTATCGTAATCGACCTGCATTTTCTCGGTCGCTAGGTTGACGGCCGCAGTGCGGACGCCTGGTAATTTACGGGTCGTGCCTTCAATCGTTTGCGCGCAAGAGGCACAAACCATCCCGTCGATATTAAAAGTTTTGGTGGTCATCGCTGACTCCTTTCTCGCCTAATTACTAAGCAATCGTGTATTTCGTATCTTGCAATGCGGCCGCTAACGTCGTTGAGGCAATCGGTTCAGTAACCGTCAACGTCGCTTGCTTTTGGGCTAAATCCATTTGGACGGATTGAACCCCCGCTAATTTTTCAAACCGAGCTTGCACCTTTTGTGTACAACCCGCACATTTCATGCCATCAATCTTAACAATTTGTTCCATGATTAAATCCTCCTGTTATTTACATTTGTAAACTTTATCTTTAAAAAAATAGCCGTTGCGAACAACTGCTTTCTTTCGATACATTAAATTTACATCTGTAAACACAAAAAGTCAAGCCTTAAATCTCATAAGTGTTCACGGACTGAGTTAATCAATCGGCGTGCTAAACTAATGACTAGCAAAGGAGGTCCTCATAATGATTGATTACACCACACTCTACCATCAACTCTTAGCCCAACATGGTCCGCAACATTGGTGGCCGGCCGATTCAGTTTGGGAAATGATGATTGGCGCCGTACTCGTTCAAAATACAAATTGGCGCAATGTCGATTATTCGCTCGCCAATTTAAAGCGCACCACTGCGTTACAACCGGCTCGCATTCTGGCGTTAACCGATGACCAACTGATGACGTTAATCCGCCCCAGTGGTTTTTATCGACATAAAAGTCAGACGCTGGTTGCCCTCCTCGATTTCTTCAAGACGCACGATTATCAGATTGGCCAAATGGACGCGACTTATTCAACGCTTGAATTACGGACCTTATTATTAGCACTCCCCGGCATCGGCCCCGAAACCGCTGATGTCTTATTATTATATGTCTTCAATCGACCAGTCTTTGTTGCCGACACTTACGCCCGCCGCCTCGTGGCCTACTATGAACAACGGTCGCTTAAAAGTTTAACTTATGCCGGGGTCAAGGAGCAACTCGAGGCGACCTTAACCACTTTGACGGTTCAAGACTTCCAAGAATTTCACGCGCTGATTGATGAATTCAGTCCAACATTGCTTCAATCCAACCAAAAAGACAACTAATCAGGACTTAAAATGCAAGTCGCGACTCGTTGCCAGACGTATTTCATTATTTTAAATTATCGACTAACCAAACTGAATCTCAATCGGGGCGCTATTTGGCTAATCAAGCCACATTTGATCAATTCGATGAGCACGTACGGTACAAATCCGGTCATCAACGCCACCGGCCACGTTAATTTTAAAAAGAATAACAACCAGACCGTCCCAATTAATAATTGACTGAGGCTGGCCACAAAAGTCACCCCAAATAGCGTTAATGGCTGGCGGCCTAACCAAGCAATCCCAATGGTCGTCACGGTACTATACGCCAAAAATCCGATCAGATAGCCACCGGTCGGCCCGACCAACACACTCATCCCACTGGTAAAATTGGCAAAGATTGGTAATCCGAGCAATCCTAACGTTAGGTAGGCTAAAATAATCATGAGATTTAAACGATACGGTAAAATCGTCGCTAATAAACCAACAACTAACGTTTGGAGGGTTACCGATATCGTCCAAATGGGCAAACTAATTTGGGCGCTGATGATTAATAATGCTAAGCCTAAACTCGCATAACTGATTTGACGTGCCTTGGATAAAATCATCGATTTTCACTTCTCCTAAAACACTAGGGGCCTGTTTTAAAATAAACCTTGGTCCCCGGTTGAATAATTTGATGGGGTGTCAAGTGCAACTGACCTGTTGGCGTCAGTGCCGTCACGTGGCCCAATAAGTCGTGCCAACCAGCATCCCGATAAACAGCTCGACCGATTAACTGGGTTGCTTGTAAATATTGCGCCACTAAATCAGGAGCGGGTTGTTCTAACGCCGGCACCAATTGCGTTAATAAAGTCGCAATCAACCGATTAAGGGACACTTGTCGTTCAGCAATCTGATTTGCGAGTGAACTAAACGGCGCCTTTTGTGCAACCGGTACGTCATAATTCAGACCAATCCCAATCACTAGACCAATTAGTTGGCCCTGTTGATTCACAATTCCGTCCGTTAGAATCCCGGCTAGTTTGCGTTGTTGCCAATACAGATCGTTGACCCATTTAACGGCCACGGTCATCCCAAATAAGTCTTTTAGGACTTGGCGCAAAACCACCGCGGTCGTGGCGGTATATTGAAAACTAGCCGCATTAGGACTTACTAATGGCACGGCTAAACTCAAATAAAGACCGCCAGCTGGTGACAAAAACGGCCGTGAGTACTGACCATGTCCAGCACTTTGTTGTTCGGCAATTACGACGGTCCAATCTTGCGCCGAACTGGTATATTGGGCTTTTAAATAATCACTAGTTGAGGATAACGTTTTAAAGGTTTGAAACGTTAATAATTGCTGTAACCTACTCGATAGCTGTGTTTCAATATGTTGTTGGTTTAAAATTTGCATCCCTAAATTAAATGAACACCCTTGTCGACATAAATCACATCACCCGTGATACCACTGGCTAACGAACTCAATAAGAAACTGGCGGTATTGCCGACTTCTTCAATTGTGACCGACTGGCCATCAACTGTCCGGCGTTCTGATTCATCTAACAAAGCCCGATAATCTTTGACCCCAGTGACGGCTAACGTTTTGATCGCGCCAGCAGAAATCGCGTTGACCCGAATGTTTTCAGCCCCTAAATCACGCGCTAAATAACGAACACTTGCTTCCAATGACGCTTTGGCAATGCCCATCACATTATAATTAGGAATTGCCCGTTCTGAACCAAAATAAGTTAACGTGACAATACTACCTGGCTGTTTTAAAATTAAACGACCGTATTTTGCAACGGCGATTAATGAATAAGCACTAATCTCTTGAGCGAGTATATAACCCGCACGCGACGTTTCATAAACAACACCTTCTAATTCTTCACGGTTTGCGAAAGCAATTGCGTGAACAATCCCATCAATCATGCCAATCTCGGTTTTAATTGTTTGAAAAGCCGTTTCAATCGCTTGGTCATCACTGACATCACACGCCACTAGAGTCGCTTCTGCTGGTAATATTTTAAGTAATTTTTGTTTAATCCGTTCATTTTGATAAGTATAAATCACGTCGCCACCAGCGGCGATAATCGCTTGTGCGCACCCCCAAGCAATACTTCTTTGGTTTGCAACACCCATCACTAATATTTTTTGACCTTTTAACACTTTGCGTCACTTCCTCTTCCTTAAAATTGGCGGAACCGCGCTTGACGCATCTTCAAGAGCGTCTCACTTGGAATCGCCTGTAAATTAGTTAACTGTTCAGCTAAAACGCTTTGAATCGCTTGACAGAATTCGGCTGGATTGTCCGATTCCGGAATAATCCCTTCAATGATCCCCGCCTTCTTCAAAGCGGTTGGTGTTAGTTGCATGATTTCAGCGGCTTGATCTGCCAACGAGCTGTCTTTCCACAAAATGGAAGCAAAGCCTTCCGGTGATAACACCGAATACATACTATTAGTGACCATCCAAACTTGGTCACCACACGCCAGTGCTAAGGCCCCACCAGAACCGCCTTCCCCGAAAATCACACTGATAATCGGGGTTTTTAGCGTGCTCATCGTATAGAGGTTATTAGCAATCGCCATCCCCTGACCCGTTTCTTCAGCATGGGCGCCTGGATAAGCCCCCGCCGTATTGACCAGCGTGATAATCGGCCGGTTAAATTTCTCGGCGGCCTGCATTAAACGCAAGGCTTTCCGATAACCGGCCGGTTCGGGACAGCCAAAATGACGCGCGATACGCTCCTCCGGTGTGGTCCCTTTATCCGTTGCAATCACGGTCACCGGTTGGCCTTGAAAAGTCGCAACCCCACCAACAATCGCGGGGTCTTCACCACCGACACGATCCCCATGAAAAACCAGCAAATCGTCAAACAGACCGGTTAATAATTGTTCTGTAGTGATTTTGTGTGGACTGCGCGCACCCGCCACAATTTCGGCCGCTTGGGTTTTAGTCTGTTTCATTAATTAACCCTGCTTTCGTGTAATCTGAGAATCTGTCCTAACACCGTTTTTTGTTGTTCACGGGAAACGATTTGATCAATAAAACCATTTTGGAGCACGGTTTCAGCATCTTGCAAATCGGCTGGAATTTGTTCATGGGTCGTTTGTTCTATCACGCGACGCCCAGCAAAACCAATCAAGGCTTTGGGTTCCGCTAGAATAATATCAGCTTGCGTGGCAAAACTAGCCGTCACACCCCCCGTAGTCGGATCCGTCAATAAACTAATGTACAACAACCCTTGGTCGGCATGGCGTTTAATCGCAGCCGAGGTTTTAGCCATCTGCATCAACGATAGAATCCCCTCTTGCATCCGCGCGCCACCCGAAGCCGTAATCAGCAACACGGGTAATTTTTTAGTGGTCGCTAATTCAAAAAGTCGCGTAATCTTTTCACCCGTAATCGTCCCCATGCTCCCCATAATAAAATAGGGGTCCATGATGCCCAGCGCCACTTGCTGACTTTCAATCGTCGCGAGGCCCGTTAGAATTCCGTCGTTTAAACCGGTAACCTGTTGGGCTTGTTTGACTTTCTGCGCATATTTCGGGAATTTCAATGGATTGGTAGTTTTAATTGTCGTATCAAGCGGTTGAAAATCGGCCGTTAACCACGCCAAACGAATCTTGGCCCGTGTTCGAAACCCATAACCACATAATGGGCAAACTCGGAAAGGACCGAGTTCTTTATGGTAAAAAGATTGCTGACATTTAGGACACGCAACCCATAAACCATCGGGGACTTTTTGACGACTGGCTTGATTATATTTCAGGTGCGCTTTGCCAATGTTACGCACGGCATTAAATAATTGCATGGCACCCTCCTACGTTAATCCGTTAATTTTTGCGATAAATAATCGGTTGTCACCTGGCTGGCTTCAAAGACCGGATCAACCAACAAAGTTTGTTGAAAAGTTTGATTCGTTTGAATCCCGGTTACAATCAATTCGCTTAACAAGCGTTGCATTTTGGCAATCGCAATTGCTCGCGTTGGTCCCCAAGTGACTAGCTTACCAATCATCGCATCGTAAAAAGGTGAAATCGTATAACCACTAAAAAGATGGGTATCAATTCGCACCCCAAGATTGCCAATCGGTAAATAGAGATAATCAATCGTCCCTGCTGAGGGCGCAAAATGTTGCGCCGGATCTTCAGCGTTCAACCGACATTCAAGCGCAAATCCATTTGGTGTCAGTTGACTTTGGTCAAACGACAACGGCTGTCCCTGTGCGACATTGATCTGTTCGCGAATTAAATCAATTCCAGTTACCATTTCCGTAATCGGATGTTCGACTTGAATCCGCGTATTCATCTCTAAAAAATAAAATTGATGGGCTTGATCCATTAAAAATTCAACGGTGCCCGTATTGACGTAGTTAATTTGCTCGGCAGCTTGCAACGCAATGGCGCCTAATTTTTGACGTTCTTCAGTCGTTAATAAAGCACTCGGTGTTTCTTCCAACACCTTTTGTTTAAACCGTTGTAATGAACAATCCCGTTCTGGAAAATAGACCCCGTGGCCCTGTTGATCTCTAAAAATTTGGACCTCAATATGTTTAACGTTGGTCATAATTTTTTCAAGGTACAGTGATTGATTGCCAAATGATGCGGCACTTTCAGCTTGGGCTTGCGGATAAAGTTGATTCAGTTGCGCTTCTGATTCAACACGTCGAATCCCTTTACCACCGCCACCAGCGACGGCTTTTAATAAAACCGGATAACCGATTTCACGCGCCACGGCTTGGGCTTGCGCCAAATCTTGCACCGGACCGTCACTGCCGGGAATCAACGGCACGACTGCTTGTTGCATGCTTAACTTGGCTTGACTCTTATCGCCCATCAAGGCAATCACTTGACTGCTAGGTCCGATGAACGTGATGCCACACGCTTCACACATTTCTGCAAATTGACTATTTTCGGATAAAAAACCGTAGCCGGGATGAATTGCATCACAACCAGTGCCCAAAGCGGCGGATAACACATTTTGCATATTGAGATAAGAATCTTGCGCGCGATTACCACCGATACAAACGGCTTCATCGGCTAACTGTGCGTGTAAACTATTGCGATCAGCCTGCGAATAAACCGCGACTGATGCAATCTGCATTTCTTTTAACGTTCGAACAATGTGGAGGGCAATTTCACCACGATTGGCAACTAATACTTTTTTAAACATCTGGGGCCCTCCTTATTCAATGATAAATGTTAATTCTGCGGTACAAGCTTTTTGACCATCAACGGTCGCAATCGCTTTTCCTAAACCAATTCTATCTTTTAACTTTTCTAAAGTGACTGTAATTTCTAAAACATCCCCTGGCCGTACAACGCGCCGAAACTTGGCGCTCTTAATGCCACCAAAGTAGACCGTCCGACCTTTAAATTGATCTAACGTTAATAACGCAATCGCACCAGTTTGCGCCATCGATTCTAAAATCATGACCCCCGGCAATACCGGATTACCTGGAAAATGGCCCTGAAAAACGGCTTCGTTAATCGTCACATTTTTTTGCGCTACGGCTGATTCACCCGGTATATGTGTTAAGACCCGATCGATTAATAACATCGGATAGCGGTGCGGTAATATCTTTTGAATTTCGACAATATCTAACATGTTTTATCCTTCTTTCACTTTGAAAAGTGGTTGATGGTATTCAACCAGTTCTTCATTGGCGACCAAGACTTCCGTCACAACGCCTGCGACCGTGCTCTTAACTTCGGTCATCATCTTCATCGCTTCAATCACACAAACGACAGTGCCGACAGTCACCGACTGCCCAACAGCGATGTAAGCTGCCTTGTCCGGTGCTGGTTGTAAATAGACACTCCCAACCATCGGTGATTTAATCGCAGCATTCTCTTCTGTCGCAACCTTGCCGTCATTGCTTGGTGCTGATGCTTCAATTGACGTCGCTTGCAGCGTCCCGACTGGCGTGATAGCAGCTGAGGCGGTGGCTGTTTTTTGTTTATTTAAATATAATTTGACATCTTCGGTTTCGAGTTGCATTTCTTGGTTGGCCGATTGATTAAATAAGGTCACCATTTCTTTGACTTGTTCGTATTCCATCTTTAGTCACTCCACTTCTTAAACAGCAACACCGCATTGTGACCACCAAAACCAAATGAATTACTCATCCCGTATTGGGCGTCAGGGGCACTCGTTGGCGCCGTAATCAGATTGATCTGACAATGGTCATCGCGTTGTTGTGTCCCGATATTCGGTGGCAAAATACCTTGTTGTAAAGCCGCTAACGTAATGACGGCTTCAACCGCGCCGGCCGCACCCAATAAATGACCCGTCATACTTTTAGTACTGCTGACTGGTACTTGGCTGTCTAAACCAAAGACCCGATTGAGCGCGGCCGATTCAGCGAGTTCATTGGCCATCGTCCCCGTCCCGTGGGCGTTGACGTAATCAACTTGGTTGGGTGTAATCTGGCCTTCATTGAGAGCCATCTGCATCGCTTTAGCTGCAACGCTCCCGTCCGGATTCGGCGACGTCATATGGTAAGCATCACAATTCGTGCCGTAACCAACAATTTCACCTAAAATTGTCGCGTTGCGGGCTTGCGCGTGTTCTAAACTTTCTAACACGAGCGTCGCACCGCCTTCGCCCATCACAAAACCTTGACGATTTTGATCAAACGGCAAAGAAGCGCGCTGCGGATCGGTCGCCGTTGACAACGTTGATAACGCCGCGAAACCACCGATGCCGATTTCATTAATCGACGCTTCAGCCCCGCCCGTTACCATGACAGTCGCGCGCTTTTCTTTAATTTGGCGATAGGCTTCACCAATAGCGTTGGCCCCACTAGAGCAAGCCGTGACAATTGTCGTACAAATGTTTTGCGCGTTGATTTCAAGGGCAATATTAGCCGATGCCATGTTGCCGATTGATTTTGGCACAAATAACGGTGAAATGTGATCAGCGCCTTTTTCGACCATTCGCATCACTTGTTCTTGAATCGTGGTTAACCCACCAATCCCAGAGCCATAAATCACACCTAAATCTTCAGAATTCGTATTCTCTGGTGTAATCTGCGCCTGTTGCATCGCTGCTAGCGCACTGTCGACCGCGTATTGTGAAAATAAATCCATCCGTTTCGCTTTTTTCTTACCAACCCGAGCAGCTACATCAAAATCTTGAACTTCGGCGGCTAAGGTCACCCCAGTCGCACTGGCATCAAATTTAGTGATCGGACCGATGCCCAAATCACCTTGTAGAATTCGTTTGGTAAAAGTGGCGGTATCGTTGCCTAAAGGTGCGACAACGCCCATACCGGTTACAACTACTCTTGTCATTGTTATCCCTCACTTATATCGTCATGCCACCATCAACTGTTAAGACTTGACCGGTGACGTATTGATTTTCAGCCAAGAAAAGCGCTGCTGATGCGACTTCTTCTGGTTCACCAAACCGATTTAACGGAATTTGTGCCAAAATGGCATCCGTCATCGCTGGTTTTAAGACGGCTGTCATATCGGTCGCAATCATGCCTGGGGCAATCGCATTACACCGGACATGTCGTTTAGCGCCTTCTTTAGCAACTGATTTCGTCAAACCAATAATTCCCGCCTTACTAGCGGCATAGTTGGCCTGACCGGCATTGCCATGTTGACCAATCACACTAGCTAAATTAATAATGCAACCACTGCGTTGACGTAACATCTTCGTAAAGGCGACTTGGGTGACATTAAACGTCCCCATCAAATTAACATCCACAACCGCCTTAAAATCAGCTGCGGACATCGCCATCAATAATTTATCTTTGGTAATCCCGGCATTATTGACCACAACGTCCAATCGTTCAAACCGTTCGAATGCGGTCGCTACGATTTGGGTCGCCGTCGTTTCATCAGTGACATCGCCTTGCACAAAAACACATTGGCGGCCAATGGTTTCAATTTCAGTAATCAGTTCAGGATCGACTGTCTGGCGACCATTGAGAATTAAATCATAGCCGGCCTTAGCAAAGATCACCGCAATCGCGCGACCAATTCCGCGGCTACTGCCGGTGATGGCCACGACTTTAGCTTCGTTTTTCATTAGTGCACCTCTTTCAACGCCGCTAGCACGGACGTCAATTGTTTTTGATTACCAATATTAAAGCGTTCAACTGTCGGAATGGTTTGCCGGGCAAATTTACTTAACGTCTTCCCCGGACCGACTTCAATTAAGACATCAATTCCCTCTTGGGCTAAAAACTGTAGATTAGCGCTAAAATGGGTCGCATGGGCCATCTGTTGGACCAACGTCGCCGTTAAAGTCGCCAATTCAAACGGCTGTTGCGTCGTATTACTAATCACGGGATACAGCCCTTGATTTTGCGGCGTTTGTTCAATAAACGGTTTAAAAACTTGCGCCGTTTCAGCAAACAATTGGGTGTGAAAAGCCCCGCTGACTTTCAATGGTAAACACTTCGTCGTTGGCGCCAATCGATTTAATTCAGTTGTGAATTGCTGAATGCCATTTGGTGTGCCACCAACCACAATCTGTTTCGGTGAATTGACATTAGCAATCGCCACCCACTCACCTTGCGCCTGAACGGTTGTACAAATTTGTTGGACTTGCGCAACATTTGGATCAATCAACGCGACCATTTGGCCGGCTTGGTGCTCAATCGCTTGTTGCATCAAACGACCGCGCGTTGCGACTAATGGTAAGCCTTCCGCCATCGAAAAGGTTTGGTTGGCAATCAACGCTGAATATTCCCCTAAACTCAAACCAGCGGCCGCCGTAATCGGCACATTATTCTCCGCTAAAAGTTGGGCAATTCCGACACTCATCGCGACGATTGCCGGTTGCGCATACTGAGTTTGCGCCAATAATTCTGGCGTTTGCATTATGACGGGTAAATCAAGACCCGTCACTTGGCTAGCTTGATCAATCACAGCTCGATAAGTCGGTTGATTCTGATATAAATCAAGCCCCATCCCAGCCACTTCGCTGCCCTGACCACTAAATAAAAGTCCAATTTTCTGCATCGTATTGCCCCTTATTTAGCAGCTAATGTTTGTTCAATGTAATCAACCACGTTTTGAACGGTCACGATTGATTCGTCTGGATCTAATTTGACTTCTAAATCATCTTCTAATTGGTTCATGACTTCGAAAATATCAAGACTATCAGCATCCAATTCTTCCCGAATATTAGTTGGTGGTGTCACTTTTTCAATCTCAACATCCAATTGTTCTGCGATTACCGCTTGTACTTTGTTTAAAATTTCTGCTTGTGTCATGATAAAATCCCCTTGTTTGTTAGTTTATTTTTTTAAATTTTTAATAACGTATGATTTGAATGCCAATCGTCAATCCACCGCCAAAACCGCATAAAACACATAAATCACCGGTTTTAATGCGACCTTGTTGGACTTCTTCGTCCAATAATAATGGAATACTGGCGGCGGAGGTGTTGCCGTAGTGCTGTAGATTCATCGGAAACTTGGACAACGGTTGTTTTAACCGTTTGGCTAATTGCGTAATCAGTCGCGCATTGGCTTGATGAATCAAGAAATGATCGACTTGGTCCAACGAATAGCCCGCCGCCAAAACGGCTTGTTCAAGTTCCACTGGCACCGTTCGTGTCGCAAAATTATAAATTGAACGCCCCGACATTTGAAAAAAGTCGATTGCTAAATGGGTTTGCGTTGGTGCTTGCCAATTCGTTTGACCGGTAACAAGTTGCCCTGAAGTCAGTTGATCGTTCTGCTGACCCAGAGTCACCAATCGTTCGCCTAACCAAGCGTCTGCGGCTTGCGTACCTTGTAATAACACACCTGCTGCCCCGTCGCCGAAAAGAACAGCACTACTGCGATCCGACCAATCCAACACTTTGGAAATCACTTCGCCACCAATCACCATCACGTAATCATCTTCTGATTGTAGATAACCTTTAGCAACGGATAAAGCGTACGTGAAACCCGAGCAAGCCGCACTAATGTCAAAAGCAAAAGCATTGACAGCTTCAATGTTCCCCTGTACAATCGCAGCAGTAGCTGGCGTATAGTAATCGGGTGTCATCGTCGCCACGATAATCGCTTTGACTTGACTCGCGGCTAATTGTTGCTGGTTCAATAACTGGCGTGCCACTTGCGTACATAAATCAGATGTATTTTCAGTTTGTGCGATTCGACGTTCTTTAATCCCGGTGCGACTTTCAATCCATTCATTAGATGTTTCTAAGCGTTTTGCTAAATCGTCATTGGTCACAATTTGCTGTGGCACTTGTTGAGCGGTTGCAATCATTTTAAAGGCCATCTTTTAACCCCTATTTTTTTCGAGTTGACTATCACGTGGACCCACAACAAACGTTAATTCTGCTGTGCAGACGTTTTCGCCGTCAACCGTTGCGCTAGTTTGCACAACACCCATATTTGATTTCGTCTTAATTAAGGTCACTGTCAATTGTAATTGATCACCTGGTCGAGCCTTCCGTCCAAAATCAACTTGTTTGGCCGCTCCCAGATAAGCCGTTTTACCGGCATATGCTGGTGATTTCAAAATTAAAATTGAAGCGGTTTGTGCGAGTGCCTCGATGATCAATGTATTGGGCATTTGCGGCTGATCAGGTTGATACCCGCGCATGAACGATTCATTAATCGTTAAAAGCTTAGTGGCCACAATTTTTTTATCCGGTTCCAACGCCTCAACACGATCAATGTAAATGATTGGGTAGCGGTTAGGAATTAGCGCCATTATCTCGGATGTCGTTAATATCGTCATAATTCCCCCTTGTGATTTTATGATAATAAAAATACGATACGGCATATCGCATTTCTATGTCGAGAAGATTATCACATGCTTTTTTAGAAGTCAATGTTAGTTCGCAAGTAATTTAGGCTCAGCGGTTATTAAAGCTTGCTACAAGTACTTTTTTAAGCAATATTAATTTTTATCAGGAAGCATTTATATTGACCTGTGTAAGCGCTGCCATATATGCTAAATCCAACTAATCTGTGACCAACATTTTCTACCCACCATCATTTAGGAGGATTACTATGCTTAAAGCCTACCGAAATTATTGGCGTTTCCTATTGGATTTTTCTGGCAGAACTAACCGCAAAGATTACTGGTCCGCTATTTTAATTAATTTGTTAATCAGTATTATTTTGATGCTAATCCTAGAAATTTTAATCGCTAATTTCATTAATATCAGTCCGATTGATAATGTTAATAAATTATTATTATCCGTCCTTTACCAGAGCATTCTATTGTTTAACTGGGTAGCTGCCTTAGGGATTACGGTTCGCCGACTCCATGATAGTAATCGCTCTGGTTGGTGGCTACTACTAGAGATTATCCCAGTCATTGGATTTATCTGGTTGGTGGTCTTAACCCTATTACCATCCGATCCAACAGCGCTTCAGAGAACACCTACTAAAAATTCGCGTTATCTCATCCTTCTATTAATCGGTATTTTAATCGTTGCGGTCGTTAGAATTGTTGAGAGTAATTACGACACTTATGTCAATGAAATCTACACCGCTAAGCAAGTTCCCAAATGGTCCGCTGATCAAGAACCTTTGCTAACGCAAGCAGCATTTAACCAAACAGTTGCTAAATACAGCAAAAATCAACTTTCAAAAGCTACGCTGAAAAAGGCTCGAACTGTGATTGTCCCTGGCCTGCATGGCGCTTGGTCACTTAATTATCAAACTAAAAAAGCCGCCTTCGGGAGTAACTGGATTCCACAGGGACTAGCTGAAAATCAACAGTCCTATTTTATTAGTGCTTATGATGGCAACCATCAATTAAATTCGTTAATCTTCGTCGTTGATAAAAGTACCGGTAAGTATCAAAAATCACTGATTTTGCCACGCAAATCACACGTTGGTGGTCTAGCGGTCGATGAGGATCACGATTTATTATGGGTGTCTGACGATACCAATCAATCAGCTCGTATTCGGGCCATTTCCTTTAAACAAATTGACCAATATGACGCTGCAAAATCCCAAAAACCGATTGGCGCAAAACAAATTGCACCCCTTCGTTGGGCCAGTCGGAGTTCCGGCTTAGTCTATTTTAAAAATAGTCTGTTAATCGTTAAATACGGCCGCGAAACCGGCTCACATAGCGTGGTTGATATTGCAGTGAATGCCAAAACGGGTCTCGTTCAAAAATCCAGCATGCGGACCGTTAAACTGACTAAACAATTAACTAATCAACTGGCTAAAAATAACAGCCCCGCCGCCTACGCCAAGATTATGCAAGACCAAAAAATTATCAAATCATATACCACTGGCTTCAAACGTATGCAAGGATTAGCCGTAGTGCCTTTCGAAGATAGCAGTGCCGTCCTAACCCTCTATACCCAAAGTAATGGTCAAGCAGCCAGCAATCTCATTATTAACATTGCTGACTTTAATCAACAATTAGACTTTAATCAAATCAAAAAGCTTAATCAACCGTCTAAATCTGAATCAATCATTAAACTACCACCGTCCGTTGAACAAATCAGCGTCGATCCGCAAAATCACAAAATTAGTTTAATTTTCGAAGGTGCCGCCAGAGAGTATCGTAACTTTAATCTCGGTTTGTTTAGAAAACCATTCATCGACCGCCTGATTATTTTTGATTACTAAAAATAAAGCTTTGGGTAAACGTTGTTTTGACAATGTTTATCACAAATTTTTATTTATATTGAACATTAAATATACCAAGATTGATGACTTTAATTAATGGCTAAAAAGCACTGGAACGTTTTAATATATTTTTATTATATGTAAAAATACTATTATTTTATTGTTTTTATTGACAATTAATTTAAGCAGTGTAAAATAGTGCGTAAGGTGACGTCCCTTAACTACTATTTTCTTGGAGGATTTAGTTTATGAAAAAAAATGTACGCTTACTAACAACGGCTGCGACAGCGATGATGCTAGCTGGTGTTTTTGCACCATTAACAACGGTGCAAGCATCTGTTGCTGGTACAACCGCGCCAACATCAACTGTCAGCAATCCTAAACAAGCACGAACTGCGATTATCACTGCTAAAGGCACCCTACAAGGACAAATGGTCCCTTACATTAGATGTGTTCCTAATACAGGTAAAGTCACTTTACACTACACCGCCCAAAATTGCGGCTTCGTTGATGGCGATATTGCCTACCTAACGATTAAATTACCAGAACAATTTAAATACCTTGCTAGTCAACCTGAATTCGCATCCTACATCACTGGGGAGATGCGTGAAACCAGATTGTTTGGCGATACCTCACAACCGATTAATCCCAGTAACGTAACTGTTTATACTGATCGTATTATTGTTGAAGTCCCAAGATCATTCTGGATTGGCGTTGGCGATGTCAACGCTGATATCGTGATTGATTACGGTCAATTACTAGAAGAGAATCATCACTTACCAGTTGATTCTGCACCAGCTGGTTACGAATTCATTGCGCACTTACAATATTCATCAGCCCCATGGGACCTTCTCAAGGCCCCAATTATTGGTACTAATAACGACACAATCTTCACTTCTGAAACAGACGCCATCTATTAATTATTTGAAATAAATTCCTCCCAAATTTTTTCAATAATTCAAATAAACTTCATCAATAGGGACTGTCTGTTAAATTTAAACCCAAAAAGCCATGGATAATATTTCTTAAAATATTGTCCATGACTTTTTTTCTGGATAATAAAACCCAAAGCTTAATCACCAACAGCAGCACCTAAGTCATCAGTCCAAGTTATCTAATTAACCTATTTTGCCTTTAGAAATCTATTTAGATTGGCTGATATATCTGTTCCAGTTGAGAATATTTTTGCTTCTTTACCATTTGATTTATCAAATCCTGCATAAAATATTAATTTTCTATTCCCATTAATATAGCCGTTAACCGTTATACCACCCATCGGATTAGGCTCTATGGTCTCAAAATCTAAATTTATTTCTGTTATTTTCTGTGTAAGATCCTCATCTTTTAAATCAGCAGTAACTAAACTTTTGTTTCCCTTCACTATTTCCACCATCTCTTGATGCACTGCCAATTGTTTCTCATACCTATAAACTATCCCACTGATAAGTCCGATTGCGATTATAACGACACTACTGATGATTATTTTCATTGTTTTAGTCATTTCTAATTCTCCATTTTATCCGGCTTTTACCTTTTTAACTTCATTAAACATGGCCTTGATGAAGCTGTTTTACGCCTTCTAAAAGTTTATCCAATTGCGCCGAATAACCACTTATGCCAGAATTTTTATCTAGTTCACCTTGATTATTACTACTTAAAGTAAATCTGACGTATAAATTCTTCTGATTGTTGATATATAAGGTCCCGTCTATGCCACCCAATGGATTATGTTCAATCGTTGATTCATCAACTGAATAGTTTTGAATGATGCCTTCTTTGGTAAAAGCTTGAGAATCTAATTTTTGAATACCATATTCAAAAATATCGGTTGCTTCTTTACTCCTAATAATTTCAATCATCTCTTGCTGCATTGCGACTTGTTTCTCATGCCTATAAGCTAACCCACCACCAAGTTCGATTGCGATTATAACGACACTACTGATGATTATTTTCATTGCTTTAGTCATTTCTAATTCTCCATTTTAATTCGCTTCATTGCTCACTAACCTCTGGTAATTGTCCACTTTGGATAGCGACATGGCCCTTATTCATTGCCAATATTACAGAAAAATCATTACTAGGATCATTATTTACGTATCCTGTCAGAGATATGCCCCCCATTGGACTATGTTGAATCGATTGATAGTCAATTACCACACGCTGTATTTTATGATTATCGTCTTTTAACCGGACATATTTCTCAATAACAGATTTATTTTCTTTCACTATTTTTACCATCTCTTGATGCACTGCCAATTGTTTCTCATGCCTATAAACTAACCCACCACCAAGTCCGATTGCGATTATAACGACACTACTGATGATTATTTTCATTGCTTTAGTCATTTTGGGTCCTCTATCTTATCAAAATTGACACCTGCTCCACCTTCTACAAATACTTTCCCATCCGACTTACCAAGCGTCAAAGAGTAATCTTGATTTTCTGCGTCTTTATTTACATACGCGACAACATTTATGCCGCCCATCGGATTGTGATCAATCTTAGAATAATCAATTTCTATAACGCTAATTTTTCTATTATTGCCATTCTTTTTATAATCTCGTTTAATGTAATTAAATATCACAGATTTATTTTCTTTCACTATTTTTACCATTTCTTGATGAAATACCGCTTGTTTCTCATGCGCATAAACCAACCCGCCACCAAGTAAAATTACGAGTATGACAACACTACTAATGATGATTTTCATTGTTTTAGTCATTTTTAGTTCTCCATTTTAATTCAGCACATCTTATCCGGCGTAATCACGTATATTTGCAGACAACTTTCTAGATTATTAATAATATCGCGACATAATAAATTTACTGCTTATGCCTATGCGCCAATAATTTTTCTAAATTAGCTGAATTCCCCCCACCATTATCTGTTAACTTTCCATTGTCCTTGTCCAAAGTAAAAAATATATATAAGTCTTTATCATGATTAATAAAAAGCGTTACATTAATACCGCCCAATGGATTATGTTCAATCGTTGATTCATCAACTGAATAGTTTTGAATAATGCTTTCTTTAGTAAATGCTTGAGAATCTAATTTTTGAATACCATATTCAAAAATATCGGTTGCTTCTTTACTCCTAACAATTTCAATCATCCCTTGCTGCATTGCGACTTGTTTCTCATGCCTGTAAAATAGTTCACCGCCAAGTCCGATTGCGATCAGGACAACACTTCCGATGATTATTTTCATTGTTTTAGTCATTTTTAGTGCTCCATTTTAATTCGCTTCGATTAATTCCCATATTTCCAATATGTAAAATATCGCTATAACATCCCTTATCTGGCATAGTCCGGTGTAGTAGCCGATTCAACATATATTTTATTTTGATTCTTGTCCAAAGTTAACGAATAATCTTTATTCTTAGTATCATGGTTTACATATGCAACGACATTTATGCCACCCATCGGATTATGTTCAATTTTAGAATAGTCTATTTCAATATCTTTAACCGCTCTTTGATTATTCCCTTCACGATAATCTCGTTTAATGTAATTAAATATCACAGATTTATTTTTTTTAACCGTTTTTACCATTTCTTGATGAAATGCCGCTTGTTTCTTATGCGCATAAACCAACCCGCCGCCAAGTAAAATTGCGATTATGACAACACTACTAATGATTATTTTCATTGTTTTAGTCATTTTTAGTTCTCCATCTTAATTCATTATGATTAAGGTGTCAGATTCGATTGCACACCAAGCTCACCAAAATTCTTCTAAAGTCTATCATAATCAGTTGCGCAATAGACTAGATTATCATGAACGTCTTTAAATCGGCCCTCAATGTTGTGCAAATATCGTTTTATTTGATAATAATTGCAAAATAATAGGCACACTAGCAGCACTGTTTTAACAGTCTTGCCAAAGTACCTATTGGGTTCATAAAAATATTGACTGTCTTATTTACCCTAACTTTTATACTAAATTCACTTATCATAGTTTCAATACCAATCTTAAAGGATTTATCTGCGTCTATTAATCTAGTGAAAGTCGCACCGGAAAAATCCGTTTTATAGCCCTTAATGGCAATTACTGAATACTGTCGTGGTGTTGTCATTTTATCATCTCGCTCTTTTCGTTAGAGTAAACAACATCTATTAAAAATTCTTATAATCAGGTATTCCATGTTATCAATAGTCACATATTGACTTAGCGTGTTCATTTTATAATCGCCTCTTTTCCTGTTGTATAAACTACTTTAATAGCCCCTTTCGTCACTCCTAACGTTAGTCCATTCTCACTATAAGAACCAAAACCGCCTATTGTCGTTGAATTTTCCTTAATAAACTTCCCATCAGTTTCAACGACATCAAAATCAATGTTTTTTATTCCAGGAGATGATTCATAAAAATCAGTTATTTTAATTTTTTTAATATTTTTAAAGCTCTCTTTTATCTCAATACTAGCTTGTTTTTCTAATGCCACTTGTCTGCTTTCTTTATCCCTATGAACCTTCACTCCGATGCCAATTCCTAGTAACACGAGGATTATTATTATTAAGACGATAATCTTGGTTTTTCTTCGCACAGTCCGTCCCCGCTAAATATGGTGCTCATTCTCAATTTAATTTTAAATAATACACAACGTGATAGTTTTTTAACGCTATATCTTTTACATCCAAAGATTTTGCCAATCTATTTTCTTTTTTTAATGCTGTTTTTTCCAACCTATCATCGCCATCAGCAATTATTCCGGCTTGAGATAATCCATCTACATCAATTCCCAATTTTGGCCCATCATTTACTGAAAATTCAAATTGAACCTCACTAGTATCACCAATTTTAGATACTTTCGTAAACTCAATTTTTTTAATGCCTTTATATTCTGAAATCAATTTTTGAGCAATCGATTTCTCTGTTTTTTGTAACTCTTGCGCTTGTGTTTCATGATTCATATGCATCCTTACTCCTACTCCCACGAAGAATATTATTATACAGCCTATAATCAATACTATTTTTTTCATAATAACCACTGATACCTATGTATTTATAATTTGTTAGAGCTTACCATAATCGTTCATGAATTTTACCCTATCGCATAACCGTGCCTAAGTTTGATCTAAACTTGGTATTCATTTTCTAATCGAATATTGCTTAGGCGTTGTCATTTTAAGGTTGCCTCTTTTTTGTTACTGTAGATGACACGAATTTTAGTCTCTGTTGGTTCATTAACAGCTATTATGCCATACCACTTACCATTAATTTTGACATCAGTACCACATGACCAACTACCAGCATCTGAGATGCTACTACCATTTTCATCAAATTTTATTTTCTCTAACCCTTTTAGAATTATTTTCACCATAATCAGCCTTGATTCACTGGTAGTCCTCTTAAATTTCTCCTTTTGACCCGTCTACAAATTCAATTTGGACAGATGTCCTAGTTTTACCTAAATCTAAACCATTATTCCTATAACTCCCCGTTGAAATAGAATTCAAATCCTTTTCTTCACCTGTAATCGTCATAACATCAAAATCAATGTTAGGGGTGCCAGGTGAACTTTCATAAAAATCAATAATCTTTATCGATTTAATATCTTTAAAAGTATTCTTAGCCAATTTGACTAACCTTATTTCTTCTTTTTTTATGTTATCATTATGAACTTTCACTCCGATGCCAATCCCTAGGAATACAAGGATTGTTATTAGTGCGATGCTAGTCTTTGCTTTTCTTCGCATCAAATAATGCCTAGAAGTTGTCATTTTAAGGTTTCCTCTTGCCCGTTACTATAAAGGACCTCGACAGGTGTTCTCGTTCCAGCATTTCCTTCTGGCAATGGATCTCCACCATCTAAACCATCTTGATTTAAAATTTCCTTATATTTCTTACCATTTACAATAACATTAACACTAACAGACCAATTCCCAGCACCTGAATAGGAACCATCTTGCATAAATTTAATTTCTTCCACTCCAGGTTGAACTTCTTTAAAACCAATAGCGGCGGACCGTTGCTTTTCTACACTATTATTTTCTTTATCCATATGAACCTTCACTCCGATTCCAACTCCTAGTAACACAAGGATTGTTATTATTAAGACGATAATCTTGGTTTTTCTTCGCACAGTCGTCCCTCGCTATCTGCATTAAATATACTTTAACTATCGCTATCAAAACGTCTCACTTTTACCTGATAAATAAATAACTTTAGTTTTATGATCTGTTTTACCTAGTTGCGTTTCAAAAATCCAATTTTCTTCAACGGAACCAAATGATTCACTATCGCCCAAGTCCAAATCAACTTTATAGCTTGTATCACGGTCATTCGTTATCTCAACAATATAAAAAATACTCCCAGAACTAGCCTCTCCCTTTTCGAGAATTTTGATTTCAATAATATTTTTAAAATTTTGCTTAGCCTGAAGAGCCACTAACCGCTCTTGCTCGATTTCGACTGTGTCCGTATGCACTTTCACACCGATTCCAATTCCTAGTAGTATAAGCATTGTTATTACGATGCTGATTTTTACTTTTCTGCGCATCAAATAATGCCTAGAAGTTGTCATTTTAAGGTTTCCTCTTGCCCGTTACTATAAAGGACCTCGACAGGTATTCTCGTTCCTGTATTTCCTTCTGGTAAATTATCGCCAGCACCAAGACCATTTTTTGTTAATATTTCATTATATATTTTATTGTTTATCTTTAATTTAGCATCAACAGACCACGCACCGCCGCCATCAATTGATCCGTCTTCAATAAAACGAATTTCTTCAACTTCAGGTTGAACTTCTTTCACACCAATTGCAGCCGTTCTTTGTTTTTCTAAATTGCTATTTTTATTATTGATCTGCACTTTCACACCGATCCCCATCAACAACATTATTATGCAACCTGCCATCACCATTATTTTTTTCATAAAAATCACTGACACCTATGTAATTATAATTTTATTAAAGCTTACCATAATCATTCACGGCTTTTACCCGATCAACATAAACGTGCCTATGTTTGACCTAAACGTTGCCAAATATCCTTTTTATTGATAAAAAATAGGATAAGCGCTTATCCTATACCTTCTTCCTTGTATTTTGGATTAAATATTTTTTTGCTTTTGAGAGATACAAATTATTACTAGATTGGCTATCTATATAACCTTTCGCCTAATAATATCGCGCTGCTCATTACTGCCTAGCTTAAAATAGTGTTCACCAATAGTTTCATGGTATTTCTATCCATCTGATTTTAATGAGTAAATAATTCTATAATCACTCAAATTAATTTCTTTTAATCTTAATGGTTTGTTTCGTCTATTCTTAGATTTCAAGATTGTTTGCTCAATTTCATTTTTACCATTCGCGAGACCATTACTAATATTGTCATCATACGCTGACTCCCCAACATCATATCCCAATAGAACACCCTCATTAATCTTAAATTGAAATTGCTTATAGCCAGTTTCTCCAATGTAACTGTCCGCAATAAATTCAATTTTGTTTATTCCTTGATATTCAGAGATTAATTTTTTGGCAATGACCGCTTCAGTTTGTTTAATTTCTTGATTTTGTGCTTCTTTATCCATCTGGATTTTCATCTTGATTCCTGTTAATAATAGAACTACACAACCTATAATTATCAATATTTTTTTCATAAAAATCACTGACACCTTTATTTTAAATTTCTATATTATCTTATAATACCCGTGGAATGTCTGATTCATCGATTAATACATCATGCCAATCATCAGGATTGGTAACCGTATAAGCAATATTATCTAAACTGGTATATTGTTTGGTTGTCGTTATTTCAACACCACCTCATCTCCATTACTATATTTAACTTTTACAGAATTTTTAGTTTTCTTTCCTGTTTTTTCTTCAGGAAAATCTTTATCGACACCACCATAGGAACCGCCATCTTTCCCTGTTGTAATTTCATACCAGTTATCAGAAATTTTTAATTTCACGTCGATATACCAAGTACCAAAATCATTTTCAGTTTTTGAAAACTGCCCACCATCTTTGTCAAAAATAATCTCTTCTAAATCTGTATACTCATTTCTCAATGAAATTGCAGATTCTCTTTGATATTCCAATTCTTTGGTCGCTTTATTGTCCATATAAACCTTTACCCCCAGCCCAATTCCGGTCAATAACAAAAACATACCACTTACAATAATCAATATTTTTTTCATAAAAATTACTGGCACCTTTATTTTTATATTTTTTTAAATTCTAACATAATAGTTTATATGATTTACCATTTCGACATAAACGCCATAAAATTTGTTCTCAACGTCATTGGAATATCGTTTTTATTGATACAACTATACATACGTTATACAACAATCACGAGATGAATTTTTGGAATATTAATAAAAAAAGCACTTCCCAAAATAATTGAAAAGTGCTTTTGATCATTGATATACCAATGATACTCAAATAGTTCATCATCTCTTACATGTCTATGATTAGTTAAAATTCGACTTTGCATAATATCTAAAAATTTGTCCATTGCTTCAAAGATATCCGTAAATTTATACTTACCAATAACAGAGGCACGTTCGTTTGTCATATCAACCTAATACGATAATCATCGCAACAATTAATAATATCTCATGGGTGGTGTCGGTCAAATTTTTGAGAGAATCTGTGTTCATTAACCCAGTAATTTCATGGGAGGTAACGCGTTAAATCAATTGGGTCTTTTACCGGAATTATTGCTACTTCAGAAATATCAACATCTTTTTCCCAACCAAATTTATCAACCCTTTTAAAATCAGGGATAGTCGGTTCGCTGTTACAAGTCAAAGTAATTATCGGACTGTTAGGATCAACTAACGCTCCAAACTTAATTCCTTGATAAATAGCTTGATAATAGAGTGTATAAGCATTTGTGAACAACTTTAACTTTTCTGGCGTATCAGCCGTATATTGATAATATTCAATCCCAGAATATGAGTTCTTAGTCTTTACATCGTACTTTAAATATTGTTTATCCGTTGTTCCAAAATGTGGTGCGTCACTGAGAAGTAACGGAAACTCTTTATTTGTTGGAACAAAAGTCACATATTTACCCATTTCTTTTAAATCGTTAGTCATCGTAAATCCCTCCAAAACTCTTTTGCATTTCCATCGTTATTTTGGGCATGAGTCTCATCTTATTGAATCTTTATATTAATTACGACCACGTTAACTAGTTAAATATTATGAAGATTCAGACTGATAGACTGGGTCCTTTCTCTGCTAACTGCTCGCAATGTCCCACACAGGAGAAGTATAAAAAGGCTTTTCACCGTGAGATACTCTCTCTTTGTTAATCTCAACTTGAAGTTTTAATTTTCTTATAAATTCTTTTTTTGCATGACGAATTGTCAAATCAAGTGCAACTGCCAACCATAAAAGACTTCATTCGGTGTTTTCCAGCCTAAGGCCTTGCGAGGGCGGTTGTTTAATTGTTCAACAAAAGCGCTAATCGTTTGGTCATCTTGACCGTCTAATTCTGTGCCTTTAGGGAAATATTCTCGAATTAAACCATTGATATTCTCGTTAGTTCCACGTTGATAGGGTGCGTGAGGGTCTGGGAAGTAAACTTGTGCGTTTAATTCGGTTGAGACCGCCTGATACTGCGCAAATTCGGTTCCTCGATCCGGCGTAATCGTGCGCACGCGGCTCGGTGTGATGGTCTGTAATAAATCAATCATCGCTTGTTTAACATATTCAGAATTAACTTTGACCACGCGTTGGGCCAATAATAAGCGTGATTTACGATCGACTAGCGTGACTAACGCTGAATGACCGGTCTTCCCGCGAACCGTATCACCTTCCCAATGCCCAAAGCGACTGCGATTTTCGGCAGAAATTGGGCGGTCATGAATTGACGCAGTATCATTAAAGCGTCCGCGCCGTTCTTTGACAGTGCCCTTAACTTTGCGTGTTTTACGGGGCAGGCCTAAATTATCGCGTTCAATCCCACGGTAGATGGTATTATAGCTGATTTTAAAAGACGCATTTTCATATGCCAGCCGCCCAGCAATCTGTTCGGGAGACCAATGACGTTGCGTTAAATAATCAATCACCCGCATTCTTAAATCAGAATTAGCTAACAAGCGTGGCCGGCGACTCGCCAAACGCGCTTTTGGATAATGTTCTTATGCAGTAGTCGCTCGATAATTTTCTGAACCACCGTTGCGGTTGATTTCACGACTGACGGTACTTTTAGAACAGCCGACTTGTTGGGCAATCTGGGATTGCGTTAGATCAGTTTTTAAACCAATCAGTATTAATTCACGGTCAATTAAGGTAAGATGTTTATACGGACTCATAGTCGAGTTCTCCTTGTGAATGACTTTGTGGTGATTTCATTATACAAGGACTCAGACTATGAGTCTTTTTTATTTGGTGAGTTGCACTTCAATTGTAAATTCGTCATCTGAAAATTCTTGAAAACTTTTTTTGACCAATAGTGCTAGCTCTTTCTGCTAAAGCATAAACATAGTATTTTTCAGATTCAAAATCTATACGTAACTGCCATTCTTTCCTATAATTATTTTCAGCATTCAGCAAGGAATATCGTAGAGAGTTATATCCTAAAGCATCGATTTCATCTTGCAGTTCTCTTTTTTGAATTTTTACTATAGAATCGTTCATCATTTAACCTCCTCTAAAAGCCCAAGTTTCTTATACCAATCTAAAACAGTTCCTAATTGAATTTGTTGTCCACCACCAGATCCAAAAACCTGTGCAATTTTCCTATCTGTGGATTCGCAATATCATCTACAGAAAATTCAAAATAATCCATATTTTTATTTAATATTTCCGCTTCATTTGGTGTGAGTTTTTTATGTGCTCTTCGAACATTCTCTTAATTAATATCCTTCATAAATTTATATTGATGGTATTCTTTATATTTACTGGTGTAAACATAGGGTAACCCTCGCTCATAAAAAGGAACCGAGTGTCCATCATTCACAGGGCTTGTAAAAGTACCGAATGTGTCACCATAACAATCAATAATAGCCCCTTTTTGTAAAGCTACTGGCTCCTTAATCGGATTTTCCAAAGGATCTAACTCAAATCCTTTGTGGTTAGGCCACTTAATACCCCCGTCATTATCCAAAAATTTAGGCGATCTAACTAAATCCTCATCAATCGACTTATACGCAACTTCTTCCGTTCCTAAAGTAACTTTTTCAGGAATGAAAACTTTTGCGCCTCTGCGTACGTCATTTAACGACCGCGTCTAGTTGATTAAGCACTTCACTGATTTGTTTAGTCGCTGAACTTGAAGCATAGGTAAAGTTATGAATTGCTTTAAATTCAATATTAATCGTCAAATCTTTCACATGTTGCATCGTACTATCGGCATTTGATTTAAAAATTATACTATCAGTCACACCTAACTACTCCTCAATCCTTTTTCACCATTCCGATACCATCTTTACTTGCATCTATGGCCTATTTTTTAAAGCTTACCATAGTAGTTCATGCGATTGACTGATTTGACGTGAACGTCATTAAATTTATTATGAACGTTCTTAAAATATCATTTTTATTGATATCACTAACTATTTATTCAGAGTATGATTTTCTTAACTCCAATCGTCATTACCAATATTAAAAATATGGTGTTCTTATTAGGTAAGACTATCCTAAATTCTGACTTATTCGCACGACAAAAAAGCATCGAAATCATTGATATTCACCGATTTCGATGTTTTACGCTAACTTTAACTATTTTCTCAATGCCCATGGCAAGCATTGTGATACTCCTACTAACCGTCAATAATTGACTTCTGTGTGCATTTCGTGTGCACGTTTCAAATATTTATACTTAACTAAAACTAGTCAAGTACTGCAACAATAAAATTCTATTGTTTATTGATGAAAAATAGATTAACTAGCATATTATTATTTGAGGTGATCATAATGGAAGCTTTAGAGATTGAAAGTTTAGGCATTTTCGTCGAACTAAACGGCAATTCCATTTATATACTTTGATATTTCATGTGTTTAACTTTGAAAGAGCACCCGCATAGTGTTCATTACTTATCCCAAAGCTCACATGGATACTTTGGGTCCTCATGATATCTAAGCAGTTGAATCAAAGCTGAATAATTTACCGCGCCGGCAATCAGGTTATCAAACACCACAAGAGCTGTTCTCCGCCGCTTCCGCCGGCTAAGTTAAGTCCATAAAATATGAATATTAATGAAAATACTGATTTAATGGGATTTGTCGTGTGGCTAAGTTGTTCTTGCAATTTGGGAAAGTTATTGTTTGATGTAGTTCTCATAATATTGTCGAAAATTATGATATATTATCTTAAAAGATATAGATTTATTTTATAAATAATGTAAGCTAACTTCAAATCAATATTCAAAAAGACTAGAAAAATCCTGTGATTTTTTAGCTTTTGTTGGCTATTGATAACTTGATTAATGAGTTCGTGCTTACTAACAAATTTTTTTACTGTCCGACACCAATCAGATAGGGCCTTTTTTATTTTATTAAATTCCACAACTTATCATTTAATGTACTGATGGACTGATTAATTTCTATTCTTTTGGAGTTGTCATTATCCCAAACATAAAAATCAGTTAATCCTCCCTGAGGCGGATAAATACTCTCCGATATATCTCTTAATATCTCTTTTATTTCCGAATTGTCCATATTTGAATTTAAAATTTCATTTATGTCTTTTAACTTCTGAATTTGATAATTGATTTTTCCATTATTATATTTTATTAAAAGCGGTAATAATTGTTGTACCACAGTTTTAATTTCAAGTTCGGTTTCCAAATAACTCACCCTATTCTACTTTAATGGTTGCTTCCCTAAAATATTTACTCTGTCTAAAAGCCATGGTTCTTGAATAAATACTTGATTATTATTTAAGCCGCCTTGGTAGATTTCGCCTTGGTTTCCTACTGGCCCTTTATAAATTGTTGTACCAGCTGGTATCTCAACCTTATAAACTGTATCTATAGTTGATGTTCCCGTTAACGCCCCATTTTTATCTAGCCATTGAGGTTTTACTGCTAAATTGATTCGAACGTCTGCTACCGAACTAGGTGGTATTTCTGTAAACCACTGTCCTAAAGGACTAGTTGAGTCCCCACTTCTATAGTAAATTTTTTGTTCCTTTAAAACCTCGATATCATATCTACCACCATAGAAATTCTTGTTTGGTTGCCCTCTAACTTCATTCAATGGTCCTGGATTGGCATATCCATTATATTTATAAGCATATAAATCATCATATTTTGAAGTTACATTAACACCACTGTCTCCTTCAACAGCTTTGCTAACCTTTGTCAGGAATTCCTCATCTACTGATTTTAACGCAGTTTCCTCAAGTATCACACCTTTTCGCAGATCTTTAAGCGTTGTAACGGCTTTTCCAACGGGAATAGCCAATAAGACTGTCCATAGAATTGCTTTTGCACGTTCTTGCGAGGTTACTTTTTCACCAGTAAAGGGGTCTTTCCCACTAATGGCTTCTAAGAAATCGGTAATTCCTAAAATGCCGCTGACAAACTTCAAACCTTCTTTGTTTTCAAGTTCAATTAACTTTTTACCCGCTTCAGGATTTAATTGACCATCTATATAAACTTCGTATTGCTTATCATAACCCACCACATTCCCAGCTGCACCATAAATTGGAGTCTGAATTATTTTAACGTCAATTGCCGGATCACGTTTGGTAGCATTATAGTTGGTTAAATTCTGATACCATTCAGCGTTATTGAGATTAGCAGGATTGAATTCACCCGTGGTCGTATTAAAATTTTTCGGATTATTTAAAGCTTGGACACCGATTTTAATACTATCCAGAGCACTTATAATGGTCGTATAGTCTGTCGTATGACGTCCTTCAAAATCGTCATATAAATCAAGTATTTTAATTTTTTTAGTATCACTCGAAATATTGTGATCAAACGCTGTCGTTGAAATCCCACCACTATATGGATTCATCTCGCCACCCGGTAGATGATTATTAATATGCGATTTTGAAACCGCCGCCACGGTTGCTTTTTTCATTGCGCGAATATCTGCCAAATCTTTTTGTAATGCACGAAGCTTATCAGAATCTAAATCCTTACCAGTCTGATTAACGGTCGTTTCAAAATCAGTTAAATAGTTATCCAGTACGACGCCAACATCAGTTAGGGCATTCGCAAGCCCTTTAGCCAGTGGGGTTGTCAAGTTAATGTATTCTTTCGCAGCTTGCCAAGTCGCCCCTTGTAACGCTTCTTCCTGAGTGAATGTTGCAACGTATTGTTGATATTGCGTTAAATCTCCTAATGTGGTCATTCTGGCATTGGAAATATTAGTTTTCACCGTAGTCCAGTCAGTATATCGAAACTTAGTCACCGTCGCACCTCGCTTTCTGATTGACGCATCGCTAATTCCAATTGCGTTTGTTCGCGGTATCTATTTTTAAGATTAACCGCGATTAAGTCATTAAATTCTGCAACTTCATTGGCAAATTTTCGATTAGCATCGTTCGTCTCTTCTAAATATCGTTGTGATTCACCAGCCGCAAGTGAACCATCACTATAATAATGGATTTCTTGTAGCAATTGCATTTCTCGTTTTTGAATCGCATTCAACTCACTCGATTCACGTTCTAAATCTAATCTGAGCTGTTTTAACTCATCGACCGCTGTTTGATTTTTTTGTAAGGTTTGTTTCACAATTATTTGATTAGATTTCATTGTTCATTACGCCATTTTTCTGCTTGCAGTATATCCGAATCTTCATGCGCTTTTGCAATTTTTTTAATATCATTTGAATTTTGAAGCGTTAATTCAGAAAATGATTTAACGATCGTGTCCAGTTGATTAAGCACTTCACCGATTTGTTTAGTCGCTGGACTTGAAGCATATGTAAAATCATGAATTGCTTTAAATTCAGTATTAGCGGTTAAATCATTCGCATGTTGATTAGCATTATCGATATCTGATTTAAAAGTCTTATTATCAGGCATGGCATTACTCCTTAAATTCAGTTTAAATCAGTATAGCATAAACAGATATTTAAAAACTATTATATTATATCAAATAAACGATATATATATTAATAAATACTATTTCATGCTATTTATCTTAATACTGGTCGTTATTCCAAGAGGTTCAGTATTAATTATCGTCAGTTGGAAAGCAAAAGATTGAGAAATCAACGCATGCTATCAACATCATAAGTCTGCAAGAGGTTTGCACGTCACCAATTCCTTGGAGATCTTCAGCAATATCCTTGGAATCAGATTGATTGGTTCCGGCATAAGCTACCGTGATATGTGAATAGTCAACCTCACCCTCTTTGTTCATTGGGGCAACGGCCATACCTTGAAAACCATTGGTATCGTAACCTTGACTATTTTAGCATTATCTCAGCGTATTCATTGGATAAGCTCACTTCCGCCATTTGAATAAATTACGTTTACTGTATCATCCGTCCCACCTTGCATATTTTTTAATGGGAATCCTTTTTCCATTATTTCGACACCATCTTTACTTGCATCTATGTCATACCAAACTGATTTTGATAATTTAACTTTTGCCCCAATTGACCATTTTCCTAAATCATTTTCTGTAGTTGAAAATTCCCCACCGTTTTTATTAAATTTAATTTCTTCTAATCCGGATATTGCTTTTTTATCTGCAGTGCTGCATCTCGTTGATTTATCAACTTCATATTTTTCTTAAATTCTAACGTAATAGTTCACATGGTTTACCATTCCGACATGAACGACCAAAAATTTGTTCTCAACGTCATTCAAATATCATTTTTATTGATATGGCTGGCTACATTTCTTGTTAGTATCGCTACACAAAAACAGCAATCACTGTTTTTTTAATAATTGATACACTTTTAACAAAGACATATTGAATCTTATACTATTTAATTTAAAAAAAGCACCAAAACCATTGATATATCAGTGGTTTTGGTGCTTTTTATTTTTCTTATAATGCCCGTGGCAGGATTCGAACCTGTACTTGGAAACCCAAACAGCGACCTGAACGCTGCGCGTCTGCCAGTTCCGCCACACGGGCAAAAAATTGTTACAAGACTATTGTACCAGTGTTAGCAAGCCCTGCCAATACCTTTTTACCAATCTTTGGCTTATAATAGAATCAAAATAACTGGAGGGATTTTTGATGCAAGTTATTACAACCGAAATGGTGCAAAAAGTGATTGTTAAGCGACCCGCCAATAGTCATAAAGGCCAGTTTGGCCGCATTCTAATCATTGGCGGCAACCAACAATATGGTGGCGCGGCCATGATGAGCGCCGAATCAGCAGTCCATGCCGGTGCCGGGCTGGTAACGGTGATGACTGATCAAATCAATCTGGCTAGCCTACACGCTCGGTTACCCGAAGCGATGTTTGTTGACTATCAAGCCCCGACCAACCAACTCGCACAGACCATTCAAAGTGCCGATGTCATCGTAATCGGTCCCGGTCTGGGCTTAAACGCCCACGCGTTAACGTTATTACAACTCACTTTTAAAACGGTAACGGCAACCCAAACCTTACTAGTGGATGGCTCAGCACTGACCTTAGTCGCTAAACACCACTTACGATTACCCAAAACGCAATTAATTCTAACGCCACATCAAATGGAATGGTCACGCCTCAGCCAGTTACCAATTGCCCACCAGACTATTAGCGCTAATCAACAATCATTAGCCCAGTTAGGTCAACCAATTTTAGTTTTAAAGAAACATCACACTGAAATTTATCATGACCAATCAGTTTACCAATTAACGATTGGCACCCCCGCTTTAGCGACTGGCGGCAGTGGCGACACATTAACTGGAATTATTGCCGCTTTTTGCGGTCAATTCCAAACCAGTGTCGCAACGGTCAACGCTGCGGTTTATACGCACAGCGCGATTTCAGATCAACTCGCGCAAACCAAATATGTCACCTTGCCAACCCAGATTATTCAAGCGTTACCGGCGTTTATGGCGCAGATGGCCAATTAACAAAAAAGTTATGACACAAGCCTGAGTATTCCGATATTTTAAACGAATATATTTCTCTGACGCGTGCCAAAACTCATCAATTTCCGTTCAAATCAAAAAAATGAGTATCCTAAATTCAGGATACTCATTTTTTAACTTGATACTCGATTGATAACCGAGTTCTGTCACAGCTTGTTCTTGCTATCCTTTTAAGGCTTCAATTTCAGCCGTGATTAACGCGCGGTATTGCCCCGGTAATAAGTCTGTGGGCAAGGTCAATGGCCCCATCGATAACCGTTGTAACGTTAAAACTTCCTTACCGACCGCATGAAACATCCGCTTGACTTGATGAAACTTACCTTCATGAATTTCAACGGTGATCAAACTAGTTTGCGTCTGTTCATCCGTTTCGAGAATCGTCAATTGCGCCGGTTGCGCTTGAAAATCACTTAATTGGATTCCCGCCGCAAACTGCGCTTGATCCGTTTCCGTCACAATCCCAGCAATTTTAGCCTGATATTTTTTAGCAACATGTTTCTTAGGACTCAATAACGAATGCGCTAAATCACCATCATTCGTTAATAATAATAAGCCGGTTGTATCTTTATCCAGCCGGCCAACCGGAAATAAATCCGCCCGATAATCGGCCGGTGTTAATAAATCGATGACCGTTTTTTGCGGATCAGTGGTCGCCGAAATCACGCCCGCCGGTTTATTGAGTAACCAATAAAAATCAGTTTGATAATGAATCGGTTCGCCATCAACTTCAACAACGGTCGCTTCAGTCACCTGAAACTTACCGTTGCCAATTACTTGACCGTCAACTTGTACCCGACCAGCCTTAAAAAGGGCTTTTAACGATTGCCGACTCCCCACTTGCATATAACTTAGAAATCGATCAATTCTCATTTTAATTTCAACTTTCTTCTAAAGCGGTCCATATTGGTCCCGAGTACAAAATCGGCTAACCGCGTTTTCAACGCTAAGGCGGCGTAAACACCGGCCCCAATCCCAACACTAATCACCAAGACCAAGACACTTTGTAACCGACTGTATGGGTTGAAAACAAGGTATAACAGCTTAACCGCACCGGCAGTGACGATGTACATGATTCCTGAGAAGATTAAGACCCCTGCTAAACGGCGTATGGTTTGTAAGACATCAAAATGGTAGTTGCGACGTAACGCCATCAACATTAAAATCGAACTCGTGGCAAATGCCAAACCAGTGGACGTCAATGGCCCGTACACACGGAAGAAATAAATTGCTGGATATTGCGCTACAATTTTAACAATAAAACCGATCATTAAATAAAAGAGCGCTGTTCGATTTTGATAGAGTCCTTGTAAAATCGCCCCTAAAACCGTGAATAACCCTAATAAAATTGAGATATATGATGAATATTGTAAAACATTGACCCCTAAAGCATCGTAGCCATAAAATAGTGTGTACAATGGACCAGCCACGGCCGCCATCCCACACGCTGCAGGAAGCATGACGAAACTAAAGAGCTGAATAGTACTCCCAATTTGGCGCTTTAATTCCTTTTGATTCCCACGCACATGAGCAGCTGACATCAATGGAATCGCAGTAACCGCCATGGCAGCGGCTAACGAAACCGTAATTGAAATTAATTTATTGGCGTTAACGGCAAATAAAGTATACATATTCCATAATTGATGATCGCTCGCAATCACAAAGTCACTCATCATTCGATTAAAACTAAATTGATCAATAATATAGACTAAATTAATACTGGCATCAATCACGATAAACGGAATTGATTGTTTGATAATGCCTTTAAGCAAATCAGTCGTTGAAACTTCAATTGCGTTATTACTATTTTCAATTAACTTTTCAAGCTTTGGTCGTTGTCTTAAATAGTGCCAGACAAGTAATAATAATCCGGCGATTGCCCCGATAAACGCAGCAAACGTTGCTTGTGTAACGGCGGTCACGTAACTCCCTTTGGCAACTTGTGTAATCATAAAAACGGTAATTGTCATGTAGGCAACTCGTGCAACCTGTTCAACAAATTGTGAGATGGCGGACGGTGCCATTTCAGCATAACCTTGGAAAAATCCCCGCATAATACTGAGTAACGGAATAATCAATAAAGGCCAACAGAGTGAATGAAAAACTGGAATCATTCGTGCATCACCTTGAGAAAGAACGGGTGACAATAAATATAAAGCCCCCGCCGAAAGAATCCCCATCACTAACATTAAAATCAATGATTTTTCAAATAACTTTTTTCCAATGCCATATTCGTTCATTTCATTATAATGTGCAATTTGCTTCGATAACGCCCCTGGAATACCGGCCGTCGAAACAACAATTAAAACACTGTAAATCTGATAACCTCGTCCAAATAAATTATTGGCGGCAATAAAATTAACGCCAAACCAAATTGGCCATGGAATAACATAGACAGCCCCTAAAATTCGCGAAAAAATACTGCCAGCTGTCATCCAAGCAGAACCGCGTAACATCTTACTCTGCGAAGAAGTGTCCGTAGTCCCCGTTTCTGGTGAATTGGTCATTTTTCATAACTCCTTGTCTAAACATCGAAAAGTGTCTTCCTACTATTCTAGTTGATTGCCACCATCCTTGCAATTCCTTTAACAAAACTTTAGAAAATATTTCAGAGTGCGAGTTTTCACGAAAGCTTCTGAGCATTAGCCTAGTTTTGTGAATAAAGTCCGTACTTGGGACTTTGTTTGCGAAACGTAGCTAAGCACAGGAAGCTGTGAGAACGAGCACGTTTTAGGCAGAGTGCTGCGCTCACCGGGTAGCTTCTGAGTATAGCCTAAAATCAGAAATTATGACCGGTTTTGAGTCATGATTTTTGATTTGTAGCTAGACGGAAGAAGTTGGTGTACGCAGAACGTTTTAATCAAAAAAGCCAACTACTCCTTTTTTCAGGACAAGTTGGCTTTTCAGTTATGCTGCTTTTTTCGTCATTCGAATTAACCACCACGTTAATAAAATACTGATGAAAACCATCGCAGCGCCAAAGATTGGCGTGCTGCCCAAGCCCCACGCAGCGGATGCTTGACCGCCGACTAGTGAACCAATCGTAATCCCGACATTAAACGCCGAAATATTTAAAGCCGAGGCCAACGGAATATCATTCGGTGTATATTTTTCAGCTAGTTGCACAATGTAGAGTTGCAGTCCGGGAACGTTCATAAACGCGAAGAAGCCCATCACTAAAACATTGATTAAGCCGAACCAGTGCCCATTCAAGGTGATTAAAAAGAAAATCAAGGTCACTAATAATCCGATAAACATCTTTAAAAGTGCCAACAACGGCTGATGATTCGACCATTTACCTCCCAAGGTATTACCAATCGCCACCATTAAGCCGTAAATTACTAAAATAATGACGACCGCACTTGGCGACCAACCCATTTTCGTTTCTAAAATCGGCGTCACAAACGTATACACGGTAAAAGTACCCCCGTAGCCCAACGCCGTAATCAATAGCGCTAAAACGATTTGACGATTCATGAAAACCCGTTTAATCCCACTAAAATGACTTGGCTGACCTAATGGTAAATCGTTCGGCACTAAGAACCAGTTGGCGATTAAACCGAGCACCCCGATTCCCGCAATAAAGATAAATGACATATGCCATGTTGATACTTGCCCGATAAAAGTTCCAAGGGGCACGCCCGTCACGGTTGCGACCGTTAATCCGGTAAACATGACCGCAATCGCGCTCGCCCGCCGTTCTGGTTCAACAACATCGGCGGCAATGACTGAAGCAATTGACATAAATATCCCGTGTGCCAAGGCTGAAATGATCCGCCCTAACAAGACAATTGGAAAAATAGGCGCAAAAGCGACGGTTAAATTACCGACGATAAACACTAACATAATCCCTAACAATAAATTTTTACGCGGCCAACGACTGGTTAAAATCGCTAGAATTGGGGCACCGATGGTAATCCCCAACGCATACATCGAAACCGTCAAACCGGCTTGACTCATCGTAATCCCAAAATCCTTAATCATCAGCGGCATTAACCCGACACTAATGAACTCGGTCGATCCGATGGCAAAGGCACTGATTGCTAAAGCTAATAACGTTAAATTGGCACGTTGTTTCTGATTCATTTTCCACACTCCTACACTTTTTATTGATGTGTTTATTATTGACTAACAATAAACGTTGCACAATTACGCACTTTTTTGTTATTAGGTTACTCAAAGGTTATAATTGGGTATTATCACAATGAAAAGGTGAATCAAAATTAAAAATGAATGAGAAAATATATAACATCGGCGTTGAAGCGACGATTGAAATCATCGGCGGTAAATGGAAACCGATTATTTTATGCCATCTGCGCAATCAACCCTTACGAACCAGTGAACTGTGCCAGAATATTCCCGGTATCTCCCAAAAAGTGCTCACGCAACAATTGCGCGAATTAGAACGCGATGGGATTATTAATCGTAAAATCTATCCAGAAGTCCCACCCCACGTTGAATATCGTTTGTCCGAATACGGTCAATCACTCAACCAGATTCTCAATCTACTCTGTACTTGGGGTGAACAAAACATCGATCGCCGTCAACAAGCCGGTGAATCGATTAAGGTGTTGCACCACGACCAGATTAATCCACTTTATTAACCAAAAAACTAGCCATCACTATTTTAAAGTGACGGCTAGTTTTTTTGAATCGAAAAATATTATTTACTTTAAGTGGTCTGATACTCACGTCCATCCAACATTAGGCTATTAGCTGCTAAACGATTATCATCGTTGAATTGCCGATTAAACAGATACAAATTTACTCTGATTTTAATTAGATTTTTTTGTAATATTCAAACCCTTTTACTTTCGTTCGTTAAAAACCTCTTTAGCAATATTAATGGCATTTAAAACTTTTGGAAAACCAACATAAGGCAAACAATGAATAAAAGTTTCAACAATCTCGGCTTTTGTTAATCCAACATTCAAAGATCCATTAATATGCACCCTAAGTTGGGAAGCCGTATCCCCTTGTGTTAGTAATGTCGTAATAGTAATCATTTCGCGCTGTTTCAAATCTAATTCTGGCCGATTGTAAACATCGCTAAATGCCCATTCGAAAATATATTTACCTACATCGGGTGCAATGTCCTTTAATGAATTCATGACATTATCCGCAGCTGGGCCGTCTACCATATTGAGTGTTTTCTTTCCAAGTTCAAGTCTATCAATTTCTGTCATTGCTCATTCCTCCGATAACACTTTTTAACTACAGGAGTAACAATACAATCTGGAGTAAACTCCATGTCAATTAGTATTTAAAATTTTATTTTGCTTTTTTTGGTAAATGCTAATCTTCTCATTGATAAAATTTATGTGTTCTTGTAATATTTCTTGTTCATCCTCTAAGCGATGACGTTGATCATATAGCAAAGACATTCGCTCTGACATTGTCTCGTCACCTTGATAGCGCAATACAGAATATTTACGAATTATACGAATTGGCATACCTGTGCTTTTTAACCGTTTGATAAATTCAATCCAAATTATATCTTCTTCTGTATAAATCCTTAGATTATTTTCTTTTCTATGAGGAATAATTAATTTTTCTTTCTCGTAATAACGAAGCGTGTCTATTGATAGACCAACTTTCTTTGAAAACTCTCCAATTTTATATATCATAAAAGTCCTCCCTGAAAACAATGACATAAAGCAAACTTCATGAAGTATTATACAACGTACAATATGAACTTAGATAAAAAGTAGTTCCATTTTGAACTTCTAATCCATGAATGACATTAAATAGTGTTACAAAATATGGAAGATTGTCTGTCAGATCAGGAAAACTAATGGGCAAACTATGCAGCAATCTGACTTAATAACATTGTTAACGTGTTTTTGAGTTGCAACAACCTCCGCTTAACCTAAAATTCCCAATTATCTTAAAAATCAAGATAACTGGGAATTTTCTGTTAATGCTCAGTTGCTAAGCGCAACTAAACACACTCAGCACTTCTTTAATGTGCTTCTCAACCAGCTTCTTCCGTCTAGCTACAAATCGGGAATCATGACCAAACCCAGTCATAATTCCCGATTTTAGGCTATACTCAGAAGCTACCCGGTTGAATCAGGCACTTCTTAATTTGCTACCACATTAACGATTTTATTTGGCACGACAATCACTTTGCGGACTGTTTTGTCGGCGATGAAGTCGGCGATTTTTTCATTGGCCATTGCTAGAGCTTCTAGTGCGTCTTTAGCCAGGTCTTTTTCAACTGTGACTTTGGCTTTCAACTTACCGTTAACTTGTAGAATAACTTCGACTTCACTATCCACTAGTGCAGCGGAATCAAACGTTGGCCATGCTTCGTAACTGATTGATTCAGTATGCCCAAGCATTGTCCACAATTCTTCCATCATATGCGGTGCAATTGGGGCTAACAACTTAACGAAACCTTCAGCATAAGCCATTGGGAATGTATCAGCTTTATAGGCATCATTGATGAAGACCATCAATTGTGAAATCGCGACGTTAAAGTGCATGTTTTCGAAATCTTCTGTCACTTTTTTAACGGTTTCGTTGTAAGATTTCTTCAACGTTTCATCGTTGGCTTGAACTAATTTGATTGAAACTTGATTTTGTTCGTCGGTATCTTCTTCAGTGTATAAACGCCATACCCGGTCCAAGAACTTCCGTGCGCCGGCTAGGCCCTTTTCACTCCAAGAAATTGACGCGTCCAAAGGTCCCATGAACATTTCGTATAACCGTAACGTATCGGCACCATAGCGATCAACCACGTCATCCGGATTAACCACGTTGCCTTTTGATTTCGACATTTTTTCGTGATTGTCGCCTAAAATCATCCCTTGGTTATACAACCGTTGGAATGGTTCTTTGGTTGGCACAACCCCGATATCATACAAGAATTTATGCCAGAAACGAACATAAAGTAAATGTAAGACGGCATGTTCAGCACCACCGATATACATATCAACCGGTAACCATTCTTCTAATTTAGCAAAATCAGCTAATTTATCGGGGTTTTTAGGATCAATATAACGGAGGTAATACCATGAGCTACCCGCCCATTGTGGCATCGTATTGGTTTCACGACGGCCTTTACGACCATTTTCATCCGTTACGTTCAACCAATCAGTTAAGTTGGCTAATGGACTTTCGCCAGTTCCTGAAGGTTTGATGTCGCTCGTAATTGGCAATTCAAGTGGTAATTGGTCTTCAGGCACTACTGAACTCGTGCCATCTTCCCAATGGATAATTGGAATGGGTTCACCCCAATAGCGTTGACGTGAGAACAACCAATCACGGAGTTTGTAACTCACCTGTTCGTGACCCGCATCATGTTCAACTAACCATGGAATCATGCGTTCAATTGCGGCTTGTTTATCTAATCCATCTAAGAAATCAGAATTAATCATTACGCCAGCTTCGTCATAAACGGCTTCTTCTGGATTGCCACCAGCAACGACTGGTTTAATCGGTAAATCAAACTTCTTCGCAAATTCCCAATCACGCGAATCATGGGCTGGTACGGCCATCACTGCGCCAGTTCCGTAAGTGGCTAACACATAATCCGAAATCCAGATTGGTAATTGTTCGCCATTCACTGGGTTAGTGGCATAAGCACCAGTGAATGCACCGGTTTTATCTTTCGCCAAATCAGTCCGTTCAAGATCACTTTTATGTTCGATTTCTTTCAAATAAGCATCAACGGCCGCTTTTTGAGCGGGAGTCGTGATTTTAGCCACCAAAGCATGTTCGGGGGCCATCACAATGTAGCTGACACCGAATAACGTGTCCGGACGCGTCGTAAAGACGGCGACTGAATCAGTTTGCCCTTCAATCGCAAACGTGACTTCAGCGCCCTTAGAACGGCCAATCCAGTTACGTTGCATATCTTTGACACTTTCAGGCCAATCAACCGTGTCTAAATCATCGATTAACCGATCAGCATAAGCCGTGATTTTCAACATCCATTGACGCATTGGTTTCCGATAAACCGGATAACCGCCCCGTTCGGTTTTACCGTCAATCACTTCTTCGTTGGCGACAACGGTTCCTAAATCAGGACTCCAGTTAACGGGTACTTCGGCTTCATAAGCCAGACCCTTTTCATACATCTTTTCAAAAATCCATTGCGTCCACTTGTAGAAACTAGGATCAGTCGTATTGACTTCACGATCCCAATCATAAGAAAAACCAAGTGAATTAATTTGCCGTTTAAACGTGTTAATATTTTTTTGCGTAAAATCAATTGGATTATTGCCGGTATCTAACGCGTATTGTTCAGCGGGTAAGCCAAATGCATCCCAACCCATGGGATGCAACACGTTAAAGCCTTGCATCCGTTTCATCCGCGCTAAAATATCAGTTGCGGTATAGCCTTCTGGATGACCAACATGTAGGCCTTGGCCGGATGGATAGGGAAACATATCGAGTGCGTAGAAGTTCTTCTTATTCTGATCTTCTGTGGTTTTAAATGATTTGTGGCTTTGCCAATAAGCTTGCCACTTTTGTTCAACTGCGCGATGATCGTAAGTCATAAAAACACTCCTCTTCTGGTTTATTTAACGAAAAAAGTCCTATGGTATAAAATACCATAGGACGAATTAACCGCGATGCCACCTAAGTTCTGCCCAACATAAATTAGACAACTCTCTGGCCTTAACGCGGCTCACGTTTCAACTTACTTAATTCGGTCGAAAACTCAAAGGCGAGTTCATCAGTATTAAAGACGTATTCTCACTAACCATACGCTCACTGAACACTTAATACTGACTACTAATCCTCTTCAACGTTAAATAATTGTTCTTAGCATACCAAACTATCACTTCAATTTCAAGGTTTGACCGACTAAGATTAAATCTGAATGTAGATTATTGATTTGTTTCAATTGGGTGATTGATAATTTGTTCTTTTGCGCGATTGACCAGAGACTATCACCAGACTTGACGGTATAAGTCTTCGCCGTTGATGCAGTCCCTTGGTTATTGTTTGACGTGCTGCTAGTCGTCGTGCTACCGAGTTTTAACACTTGACCCGGATAGATGAAATTATTTTTAATATTATTTAATTGAACTAATTTCGCCATCGAGATGCCGGATTTATTGGCAATTGCCCAAACTGAATCGCCGGATTTAACCGTGTACGTTTTACCAGTTTGATTAGTCGTCGTAGAACCCGAACCAGTGTTACCGGTACTAGTACTACCAGAACCACTTTGACTCACAACTAAGACTTGACCCGGATAGATAAAGTTGTTGCGGATACTATTCCACTTCACTAAATTCGCCATTGAAATACCGTGTTTATTGGCAATCGCCCAAACTGAATCACCGGACTTAACGGTATACTTCGTCCCAGTTGCCGGCGTGGTTGGTGTCGTCGTGCTGCCGGTATTACCACTATTACTGTTACCACTGCCAGATGCTGTTTTAGAAACAATTAAAACGTCGCCCGGGTGAATCATATTGTTCTTAATGTTGTTCCAACTAATTAAATTAGCCATTGAAATACCGTGTTTATTGGCAATTGCCCAGACTGAATCACCGGACTTAACGGTATACTTCGTCCCAGTTGCCGGTGTGGTTGGCGTGGTTGTGCTACCCGTGTTACCACTATTACCGTTGCCATTACCCGTTGCTGTTTTAGAAACAATTAAAACATCGCCAGGGTGAATCATATTATTCTTAATGTTATTCCAACTAATTAAGTTAGTCGTTGAAATCCCAAACTTATGGGCGATTCCCCAAACTGAATCACCAGATTTAACCGTGTATTTCGTGCCATTAGCAGGCGTGGTTGGCGTCGTCGTGCTACCAGTATTACCACCATTATTATTACCGGTACTACTACCAGGTGTATCGTATTGCGTTAAATTATATTGTTGAATCAAACGATTCAAACTTGATGCATAATTAGTCGCAGTGGCGTAACGTCCTTGTAAATATTGCGTTGCTTGTTGATAATTGCTCGTATAGCTCTTAAACGCGCCTTGGTAGTAAGGCGTTGCGCCAAACGACGTATTCTTCAAAACGTGCACATAATCTTGCAATGATTGGTAGTATGAAGGATATTTTCTAAAAGCAGCTTGAATTTGGTACAAGTTTCCATGACCATCATCTTCATTAGTCCACATATAAACGGAACTACCGTTGTATGACCCTTTAACGCCGAATAAGTTATAATTAGGGGCTTTACCTAATGAGCTACTCCCAAAACCAGATTCCAAAGAAGCTTGGGCAATCATGACCGAAGCATATAAATTGTTATCACTGGCTAATTGGCGGGCTGAGCTGGCCACTGAATTGATAAAAGCTTGAGCACTCGTACTAGCTGCTGACATAATCACGCGGGCTGAAGCCGCATTAGCACTAGTGCTCTGAACACCAACGATTGGTTGAGCTTTGGTAGGTGTTGGTTGGGCTGAAGCCACTTTATTGGCCTCATTTTCAGTCACTTGTGGCTTTACCGCTGGCTGTTGCGTTGATTGGCTAGTCGCTGTTGATTGGCTGCTCGTTGATTGCGCACTACTCGTAACCGCTGAACTGGTGACACTAGAACTCGTCGTATTATTAACCACTGAGCTACTTGTATTGGTCGTAGCCGTTTGATCTTGATTATTTTGAACGGCTTCAGTAGCCGCTTTAGCTTTACCGCTTGAAAAACTAGGCGCAATTGCGGAGCCCATTAAAACACTGGCCCCAGCAAACGTCGTGACATTCCGCATTTTTTTGATGCGAATCTCATTTTTTTGTTTATGTAAATTTAATTTCTGGACAGCAATACGCTGTTTTCTGGTTTCTTTCATTTTTAGACCCTCCAATGAAGTCGATTGCACGATTTAATTGAGCTTCAACTAGTGTATAGTATAATATTAATTTCTCGACAAAACAATCTATTTGTTAAACCACTTTAATTATTTGTACTATTACATCAAATTATTGTATGATCGTAGTTAAGCTAATACTAGCTAGAAAGGAACACCTTGCATGTCGAATCAACAAAAACAGATTTCTTTTACGCTGACCTGTTTCAGCGCTTTCGTCCTCTTACTCTTTAGTATTACAACTCGCGCCGCTTGGGTCAAACAATTTGATTATACAATCAATGATTGGCTTCATCAGAGTCTATCGTTAAAGTTCAAACCAATCCTAATCGGCATTACGACTTTGGGCAACCCAACCAGTATCATTGGACTTGTTTTACTGGTTTGCCTAATTTGTTACCATTACAAATTATATTCGGCTGCTGGTTTCGTGCTCTTCAACGTCACCATTTATACCAGTCTCAACCACGTCATTAAAGGCTTAGTTGCCAGACCACGCCCTGCTTATGAACATTTCGTTCACGCGGGTGGCTATAGTTTTCCCAGTGGTCATGCTTCCGGTAGTTTACTTTTTTGGGGTTCATTATGGATTTTGAGTCGTTATTTGATTCAGAATCGAACCTGGCGCCGGGTTTCGACTATTGTCTGCGCCTTATTGCCCTTACTAATCGGACTCAGTCGGATTTACGTTCAAGTTCACTATCCGACCGATGTGCTCGGTGGCTTTTTATTAGCGGCCGGTTGCTTAAGCCTAACTTCGTTAGCCTTTAAACAACAACAACTATTCCCCAACCTTCACGATTAACATTCAAAGGAGTTTTCACCTATGATTCTGACAGATCCAGTTCAATTCGCCCACCAACTATTAGCAAAAGCCATTCGTCCCGGCGACATCGTCATTGATGCCACCGTCGGCTATGGTCATGACACCCATTTTCTAGCTGAAAAGGTTGCTGATTTTGGCCACGTTTACGGTTTTGACTTGCAAAAATCGGCGCTTGATATCTGCACCGATCGTTTGACTAAAGCCAATTTACATCAACAAGTGACCCTCTACAATCAAGGTCACGAACGGATTATTACGGCTTTAGCGCCCGACCTCAAAGTCCAAGCAGCTATTTTTAGTTTGGGTATTCTATCGGCCGAGACCGCTACTCAAACGACTTTACCGAACACCACAATTTCAGCCTACCATCAGATCTTATCGCGTTTGAATCGTGGCGGTTTATTGGTTTTTGTCAGTGAAACCCAATTCAACCCCTCAGACGAAGAAATCAATTATTTGGTTGCTGACCTCACCCATTTAAACCCGGACCATTACCAAGTTAGTCGTTATCAAGGCATTAATCACTCAAGTGGCCAAGTCCTCGCTATCGAAAAAAAATAAAGACAACAAAAAAATACGATTCGCCAAAATCACTTTGGCGAATCGTATTTTTTTGTTGCTACGTTTAGACAATCTTAGTGCCATGGGCTTCGGTCACCCCTAATGCGGTCGTAATTGTTGTGACGTTCACTGCTGTCACGCCACCACCTGGCAAGATGACTAAGCGACCATCGGCAATCGCCACGAGTTCTTTTAAGTGGTCTTGATTTAAAGGTTGATCAAGTGGTCCACCATGCGTCAAAATTCGTTTAACCTCATGTTCGGCTAACCAATCAATTGCCGTAGCTTGTTGGGCTGCCGGAATCTCATCAAACGCCATATGGAAGACAACTTGCATCCCGTTAGCGGCGCCAATCAACATTTCCATCGCTTCATCGTCGATTTGATTTTCCGGCGTTAAACAACCCAGGACAATCCCATCGGCACCCAATTCTTGGGCTGAAAAAATATCGGCTTCCATGATTTTTAATTCTTGATCATTATAGACAAAGTTCCCACCACGGGGACGAATCATGACCATTACTGGTACATCGTGTTCGTGGGCATAGCGCACAGCTTCAGCCATGACGCCCCGACTGACAGTTGTGCCACCGACGGCTAAATTATCGTTTAATTCAATCCGTTTCGCACCTTGGCGAATCGCGGCGGGGATTGCTGTAAAATTCTCAACACAAACTTCTTTGATTAACAATTGAAAAACTCCCTTCAAACTTCAATTAAGCGAATAACATGGCGCCTAGTACTAATAATCCCAAGATAATCCGGTACCAACCAAATACTTTGAAATCATGTTTCTTAATGTAGTCCATCAAGAATTTAATCGACACGATTGAAATAATGAATGACACGACCATCCCAATTAACAGAATGATCGTTTGATCACCCGTAAACGTATTGCCTTCATAGAAGAATTTGCCAACCTTCAAGACACTGACCCCGACCATGGTTGGAATCGCCATGAAAAATGAGAATTCAGCCCCGACAAATCGAGAGGTCCCAATAATGATTGCCCCTAGAATTGTAGCGCCTGAACGTGAAGTCCCTGGAATAATTGATAACGCTTGGAAACAGCCAATCCAAAAGGCGGTTAAATAAGGCAACGTATTTAAATCGGTAAATTTCGGCGTAACGCTTTTATTCCGATTCTCAATCACAATGAACAAAATCCCATAAAGAATCAACATGCTGGCAACCACCCAATTGTTCATTAAATGGGCATCCATCCAATCGTTCAACGGAAAACCAATCACGACTGATGGAATCACGGCAATCACGACTTTAGACCATAACGTCCAAGTTTGTTTCTGTTCTAAACCCGTTTTACGGGGTGAAAATGGGTTTAACTTGTGGAAAAATAGGACGACGACCGCTAAAATCGCGCCGAATTGAATCACATAATTAAACATATCCATGAACGCTTTGGTTTCACCCATCTTTAAGACACTACCGACTAACACTAAATGACCAGTCGAACTAATTGGTAACCATTCGGTAAAGCCTTCGACAATCCCTAATATAATCGTTTTAATCACATTCAACGTAAACACAACACTCTTCCCTTCGTAAATCATAATCGCTTATTAGTATACTGATTTTGAAGCCTGATAACAGCCCCTAATCAATAGCTTAAGCTTTTTTTTATTATAAGGTATTTTCATCATAGGCTAAATGCCGCGCTTCTAAAACCGCTCTAAAATCAGCCGGCAACGGACTCTTCACCGTAATGATTTTTTCTTCAAACGGATGATAAAATTGTAATTGCCGACAATGTAACGCCTGGCGCGGTAGTAAATCGTCCGCTTCGCCATAGAGATTATCGCCGATTAGCGGATGGCCAATTGATTTAAAATGGACGCGAATCTGATGCGTCCGGCCGGTTAATAATTGTAATTTAACGAGCGTTGCATCATCACCATGCGCCGCTTGCCAATATTCAGTCAACGAACGCTTGCCACCCGGTGCGACCACCCGCCGCATATAGAAATCTTCCGAACGTTTAATCGGTCGATCAATCCAGGCGTGGTTCGGCATATCTTCGCGCATATCACCACTGGCAATCGCGACGTAAGTTTTTTGCAATTCTTTAGATTGCAGCTGCTTATCGACTAAGCTGTGGGCAAAACCGTGTTTGGTGAACATCATCAAACCGCTCGTGTCGCGGTCTAACCGAGTCACCACGTGAACGACTTGGCTTTCAGCGTGTTCGTCAATCAAATATTGTTTGACGTAATTAGCCATTGTGTTGCTTGGGTGTTGCGGTGCTGGTAACGACGCCACAAATGCCGGTTTATCGACCACTAAAAAATGGTCGTCTTCATAAACCACCCGTAAATCCCCTTTAACGGGAATCACGTGTTCGACGGCCACTTCTGGTGCGAGATAAATGGTGACTAAATCATTCTGAACCAATTTAGCATTCGTATAGGCTTCTTGTCCATTGACTAAAATCGTCCCGCCTGCAAACTTAATTTTGGCTAACTGACTTCTAGATAAACCATGGTGCCGTAAAAAGTTGCGTAAAACACAACCTTCTGATTCTTGATACTGCCATTCAAATTTCATGTTTTGTCCCAATAAATGCATCTTCGACACGATCCCAGAAATAAGTATGCCGGTATCGTGCAAATTGTATTCTTTCTTTTGCGATTTTAAATTGCATTTCTGCAATTGGTCGATCTTTCGACGTAAATTGATCAATCGTGACCACGTAGTCACTCGTCTTCGACGGTTTTAATAATAACCATTCATTAGATGGCAAGATGACCGGCGAGGATAACGTCCGGTAGACCCGATTGTTAATTGACGCAATTTCAGTCAGCTGCATGGCGTCTAATTGAGGGTGTAAAACGGCCCCACCAATTGATTTACTGTAAGCCGTTGAACCGGTTGGCGTTGAGACACATAAGCCGTCGCCTCTGAAACTTTCAAAAAAGTTTTCTTTGATATAGACGTCAGTTCGCAAAGTCGCCGCATAACGGCGCAACGTGACTTCATTCAACGCTAATTCACGTTTCATTTCACCCGTATCCGCATATTTAATTTTGACTTCCAGTAATGGATAACTGATACTTTGGCCCATATCTTCTTGCAACGCAACAACTAAATCTTCAACTTCAAAGTCGCGCCAATCAGTATAAAAGCCAAGATGGCCCGTATGCACACCGATAAACCGGATATGGTCTAAATCAGCAGCGTATTTGTGAAACGCTGATAACAAAGTCCCATCGCCACCCACCGAAATCACCACATCCGGATGCTCGCGTTCCATAATGAAACCGGTACTCGTTAACTTTTTGGTCAACCGATCGGCAACATGTCGTGATGAGTTGCCATCGTTGCTATAAACCATCACTTTCAATCGGCTCAGTCCCCTTTTAAGTCATTTTTAGGTGTTTCATCAAGCGTTTTTTGCCATTTACCATATGAGAATAATTGTTGCGCTTCTTGAATTTCTTCCCGAATCTCCGACATTTCTTTATCTAACATGAAGGAAGCTTCGGCCGCCCGTTTCAAACGCGCCTTTAAACTGTCCGGAAATTCACCTTGATATTTATAATTTAAGGAATGTTCAATCGTTGCCCAAAAGTTCATCGACATCGTCCGAATTTGAATTTCAGCCAATATTTTTTTCTCACCACTAATCAGTTGAACTGGATACTCAATCACAATGTGGTAAGACCGATAGCCACTGGGTTTAACGTTCGAAACGTAATCACGTTCTTCAATAATGGTCATATCCGTTCTTTGGTGTAACAGACCAACAATTTCATGAATATCTTCCACGAATTGACACATAATCCGTAAACCAGCGATATCTTGCATATCCTTTTCTAATAATTCTTCAGTAATATAACGACGTTGCATCTTTTCTTTAATACTATCAATCGGTTTTACCCGTCCAGTTACAAACTCGATAGGGGCATGTTCGTTGTTTTGTTGATATTGTTTACGCATGCCACGTAATTTAATTTTTAATTCACTAACCGCTTCTTCATACGGCATTAGGAATTTTTTCCAATTTTCAACCATTTAATTAATACCCCGCATTCAATCTGTCACATACAGTGTTATTTTACCATAGATTAGTTTTGTTGCGCCACGAAACGTCCAAAATACAAATTCGATTACAATTACCATTTTTTATGCTAGGATAGTCTTAATATCAATAAGGAGTTGAACTAGTGACTCAAACCACTGAACGGGAATTTAAAACGTTAATTACTAAAGCACAATTTAATCAAATTAAAAACGAGCACCCCACAGCATTAACGGTGCATCAAACAAATTACTATTTTGAACTACCCGACCAGCAATTGCGTCAACAAGGACTGGCCCTTCGGATTCGCCAGTTTGCCGCTGACGCGGAACAAACGTTAAAGGTCCCAACAAATTCGGCCCAGCGAACATTGATTGAAATCACTGAACCACTTTCATTAGATGTCGCTGAGCAGCTAGTCCAACAGCAAACTATCCAACCCGATGGCCCCATCATGACTTATTTTAATGAGCAAGCATTAAATTGGCCTGCACTCACGATTTGGGGCTATAGTACAACTGAACGAACAATCTTTAATGCGCCACAAGGGCAGTTAATGCTCGATCAAACCAGCTTTCCGGATCAGTTTGTCGATTATGAGCTCGAGTTAGAAGTCATTGATTTTCAAACAGCGCGACCTTATTTTGAACAACTGGTCCAGCACTATTCAATTAAACTGACTCCTGTCATCAACAAAATCCAGCGGGCGAGTCAGCATCAAGCACATTAATTGCAAAATGGGTGTGTTTTGCTTAAAGTAGTCAAATACGATTATGTCGTTTTAAAAATTAATTAGTTTGGGGGAACAGCTTTGTTAGAAGTGTTTTTATTTATTAACCCGATTGGTCAACTTTGTTTACGTTCTGAAGAAGCACTCATTAAAATTATCGAAGAATCTGGCGAAACGAATATTCATTTTAAATTTATTCCCGTTTTGAATTTAAAAAACGTTGAACATTATATGCATTTTCAACAATTGAATAGTCATGATTTAGATTTACGCAACCAAGTTTTTGGCACGATTTACCAAGCAGTCCTAGCTTATAAGGCCGCTACTTTCCAAGGCAATAAGAAAAGCCGTGCTTTTTTAATGTGCTTGCAAGAATCTTTCCGTCAGTTTGACGCCCCCTTCAACACAACCTTGGTCCTATCGATTGCCGAACAAGTGGGCTTAGATACTGAAATGTTACTCGAAGATTGGCATAGTGAATTGGCTAAGCAGGCTTTCGACAGTGATCAACAACTGGCCTGTGAAATGAACATTCAAACGAGTCCATCTGCGGTTATTTTTAATTATGCTAAAGATCAAAATGATTCCGGCCTATTGATTGAAAATTGCGCTTCTTACGATTTATTGAAAGAAGTCTGTCAGCAACAAACTGACGCCGAAACAACCTATCAAACACTAACGCAACAACAATCTAAATTCACCAACGTTGCCTTCCGGGTTTTAACTTAAACCGCCTTGTCAAAAAGCCTAACGTTATCTTTGAACTAGCCGTCAAAGATAACGTTAGGCTTTTTATTTAATGAGTATTTGTTGGTCTTTTACCAACTGACGAATTGGCCAATCTTTCAAAATATCTGTCGGTAATAATGGCTGCTGTAGTCGTGTTGCGTAGTCACCAAAATAATCAATTGATTGTCGTTCGAGTAACCAGTGCACCCGACTCATAAACTGACCCGTTTCAAATAATGGTGGTACATAATCAAGACAGTAACACCAGCGTGGTACCGTCTGCAAGGTTAGCCCTTGTTGGTAACAAGCTTGTTGTAAACTAACTAGCTGTGCATCCATTCGAATCAGGCGGTTTTGAATCACTTGCCGCTGTTGTGCAATGCCAATTGGCGACCACTGATGACCAATCGAGATGTTTGCAGGTTGCGCGATTAACTTCAACGCCTGTTGTGCTGTCAAATACCGATTCTGCCAAAAATAGCCTTTGAAATCAATCGTCACGATATGATGATACAATAACCATTTCTGTTGGTGGGGCGCATAACCAAGGAGATAAAAACCCCATTCTGGACGATATTGAATAAACGCTAATTGCTGTTGACTAAACCAACGGTGTTTCGGCCAAAATCGTTCACCAAGCACCCAGATGACCGTTAAACCCGCCACTAAATAATCATTGGTGCGTTGTGCCAGACAGGTTGGTGTTAAAGGACTACACTGATATTCAATCACAACTGATTGCGCATCCCGAGTTGCTAAAACATCTGCTCGTTGGTGCTGACCGATTGGGACCTCATAGTCGACTTGGTAATCACTGGCAACCGCCAAGGCCCCAATGGCTGTTTTACCAAGCCGATGTGTCTGGCTTTCACCGGTACCACCGGCTGGTCGAACGTGGGCAAAGTACGGCGCCACTCGTTGCCCACCTTTTAACATGACCGGTTGTTGACAGTTTGGACAACACAGTGGTTGATTTTTAGCTAACATAGCTGTTGCAAGCACTAATTCACCAGATTCAGTTTGAGCAATTTTCATCTTCTCACCCCGACCTAATATACGCAAAAAAACGACCATCCTTTGACAGATAGTCGTTTTTTCTAATCTTTAAAATAATATCGGGTTAATTCCAAAGCACTATTGTCCATGACTTGTTGACCATATTCTTTCAAAAAATCAGCTGTATAGGGTGCCTTCTGACCAAACTCATTAGCGACGGCTAAATCATCTTGCAAGAAAGTTTCAGTCGTATTTTCCAAAAAGAAAATTAACTGCGCATAATATTGATGCTGATAGACGAATAAATTCGAAACACCACTTTCAATCCGCAATTGTTGCGCAAGCGCAACCCAATCATCAAATGATTTAAAGCCTAACACAATTTGCCGCGTTGGATTATCCGTTTGGTTAAGATAATTCATGGTTTCGTCATCATCGTCATCCGCTTGTTGCTCATCATCCGAATCCCGTTTAAGCAACTGTTTTTTGATGTATTCCGTAATCCCGTCTTGTCCTTGGACCATTTCAGAATTAGAATGCCCTTCAACTTGCCCAAAATTAGGGAGATTCTTACTAATTAACAACTCTAATCCCTGATCATTTGGTAAAACCTGAAAAGTGACGGCCTCATTGTTAGCAAAGGCGTGGTCTTGATCAACTTCTTCTAAAATTGAATAGAAGAAACGTTCAATCTTTTTATGATTACTTAATAAATCAAGCCCGGTAATGCCACGTTCTTCTAAATCATCATTTTCAAGAAGAACTCGAATTGTATTATCATCAATTTTTTCCATCTTCATGGGCCAGCGCCCCTTTCCACTACTGTCTAATTCACTCAGACAGCCATTGATTGTACTTTGCTTTACCATACCAGTATCACTAACAACATTCAAGTCTAGCGATTATTCTTTAATCAATAACCACTAAAAAAGGTAGACCATCCTTAATGCGGATAACCTACCTTTCAAACTTAATTCTCAATTAATGACTGAGTGCTACCACAAATACTTAGAAGCCTGCCATCAATTGTGCTTGTTGTAATTCTAACGCACGTACTTCACGTGGTAAGAAACGACGAATTTCATCTTCATTGTAACCAACTTGCAAACGTTTCTCATCAAGAATAATTGGCCGACGCAATAAACCGGGATTTTCTTGAACCAAGTCTAATAGTTCATTAACTGATAAATCATCAATTTTAATATTCAATTCTTGGAAAATCTTCGAACGTGTTGAGATAATTTCTTCAGTACCGTCCTCGGTCATTCTTAAAATCGTTTTAATTTCGTTTTTATTGAGAGGGTCCGAAAAAATATTGCGTTCTTTAAATGGAATATCATGTTCCTTTAACCACGCGCGGGCTTTACGACAAGATGTACAACTTGGTGATGTGTATAATGTAACCATATGTCTCTCTCCTTTTCTACCATGGAAGCGCCTACGTTTCGTATTCGTTCCATTCTCTCTTACAAACTCTATTATACGCGATTGAGTCGTCAAAAACTAGTCTTTCTTAAAAATAAATTAATCGTTTTCCAATAAACTTTAATTAACGAAATTATAATAAATGTCTAATTAAAGCGTTTAATATCGATATTATAGAACTAAAGTTCAATAGTGACTGTTTTATTTTTATCGATACAATCATTTTATTATTATAGTTAATTATCGTTCTAATGAAATTGCACTTATTTTTTGTAAGTTTTGTATACCACTATCTTACGTCAGGCAATTTCAATTGTCAATCCTTGTTTAGCAACTTGAATTGGTAACTTGGGTAAAACCGCTTGTGCCTGTTCTAGAAGCGTTGCAGCTGTTGCAGTTTGTGGTAAATGGGTTAATAACAATTGCTTGACCTGACCGTTTTCAGCCAAAACAGCAGACTGGGTCGTCGTCATGTGGGCCATTTTACCGGTTTTATCTTGCAAGAAGTTCGTATCCGTCATCAGTAGATCAGCCTGTTGGGCGAAATCCGCAAGTTCAGGGAAATAGGCCGTATCTGCAGTAAAGACTAACACCTTACCAGTTGCAACTTCTTCAATCCGTGTCGCAAACGCGGGCACGGGATGAATCGTTCGTTTAAAAGTGATTTTAAACGGCCCGACTGTCAATACGGTATCCTCTTGATAACCGAATCCCTGCGTGACACCCGGCAAGGTTAAACTGCCAAAATGTAACGGATCTTGTAAATGACCATAGATTGGTAAAATCGGTTCTTTTTTGACACCTTGGTGTAATTGCCAATAATATTGTAAAACACCTAAATCAGCGATGTGATCATGATGGTAATGGGTCAATAAAACGGCATCTAGTTGCAATGGTTCTAAAACTTTTTCGAGCGCTAATAATGCGCCACTCCCACAATCTAATAATAAATGATAATCACCACTCGTTAATAAATAACTACTCGTACCGACACCATTGTAGGGATAACCACCATAATAACCTAAGACTTGTAATTGCATTTCACTCAACTCCTCTTCTACGGTCTATCATAGCTTATATTGACCACATTGAGTATGGCCTTAATTGATTTTTATCCATATTTAACGCAAAAAATCGTTATTGACTAACCACGCTAGCCGATAACGATTTTTGCTTTAATAATCAATTATTGAATGACTTGAATCCGATCTTTTTTAATGTCTTGATAAAATAGTGTGACACTCATAATCAGGTAAGGATAGAACCATAGAAAACCAATCCCGGCAGTGAAATAAACAACGATTTCCCAACCGATAAAAGAGACTACCAATCCCAATAGTCGCCACCAGTGCCCTTTTAGAATCACCGTTGATAACGACAAAATCATTTTAATTGAGGCCTGTGGAAATTCAAATTTTAATAATACTAAAATCTGATAATAAGCTAAAATAATCGGTTGAATTAAACTAATCACTAATAAAACAAGTAAAAAGGTCAGCACCAAGAAATAATTGGCTGGCTGTTGGCTAAGCTTCATGAGATAAGGTGCTGCCGATGTTAACCCGTTGTAGCTGAAGTTTAACACGCGTTGCCAACCAATCAGTTGATAAAATGGGATTAAGCCAATCAGTAATAATCCCCAGTTTAAGACTTGTTGAATTAAGTTTAAAATCACTAAATCCGTATAGAATGGCTTTTTGAATAACGGGGTGATGGCGTTGATGCCTTTCGTCTTGTGGTAACTTAATTTCAAAGTCGCTAAGAAAACCGCGTTTAAAAAAATAAAATAGAAGAAATAACTCGCAAAAGTATCCCCCATTTGATACCAAAATGTATTAGCTCCAAAGAGACCTTCAAGTCCCGCATCAAGGAGCATCGTAATCAGTAACCACCACGCCACCATGGTCGCTAATTGTTGCCAATGTCCTTTTAATAAAAGTCGCGCTTGTGTTCGATAAGTCTTTAATTGCACAGAAATGCCTCCGGTTTAATAGTGCGTATCTTCATACAACGGTCGATTGACGATACGATTATAGATTTTAGCTGTGAGTAAATAAAACATGAGATAAATCATGATGAAAATCCCACAAACAATGTACACCAATTGTAACCCGGGATTATCTAAAAATAAACTCAATAATCGAATCGCAAAAATGGCGTGTAGTGTTCCGAGAATAATCGGTAATAAAAAGATCATCAGAATCTGGAAATAAATCGAGTGTTTGATTTCAGCCATACTCATCCCAATTTTTTTCAACGTTTGATATTGTAAGATTTCTTCTTGGGCTTCTGAGAGCTGTTTCAACATAATAATACTCCCGGTCGCTAGCATGAAGATTAAGGCAATTAAAATCATGATATACAGATAAAAGCCAAAATTGGCGTTGGCCAATGCCTGATTAGGCTTTTTAATCAGCACTTCATTACGGGTATCACCTGTTTGCTGTGGTTTTTTAATGGTTAATCGATAATGATCAATCGGCTTGCCCTTCTCGGTCACCAGATAAGCTTGTTTCTTAGCTGTCTGCGTGTATTTCAATAACGCCGCCATGAACGGTTTATTCTGTTGATCTTTCTTGGTTAAATTCACCGTGTGAATCTGATCGGTAACATCCGCTTGAATCCGTTGATACTGAGCATCCGCAACGACGACCATATTCTGAATCGATTCAAAATAAATTGCGGGGCCGTTAGGAAATAATTTACGCACTCGAATCACCTCTAAATGGGTTAATCCAGATTGATATAAATTTAACGGCGTGTGATCACGCTGTACTGGTTTTAGTGCCTTACTACGGGGTATTTTCAACATGGTCAGTGGCATATCAACAATTGCCACGGCTTCTTGCGGTTCTAAATGAGTTGCCGGACGATCAAACTGACTGGCCATCATCTGATTATATTGAGATAACCCCATCACCGTCGTGGCCCCGTTTTGCTGGTACCCATCTTGGAGCAATGGGCTGTTTAATTTAAAATTACCAGCAATAATTTTATAATCAATGACCGTTTTGGACTTAGGTGTCACGTGATAGCGCGCCATTAAAGCTTCAACATCCGATTTTTGTAATTGCGTATAAATTAAATCAGCCGGAATATTTTGTTTCAACTGACTTTGACCGTACGTGTAAATCATCGCTGTACTACCAATTGCCGTAATCGTAACCGCGCTTAAAATCGTAATCATCCATAATGTTTTAGCGTTTTTACGAAACCGATAACTGAGATTAGAAACACTTAATAGATGCGTTCCCCGATAATACAGCCGTTTCCAACGTCGTTCAAATTGTAACCAGATTTGAATATAAGCTTGAAAAAAGGCTAACGTCCCAATGATTTCGAATAGCAGTATCGCTAATAGGTAGAAAAGATCCGCTTCATAGCCAAATTGGCGTTCCATCATTGGCATCAAGGTAAAAATCTTTTCCGCCAAATAATAACCGCCAGCAATCAGCGCGATTCCGATGGTGCCCCACAGATAGGTCCAACCAGTCGGATGTTTCATCTTTTTAGCCATCCGGGTTGGATGCAATAAATCGACCAGTCGGTATCTAAAAATTAACGTACTGTTTAAAAAACCAATCATTAGAAACAAAAAACCAAACGTGCCGGTTGTCTGCCGGATCGCTTTCCACGAAATCAGAAACGGCATCGCCACCGCAATTCCCATCATTCGCAATAACAACATCGCGAATAATTTTGATAAAAAAACGCCTAATAACAGACCAATCAAAATGGCAATCAAGCCAATGATTAAACTTTCACCAAAAAAAAGAAAACTAATCTGTAATTTGGTCACACCGATAACGCTTAAAATCCCAATTTCTTGTTTCCGTTTCTTCACAAAGAAAAGATTCGCATATGCTAGGAAAAAAACGACAAATAATAAGATGATAATCCGCGCCACACCAATCGTTCCACCAAAAATAAGACGTTCACCAGCCGTTTTCAAATGGGTCAGTACCGGATCCGTTTCAATTGAGATGAAACAGAAATACACCACAATCGCTGCCACACAAGCAATTAGATAAGCGGCATAGTCCCGAGCCCGGTTCATCGCATTTTTAAAGGTCAGTCTTAACAGCATTGTAGCGACCTCCCCCACCAATAGTGGCCTGCATATCAATAATCTGATTAAAGAACTGTTGCCGGTCACCGCTCCGTACTATTTCGGCAAATAACTGGCCATCCTTGATAAACAGGATTCGCCGACAATAACTAGCCGTAAAGGCATCATGCGTGACTAATAAGATTGTTGTTTTTTCTTGATGGTTAATCTCCGTTAAGTACAACAATAATTCCGTTGCCGCTTTAGAATCTAAACTGCCTGTCGGTTCATCCGCCAACAACAACGCTGGATTGGTAATCATCGCACGCCCGCACGCCACTCGTTGCCGTTGCCCAATTGATACTTCTTCTGGATAGCGTTCTAATAAGCCACTAATTCCGAGAATTCGACTGACTTTATTTAATCGCGATTCAATCACCGCAACGCTTAACTTGTCCAACGCTAAGGGTAATAAAATGTTTTCCCGAATCGTTAATGAATTCAATAAATTAAAATCTTGGAAGATGAAGCCTAAATCTTGCCGACGAAAATTGGCTAATTTCGCTTCGCGCATCTTGGTCACTTCTTGGTCTTTAATCAACACTCGACCGTGTGTTGGCCGATCAATCGTCGCAATCATGTTTAACAACGTCGTCTTCCCCGCACCGGATGGGCCCATGATACCGACAAATTCACCGGGTTCAATCTCAAATGAAATATCATTGAGCGCGTTGACAACGTTCAGTCGATGACCGTAAACCTTAGAAATATGTTGAACCGAAACTACTGCCATGTTTTAAGCGCTCCTTTTAATTTAGTTTCTTATATTCTAGCAAAATTCTGGGCAAAAACCCACCATCCACTTATCAGACCTTAGACGGTTGTCTTTTGACCTTAAAATCGGTATTATGAATTTAATTATGCTTAAGGAGCGATTTAAAATGTTTGAAATTATGATTGTTGAAGATGATCAAACGATTGCTAATTTAATTGCCGAGAATTTAGAAAAATGGCAATTAAAAGCCATCTTACCCAAAGATTTTAACGCTATTTTTGACCAATTTCTCACGGATAAACCCCATTTAATCTTATTAGACATTAATTTACCGGTTTATGACGGCTTTTACTGGTGTCAAAAAATTCGTGAAGTTTCAAAAGTGCCCATCATCTTTATCTCCAGCCGTAATACCAACATGGATATGGTGATGTCGATGAACATGGGTGGCGATGATTTCGTCAATAAACCATTCTCTATGGAAGTCCTGATTGCTAAAATCAATGCGCTATTACGCCGCACCTACAACTATGTTGATCAAAATACCGACGTCATTGAACATAACGGTTTATTGATCAATCTGCAAAGTGGTGGCGCACAAGTTGGCGAAATCACGATTGATTTATCCAAAAATGAATACAAACTACTCCAATTTTTAATGCGCCAACACGGTCAAATTGTCAGCCGCGAGAAATTATTACGCGCGCTTTGGGACGATGAACGCTTTGTCGATGACAACACCCTGACCGTCAATATTAACCGCCTTCGTAAAAAAATTGAACAAGCCGGGCTCGATGATTATATTCAAACTAAAATTGGCCAAGGCTATATCATCCCCTAAGGAGCAATCATGACCTTAAAAAAATTTATTCGCGACCATCTGTTCCACATCGTTTTTTTCTTTGGCGGCATGTTCGTGCTCGACGTCGTTTTATGGCTTGATCCGAGTATGCGTTTTGCCAAATCAACGTTACTTTATCTCGATTTCTTACTGACGATTTTCTTTTGCGCCTTTATCATCGGTCTTTATCTCTACCACCTTAAATGGTATCGCGCAATTCAAATTCGGATGCACGCCCAAGAAGATGGCCTCAATTGGCCGTTAACCGGTGCGACCTCGGCTGAAAAACAATTCATCCAAGACTACGTCAATCAACTCCTCGATTATCATCAGCAAAGTATCGAACGCTTGATTCACACGCAACAAGACCAAAAAGCCTTCATTGATAGCTGGGTCCACGAAATTAAAGTGCCCTTAGCCGCCACGCAATTACTCGTTGATTCCGTTGAAATGCAAATTCCCGACGAAAAATTCAATCAACTGACTGAAGAGCTCGTTCGCATTGAACATTACGTTGAACAAGTGCTCTACTATTCCCGACTAGATAGTTTTTCAAAAGATTATTTGGTTCAAGAAACCGCATTAAAACCCGTGATCAATCAAGTTATTCGCCAAAATAGTCATTATTTTATTCAAAAAAAGCTCCATTTTGAATTAACCGGTGATGACCAAACCGTACTGACGGATGCTAAATGGCTGAGCTTCATTCTGAATCAAATTATCTCCAATGCGATTAAATATACCCCCGATGACGGTCAAATTAAGATTAATCTCCACCACGATGCGCTCGGTGTTTGGCTGGATATCCATGATTCCGGGATTGGCATCCCGGCCGCCGATTTACCCCGAATTTTTGATAAAGGGTTCACTGGTCAAAACGGACGCTTATCGAATCGCAATTCAACTGGTTTAGGTCTGTACCTCGCCAAGGAGCTCAGTCTGAAACTGGGGCATGAACTCTACGTTGAATCGACGGTCGATACCGGCACCACCTTTAAAATTCTATTTCCGTTTTTAAGTTATTATAATGATCCGGACAGTGACCAACTATTCGGTAAAAATACAAAATCCTAAAAAAACAGCGCCTAACTCCTTTCGGAATTAGACGCTGTTTTTTCGTGTTGTGACAATGTTACTTTAAGCTTCTTCTTTTAAAGACATTGAAGTCGCAATTTTAACGAATGGAATATAGATCAGAGTTGAAACAAGTAAGTTGACGGCGGCTAAAACCCCACCTTGCCAGCTGACCGTTGCAATCACACCGCCGATAATTGGTGGTGTCACCCAAGGTGGCATAACCGTTGCAGCCGGCACCATTCCAGATTTAGTGGCAAAGTAGGCGATTGAAACAATCACCATTGGTGTCAAAATATATGGAATAAATAAAACTGGATTTAAGACAATTGGCAAACCAAAAGTTAACGGTTCATTAATGTTGAAAATCCCAGGTGCGGCACTCAAGTTACCGACGATTGAGTATTGTTTGTTCTTACGACCGACTAACCAAATCGCAAAGATTAGACCAAGTGTTGCCCCAGTCCCACCTAAGTTAACAAATGAATCAAAGAATGGTTTGTTAACGATGTAAGGTGCTGCTTTACCAGCTTTGATAGCAGCAATGTTGGCTGTAATCGCTGGCGCATTAATTGTTTGCATAAATGGTTCGATCATGTTGGCACCATGTAACCCGAAGAACCAGAGGAATGGTGTGACGAAGGCTAATAATAATGCTGAAGGATAGCTGTTAGCAAGCCCTTGGAATGGTTCTTGAACGGCTTTATAGAATGACGTCACAATATTTTCAACGCCAAAGCCTAATAGAATGGTTGCGAATAATGAGAAGACAGCGATTGTAATCATTGAAGGCAATAAAGCCGCGAATGATTGTGCAACTGCTGGCGGTACCCCATCTGGCATCTTGATGACCAAATGTTTGTTACCCAATAAACGACGTAGCATTTCAGTTGAGATCATCGCAACGATTAACGCTACGAACAAGCCCATTGAATCCATGCCAGCCAAACCACCAACGGCGAAGAACGACGCAAGTGAAGTGACACCAGCTGCCAATGGGTTGATCTTGTAAGACTTACCCAAATTATAAGCAACTAAGAATACGATGAAGACTGATAAGATGGCGAACGTGCCGCTCCACGCGTTACCACCAAACTTCGTCCAAATGTAAGTTTTGTCTGCACCGGTACCTGTTGTCTTTGAAAAAAGACCGTTCATAAAATTGGTATATGCCGGTATTGGTAAATTATTAAGCAACGTTGCAAACGCGCCTAAAATCATCAATGGCATCGTTGTGACGAAAGCGTCACGAATGGCGATTAAATGTCGCTGATTACCTACCTTAGCGGCAATTGGTAAGAAGCGTTTCTCCATGAAACTGATAAATGAATCCATTAAACATCACTCCCTATCTTATCTATTTAAAGATAAATGATTGCTGTTACACTTATTATAATACCGACCCCAGGAAGCGCTGTCAAACATAAAACCCCTATCTTACGGGATTACACTTTATTTCACAAGGTAACCAAAAAAGCGCCAATCTCCGACTAATGGGGATTGACGCTACTTTATATATTACTATGGTATATACCAATTAACTTTCTATGAAAATAAATATTTTTATTATTTATCCTTTGCAAATCGTTTTCAACGAACTAATTTATCCCAAATGACGACTTCGCCACTTGCCAATGATTTTTGCACATCGATAATCCGTTGATTTTTACTGCCTCTAAATTGCAAGGTTAAATCCATTTGATCCTGCATGAAACGACCATCGACTAAAATATCGATTTTAGATAACAGTTCTAATTTATCATCAGACTCCAACATCAATTCATCCCAAGTATAACCAGTCCACGACCAGACATCTTTGGTCTGCCCGAAATTGGCCCGAATACGGTTCACTAATGATAAGCAAGTAGCCGTATTTAAAAACGGTTCACCGCCAAGTAAGGTCAGACCTTGGACATATGATTGACCTAAATCAGCCATAATCTGATCCTCGAGCTCGGTCGTGTAGGCTTTGCCGTATTTAAAATTCTGCGCAATCCGGTTATAACACCCGGGACAAGCGAATAAACAGCCACTGACGTATAAACTACAACGCACCCCTTCACCATCGACAAAATTAAAGGGTTTGTAGTCAGCCACGTAATTCTGACTTAACTCAGCTGAAAGCCATTCTTGTGGTTCGGGATTTTTGGGTCCTCGTTTAACTGTCATTTTCTAAAACACCTCTCTAATTAGAAAAATCGCCATTACGGCGATTTTCTTAAACTTTTTTATTGTCTAGCAAAATCGTTATTATCGTTACCAACCGTGATATGCATGTGTTTCACACGACTGGCAATTTCTTTATGCCGACCGTGAACCATTGGCCGTTGTTGTGGATTACCTAAGTAACCACAAGTCCGTTTAACCACGTCACACGTTGCTGGATCCGTATTACCACATTGAGGACATTGGAAACCGCGTTCGGTTGGTTTAAAGTCGCCTTTAAAGCCACATTTGAAACATTGATCAATCGGCGTATTCGTGCCTAAATAACCAACCCGATCATACGCATAATCCCAAACCGCTTCTAACGCTTTTGGATTTTGACGTAGATTAGGGTATTCACAATAGTGGATAAAACCACCGGAACAATATTTAGGATAATCTTTTTCGAAATCCAATTTTTCAAACGGTGTTGGTGCCTTACGGACATCGTAATGGAAGCTATTGGTGTAGTATTCCTTGTCCGTAATATTTTCAACAATCCCGAATTTTTGCGTATCTTTTTGACAGAAAGTGTTCGTTAGACTTTCAGCTGGTGTGCTATAAACTGAGAAATGGTAACCGTATTCCGTTGACCAGTCCACACAATGGTTATATAAGTCTTTGACCACTTTTAGTGTAAAGTCTTTGGCAGTTGCATCCTTTTCCCAATTGGCGCCAAAGAAGGCCGCGCCAACTTCGTAGAGGCCGATATACCCAAGAGAAACTGTGGCACGTGAATTTTTGAAGACTTCATCAACACTGTCGGTTTTCTTTAAACGTTTGCCAAACGCACCATATTGATATAGAATCGGTGCATTTTCAGGTTTCGCTTCTTTGGCACGTTCAACTTTGAAGACCAAGGCTTCTTTACAAACTTGCAAGCGTTGTTCAAGAATTTCCCAGAACTTAGCTTGATCACCAGCCGCTTCAAGAGCGATCCGCGGTAGATTAACCGTCACAACGCCCAAGTTCATCCGACCACTATTGACCTCTTCATTTTGTTCATTTTTCCAACCTTGTAAGAAACTCCGACAACCCATAGGTGCTTTAAATGAGCCTGTCAGTTCAATTAGCTTGTCATACATGAGAACGTCGGGATACATCCGTTTCGTCGCACAGTCGACCGCTAGTTGCTTAATATCGTAATTAGGATCGGTTGGGTTTAAGTTTAACCCCCGTTTGATTGAAAAAACTAACTTAGGAAAGATTGCTGTCCGTTTTTCTTGGCCTAAACCACCAATTCGGATTTGTAAGATGGCTTTTTGAATCGCCCGTTCAATCCAGTTACTGCCTAACCCAAAACCAAGGGTTGTGAAAGGCGTTTGGCCTTGTGATGAATAAAGAGTATTAATTTCATATTCAAGAGCTTGCATAGCATCATAGATATCTTTTTCAGTTTTAGCTTGTGCGTAATCATGTTGCTTGTCTGCACCTTCGACCCATTGTTTAGCGTCAATCATGTGTTTGTCATAATTTTTTTGAGCAAATGGGGCTAATAATTCATCAACCCGATCGGCTGAACAACCGCCATATTGACTTGAAGCAACGTTCGCAATAATTTGTGACATTTGCGCCGTTGCGGTTTGAATAGAATGTGGTGGTTCAACTTCAGCATTACCAATCTTGAAACCATGGTTTAACATTTCGTTAAAATCAATTAAACAGCAGTTAGTCATTGGACTGTATGGTTGGTAATCCAAATCGTGCCAATGAATTTCGCCTTTCAAATGTGCATTAGCCACCTTAGAAGGTAACATCTTCAAGCCCATCGCTTTAGCGACCGTACCCGCTGTTAAATCGCGTTGTGTATTGAACACTTGACTATCTTTATTGGCGTTTTCGTTCACCACAGTTTGATCTTTTTTCAATAATTTTTGAATGGTGAAATTAATATCGGTCGCTTTATTTCGTGAAAAATCGCGTTGTGTCCGATAATTAATGTATTCTTGGGCAAAATCATATTGATGATGTTCTAATAAAGTGTGTTCAACGATATTTTGAATTTCATAAATCTTGATATCTTTATCAAAGCGATTTTTAATTTCAGCAACCACATCGTTAGCGACTGAATTCAAGATTTGATAATCTAACGGTTCAAGTTCTCTTTTGACGTTCTTAGCCGCCTTAATAATGGCTTGTTCAATCTTCTCAGCTGAAAAAGGTAAGATTCGGCCATCCCGTTTGATCACTTTAATCGCTAAAATATTGTTTGCATCTGACATTTCACGCATTTCTAACATCAACAATTTCCCCTTTTAAAAAATTACTATCCCCATCATAGCGAAATAAAAAAAGACAATCAACTATATGTGGTGTATTTTCCAAATAAAAAGGTGGACAACAACTATCTGTTGTATCCACCTAATTGTGTGCAATTTTTTCTTTTGCCCGTCGTTGTCCCGTTCTAATCAGACAGTCCTAAAAAAGAATTGACTTATTTCGTTTTCGTGATTTTTAAAGTCATCGCATTAACCGCCACAACGACTGTTGAAAGTGACATTAAAACGGCCCCCACTGCAGGACTTAAAATTAAACCGATACCGGCGAATAAACCAGCGGCCAATGGGATTGCGACGATGTTATAACCCGCTCCCCACCAAAGGTTTTGTTTCATCTTACGATTGGTGACCCGCGCCAAGTTCAAGAAATTAATGATATCGTGTGGATTGCTCTTAACGAGTACAACATCTGCTGAATCAACCGCGACGTCAGTGCCCGCACCGATTGCAATGCCAATATCGGCTCGCGTCAGACTCGGCGCATCGTTGACCCCATCACCAACCATCATGACAACTTGCCCTTTTGCTTGGTAATCTTGAATAATTCGTTCTTTATCTTCCGGTTTTAAATTAGCCTGGAAGTCGATGCCACCAAGTTGTTCAGCTACCTTAGCGGCCACTTGCTGGTTATCGCCAGTCAACATCACCGGCTGAATATGGCGCTTTTTCAAGGCTTGAATAAAAGTGATGGCCTCCGGTTTCAATTGATCCCCTTGAGCCACTAATCCTAAAACTGTTTGCTTCTGGAGCAAATAGCTGACCGAATTTCCCATTTGAGCTAATGCATCAAATTGTGATTGGTCAAAAACAATTTTTTGTTGCAGTAAATAAGTCGCCGTTACAATTTGGTAACTTTGCTGATCAATCGTCCCCGTTAAGCCCACACCTTGAATCGTTTGTACCTCGTCGGCTGACAAACTGGTGATTGAATGCGCCTGGTTATACGTCATAATACCAGTTGCCAACGGGTGACTTGAATGGCTTTCCAAAGCGCCGAAAAGTTGCATCAAGCGTGTTTCATCTAAGTGTTCATCAAAAATTTTAATCGCGTTAATTTTAAAGTCGCCTTGGGTTAAAGTCCCCGTCTTATCCATCAAAATAGTCGTGACCTGATCCGCCGTTTCTAAAGCTTGGCGATTTCGAATCAGTAACCCGTTGGTGGCCGCAATTGATGTACTCCGGGCAACGACCAACGGAATCGCTAACCCTAATGCGTGGGGACAAGCGATAATGAAGACCGTCACCATTCGTTCAAAGGCAGTATTTAAATCAGCCAAGAACAACCAACTGATAAACGCAATGATGCCGACCACTAATGCCGCGTAAAAGAGATAACTGGCGACTTTATCCGCCAAACTGGCGACTTTAGATTGATCTTGCTGAGCCTGTTTGATCAATTTCATGACTTGGGCCAGATAACCACTCTCACCAGTCCCGGTGATTCGGACGGTTAAGGTGCCATCACCGTTAACCGTTCCACCAATCACTTGGTCACCACTGGTTTTAGCAACGGCCTTAGCCTCACCAGTCACCAAGGCTTCGTTGACTTGACTGTCCCCGGCGATGATTAACCCGTCAGCCGGGACTTTCTCACCGGCTGGCACCAAAACGGTTTGACCAATTGTCAAAGCTTGCAATGGCACGGTTTGTTGTTGACCATTCGCATCGATAATCCGCGCTTGACCTGGTAAGAGCGCCGCCATCTTCTCTAAAGCACTACCGGCGCTCATCACAGCGTTCATTTCAATCCAGTGACCCAATAACATAATCACAATCAAGGTTGCTAATTCCCAGAAGAAATCCATTACGTGCGTCGCTGAATGCCAAAAATGATTGGCTATAAAAGCGTACAAGCTATAGCCGTACGAAACGCTAATCCCCATGGCAATCAACGTCATCATCGCTAGTTGACGTTCAGCTAACTCGCTTTTGGCCCCCTTCAAAAAAGGCGCACCGCCGTAAAAGAATAAAAAAGTTGCCAGTACTAATACTAGCCAATCAGACCCAGCAAAAGTCATTTGAAATGGGAGTCGAATACCCATCATTGGCGACAAAATAATAATTGGCACCGCGGCAACCAATGATAACCAAAATTTTTGTTTCAAGTTGCCCATATGCATCATTTGGCCACCGTGCATCATCATATCCTCATCGTGTTCTGAATCGTCCATCTGCATATGATCCATGCTCATGTGGTCCATATTCATATGATTCATGTCGTGACCTGTTTCGTGTTCATTCATCTTCATTAAATGTCCCTCCTATTCACAATCACAGTTAGCCGGCAAACAATTACAAGCCACTTTAACCGGTGCCGTTTTCAATTTGGTCGCCAACACCGTTTGTAACTGTTCAATATCCGTTTGACTTAAAGTCGTGGTTTCAACTAGATTAGCCAACGTTTGGCCTTTTTTCATTTCGCATAAATGGTCAAATAACCCTTGCGTAGCATGGTCCATCGCATCGACTTCCGCCACGGTTGCAGTATAACTAAACCGCCGTCCCTCTTTAGTCGCTGTTAAATAACCTTTTTTCACTAACCGACCAATCAACGTTTTGATGGTTGAGTCTTGCCAGTCCCGTTTTTGTTGTAAGATATCGATTAAATCACGACTATTAACCGCCCCTAACGACCAAATCACGCGCATGACTTCCCATTCAGAAGCAGTAATTTCATTATCTGGCATTTCATCACTCTCTTTCGTTTACAATTGTAGATTTATTATAAGTTCAGTTTAACCCGTCACTCATAGCTTGTCAATTAATATGACGCCACAAAAAAAAGACCCCCTAAAATAGGCGGTCTTCAAAGTTAAACGATTATAGATTACTCATGTAATCTTCAACTAATTTTTGATTTTCTTCATTACTTGTATTCACGTTGACAGCTGTTTCAACTAAATCAGCTAAATCAGTTGTATCCAAACGTTTCATCAAGCTCCGAACACGTAATACTGAAGTGGCACTCATTGAGAATTCATCTAAGCCCATCCCGACAAGGAGTGGGGCCATGATTGAATCTCCAGCCGCTTCACCGCACATACCAGTCCACTTACCTTCTTTATGAGAAGCGTCGATGACGTTCTTCACAAGACGCAAGATAGCTGGATTGTAAGGTTGGTATAAGTATGAAACGTGTTCGTTCATCCGATCAGCAGCCATTGTGTATTGAATCAAGTCGTTGGTCCCGATACTGAAGAAATCGACTTCTTTAGCAAATTGGTTAGCCAAAACGGCACTGGCAGGAATTTCCACCATCATCCCAACTTGTAAATCATCTGAAACGGTTTGACCCTTAGCAATTAAACTTGCTTTTTCTTCTTCGAGAATTCCTTTGGCTTGACGGAATTCAGCAACAGTTGCAATCATTGGGAACATAATCCGTAACTTACCGTAGTTAGAGGCACGCAATAAAGCGCGTAACTGCGTTCTAAAGATGTCATCACGATCTAAACTAATCCGAATTGCTCGGTAGCCTAAAAACGGATTCATTTCTTCAGGAAGTGGTAAGTAAGGTAATTTCTTATCCCCACCAATGTCCATCGTCCGGACAACAACGGGTTTACCGCTCATACCTTCTAGAACTGCTTTATAAGCTTCAAACTGATCGTCTTCACTAGGCAGTTCAGGTGAATCCATATAAAGGAATTCTGTCCGATATAAACCAATTGCTTCAGAACCATTAGCGACAACACCCTCTAAATCTTTAGGTGTCCCGATGTTGGCAGCAACTGTAAAGGTTTTACCGTCTTTGGTAACAGATTTTTCGTCCTTTAGTTTTTCCCATTCAGCTTTTTGAGCTGCAAAATCTTTTGCTTTCGCATCATATTCTGCAACGTCAGCTGCGGTTGGATCTAAAACAGCGACTCCGTTAATCCCGTCGACGATTAATTCTTCGCCAGCTTTAACGACACTCGTAATTGTTTCAGTCCCAACAATCGCTGGAATTTCTAAAGAACGCGCCATAATCGCAGAATGTGATGTCCGTCCACCAATATCAGTCACAAACGCCTTCACGAATTTACCATTCAATTGGGCTGTGTCACTTGGTGTCAAGTCATGCGCAATCACGATTACTTCTTCATTAATTAATGCTGGGTTAGGGAGTGTTACCCCTAATAGATGACTGAGAACGCGCTTAGTGACATCTTTGATGTCAGCAGCCCGTTCTTGCATGTATGCGTTATCAGTCATAGCCTCAAAAGTGGCCACAAATAAATCTGCGACCTCTTTCAAAGCTTGCTCAGCATTAACCTTATTATCTTTGATTTTACCTTCGATTTCGCCGGTAAATTCAGGGTCTGCTAAAATCATGATGTGGGCGTCAAAAACTTGTGCTTCTTCTTCCCCTAATGATTTAGCAGCAATCTTCCGAATGGTCTTTAAATCATCCGTGGAATCTTGTAAGGCCTTATGCAAACGATTAATCTCTTTTTCTGAATCCGTAATGGTTGATTTCGAAAATGACAAATCGGGTTGCACTAACATGTAGGCTTTCGCAGTTGCGATTCCGTCACTTGCAGCGATCCCTTGAAGTCTTGTCATTATTCAGATAAACCTTCCTTTTTCATTGTTTCTTCGATTGCGTTGATAGCATCAGCTTCGTCAGCACCTTCAGCAGAAATAGTAACGTCTGCGCCTTGACCAACACCAAGAGACATAACGCCCATGATTGATTTCAAGTTAACAGATTTACCTTTATATTCTAAGTTGACATCTGAGTTAAATTTGCTTGCTGTTTGTACCAATAATGTAGCTGGACGAGCGTGGATACCTGTGTCTGCTACTACGTGAAAATCGCGTTTTTCCATGTTAATCGATCCCCTTTTATCTATACAGATTTATTTTTTAACGAAATGGCTGACCGTAATTCTACCGTCACCCTTTCGATAGTTAAGATTACCATTTTTTGAAAAATACTACAACTGTTTCGCCAACAAAATTAATCACCGTCTAAACGATACCGCTTTCAGACGCTCGATAAATCACCTGCCCATTTCGTTGCGCAAACCCCACAATTTCTTTTCGATGATCATAATTAACCCAGACTTTCTGAAAATTAAGAAACTCGTTTTTCTCAACAATAATCTCATCTTTTTCGTGATTTAGTAGGGCGTTCATCTCTGCTAAAAAATCTCTTTGCATACTTACACCTCATATCTTATTATTTTCATTAGTTATTTCCATACTCATTTTCATTTAGATGTCACCTAAACCAATTCTATTGTACTGAAATTAATGTTCTAAATAAAGTTTTTATTTTCAAGTACGATTACTTGCAACTTTTTTTGACGATGCTTATAATTCATTTAAAGGTCAAAGATAGTCAGATAAACTTTGATCATCAAATTGATAAGAAAGGTCGTGACAGTCTGATGCTTTGTCAAAATTGTCAGCAAAATCCGGCAACAATCCATCTCTACACAAGCACTAATGGCCAACGACATGCCATTAATTTATGTCAAAACTGTTATCAACTCTTAAAACAACAAGATGGCACTAACCAACCTACTGGTAGTTATGCCGATCCATTTGGTTTTGGTAACCTTGATGACTTGTTTAAAGCCATGGGGGCAACACCCAATGAACAGATGAACCCTAATCAGGGACCGCAAACCCAAGCCGGTGGTAACAATGGTGGTCAAAATAATGAAAGTTTATTAAGTCAATATGGGGTTAACTTGACCAATCTCGCTAAAGGGGGCCAAATCGATCCCGTGATTGGTCGCGATAAAGAAATCGCGCGGGTGATTGAAATTCTCAACCGTCGGACCAAAAACAACCCGGTTTTAATTGGTGAAGCCGGTGTTGGTAAAACCGCAGTCGTCGAGGGTTTAGCACAAAAAATTGCGGATGGTAACGTCCCGACTAAATTACAAGATCGCCAAGTCATCCGACTAGACGTCGTTTCTTTAGTTCAAGGAACCGGCATTCGTGGCCAATTTGAACAACGAATGCAACAATTAATGACCGAATTAAAACAAAATAAACAATATATTCTCTTTATTGATGAAATTCACGAAATTGTCGGTGCTGGTAACGCTGAGGGTGGCATGGACGCTGGCAACGTTTTGAAACCCGCTTTAGCTCGTGGTGAGCTCCAATTGGTGGGCGCAACGACTAACAATGAATACCGCCAAATTGAAAAAGATGCCGCACTCGCCCGCCGTTTACAACCAGTCGCCGTCAATGAACCAACCGTTGATGAAACCGTTCAAATTCTGAAAGGGTTACAAGAAAAGTATGAAAGCTATCATCACGTTCATTATACAGATGATTCTCTAAAAGCCGCGGCAATGCTCTCTAACCGTTATATTCAAGATCGCTTTTTACCCGATAAGGCCATTGATTTGTTGGACGAAGCGGGTTCTAAAAAGAATCTAACGATTACCGTCGTGGATCCTAAAGTCTTGGAAGATAAGATTAAAACCGCTGAGGGTGCCAAACAAACGGCCCTCAAAGAAGAAGACTACGAAAAAGCGGCCTTCTATCGCGACCAAGTTAATAAACTAACTAAGATGCGTGAAACCGACAGTCCTGATGACTCACAAGAACCGACAATTACCGAAAAAGATATGGAAAAGATTGTCGAAGAAAAAACACGCATTCCAGTTGGCGAATTAAAAGCGCAAGAACAGGCCCAACTAAAAAATCTGGCAACTGATTTGGAAGCCCACGTCATTGGTCAAGATTCTGCAATTGATAAAGTCGCTCGTTCAATTCGCCGCAACCGGATTGGTTTCAATAAGTCTGGACGGCCAATTGGCTCCTTCCTTTTTGTTGGCCCAACTGGTGTCGGTAAAACAGAACTGGCTAAACAAATTGCCAAAGAATTATTTGGTAGTCCCGATTCAATGATTCGTTTTGATATGAGTGAATATATGGAAAAATTCAGCGTCTCGAAATTAATTGGGTCCCCGCCCGGCTATGTCGGCTATGAAGAAGCTGGTCAATTAACCGAACAAGTTCGGCGCAACCCATATAGTCTAATTTTATTGGATGAAATTGAAAAAGCCCATCCAGACGTGATGCATATGTTCTTACAAATTTTAGATGACGGTCGTTTAACCGATTCGCAAGGTCGCACCGTTAGCTTTAAAGATACGATTATTATTATGACGTCCAATGCTGGCCAAACCGATGCTGAAGCCAATGTTGGTTTTGGTGCAGCGGCGAACGGACAGACTCATTCTATTTTGAATCAGTTACAAAATTATTTTAAACCTGAACTGCTAAACCGTTTCGATGACATCATTGAATTCCAAGCTTTGGCTAAGAACAATCTTTTAAAGATTGTTTCACTAATGATTGATGAAACCAATGGGATGATTGCTGACCAAGGATTGCATATTGACGTCACTGATGACGTTAAAACTCGGTTAGTTGATCTCGGTTATAACCCTGAGATGGGGGCCCGCCCACTTCGTCGGGTGATTCAAGAAGAGATTGAAGACCGCGTTGCCGATTACTATCTAGATCACCCAGAGCATAAACAACTAGTTGCACACTTGGTCGATGAGCATATTAAAGTTAGTAGCGTTTAAGTGTCGATGCATTAAAAAATGATTAAAAAAAAGATAAATTAAGTGTAAACACGTGTTAAATAGAGCGCTTTCAATTATAATGATGATAGGATAAAATGATTAAGGAGTGATTTACATGCGTTTAGTTAATATTACAAATTCATATCAGCGACTTGTTAGCCAACAACTAGCAACGACCGCTGCAGACTACGTTAAAGTTTACTCTCTCGGTAAAACAACCATTCTTTATACCCGTTCATCGAAATCAGCCGAAATCCTCATGGAAAATAAAGTTCGGAATGTTCAACAAAGTGAAATAGATTTCGTTCTTGATAAGTTAGTCCCAAAACATATCAATAATGACGACTTAGCAATCCTAAATGATGGCCAATTGGTTGAAATCACAATTCCTAGTGCGTTGTTAACCTCTGCTTAATTTAAAAACAGTTCACTTGAAGTCAATTTTCAATGAACTGTTTTTTTGTTGCTTTTTCTAAATTGATTAACCCACTATATTTTTCATTAATTCCTACCGTTTATCCCGTATTATTACCTTAAATTATGATAGACTGTTAATAATGAATAACGTTTTACAAGGAGTTCTTATGAATTTAATCAGTTTGCTTCAATCGTTATTTAAAAAACGACCGAAATCAGTCGTTCATCAACAGTCAGTTCAAGCCACTCAGCCAGAACCCCATTTCTCATCCGTTGACCAACCCGTTAACAATGAGCTTTTTGACGTTCCTGAGCAACCGACAACCCAGATTGCAGTTGCGCCTCAACCTAAAATTTGTCATGCAACGATCCATTATTTAAACGAACACAATCAACCTCTCTGCTCTCCGATTAATTTAACAGGAAATGAGCACACTGCAATTCATCTTCCCTGGTTAAAATTTACGGGTTATTATCTAGCCAATATTCATAATTTACAACAAAATTTCGATCAATCACCGACAACCATCTGGTTAACTTATTTACCTAAAATGGCAGCACCGGTTTTTGTCATTCATCGTAATCTTGATGGTGGCCCCTTAGTTAAACCGCAACTATTGCGTGGTGCCTTAAATGAATCCTATCAAGCCAAACCGTTTGACGGGGGCGTCAATTTCGTGCAACACGTTTCCGCTAACCAAACGGGTCATTTTCAAGAAAAAACCCAGACTGTTGTCTTTGAATACGATCCCTTAAATTTGAAATATGCTAACACCGATGATGTGCGTTACATTCAATTATTAGCTAGTACACCGGTTTACAAAAAGCCCAGTCAAGAAACCCAGCTCACCACTCAGTTACCCAAGCATTCAATCTGGCGACTCTTCGGAACTGCTACAACGACGGCCGGTATCTGTTGGTATAACTTAGGCGGGTATTGGATTTTACCGACTGAATACGAATTATTAGCCACCAATCCCTATCTCAAACAAACTTACCGAGTGCCACCGCAGTTTAATCTCGATTATCAAACGATTACGTCTGAAGACGTTACGCTGCAAGGCCATATCTTAGGTGCGGCTGTCACTTTATGGCAAGCCCCTTATATTGCCCCAGTTCGGTGTCAGGTTCAAGAACAACAAGCTGTTAATCTGATTCAGGTCGTCATTTTAGATAACCACAGCCGTTGGTATGAACTCAGCAATCATTATTGGATTCTCGCATCATTAGTCACAGTTGATGATGCTTAAACTAAGCTTATCAAAAGAAGGCCACCATCCTGATTGAATAGGATGGTGGCCTTCTTTTTTAGATCATGCTTCTACCTTCACGTGCTTCTCAAGCAAACCTTTCCGCCTAACTACAGAAGGGCAATCATGGTCGGTTCACCATAATTGCCCTTCTTAGGTTATGCTCAAGGTTTAACCGCTTGAGATAGCACTTCTATAGTTTTGCTGTTAATTCTACTTCTGGGTACTTGTCTGCAAACCAGCGTTCTGCAAATTTATTTTCGAATAAGAACAATGGTGCGTCGTTGATATCTTTGACCAATAAATTACGCGATGACGACATCTTTTCATCTAATTGATCTGGATTAATCCAACGAGCCGTTCTTGAGCCGATTGGTTCCATGATGACTTCTGAATTATATTCGTGCTGCATCCGGTATTGGAAGACTTCGAATTGTAATTGACCGACTGCGCCTAAAATATAGTCACTGGTCGTATAGGTTTTATATAACTGAATGGCGCCTTCTTGAACCAGTTGTTGAATTCCTTTATGGAATGACTTCTGTTTCATAACGTTTTTAGCCGTGACGCGCATAAAGAGTTCTGGTGTGAATTGTGGTAATTTTTCAAATGAGATTGCCTCTTTACCCGCGTAAATGGTATCCCCAATTTGGAAGTTCCCCGTATCATACAACCCAACAATATCACCAGCCACGGCACTCGTGACCTGTTCACGCGTATCAGCCATAAATTCGGTTGAATTATTTAACCGCATCTTTTTACCAGTCCGTGTTAGCGTAACGTCGATGCCCCGTTGAAACTCGCCGGAACAAATTCGGACAAACGCAATTCGATCCCGATGAGCCGGGTTCATATTAGCCTGAATCTTAAAGATGAAACCTGAAAAATCAGGTGCAGTCGGCGTGATTTCAGTCGCTTCTTGGGTCAGATGTACTTCTGGTTGAGGCGCCATATCGACAAATGATTCTAAGAAAGTCTTGACCCCAAAATTAGTCAACGCTGAACCGAAGAAGATTGGTGTTTGGTCCCCAGTCGCAATCTTAGCGGGATCATAAGCATTCCCCGCTTCACCGATTAATTCGATGTCATCAAGTGCTTGAGTGTACACTGAATCTTCTTTTAACGGGTTGTCCCCCGCAATACGGCCAGCTTCATCTAATGCTAAATAGGGTTCTTCAACATCTGTAGGCCGATAAAGTTCGATCCGCTTCTTAGTAATATCGTAAAGACCACGTAAATCTTTACCCATCCCGATTGGCCAGTTCATCGCACAACCTTCGATATCCAATAATTCTTCCAGTTCAGCGATTAAATCGAGGGGTTCGCGACCATCTCGATCCAATTTATTCATGAACGTAAAGATTGGAATCCCACGCATTTTGCAGACCTTAAATAACTTCTTAGTCTGGGGTTCAATCCCTTTAGCGGAATCAATGACCATGACAGCCGCATCGACAGCCATCAACGTCCGATAAGTATCTTCGGAGAAATCTTCATGCCCAGGAGTATCCAAAATATTAATCCGTTTACCGGCATAATCGAATTGCATGACAGAACTCGTGACCGAAATACCACGTTGCTTTTCAATTTCCATCCAATCGGATTTAGCGAACTGACCACTCTTTTTACCTTTAACTGTCCCGGCTTGACGAATCACGCCCCCGAATAAAAGTAATTGTTCGGTAATCGTTGTTTTCCCGGCATCGGGATGTGAAATAATTGCGAAAGTACGGCGACGTTGCACCGCTGTTGTTAATTCTGTTGGTGTCATTACTGAGTCCTTTCTTTTGTGCCAAAAATAAGTCAGCCACTTAGGCCTAAAACAACCAGGCACGTATCCCTATTGGATTCAATAACCTGGTTGGCTTCAATCTTTTTAATTATTGCAACAACTAAACCAGCGTTTCCGATTCAGTCTGTTCGGGTATCCTTAATTTCAAATCAATTAATCGTGAACCCGCTACCGTTCCGGTCGTTAAAGTCAGTCCGTTCGGTAAATCAACTGATTCAGGATGACCACTGACTGGAATGGCACCAATTTCAGTGATCACAAAACCAGCAATCGTATCAACATCGGCGACTTGAATATCAGTACCAAAAGCATCATTGAAATCATCAATTGGCATCCGACCCATCACTGAATAATGGTGTTCATCAATTTTTTGATAAAGTTTTTCGGCTTGATCGGATTCATCATCAATTTCGCCGACAATCTCTTCAAGTAAATCTTCAATCGTCGCTAACCCGACCACACCACCATATTCGTCGAACAAAATGGCCATTTGTTGTTGCGTTTTTTTCATTTCAAATAATAAATCATCAATCGTAATTGTTTCGGGTACGAATAATGGCGCCTGCATCACCGTTTCGATTTGCATACTTTGGAAACCGGTTTGCCGCGCTTCTTTTAATAGGTTCTTGATGTGCACAATCCCAATCACTTGATCCTTATCTTCACGATAAACGGGAATTCTTGAAAATGGTTGCGCTAAAATGGCATCAATATTTTGATTATCATCATCTTGAATGTCGACCATAAACGCATCGGTTCTAGGCACCATGACTTCACGGGCCATCTTCTTATTCAAGCTAATAATCCCTTCTAGCATCTCATATTCGTCTGATTCTAATACACCAGCACTCTTACTCGATTCAATCATGTGAACCATTTCTTCACGGGTAAATTGCGGTTTGGTCTCGGAAAAATCAATCGGTGTTAATTTCATCAACAGATTGGTTGACATCGATAATAACCAGACAAACGGTCGTAATAAAACCCCCACCAATCGAATGGGTTGCACGGCCATTTTGGCAATTGCTTCCGCCCGGTGTAAGGCGACTTGTTTTGGATAGAGTTCGCCAAATACAAGTGAGAAATAGGATAAGATAATCGTCACAATGACGACCGCTGCTTCATGCGTCCAAGCAGCATCCCCCAATAACGGTGCTAATTTACCAGCAATCGTCGTAGCAGCACTCGCTGATGATAAGAAACCAGCAAATGTAATCGCAACTTGAATGGTCGCTAAGAAATTGTTGGAGTGGTTTAACACATCCAATAATACCTTCGCCTTCTTATCGCCGTTTTCGGCTTGATTCTCTAGCTTGGTGCGACTTAGTGAAACAACCGCAATCTCCGCTGCCGCAAAGAAAGCATTGATTAACGTTAAAATCAGGATCAACAGTAACTGTCCCCAAATCGAACTTCCAGGGTCAGGATTCATCGGCACATCCACTACCTTTCATTTTACAAATTTATACAAGTCACAAAGGACCTAGTATGCAGTATAGCATAGTCAATTTTAGAAATTCAATACCGGCTACAGTTTGCTAGCATCTTTTACTTTATTTCGTAATTGATTAATATCATATAGATAAACAACCACTGTCTTAGTCACCGCATAAAACGGAATGGCTAAAATCATGCCCAAGATGCCGTAAATATTACCCGCAACTAATAATAAAATAATAATCGTTAACGGATGAATGTCCAGTGAGCGACCAATGACGTTCGGATAAATTAAATTCCCGTCAATTTGTTGAACAATCACCACCACCACAATTACCATAATCGTCTTTGGAATCGAGATTGATAACCCGATAATCAACGCTGGCGCAATCCCGATATAGGGTCCTAAATAAGGAATGATATTCGAAACACCCGCAATAAAACCAAGCAAATACGCATACGGCATCCCAATTATTAGGTAACCGATAAACGTGAAGACGCCGACAAATAAACATTCAAGGGCCTGTCCACCGATATAAGCTGAAATCGTCGCCCCCATCTTACGTAATAAGTCAGCGACTTGTTGATTGTAGCGTTCAGGCAACATTTTTTGAATCGTTGGGACTAAGTGGTGCCCATCTTTTAACATATAAAAGAGCATGATCGGTACGGTGAAAACACCGACCGTGACACTAGTAACAGCCCCAATCATACTGCCAAAACTGCTCGTAAAGCTCTTCATAATATTTTCAGCAATTTTAGACGGTTTCAAATCTAGCTGACTAATATATTTATTGATATCAATGTTTTTAAGATGCGGATTTTTGGCAAGTTCATCGGCTAATTCCTGTAGTCGTTTCACAAAATCCGGGAGATTGGTGACCACTTGCGCCACTTGCTTCACGAGATTTGGAATAACCGTGGCCACGATAAAGATGATTCCGCCAAAAAAGACGATAAAGATAATGGCAATCGCCCAATTGCGCGATACCTTTAATTTTCCTAACAATTTGATCAACGGATTAAACAGGTAGAACAATAAACCCGCACCAATAATCGGACCAAATAAAGTTGAGATAAAGGTCCCGATTGGATCGAATAGGAAACTAATTTTAGTACAGACAAAAATCAAAACGGCAACGACTAATAGTTCAATTGACCAAAACATTAATTTGGAATGACGTAAACGATCAAACATAACATTCTCCTCCACAGTTGGCGCGCTCGAAATACACAACATTTTATGCTATGATGTTGCCAACATTATTTTCATTGTACCAAATTTCAATTCAAACTAACATGATTAACAACAGGGGGTTAATTTTTATGGACATCAAACAAACAACTAATTTATCGAGCCCTACCTACCAAGACGCGCTAACCATCCGCCAGGCCGTTTTTGTGGTGGAACAACAAGTCCCCGCTGAACTCGAAATTGATGCCTTTGAAAATCAAGCCCGCTATTTCGTCGGCTACGATCAAGGGCAACCAGTCGCCACCTTACGCTTGATTGACGAAGATCACGCCTACCACGTTCAACGCGTGGCCGTCATCAAAACCGCCCGGCATCGTGGTTATGGTCAATTGTTAATGCAGGTCGCCGCTGACTATGCCGAGAAATCCGGTAAACAAGCGCTCATTTTAAACGCGCAACTAACCGCCTTACCGTTCTATCAGAAATTAGGCTTTCATGCGACTGACACGCCAACCTTTATCGAGGCTGGCATTGAACACCAAGAAATGGTCAAGTCTTTTAAAAACGACCTAAATAGCTTATAATAAACGTCTAAAGCGAGGTTATTAATATGTCGAAACAGAAATCACTCTTGGTTAATCTATTTTTCTTTATGATTCCCTACCTATTAACAATTATGATCGCCGCTATCGCATATGATAGCTTAGTGATTCATAGTAATACTTGGGATCGCACCATTTTTGGTGGCATTGTGGCTAGTATTCTATTATATTTTGTTAAAATGCCTGTCGAACGACCTTTAACCATCATCAACGAGTTAACGCCCAGTTTAATGCTTAAAAAATTAACCGCGCTTTTCTTGATTGGTGATTCAACCTTCAAAAAAATCGGGACTTTCATGATCGACTTCGTACTCTTTTGTGTCGGAACTTACTTAATTCGCCATTTCCTACCGTTACCCTTCATCTCCGGGTCATTCCTAGGGTGGAGTGTCGCCGCCCTATTCATCTCAGTCACCATCGGCGTCGGCATCGGCTTCAACGACTTAACAATCCAACAAGACACATCGGTAGAAAACGACTGAGTGCTAACTGAGCTGGTCAGCTTCTGAGTATAGCTTAAACTAACAGATTATGACGGTTTATAAGTCATGATTTGTTAGTTGTAGCTAGACGGAAGAAGCTAGCTCAGAAGCACGTTATAATCGAAGTGTCTAACTCAAGTTGGTCAGGCTTTGAGGATTAACCTAAAAATCAGCGTTATGATTTGTACTTTGAATCATAACGCTGATTTTGTAGTTAACCGGAAAAGGCTACTTGGGTTAGCACGCTCATCTCTTCCCCACAAAAATAACCTCCGCAAAAGCGGGGGTTATTTTTGTTTGGATAAGACTAAATAGGGTTCTAACGGTGGTGCGATAACTCCTGATAACGGTTATACCAAATATCAATATATTCCTTTGAAAAAGGCCCCTTACCAGTGTTAATCCAATCAACCAAAATTTTGACATTGGCTTTCAATATCCGATCAGTCTCGGCAGAGTAATGCCACTTGGCGCTGTGCGCTTCGTATTCATCAACATCCAACAAGCGTTTCTCACCATTTGGGAAAACCTTCACATCTAGATCATAATCAATGTATTTCAAAGCTTCTTGATCTAAGACATTCGGTGATGCCAAATTGCAGTAATACGAAACGCCGCCTTCGCGAATCATAGCCACAACGTTAAACCAATACTTTTTGTGGAAATAAATAAGTGCCGGCTCTCGAGTAACCCACTTTCTGCCGTCTGATTCTGTAACTAAGGTATGATCGTTACAACCAATCACCGCGTTCTCGCTGGTTTTTAAAACCATCGTATCCCGCCATGTCCGGTGTAAACTCCCATCGTGTTTATAACTTTGAATCGCTATATAGTCGCCTTCTTTAGGAACATTCATCGCGCAACCCAGCTTTCCAAGGTTATGATTCATAATCACCTATCATTATAGCAAAGTCTGCTTAATATACCTAAAACTTTCTACCGTTAATTGGTCTTAAAGCGCGCCATTAATTTCTTTTGAACGGTCGGTAACGCAACCGTCTGTAAAGCGTCCTCTGAATACCATTGCCCTGGGAAAAAGGCCAAATCAACATCAGCCACTAATTCTGCTTGTAATAATTCAATCGTCCACTTTAGGTGGGTAAAGGTGTGGACAACTGGTTTCAGATTAGTGGGCCGTAATTGTTGCAACGTGATTGCATAAGTCTCCTGAAAGTAGCGTTCAATATAGGTCAAGATTTCTTCTGGCGTCAGGACTTCATCTTCCGGTAAAATATCAGCCGGCACGACTAATGGATAGGTGGTTAAATTCGCCAGTAACCCCGTACTCGGTCGCTTCTGCAACAAAACGCCTTGCGGTGACTGAATAATCACCGCCATTAACGCGACCGGTTTAGGCCGTTGCTTTTTAGTCTTTACCGGATAATCGAGTAACGTCCCATCTTGATAACTTCTAAAAAAGGGCGCCAAATCGGTCTCACCAACCGTCGGATTCTTAGCGGTGCAAACTTGTGAGCCAAAATCCATGACCGCTTGGTTAAAATCGCCCGGCCGGTCCTGCGGAATTAACGGTAAAATGGCGTCATAAAAAATCGAACGATTTTTCGGATTAGCGATGTCGGCGTCAATCTTTAATAGCCGACTGAAGACCCGAAACGCATTGCCATCAATTGCTGGCACGACTTCACCAAAACAAATACTGGCAATCGCACCGGCGGTATAGGGGCCAATCCCCGCTAATTTTTCTAACTCAGCTGACGTTTGCGGCCATTTTCCCGCGTAATCATCGACAATCTGGCGTGCTGCTTTTTGTAAATTACGAGCCCGCGAATAATAGCCGAGCCCCTCCCACGTTTTCAAAAGTAACTCTTCTGGCGCAGCCGCTAAATCGACCACAGTAGGGAAAGTTGTTAAAAAGCGTTCGTAATACGGAATCACCGTTTGGACCTGGGTTTGTTGTAACATAATTTCCGACAACCAGACCCGGTACGGTTCTTGGTTTAACCGCCAAGGTAACTCCCGACGGTGAACGTCATACCACGCCATAAAAGTCGTTTGAAACGCTTGAATCTCGCTAGTCGTCATCTGATAAGGCTTGTTCGTCAATGAATCGGTTGATGGCATCAATATTGAATCCCTTCCGATAAAGCGCTTGTTGCATCTTCATCCGTCGTTCTTGTGGTTCGAGTAATCGGTACCGACGCCATTTTTTGAGTCCAAGCGTCTTTAATGCGTCCTCTTCGTCATCCGGATCCGCTTCTAACGCTAAAGCCTCGATAATCAGACTTAAATCATCCCCAGAAAAGCCTTTTTGCATTAAGCCCTGTTTAATCTTTTGTTGCTGTTCAAAAAAGGAGGAATGGCGGTACTTCTTAGCCAGCTTCTGAGCGGCTGCTAAACCGACTTCGGCCCGATCATCAGTGGTATAAAGGGTTAAAGCTTGATCGATTTGTGGCCCCTTGACCCCTTTTTGAATCAGCTTTTGGCGAATGACTTTCGGCCCTTTATCGCCCGTGTGCATAACGGTGCGCACATAACTATCGGCATAATCTTGGTCATCGATGTAATGCAGTTCCCGTAATTTAGCCAGACTATGTTCAATGCCATCCGGCGTAATTTCGTGTTCCTGTAAATATTGCCGCAATTCTTTTTCAGTCCGTAATTGCCGACTTAAATAATTCAGCGCCAATTGGTAAGCTTTGGCGTCATCGTCGTCTTTTTGAATATCGCGTTGTAAGGTGGCATCCATTTCGAGTCCCTTAGCCAAGCGATATTTAATCAGGACACTTTCAGTGACGCCAAATGCAAAGGCCTCATCGATAAAAATGTTGTAGCGCCCTTTTTGTTTTTGTGACGAAATTTTAGTGATTTTAGGCATAGGCCACTCCTATTTCTTGTTTTGGCGAGTTGCTTTGACGTTTAAATAAATCTTGAAGCCAATCACGACGACTGCCAAGATTAACGTCAAAATAATCATCATTAAATCTTTTTCTTGAAAAGCATAGACCCCGATAGCTAAAACCACGACCATCGCGATTAAAAATTGATTTCGTTCTAAAAAATTCATTGATATACTCCTTTTAATTTACTGATTGTAGCATAGCATAAATGCGAAAATCCGACAAAAAATGCCGCCTACGCGTTTAAAGCTGTTATAATAGAAGTCATTCAATTCAAATCATAGGAGCTAATTAAATGCCACAACCAACAACCAACAATGAAGTCGCAGCCGGTCAACGTTTTCCATTAACGATTAAACGAATCGGGATTAACGGTGAAGGGATCGGTTATTACAAACGCAAGATTGTTTTCATCCCCGGTGCCCTACCTGAAGAAGTTGTCGTAGCCGAAGTCACTAATGTGGCCCCCCGTTTCATCGATGCTAAGGTGCATAAAATTCGTAAAATGGCGCCCAACCGCGTTGAACCCAAAGACGCAACTTACGGTCAAGTCGGTGGTATTGAACTGGAACATCTCAACTACCCTGGCCAATTAGCCTTCAAAAAAGACGTGGTCGTCCAAGCCCTCGAAAAATTCAAGCCCAACGGTTACGCCCAATACCACATTACTGAAACGGTCGGGATGGCCAATCCTTGGCATTATCGTAATAAAGCCCAATTCCAAGTGCGTGAAATCGATGGTCAGCTGGCAGCTGGTCTCTACGCACCAAGTAGCCACACTTTAATCGACTTGCCTGAATTTGCAACGCAAACCGACCTAACGATGCACATTATCCGCACCGTGCTTAAATTAGTCGAAGCACTCGGGATTCCCGTTTATGATGAACAACACAACGCTGGTATTTTGAAAACAATCGTTGTTCGTGAATCCTTCGAAACCGGTCAAGCCCAATTAACGTTGATTACCAATTCGCAAAAACTCCCTAAAAAACAAGCCTTAATCACCGCGATTCAAGAACAATTACCCGAAGTCGTTTCGATCATGCAAAACGTTAACAAAGGTAAAACCGTCATGGTTTGGGGTGATGAAACAATTCATCTGGCTGGCCAAGAAACCATCACTGAAACCTTAAACGGTATTCATTTCGAATTAACGGCGCGGGCTTTCTTCCAATTAAATCCCAAACAAACGGCCAAGATGTACGAAATGGTCGAAGACGCACTCGATTTAAACAGCAATGATCGCTTAGTCGATGCTTATTGTGGTGTCGGTACAATCGGTTTAAGTTTGGCTAACCAAGTCGCCGAAGTTCGTGGGATGGATACGATTCCGGATTCAATCGAAGCCGCAAAACACAATGCAGCTATTAATCAGATTGAAAACACCCAATATTTCGTTGGCGCTGCTGAAGAACTCTTACCACAATGGTTAGACGATGGTTTCCAACCAACTGCTTTGGTTGTTGATCCCCCTCGTACTGGTTTGGATCAACAATTAATCGACGCGATTTTATTAAGTCTCCCCGCTAAGTTTGTTTACGTTTCATGTAACCCATCAACCTTAGCTCGTGATTTAAAACAACTCACAACCCGGTACCAGGTTGAACAAATCCAACCATTGGATATGTTCCCCCAAACGGCGCGGGTTGAAGCGGTCGTCACATTAACGTTAAAATAAAACAAGCTGTGACAGAACTCGGTTATCAATTGAGTGCTCACGCCCACGGTTTGATTCTGAACATTAGCCTAGTTTTGTGAATAAGGCCGGGTTATGGACTTGTTTGCAAAACGTCGCTAAGCACAGGAATCTATGGGTGTTAGCACGTTATCAATTGCCTATCAAGTTAAAAAATAACGACCTAAATGGGGTCGTTATTTTTGTGCTATTTTTTTCGTAAAAAGAAAGTGACTAAGGGATTATCACTCGTCGTCACCAGTGTATCGGTTTTTGAAATTGAAACGACCAACAAGAAAACACCGATTAAAACCGCAATTAACGACCATGAACGCACTTGTAAGCCTTGGCTGAATCGTGAGGCTAACATATTCAATAGCCATAGAATAACAACTCCACGCCCGTTTAACCCGGCATCTCGATAGCGCCGCATCCCCATCGCTAACGTGGGAATCATTAGAAGCACTGTTAGTACCATAAAAATAGCTAATAATTGCCAACTATTAGTTTGGGGTAAACTATTTTTAGCCAACAACGCCATTAACAAACGAACACATAGATATAAAAAGGGAATGAACCAAACAATTGACAAAATCAGCATCACCCACCAATAACCGCCCCGTGTCGTTTGACCCACAAAATCAAAATAACCTTTGAAATAATCCTGTAGTGCTTGTTTTAACGTCACTTTTTGTGTTGCACCTTTCATCAAGAACCCTCCAAAAAAATTAATACCTTAATTGTACCGCACTACCGACCATCTTTGGTACAATTAAACCAGTTAAATGGAGGATGATTTTATGAAAATTTATTTTGCGAATGCTTTATTCTCACAAGCCGATTTTGAATACAATGCTCGCCTTGTCGCCCAGTTACGTCAAGCCGACCCGACTTTATCAATTTATCTACCACAAGAAAATGCGGCAATTAATGATAAGAACGCTTACGCCAATGCGGAAATGATCGCTCAAGCGGATACAGAACAGCTAACCGCCAGCGATTTAGTGATTGCGATTCTTGATGGGCCAACCATTGATGTCGGCGTGGCCAGTGAAATCGGCGTCGCTTTTGCAAAACAGATTCCAATTATCGGTCTCTACACCGACAGCCGTCAACAAGGCGCGACTAATACCAAAAAAATTGCAGCCTTACAACAAATCGCCGAGAACCAATTTCACTATTTAAACCTCTACACCGTAGGCTTAATCAAGAGTAACGGTTCGATTGTCAATTCAACCAATGACTTAATCCCGGCAGTCCAACACTATACTGATTAACCATAGAAATAGCCATGACGTCGTTGTTATTGACATCATGGCTATTATTATTTATCCAACGACTTCAAAATCAGCTTCAATAATATCGCCATCGTGCTTCCAATTTTCAAAATCTCTTTGGAAACTCTCACGTTCAGTCACCTGTTCATGCATATCAGCAACTTGCTTGGCTAACTCAACATAGCCTGGGAAAAATTGATCAACAAAACTTTTTTCACTATTTTGTGAGCTTCCTAATATTTCTAAATAGCCTTGTCTTTGTTTGTTGAAATCACCAACTAACTTATCGACAGTTTTTTTGAATGCTGCTTTTTTCTGAGCTTCACTATAGCTGTCCCAAAGTTCAACTGCAATACCCAATCCAGCACCAAACACTGCTAAACCTGCAGAAGCTTTTTCTGCGAATTTAATAGCACCCCATGGTTTAAATTTCATCGACGGCATAATAACATCTCTCGCTGCTAACACTCCGGCACTACTGAGTTTAAAGTTACCATTCTTTAAAAAATCACCGCCAACTTTTAATCCTTCAAAGGCCATTCCGCCGATGATACTATTATAATGCGTAAAGCTATCTTCAAAACTCATTTCGACCTTGTTGATTTGGCTAACCATCCGGCCTAATTGACGTTCAAATTCACTTTGAATCTTAGTTTCTAAAACAACCCCTTCTTCACCAATATTTCGCTCAAAAAAGTCCTCAATCGTGTCAGGATCGCTCCCTCTAACTTGAGTGATTAAATCAGTAAATAGACCAACGATATAGTCGGTTAAATCAGTCTTAATGTTAGTAATTGTTCGATCCGATTTGTCTAATTGGGATTGAATATCTTCACAAGCATTCTTAAGATTATCAATTTCTTCTGAAATTTTAATAACTCTTTCTTCTGCCCTGGGAATTTCATTCATCAAAACATCTTTAATGATGCTATCTTGTGAAGCAAGTACGATTGCATTGGCTCCACCCGCTTGCTGAATTTTATCCGCAGTTGCTTGTTGTAAATCATCAATATGCGAAATCGTTTTATACTCCGTCATATTTTCAAGCCAATATGGAATCCCTTCACCAAATGGATTGGCTGAAACAGCGACAATCGATAAATCTTGATCAGCATTCACAATTCCAAAATCTTGCAGTCGCTGCACAATATTGGCCCGTTTAATTGCAAAACCTTGTTGAAATTCTGCTTGGTCTTCAATATCAACTTCTTCATCAAACCGACTGACCACAAATACCGTTCTAGACAATAAATCTAAATCCTTAAATAGCCAAACTAAATCCTCTTTATGACTTTCCTTAATCGGATTATTCGGATTCATGACATATAATACAAGATTAGCTTCACTGACGTATTTCTTAGTGATATCTTTATATTTTTCCTTATCATCTGTTTCTTTAAACCCAAACAACCCCGGGGTATCAACTAATTCAATATCTTCTAATTCATAAACCAAGACATCATCGGTTGATTCTGATTGACTGATTTTCATCATCGATTTTTCATATTTTTCTGACCAAGCCGCCGCAATTGAGGTTTTCCCTTCTGAAAAACCGCCAACTAACGCAACTTTTAATTTATCATGGGCCGCTTTGTCAATCCCGTTTTGAAGTTTATTAATGACCGACTGGTCAGGTACGATTCCAAATTTTTCACCTGCTGTTAAGAAATCTGATAATCGTTGTAATAATGCTATGGCTTGCGCTTGTTGTGCCTTATAAGTATCAATTGTTTTCATTATTTAAAGTCCCCTTTTTTTCAACGTCTCCAGCTAATAGCGCCAACTCATTGATGACTTGTTTAAATACATTATTCATCGTAGTTACTTGTTGGACAGTGTTCAATTGTTCCTTTACACTCACAATACTTTCATGAATTGGTTCTTGTAGTTTATCGGTTTGCTTACTTAGTTCCTCGGTAAATGCGCCCCGCGCCTTAGTGATATTGGCGTTTACATTTCTTTTTTGTTCGGAAGTGCGGTAATCATGATTAAAAGCCCCGATAACCTTTTTCCCCAATGATAATGCAGTACCCAGTGCGGATAAAGCTAATACAATCCAACCGATTGGATTTGTTGCACTAATTGCGGCGATAGCAACCCCTGTAACATCTCCAAGTATCGAAGCCATTGCACCAAACGTATGCCGATTATTTTTAAATTTAAAAGTCGGATCGAATTCAAAAGTAAACGCAGCCGTTTTAGTATAGTTTTGTAAAACCTCATCAATATACCGTTGATATTTCTTAACAATTTCTGATACTTCCGTTTTAAAAGCTTCATTTGTTTTAACAATCTGTTTTTTCAGTGATTTAGTTAACGCGGTTGTTTTTTCATCAAGCAATCGTTTAAATACTGCCTCATACTCTCTATCTTTTATACCCTTATCAATTTCTACATAAGTTTCATTTAGTAACTCATGTTCAAAATTATCCAGTGCTTTATGACACATATTCTCTATGTTTTGTAAATAGGTTTCCTCCGCAACATCTAATTCAGCTGACGTTGCTCGATACGTTCGTCCCAATTGCTTTTCTAACTTTTCAAAACTAGTTACGATCGTTTCAATATTGGCTTTAGTCTCGACCAATGAAGTTTCAATTTTATGATAATTTGAAGCCTTGATTTTAGCTTGCATATTCTGTAATAAGTCAGTCGTTAGCCAATCTTTAAATTGTTCAACCCGGCTTAGCTGCAAAATTTCGGTTTGCGTCGCAAATGCCTGATTAAATTTTGTTTGGGCCTTCGTCAGTGGATCATCCCAGCCATTTCCGACTGCAACTAAGGCTGGATAAGCGCTCAACGCCATATGTTCGCCATAATGGTCACCAAGTGTAGCTTGCATAATTGTATCAACTTCATTTAAACTCGCTTCTTCTCCTGCATCAACTAATTCAGATTTCAACTGACGAGGACTGTTAACCCGTTTATTATAGATAAAGAATATTTCAGTTTGTTGTTTTAATTGTTGTGAGACTTTTTCAATCGTCCCATTTTCTTCCCCATCACCTTTTTGCGGTGGGGTTGCTTTACTACTTAAATAAAAAACGGCGTGCGCCTTTTCAACTGCATTATTGATTTCAGTTTGCACGGCGCCTTCTTGGCCTTCAATCCCTGGTAAATCAAGAATTGAAAACTGGTGCCCATCAATTTCAAAACGGAATTCATTCACCTTACGGGTGTAATCCGACCGACCATCACCCACAATTCGACCATCCTTAACGGCGGTTAATTCGGCTGCCGTCTCGGCTTGCTCATGTTCTAATATATCAACTTGCATATCAATTGCTTGTCGTTGTTGGTCAAATTCAGCATTCAAATCCGCTAACGCAGCCGTATACTGCGTGATTTTTTCAGTAGTTTCAGCAATTTGCTGTTCAGCTGGTTCAATCGTCGCTTGTAATGTCGCTCGTTCTTGTTGTTCATCTAATCGTTTAAACGTAGCTTTAAAGAAACCACTTAATTGCCAAACCACTTTTTCCAAAATTATATAATCTAGTTGGCTGATTCGTAATTGATTTTGAATTAACTTAGTTTCAACTTGTTCTTTGACCATTGTCGTTTTTGCTACGAGTTGTCGTTGCGCTTCCATTTCTTGATTATACGTTGTTTGGCGCGTTTCAGTTTCAATATGTAGTCGTTCAAGGGCTTTGTTGGCTGTCGTATATTGTTGATAGAACGTTTGAAATTTTTGTCGTTCATTAACCTTACTTTTTTCATTCAATAAAATTCGTAAGACTTCAATTAAGGTTGATTTACCAGCGTTCGTTTCCCCATAAAAGGCAATTGTGAAAGTATCCCATTCGGCATTATGTTTTAACGAATTCAGCGTAGCCGTGAGTTCAGTTTGCATCCCCTGTAATTTAAGTTTCGCTTCTTCAGTGTATTGTTCGATTTCCGGATTATCTTCACCTGTATCAATTGTGATTAACAATTGAGCAATCTTCTCCAACAGCTTAGGATAGATTGTTTCAGGTGTCCACTCAACATTATTCATTAAAACATCCCCATAATCATTAATTATATTTATTATTCTAACATAATTGATTGCTAAAGATAGTAGCAATCGTAAACTACTTGGCATCAAAAAAGGAATTCAAGTTATCGTTCACTTGAATTCCCCTACGTTGTAGAAAATAGCTTGGTGTGACACTGATGTCGCTGTTTCGAATTCTTAATACTTACACCTCAATTTATGCTATTCAATTGTAATTAATCGTTCATCTAGCTTACTGTTATCGAATAATCCGATCTGATTTGGTCTAATGACCCTGCTATACAGCTTCAGCGATTACGATTAACGTTGCGTTTATTACCTGAGTGATATACTGTGACGGACATCAGCCTCCGATATATTTGATGATGATTTATACTTCTAGCGTGTTGCACTTAAGTTGGCACTGGGCCCGCTCCCTTACAAACTCTTTTCCGTATTGATTGTTCTTGACCATTTACCAAATATCTATCTGTGGTACGACAGCTGATTGTTATCAATCAACTGCTATTACTTTAAAGCTAACTTGATTTACTTTAACCAACCAAGCTATCTTTCTACACCCTTAATATACCACCTTATGTAATCGGTTACAACTTAAACGCTCATAAATTTTAAAAAGAATTTTATTCTAAAAAATCAGCCTCTGAATACCGCTATTACAGTATTTAGAGACTGTTTTTTATTTATTAATTAAATGGTTAAACTAATTTTTTTAACGACTTTTATAACGTGCTTCTCAAGTAGCCTTTTCCGGTTAACTACGAACTGGTCATTATGAGTAAAAACCACTCATAACACCCAGTTCTAGGTTAATCCTCAAAGCCTAATCAACTTGAGTCAACACTTCTATTCTTAACGTGCTTCTGAGCTAGCTTCTTCCGTCTAGCTACGATTAGCAAACTATGACCAAATCCCGGTCATAATTCACTAATCTAGGCTATACTCAGAAGCTGACCAGCTCAGTCAGCACTTCTATTAGCGCACTTCGTATATTCTTTCATGTTCCTTCATTCCCTTTAGGACGACTGGTGAGGGGTCGACTGTTAGGTCGATTTCAAAGGTGCTGCCGTCTTCTGGTAGTTCCGTTTGGAATTGGGTTTCGTATTCGGCCATCGTCAATTGTTGACGTTTTGCTAATAAATCAGCATGTTTCTGGATGGCTAATTGCGCTTCAAAATTGGTTTGTAAAATGGCCGTGAAGAATTCACTGATTGCACCTGAACCATAACTGAATAAGCCAATCCGATCACCGGCTTGCAATTGTTGGGATTGTTCTAGTAGTGACATTAACCCTAAATACAACGAACCAGTATAGATATTACCGATTTGGCGACTATATAATGTACTTTCTTGATAGCGTGCTAATAATTCAGCCTGCTGTGCTTCAGTCGCTTCTGGCAAAATCGCCCGTAGCGCCTTTAAACCCATCTTCGTGTAAGGCAAGTGGAAACAAAGTGCTTTAAAATCAGCAATGGTCCGGTCGGTTGTATTGCGATAGTCCGCCCAAGTTTTTTGGAAGAAATCGATGTATTGTTCCGTCGAATACTTACCGCGGGCAAAAGCCTCTTTAGAATAGTTGGGCCGCCAGAAATCTTGAACGTCCGCACTGTGAACGGTTGTTTGGGGTTCTAAAACCATTAATCGGGGTTGCGCACTGACTAACATCGCCACCGCCCCGGCACCTTGCGTGACTTCACCAGGTGTTTCTAACCCGTAACGTGCGATATCGGAACCAATCACCAACGCTTTTTGATCCGGATGAGCATTCACATAATCGTACGCGGTCATCAAACCAGCCGTTGCGCCATAACACGCTTCCTTAATTTCAAAAGCCCGGGCATTTTGGAGCCCCAGCAAACGTTGGATATAAAGGGCACCGGCTTTCGATTGATCGATTCCTGATTCAGTCCCTAAAACTAATAATGAAATATTATCGCGATTCTCACCGTCGAGTAAATCTAATGCGGCATTAACCGCCATCGTCACCGAATCTTGACTAAGCGGTGCAATCGCCATCTGATCTTGACCAATCCCAATCGTAAATTTATCAGGATCAACGCCGCGCGCATTCGCTAACATGACGAGGTCTAAATAAGTATTCGGAGTAAATAACCCCATTTTATCAATTCCGATTTGCATCATTAACTTCCTATCTATTCGTTATTATGCCGTAACTGCGCTAATAAGGCCGTCGCAGTGGCTGTATTTAAATGTTTTGCTTGGGCTAATTGGACGACTAATGGTTCAATTTCCGTTTCAGTCGCGCCCACCGCAATGGCTAATGATTTGGCTTGCAGAGCCATGTGCCCTTTTTGAATGCCATCAGAAACTAACGCGCGTAAGGCCGCCAAATTTTGGCCTAAGCCAATCGCGGCAATGACACCTGCTAACTCACAAGCATTCGCCACTTTTAATAAACGATGAGCGACTTGCACCATTGGTAAAATCCCAATCGAACCACCAACCATGCCGATTGGTAACGGCATTTCAATCCGACCGACTAATCGACCGTCAGCCTCTAACTGCCAACTAGTCAACGGTTGATACTGGCCCGATTGCGCGGCATAACTATGGGCACCGGCTTCAATGGCCCGCCAATCATTACCGGTCGCTAAGACAACGGCATCCACGCCGTTCATAATCCCCTTATTGTGTGTCGCTGCACGTGGTAAATCAACTTGTGCAAACCGCGTTGCCTGGACAATTCGCTGAGCGACAACATCACCCGCTAGTTGCTTGGTCGCTAAAGTGGCCGAATCAAGCGTGACAGTTGCGACCGTCACAGCGCCAAACGCTGCATTGGTCAGGACACTTAACAGAATGGTCCCGCCCAAATCATTTTGAACTTCGCGCGCGATTGCTTCACAAATGGTATTGACGATATTGGCACCCATCGCTTCTTGCGTATCAATTGTTAATGCTAATTTCAAGAAGGTTCGATCGACCACAGTGACTTTAATCGCCTGCAACCCGCCACCGCGTTTAACAATCGATGGATGCGCTGCTTGGGCGATTTGCATTAATAAATCCTGATTCGCAAGAACCCAATTCTGCGCGACTTTCAAATCTGGTAAATCGGTTAAAACGACTTCGCCTAACATTGTTCGCTGTTGCTGGTGCGTCTGAAAACCACCATTCAAACGGACCATTTTAGCAGCGTTATTGGCCGCAGCAATCACCGATGGTTCTTCGACGACCATCGGCACTTGATAGGATTGACCGTTAACCACGACGTCTTGAACGACACCGAACGGCAACTGATATTGACCGATTTGATTTTCAATCATGCTTCCCGCAATTTCGTCTGATAAAGGTTGCTGTTGGGCTAGAAAAGTGGCATCTTCTGCCGACAATTGTTCGTGTGCCACTAGCCACGCTAAGCGTTCGGTTCTCGTTAATTGATAAAATTTAGGATTAGTCATTTAACCAAGCCTCGTTTAATTGAATTTCATAAGCAACCCCGAGACCACCACCAATACAAAGTGATGCAATCCCGGTTGTCTGTTGTGTCCGTTTTAATTGATTGATCAACGTCGTGACAATTCGTGCACCTGAAGCCCCGATTGGATGACCTAATGCGACGGCACCGCCAGCAACATTAACCTTGGCTGGATCTAATCCCAACGTTTGTTGAACGGCAAGACTAGAAGCCGCAAAAGCTTCGTTAATTTCAAATAAATCAATGGTTTCTTTGGTTTGACCCGCTTTAGCCAACAATTGTTCAATCGCCGTGACCGGTGCAACACCCATATAATCAGGATCAATGCCGACTTCTTGATAAGCGCCTAAAGTTGCTTGATAAACAATCCCTAGTGCTTCTGCTTTGTCCTTGGTCATCACGATTAGCGCCGAAGCACCATCGTTAATCCCCGAGGCATTGGCCGCTGTGACAGTCCCATCCGTTTGAAATGCTGACCGCAATTTAGCCATCGCCGCGGTCGTTGTTGCCGGCCGGATGGCTTCATCTTGTGTGACTTCAATCGTTTGTTTCCGGGTTTGAATCGTCACGGGGACGATTTCATCGGCGAACCAACCTTCAGCTGTTGCGTGCGCCGCTTTTTGATGAGATTTCAAAGCAAATTCATCTTGCATCTGACGCGTCACTTGATATTTAGCAGCCACATTTTCCGCAGTAATGCCCATCGGTTGCTGATTAAACGCATCGTTAAGCCCCTCACTACTAATACTATCAACGACTGTCTGATGACCAAATTGCGTCCCAAAACGCATTCCCGTGTTTAAATAAGGCGCGTTTGACATGCTTTCAGTCCCGCCGACTAAAACAATCTCCGCATCGCCCATTAAAATAGCACTTTGCGCTAACCGGAGTGCCTTTAAACCAGAACCACAGACTTCATTAATCGTCATCGCTGCACTACTTTGCCGTAAACCGCTCTTTAGGGCAATTTGTCGCGCGATATTCTGTCCTGATCCGGCTTGTAAAACATTGCCGAAAATAGCTTGGTCAATTTGATCAGTCGAAATCCCAGCCACGGCAATCGCTGCTTTAGCCGCAATGGTCCCTAATTGAACAGCGGTTAAACTGGCTAATTGTCCGCCAAACTTACCAATTGGTGTCCGTTTAGCACTGACAATCACAACTTCTTTCATAACAATCCCTCTTCACTTTCAAGTCTAATTATAACTATAACTAAAATTATGGAATTGGTACACCCAATAATGCCGATTTAAGTAATTTTTAGAGTTATTTAAAAATTTTTTCAAAAATAATTACCATTTTAATACGTTTTTGCATTACTCATCTATGTAAGCAACTCACCGGTGACCTTACAACAACTCATTCAATTAGGAGGAATTTATTATGACAACAAATTGGTTAAAATCAAGTATCGCTTTTGAAATGCAAAATAAAGATTATCCGGAAGATACACTTCATCGCCGCTTTAACGCAGTTGCAGAAGATGCGCCGGTCGAATCGATTCAAGCTGTTGGCGAAGCCTTAGCGACTTTACACCAAGATGATCAATTTTTATCTGCTGAACTCACTACCAAATCAGTTTACTTGGCTCAATAATCTTAAGGAGCTCTTCAAATGAAACAATTAAATTTAATCTTTATGAATAGTGCCGACAAAACCCGTGTTTTACGTCTCAATTATACCGATGATAATTTAGCACCCGACCAAGTCAAAGCCGCAATGTCTAAAATTGCAACTGCCAATCTGTTCGAAAAAGATGACGTGCAACTCTACAAAAAGCCGATTGCCGCTAAATACGTTGAACGCATTGAAACACCAATCTTCAATGATCAAGAAGCTTAATCACTAATTTCAAGGCCAAACGACTCTTAATTTGATTCGTTTGGCTTTTTAATTTGTTTTGGTGTAAACTTAAGCCACTCAATTAATGATTGGAATAATACGAATGACTGAATCTACGACTAATTTCTGGCCCCAATTAATTAAACTAATCCTGATTAACAACGGTTTATTAATCGCGCTGCCTTATCTAATTGCCGGCTTACTAACCTTCATTAATCATGCGACCAAAAAACGCCTCGCGCAATGGCACCAATCTGCCCAATTAATCGTCGGAGGCTTAGGGGTCTTCATTCACGAATCAAGTCACGCTCTAGCCTGTTTGCTATTTGGTCACCGAATTACGGAGATGCAACTAATTAATTTCAAGTTACGTGATAATCCTGACCGATCACTCGGTCACGTCACCCACAGCTATCGTACTGGTAAAATTTGGCCGACGATTGGTAATTTATGGATTGGCTTGGCACCGATTTTTGGCTGTTCAATCAGCATTCTCGGGTTAACGTGGTTATTAGCCCGACCAACCTTTACCGTTTGGATGACGTTTGCTTTTAATCCAAGTTGGCACGCCAATCAAATTTGGCCATTGTTCAAAACACTATTGACGACAACTGCGCCGATTGCTTTTCTAATCTGGTTAATCCTGTGCGGGATGATTGCTGTCGGTGGCTTTGATCTATCGCCAGCTGATTTCAAGGGAACGATTCCCGGCACCATCGCCACGGTGATTATCGTCACCTTAATCACGATTGGGCTCCAATTAATCGGTCAGCCCCAAGCGTTAACCAACTTATTATTAAAAGGCGCCATTCCACTAATCGTGATTGGTATCATGGCCTTAATCCTATCCGGCATTACTTGGTTGCTGATTAATGGTTTATTAGCCTTTCATTCTAAAAGACGCCATTAGGAGGCCCCAAAATGCGTGTGATTGATTTATTACAATTACTAGTCGATACCCAGAAAAACGCCACCATCTTCTTCGAAAATAGTGACCACCAAGTTTGGCCGATTGCCGACTTCACATTAGCAACCATTAATGACCAACCGCAACTGAGACTTAATCTCGAAGCGACTAAAAAACATCCGCTCAAACAATGGGAATTTAGTCTGCTACTGAATAAAAAAGAGTATTATCAACACTTCGTCTACGTCAATTATCAAGACACCGTTTATCCGTTGTTTGGTTTTAGAGTAGATCAGGATCGAATTCTATTAGGATGACCGATAAAAGGGTCCAATTCACTGTGAATTGGGCCCTTTTAAGTTAATTAAGCGAATCCGCTATCTGTTGTAAATAAGCATGACTGGCCATCATTTCTTGCGCGTCATTTTGATCCTTCAGTTTGACTTCATAAATCCGACTAGCTGCTGGGTTTAACAACGGTAGCACACCAGCCCAATTGATTTTGCCAGTGCCCAACGGTAACCCGTCGTGCGAACCACCCATCGAATCAACAAGGTGATAATGATGGACGTGGGGCCCCAACGTCTTCAAACTCTGCATTAACGCTTGATTATCGCCGTGCAATTTAATAAAGCAATGACTGATATCGAACGCTAACCGGTAGTTTTTCGCAAAAATCGCTTGATCTAAATTTGGATTACCGTAATAGAAAAGTGGCGAAATTGAATTTTCAAACACAATATTGTGACCACCAATTTTTTGAAGATAATCCATGCGTTTAAATAGGACCTGACTAGCTTCCCATAGATGCGCGTATCCGGCGGTCAATTCTTCAATCGGATCATCGTATGAACCATGAACTAATAATTGGACCGATTCAGCTTGTGCTAATTCCAATAAATCGAGCGTGCTCTGCCATAAGAAACGATAACGCTCCGGCGAAGCAACCTCGCTCATCGATAATTCGAGATGCCGATTCTGCCAGTTCATGGGGTGGTGCAACACAATCTGCGTAACGCCGTGTTGGCGGACGTATTGAATCTTGTCTCGTAACACTTTCAATCCTTCCGGTGTCACATTTGCTTCAACTAAATGAAATTCGAAAACATCTGGATGATACTGCAAACGGTCGGCAATCTGTCGATCATCCACGCCCGCTTTTAATCCTAATTGTAATGGCATCCCAATCCCCTCTTTCAATCAATCTTGTTAAAGTTAGTTTAACACCAAACAAGGTTTAACACGTCATCATTGTTTAGAAACAAAGTGGTTTAACCATTTCTTTATTTATTTTCTAATTAATATATTCAATAAATCCGCTCTATCCTGAATAGACTGTAAATTGACGTCTTTAAATTGCGCGTACAGATATGAAAAAAGTTGCGTATATTCATTTGAAGCTGTGCTAACCATTGTTATTAACATTGCTTCAATTCGACTATTTTGTGTTTTTACCGGCACGTCAAGTTGCAGATAGAATAATTTAAAAGGTTCTTCAATATCTGCACGAATATGAGGAATTGATAACTGACCAACTAATAATTGATTGCCCGCAGCCTCACGTTCTTGAATTGCGGCTACTTGTTGTCTCGTTAATTCACCTTTATCAGCTAATTGCTTTAATCCAGCTGATAACGTATCCGCAAATTTAGGCTGAGCAGCTATCGATAAAAAATGCTGTTCACTAAAAGTAGCTAATATTTCGTGATTAATCAGTTTCGTACTAACAATTTCTTGAATTTTAGCTAAATCGGTATTATTAATCAAACCATCAAATAGGTAATCCATCTTAAATTTAATCGTTTTTGCAATTTGATGTTGGTCAACAAGCAGAACTAAAACGGTCTCTTGATTAATAACCTTATTCAACTCCTCAACTGAGTGAATAACCTGTAAATCAATATTTTGAATCTGATCGGTTAGTAATTTTTGATTAATATTAGCAATTGAATGCCGCTCTTCATACATTACAATATTAACGAGACTACTCTTAGGTCTTTGTGCATTAATCATATATAACGCAATATATTGACTATCGATATAAAGGACTGCCAAGAAGTGTTGTAGTTCTTCAGTAATACTGCTAGCAAATTCAAAAATAAAAGGATATTCAATTTTTAACGTTTTAAACTGATTATCCACCGAACTTTCAAAGTAACTAGGAAACGAAATTGTTCGTTGCAAATGTTGGGTAATCATCGTTGCACAAGTCGTTGTTTCTAGCGCTAATTGATAATTATAATTCATTTTAGTTAGCACTTTAGCAAGATCAAATTTTTGAATTTTATCAACCTTCACTAATTTCTGTTTTAAATAACTATCAAAGTCAACTTGTAACAAATCCTGTTGCTGACAAATCAAGAATGCTACCCGTTGCAAAGCTAATTGTTGTTTTGTTTCAAATAATAAAATAGTTGTTAGATTTTGTGACTGACTATTTTCTTGTAGATAGTGTTGTACAGACTTGGTCAATTGGGTTGGTTGTTCACTTAATAAATCGGCATATGAAAATAATAAACTTGCCAATAAATTAATCCGTTCATAATCTGAAAGACTTATTGCAACACCCTTACTAACTTTTTTATCAATTATTAAGAGTTGTTGATATTCTTGATTCAACGTTCGAATAATTTCATCAACATCTTTTTTGCCAATAAAAAGCTCCTCGGCTAATTCATCGAGGGTTAACGATTGATGAGTCAATAATAAATATAAAATACGATATTTTTGAAATTGCAATCGCTGTAATTCATTTTGAATTCTGGTGCGCTCAATAACTATTAATGAGTAAATTTGTGAATTATTAATGCGACCGTACCCATTGATGGTCAGCCAATCATCAATTATCGCGATATCTCTAATAACGGTTCTTCTAGACGTATTCAACAAAGCGGCCAGTGATTGACCCGAGTATGGTTTTTCTAATAAATACTGAAGTATTCTTAATTGTCTATTTGTTAACATATTTAAGAATGAAGTGCGACCTTCATTCGTTTCAACCCCTCAATTAGCTTTGCCTTTGGACAGCCGATATTCATCCGCAAATAATGACTATCACCATATGTTGCGCCTGGCATAATCCCCACGTGTCCTTGATTAATTAATTTATCCTGTAATTCATCACTACTCAAGCCTAACCCAGAAACATTAATCCACGCTAAGTAAGTCGCATCTGGAATTGTAAATTGTATTTCTGGTAATTCAGTCGCTAAAAATTGCGCCAATATTTGATAATTTTCTTGCAAGTATTGATTTAACGTTACAACGTAGTCCCGACTCCCAGTATAACTAGCAATTGTACTTTCAATTCCTAGAACACTAGCAGACGATAACGCATCCTTTTGTTTTAAGGCCGTTAAATACTTTTCTTTTAAATCATTATCTGGAATCAAAGCATATGCGCCAATTAGACCAGGTGTATTAAAGGTTTTTGTGTTGGAACAACATAAAACAACGTTCTTAGTTGTCAAATTTGTAATCGGGAAATATTGCTTATCACCAATAATAATATCACGATGAATATCATCCGAGATAATAAAAACATGGTATTTTTGACACATTGCCACTAATCTAGCTAGTTCACTTTGATCAAATAAATGCCCCGTTGGATTATGGGGATTCGTTAATAGAAATATTTTAGTTCGATCTTGTGCTAGAACCACCTCTAGCGTATCCCAATCAATTTGATAACCTTGATCAGCGCCTTGAATCGTCACCGGCGCTAATTGGCGCTGATTAACTTCAATCGTGTTAAAAAAAGCATCGTACATCGGTGTAAAAGTAGCGACACTATCTCCCACTTGTGTTAGCAAACGAATAATTGTCCCAATCGTATAAACAACACTCGGACTATACACGAGCCAATCTTCTTCAATCTGGGTTTTCTGATCCGCCTCAAACCAGGTTTTAATACTATTTTTATAATCGTGGTGATTCCATCGTGTATAACCAAAAATGGGATGTTGAATTCGTTTCGTTAAAGCAGCCAACACCTCATTGGGAACCGGAAAATCAGTATCCGATATTGAAAACGGTAAAATATCGCTACGTCCAAATCGATCCTGAATATAATCCCACTGTGTACTGTAAGTTTGATGCCGGTCAATCACTTGATCAAAATTATAAGTCATTATTTTCATCCTTCTTCTCAAAAAGGGATGCCACTTGCGCGCATCCCTTAGATTCTAATTAAGCTGCTTTACGCGCTTCTCGTTTTAACCAAGCACCTTTAAAGATAATGATAAAAGTAACATTCAAGATTAAACCAATACCGACTGCCAAATAGAAAAAGTACCAAGGTTTTTCAAGGCCAATTAATGGATCAAAAATACCAATCCCAGGTGCAATTCTTTGAACATTGAATAAAATTGATAATGCACCCGCAATCCCACCAGCTAATGTATTCGCTGTAATCATTGGAACTGGTGCAGCTAAAGCATATGGAATCGCTGGTTCTGTCGCAACTGTTGCCCCAACAATAAAAGCACTAATGCTAGAACCTCTTTCCTGTTTCGTAAATAAATCAGGGCGAATCCAAGTTGAAATAGCAGCTGCCATTGGTGGTAATAAGGTCACAACTCCGACAATCCCATACCAATTATAAACATGTGAGCTTAGTAGTGAAAAGGCAAAGAACCAAGCTGTCTTATTTACGGGACCGCCCATATCAAAGGCTAACATCGCACCGATAATAAACCCAGTCCCAACTTTCATGCTCGTTGGAATTGTATTTAAGAAGCCGAGTAAACTACTCATAATCCATGACATTGCCGGGCCGATTAGATAGTAAGTTAATAACCCAAAAACGAGTAGTGTGATAAACGGAATTAACATTGAACCCAATAATGGCTGTAATGACTTGCCTAATTTAATTTTCTTAAAGTATTTAACGAAATAGCCAATTGAAATCCCAATGATCACGGCCCCTAAGAAACCGGCACCGGACTTAGTCCCTAATAGATCAATATCATTTGCCAAGTACGTTACTAAGAATGCTGGTGCGAATGCTGGTTTGTCCCCAATTGCATTGGCGATATATGCCCCCATAATCGGGATCATGAATGTAAATCCCAGATTCCCGATTGACGTTAAGACCCAAGCTAGTGAAGGCGTCACGCCTTTAGCCAAGGCAATATTTGGCATTCCAAATTGAACCAACATACTGCCCAGTGCGACTAACAAACCACCACCAATAACGAATGGTAGTGCAGCAGAAACACCCGCCATTAAATAGCTCATGATGCCTTCTTTGACCGCTTTTTGTTCGTTGCCTAACTTGACCTTTGAAGCATGTAGAATGACAGCGTTCGTATCAATATCATCAAACAACGTATCGATATGTTTAAGTGCTTCTGAAACTGGTAATTCAATAACTTTTTTACCATCAAATCGAATTCGATCTTCATCAGAAAGTCCTTTGCCCAATGCTAAGACCACGTAGTCAGCTTCACTAATCTGAGAATCGGTTAACCGATTCTCAACGCCACTCGCGCCTTGTGTTTCGACATGGACTTCATATCCTAATTCTTTACATTTTTGTTCGATTGCTTCAGCAACCATATACGTATGAGCAATCCCCGCCGGACAATTTGTAATCCCAACAACTTTCATATTGACCCCTCCTAATCTGATAATACTTGTGTAATTCTTGCTAAAATTTCTGCTTTAGAACCCGTTTTAAGAATGTCAGTAAAGTCAGTGTGCATCATTTGGCGACTCAGTTTCGCTAACATCTTAAGATGCGTATCGGCTTGGTTATCCGGAACTAATAAATTAATAATCGTATTGACCGGTTTGTCATCCAAAGAATGCCATTCCAAATCTTGTTGATTTCGGACAATAATCACCGTTGGTTTTTTAACTGCACTACTTTTAGTATGGGGAATTGCAATGCCTTTACCAAATCCCGTCGTTGACTCTTGTTCTCTTGTTTGTAACCCCAATTCAATTGTCTGACTATCGGACACTCTTGCTTCTTGAAAAGCCAAATTTGCTAAATAACTAAACATTGCTTGTTGTGAATTGACATCTACGGTTAAATCAATTAGTTGTTCATTAATCATCGTCATTTATAATCACTCCGTTCTGATTTGATGTCTTAATCATATAGCAAACATCGGAAAGCGTTAACATTCGTTTTGGCACTCGACTTGTGACATTTTTATTTAACATCAAAAAAGAGTCGCTAACAATTAAGTTAGCGACTCTTGACCATTACACATTCAATACCTTCTGTAAGAAATCTTTGGTTCTTGGGTTCTGCGGGTTGTCGAAGATGGCTTCTGGTGCGCCCTGTTCAACGATGTGTCCGTCCGCCATGAAGATGACGCGGTCGGCGACTTCTTTCGCAAAGCCCATTTCATGCGTGACGACGACCATCGTCATCCCCTCTTTAGCGAGCCGTTTCATTACTGCCAAGACATCGCCGACCATTTCAGGATCGAGTGCTGAAGTTGGTTCATCGAACAAGAGAATGTCGGGTTTCATCGCTAAGGCGCGCGCAATGGCGACCCGTTGCTTTTGTCCCCCTGATAACGATTGCGTTTTGGCATCGTATTTATCGGATAAACCGACCGTGGCTAATAATTCCTTCGCCACTTTTTCAGCTTCTTCGCTGGTCATTTTCCCGAGTTCAACTGGCGCCAACGTAATATTTTGAGCGACGGTTAAGTTTTCGAATAAGTTAAAATGTTGGAAAACCATCCCAATTTTTTCACGAATTTGGTTTAAATCATTTTTCGAATCATTGACGTTAAACCCATCAATGACGATTTCACCGCCAGTCGGTTCCTCCAAGCGATTTAAACAGCGTAGGAAGGTACTTTTACCGGAACCAGACGGCCCGATTAAAACCACCACTTCATTATTGCCGACGGTTAAATCCAAATCCTTTAACACTTCGTTGCTACCATAATTCTTAATGAGGTGTGACACTTCAATCCGATTCATCATTTAGCCATTCTCCTTTCGACAAACTTAGAAAGCCACGTCAAGAGTGTAATCACGACGAGATAAATCAAGGCGATCATCGCCCAAATCTTGAAGCCTTCTAGGTTACGCGCAATAATAATTTTCCCGGTTTGGGTTAATTCTAAAATCCCGATAATCGATAAAATCGAGGTATCTTTCAAGGTGATAATAAATTGATTAATGAATGACGGCACCATAATCCGAATCCCTTGTGGTAAGACCACGCGCCGCATCGCTTTGCCGTATGACAAGCCTAAACTGCGGGCGGCTTCCATTTGACCGGAATTGACAGCACCAATCCCACCTTTAACGAAGGCCGCGGTATACGCCCCTTCATTGAGCATTAACGTGATGACCCCTGCGACCATCGCCGGAATCTTTTGGCCCGTTAAACTTGGAATCCCCGTATAGATGAATAATGCGAGGACGATCAATGGCAATCCCCGGAAAATGTAGATGACCGTTGTCGAAACACCCCGTGCAAAGCGACTTGGTAAGACACCCATAAGCCCAAAAATTAACCCAAAAATAGTCGCGAAGAAAATTGAGATGACCGTTAATAACAACGTTTGGCCTAAGCCACTTAATAACGCATCTTTATTTTCCTTCATTAAGCCGAAGAAACTACGATCAGCTTTAGCTTTAGTTGTGACTGTCCCTAAATACTTCGCTTGAATCTTAGCATATTGACCGTTCGCTTTTAATTTAGCGAGGCCTTGGTTAAATTGTTTCAATAGCGCTTGGTTCGTGCCTTTCTTAACGGCAAAACCATATTCGCCACCACCCGTTGGTTTCGTAACAATCTTCAAATCAAGACCGGTTTTAATCCCATATTGCATGACCGGTTGATCTTCGAAACACGCTACGGAATTACCGTTAATCACATCGTTGTACATATTATCCGATTCATCAAACGTCACAGTTGTGAACCCGTATTTTTTAGCAATTGAATTGGCGTAGTCGCTAGCAGACGTCCCAGTCTTAACTGCGACCCGTTTACCCTTTAAACCAGCTAAGCCAGTGACTTTACTATCTTTTTGAACCGCCATCACCACGCCGGTTTTATAGTACGGATCCGAAAAATCAAACTTGGCTTTTCGTTCGTCGGTAATCGTCATCCCAGCGATGATGCCATCAATCTGTTGCGATTGAACCGCTTGAACCGACGCATTAAAGCCGAGCGGTTTGATATCGACCTTAAACCCTTCTGATTTGGCGATGCCTTTCATAATATCAATATCAATCCCGACATATTGATTCTGCTCGTTGGCAAATTCAAACGGGGGATAAGTCACATCAGTGCCAATTTGATAAGTCTGCGTTGCGGCCTGGACCTGCTTGGCCGATTGTCCCCCAACCATGAATAAGCCGACTAACAAAAAGCTACTTAGAAATAAGACAATTCTCTTCATGTAAAATCCTCCTTCGATCTGTCAAAAACGCGTTGTCTCTACTCTATTGAATGACACACTTTGTTTTTAATTAGAAAACGATTAGATAAGTTATAATAGTATATTAATAATTATAAGCGCTAATTAATATTTTGTCGATTATTTTTTCACTATTGTCACTTTAAATGAATATACATTCTCATTAAAGCCCCTTTTACGGGCAATTATCCAATATAAATTCATTCACATTGAATTCTCATAAACAAAAGAACACCATCCGCATTGGATGGTGTTCTAAATCAATTATGATATCTTTTTAATTACTTTTCTCAAAATAGCATAGACAGCCTCGTAATCTATTTGATGATCATCAACCGAGGCTATATCAACTGTTAATTTAAATAAGTCATCATTTGGCATTCTTAATTCATAGCCATTCATTTTCAAAAAGAGCACTAACGTAACAATTGCAGTTCGTTTATTACCATCTGAAAATATATGTCCTTTAATTAATTTGATATAAATAAAACCCGCTTTTTCAAAAATTGTTGGATAATTATCTTGCCCGAACAGGGTTTCATATGGTGCTTCACTGAGATAAGCTAGTTTATCAGGAAATACAATTGTTCCCTTTTGATGCCGTTTAATTAAAAGACTTGTATTGATTGCAATAATATCTTTGGCTTTAATCTGCATCATAATCTGCTAATCTTTCTAAAACCGTTTCGTACTCTTGAATTGTATTCTCAATCAGATTCATTGTTTCCGCTGAAACACTGTAGTCACTCTTCTTTTTTTCAATTCCTAAATCAATTAATACCTCATCACCTTGAACGATTCCACGTGACTCTAGCTCTTTCTTAGGGATACTGATACCATACGAATTACCAATTTTAATAATTTTTCTAGTTTCCTTAATTCTATCTTGCTCTTGCACATTATCCATATCGATCATCTCCTTACTTCAATTCTTATTACGACCATTCTACCACAAAACGTTATAACCGTATATACGTATGTACGCTATTAGAAAATCACAAAAATAAGACCTCATGACTAAAAATAATCACGAAATCTTAATTTAGGCTATACTTAGAAGCTGACCAGCTCAGTCAGGCACTCTGATTATAACGTGCTTTTGAGTTGCAACAACTTCCGCTTAATCTAAAATAACCGATAATCTTAAGGCCAAGATTACCGGTTATTTATAATTAATGCTCAGTTGCTGACCGAAACTCAACACACTCATTTTTTTAAACGTGCTTCTCAGCCAACTTCGATTCTTAACGTGCTTCCTCAAGCAAACCTCTCCGCCTAACTACAGAAGGGCAATCATGGTCAGTTCACCATAATTGCCCTTCTTAGGTTATGCTCAAGGTTTAGACGCTTGAGTCAGCACTTATTTTTTCTTTAATTGTTCTGCTAATTCGATAATGTATTTCTTTAAACCATCTTTGACTTCTGGATGTTTTAAGCCGTATTCAATACTTGTTTCTAAGTATCCTAGTTTGTTACCAACATCGTAACGACGGCCTTTGAATTCATGAGCGAAAACACGTTGCGTTTTATTCAATTCATCAATAGCGTCGGTTAATTGAATTTCGCCACCTAAACCAGGTTTTTGATTTTCTAAGATATCAAAGATTTCTGGTGTTAATAAGTACCGACCGATAATTGCTAAATCGCTCGGTGCTTTATCGATATCAGGTTTTTCAACGAAGCTCTTAACGTTATATAAATCGTCTTTCACTTTGTTTTCAGGATTGATCACGCCATATTTATCGACTTCCGCATGGGGCACCTTCATGACCGCTAATTGTGAAGCGTGCGTATCTTCATATTCATTAATTAGTTGTTGGCTCAATGGAATCTTATCTTCCATCAAATCATCGCCTAACATGACAACAAAGGGTTCGTCACCAACGAATGATTTAGCTAAGCGAACAGCATCGCCTAAACCATTGGGATGTGATTGGCGAATGAAGTAGAGATTAACACCCATATCGGTTGTTTCATTGACCATTTTTAACATTTTGGTTTTATTTTTAGCTTTTAAATTTTGTTCCAATTCGGGTGCAGAATCGAAATGATCTTCAATTGGCCGCTTACCCTTACCCGTGATAATCAAAATATCTTCAATCCCAGAAGCTTTCGCCTCTTCCACGATAAATTGAATGGTTGGTTTATCCACGATTGGTAACATTTCCTTAGCCATCGCCTTAGTGGCTGGTAAAAAACGGGTGCCTAAGCCGGCTGCCGGAATAACTGCTTTACGTACTTTCATTGTATGTATCCCCCAATAAATTTTTCTGTCTAAGTATAGTATGCCATATTCAGAACGATTTGTGACCCCTAAACGCTTAAATTAGACCACTTGATTAGAATTATCTTAATAAAGTACAACTAGATTCTCAATATTTTTGTATCCGGTTCCAAACGTTGCTATGATTGTATTATCTTATATATAGATTGGAGTTTTTAGATGTTAATCAAACCGTGTGCCAAACAACCAATTATCGCTACGCCACAACTTCACCCTGCGCGCCTTGGCACAACGCCGGCTTTCGATTTTACGCAACCGCTTGGCTATCCGTACACCGCCTCACAACAATCAACCGTGACTCACGATACCCTGTTGATCCAACCGGCAAATCGACAACACCCGACTAACCAAAGTTTGATTCTCAATCAACAAAACGAACTAGCACTGACCCCCTACTCAACCCGCCAGCTAATCCAACATTATAATCATCAACAACTCATTGATTTTTCACAAACGAGACATCTCTGTCGTTATTTCGATCACTATCGCAAAATTCCACAGATTAATGGTGATTATCAATTTCTCCCATTAGGCGGAACTGCGCATCAAAACACCAGTTGGGTGGCCTTGCATTATGTGGCGGCTTTCGAACAATTCGATCACCACGTGCTTTTTCGTTTTCTAAATGGCACGACCGCTGAACTCGACTATCATGGCCAGCATCTCGAAACTGAGATTCATAACTGTGCCGCAATTGGCCGAATTATTAAATCCAGCACCATGCTTTGCTCACAAGATTTTGGTTATCAAACAACCTTTCAATCTTGATTCCCGGACAGTATCATCCATCAGTATGACGACTGTACCTGCTCCCGTTGTCAAAAAATTCCCCGGACCACTGCTGATTTAGTTCAACTATTAGATGATTTAGAAATCAATAAATCCAATTACATCTATAAAGCCGCCACCCAAGCTTTCCCAGAATGTGCGCCTCACGAATTCGCTTGGTACAATGACGTGAGTGTGTTTATTAAAAAATTGCGTCGATTATAAAAGAACCGGTTCTAACCAACACCAAATCTTCGACTGCCATAATCAGCTTATATGACTATGAACAGCGGTATCACACCGCTTAAATCAGCCAAAACGGACCTTCGACCAATTCGCCGACCCGCGTTATAGTAACCTTACCGGTCAATATAACACTGTAAGCTTATGGTAGAAGGATAATTTCATGACTCAAGAACAGATTCAAGCCGCTTTCAACCTCATCAGCCAAGATGACACCCTGATTCACGGCGTCTTAAAGGCGCTGAATGTCTCCCGCAAACGGTCGAACTATGAAGATTTGTATCAAGAAGGCCTGCTTGCCTTCGTCGATGCTTATCAACATTTCCCGGGTAATCCAGAAACGGACCGCCACGCCTTAATGGTCTACTGCTTTCAAGCCGTTAAATGGACGCTACTGATGGACTTCCGCCAAACGAATCAATACAACCAGCACATCGGATTCGTCGATCAACAAGACGATAACAACGATGCGATTCTGGATTATCTCGATCAACTTAGCAGCCCGATCAGTAGTGCCGAAGCGAATCTCTTACATCAAGAGTGCTTCGAACAACTCTATCAAGCTTGTACTCCACGTGAACAGCGCTTCTTAGTCCTGCGCTACTTCTACAATGCTGAACTCAAAGAAATCGCCGCAGACTTAAACGTCACACGGCGAACAGCTAATAATATTAAGTTTAAGATTCAGAAGAAATTTAGTGCAGTGTTGATTGAATAAAAAGACTAATGTACCGCAAAAATACCCCGCCAGCCTATCTTCTTTCAGATAAACTGGCGGGGTATTCATATTTAATGCTTCATGACTTTAGTTTCAACTGAGTGCCATAATGGTAATAGTCGCACTTGAAGCCAAGTAAACCAATCATCGAAACAAGCAAACATGATTAGAATAAACGGATTATACGCAACCACGTTAAAATGTTCATCAATCATACTGCTAATTGCAATAAAGATTGTCACCAATGGCAACAGCCAGTCGCCTTTTTTGAAGAACCGTCTAACTGCAGTGGTGAAACCACCAATCATAATTAATGTATACCAAGTTCCTTGCATTAATAATAAGCGGATGAACGAAGAATCAATATAGAAATAGGCGGTACGATACTGTTCAGATAATACTTTACCAACCAGTCCACCAAAACCATTCTCTGAAATTAATCGACCAAAATTACTTAATGGATACTGGTTAAATGCTTGCTTACCTAATCTTAATCTCCCCGATAATAACTGGTTTAGTTTCACGAGCCATTGATGATCAACTTGATAACTATAGGTCAGTACATAAATCAATAACGCACCAATGATTGTTGACCAGATGGCTAACCGACTCACCCATTTAACGGGATGGTTCTTAAAGCCATACCGTAATATGCAAAAGAATAAGAGCATTGCTAACATTAAGTAGAAATCTAATCGCGCCCAAGTGACACGATAGGTTAACAAAGTCAGTCCTAACCCGCCTAGATACTCAAACCAATGCAACTGATTGCGACGAATGTAAATATAACAAAGCATTAAATAGAATACATGTGCGGCAAAATTCGTCGGATAGACAATTCCTAATGCGTTTCGAATATGACCATCCCGTAGATAGGTTAGATTAACAACATCACCGTGTAATGTGAGGATAATAGTCAACGCGAATAGAATAGTCGCTTCCCAAAAATATAACTTAATAATTCGCTGATAATCAATATTTCGGGCGCCCAATGCAAAGATGAATAACATCACCACATTGAAATCCTGCATATAAAAAGCCACTAAAAAAACTAACGCAAATATAATTCCGTATCCTAACAGTTGCCCTCGCGAAAAATGGTCGAACAGTACTATTTTCAGTACAACCAACGTTAATGCAATTTGTAATGTCACCGTTTGGATAATCGGTAATAGACTGACCATTGTTGTTAAGGAAAACGCATAAGCTAGATATAAAATAAAAGCGGATAAATATATCCGCTCTCCCATATTTTTAAATTGTCTACTTGATTCCATCAACCTAACTCCCTCAATGGTTAATCCTTTAATTCATCTTTAACCACTTGTAACGCAGCGTGGATGACTTGATGCATATCGTAATAACGGTATTGGCCTAAACGGCCACCAAAGACCACTTTGGGTTCGGTTTGGGCTAAATCACGATACGCTTTGTATAAACGGTTGGTTTGGTCGTTGTTAATTGGGTAATAAGGTTCGTCACCACGTGACCAATCAGCTGGGTATTCCTTGGTAATGATGGTTTTATTCTTATCACCCTTACCGAATTCAAAATGCTTGTGTTCAATAATCCGCGTATAAGGCGTTTCGGCATCCGTATAATTAACCACGGCGTTGCCTTGATAGTTATCAACGTCTTTTTCTTCGGTTTCAAACCGTAAACTCCGGTATTCGAGTTCCCCTAATTGATAATCAAAGAATTGATCAATCATGCCGGTGAAAATGACTTTATCATATTGATCAATGTACGCTTGTTTCTGGTCGAAGAAATCAACACCTGTTTCGACGTCGATTAAATCACTGGCCAACATCTTTTCAATAATTTGAGTATACCCACCAATTGGAATGCCTTGGTATGTATCGTTAAAATAGTTGTTGTCATACGTCAAACGAACTGGTAACCGGCGAATAATAAACGATGGTAAGTCCGTCGCTTTTTGGCCCCATTGTTTTTCCGTATAACCCTTAATCAGTTTTTGATAGACATCCGTTCCGATTAACGAAATGGCTTGTTCTTCCAAATTCTCAGGTTCTTTACCACCCAACACTTTACGTTGTTCCGCAATCTTGGCTTCAGCTTCAGCCGGTGTCACCACACCCCACAACTTATTGAACGTGTTCATATTGAACGGTAAATTGTAGATTTCGCCTTTATAGTTAGCGACTGGACTGTTGGTATACCGATTGAATTCGGCGAATTGGTTGATATAGTCCCAGATTTCCTTGTTGCTAGTATGGAAAATATGCGCACCATATTGGTGGACTTGAATGCCATCTACTTCTTTGGTGTAGATGTTACCAGCGATGTGATCGCGTTTTTCGATTACTTTAACGTGGTTCCCGCGTTTAGCCGCTTCATAAGCAAATGTTGCGCCAAACAATCCAGAACCTACTACTAGATAATTAGTCATATTTTTCCTCATACTTAATAAGCATATTTTAAATACTTTTTTAATCGATAAATCATAACGTACAGTATGATTGCCAACAGTATAGTCATACAAAAATTCAAATATATATTTATATTTTTATTCATAAAAAACGTATATATATATTTATTGACGAACGATATTCCTAGGTGAGAAAGATATATCACAGTACTACAATTCCTTAAATGATAGGCCATTTCACCTAAATTACTCTTTAGTTTTATACTAAGTATAAAAAGTAATATTGCTATAAATGGCAATATAAAATACTGGTCTGTCGTATAAACCACCCCTATTCTCATCGCATTTAATACTTCTGCGATGCCTAGCATAGTTGTTCCACAAAGAAATTCTATTAAAATAATATTAGATTTCTCTTGCAACTGCTCAGAATTCTGGGCAATATATGCTCCTATAGATACATAGAATAATCCGCAAAAAATACTTGTAGATGGTTGAAAGAAATATATCTTCATCATGTTTAATGTTTCATATGGCATAAAATATAGTCCATATGTACTTGTTAACACACAGAATATAAATATAGGTATGGTTAGAATAATCAACTTTTTCGGAGAAAAAAACTTTAATAAATAGCTTATTACTACGATAGAAAATATAGAACTAGTTAGATACCACGAAGCTCCAAATGTCTCACCAAAAAATAAGTTCTTCATTAAAATCATCAACTTAAAGATAATAGACCCCTCACCTTTAATTATATGTTGTGCAGTAGTTATTGGAAGAAGCACAATAAACCAAAACATATATAGTTTAATTATTCTAAAAGAAAACTTCTTAACCTTTTCTAATTTCGGACTGGGTAGATATTTAATATAAAATAAATACGCAGAAGCAATGAAAAAAAAGGGTACCGCAACTCTTCCAAATATTTGAAAAATAATAAAATTAAGCTTTCCGGTTTGATAAGGCAAGGTCGGATGTGTTAATAGGTGTATTCCAACTACAAAAATACTAGCTATGAATTTAAATAGATCTAATGTATCTAAATTTTTTTTATTCATTATTAACCTCAATATATTTTTCTATATATTTAGTTACAACATAATAAAACATAAATAATACTAAGATTAATGTAAAATCCCAAGAAAAAGAAATAACAGATAAACTAAAAAACATCAGCAAAAAATACTTGCCACTATCAAGAATAGCTTTATAATACATTTCCTTCTTACTATTTCTCATTTCCAATAATTTTGAAAAGTAGTTCATTCTTTTAAATAGTTTAAAAATAGAATATCCTGCAATTACACTTATAATGAGCCCAAATTGTGAAATAATTGCTAAAATAACAGACTGATCTCCTATCAATCCATATGTTGCCAGTAGTTTATACTCTGCTAAGCCTTTGACATACTCCGGAGCATTCAAAAGATTAAAAAATCCGGTTTGCTTAAATCCAACACCCACTATCGGATGCTGTATAATTGTTTTCATGGCCGATTCAGAAATACCTAGTCTCATTAAAGTCGAACCTGAACTTGTTCCCTTTTCAAATATATACTGTGTAAATGTATCTTGAACAAACGGAACATTATTATAACTCCAAACAATCATGAAAATTATCAATACATAACCAAAAATTAAATATAGTCTATTCTTTTTATTATTCCATAGTAAAAAGAATGCCCCCAAAATAACTGCAACAATTCCTGTACTGGTTTTTGCACCTAATAATATCAAACATACTATCAGAATTAATATATTAAAAAATATTGGATTATATCTTTTACTTGGAGAAAATATATTAATCTTATTTTGTATGGCACTTAGCATAAACGGACTAAAAACGATTGCTATGGTACTCGCTAAAAATCCAGATTCCGCATAAAAGCCATTAACTCTTCTTAAAGTTTGCGTATAACTACCAAACATATACCAAGTTGTTCTTATTGCATTTTGTCTTTCAAAATACTTCCCGTTGATACTCAGAAAATTATTAAACATTGAATTATCAATAACATTTATTAGCTGTATAATGCAAACAATTGCCAATAAGATAAATGCATATAAACTGCCTCTAATAAATAATTCAATGCTCCTATCACTAGTAAGTATCAGTCTCAAGCATATAAAATAAAGCCCTAAAATGACTATAAAAACACCTAGCTTCAGAATACCTTTAGTGAAATAATCTTTCCCAATTATATTACTTGTTTTCCACATCGCTACTGCTTGTAAAGTTAAGAGACAAATCGTAAAAATTATAGTTTTATAAGTTATTTTAACATCTATGCTCTCATTATTAGATCCTAGAACTTTAATGATAGTTATGGTGACAAGTATCATTATAAATTGAAGCGTCGATCCTGGGATATCAATCGCAGACTTATAAATCAATCCTGCCAGAAATAGTAGTATTTCCATTTTTGTCTCCTAATGTATTACTATATTATTTAAGATTATCAATTTTATTTAAAGCGTTAACTATGAAAAAACCTGATTTTATTTTTGAAGATACCATTCTGACATTCAACTTCATTTCATTATATTCTTCATTTGAAATCGAACCTAAGTACGAGTCGATCATTCCCAAATTATCAATAACGATTCCTAAATTATTATTCTGTATAAACGGTGCCATTGCAGCTTCTTTCCAAATAATTACAGGTAGTCCACTACTTAAATATAATGAAACTTTATGTGGATTATTATACCTAGTATATTCCCCATAAATACCACTATTAGTTTCTAAACTATCACCATCCCAAACTAATCCAAAACTACCATCTAAGTATTTAGGTAACTCTTCCGGACTTTTAACACCATTATAATGAATGTTATCAGGATATTGATCACTCGGGAATACACCAAATAGTTCAACTTTCTTGTCGACCGAAAACTTCTCTAGAAATTTAGATTTTTTTAAATTACCGGCAAAAATAATTGGCTTTTCATTTGACCCTTCAACAATAGGATTATCATTAATATAATCAAATATTTCTAACGATACCATATTAGTCGTAATTCCATTTTGCCGTAACCATTCTTCCATTTTTTTATTATGTACAATAATTGAATCAAATTTATTCAATAATTGTAATTCTTCATCGACCAAATTTTTATTATTCTTATAGAGTCTTAAAGATTCAATATCATGAATAATTACGATTTTATTTATTTTTAGATTTTTTTTATTTACAATTTTAAAGAAAGTATTAATAGCATATCTGCTATACATTGGATATTGTAGTACCACAACATCTTTATTATTGACCTTTGCTAATGATTTTTTCCAATCATGCCCAGTCATTAGCAGTTTAGCAATTTTATTAGTTCGTACAGAAAAAGACAGATTCTTATAATTATTTTTTAAAAGAATCTGTGTTATATCTTCTTTCGCTTTAGCCCCAGCAGTATTTTTTTGACCGTATTTAACATCTAAAATATACTTATTCACATTTATCTCCTAATATTTCACTTTTCAAAACTTGATTTTTCCGGAAACTTACTCTGCAAAGCTTTAATAATATTGCTCATCTTTATTTCATAATCTTCAATATCAGCATCATCATTAATACAGATTTCCTTTTGATGACCATTATTAATATCAGCTAGTATTCGATCATAATCAACCAAAGTATAGTGTTTCCCCAAATTAACTGATTGCGGATAAAAATCACCGCTCTCAATTTGCCAATAACTAAACAACCAATGATTAACATCTGAAAGCGTTCTGAACTTATTTTTTGATGTTTGATCCAATTGAGGATACGCTGCCGTCCAAACACTTTCCATTGTTGTTTTTAGATGTGATGATGTTAAATGTAAATTCCGATATCCAGTCACATTTTTCCAAGGCATCATCGCCAAAGTTCTTAATTGTTCTCTGCCATATCTAGGACTTATAAATTTTCTCCAATGCTGTTTAAAATCTTTTCTTTTATTAAAATTATCATTTATTATACGAACATCATTAAAGATAGTTGTTGAAAAATCTTTATAGGGTATTACTGGGCTATAAATGCCCACTTTTCTCGGTAATCCATTATGAAAAAAATCATCCTCAGTTACATAATTTGTTAAAAATAAATCGTCGTTAAACAATACAAAATGCTCAGATAGGTCCTTTATTCTATGAAGATTTAATTCTATTGGATTGGAGCTGAAGGTCGGTAAATATTTTCCCGGTATATAATCTGAATGCTTAACAATAACTAACTTATCAGAATCAATATTTAACCATTCTGGCAAATGTCCTTCCGTCACCAAAAAAACTTTGTGCACCCAAGGCGCATATTTTTCAATCGATCTGAACCAGTACTTAAATGTCCCAAAATCTCGATATCGGATATTAGAATTTATTGACATATTCTCTGGACTATATTCATTTTTCTTATTTAACCAAATAGGATCATTCCCATCTACCCATGTCACAACAAAATCAATATTTTCCATACCTTCTACTTCTCCCTACATAAACCAACTAAATTCATCACTACTTAGTTAGAATTATACATTCCATTTCATAATAGTTTTCCCAAAAGAATTAGCTTGATCAACTATAAATGCACTTGCAGCGTCCTCAACCGTATTAATATTTATAATTTGATTTACTAGCATACTCATTCTACTAATCAATCGTTGATTATCTGCTAATAAATCAACAACATCTTGAAAATCTTTCACTGATGATCGACTATTTCCAATCAACCGTAATCCTTTTTGTAAAACCATTCTAGTATTGATTGGTACCTCATCTTCACTAACGCCTAATAAAGAGATAGTGCCTTCAGGATTAATATGTTGAATAATTTGACGAATTGCCATCGCACAACCAGAACCACCTGTTGCTTCAATCGCAACATCTATCATAAGCTCATTGGGAATATTATCGGTTAAGTATGTTCCCTCTACAAAAGAATAATAATCTAATTTATTTTGATGATGTCCTAGAATATATATTTTCACTTTAGGGTCAATCTCTTTCAAGATAGCAGCAATCATATAACTAACATTCCCATCACCCCAAATACCAACTGATTCAATATCACTTGTCACACTCTTAAAAATACGATTCAAAGCGTGCTTGCTGACAGACATCATTTCAATAAATGCTGCAACTGTTTCTGGAATACCTGCAGCTAGTTTCACAATTTGATTATCATCTAAAATCATAAATTCTTGCATTAATCCATCACGATTTGATGACATAAACTGTGAATCTAATAAATAATTTTCACCATACTCGATTTCCTTGTGCACATTAACAGTTGGAACAATAACTACTTTATCACCGATGTTATACTCTTTACTCTTACTATATACAACAGTTCCCATACCTTCATGCACCAATGCCATTGGTAGTTTTTGTGCCATTATCTCTGAATCACGTTCAAAATTAAAATAACGTTGATCTGCATGACAAATAGATAGATAATCTGGTCGGATAACTACCTGATTATCTTTTGCTCGTTGTGAAACAATTTTAGATTCGAATTTTTTTTCGCCAACTAACTGATAGATTTGTTTTAACATTAGTTTTCCTCACTTTTATTAATAAGCGCTTCTGCTAATTTCAAATCAAAACTGGTTGTAATTTTAAAATTTTGTTGCTCACCAGTAACTAACTTAACATCTACACCATTATCAGATAGTAGAACAACCTTGGCCGCGTCCGTTAATATTAATTTTTCATCCTCTGTTAATTCTTCATATGCACCTAATAATAATTTAATGTTAAATGATTGTGGCGTCTGTCCTTGAAACATTGTATTTCTATTGGGAATTTCTGCAATATCAGTACGTTCAGAATTTGATTTTACAATCGTATCTATTGAGGGTATCACAGTATCGACAGCTCCGTACTTTAATGCATTCTCAATATTTTCTTCAATAATTCGTTGACTGACAAAAGGTCTAACGGCATCGTGTGTGACCACGATATCATCTTCGGTTAATCCAAATTTTGATTCAATAAACTTTAATCCATTTATCAATGTTTCACTACGATCAGAACCGCCTTGTACCAAATAAATTCTATCCATATCATCATTTGAAAAATATTTTTTTAATAAATCCATTGTATATTCAACCCAGTCAGTTGAAACAACGACTACAATTCCATCAAATTGTATGTTCATTAAAAATTTTTCTATTGTTTGAATAATGATGGGTGCATTTCCCAAATTTAAAAATTGCTTTGGTAAACTAGTATTCCCCATTCTAGTCCCTTTGCCACCTGCTAATATCTCTGCATATTTCATTATTAAACCATCCCTTCAATAACGTTTTTATGACTTTCTATTTTAGAACCTTGACCAACGACGCTAGCATAATTGCTAAATTAATAACAAAGTATATCCAATTAAAAATTACCATTTGACTAAAAATAATTGCCATCAACAACAGTACTTCGACAAGTCCTGAAATACTCGTCAGATTCAATGCGACAATTTTTGCAAAGCCAAAATTCTTCTTGTCAGCAATTTCATTTTTTTGACTAACACCAAGTTCCGTATTCGTCTTATGCATTATTAATCTTGGGAAAAGTACAAACATCCCCGATAGTGCACCAATAATGATCTGATTAACGTCTCCTGAAATGTTATAACAGTATAGTCCTGCACTAAAGTACAACAGAAACATTGCTTCATAACCACTCATGGCATCATAAACAGACCCTATTTTTGAACCAGTTTTCTTTAATCGAGCAATATTACCATCCACACCATCTAATAAATTCCAAAGAAAGAACAACATCCACCCTACTATTGCATAGCTTATAGTATCAGCTCGTCCTAACACAACTGCAGCAATTAATATTTCAATTGCTGCAATTAATGATACGGTATTCGGTTTGCTATTAGCCCAAAGAAATGGAATTGTAATAATATAAGATAATGGTCGACCTACATAAAAAGCAAACAGATCATGTTTTGCCTCTTTCTTCTTCTCGTCAGTCATTGTTCCTTGTAATTGCTTTAGATATCCCATACCACTTATATACCTCCTAATATCCTTTAATTTTAAGTAATGCTGGTCGGATATACGCCTGTAAAATACCAAACGCTTGAACAGCGACTTTTCTTGGTAATACATTAAATATTTTTTTCAGTTGTCCTTTTTTAGATATAACTACGTTATCTCCAAATATTTTATTTTCCAATTTTCGCCATTCATCACGATATTTATTCTCAGAATATTTCATCCAAGGACGATTATTGAAAAAATCACTCGTTAGATGCACTATTATTGGATTTTCTATTGCTTTTTTGATGCAACTTTCAGAGTAGTAATTAACTGGTTTACGGTAAATCATCAATTCTTTATAGGTGAATTCATTATAACTGCTAATCATATTATATTTAGGATCAAGTATTCTAAAACTCTTTTGAGCAACAACATCAATGATTCCTTGATCACCTTGAATAATGTGTCCTTTATATTTATTAATCACTTCCTCAATTTTTTGAGGAAATTGTTCTTTAATCCAGCTGTGACAATCGATTAACATAACTCCAGAATTAAACATTTCATCGCTTTTTGATAATCCTAAAAATTTTCGATAATTTTTGCTAAAAGGATCCTTAGCTAACATCAAGGTTTTTCCTTGTAAATCAGTTTCATATAAATCAAGTAAACTTGATTTAATCAAAGTATCACAATCGAGATATAATAATTTGTCGACATCGTTTGGTAAGTATTCATCAAAATATAATCTAAGAAATTGTGTATTAGATCCTCTATCAGAAACAATTCTATCAACTGTATTCCTTTTTTCAATAAACATCACTTGATGATTAGTTTCTTTAAATAAGTTTTTAATAACCGTTATATTACTATCACTGATATCATCGTTTAAGATAAAAATATTTATCTCCTGTTCCCGATTCTGTTCCAGCAAAGAATAGATTGAAACGCTTAAAATTCGAGCAAAATTATTATCTGCCGCATATAATATATTCATTATTTTCTCCAGTTAGTTTAGTAGGCATCATTTGGCATTACCATAATTTTGACGGTTCTAAAAATAATGCCAAAATCATATAAAAAACCACTTTTGCGAATATATTTTAAATCTAATTCCACCATTTCGTGGAATCCAATACTATTACGGCCACTAACTTGCCATAACCCAGTGCAACCCGGTTTAACCATCAATCGTTGCCAGTCGTAATCTGTATATTCTTTAATTTCTCGTTCTAAAGGTGGCCGCGGTCCAACCAATGACATATCGCCAATTAAGACGTTCCATAATTGAGGCAATTCATCAATGCTATATTTACGAATAAACTTACCAACTTTAGTAATCCGTGGATCTTCTTTCATCTTAAACATGGCACCTTCGACTTCGTTGTATTTCAACAAAGCCTTTAGTTTATCATCTGCATCGGAACACATTGACCGGAATTTATACATTTTAAAAGTTTTCTGAGCGCGACCTAAGCGCGTTTGTGAATAGAAGACGCCACCTTTTGAATCGTCGGCTTTAATCCAAATCGCAAGCACTAGAAATAGCGGGCTTAATATAATTAAACCCGCTAAACTTGCCACAATATCAAATAACCGTTTCAATCCCCGATAAACATACCGTTGGTTAATTGCTGCTTGGGTAAACAGCAATGCTTGACGTGTATTCTCAACTTCAGCTGCTTCTTCTATCGTTTGCTTTTGTATTTCCAATTTATTTCCCCCAAAGTCCACTTCTCAGTTCCTACTTTGTATCATCGGCACCATAGTAGCCACCGTAATAGCCGCCGTAGTAACCGCCAGTATTTTCAGACTTCACTCGGTTCATGATCGTGCCTAGAATCCGAGCATTAACGACTTCTAATAATTCTTTGGCTTTAACAATTGAACCCTTTTCAGCAATCCCTTGTGGGGTTACCAGAATGGTCCCATCGGTTTTGCTGGCTAGAATTTGCGCATCAGTGACTGAAATAACGGGCGGTGCATCGAAAATCACCAAATCAAAGTGCTTGGTCAATTCCGCAATTAACTTATCCATCTTCTTGGTGTTCAAGAGTTCAGAAGGGTTCGGCGGTACGACGCCACAAGGTAAGACAAACAAATGATCCACCGGTGTCTTTTGAATCGTACTATTTAAATCAAATTCATCTTCGGTTAATAAGGCGGTCAAACCGCGTTTATTTGGTACTTGGAAAGTTTGATGAATTGTTGGGCGCCGCATATCAGCATCGACTAATAGAACATCCACGCCTTGATCGGCCCAGGTGACGGCAACGTTAGCACTAACCGTTGATTTGCCTTGGGAAGGACCAGAAGAAGTAAAGACCACGCTCCGTAGTTTTTGATCGATTGATGAGAATTGAATGTTGGTCCGAATTGTCCGGAATTGTTCGGCAATCACAGAGGTTGGTTCGGTTAAGGTAATTAACCCGACCCCTTCACGCATAATGTCTTGTTCTAATTTCTTTTCTTTTCTAAAGAATCCCATGATGATCCTAACCTCTTCTCGTTAATCGACTACTACTAACTGACATAATCGCTTTTTTAATAATATCTTTATCGGCAATGTTATTAATCACGCCTAAGCTGGTTAAACCAAGTTCATCAGTTAAGAAACTTTCATCTTTAACCGTCTTATCCGTTAATTCACGAATAAAGGCAATCCCTACGCCTAACAAGAGCCCTAAAACCAAACCAATTAAGATATTTAATTTACTTTTCGGTGAAACGGGCGTTAAATCCGGTTTAGCTTTCGAAATAATTGAAACGTTATCGGTCCCACTCATAATCGTAGGAGCTTTCTTCTGGAAAGTCTCCGCAGTTGTATTAGCAATATCCGCGGCCGTATAAGCATTATCGGCTTTAACGTTAATTGAGAAGACTTGTGAGTTTTGATTATTGGAGATGCTAACCATCTCATCAATATCCGTTAATTTATGACTATTACCCTTATTGATTTTTGTTTCAACGGTATCCATAATCACTGGTTTAACGATTAAATCTTTGTAAGTATTAATCATCTGCACATCTGTTTGAACTTGATTGTATTGAACATTTGCATCGCTATTTTGTTTACGATTGACTAGTAGTTCCGTTGAAGCACTGTATTGCGGGGTCATAATGAAGAACGTCACGATGAATGCCAAGAGTGTGCAGGCAATCGTTGAGATTGCAATTAGTTTATGGTGTTTCCGTAGGATTCCGAAGATCTGTTCAATATTGATTGTTTGTTCCATAATTTCCTCCAAAGTTTGGTTCGCGCATCTTTTGAACCCAGTTCATACTAAAAGAAGTTAACCATCGTTCATCCGGTTAGCTTCTTAATAATCTAATCTAATGCTAGTTGAGTCCGCAATAGACTCGACATCTTGCTGACTTCGCTGCTATCCATGACTTGGAACGATTGACCATCGATCATCTGGCCCGTTCCTTTCAATTGTTGCGTCTTGAAATTCATTGCATCACCATAATTTTGCTGAATATTAACCATATCCTTCAACGTTAAATTAGTTTGCATATTATTATCGAGCACTTGTAAAAACTTATTGTAATTTGAAACCATACTGATATTAGCCGACTTCTTAAGAACCGCTTTAATGACCTCTTGCTGTCTTAATTGCCGTCCAAAATCACCTTCAGAATCACTATACCGCATTCTCGCATAATACAGAGCGTGTTCCCCGTCTAGTGAAATATTGCCTTTATTAAAATGATACTCGTCGATATCAAAAGCAAATTTATTATTAACAGTCACACCACCAACGGCATCCACCAACTGTTCGAGACCTTTCATGTTCATCAATACGTAATAATCAACCGGCACATTCAAGAAAGCCTGAACCGTGTTAACCGCCATTGGAATGCCACCGTAAGCGTACGCCGCATTAATCTTAGCGGTTTGGCCGTAGCCAACGATTGGCACCCGTGAATCACGGGCAATACTTAACATGTTGGTTTGTTTGGTCGCTGGATTGACCGTTGCGAGAATCATCGTATCCGTCCGACCTTTATACGTCCGACCTAATTCCCCGGTATCTGTCCCTAATAATAGAATCGAAAATGGCGTTTTCTTATTCAACGTCACACTTTGGTTCGCTTTACGTTTGTTTTGTGTTTTGCCTTTAGCTTTATAAACCGTCTTAGCGGTTTGATTGACATCGTAGTACACCTTAGCGGCAAATGCGCCCCCCGCTAAAATCAAAACACCCAATACGGCTAGAACGACCTTGGTAACCGTCCAGCCTTTACGATGGTGTTTATGATGATGGTGGCGCCGTTGACGATGTTGTTCAGGTTGCTGATTTGTCTCATCAGAATTCATAATGATGTTTCCCCCTTGAAACGCGTTTCGTAAAAGTAATCACAATATACTACATTATAAGATAAAACATTCTAAAAATAAAACCCTTTTTGGGGTTAATTAATAACGGAAAATAGTTTATAATATAAACTTCTTTATGACATTTTATTTTTAATGTTGTTCTTTACGGCGTTCAATGAAGTCGTAAACCTTGCCCCGACTGGTATCAACTTGTCCATGTAAGGCTTCTTCAACGACGACATTCAAGACAGCGCCGACCATTAAGACGGTGGCAGAATAATTAAGCCACAGTAACAAAATGATGAAAACGCCGATTGTCCCGTAACTATTCCATGAAGTTCCGAAGTAGCGCATATACAATGAAAAACCTTGTGCTAACGCTAACCAACCAACCGTCGTCAGTACTGCGCCAGGGATAACACTCCGTAATCGCATTTTAACGTTCGGAATGAAGAAATAGATAAAAATTAGAATGATAAAAACAACACTTGCTGTCACTGGCCATTTTAAACTACCAAAAATATTAATATAATGTGCCGGAATCTTGAAGATTGGGGCAATCAATTCGAGTACTTGTTGGCCAAACGTAAACACCAGAATCAGACTAATCAATAATAATAGTAGAACTAAGGTACTGCCCAGTGAGATTAGACGTTTCAAAACGAAATTCTGAACCTTTTCGACACCGTACGCACGGTTAATACTATCTTTCAACGCATTAATCCCTTTGCTAGCTGCCCACATTGTCCCGATAACCCCGATTGACAACAACCCACTGTTCGGTTTGTTGAGCAATGCTTGAAGTGTCGGGAAGATTCGATTAAAGATGGCTGGTGGCACAGCCGTTTGCACGTAACTGGCAACTGCCATCACATCTAAATGGAAATAAGGCAGCGCGTTACCGATGACAATTAATAATGGAAAAACCGATAATAGCGCAAAATAAGCGATTACTTTAGAACTATCACCGATATTAGCTTCTGATGAACGAAGAATCATTAGTTTAATGAACGCCATCGTTTTTCGCCTTTTCGGTAAAGTCTGCCGTAATATCGGCACCTCTTTTTTTTCAGTTTTCATAGTACTCCTTACAAACTCAATCATTATACCCTCGTAATTTATAAGCGACAAGAGCGTTGAATGTCATAAACTTGACTATCAAGGTTCATTATACATGATTAATCATGGTTCTTAATAGTTTTCTGAAAATAAAACCCACTTCACTAACCCTATTAAGGGCCTAACCTGATTCATTGATGATAATTTCACAAGTGGGCTGACTAAAAAAACTAGTGTTACGATTTAAAATTAAATCGTAACACTAGTTTTTTAGGTAAATCTTCAAAGCCTGACCAGCTCAGTCAGCACTCATTTTTTCTTTAACGTGTTCCTTCTCACAGTTTCCTGTGCTTAGCTACGTTTCGCAAACAAAGGTCATAACCCGACCTTTATTCACAAAACTAGGCTAATGCTCAGAAACTACCCGTGAGAACTCACACTCATTTTAATAAGTATTTTGGATCTTCGTTGTCGTGCGCCGTTAAGATTTTAGGACCTTCTTTTGTGATGGCAATGGTGTGTTCATATTGTGCACATGGGGTACCATCGGCTGTGACGTAGTATTCCCAATCGTCACCCTTAGCTTCTCTAGACGCGATATGCCAAGTCCCCATACTAATCATTGGTTCGATGGTAATCGTCATCCCTTCTTTAAGCCGTAACCCCTTACCGGCTTCACCGTAATGTGGCACGTTAGGTTGTTCGTGCATTGTTGGTTGGATACCGTGACCAATTAATTCACGGATATCGCCATAATTATTTTCGACTTCGGTGAATTGTTGGATTGCATGGCCAATATCACCAATCCGGTTGCCAATGATGGCTTGGTCAATCCCTAAATAGAGTGATTTAAGCGTATCATCCATTAATTTTTGTAATTCGGGTTTCACTTCGCCCACCGCATAGGTCCAACAAGCATCACTTTCATAACCATCGAGATTAACCGTCATATCGACACTGACGATATCACCAGTCTTCAGAATCAAGTTCTTACGGGGTGTTGCGTGCGCCACTTCTTCGTTAACGCTGACACAGGTTGCATATTTATACCCTTCAAAGCCTTTTTCAGAAGCGCGGGCACCGTGACTTTCAATGTAATCATTGGCAAATTCTTCAATCACCCAGCTCGAAATACCTGGTTTGATAATATCGAATAACCCTTGTTGTACACCGGCAATGATGGCACCTGATGCGGCCATCCCTTTAATTTCTCGTTCAGATTTTAATGTAATCAATCTTGTGACCTCCAAGTCGTTCTTAACATGGTTCAACTCAATCACTAGTTTGAGAGTTGAATCATCGTTCTTCAAAACTATTATACGCTATTTACCCCTAAAAAGTCGCTAATCTACCGCTTTTAGCAACTTTTTTCACCCGTCATGTCGGCCAGTCCTTTTATTATAGAATGGAATTTGCTATAATATCGGTTAGTATTGCAGACATTTTACGGTGCCTTAATCGTAATTGTTTTGATGAAAGGATGACCAATCATGGCAACTGCCAAAGTAGTCTACGCAAGTATGACTGGTAATAATGAAGAAATTGCTGAAATCGTTGAAGAAGCTTTAGAAAATGCCAACGTTTCAGTTGAAACAACCGAAATATCACAAGCTGATCCTGCTGATTTTGAAGATGCAGATATCTGTATTGTTTGTAGCTATACCTACGGGGATGATGGCGACTTACCCGATGAAGCCGTCGATTTCTATGAAGATTTAAAAGAAGAAGATTTAACCGGTAAGGTTTATGGTGTTTGCGGTTCAGGCGATACCTTCTACGATGAATTTTGTAAAGTCGTCGATGATTTTGCTGCCGTCTTCGAACAAACCGGTGCCACTAAAGGTGCTGGTGTCGTGAAAGTTGATTTAGCCCCTGAAGCCGACGATATCGCTAACTTAGAAAAATTTGTCAGTGAAATCGTGGCTAAGCAACAAAGTCTTTAATTTTTAGGACTAACGGCTGGCTAAATACCTGGGATGACCTAGGTATTTTTTTATAGCATCGCCTTTGTTGCATGATTAAACTAACTGAGGAGCTTACTAATGGCTTTTATCAAACGGATTATATTCAAGTACCACGACTTTTTGACTTATACGATTTTTGGTTTTTTGGCGTCAGTGGTCAACATTGCCACCTACTGGGTCTTTCGGCATACACTAGTTTGGCCGTATTTACTGGCCAATACAGTGGCTTGGTTGATTGCCAATTTGTTTGGCTTTTTCACTAATAAGTCGTTAGTCTTTCAATCGAAATACACCAGTTTTAAAGCATTATTTCAAGAAATTCTTTCATTCTTCTTTTTCCGTGGCGTTTCATTCTTCTTAGATAATGGCCTGATGATTGTTGGTATCTCGATGCTCGGCTGGCACAGTATGACTGCCAAAATTATTGATCAACTGATTGTCGGCATTGTTAATTACATTACAACTAGCTACACCTTCAAAAAATCAGAAAAACAAATGGCCCTACGCGGACGTATTTTACGCCACTACCACACGTTACGAAATCGAGGTAAATCATGATTAATCGTCTCCGAAACAAGTATCGGGAACAGCTGATGTATCTAATTTTTGGCGTTTTAACGACCCTAATTAATATGGTCGTTTTTTTCGTTTTGGATCGCTACACGAGCCTCTACTACTTACTGAGTAATACGTTAGCCTGGTTTTTATCCGTTCTATTTGCTTTTTTCACCAATAAAACTTGGGTTTTCAATTCAAAATACACAACATTTACTGATTTTATCCGCGAAATGGGTAGTTTCTTCTTCTTTCGTGGTATATCCTATTTAATAGATACTGCGATTATGTTTATTGGGGTTTCGATGTTGCAAGGTCCTAATATGCTCGTTAAAATTATCGATCAAGTGATTGTTATTTTAGCCAATTACATTTTTAGCAAATGGATTTTTAATCAGAAGTCGGGGGAGTAATATGTGTAAGACCATTTCAATCATTGTCCCATGTTATAACGAACAAGAATCAATTCCACTTTTCTATGCCGCCGTTGAAAAGGTTGCAGCAACATTAACCAGTCATCAAATCGAATATTGGTTTATCAACGATGGTTCAAGTGATCAATCGCTCGCCGAAATGCGGACCTTACAAGCCACTGATGAAGCCCACGTCCATTACATCTCATTCTCTCGTAACTTTGGCAAAGAGGCTGCGCTTTATGCAGGTCTCCAAGCAGCAACTGGTGATTACGTCGCTGTCATGGATGTGGATTTACAAGATCCACCCGCATTACTCCCTGAAATGATTGCCGGTATTGAACAAGAGGGCTACGACTGTGTCGGGACTCGGCGGACAACCCGCGCGGGTGAACCTTTGATTCGTTCTTTTTTTGCTAAACAATTCTATCGAATTATCAATCGAATTTCAAAAACTGAAATTGTTGATGGCGCACGTGATTACCGGTTAATGACCCGTCAAATGGTTGATGCGATTCTCGAAATGTCAGAATATAACCGTTTTTCTAAAGGTATTTTTAGCTGGGTCGGTTTTGATACCAAATACCTGGCCTATCCAAACCAAGATCGAATTGCAGGGACAACGAGCTGGTCTTTCTGGGGACTATTTAAATATTCCTTAGAAGGCATCGTCACCTTCTCAGAAACACCGTTAGCCTTTGCGTCTTTCGTTGGCTTTTTTTCATTCGTAATTGCCAGTATCGCGTTGATTTTTATCGTTATTCGGGCGTTAATCTTCGGCGATCCGACGAGCGGCTGGCCATCACTGATTTCAGTCATGTTAATGGTCGGTGGCCTACAACTTCTCTGCCTAGGGATTGTCGGTAAATACATCGGTAAAATCTACCTAGAAGTCAAAAATCGCCCGGTATATATCGTTAAAGAAAAGAAATGAAGTGCTAACTGAGCTATTCAGCCTCTGAGTACGGCTAGATTAGTGAATTATGACCGGGATTTGGTCATGATTTACTAATCGTAGCTAGACGGAAGAAGCTAGCTCAGAAACACGTTATAGAAATAAGTGCTGACTCGAACGGTTAATCTTTGAGCATAACCTAGAAATGACAATTATGGTGGTCCTTAACCACAATTGTCATTTCGTAGTTAAGCGGAAAAGATTGTTCGAGAAGCACGTTAAAGAGAAATGAGTGCTGTCTCAAGTTGGTTAGTCTTCGAGGATTAACCTAAAAATCAGCGTTATGATTTGCATTTTGAATCATAACGCTGATTTTGTAGTTAACCGGAAAAGGCTACTTGAGAAGCACGTTAAGAAGAAATGAGTGCTAACTGAGCTGTTCAGCCTCTGAGTATGGCTAGATTAGTGAATTATGACCGGGATTTGGTCATGATTTACTAATCGTGGCTAGACGGAAGAAGCTAGCTCAGAAACACGTTATAGAAAAATAAGTGCGAGTTCTCACGGGTAATTTCTGAGCATTAGCCTAGTTTCGTGAATAAAGGTTGGGTTATGACCTTTGTTTGCGAAACGTAGCTAATCACAGGAAACTGTGAGAAGGAACACGTTAAAAAATAAGTGTTAACTGGGCTATCTCCGGAATTGCAACCATTAGTATCGCATTTTTACAAATAGCGATTGGAGGGTTTTATGTGAAAGCTAAATTAGACTACTCAAAATTATGGCTTGTGCTTAGTTTTTTTGTCGTTTACCAATTGATATTTAGTCCCGAAATGGTGTTAGGCCTGCTCAACAACCAAATCGTGAGTATACTAATCGAAATTATCATATTTTGCCTGGCAGCCATTTTCACTGTCTATACGTATCGTTATGTGCACCGCATTGCTTATTGGAACGGTGATTTCATCAAAGAAAAAGTGCCGAGTTGGCTCATTTTTACTTTATCAATATTATTACTATTACTGCTACAATGGAGCAATTCTTTTTTAATTTCTCAAGAAGTCATTTCCAATACACAAAACCAGACTGAAATTCTAAAAGAATTGAATCATAATCCCGTTTTTACATTAATCGCGGGAATCGTCATTGCGCCAGTTTTAGAAGAATTAATTTTTCGAGGACTCTTTTACAAACTATTATTTGAAGGTCATCAGACGGACCAAATTAAAAACTGGGGTTTACTTTTGGTGATACTTGCCAATAGCCTTGTTTTTGCAATCCCACATCTGAATACAATCTCTTTAGATATCGTCCCTTACATGCTAATGGCAGCCATCTTTTCAGTTAATTTTATCTATTACAAAAAAATCAGCATCCCGATTATATTACATATTTTCAACAACCTGATTGCCAGTTTTATATTTTAAAGAAACGAGCGTGTCGATCGTCCAAATTGCTTAATTAAAAAAGATTGTTAGTCGTAACCACATATCTGGTTATTGCTAACAATCTTTTTTAATTGGTGACTAACTCGCCATTCAAGCTTTGATTTAACATTCTAGTTAATAATGCAAACACTTCATCTTCAGATAACGTCACCAAACTTGTATTCAACAATGTCGCAATTCCAGCAATAATCACACCCGTTTCGACGCTAATTCGTTTGCGTTCCGTTTCTGATTTAGCCATTAGTGGTTCATACTTACGCAAGGCTTGATTAGCCAATTGACTGACGAACGATTTCGTCTTTTCTTCCCCAAAATGATTATCAATAAATAACGCTCGATACAGCTGAGGTTCAATGGTGGCAAAGCGCATATAGCCCATCCCTAAATTAACAAGTGGATTATCCGTTCGCTGTTCTTCACTGACGTACCAAACCAAGCGCGCCTTGGCTTCTTCCAAAACCGCATTCTTAAGATGATCCATACTGCCGAATTCTAAATAAATCGGTTGCGTCGAACAGTCTAATTCCGTTGCTAATTTACGCGCCGTAATTGATTTTAAGCCATCCATCAATACCATCTCGTACGCTTTATCCAAAATTTGTTCTGCTTTAATCCTCTTTTTTCGTGCCATCTTAACAACCCCCAACAACTTCGATTAACAACCTTCATTACAGATACTCTAACACAAATTAAATAACATTGAAAACGTTTTAACTGGTATTCCAAGTTTTTTTAAGTCGCTTATGCTATGATGAACGTACTAAAAGCATTCAAGGAGGATTTTCTATGACCACTTTTGCACATAATCTTGAAAAATACGCCGCATTAATTGCTAAAACTGGTATTAATGTCCAAACCAGTGATACCATTGTTTTGCAAATTGCGGTCACTCAAGCCCAATTAGCGCGTGATATTACAGCTGCGTGCTACGACCTCGGTGCCGCTGAAGTCATCATTAAATGGCAAGATGATTTAGTTGATCGCCTCAACATGCAACACAAAGACGAAGCACGGTTAGTGAACGTGCCCGACTTCCAAACACAAGAATACGACTATTGGTTAGAACACGGTGCTAAACGCATTTCAGTCATGTCAAGTGATCCCGACAACTTGAAAGGCTTAGATGGCGACCGCGTAGCTGCAGTTCAAAAAGCCAATGGTCAAGCGATGCTTAAAGTTCGCCAAGCAACTCAATCTAACAAAAACAGCTGGATCGTGATTGCTGCGGCTAGTCCGGCTTGGGCCCACAAAGTCTTCCCCGATGTCGACCTGCAAACCGCGACTGATCAATTATGGACTGAAATCTTTAAGACCACACGGGTTGATCAAGCTGATCCAATTAAAGCTTGGGAAGCACACGGTCATAAACTCCAAGCTAAAGCGGCTGAATTAAACTCGGCGCAATTTAAAGCACTCCACTACACAGCTCCTGGCACCGATATTACCATCGGCTTACCTGAAAACCACATTTGGATTGGTGGCCCACATAAAAGTAGTGATGGTCGGTCATTCATCGCCAACATGCCGACTGAAGAAGTTTTCTCAGCCGCCGATGCTAACAATATTAATGGTTATATCTCTTCAACTAAACCATTGAGCTATGCCGGTAATACTTTAAATAACATGAAGTTCACTTTCGAAAACGGTCGCGTGATTAAAGCGACCGCTGAAGAAGGTAATGCTGTTTTACAAAAGTTATTGCAAACTGATGCTGGCGTGAAAAGCCTCGGTGAAGTCGCCTTAGTCCCTGACCCTTCCCCAATCTCACAATCTAAAATCACTTTCTTCAACACACTATTCGATGAGAATGCCTCTAACCATCTCGCTTTAGGCTCTGCCTACGCTTTCTCAATTAAAGATGGTACGAAGATGACCGAAGACCAATTAAAAGCGGCTGGCTTGAACCGCAGTCAAGCACACGTTGATTTCATGGTCGGTTCTAGTCAAATGAACATCGATGGTATCCAACATGATGGTTCGATCGTGCCAATCTTCCGCAACGGTGATTGGGCGGATTAATTCATGATTATTTGGTTAATGCTTTTAGGAATCGCCGTTTGTTTAACCACTTTTTTCGTTGGTCTGACAATTTACAGTGGTTGGCAACGGCAAAATATTAAGGGTTTGCTGATTATTTCGGTAATCGGTCTACTCGCGGTGTTTGTTTGTTATTACTTTTTTAACCAAGCCATTCAACGCCCGCAACTCTAATTAAAACCGGCAACGATAACGATGACGTTATTGTTGCCGGTTTTTTGATTTCTTATTAAGAATCATTAAAAACTAATCACGCAATTAATTTTGCACGATGCTTTCATTGTCATGAATTCCGAAAAATCAATTGATAACGTTTCTCAATTAGTTATAATAGAATTAAACTTATTTTGTTAGGAGCTCAATCCGATGAAAGAACTGTCCACTACCCAACCAGTTGAACACCAACTCTGCCTATCCGAACGCTTAAATATCATTCGCGCCGGTGTCCTAGGCGCCAATGATGGCATTATTTCCGTTGCTGGGATTGTTGTGGGCGTGGCGAGCGCACATCAGAGTCAATACACACTCTTCTTAGCGGGCGTCTCTGGCATGCTTGCTGGCGCCTTTTCGATGGGTGGCGGTGAATACGTTTCGGTCAGCACCCAACGGGATACTCAAAAATCCATGATGCGCTTGCAAAAAGAAGCCATCCAAAATGAATACGCTGATGAAGTTGCTAGTTTAACGCGCACATATGAATCAAAGGGATTACCGACGCCACTCGCTAGTCAAGTGGCTACGGCCTTCATGCAAAAAGACAGTCTCGATATCACGCTCCGTGAAAAATACAATATTGAACTCCACCACTATTTTAATCCATGGCACGCGGCCTTCTCTTCTTTCTTCTCATTCATGTTTGGTGCCCTGTTGCCCTTACTAGCGATTACATTGATCCCATACCCGTATAAGGTCGGTGGCACGATTATCGCCGTCATCTTCGCCCTAGTCGCGACCGGATTCACTAGTGCGTCACTCGGTCACGCTAACCGTTTAAAAGGTATTTTACGCAACGTCTCAATCGGTCTGTTAACGATGTTTGTCACCTATTTAATTGGTAGCGCAATCGGCTAATCTGAAATTAATTATAAAACGGAGCTAATCTCAAGAAAATCTTGATGATTAGCTTTTTTTGATGGCTTAAACAAAAAAAAGCCCAACCGAAGTTGGACTTTGAATTTAATTTGATTATTTAACTTCTGGAGTACTGAACCATTCGATACGTTCTTTAACAAGGTCAGTAATAGCTTGAGTACCAGGTGCAAATAACTTACGAGGATCAAAGCCTTTACCTTGTTGATCTTTGCCAGCTTCGATATATTCGCGAGTTGCTTTAGCAAATACTAATTGACATTCAGTATTAACGTTAACTTTTGAAATACCCATTGAGATAGCTTTGATGATTTGTTCCTTAGGAATACCTGAACCACCGTGTAATACTAAAGGAATCTTGATAACTGAAGCTAATTCTTCAAGACGTTCGAAGCTTAAGCCTTTCCAGTTAGCGGGGTATACACCATGAATATTACCAATACCAACTGCTAAGTAATCAGGACCAGCAGCTGCTAATTGTTTAGCTTCTTCAACGTCAGCTAATTCGCCAGCGCCAACGATACCGTCTTCTTCACCGCCAATTGAACCAACTTCGGCTTCAACTGAGATGCCTTTAGCATGTGCTAAAGCAACGATTTCTTTTGTCTTTTCTAAGTTTTCTGCAAATGGTAAATCATGACCATCAAACATAACTGAGTTGTAACCAACTTCGATACATTCTTTAGCAGCTTCGTAGTTACCATGGTCTAAATGCATGATAACAGGAACAGTGATATTCATTGCTTTAATTGTTTGTTGAACCAAGTTTAAACATAATTCGTAGCCACCCATATATTTAGCAGCACCCATTGATGTTTGGATCAAGATTGGTGTATTTGTTTCTTGACCTGCAGCCAAGATAGCGCGAGTCCATTCAAGGTTGTTTGTGTTGAATGCACCAACAGCGTAATGACCTTCACGAGCAGCTTTGAAAATTTCTGTACCATTAACTAATGACATGAAAAAGCCTCCAGATTAATTGCAACTATTTGAAGTTGCGATTTTTGAATACGAATCTATTTTAACATATTTTTAGCAAATAAGAATCAACTTTGCTAACTTTCTGAAAATGAAAACGCAACCAATTATTTCACAAAAAAAGTCTGAGTGAATTTACTCAGACCACTTTAATGCTAAAATCGGCTGTTACCAATGTCCCCGGCCAGAATCGAACTGGCAACCTATCGCTTAGGAGGCGATTGCTCTATCCAGTTGAGCCACGAGAACGCTACAAATAATATTGTCGCATTCAAGGGATTAATTGTAAAGTCGATTTGTTCAATCTGTTACTGATTTAAAGCTTGGTGCATCGTTTCTTCCCCTAAGGTTAAAACGGCGCCCGCCGCGATTAATATCGCGGCCGTGAAGATACCAAAAATAATCGGTAAGCTAACTTGACGGCCGATTAAGGTCCCAACCATCATCGGCCCGACAATCCCGCCAATTCGGCCGACAGCGGCCGCTAAGCCACTGCCACTACCACGGACGGCTGTTGGATATTGTTCTGGCGTATAAGCGTACAACGCACCCCACGCGCCTAAATTGAAGAAGGATAATAACGCTCCAGCTAAAATTAATAACCCGACACTATTCGCCGTCCCAAAAGCTAACGCACTAACGGCCGTCCCAATTAAGAATGTCCCGAGCACCAATTTACGGCCCCATTTTTCAATCAACCACGCGGCAACGAAATAGCCGGGTAACTGTGCTAAGGTCATGATTAAGACGTATTCAAAGCTGTGCACTAAACTGAATCCTTTTAGCACCATGACACTTGGTAACCATAAAAACATCCCATAATATGAAAAGACAACTAGAAACCATACCAACCACAACATGATCGTTCTGCGACGATACGTTTCTGACCAAAGGGTTGCTAAGCGTTGTCCTAACGGAATTTTCCGGTTAATTAACTGCGGTTCGTGTTCCTGTTTAATATGTTTTCGTAAGATCAACGTGTAAACAGCGGGTAACGATGTGATTAACAATACCACTCGCCAACCCCATGTTGGAATTACAAAGTAAGCTAGTAAGCTTGCGACTAACCAGCCGGCCGCCCAAAAACTTTCCAATAAGACCACTGCACGGCCCCGTGTTTCGGCCGGTGTATTTTCAGAAATCAGAGTTGACGCTACTGGCAATTCGCCACCGAGGCCAGCACCGACTAATAACCGTAAAACTAAAAATAAACTCAATGAGGTACTAAAAGCCGAAATCCCATTGCCAATTGAAAATAACAATAACGAACATAATAAACTATTCTTACGTCCAATTTTATCCGCTAGAATTCCAAAAAAAACGGCCCCAATTGCCATTCCGACTGAACTGATACTCCCAATCAGACCCATTTGGCTACTGTTGAGTTGCCACTCTTTCGCTAAGGCCGCGATGACGAAAGAAAGTAAGCCAACGTCCATTGCATCAAATAACCAAGCCCCACCTGCTGCCCATAATAATGTCCTGTGTTCTTTTTGCATCTGTCATTCCCCTTATCCATACCCTTTTATATGACTACAGGCATTATCATACGGAAAATGCAGACACGTGTCAAGACACCTATTTATTTTTCGTAGCACACACCAAGTTCCGATAGCGCCGTTAATATCCGTTCAAAATCCTGTTCTGATGCACATTCTATCGTATGCAAATGAACCCCATCGGTTAACGTTGCTAATAACCGTTGTTGTGGATTGGCTTTAATTTTTTGTATAAATCGATTGACATCTGTCAAGGTCGCAATCCCTAATTGGCCCGTTAATTCACCGTATAAGGGATGATCAACCGTCACATCGACGACCCGACCCCCATTTTGAATAATCGCTGTTAATTCAGCACGCGTTTTGGCAGGCGTATGTTGGCAAACAACTTGGCCGCGGTAATATTGTTGGCGTTGTTGGGCCGTCTGAATATAATAACCGCTGACCGTTGCAATCACGTTGACCCCTTGGGCGCGAATTAACGCAATATCGCCCACAATTGTTTGACGACTCACTTCGTATTGCTTGGCCAACGTTTTAGCGCTAATTGGTTGCGAACTATCCTGAATAGCGGCTAAGACGGCCGCACGTCTTTCTTGGGTTGTCATTTTTACGCCTCCGTTAATTTAGTTAGTGCTTATTTTAAGCGTAATCGACTAAAAAAGCTATCCCAAAAAATGGCATAGCTTTTCTAATCTATAAGGTTTGACCGTTACTACGAATCACTTTTTGATACCAATAGAAACTATCCTTAGGATACCGGTTCAATTCTTTTTCATCCGTTTCGTCGCGATCGACGTAAACAAAACCGTACCGTTTTTGGTAACCGTTCGTCCAACTTAATAAATCAGTAAAACTCCAAGTCGTATAACCGATGACCCGAACGCCATCGGTAATGGCTTCTTGAATCGCTTGAACGTGGGCTTTCAAGAAAGCAATCCGGTAAGTATCATGGATTTCACCATCAGTTTCAAGCGTATCATACGCGCCTAACCCGTTTTCAGTAATGAGTACTGGCAAGTGATAGCGACTTTCAATCCGACGTAATGCGATTCGCAAGCCTTCAGGATCAATATTCCAATCCCAATCGGTTTGTTGCATGTAAGGATTCTCAGCCGTCTTATAAGCGCCAGGCACGCCACTAGCTTGACTGGTTCCCTTTTTGCCAGACGTATTCTGTTTCGTCAAACCAACACCATCTTCTAGCGAATTCGCCGTTACCGTATTCGTTTGGTAATAATTCATCCCCATAAAATCAGGATGCGCTAATGGGTCGCTCAGTAACGCTTGGTCGGCTTCTGTGATTTCAGGCGCAATTCCTTGGTTTTTCAGATAAGTCATCACCAAGGTTGGGTAACGGCCCCACGCGTAAACGTCTAACCATAAGTCAGCGTTCAACTGTTCCGCATTGTCCGCAGCCACTTGGTTGACTGGATTCGCATCTAACGAATAAGTTGGGCTGTAAGCAAAGCTAGGTCCAATCCCACCTTGATACCCTTTTTCGTGGAATAATTTAATCGCACTCGCATTGGCTAAATTAGCCATGTGGTTCGCTTGATAAGTCCGTTTAGCGTCCATCACTGCTGGTGGATGCTCCGCCGTTAAATAGCCATGGGTAATAAACACATTTTGTTCATTCAAAGTCACCCAATGACTGACTCGATTACCAAAACGTTCAAATAATAACTGCGCGTAAGCTGTAAAATCATCGACTATCTGACGTGATTCCCAGCCACCGTATTCATCTTGGAGTGCTTGGGGTAAATCCCAATGATAAATCGTGACGATTGGTTCAATATGATTGGCTAACAGTTCATCAATCAACTGGCTATAAAATTCGATACCAGCTTCATTAACCGCACCACGACCAGTTGGTAAGACCCGGGGCCATGAGATCGAGAAACGATACGCTTTTAAGCCGGCTTTGGCCATCAAAGCGACGTCTTCACGGTACCGGTGGAAATGATCAACCGCAACGTCGCCATTCGTCTCTTTAAACGTCTTACCCGGAATCCGTACAAACTGATCCCAAACTGATAACCCTTTTCCTTCAGCCTGATAAGCCCCTTCGATTTGATACGCTGCTGATGCTGACCCCCACAAAAAATTAGTGGGGAAAGGTGCTAATTTAGGATATTCCATCTTAATTTGCTCACTTTCGAAATAATTTGTAAAGGCGGAGACGCGCTTCTTGAGCAATCTTTTCCGCTCAAGTCAGCGCTCTATTCTGAAACGCGCTTCTACACACAGGTTCCTGCGCTTAGCTACGTTTCGCAAACAAAGTCCATAACCCGGACTTTATTCACGAAACTAGGCTAATGCTCAGAAGCTATTCGTGCGTATCAGCACTCTATTTTTCAAACGCGCTTCTGAGCTAGCTTCTTCCGTCTAGCTACGATTAGTAAACTATGACCAAAAACCGGTCACAATTCACTAATCTAGGCTATACTCAGAAGCTGACCAGCTCAGTCAGCGCTCTATTCTGTGTACGATTTTTCAATCTGTTTTAGCATTTTTTTGAAACCGCGTTTGCGCATGAAACCCATAATGACACCCATGAAGGCGTCGTTGGCTTGCTGCAATTTACCACTGGCTTTGGCGCTTTCGCGGTAAATCACTTGCACTGATTTCGGGCCGTTTGCAAAGATATCATAACTCGCTTGATAGGTCCCACGTGTCGAACTTGTTTCATAATGGTAACTTTGATCTTTAATCAATTGCGTTACTTTAATCGTCGCTTTACTATTGTTACCGAAGCTTTTATCGTAAGCATAATTCATTAATTGAGCGGGCGTCACTGATTGACCCGTTTGTTTACGAATATCAAATAAAACAGAATCAATTACCTTCTGATAAAAATAACTAGCCGGAATATCTAACGTTTGTTTAATTTCCATCGATAATCACCTCATCTGATTCAATTTTCTAGAATTATTGAACAACCCCAGCTTGGAAAAATAGAACGGCACCCCATGGTTGCGCCTTAATAGCTGCTTTAGCAATTTTAACGGCTGCTTCTAAATCAGTTTGATTGGTTTCAAACAATAATTTCATTGGTGCTTCTTTTTTAACATACTTGAACGTGACGCCGTCTTGATTGTACCCATCAAGTAGTCCAATAATTTGATCCTGTTGAATTGGTGCGTTTAAAAAAATCATCGATTGATCCCCTTTTTAAGTAAAAGGGATTGGCTGACAATTCAGCCAACCCCAATTTAATTATTTCGTTTAATAAGTATGAACTTCAAGACCAGCCATTTTACGATAAACATCGACTACTTCACCAGCTAAATCGCGGAAAGTAATCGCATTCATTAAATGATCTTGTGAATGAACGGTTAATAAAGTCACTTCAATATGATCGCCACTAGCTTCTTTCGTTAACATGCCAGTTTGTGAATTGTGTGCTTCAGAAAGTGCTGCATCAGCTTCTTTTAATTTAGCGGCGGCTGTTTCAAAATCGCCTTTTTTAGCGGCTTGGATTGCTTCCATTGAGCTACTCTTAGCGTTCCCACCGTTGATAATTAAACCCATGATTGCTTCTAAATTTTGTTCTTCTGCCATTATAAAATCCTCCTCGATTTCTCTGATGATGCCAATAGTATTCAATTATTCATATCAAATCTTTAAAGGGCTTACAAAAATAATCAATCTGTCAATCCTTAATCGCATCGATCAGAAAGTCTAGCCAATTAAAACTGATACTCCTATTGTAACCGCTTCAAAAATTTTGTCAATTAATTCTATCAGTATTTGTTATTTAACGGCTAGGCCAATTAAAAAAAGCCCCAATCATTTGCAATGATTTTAGGGCTTTTAGGTTTAGACCGTTAGTCGATATTTTTTTTATGATACCCTTTGTTCTTTTGGTTACGGTTGCGATTCTTCTTGTGTTTTGGTTTTAAATTCTCAGGTTGTGCCCGACTCGGTTTAACCGGATTCGGCCGTTTTACCGGTTGTTTAGGCGCATCTGTTTTCGTAACGCTAACCGCTACTTTTTCAGTACCATCTGTTATTTTTTCAGTAACTTGTTCCTTTTGAACGGGTTCTGGTTTAGGCGCTACTGGGCGCGTTTCTTCCAAATGATCGCCTACTAGATAACGCGTAACTAAATCATATTCAGGCGCTAATAACTTGCGTAAATTACGACCATCATGTTGGTTCCCCAACGTTAAGACCGTCCCTTCACGACCCATCCGACCAGTCCGACCAGCCCGATGAATGTAAGTAATCTTAGCATTCGGCACGTCAAAATTAATCACGTATGGTAAATCGGTGATATCCAATCCCCGACCCGCAACATCCGTCGCCAATAAGAGTTGAATCTTATTTTCGCGGAAATCTTTTAAGGCCTTTTGACGTTCTGTTTGCCGACCTTGACCAGAAAGTGACGCGTAAGTCACTTTTTGATGGCCTAAAGTCCGCGCCGCTTGTAATAATTGGGCTGATTGATTAAAAATGACCAAACCACGGAAATGTTTTTGATGGGCTAAATGCCGCAAGACATTCACTTTTTGGGCATTGCCGGTTGGAATGAAGGCGTGGAGCACTTCGCCACCGGTCCGATCGACATCGCGGACATCAATCGTTTCAACTTCGACGCCAAACCATTTTTCCAATTCCGTTAAAATTTCAGTGGAAGTCGCTGAAAAGAAGCCTAATTGGACATCGGCAGGTGATTCCTGCACAATGTGGCGGGTTTCGGTTAAACCATTATCAGTCAACAATTCATCGGCTTCATCCATGACAATCGCTTGTAAGCCATAGAATTTAATTTTACGTTGTTCGTTTAATTCTAATAAACGGCCCGTCGTTGCGACGATAATCTCGGGTTTTTCTTTCAACCGTTCGATTTGACGTTTAACGTTGGCTTTACCCGTAATCGCCTGCACTTTACAGTCAATCGCTTTAGCGTAAGGTAGAATCACATCCCGGGTTTGAATCACGAGTTCTTGGGATGGCGCCAAAATTAAGATTTGTAAGCCTTCGCCAGGCATTACCTTCTCTAATAAAGGTAATGAAAAAGCTAGCGTTTTCCCAGAGCCGGTTGGTGCTAGGCCCAGGATTGATCGATCATTTTTTAATGGTTGTTCAACGGCTAGTTGAATGGGCGATTGTTCTTTAAAACCTTGTTCGTCCCATAATGCTTGAAATGCTGGTGAAACGCTCATGTATTGCCTCCGTTAATCTGCATCAAACACAATGCCAGCAGATTGACGTAATTGGTAGACGACCTGATTGACTGTTTGACTGAGTTGTAATAGTTCATGATACCGTTTTGTGTCGCGATTAGCAATAATCTCAGCAAAAATTGTCGCTTCGGCCACCATCGGATTGGCAAGTGGCGCTTGGCCTAAAGCCGTTTTTTGCGCGCCATCATTTTCGTAACGACTGACCGTGCCAATCGTGCCCGCATTATCCAACACAATCGTCGTTTGACCGCTATAAATTTCGGAATTCAAATAAGAATCAACCGTCTTACCGAAGATCAACGTGACATCAAAATCAGCGTAATGCAAGGTCGCAACGCCTTTACCGTCGACCCCAGTTGGCAAAATTTCAGCTTGATAATCAACGGATTCAGGAGCGCCAAACCAGCTGACGGCATCGTAAACCACATAGACGCCTAAATCTTGCAACGCCCCACCTGAAAAATGACGCGAGAAAATATTTGGTTCTTCCCCAGCCAAAACGGCATCATAACGGGATGAATATTTCATGTAGGCCAATGTCGCACCATTGATTGTTGGCAAGGATTGAATCGCCGTTTGTGCAATTTTGAAATTGGCTTCATGCACGTGCCGCGCTGCTTCAAATAAAAATTGATCAGGTCGATCTTTAAGCATCGCTTGAATCGTCGCCATTTCAGTCGGATTACTGAAAGCTGGCTTTTCGACAATCACATTTTTGCCCGCTTCGAGTGCCTGTTTAGCTTGTTCAAAATGCAAGCTGTTGGGAGACGCAATATAGACGGTCGCAAAATCACCCGCGATGAAAAAAGTGGCGAGGTCGGTATAATCTTGTGCCGCACCTGCTTCATAGTCGGTTCTAAATTGTTGGGCTTTAGCCGCCGTCCGTGAATAGACTGCGGTTAATTCAAACGCTTCAGCTGTTCGGGCCGCTTCCACGAACTGTCCCGTAATCCAATTGGTCCCAATAATGCCTAATTTTTGCATGACATTCAACTCCTCATTTAAGTAAGTTCAGTATACGGGAAATAGGTCTGAAATCCCATCAAAACGTTTACAAAATATTTTATTGAAAAATCAACCTTAAGTCCGAGAACAATATCCACAAAAAGAAAGTCATTCGTGCTAAAATAGAACTATATTGAGGTGTGATTATGAGAATTTTTCGTTTTAAAAAACCAAAGGAACTTTTTGAACAGACCATTCACCAATATCAGCAAAAAGTGCGAACGGCTCAAGCCAGTAAAGTCGCAAGTTTTTATGCCGGTAATTGGTCTTTTAACGACGAACAAACCCATAAGACACACACGTTGAAGATTACGCCTAACCTCCTCGTCCAAATTGATAATAAACCGCTCTCCGGTAACGTCATTCAATTGACCGAAGATGAATTAATTTTTTTAGACCATTTTGGTTACCAATTAAAAATTACCTGTGAAGATCAACATCCCGTTTCAATTTATGATGAAGCTGAAGACACTGATTATCCGATTGAATAAGTAAGGATACATAATTAAAAGTCCCAATCTCAAAAAATGAGATTGGGATTTTTTTAGTTATGCTAGTTAATCCTCAAAGCCTAACCATTCGAGTCAGCGCTTATTTTCTCTTAACGCGCTTTTGAATTGCAACAACTTCCGCTTAACCTAAAATACCAATTATCTTAAGTCCAAGATAACTGGTATTTTCTGTTAATGCTCAATTGCTAAACGCAATCCAACACGCTTATTTTCTCTTAACGCGCTTCTCAGCCAACTTCTTCCGTCTAGCTACAAATCAATCGTCATGACTAAAGCCCAGTCACAACGCTCGATTTTAGGCTATACTCAGAAGTTAATCGGCTGAGTCAGCGCTCAGCTTTTTTAACGCCTTTCTTGGGACTTCATTTCGATCGACTTTTTGCCATGAGACGACGCCTTTTAGTGAATTGACTCTTAATTGAAGGTAAGCTTGATGCTTTAATGGTGTTGATTTGACACCGTTGAAATCCACTTTTTTTAGGCGGCCTTGGTCGTCGTATGCCTTTTGTTGATATTGATAGCTGACGTGGTTTTCACCTTGATCGTCTTGTTCAACTTTTTTCTGACCAACCGTCGTAATCTGGGTGTAGTACATCTTACCGCTATAATATTGTTGGTAGATGCCCCAACTGCCACCGATGAAAAAAAGGACGATGGCGGTTAATAACCACCAGCCTTTGCGTCTAAATAAACGATTCAATTGATTCATTAAAAGGTTCCTTTCTGAACTTGGCGCCATTGGGCTTTGGTTCCCGTAAAGACCGCCAATTGATAAGTTGCTTGTCGATCTTGTTGCGGTAACGGACTGGCTAACGTGTATTGCCAAAAGCCACTGGTTTGCGTTGCTTTAGGGGCAGCACTTGTTGTTTGCCACAATGGATATTGCCCCTTAGCTGGCCGGTAACGGTTAACGATTGCTGGGGTTCCACCCAGTAGACAATCTTTTTGATAATGTTGATTAATTAACGCAATGAGTTGAGCGACCGCCTTTTGCGTTTTCTTGGTCGCCGGCTTTTTTTGTTGATATTGACCGTAATATTCAAGATAAATCATGATTGGTAAGTTGCCGCTATCTTGGCCCACCGATTTAAATAACTGGGCTGCTTGCTGTTCTGGGGTGCTATCGAAACTAAAATAATGATAGATGCCGACTTGCAGCCCTGAACCAACCGCCCGACTATAATTGCTATCAAAATAATCATCTTTGTAACTCGCACCCTCGGTCGCCTTTAAATAGACGAATTGGACGTCTTCTTTTTTTAACTTTTGAAAATCCTGATAACCATCTTCCTGACTGACTTTCAAGCCTAACACTGGGTACTGATTAACGTTGGGGCGATCCGTACGTTGCCAAAACCACCAACTTAGCCCGCCTGCCAATATGGTTAACAGACAAACAATTAGGCCTATTTTGCGCCAATAATGTTTTTGAAAACTATCTTGAAAGATCGGTTTGAACCTTTGTCCCATGACTGTTCACCATTTTCATCGTAATATCTTTCAGTTTACTATTGATACTCGATTTCAACAAGCAACCTAACAATTTTGTTCGTCGCCCGCTTTATTTGTTTGCGTTTTCACTAGAATCAGCTACAATATGGTCAAGGAGGCGTTATATGCTAGATGATCGGTTACTAGGCCAACGATTCTCATTACCAGATGACAAACCAACTGGCACAATCGCTTTTTTTGGCGTGTTATACCACTATCAAGTCACGGGTGAACCTTCAGCGGGCCTTTTGGTTGAAGTCACGGCTGTCACACCGCTATACTTAATCGTAACAGCACACCAAGCTGTTTTAGATTATTAATTTATCTTTAGAGAAGGGGTTTTATCATGGGCATTTTCTTAACCATCTTATTAATTGTTGTTTTAGTCTTAGTCGCCATCACACTATTTTCATCATTCGCTTTAATTCACACCGGGGAAGTTGGGATTCTCGAACGGCTTGGGGTTTACGTTAAAACGTTGGAACCCGGCTTTCACATTGTGATTCCCTTTTTGTACCACATCACAGAAATCGTCAACATGAAACAGATTCCACTGAAAGTCGCTGAACAAGAAGTGATTACCAAAGATAACGTTGTCGTCATGATTTCAGAAACATTGAAATACCACATTACCGACGTTAACTCATACGTTTATAAAAATAAAGATTCCGTTTTAAGTATGGTCCAAGACACCCGCGCACAACTCCGAGGGATTATTGGCAACATGGATTTGAACGATGTCTTAAACGGCACCGAACAGATTAACCACACCCTCTTTGAACAACTGAGCGAAGTGACAGCCGGTTACGGTTTAAACGTCGATCGGGTCAACATCGATTCAATCCAAGTCGCGCATGACATTCAAGATTCAATGAACAAATTACTCCGCGCTTCTCGTGAAAAAGAAGCCAATATTATGGAAGCGGAAGGTTTGAAAGCCGCTGCGATTCGTAAAGCCGAAGGGGTTAAGGAAGCTAACATCCTTGAAGCCGAGGCCAACAAACAAACACAGATTTTGGAAGCCGAAGGGAAAGCCCAAAGTCAACGGACCGTTGCCGAAGCGGTTAAGGATCAAATTAATTTGATCAATTCTAGTTTGGTCAACAACGGTGAACTTTATTTACAATTCAAGAATATTGAAGCGATGGAACACGTCGCAGCTGGCCAGAATAACACAATTGTCTTACCTAACAAATCAATCGACAGCCTAGGCACTTTACCAGCCATAGGCCAACTCTTAAAAGACCAAACGAAATGAGCGCTGAGACACACGAATAGGTTCTGAGCATTAGCCTAGTCTGGTGAATAAAGTCCGGTTTATGGACTTTGTTTACCAGACGTAGCTAAGCATAGGAACCTGTGTGTAGAAGCGTGTTAAAAGAAAATGAGCGCTGACTCGAGTTGATCAGGCTTTGAGGATTAACCTAGACATGGGTGTTATGAGTGGTTTTTACTCATAATGCCCATGTCGTAGTTAACCGGAAAAGGCTACTCGAGAAGCGCGTTAAAGAAAATGAGCGCTGACTCAGCTGTTCAGCTTCTGAGTATAGCCTAGAATCTGACATTATGACTGGGTCTTTAGTCATAATGTCAGATTTGTAGCTAGACGGAAGAAGTTAGCTGAGAAGCGCATTAAAGAAAAGTAAGTGCGCTATGATCTAAGTGCTAAAAAAAGCAACGACGAATTAAAAAAATTCGTCGTTGCTTTTTTGTGCCACTATTCCGTTGATTCATTGTTCTGCGTACCAGTTCGTGGCGGTTGATTGCGATTCGTCGTTTTAGTCAACACGTATTGTTCAATCAGACTAATAATCTGCTGATTTTGCGGTAAATCTGAATGTTGCGCATTATCACCGGTTACCGTAATTTCGGTATAACTCTTAGCCTGACCTTGATAAATATATTTACCGGCTTCCACACTGCGCGCGGGCACAATCCCATCATTTTCGTAATTTTCAGTCCCCGCAATTGAATACATCGCAAAGTTGGTTGGTATCTTTTCACGATTTTTAATAAAATCAGTCAACATTTGTGACTTGTGCGCTAATGACGTTTCACTAAAATTATACGGTGAGCCGATCGTCATCAGTTTCTTAACCGTAATATCATCGCGGTCAAAATAATTCTCTAAAAATGCCGTATAGATCAGCCCGCCGTTGGAATGGCCAATCGCTTTAAAATTATTAAACTGATATCGTTTGGCGAGTGCGTTAAAGGCGATTGAAAACCACTTCGCTTGTTTCTTAATATTGCTGTAACCATCTTTATTATTTTCAAACCCCACGACGATGAAGGGTTCATTATCACCCGAGCGGATTGAGCCTGAATAACTAATTTTATTATCGGTATGCACCGTCAATTTCAAAAGACTGTGCCGATTACCCCGTTTGGTATTGAGCTTGGTCACTAACTGATCAAACCGATTTTGAGTCGCACTACTGCCCGGAATAAAAATCACCGGGGACATCCGTGAATCATGTCGTTTGGCTAACGTGGTCACATTTTGATGCGTCCATTTCGCAGCTGGCCAAAGTAGCGCACCTACGCCGATTACCCCCGCTAATAAACAAATTAAACTCCATTTTTTAACCGTTTTTGACATCGTGGCCACCCCCTTGTTCATTTAACCGATTAGCGCATTGAACAAACGGCCGATAAATCAGCACGCCAATCACAATATTCAACAAGACGACTGCCAGTGCGCCCCAGTTGCCATTAGTACCGACAAACGCCTGCAATAAGCTAGGCGTCCCCAACGGCACGTTATACACAACTGCCGGTATTAAGTGGCACGCAATCGCCAGTGCCGCCACGCCCATGTTGACTAAGGGCACTAATAGAAACGGAATGAGATACAAACCATTCCCTAAAATCGGTAATCCGACTAACACCGTGCTATTAAAGTTAAATAAGACCGGCAATAAAGACCACCGGCTAATCAGATGTTGATTAGTTTGGCGGCTAAATAAGAAGATGGCAATGATCAATGCCAACGTGCCTCCGGTGCCCCCAATGGCGCCAAACGGTTCATAAAGCGTGCCTAGTGAGAACGGATAAGGCACATTCCAAATTGAATGGTGTGCCAAGGCATAATTCAAATTAGCATTGGTCGCAATCCCGTCTCGTCCGAACTGCGCTAATGTCGGCATGCTCGTTAAACCAAAGAACGTTAGAACACTTGCCAACAGAGTCACACCCAGCGTAAACGGCAAGGTCGCTTGGTTAGCATTCACCGATTGTAATTTTAAGATCACTTGATCCGGTAACACCGAAATCGCCAACCAATTCAACAATAAACTCAATAAGACAGCGATACTTAATACTAAAATAATCGCGCCAATTGAATCAAGCGTCCGACTCAAGGTCGCCTCCGCTAAAACCGGTGTTTGCCGTTGTTGATGGGCCAATTTTTTGAACGCGAAACCGACTAAATAACCGACTAATAGCCCCATAAACAGGCCACCCATACCCAACATGCCTTGAGTAAACGTCAATTCATTGTTGGCCGTGTAGCGGACCGCCAACATTAAATAGGCTAACAAGCCGGTCAGTCCCGCCAGTTGTTCATCTCGTGCATAATACTTGGCCGTATAGCGCGCCATACTGAATGCGGCCAGTGCAGCGATAATCCCCAACGTGAGTCCCGTTAAATGGTTAAAAATAATTGCCAAAAATTGGTGTTTGCCCAACCACGTTGACCAATTAAAAATGGTCGCTAAAAAACTATCGCGATTTAACACCGTTAATTGAATCACCTGACTTAAACTACCGACTAACACAAACGGAAATAATAACATTAAATTTTTTTGCAAAACTTGGTATAAACCGTGTTGCCGCAAACGCAATATCCAGTGAACTAACCAATCATTATTAACCATGTTTTCCCCAACTTCCTAACCCTCGATATACCTTGGCTTCATTCTAGCGGAAATCATCATATTTTGCACTGATTAATACCGTTCAAGACGATCACAATTGCACTTCAACAAAAAATAGCCAATTATCTTTAATACTAAGATAATTGGCTATTTTTCATAACGAATACTCAAAAGCCTGACCAACTCGAGTTAGCACTCATTTCCTTAACGTGTTTTTGAGTTGCAACAACTTCCGCTTAACCTAAAATCGCCAATTATCTTAAGTTCAAGATAACCGGCGATTTTCTGTTAATGCTCAGTTGCTAACCGCAACTCAACACACTCATTTCTTTAACGCGATCCTGCGCTAGCTTCTTCCGTCTAGCGACGCCTATCAAATCATGACCAAAAATCCGGTCATAATTTGATAGGCTAGGCTATACTCAGAAGCTGAACAGCTCAGTCGCGCTCATTTTTCTTTAACGTGCTTCTCGAACAGCCTTTTCCGGTTAACTACAGGTTTCAAATCATGGTTAAAACCGACCATAATTCGTATCCTTAGGTTAATCCTCAAAGCCTACCCGTTCGAATCAGCGCTTATTTTCTTTAACGCGCTTCTACACACAAGCTCTTCCGCTTAGCTACGTCTGGTGAACAAAGCCCACAACTCGGACTTCATTCACCAGACTAGGCTAATGCTCAGAACCTAACCGTGTGCAGTCAGCGCTTATTTTTCTTTAACGCGCTTCTCGAACAGCATTTTCCGGTTAACTACAGGATTCAAATCATGGTTAAAACCGACCATAATTCGTATCCTTAGGTTAATCCTCAAAGCCTACCCGTTCGAATCAGCGCTTATTTTTTTATAATCCGCACTTTAGTTGGATGCCGCAATTTGTGCAGGTGCTGCAGCCGCCTATTTCTTGGATGGTGCCTTTTTTACAGATTGGGCACGGGTTGCCGATTGCGAGTGGATCATTTTCGTCCACGACTGGCAATTCAGGTGCTGTCGTCGTTTGCTTATCCGCCTTTGCTTGATCGTCGTCTTTCAAAATTAGAACTTGTGAATCGCGACTGCCATCGACGTAGACTGTGCCCCCTTTAGCCCCACCGAAGTAGAGCGCCTTATAGATATCGGAGACTTGATCAACCCGGTAACCGCGTGGTGCGTTAACTGTTTTAGAAATCGAACTATCGACCCAGCGTTGAATCGTGCATTGCACGCTGACGTGCGCTTCTGGTGATAAGGACATCGCCGAGACAAAATAATCAGGTAAATGTTGCGCATCGGCTTCTGGATGTTGGGCTAAATAATCTTCAACAATCTGGGCGTTAACTTCGATAAACTTACCAAGCCGTCCACTTCTGAAATACGAAAATGAGAAGTACGGTTCAAGACCAGTTGAAACACCGACCATCGTGCCCGTTGACCCCGTTGGTGCGACGGTTAAGAGATGCGAATTTCGAATCCCATATTTTAAAATATCAGCTTTCAATGTTTCTGGCATTTGCCGCATATAACCGGTTTCGATAAAGCGTTGGCGTAATGCGCTTGTCTCGACTTCAGTCTTGCCGACTAAGAATGGGAAACTGCCTTTTTCTTTAGCCAATTCAACTGAAGTTTCGTAAGCTGTCACCGCAATTTTTTCGAAAACTTGATCAATTAATCGATTACCTTGGCTAGAACCGTACTTTTGACCGCAATCAATCAACAAATCTGCTAAGCCCATCACACCCAAACCAACCCGGCGTTCATGTTTGGCTTGAATTTCATTTTTATCGAAGAAATACGGCGTCGCATCAATCACGTTATCTTGGAACCGCACACTATTCTTCACGGTTTGCGCTAATTTCTCGAAATCGACGGTTTGCGTTTGCTTGTTCACCATGTTGGCCAAATTGATTGACGCTAAATTACAGACCGAATAGGGTGTTAGCGGCTGTTCGCCACACGGATTAGTCGCAACCACCTTTTGACCGTAAGCCGTCGCATTGGTCATCGCATTGGCATTATCGATGAAGAAAATCCCGGGTTCTGCTGAATAGGTCGCACAAGTCGTGATCAAATCCCACAATTGACGGGCTTTAATGGTTTGATAAACATGCACCGCGTGGCCTTGAGCCACCCATTCGCGCACATCGCCACAGTCTTGCCATTGCGTATCATAAACCTGCATTTCGGCTTGATCGTAATGGGCCACATCAGGGAAGCGTAATTGATAGTCGCCATCGCTAATCACCGCGTCCATGAATTCTTTAGTGATGCAGACCGAAATATTAGCGCCAGATAAAAAGTCCTTATCGCGCACGTCGTAAGTCCCATTTAAGGTTAACTTTTGTTGGAGTCGTTGGATTTGTTCCGCCGGTAAATCAGTTTTCTTAGCCAATAGAAATTCAGTGTATTCTTTTTCAGCTGGATCAAGTGGCGTGAAAACTAATTTTTCATCAATCAATTCTTTGATGATTGGATTCGTGTTTTCCGCTTGAATTTTACGTAAAACATCTGGATTTTGCATCTTTGATAAAATAAATTCAAAAATATCGGGATGCCAATCCGCCATCATAATCATTTGCGCACCACGCCGACTGCCACCTTGTTGGACTAGTTGCGTTAAATTGGCTAAATCATTTAACCACGATACGGCGCCGGATGATTTACCGTTGACGCCCCGGACAATCGTATCCTTCGGCCGCAATGTTGAACCGTTCGTCCCGACTCCGCCACCACGACTCATAATTTCCATGACTTCTTGTCGGTGTTTGGCTAAGCCTTCGCGTGAATCCGCGATAAATGGCATCACATAACAATTAAAATAAGTCGCTTGCGACTGTGTGCCAGAACCGTATAACACTCGACCAGCCGGGATTAAATCTTGATTTAACAATAATTTGTAGAACGTTTGTTGCATCTGCTCTTGGTGTTTTGTTTCTTGGCGCGCCATTTCGGTTGAAACCCGTTTGGCAATTTGTTCGTAGAATAATTCTAACGGTTTTTCAACCGCTAACCGGTCGCGCATCACTAGGCCAGTCGTAGCTTCTTGAGTATTCGTTAAACTGCTCCGATAATCTGGTGTGACCTCAATCGTCAATTGATCACCTTCGATGGCGGTCACAAACCCCAACCCTTTAGTTGGATAAGTCGGATCCGGATTCGTGGTCAGCACCACTAAATCACCAACCGTGATTGTTTCGCCACTAATATCTTTATAAGCATAGCGATCGAGCATAATCATCCGCGAAATCCCGTCGAACGTCATCTGCATGTCAGGCGTAATCGGAAAGATCACTGGAAATTGTTGAATATCTTGGTTCAATTTATCAATATTAACTGTTGCTTCAATTGTCATCGTTAGTAGCCTCCAAATAAAAAAGACACAACATATTGTGTCTTTAATAAATTCTACTACCCTATACAGATATTTTCAACCAATTATCGCATAATTTTAGCGTTGACATTTCTCTTCAAAAATAAGACTACCACAAATCTTAACTGAGAAGCACAATCAGTTGGCGACAATTTAACCTACCGAAACTGATTGTGTGCTAACGTTATATTTATTTGACGGATTGGACGGATTGCCGCGATTTTTTGAGAAAATAAAAAAGCGCAAGTAGCGCGCTTTAGTCCTCAATCAATCCTATTGGGCTGACCAGTTATAACTTCTTTAAAATCGCAATAACATTAGCATAGTCGTCTTCGCTAAAAGAAATATGAAATATTTGTTCTGTTGGTGCCATAATATCAACAAGATCATTATAGAGTCTCTTATGTTTATTCAGAATTGCCGTCAAATGAATATTATTAGGAATCAAATCGTGGTTTCTTATTCTTTGAATATTACACGCAATATGAATAAATAACCCTAATTCCTGATCTTGAGACAGTCCACCAGTTAATTGTTTAATCTTTTTTACCGCCGGTGGCAAGACGGCCTTAAGAGCTTCAATATCCAGCCCTATCAATTGTTCTGATAAATAATCATAAATTAACGCATAATCAACAACATCTGGTGCCTCGATTTCTTCAGTAGCAATCAATAAACTTAGTTTGTCCTTTGGCGTTTCAAATAATTTGGAAATTGAAATATAAGGAATCCCGTGCAACTCAGGGTTATAGGTCCCGATGACATAGAGAATATCGTGCGCCTTTTTTAAATGATTCACCTTACTAATTAAATTGGTACGATCACTCGTTGCGAGCGGTACAACACTAATATCGTTCATTTTGATATTCTCTTCTAAATAATTTTTAATTTGCAAGGCCCCACCATGACCACTCATACATAATGTAATAATCACTTTGGTATTTTGCGATTTATGATAATCAGAACGCAATAAATCATAACTGCCTTGATAACTATCTAACACATCCGAATATAATTCATCTAAAGTTGAAACACTGGTAGCTTTATGTGCCACATCAAGTACAATCAACGCGCCTGGAATTTGTACAGTCTTAATTCTAATGCCCGTTTCAAGCGCAATTGACTCGGCTAACTTCTTAAGCGATCCCATATCGTAAAGCATGAGAATGCCTTGGCCCTGATCAATTTCCCTAACTAACATTTTTAATTCTTCAAAAGCGCTATGCATATCTTTGTCCAAGGCCAGGTCATAGGAAAACGTATTTTTAACATCCACTAATGTATTCACCATATTAACAGTAGCTGTAGCCGTGCCTTCCCCATGCGTTGCCACTAAAACGACCGGCTTTTGAGTATCATTCGACTGTGAATATTCTTCCGAAATAAACATTGCTATAAATAAAGCCTCATCACTTGACAGGCTTACATCCATCTCGTGATTAATAACGGTAACTAGGTCTTCGCTAAGACCGTATTCAATACTCGCCCGATCAATAAAGCCTTCCACGTTGTTATCTACAAACGGATACGGTTTGTGTTTATTTTTAAGACTGGTAGCAATATGCAGACACAAACCATAATACACCGATGTTGGGAAGACACGGCCCAATTTTTCTGACGCACCAATTAGAAAAGCATTGACGCTTTTTACAATCCGCGCATCCACCACTTTACTAATTGATTCGATATTGACTGGACTGTCCGCTAAACTTTGGTTAACCGCCTGTAAATCTTTTTTTAGATCCGCGTTTAGAATCGCATTAATGGCTTCGTTAGAAACACCTTGCATTCGGAGTAATCTAATTTTTTCTTCCAATCGACCGTAGATGGAGAATTCTTCACCATTAGGGGTACTTGTTGTCCGCGTTTTTGTCATATTTTCTTCTGTAAAGGTATAAGAATAGTCGTGTGGAATCAACTTTTCAACTTCATCACGCCGTTCTTTATAAAATAAAAAGCCTTTGCGAATATAGGCCGGAAAATCATTTAAATAAACGTATAAATCCGGTGTATCTCCTTCAAATTCTCTAACAAATGCATTCGCACAACCTAGCTTAATATCCGTCTTCAGTTGTTTAATATTATTATCACACTTATATAATAAAAGGCAGCGTAAAACTTCTGCATTTAATTTAATCGTCTTTTTCACTTTTGTGGCTTCATTTTTCAAAAAGCGTTGAATGACAGCTAAACGATCTTCCAAAGCCCATTTCGCTAATGATGCTAGATTAATTCTAATCGCAAAACGCGACGCTATCATTTCTAATTGGCTCTTCCCAATTGAATCATTAGTTGCACAAATCACGATAATATCAGATAGTTTCTCTGATTCATTTGACAGCATCTCATAAAATCGATCTTTAGATTTCGAGGGCAGATGATCAATATGGTCGATAAATAGAACCCCGTTTTTCGCTTGGGTCACCGCACTTTCACTATTCGTATTTTCGCCAAATAGACGTTCATCCAGTTCATCTTTATTATCATAATTTCGACAATTAACTTTAATATAGGGGGCATCCTGTTTAATAACGTCATTTTCGATTGCAAAATCATACATCAGTGCTGAAAAATAACTTTTACCCGACCCATTAGCCCCAACAATCAAAGACGGCAGACTATGTTGGGGGTATAAAATAGCTGCTTTAGCCAGATTAACTTCATTTTTAAGGCTTACGGCATGTCCCACAAGTTGATTAAAACATGACATTTCTTTACTGCTACGTTTCGTATAATCATAATACACATATTTAACGGGGCGCGTTTTCGTTTTTGAAATGCGTTTATCTTTAACCAACGCATTTAAAATGCTGCTGACATTTGTGCGTTGCATCGCTAACGCATTGGCAATATCTTCTGTTGTATATTCTTTAGCAACCGTTTCACCATTACTAAGCGCTTGTGATTGGATATAATCAAACACTTTCTTTTTATTTGACATAGATTAACCCCCTCCTTTTATTGTAACGCAAAACAAAGTAAGGCCATGGCCTTACTTTGTTTCATGTCATTTTCTCTCAATCAGAATAATCCACTGTTCCGATCCACTAAAGTTCCCGACCGTTTGATTTAATCACTTTTTGATACCAATAGAATGAATCTTTTCGATAACGTTTCATCGGCGAATTCTTGGCAATCTCATCATCTTCATCTCGGTCAACGTAGATGAGACCATAACGCTTCGAAATCCCCTCCCGCGTTGATACAAGATCTAAGGCACTCCATGGACAATAACCGATTAACATTGACCCTTCAGAAAGACCAATCTCTATTTGGCGAATTGTTTCTCTGAGATGTTCAATTCGATAATCATCGTGAATCGAACCGTCAGCCTCAAGTTTGTCGGGTCTGCCATAGCCATTTTCAGTAATAATTTGAGGTAAATGATAACGATCGGTTAAGCGTCGTGAAGTGACCCGGATACAATATGGATCAAACATATGTCCATCCGTAACAGCTTTCATCAAAAGTGGATTATCGACTGATTTTCCAATCCCGGGTTTTTCCGCCAATTTCATGAGATAACTTGTATTCCGATTATCGGCCTTTAACAAATCCGAAAGATCCTGTTTATAATAGTCCAGCGCTTCAACTGTATCGTTTGCGTAGCAATTAAAACCTATAAAATCGGGGTGACACGTTGCCATGCATGCCATATCACCATCTTCAATTTCCAAGACAATGTCATTGAGTTTGAAGTAATTATCAACACTCTTAGGGTACGTTCCTAAAATGAGCGGATCCAGATAAAAGTTATTCCGCAAATCATCATGGTTCATCGCCGCAATATGGTCCTTAGGATCCGATGTCGCTGCATACGTACTTGTGATGTTGGGTGCAGGTCCAATTAATGCCTCTGGACACATTTCATGACAGAGATGAATGACTTGCGCTTGAGCGACGATTTGATCATGCGCTTCATTGTATAACTTGTTAATATCTTTAAAGCCTCCACCAATCATATCAATCGCGCCATAGAAGATTAACATATTTTGTTCATTAAACGTCAACCAATATTTGACATCATCTTTAAATTCGGTGAATAAAACTCGGGCATAATCCACATAAGCTTGGCCCATATTTCGGTTTGTCCAATCACCGTATTTTTGTTGAAGTGCCAATGGTAAATCAAAATGGAAAATCGTTACTAAGGGTTCAATACCGTATTTATGGCATTCTGCAAAAACACGCTTATAAAAATCAATCCCCTCTTGGTTAATTTCACCTTCACCACTTGGCAAAATTCGGCTCCAAGAAATCGACATCCGAAACATCTTAAAGCCCATCTCGGCCATTAATGCAATATCCTCTTTATAGTGACCGTAGAAATCAGAAGCGTAGTGAAACGAACTCGTTCCCTCGTTTATTTTTTTAATATCCCAAATCGATAAACCACGACCGCCTTGATCAAAGCCCCCTTCAACTTGTGGGCTTGAAGAACTTGCGCCCCATAAAAATTTATTTGGAAATCCCATATTATTACGCTCCCTTTAAACACCCTATTGATGTCTTATTTTTTGTCTAATTTTGCTTTTTCTTGCTCGATAAGTTGTCTTTCATAAACTTTAAAGAATGGATAGTAAATCAACCAAGTGATTGGAATCATCAAGAATGGAAACAGTGCATTCCGCCAATCCATCGTTGACAAGAAGCCCCCCATCCCTATTGGCATTACTGAAAGGATTAATACCGATGGATAAGTGAGAAAATGGAATGCATAGCCCGCCCAAAGGAAGAACATCACAACTACGGGTGCTAATAAGAATGGAATTAGCAAAATCGGGTTATACATTAATGGAAATCCAAAGATCACGGGTTCATTAATATTGAATAATGATGGGACTAAAGATGCTCTGGAAATCGATTTAATTTGTTCTGATTTACTCCGCAATCCCATTAACACGAGTGAAAGTGTATTCCCATTGCCCCCGATAATCCCGTTTGCACCATACAAGAATATGGCACTAAATACAAGCGGTGACCCTTTTGCAGCTAATTCTGCATTGTTCATAAAAGCGGTCATATAGGGTACCATAATCACTGAAAAAACAATGCTCGTCCCATGAATCCCAAAGAACCAGAAAAATTGGCCTAAAAGTAGAATCAAAATCATTCCAAATGGTGACACTAAATAGCTAATCGGATAGGCCAGTATGGCCATGATGAGGGTTGCCAGTGTCATCGCACCATGTGTCAGCGTTGAAATCAGGATAGATAGTCCGTACCAGAAAATAATATTGATTCCCGCCGGAATAATTGAATTAAAGCTGGCGATGACCCCTTCCGGAACAACATCCGGCATTTTAATGACAAAATTATGATCAATTGCAAATTTCGAGATTCTGACCGAAAGCAGGCCAATGATCATCGCAATAAACATACCTTCTGTGCCCATGCTTGATAACTTAAGTACATCAAACGTTTCTTTACCCACGGTAACCGATTGAACGGGCGACACAACCAAAATGAAACAAACGATGGCCGTAAAACCGCTCTGAACTGGTGCACCCGATTTGAGTCTCTTAGAATAATTATAAGCCAATGCGTAACTCATAAAAACGCCTAAGATGCCCATCGTCAATTTATAAGGCATATAGAGCATGTCATAAATCGCGTCACCTTGTTGCCAACCAAACACTAGGCTCCCTAGCGCAATAATAATCTGAATGACTGCGCCTAACATAATCAGCCCCATACTGGCTGTCATCCCCGTTGATATTGTGCTAAATGTGGGATTTTGAGACAGTTTTTCACTAAACGATCTCAACTTATTCATAAAACCACTATTTGCGAAACTTTCTAATTTCGATCCCATTAGCGTCCACCCTCATCTCCAATAAGTGATTTAGCTAAATTAACAATGTTTTCCGCGTTTCCAATTGCATAATCCATTGCGGGAATCCCTTTGACTGGAATTCGAACATTTGCTTGAATATCATCGACAGCGTAGGAAATCTGTGGGCCCGTTAAAATCACATCATACTGATCCCATATTTCTTCATAACTATCTTGACCCTTAGCATCAATCGTCAGTATCTCATCATTTTCAGCTGCCCATTTACGCACTTTTTTCATCAAAACACTTGTTGAAAGACCCCCAACACAAACTAATAATATTTTCATAATGTTACTGACTCCTCTCTGTCTTGTTTATTTTTATGTAACTCAATTAATTCTTCAATCAATTCCAAAGCTAGCATACTTGTCATTAAATGATCTTGTGAATGCACAAGAAGCACATTGACAGGTACTTGTTCACCATTCGCTTCAGCAACCAACAAATCTGTTTGTGCTTGATGCGCCTTAACGGCAGTTTGATGTGCTTTTTTCATCAATTCATCAGCTTGATTAAATTCACCTTTTCTAGCTGATTTCAACGCAAGAAACGCTGTCGTGCGAGCATCCCCTGAAAATGCAATGATTGTCATTGCCACTGATTCGATATCATTATCCATTTCATCACCCCACATATTTTTGGTATATCCAGAATATAACCGCTTTCATTAATAGCGTCAACTACCCTAAATTCCAGAATAAAATCTAAATTATACACTATACTACCGGATTATACACAAGTGCTCGATTCCCACATTTTAAGGCCTCTGAAACCATATTATTAATCATTTTCTACCATACACTTCTTAAAATGGCTAGCTTTCAACATTAAATCTCATACAGATTAATTATTCAAAAAAATTATAAATAATCAATATTTTATAAATAGCCAGCCGTATACTTCGTCAATTTTGGCCACAAAAAGGCAGTGACTAAAAATAGTCGCTGCCTTTTTCTGGTCTATTATACTAATGATTATTGACGGACTAATTTAGTCACTGATTCGACGTGTAAGGTTTGTGGGAACATGTCGACTGGTTGCGTCCATTCAGCATGGTAGCCTTGCGCTGTTAATAGCTCTAAATCGCGTGCTAAGGTTGCTGGGTTACAGCTGACGTAAACCATCTTAGCGGGTTTTAATTCGCCGACAGCGTCGATAAAGCTACTTTCCAAGCCTTTACGTGGTGGATCAACAATTAAAGCATCGACTTTTAGGTCGTCTGCTTGCCATTGGGCCATGACTTCTTCAGCTTTACCTAATGTAAATTCAACGTTGTCAATCTCGTTGATTTTAGCATTGTGACGGGCATCTAAGACGGCTGATTCAACGACTTCGACACCGTAAACTTTTTTAGCATGCTTGGCAACGGCTAATGAAATCGTCCCGATTCCTGAATAAGCATCAATCACGGTTTCGTTACCCGTTAATTCAGCGGCTTCAATGGCCTTTTGATAAAGGACTTCTGTTTGAAGTGGATTAACTTGGTAGAATGATTGCGTTGAAATTTCAAATTTCAATCCCATTAATTCATCACGAATAAAGTCGCGACCAGCGATTAATTTCGTTTCATCCCCAAAAATAACGTTCGTTTGAGCGGCATTGACGTTTTGCATGATACTAACGACTTCGGGTAATGCTTTTTTGATTTCAATCGCAATTTCACGAGCGGCTGGCAATCGTTTGCTCCGGGTAATGAAGACAATCATCATTTCGTGGCTGTAATAACCGCGACGAACCATGATGGTTTTCAAAACACCCTTATGTGTATCCTCATTGTAAGGATCGATGTAGAAACGACGTAAGATATCACAAACGACTTTAATCGCTTCATCAATCTTAGGGTCTTGAATGTAGAAATCTTCCATTGGCATCACTTGGTGACTGTGTTTCCGATAAAAACCGGTCATCAATTGACCATCGATAAAACGAACAGGGACTTGCGCTTTATTCCGGTAGCCAGTTGGATTTTCCATCCCTAAAACAGGTTCAACTGGGATTTCTAAATGGGCTTTTTGGAAGACGTTCAAAACTTGATTCCGTTTGAAGTCTAATTGGGCTGGGTAAGCCAAATGTTGTAATGGCGCAATCCCAGTTTGTGAGTAAACATTAGCTTTAGATTCAACGCGGTCGGGACTCTTCTTCAATAACTTGACTAAGCGGGCAAAACCGTATTGTTTATTGACCTTTATGACTTCGATTTCAGCTTGTTCATCGGGTAAAACGCCTTCGATAAACAAAGGGTAGTTGTCAATTTTGGCAACGCCCATTCCTTCGTACGTTAAATCCATAATATCAACGGTTAATGTTTCATTTTTACGAACAGGTGCATTAATTTTCATAGTAACCTCTTTTTGTATTGTGTAAAAAATCTGGTATAAGCCTTTTGCATATACCAGATTTTTCTGCGATTGTTAATTATCTAGTTTAACCTATTTTGCCATCGCCGTCGATATCTTCTTTCGAAATTTCTTCGACTTCCTTGACGAATTGGTTCTCAGCTAGTAATTCTTCAGGCGTTTCCGTGGTAATTGCGTGATCCGGAATCGCTTCTTTATTGACGTACATTTCAATGTGTTGTTGTAAGTTGGTGAACGTCATTGGCGCATCGCCACCATATTCGCCATCCAAATTAATCATCATCTGATCACTTTCAATCGGACGTGCGACTAATTTCGAAGTCTTGGTATAAATGACCCGTGGATCGTTGACGTGTTTCCCACCTTTGACAACTAACGCCATCAAGTGCAGTAGTTCAGCCATATTCGCCGTCTTAACGACGATTAATGAGAAGTTGCCATCATCTAATTGCGCGTCAGGGGCAATCTGTTCAAAACCACCAACCGAATTCGTTAAACCGAGTAGGAATAATGAGGCTTCCCCATCGTAAACCCCTTCGTCGTATTCTAAATGCATTTTAATCGGTTTAATTTGGGGTAACATTTCAGCACCCTTAACGATATACGCTAAATAACCAAAAATAGATTTAAAATCAGATGGGACTTCATAGGTCAGTTCAGTTAAGAACCCACCACCGGCAATGTTCATAAAATATTTGTCATTGGCTTGCCCGATGTCCATCTTTAACGTTTCGTTTTTAAGAATGACTTTAGCCGCATCGACCGGGTTATCCCGCGGAATCTTAAGCGCCCGCGCGTAATCGTTAGTCGTCCCCGCTGGAATCACCGCCATCATGGGACGTTGGTCCAAGCCGGCAATCCCGTTGACGACTTCATTAATCGTACCATCACCACCAGCCGCGACGACCAACGCGAAACCGTCTTTAGCGGCCCGTGTTGCTTCGTGTTTAGCTGATTCTGGTTCTGCAGTTGTTTGATACGCACTCGCTTCATAACCCGCTTGTTCTAGAATAGCTAGAATGTCAGCCACACTTCGTTTCATGACTTCATGGCCAGAAGTTGGGTTATAGATCAATCGTGCCCGTTTTTGCATATGAATCTCCTATCAATCGTTAAATTATCGTTTATTTAATGCTGCCATCAATAATTCATTGACCACTTTCGGATTTGCTTGACCACGGGTTTCTTTCATAATCTTACCGACTAAGAAACCAACGGCCCGGTCTTTCCCGTTTTTGAAATCATCAATTGATTGTTGATTGTCATCTAAAATATCCGTGATGATTGGGTTTAATTGCGCAGGATCTGATAATTGCACCATGCCCTTTTCTTCCACCCAAGCTTTTGGATCAGTATCATTTTGGATGATTTCTTGGAAAACTTTTTTAGCAATCTTCGAAGAAATCACACCATCTTTAATTAAGTTAATCATTTCAGCCAAATGCGCTGGTGTTAAGGCTGTTTCTTGTAAATCAATTTGTTTATCGTTTAAATAGGCATTCACTTCACCCATCAACCAGTTAGAAACTTGTTTAGGCGCAGCGCCATCATTAACCGCCGCTTCGAAGAAATCTGACATTTCTTTGGTGTTGGTTAAGATACCAGCATCGTATTCTGGTAAATCTAATTCGTCAACGTAGCGGGCACGCCGTTTAGCAGGCATTTCAGGTAAATGATCAGTCACTTCTTGTAACCAGTCATCGCTAATGTGCATTGGTGGTAAATCAGGTTCTGGGAAGTACCGATAATCATCGGCCCCTTCTTTAACCCGCATCAAGAATGTTTCGCCTGATTTTTCATCAAAACGACGCGTTTCAGGCCGGATTGTTTCGCCGGCAATCAAAAGCGCTGCTTGCCGTTTGATTTCATAAGCTAACCCCAAACGAACGTGGTTAAAGGAGTTCAAGTTTTTCAATTCAGACTTAACACCGTACTTCGTCGCACCGATTGGGCGAATCGAAATGTTGGTATCAACCCGCATCGAACCTTCTTCCATCTTAACATCAGAAGCGCCCGTAAATTGGACGATTTGACGTAAGGTTTCAAGATAAGCATAAGCTTCTTCGGGCGTTGTCATATCAGGTTTTGAGACGATTTCAATTAAAGCCGTCCCCTGACGGTTTAAATCGACGTATGAATAGCCATCGGTGCCATGGGTGTTTTTACCGGCATCTTCTTCAATATGCAGTTCAGCAATCCCAATTTGCTTTTGTTGGCCATCAACGTCAATTTCGATATAGCCATCTTGACCCAATGGTTGTTCATATTGCGTCACTTGGTAAGCTTTCGGATTATCAGGGTAGAAATAATTCTTACGATCAAAATGCGTATCACGGGCAATGTTGGCGTGCAGTGCAGTTGCGACCATCATCCCTAATGTATAAGCGCCTTTGTTAATCGTTGGTAACGTCCCGGGATAACCCCAGTCGATCACGTTGGTATTCGTATTGGCTTCAGCACCGTAATTGACGGGTGAAGGACTGTACATCTTAGAGTTAGTCTTTAATTCGATATGGACTTCTAAACCAATGGTTGTTTCAAAATTCATTAGGCTTGGCCTCCTTTAAAACTAGGAACTTGTTGATGAAAATCAGTGGCTTGTTCAAAGGCATAACCAGCACGATAAACAGTTTCTTCATCAAAGGCTTTCCCAATAATTTGTAAACCAACTGGCATCCCATCGGCAAAACCAGCGGGCACTGACATCGCTGGTAACCCAGCCATATTCGCTGGAATCGTTAAAATATCATTCATATACATTGTGACTGGATCAGTGACTTTATCGCCTAATTCAAAGGCCGTTGTTGGTGCTGTAGGACCGACGACTAAATCGTAATCCGCAAAAACTTGTTCAAAATCGCGAATAATTAAAGTCCGCATTTGACCCGCTTTCTTGAAATAAGCATCATAGAAACCTGATGACAAAGCGAACGTCCCGAGCATAATCCGTCGTTTAACTTCATCGCCAAAGCCTTCAGAACGTGATTTCACGTAAACTTCTTCTAAGGTCTTGGCTTCTGGTGAACGATAACCATAACGAATACCATCGTAACGTGACAAGTTTGAAGAAGCTTCACTCGAAGCGATAATGTAATAAGTTTGGACCGCATATTGTGAATGTGGCAAACTGACTTCATCGACGGTTGCGCCCAACGACTTGAAGGTTTCAATCGCCGCTTCAATCTGCGCTTTAACGCCGGGTTGGACCCCTTCAGCCATGTATTCTTTGGCAACGGCAATCTTCATGCCTTTAATATCACCATTTAAAGCAGCCCGGTAATTCGGAACTGGCAGGTTGGCACTGGTACTATCTTTTTCATCATGCCCACTAATCGCTTCCAAAACAGTAGCGTTATCCGCCACGTTGCGACTGAAAACGCCGACTTGGTCTAAACTTGAAGCAAAGGCAATCGCGCCCCAACGTGAAACACGACCATATGTTGGTTTGATTCCCACAATCCCGTTAAAAGCAGCGGGTTGGCGAATTGAACCACCGGTATCCGTACCTAATGCTGCAACGACTTCACCAGAAGCAACGGCTGCCGCTGAACCACCTGAAGAACCACCAGGGACTTTCGTTAAGTCCCAAGGATTCTTCGTCTTTTTAAAGGCAGATGTTTCAGTTGATGAACCCATTGCGAATTCATCTAAATTGGTTTTACCAATCATGATGGCTTCTTTGGCTTTTAATTTTTCAACCACGGTTGCGTCAAAAACCGGTTTGAAGTTCGCTAACATTTTACTAGCAGCCGTTGTAATAACACCGTCCGTCAATAAGTTATCTTTAATCCCAATTGGCATGCCGGCTAATAAATTAGCGGCATCAATTGGTTGTTCATCAATTTTGGCAGCAGCGGCTTGTGCGCCTTCTTCATCAACCCGTAAAAAGGCATCGACTTGTTGGTCAGTCGTTTCAATTTGAGCGACTGTTTCAGTGACTAATTGACTGGCGGTTAATTCACCAGCTATTAGTTTAGCGTGTAAGCTCTCTAAATCTTCGTATAAATAATTCAAGATTAAGCTTCCTCCTTGTCCATGATTGCGGGTACTTTTAATAAACCGTTTGCTGAATCTGGTGCATTTTGCATCAAGACGTCACGACTTGGACCTGTTTGTGCAATATCGTCACGCATGACATTTTGTAAACCATTGACGTGAGTCGTCACGGGGACACCCGTTGTATCAACTGCGTTTAATTCATCAGTCATCTTCATAATATCGGCTAATTGATCCGTGAATTGAGCCAATTCAGCATCGCTAAAGGCTAATTTAGAAAGTTCAGCGACATGCTGGACTTGTTTTTTATCAATCATGTGTAAACCCCTTTTCTAATTCAGTCACTACTTATCCATTTTGTTTAATTCTACCATATATTGCCGGCGATTAAAGCGACTCATCTCGTAATTTTAGTGTTTTTATGATTTCTTATTTTTTCTAGTTCGTTATGAAAACGCTTATTTTCAATTGTTATTTACATTTCAAAATACTTAACCTTCAAAAATTAATTGGCCTTCAACATTTTTATAATGTCTATCAATTGATTATTATTAGTTTAAAATTATATAATTAATTATGAAATCGTTATCATTAATATCAGAAGGGAGTTATTACCCATGTTTAAGCTAGCGCTATTACTATTCATGTTCGGTTTATTAAGCACTCGATCCATCGTCCGCGCACAAACCGCCACTTCAACGGTTGGTCTCACAATCACAGCAGTCCCGTTAGACCCCGCCGTTCAAGAACAACGACGTCAACAACAGGCTAAGCATCACGCGGCCTGGTTGGCGCTCGATTTGCATTCGGACACGCCGGTTGAAGTGGTTGAAACGATTAATGATCGAACAACTCACTATTGGGAATATCCGGATGGCATGATTAGCGATACGCCACCGACTAGTTCCCAACCGATGCCCGCCAACCACAAAATTGGCGCAACTCACGAAAGTTATCAACAAATTGTTAGTCGTTTAGCACCGGTCGTCGAAGACGCACTGACTCTTAATCAATTTTTAAATTCATAATATTCAAATCTAAAAAGCAGATTATCCTCAATTTTAATATTAAGCGAACATTCCTCTCAGACGCGCGTCAGAACTCATCAATTTCCGTTCAAATTCAAAAAAGTGGTTATCCTTAGTTCGGGATAACCACTTTTTCAACTTGATACTCAATTGATAACGTGCTTCTCAGCCAACTTCTTCCGTCTAGCTACGAATCGCAATTTATGACTAAACCCAGTCATAACTCACAATTCTAGGCTATACTCAGAAGCTAATCGGCTGAGTTTAGCACTCAATTGAAACCCTAGTTCTGTCACAGCTAGTTCTAATAACTTCCAAAGACGTGGGTTGTGAAGCTATTGCTCCCCGAGGCCCGACCGACGTATGATTGAATCCCTTCGACCGAGCTAACCGAAATATCCAACGGAATATTGCGCGGTAAATACTTATCCGCAGCGGTTGCAATGTACTGTGTAAAACTCATAATTTCGGTTTCACTGTAGAATTGCGTATTGACCGTAATATTTAACCCAGACAAGACGCCTTCTTCATAATGCGCTTGCGCCGTCACCCCGCTTAAATTCGGGAAGAACGTTTGAATTTGTTCTTTAAAACTGGTGAATGCATCGGCATCACTTTGATTGACCGCCTTTTCATCACCGGTAATTGGGAAAACTTGATTTTCTTGGTTCATTGAATGCCAAGAATCAATGGTCGTGCTGCCATTTTTGCTGATTCCGTACGCGAAGTAAGTCCCACCAACGAGACTATCTTTAGTTGCTTGTTTGTAGAGCCCAATCACAATCGTGGCCTGACTCATCCCTTTTTTCTGACGCATTCGGGTCAACACTTTATTGGCCATCTGTTTGCCCTGTTGTTCCAGCATCGCCGTTGAAATCTTGGTTTGATAGGTTGCGCCATACTGTTCCTTGGTATAATAATCAACTTGGTTCATCCCAAGACCGATACTCATCCCAGAAAGCGTACCATCTTGGCTCAAATAATCTTGTTCTAAGATTTGTTGGAGATACAACGGATTTCGTTTAGTCGGTTCAGTTTGACCGTTATCTTCAGGATTCAAACCGACCGTATTAGTTTTTGATTTACGCGCTAACCATTTTTGGGCTTCCGTCGTTTTTAAACTTTGGCCCTCTTGGAAAATATATTTAGACGTTGGAAATTGTTTTTTGGATAAGGTTAATAAACCATTTTCAAGACTCTTAACATCAAATGACGTGTTGCTTTGTTCTGACGTTAAGCCTCGGGTTTGGCTGGTTTTATATTGGCCATTCGTGATGACACCTTCGTACATGCTGTCAGTCACCTTACCGGTTGTTTGTAACTTTTTAGTGGATTTACTAGATGTGTCTGATGATGAGCTACTTTGAGTGCTCGTACAACCCGCTAATAATAGCAATGCTGCCGTTGCAACGACCCATAATTTATATTTTGCCACTGAAAATGGTGCCTCCTTAGTCCTAATTGCTTCTTATTATACCCAATTTAGATCGATTAAGCCAAATAACCTGCTAATTCAGCTTCTGTGATGATCGGAATCGATAACGCTTCAGCTTTCGCCAATTTGCTACCCGCGTCAGCCCCAACAATCAGAAAATCAGTTTTCTTGGAAACCGAACCGGTCACTTTGGCCCCGTTAGCTTCCAATTGTTGTTTCAAATCATCGCGCGTATACTGCGTCAATTTACCCGTTAAGACAACGGTTTGACCATTAAAGAAGCTATCACTATCGCTAGCCTGCTCTTGGGTTACGCCGGTGTAAGTTAAATTAACGCCAACCGTTACGAGTTCCTGCATCAATGTCTGCACTTGGCTATCGGCCAAATAGGTCACTAAACTGTCAGCAATAATCAAGCCAATCGTATCAACTTCGATCATCTCTTCAGCCGTCGCAGTCATTAGCGCGTCCATCGTTTTGAAATGTTCGGCTAATAAGCGTGCGGCCTTGGCGCCGACGTGGCGAACCCCTAATCCAAATAATAACCTTTCTAACGAGTTCTGACGACTAGCATCAATCGCTTTTAATAAATTATTAATAGATTTTTCTTTAAAATTATCAAGTTGCGCTAAATCAGTCGCCGTTAATCGGTATAAATCCGCGACATCTTTCACTAATTGCTGTTCCCACAACTGTTCGATAATCCGGGGGCCTAACCCGTCAATGTTCATCGCATTGCGCGAAGCAAAATGGGTTAACTGTTCCTGAACTTGTGCTGGACACATCGGATTAATACACCGTAAGGCCACTTCTTCATCCAGATGGACTAATTCATGCTGACAAGACGGACAATGCGTTGGCGCTTGATAAGGTTCACTATTTGCGGGCCGTTTTGCCAAGACGACTTGTGAAATTTCCGGAATAATATCGCCGGCTTTATGCAACAAGACCGTATCGAACAAACGGACATCTTTGGCGGCAATTAAATCCGCATTATGCAAGGAAGCTCGCGCAACCGTAGTCCCCGCTAATTGAACGGGATCCATAACAGCGGTCGGGGTCACAACCCCAGTCCGTCCAATCGTCCATTCGATTTCGCGGACCACCGTTGCCGCTTCTTCTGGCGGAAATTTATAAGCAATTTCCCAGCGTGGAATTTTAACCGTATTGCCTAATTGCCGTTGCAGTACCAAATCGTTAACCTTTAAGACAATCCCGTCAATTCCGTAGGCTAAGTCATCCCGCGTGGTTTGGTACCGGTCAATGAACGCTTGAACCTCGGTCATATCCTGACAAACGGTCGCGGTCGGATTAACATTAAAGCCGAGTTCAGCTAAGACCGTCAAAGCTTGCGCTTGAGTCGTCGCCTGAACGTCATCAAACGTCACAATTGTGTACATAAACGCACTTAGATTTCGGGACTCTGCCACTTTGGCATCCAGTTGACGTAAACTGCCGGCTGCCGCGTTCCGCGGATTGGCAAACGGTGCTAAACCGTCTGCCTCTCGTTGTTGGTTCAAAGCCGCAAAAGAAGCCTTAGGCATAAAACATTCGCCGCGCACTTCAATTGAAACCGGTTTGGTTAACGTCATCGGAATCGCTTTAATCGTTTTTAAATTCTGCGTAATATCTTCGCCAATCGTCCCATTGCCCCGAGTTGCCCCACGTACAAATTGACCTTGGTCATAAATCAAATCAATCGCCAGACCATCAATCTTGAGTTCCACATTGTATTCAATCGCTTGTGCCGTATTTTTTCGTAACCGATCATCAAACGCTGCGAGTTCTTCGGGTGAAAAAACATCGCCCATCGACAACATCGGCACCGTGTGGGTGACTTTCTTAAACCCTGGTAACACATCCCCACCGACTTTTTGGGTCGGTGAATCATTGGTGACGATTGTGGGAAAGGCCGCCTCCAACTGTTCTAAATCATGATAAGCTTCATCGTAGACGTGATCTTCAACCACTGGTGCGTCTTTTGTATAGTAAGCCTCATTATAAGTGGCGAGCGCTTGCCGTAATGTTTGGGCAGCGATTGCCGCTTCTTCTTGTGTATATTGATCAATTGATTTGGCTAATCCCATCTCGGTCCTCCTACTATTAATCAGTGACTTTTTCAATTGGCGCAAAGCTAGCAAGTAGTCGTTTAACGCCTTGTTCTTTAAACGCAATATCGAGTTCTTGGTCATTGCCTGCGCCGTTAACTTTCACAACGGTGCCAATGCCCCATTTTTTATGTTGCACTTTTTGACCCGCTTGCCAGCTACCGCTATTATCGCCACCAGTTGTATCGGCAATCTTATGACTCGTCGTGGCTTGGCCTTGACCATAAGTGGTCGCCGTTGCCCGGGCATAACTATTCTGACGACCAAACGGTACTTTACGTTCGGGAATACTACCAGCGTTTCCGTTGGCGTAATCCAATAATTTATCATCAATTTCGCCGATAAAACGCGACGCTTGGTTACTTTGTTGGCGCCCATATAACATTCGTGAATAAGCATTGGTTAGATACAACTTACTTTCGGCCCGCGTAATGCCGACATAGGCTAATCGTCGCTCTTCTTCGAGTTCGTCTTCTTCCATTAACGCTCGTGATAATGGGAAAATGCCTTCTTCAAGACCCATCAAAAAGACGACGGGGAATTCTAACCCTTTAGCCGCATGTAAGGTCATCATCGTGACTTCACTGGCTTCTTCTTCAACGGAATCTAAATCCGACACCAATGATAATTCGGCCAAGAAATCCACAAATAAATCACTATCATCTTCTTCGGGTTCGTAATGTGCGTCAAACTGGGTCGTCACTGATAATAATTCTTCAATATTTTCAAGACGACTTTGTGATTCGAGCGTATTTTCGATTTCTAACGCTTTTTTATAACCTGTTTTAGCCAATAATTCTTCAGTTAACTGGGTGACGTTTAAGAATTCGCGCATCTTGGTTAAATCGCCAATCACGTTACCAAAATCAATTAAGGTCTTGCGACTCTTAGCTGGAATCGTTGATAATTCAGCATTTTGGGCCGCTTCTAAAAGTGACCATTGATGATCTTCCGCAAATTGATTGAGTTTTTCTAATGTTCCGGGGCCAATCCCACGTTTAGGACTGTTGACTACCCGTTCAAAACTCATCGAATCGGACGCATTAACCACTAACCGTAAATAAGCTAAAATATCTTTAATTTCTTTACGATCGTAAAATTTATGCCCGCCGACCATTTTATACGGCATGTTAGCTTTGACGAAGGATTCTTCAATCACCCGTGATTGAGCGTTGGTCCGGTATAACACGGCAAAATCACCAAAGTGGCGATGATTTTTCGTTATTTCTTCTTGAATTTTTGTGATGACAAATAGGGATTCATCCCGTTCACTTTGACCACGGTAATACGTGATCAACTCGCCATCTTGATTATCCGTCCACAACTCTTTGGGCTTACGGTATTGATTATGATTAATCACCCCGTTAGCGGCTTCCAAAATGGTTTTCGTTGAACGGTAATTTTGTTCCAACATCACTGATTTAGCAGCTGGATAATCATGTTCGAAATTCATGATGTTATCCATATTAGCGCCCCGCCAACCGTAGATACTTTGATCAGCATCCCCAACCACACAGAGATTTTGATACTTTTCAGCCAACATATTAACTAACGTATATTGGGCTTCATTGGTATCTTGGTATTCATCAACGTGAATGTATTGAAATTTATCTTGATAATAAACTAAGGTTTCTTTATTTTCTTTAAATAACCGGATTGTTTGCATGATTAAATCATCAAAATCTAACGCTTGATTTTGATGGAGTCGTTTTTGATATTCGGCATAACATTTAGCCACAATTTTTTCAAAAGGACTGTTGGCTAACCCGACGTAATCGGCCGGCGTTTGCAATTCATTTTTAGCGTTACTAATCGTCCCTAAAATCGCTTTAGGTTCAAACTTCTTCGTGTCGATGTTTAAATCCCGACAAACGTGTTTCATCAACGTTAATTGTTCGGACGGATCGGCAATCGTGAACGCGCGATTATAACCAATCTGTTCAATTTCACGTCGTAGAATCCGGACGCATAAGGCATGGAAGGTCGAGACCCAAACATCTTGACCGTTATCGCCCAATAAAGCACAAACCCGTTCACGCATTTCACGCGCCGCTTTATTGGTAAACGTAATCGCTAGAATGCGCCAAGGTAAGACGTGTTTTTCTTCAATTAAATAAGCCACGCGGTGGGTTAAAACCCGCGTCTTGCCACTACCGGCACCGGCCATAATTAATAAGGGGCCTTCCGTTGCTAAGACCGCTTCAGCTTGCTTATCGTTCATTCCTTTTAACAATTCTTGTTCAGACAAAATCTTCATCCTTCCGTAAATGCAATCAGCCTATAGTATACCAAATTAGCTAACTAGAAAAAAGCGAACAGCAATCACTAAAATAGAAATTGAATTCGCTAATTTTATCGCTTGACCTGGGACGCGTTTCATAAATTATACTCAGTTTATCAACAGAAAGGTGGATATCATGATGATTAAATATATTGTTTCCGATTTAGATGGCACACTCTTGGATCAAGCTGGGCAACTTTCCGAAAAAAATAGTTCGGCGTTAACAAAAACCGAATTGCCAGTAACTCTGGTCTCTGCCCGTGCACCGCAAACGATGATGCCGAGCATTCAACAATTAGCGTTAACCGGTCCACAGATTGCCTTTAATGGCGGCGTTATTTTTAAAGCGAGTGGTGATTTCCCACTGATTCTGGCGGAACATCCGCTAAAGCGTCGCACTGCGCAACAATTAGTCGCCGCACTTCAACCTGAATTCCCAGAAATCAGTCTGAGCGGTTATGATTTACAGAATTGGTACGTTCAAGGCATCGATGACCAAGTGACCGCAGAAGCAACCTTAACCCATCAATCGCCACGTTTAATGAATCTGTCACAATTATTAACCAATCCAGTGGCGAAACTCTTCAAATTAGTCGTTGCGAGCGATGATCCTGAACGACTCGCGCAAATTAATACCTTTATTAACGATTTGGCGTTAACTGATATTGCAGTCCAACAATCACAAACGCAATCACTCGAAATAACCGCCGACTGTGCCACTAAAGAACAGGCATTAGCGACCATTTTAGATGCGGAACAATTAACGGCGGAACAAGTCGCTGCTTTTGGCGATGGCCCCAACGATCAAGCGATGTTACAGTCGGTTGCCCACCCAATTGCGATGCAAAATGCCGTCGAATCGGTCCAAGCAATCAGTCAATTCGTTACCAAATCGAATGTGCACGATGGCGTTAGTTATGGTATAAAGAAATATATCACCAAATTTAATCGAAAAGTAGGTTAGGACCATGCCAACCATTCGCGATATTGCGCGTCAAAGTGGCTATTCAGTTTCCACCGTTTCACGCGTTTTAAATCATCAGAAATACGTTTCAAAACCAGCACAACAAGCCGTTGAAAGAGTGATTAAAGCGCTCGATTACGTGCCCAACAGCTTAGCGCGGGATTTAAGTTTCGGGCAAAATAAAAATATCGGGGTCGTTTTACCACACAACGACCATCCGTATTTCAATCAACTGTTAAACGGGATTATGGACGCCGCCTTTACGAGTGGTTACCACATCGTTTTACTCCCGTCCGAATATAATCAAACTGTTGAATTAGATTACCTTGAGCAGCTAAAACGTAAAAACTTCTCCGCACTCATTTTCACCTCCCACGGTCTGCCCCTGTCAGTCTTGGCGCAATACGCCCAGTACGGTCAAATTGTCTGCTGTGAAGACACCGGCGACTATCATCTGTCAGCCGTTTATTCTAATCGCGAACCGGCCTACTTAGCCGCCTTTAAACACTTGGCGACATTAAATGTCCGACAAATTGCAATTTTATTGAGTCGTAATTTAGAACAAAGTCCGACCAGTTCAGCGATTATGGCGGCTTATCAACAGGTTTTCCACCATAAACCGGCAGAAAAATTAGTGATTGGTGGGATGACTAGTTTTAACGATGGTTATCAAGCCGCTAAAACGTTGCATGCACGGCAATCCAACATCGACTGTTTCTTTACCAACGGCGATGACATTGCGACCGGCGTGCGTCAATATTATCTCGATCAAGGTTTAACCTCGCCGCTACTATTCGGTCAAGAAAACCAGCTCTCCAGTTTCTTATTGCAATTTCCAACGATTGACCACCATTTCTTCACCGTCGGTCAAAAAGCATTCGAAGTGGCTTTGAGTACTGAACACCAAAAATTTAGTTTCGAATCAGAACTGATTGTGCCTAAATGACAAACAAAAAAGTGCCAATCGCTAAAAAATAGCGGTTGGCACCTTTTTGTTGCTCAGTTGCTGACCAGTTCAGTCAGCACTCTTTTCTAAAACGCGTTTTTACTTACAGCTTCCTGTGCTTAGTTACGTTAGGTAAACAAAGTCTATAACCCAGACTTTATTCACCTAACTAGACTAATGCTCAGAAGCACCCGTAAGTAAAATCGCTCTTAATCAAATACTCTTTCAAATATTTCTGCGATTCTTTGTAGGTGCCAGTGGTAGTCGAAGGCGTCGTCTAGGTCAGCTTGGGTTAGTTGGCTTGTGACTTTTGGATCGGCTTCTAATAATTGACGGAAGTCTTTTTGTTCGTCCCACGCTAATGCGGTTTTGGGTTGCACCAAATCGTAGGCCGCTTCACGGCTTAAACCAGAATCAACCAACTTCAATAAAACACGTTGGCTGTAAATTAAACCGTGCGTTAAGTTCATATCGGCTTGCATTTTTTCGGGGAAAACCGTTAACGTATCAATGATTTTCGTAAAACGTTGTAGGATATAATCCAATAAAATCGTCGTGTCGGGTAGAATAATTCGTTCGGCTGAACTATGTGAAATATCTCGTTCGTGCCACAGCGAGACATCTTCCATCCCGGTAATCATGTGTCCGCGAATAACACGGGCTAAGCCGCTGACGTTTTCAGAACCAATTGGATTCCGTTTATGGGGCATTGCTGAGGAGCCTTTTTGACCCTTCGCAAAAAATTCTTCGACTTCACGGACTTCGGTACGCTGCAGATGGCGAATTTCGGTTGCAAAATGTTCAATCGAAGTCGCTACGACCGCCATCGCATTGATGTAGTCCGCATGTAAATCACGCGGTAAAACTTGGGTTGACACATCTTGCGCCCGAATGCCTAATTGATTAGTCACGTATGCTTCAATCTCGGTTGGAATATTCGCAAAGGTACCAACCGCGCCACTCATCTTACCAGCTTCAACACCTTGGGCCGCCCGCTCAAAGCGGTCTTGATTGCGTTTCATTTCAGCATACCAAGTGGCCATTTTTAAACCAAACGTCGTGGGTTCAGCGTGGACCCCATGTGTTCGCCCAATCATGACCGTATTCTGGTATTCATAGGCTTTTTGTTTTAAGACGGCCATCAATTTTTCAATGTCCCCCCGAATTAAATCATTTGCTTGTTTCAAGATATACCCTTGGGCCGTATCGACCACGTCGGTTGAGGTTAGACCATAGTGAACCCATTTTTTCTCAGCGCCGAGTGATTCTGAAACAGCGCGGGTGAAAGCCACCACGTCATGGTGGGTAATCTTTTCTAGTCGATTAATTTCGTCAACGTCAAATTGTGCATTCGCGCGAATCTTCGCCGCATCTTCGACTGGAATATCACCGAGTTGCGCCCAAGCTTCTACCGCTAAAATTTCAACTTCTAGCCAAGCTTGATACCGATTTTCAGTGGTCCAAATCGCACCCATCTCTGGGCGCGTATAGCGTTCTAACATATCAATTCCTCCAAGAATTACGCTTTTGCATGATATAAATCAGCGGCTTCTAATTTTTCCAACAAGGGATTGACGGCCGACCCAACAGCGGTCAGATTCCCTAATTGTTGGTGATCTTTCAGTTGATACACATTAAAATACCAGTCTGGTTTAATTTTCATTTGCGTCTTCACTAATGGCAAGCTCGCTTCTTGAATGTTCAATGTCACACCAGCGTTATTCAACCGTGCTTCACCGATTGCTAATTGGCAAATCGCTTTTAAATGGTATTCATACTGTGAAAAATTCAATGTGCGTTCCAAAACATTGCCCGAAATATGTGGGGTCGGTACCAGCCGTTTCACGTAAATATTCATATCTGGTGTTAAGAAGAATTCAATCCCAAAGACCCCAACGTAATCCAATTTTTGACCAATTAGATTCGCCAATCGATTAATCTCAGCCGCAACGGTTTGATCAATCCGTGCCGGCACGATTGATAATTGTAATTGATGATCTTGGTAATCATTTTCAACAATCGGCAAGACCGTCAAATCACCCTGCACGTCTTTAGCAACCATCACGGATAATTCTTGCGCATCAGGAATCCAAGATTCTAATAGATAGGAACCTAGTTGTAAGAAATCTGTCAATTGGTCTAAATCTGCCGGTTCTTTAATAAAGCGTTGATATTGTTTACCAAAACCCTTTTGGATCGGTTTTAAAATACAAGGATAACCAATTGAATCGATGCCTTGTTGAATATCTTCGACATCCACCACCGTGGTTGATGGTGGAATGTTAATGTTTAAATCATCTAAGAAAACCCGTTCTAAATAACGGTCCTGAGTGACGGACAGCACACTGCTGCCTTGCGGTAAATAATAGTTCTGTGCAAGCTGCTCCAGTAATGTTTCATCTAATAATTCGTCTGTATAAGTTAAGACTTGGCAAATATCACCTAATCGCGCTAAGTCTGCATACTGGTTTGGATCACCTTCAACTTGCGCATCTAAAATGCTAGCAAGCGGTGTGTCTTGAATCTGCGCGTTGACGATCATCGCCACTTTATAACCCATTTTTTTAGCCGCGAGTGCTAGTAAAAAAGCCCGTTGGTCATTTCCGATAATTCCGATCATCTGTCCTGGATAAATAACTGGCATCTGTTTCCCTGCTTTCTTATCCGACTAATCATGGATAACTAATTACTCTTTATTATAACCAACTTAACCCCTATCTGCACAATACTTTGCCATTGTTAAGCTTTTTTTAGCAAAAAAAAGAAGCCGTTCAGCTTCTAAACGTGCTTCTCAAGCAAGCTTCTCCGCCTAACTACATAACGGGTATCATGGTTAAAATTCAAACCACAATGCCCGTTATTAGGTTATGCTCAAGGTCAAATCGCTTGTGTGAGCACTTCTTCCTAAACGTGCTTTTGAGTTGCAACAACTTCCGCTTAACCAAAAATTCCCCAATTATCTTAAAATCAAGATAACTGGGGAATTTCTCTGTTAATGCTCGGTTGCTGCCCGCAACTCAACGCACTTATTTATTTTAACGTGCTTCTACACACAGGCTCTTGTGCTTAGCTACGCTTCATAAACAAAGTCTAAAACCCAGACTTCATTTACGAAGCTAGGCTAATGCTCAGAACCTACCGTGTGCATCAGCACTCACTTATTTATCTTCAACAAAAACGACTTCGCCATTTTCAAAAGCAGCAATCCGTGCTAATGATTCCACGTGGATTCCGCGAGCGTCTAATAATTCGCGTCCTTTTTGGAACGTCTTTTCAATCACAATCCCAACGCCTTCAAGTTGTGCATTAGCTTGTTCAATGATTTCTAGTAAGCCTTCGACTGCTTGTCCGTTGGCTAAGAAATCGTCAATCACTAGTACGCGGTCATTTTCATCAATGAATTTCTTAGAAATCGAAATATGATTATTGACTTTCTTAGTATATGAATATACGGTTGCGCTATACATATTATCTTGTAGCGTTAAACTCTTGTGCTTTCTAGCAAAAACAACGGGAACGTGAAATGAAAGCCCAGCAAGGACTGCAGGAGCAATCCCAGATGATTCAACGGTTAGAATCTTCGTGATGTTCGCATCTTTGAATAACCGATAGAATTCTTCACCCATCGCTGCCATCAAATCAGGGTCAACTTGATGATTCAAAAAATTATCAACCTTTAAAACATCTTCGCCTAATACTTGACCATCTTTTTTAATTCGTTCCTCTAATAATTGCACACAAAGCACTCCCTTATTCTTATTTTCATTCATGACAAACCACTTTAATAGTTGCCCTGAATGCTATTTTCTGAAATAGAATTAAAAATAGGTTACCATAAAAAAAAGCACGCAACAAGCTAAATTATGCGATTTAGCCGATTGTCATGCACTTTTTGATGATTATTGATCATATTGATTTAGTTGATAGGTTTTAACAATTTCAATCAGCTTTGCCGGATAGTCCGGATCAGTCGCGTAACCGTCTTGTTTTAACGCCGCAGCGGCTTGCTGATAATCCGTCGCCGCAATCACGTGTTGGTACTGATTCGGATTCCACGTCGTCCCTTTGGCAAACAGCAACACGTGATCCAACATCGACGCCTGATAATCATCATAGACTCTAAACCGCGCGGTCGTCGTAATCCATTGCCCATTTAAATACTCTTTAGTCGTCATCGCTTTAGTGTTGGCTGGGTCATCCCCCTTAATCCCAAAATAATTATGATAATCCGCTGCTAACGTGCTTTTCCCCCAATCACTTTCCAAAATAGCCTGGGCTAGTGTGATACTCGGTAACACGTGATAGTCGGTTTGTAATTTCTGAGCGTAAGGGACCATTTTCTTAATGAACTGCTGTTTTTGAGCGGCTTTAGAGAGTTGTTCTTGTTTCGCTTCTTTTGCTAACCGGGCTTGCATTTGTTCGCCGTGATACTGGACCAATAAAACGAGCCCGACACCAATCGTAAAAAGAGCCACTAAAACAACCACTAACCAATCAGTTGGTTGTCGTTTTTTAGAAACATACTTTTTAACGGTGCGCCGCTTTTTATTCGGTGTTTTTCTTTTTTTAGTTGCCAATAATCTGCCTCATTTGAATTCAATCTATCCCTACATTGTACACAAAAAATAACAGATAACCAACGATTTGCATAAACAACATTAATTCCTATTCAATCGCTTTCTTGTTATAATATGGCATGTATTCGATTTCAATATAAAGGACTGATTAATTTTGACAACACTCAACTGGGGTATTATGGGCCTAGGCAACATCGCCGGCAGTTTCGCCACTTATTTCGATCAACCTGATGGTCAAATTTATGGGGCCGCTTCACGGTCACTCGAGAAAGCGACTGCCTTTACCACTCAATACGGGATTCCACACGCTTATGGTAGTTATGCCGAAATGTTAGCCGATCCCGCCATTGATATCATCTATATTGCAACGCCGCATAATTTTCATTTTGAAGGGATTATGGCCAGTTTAAACGCCGGTAAACACGTCTTCAGTGAAAAAGCGATTACGATGAACCGCCATGAATTAGCAACTGCTAAGGCGCTTGCCACTGAAAAAAATTTGGTATTGGCCGAAGCAATGACCATTTATCACATGCCACTGTTTGATGAGATTGAAGCTCAACAAAAAGCCCGCCAGTTAGGCGCTTTAAAATCAATCCAAGTCGCCTTTGGTAGCTATAAAGAACTTGATCCAACCAACCGTTTCTTCAATCCAGCCTTGGCTGGTGGCGCGATGTTAGACATTGGCGTTTACGCCTTAGCCTTTGCCCGCCGGATGTTGACGGCCAAACCTGAATTAATCGCGACCCAATGGGTACCCGCTGAATCGGGCGTTGATCAACAATCGACCTTATTATTAAATAACGCACACGATGAAATGGTGACGGTCACTTTGAATTTACACGCTAAAATGCCCAAACAAGGCGTACTGGTTTACGAAAACGGCTATGTTACAGTCAATGACTATCCCCGTCCTGATCAAGCCACACTGACCCTGCCAGATGGTCAAACGGAAACGATTCAAGCTGGTGATGCCTCTAACGCCATGAATTATGAAGTCCACGACTTCCAAGAAACCGTTCGTGGTCATCAACCCAATCACACCCTTGAACTCACGAGTGATGTGATGGACATCATGACTGATGCCCGCGCACAATGGGGATTTGTTTATCCGTTCGAAAAACCCGAAGATTTAAAATAATACAGCCCATATTAATAGGCGTTTGATTTCAAAATCGAAATCAAACGCCTATTTTTGACCCTGACTCAATCAGTCCCTCACAATTCTTTATGCAGGACAACCATATCTTGTAATTGAATTCCATTTTCAATAATTGGCCTTTGATATTGGTCAAAGAACCGAGGCCGAACGTCACTAAAGCGGAAGCCTTGATGCATGTAAAAAGCGATGGCTTCAAAGCTAGCATCCCCAGTACCAACCACTAATTGATGATAATCCTGATTACTGAGTTGTTCGATTAGTAGTTCAATTGCTTGCCGACCATAACCGTGTCGTCGGTACTCTGGGAGAATGCCCAAATTCTTAATCTCAATGCGTTTAGCACCAGCTGGTACATAATGCAATGCACCAATGATTTGACCGTTATCTTGCAACAACCACAATTGCCCGTAGCTTAAATAACGTTGAACCATCGCTTCTTCCGCATCGCCAATCAATAAATAAGCCATCAATGCATGGCGCTTTTGGACCGCAATTTTTTGATAAGTTAACATGTTCATGCCTACTTTCTAATCCACAAAAAAAGCGACTGTTCCCAGCCGCTTTGGTTAATTTAGTATATTAAAGTTTGTTAACGTTAACAGCTTGTGGGCCGCGATCGCTTTCTTCGATATCGAAAGAAACGCTTTGACCTTCTTCAAGCGTCTTGTAACCGTCGCCTTGGATAGCTGAGAAATGTACGAATACATCACTACCATCTTCGCGAGTTACAAAGCCATAACCTTTTTCTGCGTTAAACCATTTTACAGTTCCGTTTTCCATGAGAAAAATCCTCCTTGTGTCGTAATGACACGTATATATTTGTGTATTTCTGTCGGTACAATGGAAGAAAGTTCTTTTGAAAACTATCGAACCATAACCTTTCAAAAAGTACAAACATAGTGTAACACAGAAAAAAAGCATTAACAACCTTTTAGATTGAAAAATAAAACGTTTTCTATTCAGTTTTATCAAACCTTTTCAATTTAATGTCTCACTATGTTTCGCCTTTTAATTAATAGGAAATCATTTGGCATTTTCGCTTTTTTACGCTAAGATAGAAACATATTCTCAAACCATTGGAGTGCATTAATCATGTTAAAAAATTTAAAACGATTCCTGCCCATTCTCGCCCTCGTCTTCTTCTTAGCGAGCTGCGATCAACCGCTCAATACTAAACAACAAGTTAAAGAAGATCTTAAATCACTCCAACAGATTTCGGCTACCCAGCAGACAGCGTTAACGGCACTTGAGTCAGCTGGTCAGAGTGAGTCGGTTGCTTATCTTAAAATCCAAAAACAATATCCTGATCAAAATCTATTAGAAGTCCCGACGACTAAGATGGCCCAAGCAACGGCCAAACGAGCTGACGCTTATCAGACCTTGAAAGACCAACAAAAAGCGCTCAAACCAGTTGCACAACGTTTATTGAAAGTCGCCAAACAGGATAATGCCGACTTACCAACTGAAGCCATTAAAGATTTAAATCAAAGTATTAAGATTTCGACACTCGATTACACGACGCTTTCTAATTTCTATCAAGCCGCGGTTACTGCAGAAGCTGATTTCTATGCTGATCATCAAGATGCCAAAGCAACCTCTACTGATTTGGAATCGCCGATTAATCGCTTAAATCAGTTTTATAGTTCAGTTTATCAACAAGCCGAAATCGCTAAAGTCAATATCAACACCGTGACGGCGCAAATCAAGAAAGTGCAAACGGGCTTGAAGTAAAGCAACGCATGAAAACCACCAAAACTAATTGCCGGTTTTCATGCGTTTTTATCGCTCGCTAATCGTAGCGTGCTATTTTGGGTGACAAAACCCAATTTTTGATAGAGTTGGGTGGCAATTTGATTATTCCCCAACGTTGTCAATTCTAGATAAGCCAGTTGTTGCGTTTGTTGCCACGCTTGAGCTGCTTGAATCAGTTGACTAGCCACACCAGTCCGTCGTACTTCAGGTTGGACGAATAGTGCAGTCAAGTAGGCAAAATAATGTGGGATAAATAGCGCTGAATCAGTGGTCCGCGCCGTTGTCACATGGCAGAACCCCGCTATTTGTTGGTCACTTATTCGTTGCACATACACCGCTTGATTGGGGTCGGTCAGCATTTTCTCCCATTCAAAAAAATCGGGACTATAGTTGGCTTGATAAGTGGTTGGTTGTAATTGATGCATTTCAGTCGTTAACTGTTGATACTGACGTGTTAATGCCGCAATATCGGCTAAAGTCGCTAATTCAATCATCTTGAATCCTCCTGGTTATTAAATAACAATTGACTTCAAAACAAAATTCTCTTATACTAATGTACGTGGCATCAAGTCATAATGCAAGTGTCGCGGGTGTGGCGGAATGGCAGACGCGCAAGATTAAGGATCTTGTCGGGAATTTTCCCGGTGGAAGTTCGAGTCTTCTCACCCGCATTCATTTTTAACCAGAACGAGGTCTTTAGGGCCTCGTTTTTTTGTGCTTAAAGCGATTGATTGAATCTAAACCGGTAAATGGCTATAATATCAGTAAATCAACATGAGAGGAATATCCCTATGACTCATAAAAATTCATCCGCCTATCGTATTAGTATTCTAGCGATTTTAACGGCGTTACTATTAGTTCAAAGTTTCGTGCCAATGGTTGGCTATATCAACATCATCCCCGGATTACCGGCAGTCACGACCGTCCACTTAACCGTCATTCTTGGTGCTGTCATTCTTGGCACACGTGGCGGTTCAACGCTGGGGTTAATCTGGGGGATTCTATCCCTCATCCAAGCTTACACCGCCCCAGGCGATCCGTTGTCCTTACTGATTTTTCAAAATCCGATTATCGCGATTTTACCCCGGGTCTTAGTCGGCACCGTTGCGGGAATTACTTTTGAACACCTACAACATTCTCGAATTACCAAACCCGGCGCAATGGCTTTGGCCGGTGTCTTAGGTGCCTTGGTGAATACGACGTTAGTTATTTTGCTAACTTGGGTTTTCTACAGCCATCAAGCATCTGGCATGTACCATACCGATCCTAGCCGTTTAATCATCGTGATGTTGGCGGCGGTTGCCGTTAATGCCATCATGGAAGCAATCCTTGCAGGCATTGTCACCCCATTAATTGGCACACCACTCATGCGGTTTAAACGTTAATAAGTAATCAAATAGGCATGCTTATCCTGAATACTCCGGATAAGCATGCCTATTTTTATTCACTAATTTCAGTCTTGAGATGCACTAATCGGCCGCGACAAAGACGACAGACATAGCGGTCAACATTAATTTGACGTTGGCGTTGATAGACCTGACCACAACTTTGACAACGATACGTTTCAATCTTACGGGTTTTAACTTTTTTTAAACTAGGCGGTGCATATCGTGCACCACCAACTTGTTGCAACAATTGTTTAAAAGCAACATCTCGATGACGATAACCTTGATGGCCTAGGTGCAAATGATAATGACACAATTCGTGTTTAATCACACCCACTAATGTCGCCTGATCATGTTCCGTTAACATCTTGGGATTGATATCAATATGATGGTCGCCCAGATGATACCGGCCCCCCGTCGTCTTTAGTCGTCGGTTAAAATTAGCCTGGTGCTCAAATGGCTGCTGAAATGCGGTCAATGAGATGTTTTGAATCAGTTGTGTCAGTTCTTGATCCGTCATCTTAGTCGTTGGTTTTAGGGGCCTTCATGGTTAATTGCACCCGTTCCCGTTCTTGATCGACACTCAACACCCAGACTTGGACAATATCACCGACCGCGACTTCATCAGAAGGATGTTTCACAAAATGATTGGCCAATTGTGAAATATGGACTAACCCATCATGCTTAACGCCAATATCCACAAACGCGCCGAAATCGATCACGTTGCGGACGGTCCCTTCCAAGGCCATATTTGGTTTCAAATCAGCCATCGTCAAAACATCTTGACGTAACAACGGGGCCGTCATTTGATCCCGTAAATCTCGACCCGGTTTCTGTAAACCGGCTAAGACATCTTGCAAGGTTTCAGCACCGAGTTCTAAATCGGCCATCAATACTTCAAACGACTGTTGTTGAATCGCTTGTTGTAGTTCTGGTGTACCTAAGGCCGCCAATGTTAATTTCACGGTTTTTAGAATGGCCTTAGCGGCAACGTAACTTTCAGGATGAATATCAGTATTATCGAGTGGATTCGTCCCGTTGATAATCCGTAAAAAACCAATCGCTTGTTCATAAGCTTTGGGTCCTAATCGTGGTACCTTCTTCAAGTCACTGCGTTTTTGATATAACCCATTATCATCACGATACTGCACAATATTTTGCGCCGTCGTGCCGGTTAAACCTGAAATTTTCTGTAATAATTGTGGACTGGCCGTATTAACGTTAACGCCGACACTATTAACCACATCTTCAATCACGGTATCCAATTGCGCCGTCAATTCTTTTTGCGCCACATCGTGTTGGTATTGGCCCACGCCAACTGCTTGTGGATCAATCTTAATCAATTCTGCCAATGGATCCTGTAGACGGCGGGCAATACTAATCGCACTCCGTTCTTCAACGTGTAACTCTGGAAATTCAGCACGCGCCGTATCGCTCGCCGAATAAACTGAGGCCCCCGCTTCATTGACAATTACGTAAAAAATTTCCCAGGAAATTGTTTTTAAAATGTCCGCGACAAATTCTTCAGATTCCCGACTAGCGGTTCCGTTACCAATTGCAATCATTTCAACGTGGTATTTGAGTAGAAAATTTTTAAATTCATCAGTGGCAGCTGCTCGTTGTTTAGCCGAAGCCGGTTTATGCGGATAGATAACCAACTTATCTAAGAACTTGCCCGTGCCATCAACCACGGCCAGTTTACAACCCGTCCGATACGCCGGATCAAAGCCTAACACGACTTTGCCCTTTAATGGCGGTTGTAATAATAAATGCTTTAGATTATCGCCGAAAACGGCAATCGCTTGTTGGTCAGCCTTGATTTTTAATTGTTTTCGTAATTCACGGTCAATCGCCGGGCCAATAAAGCGTTTATAGGCATCTTCAATCGCCATTTGAATCAAAGCCGTACTAGCGGTTTGTTGCCCCCTGAATAATGCTTGCGCGATATGGCCCGTGATCATCGCATCGTTAATTTGAATCTTACCCTTCAGAATGCCCTCGCGTTCGCCACGCGCAATCGCTAAGTATTGATGATCAGCGACTTTAGCCAAGGGCGCCGTAAAATCATAATAGATTTGATAAACCTGTTTGTCATCTTTTTCGTCATCTTTAGATTGGCTAACTAATTCGCCATTGCGCCAAGTGTATTGACGCGTCCATTCTCTAAAAGTAGCGACTTCACTGATTTTTTCGGCTAGAATTTCATGAACACCCGCTAAAACGGCCGTCTGGTTCGTTAAATCCTGTTCAGGATTAATAAATTCAGCCGCCTTGGCTTGTAACGTCGCTTCCGACCAATTAGGTGTTTTTTCAATCGCGTCGGCTAACGGTTCTAAACCAGCTTCCTTGGCAATTGTGGCTTTCGTTCGACGTTTTTGTTTATACGGTAAGTATAAATCTTCCAAAACTTGCAGTTGTTTAGCTGTTTCGATTTGTTTTTGTAATTGTGGCGTTAATTTCTGTTGTTCCGTGATATTTTTAATAATATCAGCTCGACGTTTTTCTAACGTCGTTAAATAGTCAAACGTACTTTCGATTTCACGAATTTGAACTTCGTCTAAACTCCCCGTTCGTTCCTTCCGATAACGCGCCACAAAGGGGACGGTGTTGCCTTCGGCGAGCAATCCTAAAGTGGCTTTAATTTGTTTCGGTTGGTATTGCGTTAATTGGGCAGTTACTAATTGTTGAATGTCAGTCATACTCGTTATCTCCTCATCATTTTGATGCAATCAAAAAAACAGCTTCCACGCTGGAAACTGTTCTCATCTACTTTAAGCGAGCGTTGAAATTTTTTCAATATATTTAGAAAATTGATCAGTCGCTGCATCTTGACGCATTTCTGACGCCACAAAAGCCTGCATGTCGATTGTTTGATCATCGTGCATACTTGTAATCAAATCTTCGCAAGCTTGAATGAAGTCGCTGTAAGCGCCCATTAAGCGTTGATTATTCCCCATCAAGCGAGCAGGAACGGCAACGGTCTTAAACTTAGCCAATGCTTCGTGATATTGATCAACGCCATCGCGGAAAATTTGAGCAGTTGTTTGATAATCTTGTTCGCTCATTTCAGCTAATTTACCAGTTGATAAAGCTTCCTTCAAAGGTGCGAAATACTTACTCATGCCTTCTTGGGCTTTTTCAGTTGTATCGATTAAATCATTAACGGCTTGACCGTAGTGCGCCATCTTTTGTTGTGTTTTATTCATGTTAATCCTCCTAATATCCTATGCTTTAGTATACTAATTCTAATAACGGCTTGCAATTAAAAGTTTGAAATCGACCGATGCGTTCTGCATCCAAAAAAGCCAACCATAGTTAAATTCACTATGATTGACCCATTTTTAAATCCTCAAAAACTGATTGATTCAAAATTTACCCGCGAGCTGCGGCACTCTTTCTTAAACGTGCTTCTCGAACTAGCCTTTTCCGGTTAACTACAAAGCAACAATCATGGGTAAAATCGCCCATAATTGTTGCTTTTAGGTTAATCCTCAAAGACTGATCAGTTCGAACCAGCACTCTTTCTTCTTTGGAAGAATTTTACTATTTCTACGATGACGATTAATAAGAATGAAGCGGCGATGACAATGCCCCATTGATATAAATCTAAATGTGAAACGTGGAATAAGCCGTTTAGGCCCGGTACCATAATCGTTGCTGCCAATAGGACAAATGATGCTAGGACCGCCCAGTTAAATGATTTATTTCTGAATAACCCGACCGTAAAGATTGATTGGTGGACTGATTTAACGTTAAACGCGTGGAAGAGTTGAATCAACCCTAACGTTGCATACGCCATCGTCAAGGCATCCGCATGTGCTAAACCACTTGCTTGATGCACGGGATAGGTGATTGCTAACGCATAAACCGCTAACGTAATCCCACCTTCTAATAACCCTTGATAGATAATCGCTTGGAAAACGCCACCTGAGAAGAAGTTTGATTTACGACCACGTGGTTTTTGATCCATAATACCGGGTTCAGTCGGTTCAACCCCCAAGGCAATCGCTGGGAACGTATCTGTGACTAGATTAATCCACAAGATATGCACTGGTTGTAAAATCTGCCAACCTAATATGGTCATCATAAACAAGGTTAAAACTTCACCCAAGTTTGCTGATAAGAGATATTGAATTGATTTTTGGATATTGGCAAAGACTTTTCGGCCTTCTTTAACCGCAACGACAATCGTTGAGAAATTATCATCTGCTAAGACCATATCACTGGCCCCTTTAGACACTTCAGTCCCCGTAATCCCCATACCAATCCCGATATCCGCTGATTTCAAGGCCGGCGCATCATTGACACCATCACCGGTCATGGCAACCACTTTACCGTGTTTCTGCCAAGCTTTCACGATCCGGACCTTATGTTCTGGTGCCACCCGTGCATAAACCGCGTATTGTTCAACTTGATCAGCAAATTGTTGATCATCTAATTGATCCAATTCAGCACCCGTAATCACGGCAGCATCAGCGTGTTCATCGTCTTTAATGATTCCTAAACGAAGCGCAATCGCTTCAGCTGTATCGCGGTGATCACCAGTAATCATTAAAGTCCGAATCCCGGCTGAATGCGCATCAGTAACGGCTTGTTTGGCTTCTGGCCGTTCAGGATCAATCATCCCTACTAACCCGGCAAAGACTAACGATTGCTCTAAACTTTCGTCTACGGTCGTTGGTTTTTCAGGCAAGATTCGGTAAGCTAACGCCAAGACCCGTAAGGCTTGTTTGGCCAGGTTGTGGTTGGTTTGTAATAAGAAGTCTTTTTCAGTGTCATCAAAGACTTGGATTTCGCCATTTTGATCGATATAATGACTAACTCGTTTGAATAATTCATCGGGTGCGCCCTTGGTCGTCATTAAGAATTGACCATCGGCTTGTTGATGAATAGTCGACATTAATTTCCGTTCTGAATCGAACGGTACTTCAGCCACTCGTGGCAAGTCCGTTAAAGTTTGTTGTAGATTAAAGTCTTTCAATTGACCGTAAGCCACTAACGCCGTTTCAGTCGGATCGCCAATCATTTGGCCTTCTTCAGTAATCTTGGTGTCGTTGGCTAAATTCATAATCTTCAACGTTAAATTATCAGCTGGCAATGCAGCCGATGCATCTTGTAATTGATTATTGGTAAAGATTTTTTCGACAGTCATTTGGTTCATGGTTAAAGTTCCGGTTTTATCAGACGCGATAATGTCGGTACTACCTAACGTTTCAACAGCGGGCAATTTACGGACAAGTGCCTTCCGTTTCACCATTTTTTGCGTTCCTAAAGCCAAAATAATCGTGACAATTGCTGGCAAGCCTTCTGGGATTGCCGCAACCGCTAACGAAATCGCCGTTAATAACATATTAATTGGTGATTGCGCGTGGCGTAGATAACCGACCACGAAGACAATCGCTGCAATAATTAAAATCATAATCGTTAAGGTTTTACCTAATTGACTCAAGTTCATTTGTAACGGTGTCGTTGTTTCATCCGCTTGGTTTAACATGCCCGCAATCCGACCAACTTCGGTTTGCATCCCAATTGCAGTGACAACGCCTAGCCCACGACCGTAAGTGACGTTACTATTCATAAACGCCATATTCGTTCGGTCGCCAATACCACTTTCAGCATCGGTCAATACACCAATTTGTTTGTCGACTGGCACTGATTCACCGGTTAAGGCCGATTCTTCAATCTTTAAGGCCGCTGATTCAATCAAGCGCAAATCGGCCGGGACAATATCGCCAGCTTCTAATAAAACGATATCGCCGACAACTAAATCTTCACTCTTAATTTTAACAATCTGACCGTTCCGACGTACGTGTGCATCGGGCGTCGCCATTTCTTTTAACGCATCAATCGCCTGTTCCGCTTTAGCTTCTTGAAAAACGCCAAAAACCGCATTTAAAATGACCACGGCTAAAATAATAAACGCATCCGGCCATTCATGTGCTAAAAAGCCAGCAATCATCGCTGCCACTAATAAAACAATAATCATGAAATCTTTAAACTGTTCTAAAAAACGAATCACTAAGCCTTTCCGTTTCTTTTCAGTTAACTGATTCTTCCCATTTTGTTCTAACCGAGTCGCAACTTGTGTCGTGCTTAACCCTTCAGAACTGGTCTCCAAAGCCGTTAAAGTCTGCTCCGGTGATTGTGTAAAGTATTGTGTTTCCGTCATGTATTACGCCTCCTATTATAAACTCAGGGGTAAAAAAAGAGACTTACAGGAATTCAAAGAATTCCCATAAGTCTCACTAATTAAGATAACACCAGAATATTGTCTTGTTGGTGGCGTTATCGCAGCTAGGCTGCCAGTTACTCCCTTATCGTTAATCCTATTATAAGGCATAACCAATTCAAAACGCAAGTAATTTGTTATAAAAAGATTGCAAACTTGAGTGGGATTAACGGGGAACGTGTGCTCACCTGAAACGTGCCTTGGTTCGCAGACTTCTGCGCCTAGCTACGTTTCGCAAATAAAGTTTTTCCAAGACTTTATTTGCGAAACTAGGCTAATGCTCAAAGCCTGATCAGTTCGAACCAGCACTCTTCCATAACGCGCTTTTTAGTTGCAACAACCTCCGCTTAACCTAAAATCGCCAATTATCTTAAGTTCAAGATAACCGGCGATTTTCTGTTAATGCTCAGTTGCTAAACGCAACTAAACACGCTTACTTCCAGAATGTGTCAAATACCGTTATTGGTAAATGACGTTTGTGTTCTGTTTTTTGGTACCAATTTTCAATTTTTTCGGCCGCCGTCTCTGAAACTTCTCGGCCTTCTAAATAGTCATCAATTTCTTGATAAGTCACGCCCAACGCTAATTCGTCCGGTAACGCTGGTCGGTCTTCTTCTAAATCGGCAGTCGGTATTTTCTCGTATAAATGCGTCGGTGCGCCTAGTTCTGCTAATAATGCTTGGCCTTGGCGTTTATCTAATCGGAAAATAGGCGCCAAATCAGCGCCACCATCGCCAAATTTCGTGTAAAAACCGGTGATTGATTCAGCAGAATGATCGGTGCCTAAAACAACTCCCTGATTTTCACCGGCAATCCCGTATTGCGCAATCATCCGCACCCGGGCTTTGATATTTCCTTTATTGAAATCACTCACGGTCACACCGGTTTCAGCTAGAGCAGCGACCATCGTATCAACCGATGCTTTAATATTGACCCGCTTTGTTTGGTCCGCTTGCATAAAGTCAATCGCCGCCATCGCGTCTGATTCATCAGCTTGTTCACCATAGGGTAAGCGAACGGCGATAAACTGATAGGCTTGATCACTCGTTTCGGTCCGCATTTCTTGCATTGCTTTTTCAGCCAACGCGCCAACCAAAGTTGAATCTTGGCCCCCTGAAATTCCCAACACATACGTTTTTAAAAACGTATTTTGGTATAAATAATCCTTTAAAAAATCGACTGAACGCCGAATTTCAACTGCCGGATCAATCGTTGGTTGTGTTTTTAAGGCTGCAATAATCGCTGTTTGTAATGGTCGCATCTTCATTCTCCTTTAGACTAATTACCATCAGTCTATTACGCTTCAATCTTTTAAAAATGTAAGTTCTGAACATCTTCACGAACTTGATGGATTAAATTCATCTTATGATCCCAAGCCCGTTGCGATAAATCAACTGGGTAATCTTGTGGGTTCAAATTCCGCTTGTATTCATCCCATAGCGAATTCAAATTCTCGGTACAGAATTTTTTGATGGCATTGATTTCAGGCAATGTATAAACACGTTGTCCCCGATCAAAAATCGTCCGTAGAATAGGCCGCGCATCAAAATCTGTCACTGTTTTGTTAATGTACGTATAGTTGGGGTGGAACATGTAAATCGACTCTTGTTCCAACGGATCTTCATCCCACAACGTAATATAATCGCCTTCTGATTTGTGATCGACTTGTTTGGTAATCCGCCAAACTTGCTTACGCCCAGGCGTCGACACTTTTTCAGCGTTGCTCGATAATTTAATCGTATCTTCCATTTGACCATCGGCATTTTCGATTGACACCATCTTATAAACAGCGCCTAAAGCGGGTTGGTCATAAGCCGTAATCAATTTGGTTCCAATCCCCCAAACGTCAATCTTGGCTTCTTGCATCTTCAAATTTTGAATTGTTTTTTCATCTAAATCATTGGAGGCATAGACTTTCGCTTCGGTGAAACCCGCTTCGTCCAATTGTTGACGGACCCGTTTTGAAATGTACGCCATATCGCCGCTATCAATCCGGACGCCTTGGAAATTAATTTTGTCGCCCATTTCCTTAGCAACCCGAATCGCACTCGGCACGCCACTTTTTAACGTATCGTAAGTGTCCACTAAAAAGACACAGTCACGATGGGTTTCAGCATAAGCGCGAAAAGCGCCATAATCGTTCCGGTAAGTTTGAACCAATGAATGCGCATGCGTGCCACTCGCAGGAATCCCAAAAATCTTCGAAGCACGAACGTTACTCGTTGCATCGAAACCACCAATATAAGCCGCCCGGGTGCCCCATAATGCCGCATCCATTTCTTGCGCGCGTCGGGTCCCAAATTCCATAATGGGGTCTTTACCAACGACCATTTTAATCCGGGCGGCTTTGGTCGCAATCAACGTCTGATAATTGACGATATTCAACAACGCCGTTTCAACTAGCTGACATTGGGCCAGTGACCCTTCAACTTGTAGAATCGGTTCGTTGCCAAAGACCAGTTCGCCTTCAACCGCGGAGCGAATCGTTAAATCAAACTTTAAATTTTCTAGATAATCTAGAAAATCAGCGGGATAACCGACTTCATCGCGCAGATAATCAATATCGCTTTCCGTAAAATGTAAATTCTCTAAATAATTGACAATTCGTTCTAAGCCAGCAAAAATAGCATAACCATTTTCAAACGGTAATTTGCGGAAGTAACATTCGAAAACTGCTGTTCGATTGTGCAAGCCCTTCTTGAAATAAGTTAACATCATATTGAGCTGATACAAGTCTGTGTGTAATAACAAACTATCATCAGGATATAATTTTTGCATTTCGCGCTCCTAATTGTAGACATATTTGGTATTAACTATATCATAAAATAAAACGTGCAAACAAAAAAAGACGGTTTTTACCGTCTTTTTTTGTTTAAAAGAAGCGCCAGCCCCATTTATTAAAATATTGCACCATTGATTTGATGAAAATCTTAAAGCCACCAAAACTGCGATGGGACGCCATCCCATAGAAATGGGTGACGACCGCATCGGGCACGTATAGAATTTGATGATTACTTTGATTAATCCGATCACATAAATCATTGTCTTCAAAATACATGAAAAAGCGTTCATCAAAACCATCGATCTCACGAATGACGTTTGTTTTCGTAAACATGAAAGCGCCAGAACCGTATTTAATCACTTGCCGTTCGTCGGTTAAATCCCGACATTCGTAGGCCGCTAATCGTTTAGCAAATAACTGCTTAACAAATTTAAACGGGACGAACCGTAGCATATAGTCAAAAACGTCTAACCGCTGACGAACCAAATGTTGCACGGTCCCATCCGGCCCGACAATCTTCGGCGTCAACATCGCAATTGATTCATCTTCCTGGTCCAATAAGGTTTCATACATCGCTTTGAAAGCTGATTCATTGAGAATAATATCTGGATTACAAATCAAAAAATAATCGGATGTCGTCAACGCCAAGTTCGCATTGTGCCCATGACCAAAGCCAGCATTATCGTGGCCTTCAATGATCTCAATATCGGCTGATTGATATTGTTTCAATTGCGCAATATAATCAGCCTCTGAGCCATTATCATGAACCAATACTTTAACCGGATAGTGTCCCAGTACCGCTGCTTGAATACTATCTAACGTTTTAAAAACATACTGACTATTATAAGTCACAATACTAATTGTCACCGTTTGATTTAGCGTCTTATTCATCGTCTCATCCTAATCAATTTTTGCCATAAATTTGTGGAGCGCATCTTGCCAAGTTGGTACTTCAAAGCCGGTTGCTTTAATCTTACTCAAATCCATGATTGAATGCCGTGGACGGTAAGCCTTTTGCGGATATTCTTCTGATGTGACCGGACTGACTTCGACCGCTTTGTCTTTGAGAATTTCACTGGCAAATTCATACCACGTACATGAATTATCATTTGATAATTGATACAAGCCATAAGGCACGTTGTTTTCAAGCGCATAGGTCATGAATTCAGCTAACGTCCGCGTCCAAGTTGGGCGACCAACTTGATCACTAACAACCGTTAAATGATCATGCGTTTTCGCCAAGTTGAGCATCGTGTAAACAAAGTTCTTACCGTATTCACCAAAGACCCATGAGGTCCGAATGATGTAATACTTACTCATCGTGTTCGCAACGGCTTCTTCGCCAGCCAACTTCGTGCGACCATATTCATTCTTTGGTGCGGCTGGTGTATCTTCTTTATACATTTGATCATTGGTACCATCAAACACGTAATCAGTACTAATATAGATTAACGTTGCGCCAATCGCTTCAGCGGCATTGGCAATATTTTGGGTACCGATCACGTTAACTTTGTAATTGATTGATTTGCCAGGTTCTTCTTCGGCCGCATCAACGGCGGTATAAGCCGCACAATGGTATACAATTTTAGGTTGGTTCGCTTCGAAATAAGTTGTGACCGCCGCTGCATCCGTAATATCTAATTCAGCTGCGTCCGTCCCAACGTATTCGATTTGTTTTTCATCTAGTAAATGACGTAGTTCGGTCCCTAGTTGACCATTAGCGCCGGTAATTAAAATTTCCATCGTTATTTTCCTCGCTTAATGTAATTTAAAATTTTTGGTTTCGTTAATAATAATACGCCGCCATATATCACAATGCCTATCAGCACTTGAATCACTAATTTAACCATACTAAACGGCATCGTTAAATTCATGTACAGTACCACCGCAAACATCATGAACCCGGCCAATAAATATTTCCATAATTCCTGAGCCATTTGGCCGAGGTCTAAATCATGGCGTACCACGTAAAATTGATAAGCCGTCACACTGACTTCTGAAAGGACCGTCGCAATCATCGCACCTTGGGTGCCTATCCATAAAATTAACGGAATATTTAAAATAATGTTAACGATGGCTCCAATCGTGACTGAAATCGTAAATTCACGATTATGACCGGTTGGTAATAAATATTGAACGCCTAAGACGTTACTCCATGCGATTAATAGAATCACAACGGATTCCAACATCATTAAGGGCCCGACCGGCGCGAAAGCTTTACCGAAGAACATCGTCGCAAATTTAGGCGCAATCGCCGCAATCCCAAACATCAATGGTACCGAAATCACACTGACAAAATCAAACGATTGATAGAGATACTTTTTGACCTGTTCATGATCGCCTTTGGCGAATGTATTGGCGACCCGCGGTAACATCACGGTTCCCGTGGCGGTGACAATCGCCAAAACCATCTTGACAATCTTATCGGAATTATCGTAAAAACCAGCCGCTTCGACCGACACCATTTTTCCGACCATCGTTTTATTTAAGATTAAATAAACTTGAGTCGCGATTTGGGGCACAAACAAAACCATTGAAGGTTTAAAATGTTGCCAAATCTTTAACTCCCGCCAGTTAGGTAAGTTGATGTAATGTTTCAAATACGGGAATAAGGTTAAATTTCCAATGAGTTGTGAAATTGATAAAATCGCAATATATAAGGTTAAATCACCTTTGCCCTTCACAAAAATAAAGATACAGGCCAATGAGATTAACTTAATAATAATATTTCGTAAGACGGTCACTTTGAAGTTTTCAAAGCCCATAAAGAACCACGAAATATCAAAAGCCGCTGCGACAATCAAGATGGCTTGCATGACGTACGCTTGATGGTAATCTTGGACAAACCCTAAGAAGACAAAGAACGCACCTAATGCAATCACAATTGTGATCATTCGCATGAGAAAAACTTCCCAAAAAATCTGGGAAGCTTTAGCGCGATTATCTCGATAATAGGCGATTTGCCGGTTACCATACAACGAAACCCCAATACTACCTAACAAGATAAAATATTGTGTATTTGAATTGGTAAACGAATTAATCCCAACCCCGGTTGGCCCCAATACTCGGGCAATATAGGGCATCGTGACTAACGGCACTAATAACACAAAGACTTGGTAAAAAACATTATAGAGATAATTTTTAATAATTTTCATGGTTAATCCTTTAGTTCATCTTTGACCACTTGTAACGCAGCGTGGATGACTTGATGCATATCGTAATAACGGTATTGGCCTAAACGGCCACCAAAGACCACTTTGGGTTCAGTTTGGGCTAAATCACGATACGCTTTGTATAAACGGTTAGTTTGGTCGTTGTTAATTGGGTAATAAGGTTCGTCACCACGTGACCAATCAGCTGGGTATTCCTTGGTAATGATGGTTTTATTCTTATCGCCCTTACCAAATTCAAAATGCTTGTGTTCGATAATCCGGGTGTAAGGTGTTTCAGCATCCGTATAATTGACTACCGCGTTACCTTGGTAATTATCAACGTCTTTTTCTTCGGTTTCAAATCGTAAACTCCGGTATTCGAGTTCGCCTAATTGATAATCAAAGAATTGATCAATCATGCCGGTGAAAATGACTTTATCGTATTGGTCAATGTACGCTTGTTTTTGGTCGAAGAAATCAGCACCTGTTTCGACGTCGATTAAATCACTGGCCAACATCTTTTCAATAATTTGCGTATACCCACCAATTGGAATCCCTTGGTATGTATCGTTAAAATAGTTGTTGTCATACGTCAAACGAACTGGTAACCGGCGAATAATAAACGATGGTAAGTCCGTCGCTTTTTGGCCCCATTGTTTTTCCGTATAACCCTTAATCAGTTTTTGATAGACATCCGTTCCGATTAACGAAATGGCTTGTTCTTCCAAATTCTCAGGTTCTTTGCCACCTAATACTTTACGTTGTTCCGCAATCTTAGCTTCAGCTTCAGCTGGTGTTACCACGCCCCACAACTTATTGAACGTGTTCATGTTGAACGGTAAATTGTAGATTTCGCCTTTATAGTTAGCGACTGGACTGTTGGTATAACGGTTGAATTCGGCAAATTGATTGATATAATCCCAAATTTCTTTGTTGCTAGTATGGAAAATATGCGCACCATATTGGTGGACTTGAATGCCATCCACTTCTTTGGTGTAGATGTTACCAGCGATGTGATCGCGTTTTTCGATTACTTTAACGTGGTTCCCGCGTTTAGCCGCTTCATAGGCAAATGTTGCGCCAAACAAACCAGAACCCACTACTAGATAATTAGTCATGTAAATAGACCTCGCCTTCTTTTAAATGCTTTGTTATTTTCCGATTAAGATAATGTCTGAAATTAACAAAGAAGAAAAACATTAAAATGAATAAATCAAAAGACCATTGGATTGATAACATGCCCAAAATAAGATAGATAATGATAAAATATACGGCACTATCGTAAATCGCACGGTCATACTGATAGTCACTAATTTGTCGCGTTTGTAACCAGTTCGTTGATCGTTTTAAATCAAGTAACAAATGAATAACATAGATGATAATAATAATACCTATGACTAACCCGAATTGGGCTAGCACAGAACCCCAAGCACTTTGATCGGGAAAATCTTTATTTTTTAAAAACAATTGATATTCTGCTAATTTTTTAACCGCAGCTGGGGCATTAATAAAATTAAAATGACTCGTTTGACCAAAACCAACCCCAACAAGTGGATTTTTGAATAACGTAATAAACACGGCTTGGGTGGCTAATAAACGCATAGTTGTTGAATCTGAATCAGTTTTACCGACCGTAAAGCTCAGTAACATATTCTTCAAGGCGGGAACCTTCATCACAATTATCGCTAATAAAGCACCCGCGATTAAGTATAAAATAATCAGATTCAATCGTTCTCGACCTTTAACCGCCCACAACAACAATAACGCAATGACGCCAACTGCCAAGATACCCGTACTAGTCTTCGCTAATACCAAAACACCAACTAAAACAGCAAACAAACCATAATAGAACCAACTATGATATTGTTTATTCGGGAAAAATAAATTAACTTTATTTTTCATTGCACTCAGGATGAACGGCGCAAAACCAATTGCCAAAACACCCGCTAAGAAACCGGATTCTGCATACAGGCCATTAACGCGTTGTGTACTTTGGGCATAACTGACTTTTTCAAATGAGCCGGGATTTAAAACATTATGAAATTCTAAATGGCGACCAATCAATTCGACAATACTTTCCAAACGTCCACCTAAAAAGACATAGATAATTTGAATTAAACAGATACCAATTAACAACACAAAAGCCCAAAAATTGCCGGTGACAATTTTTTTAACTTGGTAATCATGCCGCATCAACATATTCATCACAAAATAGATGATTATGAAGTTCGCAACAGTAATCATCGCAATCACAAATTTTTTTAGAATACTGCCCAAACCGTAACCCTCATTGGTCAAACCAATAAAAGCCAAAAATTGACTAATCATGACTAACCCAATAAACGCATAATGTCTGATTTTCAAATTATCCAGCGGTTCTAACGAAACGTGATCAACCACTCGTCGATAAATAATGATCAATATTCCTAAAAATGCGGTTTGCGAAAAGAAAGGAATATTTAAGACGTTCTTCTGGATAATACTCATTAAAATTAATAACTGTTCCATACGCTACCCACTATCTGATATTAATCAACACGTTTAATTTTCGGATTAAATCCTAATCCCGTAAACGTCCCCTTCAAAATGGCACCCGCTCGTTTAAACCGACTATCTTTAGCTTTCCCCAATGTCGACAAAGCATAAATAATGTGTCGAATAGTTAACTTGACTGTCGCACCTTTACCTTTATACAACTTACTGATATAAATCAAATTTCTGTATAAATAGAAATAACGATTGATTCGATCTTTTGAATCATTAAAAATGGTAATATCGGTTAAATTATTGGGGGTCTTATGGACGACTACGCTATCAATAACGAAATACGATGGTTTCGCCTGGCTGACGCGAATTGTATATTCCGTATCATCACCCCAAATAAATAATTCTTGGGTTGGAATCCCGTATTGCGCTACTATTTCCCGGGTTAAGAATACTGATACAAAGGTGCCTTGACTAACCGCAACTAAGCCATCATTAATTTTATCTGGCCATTCAAAAGCCGGCATCGGCATATTACATGACGTCCCGTCTAACCAACGTACATTACTACATAGGAAGCCAAAGTTATTATCCAATAACGCTGCTTTATTCAATAAATGGTGAGCTGCGTCTAAATTAGGAATCGTATCATCATCCATAATCCAGAAATATTGGTCATTAGTTTGTTCATAAGCCATCGCAAGTCCATGAGCAAAGCCACCTGCACCACCTAAGTTTTCATCCGAATTCTTAATAATAAATTTAGCATCCGCAAGCGTTGCTAAATATTCAGCAGTCCCATCCGTACTTTTATTATTAACAATGACGATGTGTGCAACATTTTCATTTTGTTCTAGTGCAGCCAAACATTCTTTTAACAAAGTTAGCCGATTATAGGTCACTAAGACCGCACAAATATTACGATTATTTGATTCCATAATTATTCCTCTCCGATTGTTGCCATGATTTCAGCGTGATATTCAGGTGAAACGTTATCCGCAACTTGATTGCCACCCGCAACTTCATTCACGTACCGATCATTTAAACTAACTCTTTGGGTCGCTTTCATTTGATACCATTCATATTCTAAATCGGCATGTCCAATATCAATTGCTTGATACCCCAATTTGGCTAAGTCATACGCCATCACAGTGGCGGTTGGCCCCAATGCAATTAGAATTAACGCATCCGGTGTTACGTGCGTTTGAATCGTCGCCATAATGTCCGAATAACGGTCAAATGCATTTTGGGCGGGGCATAAAATCCGCCGTACAGATTGCGCATTGGCCAATAAATCATTGCCCACCCCAAAACGAGTCGCTTCGCCTTCCACAATTACCACTTCACGATTCTGCCAAATCTGTTTAAGTAATGTAAAATAATGGGCCGTTTGTGATTTATCCCGACGATCAATATAGAATCGACTTAAATTAGCATCATAAAAAGTTGCTTGCTTATTCAGATACGGTTGCCAAGCTGGATAATACCGTGCAATGAGTTCAATCCAAGCATTCTTGTTTTGAGGCATATATTGGTTCAAACCATCAAAAACATCCGGGATACAAACTGCCAAATTCGGTGCATCCGTGGCCAACAGCACTTCTTTAAGTCGGTCACTCAACGCTTGCGAATTCTGTTGAAAAGCATAACTGTTCTCGTTGAGCAGCCATTTTAATTCTCCATCTCCAAAACGAGTCACTGACATTTTTTGCGTTGCAATTTGGTTTAACGTCTTTTCTAAATCAACCACATTTGGTTTATCGGCTGACTGCTGATACTTCAAATATCGACCAAGCAAAATAGGATGTTTTAATCCCATCACAAAGTTATACATTGGCGATGTTAGAAAACGATTATACAAATTTGTATTTTTAATCTTCTCCACTGTTAAGTCATCCTATTCTTAGTCTATTCATTTTTTATTGACCATTTTTAGCATAGTTTGCTTCAACGGCTGCTTTTTCAGCTTGCCACCAGTCTTCATGTTCCCGATACCAATCAATCGTATGTTGTAAGCCTGATTTGAAATCGGTAAATTCTGGTTGCCAGCCCAATTCTTCACGTAATTTGGTTGAATCAATCGCATAACGTAAATCATGACCCGGACGATCCTTAACTTGATCGTAAGCGTCTTGGGGTTGCCCCATTAATTCAAGCATCAATTCAAGAACGGTTTTATTATCTTGTTCGCCATCGGCGCCGATCAAATAAGTTTCACCAATCTTACCTTTGGTTAAAATCGCCCAAACGGCACTTGAATGATCATTGGTATGAATCCAATCACGGACGTTTTGACCTGAACCATACAATTTAGGCCGAATGCCACTCAAAATATTAGTAATTTGGCGGGGAATAAATTTTTCAATGTGTTGGTAAGGACCGTAGTTGTTTGAACAGTTAGAAATCGTTGCTTGCAAACCGAATGAACGGACCCAAGCACGGACCAACAAGTCTGAACTAGCCTTTGATGATGAATAAGGACTACTTGGATTATAACGGGTTTCAGGGGTGAATTTTTCTCCCACGCCCTCGCCGTGACCAGGTAGGTCTTCACGCAATGGTAAATCACCATAAACTTCATCCGTTGAAACGTGATGATAACGAACATTATATTTACGACAAGCTTCAATCAACGTATATGAACCAATAATATTGGTTTGAATAAACGGTGACGGATCTTTCAAAGAGTTATCATTGTGACTTTCAGCGGCATAATGGACAACCGCGTCAGCCTTTTGAACTAATGAATCGACCAATGGTGCGTCACAAATATCACCAACGACTAATTCAACGCGATCAGCTGGTAAACCAGCTAAGTTCGCACGGTTGCCGGCGTACGTTAATTTATCTAAAACCGTGACGTGCACTTCAGGGTGATTATTAACCACATAGTGGACAAAGTTAGAACCGATAAAACCGGCCCCACCAGTAACAATAATGTTTTTCATCTTGATTGACCTCTTTCTTTAAATCTCACCGTAAACAAACGGATTATCTTTTTCAAATTCAGTAAAGGTTGGTTGTGCAGCATCTTTTTCTGAAGTGATTGCTTGGTCAAAATCAATTGGCCAGTCAATATTTAACTCTGGCGTCTTAAATGAAATGCCGCCGTCGGCTTCAGCGTTATACGGATTGTCACATTTATAAAGGAAGTTCACATCATCCGTTAACGTTACGAAACCATGCGCATAACCCTTTGGAACAAGTAATTGACGATGGTTACTAGCTGACAAGATGTATCCTTCCCATTGACCATACGTCGGTGAACCAGCACGAACATCCACGATGACATCTAAAACAGCCCCAGTAACGACCCGAATTAATTTCGTTTGGGCAGCTTGACCCCGTTGGAAATGTAGGCCGCGAAGAACACCGGCTTGAGTCGATAATGAATGGTTATCTTGAATGAAATCAAAATCAATCCCAGCGTCTTTAAAATCTTGATCCGAATAAGATTCCATAAAGAATCCCCGATTGTCACCAAACACCGCTGGTGTAATCAACTTAACATCTTGTAACTTTGTAGTTGTGACTTTTAACTTGCCCATTTTTAATACGCTCCTCTAATCTTCTGCGACTAATCTTAATAAATATTGACCGTAATCGTTCTTCTTGAGCGGTTGCGCTAATTCAATGACTTTGGCTTTATCGATGTAATGCATCCGATAAGCAATCTCTTCCAAACAAGCGACCTTTAAGTTTTGCCGTTTTTGAACGGTCGCAATAAAACTGCTGGCTTCTTGTAAAGAATCGTGGGTGCCGGTATCGAGCCAGGCAAAACCACGACCCATTAATTCAACATCTAATTCGCCTTTTTCAAGATAAGCTTTATTGATATCAGTAATTTCTAATTCACCGCGTGGTGATGGCTTGATATTCTTAGCGATTTCGACAACCTGGTTGTCATAGAAATATAAACCCGTTACGGCATAGTTACTAGCCGGATGTTCTGGTTTTTCAACGATTGATTTAGCGTGCATATTTTCATCAAAATCAACGACCCCAAAACGTTCGGGATCATTAACATGATAACCAAAGACGGTCGCGCCAGTCTCTTTTTGAGCAGCGCGTTGGAGCATTTCTGAAAGGCCACCACCGTAATAGATGTTGTCGCCTAAGATCAAACAAACTGAATCTTCGCCGATAAAGTCAGCTCCTAGGATAAACGCTTCGGCCAAACCATTGGGTTTGTCTTGAACCGCATATTCAATATTTAAACCTAAATCATGACCATCACCAAATAATTCTTCAAAACGTGGTGTGTCAGTCGGTGTTGAAATCACCATAATATCTTGAATCCCAGCCAACATTAAAACGGACATGGGATAATAAATCATCGGTTTGTCATAAATTGGAATCAATTGTTTAGATAGTGCTCGGGTGATTGGATACAAACGCGTGCCTGAACCACCAGCTAGAATAATACCTTTCATCGTCAAAAATCCCCTTTCAAATAGCAACTATGACCATGTTAATATCTGCAGAATATAAAATGCATTGCGTCCAAAACCACTCTTTAAGATACCGTACTGCTTAAGTCTTTGATATCTTTTAGGTTTGCTAACCTGGGTCACGTCTTGGAAGAAATCAATCATTTCAACTTTATCTACCGGCAAGCTTGGATATTGTTTAGCAAATTCTCCCGCCTGTTCCATTGCAGCTTCTAACATTGATTTCGTTTTTTTAAATAGATGCTTACGTGTTAGTAATTCATTAAAACTACTCTTAGCACCCACTTGGTTATTGCCGTGTTGTCGATATAGAATAGTCGCTTGATTAACAAAACCAATCTTTCCAAAAGCACTGGCTACTAATGCAAACCACCAATCGTGCATTTGAATATGGTTTAAATCAATCTTTTGGCAACGATTCTTCAAATTTTGATTAATCATGACGGTGCAGCCTGTTACGGAATTCTGAACTAAGAACCGGCCAAACGTGGCTTGCGGATCTAAGTCCTGGGTTTTAACCATTGATTCACTCTTAATTTCTAAATCCTGATCGACCACTTTCAAATCAGTATGGACTAAAATCGGTTGCTGTTGATTCTGACTTTCGATAACTTGCATCTTAGCCAACGTCAATGCCACCTTTTGGGGTAACCAAACATCATCTTGATCGCAAAACATATAATAATCAGCTTCAACTGCTTGTAACAATTCAAAAAATGAGCCAATAACCCCACGATTAGCGGGCGTATTTTCGTTAATCCAATGAATTCTAGGATTACTTTGATATTGCTTAAGAATCGTCAATGTCTGGTCCGTTGACCCATCGTCCCTAATAAATAGCTCCCAAGACTGATTCGATTGATTAATAATGGATTCAATTTGTTCTGGTAAATATTGTTCGCCATTATAAGTGGATAATAATATTGCTATTTTGTCTGCCACTATCAATGCCTCCTGAACGCTTTATTTAAGATACAAACTACCAATAAACGGAATTGTTGCCTCTTTTGTAAATTTAATGATTGCCAACAATTGATCCTTAGTCGTTACCTTAGCCTGTACCACTGTAAACATGGCGTCTACCTTAGTTAACGCTAAACGTTCTTGCGGTATCTCTAAATGACCAACCACTAAAATCAATTGATCTTCGGTTTCTGGGATTATTGTGGTTTCTTCAGTAAACGCTATTTGAGCGGTCACCTGTTTAATGTTAAACTGCCACTCTTTTAACTGATTAACCACCCGATTTAATAATTCAACCTGTGATTCATCAGTGACTGTCGCACCAATTACTTGATAATCATTTTGAATACGAGCAATCAGATCCGTTGCAATTTCTTGAACGTTATTTTCACTAACATCAGTAATTACCGGTGTCACTGTGCGATTTTCAATAAAATGGCGATTGACAATTTTTTGATTAAAATATTTGCGTAAGAAAATTAGACCAGCTGACAAGAATAGCCCTAAAACACCTGCAAAGAAAACGACTTTTTTAGTACTCATGCGGGTGATGGTTGTCTTTTTAGAATATTCAGAATCAACGACTTTGACTGACCCAGTTTTCATATCTTTTTTATATTGTTGCAAGGCGACTTGATTATAAGCCCGGCTGACTAATTTAACCGTTTTTTTAGTATCCCCTGATATCTTCAACTTTAAAATCGTCGTTTGGGGAACGGATTCAATCGACATCATTGAATCAATCTCAGCGACGGATAATTTTAAATCCTTTTTAGCGAGTTCTTTTTTAACTGTTTTTTGTGTTTGTTTATTTTTTAAATTCTCTAAATAAGTATTTAGAAAAACGGGATCACTACTATTTAACGTCATTACTTTTTCATTTTCAGCATACTGCGTTACCTGCAATTTAGAGATTGTTTCATATGATGTTGCAGCACTACCATGTCCCCTTAAAAGTAGCCCCAGAATAACAAAAACAATTGCTGTTACAATGACCATTACAGCATTCTTAACTGTCATCATTTGGGTTAATGCCTCGTCCACACTATATTTCTTATTCATTTTAATTAGACCTCATCACTTTTTTATGTGCATAAACACATTTAAGGATACCATAAATTCAAGGTGTTTCACTATTTAAATAGGTCTTTCCCCAAATTTAAAGATAATTTAAAAACCACTATCTAATAAATCTATTTATTATTGATGAGAATTAATGGATTTAATCTACCATTTTAACTAAATTTATACTATGATATTAAGGGTGATTATTTTGTTAATCACCTTACGCATTTTTAATTTATTAATACTAAAGGAGCATTAAAATGAACCTTAAAACCACCTATCTTGGTAGTGTTCTACTAATTACAAGTTCTATCCTACTTTTCAATCAGGCTAATCCGACTCAAGCCGCGACCGCAACTAGTTCAACTGAAATCAGTTCAACCAGTAGTCGGCCCTCTGACGTTACGACTTCATCGAGTACAAGCAGTGTTGAAACTAGTAGCAGTTCAAGTTCAAGCCAATCATCATCAACTAGTTCTGAATCTAAAGTAACTTCAAGTAGCGCCAGCACACATAGCACTTCACAAACACCCACCACAGAAAAGAATAGTAAAACACCAGTAGCCGTTAATAAGACACTGGGCCCTGGGTTTTATGAAAAAACCGTCCAATCGGCCAGTACCTTCTCACTTTCGAGAAGTAATCTATTAAGAAGTTCGAATACAACCAACTTCCTTAATCAAATTAAAGCGGGTACTTTAGCCGCTTGGCATACGTACCACGTCCTACCTTCAGTTTCTGCCGCCCAAGCAATTCTTGAAAGTGGTTGGGGCCAATCAACACTATCCACTTCTGCCCATAATCTGTTTGGCATCAAAGGGACTTATAACGGCCAATCAGTGACGATGCCAACCCAAGAATACGTTAACGGTCAGTACATTACGATTAATGCTGCTTTCAGAAAATATCCGAGCGTTGCTGAAAGTATCGCTGATCACGGTGCTTTTCTAAATAATAATTCTCGTTATAGTAATTTATTAGGGGTCACTGACTATCAGAAAGTTGCCCAATTATTACAAGCTGATGGCTACGCAACTTCACCAACCTATACGACTTCTCTAATTCGGATTATTGAAGAATACAATTTAGATGACTGGGATAAAGAAGCCATCGGCGCGGTTACCGCTAGCTCGCTCGATCGCTACGATATCTTAAACGGCCGTTTCAATGCCTTTGGTTGGACTATTAGCCCCGCGTCAGTTGGTAAACCCTACAGCTACGTTTTTGCGATGGATGCTACGACGGGTAAAGAAATTATGCGTTGGAATATCGGACGCATTACACGACCAGATGTTGGTGCTAAATATCCAAATACCCCTAATTCTAGTAAGAGTGGCTTCGCCGTCTTCACTAAGATGTCAGCCAAACTATTCGGTAAAAAGATTCATCTATTAGTCCGTTATTCTAGCGATCCCCACGGTAACTATAATGCTTCTGACGAAACGTTTGCTAAGACAATTGTCATTCCAACACAGGGCACTGTCGGCAGTCTTGATCAACTCGTTCAAAAAGGCAACTCAGTCTCTGCTTTTGGTTGGCAACTTGGGCAGTATACGCAAAGTACCCCTTATCGTTTCATTCTCGTCAATGATGCTAAAACTGGTAAAGTGTTAGCTAAGAAAGCAATCGGTTCGTTTACACGAGCTGATGTCGCTTCTAAATACCCAACTTGGTCTAATCCTAGTCTAGGTGGCTTTAACGCAAGTGTGCCAATCAATGCTCAAATGAAACATAAAACAATTACTGTCACCACCCGTTATACGGATGCGGCCGATGGTAATGGTCACAATATTGATTACACTTCTAAGAAACAAATCACACTTAAATAACTGGCCAATCAAAAAGGGCTAAATTCCAATTGATTTTGGAATTTAACCCTTTTTTAGTTGATTCTCATTGTGATAATTTAACAATAATGGCCTTGCCAACTACTTTAACACTATTATTGGCTGGAAAAACAGCCATTTGGGCCACATTCGCGCTTAAGCGTTGATAGTCAGTTGGACTAACGGGTGGGATATCCAACCCTTGGTTAAACAAGAAGCTACTAACTCGACCAGTCACCCCACGTTCAGTGCCCGCATCCCATTCAAAGAATGATTTCCCCAAAACATTGCCCCGCATTATTTGATCAGACGCAAAATCTTTCGTCCCATAGATAGCTAATTTATAGTGATTTTTCGATTCAATCTGGGTGTTGTCTAACTGGTTCTCTAATTGCGTCTTGAATTGTAATTCAGCTTGAAATTGATTATATTCACTGACCCCAAAATCATTGGTAATTTTGACCTGTCCCGCTAAACCAATCATTAAACCTGCGGCTAGTATGCCTTTGATCCACCGACTAGATATATTAGTAACTAATAGTAGTGTCAAAAATAATACGGCAATTGAAAAAGTGGGTGCGTAACTTCTAATTGGTCCCAAACGTCCCATTAAGAGCACGGGTGCACCAATCGCCAGATCAGTGATCAAAACGGACCCCATCACAATCACAGTGTAACTAAGTGATTGTGTCTTTTTGATTAACAGCAAAAACAAACCAGCTATCAAGCAAAAAATACTTAACCAAGTTGCTAGACCAAAATTAAAATAAGTTAATCCAAAAAATGTGTGTTTGACAGTTCGTAACACTTGAACCAACCAGACTTTAAACGGTACTTTGCCAATAATGTACATTCCTTTTAAATAATTAGTCGGTTCTGTCGCTAATAACATCATCATTATTTTGCTAAAGAGTCTGTTTAGAAGACCCGCACTAATCAATACACCAACATAAGGTATCGCTTTTATTAGATATTCAAGAAAAGGCAATTTAGCGTGTAATAAATATAAGCTAATTAAAGCTAGGATAACAAAAGCCACCTGCAGTGACGGATAAACTGAAAAGGCCCCAACGGCCAATATAACGGCCACCGCAAAAAACGGCCACTGGTGGCTCTCATCAAAATACTGAATACAAAGGATAGCGCCATACAATAAATTAAGGGCCACCATCACTGGAATGCTTTGCAGAATAAAATTAGTTTGTTCTAACATGATCGGCGATGTCAGGTAGAGTCCCCCTGCAATGAACAACCATATTTTATTAATTTTAAATGCCGTTCGCCAAATGATAAACATTAAAAAGACAATACTTAAAAACAATAACCCGTAGGTCACAATATTTGTCAAAATAACATTCACATTCAATCCAATGGTTAAAGGCCAAGCTAATATTGCCAAGCCATAACGGCCCAAGCTGACCCACCATTTGAACGGGACCCCATTTCGGATAAATAGTTCAGTATCAATTGAATAACTGTATAAGAATAGTTTACTGGAATAGGTAATGATGGTTAGCACCATCAGACTTAACAATAAGCTTTGATTTTCACCCCGAAATTGTCGCCACCGTTTTAATTCTGCTACCCCTTTAATTTTCAACTAAAGCTTCCTCCCCACTTCTAGCTGTGTTTCATGCTCAGCAATACTCGCTCCAGCGGCCTAACGACCAATGAATCCAGAATGCTTGCCACTAGCAATGACCCAAAGTACGTCACGACTGCAATTCCTAATACATCAAATCCAACTTTTCCGAACTGAATTCTTGGCACAACAAGTAAAATCACCCACCCATGGCATAAATAAACGCCAAATGAATGTCGTGCAAAAAATGGGACTAATTTAGACTGGGCAGCCTGCATAATCATTTGACTATCGCGTAAGCCTAAATAAATTAATATTGCAAATAACATATAGAATGGTGATAAATCATGTAACCCCAGTACCTTAGCTTGTGGTAATTTAAGCGTGATTAAGACGTTAATCACTGGAATCCCGATAATCCCTAACCAAGTCCAACCCTTTGCTGGCAATCGCCAATTTTCGACTAAGCGACCTAAGATAAAATAGATTAACCAACCTGAAAATGGATAATTACTGATTCCGGTATTAATCTTAAATAATTTAAGGAGCCACAATCCAATTTGAATCATCATTAATACGACTATAAAATAGTGTTCTTCCAATCTGGTTAATTTATCTAACATTTTGGAAAGGAACGGTGCCGCAATCAAAAAAGCGATTAGCGGATACATAAACCAAAAATAATTTGTTCGATAATTTTGGAAAACATTAATAAAGAAATCGTAGAAAAACGAGCCGTTCGTTAATTGACCATTCAAATAACGACTCACTAGATAAAATATAAACTGATAAATCACTAACGGTAAGACAATCGTCACCGCTTTTTTTAAATAGTAACGCTGATAATCAGCCTTATGCTCACCACTAAAATGTAAGTTAAAATGACCACTCAACATGAAGAAAATTGGATTACAAATTAAAATGACTGTCTTCACTAATTCTTGAACGATTTGGTTCCCCAAACTAGGTTGGATTTGAACCATATCAATCGAATGAACAACAATCACCAACCCCATTGCAAAAATCCGCAACAAATCATACTGATACTCCCGCTTTTTCCCCAACATCCCTTAACCGTTCCCTTCTAATTCCCCAACGAATTATCTTATAAATTATCGGTGACCTATTTAAAAAAATTCGCTTTAACTGAATATTGGCCACCCGCAGTAATGTCATATTGAATCATTGTAAAATCTCGTAAAACTTTCTTTTGTGCCGAACTTAGTTTGGTCACTAATTTTCCGTCTTCATCAACAAATTGACCACCCGTATTATACGTATTGCTTGTATTACTGAATGAATTTAAAGACATTGCTGGTACTTTTTCATGAACTGCTAATAATAAATCAACATATGAGGTTAATTTAGCACCAGTTTGTTGATATAACATCGCGATAAAATCATTGGGACCAATATACTTAGTTGCCGTTTGTTTAACAGCTTGATTATGTTCTCGCCCGTATTTATTTGTATATATGAAATAATCAGTTTCATGTAATTCTAACCCGTATTGACTTAAATCATCACCGGAATAAATCCCTGGTAAGTGATCACCATACCAAACCCAAGTAATCGGTTTTTGAATCTTGTCGATTTTTTCTTTGAACGCCTTAACTGCCTTATCGGTATAGGCTAACCCTTGCGCATAATTTTCAGCCGACTTCTTAGCGCCTGGCGTATTAACGGCACTACCACTCACTTCATAATTAACGTGCGTATAAGCATCTTTATCGTATGGATAATGATTTTGCATCGTCACTAAATTAATAAATTGACCACTCTTTTTCTGATTAATCTGGTCTAAGGTATTTAGATAGGCCGTTTGATCTGACAAGTAAGGATTTTTATCAATTTTAGATTGATGTTTAATGGGCGTTGAACTCCCTAGATATGAAAAGGTGTTAAACCCAAATTTTTTATAAACAGCCTGACGATTATAATAAACCCCTGAATAAGGATGAATAGCACTCGCATAGCCGAATTGATTGGCAATCGTCGGATTACTCTTCAAACTAGTCACTAATTGTGAATACGGCGTTGGTAATGTTGGTGAGAAGTTACTCATTACAAAACCGGTTAACGTTTGATATTCCATATTAGCCGTACCGCCACCGTATCCAGAACTCATCATTAAGCCGGATGTCGTTGTTTTCTTCAACTGCCGGATATACGGCATTGGATCTTTACTAATTTCCAAGTTAGGCACTCGCGTTGGATCCGAGAAACTTTCACTTAAATTAAAAATAACGGTTTGATTTTTCATCGTTGTTTGACGTGTTTGATTGCTATTCTTAGCTGCCGCTTGATACGCTTTAACAATTTTTAGAACCGCCTGTTTCGAATAGCCTTTAGGTTTTTCCATGACGGTAACGTCTACGTTATTTAAGAATTGCAACAACGGTCCATTAGTCTGTGCCCCCACCAATTGATTGTAAAACATCGATTGATTGCCTACCGCACCAGATACGGATTGCACAACTGATCCTTGATGATTTAAAAAGAAACTCATTGATAGGAACAAAGCAGCCATAGCCGCTTTTACCAATTGTTTAACAACTGGTTCATTGCGCACTGGATGCTTTTTTTCTAACCAAAAAATCAACCCACACGCGAGAATAACAAGGATGACAAACGCAACGATTACGACCGGCGAAATCATCCCTAATAGACTTCCCAAAGCCGTAACCATCGATAGTTCAGATGGCAAGATAGGTTCTGATCTGACACCAATTTTGATCATATTGGCAACTGCAAAACCGAGCACAAAAAGATTGGTGATTATCAAACTAATCCAATAACGTCTGATGATTAGTTTTAACAACCAATAAATGGCAGTAATAATTAACGCATTGACAACAATAATCATAAATCGACTAAAGAAAGTATAGATAAAAATATTATATGAATCCCGGGTCGTCAAAGCGATACTAAGACTCGTATTCATCAATAACATCGACAGGCTTGCTAATACCAAAAAATTAATACCCGTTAATAATGGGATGCGTTTTTTCTTCAAAATCGCACCAATATCGTAGACTAATTGTTTGGGCGTCCGTTTCATCATCCATAACCACATTTTTTGTGGTGTATTATTTATTCTAGGTAGTATTCTTTGTAGGAGTAGGTTTAACAAAATACCAATTAAGACGATAATAACCGCTTCTGTTAGTGTACAGACTAATTTAAAAGCCCCATTAGTCGTTGTCAGTTTAGTGTTAAAGGCGGCTAATTGCTGATTAAATAATGTATTCGATTTAATCAACAACGCAAATAAAAGAATATAAACCGCTTCATGACTACTCTTTTTGAATACTGGTTCAAATAATTTAAAAATACTAATCGCCAAATAAATCGTTAATATCGACGTATAGGTTGAAAAACGAAGCGTTGTTGCTTGGCTTTTTGTAATCATATATGAAATATTCGACATCAACAGCATTAGACCAATTGAGCCACCAAACAAGCCCAACGTCCAACCAATCCATTTTTTAGTTGCTTGAGGCGTTGGATGGCGTTGAATAGTGATCCCAATCAACAGCATTAAAGCCACAAAAATAATGGAATTACCATTATTAAAACCAAAAATATCGTGATTAAAAAGTGTGGGCATTATCAATAGGCCAAACAAGCCTAATCTGAGGGTCTTTAAGTTGATTTGTTCAATTTTTTGACAAATTGGGGTTCTAAAAATTGACAGTAGCAGTACCCCAGTCACTGTTGGTTGTGCATTTCTTAGTATTGGAAAAAGTGCATCGTATAAATTCCCCATCCCATAAATCTTAAACATAACTGTCGTGGCAATCATCAGAATCAAACCTGTGACAAAAATATACGACCAATAATGAAAGAACCGAGACTCTTTCCATTTGGGCTTAGCCCATATGTATCCAATTAATATTAATAATATGTTGTTAATCGGTAAAATGCCAATTTTAACGATATTAAAAGCGGCCCAGATTGTATTCATTTTAGGCAACGCCATGAATGTGTAATCTAATTGAAATAAAAAGGTATAAAAGATCGTTATACTTGCGAAAATCCAAATTAATAGATTGCTAAAGAACTGTTTCTTCTTAATCATTCTTTTTTAAAACTCCTATCATTAGTCATTCTTTACATATCACTTTTAATATACCATTTATTCTACGAAACTTTAACGTCATTTTACTAATACTTATATTATTATAGAAATTATTATCTTCTAAATAGCACAAAAAAGGCGGTTCCCCCAGATTGGGAGAACCGACCCATTTAAAAGATTAACCCTTGACGGTATTATTAGAGAACCAATAATCAATAAAGTTCCCATTACCGGAAATATCATCGGTATAGCGTGAGATAATCTTCAAATATTTGCCTTTCATATTGGCTTTCAATGGTAGATTAAAATTAAATCCACTATTAGTAGCGTTATATAAGGTTGGATATTTCTTTTGAACATCACTCCGATTACCAATCCGACCGATTCGATAGCGACCTAATTCTCGATTATTGGCCGCATTCAAAACAATAATGTAGCTGTAGGGTTTGCCTAACGACAAATCACTAGCATGCCAACCGTGAGCGTATAACTTATTACCTTTTTTAATGGTATAAGCATCTAGCCAAGCTTTATTGGCCGCTTTTTTAGTTTGGTAAGAGCCAAACGTTTGTGACGCAACTTGACCATTTCCAGAGGCATCACTGGCATAACGGACGGTTAATTTAATCTTCTTACCCAATAATTGTTTGGTTAGTGGCACGTTGACGACAAAACCACTCTTAGCTGCACCTTGAATTTGTGGATATTTCTTAGCAACATCTGGCCGGTTGACCGTTGATAAACGATAACGACCGAGTTCGGCATTAGTGGCTGCATTTAAAACAACCAGATAACGATTGGGTTTATTAACAGATGCACTATCAGCATACCAACCTCTGACCGTCATCTTACTGTTAGTAAACTTAACACTATCCATACTTGAAGCCTTCGTAACAACTGGTTTAGGTTTACTTGGTATCTTAACCGCACCATGGAAAGCATAATCGACATAATTTGTACTCCCAAATGGATCAGAAGAATATCGTGAAATAATTCTAACAGTTTTCCCTTGTAAACTGCTATCCACAGGTATGTTGGCCGAGAAGCCACTGTTCAATGCATTAACCACGTTCGGGTATTTAGATTGAACATCTGCACGAGCGGACCGCCCTATCTTAATGCGCTTCAATTCTTTATTCGTAGTAGCGTCCATGATAAATAAATAACTATAAGGTTTATTAGCCGCTTCAGTCGCCGCATGCCAACCAGAAACATGGATATTCGTAGTTGAAGCTGATGCACCATCTAGCCAACCAGCATTCGTATTCATCTGTCCGTAATAATGTTGAACCATCGCGTAAAATTGATTCATATCGTAACCATATTTTGCAAAATAAGCATCTGGATCCGTATGGTCGGTCCCACCTAGATAGGTTGAAATATTACTGTGAGACCAAACAGTCCCAACGCCGTTATGCGCTTGAGCTAATGAGGGTGTTAAATTGTATTGATGTAATAAATAAGCTGTATACCACGCTGAATAACTAGTGGTTTTCGCGAAATCTTCAAAATTGCGCGCCGTTACCATTTCAAACTGTGTAAAATACTTATTGCCAACCGCACCACTGCCCCACGCACCATAACTGGTATTATGAATATTTAGAATTGTGCTAGCGTCTATGAATGTGTGAACAAAAGCTGATTGCCAACCACCATTGATTTCATAATTAGCTTCACTACGTGCACTGAAGTTAGTTGGATTATCCGTATAATGCACAGCAACCCCTGATGGTAACCCATCATCCGTTTTATAACCGAACATTTCAAACTGGTGTAATTCTTTGGTTACGTTTGGATGTTGATAATTTTTTTGTAAAATATAATTATTAATATTCGGATAGCTTGCTCTAGAGCGTGCGTATGGTGTGCCGGCACCCTCTTCAATTGGCATTCCGATATCATCATTCGTTGCGGTATTTTTTTCTGTCTCCGCCTTATTCGGCGTTGCTTCTTGAATATCTTGTTCAGTTAACTGTGCTTTCATTTGAGCTGGTGTTAACACTGTCGCGGCATCAACTTGGCCAGTTGCCAATAAACCAACTGTCGATAGCATTGCAGCCCCAATTAAAAGATGTATCCATATATTTTTCAAAATAAGTTCCCCCCGAAAATCTTTTCACATTATTAAAAATGTACCATAAATTAAGAAAAATTTAAACAGCTTATTTGAGGCTATTGACCATCAAGCCGTATAACCTTTCACATTTTCGCCAACAAAATAGCAGTTAACTCACAATACTCTGAGTTAACTGCCTTTTTATCGGACATTTGCCCTAATTGTGCCTATCTTTCCAAATAAAATTCAAATCGTTCGCCGACGTATTGGGTGCGGACGTATTCGAATGGTTCACCATTCGCTAAGAATGAGACTTGGCGCAATTTTAAGATGGAACCGTTGCGCTTGATATCTAGGAATTCAGCAATTCGTTCGGAGGCCAACTGGGCCGAAACCGTCTGTTGGGCACCACCGAGCTTGTAGTCGCCTTTTTCTTCCAACGTCTTGTAGAAAGACGTGGTAATCTCAGACTTGCTAAAATCGGCTACCACGCTTTGTGGGACGGTTGCGACTTCAAAACAAATTGGCACATTGTCGGCATAGCGAATTCGTTCCATCCGTAAAACTTGCTGACCCTCTTCAAGATGGAGCTTCTCGGCTTCACTCAATGACGGGTTAGCAATGTGAAACGAAATCGTCTTACTCGACGGTTGTTTGCCTTGGGCGGTCATTAGTTCCGTAAAACTCGTGACCCCGGACATTTTTTCTTGGACTTTCTGATTGGCAACGTACGTACCAGCGCCAATTCGTCGTTCCAAAATGCCTTCATCCACCAAGGTTTGAACCGCTTGTCGCAAGGTCATTCGCGACACTTCAAAGTTTAAAGCCAGTTCTCGTTCAGAGGGAATTCTGTCGCCAATCGACCACTTGCCGGCTTCAATATCCTTTTTGATCTGATTATGAATTTGAATATAAACAGGTGATTCCATGGGACACACTCCTATTAATTAATGTTGGTAACCATTGCCGTAGCTATAAGTTGCCACAAGATTTTGATTTTGATCTAAAACGTTCATGTCGGCATCACGGCCTACTTCAAGTTTACCTTTTTGTGTTAAGCCGAATTCTTCAGCTTGGTTGGTACTCGACATCATGACTGCTTCAAAGATACCACAACCAGTGAAACGTTGCATGTTTTTAAAAGCGTCGATGAACATTAGAACGGAACCTGCTAAAGTGCCATCTTCAAGACGTGCTTGTTTGTCTTTGACAATCACTTTTTGGCCGCCAAGTTCACTTTCGCCTTCTGGCATCCCTTTTGAACGCATGGCATCAGTCACGAGATCGATTCGCTCTGCCCCTTTTTGTTCGTAAGCTAATTTAATCATATCAGGCACAATATGGAAACCATCGGTGATTAATTCAGCGTACATGTTGTCTTCCAACATTGCATGGCCAGTGACACCAGGTTCGCGATGTTTGAATTCACGTTGGGCATTGTATAAATGCGTCACGTGAGTTGCTTTACTGTCCAACATTTGTTCCCGAGTGGCGTTACTATGACCGACTGAAGGCACGATGTTATGTGCTAAACAATAGTCTTCAAACGCTTTTGAACCAGGATCTTCAGGTGCGTATGTAATTAAGCGAACCCGGTTACCTGATAATTGATTCCATTGATCCAACAAATCAACGTCTGGATCTTTAATGTATTTTTCAGGTTGGGCCCCTTTAAAACTTGGTGAAATAAAAGGCCCTTCCAAATGAACACCCTTGATTAATGGGTTCTTTTCAGCCGCTTCTTTAACCCCGCGCATGGCGTTGGCAATGTTATCGTTTGATTGCGTCATAGTTGTTGCAAATAAGGTTGTGACCCCTTCATGTTGCATCATCTTAGTGGCCATTTCGTCGATTTGTTGTGCATCACCGTCCATGGCGTCAAAACCATAACCGCCGTGACAATGGACATCGATAAAACCAGGGACAAGCGTTTGGCCTTTCATATCTTGGATTGTTTCGCCAGCTTGTGCTTTATAATCAAACATTGGTCCAACAGCTAAAATTTTGTCATCAAAACGGATGTAACCATCTTCAATCACTTCATCACCCGTATAGATTACCGCATGTTTTAGAACTTTTACTGTCATTTTTCATCCACCTTTATCTAATTGATAATTCCAGTATAACTGGTATAGACCAAAAAATCAAGGGCTGCTATTGGAATATTTAAACCGTTTTCTTTAAAATTTGTTACACTTAGGCTATCAACAATTAATGGAGGACTATTCAATGTTAAAGATTGGTGTGCTTGGTTTAGGCAACATCGCGCAAAAAGCGTATTTGCCGGTAATGGCTCAAATGCAAGACCGGGTTGACTGGTATTTATGTACGCGTCAACCGGCTAAATTAGCCCAATTACAAGCCCAATATCATTTTTCCCACGCGACCGATTCAATCGATGACCTACTAACAAGTCATTTAGACGCACTCTTTATCCACACCCCGACACCCACTCATTACGCGCTCGTGCGCCAGGCGTTGGAAAACGGCTTACACGTTTTTATCGACAAACCGTTGAGCGAAAAACCATTTGAAGTCGCCGCTTTATACCAACTTGCTAAGCAACAAAACCGGTTATTAATGGTTGGTTTTAATCGACGTTTTGCCCCCATGATCCAACAATTAGCGGCACTGCCTGCTAAGCATTTAATCGAGGTCACTAAAACCCGCGTTGATACGTTACAAGCTACACCATTTGCGATTTATGATCTAATGATTCATCCCCTAGACACCGCACTCTATCTGGCTGGCGATATCGGGCTCGATTATCAAGTCCATACCTATTGTCAACAGACCGATCATCACGAACTACTTTTAGCGCGCATCCAACTTGAAACGCCGCATCAATTGATCACCGTGACGTTGGATATGCAAAGTGGCACCAATCAAGAAATCGCGACCGTCCACACGCCAACCGGTCGTCACACGGTCAACAATTTAACCGAGCTGGTTCACCAACAAGTAACTGGTCAACAGCTTGAAACTGTCGCCGATTGGATACCGACGCTGACCAATCGTGGTTTTGCGCCCATGATTGACGCGTTTATTAGTGCGATTGAAAATGACCAACCCTCACCGGTCTCGACGGCCAGCAGTCGATTAAGCCATGAATTATGTCAACAGATTATAGCAGATATCCCGACATTATAATATTGGAACCACCAATTGAGCTAAATTCAGTATTTAATATCTATATAAAAAATAAATATTAAATAACACTAGTACTAAGCTATACTTAAGTCATCTTAAAATTTCGAGTAGAAAGGATATTCTCTACTATGTCAGAATCAACAGCTCTAAGTCTCACCAAACTGATAGAAAATCCTATAGTACATGTCAACCGAACTGATTTCTTAGCTAAATTATATGACGTTAGTGAGACTGATATTCGACTAAATCACTATTCAATTGATTTCACAGAACGTAAACGTTTGGCTAAAAAAAGGATTAATTGGAATGTTAATCAAAGTGCAATGGCTTCAACACTTACTGGTATTCCAGGTGGAATTACTCTTGCTGCAACCATTCCTGCTGATATTCTTCAAAATATGATGTTTTCGTTAAGACTCGTTCAAGAACTAGCCTATATCTATGACTACGACGATGTTATTAACAAAGATGGCATGCTTGATATCGATGGCGTTATTGTTTTTTTAGGTATCATGGTAAGCGCTCAGGGTGCTGGATCATTGCTACGGGTAATCAGCTCTAATGGGGCTAAGTATACTGTAAAAAAAATTGGTCAAACTGCCTTGACCAAAACGATGTGGTACCCGTTACTTAAAAAGATATATCCATTCGTAACCGGTAGAATGCTGACAAAAGCTGGTCTCGCTAAAGGTGCTACAAAAGTAATCCCTATTCTTGGAGGTGTTGCTTCTGGTGGAATTACGTATATCACAATGACTAAATCAGCTACTCGCTTGAACACTGAACTGCTCAAGGGGTATGGGAACCAATACTCCAAAAAAGACTTTGACCAGGATATCAAGATTATTAATGCCCAATTTGAAGAACTTTGATTGGCTAAATATTTTCACTATCCGATTAATTTCCAATGCTACTTAATAATAAAAACACCTGGACGGTTGATAATTAACCGTCCAGGTGTTTTTGTCGTACCCTTAAAATAGTCAAACTAACACGATTCCGAAACTAAACAGCTCAGTCGCGCTCTTGATTTTCTAAGTCCTTTGCGATTGTTGCGTCGATGCCTTTGACGACGGCGGTCATTAGGCCGGCTTCTTCCATTGCTAATAGACCGGCGACGGTTGTGCCACCTGGTGATGAGACTTGGTCGACTAAATCCCATGGTGAATCATCACTCATCAAGACGTTTTGGGCACTGCCTAAGACGGCTTGGGCCGCAATTTCAGTGGCAGCATCCTTTTTCAAACCATGTTTAACACCGGCACGCGCCATCGCGTCGATAAATAAATAAACAAAAGCGGGTGAACTCCCAGCTAAGGCGCTGAACGTTGTGAAATCTTTTTCCCCGATTTCAACGACACCCCCTAATTGGGCTAGAATCACTTTAACGTCTGCTAATTGATCAGTCGTCACTTGCGTATTGCCAACCACCGCTGTGATGCCAGCTTGATTCGCCACGTTGACGTTCGGCATAATTCTGAGGATTGGTAAATCTGATTGACCGACTTGTTCGGCTAATTTGGCTAATGATAATCCTGCAGCGACCGAGACCATCACTGTTTTGTGCGCTTTGAAGGCCGCAGCCGTTTCTTCGAGGACTTGAGGGACAATGTACGGTTTAACCGCTAGAAAAACAATATCGGCTTCCGCCACCAAAGTCGCATTGTCCGCAACCGGTGTTAATTGATATTCTTTTGCGACAGCTTCATAAGTCGTGGCGTGTGCACTATGGACCAAAATATCAGTTGATGTTATTTTTTGAGCCTTAATCAACCCTTTAATCATCGCTTGTGCCATATTGCCGACACCAATAAACCCAATTTTCATAAGTGCACCTCTTCCTTTATTTCTTTCAAAGGATAACGAACTAGCCTTATAAAGTCAACTATTTAACCACCCATACCAGTTTTTTCAGATTCTAAACGACACAAAAATATAAAATCATGACTCACAATCCAACTCAGTTATTAATTCAACAACAGATTACCGCTTTCTTGTGCAACCACAATTGCTGCGAGATGATTAGCGTATTCAATTGCCAACCTGAGGCTCGCGCCGTTACAAAGTGCATGTAGCATCCCACCACAGTGTGTATCTCCTGCACCAATCGTATTAAGTACTTCGACTTCCTCAGCTGGTATAATACCAGAATCATTTTTAGTTATAAAATACGTCCCCTGGCTCCCCAACGTCACGATGATTGGACTTTGAGTGCTATTAAAAAGAGCAGTTGCCATTTCCTGAATAGTCCCCTTAAAACCCGCTAGAAATTCGATTTCATCTTGATTGCAATGAATCAACAGATTAGCCGTATTCAATACTAAATTAAGTGTGGCTTTCTTTAAATACTTAATTCTCGGCGAAGCATCAAAAATAATCCATGAATTGGTTCGTCTCTTCTCCAATTCATTCAAAATTAAGGTAGCATTCGATTCAGATTCAACCTGATAACCACTCAAATAAAAATACTGATAATCCGCCAAATTAATTTTTGTAAACCACTCTTTTTGAACTTGACTATCTATTCCCGAAATTGTCAAAAAACTACGTTCCCCATTGGGTTCTACTAAACAAATATCCCAACCATTATCATCACCGTTAATCAGTAACGGGCTTGTGATATTGAGCCGTTTAAACTCGTTTTGAATAATATCGGCATAAGTCCCTTCGCCTACTGGTACAAACAAATCGGCTGCTCCTTGCGCATACTGGATTGCCCCAAAAGTATTAAAGGCCGAACCGCCAATATTAGTTGCTTGAAGATCCCCAAGAACATCCCCACCAGAATCGGGTAATTGTGGCACATTAATGATTACATCTACGAATACTTCACCCATGATTAATGCTTTATCCATAATTTTTCTCCTTTTTAGGGCGTAGCACGTTAACAATCATCATACAAATAATTGCTGCTATCGCGGAAACAAATACGCCTAAACTATTATCTTTAAAAATACCATGGGCGAACGGGCCCGTCCAAATTGCATTATTTGTAAAAAGAAATCCTGTAATTGTGGCAATAATCCAAGCAACAATCCCACCAATATTATACTTAACGGGCGAAGTCATTATGATTAAAGACTCAGCATAACCCTCCTTTCTAAACATCTGACTATCACACAGAAAAATTGCTACCCAGCTTGCTAAACAAATCCCCAAGAAATTTAAGTACAATTCAAAATTACTTAAAAAATCTCCTGAAATAAACAAGACATATATTGGAATGACAATGACGATAGTCCCATGTAACCCAAGAGATGCTTTTTGAGAAATATTGATTCCGATTGTTGCCAAGTTTATTTTTGCAGATCTTAAAGATACGATACATTGTGGAATAAGTCCCCCAGCCGCAACCAAGAAATACATCGGTCCAATCCAACTTGGTAAAGCCGAATACATCACATCAAATGGATTACTTGCTGAAGAGAGCCCCGGTTCAATCGTACTAAGCAAAATACCACCAACCATCAGAACAAACAGTGGTAGTGCGCCTCCCATAGCTGTATTCCAAAAAGTAGCGCTTGGTTTAGTCTTGGGCTTTACGTAGGCCCCCCAATCTGCAGCCGCCATCGACCACGAAATACCAGAACCGGCTGCAACAATGCTAACGGCTGGCAGAAACCCCTTAAACCAACTACCTGAAGGTGAATTAATCGCCTGGTGCCAATCAGCCTGAACTAAGAAAATAAGTAGAATAACGGCCGTCAACAAACCAAAAACCCAGCTTAACCAAGTTTGTATTTTAGCTAACGTTTTTTCATTCAACAGACCTGATAACACCACAACGCCACCGAAAATTAAAATGGCTATCGCTGTATTCATACCATTTTTTCTAAGATTAAATATTCTAAACAAAGACAATAACAATAAGGTCCCGGTAATAATGTTAACCGCTAACCAACCGACCATGTTGATCCAAGCAATCAAATTTGGAATTTTATTACCATATATCCCATAAGCTGCTCGACTCAACTTAAACGTGGTTACTCCCTCTTTTTGACCAATCATTGCGACCCATCCAGGAATTAAGAATGATAGCGACCCAATGAAGGCCGCTAAAATTGCTTGTACAAACGATAATTGATAACTAACAATGATTGCCCCATAGACAAATCCCATGATTCCAACATTAGCTGCAAACCAATTATAAAATAATTTACCAGGTGTTAATGTTTTATCGCGCTCTGGTACTCTGATTTCTTCATCCATTCATAATCATCCTTTTTACATTATTTTTTTATAAAGGCACTCATTTTTTCAGCATAGTTATAAAAGTGATGTTCTGGATTTTTCCGATCTATAATGTCAATCCATTCTTGATCAATCGTATGATACCCCTGTTTAGCACCGCAAATAGCAGTTGCCATGGCGCCGATAGTATCCGTATCACCACCTAAGTTTGCCGAAAGAAGTGCACATTTTTTGACATCTTTTGCATAGTAGGCCATTGCAACCGCTGTAGGAATACTCTCAGAAATCATCGTTCCAGTACCAATCAAATTATAGATAGCGGTACAAAAGGCCGTATCATTATTACTAAATTTATGAGCAAGCTCGATTCCAAGAATAACTCGATCGTGATTTTTCGCAGCCCAAGTCGGAGTGCCCATCTTCAATCCCCTGTCGTTCGCGTCTAAAGCATGCTTGATTATCCCATCCCAGGAGAAATCAGCAATTGCGCCGCTAACGGCCCCTGCAATCATTGATGCCCCGCTAATCGCAACGTCGCTAGAATGCGTTATCTTAGTCACTTCGTAGACCATCTGCACTAGCGCATCAAGTTCTTCAGGTCGATATAAAACCCCAATTGGCGCAATTCTCATCCCTGCCCCATTCGTTAAAGCTTTATCCGTAATATTGCTAGGATTATCACCATTTTTAATTGCCATTAATGCAGCCTTACTACTGGGACCTAGAATATTATGATTCCATGCACCGACTTCGTTCGCCCATTTCATAATATGCGCCACCAAATTATGGCTATCGGGTTGCCAATCAGTTTCAATCAAAGAATCCAATATTGCTAATGCTTGATTTGTATCATCTGTATACTGACCATATGTAAAATTAACAGCAACATCATTATTGGCCGGACCATCCAAAAATTGAGTTATCTTACCCTTAAATTGTTTTTTTATTTGTTCGACTGGCCATAGTTCCGATGGCATCCCCATCGCATCACCAATCGCTTGCCCATATAAAGTCCCGAGTATCCTGTCTACCGTATCCATTATCAGTTTCCCCCACGTCTAAATATTTTTTATCAGTGAACGTTCAATCTCGATCACCCAATCAAGTTAACCGCTTTCATTATATTTCAAATAAATAAAAAGCTTGTTCTATCAACATTTTACTGTCTCAAAACAAGCTTCTTATACATTGATTGGGCTAGCTGGATTCGAACCAACGCATGACAGGATCAAAACCTGTTGCCTTACCGCTTGGCCATAGCCCAATAAAAAAATGGAGGAGAGTGGATTCGAACCACCGAACCCGAAGGAGCGGATTTACAGTCCGCCGCGTTTAGCCTCTTCGCTACTCCTCCATAAGTTGTATCTCATCGATTCAACTATATTATCTTACAAAATTCTGGGCCTAATTGCAACCCTAAAATGCAAAAAAAATCTTGATTATGTATAAATAATCAAGATTTTTTAATATTAATCGACTTAGTCGACACCTTCCATTAACTTGTGAATTGGTTTCACGAAGAAAATGAGAATGATCCCGAAGATTGCACTAACAATCCCGATGCCTAAGAAGTATTTAATTTCAGTTTGTGGTGAATATAAACGAACGAGTTGTGCATTAATCGCTTGGCCCGCAGCATCCGCTAAGAACCACATACTCATCATTTGAGACTTGAATGCTTTTGGTGCTAATTTAGTGGTAATCGAAAGGCCAATCGGTGAAATTAACATTTCAGCGATTTCAACGATGAACCATGATCCGATTAACCAGAAAGGACTAACTCGACCAGCGGTTCCGTGTAATAAACCAGGTAAAGACATAACCATGTATGACACACCGGCAAAGATTAAACCAACCGCGAATTTACCAGGCGCAGAAGGTTGTTTCTTCCAAGTACTCCACAACCAAACGAAGAATGGTGTTAATAACATGATGAAGAATGGATTTAAGGATTGGAAAGTTGCGGCAGCTAAATGCCAGCTTCCAATGTGTAGGACAGTTCGATCTTCAGCAAACAAGGCTAAAACGACTGAACCAGATTCTTCAATTCCCCAGAAAATAGCAGCGGCGATGAAGAGTGGAATATACGCCATAACACGTGAACGTTCTTTTTTAGTGACTTTTTGACTTGATAACATTCGTGAGAAATAGATAACGGGTAACGCAATGGCTACAATTGAGATGGCCAACACGATATTATCAATATTTAAATGACCAGTGAATTGTAACGCAAGCACCGCAATGATAATCACAATGACACCAATCACGATTTTACGAATAACGCTCTTCAATTCAGCACTCGCAATGGGATCATTTGCTTTTGAGTTTTCTTTACTAAATTGAGTCCGACCACGCCAATATTGAATTAAACCAAAGAACATCCCAACGGCGGCTAATGAGAACCCAAGATGGAAGTTCATTGACATCCCAACGGCCCCAACTAAGATTGGTGCTATAAATGACCCTAAGTTAATCCCGAAGACGAACATACTGAACCCAGCATCCCGACGACGATCAGTTTCACTATAGAGACTGCCGACCATTTCAGAAACATTTGGTTTTAATAACCCAGTCCCCGCCACAATCAAAGCAATTGAGATAAACAAAGCAGTTGCGCCCATCGGAATCGATAGGACAATGTGGCCCAACATGATGAGGACCCCACCAATGAAGACCGTTTTAAAACTGCCCCAGACACGATCACTCAACCAACCACCAACAACACTGGCTAAGTAAACCAGTGAACCGTAAATGGCCATGACTGACATTGCCGTCGTCTTATCAAAACCAAGACCACCTTTATCTAACGCAAAATACATATAGAATAGTAAAATCGCACGCATCCCGTAATAACTGAATCGTTCCCACATTTCTGTGAAGAATAACGTCGATAGGCCATGCGGTTGACCAAAGAATGTTTTTTCGTGTTTCTTTTCCATTATAAATACCCCACCTAATACTTTGTTATTTTTGGAAACTAAGAATCTGATAGCGACTGTAAAAATAGCCTATTCTAACCACTAGAATTTCGCTATCCAAGAACTTTCTTATCATTTGCTTAGAATCTATAAATGCCATTATAATCTTATTTTAATCTTAAATCAATTATTTTTTCAATAAAATGCTTGATTCTATTATCATTTACATTATTTTTTTCAAAATTACTTCATATTAATCCAATTAACTAACTAAACTAACTGATAATTAAGTTAGTATTCCCATCTATTTTTAATTAACGGTTTTCAGTGTACAATATGTGATAGAAAGTAGGTAAAAATGAATGACCCCTTTTAAATTACTCACCCTTGAAAACCAATTAACCGATCGCTGGCTCAACTATTACGAAGCCACGTATCAAAATCTTGATCAACAACTCATTCGTTACCATTTTGTCAGTCGCCAAGCTGACCTGACCGTCAACACTTTAAAACAACCTTTAAAAGCGGCGGCGGTCGGCATCTTTTGTTTGAACCAAGATGCCAGTCAAGTTCTCCTCGTCAAACAGTTCCGTTTACCACTCAACGACTACATCTATGGTAGTCCAGCTGGTTTAATTGATCCCGGCGAAACCGTTGCGCAAACGATTCAGCGTGAAATTCAAGAAGAAACCGGTTATCAACACGTTATGGTTCAACAAATCTTTAAACCCAGTTATTCGACGCCCGGGATTACCGATGGTGCCATCACTCAGGCTATTTGTGTGATTACCGATGCAACTCCCGGAAAAGCTCATTTAGAAGCCGCAGAAGCCCTTGATGCCGTTTGGGTCGATCGTCAAACCGCCCAATCTATTTTGGACCATGAAAAAGTTTCTGGTCGAACTCAATTGCTCCTTTGGCAATGGGTTAATCACGGCCTAATGCTGCATTAACCATTAAAACGCGTCACGAATCAATTAGCTGATTCGTGACGCGTTTTTAATTAAACATGATTAACGGACCATCTTTTTATTAGCCGTCGTCAATTCTTTATCCACTTCTTCAAGCGTTTCAAAATACCGTCGATTCTTAATCACAAAAATAAAACAGATTAGAATCATTAACGCCGCAAAATAAAAAGTCCAATGCGCGCTCCAATGCTCAGCAATTTTCCCCGCAACAAACGGTGCAATTGCCCCACCGGTAAACCGGATAAAACTATAAGCTGATGAAGCCACGCTACGTTCAATGGCATCATTTTCCATCGCAACGGTTGTCAATAAAGTGTTAACTAAACCTTGGAAGAAACCGGCCACAATCACGCCAGCTGCTACTAAAACTGGTTGGTCGGCATTAATCCCAATGACGATCAGACAAATCAGAAAAAGCCCTAATCCGACTAACAACGCGACCAATGTATTGGTCATCCGTTCGAGGAAGGGTGCCACAAAGACGGATGCCATGGCCAATAGCGCGCCCCAACCAAAGAAGACGAGCCCGACTTGCATCGCCGTTAAACCGACTAATAAAAATGGCGCGTACGCAAGAATTGTAAAAAAGCCAAAGTTATATAATAATGCAATGATCCCAACTGACCGTAATTTATGATTTTTTAACGCCCGCGCACCGTCAAAAAAGCGCGCTTTTTTCTTTGCTTTAGCGATTGGTTCCAACATCACCGTAATCGCAATCGCGGCAATCGTCATTAAAATTGCCACGCCATAAAACGGAAAACGCCAAGATAAACTGCCCAACACACCACCGACTAACGGTCCAATCGCCATCCCAACGCCCATCGAAGCTTCATACAAAATGATTGCTTTTTCGGACTCATCTGACATGACTGCGATAATTGCGGATAACGCCGTCGATAAGAATAACGCATTACCTAATCCCCAACCAGCTCGCAAAGCGATCAGCTGGGTAATCGTTTGTGAACGTCCCGCTAACGCTGAGAATATCACGATAATGATTAAACCAACACTGATCGTTTTTTTAGCCCCGATTCGAGTCGCAATGAACCCTGTAAATAACATGATGATTCCGGTCACTAGCATGTAACTCGTGAATAATAATGTGGTTTGCGCGGGTGTCGCATTTAATTTAACCGCAATCGTCTTTAGAATTGGATCCACCAATCCAATGCCCATGAAGGCGACCATACACGTGAACGCAACTGCATAAGCCGATTTTAACCCCTTATTTTTGTGTGCTGCCATTAATTCATCACTCACTCTCTTTTTGCCTAATTTACACCATTTTACATAACCTGTCAATAATGACACTAAATAATGACATGATTTAGCAAAATAAACATGGTATACTGATAATAATCAATCGATTAGAGGACGAATTTCATGAATACACTTAGTTACATTTTACTATGCATGTTAGTCCGTAAACCCTGTAGTGGTTACGAATTAAAACAATATTTAACCCTTTTTTGGGAATCTCATCATAGCCAAATTTATACCGCACTCGGGAAACTCCACGAACAAGGCTACGTCACTGTGGAAAATGATGCCACTCACAAACAGAAAAAGATTTATCATCTAACTGAAACTGGAAAAGCAATCGTTGCCGAATGGTTAGTCGAAGAAAACAAGGCCCCATCACAACGCGATGAATTCTTAGCCAAAGTATACGTGATTGCCTTAATGGATCATCAACAGGCCACCGAATTACTACAAGATCGGTTACAACACTATCGGAAAATGGTAAAAAAGTACGAACAAAAAACCGAAGAATACGACGCTATTACGGATACAATTGAAAAAGAACGCAACTTAGGCCGCTACCTAATCTTAGAGCGACGGCTCATCATGTGCACCGCAGAAGTCGAGTGGTGTGTCTGGGCCCAATCAACCATCGACCAGCTAAATACCAACTAAAAAAGATACGGTTCGCGTCAACTGGTGTTTGGCTTGAAAATAGCCATTAATAAAAGCACCCAATAATCCAAATAAAAAGCGTTATTATATTTTAGAATTCTCCACTCTGATTTTACTTAACCAAAATTATTGTTACTAAAAAAACCATAATCATGATATATCAATGATTATGGTTTTTTGAATTGTCGATAAACCTAATTATACCGGCTACAAAGTTAGAATTACGATTATCCTTTTTATTCGCCTTCAACATTGGTCATGTTCAAAGAGATTGAATCGTATTTAAGAATTTCACTTTTAATCGATTTTTTACTTGCCGGTAATGCCTTTAAAACACCAGTCGTATCATAGAATTCGGAACCAATTTCTGTCGTATATTCATATTTAGTCGCATCATTGGTAAACAACGAAGTTCCCATGAAATAATTCTTTTCATCTTCAATATTTAACATATCTAAAATTGTCGGTGTCAGTAGAAGCGAATTGCGCCCTTTGACATCAATCTCTTGATGTTTGCTATTCGGATATTTAATCATCAACGGCACCGTTGATGCAAAAGCAGTCCGTTTATCGTCGAAAGTCGATGCATACTCTGGTGAGGCATAACTAGCGTGATCAGTCGTTAAAATTAAAATCGTGTTATCTTTAAGATCACTATTTTCAAATTTTTTATAGAATGCACTAAATGCTTCGTCAAAATTATGGAATTTATTGAGGACTGCATTTTTACCATCGCCATATTGACTGTCCGTATCCCAACCATTATGTGTTTGTAACGTATAAGTCGATAACATGAACTTCTTATCCTTTTGATTTAAGGAATTAGCTTGGTTAAACAATAAATTAAGATTGTCTTTGTCTGATAGAAAAGTACCTGAGCCACTACCTTCCCACTGACTTGAATCACCAGAGATAACTTTATTAAAGCCTAAATTATTAAGATAGGGTGTAAACTGTTTATGCTTTGGTTCTGGATTAATCATTTCAGTTGTATAACCATTTTTATTCAGAATTTCTGGCAACCCAATCAGTTTCGTATTGAGCCGTTGCTTCATCTGTTTCGCTGTCGTTGCACCTTCATAGCCTTCATTAAATTGATAGCTAGAATATAATTGACCACGAATGCCACGATAGGTTGGCGCCGTGTGGTTATAATAATTACGAACATCAATCGACTCACTCGCAAATTGATTGATTGCTGGCATTAAATCTGGATACTTATCGTCTTCCAAAACTTTCCTAGAAGTTCCCTCGGCAAATATGACGATAACATTCATATTATCAAGATTCTTTTTATTGATACCACTTTTAATATTTTTATTCTCAAAAGCCTTCAATATTTTTGTGTGATTTTCAGATTTCATCGCATGTTCAATTGCATAGTCCTTTTGATAATCCTGCATCAAAGCATAACTGGCTTTAATGGCCGTATTGGGCTTAAACATAACGATGGCAGTCAATGCTAACAATACACCGACAATTGAACCTGCTGTAAACAATCTATGATGTTTTAACAAACCAAAACGCATTGGTAAAAAAGTAAGCACAATTGCAACAACCGTTAAAACAACATATTTCGGTAAGCTAGGCCCTAACGCATGAATATTATTAATATTTTCAAACATGGTTTTAGTGGTGAATGTTCCTGAGAATAATCGAACCCACTCTTGCGCAACGATGATTAAAAAGAGTAATGAACTTAAAAGATAGGCCGGATATTTAAAAAATTTAATTGGCAACTGAGTAATCAAGATAATAATAGCAAATTCAACGAGCTCCGCTGCTAAATGTGAATAGGTATGGTTTAATATATTGGGAATAACAACTAATAGACTGATCAACAGGACCTTTATAGTCGTTAATAAACTTAAACTCTTTGGGTTCTTAACTAATTGATTAATTTTTGACATCTAAATAAACTCGATTCCATATAATATTGATAATTTTTTTGAACAATGTCTAAAAAAACGAGACTTGCAATATGCTAGTTAACTCATTTCTTTCAATTATAATTCTACGAATACCTACGATTATAGCACATAATAATCAATGCCACTTAACACAACTTGATGAAAAGTATTAACTTTCCTTAAGATTTCGTAGCATCATCTTCCCCCCATAAACAACAAAAAAAGTCCTAAATTAATTAGGACTTTAAAACGAGAATCTATAATGCCGGCTGCAGGAGTCGAACCTGTGACCCTCGGTTTACGATACCGATGCTCTACCAACTGAGCTAAGCCGGCAAAAATGATGACCCGTACGGGATTTGAACCCATGATACCGCCGTGAAAGGGCGGTGTCTTAACCACTTGACCAACGGGCCGAAATAAAAAACGATTGATTTATATCAACCGTTACCTGACTCCGGTTGTCAGGCTCGAACTGACGACATCATGATTAACAGTCATGCGCTCTACCAACTGAGCTAAACCGGAATAACAGCGTGGCAACGTCCTATCCTCGCAGGTAGTTTCCCACCAACTACTATCGGCGCTAAGAAGCTTAACTTCTGTGTTCGACATGGGAACAGGTGTATCCTTCTTGCTATCGCCACCACACTATTTGTGCTATTCGCACTGAGAAGAACTTCGTTCTCTCAAAACTGCATAATAAGTAATATCATCTCAAAAGCCCAAAACATTGCACCTTTGGTTAAGTCCTCGACCGATTAGTACTAGTCCGCTCCATACATCGCTGTACTTCCACTCCTAGCCTATCTACCTGATCATCTTTCAGGGGTCTTACTTCCATAAAGGAATGGGAAATCTCATCTCGAGGGGGGCTTCACACTTAGATGCTTTCAGCGTTTATCCCTTCCATACATAGCTACCCAGCGATGCTCCTGGCGGAACAACTGGTACACCAGAGGTATGTCCATCCCGGTCCTCTCGTACTAAGGACAGCTCCTCTCAAATTTCCTGCGCCCGCGACGGATAGGGACCGAACTGTCTCACGACGTTCTGAACCCAGCTCGCGTACCGCTTTAATGGGCGAACAGCCCAACCCTTGGGACCGACTACAGCCCCAGGATGCGATGAGCCGACATCGAGGTGCCAAACCTCCCCGTCGATGTGGACTCTTGGGGGAGATAAGCCTGTTATCCCCAGGGTAGCTTTTATCCGTTGAGCGATGGCCCTTCCATACGGAACCACCGGATCACTAAGTCCGACTTTCGTCCCTGCTCGATTTGTCAATCTCACAGTCAAGCTCTCTTATACCTTTACACTCTACGAATGATTTCCAACCATTCTGAGAGAACCTTTGAGCGCCTCCGTTACACTTTAGGAGGCGACCGCCCCAGTCAAACTGCCCACCTGACACTGTCTCCCGTCACGCTAAGTGACGCGGGTTAGAGTGGTCATACAGTTGGGGTAGTATCCCACCAACGCCTCCATCGAAACTAGCGTTCCGATCTCTACGGCTCCTACCTATCCTGTACAAACTATACAAACACTCAATATCAAGCTACAGTAAAGCTCCATGGGGTCTTTCCGTCCTGTCGCGGGTAACCCGCATCTTCACGGGTATTATAATTTCACCGAGTCTCTCGTTGAGACAGTGCCCAAATCATTACGCCTTTCGTGCGGGTCGGAACTTACCCGACAAGGAATTTCGCTACCTTAGGACCGTTATAGTTACGGCCGCCGTTTACTGGGGCTTCAATTCTGGGCTTCGCTTGCGCTAACTCATCCTCTTAACCTTCCAGCACCGGGCAGGCGTCAGCCCCTATACGTCATCTTACGATTTTGCAGAGACCTGTGTTTTTGATAAACAGTTGTTTGGGCCTATTCACTGCGGCTGACCTGACGGTCAGCACCCCTTCTCCCGAAGTTACGGGGTCATTTTGCCGAGTTCCTTAACGAGAGTTCACTCGCTCACCTTAGGATATTCTCCTCGACCACCTGTGTCGGTTTACGGTACGGGTAGTTTATTTCTCACTAGAAGCTTTTCTCGGCAGTGTAACATCAGGAACTTCGCTACTTAATTTCGCTCCCCATCACAACTTGTCCTTATAGAATCAAGCATTTCACTCAACTCAAGACTCGTTGCTTGGACACACATTTCCAGTCGTGTGCTTTCCTTAGCTTCCTGCGTCCCTCCATCGTTCAAACAAAATAAACTAGTACAGGAATATCAACCTGTTGGCCATCGACTACGCCTCTCGGCCTCGCCTTAGGTCCCGACTAACCCTGGGAGGACGAGCCTTCCCCAGGAAACCTTAGTCATACGGTGGATCAGATTCTCACTGATCTTTCGCTACTCATGCCGGCATTCTCACTTCTAAGCGCTCCACTAGTCCTTACGATCTAGCTTCATTGCCCTTAGAACGCTCTCCTACCGCGGACACTTACGTGTCCACCCACAGTTTCGGTATTATGTTTAGCCCCGGTACATTTTCGGCGCAGCGGCACTCGACTAGTGAGCTATTACGCACTCTTTAAATGGTGGCTGCTTCTGAGCCAACATCCTAGTTGTCTGTGCACCGCCACATCCTTTTCCACTTAACATAAATTTTGGGACCTTAACTGGTGATCTGGGCTGTTTCCCTTTCGACTACGGATCTTATCACTCGCAGTCTGACTCCCGGAACTAAATCAATGGTATTCGGAGTTTATCTGAATTCAGTAACCCAAGACGGGCCCCTAGTCCAAACAGTGCTCTACCTCCATGATCCAATATTCCGAGGCTAGCCCTAAAGCTATTTCGGAGAGAACCAGCTATCTCCAAGTTCGTTTGGAATTTCACCGCTACCCACACCTCATCCCCGCCATTTTCAACTGACGTGGGTTCGGTCCTCCAGTGTGTTTTACCACACCTTCAACCTGGACATGGGTAGGTCACTTGGTTTCGGGTCTACATCTATATACTCACTCGCCCATTTCAGACTCGCTTTCGCTACGGCTCCAGCTTTTCACTTTAACCTCGCATATAAACGTAACTCGCCGGTTCATTCTACAAAAGGCACGCCATCACTCATTAACGAGCTTTGACTAATTGTAGGCACACGGTTTCAGGATCTATTTCACTCCCCTTCCGGGGTGCTTTTCACCTTTCCCTCACGGTACTTGTTCACTATCGGTCACTAGGGAGTATTTAGCCTTGGGAGATGGTCCTCCCGGATTCCGACGGAATTTCACGTGTTCCGCCGTACTCAGGATCCAGAACGGAGGTTAAGTTGTTTAATCTACGTGGTTATCACACTCTTTGACTCAGCTTCCCAGCTGATTCGATTACAACTTAACTTGGTAACTCCAATGTTCTGTCCTACAACCCCAAGAAGCAAGCTTCTTGGTTTGGGCTTTTCCCCGTTCGCTCGCCGCTACTTAGGGAATCGATTTTTCTTTCTCTTCCTGCAGGTACTTAGATGTTTCAGTTCCCCGCGTCTACCTTCATTAAGCTATGTATTCACTTAATGATAATACCCGACTAAAGGTATTGGGTTCCCCCATTCGGAAATCTCCGGATCAAAGCTTACTTACAGCTCCCCGAAGCATATCGGTGTTAGTACCGTCCTTCATCGGCTCCTAGTGCCAAGGCATCCACCGTGCGCCCTTTATAACTTAACCTATCTTTACCTACGGTAAAGGGTTATTATTTGAGTTTAGCGATATGAACTAATTCATACTTCTATTAAAAAACTCTTTAAAACGCAATGTTTTTCTCGGCTTTTAAATCTAATATTACTTATTATCCAGTTTTCAAAGAACAAAGTTTGAGAGTAGACCTCTCAAAACTAAACAAAGTTTCGACGCTAACAAATGTACAAGGTTTTCCGTATTATTCCTTAGAAAGGAGGTGATCCAGCCGCAGGTTCTCCTACGGCTACCTTGTTACGACTTCACCCTAATCATCTGTCCCACCTTAGACGGCTGGCTCCCGAAGGTTACCTCACCGGCTTTGGGTGTTACAAACTCTCATGGTGTGACGGGCGGTGTGTACAAGGCCCGGGAACGTATTCACCGCGGCATGCTGATCCGCGATTACTAGCGATTCCGGCTTCATGTAGGCGAGTTGCAGCCTACAATCCGAACTGAGAATGGTTTTAAGAGATTAGCTTAACCTCGCGGTTTTGCGACTCGTTGTACCATCCATTGTAGCACGTGTGTAGCCCAGGTCATAAGGGGCATGATGATTTGACGTCGTCCCCACCTTCCTCCGGTTTGTCACCGGCAGTCTCACTAGAGTGCCCAACTAAATGCTGGCAACTAGTAATAAGGGTTGCGCTCGTTGCGGGACTTAACCCAACATCTCACGACACGAGCTGACGACAACCATGCACCACCTGTCATTCTGTCCCCGAAGGGAACGTCTTATCTCTAAGATTTTCAGAAGATGTCAAGACCTGGTAAGGTTCTTCGCGTTGCTTCGAATTAAACCACATGCTCCACCGCTTGTGCGGGCCCCCGTCAATTCCTTTGAGTTTCAATCTTGCGATCGTACTCCCCAGGCGGAGTGCTTAATGCGTTAGCTGCGGCACTGAAGGGCGGAAACCCTCCAACACCTAGCACTCATCGTTTACGGCATGGACTACCAGGGTATCTAATCCTGTTTGCTACCCATGCTTTCGAGCCTCAGCGTCAGTTACAGACCAGACAGCCGCCTTCGCCACTGGTGTTCTTCCATATATCTACGCATTTCACCGCTACACATGGAGTTCCACTGTCCTCTTCTGCACTCAAGTTTCCCAGTTTCCGATGCACTTCTTCGGTTGAGCCGAAGGCTTTCACATCAGACTTAAAAAACCGCCTGCGCTCGCTTTACGCCCAATAAATCCGGACAACGCTTGCCACCTACGTATTACCGCGGCTGCTGGCACGTAGTTAGCCGTGGCTTTCTGGTTGGATACCGTCACTACCTGATCAGTTACTATCAGATACATTCTTCTCCAACAACAGAGTTTTACGATCCGAAAACCTTCTTCACTCACGCGGCGTTGCTCCATCAGACTTTCGTCCATTGTGGAAGATTCCCTACTGCTGCCTCCCGTAGGAGTCTGGGCCGTGTCTCAGTCCCAGTGTGGCCGATTACCCTCTCAGGTCGGCTATGCATCACAGTCTTGGTGGGCCTTTACCTCACCAACTAACTAATGCACCGCGGGTCCATCCTAAAGTGATAGCCGAAACCATCTTTCAACCTTGCACCATGCGGTGCTAGGTTTTATGCGGTATTAGCATCTGTTTCCAAATGTTATCCCCCACTTTAGGGCAGGTTACCCACGTGTTACTCACCCGTCCGCCACTCACTCAAATGAGCTTCAATCAGAAGCAAGCTTCTTCAATCAGTTCCAGAGTGCGTTCGACTTGCATGTATTAGGCACGCCGCCAGCGTTCGTCCTGAGCCAGGATCAAACTCTCAATTAAAAGTTTGTAGCTCTTGTTTTTGTTACTTAATTTATTTGCTAGCGAATTGACTTCGCAAATATGTTGTGCCCCGAAGGGCGACCCTACACATTTGATTTGTCGAAACTTTGTTCAGTTTTCAAAGATCTACGTTGGTTGTCGAAACAACTTAATTAGTATATCATGCGATGTTATTAAATGTCAAACATTTTTTGAATATTTCTTGTATAAATATTCAATTTAGTTCTCTTACAACACCATCTGCTTGAATAACTTGTGTCTCACTGACAACATAGACTACTATAACAGCTATCAAACTGTTCGTCAAACTTTTTTTAATCGGGTTAATTCAGAACTTTCACCCGCAAAACTATCATTAGTATCCGTTATTTATCGTTAAAAATACAATTCATTATTATAGATATGCATATATAACGAACGATACCGAAAATTGCACAAAAAAAACGCCTTAAAAGACGTTTTAAAAAATATTATTTTTCTTCAGTTGATTGGTTTTCAGGACGCATTGTTGGGAACAGTAAGACATCGCGAATTGAAGCAGCATCAGTTAACAACATTGCTAACCGATCAATCCCAATTCCAAGCCCCCCCGTTGGTGGCATCCCGTATTCTAATGCTTCAATATAATCTTCATCGATACCTTCGGCTTCATCGTTCCCATTTTCACGTTCTTGTGCTTGGGCTTCAAAACGGGCGCGTTGGTCGATTGGATCGTTTAATTCAGTAAACGCATTGGCGTATTCATTCCCATGCATGAACAATTCCCAACGATCAGTAAAGCGATCATCTTCAGTATTCTTCTTTGCTAATGGTGAAATTTCAACTGGATGACCATAAATAAAGGTGGGTTGTACTAACGTATCTTCAACGAATTCTTCAAAGAAAGCGTTAATGATATGGCCGACTTGCCAATATTCTTCATACTTCACATGATGTTCATCCGCTAATTGACGCGCAGTTTCGATAGTCATTGTTTGCCAGAAATCGACACCGGTTTGCGCTTTGATCGCATCAACCATGTGAATTCGTGCAAAATCACCATCGAGATCAATGTCTTGACCTTGATAATTAATCTGACCCGTTCCTAAAACTTTATGGGCCGCAAAGCGAATAATACCTTCAGTTTCATCCATTACGTCTTTGTAATCAAAATAAGCAGCGTATGTTTCTAACATTGTAAATTCAGGATTATGTTTCGTATCAATCCCTTCATTCCGGAAGACCCGGCCAATTTCATAGACCCGTTCCATCCCACCAACGATTAAGCGTTTCAGATGTAATTCAAGCGCAATCCGTAGGTAAAGGTTGATGTCTAGTGCGTTATGATGTGTAATGAATGGCCGTGCAGAAGCGCCACCGGCTTGACCATGCAAGACCGGCGTTTCAACTTCGGTAAAACCATGCGTATCTAAATATTCACGAACGGCTGAAATAATTTTGCTCCGTTTCGTAAAACGTGTCATACTTTCTTCATTCGCAATCAAGTCTAAGTATCGTTGACGATAAATTTGTTCAACATTCGTTAAACCGTGATATTTATCGGGTAATGGGCGTAATGCTTTCGCTAAGAAAGTCACGTGAGTTGCTTTAACTGTCAATTCGCCCATATCTGTTTTCATAATTTGACCGGTGATGCCTAAATGATCGCCTAAATCAGATTTTTTGAAGATTTGATAGTTTTCTTCGCCAACGGTATCTTTACGAACATAAATTTGAATCTTGCCTGAACGGTCGCGAATATCGGCAAAACCTACTTTGCCTTTGCCCCGCTTAGACATCATTCGACCTGCAATCGTCACTTCTTGATTCTTAAGATCTAAGTCGTCTTTTTCGATTGCTTCAAATTCACTGTGTAAATCTGCTGCTAAATGTGTCCGGTCAAAACGATGACCGAATGGATCGATGCCTTCATCTTTAAGTAGTTGCATCTTATCCCGACGGACCTTAAGTTGGTCATTCATTTCTTTTTGATTATCTTTTTGTGCCAACTGACAATTCCTCCATTACTTTCAATTATCTACTGTGTTGATTTTAACACGAAAATAGCCCCCTGCGGAAGCTATTCTGCGATTCTTGCTTCAGTTTCTTCAACAAAACGGTCTAAAATGTCGCCGACTGCTTGTTCAGTTTCAACTTCATTGACTTTCGCCTTGGTTTTAGCGGCGCGGGGAATCCCCTTCAAATAATAAGCCGCTTGTTGTCTGAACTCGCGACAAGCCACATTTTCGCCCTTGAGTTCAACTAAGCGGTGCAATTGTAATTTAGCCGTTGCAATTTTTTCACGCGGGGTTGGTTCGGCAATTAATTCGCCCGTTCGCAAGTAAGTTTCCACTTGGCGTAAAATCCACGGGTTGCCCAAAGCTGCGCGACCAATCATGACTGCATCCGCGCCAACTTCGTCCAACATGCGTTTGGCATCTTGGGGCGTCCGGACATCACCGTTACCCATAAACGGAATCGTTAATGCTTGTTTAACCTGTTTTAAAACGTCCCAATCAGCGTGGCCCGTATACATCTGTTTCCGAGTCCGACCGTGCATCGCTAAGGCTGAAGCCCCTGCACGTTCGGCAGCTAACGCATTTTCAACGGCGAAAACGTGATCTTCGTCCCAACCCGTTCGCATTTTAATCGTAACCGGTTTCTTAACCGCGTCAGTGACGTATGACACCATTTCGTAAACTTTATTTGGATCTAATAACCAGCGCGCACCGGCATCAGTCTTAACGACTTTATTGACCGGACAACCCATATTAATATCGATAATATCGGCTTCCGTATGTTGATCAACAAACTTAGCGGCTTCAACTAAGGTATCTTTCGAACCGCCAAAAATTTGAATACTAATAGGATGTTCCGTTGGATCAACAAACATCATCTCTAATGTTTTTTTATTATTATACATGATGCCACGATCACTAATCATTTCACAGACGACTAAACCCGCGCCGAATTCCTTAGCAGTCACTCGAAATGCTGCATTGGTAATCCCGGCCATCGGTGCGACGACGACTTGATTTGGAATTGTGATATCCCCTATTTGCCATGTCATTGTGCCAAACCATTCCCTTCGTGTCTTTCGACAATATCTCAGTAATCATAGCAAAAAAAGAATCAACTAGCAAAAATTTTAATTGGTTGCTTGTTCCGCTAAAATTTGTTGTAATTCGGCTTCACTAAATTGATAGCGTTCACCACAAAAACGGCAAACGGCTTCGGCACCATGGTCTTCACTAATCAATTGTTCTAAATCAGCGGGTTTAATTGAACTCAACGCTTTGGCAAAACGGTCTTTTGAACAATCACAACGGTATTTGACTGGCATTTGTTCTAACGTCTTCATTGGCAGTTCGCCAACGATTTCGGCAATAATCGCTTCAGGCGTTAACCCCTGTTGCAATAATTCAGAAACGAGTGGCATTTCTTGTAACCGCGCTTCAAGCACATCAATTAAGCGGTCATCGGCACCGGGCAACATTTGAATCATGAACCCCCCAGCGACTTCAACAGTATTATCATCTTTAACAAAAACTGATAATCCAACAGCTGAAGGGGTTTGTTCTGATTTTGCAAGATAGTACGTAAAATCTTCACCTAGTTCGCCTGATACTAATGGGACTTGACCGGTAAACGGTTCTTTTAAACCTAAATCTTTTGTCACTGATAAGCTCCCAGTCGTACCAACGCCACCTTTGACGTCAATTTTTTGACGGTCATTCAATGGTAGATTGACGTGGGGATTTTGAACGTAACCTTTAACCGTGCCTTGTGCGTCACCATCAACCACAATTTTGCCGACGGGGCCATCACCTTCGACGCGCACGGTCATTTTCGTATCACCTTTTAAACCGGCCGCACTCAATAGTAGTGTCCCGACAATGGTCCGACCAAAAGCAGCCGAAGACGTCGACCAAGTATCTTGTTTCTGTTGCGCTTCAGCTACTAACTGCGTCGCATTAACGGCATATGCTCGTAATTGACCGTCTTCAGAAATCTGTTTCACTAAATAATCTTGCATCTTAAATACCCTCTTTTACGATTAATTGATGGTTGAGACAAAAGAAGCTGTGACAAAACGATTTGTTTTGTCACAGCTTCTTTCAATATCTTTAAACTTGATCGTTGGAATCATCTGAATCGTCTGCTTTTTTTGGTGCTTCTGGTTCTGATGTTGGGGCATCATCTGCCACTTCATCCGTTTTAGATTCATCAGTTGTTTCAGGTTCAGCCTCTTTCTTTTTAGAATCTTTAGCTTCTAACGCTTTTTTAGATTCTTCAAAAGTGGCTGCTTTTTCACTTGGAAATTCATCATTATCACTTTCAGGCATCTTACCATCATTGAATAAACTCAAAATTTCTTTTTCGTTTAATGTTTCGTACTTCAACAACATTTCGGCAATTAACTTATGTTGTGCCCGATGACTTTGGATAATTTCATAAGCTTGTTTGTGGGCTTCGTCAATTAAACGACGAATTTCACTGTCAATCGTTGCAGCAGTTGCTTCAGAAAAGGCAGGTGCTTGACCATAAGAAGCCCCAACGAATGGTTGGCCTTCTTTTTCAAGTGCAACCGTGCCTAAAGCTTTGGTCATCCCGTATTGCGTAACCATGCTTCGCGCGATATCAGTTGCTTGTTCAAAATCATTTGAGGCCCCGGTTGATTCAGCGTTGAAGATAATTTCTTCAGCCGTCCGACCACCAAGTAACCCTGCCATCTGTTCAGTCAATTCTTTCTTGGTCATCAAGAACTGATCAGTCTTAGGTAACATAATTGCGTAACCGCCAGCGCGACCACGTGGGACAATTGTGACCTTACGAACGACTCGTGAATCGCTCAACACTAACCCAATAATCGCATGTCCAGCTTCATGGTACGCCACTGAATTACGTTCCTTCGGATTAATGACCCGATCCCGTTTAGCGGGTCCGGCAATCACACGATCTTCAGCTTCATCAACATCAGAAGCATCAATCTTTTGTTTACTACGACGAGCAGCGACTAAGGCCGCTTCGTTTAAGACGTTTTCAAGATCGGCACCAACGAACCCTGGGGTTTGTTGGGCAATCACTTTAAGATCAACATCGTCTGCTAATGGTTTGTTCTTAGCATGAACTTTCAAGATGGCTTCACGGCCCTTAACGTCAGGACGACCGACTAGAATCTTCCGATCAAAACGACCTGGACGTAACAAGGCTGGATCTAAGACATCTGAACGGTTGGTAGCGGCGATGACAATCACGCCTTCGTTACCAGAGAACCCATCCATTTCAACCAACATTTGGTTTAATGTTTGTTCCCGTTCATCATGACCGCCACCCATGCCGGCGCCACGTTGACGACCGACTGCATCAATTTCATCAATGAAAATGATTGATGGCGCTGCTTTTTTAGCTTGTTCAAACAAGTCACGAACCCGACTTGCCCCAACCCCGACAAACATTTCAACGAAATCTGAACCGGAAATTGAGAAGAACGGTACACCCGCTTCACCAGCGACTGCTTTCGCTAATAATGTTTTACCAGTACCTGGGGGTCCTTCCAAAAGGACACCAGCTGGGATTCTTGCTCCCAGTGCGGCAAACTTACGGGGATCTTTCAAGAATTCGACCACTTCGACCAATTCTTGTTTTTCTTCTTCAGCACCAGCGACATCAGAGAAGCGAACCTTATTGGCTTTCTTATCTGCTTTTTGTGCTTTTGATTTGCCGAAGCTCATCATCTTGCCGCCTTGCCCGCCACCTTGACCCGCTTGGCTCATCATCATGTAGAATAAACCGACCATGATAATAATTGGTAAGAAGACACTGATAATACTTACCCACCAACCAGATTGAGGTTCTTGGACTGTTTCAACCTTCGTTTTACTTTGACTCGCTAATTTCGTCATTTGACTAACTTGTGAATCGCTTTGTAAAAGCGTGGTTGTAAAATGCGTTACTTTTTTATTATTGGTTTTTTGACCAAAAAATGTTGCTTTAGGCTGTTTTACAGTTTGTGCTTTACGATATTCTCCTGAAATTTTATAAATACCATTTGTTGGTTGAATTGAAAGTGTCTTAACTTTATCAGACTTCAATTCACTCAAAAATGTACTTGATTGAACTTCTGTAGACTCTGAACCGGAGTTGCCATTCAAAAAGAATGAAAATACACCGACTAAAGCCACTAGGATAATAATGTAAAACAGACTATTACTAAACAGTCCGTTCTTCTTGTTCTTCATGCGTGACCTCCTGAAGCTTCTCATCATTTATGACACAGTGTCTCTTTGATACTGTTAAACTATAACATATCTGACTTTCATTGACCATTTATTTACCTGAATAAATTTCCGGTTTTAAAACGCCAATTGTCCCCATATTTCGGTAACGTTCGGCATAATCTAATCCGTATCCCACGACGAATTCATTTGGGACTTCCATCCCCACATAATCCGAATGAACTGGCACGATGCGCCGGCTTGGTTTGTCCATTAAGGTACAAACTTTAATTGAATTCGCTTGCCGCGTTTTAAAAATCGCCATTAAATAGTTCAATGTCCGACCCGTATCCACGATATCTTCAACGATAATGATGTCGCGCCCTTGAACGCTCGTATCTAAATCCTTAATAATCTTAACTTCACCGGAAGACATCGTCCCATCACCGTAACTGGAAACGTCCATAAAATCAATTTCGACGTGCAAATCAATTTCCCGAATCAAATCAGTCATGAACACAATCGCGCCCTTTAGAATTCCAATCATCAACGGGTTCTTGCCTTGATAATCAGCTGTAATCTGCTTGCCCAAACGTTCATTAACCTGTTGAATATCTGCTCTGGTATACAAAATACGTTCAATATCTTTTTCTAACATCGTTGAGCTAGCCTCCGTTTCAGTAAAACCTGAATATTTTGGTGTTTAATCGCAACATAGTACGTACCGTATTTTACCAGTTTGTGGTTGATTAAACAATGCTGAAACCCGTAATTGCGGAAGACCAATTAATTGGTCATGACTCCAGACACCCCAGCTATTTTGTCGTTGCCTTTGTGACCATTTTAAATCGATAAAAAGCCGTTTAATTGACTTTGTGTGTTCGTGACCGATTGCCAAACGTTCCGACCCGGTTAATTGTTGCACCGTCAATGGCCAGTCTGTTGATGTTAACCAAATGACTTGTTGACTGGTCACTTTTTGCGGGAGATGCTCTAAATCAAAAACACCAATTCGTTCGGCATTCGGTAGCAGACACCATTGATTGACCGTCAATTTTGCTGACCAAGTCGTTCCCACTGACTCCTGCGGTTGCCCTGGCCGGATGATAAATTGATTGTAAACCTTCATTAAAACGTAATCGTGTCCCAAATCAATTTGGCCTTGTGGCTTAGCTTGTTGATTGGTGAACTGGATCAATTCGGTTAACTGGTTGTTTTTTAAAGCGGGCAATCCAGGATATTCAGTCCGCCATAATTGTTGCCAGATTAATCGCTGTTGAACCGGCGTGAATTGTTGGATAATCGTTAAATTACCCACCAATTCAGTTTGCGCTTTATGCCTCATCATTAACTTGAGCACCGTCATGGCCCAATCATTTTGACTAGTTAATAAGGCCGATAGACTCGTGCTAAAGCGGTTCGCATTTTGAATCATTTGCGGATTTTCTTGTTTCAATTGGGGCACGATTTGATGTCGGACGCGGTTGCGCAATACATCTAAATTTTGATTGGTTCCATCTTCGAAGTATTGAATGCCTTGTTGATTCGCGAATTGGCGTAATATTGCTTTGTCAAATGTTAATAACGGCCGAATCAATTGGCCGGTTCCAAATGGCCGGCTAACCTGAATGCCTCGCATTTCATGCAACTCACCACTGCGAATTAATTTCATCACAAGCGTTTCTAGTTGATCATCACCGTGGTGCGCCGTCAACAAAACTTTCGCACCGGTCGATTCCATCACTGATTCAAAAAACTGATAACGAAATTGGCGGGCAGCTGCTTCGATGCCAGTGGTCGGATGCGCGTTAGCTGGCCAATGCGCCACTTTTAAGGTTAATTGTTGTTGTTCACAATATTGTCGGAGATACGTTTCTTCGGTGGTACTTTCCGCACGTAATTCATGATTGACGTGGGCGACGATGATGGTTGGTTTTAATCCCATTGGTAATTGCGTTAATAATTGTAAAAGCACCATCGAATCAACCCCGGTCGAGGTCGCAACCACCACTTTTTCAGCCGGTTGCCAAAATTGCTGTTCTTTAATTAAATTTTGAAACGCTTGTGTCACCATGCTACCCCTCCCGTCTAATCAATAAAGGCCAGATCAAAAGTTTACGAAACAACCTTCAATCTGACCTTTAAGATGATACTACTTTATTAATATTAACTACGACGACCGCCACGGCCACCGCGTTTACCTTCTGTATTACGTTTAATTGTCGACAAACGATCTTCACTATCTTTCAAGAAGCCTGACAATAAATCATCAAAATCTTCCTTCTGAGGTGCGCTTGCATGTTCCGGCTTGCGATAACCACCACGATTAGTGCTCGGACGACTACTATGTTGTGGTCGAGCGTGTTCTTGTTCTTTCGGTTGATCAACTGCTTTTCTAATCGAGAGGCCAACTTTACCATTTTGATCAGACATCACCTTAACGGTAACCTCATCCCCAACGCTTAATACGTCATGAATATCTTTAATATAACTATCAGAGACTTCACTAATATGTACTAATCCGGTTTTGCCTTCTCCCAAATCGACAAAAGCGCCAAAATTCGTGATACCTGTTACTTTACCAGCAACTTTCGAACCAACTTCAACTGCCATATAAAACTACGTCCTCCTAAAATGGTCGTTTGAACTTATCAAACATTTAGTCACATAATCGTGATCTTTAATAAAATAAGTATAGCACGCTTTGGCCTTGAAACAAGCGTGTTGGCTGAATTATTTTTGTTGTTGTGTTAAATTGGGCGCCTTATCTTGTGGCAAACTATAAATCGTTTCCCCATCTTTAGAATAGTAATATTTATATCGAATGTATTTTGCTAAATAATCATCATCATGCAATTGCTTAACTTCGATTTTTAAATCGGACTCTTGCGCTTTAGCTTGTTTCAATTGCTTTTTTTTGACCGTTTGTTTCTGTTCAACATTCGCCAACGTTTGGTGCGTTCTAAAAATCTGAACACCGCAAACTAGAACTAAACAAACGGCTAAAATACTAAGTCCAATTAGCCGGCGCCGATGAACTTGGTGTACGTGTGCTTTTTGCTGTTTCGACCGATTTTGGGCGGCCTGTTGTTGGGTATAATCATTTTCAATTTTTGTTATTTTCTGGCTCACCACAAAACACCTCCGAATTCCAATTGTATCCATTATAACAAGTTAGCGAAAACAACGTCAATATTGTTTGCCGATTATTAATGACTTTTATTAACAGGCTGAATGATATTGGTGCTGATTGCCCATTCTAACGCTAAAAACCACCAATCAATCCCTGATTTGGATTGGCTGATGGTTTTTGTTTTAAGCGCTACTCAAAAGCTAACTGCAACTCACAGCACTCTTTTGCTTAAACGCGCTTCTAAGTTGCAACAACTTCCGCTTAACCTAAAATCGCCAATTATCTTAAGTTCAAGATAACTGGCGATTTTTGTTAATGCTCAGTTGCTAACCGCAACTCACAGCACTCTTTACTTAAACGCGCTTCTAAGCCAATTTCTTCCGTTTAACTACAAAATACCAATCATGGTTAAGCCCACCATAATTGGTATTTTTAGGTTAATCCTCAAAGCCTACTCGTTCGAGTCAGCGCTCTTACTTTCTATAATTTCATACATTTCTGCTGCATCGCTCTTTTTCGTTGTTTCGATAATTTGAGTGATTTTGACGATTAGGGTCTTGTTGCCAAAACCAATTTCAAGCTTGTCACCGACCACCACGTTGCTCGAAGATTTAGCGGGACGGTCATTAATTAAAATTCGGCCTTTATCCGCGATTTCTTTGGCGACGGTCCGCCGTTTAATGATTCGTGATACTTTTAAAAATTTGTCTAAGCGCATCTGATTGCCCTACCTTTTTATTTTTTTAGACAGTCGCAACAATTGGCGACCGCCAGGAATTGTTAACCATTCCCGAATTGTAAAGAGTTGCCATCTGAGTGCTAGTCCAATAAAGACCAACACACCAACTGTAATGCCAACGCCAGTACTCATAATCGCCGCACCGCGCGTCATTAATCCAAAATGAGTGATGTTCAACGCAATTTTAACTGCTAGCCACATCATGCCACAAATCAGCAATAATTTAAACGTAAAACGCTTGGGGGCTAACGCGTTTTTAACCAATTCTGGTGATTGGCGTAAGACAAGGTACAAGACCACGCCCAAACTAATGACAGTCCCTAAGCTGGCTCCAACAATCTGAAAGTGTTGCACTAACCATTGATTCATCATAATTTTGACGGTAATCCCAACGAGTAACGCAATCGTCGTCTTATAAAATTGGTCCAAACTTTGCAAGACACTATTACAAGCGTTGATTAAGGCGATAATTGCAATACTGAACATGTACCAAACTAACGCCCGGTTACCCTCTGCATCCCCAAATAGGAAGACATTGACCTGCGGCATTAACACCATCAACCCGGTTGCGGCCGCGGCCGATAATCCTAGACTAATGTGAATTAACGCTTCTGCTACTTGCCGAAATTGTTGATCTTGTTGGCGTTGTCGGGCTTGCGATAAGCTCGGAATCAAAGTTGATGAAAAGGCCATCGAAATCACTAAGCCTAATTGGACTAGCGGTTGGGCCCGATCATAGACCCCCTTCAGATTTTTAGCGGCCGCGTCGGTTAAGCCCCCTAAAACTAAGCCTTTTTTGACCGTAAAAGAATCAATTAATTGTAACAAGATAATTAATGAAGCAAACAGGCAAATCGAACCGCCTTCAATCAATAATTTCTTCGCTAACATTTTATACGATTGCCAATCGATTCCTTTAGTGACCGGTCCACGCCAGACAAAAGCGCGTTCGGCCGGCTTTAATAAGGAAATCGTCGCCACTAAACCGCCGAAGAACGCACCCGTCATCGCCCAAGTACCCATTTCATAGACTGACCAGTGTAGCTTTAACGATAACCAAGCCGCTAAAATAATCACGATCACTCGGACGAGTTGTTCGGCCACTTGCGAGGTCGCCGTCGGAATCATGTTAAAGATACCTTGGAAATAGCCACGCGTCACGGCCAAAAACGGCATTAATAGGAACATAAAGGAGACCATTTCAATCAACGGCGCTAACGCTGGATCGGCCATGGCCCCCGCAATCGCCGGGGCCTTAATCTGTAGATAGATAAAAATGGCGGCCCCGAAAATCCCTAACAGTGCGAACGACTGGCGTAAAATTTTAGTTTGTTCGGCGGGTTCAGTCTGTTCAGCCACTAATTTCGAAATATAGACCGGAAAACCGCTCAATGCAAAAGTCATCCCAATCCCGTAAATCGGATAGATTTGTTGATAAACGTAAAAGCCGGTGTTGCCGACCATATTCTGTAATGGAATTCGGTAAACCGCACTCAAGACTTTAGCGATAAATGATGCAATGGATAAAACAACCGCACCCTTCATCAAATTCTGCATTTGCTTATTTTGCATCAAGTCCCTCCTCGTCTATTTGCTTGCTTGTTGTTCAATTTTTAATAACGCTTCAACAAATGTCACTAATTCTTGTAACCAATCCATTAATTGCATCTTCGGTTGGATAATCAGTTTAACACTTAATTTTTCGCGGTCAAATCCGACCGTGGCCTTCAAACGCGTCGCTGATAGTGCTTCAAAGATTTGTTCGCCAGAGACTTTTTGACTGCCTTTAGGCGACAACGTCACTTGTAAATCGCCTTTAATCTGTTTAATGGATTCAATCAACGCTTCATCAGCGGTCATCTTCAACTGACCAATCATCAATAGATTCGCGACTTGTTCAGGATAATCCCCAAAACGGTCAATTAGATCGGCCTGAATTTCAGCATACGCCGCTTCCGAATCCATTTGGCGAATTCGTTTATAAATTTCAATTTTTTGCCGTTGATCATTAATATAATCTTCCGGTAAATAAGCTTCAATTTTAAGGTCAATTTCGGTATTGGTTTTGGCCGCCACTTTTTTGCCCTGTTTCTTAGCAACTGCTTCACTCAACATTTGTGAATACATATCAAAACCGACTGAATCGATAAAACCGTGTTGTTGCTTCCCTAATAAATTACCCGCGCCCCGAATCGATAAATCGCGCATCGCAATTTTAAAACCGGAACCCAATTCGGTAAAATCTTTAATCGCTTGGAGCCGTTTCTCACTGACTTCGGTCAACACTTTATCCGGTTGATACATGAAATAACCGTAAGCCACACGACTACTCCGGCCAATCCGACCACGTAATTGATAGAGTTGCGATAAGCCGTAATGATCAGCATCTTCGACAATCATCGTATTAACGTTGGGCATATCAACCCCCGTTTCGATAATCGTCGTCGTGACTAACACATCATACTTGCCTTGAACGAAATCATAGATGACCCCTTCTAACTGAGCTTCAGTCATCTGACCATGAGCATAGCCGACAGTCGCTTCAGGTACCAAAGCTTCGATTTCAGCCGCCGTTTGTTCGATATCACTGACACGATTATGCAAATAAAAGACTTGCCCGTTGCGTTCTAATTCACGTTCAATCGCTTCACGCATCGCGCCCGCATTTTGTTCCATCACGTAGGTTTGAATTGGGTAACGGTTAGTTGGTGGTGTTTCGATCACCGATAAATCACGCACACCGAGCATTGACATATGCAACGTTCGTGGAATTGGCGTCGCCGTCAACGTCAGCACATCAACTTGCGCCTTTAATTGTTTGAGCCGTTCTTTATGTTTGACGCCGAAGCGTTGTTCTTCATCGACAATCAACAACCCTAAATCTTTAAATTCAACATCTTTTGATAGGAGGCGATGTGTCCCAATGACGATGTCGACTTGGCCGGTGGCTAAATCCTTTAACGTCGCGTTGACTTCTTTGCGCGTTTTAAAGCGGGATAATAAGCCGACTCGCACTGGAAAATCCGCAAACCGCGTCAACAGATTCTCGTAATGTTGTTGAGCCAAAATGGTTGTCGGTACTAAAAAGGCGATTTGCTTACCCGCTTCAACCGCTTTGAAAGCCGCCCGTAAGGCCACTTCGGTTTTCCCGAAACCAACATCTCCGACTAATAAGCGGTCCATCGGTTGCACGCGTTCCATATCATGTTTGATTTCAGCAGTACTCCGTAATTGATCATCCGTTTCCGGATAAGGAAATTGCGCTTCAAAATCGGCTTGCATTTGATCGTCCTTCGGAAAGGCGTAACCGCGTTCTGCTTCTCGTTGTGCATATAATTCGATTAAATCGTCCGCGATATCTTCAATCTTAGCAGTGACCTTATTCTTGGTCTTCTGCCATTCGCCACCACCTAGTTTGTTAACTTTAGGCGTCTTAGCTTCGGCGGAAACGTATTTCTGAACCATGTTTAGTTGCGTCACTGGAATGAATAACTTGCCGTTATCCCGGTAAACGATTGTGATGTAGTCTTGGTGAACGCCGTCGACTTCCAACGTTTCCATCCCGACATATTCACCAATCCCGTGATTGACGTGTACGACGTAATCACCGGGTTTGAGTTCGCTATAACTCTTAAGCCGTTCGGCATTCGCTAACGTTTGACGCCGAACTTTCTTTTTTGGTGCGGTGTTAAAGAGTTCTTTTTCCGTTAATACGACTAGTTTCAAATCGGGTAATTCAAAGCCATTTTGTAACGAACCCTGCACGATTTGAATTTGTCCCGGTACTATTTGCGTTTTATTGGCAACGACTGCTTCGATTTCAAAATCGTGGAAGGTCTGATCGATTTTCTTAACCCGTTTTTGATCAGAGACGAGCACAATCACCGTTTGCTTTTGTTTTTGCCAATGACTCATTTCGGTTTTCAATAACGGCATCTGGCTAAAGAACTGTTGGACATTACGCGTTGGCAGGTTGGTCAACGCATCTAATTTTAAATTGCCCATCCCTTTTTGGAATAACGATAAATACAGTTGAGGATGCTGATCTTTTTTGATCATTTCGTGAGCATCTAATAATAACGTCTGCGTCGGCAATAGCCGGCGATTAGCGATCATATCGGTTTGCCAATTCGCGGCTTCTTCATTCAAAATCCGTTGTGTTTCTTGAATCCGCGGATAATCGTCAAAAATGACGAGCCCACTTTTTTTGAAATAGTTAAATAAGTTATCTTTTTCGGGGTATAAATAATCAATATACAGCGCTAAATTTTCTAACCGTTCACCAGCTTGCAGCCGTTCAATCGGCGTCTCAAAATTAGTCGCTAACAATTGACGTTCTTTTTTGTCCGTAATCTGTTGGGCGTTTGCTTGATACGCCGCTTGTAGTGCATCGCCAGCCATTGCTAATTGGGCTTCATTGGCTAACAAATCCGTGGCCGGCATCAGTTGAATCCGTTCAACGTTTTCGATGCTTCGTTGGGTATCCGCTGCAAATGAGCGCATTGAGTCCACCGCCGTATCGAACAATTCGATTCGAACCGGATTTTCAGCGTCTAATGGGAAAATATCAACGATATCACCCCGCATCGCAAATTCACCCGGTTTTCCGACCAATTTATCCCGAACATAACCCATTTCACTTAGCTGAGCCGCTAATGTTGCCGGATCGATTTCACTATTGATATCAATCATCAATTGTCCATCTTGCCATTGGCGGACAGAAGGTAACAAACGACGCATCCCTGCAATCGAGGTGATAATAATCCCCTTTTTGCCAGTGACCATGAAGCTTAGTGTTCGAACCCGCTCCGCTTTGGCTTCTGGCGAACTGGTTGCCATTTCCGCCGCCATCACTTCTTCAACTGGAAAAGTATAGATTTGATCACTATTCACTTGATTAGCTAAATCTTCGGCGACTTGGTTGGCCTGGAAAGTATTACTTTCAATAATCAATAACGGTTGGCGCTGTTGTTTATAAACCGTCGCTAAAAAGAGGGTTTTCGCTGAACCGGATAATCCGGTCAGCAACTGTTTACCCCCTTGTTGTTGATTGGCTAATACTGTTTGAACCTGTTGGGGTTGCCCTAACATTGCGATTAAATCCATGACTAATTCCCTATCTTTCTCAAAATGACTGTACGTAGACGTGCTTCTTTGAACAATCTTCTCCGCCTAACGGAGTCCTAAACCCGGACTTCATTCACGTGACTAGGCTAATGCTCAGAATTTAACCGTGATTGCCAGCACTCTAGTTATATAAATTCATTGTTTTCATAAAATTATCGTTTTGACACCAATCGTCGATGGCTTCGCACGCTTGGTCGATTGTTTGGGCGATCACTGGAGCGGCGTCTTTATCAAACTTCGTTAATACCCAGTTAACAACCGTACTTTTTTGGGGATGTTGAATCCCGATTTTGACCCGTTTAAAATCTTGGCTTTGGACACTGGCAATAATACTCTTAATCCCATTATGGCCACCAGCCGAACCTTTTTGCCGTAAGCGCAACTTGCCCAACGTTAAATCCATATCATCTTGAATCACTAATAAATCAGCAACATCGATTTGATAATATTTCAGTAAAGGCCCCACGGAACGACCGGAATCATTCATAAAGGTCAGCGGTTTCACTAAAAAAACAGTCTCCCCTTCATATTTAAAACTACCATACTCAGCTTCAAAATCATGCTTGTTTAAAGTGACATGGTGTTGGTCACATAGTTGGTCAATTACCATAAATCCAATATTATGCTTTGTTTGCGCGTACTTACTACCCGGATTACCTAAACCGACGATCATTTTCATTGTTAAAACCTCTTTTTAATTAATAAACTCACTCAATATCAAAACAAAAATACTGAGAAGTGACTCCTCCCCAGTTTTCCGTTGACTATAACCACGATTATACCATATTTGATTTTCTTTCTATATTAGGAAACAAATAGTTTTCTGAAAATTTAATCAAAATCAGCGAACATTCTTGTAAATTATGCTATACTAGTTTTCGAAATGAAGAATTGATAGACAGAAGGGACGTCATTATATTGGCAAACATTGAAAAAGATCATCAAAAAGTAATCCTAGTCGGCGACGGCGCTGTAGGTTCTAGTTACGCTTATGCATTAACTTTACAAGGTATTGCACAAGAAATCGGTATCGTAGATATCTTTAAAGAAAAAACACAAGGTGATGCAATTGATTTATCTGATGCATTAGCTTTCACTTCTCCTAAAAAAATCTACGCTGCTGATTACTCAGACGCAAAAGACGCTGACGTTGTTGTTATCACTGCTGGTGCACCACAAAAACCAGGTGAAACACGTTTAGACTTAGTAAGTAAAAACCTTAAGATTTTGAAGACTATCGTTGACCCTATCGTTGAATCAGGCTTTAATGGTATCTTCTTAGTTGCTGCTAACCCAGTTGATATCTTAACTTATGCAACATGGAAATTATCAGGTTTCCCTAAAGAACGCGTTATCGGTTCTGGTACATCACTTGATTCAGCTCGTTTCCGTAAGGATATCGCTGAAATGGTCAACGTTGATGCTCGTTCGGTCCACGCTTACATCATGGGCGAACATGGCGACACAGAATTCCCTGTATGGTCACATGCTAATATCGGTGGCATCAAGATTTCTGAATGGGTTAAAGCCCATCCAGAAGTTAACGAAGAAGAATTACTTAAGATTTTTGAAAGTGTTCGCGATGCAGCTTACACAATCATCAACTTAAAGGGTGCAACATTCTACGGTATCGGTACTGCATTAGCACGGATTACTAAGGCTATCTTAGATGATGAAAATGCTGTCTTACCATTATCAGTATACATGGATGGTCAATATGGCTTGAACGATATCTTTATCGGTTCACCTGCCGTCATCAACCGTTCAGGTATTACGAATATCCTTGAAATTCCATTGACTGATCACGAAATGGAAAGCATGCACAAATCAGCTCAACAATTAAAAGATATCGTTACAACTGCTTTTAAAGAATTAGATATCGAAACTCGCCAATAATTTTTAATTAACGGCTAATAAAATAGTGTGCCATCACTTCAAAAGAAGTAATGGCACACTATTTTTTTATTGAACACCGCGACTAAACGCCCCTAGTTAAACTTGGTTTAGTGGCTGTCCTTGATGGTTAATCTGACTCAAATAATGATTGACATCGGCCATTAAATTTAATTCTTTAATATCAATTTCATCCCCCCACATCAATAATTCTTGCTTAATCGCTTCATAAATATCATTGCCTTCAGGTGTGACCGTGACCCACATTAAACGTTGATCTTCCTGTTCGCCACGAATTTTATGAATTAATTTTTTGGCCTGTAGAATGTTTAGCTTTCTAGAAACCGCCGGCATCGATGTTTTAAAAAAACTCGCCAATTCACTGGGCGAGTTACGATCCTCTTCAATAATTTGTTCCAAAACTAGAAACTGTTCAAAACTCAATTCATGTTTTTGACTAATCCCATTTAAATTATTGGAAATCCGTTGTAATTTTGCATACCATGATCCCAACAATTGCATCTTCTTATTCGGTATCTCTGACATAAGTTATCCCCCGTATCAAAATAAACCTACTGACTATCTTATTGATTAATCGTGACACCATTAAACCAATAATAGTGGCCTATTTTAATTTTTATTGATTATTCATTTTTAATAACAGCTATTCTAAAAATCATTTATCATTAGTTTTTATACGAGCTAATTCATAACTATTAAATTATTGATAATCCTCCCAAATAATTCAATAATAAAAAAGTTATCTAACGTGTTCCTTCATCAATTGTCAGCTCAAGCCGTACTATTCTTTGCTTTTCACTTAACAAATCTTATATTAGCGCAACAATATCTTCTGTGCAATGAATAATTGTTAAAAGATTAACATAGAAAATTAATGGCTTTAATCATATGATTATAAAAGGAATTCTACTTTTTTCGTAAATCCAAAATAACACCCACCATCAATGATGTGCATTCATCAATATTTCAACATTAAATTAATTGTTTGGATTAATCATCTTTTTAATAAATTATTTCGCAAAACACTATTTAACGTGTCAATAATCGGTCTATTTATTTTATAATTCTGTGAATTGGTTTAATTTAACCTTAAAATTGTCCTATTTTGAAACTTTTTCATTTCTTTTTAAGGACAACTCTAGTATGCTTACTAATAGTTAATACCCTTTGTAATATTTGAAACATTGCGGTATACTAAGCACCTATTCAGATATAGATTGGAGTTATTACTGTGCAGTTTACCAAAAAACTTTATGTCACATTAGCTGGTGCGGCAGTTATCCTAGTTGGTGGTTACGCGTTAGTCAGCCATCACTATCAAGCTGCCTTCTTACCGCATACAGAAGTTGCCGGTGTCGATATCAGTGGTCGGTCAGTGACCGAAGCCAATCAAGTCTTATTGAAGAAGGTCAATAACCAGAAATATACGTTAAAAGACCAGCAGAATTCAGTCTTAACGTTTAGTGGTCAAGAGGCCGGCTTTAGCCATAATTTTAAACCTTTATTGCAAAAAATCCGTAAAACACAGAATGGTTGGACTTGGTTGAGTCGTTCCTTCGGTGAACACCAAACCACAAAAGCGGAAGACGCTCTTATTTTAGACACTAACTCATTCAACCAATTTGCTAGCCAGACCGTGACTAAGCTAAACGCCTCACGAACAGCTTCCAAAAATGCCCAAGTTGATTTAACCGGGACGGATTATCAGATTACCAAAGAAGTTTATGGGAATACGATTAGTCTCGCTAAATTCAAAAAAACAGTCGCTCATGGCATTAATCAAGGAACGACCACCATCAATTTACAAAAAGACTATGATCAACCGACAATTAAATCAACTGATCAAAAATTACAAAAAACGGTTAAAGAATTAACCACGATTGCGAACGAAACAATTAATTATTCTGTCGACGGCAATACCTTCCAAGTGCCTAAGTCAGAAATCCGAAATTGGTTAACTGAACAAAACGGTACGGTTCAACTTGATAAGACTGCCGTTACTAATTACGTGATTCAAATGAAGACTAAATATGACACCTACGATAAACCGTTGACGTTTAAATCGACCAAACAAGGCACTGTGACGGTTCCAGCTGGTATTTACGGTTGGAGTATCTCGCAAGCTGATGAAGTTGCTGCGCTCATGTCTGAAGTGCCTAAAGGTAAAAGCTTTTCACGGACCGCAGTCTTAAACGGTTCTGGAATTGCTAATAAAACCCGAAGTGTCGGTTCAACTTATATCGAAATTGATAAAAAGGCCCAACATATGTGGCTCTATCAAAATGGTAAGGTGACAATTGAAACGGATATCGTCACGGCTAAGCCACCTCAAGTCACCCCTAGTGGTGTTTGGAGTATCTGGAAGAAAGAACGCAACGCAACGTTAAAAGGTAATAATACAGATGGGACTAAATACGCTAGCCCCGTTAGTTATTGGATGCCAATTGACGAAACCGGTGTTGGGATTCATGATTCCTCATGGCAACCTAAATACGGTGGTGATTGGTATAAGACTCATGGTTCCCATGGTTGTATCAACACCCCACCAGCAACTATGGCCAAATTATACAACGCCGTTAGCGAAGGCATTCCAGTCGTCGTGATTTAATCATGAGTAAACAAAAAACAATCCAAGTTGGATTGTTTTTTTATTTGCACTAATGCTCGGCACTTTAGGCTAAAATGTGCTTCTCAAGTAGTTTTTTCCGGTTAACTACAAAATGGGTATCATGAGTAAAAAACACTCATAATACCCATTTTTAGGCTATACTCAGAAGTTAAACGGCTGAGTCAGCGCTCTATCCTAAAACGCGCTTCTCGAACAATCTTTTCCGCTTAACTACGAAATGATAATTATGGTTAAGTACGACCATAATTGTCATTTCTAGGTTATGCTCAAAGATTAACCGTTCGAGTCAGCGCTCTACCCTTAAACGTGCTTCTCAGCTAGCTTCTTCCGTCTAGCTACAAATCGGGCGTTATGACTAAAAAACCAGTCCTAACGCCCAATTCTAGGCTATACTCAGAAGCTGAACAGCTGAGTCAACACTCTATCTTTTCGTAATCATCAATACGCCGTCGCCTAGTGGTAGTAAGCTGCTGTATAGGGTTTTATCAGGTAAGACTGTTTCGAATAATTCGTTTAGTTTACGATGAATGCCCCGATTACGGTGTTCGATTTCATTTTTAGGTAAGAAAATTGTGCCACCCTGTAACACATCATCAATTAACAAAACACCGCCCGGTGCTAATAACCGTAGGCAATCTGGTAAAAATTCAACGTATTTCGATTTAGCGGAATCCATAAATATTAAATCATACGAACCGGTTAACGTCGGCAGAATATCAGCGGCATCACCGTTTTTTTGCGTGACTTTATCTGTTAATCCTAACCGTTTAAAATTAGTGGCCGCCCGTTCGTACATCAACTCATAACGATCAATCGTGGTTACATGACCGCTGGCTGGCATCACACTCGCCATTAGCGCCGCTGAAAAACCAATCGCCGTTCCAATTTCTAAAATTTGTTGCGGTTGTTTCATCGCCACTAATTGTTGTAGAAAGGCGACGGTCTCATGCGGAATCACCGGAATACCTTTCTCGTGGGCCTGTACTTCAAGTTCCCCAAGCGGACCGTCTAAAACAGCCACTTTGGTGCGCATAAAATCGAGAACCGTTTGATCGACAACTGGTTGGTGCATCATTTTATTGAGTTCCATTTCTTTTTCACCATCTCATCAATATTTAATATTTCTTCACTAAAGCGAGAAACTATTTATGTTAATTCTACCAATGGTATGCTATGATTACATCAGTATATGAGAGAATTTTAATCTAAGGAGCTGTGCCTATGCTAATCAAATCCCTTGTTTTACCTAAAGAACGTTTATCGACCATTGAAGAATCGGTCACTTTAGAAGAAGCGTTAACCCTTTTGGAAGAATCTGGCTACCGTTGTGTCCCCGTTTTAGACGCTAGTGGGAAGATTTTCCGTGGGAATATCTACAAAATGCACATCTACCGTCATAAATCACAAGGTGGCGATATGCAATTACCCGTCACCAGTTTATTGAAAAACATGACGAAATATATTCCAGTTGATGCCCCATTTTTCAAAGTATTCTTTAATATTAAAGATTTACCTTACATCGCAGTTTTAGATGAAGATAGTAACTTCTTCGGAATTTTGACGCATAGCACACTGTTAAACATGTTATCTGAAGCTTGGAATCTTGATTTAAGTAGCTATGTACTAACCGTCCTATCAGCCGGCGAACAAGGTGACTTAGTCGCGATGTCGAAGATTATCGCTAAGTACACGTCAATTGCTAGCTGTATGACGTTAGATGCCAAACAAGACGAATTTGTTCGTCGAACACTCTTCACGTTACCCGCTGGTTTAGATATCGAAATCTTGAAGAAGATTATCAGTAAGCTTGAGAAAAAAGGCTTCACCGTTCCTGAAATTGATGATTTACAATCTGGCAAAGCCCTTCGGAACGACGCCGATGAAATCGATAATTTAATCTAACTAACAAAAATGACGTCCCTTTTAAATAAAGGAGACGTCATTTTTTTGGCTATACTCAGAAGTTCCCAGCTGATCAGCGCTCCTATTTTTAACGCGCTTTTCAAGTAGCCTTTTCCGGTTAACTACAAAATCAGCATTATGATTTCTAGGTTAATCCTCAAAGCCTAACCAACTTGGATCAGCGCTTAGTTCATTTAACGCGCTTCCACTCACAGCTTCCTGTGCTTAGCCTAGTTTTGCAAACAAAGTCCATAACCCGGACTTTATTCACAAAACTAGGCTAATGCTCAGAAGCTACCCGTGAGTGTCAGCGCTTAGTTCATTTGTTGTTTGAAGTGTAATACTTTATCGACCGTATACATAATCGGTGCGGTGATCGTCATGATGACCCCTTCCGAAATGGCGAGGGATAGATAGGTTGGCCAGAACGGTATTTTCGTGCTAGCGGTTGAACCCGTTAAGACAATCATCCACGCAATTAGACACATTGAAACGGTGAATAAGACGATATTTAACACCATCTTTTGCCACGTCTTCTTTAAATACGGCATGACTAGCGTTAAAACAAGTAACGCCAATAAGGTTTGACCACCGCCAAATAGCGTATCTAATAATTTATTTTCAGAACTGAAAAAGAAATTAAAGACGATTACCCCGCCAAAGACGCCCCATAAATATTTCTTATTGAAGACGACCAAATGGTTCAAGCCTTCTGAAACCCGAAATTGGATGGCGCCTGACGCAAAACCCAACATCCCTGGAAAAAGGGACAACACCACATACAGAGCTGCCACCAAGCCATTCAAAATGACTTCGCGCAGCCGACTTTGATTCGTCATTAAACTGCCTCCTAGTTTTTTTACGTGGGATGGTTACGAACCACGTTTTCTACAGCAAAATCTATTATAGCACAAAAAACGACCTGCTCTAAAAATAGATCAAGTCGTTTCTTGAAGCTGTCTTTTACTTATGTATTAAGGATTCAGAACCGGTTTCAACCCCACACTAATCGTTAAGGCTTTATCGACCTTAGCCATTTTGCTTGCGATTAAATGGGTCACCCGATCTTTGAGCCGTTGTTTATCAATCGTTCGAATTTGTTCTAGTAAAATCACTGAATCCCGCTCAATGCCGTCTTCCTTAGCCGTAATCCCAACATGTGTTGGTAGCTTTGGTTTCTGGATTTTGGCGGTAATCGCTGCAACAATCACAGTCGGACTATGGTGATTACCAACATCATTTTGAATGACTAATACCGGGCGCATGCCACCTTGTTCTGAACCCACGACAGGTGATAAATCAGCATAGAAAATATCACCACGTTGAACTACTGCCACCATTCAGATCCCTCCATTAGGATAAATCAACTGTCCGAATGTGGGCGTAAGCTTCACATTCACACTCATTGAATTCCGCGGCAATCTGACTATTGATGCTGGCCATCTCAGCATACCCACTAATTAATCCATCGACCTTCGCTTGTCTCGTCACCATAAATTCACGTAACGCGTCTTGAATTAAATCATTTTCATCAAGCGCATAAACTTCGCAATAGGTTTTAATTTCTTGGACCAGTTTCGCATCTAAATTAACGGATAGTTGTGCATGGTTAGCATTCATCATCATTAGCCTCCGAATTCAACTCTTTTTAACCTTAGTTCATCCTAACACAGAAATCATGATTTTTAAATATTAATGTCGCCAGTGATTGGTTGATAAACGCGCGGCAATCGTTCGGCTAAGTCACAGGCAATTTCATAATGAATGGTTCCTGCGTAATCAGCGACGTCTTGTAACGAAATCGACTCATTGCGACTTTGACCAACCAACACAACTTTGGTGTCAACTGGATATTCATGAGGTAACCGGATCATCAACTGGTCCATGCAAACCCGACCAACGACTTCGCAAAATTGCCCATCAACTAAGACTTGTGACCCCTGCATCCGGCGTAACCAGCCATCGGCGTAACCGATTGGGACGGTGCCAATCCATTCCGTACTATCCGCAGTATAAGTCGCCCCATAACCAATCTTACTACCTGGCTTAACTTCCTTCACGAAACAAAGTTCTGATTCAACCCGCATCGCTGGTTGCAATTGATATGGGACTTTTTCAATCGCTTTGCCCGATGGGTTCAAACCGTACATGCTGACGCCTAACCGAATCATATTACCATTACAAGCTGCGTGCCACAAACTGGTTGCTGAATTCGATACGTGAACATAACGTGGTTGTTCAGGCAAGATCGCCAACAGCGTTTTAAAGCGTGCTGATTGTTCTTTAAAGTAGGTATCATCTGGATCATCAGCGGTTGCAAAATGCGTAAAAACCCCTTCAAAATCAAAATAATCATTGTGAGTTTGCATAAATTGATAAGCCGCTAATAATTCGGAGGCATCACGAAAACCAATCCGGCCCATGCCACTATCAATCCCCAAGTGAACGTGAATCTGACGACTATTTTTTTCTGATTTTAAAATGTCATAAGCTTCTTCTAACCATGTTAATGAACCAACCGTCACTGAAATTTGGTTGGCCGCCAGCAAGCTCGCATAAACTGGTTGCGTAATGCCTAACGTTAGAATCGGTTCCGTGAAATCAGCGCGTCGTAAATCTAACGCCTCATCTAAAATCGCCACACAAAAACCGGTTGCCCCAGCTGCTTCCGCCGCCTGCGCTACTGGTACCATGCCGTGACCATACCCATTGGCTTTAACGACTGCAAAAATTTCAGTCTCTTGATCCGTTAATTGTGCTAATTCATTTTGAACATTTTCATAGATGGCTTGTTGATTAACAAGCACCCGTGTAGGTCGTAAATATCCGACTGTCATGAAGTCTAACCTCTTTCTAAAATAACTTCTGCGATCACCAATGTGTCGGTGTGCGATATCGAGACATGGACGGTCCCGTCGAATAACGATTGACGAATATACGGCTTACCGTGCGCATCATTCAGCGTTTCGACATCTTGTAGTCCAACTTGGCCGATACCAGTTCCATAGGCCTTGCTAAACGCCTCTTTAACCGCATAGCGCCCCGCTAAAAATTCAAGAGCGTGTTTGGGTGAATAGCTGTTAAATAACGCCAGCTCGGTTGGTGTTAATACTTTTTGTGCAAAGTGCACATTTTTAGTCTGCGCCTTTTCAAATCGCGCAATCTCTGCCAAATCAACACCCAATCCAATAATCATCGTCTTACTCCCAACACACTAGTTATTTTAATTTAGTTTACCACAATCAACAGACCAACAGAACTAACAGCTTCGTCACATATTTGATGAAGCGGTTACTTGATGAAATTAACAACCAAAAAAGCCTGCGACAACTTCCGCTTAATCTAAAACGCTTCCTTTAAACGCGCTTCTTGAGCAAAGTTCTCCGCCTAACTACAAAATAAGCACTATGGCCAAAAACGCCATAGTGCTTATTTTTAGGTTATGCTCGAACTTTAAACGCTCAAATCAGCGCTCTATTTTTCGTTTGTTCTGATTGTGAAGTTCCGTTTTGAACGGCCCTCACCACTTTTTTTGTGGTTGTCATTGCTACGGTTATCGTTGCTACGACGTTTGCTGCTATCGCCATTGCCACCGTTGCTACGACGGCCGTCTTTGTTACCTTCATGACGTTTGCCGTCGCCATTGCTGCTGCCGCCACTACCGTTACGACGATTGTTGCCACGATAGCCACCGCCACCGTTGCCGCCGCGACGTTTGCCGCCACCATTACCATGATGACCGCCGCCGTTACCGCCACGATTACCACCCTTTTTACGTGAAGGTAATGGACGTTCTGGTGTGATCTTAACGGGAACGGATTCTTTACTGATCGTCTTCAAAAGAACTGAAGCTAATTCAACATCTGAGAATTGTTTTAATAATTCTTCAGCGTCTTCATTGTACTTCGCCAATTGACCTTTATCAATCATTGAAGTGATATCAGCAACTGATGCTGCTAATTGACCCTTGAAGGCTTCTTTTTCTGAAGGTGGTTGTAAAGGTAACATCCGTTTCTTCGTTAAGTCTTCGATAATGCGTAGGTATTCCATTTCATTTGGTGTTACAAATGTCACAGAAACACCTGATTTACCGGCACGACCAGTCCGGCCGATACGATGAACATAGCTATCTGGATCTTGAGGAATATCATAGTTGTAAACATGCGTGACGCCTGAGATATCTAAACCACGGGCAGCGACATCGGTTGCCACTAAGATGTCCAAACGGCCAGCCTTAAATGATTTCAAAACGCTCATCCGTTTTTGTTGAGATAAATCGCCATGAATCCCTTCAGCATTATAACCGCGGGCTTTCAAACCACGTGTTAATTCATCAACACGACGTTTTGTCCGACCGAAGATTAACGTTAATTCTGGTGATTGAACATCGAATAAACGCGTCATAATATCGAATTTTTCAAAATCTTTTGCACGAACATAATATTGATCGATTAAATCAGCCGTTAATTCTTTTGACTTGATTTTGATTGTTTCAGGATCAGTCATGAAGGTCTTACCGATCTTCAAGATTGGTGCTGGTAACGTTGCTGAGAATAAAAGTGTTTGACGTTTGTCAGGTACTTGTTTGATGATACTTTCGATATCATCAACGAAACCCATGTCCAACATTTCATCCGCTTCATCCAAAACTAATGTTTGAACGTGATCTAATTTAACCGTCCGACGGTTAATATGATCCAATAAACGACCAGGTGTCCCAACTAAAATTTGTGGGTGTTCCTTTAATGAACGGATTTGACGGCGAATATCAGCGCCACCATAGACAACTTGAACTTTCGCTTTACGGTCGCGACCTAAACGATAAAGTTCTTCTTGTGTTTGAATAGCCAATTCACGTGTTGGCGAAATGATTAAAGCTTGAATATTAGGGTTTTCTAAATCTAAGTTTTGTAAGATTGGTAAACCAAATGCTGCAGTCTTACCAGTCCCCGTTTGCGCTTGGCCGATAACGTCCTTGCCAGCTAATGCCAACGGAATAGTATCGCTTTGGATGGGTGTTGCTTCTTCAAAGCCAGCGCGTTCGATGGCTTTCATGATTGGTTCTGTTAAACCTAATTCTGAGAATTTCAAATAGTGTTCCTCCTTGTTTTGTAAAAAACATCCCAATTACAAAACAGGTCCACTTTATCAGCTACACCATTTTCAAAAATCTGTCTTGTAATATAATTGTTTTCAAAAGCCTTTTTCATTAAAAAAGCTCCTTAATAGCTTATCACGCTCACCGTTAATTAGCAAACGCAATTAGTACTTATTTTACCACAAATTTGCGCTAAAACCCGATTAGACAGAAAAAACAGCTGAAAACTTATTTTCAAACTGTTTTTTTATGTCATTATTCAGTTAAAGCGGTCACGACTTGTTCTAAATGTAATCCATGGCTCGCTTTTAAAACGACTAAATCGGCCGGTTGCACATCGGTTAGCAACGCTTCAATTAGTTCCGATTGTTGGCTCTTTTCAAAATAATGCAATTGCGTTGGGGCATACGTCGTCGCTAATTTTTCGTAGAGTGGTCGGATCTCATCCCCATACAGATAAACCGTTTGGATTTCTACGGGATTTAAAACGGTCGCTAAACTTTCATGTAGCTTTTTGCTGGCGGTTCCTAGTTCTAACATATCGCCTAAAACAGCGATCCGTTTACCCTGCGTTTCAAAATGACTGAAGTTATGTAACACTTCTTTAGCCGCCGTCGGGTTAGAATTGTAAACATCACTCAACAGCCGTTCACCTTTAGTCCCAACTAACCATTCCGTTCGATTCCGGGTGACTTCAAATTTAGCCAATGATTTTTGCATCGTTTCCGGTTTAATGTGGAAACGTTGGCCAATTAAGAGCGCGATTAACGCATTATTGACGTTATAGGCCCCCATCATTGGAATTTCAAACGTCATTTCTGGCCATTCGTTTAATTTAAAAGTCGTACTCATTTCGCCCGCACGCACTTGGAGCGGATAAAGCGTGTTGGTGGTCGAACCGCCAAACGTTTCAATGTCCAAATCGCCCACCCGTTCGTTCAAGAGTGGTTCGTCCCCATCATAAATTAACAACCCGTCTTCATTTAAGAAATCGGTGATTTCCATCTTGGCATCGGCAATTTTATCCCGCGTTTTGAAAAACTCGATATGCGCTTCGCCAATCATCGTAATGGCGGTCACATCGGGCATCACAATTTCACTTAAGGCGTGCAATTGTCCTGGCCGGTCCATCCCCATTTCAACGACTAGAATTTCAGTATTGGCTTCCATCGATAAAATCGTTTGTGGGACCCCAATTTCATTATTAAAATTGGCTTGCGTTTTATGAATATTATATTGGCTCCCTAAAACAGCAGCGGTCATATCCTTAGTGGTCGTTTTACCATTGCTCCCGGTAATCGCCACCACTTTCGGATTAATCTTACGTAAATAATGCATCGCTAATTGTTGATAGGCAATCAGCGGATCTTTAACCACCAAGATTGGGAAATCGGTCGGTTGATTCGCATGGTCACTTGCCCAGAAAGTCGCAACTGCGCCATTGGTTTGCGCCTGTTCTATAAAATCATGTCCATCCCGATTACCGGCTAAAGGCACAAATAAAGCCCCTGGTCGTAATTCACGAGCATCAAACGCCACACTAGTCACTTCTAATGTTTGCCATTGTTCAGTTTCATTGATTGCGCCGGTCACTCGTGCAATTTCACCCAATTGCATTTTCATATATCGATAGCTCCTATTAATTAAGGTCCCAGTAACGGACCATTTTTTATCAGTGCTTAATTGACTAAGCCATATTGTACCATAAAAACGTTCGAAGTACTTTGGACAATAGATAAGTTTTGAATCCGCTTAATAGTGCACCGAATAACCATCGGGCTCAATATCTTTGTTTTGATAAATGGCTTTTGAGGGGCTTCGCCATGCGTTAAATGTTTCTTGTCGCAATAGATGATCATAGCGTTTCGGTGGCCAACTATCCAATTGAACATGGGTTTGATCATTTTGATGTGCATAGTTAAACGAAGCCCCGTTCAATAATTGCCGACATTGCGCGTCCGTCAACTGATAGTCAACCGGATTACTGATGACTAACTCGTCGGCCGATTGTTTCAAAACCGACCATTGACTGATAAACTGGCCGTGTTCATCGATTAGCCATTCACTATGAAAATCCGGTGTCAGCCGTTTACGATTCGGAAAGTCATTGGGGATTGGTTGGCCAATCCGATATTTATTATGAAATCGCGCCGGTTCGCGGCGTAACCAATATTGCGGGTTCGCTTGTTGCCGACTCACGACAAATTGGGCCAAGGCTTGTTCATCCGTTTGACCGTCCTTTTGCCAGAAATGGCGAATGTATTGTTCATTTTGGCGATCCAGATACAACCTAAACTGGTGTAATCGTTGATCCGTTAATGGTCGCTGCCGAAACGCTAATTGAACACTTTTGGCAAATGACGTTAAAAACGGCGCATCCGGTGGCATCGCCGGATCAATTCGAAACTGCCGACTCCGTAATTGTAAAAACTGATGACTGTCTAATTGTGCTTCCAGTTGATTCAACACTAAATTAGCTTTTTGCCAATTGATAACACGATTCGTGGTTTGTCGCCCATATGCTTGATATAACCGCGTATAGAGCGGCGACCCAATCCGATGTAACTCACTATTATTTTCCCGATATTGCTGTGCCGTTAAAGGACGTTGATTGATATATTTGGCGTAAGCACGTAAACTAGCTAGATCCCAATTAGCTTGTTCAAGCTGGTTAAAATGGGCGACCAATTGCGGCTCATTTTGAATTTGATACCGACTGGCGGTGGTCTGCTGCCACATTAATTGCAGTTTTTTAACCTCGGCTGGCTGATGACTTAATGCCTGAATGATTCCGATTTGCAAAGTGGTTCGTTGGTCCGTCGATAACGTCAAGTAATTGTCTTGATCGTAGGCCAACAGTAGTTGACCGCGAACAATTGCTAACAGCTCGTCCAATCCGGCCATTGGTTGTTGCGCTGGTGGCTGCGGTAAACTGATTAACTCACTTTGTAAAATGGTTAAGTCGCGGATTTTCTGTCGCACGTTAGTCACCACCCTTTCAGTTTAATTATACGAAATTTACCGACAAAAACCAAAAAATCGCCAGTTATCTTAACGGTCAAGATAATTGGCGATTTGCGGGTGATGCTCAGAACCTACCGTGTGCATCAGCACTCACTCATTTTACATTGCTCTTAGTTTTGCGACTCGGTCTTCGATTGGTGGATGGCTGTCGAATAGGTGCGAGGCCTTACCTTTGAACGGATCTGAGATGTAGAGTGCCGAACTTGATGGATCGGCCGCTTGCATCGGTTCGCTATCCGAAATTTTCAACAACGCATTGATTAGCCCTTCAGGATTGCGAGTTAGCTCAACTCCTGACGCATCCGCTAAATATTCGCGGTTTCGTGACAACGCCATCTGCGCTAAGCTGGCAGCCAATGGGCCCAAAATCATTAGTAAGATTGAAAAGACCATCGCAATGACATTACTACCGCCATTATCGCGATCATCATCCCGGTCACGACCTGCGCCGCCCCACCAGAAGAAGTTATTCCCAATGTTAACCAAAATCGAAATCACCGCCGATAGCGCCAAGGCAATCGTTGATAGTCGAATATCATAGTTGCGAATATGTGACACTTCATGGGCAATGACGCCCTCTAATTCTTCACGATTCAACCGTTGCATAATCCCACTGGTCACAGCGACCGCTGCGTGTTGCGGATCATTGCCGGTTGCAAAAGCGTTGGGGCTGTCATCTTCAACGATAAAAACCCGCGGCATCGGAATTTGACCGACCATCGCCATGTCTTCAACGATGTGCCATAAATCCGGATACTGATTCGCGTCTTTGATTTCAACGGCGTGGTTCATTTGCATGACAACGTTTGTCGAATTACTAATCATGATTAAAATATAGACAATGGCTAGTACGGCTGCCAAGGTCACGCCGGTTAGCATATTATTCATAAACAGATAACCGATCGCGCCCCCGATTGCTAATACTAATGCGAAAAACCCGATTAAAACGTAAACTGTTTTGCGTTTATTTTGTGCAATTTGTTCATATAACATTTTTAATCACACTCTAATCGAATGAAACTTTAGGAACCGCTTTTTCTTCAGTTGGTGTTTCTAAGTAAGCCACTTTTTGGAAATTATGGGCACCAGCTAAAACGTTCCCGGGGAAAGTTTCAATTTTGTTATTAAAACGCGTTGCACTTGAATTAAACAATTGACGGGCATACGCGATTTTATTTTCGGTATTTGTTAATTCTTCCATCAATTTGCCAAATTCAGCGTTGGCTTTTAAATCAGGATAACTTTCAGATAACGCAAAAATGCTCTTCAACGAATCCGTTAATTGGTTCGATACCGCCATCGTTTCTTGACGATTATCAGCTGGCATCTCGACCAATTGATTCCGCATTTTGATGACCTTTTCTAATGTTTCTTGTTCATGTTTGGCGTAACCCTTAACCGTCGATAGTAAATTCGGAATTAAATCATTACGCCGTTTTAATTGCACATCAATTTGGCTCCAAGCTTCTTCCGTCCAGTTACGACTTTTAACCATGCCATTATAGGTACTGATATAAAAGCCAGCCGCGCCGACCGCTAATAAAATTACAATTACAATTAACCACAGCATCATACATTCCTCTTTTCTTAGATATTGTCTTCATAGTATCAGACTCCGCACGACAAATAAAGAACTGTTAATTAATTTTACAAAAATTCAAAAGATGTCCGAAGCATGTTAAACTAACAGTAATACCAATCCACTTAGGAGGTCTCTTTCAATGTTTACGATTCATCCTCAAATTGCGGATAGCGGCCTCACAGACCCGTGCTTCATCCACCCCAACGCCAAGTTACCCGCAAGTTACGTCACACTGTGTCAACAAACCAACGGTGGCTTTCTACAACGTTTCTGGTTACCAACCAGTGAACCAACTAGCGACGGCTTAGGCCACGTTGAATGCCACTACATCGCTGGTCTTGCGACTGAGCACCAACCAGTCATTGATTGTTCAGACTTTCCTGCTTATTTAATCCCGTTTAGCCAACATCAAACCCAATACTTCGCGTTTGATTATCAACAGAATCCGACTAATCCGAGCATTCGCTACATTGATACGGAAGTCGATCAATGGTTAACCGTTGCCGACTCATTTGAAACTTTTCTCGCACTGTTAGGTACCAAAGCGATTGATCTATCCGGAATTGACGAATTCCCGTTAACCCCTTTACAACGAAACCACTACTTATTAGTGGCACAACCCAGCGAATTAACCACTTTACTGGAACACTATGAAAGTGATCGTCCTAAAGATTGGTTTTTAAGTTGGCTCCAATTTTTCGTCCAACACGGCACATTAGCGCAACAAAAATGTGCACTAGCTGCTTTCAATACCCAACAGCTCTACTTTAGACGCCAATTACCACCAACACTCGCTACCAATTTACAGCACGCTTTCAAGCAGTTACCCGCATTAGCAACCCTGTACGACCAATACGCGGCTAAATGGTCGTTCACTTATTAAAATAGAATCGAGATGACCTTTGTATGTTGGCAAACATTCGTCAACGCCTATTCAGACGACGTGAACAATGGGAACAAAATTTAATCGTCCTGTGGTTTGGCAACTTCATGGCCGGTGTTGCTTTTAGTTTAATCATGCCGTTCATGTCACTCTACATCGACACACTCGGCGATTTCACGAAAGCCGAATTAGGGCTTTGGAGTGGTTTAACCTACGCGACTACTTTCCTAGTGACCGCCTTAATCTCACCTTGGTGGGGTAAAATTGCCGATCGACGCGGCCGTAAACTCATGTTACTGCGCGCCTCACTTGGCATGGCCGTTGTTTTAGGCGCGATGGGCCTTGTCCAAAACGTCTACGAATTAATTGCACTGCGGATGTTGCAAGGTGTCTTTTCCGGTTACATCAGCAATTCAAACGCCTTAATCGCAACCTCCGCACCTAAAGCCAAAAGCGGCCAAGCGTTAGGCACCTTAACCACCGGCAGTGTCTCGGGGACGTTATTAGGCCCCTTACTTGGCGGGATTATCGCCGAAGCGACCGGTTATCGAACGACTTTCTTTATTACCGGTACGATTCTAATGATCGTCTTCTTCCTTTGTTTAGCCTTTGTTCACGAAGAATTTACGCCGATTGCTAAAGGCGACCAAGTGCCTGGTAAACAACTATTGCAAGAATTGAAATATCCACACCTGATTATCGGGATGTTTGTCACCACCATGATTATTCAAGCCTCCAACAATTCAATCAGTCCGCTACTAAGTCTGTACGTCCGCGAATTGATGCATCACGGTCACAACGTAGCCTTAATCAGTGGGGTTATCGCCGCCATTCCGGGGATTGCCACCCTGGTGGCGGCACCCCGCTTTGGTGCATTAGGCGATCGAATCGGCTCCGAAAAGATTTTGATTGCCGGCTTGATATTTGCGGTTTTCGTCTATATTCCCCAAGCGTTTGTTCAAAACGTTTGGCAACTCGGTGGTTTACGATTACTGGTCGGAATTGCCGATGCCGCTTTAATTCCCCAAGTCCAAACGATCCTCGCTAAATACTCACCCCATCAATCGGCCGGTCGTATTTTTAGCTACAATCAATCCTTCCAAGCGATGGGCAACGTCGCCGGTCCTTTAATCGGTTCCAGTGTTTCCGGCCTCTTTGGTTATAGCGGCATCTTTATTTCAACCACCGTTTTAATCATCGTCAACCTATTCTGGGTCAACCAAAATACAAAAGTCTTACGCGATCAACGCAAACAAAAAGCTTAGCCCAAAAGGACTAAGCTTTTTTGATTTATTTAATATAGGTTATGCTCAAGGTTTAAACGCTTGCGTTAGCACTTATTTTTTTGTGAATCTCAACTTATCTAACCAATCGCGGTTATATTTAATACAGTAATAACCGATGACAGAAATCAGTAACGAGCCGAGGACGTCGGCTAATAAATCGCCCATGGTATCGACTAAGGCTGCTTGGCCCTGTAATAGTTTGCCACCGACCATGAAACGTTGCATGTTGAGCCCTAAGAAGTGGTCCCCCGTAAACTCATAGAATTCCCACAAAATACCAACCGTACTCCCAAACGTTAATGAAAAGAGACTCATCAATAAGGCCGACATCGTTTGGCGTTGTTGTTTAGAAATCAAGATATTAAAAATCGTATAACCCAGTCCAGCTAGTAGTCCGGCACTTAAAACGTGTAGAAACTTATCCCAGTAAATGAACCGACTGTAAAAGTGTAATCCAGTCCCCAACAGAATTGAACAGTAGACAAAAGCTAGATAAACGGCGTATAAAATTTCTGGGAACCGATACGGCATAAAACGTTCAATCAAAATCGGTAATGTCGCAATAATTAAACCGGCGACTACTTGTAAAATAGCGAAGGCCAATCCTGGATTTTCAGTTGGTCGATTAATCAATTGTTCTAAATAGAAAATAATGTAAATTAACTGACTGCCCATCGTGAATAAATAGACCCAATCAACCCACCGTAACGTTCTTTTTTGTTTGACCATCTTGCATCATCCCTTCTTAATCAGCGCGTACTTCTGAATCCCCTGACTTAATCGCAAATAAGCGATAAAATGAAAAACGTTCCCCGCAATCATTAAACTAGCGCCTAACCACAAATTAATTTGAATCCCCACCAAGGCGACTAAGTAAATCGTAACACTTTTTAACGGATCATTCTTTGTTCGTTGATAAAACCGTTCATGATTCTGATGATAGCCAGTCAATTCGTGGTGTTGCGCCATAAAACGGTAAAGTAACCAAAACATCGCGGATATCAACAAGGCCACTATCGTATAATACGAAAAGGCAAACTGCATATCGTTGCGTTGTTGGTGTGCGATTGATTCTGCTAACAGACTGGTTGGATAATTAATCAACGTTACCGTAAATAGAATCACTAAATTTAAAACATTCAATTGCCAGTTCGTCTTCTTTATTTTCGCAAAATAATCATGATGAAACAACCATAAGGTCCCCACGTAGAAAAAAGAAAGTCCGTAAGCAACCAACGTCGGCCATTGGCTTAAAACCGACTGTGCTAAATGACCGTCTTGATAGGTTGGCAACTTGAAATCTAAGACTAATAACGTTAGCAAAATTGAGAAAACACCATCACTAAAAGCTTGTAATCGACCGATTTTCATCGTATTCCTCCTTAAAAAAATGGACAAAAAAAACCAGGAAATTGATCCCTGATTCTAAAATAATTATTTGGCAGCGTTTTGATCTGCAAAACCATATTTTTTGTTGAAACGATCGACACGGCCATCTGCTTGAGTAAACTTTTGTTTACCAGTGTAGAATGGATGTGAATCTGATGAAATTTCAACACGGATTAATGGATATGTGTTACCGTCTTCCCATTCAACAGTTTCAGCTGAGTTTGCAGTTGAACCTGAGATGAATTTGAAACCAGTAGATGAATCCATAAAGATAACCTTGTGATAATCTGGATGAATACCTTTTTTCATGTCTTTTCCGCTCCTTTTTGCTAAAGTTAGTCACATCCGAAGATGCACAACTTAAGTTTTGCCCTGAGATATTTGCTATGTCAGAGATATTTGTTTACATAACCATTAAATATTAGCATGAATCCGCCTAAAAAACAATAGGCCAATCATTTATTCTTCAATCATTTTAACGACGGCCCCGAGACCGGTTAACTTCTCAACCACCCGATCATAGCCCCGTAAAATATTACTAGCATTGTTAATCGTCGTCACACCGCTGGCCATTAAGCCGGCAATCATCAGACAAGCGCCCCCGCGAATTTCATCCGCAGAAACTTCAGCGCCTTGTAGTTGATCCGCATGATGCAACATAATCACATCATTTTCGATTGAAATGTCAGCCCCCATCCGAATCAGTTCAGGCACGTGGCGCGTCCGTTTCGGATACAACGTATCGACAACAATCCCTTCACCTTGTGCTTTTAACAAAAGCGGTGTTAAAGGTTGTTGTAAATCAGTCGCAAAACCGGGATATGGCATTGTTTTCACTTGTACCATTTTTAAATTCGGTGATGGATAAACGAAGATACTATCTTCTTTAACATCCATCTTAACGCCGATTTCTTCCAACTTCGCTAAATAGGCATCCATGTGTTCGCTGATGATGTTCTTAACGTTGACGCCATCACCAATCGCTGCGGCCATGCTCAAGTAGGTCCCCGCTTCAATCCGATCCGGAATAATCGTGTGTGTCGTATGACCATAGAGGTGCGCAACCCCTTCGATTCGAATCGTATCGGTTCCTGCGCCACGAACTTTAGCCCCCATATTATTCAGGAAGGTTGCAATGTCCACAATTTCGGGTTCACGCGCCGCATTTTCAATAATCGTTTGACCTTCAGCTCGGACTGCGGCCAACAACAAATTGATTGTCGCGCCAACCGATGCCATATCAAGATAGATTTTAGCCCCGTGCAAGCCCTCTGGTGCGTTAATTTCAATCGCGCCATGATTATTCGACACAACCGCTCCAAGCGCTTCAAAGCCTTTAATATGTTGATCAATTGGTCGTGGTCCAATATCATCCCCACCGGGCAAGCCAACCACTGCTTTACCAAAACGCCCTAATAAAGCGCCCATAAAGTAGTAGGATGCCCGTAAACTTTGAATTTTACCACTTGGTAATGGCGTTGAAATAATCGCCGTTGGATCGATTTCGACCGTATCACCAACAAACGTTGACGTCACGTGCATATCATCTAGAATTGATAGTAGACTGTTCACATCTTTAATGTGGGGAACACTATCTAACACAACTTTTGATTCTGCCAGAATAGCAGCAGGAATAATGGCAACGGTACTATTTTTAGCACCACCAATTGTCACTTCTCCGGATAGAAGATTGCCGCCTTGAATTAACATTTTTTTCATTTTTTAATTTCCCCGTTCAATTCATAACAAAAGAGCTAGCTTTAGTGACCGTCCCAACAATCAGGCAATCGACAAGCGGGCTTTTGACTTTTTCCAAATTTATTTTAATAATTAGTTAATACTGTGCACTTTCAAAAACTGTCTTTTTATTCTGAAATAGTCACACATGTATAATAATAATTAATTATTCAGCAAATTACAAGATAATCCCGCATTTTTACTGAAAACATTCGGTATAAATCATTAAATAAAAGGCCAACTAATAATTTGGTTAGAAAATAGGTCTAAAAAAACAATTTTCCGTTAATCAAAAAGGACTCTAATCTAAAAATAACGCCTAATGACTAGAAATCATCATCAGGCGTTATTTTTAGGCTATACTCAGACGCTAAACAGCTGAGATAGCACTCTGATTCAAAACATGCTTGCACTCACAAAACTAGGCTAATGCTCAGAAATTACCCGTGGGTTCCAGCACTCTTAAATTGTTGCTCCTATGAATGCCTTGAATAGGCCTTCTGGTTTGTTTGGTCTTGATAAGAATTCTGGATGGTATTGCGCTGCCACGAAGAATTTATTTTCTGGAATTTCAATGACTTCGACTAAACGATTGTCAGGTGATGTCCCAGCAAAGACTAAACCTTTATCCGTTAACAAATCGCGATATTCGTTATTAAATTCATAACGATGACGGTGACGTTGTTGGATGACACTTTGGTTATCATAGGCATCAGCCGTCTTCGTGCCTGGTTTTAATTTACATGGGTATAAACCAAGACGTTGCGTGCCACCCATATTTTCAACATCAATTTGATCAGACATGATGTCGATTAATTTATGTTTTGCATCTGGATGCACTTCACCAGTCGTTGCATCAGTGATCCCAGCAACGTTCCGGGCGAATTCAATGCTAGCCATTTGCATCCCTAAACAGATACCAAGGAATGGCACGTTATTTTCACGCGCATATTGAATGGATACAATCATCCCTTCAAGACCGCGATCGCCGAAACCACCAGGGACAATCACACCATCAAAACCAGCTAATTTTTCAGCAACGTTTTCTTTAGTGATGTCTTCTGATTGAACAGGTGTGACTTTAACGTCCGTATTATAGACGTAACCGGCAGAACGCAAGGCTTCATTCACTGAGATATAAGCATCTTGCAATTCGATATATTTACCAACCAACGCAATCTTCTTAGTACCTTCAAGGTTCTTGATAGTGTGGAGCATATCAGCCCATTCAGTCATGTCAGCAGCTGGTGCCGTCATCTTGAAATGGTTCAAGACAAAATCATCTAAGCCCTGTTTTTGTAATGATAATGGAATGTCGTAAATTGATTCTGCATCGCGTGATTCAACGACTGCTTCTGGTTCAACATCACAGAATTGGGCAATCTTATTCCGCATGCTATCTGGAATTTCTTTTTCAGTCCGGCAAACTAAAACGTTCGGTTGAATGCCGATACTCCGTAATTCTTTAACACTATGTTGCGTTGGTTTAGTCTTCATTTCACCAGCGGCCTTTAAGTAAGGGACTAGCGTCGTATGAATATAGATACAGTTTTCAGCGCCAACATCCGCCTTCATTTGACGAAGTGCTTCTAAGAATGGGAGTGATTCGATATCACCAACCGTGCCACCAATTTCAGTAATTACGATATCTGAATCAGTGGTTGTCGCTGCGCGCATGATTTTTTCTTTGATCATGTTTGTGATATGTGGAATGACTTGAACAGTTGCGCCCAAGTATTCGCCTTTTCGTTCTTTGTGTAAAACTTCTGAATAAATTTTACCCGTTGTGACGTTTGAATATTTATTTAAGTTGTTGTCGATAAAACGTTCGTAATGGCCAAGGTCTAAATCTGTTTCAGTACCATCATCTGTTACAAAAACTTCCCCATGTTGATAAGGACTCATTGTACCGGGATCCACGTTGATGTATGGATCAAATTTTTGAATCGTGACCTTCAAGCCCCGATTCTTTAACAAACGACCAAGTGAAGCCGCAACAATCCCTTTACCGAGCGAAGAAACAACGCCACCTGTGACAAAAACATATTTGGTCATATAAATATTCTCCTTTTCTTATTAGCCTACGCTAATTCTAAATACTTGGGAAACAACAAAAAATAAAAACAAGCTCCCCATTCAAAAATGAATAGGGGAGCTTGTTAACCGATTCTGGCTTCACACAAAGTGCGAAGCGCCCAAAGAATATGATACAAGAAAGGTCTTTTATCGTCAAGTGAAAATTACACCAATTTCAGATTAAAGATCGTCGTCGTCGTCATCTTCTTCGTCATCATCGTCATCGCTAAATTCAGATAATTGGCCTTCGATGCCGTCTTCTAATGCGTCAACTTCTTCATCATCGTCGTCATCCCCGATATTTTGTAAATCAGCTTGATATTCTTTCAAGTTTTCACCTGATTCATCATCCGCTAATTCAGTATCATCAGATGCCTCTAAATCGTCGTCTTCTGGATCGTCATCACTGTAATCAATGACATCGTCATCATCAGTGACGTCTGCCAAGAAGGCATTAACCTTTTTACGACGTTTTTTCTTATTAGTTGGTTGATCATCTTCATCTTCTGGATGGTTAACTTCTTCATCAACAGATTCATATGGGTACCATGAACGAAGGCCCCAAACGTTTTCACCTAAAGAAATGAAACTACCATCTTCGTTTAAATCTGTATAAAATTGTGATAAGCGTGCACGCACTTCTTCATCACTTTTACCTAAATATTTTTGAACTTCATTCGCTAAATCAGCAAATCCGATTGTGTCGCCTTTTTCTTCTAGGATTGCATGTGCGACTTCGATCATTGATAGTTCTTCTTTATTTTGGCCTTTAAAAACGTTTAATTTCAACCGGTACACGTCCTTTCAACAGTCTATCCTTAATCATACTAGCTTATGCGGTAAAAATCAATCGTAATTTATAATCACCAACCACCTGTTGACTGATTTCTAATTGATATTGCACCACCAGTTCACCGCTCAATGGTTGATCCTTAATCGTCCAAACTAACTGATTGGTTGTCGTGACGACTGGCAACTTGCCATATTGGGTTTGATAGACCGACGCCATCTGTTCTGCTTCTTTAAAATAAAGCAGTAGTTGTGTCTCGTCTTTACTCGCCCCGCGCGTTAATTGGACGCGACCCGTTTCATCAATTTTAAAGCGCACGGCAATCGCTTGTTGATCAACGTGTTCAATATAACGGATGTATAAACTATCGCCCATTTTAACGAGTTGACCGTCTTCATCAAAACTGTGCGATTCAACTTGTCCCTCTTGGGTAATCTGGGTTTCTAAATGAACCTTAATCGGTAGACTACTTTTTTCTATCATCTTCAATAAACTCCTCTAAAAGATTGCTTGTTTCCTATTATAAGCGATTCAAGTCAAAGTCACCACCGACAAATCCAAAAATGGCCTATCCTAAAATTTCGGATAGACCATTTTCTAAATTGACAACTGCGTTATATTACAGCTTCAATTTAATCACGATTGCCGTTTCCGCCGTTGAACAACTTGATACCCTAGCACACCCGCGATTAAAATTAACCCAATCGCGACTGCTAAACCAGCTTTAGCAACCCCAGTTTGTGGTAAAAGACCACCGACTTTAGAATTGTTTGTATTCTGATTGCCAGGTTGTGTGGTATCCGGTGTACTTGGTGTCACCGGAACACTTGGTATTGCTTCAACAAAAACAGCTACTCGATCTTGATAACTCGTTTGATACCCAGTATCATCTTGCCCATTTAATTTAGCAATATTAATAATATTACCGTTAGTTGCAACCTTAGTTGTCTTAACCATGAACGTAATGGTATGGGTTTGACCACCCTTCAAATCACCGAGATTAACCGCTAATTGATTACCTTGCCAAATTTGACGATCCGTTTGACTTTGACCATCAATTTCAGTTGAGTTTGGCACGTAAACCACTTCACTTGGTAACGTGTCTTTGACTTGTGCTTCAAACCATTGCCCCGCACCCGTAGCATTATTAACCGTCAATGTGTATTTGAATTGGTCGCCAACCTGCGTTTTAACCACGTTAGCTTCTTTCGTAATACTTGGTTGTGGTTGCGCGTGATTATCGGTGGTTACTTCAGTCGATGGCCCGTCTGGATCGCCAGGCGTGTTCCCACCAACCGTTGCAACATTTTTCAATGCGGTGCTTGCTTGATCGTTAACCGTCACATCAAAACTAATCGTGACACTTTGTTGTCCGTTCAATTGACCCGCATTAACCTTAATCTGTTGGCCATTAACGTGGCTATCATCTAAAGCCGTTGGTTGTTGTTGATCAATTTGTTGTGTTAAACTGCCGGGCACATAAGTCAACCCAGCCACTAATTTATCTTGAATCAACACATTAGTCACAATACTATCAGCAACCGGATTAGTCGTTTGGATCGTGTAATGTAACTCATCTCCAACCTTAACAACTTTTCCATTCAAATTATTACCTTGTGCATCGCTGACTTGCTTAGTCGCTTCTAGACGACCTGACTTGTAGTCAACTGGGACAGTCACACTCGCCATTGGCGGATTGACCGTTTGATTATTACTATCTTCACCAGTCGCGGTCGCTTGATTAAGCACTAGTTTGTTATTTGGAATTTGTTTAACCGTTACTTGGAAAGTGATCGTATGGCTGACACCCGGGTTCATATCACCCAGTTGAACATCCAACATTTCATTTTGCCAAACGGTTGCATCAGCTTGAACTTGACCATCCAGCTTCGTACTATTTGGAACTAATGCTAAATTTTGCGTATCCAATGTATCTTGAACACTTGCATTGTGCCAAATACTGCCGGTTGCTTGATTTTTAATATCTAACGTATACGTGAATGTCTGACCCAATTCAGCATGATTAACACTCGCCGTTTTAGCTAATGTTGGCGCTGGTTGGGTTGTATTCATCGTTTGATTAGACGTAACCGTCTTGTCCTGCCCTGAAGGTTGTTGGCCTTCGACCGTCGCCTGATTAGGGAGACGACCATCGGCTAGTTCGTTCACGACAACATCGAATTCAATTTTAACCGTTTCGTTCGTGGTTAGTTGGCCTAAATTAATCGCCAAATCTTGTCCGGTAAAGCTGTTGTCGCTTTGTGCTTTTTGGTCCACTTTTAAAGAACCTTTTTGATAGGTTAGTCCCGCCGTTAATTGATCACGTAAAATGACGTTACTAATTAAACTATCCGCTTGTGGATTTTTAACCGTTAAAACGTAATGTAATTTTTGACCGACTTGGACTTGTTGCCCATCAATGTCAGTTTGGTGTTCATCTTGAACCGCCTTTTTCAAGGTTAATTGGCCGTCATGATGTTGAACAGGTACTAATACTTCAGCATCTTTCGGTGCCACCACTTTACCTTGATCATCCGTCCCCGTTGCTTGGGCGACATTCAATAGATAAGCATTGTCCGGTACCGAAACGACTTTAACTTTGAACGTAATCGTATGACTTTCACCCGATTTTAAAGCAGCCCATTCAACGTGTAATTGATCAGCTGACCAAATACCTTGATCTTTAACAGTCTTGCCATCAATTTGCGTTGAATTCGCCACGTAATCCAGTGATTGTGCTAATTGATCATTAACTTGCGCTTTCATCCATTTAGCCGCATCCGAAGCGTTTTTAACCTTAATCGTATACTCAAAAGTATCGCCGAGATACGTCTTTTTAACGCTCGCTGTTTTTTCTAGCGTTGGGTTTGGTTGGGCGCCATTAATGGTTGGTGGCGTTGTCGTTGGGTCTGTCGGTTTACCCGGCGTTGTCCCGTCAACAAGGGCCACATTCTTCATCCCGGCGCTTGCGTTTTCATTCACCGTCACGTCAAAACCGATGGTTGTCGATTCATCACCCTTTAGTGTCCCAGCGTTGACCGTCAATTGTTGACCAGCGACGTTGCTATCAGATAATGGTTTGACTTGATTATTCGTGGTTTGGGTTAACGACCCATTCACATAGGTAAACCCTTCTTCAAGTAAATCTTTGACTAAAATATTCGTGACAATACTGTCTTTAATCGGGTTAGTGACCTTAATATCGAAATGTAATTTATCACCAACCTTAACTTCTTGACCATTGATATTATTACCATCTTTATCAGTCACTGTTTTAACTGATTTTAAAGCACCGGTTTTATAATCAACTGGCACAATTGCTGTCGCATCGTCCGGGTTAAGTTCGTCGCCATTACTATCTTGACCATTAGCAGTCGCTGTGTTGGTAATAATGTGCGAGCCCGGAATCGCGATGACCTTAACCTTGAAAGTCACAGTCACTTTCTGATTACTCTTTAAATCCCCCAAAGCTAAGTGGAACTTACGATTACTGTTACTCCAAACGGTGGCATCCCCAATCGTAGCCCCATCTTTTTGGGTCGAACCTGCTACTAGCTCAACTTGTCCTGGTAATAAATCATTCATTTCAGCATTTAACCAAGTTGCGGCGCCTTTAGCGTTGGCAACCGTTAAGGTGTACGTATATTCATCGCCTAAAGTCGCCATTTTAGTATCAACGGTTTTAGTTAACGTTGGTTTCGCAACGGTTTGATTCGAAGTTGGTGGCGTGGTCGTTGAAGTGCCTGGCCCCTCACCCGTAGCGGTCGCAATATTTTCAATTTTACCGTTGGCACTATCGGTGACTTTGACATCAAATGCCACCTTAACCGTAATCCAGTCGGTCGTTTTATTCGCAATATCACCGACGTTAACATCTAACTTATTATTGGTAAAACCACCCGTTGTTTGGCTAGTAATATCCCCATCATTTGTGCGAGTCACTTTCAACGTACCCGCTTGATAGTCTAGTCCAGCCGGTAATGCATCCGTGACGTGCACAGCCCGGACGATACTCGTTGGGAAATAGTTGGTAACGTTAATTTCATAATGTAAGATATCACCAATTTTGACGACTTTGCCGTTAATGTTATTGCCGGCTTGATCAGCAACGGTCTTGTAAGAGAATAAATGACCATTGTCGTATTTAGCGAGGACAATAATTTGCGCATCTTGCGGTTTCACAATTTTACCGACTGCATCTTCACCAGCAGCTGTCGCTATATTTTTGATTGGAATAGCTTGTTTACTTGTTTCATCAAGCTTATCGACCTTAACTTCAAACGTGATCGTGTGTGTTGCCCCGGCAGCCATATCACCTAACCGCGCATATAAATGATCACCAGACCAGACTTGACTATCGGAAACACTTTGACCATCAATCGTGGTTGTCGCAGCAACTAATGAAACTTGCTCTGGTAAATTATCCTTTAAGATTGCATTATGCCAAATACCAGCATGGTCATCATTTTTAAGCGTCAGAGTATACGTATAAGTGCCGCCTAATTCCACATCTTTAACCGACGCTTCTTTGGTTAAGGTTGGGTCAGGATTCGCTTCATTATCCGTATTAGGGGTCGTCGAAGTCGTTGGCACGTCAGTTCCGGGTGTCTTCCCAGTCGCAGTTGCTACATTCTTCATGCTGCCATCCGCTTCAGCCGTAATCTTGACGTCAAACCCAACCGTTTTTGCTTGGTTGCCTTTTAAATCGCCAATATTGATGGCTAAATTTTGACCGTTAAAATTACTATCACTAGCCGCTTGACCATCCACCGTCAATGAACCAGCTTGGTAGCTAAAACCTTTAACTAAGGTATCCTTGACTAAAATATCAGTCACAATACTGTCCGTCACTTTATTAGCAACCTTGATGTCAAAATGAATGATATCGCCTACTTTGACCGTGTGCCCATTGATATTGTTGCCGGCTTGATCAGAAACCGACTTCGTTGACACTAATTCACCAGTTTTATAATCAACGGGGACTTTAACGCTCGCGTCCGGTGGTGTTACCTCATTGTCTGCACCATCTTGACCCGTAGCACTCGCGACATTGTTGATAATTTTATCTTTCGGTACATCAATCACGTGCACTTTAAACTGAATCGTTTTCGTTTCACCGGGTTTTAAATCACCCACGTTTAAAGCCAATTGTTCACCTTGCCAAGCTTGACTATCAGCCACCACTTGACCGGCTAACGTTGTCGTGTTCGCAACGTGTTGGATATTAGCACTATCTAAAGCATCTTTAACAACGACATCGTGCCAAATGCCAGTATTTTGATCATTGCTAACTTTTAACGTATAGGTATACTCGCTACCCAAAGTTGTTTCTTTAACGTTAACCGACTTCGTTAATTTAGGCTTAACCGGTTGGTAATTTTTCAAATTCAGTTTGACCGGCGCTTTTTGATCTTTATCAATCACAATTTTATGTTTCGTTGGATCTTTCGTATAGCCTGGTAAGGCTTGATCTTCTTGCAAATAATAAGTGCCGGCTGGTAAATAGTGCAAGTCGAATTGACCTTGAGCATCCGTTGTTAACTTGTTCTTATATAGAGTGCCATCCGCATTGTATAAAGAATAAACAACACCTTTCAACGGTTGTTTAGTATCCCCATCAATCTTAGTAACTTCTAAATCACCATTCCGCACTTCAGTTGTATTAGAAGGCATTGGGTTGGCGTATTTACTGACTGCCGTGGCGACGTTATCAATCACACCGCTGCCAGCCACTTTAACTTGGAACGTAATTTTTTTCGACGTGCCCGGCTTAACTTTACCTAATTTGATGTAATCATTATCCCACAGACTATCACTCATTGTTTGACCATCAAATTTCAAAGTCCCTGGAACGTACGTGGTTCTTGCATCTAAGACGTCTTCAACTTTGGCATCAATTAAATCTTGTGTGTTACTGCTACTATAAAAATAAGACACGTTATATTCTAAGATATCACCCGTTTTATAAGTTGTTTCTGCATTATAATCGAGATCTTTATTCGTAATGTTTTTAACTAATTTACCGGTTTCAACATTCGTTTGATCAGGTAACTTAGTAATCGCGACGGCTTGATTATTACTCTTACCACCAGTTGATCCGGTAAAGCCCCAATAAACGTTCGTCCCGTTAAACAGTGTGTTCAAATCAGCAATATGGTAACTCTTACTACCATAACCCGCGATAGAATAATCCAACGTTTGGGTTTTAGAATTCCATTCTAGATTAACTTTACGCCACTGATTATTCATCAATGGATCGCTAGTCGTTGCTTCAATTAAGTTTTCATGTTTTTCAGCATAGCCTTGCGTCTTTTGAATCGCAATATGTCCGGCGTGTTCCGTATCTTTATTAACATCTAAATCATTAGTCGAACCCGCCGTCCCATTGTAATAAGTATCAAATTCTAGCGCTAACCCATTTTTGATATACTTATCTTCTTCTGTTTTCCGACCATACGCCCCAAGACCAGCACCCATTGCGCCGATTGCATTCAATTGGCGCGGATCATTTTGCATGACAAAAGCAATCCCGTCAGCACCATATAAATCATTGCCTAAGAACATGTACATTTCCATTGAAAAATCTTTTTTCAGGTTGATTGGGTTTTGATACCATAAACCACCCTTTTGATCTTCTTCATCCTCGGTAATCACCGCTTCATTCAAATTGGTAGGATGAATGTAAGAATTATAACCTTGTAAGATATTAAACGTATCACTTAAAACAATATCCGACTTAGGTGGATCTGGCACATCTTCCGGTTTTTGATTCCGGGTCTGTTCATGATCATCTTGACTGCTGTCACTATTAGCCGTTACTGATGATTGTTCACTACTAGAACTGTTTACGCTCGTCTGACTTTCCGACGACGAACTCGTTTTCGTTTTAGCACTACTTTCAGAAGTGCTGGCCGTCTTAGCTTCTGATTGACTAATTGCTTCATTGGCCATCTGCTTCTGTTGCGCTTCAGTTTGCGTTGTTGAAACAGATTGGGCTTGTGCTTGATTACTCCAAACGGATAATGGCACGTTCAAAACCTGAACGGCAATAAAAATCGCCGTTATTAATCGATACGTTAACTTTTTCACTTATAAATCCTCCCAGAATTATCGTTTGACTTTGACAACAACTTCATTTGATTTGTCTTTTATTTGTTTAGAACTTTGATTGACTTTCTTTTCAGTTTTAACCGAGCTGGATTTCTTTTGGGATTTTCCTGGACTACCGCCACACCCTGCTAAATTAAGCATTAACCCTAATAATAATCCTGAAATTAGTACTTTTTTAATCTTCATGTCGCTATTCCTCCAGTCAAAACAAGTTGTTAATTAAAACTTGTCCTGTCTTTTATTATAAACACCAATAACGATATCGCAACCGATATCATTCGTTTTGTTAAAAATATATATCACAAAAAAGTTCATGGTATAAACAATTTAACTGAATAACAAGTGTTACGTCAATGACTCATCGTGTACAATTAAATCAATCGTTGCTATTTGTTCAGCCTAGCAAAGACAGACTTCTTGATTTACGTTATAATTAGGAAGAATCATAATGGAGGCGATTTAATGGTCGCATTAAACCAACTATTTCCCAATGATCAAGTCTTTCAAGTTGTCCATCAATCTTTCAACCAAGCGCAGGGTCAGTTGGCCTTAGCCCATACAAATGCATTATTAGCACTCAGCACCCAACTCAGCCAACCCATCATTCATTTTTGGACGCTCCCTCAAAACGTAATTCTAGGCATGATGGATACTAAATTACCCGATTATCAATCGGCCTGTGCTTCTTTGACCGCGGCGGGTTATCCCTATACCATTCGGAACGCCGGTGGGCTTGGTGTCGTTGCCGATACTGGCATCCTCAATATCGGGCTTTATTTGCCTCATCTGGCGAATCAGCTATCAATCGATGACGCTTACGAATTAATAGCTAATTGGCTGGTTCGGACCTATCCGCACACGCCTGAGATTGCGCATTTCGAAGTAGACCATTCCTACTGTCCTGGTAATTACGACTTGAGCATCAACGGCCAGAAATTCGCCGGCATTGCCCAGCGACGGTCTAAAAATGGGATTGCTATTTTACTTTACGCCAGTATTAATGGCTCTCAAAAACGACGTGGTCAGCTCATGCAAACTTTCTATCAACAAGGAGGCGCTGAGCAACAACCGCGCTGGCAATTCCCGACGGTGATTCCAGACAGCATGGCCAACTTAGCTGATTTACTTAAGCAACCTTTGACCGTGGCACTTGTCCAACAACAACTATTAGCCCGTTTTAACACAGACTATTTTAAAACAGCAACCAATTTAGTCAGTTCATTAGACCAATCGGATTATCAACAACTATTACAGAAGCAATTTCAACAATTATCCCGTTATCAATGAAAGGATCTGACCGTTTGACTTATGCTACGCAAAAAATCGGTCGCGAAAAAGTTTTTCGTGATCCGGTCCACAACTATATCCGTGTCGATTATCAGGTTATTTTAGATTTAATTGACACCCCCGAATTCCAACGGCTGCGCCGAATTAAACAACTGGGCACGACTAATTCGACTTTCCAAGGGGCTGAACATTCTCGTTTCACCCATTCATTAGGGGTTTATGAAATCACGCGGCAAATCTGTGATCAATTCCAATTGAACTACCCTTCTCAAGTTGCGGGTGATGGTCTGTGGGACGATCAAGAACGACTGGTTGCGCTCTGTGCAGCCTTGTTACACGATATCGGTCACGGTGCTTATTCGCACACCTTTGAACACATCTTCGAGACCGATCACGAAGCGATTACTCGCGAGATTATTACATCTGATTCGACCCACGTTAATCAAATCCTCCAAAGAGTGGCCCCGGACTTTCCGCAAAAAGTCGCAAGTGTGATTGACCACACCTACCCGAATCCCCAAGTGGTTCAGATGATTTCTAGCCAGATTGATGCGGATCGCATGGATTACTTATTACGCGATGCTTATAATACGGGGACTAAATATGGTGAATTCGATTTAACCCGGGTTTTACGCGTGATGCGTCCTTATCAAGGCGGGATTGCTTTTCTCGCCAACGGCATGCACGCCGTTGAGGATTATATCGTCAGTCGTTTCCAAATGTATCAACAAGTTTACTTTCACCCGGTTTCCCGCGGAATGGAGGTCGTCTTACAACGACTACTCCAACGGGCCAAAATGCTCTACGAACAACCCGAACACGCGCAAAACTTAGCACCTCAACTACTAATTCCATTTTTTAAGAAACAGTTTACGCTAGACGACTATCTCAAATTGGATGATGGCGTTTTGAACACCTATTTCATTTATTGGTTGGACTATCCCGATCAGATTCTCAATGACTTGGCTAACCGGTTCCTTAGTCGCCGACCATTCAAATCAGTTCGTTTTACAACTGAAACTGAACGCTATTTGCCAAAACTTCAGACTTTAACCGAACAGGCCGGCTATGACGCAACTTACTATACCGCCGTCAATAATAGCTTTGACCTCCCCTATGATGCTTACGACCCCTCATCTAAAACGCCAAAGACCCAGATTGAAATCATGCAATCCGATGGTACTTTGGAAGAACTCTCTTCCCTAAGTCCATTAGTCGCTGCGATTTCAGGTAAGTTTTCGGGCGATGAACGATTCTATTTCCCCAAAGAGATGTTAGCCAACAGCGACATTGAATTATTCCAACCGATTTATCAAGAATTTAAACACTACATTAACAACGGTTCATTGCAAAAACCAATAACTGATTAAAAGGAGCCCTAAACTATGTCAATCAAACTCGTTGCCGTCGATATGGACGGTACCTTACTCAATGAAAATAATGTTCTCAGCCCTAAAACCATCAAGGTCGTTAAGGCTGCCAAGACCCAAGGGATTAAAGTGGTGTTATGTACCGGTCGGCCACTCACTGGCGTCACACCTTTCTTGCAAGAATTAGGGCTTACCGAAGCTTCTGATTACGTGATTACCTTTAACGGCGCGCTCGTCCAAAATACGGCCAGTGGTGAAATTCTGGTCCGGCATACCTTGACGCATAACCAATATTTAGAGATTGAATCATTATCCCGCCAAATTGGCGTTCATCTCCACGCTGAAGACGATCAATTCATCTACACCGCAAATCGCAATATCAGTCGTTACACGACTGGCGAAAGTGCGCTCGTCAATATGCCGATTAAATTCCGGCACGTTGATGAAATTGCACCCGACAAGGCTTTTTCAAAAGCGATGTTAATCGACGAACCCGCAATTCTAGCGGAAGCTAAAACTAAGATTCCTGAACATATTTTTAACGAATACCAATTCGTTCAAAGCGAACCTTATTTCCTAGAAGTCCTCAATAAAAATGCCGGCAAAGGAAACGGTCTCCGCGATTTAGCCAATGCATTAGGGATTCAACAAGCTGAAGTCATGGCCGTTGGTGATCAAGGTAATGATTTATCCATGCTGGAATACGCTGGCCTCCCCGTCGCAATGGACAATGCAATTCCCGAATTAAAAGCCATTGCCAAAGTCATTACCAAGAGCAATCATCTCGGACAAGACGGGGTGGCTTACGCCATTGAACAACACGCTTTATCAACTAAATAAAATGAGCTGGAGATTTTACTATGTCACAAACGGTTGATTATTTTGGCTTCGTGCCACTCTTTTTCTTACTGCTTTTCATTTTTTTGCAATGGCAAGACAAACGCCGATTCATCAATGGGATTGTTTTTAATGGCTTATTAGTCACCGGCTTAATGGCACTAGCAGTCCTCGTCATTCGGATTGATAATCAAACCGTTAACGCCATCGCCATTGCCACCATGATTGTTTTTGTCATTATTGTTTTATTTCTATATGTATTCGGCTTCGTCCTGTTCTTGTGGAACGCCTATATCGTCTGGCAAAAAGAAAGTCACACTTTATCTAACATGTTGACCTTATTCATCGGACTCGGCTTGATTGCCTTATTCTTTGCCCCGTCGATTGCGAATGCACTCCACATTCCCAAGTTAATTCAACCTTTCGTTGGGACAATTGTCACCGTCCATCTGCTCTATTTACCACTTTTCTTCTATTTGTATTTATCATCACTGATTATCTACCAGTTCAATCGGCCCCGTTACCAACAAGATTACATCATCGTCTTAGGCAGCGGCCTAATCAACGGCGAGATTGTGCCACCACTTTTGGCGAGTCGCATTGACCGCGCCATCAAATTCTATCAGCGTCAACTCAAAAAAGGCCACGCCGCCCCTAAACTCGTCTTTTCCGGCGGCCAGGGTTCTGATGAAAAATTACCCGAAGCAGTTGCCATGCAACGTTACGCGCTCGCTAAAGGTATTCCGATTGAACAAACTTTGGTGGAACCTAAATCAGTTAACACGCTCCAAAATATGCAATTTTCAAAACAAATCATTACTGCTGACACTGACAAACCAAACCCTAAGGTCATCTTTAGTACCAATAACTATCACACTTTCCGCGCCAGTTTATTCGCTAAACAAGCGGCTTTGCAAGCCGACGGAATTGGTGCTAAAACATCTAAGTATTTCCTACCGAACGCCACAATTCGTGAATTTATCGCGATTTTAGCAATGAAAAAGCACCTATTCATCTTCATCTCGGCGGGAAGTGTCCTATTGGCCATTGCCAATGTTTTTTTCAGTCAACTTCATTAAATAGTGTGCAAAAAAGGCGTTTCCTCATGAGGAAACGCCTTTTTACGCGATCTAAGCTTATTTATTGTGATGTACTCGATAGTAATGAATTGCAAGCGTGATTAGAATGGCCCCGAAAACAATTCCGGCAAACACTAAATTGGGAATTTCAAAATCAATTGCTGGAATTGATAAGAACAGTTTAACCGCAATCAATAAAATCAAGACGTAGGCCATCGGATTTAATTCTGGAATTTTTTTCATTAGTTGGGCGATAATTTGGGCAATTCCTCGCATACATAAAATCCCAATCATGCCACCAATCAACACGATTACCGGATTACTAGAGATCGCTAACGATGCTAAAACGGAATCAATCGAAAAAACGATATCCATTAATTCAATCGACGCTACCACTCGCCAGAAACGGTGCGGACTACTGATTTTAACTTTCGTCGGTTCTTTTGCTAACTTGGGATGCCGACTATTTTTAAAGTACGCAAAAACTAAATACATTAAATACAACGCGCCTAATACCTTAATTTCCCAAAGATGAATCAAATATGTCCCGACCCCGATTATAATAAACCGAAAGACATAAGCACCCCATAGCCCATAGACCAATGATTTCTCTTGTTCAATCTTAGTCGGTAAGCTTTGCGTTTGTGCCGCTAAAACAACCGCGTTATCAACGGATAACAAACATTCCATAATCACTAACGTTAAAATTAATAACCAATCTTCTGATGATTGAATAACTGTTTGCCAGTTGTTCAATTCAAAAAACGGTTGATACAATTGTACTAACCAATTCATATTTTTCTGCCTCAATTACTCTTTATTTTCAGAATATCACTGTTCTATCTTACTATTTTACATGAAAATAGCAATCAAAATGAGTTTTTCTGCAAATAATAGCATATCTATTTATCCTGAAACTTGAATACGGTATACTTTTAGTCAAGGGCACTGACTAATTTATAAGGAGGATTTACGTTATGATTAAAGATTTCAAAGAATTTATTATGCGCGGCAATGTTTTGGATATGGCTGTTGGGGTTATTTTAGGGGCCGCGCTAAAGGGAATCGTTGATTCATTAACCAAAAACTTGATTAATCCAATCATTGCACTTTTTATCGGCCAAGTCGATTTATCCGGAATTACTTTAACGATTCCCGGTACAAAAGCGGTCTTTGGCATTGGGAACTTCCTGAACGATATTATTAACTTCCTGATTATCGCTTTCATCGTCTTCTTAATCGTCAAAGGGTTCAATAAACTCCGCGATATGGGCAGCTCAACCGAAGAAGAACCAGAAGCCTTGGTTCAATCTCAAGAAGAACTCTATTTAAAAGAAATTCGCGATCTATTAGCTGAAAAAAATAAATAATAGCCTAAAATAAAAAAAGCCGCTAAATTTAGCGGCTTTTTTATTTTTAACGTTTAAATCGATTTTCGAATAAAGGACTAACCGGTTTATTTTCATGAATTCGTTTGATTGCGTCACCGATTAGTGGCCCAACTGAAACTTGAACCATCTTATCGATTAATTTTTCTTCTGGAAGGTTGATTGAGTCTGTCACAATCATTTGTTTGATAACAGAATCTTCAATCCGTTGAATTGCAGGGCCTGATAAAACAGGGTGTGTACAACAGGCATAAACTTCAGTTGCACCAGCATCTTTAAGTGCTTGGGCAGCCAACGTAATCGTACCGGCAGTATCAATCATATCATCGATGATGATTGCGCGTTTACCGTTCACATTGCCAATAATGTTCATGACTTCTGAAACATTGGGCCGTGGACGGCGCTTGTCGATAATGGCAATTGGCGTCTTTAAGAAATCAGCTAATTTACGAGCCCGGGTGACGCCACCATGATCTGGTGAAACCACAACCGCATTTTCTGCTAAACCATTACTCAAGAAATAATCAGCTAATAATGGTGCACCCATTAAATGATCAACTGGAATATCAAAGAACCCTTGAATTTGGACTGCATGTAAATCTAATGCCAAAATCCGATCAGCACCCGCCATCGTTAACATGTTAGCGACTAGCTTAGCTGTAATTGGTTCACGTGAACGCGCCTTACGATCTTGACGTGCGTAGCCATAATAAGGCAACACAACGTTGATTGTTTTAGCGGATGCACGACGAAGTGCGTCAATCATAATAAGAATTTCCATTAGATTGTCATTAACTGGTGCAGATGTTGATTGAATTAAGAAAATTTCGTCGCCACGAATACTTTCTTCAATGTTAATCTGAATTTCACCATCACTAAAAGTTTTAACCGAAGATTTCCCTAAAGGAACCCCAACTTCAGCTGCGATTTTCTCAGCTAAGGGCTTATTAGAGTTCAAAGCAAAGAGTTTCAACTTAGGGTCGAAATATTGTTCAGACATGTCAGCCTCCAAAAATGTAAGTAAGTACCTATTTAAATATTAGGCATTTTCTGCAAAAAAATCAAGATTAAAACCAAAAAAAGATTAGAATGACCATAAAGAAACCGTTATTCATTAAAAATGCAAGAGAAACCATCACAGTTAATCCTACTGATAATTTAAGTATACCACGAACCGCAAAATAAGACCGTGTTCTTTACAGAACATTCGGTCTTATTTTAATTATTGCCAGTCTTGATCATTCGCAACTGGTAATTTTTGCCAATAATCAGCTTTATTCGTTTGACGTGCGCGCGCAATCGCCATCGCTTTTTCAGGCACATCATCCGTGATGGTTGAACCCGCGGCAACAAACGTGTGGTCCGCTAACGCTACCGGCGCGACCACGTTTGAGTTACTCCCGATGAAGACGTGATTACCGACGGTTGCTTGGTGTTTTTGAACCCCATCATAATTGACGAAGACCACGCCACAGCCAACGTTGATATCAGTGCCTAAAATCGCATCCCCAACGTAACTTAAATGGCCAACTTTCGTCCGATCGCCGATTTTAGCATTTTTAATTTCACAGAAATTACCGATATGCACTTCTTCACCAATTTCAGCATTGGGCCGTAAGTGACTGTTAGGCCCAATGTTAGAACCCGTATGCATCACGGCCGATTCAATCGTTGAACTCGTGATTTGAACGTTATCGTCAATCGTTGAATCAACAATTGTTGAACCCGCACCGACGAAACAATCTGAACCAATCTTCGTGTGACCTTTTAGGACAACGTTTGGTTCAATAATCGTATCGCTACCAATTTCAACGCCAACTTCAATGTACGTGGCTTCTGGATCAATCAAAGTTACCCCATTTCGCATGTGCAGCGTATTAATGCGGTGACGCATAACCTTCGTTGCTTGGGATAAAGCGATGCGGTCATTAACCCCCATTGATTCTTCAAAATGAGGCATCCGGTAGGCCGCGACAATTTCACCTTGGTTTTTAAGAATTTCAACCACATCGGTTAAATAATATTCACCTTGTGCATTTTGATTCGTCACTTGGTGCAAGGCTTTAAAAAGCGTTTGGTTATCAAAACAATAAACACCGGTATTAATCTCAGTGACGGCTGCTTCTTTATCATTAGTATCTTTTTGTTCAACAATTTTTTCAACAATCCCGATATCATTGCGAATAATCCGACCATAACCGGTTGGATCAGGTGCTGTCGCCGTTAAAACAGTCGCTTTAGCACCTTTGTCATGATGATACGCAAATAATTTTTCAAACGTTTCTGCGGTTAATAACGGTGTATCGCCACTGACGACGATGGTTAATCCGTCTTCATCTTTCAATAACGGTTCCGCTTGTAAAACAGCGTGACCTGTTCCTAATTGTTCGGCTTGTAAGGCGTATTGCGAACGATCACCTAAATAATCTTTGACCTTTTCAGCACCGTGTCCGACAATCGTTACGATTTGATTAGGGGCCGTTTTTTCGACTTGTGTTAGGACGTGATCAACCATTGGTCTACCACAAACTTCATGTAAAACTTTGTATAATTTAGACTTCATCCGGGTACCTTTACCCGCTGCTAAAATAATCGTATTTTTATTTACCATTTTAAGCTCCTAATATTCGTTATTACTGGTCTATTTTAGCTTAAAAATGAACTTTGGGCAAGCTTCTATAAATTGAAGTTCCATCCTTTCTCAAGTATAATAAGATGACTATTATTATTTTTGGAGGAGCTCTATGCGCAAACTTTCAACTCGAACCTTAATTTTGATACTGACGGGCTTAATTTGTCTTTTGGTAGTCATTGGGATTGGTTTCGGCATTCATCAGACTCAACCAACTACGACTAAACCTCAATCGGTTAAAACAACCACTCAAAAAACAAAGACCCCAACTAAGTTAACGACCAAGAAAAAAAAGACCCCCGCCATTAAAATTAACTGGCAAGCTTCTTCTGAAAAAAAAGCTTATCCTAATCCGCAAAAATATACTGACTTTTGGATTGATGTTTCATTAACGAAACAACGCGTCTTTTTAATGGATGGTAAAACAATCTTATATACGATGTATGCTTCGACCGGATCTACAGAATCGCCCACACCCGCCGGCACGTTTTATATCGAACCCGAACATGGCGAATCTTTCTTTAATGCCAATTCGGGAGAAGGTGCTAAATATTGGCGCTCCTTCTTAGATCATGGTATCTACCTCTTCCACAGCGTTCCCACCGATCAAGCCGGCAATTTCATCCCCAGTGAAGCTGAGGAATTAGGCAAAACATCAAATTCACACGGCTGCATCCGCCTATCAGTAGCCGACGCCGAATGGTTCTACACCAACATCCCAGTGAATACGAAGGTGGTTATTCATTAAGAGTGTGACTGAGCTGGTCAGCTTTTGAGTATAGCCTAATATAGCGTATTATGACGTTTCTCAGTCGTAATACGCTATTTTAGATTAAGCGGAAGTTGTTGCAACTCAAAAGCACGTTTTGATTAAGAGTGCTGACTCAAGTTGCTCAGGCTTTGAGGCATTAAAAAGAGCGTCACATGACTGAAAAATGTCATATGACGTTCTTTTTAATGCCTAAATCATTTTCATTTTACTTTAACCTATTAACGATGATATATTGAAGCCATCAATAAATGAGGTGGACCAATGTCTTATATCACCCAGAGAAAAATCGCAGCCGCTTTTAAAATATTAATGTTTGAAATGCCCTTAACGAAGATTAGTGTGACAACGATTATGACCCGTGCGCATATTCGCCGCCAAACTTTTTATGAATACTATCCCGATAAGTATGCCTTGCTCGCATGGATTTATGATCAAGAGGTGGGTGAATACGTTGATGACAATCTCAGTTACACCCACTGGACGCTAATTTTAGAACAACTTTTCCAATATTTTGATGATAACCGTCAATTCTACCAAAATGCCTTATCAATCGAGGGCCAAAATTCATTTGAATCGCATCTACTCCAACACGTGCGTCAACTAGTCAACACGATTATCAAGAATATGGTCACTAGTCAAGGGATTACCTTATCCGCTAACTATCAAAAATTTCTTTTAAATTATCTTTCCGGTGCTCTGGTCACCTACACAACTGGTTGGCTCCAAGAACGGCAACCGGGTTCCGTCGAACAAGTCACAACCGCTTTAAAAATGACCTTAACCGACACTTTAAACGGCTTATTATTGCGAACTGGCCATCTTCAGTAATCTACCAAGCAGCTGCGGTCGTCGGTGCTTGCAGCGCCGTTAACCACTCATCAGACGCTAAAGCTAGCAAACTGACTGACACCCCTTGTGTATTGTAGGCCGTCATTTGATTGCCGACTTTCACAAAAGCAACTTCAATTTGTTGTAACCGCAATAGTTGTTCGACATCTTGCGCAATCACATAGAGTTCCAACAACGGCGTGGCCCCTAGACCGTTAATCAAAACTGCAACCCGTTGTGGCCGTACTGGATATTGATGTAATAGTTTATTTAACAATTCATTAGCTAATAGTTCCGCCGATTGAATGGGTTCTCTCCGGTATCCCGGTTCACCATGAATTCCGATACCATAGTCAACCTGATCGGCCTGAAGCTCAAACTGCGCTTCAAGCTGCCCCGGTAGCGTGGGCGCAGCTAAAGCAACGCCTAAGGTCTTTAACTGTCGATTAACCGACCGACCAATTTCAACTAATTGTGCCAAATCAACGTTTTGTTGCGCGTAGTACCCGAGAATCTTTTGTAACAGGACCGTCCCCGCAACACCCCTTTTACGTAATTGATAGTCTTGCGGATTAACTGAAATATCATCGGTCACCACGACCTGTTCAACCTGATAGCCTTGGTGCACCAACTGCTGTTGTGCGGTTGTAAAAGCTTGGCGATCTGCCGAGAAATTTTTAACAATCAGCAACACCTGCCGTGTTTTAGCAATGGATTTCACCGTTGTAATGATTGCTTCGGCAGTTGGTGGCGTCCACAAAGAGCCCATCACCGCGGCCGCCAACATCCCAGTACCGACATACCCTAAATCGGCCGGTTCGTGGCCACTTCCGCCGCCACTAATCACGGCAATTTTAGGTGGTGCTTCGCTTGTTTGATAAAAACCAAAGGTCTGCGGCACTTGAATCAGCTGGGGATACGCAAGTGCTTGTCCAGCAATCGCTTCAGTGATCAAATGATCGACCTGATTGACAATGTGTTTCATGTTGAAAATCCTTTCCGTATTAAAAAAAACAGCGAAATTGGCCGCCGCCACTTCGCTGTTTTTTTATTTAATCTTTAGATCAGCTAACTGTGGTTCAATCATGTCTAGTGATGCGTCGGCTTGCAACAAAGCACTTGCCGTATACGCGCCTTCAACCAGCGCCACATCGTATAGATGAATCGTTTTATCACTAAATTCTTGCGCTAATTCTAAATTAAGTTTGGCGCTCCCTAAATCGTAGAACGCTAATAGTTGGTCAGCTTGGTTGGCCTCAATTGCGGCTTGAATCTTAGTCAGACTCGTCCCAACACCATTATCATCGGTCCCACCGGCAATCGTCAACGGCACATCAGCCGCAACTTCTCGGATTAACCGTTCTAAACCCGCCGCAATTTCTGGCACGTGTGACACGATTAAAACGCCAATTGATTGATCAGTCATGATTAATCCCCGCTTCCAACATTGTCGTGAACAAATAACCACTTGAAGCTGCACCTGGATCCACATGGCCAATTGACCGTTCACCCAAATATGACGCCCGGCCCTTAGTCGCTCGTAAGGCCGCAGTTGCTTCAACCGCAGTGGTTACTGCTTCAGCCGTTAAAGGACCTTGTTCCAATTGTGCAATCACTGGTTGCCAAACATCAATCAACGTCTTTTCACCAACCGTCGCATGGCCACGTTTTTCAACCCCCGCCAGACCCGCGCTTAGTAGTGGGGCTATTTCGAGGGTTTCAGCACTCTTTTTGGCCATCTCTAAAAAAGCGGTGCCGTATAAGGGACCGGCCGCCCCGCCGACTTTAGTAATTAAATTCATGGCCGTTAATTTCAAAATCGTCGGCACATCAGTTGGGGCCTTATCCGCCAAAACTTCAGTCACGGCCGTCATTCCCCGTGCCATATTATGCCCGTGATCACCATCACCAATCGGCGTGTCTAACGCACTCAGTTGCGCTTGGTTAGTTTGAATGGCTTGATTAAAAAGTGTCAACCATTTTAATGTATTTTCGACCGTTAACATCGCGAAATCTCCTTTACCAGCCAATTGTTGTGACTGGTTCTTTTAATTTATCGGTCCAATTCGATTCGATTAATTTCATTAACGTTAATGACACACCCGCCATGTCTAACGACGTCATGTAATCGCCAACCTTTGTGAAATCGACCACCACGTTTTCAGCCGCTAATTGGTCTAAAACATTATTCATAAAGACGTATTGTTCCATTAATGGCGTCGCGCCTAAACCGTTCACCATGACCGCATAATGTTCACCGGCCGTTAAATGGTGGGCTTTCTTCAATTGACCGACTAATTCTGTTGCTAATTGTTCGGCACTCTGTAATTTCTCACGACGGTAACCAGGTTCACCATGAATCCCCACGCCGTATTCGACTTCATCAGGTGCCAATTCAAATCCTGGTTTACCAACTTCGGGAACGGTCGCACCGCTCAAGGCAACCCCGATGGTCTTAATATTAGGCACAATCTGTTGCGCTAACCGTTCAACAGCTTCAAGTTCCGCACCACTACGCGCATACGCTCCCAGAATCTTATGAACTAAAATCGTTCCGGCAACGCCGCGTTTACCTTGCGTATAAGTACTATCTTCAACCGCAATGTCATCATCAACGACAATTGAACGGACTTCAATATCATCCATGGCGGCCATTTCTTGCGCCATTTCAAAATTCATCACATCGCCAGAATAGTTCTTGATAATCATAAAAACACCGCGCCCAGCATCGGCCGCTTTAATCGCTGCATAAATCTGATCAGGCGTTGGCGACGTGAAGACCTGACCGCAAACTGCCGCCGTTAACATCCCATCGCCTACAAACCCGGCATGTGCGGGTTCATGGCCACTGCCCCCACCGCTGACTAACCCAACTTGAGGATGACAATTCAGATCCTGATTGTAAACAACTGCTTCCGTTTCTGGAATTTGTTTTAACAAATCGGGATAACTCCGCACTAGTCCTTGGACCATTTCTGTGACGATATCACTAGGTTGATTCATTATTTTCTTCATGTCTATCCTCCTGTATATTATATAATCAACTATATGATAGCGCTAACATTATTGCAACGGACAACTCTTAAAATTTGTCCATAGAAAAAAGCAATGCATAATCAGCATTGCTCTAGTCTTTCAACGTTATTTAAACCAATTGGTCTACATTCTTGGTTAAATAATTGCCGGCACTAACACTCAACGTCTTATTTTCAATATCGACTTTATCGACTTCTAAAATAGACGTGTAATCATCAATCATCCGATCACCATCAAAGACGGATTCAGCAAAGACCGAAATCCCAACCATTTCAGAATCGAATTCTTCAATCAAGCTCTTCATCCCGTTGACGGTGCCGCCGCCTTTCATAAAGTCATCAACGATCAAGACTTTTGAATTAACGGGTAAACTGCGTTTAGATAATTCCATCTTTTCAATCCGCGCTGATGAACCTGACACGTAATTGACGCTGACGGTTGAGCCTTCAGTAATTTTTGAATCCCGGCGTACGATGACAAACGGGACGTTCAAATACATTGCAACGCTTTGCGCGATGGGGATCCCCTTAGTCGCAACGGTCATCACGGCCGTCACTTTTTTACCGACGTATTGGTTAGCAATCAGACGACCGACTTGACGTAAGACATCTGGACGACCCAGTAAATCAGATAGATAAACATACCCACCTGGCAATAAGCGGTCATTTTCAGATAAGCGTTCCGCCATTTCGTTAATAAAACTTTCGGCTTCATCCTGTTTAATCATCGGCATATAACGCACACCACCAGCAGCGCCTGGGACGGTTTCTAAAATCCCGGTTCCCCGGTTATAAAAAGTCCGTTTGACGATTGATAAATCTTCACTGATTGATGATTTTGCTGATTCATACCGATTTGAAAAAAAGGTTAATGGAATTAACGTATGGGGTCTTTCTAACAAATAACGGGTCATATCAATTAGTCGATCACTTCTTCTAACTTTCATAATCATTTACTCCTCTATAATATCATTTAATTTTTTCCGAAAAAAGCTGTCCGCTTTCCAATTATATAGATTTTAATCGGAAAATCCTAGTCTTTTTTGCAAAAAATCAATAAATGTTCGTTTTTATCACAATCGCTTTCGCTGCGAAACCCATTTCATGCTTGTTATAACGGGATTCAACCGTCGGAAACCTCCCAATCAGATTAGCCGAACGTTTTGATTTGGCCGCCGCACCACACAAAATGGCTATCATTCCTAAAATTCGGAATAATAGCCATTTTAAGTCAGCTGATTATTTCAGCGGTTGGACCAAATAAACTTCCTTACAAAAACCAGAAATACTATTGTAAACCCGTTGCGCCTTAGACAGCTGGCGACAAACCGCAAACACCGTCGGACCACTACCGCTCATCTGGGCAATCTCGGCGCCAAAAGTTTCTAACCGTTCAATTAAATGTTCAATTTGTGGATAGCGGGCACTCGTGATCGGGGCTAACACGTTATTCATACCCGCAACTAACTGATCAGTGTCCTGGGCCGCAATCGCTTGGACTAATTGCGCCGTGTTCGGTCGCGTTTCAATCTGATCACAATTCAAAGCGCGCAGAATTCTAGGTGTCGAGACACTAATCGCCGGTTTAACCACGACCAACCATAAATTTGGTAATGGCCCTAGCGGTTGAATTTGGTCGCCCTTGCCGGTCACCAAGGCCGTTTCACTGTAAACACAATATGGCACGTCGGAATCAATTTGTAAACCAATTTTGGCTAACTCAGCTTTGGACAACCCCAACTGCCATAATCGGTTCAACCCTCTTAAGACAGCCGCAGCATCGGAACTTCCACCGCCCATACCCGCCGCCACGGGGATGTGTTTTTCGATTTCAATTAACGCACCGGTTTTAATCTGAAACCGGTGTTGTAATAACTTAGCCGCTTGATAGGCCAAATTACGTTGATCTTCTGGAATAAAACCACTCGTCGTTTTAACGATGATATTCGCGGATTTTTGGGCTGTAATCTGAACATAATCAGCCAGGTCAATCGACGTCATCACCATCTGCCATTCATGTTCACCATCTGGATGTTGATAAAGAGCATCTAGGCTTAAATTCAGCTTTGCGGGTGCTTTCTCAATTAATTGCATATTCTTTCACCGTCTACCTAGCATTTAATTGTTTCATTATACTAAGTTCTGACAAAAATGCCAAATCACGTTTAACTTGGCACCCACCAAAAAACAGCACTCAATCCGCAATAGGCCGGATTAGATGCTGCTTTAATTAATTTTACTTTTGTTGTGCTGCTTTAACTTCTTTGGCCATAATCTTATGCCGAAATTCATTCATTAACGCTAACATTTGTTTTGAATTATCGATGCCAAACGTCTCAACCCACGAGGCAAACCGTTGATGAATCTTCGGATTAATCTCATGGACTGTCGCTAAGCCATTCGGTGTTAAGTTTAGAATTAAACGCCGGCGATCGTTAGGATCAATTTCTTGTGTAATATAGTCCAACTTCAAGAGTACCCGAATTTGGCGTGAAATCGCACCGCGCGTGACCCGTCTTTTTCTAGCAATATCAATTAAACTAACCGAACTATCTTCGGCAATTTCTTTCATGATTAAATACTGCTCAAAAGATAAGTGGTACGCTTTGGTTGGTTCTGATACCAAGTCTTCGACATACTTGATGGATGACATATAAAGCTCAATATACTCATCCAGTAATTGACTATCTTCCACAATAATCCCTCGCTTCATTTACTTTCCTTAACTGTAACATAAATGCTTAGGCTTGACTATTTGCAGTTGGCAACAAATGATTTTTGACTTCTTGACCAAATAATCCCATGAAGAAGATGCCACAGAAAATAATGAGGGCGAACAGACTCCCGACTAAATGTTGGCCGGTCCCGTTAATCACTTGTTCTAATCCATTAACCGCATAAGTCCCAGGTAGGAAGAATGCTACGAATCGGTACGTGATTGATAAGAGTTGGCTTTGGAATGGTCCGGCGATCATGATCAATTGGACAAACACTAAAGCAAAGCCCACCAAAACCCCTAACGTTCCGAATAAGCGGTCTAACGCTAAACAAGCTAACGTAAAAGTTGCGGCAATCAGTAGACTTAATACGATGAAAGCCATTGGTTGGGCCACTTCTAAGCCCAACAACTTGGCCACACTCGCAATTAGAATCCCTTGAACCGCAATCACACCCGCCACTGTTAAAATCCGTTTGCGTAATTTACCACTCGTTAAGTTCTCCGTTTGACGATACAACGTTGATTGGGTTAATAAGGCCCCGACAAAGAAAATTAACGTTAAAATCAGTGGTCCATAAACATTGATCAGTTGTTCAAGAGCTGATTTCGTCGTTAATTGCGTCTTAACGGGTTGCATTAAATGATTCACATTTTGCGTACCGGTTGCCAAATTTTTAACTTGTTGACTACCATCTGCTAATTTCACATCCAATAAAGCAATGCCAACCCCCGCTTGATGCATGCCACTATCTAGTTGGGTCGCGCCAGTCGCTAATTGACCCGTCCCGTCATTAATTTGGTTCACACCGGCTAGCAGCGTTGGTGTTTGTTGATTTAACGTCACTAGGCCCGTATTCAATTGACCTGCGCCCGTATTTAATTGTTGGACACCACTCGTTAATTGCGGCGTTTGTTGGTTCAATGTGCTTAGGCCTGTATTGAGTTGACCCGCACCCGTATTCACTTGTTGGATTCCATTGACCAAGGTTGGTGTTTGTTGATTCAAACTGGTTAGGCCTGTATTTAACTGGCTAGCACCGCTATTCAACGCTTGGTTATTCGCTAACAATTGTTGGCTACCCGCTTGCGCAGTGCCCACGCCGTTTGTATAAGCTTGCAACCCAGCGATGAGGCCATTGTTGCCTTGTAACCCATTTTGGAGTTCAACCAGCCCTGCATGAATGGCGTTCGTGGCTTGAATGCCACCCATTGTATCAGTTGTCGTCCCCTGTTGTTTCAAACCAGTATTGACTTCCGCCAAACCAGCTGTTAATTGGTCAATCGCTTGAACCGCACCCGTTAAGGCTGCTGGTGCTTGATCTTTGCTGGCCATCTGCGCAATCGCTTGTTGTAATTGCGCCATGCTGTCGGCAGTCGTTTTTAATTCGGTTGAAACCTCGGTTAATTGTGTGCCGTTATCCGTCATCTTCGCACCCATCGCCCCGATATTGGTTTGTAAAGTTTGCATATTCGCACCAGCTGATTGTAACTGGGCACCCGCTGCCGTTAAATTAGTCCCCGCTGCGGTTGAGATACTTTGTAACTGAGACATCACATCCGGATGGCCTAATAAAAAGACCAAGAAATCAGTGTTACTAGTGGCTAGTTTTTGAAGGGCCTTCAACTGTGTGCCCGCACTCGCGACTTGGCTGGCCACACTGTCGCTTTTAGCCACGTTGTAAACTTTATCGTTAATTTGACTTAACTGACTACCACTATCTTGCAATAGCGCACCCGTTTGTTTGGTATTGTCCGCAATCTTCAATAAATCATTTTCAATCGTGGTCGAACTCGTACTACCACCACTCACTTTTTTATTTAACGTTTGAATGCCTTCATTCAACGCTTGCAGTCCTGCTTTCAATTGGTTCATTTGGGGTTCACTACCGCTAAGGCTCGCATCGATTTTAGCCGATGCTTCCGCTAACTTGGTGCTGAGTTTTTGTGAACCACTTGCTAGTTGATCGACCCCGCCATTCAACGACTGACTGCCCGCCATAATCGACGTATTATTGGCGGTCAATTGGTGTAAGCCACCGTCTAGGGTTGAAACCCCTGCCGTGTATTGGCTAACCCCAGCTGTTAACTGGGTTGAACCGGTTGTCAATTGCTGAACGCCGCTGGCCAATGGCGTCGCACCACTCGCTAGTTGTTGCGTCCCAGCCGCCAATTGGTTTGAACCCGTAGCTAATTGTTGGACACCGCTTTGCAACGGTTGCGTTTGATCCGCTAATTGTTGTAAACCCGTTGCCAGTTGACCACTGCCGGTCGTTAATTGTTGAACGCCGGCTGGTAAAGCGGTCACGCTCGTTGCTAGTTGTTGCGTCCCCGCCTGTAGTTTAACTAAGTTAGTCGCGATTTGCTGACTACCAGAACTAAGTTGGCCGGCTGCCGTATCCAATTGGTCAACCCCTTGGCTCGCCTCAGTCACACCACTGCCTAAAGTCCCAATTGCTTTTAGCAAGGCTTGGTCGTAAGCGATTTGAATGCTTTTGATAATCTGAGTTTGCATTTTTTCAGTGACTTGGTTGGTGATGACACCCGTCAAATAATTATTTTTTTGCGAGGTTGCCACTTGCATCGTGCTGGCTTGTGGTTTTTTATCAAGAACCGTCGTGACGTTTTTTGAAAAACCTTTTGGTAACGTCACGGCCATCACGTAATGGCCGTTCTTTAAATTGGCTTTTGCTTCTTTGGCGCTAACGAATTGCCAATGAACTTGATGATCCTTCGATAATTGCGCTTGAACTTCTTGACCCACATCGACTTTTTTGCCTCTAAACGTCGCAGCTTGATCTTGATTAATTACCGCCACATTTAGATTCTGCGTCGTTGAATTTTGTGCGTGTTTCACGAAATTAAAAATAATAAATAATAACAAGATTGGAATTAAGCAAATCAATGTAATGAAGCCAATCAGCCGTCCCCGATTTGATTTTAAACTTGAAAACATACAATTCTCCTTTTTGTATATGCCATAAACATTTTATACGATATCGCTTTTTTCAGAAAATGTCAATAACTAGTCAACCCGCTTGATTGATAACGTGCCAACACCAACTACAAAAAAACACCCACCAGATTCTGGTGGGTGCATTTAATTCATATTCTATTGTCCAGCCTAAAGCGCAACTGGTTCATCATCAAACTCAATTTCAATTGACTTAGTCAATAAGTCGGCATAGCTGTATGAAACGCGTTCAAACGCATTTTCATCTTGGTCCAAATCAACTACAAAAACTGCGGGAAAGGTCTCTTTAAGAGTGCCTTTCCGTTTTGTTACCTTTTTGCGCCCAGCTTGAGCGACAACCATCAACTTGTCTCCGATGTGTTCATCGAGACCGTTTTTAATATTGGCAAGTGTCGTTGGCATGTACTTCACCTCTTCGAGTAATAGTATAGCACATAAACTGAAATTTTGCAATTATACCATTGCACCAACGTTTTGGCAATTATTTATTCTATTTTTTAGCAAAAATTGACTGTTCGTTTATACAATCACTTAATTGCGCAAATTGTTGAATACTTAACTGTTCAGCCCGCGTACTTGGTGCGATGTCGGCTTGTTCTAAGGCGACTGTTAGCGCTGCTTTAACTTCATCTTGTTTTCCAAATTGATTCTGTAGATTGTTCCAAAGCGTCTTGCGTCGTTGGGCAAAAGCGCCGCGTACCAGTTGGTCAAATAATTCTTGGTTTTCAACCGTGACGAGTGGGGCTTGACGACCGACTAATTCAACGATGGCTGAATCAACATTCGGTTGGGGCATGAACGCCGTCTTTGGCACGATGAAGGCTAATTTAACCTCAGAATGGAGTTGTACGGCAATACTCAATGAACCGTAAGCTTTCGAGCCGGGATCGGCGTTAATCCGTTCAGCGACTTCTTTTTGCATCATTAAGACCATACGATCGATTGGTAAACCAGCTTCGAGTAAATGTAACATAATCGGCGTTGTGATGTAATAAGGCAAGTTGGCCACGATTTTAAGATTATGTTGACCATCAAAATGTTCAGCAATAATCGTTTGTAAATCGGCTTCCAAGATATCTTGATTTAAGACCGTCACGTTATGATAATGGTTCAACGTATCTTTTAAAACGGGCATCAACCGTTCATCAATTTCAAAACTCAATACCTTGTGCGCTTTACGGGCGATTTGTTCCGTTAACGACCCAATCCCGGGGCCAATTTCAATCACGTCATCGTCCTTTGTGATTTCGCCAGCTTCCACAATTTGTTTCAAAATCGTGATGTTGGTTAAAAAGTTTTGCCCTAGACTTTTCTTAAACTTAAAACCGTAACGTTTCAGAATTTTTCTAGTTCGTTCTGGGTTTGCTATGTCTTCCATGTTATTCTCCTAATTCTTCGTTGATTTGTCTGAGTGCTGCACCGAATTCGGCCTGCGTGACTTGGAACATTTTTAAGCGTTTATAGAGTTGTTTGCTGTTGGTATAACCGATATGCAACACTTCGCCCAATAATTCGCGACGGCGTTTAGCGGCTGGTCCGGCAATTAAACCAGCGACCAACAAATCCGATTGACTAATTTGTTCATCTGCATCTTCATCTTGCGTTAATAAGTGGGCTAAGGCCTCGCGAATCGCGGCCGGTTTAGCGTGTTCAATTCCTAAACTGCCACCACTTTTATCCGGTTTAGCTTCTGAACGTGGTAAAAAGGCGTGTTCAACACCCGGCACACTTTGCGAAATAATCTTCCGAATTTTTTCGCCATGAAAATCGGGATCAGTGAAGACAATCACCCCGCGTTTTTCTTGGGCTAACGCAATCTTTTCGACGATTTCATCATTGATGGCCGAACCACGGGTTTCGATCGTATCCACGTCTGGGAAAACTTCTCTTAAGCGTTTTGTATCATCGCGGCCTTCGACCACAATCACTTCTTGAATTGTTTTTTTCATACGGCTCCTAACTTAAATAACTGATGCGCATTGGCGTAGGTCGCCGCCGCAATCTCAGCCGGATCAACATCCCGTAATTGCGCAATCGCTTCGACGACGTACCGGGTATAGCCCGGTTGATTTTGTTTACCGCGGTAAGGCGTTGGGGTTAAATACGGCGCGTCGGTTTCGACTAACATCGTGTCTAACGGACAGATTTTAGCCGCTTCGTGAACGTCATGCGCATTTTTAAAACTAACGACGCCACTGAATGAAATGTGCATGCCAAGGTCCATAAACCGTTTCAACCATTCACTATCGCCGTTAAAGCTGTGAATAATCCCGCCACAATCGCGGACATCATTTTCTTTCAAAATTTGGTACGTCTCTTCTAGCGCATCGCGGGTATGGACCGAGATTGGCATGTTTAATGATTTCGCAATCGCAATTTGTCGCGCAAAAACACGTTGTTGCACATCGCGTGGTGACGTATCCCAATGATAATCCAATCCAATTTCGCCTAACGCGACCACTTCGGGACGTTGTAATTGTTCAATTAAAGTCGCTTCAGTGGCTTTCGTATAGTCCTTAGCGGATTCTGGATGCCAACCGATAATCGCCGACAGGTTAGCGTATTGTTGCGCTAACCGCAGCGCACCGTCATTTAAAACGGTATCTGAACCGACAATGGCCATTTCAACAACGTCTAAAGAAGCGGCTTGTTGGATAAAATCCGCTTCTTGACCAGCATAGGGCGTATCATTTAAATGCGTATGTGAATCAAATATTTGCATGCGACAATCTCCTTACCATTTTTGCTCTAAAATAGGCCCAACCGACACGGTGTCTCCTAGTGGCACACTAGAACAACAACCTTGCCTGATGGCCCTATTTTGGCGTTCTATTTAATCTAGCTTAACCGATTTGCGAACCGTTAACGAGGTTAGCGGGCACAAAGGCTAATTCAACTTGATCACCGTGTTCAGCCGATAGCAACATCCCTTGGCTCAATTCACCACGTAATTTACGGGGTTTCAAGTTAGTGACCGCTAAAACTTTCTGGCCGACTAATTGTTCGAAATCAGGATAAAATTCGGCAATCCCGGAAACGATTTGCCGGTCACCTTCATCGCCTGCATCCAAACGGAACTTCAATAACTTATCCGCCCCTTCAACTTTGGCAACGGCTTTGATTTCAGCAACGCGAATTTCTGATTGATCGAAATCTTCAAACTTAATTTCAGCTTTTTCACTGACTAATTTAGTCGCTTTAGGATCGAAATCATTTTTAGCAGCAGCCTTTTCAGCTTTCGCTTTGACTTTTTCGTTCACTAAGCCGGCTTTTTGAGCCGCCATCATTTGTGCTTTAATATAAGCGACTTCTTCATCTAAATCTAAACGTGGGAAGATTGGCGTCCCTTTAGCGACCACTTGAATGTCACTTGGAAAAGCCCCATACGTTAAATCACGTTGGCTAGCCACATCGAAATCTAACCCTAATTGGGCAAACATTTCGCGTGGTGCGTGCGTCATGACTGGTTGTAATAGGAGCGCGACAATCCGCAAGCTTTCCGCTAAGTGGGCTAAAACACTGTCTAATTCAGTTTTACGGCTGTCGTCTTTAGCGAGGACCCATGGTTGGGTTTCGTCGATATATTTGTTAGCGCGACTGATTAATTGCCAAGCCGCGTCTAGTGCATCTGAGAATTTCAATTGATCCATCAATTGACCATATTGCGCCACAGTCTGTGTCGCGGTCGCTTGTAAATCAGCATCGAATTCAGTGATGTCTGCTTGATAAGCTGGGACTTGACCGCCATTATATTTGTTGATCATCGCAATCGTCCGATTCAACAAGTTACCTAAGTCATTGGCTAAATCGTAATTAATCCGGCTGACGAAATCTTCGGGTGTGAAGACGCCGTCGTTACCGAATGGAATTGCGCGCATTAAGTAATAACGCAAGGCATCTAAACCGTAACGTTCAACCAACATTTCAGGATAGACCACGTTGCCTTTAGATTTAGACATTTTACCGTCTTTCATCATCAACCAACCGTGACCAAAAATTTGCTTAGGCAATGGCAAATCTAACGCCATCAAGAATATTGGCCAATAAATCGTATGGAACCGGACAATTTCTTTGCCAACTAAATGAACGTCTGCTGGCCAATATTTTTGGAATAATGTATCATCGGCTGAACCATAGCCTAAGGCCGTGATGTAGTTGGATAAGGCATCTAACCACACGTAAACCACGTGTTTCGGATTACCCGTCACATGAATCCCCCAGTCAAATGAAATCCGGGAAACGGATAAATCTTCTAAACCAGGTTTAATGAAATTGTTAATCATTTCATTTTTACGAGAAGTGGGTTCAATAAAGTTAGGGTGTTCTTCGTAATATTGCAATAAACGATCCGCATACTTGCCCATCTTGAACTTGTACGTTTCTTCTTCAACGCGTTGGACTTCGTGACCAGATGGGGCTTTGCCGCCAATCATCTTGCCATTCTCATCTTTATAAACTTCGGCTAATTGTGATTCGGTAAAGTATTCTTCATCAGAAACGGAATACCAGCCTTCATATTTACCCAAATAAATATCGCCTTGTGCCAATAATTGATCAAACATTTTTTGAACGGCTTTGATGTGATAATCATCAGTGGTTCGAATAAATTTATCGTTAGAAATTTCAAGGGTTTGCCAGAGTTGCTTAATTTCAGCAGCCATCCCATCCACGTAGGTTTGGGGATCTAAGCCTTTTTCTGCGGCTTTTTGTTCCAATTTCAAACCATGTTCATCAGTCCCCGTTAAAAAGAACACATCAAAACCCATTAATCGTTTGTAACGCGCAATCACATCGGCTGCGATTGTCGTGTATGAGTTACCAATTGTTAATTTACCTGAAGGATAATAAATTGGGGTGGTTACGTAAAAAGTTGGTTTAGTGTCTGCCATATGCTTTCTCCTTAATAAAAAAAAACGAGAATATCGCATATTCTCGAATGTTTTTAATCATCGATATAAGTACCTGAATTATAGCACAAAACGCGCTTCTGAGCTAGTTCCTTCCGTTTAGCTACGAATAGAAAATCATGACCAAAATTCGGTCACAATTTCCTACTCTAGGCTATACTCAGAAACTGACCAGCTCAGTCAACGCTCGATCAGCACTCTAAAATAAGTCTATTTGTTCTGGTGTTTTTGGGGCTAGGTTTTCGAATTTTAAGTTTAATAATTGTTGGAGTTCTAGGGCGTTATCGGCTGCGTCGCCACCTGAATTATTATTAAAAATGACAACCACTTCTTGTGCTTGTGTTTGCAACTGTTGAACTGTTTCAGCCAATTGCGCTAATTCAGTCGCATCATATCGATAAAGCGTCCGCTGTTTGCGCCAAGATGCCCCTGGATTCTGCCAACCAGCCATATTGCGACCGTGCAGGCGGAACATCGCTAATGCTGGATTGGTAACGACTGGTTCTAATGGGACGCTGTTGTTCGGCGTTTGCGCTTCGTCGACAATCACGTGAGTCATTTTTAATTCCGTTAAAAAAGCGTACATCTGCGCTTTAAACGCTGGATCGTACCATGAACTATGGCGAAATTCGACCGCAATCGGCACATCTGGCAACCACGCGCGGATCTGGCGTAAATACTGGCTATTCTCTTGGTTTAATTGGAAATACGGTGGAAACTGAAATAACACCGCCTTCAATTGATGCGCTCGCATTAACGGTTCAATCGACCGGTAATAGCGGGTAAACAATTCCTTTTCAGTGCTAGTCACGTCTTGATAATCAGCTTGCTTGGTCATCGCTTGGTGCGCCTTGACGATAAATTGAAAACTAGGCGGGACCTGTGTCAACCAATTTATACTGACAGTCGGTGCTTGCAAGGCATAATAAAAACTATCAATCTCGACGACCGGTAAGAACTGGGCGTAATCATTTAACGTTAATTGTTTTTTTGCCGGCATCAAACTCGCATGTTCCGACCAAGTTGTTAGACCAATCGTAATCATCACAACCTCCTAAAAGCGTTCAAACCGTTTCACAAATAGTTGTTCTTGCTCGGTAAGATTCTTGAGCGTTTGGATCAATTGTTGTCCGGTCTTCTTATAATTAACCCGAATCCGGTTAATACAAAAATCGATGATCAATAAATAGAGCATTAACATCACGGCATTTTTCTCTGAAAAACTGATTCCAAATAAAATAATTTGGTTGCTCGCGGTAAAGACTTCGATAATCACGTATAGCGAAAATAATTCTTCCACAATCCGCAATAAGCGTAAACTTTGTAATTTCTTCTTTAAGACATTTAAAACCATTAAGGTTTGGTCTTTCGTCATCATTTGGGGCCTCCTAGCGAACTTAATCCACAGGAACTGCTTCAGTCTGTGGAAAAGTTTCAAATCCAATTAATTGATCCTCGTGAAAATCGGTGTAGAACCGATTGACGTGTAATGCGAGTACTTCTGGTAGAATCGCCTTTAAATCGGCCACAACCCCATAATTATTCGGGGCGAGTACCCATTTTTCAGCGTATAATTGTAAAATCCCTTCGCGCGTTCCAACTGGGGAAAAGGGTAATTGAACATGCGGGTCAATTTCGGCCACAAATAAATCAATGCCGTCGATGAATTGTCCATCAATATGCCAGTCTAACCACCCCGTATAATGGAGTTGATATTGGGTCTGGTTCAAACCGGTCTCTTCAAAAATTTCGCGTTGCATCCCTTGCACCACAGTTTCGGACGCTTCACGTTTACCACCAATCCCGTTCCACATCCCCGGATACGGTTTTTTTAGTCGATTTAATAATAGTAGCTCACCTTGATACCGGATAATTGCTAAATTATAACGGCGTTTTGTCACTGATAACCATCCTCACGTTTTGTGAATTAACTCTAGTTTAGCATACTTAGCCTCAAAAACCGTTGGTCGCTTCTTACCGTTTTCAGGCTCACACCAAACAGACCGAAACGAAAAATTCCGCTCAGTCTGTTTGTCATTAATGACGTTGATTAATCTTCGTCTTGGTCTCGAAGCGCTTTGATGGTTTTAACCTGATATTGTTTCGAGATTAAAAATAAATCTTGATATAATTCTTGCATGTAATCCGTTAATTCAGGATCTTGAACGGCGTCTAACCGGCGATCCATGACTTCTTTCTCACGTTGGATATTCGTTAAGCCAATTTTATTTTCATATTTAATTGTCGCAATTTCCTTGGCGACCGATAACCGCGCTTCAAAAAGTTCGGCTAATTGTTGATCGATTGCATCAATCTTTTGACGTTGTTCTTCTAACATGGGTGTACTCCTTCTAAATTAACGCATTGAATAGGGCATCTCAATGCTTTGTAAAAATTCTTGGACCGTTTGATCATAGATTTTTTGGAAATATTCGGGGGTTGCATCTTTGGTGGCGACACTTAGAACGAACGCATTTTGTTGATCACTCTTGCCAATCCCAACATACGCCATTTCATTCGTATCATTGGCTAACAAATGGTCAGAATGTAAAATATCATAGACTTGGCGGACTTCCAAACGTAGTTGGCGTTCGCTGAGCACCGGCGTCAACGTCAATAATTGTTGCACGTTGGTGGCAGCAAAACCTAACGTTTCTAAAATTTGATCAAAAGCGGTCCACAAGTTAACCACCGTTCGACGTAACGCAAACGGTGAATCAATTGTTTTGCGTTGCAATACCTTGTATAACACCTGGGCTTGTGGCAAAGCTTGTGGATAATCGGTGGCCCATTGTTGTAATAGTTGTTGATTCCCGCCTTCAAAGAAGACCAACGCGTCTAAAATCGTGAGAATCCGATAAATAAGCCACCGGTTCTCTGGATCGTCACGCTCTGGCGTCAGGTTATCGCGGAAACCGGCAAGATAAGCTTGTTGCGCTTCAGTATCGACAAAGCCATGCGCCACTTGTTCTTTTTGAATAATCACGTGAACAGCCGCATTGTATAATGTCGTCCCAGTCGCAATCAATTGTTCATCCAATTGTGCATTTTGCGTGGTGACTTCCGTTAACACCTGTGGAAAACCGGTTGATAATAATAGAAGATGTAATAACTCGTGCGACAGTGAATAATCAGCCGCCGTTTGGTCGGTCAATAGAATCGCTAAACTCCCATCATCATTCATCACGCGTTGCGCTTGATCGTGCTTTAAGAAACCAGATGCTTCGTTAGCCACCCGAATTTTAATTTGTTGTGGATAATGGTCTTGTACTTCTGCCAACAAACTTTGAATTGCTGGGGATAAATCTTCATTTGCCAATTTGCATGCTTCCTTCCAACTGTCGCGCAGTATTATCTCACTATCATAAGCTAAATCGGCGTAAATTACCAACCATTCAAAACAGATTAAAGCGCTTTATAATGGTATACTATAACTAATCTAATTGAAGGATGTGTTGATGATGTCAGAACCAAACCCGCGAAAAGTAATTTTATATCTTGCCCAAAGTTTAGACGGCTTTATCGCTGAAGAAGATGGCAGTACCGCTTGGCTGGCCGCTTTAAATTCGGCTGAAGCTGATAATGCGTACCAAGAATTTTACCGCGGTGTAGATACCGTTGTCATGGGCCGCAAGACTTATCAACAATCTCTCCAACGCGCCGGGACTTATCCTTATCAGGAAAAACAAGGTTACGTCTTCTCCAAAACACTTCACGACACCGACGATCGCACAACCGTTGTGGCCGGGAATGTGTCTGAATTCATTCGCCAACTCAAATCAGAACCCGGCCAAAATATTTGGCTCGTCGGCGGTGCCGATATTTTCACCGAATTGTTAAAAGCACAACTTGTTGATGAACTGATCCTAACGATTGCCCCCGTCCTACTCGGCGATGGTGTTTCATTGGTCAGCACCAACTTAACCGATATTCCATTAACGTTGAAACAAACACGCACACTCGGTCAATTAGTTGAATTAACCTATCAAATTGATTATTAGAACAAAAACTGCCCGCATCCTAAATATCTGGATGCGGGCAGTTTTTTTTAGCGTACGTTAATTCTTAAAGCCGACATAATCACCATCGTTTGCGCCGTACTCAACGTCGCACCTTGTAATAGGTCTAACGTAAAGGTCGCCGCATCAAACTGATTTTGACTGAGGTCGATCTTTTTTAAAGAAGTCCGACTAAAATCAACCCGATTCAGGTCATTGCCCGCAAGCGTTAACCATTGCCAATCCACCATGCGAAAACTACTCTCACGCAACCGATTATCCAATAAATCGACGTGCCGTAAGCGGGTCTGATCAAAACTCGTATAATCTGCTTGGCAACCGATGATTGCCGTATCACTCAAACCAGATTCAGCGAAGTTACTCCCCACCAACTGACAATTTTCAAACTGAACGCGTCCGAATGAATTGCCAATCAAGGTACAGTTCAATAAGCCACAGTTTTCAAAAAGAACATCTTGAAAATCACAATTATTAAAATCCACTTGGTTAAACTGAACGTTTTTAAAATGACTGCCCTTAAAATAATTGTAGGACAGAGTCGTTTCATCGACCGTCATATCCGTGACTGCCAGGCCTTCATAGGTTTCTTCTGGTTGCCAATCAATCGTACTCACCGCTTGTAGCGCCGGATTTAACCGGGGTGCTTGTGCTTTTTTATCAGTCATTCAATTGCCTCCCACTTGCTCAATTCAGTATACAAAAATTTCAGCCATTTCACGACCCCTATTTATAATGAAAGCTCTTTCTTTTATTTTACGGCAATAAGTGGTAATTTTAAGATAATACAGTTTAATGAAGGAGTGTTATTTGTGCAAAAAGTCAATGTTGGCGGTAGTGGTTTATTGGGATCCCAAATTGTTTGGGGCGTCATGCGAATTCCAAATTTAAGTGATCAAGAAGCGTTAACGATGCTCGAAACAGCTCATGAACAAGGCATTAATTTCTTCGATAACGCCGATATATACGGTGACGGTGCTTCGGAAGTTAAATTCGGCCAAGCTTTAAAAAATAGCCAAATTAACCGTGATGATATTTTGATTCAAACGAAAGTCGGGATTGGCAAAAAGATGTACGACTTTTCAAAGGAACATATTTTAGAAGCCGTTGATGCGAGCTTACAACGGTTGCAATTGGACCATGTCGATACGTTATTACTCCACCGACCAGATCCATTGATGGAACCAGATGAGATTGCTGAAGCCTTTTTACAATTACAAAACACCGGCAAAGTCCGTCAATTCGGGGTTAGCAATTTTAACCCGATGCAAGTTGATTTATTGCAACAAGCCGTCCCACAAGCCCTCGTTGCCAACCAATTACAGATGAGTTTGATGCACACTGGCATGATTGATTTCGGGATGCACACCAACATGACTGATGCGCGCAGCTTAAATCACGACGGTGGTATTCTTGAATATTCACGACTCACTAACATGACGATGCAAGCTTGGAGTCCTTATCAATACGGTTTCTTCGAAGGGGTCTTTATTGACAATCCGAAATTCCCAGAACTCAACCAACAACTCCAAGCCATCGCCAAAGCCCACGACACGAACAGCAATGCAATTGCCAGTGCTTGGTTGCTCAGAATCCCAGCCAGCCTCCAAGTCGTCGTTGGCACAATGAACCCTAAACGCCTAACTGAAATCTGCGAAGCTGACAAAGTCAAACTAACCCGCAGAGAATGGTACGACCTATACCTAGCGGCGGGCAATGACTTGCCTTAGAGTGTTTTTAGTTGCGGTTAGCAACTGAGCATTAATAAAAATAACGTATTATGACGTTTTTCAGTCATAATACGTTATTTTAGATTAAGCGGAAGTTGTTGCAACTCAAAAACACGTTTTAACTAGAGTGCTGAACAAGCCGGTTAGCTTCTGAGTATAGCCTAAAAGAGGAAATTATGACCGCACTTTGTCATGGTTGCCTCTTTGTAGCTAGACGGAAGAAGCTGGCTTAGGAAGCACGTTTAGAGTGTTTTTAGTTGCGGTTAGCAACTGAGCATTAATAAAAATAACGTATTATGACTGGAAAACGTCATAATACGTTATTTTAGATTAAGCGGAAGTTGTATGTAAAAACACGTTTTGAATATTGAACAAACCGAGTAGCGTCTCGAAAGGCGTCTAGTATGATATTTATTTTCTTAGCAATCCTATTTATTTTGGCACTTTGGACAACCTACCTGTATCATAACAGTCGCAATCAACTCTTTTATATTATCAGTATTACCCTATTCGGCGTTATTGCGATCACACTCGTCCCACTCATTTTTAAATTCTTCTAACCGATAACACCCTTAAAAAAACAGCTCGCCAATCCTAAAATCTGGATTGGCGAGCTGTTTTTTTAATTCGTATATCGATTGCCTTGATACTGATCAGTGACCGTCATTGATTGATCGACCCGCCCACGACCGGTAACGTAATCGAATTGCATTTTGGGTTCCACGTTCCAGACATAGACGTTAAAGTTCAACGTCTTGTCGGTTGAAATCGCCTGTAACCAATACCCGCGCGGCATTAATTCTGAACCGCGAAAAACGGTAGTCACTTGGTAAATGACCTTTTTATGCTTAATCAACGCTTGGCGCACCTGATCTTCAAAAATCTGCATCGTTCGCTGATTACTAAACTCAGTTTGAGTTGCTAAATTTTTAGGATTATCACTGCTCCCTAGTTGGCCTTGTTGATACTGACCATCTTGATTTAAGTTGAACGTGATGGCATAGGCGATTAAATGCCCCCGACTTTGTGGAAAGACTTGTTTCCCGTCAATTCTAACTGGTTGATTGTGCCAACCAGTTGGGCGCCAGTTCTGCCGACCACGGGTATTCGAACGCCCTAAGTTCCGATCCGACAGATAGGCAGTATTCGTCGTGGTGCGGTTCAATTGATCCAGCGCCCCATAGTCGATCTTCTCCGTCTGCCACGCGGCCGGTTTCAAGGTTGATTGATTCTCATTAACCACTTGATACGCCTGATCATCGGCTTTAAAAGTTTGCTTGGCTAAAGTCGTGGCGTCGCTCGCTTGCGTTGTGGTCGTTGATGAAGCTGATTGACTCGTTTTACTTGGTGCTTGAACTTGGCACCCGCTTAGTAATAACCCCACCGCGGTGATTGCCCCAACAATCCATCGTTTATTCATTCGTTACTCCTCTGGCGTACTGCGATCCGGATCAATTTTTTCCGCCCGCTGTTTTAATTTGCGCATCGTTTTGAAATAGGAACTGAATAAGACCAGACACGACCCAATCCACGCTAATGGGTTGGCTAGACTCGCCCCGGTGAAGCCCATCGTCCGCACAAGAATGATCCCGGCAAAAATCCGCATTAATAATTCGGCAATCCCCGCCAAGGTTGGCATAAAGCTTTGGCCCAAGCCTTGGAGTGTGTACCGAATACCAAAGAGAATCGCTAAAATAAAGTAACAACTACTATTAAAGCGGAAATAAATTTGCGCTAAATCGGTGACGTGCGGTTGTTGATTACCGATAAATAGATTAACGAGTGGCCGGCCAAACGTGATAATTAACGCGCCCATCACTAAGCTGAAAATAATCGAAACCGCCAACGTCTGCTGTACCCCTTTGCTAATTCGGTGGTACTGGCGTGCCCCATAATTTTGAGCGGCATAGGTCGCCAACGTAATCCCAAAGGAATTGCCGACTTGGGTGGCCAGTTGATCAATCTTGCCAGCGGCCGTATAAGCGGCGACCGCGCTGGCGCCTAACGTGTTCAACATGATTTGTAAGACAATCGACCCAATCGCAATAATTGACGATTGAAACCCCATTGGTAAGCCGACTTTGAGATGTTCGTTGATGTCTTTGCGGGTAATTTTAAAATCTTTACGCCGTAACACTAACACCGGAATATGCCGATAGATGTACATCAAACACAATAAGGCTGCAATGACTTGCGCCGAAACTGTCGCGTAACCGGCCCCTTCAACGCCCATATGGAAGCCTAAGATGAAGATGAAATCAAAGACGATATTGATTAGCACCCCAATCACTAAGAAGAACAATGGTGTCCGACTATCGCCGAGTGCCCGAATCATATTCGACAGTAAATTAAAGGCCATCGACGCGATAATGCCAGCGAAAATAATTGTAATGAATTTCTGGGCATCGACGATAATACTCGCCGGTGTTTTCATGATGACTAGGATATGTCGCGCAAAAATCACACTAATAATCGTCAGAATGATTGAAATCACAACGCTAATCACGATACTGGTCGCAAAACTGCGTTTAACCCCTTTAAAATCTTGCGCACCGTACCGTTGAGCAGTTAATATTGATAAACCCGCGGTCGTCCCCGTACAAAAACCGATGATTAACATATTCAAACCACCCGTTGATCCCACGGCGGCTAACGCATTAACCCCAATTATCCGCCCCACAATTAACGTATCAATCACACTATATAGTTGTTGAAAAATATTGCCAATCAATAGCGGTACTGTGAATAGAATAATTAATTTAAGCGGGTTCCCCTTCGTTAAATCGTGCATTGTTAATCTCCTTCATGACCTAATTATCTTTTAGCTTACTGGAAAACCAACAAAATACAAGAGCGTTTCCACAATTAATGACGCAAATCTAAAATTAAAATTGCGAACGGTTGCATATTTAATATCAATTTGATATCATGATATCAAGGTGATATTAAGGAGGTCTAATCTTGAGTGATGAAAAGAAACGATTTCTACTGCGTCTCGATCAACAACTATATGATCAATTATCACAGGCGGCAGATCAGGAGAATCGCAGTATCAATGCACATATCGTAACGATTCTGCACAAAGCAACGCAAGGCGATAACTTTGAACAACGCCAGATTATCGGCCAAGTGATTAACGGCGCTCAAATCAACGCGGATAACGGTCTGGTGACGGTCACGGGGATTTATTATCGGTATCTGATCAGTGATAATTCACCGGTCGAACCGACAAGCCGATACGCGGTCGTCGATGCTGTGGGGAACATTCTAACGTTACAAAAAATTTAGCAACATCTCTTGGAGGAGGAATTTATTATGGTATTAGGGATTAAGATTATTCCACAAAACAACTTAGGTCTAATTGAAACTTTGGGGAAATACGGACGGAGTGTTGAATCAGGGTTACAATTTTACATACCCATTATTCAAAAAGTCCGCAAAGTCAGCTTGGCCATGCGCCCACTTTCACTGCCTAATTATTCAATCATTACGAAAGATAATGCAGACGTTTCAGCTAGCGTGACGCTCAACTATCACGTGACCGATGGCGTTAAATATCAATACGAAAATACGGATTCCGTTGAATCAATGGCCCAACTCGTTCGTGGTCATTTACGGGATATCATTGGTCGGATGGATTTAAATGAAGCGCTTGGTTCGACCGCTAAAATTAACCAGGAACTTGCGATGGCGATTGGCGATTTAACCAATACTTACGGGATTAACGTCGATCGGATTAATATCGATGAATTGACCCCTTCTAAAGCGATTCAAGAAGCGATGGACAAACAATTGACTGCCGATCGTGAACGGGTCGCAACGATTGCTAAGGCCGAAGGGGAAGCCAAATCAATCGAATTAACCACCAAGGCTAAAAATGACGCCTTGATGACCACGGCTAGAGCAGAAGCCGATGCGACTAAAACCCGCGCCGATGCCGAACGTTACCGGATTGATACCGTTCAATCTGGTTTAGCGAACGCCGATACGAAGTATTTCCAAAACCAATCAATCAACGCCTTTGCTGATTTAGCGAAATCATCTGCTAACTTAGTCGTCGTCCCAATTGACGATGCCTCTGAATTCGGTAAATTACCAGTTGTTGGTAAATTGTTGGATAAAGGGTTGAAACAGTTTTAATTAACATCAGACAAAAATAGCGTTGCCTAGATTCTTTACGAATACTAGGCAACGCTATTTTTAATGTGGTACTAGCTGAAACGTGCTTCCCGAGTAGTCTTTTCCGGTTAACGACAGAACCAAAATCATGGGTAAAAACACCCATAATTTCGGTTCCTAGGTTAATCCTCAAAACCTGACCAACTCGAATCAACACTCTGGCCGAAACGTGTTTCTGAGTTGCAACAACTTCCGCTTAATCTAAAATAACGTATTATGACTGAAAAACGTCATAATACGTTATTTTTATTAATGCTCAGTTGCTGATCGCAACTAAAAACACTCTAACTAAAACGTGCTTTCAAGCCAGCTTCTTCCGTCTAGCTACAAATCGCAAATCATGACTCAACCCGTCATAATCCGCGATTTTAGGCTATACTCAGAAGCTAACCGGCTTGTCAGCACTCTAACCGAAGTAGTTAATGCCCATTGCTGCTCTAACTTCTTTTAGCGTTTGTTCTGCGACTGCGTTGGCTTTCTTGCTGCCTTCTTCTAACATCTTGTAAACCGCAGCTGGATCTTTTTCAAATTTAGCGCGACGTTCACGGATTGGTGCGAATTTTGCTTGTAAGACTTCGTTTAAGTAACGTTTAATCTTCACATCGCCTAACCCACCGGCTTGGTATTGTACTTTCAATTCGGCGACTTGATCAATATCTTCGTCGAAAGCGTCTAAATAAGTGAAGACCGTGTTGCCTTCAATATGCCCTGGATCTGTCACTTTAATGTGCAACGGATCAGTGTACATCGACATGACTTTCTTCTCGAGCGTTTCAGCATTGTCCGATAGATAAATCGCGTTGCCCAATGATTTACTCATCTTGGCATTGCCGTCTAACCCAGGTAAGCGACCTTCGCCCTTAGGTGGGAACACGCCTTCTGGTTCAACTAAAATTTCTTGACCATACACGTTATTAAACGTCCGCACGATTTCACGCGTTTGTTCCAACATTGGTTCTTGATCGTCACCAACTGGGACCGTTGTCGCTTTAAAAGCCGTGATATCGGCAGCTTGGCTCACAGGATAGATTAAGAAACCAGCTGGAATACTTTGTTCAAAATTCTTTTGTTGGATTTCAGCTTTGACGGTCGGATTACGTTGCAACCGTGACACTGACACTAAGTTTAAATAATGCATCGTTAATTCACTCAACGCTGGGATTTGTGATTGGACAAAAATCGTTGATTTAGCGGGATCAATCCCGACTGACAAATAATCCAAAGCGACTTGGAAAAGGCTGTTCCGAATTTTTTCAGGATCACGCGCATTGTCGGTTAACGCTTGTTGATCGGCAATCATAATAAACGTTTCGTAATCCCCTGAATTTTGCATCGTCACACGATTGCGTAATGAACCGATATAATGCCCAATGTGGAGCTTGCCAGTTGGTCGGTCACCTGTTAAAATAATCTTCTTTGTCATAATGATTTCCTCCAATATTCATTTATCAACTAAAAAAAGCGTCCTAATTGTTGTTCACAATTAGGACGCTAACACGTGGTACCACCTAAATTGCACGAAAAAATCGTGCCACTCATGCGATAAGGGCGCTACCCGAATTGGTTTATCGCCAATTCCTGATTAAAGGGCCATTCATTAGTTTGAATCTGGCGACTTCTCAGTATCGTCGCTTCCTGTTCAAAAGAGCAAACTAATTACTTATCCTTTACACTGTCTGTTGAATTAATGTCATCTTAACGAACTTTAACTAAAATGTCAATCGGTCGCTTTTTGAGACAAAGGCGACTATAATATAAAAACTAACTAATCGGAGGCCAACCATGATTGAAGCCAATACCAAAGCAGACGAACAACGACGCGTGACTATCACGACGACTCAAATTAAACAGCGCTTAGCCACCATCAACCAGCAACTGGCCAATGCTGCTAACGAAACCCAAGATATCGAACAACGCTACGGCGATAATACCAAAATCAATATTACCGAAGTTGATGACCGGATGGAAACCAACGCCGCCGTTCAACAACAAAAGCAATTAGTCGCGGCTGCGGTTGAAAACGAAAAATTATTAACCAGTCAACAACAACGATTAACTGATTTAGCCGACTCACCGTATTTCGGTCGGATTGATATCACCGAAGACGGTGAAGCCGAATCACTCTACATCGGTACAGCGACTTTTATGAATGAAGACGATGAATTCCTAGTCTATGATTGGCGTGCACCGATTGCCAGTATTTATTATAACGGGACTTTAGGACCGGTTGCCTACGAAACACCCATGGGCCCCATGACGGTGGATTTAACTCTCAAGCGGCAGTTTAAAATTAAGGCCGGTCAAATTGAACACCTTTTTGACACCAACGAAACTGTCGGGGATGAATTGTTACAAGCCGTCTTGGGCCAACAAAGCGACGAATACATGCAAAACATCGTCGCCACGATTCAAAAGGATCAAAACGACATCATTCGCGACACAACCGCTGATCTATTAATCGTCCAAGGGGTCGCCGGGAGTGGTAAAACATCCGCCGTTCTCCAACGAATTGCGTATCTACTGTACCACAGTCGCGACCAACTCGAAGCCGACCAAATGGTGTTGTTCTCGCCTAACCGCTTATTCAGTCATTACATTTCAGAAGTCCTCCCCAGTTTAGGCGAAAAGAATATGCGCCAAGTCACGATGGCTGAATTTCTCAGTCACCGTTTCGCGGGACTCCAAGTTGAGAACCTCTTTAACCGGTTTGAAAAAGACCAAACCAATTTCCCCGAATTAACGCAAGCAATGCGCCGCTTTAAGGAAAGTGCCGGCTTTATGCAGGCCATTCAAACCTACGTCAGACAAGTTTCCAATCAACCGTTAGCGTTTAACGACCTTTATTTCGAAGACCGGCCGTTCTTCACCAAAGACCAAATCAATGCAATTTATATGGCCTTACCGCACAACATGTTGCCGGGTGATAAATTTCTCGCGACTAAAAGCACTTTGATTCAACGGTTAAAACGGCAAATTAACTTAGAAGTTCAACTCGATTGGGTCGCCGACCGGATTGATGGGTTAACCAACGATGCGTACCGCGCGATTATTGGACAACGCGAGTTTGCTTCTGGCGACGATGAACAAGCTTTTATTGCCCGGGAAATTGTGAAAGCTCATTTTGATGATTTATATACGGCAATTTATAACGACTATTTCTTAGATGTCTATACGGAATACCAACAATTCTTAGCGACAGCTTGTCCCTCAGAAATGCCAGCCAATGTTTGGCAAGCGATGATTGACCAAGCCGCCCAAAATAACGAACGCCACTTAGTCGGTCTCAGCGATGCGGCACCCATTCTCTATCTACGTGACTTGTTGACTGATAGTGGTCAAAATCACGGGATTCAATACCTGTTCATTGATGAGATGCAGGATTATAGCATTGCGCAGTTCATCTATATTCACCATGCTTTTCCCAACGCGAAACTAACCGCCTTGGGGGACTATGCGCAGGATATTTTCACCGCTAGTTATCAAAACGGTCATTTTATTGACCAGTTAACGGCGGCGTTCCCGCAACTGAAGTTAAATCAAATTCAGTTAACTAAGAGTTACCGAGCGACTGCCCCGATTACTAACTTCGCCAAAGCATTATTACCACCTGAGACCGCATTACAGGCTTTCAGTCGGGACGGCCGCTTACCACGGGTCATCACAACGACCAACACAGACAGCCACGCCGCACTCGTTCAGGAACTCTTTCGACTCCAACAAACCCATGCGACCATCGCGATTCTAACCAAGAATCAACAAACAGCGCATCAATTGTACGCCAGTCTGACCCCTGATGAACAAGTCACTTTAATTGAAGACACAACCCGTAGCTTGCCTAAAGGGATTTTAATTTTACCGTTATACCTCGCCAAAGGCCTTGAATTCGACGCGGTTGTCGGTTACGACGTTTCAGCGACGACCTTCAATCAAGCCAGCGATCGCGATTTACTCTACACATTAATTACCCGGGCAATGCATGACATTACAATTGTGGGGATTGGCCAAATTAGCCCATTGATTAGTCAATTACCGGCAACGTTGTATGAAATCGACTCACCACTACTCGCACATTAAAAAGAGACTGTGACATAAGTTTTAGTATTCTGATATTAAGCGAACTTCTTTCCTCTACGCACGCCAGAACTCATCAATTTCCGTTCAAATCAAAAAATCGTCTATCCTTAGTTCGGGATAGGCGATTTTTCAACTTGATACTCAATTGATAACCGAGTTCTGTCACAGCTTGTTTTTACTAGCTTATTTTTTAACCAACGTCATTTCTGTGTATTGACCCATCTTGACGACGGACACTAATTCGAATTGGATTTGCTGGTCGAGTGCTTCGAATAATCGGTAACCACCACCCAATAGAATCGGTGCCACTTGAATAATCATTTTATCCAATTGTTGATTTGCGATTAGTTCAGTCACAATCCGACCGCCGCCGACAATCCACAGATCTTGCCCCGGTTGGTTTTTAAGACTTTTGACCAATTCAGTCGGGGTCCGCGTTGGTACCTGAATCTGTGCAGAGGCTTGTGGTAGCGGTCGCGACGTGTATACGTAATTCATCAGTTCTGGGTATGGATATTCTGCGAATTGACTAACCACGTAATCAAAACTATTCCGGCCGATAATCAACGTATCAATGGTCGCCATAAAATCAGTGTAAGCTTGATTAATCGCATCGGGAACCTCAAACTTCTCCAACCAATCAATCTGTTGATCCCGATCGGCTAAATAACCATCTAACGAAATGGCACCATAAAAAACGGCTGAACGCATAACAATTCCTCCTAAATGGGTTAAAAATAGGCCGCAACTCTCACTAAAAAGTTGCGACCTATTTTTTACTTCTATAAGCTGTTTATCGGATTTGAACCGACGACCCCCACCTTACCATGGTGGTGCTCTACCTGCTGAGCTAAAACAGCATTATCACGGCTCGTTTAACACCGTGATAATAGTATAACCAAAAATAAAAAGCGGGTCAACCCTTATAAACCAACTTCCGTATTCGGAATTTCTAAGTTGAATTGTTGTTGTAAAAAGCGCGCCACTCCATCGTTATTATTCGTTTCAGTCACGTAGTTGGCAACTGCTTTGACTTCGGGTAATGCATTGCCCATCGCCACACTATATTTAGCTTCTTGGAGCATCCCTAAATCGTTTTGCCCATCCCCAAAAACAAATGTGTGATCAGCATCAATGCCGTGCAACGTTTGAATTTGCCGAATCGCGGTCGCTTTATCGATATTTTTCGGAATCAATTCAATATTATTCGGTCCCGAAGAGGAAATACTCATCACATCTTGGTCAATTAACCGTTGACGAGCAGTCGCCAGTGCGGTTGGCGTCCCACGGCTAATAATAATCCCATTGGTAATCTGATCGCTCAAATTCATCAACATATCCAAATCAGTGACGGCATCGTAACTAATTTCAGCACCCATACTCGTTAAATTTCCCGCATCCCGCGCCACAAATCGGGGGATTTCTTGTGTATAATAAGCCGAATCGGTCGTGAAAAAATGAGCCGATAACGTCGTGTCAGCTTGCGCCGCTTCATAAGCCGCTTTTAAGGCCGCCTTACCAAGCCGCTTTTTTCTCAACTGATTCTGATCTTCAAAAACCGCCCCATTCGAAGCGACGATTCGGACCTCATCATTAATCTGACGAGCTATCACTTTGCCTAAATTATATAACCGGCCGGTCGCGATGTAAAAAATGACATCCCGTTGTTGTAACGTTCGAATCACCTGTTTGGTAAAAGGCGTTACGATTTGGTGGTCAACCACTAAAGTCCCATCAATATCTGAAAAAATTAAATAAGGTTCCATATTAACTCCCCGCGTCCATTTTTTGTAACCGGTAACACAGGTCTATTTTAGCTTATTTAGACCCTGATTTAAATAGCCCCTACTGATTAATTTTGAATTTAAGCGCTATTAATCCAATTCCTGCATGATATAGCTTGCTATTTAATCCCGCATAGTTTATTATCACCTTATTTGGTAATTTTAATTAAGTCTAAAGGAGTTTTTAAAATGGATAAAGAAAGCCTCAATATCGGCGATGTGGTCACTGGTAAAGTGACCGAAGACATGGACGCTCCTTTTACTGGGACCGTTGAAAAAGTTTACGAAAATTCAGCCCTCATTAACATTACGGATTTCGATCCCGCTGATAAAACGAATGTTTCTGAATTGAATAACAAGTTAGTGGTCAATTTAAAACAATTAACCGCCGCTAAATAAAAAAACGACTAATCCGGACTGGATTGGTCGTTTTTTTATTTGGCCATATTTTTTAAATATAATCGATTGCTTCGCCGACCGCTAATGAACTAACTAACAGCTGATCGACTAGCGTGTTCAACGTTTCCGAATCGACTGTCGCCTGACGCATCGCGGTGTGCAAAATCCCGATAATCCCCCAACAACAGTAGTTTAGAATAAACGGCGCCATTTGTGGCTCTTTAAACGCAATCACCCGTTGGCCTTCATCAATCGTCATTTTGACCAATTTATTCATCAATTCCGAATCCGGATTCTGACACAAAACGCCCAAGAGCCGCTGATGTTCAGTCACGTATTGCATAATCATCTTAAAATACGCTTGGCCCGTTGATAATTCATGATCAGCGGTCGTAAACGTGGTTAAGGCCTGTTGAAATTGAACAATCACCTGATCTTCGGTCTGCCGTAATAAATCATAGATATCCGTGTAGTGTAGGTAAAAAGTCCGCCGATTGATATCGGCGGCTTCGGCGAGTTCCCGAATCGTAATCTCGTTAATCGGCTTTTGCGCCATGAGACTAATAAACTGATTTAAAATCGCTGTTTGGGTTTTACGTGCGCGCCGATCGACATTCACCATCAAAAAGAACTCCTTTTACACCACAATTAGGTTGATTGTGTGCATTATAACACAATTACGCCTATTCTGATGATTGTTTCGCCCAGCAAACTTTCTTATAGTTGGGGTATCAACTGATTGGGAGGTTCACCATGTTTCTCACACTTAAAGAATTACGTTACAGCAAATTTAAATTCAGCGCACTGGCCTTCATTATTTTTCTGATTGTTTTCTTGGTATTATTCATCACCGGTTTAGCGAACGGCTTGGCCAACGACAGTGGTTCCGCCTTAAAAAATACCACCGCTAAAACCTTCATCCTTCAAAAAGACGCTGATGCACGTTTAAACCGTTCTAATCTGACCGAGCAAGATTGGCAACGACTGACTACTAAAACGTCAGATACGCGCCTCAGCGTTAATCAAGCGACGATTCAACAGACTGCTCACCAGAAAGCGAAAACCGATATCGCCTACTTCGTGATTGATGCCAATTCATTCCTGGCCCCAACTATCACAAGTGGTCATCAATTGACCAACAAAAAAACGAACCAAGTCGTCGTCAGTCGCAAATTGCAAACTGATGGCTACCAAAAAGGCGATTGGTTTAAAGATACGACTAGCGGTCATCGATTCCAAATTGCCGGTTTCACTACCGCAACCGCCTATTCGCACAGCCCAGTTGTTTATTTAAACGCACAACAGGGTCGTCTCATTAATCCTAGCACCAAGACCCAATTTAACGCAGTCGTTTCTGACCACACCAAATCAACAACGTCCGGTTATCAAACGCTGACCACCAAACAAGTGATCAGCGCCATTCCGGGCTACTCCGCTGAACAAAGCTCGCTATATTTAATGATTGGCTTTTTATACGTGATTTCATTATTCGTCTTGGCCATTTTCTTTTACATCATGACGTTGCAAAAGAAAGCTGATTTCGGCGTCTTAAAAGCCCTCGGCGCTCAAAACCGTTATTTGGTTAATCACCTACTGACTGAAATCGGCCTCCTAGCCTTGATTGCCATCTTGATTGCTGACGGTGCCATCATTGGGATTAGTCTGATCATGCCAACCAGCATGCCCTTTAGTTTAACGCCCGTCGTTATCGGTGGTACCAGTGCCATCTTCTTAGTGGTCGCTGTCTTAAGCGCCTTATTATCACTCATTCAAGTCACCAGAATTGATCCAATTTCAGCCATTGGAGGTCACGCCTAATGTCACAACCGATTTTAAAATTAACCAATATTTCTAAAACGTATCCCGATGGTGCTCAAACCAATACCGTCTTGCACGATGTATCATTCGAAATTCAAACCGGCGAATTTGCCGCCATCGTCGGTCCCAGTGGTACTGGTAAAAGTACGTTGCTAACCATTATGGGCGCTCTATTGCACCCAACTTCCGGCACAATCACGTTGGCCGGTCAAGAATTAACTAGCTTGTCCGCTAAGGCTCAGACAACGATTCGCTTAAACCAGATTGGTTTTATCTTCCAAAGCGCTGAATTAATTCCGTACTTAACGGTTCAAGATCAATTGACCCTGATCCAACGCTTGGCGGGCCACGTTGATTTACCAAAAGCACAAGCGATTCTAACTGATTTAGGACTCGCCCACCATCTCCAACACTATCCCAAGATTCTATCCGGTGGCGAAAAACAACGGGTCGCTATTGCCCGTGCATTGATTAACGAACCACCGTTAATCTTAGCCGATGAACCCACTGCTAGTTTAGACGCCCAACGCGGCCGCGAAGTCGTCGCTTCGATTAAAGCCGCCGTTCACCAACAAAATCGGGCGGCCGTGATGGTCACGCACGATGAACGGGTCTTAGATTTAGTCGATCACGTTTGGCAAATCGCCGATGGCACACTCACTCAAATTCGTTAAAACAAAAAACAAGCTGTAATAGGGCTCATCAATTGAGTTCTATTACAGCTTGTTTTGCGATTATTCATTATTTTCAAATTTACCCCAAAGGTTCATCGTTGATTGAATATTGACGAAGGCGTTTGGATCAGTAGCTTGGACAACTTGACGTAAGGCGGTTAAATCGTATTTCGAAACAACGGTCATGATGACTGTTGTATTTTCATTCGTATATAACCCGGTCCCATCCATTTCAGTCGCACCATGGATAAACTCCCGCATCCGCTTTTTCAACGTCTCCGGATTTTTCGTAAAAATTGTAACGGTCACTTTTTGTTGTTGCGTATAAATATAGTCCATCAATAGGCTAGCCACAAAAATTTCGACAATACTATATAATGCCGCGCCCCAACCAAAAAATAAGCCCGCCGTTAAAATAATAAACCCATTGATGACATTATTAATCGGACCAACTCGCTTACCGGTTAGCCGACCAATAATGGTTACAATCACATCCGTGCCACCCGTTGAAAAACCCGCTCTAAAACAAAGACCGACACCCAAGCCAATTAAGGCCCCTCCGAAAAGGGCACCTGCAAAGCGCTCAGTCACGATTGGCTGTGCGGGGACCGGAATCAATTTTAAGAATAAAACACTCGTAAAGACTGCGACAATGCTGAAAATCGCATATTGGTGATTGATCTTATACCAAGCTAACAATAATAGTGGCACATTAAGGATAAAAACCAACGCGGCCACACTTAACGAACCACCCAAATGACTGACAAAAGTTGTTAGTAATTGGGCAATTCCTGTCACCCCACTCGAATACGTCTGAGCAGGCACTAAAAATAAATTAACACTAACCGCCGCCAAAAAGCCATAAATCATCGCTATGACTATTTTTTTGGTATTTTCCTGAATTCCAAGCATTGAAGCACCTCCATCAAAAAAGTCACACTTCCATTGGGAGAGTGTGACTTTTTCAAACAAAAGGCTGTTAAAACAAGCTTATAGATTTTTATCCATCACAAAAGTTAGTTTCGAAAGTTGTGTTCCTTCAGTGACTAGTTGTGCCAACAAATCAGTCGTTTTTTGATTATAGTGCGTCGCAATTTCATGATTTTGTTGTGTCAGATAATCGAGTGCATCTGCTTGATTAGCGACGGCTTTATCAACTTGTGCAATTCGAGTTCTTGCCCATTCTGATAGTGCCTTTTGATAATCGATGTCGGCTTGTTTGAATGCACCAAAATGTGATTCAACAACCATTGCAAGTGCTTCGTGTAACCAATAAGCATTGTTTAGTTGCATCTTTTCAGGTAATTCACGGTACGAAACATCTGTGTCATTGGCATTCGTAAAGAATGGCACGTGAGGACAGAATGTTGGTACGCCAAAACCTAACCACTGCACCCCTTTAACCGCATCAGGAACGTTGTTTCTAATTTGGCAAATATGTGAGTTTTGCGTCCGTGAAAGTGAAATTGCCCGATAAGTAGTCTTTTGTTCTTCAGTCCCATTACCCAATGGATCGTAAACTGTTTCGTTATAATGCGATTTTAACACATATTGAACATCTTCCACACTTAATTTGCGGTTTGCTTTACGGATAAATGGTAAATCACTTGATTCTGGATCTTGTTTAATTTCAGGATTCATGTAGCTTTGCGCATACCAAACCCGTGGTGTATTGTAATGACGGTCTTTTTCAGTATCCGTTCCGAAAATCTTACGGAAGTTCCATTCAGTTTCGCTTGGGTTCAAATGATTTTCGCTGACGAATTCTTGAATACCTTCTGACCACATATAATTTTCTGGATCATTAAAATCAACGTTTTCAATCGCCACTTGGTTGGCTGCCACTGCGTAACAATCATCGGGAATACGCACGGCAACCCAGTGATGACCTGTGACAATTTCTTGATACCAAACTTCATTTTGATCACTATATTGAACGCCATTACCTTCAGCTGAACCGTATTTAGCAATCCAATCACCCATTAACTTAACCCCTGCACGCGCAGAGTCGGCATATGGTAATACTAAACTACACATTGAATCTTCAGCCACGCCGTTTTCAAGCAATGGATCATAAGCTAATACCCGTTCGTTTGCATAAACACTTTCAGTAGCAGAAACAGCGACGTTTTTTTCGTTAATCCCGTCTTCTTCGTTCAAACCGTCACTTAAATCACCATTAGGGGTCGAAGTATAACGATAGCTATCTTCTGGTAATTGTAACGTTAGACCATTATATTTTGAAACGTATGTTTCGGTCCGACCTTTGACTGCTGGTTGTACGAAGAACCGTTTTGTGTGAATCGCTAAAAAGCGATCTTCATTCCGCGAAATCATCGTAGAGCCATCAATTGACGCATCCTTGCCCACCATCATTGAAGTACATGCTGATAATTCGATTCTGTCTGTCATTTGAAAAACTCCTATCTATATATAATAAATCATGATTCACAAATTAATGAACTACTTAGTGCCATTCGTGACCTGCTGAATTAAATGTTCATTCTGATCCAAATGGTTTAAATAAACCAGTAGGCGTTCATATAAATACTCGCCAGCCTCTTCAAATTGACCTTCCAGTGCTTGCCCGATTTGATAAACACTGCGTTGACCATTGATATGGCGAAATACAAAACTACCGTAATCATCTAACGTCAACGTGGTTTGCTGTGGAATCTTAATGTGCAACTTCCGCATAACCCGTTGAATCCAATGATTTTGTGGCCGAATAATCGTGACGGTCCCTTTTTTTAGTTCAAATTGAACCTCAGGATTTTTTCGATAAATAATGGTATTTAGATCAATTTCAGTCTTCTGGCGCCCCATCTTCATGTACGCCCCCTGTCTTAATTGTCAAAAGTGGTGCAGCAATTGAAACAACTAGTACAACTAATAAAATCAATGCCATCCCGTTGCCACTTGCGAAGCCATTGATTGTATGGTCCTTCAAGACCCCAGTGACGTGGAGAATAATCCCAATTAAGCCAATAATTGAGCCCCCGGCAATTAACCCGGATGAAAGACTAACACCACTTTGTAATCGGTTATTCTTAACCGCTTCATTATCGGTTACTTTTTCGATAAAGACTTTAATGAGTGCCCCGATTAAAATAATTGAGGTTGTTGAGATTGGTAAATAAAAACCGATTGCGATGGTCATAATGGGTAATTCTAGGAAATATAAAACAAGTGCCATGACCACCCCAACAATAATCATAATCCATGGTAATTTACCGGACATAATACCTGACGTCAAAGTGGCAATTAAATTGGCTTGTGGTAAGCCAAAGGCCGGTGTTGCACTATCGGATACAAATTGAGGCGATAAAATACTAATCGTTCCAACAACGACAAAAACCCCAATAATGGCTGAAATCATAAAGTATTTCATCATTTCTGATTTAGAACCACCAATCACATAAGTGACTTTTTGAGATTGCATGTAACCACCACCAGTAGCAATGGCCGTGACAACAAACGTTCCGAACATTAATAATATTTCAGTATGGGCATCACTAGTCCAACCGAATAAAACAAATACAACCGTCATGATCACGAGTGATGCGATCGTCATTCCGGAAACGGGTAAATTAGAACAGCCAATTGTGCCAGCAATTCGAGCTGAAACAATGACGAATAATAAGCTCAAAACAACGGCCAATAGTGCACCGACAATTCCCATCGCGAAGTTATGGGCAATAAAAATGCCAGCAACAAAGATCCCGACAGCCCCGATAACAATCGCAACCATCCCAAGCGTATTTTTATCTTCACCCGTACTGTTTTTAGCATTCAATGTTTTCTTGATTGATGTCACAATCGTTGGAATTAACTTAATGGCACCAATTAAGCCACCACAAAGCATCATCCCAGCGCCGATATATTTAACGTATGAACTTGCTAAATCGTTAACCGTCATTTGGTTAACGGCCAAGCTAGCGTTATTCCAAACATGAGCGCCATTGCCCGCCATATCAGTGAAATAACCGATTAATGGGGCAATTGCAAAGTTCGATAAAAGTGCACCAGCGAACATGGTTAATGACACTTCTAGCCCGACGATAAACCCAATCCCAGCAAGCAATGGATTAACTTCAACGTCTAACTTCCATTTATAGAAAGATGAACCAACGTAGCTGACCATGTTATTGACGACACCAAACACAGAGGTGGTTAACATCGTCAACACGCCACCAATCCCGAAACCAATTCCCATATATTTCAGAGAATCGCCACCAGTATCAGAAGCAACCAAGGCTTCAGAAATCGCCATTGCTTCGGGATACACCAACTTGCCGTGTTCTTCAATGATTAAGTAGTTATGCACTAGTGAAGCCGTCCCGATTGAGAAGAGGATGGCCAAAATACCAACAATTACCCCTTGGATAAAGTTAATATGCCCCCCAATTAAAATAATCGCAGGTAACACATAAATCATCCCACTGGCAACAGATTCACCACCACTGGACATGCCTTGCATAATATTCTTACCTAGAATTCCTTTTGACTTAGCAAAAGCCCCGACTAATCCAGAACCAATGATTGATCCTGGAATCCCGGCTGCAACGGTCAATCCGGCTTTCATTCCTGAATAAGCAGTTGATGCAGCAAAAATAATGGCTAATAAACTACCCATAATTAATATTGCCGTATTACCGACTTTCTTATTGCCTGTACTCACGTATGGGACGTATTGGTTACCTGGTACGCCACCATATGCAGATTTTGAGAGTTTCTTTTGCATTTGAATTCCTCCTAAGAACTGTCTGTTACATTATTTTTTAATACTTAAATCTTGCCCAAAAATTTGCATCTTTAACGCGATCCCGGTTGGAGTTGCGGCTAAACCGCCCAAACCGGTTTCTCGTAATGTTGATGGTAAGTTCTCACCAATGCTCTTCATGGCACCAATCACTTCATCAGCCGGAATCTTACTAATCAAACCAGCTAATGCCATATCAGCACTCGTTAAAGCATTGACCGACCCAATCACATTTCGTTTAACACAAGGGACTTCGACTAAACCGGCAACTGGATCACAGACTAACCCTAACAAGTTCGACATTGCCATCGCGAATGCCTCAGAAGATTGTTGGGGCGTGCCACCAGCAGCCTCAACGGCAGCAGCGGCGCCCATGGCTGAAGCACTGCCGACTTCGGCCTGACAGCCACCCGTTGCACCGGCAATCATCGCATCGTTAGCGACGACCATCCCAAAAGCGGCGGCACAGAATAGAAAGCGAATCTGGGCATCCCGATTAAGCTGCAATTGTTTCGTAATAACTGCTAAAATACCGGGCAACGTGCCAGCTGAGCCAGCTGTCGGCGTTGCACAAATGATGCCCATTGAAGCATTGACTTCATTAGTGGCGATTGCATTTTGAACGGCCTCCAACATAATATCTCCGGAAAGTGATTGGCCTTTTTCACGATAACGTTTCATTAAGACCGCTTCACCACCAGTGATGCCAGTTGCCGATTGAACGCCGTCACCCGTCACACCTTTTTCTTCAGCTGCTAGCATCACATCTAGGTTTTTACCCATTGTGGCCCAAACAACTTCCCGACTAGTATGACTCATTTTAACTTCTTGTTCAATAATCAATTCAGAGATTGTCACATGTCGCGCTTCGGCCGTAGAGACGAGTTCATGAATTTTGCAGTACATAGCTTCCACCACTTTCTATAAAACAATCATATCTTTACTCATCCCACGAACCTGTTCAATCTGTTCTGGATAAGGTTTATCGACTAAATCTAACTTGTACATAAATCGATTCGGCACTCGAACTGAAATTCGTTCATCACGGTAATTATCTTGAAAGATTTGGTCTAAAGCCGTACCAATTTCTTGATCAGATTCAACAAAAATAATCGGCAAGGGGCCTTCCGGCTGAAAAACAATCCCGTTTAAATCAACTTTACGAATTTCGATTGTCCCACCGCCAATTGAACAGCCCCAAACCGTTAATGTTTTTTTGGCATTCACTAATGTTAATTCGGCGGTATTCGGATGATTAATTGGACTATCACCAGAATCTTCGATAAATTCAACGTCAATCCCTTGTCGACGGGCTAAATCGACTGCATACGGCACTCGTTGGTCAGCAGGATCAAACCCTAAGACGCCACTGATAATGGCATAATCAGTCCCGTGGCCCTGATGAGTTTGCGCAAACGATTCAAAATAGCGTACGATAATCTTTTCGACTGGTGCGTGAAATAATCGATTCGCCACATGGCCAATAGCGACTGCGCCAGCAGTATGCGAACTTGATGGCCCAATCATAATCGGACCGATGATGTCAAAAACACTTCGATACTGATTTGTCATCTTGAGTACCTCATTTTCTATTATGATTAAATAACAGATTCATTTATCAAATAAATTGTAAAACACATCACAATCCTTATAACTGTACCATAACACAAATTAAGTCTGCCTTCATTATATTACACTAAACAATTACCGACCATTATGAGAACTTTTTAATTTCGACCATTTCTTTCAGTTGAATCCCCATTGAATCATCGAATAATCAAGTTTATTAGATGACCTATCTTAATATTTTTCTCATAAAAACAGCTTGTGCTATAACAGTTATTTTAAAGGGTTTTGCTTTGCACTTACTTTAAATAACCTATATAATGGCGTTAATTTAATCCCTATAGGAGGAATCATATGAAAATTTTTGTGATTGGTGCTCACGGCCAAGTCGGTCAATTGCTGATTGCCCGTTTAATCGCTAGCGGTCATCAAGTCTCAGCTGGCATTCGCACCGCCACTCAGGCACCCGAATTAGCCGCGCTAGGCGCTGACCCCGTTCAATTGGATCTGACCCAGCAACCGAAAGAATTAGCGCCATTATTCGCAAACCACGACGCCATTGTCTTTACAGCCGGCTCTGGTGGTCGCACCGGTGATGATCAAACCTTATTGATTGATTTAGACGGTGCCGTCAAAAGCATGGCTGCCGCAAAAATTGCCGAAGTGTCACGCTATGTCATGGTGAGCGCCTTATTTGTTGAAGACCGCGCTAAATGGCCGGAAAGTATTAAACCCTACTATGCCGCTAAATATTACGCTGATCATTGGTTAGAATTCTCTGGGTTAGACTGGACCATTCTCCGACCAGGAACGTTAAGTAACGCGGTTGGCACTGAGCAAGTCGCCATGCAACCAACCAAGGGCACTGTCGCTCGTTCAGATGTCGCTGCAATGATTCAAACTGTTTTAGAACACCCCAATGAGACCAACCACCATAAATACTCTTTCGTTAATGGGCCATTACCACTAATAGAAGCAATCAAAAAAGCTGACTAAATTAGTCAGCTTTTTTGATTGCCTTTTTGGTCGTCGTTTTCTTAGCGGCGGCTTTTTTTGTGACCGCTTTTTTCGTCGTTGCTTTTTTGGTTGTGGTCTTTTTGGCAGCGGCTTTTTTAGCCGGTGCCTTCTTTTTTGCAGGTGCTTTTTTCTTAGTCGTTGTTTTTTTCTTAGCGGGCGCCTTTTTAACCGGTTTCTCTTCAAAAACCACTTTAGGCGCTTCGGCACCTGCCACAACAGCTAATAAATCTTGATCCAATAATTCAGAGATTTTAGCCCACGCAGCTGGTGCATCTGCCGCAACAGTTTCGATGGTGCCAATCTCGTCAATCCGCATCCCTGAACGGTTAATCCAAGGCGACGTCACGTATAAATAGAGCTTCACGTCAACTGTTGCTGCTTCATCAAAAAACTGATTCACTTTTTTAATGTATTGTAACGGTAGATTAACAATGCCCGTTTCCAAAGTGACTTTTACGGGTTCCTCGTGATAAGTCGTCGTTGCTGAAAAAGAGGCTAATGTTTGTTTCTCTAAAGCCTTTTCGATTGCTGGTTGGATTGCAGCCAGCAATGGGGCGTTGGTGAATGGTTCTGGCGTCGCTAATTCATATTCATCCGTCAGATAGGTTTGATCTTGAATTTGATTGATAAACGCTTGTACTTCAATTTTCATCTGTTATCAGTCCTTTTTTTAAATCTCTTTCACATCATAGCTTATTTGACCGTAAAACACAAAAAACATCTCAACGATAACTGAGATGTTTTTTAAATTGTTATCTTTAGAAGACCCGTTTAGCAAAATCAGGCGCATAATATTGCATTGAACCGATTTTGACGTTTTGACCAGGTTGTGGTGCATGAATGTATTGGCCACCACCAATGTATAAGGCAACGTGGTATGAACCGCCTTGCGCACCCCAGAATAATAAATCGCCAGGTTGTAAGCTACTCAATGAAACTGAGTAACCAGCGCTTTCTTGAGGAACTGTCCAGCCACCGATATCACGACCAGCAGCTTGTTTGAAAACATAGTTCATTAAACCAGAACAATCAAAACTGCTAGGGCCTTTAGCGCCCCAAACATAAGGTTTACCAATTTGAGCCATTGCTAAGTTAATCACTGACTGTGCATTACCAGTTGTGGCAGGTGCCGTTGGTGCTGGCGTACTTGGTGCTGGTGTTGCGGGTGCCGGTGTACTTGGCGTTGTTGTCTGTTGATTATTATTTGTATTCGTATTTGTTGTTTCTTGCGTGTTATTAGTTGTTTGAGTGGTTGATGTACTTGAGGCAACACTCTCTTGTTGAGGTGCTTCAACAACGGGTGTGCTTGAAGTCGAAACAGATTGGCTTGACGTTTCAACAGCCGGTGTTGTTGATTCTTGAACCGGTGTACTTTCAACAGGTGCTACTGATTCTGATGTTTCAACAGCCGATGAAGTACTTTCTGAAGTGACAACGGATGAACTTTCTGCAGCAACAGGTGCTGTTTGACTAGCTGAACTTTCGCTAACAACTGGTGCAGTTGATTCAGCGACAACTGGTTGCGTTGCAACAGGGGCTGGCGTCGTTGTGACTGGTGTTTGTTGAACAGTTGGCGTTGTCTTTAATTGACCTTCACCCGTAAAACGTGCTGGCATCCAACCGCCATTAGCGAGTTGATACCAAGTTTCACCGTTGACGGTTTGGGTCTTTGTAACGCCTTCCGTTTGACCATAAGTTAAATAACGACCAGTTGGGGCCGTATAAGTTGGTGATGACCAAACGGTCGTTGCCCCATCTGCATAAGCAACCCGAACTGTTTGTTGTTCAGTCTTGGTTTCAGTTGCAACTGGTTTATCAGTCGTTGTTAGGTAACGCTCTGGTACCCATTCGCCATTACCAATCCGGTACCAAGTTTCAGCGCCAATCTTTTGTGAAGCCAATAGATTAACTGACTGGCCCTTGAAAATGTAACGTTTAGCGGTTTGACCAGTTGTGGGACTTGTCCAAACTGTGGTTGCGCCATCAGTATAATTAACGGTTGCTGTGGTTGCGGCTTGAGCTTGACCTGCACTTAACAAGCCGATCCCTGTGGCCCCTAAAATCCCAGAACTAAATGCAACTAATCGCTTCGTGTTATTCATTAACTTTTCTCCTATCAGTCAATTTATTTGGTGATTCTTAAATACTATTAAGGTTTCATAATTATTTTTAGAAAAATTTAATATCTAACTGGAAGTTTAGCACAATTCCGCATGATTAATCAAGTAAACACTATGAAGTTGACCATTTTTCGGTGTGAAATAACAATAAACGCACGTAAAAGACGGTTAATTACCACCGTTTAATGAATTGTCCAATAAAAAAATAACATCAATTACCAAAATTCAGGTAATTGATGTTATTTAAACTAATTAATGAGCCACATTACCCGCAACGTTTAATGCATCCCACGTCCGGGCAAATGGTGGTGCGTAAACGAGATCTAATAACCCCAGTTGCTCAGTGGTCATTTGAGCTTGAATCGCCGTTGCTAAAACGTCGACCCGTAAAACCGCTCCTTTGGCCCCAATCACTTGGCCGCCAATTAAAACGTGATTATCTTTGCGATAAACTAATTTAACGGTGATCGCCGCTTGACCTGGATAATAATCGGTTTGATTTTTATCATGAATCACAACACTCTTGTAATCAATCCCAGCCGTCTTAGCTTCCGCTTCAGTCAAACCAGTTCGACCTGCTTCCAAGGTCACCAATTGAACACCCGCCGAATTTAACATGCCTGGCAATTGCGCTTGCTGGCCACCTAAGTTAGTCCCAACAATTCGACCTAATTTATTGGCACCGGTTGCCAGTGGTGAATACATCGGTTGGCCCGTCACACTATTAATCACCGTGGCATTATCGCCCGCCGCATAAACGTGGTCGATTGACGTTTGCCCCGATTGATCGACGATAATCGCACCGTTGGCTAAGCGTTTCAGTCGGTCGTCATTGAGAAATTGCGTGTTTGGCCGAATCCCAGTCGCCACAATCACTAAATCGGTGGCATATTGGCCTTTATCCGTAATGACCGTCGCCACTTGCGTATCACCGGCAAACCCTCGAACCGCTTCAGCTAGATGCAAATCAATGCCGTGATCGATTAAATCTTGAGCCATAATGTCGGTTAACTCAGCATCAAAAGCCAATGGTAAAATTCGGTCTTCTAATTGAATTAATTGCACTTGCTTACCAAGTCGGTGAAATTCTTCCGCAATTTCGAGCCCGATAAACCCAGCACCGATCACGGTCACGTTTTGGACAGCTTCAGATTGGCCGAGTGCCCGCAACGTTTCACCGTCGGATAAAGTTCGCAGATGATGAATGCCTTTTAAATTAGCATTCTTAAACGGTGGCATGATTGCCGTCGCCCCCGTCGCTAACATCAATTGATCATAATGTTCAGTTGACACTTGTTGGGTCGCAATGTTCAAAACCGTTACCGCTTGAGCGCCGAAATCAACAGCCGTCACTTCATGTTCGAGTTGGACATCAATCCCCTGTTTGGCAAAAGCCGCCGGTGTCCGTGCAATCATTTGGTTGGCATCTTCAAAATACGCACCGACATAATAAGGTAACCCGCACGCCCCAAAGGAAACGTAATCCCGTTTTTCATACATCGTAATTGCCAAATCTGGATTCGTTCGTTTCGCTTTAGCCGCAGCACTCGTTCCCGCCGCCGTTGCGCCAATAATAATCGTCCGCATCTTAAAGACCTCCATTTTAATTAATTAAGCTAAATCATCTGATTCATCGGTTAAAGTCATATCATTGAACTTATCTTTATCTAATTTACCTAAGAAATGGGCTGACAAGACACCCGCTGTCATTGAACCATCCACGTTTAACGCTGTCCGACCCATATCGATTAAGGGTTCGATTGAAATTAACAACCCGGCTAAGCCGACTGGTAAATTCATCGATGATAACACGATCAACGCGGCAAAAGTTGCCCCACCACCGACACCGGCAACACCGAATGAACTGATTGCAACAATCAAGATTAATTTAACCAAGAAAGCCACACTCCATGGATTAATCCCAACAGTTGGCGCAATCATCACCGCCAACATCGCTGGATAAACACCCGCACAGCCGTTTTGACCGATTGAAGCGCCAAATGAAGCGGATAAGTTGGCAATCCCTTCTTCAACTCCTAAACGTTTCGTTTGGGTTTCGATATTCATTGGAATCGAGCCCGCACTCGTTCTAGACGTGAAGGCGAAGACTAACGTTGGTAAGACCTTTTTGAAATAGCTAACAGGATTCAATCCCGTAAACATAATCAATAAGAAATGGACAATAAACATAATGATTAACGCAACGTAGGAGGCTATCACAAACTTCCCGAGATTTAATATCCCTTGAACGTTCGTTTGTGCAACCGTCGTCGTCATTAACGCCAAAACCCCGTAAGGTGTCATCCGTAAAATCAACGTGACCATTCGCATAATCACGGCGTATATGGCGTTGACAATCTTATTAAACATGTCAGCTTGTTCTGGTTTCTTGCGCCGTAATTGCAGGGCCGCGATTCCTAGAAATGCTGAGAAAATGACAACGGCTAACGTTGATGTTGGCCGTGAACCCGTCATATCCGCGAAGGGATTTTCCGGAATAAAGCTGACAATTTTTTCAGGGACCGTTTGATCCTGAACATCGCCTAATTTAGCTTCCAATTCTTTCGAACGGGCTTTTTCGACTTGCCCCGATTGAATTGAACTTGCGTTTAAATCAAAAACATTCGACGTTAATGCCCCAACCGTCGCAGCAATCAGCGTTGTGAACACTAAGATACCAATCACTAAACCGGCCATTTTACCCAACCCTTTTGACGAATCTAAATTCGTAATCGCTTGGATAATTGAAACCATGACTAATGGCATGACGATCATCTTCAAGAATGACACGTAACCATTACCAACAATGCCAATCCAATCAGCCGTCTGTGTAACAACCGCCGAATCAGATTTAAAGACTAACTGTAAGAGAGCCCCAAATAAAATCCCGACACCTAACGCCACGAATACCCGTTTACTAAATTTAACGTGCACGCGCGCCATCTTATTTAAAACAAACAACATGATTAACATGATTACAATGTTAATCACCACATATGCAATATTCATTTCTAAACCCCATTCCCATTTATGTACTTACTTATTGTAAACGAAAATTAATTATTTTGCATCCCATAACGGTCAAAGATGTTCATAAGTGACAAATTTGTTAGCTTACTTTCAGAAAATAGCCGTATTTAACCCAATTGCTCAATCAATCACCAATTAGTGACCCTCATTAATTACAATTTAACCGCTTTCACTTGATAATGCAAGTTTTATTTTTTGGATTAAAAAAGGGCCTTCCAAAATAAGCTTTTAAAAATAAATAAAAAACGATTAACCCTTAGTCTGGCTAATCGTTTTTAACTTTCATTGTTCAATTAATCACCAAGTAGCATTAAAACACCATATATGCTTAATCCGTTAAATCTTGGCCATTAGTTTCAATTACTTTTTGATACCAATAGAAGGAATCCTTCTTCGAACGCGCCAACGTCCCCGACCCGTCATCTTGTTTATCGACGTAGATGAAGCCGTAGCGTTTCGACATTTGACCCGTACCAGCTGACACGAGGTCAATACAGCCCCAAGGCGTGTAGCCCATTAAATCGACGCCGTCTTCAACCACCGCTTTTTTCATCTGCACAAGGTGTTTGCGCAAATAGTCAATCCGGTAAGGATCATGAATACTACCGTCAGTTTCGACTTGGTCAACCGCCCCAAAACCGTTTTCCACGATAAATTCAGGAAGATGGTAATGGTCATTGAACCAGTTCATCGCATAGCGTAGACCAACCGGATCAATCTGCCAGCCCCATTCAGACGCTTCCACGTACGGATTACGCACTAAATCGTGTTCTTCATCGTAATGTAATTCAGTCGCACCAGTATCCTTAGTCGCAAAGGACATATAGTAACTAAACCCAATATAATCGACAGTCCCGGCCGCCAAATCGGCTAAGTCAGTTGCAGTGATATCCAAATTGTAATTTTGATTAGTCTGATATTGCAACAACCATTCTGGATAACGCCCGTGACAATGAACGTCAGCGAACCAATACCGAGTTTGCATGGCGCGTTCAGCCTTCAAAACATCTTCTGGTTTAGCTGTTAGCGGATAAATCGGACACATCGCAATCATACAGCCAATTTCAAAATCGGGATTAATTTGTTTCCCTAGTTTAACCGCTTTGGCACTCGCGACGAGTTCATAATGCGCGGCTTGATACATCACCTTTTCCGGATCTTCATCAGCCGTGATTTTTAACCCTGAGTTGGTGAATAACGAAAATTGACTATGATAATTAGCTTGGTTATTAATTTCGTTAAAGGTCATCCAATACTTGACCTGATGTTGATACCGTTTAAAGACCGTTTCGGCAAAATGCATGAAGAAATCAATTACCTTGCGATTACGCCAGCCACCGTATTCGGTGACTAGATGATAAGGCATTTCAAAATGCGATAGCGTGACGACTGGTTGAATGTTATATTTCAAACATTCCGCAAATAAATCATCATAAAACTGCAGCCCCGCTTCATTCGGTTCCGTTTCATCCCCATTTGGGAAGATTCGTGTCCAGGCAATCGAGGTCCGAAAACTCTTGAAGCCCATCTCCGCGAATAATTGAATATCCGTCCGGTATTGATGATAAAAATCAATGCCGGCATGATTAGGATAGTTTTCACCCGGCAACACGCCATCCGTAATCCCCCGTTGATGATCAACATCCCCGGCAGTCATCACATCGGCCACACTAACGCCTTTACCATCTGCTTGCCATGCACCTTCTAGTTGATGAGCGGCAACCGCGCCACCCCATAAGAAATCTTTTCGCAATTGTCCCATAATCTGCTCTCCTTTTGCCTAAACAATTAATCTATTTGGTTGTTTGTTCCGTTTCAAAATTTAAATGATCTTGTTTCCGAATAAATGGTAGGTAGACAAAGAACGTCATGACTAACATCAATGCTTGCCAAAGTGCTATTTTCCAACCACCAATTAGTAAGCCAGAAATGATGGGTGGTGTTGTCCAAGGTAAAACTGTCCCTGGAAAGAGTGGAATCAAGCCGATTCGCAACGCTGTCCAAGTTAGAATTGCGGATAACATTGGCGTCAAGAAGAACGGTACCATCATGATTGGGTTCATGACGATTGGTGTCGCAAACAAAATCGGTTCATTGATATTAAAGACAGCAGGTCCTAATGATAATTTACCTAAATCTTTAAATTGGGCTGATTTTGCAAAGAAGGTCATGTAAACAACAATCCCAATCGTCATCCCAGCACCTGTGACCGTCATAAATTGATCTAATAGTTGTTGAGTCACAATGTGGCCCCCATTAGCGAGCGTTAACGCCCGCCCTGAATCTAAAATCTTTTGGTTAGCCAATGAATTCGCGGTTAATAACGGGCTCATAATCCCACCGACAATCGTTGAACCATGGACCCCAAAGAACCATAAGAATGGGACTAAGAAGGAAATGGCTAACATCCCGCCGAAGGAATCGGTAATCCCTTGAAGTGGGGATTGAATCACGTTGTAGATGGATTCGGTTAAAGTCGAATGTGCCACTTTATCGAAGAAGATGTAAACTAATAATGATCCTGTAATCAAAGCAGCGGCTGGAATTAACGCCGTAAATGATCCCGCAACGTTAGCAGGCACTTGTTCGGGCAACTTAATTCGAATATCACGTTTTAAGAAGGCTGAATAGATCCAACCAACCAATAAACCAACGATAATCGCTGTAATCATCCCTTGACCACCAAGCCAAGTCCGATCAATAAAACCGGTTTGTTGGCTCATCATCTTCGCAGAAATAATGATTTTCCCGGAAGCTGCTGTAATCGCCGTACTAGGTCGAGTGACTAAAAAGAAACAAACAATTGCTAATAAAGCGGCTGGAAATGGGTCAAAACCTTCATTTTGAACCCAGGAATAAGCAATCCCAGCAACGGCAATCAACGCCATGATGGCAAATGATGCACTATAAGCCACGTTCCAATAAGTGGTTAAGCCGGTACTGGCCATCCAAGCCGCCCAACTCTTAACTGGAAGACTAGATAAAACTAAGAAAATTGATCCAACAATCGTAAATGGCATGACGTATAGCATCCCATTTTTTAACGCGGTAATCGGTCGAGTTGCCACGAATTTCATAATCGGTGGCATTAATTTGGTATTAATCCATGTGTTCATACGATTCTTCCTTTCGAATAACCATTAATAAGTGCGTGTAATAACTACTATAGTAGGAATGCGCTTCCATTGAATAGTATATAGCGTCACGGCTAACTTTGACTAGTCATTCAGGCGGAATAAAGAAATGCGTGTTCTAAAATAATTTGTGCCATAAATGGCACATGTTTCATCGACCGGTAATCTGCGTCTTAGTAACCGCTGCCACTCGATGCGCTAATAATTCTAGAATAAAAACAACCGGAATTTGTGTCGTATTATTCAATGACCCATTCTTTTCTTCCGGCATATAATACGGAATCACTAAATCGGCCAAGCTGGCTAACGTTGAATTAGCTTGATTCGTAATCGCCAAGACGTGCCCTTTGCCCATTTTAAACTGTTGGACTTGGCTAATCGTTTCCGTCGTCTCACCTGAAACCGACAAGACAATCAATAACGCTTCATGAATGACAACTTCATGCATCCCAAACGGCATGAACGGATCGGCAATACTCAACGAAAAAACCCCAGCATTCGCTAAATACCGAGAACCGTACTGCGCCAATGCCCCACTCGTCCCGATACCGAAGAAAAAGACTGCATTCGCGTTAACAATCATCTCGGTTGCTTGGCTGAGCAATTGTCGAAAGCTATCATTATTGGTTTTCTTCAAAAAGTCAGTGACTGGAATTAAGACATCATAATCGGACGTCACGACCTGTTCATTCGCCTGCCGTTCGCGCTTCAGTGCGTATTTAAATTCAGAAAAACCTTCAAACTCAAGCTTTTCACAGAATCGTAATATCGTTGAGGTTGAGACGTGTGCTTCCGTCGCTAATTTTCGAATCGTCATTTTTTCAACTAATTCACGGTGGGCCAAAACATAATTCAAAATCGTTAACTCTAAACCGTTTAAGCGCTGGACCTTTTCAAAATCAAACATTCACATAACCGCCCTTCATCTACTCTTATCTTATCAAATTAACGTCATTTTAGGACACAAAAAAAGACCTTTCCTGACGGAAAGATCTTTCTCGACAGTATTCCGAAGAATAAACACCTTGTGCTCCACAACACAGCGGGCGAAAACACCTTGCATACGGCAATTGATTAAATGAATAATCGTGGTGTCCTGTATCTTTGGGTCTCCTAGCTGCTTTCGCAGAATAGTTGCCTACCGAGACTTACTCGACTCATCGCATGAATTTATTATAGCATATTAAATATTACTTTTCAATGCCTAGTGACCCTTTTAGGAATTATTGACCATTTACGGGTTAAATCAGATAGAATTTGTGCCAACATAAACCCAACGGCAATCGCACCGGCTACCAGAACCACCGTCACACTCAATGAAACAGCTTGATCATAATTTCCCAACACTAGATTACGAATCGCACGATACGCCGTTCCACCTGGGACTAATGGCACTAGTCCAGGAATATTAAAGATAATAACCGGCATTTTTTTATATCGGGCTAACAGACTCCCACAAATACCAACCGCCATCGCGCCTAATAAATTGCCCAACACCCGACCACTACCTAGATTAAATAATACCCAATAAACCTGCCAACCAACCATGCCAGCAATCCCACACCAAGCTAAGGCGCGGCGGGGTAAATTAATACAGATTCCAAACGCAACGGTTGAGGCATAGCTAAAAGCTGCTTGTATAATAAATTGCATCCAATATGGCATATTAAACCTCCACTTTTCCTATATGACAAATCTAAAAAGCAATGCGATCCCGGTTCCAATCGCAAATGCGCTTAACACAGCTTCCAAACCGCGAACCATCCCAGATAACAAATGGCCCACTAGCATATCCCGAATCGAATTGGTAATCGCTACTCCTGGGACCAACGGCATAACAGCGCCAATAATAATATTATCTAAATCAACACCTAGATGATATTTCGTTAATAAATAAGCCGTGACACCGATACTAAAGGACCCCAGAAATTCACCAATAAACCGGATACTGGTCAATCGATTAACTTCGGAAAAGACCGCGTAACCAATTGCACCAACTACGGCGGCCGGTATTAAATCTAGCCAATCATACTCACCCGAAAAAACAATCATCAAAAAGGCGGAGACCACAGCGGCTGCCAATATTTGCATCCAGATTGGAAAATAAGCTGTATGCTGATCGATTCGTTTCAATCGCGATGATAATTGATCCAAAGTAATTTCTTTAGCCGCAAACCGCCGTGACGCCGTATTGACGTTTTCGACCTTTTCGAGGTTAATCGTTCGAACCGAAACTGATTCCAACTGAACGTAAGGTTGGTTTTCAATACCGATAAATAAACCAGTTGGCGTTGTAAACACGACACTTTTTTGAATACCAGCATTATAGGCAATCCGATTCATCGTATCTTCAACTCGATACATTTCGGAACCACTTTCTATCATGATTCGACCGGCTATTAAACAGGTCTCTAAAATTTTATTTTTCTGTGCAATTTTCATAAAAAACCCCGCTCAAAGAATTCTTTCAATGTCTTTATCATAACTTGTTTACTCTAAAATAGAAACCATATTGTATAGATTAAATAATAGAAAATTTTGCATCTAGAAGCGGTTTATGCTAATGTAATTAAGAAGCAACATTTATAGCGCTCATTCGAATACGTACTGCGACAGCTACGTGATTAACGGGCTATTTTTTTGCACTTTTTTTCAGTTTATTGAGGAGGCTACACATGCAATTTTCAAAAGCCAAAACCATCTGGCTATCTATTCTACTCGGTTCCCTAAGCGCCTTTGGACCCCTACTAGTTGATATGTATTTACCTGCGTTTCCTATCTTACAGTCTGATTTTCAGACATCGGCTTCCATGGTCCAGCTTAGTCTGACCATGTGCCTGGCTGGTTTAGCAATCGGGCCCATTTTTATTGGTGCCTGGAGCGATCGCGTTGGTCGCCGTCAACCTTTATTGATTGGCATGACCTTAGCCTTGGCCGCGTGCCTATTGTCACTACTAACCCACAACATCTGGGTATTTTTCTTACTTCGGTTTATTCAAGGAATTGCGAGCTCAGCTGGTCAAGTTGTGACACGGGCGGTTGCGAAAGACCTCTTCAGTGGTCGCCAGCTTACTAAATTCATTGCATTGCTGATGGCCATCAACGGTATTTTCCCAATCATCTCGCCATTAATCGGAAGTACCTTGCTTAATTATATGTCGTGGCGTGGCATTTTTGGTTTTATCAGCGTCGTCGGTGCTTTACTACTACTTGGATTAATATTCGGTTTTAAGGAAACCCACGTTGTCTCTGCTGAAGCACAAGCCGATATAAGTTTTAAGACCAACGTTAAAACCATTTTTAAGGATCATGTCTTCATCTATCTCGTATTAATTCAAGGTTTGGTTTACGGTGCTATGTTCTGTTATATTTCGGGCTCTAGTTTCATGTTACAAAATGTCTTTAGCCTTTCAAAAGCGAGCTTTAGCATCATCTATGCCGTCAACGGTGCCGGAATTATCCTTATGGCGGAACTATCCGCCATCTTAATTCGGCGCTTTACCGAATTACAACAGCTGAAATTTGGTTTGCTCGGCGGATTACTTGGCAGTCTGTTTGTCCTATTAAGCCAAATTGGTCCTGACAAGCTTTGGTTAGCTTTAATCGGTTTGTTCCTAGTTGTGTCGACGCTCGGTCTAATCAACGCGGTTGTCACATCACTAGCGCTACAACGACAAGGTCAGCACGCCGGAATTGCTTCTTCGGTTTTAGGACTGGGGATGTACTTCTTCGGGATTTTCTTATCCCCTTTGGTCGGAATTCTCGGCAGTCACACTTATGCACCGCTAGCCATTCTAATTTTTGGTTGTGAAATTGCTGCCTTAGTGCTCTATCATCGTGTTCATCAATTATCGAACCACTAAAAAAATCGTAGAAGTTGAATTTAGTCAACTTCTGCGATTTTTTTTAATAGAAAGTTTTTTAGTTTGGCCTTTGGAAAAGCCCCGGTAACTTTTTCCGTTGCCTTGCCATTTTTGAAGATTAACAGCGTTGGGACAGATTGAATACCGTATTCTTCGGCTAGTTTAGGCTCTTTTTCAACATCCACCAATCCCAATTTGAACGGCTCCTGCAGCTCAGTATACAATTCTGTGATCATCGGAGTCATAATCTTACAAGGGCTACACCAATCCGCCCAGAAGTCTAAAATGACCAATGGTTCGTCTTGTACAAAGTTATCAATGTTTTGCTGCGTGATTGCCTGTATCATGTTCGGCACACTCCTCTCTCAATTATAGATTGCTACTATTCTAATTCCACAAAAAAAGGTCAAACCTTTCGGTTCAACCTTTTTGCTTTGCGTGGCAACGTCCTATCCTCGCAGGTAGTTTCCCACCAACTACTATCGGCGCTAAGAAGCTTAACTTCTGTGTTCGACATGGGAACAGGTGTATCCTTCTTGCTATCGCCACCACACTATTTGTGCTATTCGCACTGAGAAGAACTTCGTTCTCTCAAAACTGCATAATAAGTAATATCATTTTTTAAAAGCCCAAAACATTGCACCTTTGGTTAAGTCCTCGACCGATTAGTACTAGTCCGCTCCATACATCGCTGTACTTCCACTCCTAGCCTATCTACCTGATCATCTTTCAGGGGTCTTACTTCCATAAAGGAATGGGAAATCTCATCTCGAGGGGGGCTTCACACTTAGATGCTTTCAGCGTTTATCCCTTCCATACATAGCTACCCAGCGATGCTCCTGGCGGAACAACTGGTACACCAGAGGTATGTCCATCCCGGTCCTCTCGTACTAAGGACAGCTCCTCTCAAATTTCCTGCGCCCGCGACGGATAGGGACCGAACTGTCTCACGACGTTCTGAACCCAGCTCGCGTACCGCTTTAATGGGCGAACAGCCCAACCCTTGGGACCGACTACAGCCCCAGGATGCGATGAGCCGACATCGAGGTGCCAAACCTCCCCGTCGATGTGGACTCTTGGGGGAGATAAGCCTGTTATCCCCAGGGTAGCTTTTATCCGTTGAGCGATGGCCCTTCCATACGGAACCACCGGATCACTAAGTCCGACTTTCGTCCCTGCTCGATTTGTCAATCTCACAGTCAAGCTCTCTTATACCTTTACACTCTACGAATGATTTCCAACCATTCTGAGAGAACCTTTGAGCGCCTCCGTTACACTTTAGGAGGCGACCGCCCCAGTCAAACTGCCCACCTGACACTGTCTCCCGTCACGCTAAGTGACGCGGGTTAGAGTGGTCATACAGTTGGGGTAGTATCCCACCAACGCCTCCATCGAAACTAGCGTTCCGATCTCTACGGCTCCTACCTATCCTGTACAAACTATACAAACACTCAATATCAAGCTACAGTAAAGCTCCATGGGGTCTTTCCGTCCTGTCGCGGGTAACCCGCATCTTCACGGGTATTATAATTTCACCGAGTCTCTCGTTGAGACAGTGCCCAAATCATTACGCCTTTCGTGCGGGTCGGAACTTACCCGACAAGGAATTTCGCTACCTTAGGACCGTTATAGTTACGGCCGCCGTTTACTGGGGCTTCAATTCTGGGCTTCGCTTGCGCTAACTCATCCTCTTAACCTTCCAGCACCGGGCAGGCGTCAGCCCCTATACGTCATCTTACGATTTTGCAGAGACCTGTGTTTTTGATAAACAGTTGTTTGGGCCTATTCACTGCGGCTGACCTGACGGTCAGCACCCCTTCTCCCGAAGTTACGGGGTCATTTTGCCGAGTTCCTTAACGAGAGTTCACTCGCTCACCTTAGGATATTCTCCTCGACCACCTGTGTCGGTTTACGGTACGGGTAGTTTATTTCTCACTAGAAGCTTTTCTCGGCAGTGTAACATCAGGAACTTCGCTACTTAATTTCGCTCCCCATCACAACTTGTCCTTATAGAATCAAGCATTTCACTCAACTCAAGACTCGTTGCTTGGACACACATTTCCAGTCGTGTGCTTTCCTTAGCTTCCTGCGTCCCTCCATCGTTCAAACAAAATAAACTAGTACAGGAATATCAACCTGTTGGCCATCGACTACGCCTCTCGGCCTCGCCTTAGGTCCCGACTAACCCTGGGAGGACGAGCCTTCCCCAGGAAACCTTAGTCATACGGTGGATCAGATTCTCACTGATCTTTCGCTACTCATGCCGGCATTCTCACTTCTAAGCGCTCCACTAGTCCTTACGATCTAGCTTCATTGCCCTTAGAACGCTCTCCTACCGCGGACACTTACGTGTCCACCCACAGTTTCGGTATTATGTTTAGCCCCGGTACATTTTCGGCGCAGCGGCACTCGACTAGTGAGCTATTACGCACTCTTTAAATGGTGGCTGCTTCTGAGCCAACATCCTAGTTGTCTGTGCACCGCCACATCCTTTTCCACTTAACATAAATTTTGGGACCTTAACTGGTGATCTGGGCTGTTTCCCTTTCGACTACGGATCTTATCACTCGCAGTCTGACTCCCGGAACTAAATCAATGGTATTCGGAGTTTATCTGAATTCAGTAACCCAAGACGGGCCCCTAGTCCAAACAGTGCTCTACCTCCATGATCCAATATTCCGAGGCTAGCCCTAAAGCTATTTCGGAGAGAACCAGCTATCTCCAAGTTCGTTTGGAATTTCACCGCTACCCACACCTCATCCCCGCCATTTTCAACTGACGTGGGTTCGGTCCTCCAGTGTGTTTTACCACACCTTCAACCTGGACATGGGTAGGTCACTTGGTTTCGGGTCTACATCTATATACTCACTCGCCCATTTCAGACTCGCTTTCGCTACGGCTCCAGCTTTTCACTTTAACCTCGCATATAAACGTAACTCGCCGGTTCATTCTACAAAAGGCACGCCATCACTCATTAACGAGCTTTGACTAATTGTAGGCACACGGTTTCAGGATCTATTTCACTCCCCTTCCGGGGTGCTTTTCACCTTTCCCTCACGGTACTTGTTCACTATCGGTCACTAGGGAGTATTTAGCCTTGGGAGATGGTCCTCCCGGATTCCGACGGAATTTCACGTGTTCCGCCGTACTCAGGATCCAGAACGGAGGTTAAGTTGTTTAATCTACGTGGTTATCACACTCTTTGACTCAGCTTCCCAGCTGATTCGATTACAACTTAACTTGGTAACTCCAATGTTCTGTCCTACAACCCCAAGAAGCAAGCTTCTTGGTTTGGGCTTTTCCCCGTTCGCTCGCCGCTACTTAGGGAATCGATTTTTCTTTCTCTTCCTGCAGGTACTTAGATGTTTCAGTTCCCCGCGTCTACCTTCATTAAGCTATGTATTCACTTAATGATAATACCCGACTAAAGGTATTGGGTTCCCCCATTCGGAAATCTCCGGATCAAAGCTTACTTACAGCTCCCCGAAGCATATCGGTGTTAGTACCGTCCTTCATCGGCTCCTAGTGCCAAGGCATCCACCGTGCGCCCTTTATAACTTAACCTATCTTTACCTACGGTAAAGGGTTATTATTTGAGTTTAGCGATATGAACTAATTCATACTTCTATTAAAAAACTCTTTAAAACGCAATGTTTTTCTCGGCTTTTAAATCTAATATTACTTATTATCCAGTTTTCAAAGAACAAAGTTTGAGAGTAGACCTCTCAAAACTAAACAAAGTTTCGACGCTAACAAATGTACAAGGTTTTCCGTATTATTCCTTAGAAAGGAGGTGATCCAGCCGCAGGTTCTCCTACGGCTACCTTGTTACGACTTCACCCTAATCATCTGTCCCACCTTAGACGGCTGGCTCCCGAAGGTTACCTCACCGGCTTTGGGTGTTACAAACTCTCATGGTGTGACGGGCGGTGTGTACAAGGCCCGGGAACGTATTCACCGCGGCATGCTGATCCGCGATTACTAGCGATTCCGGCTTCATGTAGGCGAGTTGCAGCCTACAATCCGAACTGAGAATGGTTTTAAGAGATTAGCTTAACCTCGCGGTTTTGCGACTCGTTGTACCATCCATTGTAGCACGTGTGTAGCCCAGGTCATAAGGGGCATGATGATTTGACGTCGTCCCCACCTTCCTCCGGTTTGTCACCGGCAGTCTCACTAGAGTGCCCAACTAAATGCTGGCAACTAGTAATAAGGGTTGCGCTCGTTGCGGGACTTAACCCAACATCTCACGACACGAGCTGACGACAACCATGCACCACCTGTCATTCTGTCCCCGAAGGGAACGTCTTATCTCTAAGATTTTCAGAAGATGTCAAGACCTGGTAAGGTTCTTCGCGTTGCTTCGAATTAAACCACATGCTCCACCGCTTGTGCGGGCCCCCGTCAATTCCTTTGAGTTTCAATCTTGCGATCGTACTCCCCAGGCGGAGTGCTTAATGCGTTAGCTGCGGCACTGAAGGGCGGAAACCCTCCAACACCTAGCACTCATCGTTTACGGCATGGACTACCAGGGTATCTAATCCTGTTTGCTACCCATGCTTTCGAGCCTCAGCGTCAGTTACAGACCAGACAGCCGCCTTCGCCACTGGTGTTCTTCCATATATCTACGCATTTCACCGCTACACATGGAGTTCCACTGTCCTCTTCTGCACTCAAGTTTCCCAGTTTCCGATGCACTTCTTCGGTTGAGCCGAAGGCTTTCACATCAGACTTAAAAAACCGCCTGCGCTCGCTTTACGCCCAATAAATCCGGACAACGCTTGCCACCTACGTATTACCGCGGCTGCTGGCACGTAGTTAGCCGTGGCTTTCTGGTTGGATACCGTCACTACCTGATCAGTTACTATCAGATACATTCTTCTCCAACAACAGAGTTTTACGATCCGAAAACCTTCTTCACTCACGCGGCGTTGCTCCATCAGACTTTCGTCCATTGTGGAAGATTCCCTACTGCTGCCTCCCGTAGGAGTCTGGGCCGTGTCTCAGTCCCAGTGTGGCCGATTACCCTCTCAGGTCGGCTATGCATCACAGTCTTGGTGGGCCTTTACCTCACCAACTAACTAATGCACCGCGGGTCCATCCTAAAGTGATAGCCGAAACCATCTTTCAACCTTGCACCATGCGGTGCTAGGTTTTATGCGGTATTAGCATCTGTTTCCAAATGTTATCCCCCACTTTAGGGCAGGTTACCCACGTGTTACTCACCCGTCCGCCACTCACTCAAATGAGCTTCAATCAGAAGCAAGCTTCTTCAATCAGTTCCAGAGTGCGTTCGACTTGCATGTATTAGGCACGCCGCCAGCGTTCGTCCTGAGCCAGGATCAAACTCTCAATTAAAAGTTTGTAGCTCTTGTTTTTGTTACTTAATTTATTTGCTAGCGAATTGACTTCGCAAATATGTTGTGCCCCGAAGGGCGACCCTACACATTTGATTTGTCGAAACTTTGTTCAGTTTTCAAAGATCTACATTTGCGTTTACCGCTTTTTAATTATATCACATAATCAATCGGCTGTCAAACACTTTTTAAAATTGTTTTTGTTGTTTAGAAGTTAAAACTTATAACGCCTTAAGCAACATATAATATATTATCACGCTTTCGATTTAATAACAAGTGTTTTTTTGAAAAAAATTTATTTCATCTTCGGCGCCGTTGGATTTCAACAGCGCCTCGCGAGACAACTTTTATATCTTACCAACCTAAACGCCCCGGGTCAAGCTTTTTTTAATAAAAGATGATTATTATTCTAAAATACTAAAAAACGCCCGATCCAATTATTAGGACCAGGCATCGCTATAATGATTTGATTAAGCTTTCGTTTGGAGATATTCAGTATAGTAGCTTGCTAGTAAATCGGAAATGCGGCCACCGACTATTTCATAATCTTTAATCGGTCGGTTGGCTAGTGAGATTCGTAAGTAGCCCACATCAGTGCCCATCCCAGCACCGTCCATCACGACCACACCATAGTCAGCCGCTAAGCGCCATTCAAATTCTAGATGATGACAATTCAGTTCTAAGTATGCTCGGAATTTTTTAGTGTACTTCTCTTCCGCTAACTTATAGATACTAAAAACCGTATAGTATTCTGCATTTTCATCAGAAGTCTGAGTCACTAATCCTAACGATTCCCAAAACGCCTTATAACGGCCACTAACAATTTTCTTAGAAGCTTGCACGTATGGATCCGCTTGGCCTTCATAAACTAAGTTTGTCAGACTAAACAACGTCATCGCAATTTGTTGCGGTGTTGATAATCCCGCAGCGTGGTACAATCCAATATTTCGACTATCCGCTACCGTTCGATCAATAAAACTCATTTCATGTGGTTTATTGGTCACGTATGAATACCGTTTACGGAAAGCTTCTTTAATCACCGGATTTTCGGCGGTCATCTGCGCAATCAATTCATCAAAAAGATTGTCTTCATGCATCGCGATTAGCCCGATTCGTTGCCCCGTTGCACCGTACAATTTCGAGAACGAATAAACGAGTAACGTATTATGCGGTACAACTGAATAGATGGTTTTAAAATTATCGACGAAAGTGCCGTACACATCATCCGTGATAATCACTAATTTAGGATTAGCCGCCACCACTTCCTTCAGCTTCTCTAAGGCGTGATCACTAAACGCTCGTGAAGTTGGGTTCGTTGGATTAACGACGAAAAACGCCTTCACGTTCGGGTCTTTCAATTCTTCAAACTTCTGATCAACTAATTGCCAGTCGTCGGATTCGTCAGAACTAACATCAAATTCTTGTAACTTAAACTCATTGAGTTCAGGAATCTGTAGATAAGGGGTAAAAATTGGCGTATTAATCGCAATTGTATCACCAGCCTCTAAAATATGGCTGACTTTAAGTTCATTAAATAGATAAACCATGGCGGCCGTCCCACCTTCAGTTGGGAAAACTTGTGTTTTATCGGCTAAATGACAACCACGATATAAATTAACCTCTAAATAACGATTCAAAATTTTTTCAACGTTCACCAAACTCCGTGAGGGTTCTGGATAATGATTCCCAATCACGCCATCAACCCATTCAAAAACGAGTTCGTCTTGGTTGAGTTGCATCGTATCTCGTGTATAGCGCAAAGCTTGTTTCAAGAATGTATCAACAGAGTCTTCAGCATCTAAGAATTGTTCAAACCGCTCAGCGATTCCAGTTTTTTCGACATATCCCGCCAAATTACCCTGATCTAAACTGATTGTCTGTAACGATTCTTGCATCCCAAATTCAACAATTCGATTAGATGCTAACCGCGCCTGGGTGTTTATCCAATTCGGATTGCCCCGACCGACATTAATCGCCCGCAAGTCCCGACTGTTCGTTAAAGCATACTTATAAAACAAAGCCGCTATTTCAAAGTTCGACATCTGTGTTAATTTCGTTACGTCAATTTTATCCATTATTTCCCCACCATTTGGTTAATTATCAATATCTTAACACTTGTCAAACATCGATACATTATATATTAAAAATAAATCATTAAGCTTTAATCAAGGATTCAATATCGAGAACCTTATCAATCCAATCGCCCTGATAGAAGTCTTCTTCATGGGTCACGAGTAAGACGCCACCCTCAAATTCTTGAATCGCTTTACGCAATGCTTGCTTGGTATCGTCATCCAAATGATTGGTTGGTTCATCTAATAGAAGGAAGTTGCTCGACGTTAATAATAATTCGGCTATTTTGACCTTCGATTGTTCGCCACCACTCAACTGTTTTAACGGTTTCATCGCCTCTTCAGCCGTCAGACCCGTCCGCGATAAAACTTGCCGTAGTTCCTTTTGTTTCTGTTCTGGATATTCTGCTTGTAAATATTGCAAAGGGGTCGCTAAATTATTCGGCCATTTCAAATCCTGTTTGAAATAACCAAACTTAACGGTACTGGCGATTTCAAAATCACCCGCGATTGCTGGTATTTGATTAAGAATCGTCTTCAGTAACGTCGATTTACCAATCCCGTTAAACCCTTTGAGCACGACTTTTTGATCGCGACCAATTGAAAAATTCAACGCTGGCAATAGCGCTTGTTCATACCCAATCTCTAAATCATTGGTGGTTAATAAAATCTGACTCGCTGTTGCGTGATAGGGAAATCTAAAGTTAGCCTTGACCCGGTTGCTAGGCGGGGTCAATATCTCCAAATGGGCCAATTGCTTCTCACGACTCTTGGCAATGGTTGAACGTGAACCCGCTTTGTATTTCCGAATATACGCTTTGGTCTTTTCAATCTTCTTTTGTTGGTTTTCATAAGCCTTCATATAACTGGCCTGATTGTCGGCTTTTTGACGGAAGGCTTGTTGGAGCGTCCCCGTGTATTTCGTAATTTTGCCAAATTCAATGTCGGCAATACAAGTCGTGACCCGTTCCAAAAAATCATAATCATGGGAAATGACGATAAACGCCCCCTCAAAACTATTCAGATAATCGCTCAACCAATCAATATGGTTGGTATCTAAATAATTGGTCGGTTCATCGAGCAATAACATATCAGGTTCTTCTAATAGTAGCTTCGCTAAAATAATCTTCGACCGCTGTCCACCACTAAGCGCCGCAACATCATGATCCATCCCTAGCGCATCAATCCCTAAGCCGGTTGCAACTTGCATCACGCGCGTCTCAATTTCATAGAAATTCTTGGCTTCTAATAACTCTTGAATAACACCGGCTTTAATTAAGAGTTCGTCATCATAATTCTCAGCATAATCAGCGTAATACTGACTCATTTGAGTTTCTTTAGCATATAACTCATCAAAAGCGGTCTTCATGAATTCAAAAATCGTTAGTCCCGGCGCTAATTTAGCGTACTGGTCTAAATAACCGATTTTGAGATGCTTTTGCCACGTCACCCGACCCTCATCCGGTAAAATCGCACCAGTCAAGATATTGATTAAGGTACTCTTACCAACGCCGTTTTGACCGGTAATCCCCATGTGTTCCCCTTTATTAACTTGGAAACCGGCCTCATCATAAAGTTGCTTGTCCAAAAATTGTTGACTTAAGTTTTCAACTTTTAAAATACTCATTTTCATGCCTACTTTCTTTCACAAATAAAAAAACAGGGTCAGCATCAAGCTGCCCCTGTTTCGATTACAACACTGAATTAATCCATCTATAGCAGACCATCACGAAATAAACGCTGATTTAAGCGTTAATTAAACGTAATCCTACTATAGATGACTTTCAATATTTCGATTAGGCTCTGCACGATGCGTCATCTTCAAATGTACAGAGCGAAGTTTCATAATCAGTGGACGTTCAATCGTCATTGTAACCGACACCTTTCAATTCGTTAAAATTATCCTAACACATTTCCGATAACGGTGCAAAAAGCCTAGTGAATCCGTGATCGGAGTTTGGCCAGTAATTGTGCCCGTTTATACCGTGGAATAATCAATCGTAATTCACCACGAATAATTGGGTATTCTTTCGCATTGCCATGCATTAAATCGGCTAAGTCACGGCTCGTTAAGCCTTGATTTGCGACTTCGATTTTAATCATCTCAGCTAAATACGTACTATAGAAGGCATTGTATCCCAGATAAAGACCGGCTAGCACACTTAAGAAAAAGGCTAACCAAAACGCCATGTGTAAAACCGTATTTAAAATTAACATCAAACAAATAATCGATAATAACGCTGCGCCGATTCCTAAAACAACTGTTTTCTGGAAGCATCTTTCATCACAATCACCTACATTTCATCTATTCTTAGCTTACTTCAATTATACTAAGAATTGACCTAAAGTGCATTTAACACGCCTTCAATCTTTACAATTACGCGTTCAAGGGACAATTTATCAGCACAAATTGTCAACGGCCTTTACTAGCAGTTCGTTTTCACGATTGTAAATGTTATGTATATATTGTAAATTTTTCTGTTTTTATCCGGCTAAACAGTCTAAAATTAATTTAGTGCTTTTTTAATCTTATAGATAAAAGGATAACTTAAATTACATGAAAAAAATTGCTTTGAACGTTCGAGACTTTTTCTTAGACGATAAGATTCTATTGGCTGCCACGATTTCTGCAATCGTTACTTCATTTTTCAACCGGCCGCATCTTAGTTACGTCAACTTCCACGTGATAGTCAGTGTTTTTTGTATTATGACCTTAGTTCAAGTTTATCAACGGTTACATGTGCTTGATTTCTTCGCTCGTGAGCTGATTATCAAAAGCCATTCAAAACGGGCACTGATGCAGATGCTGTTAGCCCTCACTTTTGTTGGCGCGATGTTTTTAACCAACGACATGACCGTTTTAACCTTCGTGCCCTTATTTATCTTAATCGCACGTCAGCTAGAATTCTCACCCATTTTACCCGTCACTCTGATTACAATTTCGGCCAACCTCGGCTCTTCATTAACGCCATTCGGTAGTCCGCATAATATTTTCTTAGTCTCATTCTATAAATTAACGATTCGCCACTTCCTCGAATATTCAATTCCCGTTTTAATCGTCAGTATCATCTTATTAACAGCTACGACGTTCCTATTTCCGAAAGAACCGATTAAACTCCACGGTCTACACCCCGTCGAAGTCGAGAAAGGCCCGCTCTGGTATTTCATTCCGTTAACGGTAGTCGTTTTCCTAGCGGTCTTTTCACTAATCCCCTTATGGATCACACCTATTCTGGTGATTATTGCAATCATGGTCTTTGATCCTAAGCTGTTCAAAACAGTTGATTATGGTTTATTACTGACCTTCTTCTGTTTCTTCATCGCCGTTGGGAACTTAAGTCACATCCCACAAATTGCAACGTTCATGCGTTCGATTGTCGGCACTGCTAAACAAACGTATCTAACCGGTTTAATCAGTTGTCAATTAATTGCCAACGTGCCAACCGAGATTCTGTTATCAAGCTTCACCAACCACGCCCACGCCATGTTCTTAGCCATCAACATTGGTGGTGTCGGCACGATGTTCGCTTCACTCGCCAACTTAATTGCTTTCAAGCGATTCAAGAAAGGTTGGGGCAAGGATATTGGTAAATTCCTACTCGTCTTTACCGGTATGAACTTCCTATTCTTAATCATTCTAGGGACATTTGGTTATTTTCTCATCTAATTCTCAAAGTCGTCAACTTCATTCAATCGAAGTTGACGGCTTTTTTAGTTGGTTTTCCTAAAAATGAATGATAACGTTCTAAACACGATAGTGGCAGTCCTAGTGGTAATGGTTATCGGCTTTAATTAACATAATTTATTTTACAGTTTGATGACTAACATGACAGAATACCCCATTTCTGTAAAGAAACTGCTATTTAATTGACATGCTGGCTTGCTATACTCATCTAGTTCCAAATATTATCTAGGAGTGTCCACTTATTATTAAAAATCGAATTTTATTACTTGCCGGCCTAACGACTGCGGCTATCGCATTAATTGCTATCATTCTTTTCAGTCCATTCGCCTTATTCCAACCCAGTCAGGCTTCAGCACAACCGATTCAACCCGTCCAAAAATTCATCTCAACCCAAGCGATTAAAGAAGCTTGCGGTCCGCAAGAAACCCCACAACCAGTGAAAACCGTTACCCCTAAAAAGGTCGACTGTCCGATTAAACCCGACTTTAGTTCAGCAGAAGCAACTGAACCAACGCCAGCACCGGTTGTTCAACCGACTACCCCACAGCCAGCACCGCAACCCACTTTGATTGATAAAGGGACTTTTAAGTTAACCTTTTATGATCCCGCCGTCTTAGGCGCAACCGATATGCCCGGTGGAATGTATTCTGGCGTTGCCGCTCACTTAGGCGTGATTCCACGCGGTTCTAAAATTAAAATTACATTGTCAACCGGTGAAGTTTGGTATCGGACCGTTAATGATACCGGCTCGTTCGCCGCTTCGAATTCACAACAATTAGACGTTGCAATGGCCAGTAGCGATATTCCATCAGCCGGTGTACTCACCGCTGACGTCCAAATCATTGCCAGCTAAAATCAAATCAAATTAAAAAGGTCCGTTCACTCCCCATATTGAGGAATGAACGGACCTTTTTTGAATGGATCTGAAACGCGCTTCTCGAGTAGTCTTTTCCGGTTAACAACAAAACTAGCATCATGATTAAAATACAAATCACAATGCTAGTTCTTGCGTTAATCCTCAAAGCCTGAACAACTCGAATCAGCGCTCTAGAAATAGTCCCACAGCATTGGTTTTTCGTGGCTAATTGCTTGGTCCAATTGTTGAATAGCGGTTGGTTGGCCTTCAATTTGACCGTATTGCGCTAAGCTCGTTAATGACCGATAACCCATTAACGCCTTGGTTAGGTTTTGAATCGTTACGGTGATGTCAGCCGTACCCGTTGCCAGTTTAGTAATCGTTGGTTGACTCTCGTGTAGACTAATTTGCCATAACCCACTATTAATCGGTAAAAAGTCATCCGTCACGTCAATGGTAACAGTCGCTAATTCAGCCGTTTGATAAGGATAACGCGCCAAGAAATCAGCTAAATCTACAATTCTCGCCATCATATACGGTACGACGGTCGTCTTTAACACCGTTGGATCTGGGAGCAAGTCAGCTAACCCAGTCGTTAAACTACTTTCATAGCGAATTGTTGTATAAGCCGATTGATGTTTAAAAATGAAATTGACCAGTTGTTGCTGACTCGCAACCGTCGACGTCATCAATTCTTCAATGACTAAAATCGAACCCTCACGGTTGTAAGTGACGTACCCACTAACTTGACCGGCTTGATTCGTATAGACAGCGACTTCGTAGTCAGGATGTCGCAACAGTTGATATTGACGCCACCAATCAGCTCGTTGCACCCCACCAACTTGATTCAAGGGGTGTGCTTCATGAAAATCCGCAATTAAATCACTGGCATCTGCCAACGAATACCGAGTAACTTGACCTAGACTTTTCGGGAACTTCAATCGTGGTAAATCCTGGGTTTGAATTTCAAAATGCGTTTGATCAAAAACCTGTTCATAACCAAATCGGCGGTAAAAGCCATACGAGAATGGCGCTAAGTAGGATAAGGTCACCCCATCTTGGCGCATCCGGTCGAACGCTAAGGTCATTAAAGCCGATATCCCACCCTGTCCTGAAAATTCAGGATAACTCGCCACATAACCAATCCCGCTCATTTTAAAAGTCTGACCGTTAAAATTAACGTTAAACGGTGTCGCTAACAACATACTCTTCAAAGCATCATCGGCAAAAATACCAAAACCGTTACTATTTTGATATAACTGTTTAAAAAATTCCCAGCGTTGTTGACTATCTGGTTTATTAAAGGCGTATTGGGCTAGTTCATAGAATGCCGCTTCATCACTAGCCGTTAAACTGCGTTTCTCAATCATCTCATTGCCTCCTATGCAGATTCTCTTTTAACTATAAGTGAGATTTGCTTAGGTTGCAAGCGCTGTCTATCAATTCAAAAATACTGTATAAATCTTATAATGCCTTTTAAGCAAAACTACACGCGAATGCCGTTCACTATCAAACTGACCCCAACAAGCATTGATAAAATGATGCTATTTATTTTTATCTTTCCTTTTAAAAAAAATAATCCAACTATAGATAGCAACAATCGCTGAAATTATTAAAGGTTGCAAGCAATACAATAAAACATTCCAGCCCGAATAGCTTTTATAGCCTACAAAATACATCAATAATATTATTGAAATTAGCGTTCCAGCAATTGGTACCGAATATCTATAATAGGTCGACATTTTTTGAATGTGCTTCACTTTAATTCACCTCAATTTAGTATTTAATTTTATCGTTTTCAGAATCATCAATCATGGTGATAGCCTGAACCATAATTGGACTTCTTAGTTTAATCTTCAAAGCCTGACCAACTCGAGTCAACGCTCTATTTTGAAACGCGCTTCCAAATCAACTTCTTCCGTCTAGCTACGAACAGCAAATCATGACCATAAATCGGTCATAATCTGCTGCTCTAGGCTATACTCAGAAGTTAACCAAGTTTGTCAGCGCTCTTATATTTGAAACGCGCTTCTCGAGTCAGCGCTCTTATAATCTACTAATCACTTCTTCGACGTTTTTAATGGTGACTGACATCGTACCATCGGGGTTATTGATGAATTCGAAGAGGTCTGGGTTTTGATAGACTTCAATTGGCACGATTAACTCGATGCCGTTCGATAATTTCAACTTCTGTTTACCGTATTTTTTGACCGCAATTTCTTGAACTGCTGGTGAAACCGGGACACTAACGGCCGGTGCTTTGTCTATCATCTCGGCTTTAAGTTCGGTTTGGGCCGAAACATTATTTTTAAAGATTTTTTCTGCAACTACCGCCGTATCTAATTCACCATCGGCTTCAATTGTTGCGTAAATCGCTTCCTTAACGTTAGCGACAACATCGTGTTTGGCGACTTCGAAGCGTTTACCAATTTTTTCAGCGGCCTTTTTAACGACCCGGACATTTTCTTCCAATGAAGGAGCGGGTTCTACCTCTAACAACTGTTGGGATAAGTAAAATTGCTTCTCACCCGAGAATAAGTATTGCTTCTCAATCAACTCAAATTGGCGACTCGCTAAATTAATCGCAAAGCCTTCATCCGCCTTTTGGGTTTTGCTAGACAGGATTGATTGGTGAATAATTAGCTGATTGACCAACTGGCCAGATTCAGCATCGACATAGTGGGTATAAGCTTGGTGGTAATTCACTTTTAAAAAGGCCAAATAAGGTTGCGCATCCTGTTCATACAAGACGACAAAAATGTCAGCACTCGGTGCGTCATCGCTCATTTGATAAATCGCGTACCACTTTTCAACTAATTGTTGGCTGACATTGATAAAGTCCGTTTCAAGCGGGGCAATCAATTGTAACAGACTAGCCTCTTCCTTGATGATCCCCGTTTTACTTTGAGCAGAGGATAATTTCTTAACCTTGTTCGTCAGATAATCCCGCGTGATGTCGCTGGTTAAATCCAATGTTTGTTGCGAAAACACCGGACTGCCGACATCCCGATCAACCACCTGTAAGATTGCTTGTTTTAAATAAATATCCATCACTAGAAGCCTCACGTTCTATAAACTTTTGTTTTATTAATCCTACCATAGTTTCATCAAAAAACGTTGTCCACATGTTGTGAACAACGTCTGTTTAATTTATTCAATCCCAAAAGCGAGTCGATAACTAATTGTCCCTAAACCGTTTGTTAGTTCAATTTATTTTTGATTTTAATCAACCCAATCAGAATAATCAAATACCCGATTGCTAACAGATAGGGAATCTCGTGCGCAACGGCAAAAATCTGCACCGTCTTGTCGCGCACCGTCTTCTGAATCGATTTAGGTTGGCTAAATTGTTCAACAACTTCGGATTGTGGCTGAGATGCCTGATTTTTTTTGGCAGTCGTTTGAGTCTCAGTTTGTGTGGCTTTCTGAGTCACGCTAACTAACCCCAACCCTCTTTTTATAGCGGTTGTCGCCTGCTTTGCGGGATATTTTTTAACAAATTCACCTTGCACCACCATTCGATTGGGGGTATTTAAGGCGCCTTCGCATCTAAATAACGTTATTTTAGCTGATTCCCCTTGAACTGGTTCTTGCAACAATTCACCGTTCACTTGATTTTCGATTTTATGAATACTGACTCGGTATTCATAGACGTTGACAAAATCAGTCGCATAAATCATATCTGAAACTTTAGCCTGATTTAACTGTGCCAGCGGACCACCGCCTTGCACCAGATTATGCGCCAACACCACATAATTATCACGACCTAATTGCTGGTTTTTTCGATAGGTCCCCACGGCAACGATTAAATTATCATTAGCCATCCCCGCCAATATTTTGGTCTGAACAGCTGCGGTTGGGATATATAATGCACCGATTCCACTTTGATTAACCAAGGTTCGATAATCAAGCTGAGCCTTGGCGTATTCGGTCGTCGTCACAGGTTTAATCTGAGCAGCATCGTAGTTAGCGGTTTGCTTAGTCTGAATCTGTTGACTCGTTTGTTCTGATTCAATCGGATGTTGTAATGTTCCAGTATTGTTACCAGATCTAATTAAATTCTGATAGCCGAAAAAAATTAGCGTTAATCCTAACAGACCCACTATTAACCAAATCACCGGTAATCGTTTTATTATTTTTTTCATATAACGACCTTAATTTCTGTCTAAATTAAAGCGACCCACAATCCTAATTGGGGATTATGGGTCGCTTTGTTGGATACTCATTTGATAACTGAATGCTCAACAGCTACCCCAAATAATGATTAATGGTTACTCGTCCGTTTCTTATCAACAAGATAGTACCATAAACCTGCTGATAACGCACCTAATAAGATAATCCAAGTCATGATTGATCCCACTGTTCCCGAAGTTTGTGGATAACTTGGTGTCTTCGGTGGATTTGGCGTATTTGGTGTGTTCGGTACGTTTGGTACATTCGGTTTTCTAACGGTAATTGTTTGCGCTGTATCATTAATATCTTCATGCACCGCAACTTCTTTACCATTTTGCGTTAATTTTTCAAACGCTACAAGCGTTTTACCCGCTAACGCACTGGCATCAAATGTGAATATCACGTTGACCGTTCCGTCAGCTTTAGTTGGCGTAAAGGTTGTTGAACCCGTCACTTCTTTACCATTAATTAGCAATGGTTTGTTAGTGGCTTTATCCATCAGAACACCACTAACCGTGTATTTTTTACCCGGTGTTAAATCCGTGTATTTAACGGCATCATTGATGGTGACTTTTTGATCTGGATTGATAACTTTGTCGCCATCGGCTTTATCCGTTGCCGTCGTGCCAATCTTCGGATTATTAATCGTGACCGTTTGGCCTTCATCGTTAATATCTTCATGGACCGCAACTTCTTTACCTGCTTGAGTCGCTTTTTCGTAAACAACGACTGTTTTACCTTTTAACGCGCTCGCGTTAAAGGTGAATTCGACGTTAACCGTGCCAGTTGCTGCAGTTGGCGTGAAGGTTGTTGAACCCGTTACCTCTTTACCGTCCGCTAACAACGGTTTGTTAGTGGCTTTATCCATTAAAACACCGCTAACTTTATATTCTTTACCCGGTGTTAACCCAGTATATTTAACGGCATCGTTAATCGTTGTTTTAGCTTCTGGATCAACGATTTTGTCGCCATCGGCTTTATCCGTTGCCGTCGTGCCAATCTTCGGATTATTAATCGTGACCGTCTGGCCTTCATCATTAATATCTTCGTGGACCGCAACTTCTTTACCATTTTGCGTTAATTTTTCAAATGCAACGACTGTTTTACCTTTTAGCACACTTGCATTAAAGGTAAATGTCACATTAACCGTACCGTCAGCTTTGGTTGGGGTGAAAGTTGTTGAACCCGTTACTTCCTTACCGTCGGCTAACAACGGTTTGTTAGTGGCTTTATCCATTAAAACACCACTAACCGTGTATTCCTTACCCGGTGTTAAATCCGTGTATTTAACGGCGTCATTAATCGTTGTTTTAGCTTCTGGGTCAACGATTTTGTCGCCATCGGCTTTATCCGTTGCGGTTGTCCCAATCTTCGGATTATTAATCGTGACCGTTTGGCCTTCATCATTAATATCTTCGTGGACCGCAACTTCTTTACCATTTTGAGTCGCTTTTTCGTAAACAACGACTGTTTTACCTTTTAGCGCACTTGCGTTGAAAGTAAATGTCACATTAACCGTACCGTCAGCTTTGGTTGGGGTGAAAGTTGTTGAACCTGTCACTTCCTTACCGTCGGCTAGCAATGGTTTGTTAGTGGCTTTATCCATTAAAACACCGCTAACTTTATATTCTTTACCAGGTGTTAAATCCGTGTATTTAACGGCGTCATTAATCGTTATTTTAGCGTCTGGATCAACGATTTTGTCGCCATCGGCTTTATCCGTTGCGGTTGTGCCAATCTTCGGATTATTAATCGTGACCGTTTGGCCTTCATCGTTAATATCTTCGTGGACCGCAACTTCCTTACCATTTTGAGTCGCTTTTTCGTAAACAACGACTGTTTTACCTTTTAACGCACTTGCGTTGAAGGTAAATTCGACGTTAACTGTGCCGTCAGCTTTGGTTGGGGTAAAGGTTGTTGAACCCGTTACTTCCTTACCATTATCTAACAAGGGTTTATTAGTGGCTTTGTCCATTAAAACACCGCTAACTTTATATTCTTTACCAGGTGTTAACCCAGTATATTTAACGGCATCGTTGATCGTTGTTTTAGTGTCTGGATCAACTAATTTGTCACCATCGGCTTTATCCGTTGCCGTTGTCCCAATGTTTGGATTATTAATCGTGACCGTTTGGCCTTCATCATTAATATCTTCGTGGCTGGCGACTTCTTTACCAGCTTGTAATGCTTTTTCGAAAACAACGACTGTTTTGCCTTTTAACGCACTTGCGTTGAAGGTAAATTCGACGTTGACCGTCCCAGCGGCAGCCGTTGGGGTAAAGGTTGTTGATCCCGTCACTTCTTTACCATTATCTAACAAGGGTTTATTAGTGGCTTTATCCATTAATGTTCCGTTAACGGTGTATTCTTTACCAGGAATTAAATTGGTATATTTAACAGCATCATTAATCGTCACTTTTTGATCAGCATCTACCGTTTTGTCACCGTCTGCTTTATCAGTGGCAGTTGTCCCAATTTCTGGGGTAACCGTTGACCACTTCATATCAGATTGAGCTGTTTCGTCATCACTGATATATTCATCCCCAACTACTAATGCTTGTTGTTGATTAGCAGCTGGCCGATCGTATTTCATAAATGAGAATGACGTTGTGCCACCCTTAGCCACGATTTCAATAGCATCGCTTGGCGTTGTGTTAGGCACCGTAATCGTAAATTGATCACCAACATTCACCTTAACGCCTTTAGTTGCACTAATATCGGTAGTCCCCGTTGGCGAAATAATCTTAGCGCCTTCGATGTTTTTATTCAATGTAACTGTTGCATTACCGGCTAAATCATGTGGGGCCGTTAATGTATATTTTTGACTATAAACACCGTTAGCATCCGTCACTGAACCGACTTTAGCTAATTGAATTGATAAATCTTCCTTAACCCAATTCGTTAAATTAGCAACACCCGCTGCTAATTGTGGATTGGTAATTGAAAATTGTTTCATATCCCAAGTAGGGACAATCATGTGCACCATCCATTGGGTCGTGGTAAAGGCATCAACATTGCTTAAGGTTGTGACCCCTTGGCCTTTATACACTTGTGTGCCATTTTCAACATAACCTAATTTTAACAAATTGCTTAATTCTTTTTTCTGAGTAGCTGTCAAATCATCCAACGGTTGTGATGCACCGTTCGGACTTGCTTGATTAAAGTTTAGACAATACGCAATCATATTATCCGTCATATTCTTGAATTTCTGTCCATTCCATGGGGTACCTTGGGAATCTTCGGCAAACCCCGTAATAATCCCAGCATTATCAACATGTAGATATGAACCACCTAATTCAATACCATCATTCCAAGAGCCATTACTGGCACCAATTGGCTGAAAAGTTTTGCTTCCACTCGGAACACTTTGTGCAAAAGCGGAAACTGGGCTGATAAAAACTTGTAATAGTACTACTAGCACGCCTAGTAGCCGACCAATTTTCTTCAACATGATAAATCTCCTCCCATAATATAAAACGCTTTCTGCGACATGAAAAATATATAATGTTTCCCCCTAATTAATTGCATTCATTAATAAAGCACGCAATTAATTATTACACCCCTATATTAACAGATACTGATGCATAAATAAACTCTTTTATGGCATTAACTTTTTAGACAACAAAAAACAGTTTTAATCTGAATCATCTCTCATGATTCGGACCAAAACTGCCAATCTTTATTTAAAATACCTTGCACCACTAATCGTGTGACAATAAATCACCGTTTCAACCATCTCGTTGTTAACACTACTTAAGAACGGCCATTCACCTTTTAAAACTTCTAGCGCTGTCCGTGGTTTCGATAATTCTTTCTCGAAATGCGCTTGGACTGCGACCGGTGAATCGTTAAAAATATGGGCATCACAGAGATAGCGGGCAAAATCGTTAAAGATCGCCTTAGCTTCCGGTGTTTTAATCGCGTTGTAAGCATCCCGTAACGCCTGCACCCCATAAGTGAGTAGCCCTGCCAACATAATCGAACCGTTGCGATTCTCAACCCGTTTCAAATGATGAATTAGATTCCCCCAGAATTGACTGTAGAACGCCAAATCAGTTGGGTCCAAATACGGTGTGATATCCGCGATAAACGGGTAATCCCAGTTTTTAGTGGTTAAATATCGCGCCGTGCCGATGTAGAAAGTGTACGGAAAGCCAAAATAAATCCGGGTTAAATCTTTAACGAACCAGTCATTCTGAATCTCATCAAACGCTCCAACTAACTGGCGCATCTCTTGAGCAATTGCTGGGCTTTGTGTATCAGCTTTCGTCAATTCGAATAGTTGCCGCCAAGTCGGTTCATCGAATAAATCGGGGCGATAATGTTTAATCTGTTTTAACTGAATTGGCGCGGCATTCAACGTGTAGCCCGCATCGAACGAATGATCCAATAGTTGTAAGGTTTGCACAAAATGGCCGCCCAATGAATGGCCCAACGCATAAATTTTAGTTGCCGGATCAATCTTAGCCATCCGCCGAACCAGATACCGCGTAAAACGGCGAGCTAGTTGTAACTGTTCGTCGTTATGTGGATGACCAATCAACATCGCATCAATATTATATTTCCAATCCTGATAATTCTCGCGAACATAGGTATCAAATCGTTGCCGAAATGACGGGACTTGTGGATTTTCCATACTGCCTTCAGTCCCTTTATACGAGATAAAGCATTGCCCTTGCCCATTTAAAATAAAGCGATAAGCCACCGCTGAAAAACCGACCGCTTCCGCATTCGGCAATACCGTTCGCGCATTATAAAAAACAATTCCGTCCACAGTCTGTTGCGTATAGCGGTAGATTAAAAATATCACGTAACGTTTTAATTCATCTTCCGTAAAATAAACATCTAAATAATTAAGCATCATTAAATCTAATTTAAATGGCCGACTCGCCATTAATTCAGTCACTGGGGCGACACGTGGATTAAACGCCTTTTTAAACGCAAGCGGCGCCTGTTGTAATAAATAGGCCAAAATTTGGTGCACCACGGCATTACTTTCATCTAATTTTTCATTTTGTAATGCCACCAATAAGGTTTGCAGTTGTTCACTTTGGGTCTGTGGTTCAGTAGCGTTAGCTGGCATCTCTTGATTGATAACCTTTAAGCGTTGGCTTTTCGCCCGAACGTAAACATCGCCGGTAATTTGGGGTAATAATTGCGCGCGTTGTTGGCGCAATTGTTGGTATTGAAATCGCAACCGGTTGTTCCGCTTTAATAAGACCGACTCTTGGGTTTGGTCGTTCATCAATGGCACGGCCAAATGCGCGCGAAATTGGAGCTTTCCGAGTTCGGCTAACGTTTCTTCATACCGCATCAACGTCTGAATCACTTGTTCAATTGCCATGCAAACACCCCCTGATTGATAGCCCTATTATAACCAAATTCCTTTAAAAATAGAAAAATATCGACCGTTCACCGCTTATTTTAAGACAAACTTATGTCGATATTGCAACGGTGACAGGCCCATATTGCTTTGGAAGAACTTCGTAAAATAAGACGATGAGGTAAAACCTGCTTCATAACTGACATCCGTCACAGAAAGTGAACTCTTCCGCAATAACGAACAAGCCTTTTGTAATTTTAAATTCTGAATATAGTGACTGGGCGTCGTTTGCTTGTATTTCTGAAATAATTTAAATAGATAGGAACGATCAATATTATGTTGTTGCGCAATCTTAGTCACCGTCAGGTTCTCAGCAAAATGTATTTTGATATATTTCGTGATAGTTAACAACAAATATTCATTGGCGTTCATACTGTTAATACTTGTTTCTCGTGTTTTTAAATAATCCAGCAACGCAAAGGTTTCGCCAACCGCACCAAACTGGTGCCCCTCTTTAAATTGGTTGTAACAATCTTCGAAAAACTGATTAAGCACTTCATCGTAACGTCCGGGAATGACAAATTGCTTCTCCGATAACTGACAACGTGCTAATAAATTTTGAACAGCCTGTCCAGATAACCCAATCCAGCGATAAGTCCACGGATTACTGGCTTTAGGGTAATATCGATTACCAAAATGGGCCGGAATCATAAATAAATCACCGGATTGAATGTGTTTTTCGGTCGTTCCCGTCAACGAAAAATAACCTTCACCGCTGACACAATAGTGCAATACCCAATAATCAATTGGCACGTATTCAACTGGTTTTGTCGGCCGACAGTGTTCAAAGCCCACTTCGTAAACGTGAAAATCCGGCATCAGCACTTGATTATTGACCAAAATATCCGCTTCTTCATTACTCAACATTCAGCACACTTCCTTAACCGTTTATGTAAACGGTATCACAATGGCAACATAATTACAAAAAACTGGCAACATTTCGTATGTCGTTTCCATGCTGAATCCCTTATATTAAGGTTATCAAATATAGTAATAGGAGTTGAATCGCATGGCCGAAACAAAGTCTCGTGAACGAATTGGTTCAGTTGCATTAATGCTGATGACATTTTCAGCAGTCTTTGCTTTTCCAAGCATTGTTAACAACAGTATTCAAATTGGTCTAGCAACCATCCCCGGATATATCTTCGGGACCGTCTTTTATTTTCTACCCTTCATTCTAATGATTGCTGAATTTGCATCCGCTAATTCACAAAAGGAATCAGGAGTACACAGTTGGCTCGAAAGCGTCCTCGGACCCAAATGGGCCTTTCTCGGAGCTTGGTCTTATTTCTTCGTTAATTTATTCTTCTTTTGTTCCTTATTACCGAACACCTTAATCTACGGTTCGTACGCATTCTTCGGACAAAACGTTTTTGAAGGCAATAATGGGACTAAGATTATCGCTATCATTTCAATTTTACTCTTCTGGGTGATGACTTGGGTTTGTATCAAAGGGGTGGCTTGGATTTCAACCATCACTAGTCTCGCCGGAAGTGCCCGTTTATTCATGGGCGTCATTTTCGTAGTGCTCGCCTTCGTCGTAGTCTTCATCTTTGGCAAGGCGCCTGCTCAAGAATTCTCAGCCGCAACCATTAAACCGAACCTCAATTGGACCTTCTTCATGACGATGGCTTGGATTTTACAAGCGGTCGGCGGTGGCGAAAGTATTGGGGTCTACATCAAAGATGTTAAAGGTGGCAATAAAACTTTCGTTAAAACAATGATTGGTGCGACTTTAATTGTCGGTTTGATGTACATTCTCGGTGCCATTGCCGTTGGTCTGATTGTCCCAACATCGGTCTTGAAAGGCAACTTCTCCAACGGGATTTTCGATATCTTCAATATCTTAGGCACGTATTTCCACATCCCCGCTTACATCATGTCGCGCTTAGTCGGTGTCATTCTCTTCTTAGGAAGCCTTGGTTCGTTAGCTTTATGGACGGCCGCACCCGTTAAAGTCTTTTTCTCAGAGATTCCGGAAGGGGTCTTTGGCAAATGGCTCGTTAAAACGAATGACGAAGGTAATCCGACCAACGCCTTATTCGTTCAAGGGATTATCGTCACAGTGCTCTTAATCATCCCCGCTCTCGGCATTGGTGATATGAACAGTTTCCTAGAAACCTTAATTAACATGACCGCATCAACTTCATTGTTGCCAGTTCTCTTCTTATTGATTGCTTACATTGGGTTACGACTCAAAAAAGACGATATGCCCCGTGATTTCAAGTTTGGTAACCGTACTTTCGGGATTGTGGCTGGCGTCATTTTACTAGCCGTTTTCGTCTTCGTCTTCTTCATGTCAACCGTTCCTGATCCACAATTAATCATGCAAGAATTGAATGGTCATTTACCAAAAGGGACAGCTAGTCCAATCGGTATGTTACTCTACAACGTTTTAGGCTTAGTCGTCTTCATGGGCTTTGCTTGGATTTTCTGGGCACGTTACGAAAAGAAAACTAAAAAGGTGGCTAAATAATTATGAAACTATGGGAAAACTATCAACTCGATCACATCAATCGACAAGCAGCACGCGCACATTTTTTAAGCTTTCCAACTAAAACCAAAGCACAATTAAATGAAAATCGTTACACCCATGCTTTTAAAAACTTGAATGGTACTTGGCAATTCATGTTCTTACAAGCACCTGAATACAGTCCGCAAGATTTCTACCAACCCGATTTTGATACCACTGATATGGCCGCCATTACCGTCCCTGGTTCTTGGCAAGTTCAAGGTTTTGGCAAGATGCATTATTCTGATTTATGGTACAACTTCCCCATCAATCCGCCCTACGTCCCAACGATTAATCCGACTGGGATTTACAAACGCACGTTTACGATTGACGATACTTTCGCTGATCAAAAAATCCTCCTGCGTTTTAACGGCGTTGATTCCGCCTTTGAAGTCTGGGTCAACGGTCACTCCGTTGGTTACAGTAAAGGTGCCCGCAATGAGGCTGAATTTGATATCACTGAACTCGCTCAAATCGGTGGCGCTAATGATTTAACCGTTCGCGTGTACCAATGGTCCGATGGTACTTATTTAGAAGATCAAGATATGTGGTGGCTCAGCGGTATTTATCGGGATGTTGAATTGCTGGGTGTGCCCCAAACTGGCATCAATGATTTCACCGTTGTTGCTGATTTAGATGACACTTATCAGGATGGACTACTTTCGGTCAAGACGAGTTTGCGGCAGGCTGCTAATCAAACAGTTCAATTCGAACTCCTTGATCCAACCGGTCAACTCGTCTATCAAACCGAACAGACCGTTTCGAATGCCAATTTCACCATTAATGCCGAAATTCCAGCAGTTGCTAAGTGGACTGCCGAAACACCCAACTTATACACCTTATATATGACGGTTAAACAAGCTGACCAGATTATCGAAGTGATTCCACAAAAAGTTGGTTTCCGCAATATTCATGTCGAAGGGGATACCTTCTTAGTCAACGGCGTCGCCATCAAGTTTAAGGGCGTCAACCGCCACGATTATAACCCTAAGAACGGCCGAGTGGTTGCTAAAGCAGAAATCGAAAAAGACATTATCTTGATGAAACAATTCAATATTAATGCCATTCGTACTAGTCATTATCCTAATTCATACTACCTGTATGACCTTTGCGATCAATATGGCATGTATCTGATTGCCGAAGCCGACGTCGAGTGTCACGGTTTTGAACTCACCGAAAAATACGATTGGATTACTGATGATCCGAAATGGGAAACCGCCTATGTCTCTCGTTTAAGTCGCATGATTAGTCGTGAGAAGAACCATCCCGCCATTTTATTCTGGTCATTAGGTAACGAGTCCGCCTTTGGTCATAATTTTAGAAAGATGGCTGAAGTGGCCAAAGAAATGGACGCGACCCGTTTGGTCCATTACGAAGGTGATTTCGATGCCGAAGTCGTGGATGTCTATTCAACCATGTACAGTTGGTTAGAACACCCGACTAAAAAACCATTGATGCGCGATATTATTGCTGATTCTAAAAAACCACATATTCTCTGCGAATACGCACACGCGATGGGTAACGGTCCCGGTAACTTGAAAGATTACCAAGATTTGTTCTACGCTCACGATAAATTACAAGGTGGTTTCATCTGGGAATGGTTCGACCACGGGATTGAATCTTATGACGAACAAGGTCAAAAATACTATCGTTACGGTGGCGATTTCGGCGATGATCCTAGCAATAAAGACTTCTGTATCGATGGTCTCTTAATGCCCGATCGAACACCATCTCCTGGTTTATATGAATATAAAAAAGTCATCGAACCCATCGAAACGACGATGCTCGATCTCGCAACTGGTCAAATCCAATTACGCAGTCGTTTAGATTTCGCTAATTTAAATCAATTCAACCTGGTTTACACTATCCTGGCCGATGACCAACTACTACAAAGTGGCGAAATGGCGCTCCCTGATGTGCCAGCTCGCCAAACTACTGAACTTGAATTGCCTTATCAACTTGATTTCACGCCACTTCCAGGGACGGTTTATTTACTCAATCTATCCTATCAACTCAAAATGGATACCGCCTATGCCCCAGCCGGTCACGAACTAGCAACCGCCCAATTCGAATTACCAATTCATACGGATGGTCTCATGATTCAACCAACTGGTCAATTAAACGTAGCGGAACACGGTGCTTATTTAAACGTCACTGGTAATAACTTCTCGTTACAATTCGACCAAGTTCAAGGACGTTTATTGAGTCTTTGTCGTGACGGTCTCGAATTAATCGAACAAGGCCCCCACTTCACCTTCTGGCGGGCACCAATCAGTAATGATATGGAAATTGTCGATGAAATGAAGAAAAAACAATTCCTTCATTTAGAACACGAAACCGTTCAAAATTTCCATTACGAACAACTCGCTGATTGCTTAGTGGTTACTATTCAAACCTTGAATGGTACGACCAATAGCCCTTGGCATTATGATTGTCGCTATCAATATACAATTTACCCAAGTGGCGATATCTGCTTCAATCTCCAAGGCACACCGGGTGGTAAACTCGATATGGCACCGGATATGTTGCCACGATTAGGGGTTGTTTTAAATCTCAATCAAAGCCTCGAACAAGTCCGCTATTTCGGTCGTGGCCCCCATGAAAACTACGCTGATTCTAAAGAAGCTGGTTTACTCGGGGTTTATACCAACACCGTCGATGGCCTGTTCACGAACTACGTGGTCCCACAAGCCAACGGTAACCATCTCGACACCAAATGGTCGGCCTTCACTGACGACCGCGGCCAAGGGATTGTCTTTTCTACTGAAGAAACATTCAACTTTAGTACCTCATTCTACGATGAAGTCACCGTCGATAACGCCTTGCATACCAATGAATTAACCAAGGCCGACCACATCGTCGTCAACCTTGATTATAAACAAAATGCGATTGGCACCTTCTCGTGTGGTCAATGGCAACTTGATCAATACCGGACGAAGGTTGAACCGTTTGAATTAAATTTCAGAATCACGCCATTCAACAATAAAGAAGCCAGCGATCAAGCAATCGCTCATGAAATTTTGCAACCTGGCGAATAACCACTAATAAAACGCAGCTAATCACATAGTTGCGTTTTTTTGGTGATTCCCTTTAAACACTTTGAAACTAACTGCCATCAAATTTTCACATTAACCGTTTTCAGAAAAATTAACCCTTGCAATTACATTCAAATGCATTTAAAATAGAAACATTCACTTGAATCTATTAAATTTTTGAAGAAGAGGTTTTTATTTTTGACAAACAGTAGAAGAAACTTAATTAGCGTCATTCTCTTAACGACCGCTTTTCTCGCCTTATTGAACCAAACGGCGATGATTACCGCGCTCCCCATCATTACGGATAACTTCCACATCTCACTAAACTTGGCCCAATGGCTGACTTCCGGTTACATCCTCGTTATCGGTTTGATTACCCCGCTATCGGCGAACTTAATCGATAAATATTCGAGTCGCCAAATCTTTATCGGCGTCGTGGGGCTGCTCCTATTCGGTAGTTTAGTCGGACCGTTAACCAATAATTTTTACATTTTATTGGCCGCCCGCTTATTGCAAGCCGTTGCTGGTGGGATTCTGATGACCTTTGTCCAAATCAGTTTAATCTCCTTATACCCGGTTGAAAAACGGGGAGCGGTCCTCGGCATGGTAGCGCTCGTCATTTCTGCTGGCCCCGCAATCGGGCCTAGTTTCTCAGGACTCGTCATGCAATTTTTCTCATGGAAGGCGCTCTTTTACATCGTCAGCCCAATTATCGCCCTCTTATTGATTTTAGGGATTTGTTTCTTGCCCAATTTTTCTGAACCAAAGGCCGTTAAAATCGATATGCCATCCGTTATGAGTTCGATTATCGGTTTAGGCTCAATTCTCGGGAGTATTTCATTATTCTCAAGTAACGTATTAGGTGCAGCCATCCTATTAATTTTCGGCATCCTCGTCACTTTCTATTTTGTCCACCGTCAATTAACGTTAACCACACCGCTCCTTAACCTACGGCTCTTTAAAAAAGCCAGCTTCACTAAAATGACATTAATCGTGATGTTGATTTTCGGGATTCTAATCGGGACCGAGGCACTCTTACCGATTTTCCTCGAAAACGTCAATCATTATTCTAGCCTAATCGCCGGTTTAGTCTTATTACCCGGCGCCATCGCGAACACGATTTGTGCCCCAATCGTCGGTCGTTATTATGACCAACATGGTCCTAAAGTACCGATTACAATTGGTGTCGTACTATTACTGATTTCATCAATCCCCTTAGTTTTCCTAACCAAACAAACCAACATTTGGATCGTAATTATTGCCTACATCATTCGACTTATCGGTGTTTCGACAATCATTCCAACTGCCGTTACGGAAGCCTTATCTGAATTGGCACCCGCTGAAATTAGCCACGGCACCGCCATCAGTAATACCTTGCGTCAAATTACCGGTTCCGCTTTTACAACTTTAATGATCTTAATCACAACGATTCCTGCTCAATTTGTGACTGGTTTCCATTTAGCAATTTGGCTAACTGTGATTTGTACGGTATTATTAATGTTAATCGCAATCACCTACTTGCGTTCACCTAAAAAAGCATGAGGTAAGCCAATGGTTAATCAACTGGAAAAAATGATTTCAATTTATAATCGTATGATTCGCGAATATCTCAATCGTGAATTGCGCCCGTATAATCTGAGCGAAAGTAATTTCTATTACGTTTTATTCATTTGTGATCAACCCGGTATCTCCCAGAAACAACTCTTACACCAACTTTTCCGACAACAAAGCATTGTCACTAAAGCGGTCAATTATTTGATTAAGAATGATTGGATTGAAATGGTGATTGATCCCAATGATAAGCGCCAACGGTTACTCTACCCAACCGAACACGCGAAGGCCGTCTACCCAGCGATTAAAAAAATCGCCATGGCTGGTAGCGACTACGCCCAGACCGGTTTAACCCCGACAGAAACCGAAACATTAAATCACTTGGTCGAAAAAGCGGTCAAACACCTCGCACCCCCTAATCAATCTTTTGAATAATTTTCTTAAAAACAAGCTGTGCCAGAACTCGGGTATTAATTGAGTGCTATCACCCACGGTTTGATTCTGAGTATTAGCCTAGTTTCGTGAATAAATCCGGTTTATGGGCTTGTTTACGAAACGTCGCTAAGCACAGGAATCAGTGGGTGTTGGCACGTTATCAATTGAGTATCAAGTTGAAAAATCGCCTATCCCGAACTAAGGATAGACGATTTTTTGATTTGAACGGAAATTGATGAGTTCTGGCGCGCGTCAAAAAAGAATATGCGTTTATTTCTGAATACTAAGACTTATGCCACGACCTTTTTTTGTTATCAATTTAACAAGTAGGCTTACTCACATTGACTTCCAGCTTAAAATTCCTTAAAATAAATGAGAACGATTCTCAATTAAAAAGGAGTACTTACCATGCCTCAAAAAGAAGTCGGCCACCATTTCTTAGCCCGTTTAGGTAAGAAACGATTACGGCCGGGCGGTATTACCGCCACTAACTGGCTAATGGCCCAAGGTCAACTAACCTCAGAAACTCAAATTCTCGAAGTCGCCTGCAATATGGGCACCACTTCGATTGAACTCGCTACGCAATATCACGCTCAAATTACTGGCGTTGATCTTGATCCTAAGGCCCTCGCTAAAGCCCAACAAAACGTTGAACGGGCGGGCGTGACCGATTACGTCCATTTACAACAGGCCAATGCGCTTAAACTGCCTTTTGCCGATAATACTTTCGACATCGTCATTAATGAAGCCATGTTGACGATGCTCAATCAAGGTGCTAAAGAAAAAGCACTTAAAGAATATTACCGGGTGCTCAAACCCGGTGGCCGCTTATTAACGCACGACGTCGCTTTTCAAGATCCAGCTGTGACGGCCGTCCTAGATACCTTGCGCCACACCATTAACGTCAACGTTGAACCACTCCAAGTTGATACTTGGACGGCTTTATTTAGCGGGATTGGTTTCAAAAATGTCACCCGGACAACCGGTAAAATGACGTTGATGTCGGCCAAAGGGATGCTTAAAGATGAAGGCTTGTTCAACACCATCAAGATTATCTCGCGCGGATTGCAACCCCTCAACCGTCAAATGTTTAAACAGATGCACCACTTCTTCACCAAAACCGGTAAAGACCTTTGCTACATCGCTGTTTGCAGCACAAAATAACTCAAAGGAAATGATGAGATGTCTTACATTCAAAAATTAACGCCCGGCAAAGTCCTCAATCTCCGCAAAGAAGTCCCTTTAGAAGAAGAACAGATACTCAGTAAAACGTTGGTTCAACGACCAGATTTAGGACTGACCCTTTTCTCCGTCGCAACTGGGCAAGAAATCGGTCGGCACACGGCCACCGGTGATGCAATGGTCAATCTCTTATCCGGTATCGCTAAAATTACAATTGACGACCAAGTTTCAATCGTCCACGCTGGCGAAACGATTTTGATGCCGGCCAATATTCCGCACAGTTTGTACGCTGAAGAAGGCTTCCAAATGTTATTAGTCGTGGTTAAACCTGAGGTCAACGCATGATGGCCCAACTACATTTAAACGAGCTGATTCACTATCACGACCAACAAATCACTAGCCGCGGCCTCAATTCACGACTAGCCATTGAGCAACCGACAACGCTCTACGCCTTTGCTCAAGCCGAAACAATCAGCAACGAAACTAGCGAACACACCAAACTAATTACGATTCTAGACGGTTGTCTAGTGATTACCCAAGAAACGCAAGAAATCACCGCACAAACTGGGGATTTAATCACGATTCCAGCCGGTATCTTACACGGTTTCGCCGCGCAAACTGATTGTCGTTTCCTACAAATCGAACTATAAAAAAACAAGCTGTGACAGAACTTGGTTATCAATTGAGTATCAAGTTGAAAAAATATTCGTTTAATATCAGAATACGACGACTTATGTCACTGCCCTGTTTTCATTTAATTAATTAATGACATAAAAAGCGTATCTAATGGTTCCCAAGCATTCTGTTGTAACTCGTTCATCGTTTGCGCTTGCTGTTCCATTTGGCTGATATGACTGGCAATATATTCATCTAATTCCGGGACGCGCACGACCCGTTTTAATTCAGGAACGTCAACCTTTTGTGCCAATAATTTAGCGACAGCGGGTTGTAATTCCTGCGGTAACTTAGCCGCCACTAGTTCAGCAAATCGCATTGGCGGATTAGTCCCCTCCTCTAAAATCCATTGACTCGCCAAAATCGCGCGTAGGACATAGAAGTATTTTTTGATTTTAACCTGTGCTAATTCAACGTTTAAAAATTCTCGTTGATTCGTATTGGCCATGTGCCAGTAGTGATACAAACTTTTCTTCTTTGAAAAATATTGTGGCAAAATTGCTTTAAACTGTTCAAACTTAGGCGATTGATAGTAAACAATTGGTGAGCTTGCCCATTCAAACAGCGTTGGATTGGAACGGTACAATAACTTCAACGCTTTTTGTAAATCCCAACCACTGATATCAAGTGTTTCATCCAGTTGCCATTCAATCACGTCGCGTTGTGCTTCTAATTTCAAATAATCCGTTGCAGGCCGAACATAAATAAAACGAATATCGTAATCACTATCTGGCGATGCGAAGTCCCACGCCCGGCTACCCGATTCAATAGCCATCATAACTTCAACGTTTTCCTGCGCTTCAATTTCTTTAATCTTTTTTGAAACTAACGTCTGCATATCCCTAATCACCATGACAACCCCCGTTGCGTACTTAATTAGCAATAGCATATCATGCTCGCTCATTAAAAAGAACCACAAATACTATTTACTACTAACTTCCAAGCAATAATTCTTTTCCTGACAATGCGGACAGGTCAAGACCCGCGCTTTCGTGTTGTGACGGGCAAAGAACATCGTTCGCAGCCGTGGCTTAAACTGGGTTTGGCATGCCGGACAGACATATTCTATCCCATCATAGTACAATTTCGACACATAGATTCCTAATCCAATCACGATTGGAATTCCTAGCCAGACTGGCCACCAAATGCCTTGCGTAAACCCTAGTACCAACAGACCAATTTCAATCACGTCCATTAAAAAGCCCCAAGCAAACATCTTACCGTGTAACTTCTGCAACTGCGCTTTTTTAGCCATTGCATTTTCTATGTCGATCACGTTTATTTCCCGGGAAATTTCGCCATTCTCGGTTAAGTCAGCCAACAAGAAATCAACGGACGCTTTTTGACGTCGTAAGGCTTGCTCGCGTTCCGCAATGATTTGCGCCTGTTGTTTTAACAACATCGTCAATAACGTTCGCCGTTGTTGGCTCGCCATAATTTGTTGAATATCTTTCAGTGCAAAACCTAACTGCTTATAACCGAGAATCATCCGTAATGTTTGGACTTCAGTTTCAGAATAGAGACGGCGCCCGTTCTCAGACAACTGGTGTGGTTTTAATAACTGCACACCATCATAATATTGAACCGTCCGAACGGAGACACCACACAACTTGGCTAGTTCCCCCGTGGTATAAATCGTCATAGAATATCACCTCCTTATTCAAACCATAACCCATGACGTCACGTGACGAGCAAGTGTTATTTACTGAATCAATCTATAATAAGTTAATCTAGCGGCTCATCAGTTAGCTTATTCTTTTGAACGCCCAATTTAATCCAATTAGCCATTTCTTGCTTGTCCGATTTTGATATTTCACCAACCATTGTTAAAAATTGATAAAAGTGACGCATAGCCGTTTGGGCATGTTTCAATTGCGTCATGCTGTTAAAATAATGTGCTTCAGCAAAGATTTCTTGCAGCTTTACAGGTTCACAAGTCGGTAACCAATGGTGTTCTTCTAATAAAACATCATTAATCAATCCTCGCGTGATATCAACATGTCGTTTAGTGACTTTCGCACTAAATCGTTTATTTTCCAATAAATACTGTCGAAAAGCTGCCAACATAATTTATTATTGACTGAAATAGCAAGCTTGTCTTTGTCTGTCATCTCTGCCGGTTTGAGCATTCGCCATTGACTGTATGATTGCCAATCAGTATTCAATTTGACTTCCGACTGATTAATCGAATCAATTGATTGGATTAGCAGTGTCTCTCGAAAAGCAGCCGTCACTAGCGCTTGCGATTTTGCATACGTCCCATCATCGATGGTGTTTAAAGCGCCTTTAAAATGATCAACTATTTCCGGTTGTGTTAGTGAATTGAGATTGATTGGCCACCGTTCCAACAACCATAACCTTTCGTTAATAATGCCTCCGATTGAACGGTCAACTGCTGTTCCAACTTCTAATTTACCAGCTAATTCAAAATAACGATTGATTTGCGTTTGTGTAACATCATATTGCTGAAAGGCCAATTCAATCGCTGTTTGAATCAACTGATCAAGTTCTTTTTTATTTCGTGCATTCACATCGGTCACGAAAACAGTCATCCGTGTTTGCGCATTTAGTAAAATTAATACTTTTTTGCGCGCGACTACAAAATGCCGAACATACCAAGTAAAAAGAGGATTTATTTGGCTATAATTCTGATCGTAATCCCGATTACCCGTCGGTGGCATTTGATTAAAAAGTGACTGCGTTTTAGTAGCGACATTGATTAACATCGGTTTCCTCCTAATATATATAACTCATACTACAATTAAACCAATTTTAAAGCGATTAAAAAAGCCCCTTTACTAATTTGTAAAGAGACTCATCTAATAATTTAACGATTTAGACTAAATTAATGCCTTGAACCCCATGATCGTAGGTCCAATCCTTAATCGATTGCATATCACCGGTCCGATAATAATCGCTCAATAAAGTATTCCAAATTCCCCATTTATCAAGCGGGACATTGATAAGGCCGGCGCCACCATCAATCATCACTTTATTAGCTGCGAGCGTTGCCGTGCGCTTATTACCATCCCAAAAAATCTGTTGACGCATATTATGGTACATGATGGTTAACGCCTTATCCGTAGTCGATCGAGTTGCCGTCATTAGTGCCTCTAAATACTGTTCCTCTGTCTTCTCAGAAACAAGCGGCGGAGTGAATTGTTCATCACTCCCAATATTGACGCCACCTTGACCACTTCTAATTTGACCGGGTATTAACGCATCTTTATCTGCAACAATCGCATTCAATTGTTTTTCATAATCTAAACTAAACGGCATTTTACTTTCAGTGACGTATTGCCAACCACGTTTTAAATCAACAATTGTGTTAATATCATCAATCGAGATGCCATCGACACCTAAGCCATCCATAATAGTCTGAGTTTGCGGCAATGTCGTATTAATGCCTTCAAAACGTGAGTTGGTGTGCACTAAATTAGTAAAATTCTGTCGTGCAAACCTAATATTAGTATCACCTGGCATGTTAAATCGATCTGGATAATTCACCCGTCAACGCCTCCCTTATACATCAAAAACTTGTTTAGCGGTTAAATATCTTGGGGCCTTTACGCATATTCTTGCGATCATTCTTAGCGACGTTCGTTTGTTTGGACTTACCGCCACCCTTTTTTTGATCGATTAAAGCTTGCATTTTTTCTTTAGCATTCATTATTAGTTCTCCCTACTTGTTACCTATTTAATACAATATTAACATGGATTCCCCCCATATTTATCAATTAAATTATTTGTAACCGAAATCATTCATTATTTTAAAGAAAAAAGAGATGCTTAGTCGTTATCAAAACGGCGCATCTCTTTTTAATCCCAAGTTTTTATTTAGCCATCATTACTTCTAACACCGCTGGATCAGCAGCCTTCAAGCCTTTAGTACCCAGAATACCAATTCCGTGAATCGTCTCATCAATCGATTCACAAACCAAACCATTGGTGGCCGGAATCACAATGCCTTGAATCGCTAGATTGACCGATCGATACATCGAACTCGTTGACGTTGCCACTTTCATCGCGCAAGAACAACCGGCACCGTCGCAAATCATACCAGGCGCATCGCCAGCCATATTCTTAATTACCATACAAGCGGTATCGTAATCATGGCCTAACAGATAGCAAATTCCAGCTGCTGCGCCCATCCCGGCTGAATCGGTCGCACAAAAGGCGGACAAAACAGGTAAAAAGGCGTGGACGTAAATCGCCGTCAGATGTGACAAGGTTTGCGCCCGAATCAGCTGTTCGTCCGTTGCTTCGACGTGTCGAGCAACCACACTGACCGGGACAGTCGCCGTGATGCCCTGGTTCCCAGAACCAGAATTCGACATCGCCGGTAATGGTGCCCCACCCATACGTGCATCACTAGCAGCCGCAGTATACGCCATAATATTATCTTGCAAATCGGCTGGCCCTTGTCCTAAGGGATTAGCCGCATTCTTGAGTAATGACTGACCTAGTTTCAACCCATAATCATTGGCTAAGCCTGCTTCGGCTAACGTCATATTCAATGTGTCAGCTGCTTGCATGAAAGCAATTGATTCGAGTGGCGCCTGCATTGCAAAGTCCCAAACTTGTTGGAACGTGACCTGTTGCATGCCGTTTTTTAAATCGGAAACAGCGTGACTCGCTGGTCGTTCAAGGTCAATTAATCGGTGGCTATCTTTTTCAAGCCGATAAATATTCGTATGGCTCCCCGCGATGTAAACTCGAACGTCATTTTTCGCCGTCTGAACGCCAACTTCGACATACAAATCATCGTCGACTGGGGCGATTTTAGCAGTGACTTTCCCCGAATAGGCTAATGTTTTAATCAACGGAATTTTATCAGTTGCAACGTTGGCAATCACATCTAACCCAGCAGTCGCATCCCCCGCCAAGGCGCCAGTAGCGGCCGCAATCTGTAAGCCTGGTTCGCCAATCCCTGGCACCATCACGGCCATCGCATTTTTCATCACATTTGATGAAACCAAAACTTCAATCTTTTCAATCTCACCTTCGTCCAAATGAGCCATACAATTAGCGGCCGCAAACGCCACCGCAATTGGTTCCGTACAGCCAGTTGCCGGTTTAACACCCGCTTGTAGATTCTGAATAAATAATTCTGATGTCAACATTGTACTTTCCTCCAATCATTTTACATAAATGCTAGAAATGGTGAAATTAATAATAATATCCCGGTAAAAATGATCAACCATAGTGCTGGACTCTTCAAATCACGTAATTCTGGAATCTTGTATACGAGATAAGCTGGTACTAAACAACCAATAATCCCGAAAATTGGACTACAGATTGAAGTGAAGCTCAGCACCGGTGCGTTTAACACGATTGCGCCCCACGCCACTAAGACTGAGAAAACGAGTATGCCAAAGCTCAAGAATTTTTTATTAATTTTATCTTCAGGCATAAATCGCTTTAATAAATTAGTAGCAATCCCCTGACAGGATTCTCGAAAACCTAAGAATACACTGAAGAACGCGGTCATTACCGCAAAAATATTTAAAACAACGGATAAAATTTTAACTGAACTACCATTCATATTCTTGGCAGCAATTGCTAAGGTCGAGACATTGTTACGGTAAGCTTCTACTGCCTGATCATGCCCAATTGCAAAGTTGAATGATAACGCATAGAAGAACACGACGAAGAATAGGGTGAAAAAGGCAATGTTCATCGCCCGTTGTGATTTGTACCGTGCCACTTCAATATTCTTGTTATGTGCACGGAATGAAATCACCATCGGCGATAAAGATTGGATGAATAAAATCGACGTTAACGTAAATGGCATCATGATAATCGTCTGTTTGATAAAATAACCAAATGATGGGAATGCAGGAATATTACTCATATCCCAAAAACTAACCATGACAATTCCTAAAATCAATATAATAATTAATTTCGTACAAACCATGAAACTTGAAATCTTAAAGATCACTTTTTCGGCGCTCGAAGCAAGTGCTACTAATAAAATAACAACCGCCAACCCGTAAAACGGATTATGCGACCAAACCGTTTTAGTCAGGCCAAACGTATGTAAGTACGACGCACTATCATTAGTAATGGCTGTCGAATACACAAAGACCCAAATAACCAACATCGCAAAGTACAGAAAACTAATGAATAATCCCCAATTTTTACCTAAGTATCCCGAAATAACGCTCGTATAATCATCGCAATTCTTAGCACGCGCGACCGTGTTGACAAATAACCGTTGAAATAAATACATCGCTGGATAGGCAATGATCGAACTGCCTAAGAAGACCCATAAACCAACCAACCCAACTTTGACTGGTAAAAAAACAATGCCTGCACCGATGGCCATCCCGATACTCATGATGACCCACCCGCGATCGGTACTATCAAACTTAACCGCCGACTGCCACTCTTCTGTGGTCATTCCCGCACGATCAGCCTGTCGCTGCGTTCGCTGACTCACTTGACCACTACGACCTTCACTACCATTTGCCACTACTTTCATTACGACGCCCTCCATTTAACCTTACTTTTTGGGTTCTCTTGTAATTACCTTAGCACCATGATTGCTCAATCATTCTCAATATCAGTATAAGCGCTTACATCTAATCTGTAAATAGATTTTAATAAAAAATTATTATTATAACAAAATAATTTCAGCAGCAAAGCCTTATTAATGGACTTTTACGTATTTTTTGTTATTATAATAATAAAATATTATCTTTCAAAGGAAGTCCTTATGGATGTCAACCTCACTCGAACATTATCAACAATTAGTCTATTTTCTAGGTAAAACGTTAAGTCAAGATTATGAAATCGTCCTTCACTGGCTGGATTCTTCCGGTTCCTTTTCGATTGCGGCAATTGAAAATGCCGAGATCAGTGGTCGCTCCTTGAATTCCCCCATCACCGGCTATGCGCTTCAGTTAGTCCGTGACGAAGTTTACAAAGAACAAAATTTTATCACTAACTATAAAGCCGCGACTGGCGACAAAAAAATCCAAGGGTCGACTTTTTTCATCAAAGATGAGGCTAATCAATTATTAGGGTTACTTTGCATTAATTTCGATAACGCCGCTTATACGGATTTAATGGGCCACTTAGCAAGTATCGCACGTATTCCGGATTTAACCAATCCACAGTCCATCCACAAATCGCCGACGACTGAAGTCTTACATACCAGTATTGCCGACATCATCTATGCCGTCATCGATCGTGACTTGCTCCGTCCTGGCACCACGTTAACCCAACAGAAGAAAATCGAACTTTGTGCGCAACTTAGTGAAAAAGGGGTCTTTCAAATCAAAGGTGCGATTCCACAAGTCGCTCATATTTTAAACGTCTCAGAACCAAGCGTCTATCGCTATTTGAAGATGATTGAAAATGAAAAATAATTAGGTTGTCAATCCAATGGTATCTAATTTAATTTATTCCCCGTGATTTTTCATAATTTAGATGATATACTGAGTGCATACGAAAAGCGCAAGGTGTGCCTAGCACCGCGCGCAACAGTAGTCGTATTGCAATGATAGATTAGCCACTAGTTAGCGGCTTTTTTTATGCAATTTTTTCAGTTCAAGAATCTGTTTCCAGATTTTCAAACCTAATTGAATTGCGACAAGGACTTGAATTAACAAGCTCATCAGCGATTGGCCATTGTTTTATTTAATCGCGTTTCAGCACTCATCAATCCCCGTCCAAGTCAAAATACGCCGTCATCTAAGTGCAGATGATGGCGTATTTTGGTTTGGTACTCAATTGATACCCGAGTGCTGGCACAGCTACCGCACGTCGCTCACCTCCACTTGTCAATTTTGAATCGACTGAGTCTGGCGCTTGCAATTAACGACTGCCTATTACTATATTACGCAAAACGAGTTGTTTTTTTGTACCCGTTATCAACAGCACAAAAAAACACCCTCCCACAAAAGTGAGACGGTGTTCCGAAATATTGATATATAAGAATATATATTAACGTTTACTGAATTGTGATGCTTTACGAGCTTTCTTAAGACCTGGTTTCTTACGTTCCTTCATACGAGGGTCACGTGTTAACATGCCAGCGCGTTTAAGAGCTGGACGGAAGTCAGGATCTACAGTTAGCAATGCACGTGAAATACCGTGACGGATTGCGCCGGCTTGACCAGAGAATCCACCACCGTTAACGTTTACCAAGATATCATAGCTATCTGTTGTTTCAGTAATTGTTAAAGGTTGTTTCATATCTAAAATCAAGTTAGCAAATGGGATATAGTCAACAACGTCTTTGTTGTTGATAGTGATTTTACCAGTACCGGGTACTAAACGTACACGAGCTACTGAATTTTTACGACGACCTGTACCGCTGTAAGTTACTTGAGCCACTATAGTTTCCTCCTTAAATAATGTCCGTGATGTCTAAGACTTCTGGATTTTGTGCTTGGTGTTTATGTTCGCCACCAGCGTAAACGTGTAATTTCAAGAATTGGTTATGACCCAAAGTATTCTTTGGTAACATACCTTTCACTGACATTTCGATTAAACGATCAGGTGTCTTTTCACGAATTTCGCCAGCTGAACGAGTCTTTAAACCACCAGGATGATTACTATGGTGATGATATAACTTGTCAGTTGCTTTTTTACCTGTTAATTTGATCTTTTCAGCATTGATCACGATGACGTTGTCACCTGTGTCAACGTTTGGTGTAAATGTTGGTTTATTTTTACCGCGTAAGATAGAAGCGACTACTGTTGATAAGCGACCCAATGCAATATCTGTTGCATCGATCACATACCATTTACGTTCTACTTCGCCTGGTTTAGCCATGTAAGTTGTACGCACGATTTATTCCTCCAATATTCTGTGTTTGTTTGACACTCAATAAGTTCCGGGGCCTATCGTGGGGCAAACAATACCAGATACTATAGTACCCTAATTTATTGATTAAGTCAATTGAATCTCAATTATTTTCATCAGTTTTATAATAAACTTCTTTCAAATATAAACCGCTAGCTGGCGCGGTTGAACGGGCCTCTTGTCGATCCTTGACTTCGTACAATCGTAAAAAGTCGTGGACGTCGCGGCGGCCATTGCCGATCTCCAATAAAGTGGCGACTAAAATCCGGACCATGTTGTACAAAAAGCCGTTGCCGTAAAACTCAAAAATCAGTTCGTTGGCTGACTCGTCGTATTCAACAGTCGCGTCATAAATCGTTCGCACTTTATTCTTAATCACCCCACCAGCGGCCGCAAAGCTCGTATAATCGTGTGTGCCCATCACATCAGGCATTGCCGCCTGAATACGGCTGACATCGATTGGATACGGGTAATGGCCCGTATAACGCCGTTTAAACGGATTGGTGTAATGACCAAGATCAACACGATACAAATACCGTTTACCACTGGTACCGAATCGCGCGTGGAAATCAGGAGCCGCCAGCTGACTGTCGACAACCTCCATATCAAGCGGTAGGAGGCTGTTCAATGCGCGTAGCATACTTGTAGCCGGCAAGAGCTTGGGATAGTCGAAATGGACAACCTGACCGTATGCATGGACCCCGGAATCCGTGCGACCAGAACCATAGACTGCGACCGCCTCACCTTTACTCATTTTCATTAATGCTTTCTCGAGCGTGCCTTGGACGGTGCGCTGATTCGGTTGGCTTTGAAAGCCCGCAAAATCAGTCCCATCGTAAGCAACGGTGACGCGATAACGTTGTGTCATACTATCCCTCATCTTAATTCAATGTTATCTTCTATTTTAGACGCTTTTCTGAAAAGTAGCAATCGCTTTTTTTCAATCGGTCGGATAACATCATATTATGGTACGGTACTGTATAATAATATGACGAAAGGAGATGTTCATAATGAAGTTTGGTTATGCTCGCGTCTCTTCCGCGGGTCAAAGCCTCGCGACCCAAATTGCACAACTCAAAGCCGAGAAGTGCGATGTGATCTATAGCGAAAAATTCACTGGCACAACCGTCCATCGGCCACAATTCAAACGGCTACTCAACCGCGTTCGGACCGGCGACACGATCGTCGTTACCAAACTAGACCGATTTGCCCGCAACACAAAAGAAGCGCTCGAAATTATCCAAGAACTCTTCGAAGACCAAATTAAAATTCACATTCTGAATATGGGGATTATCGAGGATACCCCCTCAGGTCGCCTAATATTTACACTATTTAGCGCATTCGCCCAATTCGAACGGGATATGATTATCACTCGCACCCAAGAAGGCAAGGTCAACGCCCGACTGACAAACCCAGACTATCGTGAAGGTCGTCAAATGACGTATACCGATCAAGAAATTAGAGAAGCACTTCATCTCCGGCAAACCGGTGCGACCTATGAGTCAATCAGTCGAAAAACCGGTATTAGCGTCTCCACGTTAAAGCGCCGATTTAAATTACTGTCATCTTAAAAAAAGCCTGCGCAATGGCAGGCTTTTTTCTTTAAGTTATGACTCGTTAATTAGCTGGCATAGCAATTACTAATAGACCCCCGGCTTCCGTTAATTGGAAACTGGAGGCCTATTTAAATCACGCTTAATAGCCTGACTCTTTAATACTAATTCCGACGTTTCTTGAAAGCAATACCGACAACCGTAATCAATAACACACCTACCGTAGCTAATAGTCCGTTAATTTGTTTAACCCCAGTTTGTGGTAATTGCTGGCGATTTTTAGTTGTTTTAGGTGCTGGCGCCGACTTGTCTGAAGACGTTTGATTGGTGGTCTTCTGTGGTTGTTTGCCTGGTTGCTTAGGTTGTTCAGTTGGTGTTTTCGGTTGCGTCACCGTCTTCACATAAACGTAGGTTACCATTTGTGCTGCATCCGTTAACGTCCCATTCGGATTGCCAATCACCTTTTTGAAGGTGTAACCATCAATGACTAGCTGAACGGTTTGGTAATTAGCACCAATATTCCCGGCCAACGTGACCGACTTGGCCAGTTGATGACCTGTTTCGTCTTGATAGTTGACCGTCACGCTACCAGCTTGAACGGAATCTTTCGTGTAGATATAGGTCACATCCGGCGCATTAACGGCGAACTGACCGTCTGGTGTCCCCGTTACCGTCTTATAGTGATAACCCGCGATTGCCTTTTGAGTTGCATGATATGACGTCCCCACAATACCGGTTAAGATTTCCGTATCCGCGATGGTTTGACCCTTTTCATCAACGTATTTAACCGTTTGGTTGGCCGTTTTATCAGGGATACTGATGTCATCTTTTGCGTATACATACGTCACGGTTTGGGCAGTAGCGGCAAACTGACCATCCGGTGTGCCCGTCACTGTCTTGAAATGATAACCCGTAATGACTTTTTGAATCGCATGATAACTATCATCAATATTCCCCGTCAAGACGGCTGAACCAGCTAATGGTTTGCCGTTTTCATCTTGATAGTTGACTGTGACGTTCCCAGCTTTAACCGGATTCTTCGTGTAATGGCACGTAATCGTTTGTGCCTGATCACTGAATGTACCAACGATTTTCCTAGTAGTCATGGTATTGAGCGTATAACCCGCAATCGTCTTTTCTTTGACTTCGTAGGAGTCCCCGATATTACCGGTTAAAGTTTCGGATGGGGCAATCTGGTTGCCCGCTTCATCAACGTATTTAACCGTCACATCCGCGGCTTTATCGGAATCTTCCGTGTAGACGTAAGTCACTGTTTGCGCTGTTTCTGAGAAGAGTCCGTCAGTAACACCGTTGACTGCTTGATAGCGATAACCCCCAATCGTCTTTTGCATTGTATGATACGATTCACCAACATTGCCAGTTAAGGTTTCCGAAGTCGCAATCTGGTTACCTGCTTCATCTTGGTAGTTAACCGTGACATCGGCGGCTTTGACTAAATCTTTCGTATAAACGTAAGTCACCGTTTGGGCAGCATCCCCGAAAGTTCCCATTGCGTTACTTGGCACTTCCTTGACGGTATAGCCGGCAATCTTCTTTGGCACCGTTTTGTACGGTTCACCGACATTACCCGTTAAGGTTTCTAAACTGGCAATCGATTGACCGTTTTCGTCCTCGTAATTCACGGTCACATCAGCCGCCTTGACTGGGTCTTTGGCATAAATATACGTGACTGTTTGAGCTGTCGCTGAGAAGAGTCCATCAGTAATCCCGGTGACCGCTTGGTAACTATAACCAGCAATCGCTTTAGGCATCGTGTGATAGGTTTCACCAACATTCCCGCTTAAGGTTTCAGGTGTCGCAATCTGGTTGCCGGCTTCGTCTTGGTAGTTAACCGTCACGTCGGCGGCTTTAACTAAATCTTTCGTATAGACATAAGTCACCGTTTGGGCAGCATCCCCGAAAGTGCCATCAGGCGTTCCTTGAACAGCTTTAAACGTGTAACCCGCAATTTTAGCTTGCGTTGCGTGATACGATTCACCAACATGACCACTTAGTGTGACCGGTTCAGCAATTCGGTTGCCGAATTCGTCTTCGTATTTAACCGTGACATCAGCGGCAATTTTTGCATAATGATAGGTCACTGTTTGCGCATCAGCCATGAATGGCCCAGTTGGTGTCCCAGTAACAGATTCGAAACTATATCCCGCAAATACCTTTTGAGTTGCTTGGTAATCATCACCAATATCGCCCGTTAAGATTTCAGTCGTATCACCAGTCGCATCGGTGATGATTTGACCATTTTGATCAACATATTTAACCGTGACATCCGCCGCTTTTTTCGCATAGTGATAAGTCACTGTCTGTGCGCTGTCGGTGAATGGACCAGTCGTTGCGCCGTCGACTTTTTTGAAGGTGTAGCCGGCAAGGTCCTTTTGAGTTGATTGATAATCGTCACCGAGATAGCCTTTTAACGTTTCGGTTGTATCACCAGCCGCATCGGTAATCGTTTGGCCGTTTTGATCGACGTATTTAACCGTGACGTTCGCTGCTTCTTTCGCGTAGTGGTAAGTCACGGTTTGCGCACTATCCGTAAATGGACCAGTCGTCGCGCCGTCAACTTTTTTGAAGGCATAGCCGGCAATGTCTTTTTGAGTTGATTGGTAATTATCGCTAAGGTCACCCGTTAAGGTTTCAGTGGTATCACCAGTCGCATCGGTGATCGTCTGGCCGTCTTGATCGACGTATTTAACCGTAACGTTCGCTGCCTTTTTAGCATAGTGATAAGTCACAGTTTGTTCGCTATCACTGAATTGGCCTGCCGCATTGCCTTCAACTTTTTTGAAGGTGTAACCGGCAATATCTTTTTGAGTTGATTGGTAATCGTCGCCAACATCCCCACTTAAGGTTTCAGTTGTATCAGTAATGGTCTTGCCGTTTTGATCAACATAGTTAACCGTCACATCTTTGGCGAAACGTTTAACCGATATGGTGTAAGTTTGACCTTCTAACGGCGTATTCGGGTTGTTGGTAAAGCCGTTTAGTGGTGTCCAAATAACAGCCGGATCATTCAGATTACCACGATCAATTGTTAATGATTTTTCATCATAAATTGTTGGATCTAAATCCAGTGACGCCAACGTATCGACGAAACCAACACGTGAATAAGTTGTACCGGAATCACCAGCAGCTGTTGATTTACTTTTAATCACCGTCTCTGGTTGATAAGGATCGACGACTTGATACTGATCTATCACTTTCGGCGTAAAGAACGTAATCTTTTTTTGATAACTTGAGTTAGCCATCCCATGCACGTATTGGTCATCTGGGCTGATAATCCCTACTTTTTGAGCCGCCACCTGGGGATAAGAAGAATCGTCATTAAAAATAACATTTTGCCCATCGCCTGATCCTGCAAATAATACATCTTGCGTCATATCTTCCTTCGACTTAGCATTCATCAAAATTTCCTTTAAACCTGATGATTTATCAGCTGAACGAATCGGAATTGTCATCAGTAATTCCGATGGATTCTCCTGGATAACGACATAATTGTCAGTTCCCGGACTAATCTCATAAACTTCTCGCCCATCAGACGTATTTGCTAATTGCTGAACAGTCAAGGTGCCATCGTTATCGTCATCACCGTTAACATGAATCTTAGCCGCATTTCGATAATTTTCTAAAGCGACCTGCATAGACGCCAGACCACCGTCAACCGTTAATCCTTTAGGCATTACAATGTACATTCGAGCCAAATATTGGGTATGCTCATTACTATATAACCGTAAATCCAAATTTCCCATCCCACTGTAGGCAATATAGTTCGATGGTGACGTTGCAAAAATATTGTTCATATAATGCTTTCGGTCAATCGGTTTCACAGTTGTAGCGGTTTCATCCGCACTCTGCGTCACATCCGATTGCGGTTGACCAGTGGCGGTCGTTGCCGAAACAATCGTTGCTGGATTCACCATCGCAAGCGCTGCGAGAACCGAAACGCCTTTTACAAATTTTTTCATAAACATTTTACCCCCGAAATACTTTTTTAATCGTTAAGTACTGTTAATATTGATGTTAATACACTTAATATACAACATTAATCATATACGTGCAATAGTATTACGACCGTGTAAATAGCGTCCAATGCACGTATATCAGTAACCTAGCGCGCTTTCTAGCGCTACCTAATGGTAGTATAAAAAATTAAAAATAGTCAATTTATTTCCGATAGCTTATCGAAAATAAATTGACTATTTTAATTGGTTTGCTTAATTAATTACGTCGTTTCTTGAAGACCATCCCGACGGTAGCAATTAGAAGCGCACCAATTATCCCTAATAAACTACTTACTTTAGCAACACTAGTTTGTGGTAATTGTTGTTTATGCTTAGCAACCGTTTTTTGAACCGGTTGTTGTTGCGTTTTAAGATTGTTAGTTGGGGTGGTTGACTTGGTTGATTGAATACCTTGCTTATCAGATTTAGTTCCTGATTGATCAATCACCTGTGTTGGTTTAGTCGCGTTCTTCGCATAGACGTACGTAACTGTTTGCGCTTTGTCACTGAATTGACCAGTGGCATTACCGACAACTTGTTTAAAGGTGTAACCCGTAATTGATGCTTGAACCGCTTGATAGCTTGCACCAACATTGCCGGTTAACGTTTTAGAAGCGGCAATCTGGTTGCCATCTGCATCTTGGTAATTGACGGTGACATCCCCGGCTTGAACCGAATTCTTCGTGTAGATGTAGGTCACGGTTTGCGCTGCAGTTCCAAAAGTGCCGGTTGGATTACCACTGACTTGTTTATACGTGTAACCTGCAATCGGTGTTTGAACTGCTTGGTAGGTTGCACCAACATTGCCGGTTAACGTTTTAGAAGCGGCAATTTGGTTGCCATCTGCATCTTGGTAGTTGACGGTGATATTTCCCGCTTGAACCGCATCTTTCGTATAGATGTAAGTGACAATTGGGGCGTTTGCTGTGAACTGACCGTTCGATGCGCCCGTCACTGTCTTATATTGGTAACCCGCGATTGTCTTTTGAGTCGCGTGATATGGCGTGCCAATATTACCGGTTAAGATTTCAGTACTTGCAATGGTTTGACCATTTTCATCAACATATTTAACCGTTTGATTGGCAGTTTTAACCGGTACACTCGGATTATCTTTCGTATAGACGTAAGTGATTGTTTGTGCGCTAGTGGTAAAACGACCGTCTGGTTCACCCGTGACTGCTTTGAAATGATAGCCAGTGATTGCCTTTTGAACAGCGTGATAACTGGTATCAACATTGCCGGTTAAAGTCGCTGAAGTTGCAATTTGCTTGCCCGCTTCATCTTGATAGTTAACCGTGACATTGCCAGCTATAACTGGATTCTTCGTGTAGACGTAAGTCACCGTTTGGGCTGTAGCACTGAACTGACCAGCGGCATTGCCGTTAACTTGTTTAAACGTATAACCGTCGATTGTCGCTTGAACCGCTTGATAAGCAGTTCCAACATTGCCGGTCAAGGTTTTAGAAGCGGCGATTTGCTTGCCATCGGCGTCTTGGTAGTTGACCATGACATTCCCGACTTTGGCAGGATTTTTCGTGTAGACGTAAGTCACTGTTTGGGCCTTGTCGCTGAATTGACCAGTGGCATTGCCGTTGACTTGTTTATACGTGTAACCGTCGATTGACGCTTGAACCGCTTGATAGTCAGTTCCGACATTGCCAGTTAACGTTTTAGAAGGTGCAATCTGGTTACCGTCGTCATCTTGGTAATTGACGGTAACATCAGCCCCTTTGACGGGATCTTTCGTGTAGACGTAGATCACCGTTTGGGCTGTATCACCGAGTGTCCCGTTTTCTTGACCCGTCACTGTTTTAAACGTGTAACCTGAAATGTCTTTTTTAACCGTTGTATATGAATCACCGACATTACCAGTGATTGTTTCAGAATCAGCTAACTTGTTGCCATCAGCATCTTCATACTTAACGGTGAGATCTTTAGCATTTTTGATGTAATGATACGTAATCGTTTGGGCCTTATCTGTAAATTGACCAGTTTGATCCGCTTCACCTTTAACAGCGGCATAACCTGATATTGTCTTTTGAGTTGCGTGATAATCATCGCCGACATTGCCCTTTAATAGCTCTGTCGTATCACCATCAGCATCACTGATTGTTTTACCATCTTGATCGACATATTTAACCGTCACATTATCAGCAATTTTAGCATAATGATACGTAATTATTTGGGCCTTTGCGGTAAACTTCCCATCTGGAGTCCCATCGGTTTTGACAACCGTATAACCAGAGACTGTCGCTTCTTTTGCATTAATCGGGTCATTGACCAAACCAGTTAACGTCGTAGGCTCAGCCAACTTGTTACCCGCTTGATCAACATAGTTGACCGTGACGTTGCCAGCGACATCGTGGGTATAAATCAGCGTCGTCGTTTGTGGATCTTTGGTTAAATTAACCCCTACTTCACCCTGAACGTTAGCCAACGTGTAACCATCAATTGGTTTCATATAATCGGCAACAGAAAAGAAATCATCGATATTCCCACTAACAGTTTCTGGGTCTGCAATTTTATTGCCCGCTTCATCCGCGTATTTAATGGTCCAATCAGCCGCTGGAACGACTGGTGTTTTCTGATAATAATAAGTTACCGTCTGAGCTTGATTGGTCAACGTGCCATCAGTCGCATCGTCAATTGTCTTGCCAGCTATCGAGCGTTCAACTTTAGTTATTTTATAACCATCAAATGACTGTGCATCCGTCGTATAGGCATCCCCAACGTCCCCTTTTTTGAGCACTGGCGCGGCTAATTGCGTATCCACTGGTCCATAAAGGCCACCTTTGCGATAGACGTATTTAACCGTCACGTCTTTCGCAAACCGTTTAGCGGATAGCGTATAAGTATGGCCGGTCAAATGCGTGTAGGGGTCGTTACTCAATGCGTCCTGCGATGTCAATGGCACAGCAGCATCATTCAAATTACCTTGGTCGATTGTTAACGATTTTTCGTCATAAACCGTTGCAGCAATGCCGAGTGCAGCCAATGTATCGACTTTACCAACTCGCGAATAGGTTGTCCCGAGGGCCCCTGAAATCGTAGGGCCGTGTTTGATAATTTGCTTAGTATCCGCGTCTATCACGACGTAGTTATCGTCCACATTTGCGGCAAATAACGTTAAACTTCTCTGAATACCGGGATAAGCAATTCCCCGGACGTATTGATCATCAGTCCCTTGAATGCCAACACTCGTTGCTGTGACTTGCGGATATTTATTAAGCACGGTGTCATCGAAAGCCACATTTTGACCATCACCAGCCCCGACAAATAACATATCTTGTTTAATATCAGCCGTCGTATTCGCATTAAAAAGGATTTGTTTCAATCCCGAAGTCTCAGCACTTGAGCGAACTGGTACATTCATCAATGCCGGATTACCAGCCCCAGTCTCTGTGAATTCTCCAGCGGTAACATAAGCGCCGGCGCTTGGCGTCACTTCATAAACTTCACGGCCATCCGTATTAGCCAACTGTTGAACCGTTAACGTTCCGTTGTGAATAATGGTATCGGCATCCGAGTTAAGCGGTTTAATTTGGGTGTATTGCGCTAGACTCTTCTGCATAGCAGCTAAGCCACCATCGACTGTCAAGCCTGTTGGCATCACAATATAGATATTGCTTAAATATTGTGTTTTTTGACTGCTATAAAGATTTAAGTATAATTTCCCAAGTCCACTATATGCCATATAGCTTTCTTTCGGCTCAACATACAGATTAGAAAGATGCCGTATGTTATCTGCAGGTAATCCCGTAGTGGTTGCACTTGGTGTAGCGGTTTCATTTGTACTTTGTGTGACATCTGGCTGTGTTTGATTAGTAGCCGTCGCAGCCGAAGCAATCGTTGCTGGATTGACCATCGCTAGCGCTGCGAGAACTGAAACTCCTTTAACAAATTTTTTCATAAATAGTTACTCCCGAAAATTTTATTATCGGTAGAATTATTGGTATCGACGCATCTAGTATAGAACATTAATCATTGTTGTGCAATACTATTACAAACAATTAATTCAGGACTATAATTTAAGGGGTTATTTATTTTTAATAACCATTAGTTTATTCATTCAATTTCACTGAATCCGACTTATTCTTTCGGTAAATGGTCAATAATCATCGCCATTTGTTTGGTGACTTCATCAAACAATGGGACGTCGAATTTTTCAAACATCATATCTGATTCTGCGGTAAATAATTCTTGATACGCACGATTCAACTGGGCAAGGTGGTATTCGCCTTTGACGGTTAATTCAATCATCACTTTGCGTTGATCATCTTCATCATTGTTGCGTTGTTTGGTAATCTTGCCGTTTTTCGCTAAACTATTGAGTTTACGCGACATCGCGGGTGATGAGACACCAAAAGCCGCCGCTAATTGCGTTGGTTCATTGCAGTGTTCTTCCGCCACTTTCTTCAATAATAAATATTGGTTGAAATTCAGATCATAGCGTTTCGCCACAATATTCATCTTATCCTCTAATTGAATCATGATATTAAACCATTCAAGGTAACGCCGGTATCCTCTTGCTCTATCTCGCATCATTATTTCTCCATTTTTCTTCTATTATAAATCGGTAATGATTGGTGCTATGTATCCCCTGACTAGCGGGAGACTAGTTTTTAGGGGAGTGAAAATTAGTGAGCTTTAACGCGCTATACTCAAGCAAACCTTTCCGTCTAGCGACAGATAGTGAATCATGACTAAAGCCCAGTCATATTCCCCTATCTTAGGCTATACTCAGAAGCTGACCAGCTTGATGAGCACTCACTTTCTTTAACGGCTTTTTTGAACAGGCTTCTGTGCTTAGCTACGTTTCGTAAATAAAGTCCATAGCCCGGACTTTATTCACGAAACTAGGCTAATGCTCAAAGCCTCCCGTTCAAAAAAGCACTTAGTTTTAAACTGCTGTTGATGCTAGTGTCCATGTTAGGTTGGCTTGGTATGTGGCGTTGCTTACTGCTGCGCCGGTTGGCATTGTTAATTTGATGTTGCTTGGTGTCCAACCGAAAACGTTTGCGCCTTGGCCTTCGCCATCTTCTGCTGTCACAATGTTAACATCTTTATTTTGGTTATTCAAAGTTAAACCGACGTTATCTTTAAATGAACCGGCAATTGCGCCCTGACCAATTTTTGTGGCTGTTTCTGTGCCCTTATTGCTTGTTGCCCAGTCTGTATCTTGGCCTTCACCTGTTAAACCAAAAATATCAGCGGTTTGAGCGTAAGCAGTGTGGTTAAATGATAAATGCGCATCATCAATTGTATCAGTTGTGCTGCGGTTACCATCGGTGCTAACTGCTGCTAAACCATTGTCCGCTTTAACGCTTAATGTCCATTTACCAGAAGCGGCTGTGTTGTTGGCATCAGCATTAGTTCGAGCAACTTGTTTGTCGACAACGGTTGCCCAAGCAGTGCCTTTAACGGCTGCCAGTTCTGAATCTTTCGTATTGAGGGTTGCCGTTAAGTTGGTTGCACCACTTTGATCAGCATAGCTTGCTTGACGATTATTGTCAGCTTTGCCGTCATTTTGACCATTCGCAGAGAATACTGGGTAAGCTGTATCCAATAAATTATGATTCCCAAAATCAAGGACGTGAGGCACCATTTGTAAACGTAAGTAGCCGGTGTTGGCATTGTGGCTGTTGTCCCCAAACGAAATCCCCATTTTTGTGCGATCATTTTGTGGCAATGCAGTGCCATCATTATCATCAACGCCACCGTTTAAAGTTGCGGCGAAAGTGGCACTTGGTGCGGCCATCATTAATACTGCGGCGCTTGCTAATACGGTGCTTGTCATCTTTGCGAATTTCATTTGAAATTCCTCCCTAGTTTTGTTTGCACATTTTGTGCGATTTTTTGTTTCAACCGATTGTCACCAATCGAATGATAACCTGTGTTTGGGTGGTCCCGTGTGGTGCTGTCCTACATCGTAATCGTCGTGTAGGTGTTGTAATTGTGATAACTAATCACAGCCAACGTCAGACTGGTCAAGAATATGATTGATAGTGTCACCACCAGCGCAATCATGAACCATGTGGTCGTTTTAAAATTAATTCGGTGTTTGAGTTTCAACATGCTGTTTCCCGCTTTCGTTTATAATATCGATAACTCATAAAGCCACTTAAGCTACTGACGCTGATTCCTGCAAGGCCAATTAAAAGGCGATGGCGTTGATAATCCGCATTGCGTTGATTAATATAAGTCGCTTGGCGTTTGGTAATCCGAACCGTTTTAACGATTTTCCGAGTTAATTGCGGACTTTTAACGCGCAATGTCATCCGGTAGATTCCCGGCACGAGTCGTTTGCCGCCCAACAATAGTTCGATATCGAATTGCGAATTCGGTGCGACTTTGCGCTGGGTTAGTCGACGCTGATAATGGACCAGTTGCCACCGCTTGTTTTGCAATTGAACGTCAATTGTCGCCGGTTTTAAATAGGCCGGATTCGGATTAACGACGGCCACGGCAATGGCGGCCCGCTGCGCTTTTAACTTCGTTTTAATTCGCGGTGAACGTGGCGCGCGGTATTGTTTGGTGGTCAATGGTTGGCCGTTTAGCACCAACCCCACTGCGTAAACATAATGATTTTGAATCGTCTTTTTCGGATTCGGTTGAACGGCGCTCAGGTTGAAGGCGACGGCCTTTTGACCTTTGAATAATGATTTGACCGCCGCAATCTGGATGGTTAACCATTTGGTTTCGTTCGGTTGTAATTTGGTGGTCGCCGGCACACTGACGAGCTGGCTACCAGGTTGCGGTAACAATTGTCGATTAATCGGCTGATGGCCTAAATAATCGATCGTCGCATTGGTCAACGTCGTCGCATCTTGCACTTGACCCGTGATTGTCAACGGTTGCGCGGTCGGATTGAAGAGCTGCAAGCGAACCGTCCGTGCTTGGTTGGCCTTGAGCGGTAAATTATAATAACCGAGATGCGGACCTCCCAGATTATCCGCCGGTAATTCTGGTCGAATCTGAAAAGTCGCTTTAGTGGTCGTTGGTAATCCCTGTTTAGCCGCTTGAACCGGCTGGCTAATGACCCCCACAGCCATTAACCAACCCAGACTCAGAAAGATGATTTGCTTAATCATCTGCGGCGCCTCAATTGTCGGTATAAGCCGTAACTCGCCGCGATTAAGCCCGTCCCACTGATGGCACTGACAAGCCCCCAGCGATTAATCGGTCGTTTGCTAGCCTTTTGGTTAATTTTCCGGACCCCTTTTTGCGTGACCTTGAACGTTTCTTTAAAATGCCAGGTCATCGGTAATTGATTCCAGAAATTCTGGCCGGTGACTTCGACGTTGACGTGATAGGTGCCTGGTCGGAGCGTCCGGTATTGCCATGACAGTGGTAAAACGACTGTCGAATTGGGTGCGATACTTGATTTCTCTTTTTCAAAAACTTGTTTATTCTTGAAGAGCCCCTTTTTGGTGATGACCGCTTTAAACGCGACATCTTTAATAATCATCGGTTGCGTGTTGCGCAACTTAATCCCCAGTGCCGGATGGCCGTCCGCTAACATCGGCTTGGTCTCCGTGTATTTCAATTCCGGATAAATCCGGTACGGTTTGCCGCGCAGATTGATACTCATTAGATACGCGTAATGACTCGTTACCGATTGGGATTGATTCCCTTTATTCTTCAAAATTTGTTTGAACCGCCAACCGCCAGCAATCATCCCCCGAAATTCTTCCGTCGGCATCTTAACGGTTGCGCTGACAATCGTTGCCGATTGCGGGTCAATATGGATTTTATGATCAGTTGGGGCGAGCTTGGCAATCGTCGTTAATGGGTGTTTCAAACTGGCGTCCAAGCCGGTCGGGCTGGTTTGGAATTTCATATCGCCGCCTTCTTGGGTCATCCCATTTTCCAATGTCGATTCAAGCGTAATCGGATAATCGGTAAAATTCTGGACGCGCATCCGTAACGTTCGTGTGCTGCCCGGTTTAAACCGGACGTCGAAATAGTTCATACTTTTATCCACTTGTTCGGTGTTTTGAATCGGTTGCACTTCGAAATCTGCGCGTTGGACTTGATTGGCACTAACGGTGTTGCTATTAAGCGCAAGCCAACTGATACCAAGCGCCAGAGTCGCTTTAATGATTGTCTTTAACACGTTGCTTTCCTCCTATGGCGCGACCGTTAAAGACCACGTTAATTCTGTTTGATAGCGTGTTGCATGGCGCGTGGTCGTTGCCGGCACCTTTAACCCGACGCTATAATTCGCTGATTTTTGTGTGCCAAATTGATAACGCCAGCTCCCTTGACCCGGATTCTGATACGGTTGTTGGGCGCTACTGTGATCATCGTTACTATCCGGTGTTTGGAACGGTCCTTTTTTGGTAAACGTCATTATCGATTGGGCGTCAGCCCCCGGCGTTAACTGAAAGGCATCCCGTGCGTCCAATTGACCCTCCGCAGAATTAGACACTTGCGCGATTGCCTGACCGTGATCGACCTGCAGTTGTGCGCCGGTTAATGCGCGGCCTTTGGCATCTTTGAATTGTTCGGTTTGTTGGACGGTTAATTGCCAATTTTCAACCCCGTAAAAGTCAATCACGCTGACCTGTTGCGGTTGATGATCGGCAGTCTTTAAATAGTAGATACTGTCCGTCGCTGCAGTTTGATAATCACCAAAATCCCAATCGTTAGGGGCGGCAATCGCAATCATCGCTTTGTGATAACCGTACGTCACCGTTTGGTCAGTCTTTTCAAAACGTAAATCGGCCTGATAGGGTGCGTCCCATTGTGCATTGACCAAATCAGTATCGGTCGTCATCTCAGTAATCGTGTAGCCTTCGATCAATTTGGGACTAATGCGCCCTGGTAGCTTGTCGGCTAACAGTTGACCGTTCGTGCCAAGGGCAGTTTCCGTCTTTTCAATCAATGTCGGTTGGGTTAAATCTGCATCCAAATCGACGTAGCGAATCGTTAGCCGATGCTGATCGGTCGCTTTCACCCGCACCGAATTCGCTTTAACCGGTTCAGTCGGTTGGTCATTATTGGCCACCTGGCCGGTCATTGCACCATCGTTATAGAGATATCGTTGGGTAGCCGGCGCGGTTTTAATGGCCTTGGTGTAGCGAATATTAATTTGGTCGCCCCCGGTTAAAGCTTGTTGCGTCGGTAAGGTGATTTTAATCGTTAACCCGTCAGTCGTTGGTTGGACAGCCGGCGCAGTTTGCCACGCGCCACTTTGGTTCACTTGGTATTCCACAGCGCCGACGACTGGTCCAAATTGACCCGCGCGATCAGCGTATTGCGAACCGTTTTCATGTGTTTCGAGTTGCACCGTTTGGAAGCCCGCCCCGGCGGTTTGTCCAGCCACTTTAACTTGAAACGCTAACCGTAATTGATCGCCAACTTGACCGCTAATTTGATGGGTACTCGCCGGTTCTTTGGTCGTCAAATTAGCGATAGTCTGCACTGGCGGCATTAACGTCAAATTTTTAGCAATCGTAACCGTGGTTGGATTGGCCGTCAATGAATTGACGAGTCCCCCGCCAGTCACTTTCGCGGTGGTCACGGCAGTTGCCGGTTCATCCTTGGCCACTTTAGCTTGATAATTAAGGATTACTTGACCACCAACTGGGACGGCTCGATTCGTCGCAACTTGATTATTCTGGAAAGTGGCGGTTTGTTGACCTAACAATTGCTGGTTTGCATCGTAATAAGCCAGTTTTAAACTATTCGGGACGATGGCCAAATTATCTGGGATTGGATTATCAATCACCGCTCCAGCTGCCAGGCCCGCGGTTGCACTCGCGGTAACTTGTAGTGTCGTTTGATAGTTAATTTGATCGCCAACTTTGGCTTTGGTCTGTTCAGCATAATCGCCAGCAGTCGTTTCGTTTTTCAATTGACTGGTCAAAACCGCTTGCGGTGCAACCAACGTCGTTAATTCGTGATTGACCGACGGATTACCGTCCGCATCAACCGCCCAGACGTAGAGCCAATCCCCAATCGCTAATTGATTCCGTTTAGCATCGATGGTCGCTTCATAATGAACTGCTTGGCCAACTTGATTCGTAACCGCAGTCAACGGTAGCGCTGCTGATTGGGTCCCATCTTGGTGGAAAATCTGATAATTAAGTTGTTCTGGTTGCTGGTGATTATCTAAATCGGTCACGGTTCCGCTCAATTGCAGGTCGCGACCGTTATAATCAACCGTTGGACTTTGATCCAAAGTGATGGTTGGTGATTTATATTGGCCTTGACCGTTAATGCTGACTTCATAACTCAAATCGCGAGTTGCGCCTTTCGCCATATTTTTGGCAAACCACATCATCGCAATCGTCGTATCGCCACCGCTAAAGGCCGTCTGTCCCGGTCTGCCACTGGTATGTGCTTGGCCGTAATCGTTGACCGCATTTTGAAACGCACCGGGAACAAACAGACTGCCGTCGATAATCGACGTACTAAATTCCAACGCGCGCCATGCATCGGGGCCAGAACCATCGTGCATTTTAAACTGGTACGATAACCGGGCCGCGCCCCCCGGATAATTAGCAGGCGTCCCATCAAAATTAGGTTGATTGCCTTGAGCCGGGATGATTTGATCTTCATACAACCCGCGTTGATGGCCTAGATATTTAATGGCTACTTTATCGCCAATCGCTGAAGGTCCGTACGTATCAGTGTTGAACGGCCGCATATCCGTATCGATTGCTCGGCCGAAGAAGATGCCGCGTAAATCGCGGCCACTTTGATTCGTAATGTGTTCTTTGACGATTATCGATTTCCACGCGGTCGGTATAAACTCGACCACATCACTAAACGTCGTTATTCGGTCATCAAGTTCGTATTGATAAGTCACTTCTTCTCGCAAAATGCCGTCTGGATTCAGAATCATTCGCGTCTGGGTTGCCACTCGGTTATTATCGCCATCTGGCGCGTAACCGACTTGTCCGATCCCGGTATTCAATGAACCGATTAACAATCGTGAGCTACCAGTCCCGTCGGCCGGATCGCCTTTAGTGGCGTCGTTCCAACTATCGTTATGCACTGACACCCACCGTTCGTAAGTGCCGACATTATTCGGTGACCATAAGTTGAAGTTATTGCGCCCCGCTAGAAATGACCGGGTCACAGTTGAACTGCCGTACAATGGTAAGTCGGGTGCCAATTCCAAATGCTGATTATTCGCTAGATTAGGCCCCACCATGTACCACAACTGGCTTTTGCCAACGGGTAACGTGCCTCTTAGCAACTGATTATCCGTTGTGCTTCGTTCACGATTAAATGGCGCACTATCTTTAGCCGACACGTCGGTCGATTTGGCGCTAACAATTTGCTGATGACTGAAGCCGATTAGCAAAACGAGACCCAAAACTATGCTGTATAACCCTTTTTGATTCATCTGATTGACTCCCCCGATCGATTCGTCGAACGTTGATTTTTAATTAACCTAGTTATTTAAGGACCCTAATTTTTTCAACACAGCAAAGTCTATAAGATTCACGACACTTGTCAATCAAAGTGACAAGTTTGTAAGTTCACACCCAATATTCATGGTCTTTATAAGAATTTACTAACAAACAGATGAAGTTAACGTTAAATTAAGGTGGTTAATTAGTGATTTCTGACTATTTTGAATACTTGTAAAGTCCGACTTCTTCGCAAGTTAACTAGTTACCCCTTTAACTAATTATCCGAAAGCAACGCAAAAACACCCTATCCGTGAATATGGATAAGGTGTTTAACTTAATATGATTTAGTTGATATTTATTAGCGCAAAACAATCAAGATGACGGTTAAAATGGCCATCGCAACCATCGCTAAACTATCCATGGTTTGCCATTTCAAGATGCGATACTTACTGCGGCCTTCGCCACCTTGGTAACCGCGGGCTTCCATCGCAGTGGCGAGGTCATCGGCGCGGTTAAAACTGCTGACGAAGAGTGGAATCAGAATCGGCACGATCGCCTTCATCTGTTTGAATAAACCACCCTCACCAAAATCAACCCCGCGCGCACGTTGCGCGTTCATGATTTTAGTCGTTTCATCCATTAACGTCGGGACAAAACGTAACGCGATTGATAACATCAACGCCACTTCGTAGACTGGAAAACGAATGGCCTTTAACGGTTTAAGCAGCGATTCGATTGCATCGGCTAAGGATAACGGCGGTGTCGTTAAGGTCAACAAGGTCGACATGAAGATAATCAAGACGAATCGCATGAAGATATAGGCCCCATTCAGTAACCCGTAGCGTGTCAAGGTCAGAAAACCCCATTGCCAATAGATGTGCCCGCCGCGGGTGAAGAAGATTTGGAGCAAGACCGTAAAGAGAATTAACCAGAGTAATGGGCGTACCCCTTTAATAAAGAAATCGAGTTTGATTTTCGATATCAGTACTAACGACATCGTGAAGACGAATAAGACGGCGTAGGCCGGCCATGAACGGGCTAAGAAAATAATCCCGATGTAATAGAAACTGGCGACTAACTTGGCGCGCGGATCCATCCGATGTAAAATCGAATCGCCCGGCATAAAACGGCCTAGAATTAATTTATTCACGGCGTTCACCCACTTTACTTGGCAGTTGGGCTTGAAGCATCGCCGCTAATTCGTGTTCCGTTAATGGCACTTGATCGAACACGAACCCTTTTTGGATTAAAGCTTGCGCGAATTGCGTCGTTGTCGGTAAGCCTAAATGTTTCGCCGTTAACCATTCTGGATCAGCAAAAATTTCGCGTGGCGTCCCACTCTTCGCGAGTTGACCATTTTCAAGCACAATCACGTGATTCGCGTAGTTAGCGACATCGTCCATCTGGTGGGTGACCATCACAATCGTCATGCCCTGTTCTTCGTGAAGTCGGGTAAACAACGCCATCATTTCGCGGCGACCGACCGGATCAAGCCCCGCCGTTGGTTCATCCAACACTAAAACTTCCGGTTGCATCGCTAGTACGCCGGCAATCGCAACCCGACGCATCTGTCCTCCGGATAAATCAAACGGCGATTTTTCTAAAACGTCAGCGGGTAAGCCGACCAGTTCCACCATATGAATAGCGCGAGCCATCGCTTCTGCTTCCGGTACGCCGAAGTTTTGTGGGCCGAACGCGATGTCCTTTTGAACCGTCGCTTCGAACAACTGACTTTCTGGAAACTGAAAGACCATCCCGACTTTTTGACGAATGGCTTTCAGATTTTTATTATTGGTTTCGGGCGTGATTTCGCGATCACCAATCTGAACCACACCCGCCGTTGGTTTAAGCAATGCGTTTAGATGTTGCAGCAACGTCGATTTACCACTGCCGGTATGGCCGATAATCGCGGTGTACGATCCCGATTCAATCGTTAAATTAATGTGGTCTAAACCGAGCCCTTGAAAAGGCGTATCTGGTTGATAGGTGTAACTTACATCTTTGAATGTAATGTCCATAAATAATCAACCATCCTTTCCGTTGTCAGGTATTCATTCGGCATTGACACATTGAGTTTTGCCAACGCCGCTTTGAGCTTTTCGGGATAGGGCACATCGAGCCCGAGCGCCATTAACCGCTGCCCGTACGCAAAAATATCGGCCGGTGTCCCTTGATCAACGACTTGCCCGTCATCCAAGATGATGATTCGGTCCGCACTCGCGGCTTCATCAATATCATGGGTAATCGACAACACCGTCATATTGGTTTCTTGTTTCAACTGATGAATCGTCTCTAAGACTTCGCGCCGCCCCTCAGGATCGAGCATGCTCGTCGCTTCGTCAAGAATCAGAATTTCGGGTTGTTGGGCGATGATTCCCGCCAAGGCAACGCGTTGTTTCTGACCACCGGATAAACGACTTGGTTCGCGTTTCGTATAATCGGTCATGCCAACCCGTTCAATCGCATCGGTGACTCGTATCTGCATGATGGCCCGTTCGATACCTTGGTTCTCAAGGCCGAACGCGACATCATCCTCAACCGTCGCTCCGACGAATTGATTGTCGGGATTTTGGAAGACCATGCCGATTTTTTTGCGAATCTCCCAGACAGTTTCCATCGCTAGCGGGAGGCCATCAATCACAATCGAACCGTTTTGCAAATCTAATAGACCATTGAGCGATTTCGCAAACGTACTTTTACCACTCCCATTGTGGCCAATAATCGCAACCCATTCACCAGCATTAATCTCGACTGACAAATCATTGAGTGCCAAATGCTGATTCGACTGGGGATATTCATATTTTAAATGTTCAACTTGGATGATTTTTTTTGAATTCATCAACATTAACCCATTTTTCTTTTGAATTTAAATCGCAAAAATGCGAATTTGATAACTTCTATTTTAGCATACGATAGGTGACTTTTTGGCATTGACCGTTCTAAATTTAGGTTTGACCATTATTTTAAAGTAATTTATTAAAATTTAGTTGTTAAAATTGATACTTTTCCAGAGTTTTAGAAACATACTTCTAAAACTTCTGATTTTTGAAACTTTTAGAAGTATACCGATAAAACTTCCGAGTTGCACAAATGGCATGCACAACACAAAAAACGCCTAACGCTGTTTGACCAGCATTAGACGTTTGTTTATGTAAATCATCAATCGATGAAAGTGCCGCTGACTTGCTAACGACACCTTAGGACTAGACTTGGGTTACCCCAGCATCATGACGCCCTGTCTCATCGATCAAATGATCTAAAATCATTATGTGTGATTAAACTAATTCAATAATCACCATTAATGCACCGTCACCACGACGAGGGGCTGTTTTAAGAATACGTGTGTAACCACCATTTCTTTCAGCATAACGTGGAGCAATGTCACTAAATAACTTTTGTAAAGCAGATTGTACGATTACAGCTTCTTCTTCTTCGCGAATATCAGCAATTTCGTTACGAACGAATGCTGCCGCTTGACGACGAGCGTGTAAATCACCGCGTTTACCTAAAGTGATCATTTTTTCAGTTACTTTACGAAGTTCTTTGGCGCGAGCTTCAGTCGTTACAATGCGTTCGTTGATGATTAAATCTGTTGTCAATGAACGTAACATTGCTTTACGATGAGCGCTGTCGCGACCTAATTTACGATAACCCATGAATGGAGTCCCTCCTTCTTACTAGTTTATTCTTCAGTACGTAAGCCCAAGCCAAGATCAAATAATTTGTTCTTAACTTCTTCTAAAGACTTACGGCCAAGGTTTCTAACTTTCATCATATCTGCTTCTGATTTGTCAGTTAACTCTTGAACAGTGTTGATCCCAGCGCGTTTCAAACAGTTGTATGAACGAACAGAAAGATCTAACTCTTCAATTGTCATTTCAAGCATTTTTTCTTTATGCGTCTCTTCTTTTTCGACCATGATTTCAGCATTTTTCGCTTCATCAGTCAGGTCAACAAAGATCGCCAAATGCTCTGTCATAATCTTCGCAGCTAAGCTAATAGCTTCTCTAGGACTGATGGAACCATTAGTCCAAACATCAAGTGTTAACTTGTCGAAATCGTTGCGACGACCAACACGTGTACTTTCTACTTGATAGTTAACACGACTGATTGGGGTATAAATTGAGTCGATTGGCAAAACACCAATTGGCATATCGTCTGATTTGTTTTGATCAGCAGCAACATAGCCACGGCCTTTTTTAACTGTCATCCGCACGTGGAAATTGCCGCCTTCAGCTACTGTACAAATATATTGATCAGTATTTAAGACTTCAACGTCGTCATCAGCTACGATATCAGCAGCAGTTACTGTTGCTGGTCCCTTAACATCGATTTCGATTGTTTTGTCTTCTTCAACATGCAATTTAAGTGCTAATTTTTTGACATTCAAAATGATTTGCGTAACGTCTTCTAAGACGCCATCAATTGTTGAGAATTCATGCAAAACGCCATCAATTTGAATGTCTGTGACAGCAGTACCTGGTAATGATGCTAAAAGAATACGACGTAAAGAGTTACCTAAAGTCGTACCGTATCCACGTTCAAGTGGTTCAACAACGAACTTACCGTAGTTAGTACTTTCATCAACCTTTGTAATGTTTGGTTTTTCAAATTCGATCATTCTTATCTTTTACCCCTTTCAAAACGAGAAGTGTTTATACGTGAACACGTTTCAGTTTGTCTCAAAATGAAGCGTAGCCCAGACTAAACACGACGGCGTTTTGGAGGACGAGATCCATTATGAGGAACTGGCGTTACGTCGCGAATAGCAGTAACATCTAAACCAGTTGCTTGTAATGAGCGAATTGCAGCTTCACGGCCTGAACCAGGTCCTTTAACAGCAACTTCAACAGCTTTCATGCCATGTTCCATCGCTTCTTTACCAGCAGCTTCTGCAGCCATTTGAGCAGCAAAAGGTGTTGACTTACGACTACCTTTAAAGCCCAATGAACCAGCAGACGCCCATGCAATCGCATTGCCTTGAGGATCAGTGATCATTACAAGGGTGTTATTGAATGTTGAATGAATATGTGCCACACCGGCTTCGATATTTTTCTTTACACGACGCTTACGTGGTGCATTTTTCTTGTTTGCCATAAATTATAACCTCCTTTTACTGATTATTTCTTCTTACCTGCGATTGAAACTTTTTTGCCCTTACGAGTACGAGCATTGTTTTTCGTGTTTTGTCCACGAACTGGTAAACCACGACGATGACGCATGCCACGATAAGAACCAATTTCTTGTAGACGTTTGATGTTTAGGCTTACTTCACGACGAAGATCGCCTTCAACTTTAACGTTATCAACTGCTTTACGGATCTTGTCTTCTTGATCCGGCGTTAAGTCACGAGTCCGAACGTCAGTTGCGACGCCAGCTTCAGCTAAGACTTTAACGGCAGTCGTATTTCCGATACCGAAAACATATGTTAAAGCAATCACAATTTGTTTATCACGTGGTAAATCCACACCTGCGATACGAGCCATTCTTGCACCTCCTGTTAATTAATTAGTTATTAACCTTGACGTTGTTTATGTTTTGGATTAGCTGCGCAGATAATCATGACGCGGCCTTTTCGTTTGACAACTTTACAATGTTCACACATTGGTTTTACTGATGGTCTTACTTTCATATCGACTAACCTCCTTGATATGATCGTTACGTAGGCTATTTAAAGCGATACGTAATACGTCCCTTAGTCAAATCATAAGGTGACAATTCAACGGTCACACGATCACCGGGCAAAATACGGATATAATTCTTCCGAATCTTACCAGACACGTGGGCCAAAATGATTGCACCATTTTCAAGTTCTACTTTAAACATTGCATTTGGTAAAGTATCAGTTACTTTACCTTCAATTTCAATGACGTCATCTTTTGCCACGCAAAAGTACCCCCTTGTGGTTATGAAAATTCATACAGAAAAATGGTGAGAGCTCTCCGCACTCACCGCTAGTGTCATACCGAGATATTATATCACAAGTATTTAGTTTTTAAAAGCACTGAACATTAGTCATTAACCCCAGTCAGGCTTTTACGTGAAATGACCTAAAAGATCACTTGAGTTGATGACTAGTCTTTAATGGTATCAAGTACTTTTTTAACGGCAGCGAACACGTCATCAATTTCTTGATTACCGTCTACCGTATAAAGCAAGTTCCGTTCAGCGTAAAAATCAAGTAAAGGTGTATTCATTTCAATATTGACCTTCAATCGATTTTTAACTGTTTCCGGTTTATCGTCTTCTCGTTGGAAGAAGTCATGACCGCCGCAACGATCACAAGTGCCTTCCACCTTAGTTGGATTGTAAAGCTTATGGTACGTTGCACCACAAGAACTACAGATAAAGCGACCAGATAAACGATCAGCTAAGATTTTAGGATCAACATCAATGTTAATCACGCCATCTAAAGGCTTATTCAATTTATCAGTAATGGTTGCTAAAGCTTCCGCCTGAGCGAGATTCCGAGGGAAACCATCTAAAAGGTAACCGACTTTAGTATCTGGTTGTCCAAGACGTTCCTCGACGATTCCGTTAGTGACTTCATCTGGTACCAATGCTCCTTGATCCATATAGGCCTTAGCTTTGTCGCCAAGTTCTGTATGGTCGGCCATAGCAGCCCGGAACATATCCCCAGTTGAAATATGTGGAATGTGATAAGCGTCAACAATCTTTTCAGCTTGTGTTCCCTTACCAGCGCCTGGAAGTCCCATTAACATGAGATTCATGTCTTTGCCTCCTAAGTTAAAAACAAGGATTCAATACTTTTAAACGATAATTGCTTATCGAATAAATCCAACGTACTTGCGTTTCATGAGTAACCCTTCGAGTTGGCGAGTACTTTCCAGCGCCACACCAACAACGATTAGTAAACTAGTCCCACCTAAACCGATTGATTGAGGTAGACCACCGAGGTTTGCTGCTAGTTGTGGTAATAATGCAATTACCCCAAGGAACAACGCGCCGACGGTCGAAAGACGCATCAATACGCCAGAAAGATATTTCTCGGTACCTTTACCCGGCCAAACACCTGGGATATAACTCCCTTGTTTGGTCAAGTTCTCTGCGACTTTTTCAGGATTAACCTGAACAAACGCATAGAAGAAGGTAAAGAGAACAATGAGCACCGTATAAACAATTGAACCAGTCATGGTTTGCATACTGAAGATATTGGATAAGACTTGGAACCAAGTATCTTCACTGTGGCTTGCCTGAAAGGCCATCAAAATTGTTTGGGGTGTCATAATAAATGAACTTGCAAAGATAACGGGAATCACACCAGCAACATTGACCTTTAGTGGTAGGTAACTATTTTCACCGGCACCAGCTTCACGACGTGTATATTGAATTGGAATTTTACGGTTCGCTTGTTGAACCCACGTGACGAAGATGACGATTGCGATTACCGCAACGATCAAGACGACCACGAATAAAATACCTTTCCACATATCAGCCGCTTTAGCATTTAAGATATGTTCTTGGACGATTTGTTTCAAGCCACTTGGTAGGCGTGCAATAATCCCTGCAAAGATGATCATTGACACCCCATTACCAAGCCCCTTGTCCGTAATCTGTTCACCCAACCAAGTAATCAACATCGTCCCACCCGTTAAGATGATCCCGATACTGACGAAGGTTTTAATACTAGGATCTTTCACCAAGCCCATTTGACTTAATGAGTTAAACCCAGCAGTAATCCCAATTGATTGGATAAACGACAAGATGATGGTTAAGTAGCGAGTCACTTGATTCAGTTTTCGACGACCAACTTCACCTTGTTTGCTCCATTCAACAAATTTAGGCACAATGTCCATTTGCAATAATTGAATCACAATTTGGGCCGTGATGAAAGGCGAAACACCCATCGAGAAGATGGAATAGTTTGCCAGGCCACCACCACTAACAGTATCAAGCAATGGGATCAAACCAGTTGCGCCCACCTTAGTCAATGCGGCAGCATTAACACCTGGTACTGTAATTTGTGCACCTAAACGATAAACAATCAAAACGCCCAAAGTGAACAAAATCTTACTACGGATTTCCTTGACTTTAAATGCGTTTCTTAATGTGTTTAGCAATTAAATCACCTCAATTGAACCGCCAGCAGCTTCTACAGCAGCTTTTGCAGCTTCAGAATACTTGCTTACCTTAATGTTCAATTTTTTGTTTAATTCGCCATTCGCTAATAGCTTAACGCCTGATAATTCTTTTTTGATTACGCCAGCTTCGATTAAGATCACTGGTGTAATTTCTGTACCGTCTTCAAAACGATTTAAATCGTTTAAGTTAACAACAGCATATTCCTTACGGTTGATGTTGTTGAACCCGCGTTTAGGCATACGACGGAATAAAGGCATTTGTCCACCTTCAAAACCTAAGCGTACCTTACTACGAGCCTTTTGGCCTTTTTGTCCACGTCCAGATGTCTTACCAGTACCTGATGATGTACCACGACCGACACGTTTACGAACGTCACGAGCACCCTCGTTTGGTTTCATTTCATGTAACTTCATGTGTGCGCACCTCCTTGCAAGTTATGTTGAAATTAATCTTTAATTTCTTCGACTGTTACTAAATGTGCGAGTTTAAAAATCACACCGTGAGTTGCAGCATCATCTGGTTTGATTACAGAACTATTCACTCGGTTTAAGCCAAATTCTTTGACCATTTTACGTTGTTCTGGAAGACGATGAGCAGCACTTTTTCTTAAAGTAATCTTTAATTGAGCCATGTTCAATATCCTCCTAGTTTTGTAAGCTTTCAACAGATATGTTACGTAATTCTGCAAATTGTTCAGCAGTCTTCATACGAGTTAAACCGTCAATTGTGGCACGAATAACGTTGATAGCAGTTTTGCTACCTAATGTTTTACTTGTCACATCATCGACTCCTGCTAATTCCATGACGGCACGAACAGCACCACCAGCTGCGATACCAGAACCTTCAACGGCTGGTTTTAACAAGACACGACCAGCGCCAAAGTGACCGATAACTTCATGAGGTAATGTTGTCCCAACTTTAGGAACGCTGATAAGATTCTTTTTAGCATCTTCAACAGCTTTACGAATAGCTTCGGGAACTTCTTGAGCTTTACCAGTCCCAAAACCAACGTGACCGTCTTTATCACCAACGATTACAATAGCTGCGAAACGTAGACGACGTCCACCTTTAACAACTTTTGTAACACGGTTGATTGATACAACGCGATCTTCTAAATCTAAATGAGTTGGATCAATGTAAGTCATAAATGGTTTTCCTCCTTATTAGAATTCTAGTCCGTTTTCACGAGCAGCATTAGCTAATGCTTCGATACGGCCGTGATATAGGTAACCGCCACGATCAAAGACAACCACTTTGTGGCCAGCTTTAACTGCACGTTGTGCAACTAAAGTACCAACTTGGGTAGCTTGTTCGCTTTTAGTTCCTTCTGCTTTTACTTCTTTATCTAATGTTGAGGCACTTGCTAGCGTCACACCCGCTACGTCATCAATTAATTGAGCGTAGATGTTTTTGTTAGAACGGAACACGTTCAAGCGTGGGCAGTCAGCAGTACCAGAGATCTTGCCGCGAACGCGCGTATGGCGTTTTTGACGAGTCTTATTCTTGTCTGGTTTAGTAATCACAATTTTCACCTCTTAAGTATATTTAGCAACTTACGCTGCTTTATTTACCAGTTTTACCTTCTTTACGGCGGACAATTTCGTCTGTATAACGAATACCCTTGCCTTTATAAGGTTCTGGAGGACGAACATCACGAATAATAGCTGCGAATTGGCCAACTTGTTGTTTGCTAATACCGCTAATAATGATCTTCGTATTCGCTGGGACTTCAATGTTAACACCTTCTGGTGCTTCCATTTCTACTGGATGAGAGTAGCCAACGTTTAATACTAATGTCTTACCTTTTAATTGGGTACGGTAACCAACACCGATTAAATCCAATGTCTTGCTGAAACCTTCTGTAACACCCAAAATCATGTTGTTTAAGTTAGCGCGCATAGTGCCGTGCATTGCACGATCGCTATCTTTGCTACGTGTAAAGTTGATAAGGTTGCCTTCTTCGTGCATTTCAATGATTGGATTGAAATGACGTGTTAGTTCACCTTTAGGACCCTTAACTGTGATGTTGTTTTCACTGTCTTTAGTAACAGTAACACCAGCTGGGACTTCGATTACTTTTAATCCGATACGACTCACGTTACGACACCTCCTTGTTTTAAAGTTTGATTACCATACGTATGCGAGAACTTCGCCGCCGGCAGCTTTTTCGCGAGCTTCTTTGTCTGTTACGACGCCGTTGCTTGTTGAAATAATAGCAATGCCTAAACCGTTCAATACCTTAGGTACTTCGGTAGCTTTGACATAGTTACGTAAGCCAGGTTTTGAGATACGTTTCAAACCAGAGATAACACGTTCGTTATTCTTACCATACTTCAAGAATACACGGATGATACCTTGTTTGTCGTCTTCAATGACTTCGTAGTCGCGAATGAAACCTTCGCGTTTTAAGATTTCAGAAATTTCTTTCTTCATGCGTGAAGCAGGTACTTCTAAAGACTCATGCCGTACCATGTTAGCGTTACGGATACGAGTTAGATAGTCTGCGATTGGATCTGTCATGACCATGTGGAATTAACCTCCTTTATTGAATCTTTATGATTACCAGCTTGCTTTTTTCATGCCTGGAATTTGGCCCTTATGAGCTAATTCACGGAGGCAAATCCGGCAAAGCTTAAACTTACGATAAACTGAATGTGGTCGTCCACATTGTTCGCAACGAGTATATTCTTGTGTTGAAAATTTTGCTGGACGATGATTCTTAACAACTAAAGATTTTTTAGCCAAGAAATTGACCTCCCTTATTATTTTTTGAATGGCATGCCGAATTGTGTTAACAATTCACGTGCTTCTTCATCAGTGTTTGAAGTTGTTACAATAACAACATCTAAACCACGAACGCGATCTACCTTATCATAATCGATTTCAGGGAAGATCAATTGTTCGCGTACACCTAATGTATAATTACCGCGACCATCAAATGATTTTGCGCTAACACCGTGAAAATCACGAACACGAGGTAAAGATACGTTAACTAATTTATCTAAGAAATCGTACATTCTTTCGCCACGTAATGTTACTTTGGCGCCGATTGGCATACCTTCACGTAAACGGAAGCCGGCGATTGATTTTTTAGCTTTAGTGATTAAAGGTTTTTGACCTGCAATCAAAGCTAATTCTTCAACAGCCTTGTCTAAGTTCTTAGCGTTAGAAACGGCATCACCAACACCCATGTTAAGTACGATCTTTTCGATCTTAGGTACTTGCATGCTTGAAGTGTAATTAAACTTTTCAATTAATGCTGGTGTCATTTCTTTAACATATTTTTCTTTTAAACGGTTAGTCATGTAAAAAGTGCCTCCTTTCCCCAAAAGATTATTTATCGATTGATTCTCCAGTTTTCTTTGACACGCGTACTTTTTTACCATCAATTACTTTAAAGCCAACACGAGTTGCTTCGTTAGTAGATGGATCAATTAGCATAACGTTTGACACGTTGATGCTAGCCGCTGTATCAACAATCCCACCATTAGGATTTTGAGCATTTGGCTTAACGTGCTTTTTAACGGTATTGATACCTTCAACAATAACACGGCCATCTTTAGGCATTGCTTTGATGATGGTACCTTCTTTACCTTTATCTTTACCGCTGATTACTTTTACTTTATCACCAGTTTTAACAAACATGATATACGCACCTCCTTTGTAGTCTGCAATTATAGAACTTCAGGCGCTAGGGAAACGATCTTCATGAAATCATTGTCACGTAATTCACGTGCAACTGGTCCAAAGATACGTGTTCCTTTAGGAGTCTTATCATCATTGATGATAACAGCAGCGTTTTCGTCGAACTTGATGTAAGAACCGTCTACACGACGAGCCCCTGACTTAGTACGAACGATAACAGCCTTGACAACTTCACCTTTTTTGACAACGCCACCTGGTGTTGCTTGTTTAATTGTTGCGACGATAACATCACCGATATTGGCAGTCTTACGACCTGAACCACCCAAAACTTTAATGGTTAAAATTTCACGGGCACCGGAGTTATCAGCAACTCTAAGACGACTTTCTGTTTGAATCACTATAGGTCCTCCTTCCGTCACTTAGTTTAAGTAACGATTTAGATAATAACTGCTTTTTCAACGACATCTAATAAACGGAACCGTTTTGTACGAGATAACGGACGAGTTTCCATGATACGTACGACATCGCCTACTTTTGCTTCGTTGTTGTCATCTTGTGCATAATATTTTTTAGAATACTTAACACGTTTCCCGTAAGTAGGATGTGTCTTATAAGTTTCTACCACGACAGTAATTGTTTTTTCCATTTTGTCAGAAATAACACGGCCTTGGTACACTTTACGATGGTTACGACTTTCGCTCAAAGTAAATAGCTCCTTTCCATTTATTATTTGTTAAGTTCTTGTTGACGTAAAACAGTTTTGATACGAGCAATGTTCTGACGAACTTGCTTTAAGCGTGCGGTATTTTCTAATTGACCGGTAGCTTGTTGGAAACGAAGATTGAACAATTCTTCTTTATAAGCTTGTTCTTTCTTAAGCATTTCAGCAGTGGTTAATTCACTGATTTCATTAGCCTTCATTAGATTCGCCACCTACTTCCTCACGTTTTACGATCTTAGTTTTAACTGGCAATTTGTGTGAGGCAAGACGTAATGCTTCGCGAGCTACTTCTTCAGAAACGCCACCGATTTCAAACATGATTTTTTCACGTTTTACAACGGCAACCCAACCTGCAGGAGCACCTTTACCTGAACCCATCCGAACGCCGACACCTTTTGCAGTGTATGATTTATGAGGGAAAATTTTGATCCATACTTTCCCACCACGTTTCATGTAACGAGTCATAGCAACACGGGCAGCTTCGATTTGACGGTTGGTAATCCAACTTGATTCCAAAGCTTGTAGACCGTATTCGCCAAAAGTGACTTCTTTGCCACCTTTAGCAGCACCGCGCATCTTCCCACGGAATTCGCGACGATGTTTTACACGTTTAGGTACTAACATGTTTATTTCCCTCCTTTCGTATTGTTATTAGCTTTAGCGGGTAAAATTTCGCCCCGATAAATCCAAGTCTTAACTCCTAATTTACCGTAAGTCGTCATGGCTTCGTCCCATGAATAGTCGATATCAGCACGTAACGTATGCAAAGGAACAGTTCCTTGAGCATGTGTTTCAATACGTGACATATCTGCACCGTTCAAACGACCAGCGACTTGAGTTTTGATACCTTTAGCGCCAGAACGCATAGTGCGTTGCATAGCTTGGCGTTGTGCACGACGGAAAGCAACACGTGCTTCCAATTGACGAGCAATACTTTCGCCGACTAAGTGAGCATCTAAATCAGGTTTCTTGATTTCCACAATGTTGATGTGTACTTTCTTGCCTGTTAAGTTATTTAGTTCTTTACGTAGATTTTCTACTTCAGAACCGCCTTTACCGATTACCATACCAGGTTTAGCAGTATGGATTGAAACGTTGACGCGATTTGCAGCGCGTTCCGTTTCAATGGTAGAGACGGAAGCGTCAGCTAGTTTAGTGTTAATATATTTACGAATCTTAAGATCTTCATGTAAAAATGTTGCAAAATCTTTTTCTGCATACCATTTAGCGTCCCAATCACGGATTACGCCGACACGAAAACCGGTTGGATTAATTTTTTGACCCACGCGATATCCCTCCTTATGCTTCTTTTTCTGATACAACTACAGTGATGTGACTTGTACGTTTGTTGATTGGTGATGCTGAGCCTTTAGCGCGAGGACGAAAACGTTTCAATGTTGGTCCTTCGTTTGCATAAGCTTCAGTAACAACCAAGTTTTCTGCATCTAAGTCGTAATTATGTTCTGCGTTAGCGATTGCTGACTTCAAAACTTTAATCACAACTGGAGAAGCAGCTCTTGGTGTAAATTCTAAAATTGCAATTGCTTCTGCAACATTCTTACCGCGAATCAAGTCCATAACCATCCGTACTTTACGGGCAGCCATACGAACTGACTTGGCGCTAGCTGTTGCACTAGTAATTTGATCTGCCATTGGATTCATCCTCCTTTCTAGCGTGCTGTTGTTTTCTTATCGTCTGTACCATGACCATGGAAAGTTCTTGTTGGTACGAATTCGCCTAATTTATGGCCTACCATATCGTCTGAGATGAAAACTGGGACGTGTTTCCGTCCATCATATACAGCGATTGTGTAGCCAATAAAGCTAGGGAAAATTGTCGAGCGACGAGACCAAGTCTTGATGACTTGTTTCTTTTCGCTATCAGCTTGTGCTTCGACTTTTTTCATCAAATGCGCATCAGCGAAAGGGCCTTTTTTCAAACTACGACTCATTATGAAACCTCCTTCGAATAAAAAGTACGATAGACTTATCTGATTTAAGCCGCTTGGGCTTTCGATAAGTTCAATTTAAATTGATTATCTTGATTTACGATGACGAATAATAAGTTTCTCTGAACGAGCCTTACTACTACGAGTTTTCTTACCAAGCGTCTTCTTACCCCATGGAGACATAGGAGAAGGACGTCCGATTGGTGCTTTACCTTCACCACCACCATGAGGATGATCGTTAGGATTCATTACAGACCCACGAACTGTAGGACGGATACCCATCCAACGTTTACGGCCGGCTTTACCAATTTTGATCAATTCATGTTGGCCATTACCAACAGTACCGATTGTAGCGCGACAAGTAACAAGGATCATACGAGTTTCGCCTGAAGTCAAACGTACAATTGCATATTTGCCTTCTTTACCAAGTAATTGAGCTGATGTACCAGCTGAACGAACCAATTGGCCGCCTTTACCAGGTTTCAATTCGATATTGTGGATAAGTGTCCCATCAGGAATGTTAGATAATGGCAATGCATTACCAACTTTAATATCAGCATCCACACCAGATTCAACGATCATGCCTACTTCAAGGCCTTTAGGGGTGATGATGTATGCTTTGATACCATCTGGGTATTGGATCAATGCGATATTTGATGTACGGTTTGGATCGTATTCGATTGACTTAACAGTCGCTTTGATACCATCTTTAATCCGTTTGAAGTCGATAACACGATATTTTTGTTTATGACCACCGCCACGATGACGTACAGTGATATGACCGTGCGCATTACGACCAGCAGTATGGCTTTGGGATTCCAACAACGTCTTTTCAGGGGTTGTCTTAGTAATCTCAGCAAAATCTGAGCTGGTCATGTTACGACGACCGTTTGTGGTTGGTTTGTACTTAATAATTCCCACGTGTGTTCCCTCCTATAATTATTACTTTAATTTAATGTTGATTAATCTTCGAAAATCTTGATTTCTTTTGAATCAGCAGTTAAGGCAACGATTGCTTTACGGCGTTTTTTAGTATAGCCAGAATAGCGACCTTGACGTTTTAACTTACCGCGAACATTCATGATGTTCACGTTTTTAACTGATACACCAAAGATTTCTTCGATTGCGTAACGTACTTGTGTCTTGTTAGCATGTACATTAACATCAAACGTGTATTTCTTGTCGTCCATAGCAGCCATTGAAGCTTCAGTAACTACTGGGCGTAAAATAACATCGCGTGCTTCCATTATCCAAGCACCTCCTCAATCTTAGAAAGAGCAGCTTGAGTTAGGATTAATTTTTGGTTGCCAACAACGTCTAATACGTTGATACCTTCAGCGGGAACAACTGTTACGTTAGGTAAGTTGCGTGCTGATAGGGCAGCAAAATCATTGCCTTCTTCAAGAACTACTAATGCTTTAGTATTAACGTCTAATTTGTTAAGTACTTCTGCGAATTCTTTAGTCTTAGGTGCATCAAAGTTGAATGCATCAACAACGACTAAATCATTATCGATAACTTTTTGTGAAAGTACTGACTTGATAGCAAGACGACGTACTTTACGAGGTAATTTGTAACTGTATGAACGAGGAGTAGGTCCGAAGACGATACCACCGCCACGCCATTGTGGTGAACGGATTGAGCCTTGACGAGCACGACCAGTACCCTTTTGACGCCAAGGTTTACGACCACCACCGCGAACTGCAGAACGGTTCTTAACGGCATGTGTTCCTTGTCTTAATGAAGCACGTTGCATGATGATTGCATCAAACACAACGTTTTCGTTAGGTTCGATAGCCCAGATAGTGTCGTTTAATTCGACGCTTCCGTTTTGGCTACCATCTTGTTTAAATAATGTTACGTTTGCCATTGGTTAAATCCTCCCTTCTCGAATTATTTGTTAGCTTTAACAGCTGTTTTAATTGTAATCAATGAGTTTTTAGCACCTGGCACGTTACCCTTAACAAGGATAACGTTCTTTTCAACATCTGTGCCAACAACTAATAAGTTTTGAACAGTCCGTTGATGGTTACCCATGCGACCTGGTAATAGTTTGCCCTTAAACACACGGTTAATAACGGCACCCATTGAACCAGGACGACGGTGGAAACGAGAACCATGACTCATAGGGCCACGAGATTGTCCGTCTTTCTTAATGTTACCTTGGAAACCATGACCTTTCGTTACACCAGTTGCGTCTACGACGTCGCCGGCTGCGAAAGTATCAACTTTGATTTCTGTTCCTACTTCGTACTCTCCTAGTGCAACATCTCTGAATTCTCGAATGAAGCGCTTAGGAGTAGTATTTGCTTTTGCTACATGACCTTTAGCAGGTTTGTTTGACAAGACTTCACGTTTATCTTGATAACCGACTTGGATGGCTTCATAGCCGTCTGTTTCGTTAGTCTTAACTTGTAAGACAACGTTCGGTGTTGCTTCGATAACTGTTACGGGAACAAGTTCACCGTTTTCGTTAAAAACTTGTGTCATACCTACTTTTTTACCTAAGATTCCTTTTGTGGTCATGGTAACACCTCCAATTTTTTGATTTAGTATTTAACTATTAAAGCTTGATTTCGATATCCACACCACTTGGTAAGTCAAGTTTCATCAATGAATCAACTGTCTTAGGTGTTGGGTTAACAATATCGATTAAACGCTTATGAGTACGCATTTCGAATTGTTCACGAGAATCTTTATGTTTATGTGGTGAACGTAATACAGTATAAAGTGTCCGTTCAGTTGGTAATGGGATTGGGCCAGAGATTGAAGCTCCTGTTCTCTTTGCTGTTTCCACGATCTTATCAGCTGATTGATCCAAAATACGGTGTTCGAATGCTTTCAAACGAATACGAATCTTTTGTTTTGCCATGTTTTTCCCTCCTTCGTCTATTTTAAAAGTAGACTAGCTCCGTGAAAATTTTTCCGGCACGCCCGCCCATGGCAAAGCGGCCGGGTGTGTCGCAACCTCTCACATCTTAGCTACTTAGGAATCTTTCGACCCCCTCGTGCGCAAACTTCTGTTATAGAAATAGCACCTTATCTATCTTACAAGATGGGCCAAAATTATGCAAGCCTTTTTTGCTGATTTATCAAAGTTTTTCATAACCTTTTCATAAAATCGGATAGCGGTTTATCGCTAGCCTTCGCCCTACTTTTCAGGTACACTTAGACCAACTAAATATTCGCTAGGAGGCTTTTACATGGTAGCTCAAGCACTTTTAATCATCGATTATACAAATGACTTCGTCGCCGACAACGGCGCGCTAACGGCCGGTGCGCCAGCCCAGGTGATTGCCACTTCAATCGTGACGCTAGCTGATCAATTTTTAGCGGCGGGCGACGACGTGATTTTGCCGACCGACTTACACGTGGCTAACGATCCCCACCATCCAGAAACCAAACTCTTCCCGCCACATAACTTGGCTAATACTTGGGGGCGCGAATTTTACGGTCCCCTCGCCACTTGGTACGCTGCCCACAAAGATGACGAGCACGTCTACGCCTTTGCCAAGAACCGCTATTCCGCCTTTGCCAATACGAATTTAGATAATTACCTGCGCGAACGCCACATCACTGACTTACATTTAACGGGTGTCTGCACCGACATCTGCGTCCTACACACTGCTGTGTCGGCCTATAACTTAAACTATCCGTTAACGGTCCACGAACAAGCCGTCGCGACGTTTACCCCCAACGGCCAAGAATGGGCCCTCGCACACTTCAAAAACAGCTTAAACGCCAGGATAGCGCGCAACTAAGCTAATCCTTTTCTAAATATCTTCAAAAGGTCATCTCTTTCTATATTATATAGAAGAAGATGGCTTTTTTAGGTCATAAAAATAGACCCGCTTTGCAGCGAGTCCGAGGAGTGTATGAAAAAAGAGTTTTGTCAGTTCTTTGCCAGGGCGGTGGCAAATCGAGTTAGCGGGGGTTGAACCCGCATCGGCCGTCATTATATTTTCTGGGAGGAATTTCAAATGAATGGGCCAGTCCTACCGATTAAACGATAACTCATTGGTGTTGCTCAGCCAGCCACTCTAGGGAAGCGGCCAACTGTTTGAAAAGCACTTTATCTTTCAGATTATTTCTTGGGAGGAATTCATCTGATATATATAGAATAACAACGAGATGTGAACGAATTGTGAACTTTCATTTATAAAACTGTAAAATTCACGATTACCATTTAATTAATCCGTGCTCATTAACGCCACAAAAAAAGGCCCCGCATCTGCGGGGTCTTTTTTTAATCCAACAGAAGTCATCAGATTAACGGGTCCAATTAATTATTGTCCACCATTTTTCTTGATAATTTCTTCTTGGATGCTCTTAGGAACAGCTGAATAATGATCAAATGTCATTGTAAATGTCCCACGGCCTTGTGTTGCTGAACGTAAAGTCGTTGCATAACCAAACATTTCTGATAATGGCACCATTGCGTTAACAAGTTGTGCATTACCACGGGCTTCCATACCTTCAACACGTCCACGACGGGCAGTAATTTGTCCCATAATATCACCAAGATATTCTTCAGGAGCAATCACTTCAACCTTCATGATTGGTTCTAGGATTTCAGCGCCAGCTTTTTTAGCAGCATTTCTCAATGCCATTGAAGCAGCAACCTTAAATGCAGATTCATTAGAATCGACATCATGATAACTACCATCATATAACTTAGCTTTAACGTCGATCAATGGGTAGCCGGCTAAGACACCGTTTGCCATTGATTCTTTCAAGCCTTGTTCAACTGATGGAATGTATTCACGAGGAACAACACCACCGACGATAGCGTCTTCGAATTCGAAGCCTTTACCCTCTTCATTAGGTGTAAATTCAACCCAAACGTCACCATATTGACCTTTACCACCGGATTGACGAACGAATTTACCTTGTGCAGAAGCTTGTTTCGTGAATGTTTCACGATAAGCAACTTGTGGTTCGCCGACTTTGGCAACCACTTTAAATTCACGTTTCATACGGTCAACCATGATATCCAAATGTAATTCGCCCATGCCGGCAATTAACGTTTCGCCAGTTTCAGGGTTCGTTTCAGCTTTGAATGTTGGATCTTCTTCGCCAAGTTTTTGCAAGGCAAGATCTAACTTATCACGATCTTCTTTTGATTCAGGTTCGATAGAAACTTGGATAACGGGATCAGGGAATTCCATTGATTCCAAAATTAATGGATGATCAAGGTCAGTCAATGAATCACCAGTTGTCGTGTTCTTCAAACCGATTGCAGCAGCGATATCCCCTGAGAATACTTCAGGAATTTCGTTACGGTGATTTGAATGCATTTGTAATAAACGACCAACACGTTCACGTTTGTCTTTAGTAGCGTTCAAGACGTATGAACCTGATTGAAGGGTCCCCGTATAAACACGGAAGAATGTTAAACGACCAACGAAAGGATCGGTAGCAATCTTAAAGGCTAAACCAGCAAATGGTTTGTCATCGCCAGCCATCAATTCAACTTCTGTATCAGGATCATCAGGATCAGTTGCTTTGTAAGGACGAACTTCTAATGGTGATGGAAGGTAATCAACAACACCGTCCATTAACATTTGAACACCCTTGTTTTTAAAGGCTGAACCGGCAAATACTGGGAAGAATTTCAAATCAATCGTTGCTTGACGAATTGCTTTTTTCAATTCATCTTTAGTGATTTCTTCGCCTTCTAAGTATTTTTCCATGATGTCATCATTTACATCAGCAACAGCTTCAACTAATGATGCGCGACGTTTTGTTGCTTCTTCTAGGTAGTCAGCAGGCACTTCAACAGTATCCCACTTAGCGCCTAATTCATCTTCATCATAGATATCAGCTTGCATTTCGATCAAATCAATAACGCCTAAGAAATCATCTTCAGCGCCAATTGGCATTTGAACGGCATGTGCATTAGCTTGTAGACGGTCTTCAAGAGTTGTCATTGAATAATCAAAGTCAGCCCCTAATTTATCCATCTTATTAACAAAGACGATACGTGGTACACCATAAGTAGTTGCTTGACGCCAAACATTTTCAGTTTGAGGTTCAACACCTGATTGAGCATCTAAGACAGTGATGGCACCATCTAAGACACGCAATGAACGTTCAACTTCAATTGTGAAATCGACATGTCCTGGTGTATCAATAATATTAACTCGGTTACCTTTCCATTCGGCAGTTGTTGCTGCTGATGTAATAGTAATCCCACGTTCTTGTTCTTGTTCCATCCAATCCATTTGTGAAGCCCCTTCATGGGTTTCACCAATTTTATGAATTTTACCAGTATAATACAAGATACGTTCAGTAGTTGTCGTCTTACCAGCATCGATATGAGCCATGATACCGATATTACGAGTTTTGTCTAACGGGAATTCACGTTTGTTTGCCATAGTGAATAGTTACTCCTCTCGAATTATCAAATATTACGCTAAAGACAACAAGAGGCCATTATATGACTTGTTAAAAAGCATACAATGGCCATCCTTGTTAATCTTACCAGCGATAATGTGCAAATGCGCGGTTGGCATCAGCCATTTTATGTGTGTCTTCACGTTTCTTAACAGCAGCACCAGTGTTATTGGCAGCATCCATAATTTCACGTGCAAGACGTTGATCCATCGTATGTTCGCCACGTAAGCGAGCATAGTTTACTAACCAACGTAAACCTAAAGTTGTACGACGTTCTGGACGAACTTCAATTGGCACTTGGTAGTTAGAACCACCGATACGGCGAGCTTTAACTTCAAGTACTGGCATGATGTTGTTCATAGCTTCTTCGAAAACTTCCAATGGGTCCTTGCTAGTTTCTTCTTTAATAATATCAAACGCATCATATAAGATGGTTGATGCAGTCCCACGTTTCCCATCAACCATTAACCGGTTGATTAAGCGTGAAACCAATTTAGAATTGTACATTGGATCAGGTAAAACGTCACGTTTAGCAACATAGCCTTTTCTTGGCATCCTGATAACCTCCTCAAGATTTTAAGTCCTTGAAGTAACACACAGTGTCATTTAAACTTCAATACGACTTTTATATTTTTTATTGTGTGTTATTTTTTAGGTCTCTTAGTACCGTATTTAGAACGACTTTGCATACGGCCATCTACACCGGCAGTATCCAAAGCGCCACGGATAACGTGATAACGAACCCCAGGTAAATCCTTGACACGGCCCCCACGGATAAGAACAACACTATGTTCTTGTAGGTTATGACCAATACCAGGAATATAAGCTGTGACTTCGATTAAGTTAGATAAACGCACACGCGCATACTTACGTAAAGCAGAGTTAGGCTTTTTAGGTGTCATAGTCCCGACACGAGTAGCGACCCCACGTTTTTGTGGTGCTGGATTATCTGTAGCGATTTTCTTCATACTGTTGTAGCCAAAGTTTAATGCAGGTGCATCAGACTTTGAAGTTCTTGATTTACGACCCTTACGTACCAATTGGTTAATTGTTGGCATTTGAAGGTTCCTCCTTCCTTGAGCTGAAAGTTATTTTTAAGTTTAAGTCCACACATCCAGGCGGTTCTTTTTTTTTGATAAAAAAATGGCAACCTAGTTGCGTGAATTGTAATGCATTTTTTAACGTCAGTCAGCATGATCTGATTTCCAGAAAAACTTCCGTAAAAAGCACCTTCATTAGATTATCATCATTATTCAGATTTGTCAACACGCATTTAAAACCATTTTCAGAAAAAAAAGCCCCGTTTAACGTATCTATTGATTAAGGAGGCATTATTATGTTAAACAATATATTACTATTTTACACGGGCGCTTGCATCGCCTCTTTCATCACCGTCATCTGTTGGCGCTGGCCGCTCGGACGGTCGATCATCTGGCCGGCCTCGCATTGCGATTGGTGTCGCCACCAAATTGCTTGGTACGATTTATTTCCAATTATGAGTTACCTGGTTTTAAAAGGTCATTGTCGTGATTGTGGTTTTCCGATTCACCGCAGCTTTTTCTACAGCGAAATTGCTGGCGGCTGCTTATTTATGCTGCTATTATCGCGGGCTTGGCCTTGGCAACTGGTTTATTTAATCGTACTGCTGTACTGTCTCAGTCTAATCGACCTCTTACATAGCGTGCTGTATCCTTGGCCGACACTAACGGCGATGGTGCCGCTCTTTATTAGTTTCTGGTCTAATTACCATTGGCCAGCTGCGCTCTTAATCGGTAGTGCACTCGCATTACTCGCTTATTGGACCGATGCGTTTGGTTTCGGCGACGTCGAACTACTCACGATTCTAGCCCTCTGGTTCGGCTTAGAATTCGTCCTACAAAGCCTATTAGCCGGTTGCATTCTCTGTTTAATTGGTTACGCCATCAAAAAAATCCGGCGACCACACAGCATTTTGCGTGGCGACCAGATTCCGTTTATTCCTTATATTAGTATGGGGGTGGTGGTGGTCATGGCGTTTTGAAACGCGCTATCTCAAGCAACGCTTTCCGCCTAACTACAAAAATCCCTTATGGTTGAAGAACACCATAAGGGATTTTTTAGGTTATGCTCAAGCGTTAACCGCTTGAGATAGCACTCTATTCTGAAACGTGCTTCCTCAGCCAACTTCTTCCGTTTAGCTACGAATAAGAGCTTATGACCAAAGTTCAGGCCATAAGCTCTTATTCTAGGCTATACTCAGAAGCTAAACGGCTGAGTCAGCACTCTATTCTTTTGTTTCTTCTTGTTTCATTTGGGCTTCGATGTCACTGATTGAGTAGACATTTTCTGAGACGGCACCAACTGTTTTAGGTTCCATATGACGATACTTCGCCATACCAGTACCAGCTGGGACGATCTTCCCGATGATAACATTTTCTTTCAAACCAAGTAATGGATCGCTCTTACCGCGGATAGAAGCATCCGTTAAGACACGAGTTGTTTCTTGGAATGATGCGGCAGATAAGAAACTATTAGTTTCCAATGAGGCTTTGGTAATACCAAGCAAGACTGGACGACAAGTAGCAGGAACGCCACCGCTAATCAGTGTTTCGTGGTTACGATCCGTAAATTCGCTAATGTCCATTAACGTACCAGGTAAAATGTCGGTATCACCTGGATCCATGACACGGACTTTACGTAGCATTTGACGAACCATAACCTCGACATGTTTATCGCCGATTTCAACACCTTGCATACGGTAAACTTTTTGAACTTCATGCAAGAGGTAGTTTTCAGTTGATAAGACGTCACGAACTTTAATTAATTGTTTAGGATCAACAGAACCACCCGTGATTTTTTCACCACGACGAACATGATCACCTTCGCTAACAATGACGTTAGCCGTATAAGGCACACTATATGAACGTGTATCTGTTTCGCCTTGGATTGTAATTTCACGGCTATGTTCAGCCGGATTTTCTTCAACCGCGACAACTTCACCAGTGACTTCAGTGATTGATGCCAACCCTTTCGGATTACGGGCTTCAAAAATTTCTTGGATACGAGGTAAACCTTGGGTGATATCTTCACCGCCGGCAACCCCACCGGTATGGAAGTTACGCATGGTTAATTGCGTACCAGGTTCACCGATAGATTGTGCTGCGACAGTTCCGACTGCTTCACCAACTTCAACTTCTTCACCATTAGCCATGTTACGACCGTAACATTTCTTGCAGACACCATGTTTGGTGTTACATGTGAAGACCGAACGGATTGTGACATTTTCAATACCGGCATCAACAACTGCTTGCGCAAGATGTTCGTCCATTAATTGATTTCTAGCAACAATCACGTCACCTGATTTAGGATCTAAAATGGCTTTCATTGCACAACGACCAACAAGACGGTCATACAATGGTTCGATCATTTCATTTCCTTCATGAATTGAGTGAATGAGAAGACCGCGATCAGTCCCACAATCTTCTTCACGAATAATAACATCTTGAGCAACATCGACCAAACGACGTGTTAAGTAACCAGAATCGGCTGTCTTAAGGGCCGTATCAGTCATCCCTTTACGGGCACCATGGGTCGACATAAACATTTCCATGACAGAAAGGCCTTCACGGAAGTTCGATGTAACGGGAACTTCCATCATCCCACCATTCGGTGCGGCCATCAAACCACGCATACCAGCAAGTTGCGTAAAGTTTGAGATGTTACCCCGGGCACCAGAATCAGACATCATTGAGATTGGGTTGGTTGGATCAAATGCGTCGATTAATCGTTGTTGGATATCATCTTTAGCATCGTTCCAAATTTCAATCACACGTGCATGACGTTCTTCATCGGTAATTAAACCACGACGGAATTGTTTAGAAACGGTCGTGACCTTCTTATGCGCTTCATCAACGATTGCTTTCTTTTCAGGCAATTGTGGCACATCGGCAACCCCAACTGTTAAGCCGGCATGTGTTGCTTGAGTGTAACCCAAGGTCTTCATGTCATCTAACAAATCAGAAGTCCGTTGTACTTTATAAACCTTAAAGACTTGCGCAATGATGTCACTTAAGAAACCTTTCTTAAATGGCAAAATAACGGGAGCAGTCGCTAGGTAGTCATGAATGTCTTCACCGTTTTGGATGAAGTACTTATCAGGTACACCATGGACTAAGTTATCGTTCGTTGGTTCGTTCAAGAATGGGAAGTCAGCAGGCATGATTTCGTTGAACAAAGCTTTACCAACACTCGTCATCATAATTTGATGACGTTGTTCGTCAGTAAATGGTCGTTCAGTCATGCTAGCAACGGATAACCCAATCCGACTGTGTAAATGAACGTGGCCAGTTTGATAAGCCATGATCACTTCGTTTGTATCTTTAAAGATCATACCTTCGCCAAGACGTTCTTTTTGTTCAAGCGTTAGGTAATAGTTACCTAACACAACATCTTGAGAAGGGGTAACGATTGGCTTACCATCTTTAGGTGCCAAGATATGATGAGCAGCGAGCATTAACATTCTTGCTTCTGCTTGTGCTTCGTCAGATAAAGGCACATGGATTGCCATTTGATCCCCATCGAAATCGGCATTGTAGGCTTCACAAGCTAATGGATGAAGACGGATTGATTTACCATCAACCAAGATTGGTTCGAAGGCTTGGATACCAAGTCGATGCAAGGTAGGGGCCCGGTTTAATAGTACTGGGCGTTCCTTGATAACATCTTCTAAAACGTCCCAAACATCGTCATCTTGACGATCAATTTTACGTTTAGCGTTCTTGATATTTGAAGCCATTTCGCGTTTGACTAATTGATGCATGACGAATGGTTTGAATAATTCAAGCGCCATTTCACGTGGCAACCCACATTGATAGAACTTCAACGTAGGGCCGACATCGATAACGGAACGGCCAGAATAATCGACACGTTTACCCAATAAGTTTTGACGGAAACGACCTTGTTTCCCTTTTAGCATATGTGACAATGACTTTAATGGTCGGTTACCAGGTCCGGTAACGGGACGACCACGACGGCCATTATCAATCAAAGCATCAACGGCTTCTTGTAACATCCGTTTTTCGTTTTGAACGATGATGTTTGGTGCTAATAAATCTAATAAACGTTTCAAACGATTATTTCGGTTAATCACCCGACGATACAAATCATTCAAATCAGAAGTGGCAAAACGGCCACCTTCCAATTGAACCATTGGTCGTAAATCTGGCGGAATAACGGGAATGGCATCCATGACCATCCATTCAGGGCTGTTCCCTGATTTACGGAAGGCGTCTAAGATATCTAAACGACGGATGGCACGAGTTCTCTTTTGGCCTTGTGCTGACTTCAAGTTTTCCTTTAATTCAGCAACTTCGCCTTCAAGATCAACATCGCGCAATAATTCCTTGATGGCTTCGGCACCCATCTTAGCGTTAAACTTATTGCCAAATTCATCACGTTTTTCACGATATTCGCGTTCGGTCATCAGTTGTTTCTTTTCCAAGGCTGTATCGCCTGGGTCAATCACAACGTATGATGCGAAGTAGATAATTTCTTCCAAAGCACGGGGGCTCATGTCTAAGACAAGACCCATCCGACTTGGAATCCCTTTAAAGTACCAGATATGAGTGACTGGTGCTGCAAGTTCGATATGGCCCATTCGTTCACGACGAACTTTAGAACGAGTCACTTCTACCCCACAACGGTCACAGACAATTCCTTTATACCGAATCCGCTTGTACTTACCACAAGCACATTCCCAATCTTTTGTAGGTCCAAAGATGCGTTCATCAAAAAGGCCATCACGTTCAGGTTTTAAAGTACGATAGTTGATTGTTTCTGGTTTTTTAACTTCACCATATGACCAACTACGAATTTTATCTGACGATGCTAAACCAATTTGCATGCTTTCAAACTTATTGACATCTATCAAAGGGCCGACCTCCTCATTTTTTATAGAATGGTAAAGCAGCGCGCTTTACTAATTTGAATTGATTAGAACACTCGATTATTCGGCTGAAGGATCAACTGGGTCAACGTTAGCGGCCGCTCGTGCTTTTTCAGCTTCTTCTTGTGCTTTCTTTTCTTCTTGTTCTTTTGCGTATTTAGATAAGGCATCAACGTTAACAATATCGTCATCGTCGTCATCCATATCACGCAATTCAATTTCTTCTTTGTTGATATCTAAGACTTTCATGTCGAGACCAAGTGATTGTAATTCTTTGACCAAGACCCGGAATGATTCTGGGACACCTGGTTTTGGAATTGGTTCACCCTTGACAATGGCTTCGTACGTTTTAACACGACCAACCACGTCATCAGACTTGTAAGTTAAGATTTCTTGTAAGGTATAAGCAGCACCATAAGCTTCAAGTGCCCAAACTTCCATTTCCCCGAAACGTTGGCCACCAAATTGTGCTTTACCACCTAAAGGTTGTTGCGTAACAAGTGAGTAAGGTCCGATTGAACGTGCATGTAACTTATCGTCAACCATGTGGGCTAGTTTCATGTAGTACATGACCCCAACAGAAACCCGAGTATCAAATGGTTCACCCGTGCGACCATCATAAAGTACACTCTTACCATCTGAAGGCATATTGGCTTCACGAACAGCATCCCATAAATCTTTATCTTGCGCACCATCAAAGACTGGTGTTGCAACATGGATACCTAAGTTACGAGCAGCCATCCCTAAATGTAATTCAAGGACTTGCCCGATATTCATACGTGAAGGCACACCCATGGGACTCAATAAGATATCAACTGGGGTACCATCTGGCATGTATGGCATATCTTCTTCAGGAACAACGATTGAAACTGTCCCTTTGTTACCATGACGTCCGGCCATCTTATCGCCGACTTGAATCTTACGTTTTTGAGTAATATAAACGCGGACCATCATGTTAACGCCTGGTGACAATTCATCGCCAGCTTCACGTGTAAAGATCTTAACATCTTGGATAATCCCGCCGCCACCATGAGGTACCTTAAGGGAAGTATCCCGAACTTCACGTGCTTTTTCACCGAAGATTGCGTGGAGTAAACGTTCTTCAGCTGATAATTCAGTAACACCCTTAGGCGTGACTTTACCAACTAAAATGTCACCATCTTTAACTTCCGCACCAATCCGCACAATCCCAAATTCATCAAGATCTTTTAATGAATCTTCGCCGACATTTGGAATTTCACGCGTAATTTCTTCAGGTCCAAGTTTTGTATCACGTGCTTCTGATTCGTATTCTTCAATATGAATTGACGTATACAAATCTTCTTTAACCAAGCGTTCTGAAAGAACAATGGCATCTTCATAGTTATACATATTCCAAGTCATGAAAGCGATCAATGGGTTTTGACCTAAGGCTAGTTCGCCATTTTCCATAGCTGGGCCGTCTGCGATAATTTCATCAGCATCAACGTGATCGCCTTTAGCAACGATTGGACGTTGGTTGTAGTTCTTACCCGCATTTGAACGACGGAATTTCATTAATTCATATTTATCTAACGCGCTGTCTTCACGACGCACGCGAATCTCTTTAGCATCAACATATTCAACTGTTCCGTCATGTTTGGCAAGCATTGCAATCCCAGAATCATGAGCGGCTTTGTATTCCATACCCGTCCCAACCAATGGTGCGTGAGGATCAACTAAAGGTACGGCTTGACGTTGCATGTTGGCACCCATTAAGGCACGGTTTGAATCATCATTTTCCAAGAAAGGAATGCAGGCTGTTGCGACGGCAACAACTTGTTTAGGTGAGACATCCATGTAATCAAGCTTGTCGATTGATGTTTCGATATTGTCATCTTTGTAACGTGCCAAGACCGTTTCTTCAACGAATGATCCATCATCGTTTAATGGTGAATTGGCTTGGGCGATGACGTAATTATCTTCTTCATCGGCTGTTAAGTAGTCAATCTTATCAGTGACATCATGGGTATCCCAGCTGACACGACGATAAGGGGTTTCAATGAAACCATAACGGTTAACAACGGCGTAACTTGCTAAACTATTAATCAACCCGATATTAGGGCCTTCAGGCGTTTCGATTGGGCACATACGACCATAATGGGTATAATGCACATCTCGGACTTCGTAACCGGCACGGTCACGAGTCAAACCACCAGGTCCTAAGGCAGATAGACGACGTTTATGCGTTAATTCACCAAGTGGATTGGTTTGATCCATGAATTGTGACAATTGAGATGAACCAAAGAATTCTTTGATTGAAGCCACAACTGGACGAATATTAATTAATTGTTGGGGTGTAATAGTACTTGTATCTTGGATTGACATCCGTTCACGAACAACCCGTTCCATCCGTGATAAACCAATTCTGAATTGGTTTTGGAGCAATTCACCAACTGAACGAATCCGACGGTTACCTAAATGATCAATATCATCGGTATTGCCAAGACCTTCTTGTAAATTGAAGAAGTAGTTCATCGATGCCAAGATATCAGCAGGAATCACATGTTTAACTTTGGCGTCAATATGACCGTTACCGATCATGTTGATTTCTTTATCTGGCGTTTTTTGTGAATAAACTTTAATCACTTGTAACGTCATTGGTTCAGCTAAGACACCTTCATCAGCTGGTTGGTAAGTCACCGTCTTGAAATCTTCTTTGTCTAAATAAGGTGACAAAGTATCCATGACTTGACGATCAACTACTGTATCTTTGGCAGCAATCACTTCACCTGTATCGGGATCAGCCAATGTTTCAGCCAATGTTTGACCCAATAGACGTGTCTTTAAGCTCAACTTCTTGTTGATCTTGTAACGACCAACTGAAGCTAAATCATAACGTTTTGCATCGAAGAAACGGGCAAAAAGTAATGAACGTGAGCTATCAGCCGTCTTAGGTTCGCCGGGGCGAAGACGTTCGTAGATATCTTTTAAGGCTTCTTCAGTTCTTGAATCATCAGTATTCTTATGGATATCTTTTTCTAACGTCAACATTAATGAATCGTTGTCGCCTAAGATATCGATAATTTCTTGATCTGAACCGTAACCTAAAGCACGCACTAAAACAGACATTGGAATCTTACGAGTCCGATCGATCCGCACGTAGGCGATATCTTTCGCATCTGTTTCAAATTCTAACCAAGCACCCCGGTTAGGAATGACGGTTGTGCCGTAAGTTGTCCGGCTATTCTTATCAATTGAACTATTAAAATAAACACCTGGTGAACGAACTAATTGAGAAACGATAACCCGTTCCGCACCATTAATAATGAAAGTCCCTTGGTCAGTCATCAATGGGAAATCGCCAAAGAAGACGTCTTGAGATTTAATTTCACCAGTTTCGTGGTTTGTTAGTCGTAACGTAACGTGTAATGGTGCTGAATAGTTGGCATCATGTTGACGTGCTTCTTCAACCGTGTATTTCGGTTCAAGTAGTTGGTAACCAACGAATTCTAATGATAAATTACCAGCAAAATCGTCGATTGGCATGATGTCCTCAAACATTTCACGAAGCCCTTCATCTAAAAACCATTGATAGGAATTAGATTGGATTTCGATCAAGTTTGGTAGTTCCAACACTTCTTTAATCCGTGCATAGCTTCTACGGGTCCGATGTTTACCGTAATTTACTAAGTGTCCTGCCAAATTGTTCACCCCTCTATAAAGTTTTCCGCAGAGCTCAAATGTTACAAGAATATGACGAATATTAAATTTAAATTACATCGCCAAATTGATGCGTTTTTGAGCAGAAAAAAAACAAAAACAGTTGCTTTGCGCGATACGAAATCGGCTGAACTATTTTTGTTTTTCATGAATACCGTGCTGGACAATAGATCAGCACAATAAATTTTTCTACGGATTTTCGCAGTTACCTGTTAATATACACGCCTTTTTCAGAAAAGTCAATTGACCTATTTCTTATTAAAGACAAACGTATTATTGTAGAATTTAGAATTTTCTGACAATTCATTGGTCACTTTCTTCAAACCTTTTTTCTCAATCAATGTTTTTTGATTAGAAAGTAGATTTGTGCCTAGCCCTAATTGATTGCCTTTAATTTTAACACCCATCGCTGCTAATGTTGTTGGGAACATATCCATTGTACTAAACTGCCGGTTTTTCGTTTTAACGGTCGTTGTTGTTTTAGGCGCATTCAAGACCAGATTGAACGTATGCCGACCCGATTCAGGAATCTTCTTATAATAGTTAACATCCATCCCCAGATGATCGCCATCCACAATAATGGTCGTATTCTTATAGAAGGATTGCGTTTTTGCCCACTTAATAAATTCAACAATCTGATGATCTGAAAAAGCAATCACGTTTGAATATTGATTACCATATTGATTGGGCATATCCTTTTCAGCGTAACCCCCAATATGATGAGTGTTAGCCGTCAGCATCGTTAAATTGAACGGCTTATTCGACTGACTGAGTTTAGTCGCATCTTCTTTAGCATATTCAAATAGTTTGGAATCCTCATAACCCCACCAAACTTTATAATCTTTCGCAACTCGTCCGGTTTTGCGAGCTGTTAATAAATCATCAATCTTAACGTTACCGTGTTGAGTAAACAGTGCCCGGCGACCACCAAACGTCGCGTCTGAGCCGAATAAAGCCACTTGGTTATAGCCTTGATCGGCTAAAATATCGGTTAACGTCGTCATGCCTGGTAAGAATTGTGCCCCTTCACCAGTCCCGTAAGAATTACCGTCAACCGGTTCCTTCAATGGCATCCCTGCGGTTTGGGCAACCATTCCTGCAATCGTCCAACCAGTGCCGGGTAATTGTTGCGCGCCACCAAATTCCTTATCGGTATTTGAGAAATGAATCCCTTCTTCTTCAGCTAATGCGGTCAATTCAGGCAATAAATTCTCATCCATCTGTCCACCAAGCGCTTTAGAAGTCGCTGTCGATTCCAATGATTCAGCATAAATATAGATTAAGTTACGTTTCTGTTTCGGAAAGGTTAACTTGTCTTCGGTTGGTTTAACGTAGTTATTTTCGATAAACGCTGAATCCGAAGTAAAGTATTGATAAAAACCAACTGCATTAATTTTAACCGCCGCAACGGTCGTTAAAACCCCAAAAACCAAGATACTCGGCAATATGACGTACCGGCCAATTAATTGCTTTTTGAAAAGTGGTTTTTTAAGCTGACAGGTTATTGCAAAACGTCTTAGATAAACTAGGCCTATCGCAAGCACTACTAACATTATCAATGATCCAAAAATCGGACCAGTGATGAACGAACTAATGAAGTTGCTGTCGACACCTTCCATCGGTTGACGTAAATTATAAACAATCTGTTCTGGTGTTAATAAACCAAAATTCTGGTTAGCCCAATTACTAGCCATTAAAAAGAAATAACCTAGGGCTAATAAGAAGGCGCTCACTAGACTGCCGTAAGGACGACCCGGCTGATCCACAAATTCTAAATCAACTTTAATAAATCGTTTAAGCCCCCAGCCAACGCCTAAGATGATAAGCTCAGCCACCGTAATTAATACCATGAATTTTAAAGTAAAAGTGGGTTGAAACACGCTGTCCTTTAAACTAATCCAATTACCAAATAATAATTTAATCATCCCAATTGTTAAGCCTAACGTTAGTGCACAATTGATGTATAGTTTGAATAATAACCGAAAGTTTTGAGGTTGACGCTTAATAATCACCACTAATAGCGGCAATATCACCAATAAATAGCAAGTTGCAATAAATACCATTCTAAATACTCCAATCCATCAAATTAATAACATATGTTTCTACTATACTGCAATTATTAATGGCAATCGAGTCTCGTCTGAAAAATGATAGATATTCTTAAGTAACGTCTTCATTTAGTCCATAACGTATTATTTACAATTTTACGACAGGACCTTTACATGAACTAGTAGTGAACCTTTACAATCGCTGGCTATACTAAAGGTATCAACTCAATATAGTTCTTCAGGAGGAATTTAGTATGAAACGATTTGGTGCAACGTTATTCTCAATTGGGGCAATTGCTTTAGTATTAGCTGGTTGCCAAGGTAAAAAGACATCACAGGTGGGCACAGAAGCCCAACCCGTTAAAATTACGGCAGTCGGTTCAACCGCACTACAACCACTCGTTGAGCAAGCTGGCGAAGCCTACCAAAAAAATAATACCGACGTCAATATCACCGTCCAAGGTGGCGGTTCTGGGACTGGCTTAACACAAATCAGTTCAGGCAACGTGACGTTAGGCAACTCCGATATCTTCGCTGAAGAAAAAGACGGCATCAACGCTAAAAAGCTAGTCGATCATAAAGTAGCGGTGGTCGCAATCGCGCCCGTCGTCAACGAAAAACTCGGCATCAAATCACTAACCAGTGCGCAATTACTCAGCATCTTTAACGGCAAGACAACCAACTGGAAAGAAGTTGGCGGCCCCGACGAAAAAATCACCGTCGTTAACCGGGCGCAAGGCAGTGGCACGCGGCAAACTTTTGAAAATCTCGGTTTAAAAACGAATAAAGTCGTTGCGAGCCAAGAACAAGATTCTTCCGGCACGGTTCAAAAAATCGTCCGTCAAACACCAGGTGCCATTAGCTACCTCGCCTTCCCTTACATTAAAGATGGTTTAAAGGCGGTTGCGTTAGATAACGTGCAACCAACTGAAAAGAACGTCACGACCAACACATGGAAAATCTGGTCGTATGAACATATGTATTCAAAAGGCAATCCGAACTACCAAACAGCGAAATTCATTCGCTACATTCAATCTGAATCCGTTCAAAAAACGTTAGTACCCAAATTGGGTTACATCCCAATGACCAAGATGACCGTTGAACGTCACGCTGACGGCCAAATTCAAGATATCTAAACGTGTTGTCGCTTAAAAAGCCTTTTTCCGACTGAACAATAATCGGAAAAAGGCTTTTTTGAGTGACGAATTATCATGCTAGTGGTCGCAATTTTTAATGTATTGGAATTTTTAATAATTTTTGGTGTCGCCAGAATCATAAAACTTATATCATTATTTGCAAAAGTGCAGTAGACCCCAATAATTGGAGATAATTTTATGCAATTTTCTCGGTGTGTTTAACCCTGTATTCGACAAGGCCTTAAACCACCGAGTTTTTACCTAAAAGAATCAAAAAAAACCCTCCCACAACAGTGAGATGGTGTTCTGAAATAGCGATAGATCAGAATATCTATTAACGTTTTGAGAAGAGACAAAATAATATTTATGATTCTCATTCTATAGGAATCCTTCTTCTTCTCTCTCCACCTCTATTTAAAAAAGCCTTTTATTGCATTTAATACATCCTGGGCGACATGAGGACCACCAGAAAGTTTGGAGCAAGAAACTAGTTATTGTGTGATCACTTAATAATAACGATGCTCTTTTTATGATTTTTTCTCAAAAACTGATTCCGTAATAGAAAAAATACAAGCATAAATTCCAAGCTGACACTAAATTGTTGCGGCATCATTTACCTGAATTTACTGATTATTGTTCTTTCAATCGTTATATCATAGTCCCTATTTACGAATTGAGCTTTCGGTGCTATCCAAGGTTTTTCTTAGGATTTTGTTTTTTGCCAATGGGAATCTACAAGAATACTCTTCTGGAAAGAATATCGTTCTACTCTTATAATCTACAGAAATTACTTTATTTGGATTGATTAGAAACGACTTATGAATACGAAGTAATTCAGGATATTCTTTTTCTAAATCATTCATCTTCCCATAAAATTCATACATTATGTTTCCGCCGTATAATATAATTTTATGAGGCGTGACCGACGTTTCTAAGAAGTAAATCGAAGTAATATCCACTCTAAAGTTCCTTGTACCAATCATAAAGGATAGATGACGTTCATTAGTGCTATTGTCCACAAATGTTAACTTGTGGCGTCCATCCAAAACATTTTCTATTTGTCCTTTTTCACTTTGATCGTCCTTAACAATATAATCTAACGGTTCTATTTGTCGTTTTAACGTCTCCATTGCCAATTCTTGATGAGAAGTGATAAAGACGATTTGAGCGAACTCGTTATCAGTTCTAATACGTTGTGCAACATCAATTCCATCTAAATGTTTTCCAAGATCGATATCCAAAAAGTACAAACTATTCGTTACCTTGTTTTTGGATAAATACAAGAAAATATCTCCCGGATCAGTCGTTGCTAAAACCAGTTGCATATCATAATCATTGATCATAACCCAATTATCGATGATTGCCTTGTAATGAGACATCAAAATTATGTCATCTTCGCAGAGAATAATTGGTAATGTCATATTATTCACTCTTTCTTATAGTTAGTGTAGAAACAAACATTCCTTGATTTGAGTAATGTGCCAGGTCAGCTTGCTTGGTCGAAGTAAGGATATCCTGAGCATTGGATAAGCCTAGTCCCCTGTCCTTTCCCTTTTTACTAAATCCCACTTTTTTCATCTCTGATAAAGAAGGCAGCTTGCCAAGGAAAGAATTTTCAATTGAAATCTCAATCGAATCGGCAGAATCAATGAACAATATGTTTATTTTTTTTTCTGATTCAATTGCTGCTTCCACCGCATTATCGATTAATATACCTAAGATTCGGACAAGTTTGATTTCATCCATATTGATGTTTGCTATTGGAATAAGACATTCAAAATTTACCTCAATGCCAGATTGTTCTGCATGGATTAACTTTGCTACCATCAAGGATTTTACGGAGTCTACTTTTAAGTTGCTTAGTCCTGAAAAACGCATCACACTGTTATCTATCATCTGATGAGAATAATCGATCATCTTATTTAAATACCCTTCATCGATCGCAGCTTCATTTTGCATTGCCTTGAGACCTAGTAGCATATTTTTATAGTCATGGCGGAATTTACGCAGTTCCTGATAGTTTCTCTCAATGTCCGTAGTATAGACTCGCATCATTTCCATCTGTTCCTTAAGGTTGCTCAATTCAGTTTTTTCGTGATTCTTTTTCAAAGTAAGATAAGTAAAATACATCGTAACCGAGAATTGAGTAACTAAAAAACTAATCATTATGATTTGAAAAATGCCTAGTATCTGCATCCTTCTTAATACTTCTCCAAACAAATAGACAAACGTCAAAAATATTCCCAGCTGCATACAATACACTTTTGTTTCTTCGGAAGGAATTGAACGTTGAATTACCTTTGATTTTATTGTCAACGCAATGATGATTGACAGCATCCAATCAAATCCAATCAAAATAACCACTAACAAAGGTCCTCGTTCATTCAATACGTTGAATTCGAGTTTAAAGATTCTAGATATAATGATGGATGAAAAGAGTGGTACTATGCTATAAATCGTTAAGGAGAGCAAAAGACCCAATAACTCAGTAAATTTGACTTCTGGTTCCTTTCGCCAAGACTTAAATCTTAGTATCACAATTAAAGACATCAGTGCGATTCCAGTCAAAAGTGCATCTGTTACTGAAAGTAATGTGAGTGGAAAAAGGAATATAAGTAGCGTAAAATAAAATGATTTTTTTCGAATATTTGTTAGTAGCCCAATCATGAATAGAAACAGCAACAGATCAAATAATTCTTTAAAAAAATACGAGAAAGAATCTACAAAAACCATATAAACACTTCCTTATTATTATAGATATCTAATTATAACAAGAATCAATAAAAATAGGCAGAATGTTTATAGTGCTCTATATTGTTCTTTTTTTAAGCGATTGCCATCATTTCCCAAAGTTCTTCATAGGTCCCATTTAGTGCTCTTAATTGGGTATGAGTTCCAGATTCGACAAGCTGCCCCTTTATCTAAGACAAATACCTGATCACAATCTTTTGCAATGGATAAGTGATGGCGATAAACAGAATGTTTTTATCCTCTAGGTTCATCAAATTTTGAATTATTTGATGCTCTGAGCGAGTATCTAAACCGCTAGTTATTTCATCGAGATGGATCAGGCAAGTCTTCTTCTTTCCAAATTGATCCATCAGTTTGCAATTGGAAATCGTTTAATGCTTGGACTAATCTAAAGGCTGAAGTACCTTGGCTGTTTGTCCCGGACATTAAACGTAATTTACTGATAGGAACGCTCGTATCATAAAAATTTAGGACCATAGAAAGACAGGCAACACCACAATTTTTTTCATCATGTTGCGTAATCAACTTTATTTTTCTCATTGTACGTACACCTTTTCTAGCACTTAATATGGTGTAAATATACTTGTATTCATATAATATTATTCAGAATTGTCCTGAAATCACTCATTCATATCCTAAAGTGAATAGAATTACAGCTGAAACGATAAATGAGTAAAAATTACTCTAAAAAGACACTGGTGGATAGGCTCGTTTACATTTCAGTACAGAATAATATCATCTTGAGATAATTTACCTTAAAAATTCAATTCGAATGATATATTTTTTTCGTAATAAAAATTATATGAGAGGTTTTACTATGAAAAACGTTCAAAGTTTAAGCAAAGAAGAATTGGTACTAGTGGTCGGGGCGGTGCAGGACAAGACTGGATTTCACAAAAATAAATCTTTATAAGGAGGATTACTATGCCGAAGAATCAAAAAAAGGATTTCTTTTTAACTGCTTCTATTGCGATAATTGGGCTGGCAGCAATATACTATTCAAATACATTCTTGAATAGTTTAGCGATGTCGCTTTTTTCAATCGGCATAGTAGTCTTAACTACTCTACCAGTTCAAATCAGAAAAAAGAAACAGCGCAAATTAATTGCGGATTATTTAAATAGGATCGATACTACTTTACAAGAAAATATTTATGAAGCTACTCAAGTCACTCCGGAACAATTAAAAAACTATACGGTACTAGGAACTGGCATAGCATCTTCTAAGCTTTATAAAATTGAAGAAATCATGTCAAAGATGTAGAATGCATATTCATTTAATCATTTGATAGACTATAACAAATCGGGTAGCCAACCGTCATAAAACTTACTCCGTCTAAGACATATAACATAATCCCTTTTTATCCCCTTTCCATTATCCAGAAATTTTTGATCTGATGAATCGATCGCTCTTATTCATTTTTTCGTAGATATTGGATAAACAGGATAAGATTTTACCAAGATTTTTTTAACTGTTTCAAACAGAACAACATAATAAAAAGCTAATAATGAAGTAGACCCCTGAAATTGGAGAAATCCAACGTCAGGAGTCTACTTCATACTTCTCTCGATTTAGGACCGTTTTTTTATTGTTTTGAGATAAAAAACCAAACAAAGAAGAAACTGGTGGTACCTTGTATATGTAGCATAAATCTATTTGAAAGGGCGTTTTATCATGCAAAAGTTTCAAAAACTAAACGAACAAGAATGGTAAAAGCATTCATTTTCTCTGCTGTAATCTCTTTAATTGCATTGGGTAACTATCTAAAGAAGAAAGATTTACCTTCGAAAAAGAAATTGATTTTAACAGTTGCCATAGCAATCTTTTTGATTATCTATGAATTTTTCTGGAGTATTTTCATTTGATAGATAATGTTATTCTATACTAAACTAAAAGACTAAAAAACAAGCCACTTCATCAACCGGTATTATTCGGTGATGAAGCGGCTTGTTTTAGGTTATGCTCGAAGATTAACCGCTCGAGTCACGCTCTGTTTTGACTCGCGCTCTATTCGAATACAAATTGATTGTTGTACAATTCGGCATAGAAGCCTGCTTGTTCTAGTAATTCTTGATGACTGCCTTCTTCGATTATCTTGCCGTCTTTGAGGACGATAATCCGATCGGCATTGAGGATTGTCTTTAGCCGATGGGCGATGACAAAGCTGGTTCGGCCTTGAATGACGTTATCCATCGCTTTTTGAATGCGACTTTCCGTCACGGTATCGACGTTACTTGTGGCCTCATCCAAAATCAACAGCGCTGGATCGGTAATAATCGTCCGCGCGATACTGATTAATTGTTTCTGACCGGTACTAAAGAGATTGTCTTCTTCACTGACCTTGGTTTGATAACCGTCTTCTAGCGTTTCGATAAATTCGTGAATGTGCGCTTGTTTAGCCGCTGCAATCACTTCTTCATCGGTCGCATCCGGTTTCCCAAAGACAATGTTATCGCGAATCGTTCCTGAGAATAGAACGGATTCTTGTAGGACAATCCCGACGTGCGACCGCAAACTATCAAGGTCCATTTCGCGAATATCGACGTCGTCAATTTTAACCGCACCGTGATCTACATCGTAGAAACGGTTCATTAAATTCATGACGGTTGTTTTCCCCGAACCAGTCGGGCCAACAAGCGCAATCATCTGGCCTTTATCGACTTCAATGTTGACATCATGCAAGATTTGTTTGCCTGGTAAATAACTAAAGTCAACGTTTTCCATCGTAACTGAACGGTCAATACCGGTTAAGGCCACTCCATCAGTTGGTCGGACTTCATCATCTTCATCGAAGACTTCATTGACTCGTCGTGCACCGGTGATTGCCAATTGAATCATACTGTAACTCGATGATAATTGGGCAATTTGGTTATAGAATTGTTGTGAATATTGCACGAAAGTTACCACTAACCCTAAGGCAACTGATTTTTTAATATCACCATTAACGGCTAACCAGCTCCCGAAGAAAATCACAATCGCCGTATTGACCAACGACATCCCTTGCATCAATGGGAAAATCATCCCAGAATAAATTTGACCTTTGAGTGTCGCTTTACGGACATTTTCATTATGGCCAATAAAACCATCAATCGTTTCAGCTTGTAAGCTGTTGGTGATAATCACTTTTTGACCGGTGATTTTTTCATTGATATAACCATTCAACTTACCGACTTCATCTTGTTGTAAATTGACGTATTTTTGCGCTTTAGTGATGATAATCCACGCCAAGATGAATGAAATCGGTACTGAAGCAACCGTCACCCAAGCGAGTTGGACATCTTTTTTAAACATCATAATCAATAAACCGATTAATAATGCTGAACCCGAAATAATTTGACTTAAAACTTGGTTCATCGCGTTATAAATATTATCCAAATCACTGGTGAATCGACTTAAGATATCGCCGTCGGAATGACGGTCGAAATATTTAATCTGCATTTTTTGTAACTTATTGAATAAGCCAATCCGCATTCGGTTGGTCGACAACGCATTAATCCGTGTAAAGACCAGGCTCGACACAAACGTTGCCGCGGAACTAAAGACGTAAAAGAGAATCAATGAAACAATCACTTCAACGAAAGCGTCTTTTGAAGCGCCACTAGTTGGTAAGTGTTGCGCTTTTAAAATTTGGAACTTAGTCGCGTATTTAACCAATTCATTTAAAGCATCCCCGATGTATTCCGGTGCCTTAACTTGTAAATAAGTCGCAATAAAGGTCATCACGAGGATGATCACGAATGACGGCTTATATCGTTTTAAATAATGGTAGAAAAACGTCATGGCGCGTTTAAATTCTTTCATGGCTTATCCTCGCTTTCCTTTTTGAGTTTCGAAAATTTCACGATAAACATCGTTGTTGGCGACTAATTCGTGATGGGTGCCAACACCGACTAAATGACCTTCATCGAGGACCAAAATCCGGTCCGCATTGACGACTGACGAAATCTTCTGCGCAATAATCAGCGTTGTCGTGTCTTTCAATTCACGATCAAGTGCCTCTTTAACTAATTTTTCAGAATGCGCATCTAATGCACTCGTACTATCATCTAAGATTAGAATCTTCGGATTACCAATCACACCCCGTGTAATCGATAGCCGTTGTTTCTGACCACCCGAGAAATTAGCCCCCCGTTCTTCAACGGGTGCTTCGTAACGTTCAGCCAGTTTTTCGATAAATTCTTTTGATTGGGCGATGCCAGCAGCGCGATCCAGTTCGCTTTCTGCTGCATCTTGGTTACCGTGTCGCAAGTTTTGCGAAATGGTTCCTGAGAATAAAATTGCCTTTTGAAGCACGAATGATACCGTGTTGTGTAAATTGTGTTCGTTCAAATCTTTGATATCAACGCCGCCGATTTTAATCTGACCCTTAGTTGGATCAAATAAACGCGGAATTAATTGGGCCATGGTTGATTTACCGGCCCCTGTTGCGCCGACAATCCCAATCATTTCACCCGGATTAATTTTAAAACTGATATCTTGCAACGTTTCGTGGTCATCATCGGGATAGCGGAAATCAACGTGGTCAAATTCCAAACTACCGGCTAAATCACGATCAGGTACTTCTGGATAAACAATATCCGGATTCGTATCGAGAATCTCTTGTAGCCGTCTCAATGAAACAGCCCCCCGAGACGCCATCATCATCATCATCCCGCCCATAATAATCGACATCATGATTTGCATTAAGTAGTTCATGAATGACGCAATCGCTGCAATCGCTGTTGGATCAGTATCGACTAAGTTACCGACGAAATAAATTGAAGCGACAACGGCCAAGTTAGCGACTAACATAAACGACGGAATCATGACTGAGAAAAGCATCCCGACAATCGCTGTATGGTGTTCTAACTTGTCACTTGTTTTACTAAAACGGGCAATTTCGTTGTCTTCTTGGACAAACGATTTAACAATTCGCGTGCCCATTAAATTTTCTTTGGCGAGGTTATTAATTTTATCAATCAAGTTTTGAATCGCACCGAAATGTTTACCCATTGAACCCATTGATAGGAAAGTAATCACAAAAACCAGCACCACAAGCAGGATAATCACCCACCAAAGGCTCGGTAATGAATTCATCGCTAAGATAAAACTACCGACAAATAAAATTGGAATCCGAAAAATGGTTTGTAACGTCATCATAATGACGTTTTGAATTTGGGTCATATCATTCGTGAGTCGGACCGATAGATTACCGACCGAGAATTTCTCGATATTCGCAAATGAGAACGTCTGAATTTTTCTGAAGGTCGTTTCCCGCATATCCGCGGTCATCCCCTGGGCTGTCACCGCAGAAGTAATCGTATTGACGATGCCGGCAATCAAACCGACAATCGCGATTATAATTAAATATATTCCGACTTGCATGACCTTATCTTGGTCATTTTTCATAATGGCTTCTAAAACATCTTGCAATAGTTTCGGTTGCCATAAAGCTGAAGCAACTGAAACAACGGTTGCTAATAATGACAGGCTGAAAACCCCAAGATAGGGTTTTAAATGTTGTTTGAGCATCGACATATGCATCCCTCTTTTTCCTAAATTTGAATTGTGATTCAAACTATTGTACAGTATAAACGAACACTGTTCGGGTTACTACTGTAACAAATTTTAAAAACAATTTCAATCAATTTTTCTGAAAATGTAAAGGGGTTTGACTAAAATGGTCAAAAAAGACATTTCTGATACACAAATCATCAAAACAGCCTTCAAAATTCTATCGATTAACGGGACTGCTGAATCACTCTCCATTCGCAAGATTGCGGCCGAATTGGATATTAGCGTCTCCACTTTTTATTGGCATTTCGCTAACAAACAAGCGCTACTGCAAGCCATGGCTGATGACGTCATGGCTGAGGTTCTAATTAAGCCTTCGACTGAAGCTTGGGACGTTCAAATCAAAGCGATTTTCATGGCGATTTACCAAACCTATTTGAAATACCCCTACGCTGCTGAATTGATGATTTTGACCGTGCCAGCGACTAAAATTCGCTTGCGTTTAATCAATCAATTGATTCAAATCTTACTCGACGCCGGTTTCGCGCCTGATAAAAGTAGCTTAGTGATTGAATCAATCGACCATTTTATCACCGGCTTATTTGCGGACATTGCCAATGAAGTCCGGCTTAAAAATTGTGCCTTAACCAGTCAAGATAATTACATGCGTGAACTGGTTGGCCAAATGCAAAGCATCGCTCAAGAAAATCATTATGATGCTTTCCTAAGTACCTTCGACCAACATCAACACGTCCAACTGGCCTCAGAACCCAAGTTCATGTTGGGCCTCGACATTTTCCTAGCCGGTTTAAAACAACAATTACCACATCACAACTAAGAAATAGGGTTATGACATAAGTCGTCGTATTCTGATATTAAACGAACGCTATTTTTTGACGCGCGCCAGAACTCATCAATTTCCGTTCAAATCAAAAAGTCGTCTATCCTGTTCGGAATAGGCGACTTTTCAACTTGATAGGCAATTGATAACCGAGTTCTGTCACAGCTTTATTTCTTACACTTTATTTTGACGAACACCGCCGTAATACGCGATTAACATAATGATCATTAAGCTGACCATATAGATTGGCAGAACTAAAATTGAACCCGTATGCAGTCGACTAATCCCATAAGTTAACAAACTAATTAACCAATAATACGCGAAGCTAAACAGGCCGCTTGCCGTCCCAATCACAGTCTCATACCCAACTAGTGCTAAGTTCAATGCAATCGGTAACGTCGTATTCAGGCCCCAGAAAGTTCCAAAAATAGTAATGATTATTAAAATCAACTGATCATTACTACTAGCAAAGACTAAACCAACACCACTAAATAATGCCAACCATAGCCCGCTACGAGCCACTCTGACAGCATCAAAATGCGCCAAGCCGTAATTAGTCGTCACTGCCCCCAGAATACTGGCCGCTGCTAGTACTAGCCCTAACAGGCCATATTGAATGGCCGTTAACTTAAAATGACTCATAAAAACAAATGGTGCTTCAGCATAATAGCTGAACAAGATACCATTAACCCCACTGATTAAAATACCGTAGGCCCAAACTTTTCGATCACTCAGTAATCGTTTCATCAAAGCCCTCACAGCCACTTTTCTAGGCGCCTTTTGAACACGCGTTTCTGGCAATGCTGCGAATGCATATAATCCAGCACTAATCGCCATCACCACTAGAACTGAAAAAACACTGCGGTAACCAAAGTAGGTCTGGACTAATCCGCCAATTAGTGGTCCCAATGCTGGCGCTAACGCCATAGCCGCGCCAATTTTTGCGAATACCTTAGCACCCGTAATACCGCTGAAAGCCTCACGCATAATCGTCTGCGTGACTACGGAACCGACACTCGCACCAAACGCTTGTATCATTCGCGCCATTAATAACTCGGGAAATTGTGGTGCGCCTAACAAACCGAGATTCCCGATTAGATAAATGCCAATCCCCCACAACATACTAGGACGACGGCCGATTTGATCGGATAACCAGCCCCAAAATAAAACACCGAATGCAAAAGCACCAAAGTAGGTACTCATCGTTAACTGCGTTATTTGTGGACTGACCTGCATCACACGACTAATCTCCGGCAATGCAGGCGTAAAAATTGATTCGCTGATTTGTGGAAAACCAACCAGCACAATCATTAAAAGAATTGATGGTACTTTTTTCTGGACGTTTTTCATAATGCACTCCTAATTATTTAATCTGCTGAAAAACGTCCTTAATCATCTACGGCAACACACACAATGAATTGTGAATAGCTCATCCAACCAACCTCCAATATAACCGATTTTTTAATCCATGATTTGAATCGTACATTGACTATATCAAAAAACAATTGCGAGTTCAAACTAAGGTGATGTTCAATCCTAAAAGGCTGATAAACTCGAGTCAGCGCTCATTTTCGAAACGTGCTTTGGGTTGCAACAGTTTTCGGTTAATCTAAAATAACCGATAATCTTAAACGCGCTTCTTGAGCAATCTTCGAGGTCACGCTCTTGTTTTTTAACGTGCTCGTCCTCACAGTTTCCTGTGCTTAGCTACGTTTCGCAAACAAAGCCCATAATCCGGGCTTTATTCACGGAACTAGGCTAATGCTCAGAAACTACCATGAGAACTCACACTTATATTTTAACGCGCTTCTCGAGCAATCTTCTCCGCCTAACTACAAAATACCAATCATGGTTAAGGTCAACCATAATTGGTATTTTTAGGTTATGCTCAAAGATTAACCGCTCGAATCAGCGCTCAGGCTTTTACCAGCTTGCTTTTTTGATGCCTGGAATTTGGCCTTTGTGTGCTAGTTGTCTGAAGTTTAAGCGACTCATCCCAAATTTACGCATATACCCGTGTGGTCGGCCGTCTAGTTGATCGCGGTTGTGTAAGCGAACCGGGCTTGAATCCTTTGGTAATTCAGACAAAGCCACATAATCACCTTTTGCTTTTAATTCGGCCCGTAAGTCAGCATATCGTGCGACCATCGCCTGTTGTTTTGCTAATTTTGCAATCTTTGATTTTTTTGCCATGTTTAACGAACCTCTTTTTCAATTTTATATTCGGTTTGAACGTTCAAACCGTTCTGATTAGATACCCAAAGTTATCCTACATGGCATTCGATTAAATCACAAGCAAAAGAACTTATTAAAAGTAATTGCTTTTGCGAACTATATTGTCCTTGAAAACTGACTAGATCAGTTACGATCTTTTCTGAAACGCGCTTTTACTCACAGATTTCTGTGCTTAGCTACGTTTCGCAAACAAAGTCTAAAACCCAGACTTTATTCACGGAACTAGGCTAATGCTCAAAATCTCCCGTGAATATCAGCGCTCTTTTTCTGAAACGCGCCTCCCAAGCCAACTTCTTCCGTCTAGCTACGAGTATCAAATCATGACCATAACCCGGTCATAATCTGCTACTCTAGGCTATACTCAGAAGTTAATCAGGCTTGTCAGCGCTCTTTTATTTGAAACGCGCTTTTGGTTGCAACAACTTCCGCTTAATCTAACTTGACCAATAATCTTAAACCCTAGATTACTAATCAAGTTTTATTAATGCTCAATTGTTACCGCAACCAACGCGCTCTTTTTCTGAAATGCGCCTCCCAAGCCAACTTCTTCCGTTTAGCTACGAGTATCAAATCATGACCATAACCCGATCATAATCTGCTACTCTAGGCTATACTCAGAAGTTAATCAGGCTTGTCAGCGCTCTTTTTCTGAAAACCCCTTAACAAATATCAGATAAGTGTTATGCTTAGGTAAGAAATTAAATTAAGTTAGGCTGTTTTTTCATTTGTATACGTTATAATAACGCGCTTGTACAGGTGGTCAGTTGACCAATCGTACAGGTGTGTTTTTTTGTGGTTAAACAGCCCATCTTTAACAAACTCAGGAGGATTACTATTTTAAAGCGCAAGAATGTTGATAAAGTCGTCTTCATCCCCACGATGTTGCTATTCGGGATTGTCTCCATCATTTTATTGGTAGGAGGTGACTCGCTGCAACAAACGGTTTCTCAGATTTTGGACGCACTAACGACACATTCTCGATGGCTTTATATTGGTATCTATATCATTAATTTTATTTTTCTCATCTGGCTCGGATTCAGTCGTTACGGTAAAATCCGTTTTGGACAACCCAACGAGAAGCCCGAATATAATGACTTCCAATGGGGTAGCATGGTTTTTGCCACCGCAATTGATGCCAGCATTTTGATGCTCAGCACAACTGATCCGTTGCAATATTTACAAAACCCACCGTTTGGTGCTAAGCCCTTTTCAGCAGCGGCTTACCGTTACGCCAACGTCTGCGGTCAATTCAACTGGGGTCCGATGGCCTGGATGATTTTTGCCACCGCCACCGTCGCGATTGGTTATGCGATATATGTAAAAAACTTACGCGTTCAACGCTTGAGCGCTGCAATTGATTTATTAGAAGGTCCCCAAATGTACAAGAAAATTGGCCGTAAACTCATTGATTTCATAGTCGTTTTCGGGATTATGGGCGGGATTGGTTCTTCAATCGGGATGGAAATCCCCGTCATTTCTAAAGTTTTAAGTGCCATGACTGGGGTTTCCGATACACTTTGGTTAAAATTAGGCCTCTTCGGCGTTTTATTAGTGCTCTTTACCCTAACGGTTTACGCCGGTTTGGATAAAGGCATTAAAAAGTTAAGTGCTTGGCACATTTACACCGCCATTGGTTTCTTATTATTGGTCTTATTAATCGGCCCAACCGTCAAATTGATTGGTGCAGAAGGCTTGGATCTTTTCCATCTAGTCGGTAAATTTGGTCGACTCAGTTTAAACGCCACGGGTAAAAATAGTCAATTCGCCCAACATGAAATGCTCTTCTATTGGGGTTGGTGGTTATCTTACATGCCTGTTATGGGCTTATTCATCGCCCGGATTTCACGAGGTCGGACCATTCGCCAAGTCTTACTTGGGATGGCGACTTATGGTGCCTTAAGTTGTATGAGTTTCTACGCGATTTTAGGCGGTTACGCTTTATACCTACAACGCACCGGTGCAGTTGATTTGGTCCACATTCTCAACACACAAGGCCAAGCCAGCGTGATTGCTGCGTTGATTGGCACCTTACCTTGGAAGATTGTCATGCTCACGATTTTCTGTTTGTCATGTTTTATCTTTTTGGCAACCACGATTTCATCGTCCGCATTTATCGTTTCGTCATTTACCAGTCTCGAATTAAAAATTGGCCAACAACCCGATCGTTGGAATCGGATGGCTTGGGTCGTCATCTTCATCCTATTTTCTCTCGGAATTGTGGTCGTCGGTGGTTTCGAAACAGTCCAAGCAATCTGTGTCATAGCGGGCTTCCCACTGATTTTCGTCTGTGCACTGCTCTTGATTTCGATTTTCCATGCCGTCAAGACCAACGAGACCCCGCTTAAATAATTTTCAATAACCTTTAAAAAAATAAATCCGCTTTTCTGAAAAAAATAACTTATGCCACAAATTTTTTTATGGTACGGTTATAACTGTTAACTTTTCAGAAAAGAGGATTTTTTAATGCCCCAAAATAAGAAACAAGGTATTTTCTTCACGGCCATCATGTGTGTCTGCATGGTGATTGGTATGAGTTCTTACAATATGATTATTCGTGATAGTTTCACGATTAAGGCATTCGCAACGATCTTTTTGCCATGTTTTATCATCGCTTTTATCCTAGAAGCATTCATCGTCGGTAATCTGGTTCAATTTGTTTTGGCTAAATTACCATTGAATCATGAGAGCCGTTTTCAAATGATTCTAGGCACTTCATGTTTAACACTTTTATACATGGTGACTTGCATGTCCGTTTTCGGCATGTTGGTCGAAGGTGGGATTCCCACTGACATCATGCACACCTATTTTGCCACTTGGCGGACGAACGTCGTCTTCGCTTTCCCTTGGCAATTAATCATCGTCGGACCTTTCTGTCGCGCGATTCTGGGGCGGGTACAAAATCGCCAGGTCGCCGCACAAGTCGACTAATTTTATTAGAAAAACCTCATCTTCTAAAAAAATCACTTACGAGCGCTATTCGTTTATGCTACGGTGGTAATTGGTTACTTTTAGAAAGAAGGTTTTGTCGATGCCCCAAAATAAAAAAGAAGGTATTATTTTTACAACCCTAATGTGTTTCTGTATGGTATTAGGGATGAGCATCTATAACCTATTGCTCCATGGTGCACTCTCTTGGATTGCACTAGTGACTGGTCTAATTCCCGGCTTCATCGTGGCATTTATATTAGATTCATTTGTAATCGGCGTACTCGCTAAAAAGATTGCGTTCAAATTGCCGTTAAATCAGGACAGCAAATTACAGATGATTCTAACCATTTCATGTCTCATGATTCTTGGGATGGTGACTTGCATGTCACTATTCGGCGTTTTAATTGAAAGCGGGATTCCTAATGATTTATCCGGGGCCTACTTACACGCTTGGCGCATGAACATCATCGTCGCGCTACCACTTCAATTGATAATTGTTGGTCCTTTTTCTCGATTGATTCTTGGTCGAATTCAAGCCAACGCCTAACCAAAGAAAGAAGCAACTCACCCGTTACCAATGGGGAGTTGCTTCTTTTTTAGAATCATTTTTATTTTGTCGTTAATATCTGATTAATTGTTGCTAATTCTGCCGGTTCAAACGTCAGATTATTCAACGCGCGAACGCTGTCTTGCAATTGGCTAATCCGGGAAGCCCCGACTAAAACACTGGCAACAGTTGGTTGTTGTAAATTCCAAGCCACTGCCATTTCGGCTAAGCTTTGACCCCGTTGTTGCGCAACTTGGTTCAACTTTTGAACCGTCGCAATCGTTTGGTCCACCCGTTCTTCGGATAAGAATGGGCTGTCCGGACGCGCTGCTCTGGAATCAGCTGGAATCCCGTTGAGGTACCGGTTGGTCAACAAACCTTGCGCTAACGGACTAAAGGTAATCGCGCCTAATTGTTCTTCCGCTAAAACATTCGTTAAACCATCTTCAATCCACCGATCCAGCATATTATAACGCGGTTGGTGAATGATAAACGGGGTCCCTAACTGGCGGAAAACCTTAGTAATCGCTTGGGTTTGCGCCGCCGAATAATTCGAAATCCCGATGTACAGTGCCTTGCCTTGTTGCACCAATAAATCTAAAGCACGCGCCGTTTCTTCGATTGGCGTATCAGGATCTGGCCGATGGTGGTAAAAAATATCGACATAATCCAACTGCAACCGTTGTAACGACTGATCACAGCTAGCGATGATGTTCTTCTTAGAACCCCATTCGCCGTAGGGACCGGGCCACATATAATAACCGGCCTTTGACGAAATAATCATCTCGTCTCGATAACTTTTTAAATCATCATGTAATATCCGGCCAAAATTGGTTTCGGCACTACCAGCTGGTGGCCCATAATTATTCGCTAAATCAAAATGCGTAATGCCCATATCAAACGCACCAAAAATAATTTCTTTTTGGTTGGCGACTTTATCCGTCTCCCCAAAGTTATGCCATAAGCCTAATGAAAGTGCGGGTAGTTTTAACCCGGAATTACCGACGCGGCGATAAAGCATATCTTGGTAACGATTTTCGTTTGCGGTGTAGGTCATCAAGACCCCTTCTTTCTCCATTTATAATAAACGCTTCTAAATATTAACCAATCTTGCGAATGGCGTCTTCGACCATCTGCCAAAATTTAGCATGGTCTAATTTAACGGCGACACTCGTTTGGCAATCTTCAGGAATTGGATATCTGAAATCAGCAACGGTCATCCCACGGGTGAGCGTGCCATTCAATTCAATATCAACGGGCACTTTTTTGGTAATCATCACCGTCGGATCGATGACGTAAGCGACGGCACACGGATCATGAACGGGCGGCGCATCGAAATTTTGCCCTTTTTTATACATATCGCGGAAGAAGGCCAATAAATCGACCACAAAATCTGACGTTTCCGTTTTAATCGCTTTAATTTGGTCGACAATCTCAGGCGTTGCTAAAGCGGTATGCGTGACGTCTAAGCCGACCATTGTCACTTGCCAACCGGCGTTAAAGACAATCTTGGCTGCTTCTGGATCAAACTTAATGTTGAATTCCGCGACAGCGCTCGCGTTGGCATCGTGATAAGCGCCGCCCATTAAAACGACTTCCTTAACCCGGTCGATAATTTGCGGTTCCTTACGAGTAGCCATGGCGATATTCGTCAGGGCACCCGTTGGTACTAAGGTAATCGTCTTGGCGGGATTTTGCATAATCAAATCAATGATTAAATCAACCGCGTTAATTTCTTCAAGCGGCACGGTCGGTTCTGGTAAAACAACACCGTCCAAACCAGATTCACCGTGAATATCAGCTGCCACTTTAATTTCTTCAATTAGGGGTCGTGAACAACCCGCCGCGATTGGGACATCGTGCATTCCGATTAAAGTTGCGACCGAGCGCGCATTCCGCGTCACCTTGTTCAGCGTTTGATTAGCAGCAACGGTCGTCACCGCTAATAGATCAATCTCCGGATTCCCATATGCCAACATCATGGCAATGGCATCATCATGGCCTGGATCACAATCTAAAATTATTTTTTTACCCATTATTCAAAGCCTCCATTTTGGTGCTAATTCACTTCTTATGATAACATATTCATGAAACGGTTTCATTAGAGGCGCGACGCTAGTCTTTAATGACACTTGCAACCAACTTAGGGAGGATGACCATCATGACCTATACCCCATTCTTTTTCCTAGTAGCAGTCTTATTGGTACTAGAAGCTTGGCTCATTTACAATTACCTGCGACATCGCTCAAAAGTGCTATTAATATTGAGCATCTTTTTAGCTGTCATCATCTTACTCATGTTGCTGCCGATTATTATGTTTTTGATTCAATGAAAAAGCTAACTTATTCCATAGCTAAAAAAGATATCACCGACTGGGGTGATATCTTTTTTGGCTAGCGCTATTTAATTGATTTACGTTGACCGTATGTTTTAAAACGATCCATCATGCTATCCATTTCAGCATCGTCCAAGACAACTGGTTCGCCAATACTTTTAGCACGATAGTAAATGCTAGCACAGTATTCGACTTGTTCTAAGACATTATAAGCCCCTAACATATCATGTTCACCGACTAAAACACCGTGATTGGCTAACAGAACCGCTTTGCGATCTTGCATACCTTCAAAGGCATTTTCGGCGAGTTCCTTGGTGCCATAACTAGCATATTTTGCACATTTCACATCTTTTCCTGCAACAGCAATCATATAATGGGTTGCTGGTAAGTCCCAACGTAATTCAGCAAGAATTGTTGAATAAATCGTATGTGCATGAATCACACAATCAATATCGGTTCGTCTTTCATAGAAATTACGGTGCATCACCCACTCGCTTGAAGGTGTCCGAGTACCTTCGACAATTGTGCCGTCGGTTTTCATCACAACAATATCCTCTGGTTGAATTTCAAAGAAACCAATTCCGGAAGGAGTGATTGCCATGGTCTGATTTTTACGATCAAACAAGCTCAGATTACCACCTGTTCCTAATGTAAAACCGTCATTCACTAATTTTTTCCCATATTCAACTAACTGCTTACGTTCTTTCTCCATTAACATGTTGTTGCCTACTTTCTCTTAATTGTTGATTCATTTCACTTTACTTGGTTCATGCTTAGTTAACGACACCCTTTTTAATAATTAAATTACCATACAGCGCCGTTTCTCCAGTTTGAACCACTGCAAAACATTTCTTTGAATACTGATAAAAGCTTTGACGTTCCATCTTTTTAATAACCGCACCTTCAAAATGTTGTTCCACTTCTGATTGATAATCATCCCAAATCGTGGGAACAACTGGATCACCAGGGACAACCTCCATCAATATTCCTTGATAGTCAGCGTACGAATCCAATGGCATTATTGCTAGTATAGCTTTTAAAATATCAGTTGCACCAATGCCATCAGCTCTAATCACACACTCGTTATTGGTCTTAGCCGGATAATTAGCATCAGCAATCAATATTTCATCACCATGACCCATTTCCATTAACACCTTGACCAACTCTGGTGATAAAATTTTTGGAATTCTATTTAACATCTTAATTAGTACCTTCTTTCGCTTCCCAATAATGTTCTATTTCTTCTAATGATTTACCTTTGGTCTCTAACACATGTTTATGGATATAGATAACCGCAAAGAATGATAATGCCGCGAAAAAGTAGAAAATATTAATCCCAATTTTTTCTAAAATCATCGGAAATACTAAAGAAAAAATGGCATTTAATAAATACTGGGTAAACGTGATAACGCCCACTCCTAATGCCCGTGCCTTCATTGGTAGTATTTCTGGTACATAAGACCAAAAGACAGGCCCCAGACCAAAACCAAACATGAAAACATACAGGAAGATAGCGATGATGGCCACTGTCGCATTATCGGACCAGATGCACAACGCAATTGCGGGTAATACCTGTCCACCTAAACTAATTTCTAACAATTTCTTCCGACCTAATCGATCAATGAAAGGTAAAGAAATAAAGGTTGAAACGACTAACGCAATCCCAACACCGAAGTTAGCCACAATACTAGCATTGGCTAGACCTAAATTATGGAATATTTCTGGTGCATAATAAACCGCAGCGTTAATCCCCGTAAAGACTTGAAAAGCCGTTAGTGTAAATAACAGATAAAGCACTGGTCTAAATTTATGGAACAATTCACCCAGTCCAGCCTCTTGGGTTTTTAAACTCTCCTGAATATCTGAAATTTCAGTTTCAACTTCGATTTTAGAAGTTCTGACTTTCATTAAGACCTTACGAGCTTTACTAACTTGACCATCCCGAATCAACCAACGTGGGCTTTGGGGACTAACTAGCATCCCAATAACAAAGATTGCCGATGGAACGACCCCTAATCCTAAGGTCCATTCCCACGCATTATTATTTAAATTATAGGCCCCGATAATGTAGGCCACCAAAATCCCAATATTGACACTAAGCTGATATAACGACGACATTAATCCCCGAATATGTTTTGGTGCCAGTTCCGAAAGATAAATCAAGCCGTACATATTAGCGATCCCCGCAGCGATTCCTAAAATGAAGCGCCCAATCATTAAAATAATTTTAGTGGGTGCCATCGCACACATCAAGCTACCAAACATGAAGATAATCCCACCAAGAATTAATACGTTACGACGTTCGATTTTCTTTTCAATTGCCGTAAAGACCACAATCGCTGGTAAAGCGCCAAATAGCAGAAAACTCACAACGAGTCCTTTTTCAGCAGCATTTAGGCCAAATGCCATCGTAATTGACGGCAAAGCCAATGAAATTGCTCCTGAATCATACCCATACAATAGCCCCGCAAAACCACCTAGAATGGCAAATAGATAAACAATTGGTGCTGTTTTATTTTTTTCAAGTTGTCCTTCATTCGCTTCCAAAAAAAGCATCCCCTTTATTGAATTAAATCGTTGAACTTAGCTAATTGTGCTTGTAAAGCCGCTTGTTGTTGATTAGGTTGTATTTTTTTAGTCGCAAATGAATTTTTTAAAACCGTGACTTTATCAGCTTCTGATAGTTGATGCGTCACCATTAATTGGCCAACAATATTGCCCATCACACTCGCTTCCACTGGTCCGATAGCAACCGCTTTTTGAGTATAATCAGCGGTTAATTGAACTAGATACTCATTTTGAATACCACCACCAAACATATGAATCGTTTGAATAGTAGCCTGACTACAGTCTTCTAGTAATTGAATCGTCTGTGCATAACTCAACGCTAAGCTTTGATAAATAACTTTTAACAGTTCACCTTTTGATTGAGGTTGTTCCTGATTCGTTTTTGTCAGGAATTGTTCAACTTTTTCCGCCATCTTACCAGGAGTGGCAAATGTCGGCGCCTTTGGATTAATGAAACTAGGGATGTCGCGAGCCGCTTTGGCCAAATTTACCATGTCGCCATAAGAAATCATTTCACCTTGAAATGACCATTCTTTCTGTAATTCTTGAACAATCCAAAGTCCCGTAATATTACTTAATAACCGATTGCCACCACCAAAACACCCTTCATTGGTTAAGCCGTTTTTAGCAACCAATTCATTAATAACCGGCGTATCGGTTTGGATTCCCACAATTGACCAAGTGCCACAACTGATAAAAGCCGTTTGATGTTGGTCTTGTTTTTCAATTGGTAATGCCAACACAGCGGCAGCCGTATCGTGCCCAACGGCATTAATCACTTGAATATCAGATTTTAAACCAACTTCATTCTTGATAGCTGGTAATATTGGCCCTAAGACAGCACCGTGTTGGTTGATTTCACCAAATACCGCTGGTTGTATCTGTAGTTGTTTCAAAACAGTCGGTTGTAACTGGCGACTCTTTTGATCTAGCAGACCGCTGGTTGAGGCGATTGTAAATTCATTTGATTTAATTCCAGATAAGAAATATTCAATTAAGTTAGGCATAAAAAGAATGCTCGCAACTTGCGCCCTTAAATAAGGACGTTTCGAAAATTCAGCAAACAATTGATTGATTGTGTTAATCACATTACTTTGGACACCGGTTTTTTCAAAAAGTTGGCAATTTTCAAAAGTCATCTCAAATTGTGTCTTGGTTTCAGTGGTTCTAGCGTCGCGATAACTGTGTGGTGTCCGTACCAGTTCACCTTCTTGATCCAATAGGCCATAATCGACGCCCCAAGTATCGACGCTTAAACTTTCAATCTGGCCCAAATCTTTTTCCGCAATCGATAAACCATATTTAATTTCTTGAATTATTTTTAGATAATCCCAATACAAGGAACCATTAATTTCGATTGGTTGATTTGAAAAACGAAATTGTTCTTTTAACGTAATCCGATTTCGATCAAAAGTTCCTGAAATTAAACGGCCAGAACTAGCACCAAGATCAACCGCGATTAAATTTTTAATTGCCATGTTGATTCCTCCAATTACCGATATAAAGGTCCAAAAGTTTGGCAAGCATTAAAATCGGTTGCTTCTAAATTTTCAGTGCCTAATGATGACCAAGCGCGTGGTCTGAAAATATCTTCTTCAGCCACATTATGCATATTAACTGGAATTCTTAAGATTGAAGCCAACGTGATTAAATCGGCACCAATATGACCGTAACTAATGGCGCCATGGTTAGCGCCCCAGTTATTCATCACGTCATAAACTGATTTAAAAGCGCCCTTGCCCGTTAAAGTTGGTACAAAGAATGTTGATGGCCAGCCTGGATCAGTCCGATTATTCACTTCATCAAAGACCTTGCCAGGTAAATCAACGGCGTATCCTTCAGCAATTTGCAAGACCGGTCCAACCCCTTTAACTAAGTTAATCCGAGTCATTGTAACGGGCATCCCTTTAGACCCACCCTTAGTCACATAATTACTTGAGAAACCGCCACCTCTAAAGTAGCCAATGTTGGCAGGAATCCAGCGCGTATGATCCAAATTAGCTTGTGCTTCTTTTTCATCTAATTCATAGAATGGTTTGATTCCTGGCGCCCCATTGACACTCTCTTGTCCCGAAGCATCTAACGTTTGTGCACCTGAATTACTTAAATGTAGGAAGCCATTAGCTAATAGTCCGTCCATTTTAACACCAGTTGTTCTTTCAACCGCCTTGCTACTCCAATAGGTCCGAACATCCGCAAAAATCTGAGGGGTATTCGTCAATAAATAATTGAATAACATTGAAGCACCATTCAATGAGTCATTTTCAGTTGCTAATATATTAGGAGCGCGTAAGCCGTTCCAATCATATTGTGAATTTAACATGGCTTCCATGTAATCCCCATTTGGAAAATGATCAGTCCATTGGCGTTGTCCTTGGAACCCTGCGGCTAAGGCATAATGGCCTTCAGCTTCTTCTTTAAAACCAAGTTCGGCTAATTTTTCATTACCTTGCATTAAACCACGTGCAATCATCGCCATTAGAACACATTTCTTTAATTGTTCCGCTTTAACCTCATCGGTAAATTTTTCAGGATTGTCAGCATTATAAATATCGGGGCCAACTGGTGTATATTGTTTAGCCCAGTTATAAGCTTTTTCGAATTCTTCATGATCGTAAATACCTTCATCCCAACGACGAATAATTTCCGACATATCAACATATTCATTACGCATGCCTAAATAGTCTTGGAAGAAATCTGAATCGACAATTGAACCACCAATCCCCATCGCTACGCTGCCAATCGATAGATAAGCTTTGTTGCGCATCATCCCAGTCGCAAAAGCTGCCTTTGCATAACGCAAAATTTTAACTTTAACATCTTCTGGAATTGAAGTATCATCCGCTTCTTGAACGTCTTCGCCATAAATTCCAAAAGCTGGAATCCCTTTTTGAGTATGCGCAGCTAAAACAGCGGCTAAATAAACGGCCCCTGGTCGTTCAGTGCCATTAAAACCCCAAATTGCGTGTGGGATATCTTTGGTCATATCCATGGTTTCGCTACCGTAGCACCAACATGGTGTCACTGTTAAAGTCCCACAAACATTTTCTTTATCAAATTTTGTTTTGGCCTTAGCGGCTTCGCTAACGCCACCAATCGTCGTGTCAGCAATAACTGTTTTAACGGGTGTACCATCCGGATATTTCAAAGTACTTTCAATTAATTTAGCTGCCGCTTGGGCCATTTGCATCGTCTGTGCTTCAAGTGATTCACGGATGCCTTTACGACGACCATCGATTGTAGGGCGAATGCCTAACTTAGGATATTCAAAACTTAACATAGAAATTACCTCCAATATTTTATTTACAAGCATTATTATAAAGCGCTTACACCAACGTGTTCAATACTGTTCAAACTTGTTGAATAAAGTGCACTATTTTCGCTAAAAGTACACCATATTACGTCAATCATTCACCTAATATAAAATTTCGACATCCGCTGCTTCTATAATTTGGGTTAAGTCAGCCCGAATTGGTTCATTAGTGATTAACACATCGATACTTTCAAAACCACATAACTTGATGTAATTTTGACGATCGACCTTTGAACTATCGCATAATAAAATGACCTTTTCCGTTCTTTCAATCATTCTTTGTTTTAAATAACTCTGTTCTTCGTTCGCCATATACACCCCATGTTCGTCAATCCCGGTACAAGAGATAAAAGCGATGTCTGTCTGAAAATTATCTAAATACTGAATTGCACTTTGACCTAAAATTGAACCAGAAATTTTTTTCACTTTACCACTGCAAACAAATACCTCGACACAATCTGATTCAGAAAGCTGTTCAGCTAAATGCACGCCATTGGTAATGACAATCAGATGTTCAATATTCTTGATATAATAATAGAGCTGAAAACAGGTACTACTTGAATCAATCATCAATGCTTGATTCTCGCCAATAAAATCGCTAGCATTTAACGCAATTTGTTTTTTAGCTTCTGTGTGGTCATTGTTACGAATCTGGTATCCAAATTCGACATTATTATCCTTAACCAATGCGACTTGTCCAAAATAACGTTTAATTTTCTGCTCATTTTCCAATTTAATTAAATCTCTTCTCAAAGTTGACCGACTAATAAATAACTCTTTTTCTAAGTCTTTAATACTCACTGTTTTACGTTTAGCAATTAATGCCAACAATTTTTCAAGTCTTTCAATTTGATACATATTGATACCTCCAAATCATTATAAAAAGACCAAATACTGATTATTCAATCATTTGGTCTCTTAATATTATTATATGGCTAAACGATTTTGGAAGCACTTACTTTATTGGATTCTACTTAATCTTTAAAATATATCTTAGCGACTCGATTAATTAAATGGATCCCATAAGCAAACCCATTTGCATAGATTATCAGCGCTCCTGTCTCAATATCCTGCTTAAATTCAAGTTCTTGTTGATTATCCAACCAAACCACCTTTTGAACAGGTCTTGTAAATCGTTTAAAATTAATTTTTCTAGCCTCTTCTCCCCCTAAAACGACATTCCGATTACCAATATTGCCTAAATGATAAACAAATAAATAATCACCTTTAATAAAATCAGAATGCTTACCCTCCGCCTCATATGTTGGTTGTCCAAAATGACTAGTAGTATAAATCGCCTGACCATAAATTGCCATCCAATGACCAACTAATGTGATTAAATCATATGAATACGTTGGGATTGCCCCGTTAAATTCAAGCCCTGTATTAATTAATAAGTTAGACCCTGCTCGTCGTGAATTACAGATTTGATCAATTAATTGTTGTGGTGAAACAAAATTAATATCATCTTTAGCAACACCCCAATGTTTATTGACCGTCATCGACATTTCAGCCGCTAAATACTTGCTATGGCCCAAATGATTAATGACTTGAGGATTACCGCGTTCAAAAGTTAAAACATCTACCAACTCATTATTAATCTGTCCTTGTTGCTCTAACCCGGTATTATTGATAATAATGGCATTAGGTTGTTTGGTTCTGATTAAGTCGTATAATTTCGATTCTTCCCAATCAGCATCCGGCTTATCCCAATTGCCATCAAACCAAAAACCACCAATTTCACCATAATTTGTACATAATAGATCAATTGTCGCTCTAAGCTCGATCAGATAGGCTGAAAAATCATACTGGTACTTGACATCATGCCAATCATAAGTCGCAAAATATAAAAAGGGGACAATCCCCGCTTTATGACACTCGCTAACAAAGTGCTTCACCACGTCATCTGCAAACGGGGTATGCAGACTATCGTATTGAGAGATGCCTTTCGTATCAAACAAATAAAACCCCTCATGGTGTTTTACCGTCAAGACAATATACTTAAATCCATTTTGGACTGCAGTTGTCACTAACTTTTCAATATTGTTTTTATCTGGTTCGAACTGATCAAAAGCGGTTTGATATTCTGGCATATTCAGAATATTTTGCGCCCATTCACCCTTTGATTCTTTAGAATATAATCCCCAATGCACAAATAATCCTAGACCTAGTTTCTCAAAAGAATCAATTCTATCAATAATCTTCATCTTTGTCCCTCTTAATAATAAAAGTCCGAGAAATTTGATAATCTCTCAGACTTCTTTTTTATTTTATGCGGTTTTTTAACTCATTAAGTGCAATATTGGTCTCAATTAACTCTGTTGCAAAATCTAAAAATGTTTCGGCCGAAATCATCTGATCTTCAGCATGCATATATAATGGATCAATCCGATTGACTTGATCTTTAGCATATTGTGACAACACCTTAAAATGGGCTTCTTGAGCTGTTTTCAAATTTTCACGCGCTTCATCAACCAATTGATCAATTACTTCTCTTTGATTGTCGTGACTTCTTGATTTTTCAATGGCAGCCATTACATTAGCTTTTGCTTGACCAGAATTAGTAATAATATCAAAACTAATCTCTTCCATATTTCCCATAATAACCTCCTAATAGTTGTCGTTATCAATCATTTCAAACTTATCCCACGGCTGGATAAAATCAATAAAGCCCAAATTACTCGGAATAATCTTAGCCACTACATTTTTATGTCCCTCCATATTCGGCATCGCTTGTTTAACGATATTCACTTCGCCCTTATATTGACCAAAACTGTTATTGCCGATTGTTATATCTCCTGCTTCAAGTTGCTCAATCGGATTATTAATTGGTATATCAGCCTTTTGGTAATTTAATTTCACAAATGTTGAACGAATTGAATAACTGTTAATATCACCACGATTAAAATGTAAATTATTCAATACAATCTCTTTTTCCAAATTAGTTGTACCTGGTAAGAATTCAATAAAAAATTGAATCATATCCAAGTTTAATTTGGCAACGTCCGCTAATTCCTGATCAGAAGCAAATGCATTACCGATAATAATATCATCAATTAACCTCGTATTAATTAAATATTGGGCCTGTTCACGTAATACTTGATGCCGATGAATTTCTAACGTCGGTAAACCAGCATTATAGGGATGCGGTCCGATTGTACCTTTTTGAGAGGAGATAAAGGCGGCGGTTTTTAGTCCCATTTTTTTATACTTACGCGTGGTCTTTAAGAAATAATCAGTATCTAAACCCGTAAACGGTTGTGGATAAAAATTATGACAGCCAATTATTTTTTGACTTAACGGTCGATAACTGAAGGTATTAGCAATATTTTCAGTGTCGTTACTGATATTAACTTCGATGGACAAGCCCGATTTATCGTAGGTCATAATTGACTCTGGCATCCCATCAAAGTTCATATCTAACCGGACGATATCTGCGCCTAAATCTTTAAAAAAGGTCAAATCATTATAGGTAATCCCCAGTGTTTCAAACAATCCTGGATTAATATCCAAGCTGACCGCCATTTCCCTCGTTTGTGCGTGATGTAAAACTGTTCTAAACGCGGTCATAATTTCATCCGACTGTTCTGGATTTAACTCCAATAAACTAGTGAACAATCTTTGGTAACCTAAATCGGCAGCTTTATCAATGTAGCTGATGCAATCCTGAACAGTACTTTTATTAGGATAAACTGAAATACCAAGCACGGCTAATTACCTTCACTTTCTAATTTCAATTGGTTGTTATCGAAAGCCTTAAAGAATGGCCAGTAAATTAATAGCGAAATTAAAATATTAATAATACATAAAACTGCTGCTCGCCAATCAAAGCCAGTCGCCATCCATGCCCCAATCGGTCCCGGCAAGGTCCAAGGCGCAACTGCTGTTGTATAAGCGACTAAATGTAATTTCATCGCAACATAGGTGACCCCCGCCATAACGGTAGGTGCTAAAACAAACGGTACTGCAAAGTAGGGATTCATGATGATTGGAATCCCAAATATCAATGGTTCATTGATATTAAAAATTGCCGGAATGATGGTTACAGCTCCCATCGTTTTACTAAATTTAGATTTACTGAAAAATGCTAATAGGATTGCCAAAGATAAAGTAGCCCCCGCACCGCCTACCCAGACAAACCATTGGAAAAATTGTTCGGTCATAAAATGAACTGGCGCGTTCCCATGTGCAATGGCTGTTGTATTTGCATTTAAATTCGCGTACCAGTATGGATATAAGATTGGCGTTGCAATAACCATCCCGTGTACCCCGAATAACCAAATGATAGTGATTAAGAATACCGGCACTATAGCTGATAGGAACGTATCATGCCCAAAGTAACCAATTGGTGAGAAAATCCAAGTTAAAATACTATTAATATCTAATTTGAAGATTTCCTTTAAAACAAAGGATGCGACAATAATTAAAACACCAGGTAGTAAAGCACTAAATGATTTTCCTACCGATGACGGAACGCCATCTGGCATTTTAATAATTAAATTCTTCTTATAAAAGAACCGTACGACTTCAACCGCAAATATTGAACATAAAATAGCTGTGAATAACCCTTGCGCCCCCATATTACCAAGTGGTAGATAAGTTCCAGGTTCGAGTCCACCCACCTTATGATCAAGTACATTCGGCGTAATAGCTAGAATAAAGAACGACATTTCAGCCAGTACTGATGTTGAAATAGGATCCAAATCGTAAAATTTTGCCAAATTTGATGTAATTGAAAACACACAATATACTGCCATCAAACTGATTGAATAATACATCGGAACAGATAACATTGCTGCATAAGGCTGAATAAACGCCTTCCAAGCATCAATTGGTAGATTTAATAAAATAGTAAAGAACGAACCAATAATTGATACTGGAATGATAACGGCCATCCCATCGCGGATTGCCGTCAAATATCGATTATTAGCAACCGCTCCCATTTTTTCTGAAATTGTTTCAAATTTCATATTTCAGTCTCCTTATTAACTAATTCAAATAGTTGATTAATTTTAGCAGGCGTATACATCGTCATTGGAATTACAATTAATTTTGCATCTTTTTGGTTGGCAATCTCTTCAATATATTTCTTTCTAAATGATACTTGAGGTGCTAATAAAACGATTTGATAATCTTTGCTGTTTAAATCATCCGATACCTTATCAATACTCGATTCATTGACTACCCAATCTTTACCCTGTTTTTTTGCCTCCTTAATTAGCGCATCCGCTAAAATTGAAGAACTCATCCCGCCACCACATGCTAATAAAATATTCATTTTAGAACCCCCTTTTCAAATTTGAACCGTTTCAATTACGTGTTTATTATAAAATATTGTTCCAATCATTGCAAGCGCTTTTACAAAAAAACTATCGACAAGTCGATAGTTTTTGGTAACACATTTTTAAGAATTCGTTGAGCTCGCAATAATCTTAGTCGCGCAATAAATTTTTTGAAAACTTTTTTCTTTATCACTGCCAATCAACCGATTAATCAAGAGTTCTCCGGCAGCTCTCCCCATTTCACCGATCGGTTGCTTAATAGATGTAATCTCTGGGTAAAAAATATCATTCATTAGAAAATGGTCAAATACGACCATCCCAATATTCTCCCCCGCCTGCAGTCCTCTTTGTCGTAATGCTTTAATCGCACCTAATGCCATATAATAGTTAATCACAAAAATAGCAGTCATCTGTGGATTATTATCCAGTAATTGATTGGTCCCTTTAAACCCAGACTCAATCGTGTAATCTCCCTGCCAAATATATTGTTTTTTTATCTGAACATTTTTTCCTTGTAGAGCATCATGATACCCACGTTCCCGTTCACGAGCGATATAATTCTTATGATTGCCAGCAATGATACCAATATTTTGATAGCCCGTTTGCATCAACTGCGTTACTGCTTTTTTAGAAGTCTCATAGTTATCAACCAATATGACATCCGAATCAATTCCATTAATTGGCGCATCAATTGCGATAATCGGAATATGTTCATCGCTAAGTTTATGTAACATCGGTGTTCCTTCATCCTGATGAAAAACAACTACCGCATCAATTGAGCGATTGTATAAAAAATTCAATTTTTCTTCAAATCGCTGATTATCCCCTTTATAATCACAAATAATAATACTGTAACCAAAGCTTTCGACGTACCCTTCAATTTCAGAAACAATTGAGATTGCAAACACATCACTCAAGCTGTTAATCAAAACCCCGATTGACATACTTCTATTATTTTTTAATCCTTTGGCAATAATATTTTGATGATAGTCTAAGGTATCCATTGCTGCTTGAATGCGGTCACTAGTGGTTGTTTTCAATTTACCGCCATTTAAATAATTTGATACCGAACCAATCGAAACCTTGGCTAATTCTGCCACATCTCGAATTGTACTCATTTAATCGACCCCTATTAACGATTTATTTTGAATTAATGTCACTGTTTTCTATAGCATACTATTAATATAACTTAAATGGGCACCGATAACGTATCTTTCCCATCGTATTTATTAAACTTATTTAAAATCTAAAAGGACTCTATGTTGAAACGTGCTTTTTGTTGCAACAACTTCCGCCTAATCTAAAATATCCAATAATCTTAAAACCAAGATTATTGGATATTTATAATTAGTGCTCAGTTGCTACCCGCAACGAAAAGCACTCTGTTATTTTGAAACGTGCTTTTTCTCACAGATTCTTCCGTCTAGCTACAAATAAAGCGCTTATGACCAAATACCAGGTCATAAGCGCTTTATTTTAGGCTATACTCAGAATCTACCCGTGAGAATCAGCACTCTTTTATTTTGCTGCTCTTTTGACGTATGTGCCTTCTTGAGTGTTGATTTCTAGGACTTCGTCAGCACTGATGAAATCTGGGACGCTGACCACTAGGCCGGTTTCCATTGTAGCTGGTTTACCTGAGCCTGTCACTGTTGCGCCTTTAATTGAAGGTTGGGTTTCAACAACGCGTAAGTTAACCGTTGATGGTAACGTCACACCGATTACTTCTGAACCGAAGAATTGAATCTTGCAGTTCATATTTTCTAGCAAGAATTTAGTGGCTTCTTCAATGACATCGGTTTGGATTTCATATTGTTCATATGTTTCCATATCCATGAAGAATGCGACGTCGTCTTGTGTGTATAAATATTGAACGTCTTTTGTATCGATCATGGCTTGTTCAACTTTAACTTCAGGGCGCATCGTTGTTTCGACGATTGAACCTGTCCGTAAATCACGTAACTTAACGCGCATAACGGTATTGCCCTTACCTGGTTTATGGTGATTAGCTTCTAATACTTTAATTAATTTGCCGTCTTGTTCAAAAGTCATGCCGGCTCTCAGATTAACTGCTTCAATCATGATTAAATATCCCCTTTGATTTCAGAAATGGTTACTCTCTAACTTTAACAAATGTAAGCCGTTTACGCTACTCTATATCTAACTTCGGCACACTTGTGCTTGACTGTGGCGTGTAGTGTTGATACATCTTCGTAATTGGGACGGTTGGCAACCCGGTTTTAATCAAATAAACGTGTTGTTTCAAATAGCGTTTGTCCGCCGAGTTTTTAAGTTTGTAACATTGAATCGCCATCTTACCAGTACTATTGGCGTTATCCTGTCCTTCGAATTGGACCTTGGCCAGTGGCAAGCTAATCACATCTTGATTCACTTTAAAATACGCCTGGTCTTGATTACTACCGAGATAACTGGTTTTAGCGGTCCCGACCGGTTGATAGAATTGTTTAATCTGTTTTAAACTGTGGTCATCGACCATTTTAACGACCTGCGCATCACTCTTGAAAAGTTGCAAACCGGTTAAATCGTTGCGCACATTTTGCGAACTCATCATCAACCAAACAATCACCAAAATACTGATGAAATATACGATATGCAAGCTTAAACTACTAGCCGCATGGGATAATTTAAAGATATAACTTTCTTCTAAATCTTTATCCATCACTTGGCGCATGATGCGGTGTGCAATTAACTTATACGATAAATACCAAATCGCTAAGGCCACTACCGTTGAAGCCAGTGCCGTTAAAATGGTATTATTTAAAATTTCTGAATCGGTCATCAACGGACTAAAGCCGCTCACGATTTTGACCGTTAAGCCCCCTAGGACTACGATAACAATCATCTGTAAGGCGAAAAAGCGTGTGCGAATACTACTACTAATGGCCGTTGGTGTGACCGTTTTATCTGATTTATGCATGCCAACAAATCCTCCCTCATTAACCTACCCATATTTTAGCATAACCGACGCTCACTAGCTTGTTTAAACCGACTGAATCCCCTTATTTTCGCCAAGACAATAACGTATAAGTCATCGTCGTTCGGCTCGTTAAAGTCGCTTGATCTTGGAATAATCGGTCTAACTCGCGCTTTAATCGGACTTGATCTGGATAATCCGCATAATATTCAGCAACTAATTGGCGTTCAATCAATTCCGAATACTGATATTGAAACGGCTGTTCAACAACTGATTCTGGCAATTGCTGTTTAAAAGCCGCAATGATTTGTGCATCTACATTTGGATCGAACTCGTCAATCCCTAAGCGTCGGGCAAGCGGACTAAATAAATCATCTTCATTTAACGTTAATCGAAGCAATACCGTCCACTTTTGATTCTTTTGACTAATCGCTTGAAGCTTATCAGGTGATACGCTTGGGTTTAAAGCGCTAAAAACAACCTGATAGGTGTCATTGGGCGTCGTCGTCAACCATTGGTCTAGCGATTCTTGACGGTAATCAACATTAGTCATCTGATTTTTCTGGGCTTCTTGTTGCGCGTAATTTAGCATCCCACCTGAAATATCAGAGATTGTATACTGTTGGCTGTTGCTTGCTAAGGCCGGCAAGTAACGCCCACTGCCCCCGCCTAAATCCAAAAGTGATTCGGTTGGTAAAATCCGTTGTGCTTTTAAAAACGCCAGGACATCCTGAACAATCGGTACTTGCGACGCCTGTTGAATCTGATAATAATCGGCCGCAAAATCATCCCAGAATGTTTGAACATCATCGTCCATCTTCACTACCTCGTCTTTTTCCGCTAACTGTCCCCCTAGCTTACCAAATAATTCGTCAAACGCCAAAAAGCAGCCTTCTGGTTTGGAAATCAACCAAAAGACTGCTTTTTTATAGGCTTGTTTGAAACGCGCTTTTGGTTGCAATAGCTTCCGCTTAATCTAACCTAACCAATAATCTTAAAATCTAGATTACCGGTTAGGTTTTATTAATGCTCAACTATGCCCGCAACCAACGCGCTCTTACTTGAAACGCGCTCCTGAGCTAGCTCCTTCCGTCTAGCTACAAATAGCGAATCATGACTAAGCCCACGTCATAATTCGCTATTTTAGGCTATACTCAGAAGCTGATCAGCTCAGTCACGCTCTGTCTGAAATGCGCTTCTCAAGCAAACCTTTCCGCTTAACTACATAATGACAATTATGGTCAAGTTCAACCACAATTGTCATTATTAGGTTATGTTCGAAGATTAACCGTTCAATCAGCACTCTAAACGCGTTCGTCCTCACTGCTTCCTGTGCTTAGCTACGTTTCGCAAACAAAGTCTAAAAATCAGACTTTATTCACGAAACTAGGCTAATGCTCAGAAGCACCCGTGAGGACTCACGCTCTTCTATTCTTCAAACCCATCTTTATCTGCTACTTGTTTGAACCAGTGGCCCGACTTTTTGATTGTTCTTTGACAGTCGTTGTCTAAATCGACTGAGATGAAACCGTAACGGTTCTTGTAGGCGTTGGTCCATGACCAGTTATCCATGCAGGTCCACATATGATAACCCAGACAGTGGCTGTCTTCTTGAATGGCTTGGTGGACGTATTTCAAATGATCTTTGACGAAATCAATTCGATAATCGTCGTCAATCTGACCGTCTGCATTGCGGTAACGTTCTTCGCCTTCAACGCCCATCCCATTTTCTGAGATGAAACAATCGATGTTCCCGTAATTTTCGCGAACGTTAGTCAAAATATCGTAAATGCCTTTTTCGTAGATTTCCCAACCACGATACGGATTAATTTTCTTACCTGGCATCTCGTAGTTGTCGAAGAAATCATCTGGCATAATCCCGTGAGTATGATCAATTGGCGTTTCTTTAGCTTTCACCCGGCGTGGTTGGTAATAATTAATCCCCAACAAATCAACCGTATTGGCCTTAACTATCGCTAAATCACCGTCTTGATGATCAGGAAGCAATTGATTATCTTTCAATAATGCGACTAGATTGCTTGGGAATTCACCCTTTACGGCGGGGTCTAAGAATGACCGGTTGAAAAAGGCATCTGCTATCTTGGCTGCTTTAACATCAGCCGGATTCTTAGCATCGCGTGGATAACTGGGCGTTAAATTCAAAACAATCCCAATTTGACCGCCTTGGTTAAGCGCATGATAGGCTGCAATCGCTTTGGCACTCGCCAACGTTTCGTGATACCCAACTTGCACAGCGTGTTGCAAATTAATTTCATTGGGATAATGGAATTGGTATAAATAACCACCTTCAACGGGCACGATTGGTTCATTATGGGTGAACCATTTCTTGACACGGTCTCCAAATAATTCGAAACACGTTTGGGCGTAATTCACATAAGCATCAACCGTTTTGCGGTTCAACCAACCGCCTTGTTTTTGGAGCGCCATCGGCATATCAAAATGGTACAAATTCATAAATGGCTCGATGTCGTTGGCAATAAGTTCATCGATATAAGCGTTATAGAAATCAACTGCAGTTTGATTAACTGCACCAGTGCCTTCTGGAAATAAACGGCTCCATTGAATCGACGTTCTAAATGAATTATGACCGGTCTCTTTCATTAATTGGATATCAGTTTTAAATTGTTGGTACACATCCGAAGTCTTATCCGGACCGACTTGGTTAAAGAATTTCTCTGGACTTTGTTGATACCAATAGTCCCAGATATTATCCCCTTTGCCGTCGCCGTCAATCCGACCCTCTGTTTGTGGCCCGCTCGCTGCGGAGCCCCACCAGAAATTTTCTGGAAATTTATAAAATGTCATCGTCAATCCAGCTCCTTCTCAATTTGAATAAATTTAGTATAACAACGTTTACATCAAAAAGCCAATCAATTATTTTTAATGTCTAGACTTTTATATTATTGCATGGTATATTAGGTTTTGTAATCGATTACAAATTATTTTATATAAGGACGGTGCTTGCCGTGAATCATTTTATGGACATGCTTAACAAATATATCATGCCACTTGCTACTAAGCTTGGTCAAAATCGTTATTTAACTGTTTTGCGTGATGCTTTTATGCTCTCATTCCCTCTTACAATGTTTGGTTCAATTGTTGTTGTTATTACGAATTTACCTTTCTTTAACGATGCGACTAAAGCGACTTTGACTTCACTATTAGGTAACGGTCAAAACGCGACGATGTCGATTATGACTGTTTTCGTCACTTTCGGGATTGGTTATTACTTATCGACTTCCTATGACGTTGAAGGCATTTTCGGGGGCGCAGTTGCCTTCGCTAGCTTCCTAATCTTAACGCCATTTATGATGACGACTGATAAAGGCGTCGAAGTTTCCGGCGTTCTAAGCCTCGATCGTCTTGGCGCTAAAGGGATGTTCCTTGGTATGATTGCCGCGTTTATTGCGGCTGAACTTTATTGTCGTTTCACTAAAAAAGGGTGGCAAATTAAGATGCCGGATGGTGTTCCGCCAGCCGTTTCTAAATCGTTCGCCGCTTTAATTCCGGCTGTTTTAACATTAACCATTTTCTTAGCCATTCAAGCAGCTGTTACTGGCTTATTCCACGTCAACTTACACGATGTGATTTATCAAGTGATTCAAAAACCATTAGTCGGCTTAGGTAGTAGTTTACCCGCAACCTTAGTAGCCCTCTTCTTAGTTCAATTACTCTGGTTCTTCGGCCTTCACGGTCAAATCATTGTCAATTCAGTGATGGATCCAATCTGGAATACGTTAATGCTTGAAAATTTAGATGCTTATAAGGCTGGCCATGCCCTTCCCCATATTATTACTAAACCTTTCATGGAAACCTTCACAGTTGGTTTAGGTGGCTCTGGGATGACTTTGGCAGTTGTTATCTTAATGGCATTCGTCATGAAAAAGAAACAATATCGCGACGTTGGGCGACTCGCATTAGCACCGGGGCTCTTCAACGTTAACGAACCCGTTATTTTCGGGATGCCGATTGTCTTAAACGCTTCAATCTTCATTCCGTGGTTAATTGCACCACTAATCGTTACCATCCTCAATTACACGGTGATGGCGATTGGCTTAGTGCCCGCACCAACTGGGGTTTCAGTTCCCTGGACAGTCCCGATCTTCTTCAGTGGGATGTTAGCCACTAATTCCATCTTAGGTGGGGTTTTACAATTAATCGATGTGGTGATTGTCGGATTAATTTGGTTCCCATTCCTTAAAATGTTAGATCGACAAAAAGATCCATTAGCCAACTAAAAAGATTGTCTTACCCCGCACTTTCTACTACACTAGAGAAAGAAAGCGGGGTATTTTTTTGCCAAAATACGAAGAAATTGCAAATACATTGCGTCAACGCATTAAAAAAGGCGTTTATCCGGCGAATACACTCTTGCCTAATCAAATCGATCTCGTTCAAGAATTCGGCGCTAGTCGGATGACCGTTAAAAAAGCCATTACGATTTTAACGATGGAGGGTCTCGTTTTAGCACGTCGGGGTGCCGGCACAAAGATTCTAGACCATTCTTTTTGGAATAAGGCCGCGATGCCTGCCAATCAATACGACGGTATGGCCGCGGACATTGCCCGTTTAGGTAAGACCTTAACCAGCGAAATCATTCAATTTGAAGTCGTCTTCCCCACACCTGAAATTCAAGAATACCTGATGCTTGCCGATCAAGAACCAGTCTATGAAATTATTCGGTTGCGGATTATCGACGGTCTCAATACAACCCTAGAACACACCTATATGCCGGTCAATCGGGCTCCTGGTCTAACCGATGACGTTTTACACCATTCGGTTTATAACTATTTAAAAGAAACGTTACATCTGACTTTCGCCGGGGCTTTCCGGAATATTCAAGCCGATAAGGCCGATGAATACGACCAGAAGTATCTCGATTGTGCACCCACCGATCCCGTTTTGGAGGTCGAACAAGTGATTTATTTGGATAATGGTGAACCGATTGAATACTCACGTAGTCGCAACCGTTATGATCGCCGGAGTTATACGTATCTCGATGTTAAAAGTTAATGACACAAAAAAAGCTAACCAACTGGTTAGCTTTTTTATTTAGTGCTATTTTTCAACATCTTGTAATTTTTGATTATCATCTAATTGCGAAATACCGGCTTGGCCGATTTTTTGCAAATGAGTCATGCTAATCCATAATAACACGAGCGCAATCGCGATGAATAATAAGAGTACAAAGAATGTTTGTACAATTTGACCGTTACCTAAGCCAGACGTAATCGCTTGTCTGAAGCCTAAGATTGAATAGCTCATTGGTAAGAATGGATGGATCACATTGTAGAAATGGTTCGTGATTTCCATTGGGAACGTCCCACCAGAACCACCTAATTGTAACATCAGGAGTACCATGGCTAAGAAACGACCTGGATTATCGAAGGCCATTGATAGGAACATGATAATCGCCATCGAGGTTAACGCGAAGGTGACTGAAACTAGGAAGAATTGTGCTGGATGATCGACATTTAAGCCTGCGACCATCATCAAGGCTGGTTCAATTAAGCCCATGCCGATTGCGACAATTGCGCCAACCGCAATTTTGCTCAAGAACCAAGCAGTTGCTGATTGACCTTCCATTGAAATCTTACGGATTGGATAAGCAAAGTTAAAGACGATTGCCCCAACGAATAATGCTAATGATAAAACATATGGTGCTAAAGCATGGCCGTAATTTGGCACATAGCTATAATTAGAATGTTTCAAATCACTTGGTGCCGCGAACATGTCTGCGGTACTATTCGTTAATTTAATTGAGTTGACTTTATTCGCACCAGAATTCAAACCAGTGGTTAAAGTCTTATTACCGTTCTTCAATTGAGTGGCCCCAGAATTTAACTTAGTTGAGTTGGCCGCTAATTGGCTTGTGCCATCAGCTAATTGATCAACACCACTTGTTAAAGTTGGAATCTTGCCATTCAATTGGACTAAGCCCCCATTTAAGGTTGTTGAACCAGTCGCTAATTGACTAACACCACTCGTTAATTGTGGCACTTGACTGTTCAATTGAGCAGTACCGGCAGCAAGTTGCGTCGAACCAGTCGCTAATTGACCAATCCCACCCGTTAAAGCAGGCACTTGACTGTTTAGTTGAGTCGTACCGGCAGCAAGTTGGGTACTACCTGCCTGTGCTGATGCTACTCCATTTGTATATGTCAAAAGGCCAGGTACTAATCCTAATTTACCAGTAGTTCCTTTAAGCCCAACTTGAACTTGTTTTAAGCCAGCATTAATTGTTGATGAAGCTTGAATAGCGCCCATTGTATTCGGCGTGCTTCCGGTTTGCTTCAAGCCAGCATTAACCGTTTCAAGTCCACTAACTAATTGGGTAATCGCACCTTGTGCTTGAACAAGCGCCGTATGACCACCCTTTTCAGGATCATCAGAAGCCAACGCCGCAACGCCCGCTTTCAAACTTGTTAATTTAGGAATTAACGCTTGAATTGTTTGCATTTGACTTGAAATAGTTTTTAAACTTTCCCCATTAGAAGCCGTATCTGCACCAATTAACCCTAAATTAGTTTTAATATTAGCAGCATCACTACCAGCTGAAGTTAATTGTGTCCCAACAGCTTGAGTACTTGCACCAGCACTACCTACCAATGCCATAATTTCAGCTTTTTCAGCATCCGTAGCACCTGAAGATTGAACCAAACTACTAATTTGTTCAAGTTCTGCCTTTGTTTTACCAAGGTTAACAGCAGCACTATTTGTATTGGTTTGGTCGAAAAGTTTTGTATTTATATTACCAAGACTAGCTCCCGTACTTTGTAAAAGATTACCTGTATTTTCAGAATTATTTTTAATATTCATCAAACCAGATGTAATGCCAGCTGCATCAATATCAGGCATACTAGAATGGTTCAATTCTTGATCCATCTGCTGAATTCCAGAATCAATACTACCTAAACCACCTACTAATTTCGCAATTTCTTCTTTTTGTGGTAATTTTTTATCAATACCATTAGACGCAGCGACTAGTCCTGCCGTTAGTTGAGAACTCCCTGCAAGTAATTGACTAACACCACCATCCAAAGTATCGACACCATCGTTTAAGGCATCGCTATTAGCAGTTAATTTATTCAGTCCGCCATTTAATTGACTTGCGCCACTGTTCAACTGAGTAACACCAGTTGAGAGTGCACCGGTCTTGCTATTTAACGTTTGTAAACCAGTGTTTAATTGGCTAGCACCGCTATTTAATTGACTGGCACCTGATGCTAATGTGCCGGTCTTGCTGTTTAACGTTTGGAGACCTGTATCCAATGCTTTTGAACCCGCGGCTAACTTCTGAATGCCATCTGATAATGGCACAACGCTTGTTTTCATCGTCATGACACCATCGTTGACTTTGTCGACACCCGCCGTATAAGTGTTTAAACCGTCCGCTAACGTAATTGAACCATCCGTTAACTTCTTAGCGCCCTTAGCAGCGGTTGTGAAACCTTTGCCGGCCGTCTTAACTTGTTTAAACATGACTTTAGCATATGACTTCGTAACGGTTTCCCGTAATTCAGCATTGACTTGTTTAGCGCCCGCTTCACTAATGACTTCAGCGATGAAGTTTAATGAGTCGTTCGTTTTATAGTTGATTTGCATTTTCTTAGGATGCTTATCTAAAACGGTGGCCGCATTGGCTGAGAAGTTTTTAGGTAAGGTAATTACGGTGTAATATTCCTTATCCTTTAACCCTTGTTTTGCCTTTTTAGCTGACACAAAACGCCAACCGATTTGGTCGTTTTTCTTTAATTCTTTGACCAAATCTTTCCCTGCGTTTAATTTTTGACCTTCATAAGTGGTTGGGACGTCATTATTGACGACGGCCACTGGTAGATTTCCGGTACTACCGTAAGGATCCCAAACTGATTTCAGGAAGAAGATACTATACAAGAACGGAATAATCATGATCGCGATTAACGAAATCAAGATAATTTTGTTCTTAGCAATGAACTTAAATTCATTTTGAACCATTTTCATTTCTGCCAAACTCCTTATATACTTTTGTTTTACAATCAATTACATTTAATATCCATAATAACTTGACTATCTTACCGCTTTTTTTGAAAACTTTCAAGTCCTAAATACCTATTGTCTGAAAATAGCCAAAAAAACACGACTAATTAAGTATATTAGTCGTGTTTCTTCTATAAATAAGTTATTTATTGTGTGATGACGGTTCCGACCGTTTCAGCCGCACTGACGGTTACGTCTGCTGCTTTTTCAAAGGTCAACGTCTTGACGCGATCCATATTCGTGACCAAGACTAACACCGTTTCGGCTTTTTGACTTTCACGAATCATTTCGAAATCAACCTTCGCTAGTTGCGTAGTCGTTGAAACACTCTGACCTTCTTCAACTAAAATCTCGAAGGGCTTGCCTGCTAATTCGACCGTATCTAAACCGATATGCACGAGGATTTCTAACCCGGAGTCCGTTTTAATACCTAACGCGTGTTTGGTTTTAAAGATATTCGTAATTGTCCCGCTAACGGGTGAATAAACCGTATCACTAGTCGGTTGCACACCAAAGCCGTCACCGGCCATCTTTTGTGCGAAAACAGGATCAGCAACTTGGTCTAACGGTACAAACTGGCCCGTAATTGGTGCTGCTAATTCAGTACTGACTTCTTTGGCTTTAAATAGTTTAAACATCTGGTTTCCTCCTAATCGTCGCGTCCTAATATTTGATTGATTTCTTGACTTAATAAATCAGCTTTCCCGCCAAAAACGGCTTGAATCCCACCGTTGACTTCGAAAACAGCTGTGGCGCCCAATTGTTTAATTGGTGCCTGATCAACAAGCTTGCCATCAGTGACGGCAACCCGTAAACGCGTGGCACAAGCTGCAACGGTTTCGATATTCGCATCCCCGCCGAGCGCTTCAATAATGATTTGAGCTTCATCGTTTAACGTTGATTTTTTGCCAGTTGTTTTTGGCATCGCCGCGGCATCAGCCACAATATCATCTTCCATCCCAGGAATCGCCACTTTGAACTTGCGAATTGCAAAACTGAAGACGAAATAATAAACAAGTGCCCAGACAATCCCGACTGGAATCACTTTCAACCAGTTGGTCTTGGCTTCGCCTTGTAAGACCCCAAATAATAGGAAGTCAATTAAACCGCCGGAAAAAGAATTCCCAATCCGAATGTTTAAAATATCGGCAACGAAGAATGAACAACCATCTAAGAAAGCGTGGATTACGTATAACCATGGTGCAACGAATAAGAACGTGTATTCAACGGGTTCAGTAATCCCCGTCAAGAATGACGTGAGTGCGCCACTAAAGTAGAGACCACCATTCTTTTTCCGATTAGCTTTAGGAATAGCGCGGTACATCGCCAAACAAGCGGCTGGAATCCCAAACATCATGGTTGCAAACCGACCGGCGAAGAACCGCGTGCCATAAGTGAATAGACCCGTATGGTTTGGATCAGCTAATTGCGCAAAGAAGATATTTTGAGCACCCGATATGGTATGACCCGCAACGACTTCGGTGCCACCTAATGAGGTGTACCAGAACATTGGATAAATCGTATGGTGCAAGCCAACCGCACCGGTTAACCGTAATAGGAAACCGTATAGGAATGAACCAAAACTCCCCATTTGGGCAATTTCTTTACCGGCGACGACTAAAACGCCTTGAATTGGTGGCCAGATCATATAGAAGAAGGCCCCCAAGATAATTGCAGCAAACGATGAAACAATCGGGATAAAACGCGAACCACCGAAGAATCCCAAGAATTGTGGCAATTCAATTTTACGATAACGATTATGCAAGAATGCCACCGTACCACCAATCACGATTGACCCGACAACACCGGTATCAATCATCGCCCCTTTAGCGGAAAACATCTGCAACAAACCACTAATCGTTGCGGTGTAGACTAGAAAGGCTACCCCACCGGCTAATCCGGCAGTCCCTTTATCACCCTCGGCTAACCCGACGGCGATCCCAATCGCAAAGATTAAAGCAATGTTGGTGAAAACGGCGTTCCCGGCAAAACTCATCACCGATAGAATCGTCTGTAACCACGTTTGATCTAAGAATGGGTAAGCCAGTAGGGCACTTTTATTAGTTAACGCCCCACCCAAACCCAATAATAGACCGGCTGCTGGTAAAATAGCGATCGGCAACATGAAAGCGCGACCCAATTGCGAAAATTTCTTAAACATATTAATTCCTCCCAGAATTCAAGCTATCTTTGAGCATGACTGACTATGATTGAAGTGCTGCGATAAACCGTTGCGCAATTTCCTTAGGCCGCGTAATCGCGCCACCAACGACAATCCCAGTGGTGCCGATTGCTTTAACCGCCTTGACCTGTTCAGGTGAATGGATTCGACCTTCAGCAACCACGGTTAAATGATTGGCGACTAATTGTTCTAGTAACGCCATATCGGGGCCCTCTAGTTTGGGACTTTCTTCCGTGTAACCGCTTAAAGTTGTGCCCACAAAATCAACACCGGCTTTGGCTGCGTTCAAACCTTCTTCTAGATTTGAAATATCAGCCATCAATAATTGATCGGGATATTTCGCTTTAACGTCGCGAATAAATTCGTTGATGGTTAAACCGTCATGGCGAGGGCGTAATGTGCAATCCAACGCAATGACTTCAACACCAGTTGCGACTAATTCATCAATTTCACGCATCGTCGCTGTGATAAAAGGCTTTTCAGGTAAATAATCGCGTTTGATAATCCCAATCATGGGTAATTGGCAAACCGCTTTGATTTCAAGGATGTCGCGAACCGAATTCGCGCGAATCCCAACTGCACCGGCTTCTTCAGCAGCTTTGGCTAATAGTGGCATGACGCCACCCTGTTCAGTATATAAAGGTTCACCAGGTAATGCTTGACAGGAAACGATGAGTCCATTTTGGATTTGATTGATAAAAGTTTGTTTATTCATTTCATTTTCTCTCCAATTCATAATTATTCTGGAACTTCTCTCCGAAATAACTATAACACACTCCAAACAAAATGCAAACGCTTTATTTCAATTGACTTTACCGGTCATTAATTGCAAACTTAGGTTACTAGTACCCTGAAAGGACAACTCATGAGCTATACACATTTAATCCGTGAACATTATCCAAAACTCACTAAATCTGAAAAAAAAGTCGCTGATTTTATTCTTTCCGCCCAAGATAAAGTGATTTACAGTACCATTAGCGACGTCAAAAAAAATACCGGCGTTGGTGATGCGACCATCATTCGTTTCTGTCAAAAACTCGGTTTCTCTGGTTTCTCCGATTTAAAAATCGAAATTGCCAAAGAAGATTTTAACCATCACGAAGCGACTGATCAAACCGTCAATTTTGCTGATGTCGTTTCAAAACGCCTCGTCGATGCCGTCCTAGCAACCCAACAACTGATTACTATCGAGCATGTTGAAGCGGCCGTCAAATTGGTGACTGAAGCGCGCCATATCTATATTTTCGGGGTCGGCAGTAGTGGTAACACGAGTACTGATTTAGAAGGGATGTTCTTGCGCGCTGGCGTTCAGGCCAAAGCCGTCATCGATCCCCATTTTCAGGCCCAAGTCGCCTCCCTTTTATCCAAGGACGATCTCGTGATTGCTTTCTCACTTTCGGGTAAAACCAAAGATACTTACGATTCCGTGACAATTGCTAAACAAAATCACGCCAAAATCATCAGCATCACCAATTATTTACTCTCACCAATTGCTCGACAAGGCGACGTCGTCTTACAAACTGCGATTGAGGAATTCTTAAATGGTGGCTCACTAGCCGGTAAAGTCTCCCAGTTGTACCTTTGCGACGTCTTGGTCAACGGTTACGAACGTGCCAACGAAATTGATACCCTCGCACTCAAAGAAACTGTCTTACGATCAATTTTAGATAAAAGTTTGGATTAATCAATCAAGTTTTCAACGTAACTTCTAACGGGGTTACGTTTTTTTGTATTCAAAACGACCAAAAAAGAGCCGACAGCTAGCAGACTGTCGACTCATACTTATGATTTATAATTGCTCCCCGTTACTTTTAATCACCGTTTGATACCAGCCAAACGATTTCTTGCGGTACCGATCGAGCGTGCCTTGGCCCGCGTCATCTAAGTCGATGTAGATAAAACCGTAACGTTTCGACATTTGACCGGTCGACGCGCTGACAAAATCGATACAACCCCAAGGTGTGTAGCCGATTAAATCGACGCCATCGTCGATTGCGCCGGCCATCGCTTCGATGTGTTCGCGCAAATAATCAATCCGATAATCATCGTCCACTTGGTGTTGGGCGTCGATTTGATCGACCGCGCCTAAGCCGTTTTCGACAATGAATAACGGTTTTTGATAACGATCATAGAGTTCGTTCAAGGCAATTCGGAGGCCAACAGGATCAATTTGCCAACCCCAATCGCTCGCTTTGAGGAAGGGATTTTTAACGCCACCAATGAGATTTCCTGAAGCCTGTTCTATATCAGCAGTGGTCACTTCAACCGTTGAAGACATATAGTAACTAAAACCGATATAATCGACCGGATTAGTTTTTAACAACTTCAATTCTTCTTGTGTAATATCAAGCTGCTGCCAATCTACCCCCGCTTCTTTTAAGATGCTCTTTGTATAAACTGGGTATTGCCCTCTAACTTGGACATCACCACAAAAATAATTAAACCGTTGATTCTGTTTCAGAGTTGCCAATTGATTAATTGGATTAGCATCGTAACTATACGTCGTTGCATACAAAATCATACAACCGATTTGCAATTGTGAATCGAGTTCATGGCCGATTTTAACTGCTAGCGCCCCCGCAACAAATTGATTATGCCAAGCCTGATAAATATTTTGCATCTCATTAGCACCATTAGATGGCACCAGCCCTTGACCCATGACGGGAAAATGTAACGCACTATTAATTTCATTAAACGTCATCCAATAGTTGACTTGGTCGTGGTAACGGGTTAAAATAACGCGCGCAAAACGTGCATAAAACTTAATCAGTGCTTTATTCTGCCAACCACCGTACTTTTTAGCCAAATTTAACGGCATTTCATAATGTGAGATCGTAATCACGGGTTCAATTTTATATTTCAAACATTCAGCAATCACGTCATCATAGAATTTCAAGCCCGCTTCGTTGGGTTCAAGTTCGTCACCTTGTGGGAAAATCCGCGACCACGCGATTGAGAACCGGTAACATTTAAAACCCATTTCGGCAAAAAGTGCAATATCTTCCTTAAAACGGTGATAATGGTCAATCCCCACATGATTCGGATAGGTATACCGTTGATCATCAAGCGTCCAATCAAAATCAGGTTGTTGCACAATCTTAAATCGGTCTGGGCCACCGGGTAAGGCATCAGCGATTGAAAGACCCTTACCACCTTCCTGATAACCACCTTCTAATTGGTTGGCAGCGGTTGCCCCGCCCCATAAAAAACCTTTTGGAAAATTCATAATATTTCTCCTTTACACAATATATAATATTGAATCCGCAGTCGTGACTTCCTTTTTTTCATTCGGTACAACTTCAACAAATTGTGTTGTATTCGTGACAACGATTGGCGTAATAGTGTCATATCCAGCCGCGACAATTGCTTTTAAATCAACATCCATTAATAACTGACCTTTTTGAATTTTTTGGCCATCTTGTACGTGTTCTTTAAAAGGTGCTCCCTTTAAATTAACCGTATCTAAACCGATGTGAATTAATAATTCGATACCCGTGTCACTCGTCAAGCCAATCGCGTGTTTCGTTGGGAATATCGTCGTCACAGTCCCATCAAACGGCGCATAGACGTGGTTATCGTCTGGAATCAACGCGACACCCTCACCTAACATTTTTTGAGAAAAAGTTTGATCTTTAACGGATTCCAAAGGGATTAACTGGCCTTTCATTGGGCTAAAAACGCGTTTAGTTTCTTTCGAACCGGATTCGACGACCGGTTGTGTTTCTTTCACAGCAACTGGCTTACCCGTACCTTCTTCATCAATTCCTAAGATATAAGTTAAAATAAACGTCAACACAAATGACGCCACTAGTACAATAATCGCATTAATTAAATTCCGGCTATCGGTACTGCTAACAAATTGGGGTAATGAAATAAGGGATGGCACTGCAAACGCAAATGATTTTAAATTAACAATTCCCATATACAAACCCGTTATTCCGCCAGAAATCATGGCAGCGTATAGCGGTTTTTTATATTTAAGAGTGACACCGTACAGGGCCGGTTCAGTGACACCAGCTAACAAGGCCGAAATACTAGCGGCGGTCGCTACTTGACGCGTGCTCTTATTCTTGGTTTTAAAAGCCACTGCTAAACAAGCAGCCCCTTGTGCAATATTGGCGGCCAACATTGCTGGTAAAATTAACGTATCCGGACTAGCGACAGATGCTGCTAAAAATAGTGGTGCAAATGCCCAATGCATCCCGGTCATAACGATTAATGGCATAAAAGCGGCCATTAGCGCCATTGCTAACCAGCCCGCTTTACCTTGGATGAATAGAATAATATCTGATAAGAACTTACCTGCAAAGGTACCGATTGGTCCGACAAGTACAAGTGCTAACGTTCCTGAAATAAAAATAACTAATAACGGTTTAATAATACTTTTCAGCGATGCTGGACAAATCTGATCAATCCAACGTTCAATATATTTCATCACCCAAACCATCATTAAAATTGGGATAACAGATGATGAATAAGTTGCCAAGGTGACTGGTAGTCCCATCAATGAGACACTCTTACCCGCAGTTACTAAGGCTGTAAAATTGGGATGGATCATAATCCCGGCAACGGTAACGGCTAGCATCGGCGTGACTTTGAAATACTTAGCCGCCGTGTACGCTAACATCACTGGCAAAAAGTAAAACGGCGCATCGCCAAACGTGCTTAATAAGGTATAGGTTTGACTCTTGGTGCTCAACCAACCAAATAAAGGTAACAGAATTAAAATGACTTTGATCATCCCACCACCAATTAGGGCAGGAATTAACGGTGACATACATGATGAAATAAAGTTCGCAAAGCGATTGAAAAGATTCGTTTTTTCAACGGGTTCGTCAGCTTCTTGATTGCCAAAATCACCTAACTTCATTAACTCTTGGTAATAATTAGCGACATCATTACCAATAATGATTTGGTATTGACCAGACTGATGATTCACCCCGACTACTCCGGGAATTTGTTTGACCACCTGATCATCAACCTGACTTTCATCTTTTAAACGAAATCTTAATCTGGTCATACAATGAATCAATGAATTAATATTCTTTGATTCCCCCACCGCTGCGTAAATTTGTTTTGCTGAATCTTGATAATCCATAATATAAACACTCCTTTATTATAAAAAAATGACCCAGGCCAAAAAAAACGGCCTAGGTCATGCTCTGTTAAGATAACATCCCTAATTAATTTATAAATTTTTAACTAATCGGCTAATGTGCACCGTTAAATACAATAATTCCGTACTGCTAATTTCGTAATGATATTTATCAGCAATATATTGTTTAATTTTTTCAGTACATTGATAAGCTTTTTCATACCGTTTCTTTAAGGTTGATAAGAGATCATCATCCTCATCATCATAATGTTTCCCCATCAGTAAACGTTGGGCAAAAAATTTAAGATGTGTGATAAATCGATAATAATTCAACGAAGACTCATCAAATTCAGTATGGTAGTATGTTTTCACAATATCTTCAATTTCTTTAACAATATCGGTAATTTCGTAAGCAATATTCTGCTCATCCGCGGTCTCTGACTCGGCGTTTACAAAGTGTAGCGCAATAAACGCGGCTTCATCGTCTTCTAACTGACTACCTAAATCATTTTGGATAACTTGCACCGCTTTTTCACCAACCACATACTCATCCGGATAGAATCGTTTGATATCCCATTTTAATGGGTTTCGCAAGATAATCCCCTCTTGATAGCGTTGGATGGTCGTATGAATATGGTCCGTTAAATTGACGTAGATAATATCGTTAAATTGCTTGCCTAGTTTGATTTTAGCAAAGTTAATAATCTTTTCAGTGGCTGTAATTTCCACTAAGGGCACATCAATCACTAAATCAGTGAATTTATTCAAGGTTGCCTTATCCTTGATGATAAAAGTCTTCTCAACTTTTTCCATATCGATGGATTGACCTTTTTTCTTACCAAAGGCAATCCCTGCCCCCATTACTAGCACATCCAAATCATTATAATTCGTCGAAATAGCCGTATTATTATTTAACACTCGTTTAATTTTCAAATGAATTCACCTATTAAAAAAACTTATCTGCAAAAAGAGCTATTAGCCCTTTTACAAATAAGTCATGCTCAAAATTTTGATAACACCTTTATTTAATCGTTATTCAATTAAAACCGCACATGCTTACCCGAAAGTAATAACATCGTGGTTACAAGTCTATGTTAGCAGTAAATGTATCCGCTGTCAAATTGATTATAGTTGTTCCCCATTACTTTCAATCACCGTTTGATACCAGCCAAACGATTTCTTGCGGTACCGATCGAGCGTACCGTGACCCGCATCGTCTAAATCGACATAGATAAAACCGTAACGTTTCGACATTTGACCGGTCGAAGCACTGACCAAATCGATACAGCCCCAAGGTGTGTAGCCCATTAAATCAACGCCGTCATCAATCGCGCCGGCCATCGCTTGAATATGTTCGCGTAGGTAGTCGATCCGATAATCGTCGTTGACTTGGTGCTGGTCGTCGATTTGGTCAACCGCGCCTAAACCGTTCTCGACAATGAAGAGTGGTTTTTGATAACGATCATAGAGTTCATTCAAGGCAATGCGCAGACCAATCGGATCAATCTGCCAACCCCAGTCACTCGCTTTGAGGAAGGGATTTTTAACGCCACCCAATAAATTACCGGCCACCGTTTCTTGTTCCGCGGTCACTTCGACCGCGGCCGACATATAGTAACTGAACCCGACGTAATCGACCGGATTGGCTTTTAAAAGCGCTAATTCTTCATCGTTCCAATTTAAATCATTGAAGGTAAAGCCATATTGGCGCATCAAACGGTCCGTATAGGCGGGATATTCACCGCGAATTTGGACATCCCCGCAGAAATAATTGAAATCCTGATTTTGTTGAACCGTCGCTAATTGGTTCACCGGGTTCGCGTCATAGCTGTAAGTTGTCGCATACAGAATCATACAGCCAACTTGGAGATGTGGATTGAGCTCATGACCGATTTTAACAGCATGTGCGCTCGCGACAAATTGATTATGCCATGCTTGAAAAATATTTTGTTTTTGACTAGCGCCATTGGCCGGGACTAAGCCTTGGCTCATCACTGGAAAATGCGCGGCACTATTGATTTCATTAAACGTCATCCAATATTTAACTTGGTCGTGATAACGGGTTAAAACGACGCGCGCAAAACGTTCATAGAACTTAATTAACGCTTTATTTTGCCAACCGCCATACTTTTTGGCCAAATTCAATGGCATTTCATAGTGCGAAATCGTAATCACTGGTTCAATCTTATATTTCAAACATTCCGCAATGACGGCATCGTAGAACTTTAAACCGGCTTCGTTAGGTTCAAGTTCGTCACCTTGTGGAAAAATCCGCGACCAAGCAATTGAGAAGCGGTAACATTTAAAACCCATCTCGGCAAAAAGTGCAATGTCTTCCTTGAAACGGTGATAATGATCAATCCCCGTATGATTGGGATAGGTATACCGTTGTTCATCAATCGTCCAATCAAAATCAGGTTGTTGCACAATCTTGAAGCGGTCTGGACCACCTGGCAAAGCGTCTGCGATTGAAAGGCCTTTGCCGCCAGCCTGATAACCACCTTCTAATTGGTTGGCAGCTGTTGCCCCGCCCCACAAAAAACCATCTGGAAATTTTGTCATCTAAATCCCTCCTAATGTCTATACCAATATTGTACTATATTTTTAAAGCGCTTACTATCGATAGCTAATAAAAACGCCAATCCAATACTTTTGATAGTATCAAAATTGCCGTCATTATTTCATTCAATTCGATTAATTAAAGTTTCATTAATCCGTTCTTTTAGAATTTTAGTTCTTTCAGGATTAATGGTTTGTAATTCCTGACAAATCAAATCAATTGCTGCTAACTGTCCCAAGACTGGTAGAAAATCAGAACTATCACGACCACTACCAGATGGTGCGATTAGCGCAAGATTACTTATCTCTGAAAGTTTGGAGTTCAAATAATTAGAAATCGAAACAACCGGAATTCCTGAACGTTTAACAATTTCAACATTTCGTAACAAATCAGTTGTATTCCCACTGGTTGAAATTGCAATCACCATATCATCGGCATGTAACACTGCAATATCAATCGCTTGTAGATGAATATCGGCATCGAAAATAACCGGAATCCCCATCCGAATTAACCGTGATTTCAAATAAGTGCCGACAATCGCTGAAACGCCTGCTCCAAAAATACAGATACTGTGCGCCTGATTCATCATCATCGCAATTTTATGCAACTTATCCTGACTAATGGCAGTATTGAAACGATCAAGATATTCAATATACTCGCTAGTCATTGATGAGCTGTCGGTTAATCCGTCAACTAAGCGGGCCCGATTAGTCGCCAAATCCCGAGCTAAGCTCAGTTTAAAATCTTGATAACCTTTAAATTTTAATTTACGACAAAAGCGAATAACGGTTGTTTCAGCTACTTCAGCTTTAACCGCCAATTCACTAATTGACATTTGCTCAACATCTTCGGAATTAACCAGTACATACTGAGCAATTTTCTTTTCTGCTTTTGTTAATGATGGATATGAGCCATTAATCATCGTGAGAACGTCCATACAAATCCGCTCCTTTAGGTATTTTGATTATACCATATAAGGGCGTTGTCCATATATCTAGACTTTAGCGCGGTTTGCAAGCCGTACAAACGGTAAGTAAATTAATGTCCCGATTGCAATTAAAATAACCTGTAATAGTGATGCACGAATATCCCCATTAGTCGCTAAGTAACCTGAAATAATGGCCGGCGTCGTCCAAGGCGTCATCACTGATGTCCGTGCCACCAATCCTGCAGAAGTTGCGAAGTAAGCAATCGTTGTGGTCACAAGTGGTGTAATCACCAACGGAATTCCGATAATCGGGTTAAAGACAACCGGTAACCCAAACATAATCGGTTCACTCACATTAAACAAAGACGGTACCAAACCGATTTTACCCATCGTCCGATAATCATCCCGTTTAGAACCAATCAAAATGGCTAAGACTAAACAGAGAATCATCCCGCCACCGCCACACCAAGCAAAAGCATCTAGGAACGGCTTAGTAACAATATTAGGCAGTGCGACACCCGCCTTTAGAGCATCCATATTTTGTTGTAGTGACGTCAATAAGACAGGTTCGCCAATTGAACCTAATATAAATGTCCCATGTAGTCCAAAAGCCCACAAGAAATTACTTAAGAAGACATAAATTAACACACCTATTAACGTTTGGAAACTACCAACTAATGGTGCTTGGAAGAATTTAGTGATTAAATCAGGCACATTCGTATGCAAACCAACTTCGGCTAAAAATTCGATGAGTCCCAGCAACAACGTGACTAAAAATGCTGGAATCAATACGTTAAACGATCTAGCCAATGCTGGTGGCACTGAATCTGGCATTTTAATCCGTAAATGTTTGTTACGATTTAACTTACAGAGTAAGGTGACCCCTAATAAACTAGCAATAATGGCTAAAAACATGCCAGTGGCACTGGTTTCACTCTGCGTAAAGATGGCTGCCACGTTAACGACCTTGCCCTTGGCAGTTGTCACATCAAGCGCTGCTGGCAATAAGACGAAGAAGCTGATGACCCCAAAAACACCGCCAAATGCTGGGTCTGGATCTTTGTACTCTTGCGCCAGACGTTCACCAATCGTATAGGCAATTAAAATCGCCAATATTCCTAAGGTCGCGTTATAAATTTGGCCCCCAATTGCGGTTAACTTCATCGCCCAAGCATACTTGCCTAATAGGCCGGTGCTGCCAAATATCAGATTGTTAATTAAAACCCAAAATGACGCAATAATCGTCGCCGGCATTAACGTGATAAAACCATCCCGTATGGCCATAATATGCTTTTCTGCTGCAAATTTATTGGCTTGCACTAATAAAGTTTGAACAAAACCATTACCATCTTTCTTATCCATAACTAATCATTCCTCCAAATTCATAAAGGTACATTCAATTTCAAACATGCGATTCCACGGAAATTTAACTTGCGGTTGTAACTGATTGGCGCCACTTAATGTGACCCGTAAATAATCAGTCGCTAACTCGACCAGTGACTGTTCAACATGAGTTGCGACCGCCACTGCTTGATTCTTTAAATCAAAATAATTTAAGCCTCGCTCTGGTAACCAATGATCCGTCACTGCACCTCTCACAATCGCCTGATAGAATCCATCATCTAAAAGTGCTTTGAGTATTTCGGTTAATTTAGCCGCCTGTGGTAAATCAGCTTGAATGACGGCCGTCCCAATAACACTCCCCAGCGTATTACAATTGGTATTCCAGCCCCGATAAGCCGCTAATTTAGTGATTAAATTCTGCTCATCTAACATGCTAATTAATTCTAAATCCGCACCGTTCGCGTAAGCACTATCCGCAATAGCAACAACTTTTCCTTGCTTAAGATAATGCTCGATTGAATTGACAAAAGACCGAAGATTTCGACAAGTATCATAGGTCATATTCGGTTTGGCTAACTGTTGACTCGCTTCAATCATTTGTCTACCAGGGGTATTTACTGCTAGTACAATATCAGCTTCTTCTGAAGAATCAACTAGTAGCGCACCTGTCGCCAAAATATGGGATTTTAAACTTTCGATCAATGGCCGATCTTCATATAACGGAATTTGCACTTTGCCAATATCACTTGCGAAAAATGGATAAATTTTGTATTGATACTGTTTAAGTTTTTGCATCGCCCGGGCTAATAGCGTATAACCCGCTTCATCCGCCCCTGGATAAACGGCCACTCGATTTTGTAGCCGTTCTTTTTTGATTGTCGGATAGACCACCGCTTGATCCTTGGCCGTATAACCATAGGGAGCGCTATCATCTTGTGGAATAATCAAATAATCAATAACGCCTTGTTTAACTAGCTGGATATTCGCAAGGTTAACTTTCAGATTTGCGGCTCGTCTTGCTTCGTAATCGTTAATATAGACCAGCGGCACCTTTTTATGAAGCGTTTCCATTTCCGTGAATTCTTCTTGTGTCAACGTTTCGCGAGATTCTTGATCACTCAACCAACCGTATCGGAAAATATCAGCGCCAAATTCTTCATAATAATCCGGTTCTTCATCCCCACTGCTATAGCGCGGTGTTCGCATAATTAGATTTGAAACATAAATCGTCAAATCAGCATTAACCGTCTTAATTTGTTTCACAAAATCCACATATTCCGTCACGGTTAATTTTTCTTCACCTACCTTATAAATTCGTGATGGTAACAACCCACCATACGCGACCATTTCTGTCGAGAAAATCAAAAGGTCCGCGTCAACGGCCTCATCTAAAATAAATTGGCGAATGCCTTCCAAATCAGCAGAACTCTTTTTGTTCCCCAGCAAGTCCTTAGCCGGATAGACAACTTCCAGCGCTTCGGACTGTTTAAACAGGCGCATCGGATAGGCCAAATTACAGGGCCGTTCATCAAGCGGAATATAAATAATTTTTTTAGCCATTATTGATCAAACTCCATTTCTTTAAGAATTTCGCCAACCGTGTTGACGTAGTGTTCAGCAGCATTAATCGTCGCAGTATCGGCCAATGGTCCAACTGCATAACTATGGAGTGTTAACGGAAACATCGTCGTATCATTTTCAGCATCCCCAGCAACGTAGACTTGCTTGCGGTCATAACCTTTTTCTTCGATTAACCCACTGATAGCCTGGCCTTTAGAAGCTTGCTTTGAAAAAATCTCAAGCGAGGTCGGACTGGTTTGTTGAATGTTAACTTGCTCTCCAACTACCGCTTTCAATTCAGCAATAATCGGTTTAAAAATGGCTGTGTCACCAAAAATTAAATAAATAATGGCTTTAAAGCCTTTTTCCTGAGTAAACGCGGGCAGATTTTCTGTCACAATCGAGGTGTCGATAAATTCAGCGACTTGTTCCGGATCACGTGGTGACGGAAAATAACGATGATTGATGTCCGAGACCTCAACCCGTAATCCGCGTGAAAAAACAATTTGGTTAATTTCAGGAATCAACTCTTCTGGAATCGTGGCTGCCGATAACAGCACACCGTCTTGATTACGAATGACAGCTCCATTTTGGCTAATTCGATAAGCCCCTTGGACCCCAATTTTATGTTCAATAAATTTAATATCTTCATCTAAACGACCCGTACAGACACAAAAATCATTGTCCGAACGAGCGTACTTTTTAAGTAAGGCCAAACTTTCTGCATCAATTTGGTTTTGTTGATCGAGTAACGTCCCGTCTAAATCGCAAACTAAAAGCTTTTTCATTATTCTCTACCTAATTTCTATTTTTAAATTATCCGTCTTACCAGGACATTACGTTTAACGTCTTTTCATTTATTATAGTACCCGAATTCGATAAAGAAGTAAATATCTTTTTTTATTTATTTTAAGGAGTTTATATTCTTTTATTTAATTCAACAAAAAAACAACCTATCGTTTACGACAGATTGTTTTATGCATTTGCTATTTAATTAATCACTAGTTTCTCTTAATCGATTAAGCTGATTGACTCGTCAAATTGCGGTCAAAATAGCGATACGCAAAACCGATCAGATAAACGACGACGACCCCGAATAAAACGAACAGGAAGCGGTCAACTAACATCACATTCGGCGTTAATGACAGCGAGAAAACCGCGGCATTAAGCGCATTAACCGTATTAAAAATCATTTTAACAAAATAGGTTTTTACAAACATATAAGCGTAACTAATCCCAATTAATAAGGTGGCAAAGTAAGTTTGCGGTACTAACACTAAGAATAACAACGTGAAAACTAGCAGCCCGATGACAGTGGCGGTCAATCGTTGCCCTGATTTTTGCCGGGTGAGTGCCAAATCCGGTTGTGTTAATGAAATCACCGTCAACATAATCCAACCAACCTTAACGGCACCTAGCCACTGGCCAACCAGATAGGCACAGAGAATTCCGGCAGTTAATTTAATAATCAGGCTTTGATTCTGTTGCAAGCTTGGTTTGAAGGCGGCTTTTTCTAACGAATCGGGCCAATTTTTCGCGCGTTCTTTTCGATAAAGTACAGCCACTAGCACCACGACTAATCCACCGACTAAAGCGGCTACCAATCGCGGCCCAATTGGTGTGCGATCTTGTTGATTCAACGCAAATAACATCAAAAAGGGAATGTAACTTTGATACTGCAGGGTCCTGACCAACACTAATAGAATAATTAATACCGTGCTCGCCACTAAGAACAGCTTTACGAATTCCGGCAAAACCAATGTTAACCAATAAGGGACCACCGTTACTAACCCGTAAAACGCCGGCACCAGTAACCACTGACGTTTTAAAGAAACCCCTAATGGCATTTCTTTAAACATCAATAACCCAGTCAACACAAACACCCCAACGTATAGACTTGTCGGGCCAAAGATTCCTTTAAAGCCCCCGATAAAAACCAAAATAAAGACTAATAACCCGAACTTTCGACTCACTAATTGCCACCCTTTTTTCACGACGCTAACTCCTAACCACTTTTTGATAATTAGGAAACAGTATACAACAAAATACCGGGCAAACCTAATTAAGATTTGCCCGGTACACTGCTTTATAAATTCTGCTTGGCCATCATTCTTTGGGTCAAATAACCAAAGAGCAACATGGCAACAATTTCAAGTACATAAACTAAAATATAATGACCTGTGACGTTTGTGTCGGCAATCGGAATGAGCTTGATAATCAGGGCTGTCACCAACTTATAAACCCACGTCAAACCGATGAAGACTAGAATTGCTTTCTTAGCGCCCCGCATCCAAGTACAAGCTAATAACATTAACGTGACTGTGGTTAAGTAACCGATGATTAAGTCAATCACATATAAAGGCATATTGCCTTGCGTTATTGAACTAGCCAGCATCGTCCACATACTTCCATTGAATTGCGCTTTAGACATTAAAATAATTATCGGAATTAATATTAAGACGAGTGCGGCTAAGATCGACAAACAAATGGCCGTCACTAATTTCGCGTAGAACAAGTGCTTCCGTTTAATCCCAGAAGCCATCATCAATGCTAACACGTCGTTATTATAATCCACCGATAAGACGTGGAATGGGTACCAATACAGTAGAATAAAATTCGCGAAAATCAACAAGAAGAAGCTGAGCATGATAAAGACTAGCAGGCCAGCACTATTGCCAGTCGCCGTGTTAATACTATCGCTATTGATGGCTACTACTGTCCAGATAATGTTCATTAAGGACATAATCCCAAACGTCCATAGATAGGCTTTCTCATGGAAGAATTTAAAGAACTCCATTTTAATAATCCGTTGAATCGTCATTTTGTCACTTCCTTAATTTAACTTATTGTTCAATGCGCTGAGCACACCGATTTCATTGATTTCAATTTGTTCATTGGCCATTTGGACTTGTACTTTTGACCAGTTGGCGTCTTTAATTGATAATTGAATCCGACCATCGGCTAACACGTCGTGCACATAGGCCAACTCAGTTAATATCGCTTGAACCCGTGTATTATCCGTCGTATCTAAAAGCCGTAACTTCTTATCGGTTTCAGCTGCTAAATCAATGGTTTCAATCAATTGGCCATGATCAATGACGAAAACTTCTTTACATAGTGCTTCAATATCACTTTGGACGTGACTTGAAATTAACAAGGTCATCTCTTGTTTTTCGACCAAAACTTGTAGGTATTGTTTGAACCATTGGACCGTTTCCAAATCTAAACCCCGGAATGGTTCGTCTAAGATTAGCAATTCTGGTTGATGTAATAACGCAATTAATAGAATTAGTTTTTTCTTCATCCCGTACGAATACGTTTTAACTTTTTGATTGAGGACGTTATTAATGCCGAGTTCCGTCGCTAATTCTTGCGCCCGATTGCGATCAAAAGTGCCCCGCAACCCACTAAAATATTCAAGGTTAAACCAACCGGTTTGGCCCATATAAACGGACATGCCATCCAAGACAATCCCGACTTTACCCAAAATGGCAGGCTGTTCACGCACATTTTGGCCATCGATTTTAATCTCACCCGCATAATTAGTAATAATGTTCGTCAAACTCTTGAAGAACGTCGTTTTACCCGCACCATTATGCCCGACAATGCCGTAAGCGCCGCCATCTGGTATCGTTAATTCGGTTAGATCTAGCGCGATGTTATTGTGGTAGCTAACCACTAAGTTGTTCACTTCGATTTGCATACTAATCCTCCTTGCCTAATGAGTTGTATTATAACGCTTAAAGATGACGAATTTGTGAAAGTCCACAATTTTATGGAAAATGTAACAAAAAAACAGATTATGACTAATAAATAGGCATAATCCCCGTTATTAGGTTAATCCTCAAAGCCTGACAAACTCGGTTCAGCACTCTAAACGCGCTTCTTGAGCAATCTTCTCCGCCTAACCTAAAATCACCAATTATCTTAAGTTCAAGATAACTGGTGATTTTTGTTAATGCTCAGTTGCTACCCGCAACCAACGCACTCTTATTCATGTAGTTCGTCAAATCCGAAGACCATTTCTAGATGCAATAGGACTGTTGCGATTAATTCACCTGGCGCGGTTTCAATATACTTAACGGCCCGACCCGCATCCATAAAATCCATGGTTCTCACTTGAAACGGATTAACACTGCCTCGCACTTTCTCTAACCCATTAATCCGCACAAAATGCTGTTTAACATTCTTGGTTGACGTAATCGGGCACACGGCAATCATCCCCGTGACTTGATTATAATCATCGTTACTGACGACAATTGCCGGTCGCGTTTTTTGAATTTCATGACCTTTACTCGGATCAAAATTAATCGTGACAATATCGCCTAATTGAGGTGTATAACCGATTTTTGTCATTTTCATATCTGTTCATTACCCGATTGACTATCGTCACTAAATTCTGAACCGATATCGATTTCTTGATGATCAGCCACAGCTTGTTTAAAAATATTGGGTGTTTTTTTCACGAAAGTAATCGCGTCATCGTGACCCTTGTAAGCAACATACTCAACATCACTTTGCATATTAAACTTCGCCGGGACGGTTAGAACAGTTGCATTGCCTTGTTTACGAATTCTCATTTCAACGCCCCCCTTATTTATCTTTATTATAGCGCTTAAAAAAAGTGAATACAATGTATTCACTTTTTAAGTTGTTGCTTATTTTAGGAAGGACCAACTCGGATTAGCGCTCTAAACGCGTTCCTGAGCTAACTTCTTCCGTCTAGCTACAAATACCGAACCATGACTAAAGGTCAGTCATAATTCGGTATTTTAGGCTATATTCAGAAGTTGACCAGCTCAGTCACGCTCTATTTAAACGCGCTTTTCCATGCAAGTTTCTGTGCTTAGCGACGCTTCGCAAACAAAGTCCATAACCCGGACTTTATTCACGAAGCTAGGCTAATGCTCAAAACTTAACCGCATGTCGTTAGCGCTCTATTTCTTTTCTATCTTTGTCATGCCGCCCATGTATGGGACTAGTACTTCTGGGATTGTGACGCTGCCGTCTTCGTTTTGGTAGTTTTCTAAAATAGCGGCCACTGTCCGGCCGACTGCTAAACCTGAACCATTCAGGGTGTGGACCAAGTTAACACGGCCGTCTTCGTCACGATAACGAATTTGGGCGCGGCGTGCTTGGAAGTCAGTACAATCTGAACAACTTGAGATTTCACGATACGTATTTTGGGCAGGTAACCAAACTTCAACATCGTACGTTTTAGCGGCGGTAAAGCTAGCATCACCAGTCGCTAACGTAATCACGTGATATGGTAAGTTTAATTTCTTCAAAATATTTTCAGCATCGCCAGTCATTTTTTCAAGTTCGTTAAATGATTCTTCAGGACGCGTGAACTTAACCATTTCAACCTTGTTAAATTGGTGCATCCGGATTAATCCCCGCGTATCACGGCCAGCACTACCAGCTTCTGAACGGAAAGCGGGTGATAAAGCGGTGAAATAAGTTGGTAATTGCGCGGCGTCTAAGATTTCATCGCGGTAAAAGTTCGTTAATGGGACTTCAGCCGTTGGAATCAAAGTCATTGGTTCGCCTTCATTGGTCATGGTGTACACATCTTCAGTAAACTTAGGGAATTGACCAGTCCCAAACATTGATTCGTTGTTAACTAAATAAGGCGTGATCATTTCTTCATAGCCTTCTTCAGCGTGTTGGTCCAACATGAAGTTATAAACGGCTCGTTCTAGACGTGCACCGGCACCACGATAGTAAACGAAACGACTGCCAGAAACTTTAGCGGCACGTTCAAAATCTAAAATGCCCAATTTTTCGCCTAAATCCCAATGGGCTTTTGGTTCAAAATCAAATTGACGTGGTGTTTCCCATTTGCGTTCTTCACGGCTAAAACTTTCGTCTGGTCCGACAGGTGCTGAATCGGCTGGGAAGTTAGGCAAGCGAACTAAGATGTAATCAACTTGTTCTTTAACCGCCGCTAAGGCTTCATCCAATGCTTTGATTTGGCCACCGACATTCTTCATCGCGTTGATTTGTTCAGTTGCATCTTCTTTGTTCCGTTTGGCAACGGCGATTGCTTCGGAAGCCTTATTTCTTTGTTGCTTTAATTCTTCGGTCTCAACGATTAAAGCCCGGCGTTTTTCATCAAGTGCAATTACTTCATCGACTTCTGCAGCTTTAATGCCCCGAGTTGCTAATTTGTCTTTAGCCCATTGTGCGTTGTCGCGGATTACTTTGATATCTAACATCTAAATCGCTCCCTTTTTAAAAAAATTATACAAAAAAAGCCTTCTCATCCCCTAAAATTGGGACGAAAAGACTTCACATTCGCGGTACCACCCAAGTTCACCCGTCACTAAAGACTGGTGCCCTTCATTGCTGATAACGGTCAGGAGCCGTGTAGCTGTTCACTACCCACTATTGCGCTGGAATGTTGGATTTGATGGCTTGCACCGACCGCCACTTCTCTGTAAATCCATATAGGCGCTTATTCGCGTGTTTAAATCTTGACCATAGCATAACCTATTTACGAATTAAATTCAATCACATTCTGTTGATTTTTGTAACCAAAGTTCACGTAGAATGCCATACATCCGACCATAATGGTCACTATCCGCGTTCCGACGCCATTTAAACATCACCGCTTGTGGATTAACGTCGTCTGGTAGTTCAATACTGGACGTAGTAATAATCATATCGGCGTCTTTCAAATCCGCATCTTGCATACTGATATTGACGTAGCGAATCCCCTTTAAATCCGTTAATAGATCTAAATAACCCATGTAAGATTGTTCGGCCACTAAAACAACGTTGACCCGGTGTAATGGTGCTCGCTGTTGGATGAGCTGTATGAAAACGTTGTAGTAACCATTAACGATTTCATCATGCATGTCTTTTAAGAAAGCAACATCACTATTCATGAATAAATGATCAACCGTATCTTCAACGTCCCGTTTCAAGAGTTGATCCTCTTTTAAATTCAAATTGGCATCTAATAAGAAACGGTTAACCCGCGACGTCACGTCTTTTTTATAAATATAAGTTGAAGCCGTCATCGCGATTAGCGTCCGTTTCAAAATATCGACTTCTGCGTCATCTAATTTTAAGAAATAATGAACATTTAACGGAATCCGATCAACAAAATCTGAGACAAACTGATTAATTTCAGGCACATAGCGCGTATGTTGTTCGCCATCAGCCAAGGCATACCGGTTCTCGCTATGCAAAAAGATGGGACTAAAATTAAACGTATAATACATGTTCAACGATTCTAACATGGCTTCTTGATCCGTCATCTGCGCTAAAATACTACGCATCCGGATTGCTTCGCGGGTAAATGGCCGCACCATAAATTCGTGCGTCATATTAGGCACTGGGTACCGAATAATATCTTGGGCCGAGGTGTCTTTAATAAACTTCTTTTGCATTACACGATGGTAAATCACGGCCATCGCGTAACCACCGATTTCACGCGTTAATAAATTAGGTTGCGCTAATTGGAAGCGTTCAACGGTCACATCAAACGCTTCTAGGGCATCGCCACGATCGATTGCTTCGAATGGCCAAGAATGACCATCCGTTGCCATCCAGAAAAGCATAATCAAGATTAAACGAATCGTACTTTCATCGCCTTCTAAGCGGATTGGGTCATAAAAAATCCGGACATCAAAAGAACGGATGAAATCCCGTAAACTCTTCAGATGGCGTAAAACTGTTGCTTTACTACTATTATGGTCCTCCCAGAACGTCTGGAAGCCCATTTCTTCACCAGTCAATAATATTTTTACGAAATCATAAACATCGGACTTGCTGACCAATGAAAAGTGATAAACATCAGACGGCACACTAAATAGCAGCTGTGTTTCTTCCGTATCTTGGCCCACAATTTTTTTCAAATCGTCGACAATACTCATATACATATTATATAAACTGCCATAATTGCGATTCAAAAGTGTCGCAACTTGTTTTAAATTAACGTCATCAACTAATGGATCATTGCTTCTAGAGAGTTCAATCCGCTTTTTGACCGGTAGTTCATCGCGCTTTAAACTAGCGATATCAAGCAGTAAATCATATTTTTCACAATCTGATTGCATCAGATAGATATTAGTATTGTCCACCTTTTATTAGTCCTCCCAAAGTGATTCATTATCATTAATTAATTTTAACACTATTTGAATCGTAAAAATAGCTCACTATAAATAAGTTAAACAAAGATTGCTTTTTAACCCGAAAATGCTAGAATATTCTAGTGAGCTTTGCTCAATTAACACTATATGTTGTATAATAACCAATAGATTACCACAATTTGCAGTTAAAAGAGGGAGACTGATGACATTGCTCGTACTTGCTGGCACAATCGGTGCAGGAAAAACTAGCTTAACTAAATTTTTATCCGATCATTTAGGCACGAAAGCCTTTTATGAATCCGTTGACGATAACGAGGTCCTACCATTATTTTATAAGGATCCTAAGAAATACGCTTTCCTACTTCAAATCTATTTCTTAAATAAACGTTTTGATAGTATCAAACAAGCTTACGCTGATGATAACAATATCTTAGACCGTTCAATTTTTGAAGATTCATTATTATTCCATTTGAATGCTGATTTAGGTCGCGCAACGGATACTGAAGTCCAAGTTTACGATTCATTATTGGACAACATGATGCAAGAATTACCTTATGCTGCCCATAAAAAGCGCCCCGACCTACTCGTTCACGTACGGGTCAGCTTCGAAACCATGCTTTCACGGATTCAAAAACGCGGTCGTTCATATGAACAATTAGATTACGATCCAACCCTCTATGATTATTACAAGGAATTAAACAAACGTTACGACGCTTGGTATGACGACTACGATGAAAGCCCTAAGATGCAAATCGACGGCGACCAACTAGATTTCGTCGAAAACGAAACAGACCGTAAAAAAGTCATCAACATGATCGACGAACGATTAAAAACACTAGAGAGTGACTAAGCTGTTTAGCTTTTGAGTATAGCCTAAAATGGCGAATTATGACTGTCCTTTAGTCATGGTTCGCCATTTATAGCTAGACGGAAAAAGTTAGCTCAGGAACGCGTTTTAAAGAATGTGAGTCCTCACGGGTAGCTTCTGAGCATTAGCCCAGTTCCGTGAATAAAGTCTGGGTTTTAAGACTTTGTTTGCGAAACGTCGCTAAGCACAGGAAGCTGTGATGACGAACACATTTTAGAGAGTGACTAAGCTGTTTAGCTTTTGAGTCTATCAATATCCAAAAAGAGTACCTGCCTTTTAGCAGATACTCTTTTTTGTGGTTACACCAATGATTCTTTTAGTTATAAACTATCGATTAATCGAACGCGCCATTCGAACAATCGCATGCCGATCACCACGAATGGTCCGACTAAGTGCAAAAATATTTTCAACTGGCGATTGAATGCCCCACGCGGCGTCACCGATATGTTGAATATCAACGCCGGCAATCTTATTGCGTAGCGCAACGGCCTCGATAAAGTGTGAACCAGAACCCTCTTGGCTCGTTCCAATCGTACTCATCACTAACACACCGTGTTGATGCGCAAGTTTTACGATTGCTTTAAGTTCAGCATCATCAAATTCAGGGACAGTTCCCACAGCGGGCACTAAAATGACATCAGCACCAGCTTCAATAAAGGCGCTGACGGCCGTTTCACTAACAACCGGTTCGTTAACCCCAGCACCGTGCATCTTACCAGCAATGATTAGCCCTGAGAAATTCTCTTTTGCTAATTTAATATTCTTGGCGATTTGTTCATTCGTCACACCAGTTCCTGGATTACCCGTTAAAACAATAAAGTTCAGCCCTAATTGTTCTGCCGCTTTAAAAGTTTTAACACTCGCCATCCGACCTTCTGGAATCACTAACCGACTTTCAGCCATATCAGCCTCTGGATCGACGGGTTCTAAATTAACCCCAATTGGTCGACCAACTAACTTCTGTAATCGTTGAATAATCGTGCCATCGGTATGCACCTTGGCAGTCGCCATGGTTTCTTCACCTGGATAGAGTCCCAAAATTAGAGGTTTCAAAACATCTAAAGCGTTCAATAAAATTAAATCCGCCCCGAATGCCGCCGCTATTTCAGAGGTCGTAATCCCGTCCATTGGTTCATGAACGACGACATTTTCACTGAGTACGACGCGCCCTTCACTCGCCTTAATACTTTGTTTTAGTTCTTGACCGTTCATAGCGAGTATTTCGCTACTGTCGGCACTAATTAATCGTTTCATGATTATACCACCATTTTCCTAATTTTTTGATGCTTTCTGTTCGCTGTCTTCAGCTATCTTTTGTTGATTGTTCAAAGAAAGCATGAATGGGAAGTAAAGCAAAATATCAATAATAATATTAACGATTTGTAACAGTGAGCCGTTAATGCTATTGGTTGCTAAGAAGCCAGAAATAATTGGTGGCATTGTCCATGGAATAACCGCACCCGTTCCTAGTGGGACAATCCCGCTAGCCATGGCACCGTAAGTAATGATAGCGTTGACAATTGGTGCGACAATAAATGGAATGATAATAGTCGTATTTAAGACTACTGGCAACCCAAACATCGTTGGTTCATTGATGTTGAATAAACCAGGCGTAATCGTTAATGGTGCTAATAGAGTTGATTGTTTAGAAGCTCGATGAGTTGCAACAATAATCCCAAGAGCTAAAACTAAGCCAAGGGTCGCACCACCGCCACCCATATAAACAAAGTTATCTATGAAGGACTGTGTAATAATATGACCACCATGGGCAATATCTAAATGACCCGCTTTTAAGAGCAGGCGATTGGCATCAGTATTCATCAACCAAAGTGGTTGAATGATATTATTGATGACATTAGCCCCATGAATGCCGACGAACCAGAAACAACTATTTAATAGAATGGCGACAATCGTGCCACCAAGCGTATCTGATAATAGACCAAGTGGTGTTGCAAAAACATTTAATAATAGATCATGCACGTTACCCCAATTAGCCCAGGCAAAAATGGCATAAACAAGCCCAAATAAGGCGATAATGACGGCGCCTGGAATTAATGCTGAAAAACTTTGAGCAACTGCTGGTGGTACTGTATCTGGTAAATGAATTTGAATATTATGATTAATAAACCATTGGAAAATCCAACCAGTCAGTAGGCCAATGATAATCCCAATAAATAACCCTTTTGAACCTAAATAACCATAAGGCATCCCTTCTAGTGGCACCTTAGCGGCACTCATGACACTAGGCGTCACAACAAAATATGACGCAACGGCAATGATCCCCGCTGATTTACCATCAGTGTGATGCTGTTCAGCAAAACTCGATGCAATCCCAAAGGTCCCAATTAGACCAAGTAAACCAAATGAACCATTGGTGATTTTATTAAAAACATCGGCAATGCTGGTACCATTACTAGCTGTATTCGTAATCCAATCCGTCCAAGCAACCACTGGAAAGCTACCTAGAATCATGAAAAATGACCCCACGATAATGAGTGGCATCGCAAGCGTAATCCCATCACGAATCGCAATCAGCGGTTGGTAGGCCCCTAGCTTAGCAGCAACTGGCATTAAATAGTGTTCCATAAAACTATTAAATTTAGAAGTCGATTTATCCTTCACGAAAATATCCTCCTTTGATCATTCATTTCTAAAAGAAATTTAAGATATACTTTATCGGCCGATAAAAGCGCTTCATTTCCTTACAACGCTCATGTTAGTCCACCCATTGTTAATTTTCAAGAGTCTAGACCAATTATCATTCTTTTTTAATTGCTAAAAGAAAGTTAAAGCGCTATCATAGTTATCAACATCAAGCGAGGTAACTTTTATGAGTGATACTAAAAAAGACAAACTCAAAAAAAGCAAATTATCAAAATTATCACGATTCATGGCCCACTTTCGCGAGTCGATATCGCCCGGATGACCGGTATCACCCAGGCGATTACGGGTGCGATTGTCAACGACTTAATCGCCACCAATATCGTCCACGTCGTTGGCGAAACCGGGCCAACCGTTCCCGGTTCCGGTCGACGTCGCATTTTGTTAGCGGCTGTCGGCAAACGAGAATTCTTCATTGGCAGTGAACTATCGGAACGTTTCTTAACTTTCAGTCTAGTGGATAATATTGGACAAATTTTTAAACAGACTAGTATTCGTATCGACAAAACGACGTTTAATCAACAGTTAACTGGCACTTTTTATTATCAACAATTACAAACATTTATTAATATCTGCCAAAATTACCACCCCAGGGCCGTTGGGATTGCCTTACCTGGGCATTTCGATGCAGAAGCGCACCAAATTGTCAGCAATAATCCACTCTGGTTAAGCTTTGATTTAACATTGATTTTGAATAAGATTGATCTGCCAATCTATTTAGAAAATAACGTTCACTGTATGGCAATCCGCGAACGACTATTCAATGACGCACATCACGACATGAACTTCATCTTCTTCCACGTTGGTCGTGGCCTTTTTTGTTCGTCCATGAACCAGGGCCAAATTTACGGTACTAACAATTTCTTGGTCGGTGAAATTGGCCACAATATCATGAATCCTAATGGTGAATATTGCGAATGCGGTCGCCGCGGCTGTCTTCAGACTTACGCTAGTGAGGGTTGGTTAATCAAAAAGACCCAGTTGCTATATCAAAAATTACCCCAAAGCTATTTACGTCAACTCGTCGATAACGTTGCTGATATCACGATTGAAGTGGTTTTACAGGCCTATGAAATTGGTGATGAAGGGGTGATTAACATCCTTGATCATGCCATGCAATATCTGGCACAAGCTGTCAATAATATCTCAACACTTCTCGATTCCCAACAGATTATTTTACATGGACAAATATTCGTTCAACCCGGCTTAGTTGCGTTACTCCGCCAATATATTCAACAAAATCAATTTCTTATTAATCGAACGGCCATTCAACCCGTTATTCTAAAACCCTATCAAAAATGTGATGGTTCAGATGCCGCTGCGACAATGGCTGCATTGCAATATTAACTAGTCAAAAAGAAACTGTGCCATAAGCCTTAGTATTCTGGATATTAAGCGAACATTCTTCTTCGACGCGCGCCATAACTCATCAATTTCCGTTCAAATCAAAAAATCGTCTATCCTTAGTTCGGGATAGGCGATTCTCCAACTTGATACTCAATTGATAACCGAGTTCTGTCACAGATTGTTTTTGCTAATTAATTACTAATAGCGATTTTATTTAATCACGCTTCTTACGCCGATTATAATAAACAACTCCCCCAATAATAATCAATCCGATTCCAATCCAAACCGTCGCTTTCATGAAATCTTCACCCGTTTGCGGTAAAAATTCGGTTTGATGCGATTGATTCGGTTTATTAGGTTTGCCAGGCTTCTTGGGTTTAACCTTAGGCGTTACCCGTCGATTGGCAAAACGGCCAACGTTCACCATTGTCGGTTCGCCCTTTGCACTAGCTTGAATCTCAAATTTAATAGGTGTCGTCTTTAAAACGTATCCAGTCGGTGACTTGGTTTCAATAAAACTGTATTGACCAGGCGCTAAATGCATCGCGGTCACCAGTCCTTGTTGATCTGAAATAATATCTGCTAAACCGTCGACTGTTTGACCCTTAACATCAACCACTTTAAAGTGTGCACCCGCTAGTGTTTGACCATTAGTCTCAGTCTTAATCAACTGCGCACTTCCTTGATAGTTGACAAAATGCGCACTAGCGGTCACAACCGCTGGCTTACCGACCGTGTTGGCTTTAATCTCAAACGCGACTGGCGTTGTATTGATGACGTAACCATTCGGCGCTTTGGTTTCAATGAAGCTATAAGCACCTGGTGCTAAACCAGTCGCTTTCACAATTCCTCGGTCGTCTGAAATAACATCTGCTAAACCGTTGACTGTTTGGCCCTGAGTATCAACCACTTTAAAGTGTGCACCCGCTAATTTCTGACCTTCAGCATCGGTCTTAACTAACTTCGCACTACCTTGGTAGTTAACAAAATGGACACTTGCAATCACAACTGCTGGTTTGCCAGAATCATTTCTTTTAATTTCAAACTTAACTGGCGTTTGATTTAAGATGTATCCCGCTGGTGCCTTCGTTTCAACGAAACTGTATGTGCCTGGCGCTAAATTTGGTGCCTTGGCAATCCCTTGCTGATTCGAAATAACATCTGATAACCCTTTAACAGTCTGGCCTTTGGCATCGATGACCTTAAAATGCGCACCTGCTAATTTTTGACCAGCGACATTAGTCTTTATCAATTTAGCAGCACCTTGATAATTGATAAACTTCGAGCTGGCAGTTACTATTACCGGTTTGCCGGCTGCGGTCGCTTTAATTTCAAACTTAACTGGCGTTTGGTTCAATAGATACCCCTCTGGCGCTTTAGTTTCAATGAAACTGTAAGTCCCAGGTATTAAATCAGCGGCTTTTACAACCCCTTGATTATCCGAAACGATATCCGCTAAACCGTTAACCGTTTGACCGCTAGCATCAATCACCTTAAAATGCGCACCCGCTAATTTTTGACCAGCAACATCGGTTTTAATCAGTTGAGCACTACCTTGATAATTGACAAACGCGCCTAAATTAACAATCTCTGGACGGCCAATTTGAGCTTTAATCGCGAAGGCTTTAGGTGTTGTATCTAAGATATAACCCGTTGGTGCTTTGGTTTCAACCATCACATACCGACCAACTTCAAGCCCTTTAAAGACGAATTTACCAATCTTATTGGTCTTAATTTCAGTCGTCTTTTGTCCATTCACATCATAAACTTCTAACGCCGCACCGGTCGGTTGATTATTTTGACCTGCTTTGAAAACTTGATAAACGGCACCCGCTAACCCGGCTTTGTGTTCGTTTGTTTTCTGACCTTCAATTACAGATTGATAATTAGGAAAATTCAAGTTATCAATCACTTGATTCTGATCATCATTCTTAGTAACAACAAAGTAAACGGGTTGCGCATTAATTAAACAACCTGGTGCTGCTTTGGTTTCAATCACTTTATAGTTCCCGACTGGTAAATTATCAATATTCAACACACCATTTTCAGGAACAACAATCTTCTTGACTAATGTTTCTTCACCATCAACTATCCGATAAAGCTCGAATTCGGCGCCCGCCACTTGACCATCTTTGACAATCTTCGTGATTGCTGCTTTACCCTTAAAGTTTTGGAAATAACCTAATTTGAAAACTTGGGGATCACCCGCAAATTTATCAGGAATGACCACTTTAATTAAACTGTCATTCACGACATAATCGTGCTGACCATCTAATTTAGGCGCTTTTGTTTCTTGATAATAATACGTTCCCGGTGCTAAGTCGGTAAATTTAACGACCCCTAGATTATCACTGACTACTTTATGATTCAATGGTTTCTTTTGACTGTCGTACAACGTAAATTCAGCACCTTTTAGCGTATGGAAGCTTGTATCAATTTTGACAATCTGGAAAGCCCCTTTGTAATTAATAAAGGCTTTGGCGACCTGTACCACACTTGGTTTTCCGTTTGCTTGATTCTTAATCGTAAAATCAACTGGATCAGTATTCAATAGATAACCCGTTGGTGCTTTGGTTTCGATAAATTGATAGTCACCTGGTGCTAAATCAGTGACCTTCAAAATCCCTTTAGCGTTCGACGTTAATCCTGTTTGAACTGTTTTACCTTGGGCATCAACGACTTTAAACTCGGCACCCGCTAATTTTTGGCCGATTTTATTTTCTTTAACTAATTCGGCACTCCCACGATAATTGACGAAATTATCATTAGCCATCACGGTTTGTTTACCTTGATATTTAGCCTCAATTGTAAACGAAACCGGCTTCGTATTTAGCAGATAACCCGTTGGTGCTTTAGTTTCAACAAATTGATAATTCCCTGGCGCTAGATTTTCAACCGTTACTCGACCTTGTTGATTTGATTTCAACCCAGCCTGAACGGTTTGACCCTTTGCATCAACAACCTTAAATTCAGCCCCAGCCAATACTTGACCTGTTTCTGATTTCTTGATTAATTGTGCGGCCCCTTTGTAATTAATCTTATCGCCTAAATCGACATTCGGAATTTGACCGTTATCTTTTTGACGAACAACAAATCTAATTGGCGTCGCATCTAATACGTAACCGGCTGGTGCTTTGGTTTCAACCAATTGATAACGACCTGGTTTTAAATTTTCAATCGTTAATTGGCCGTTCTTATCCGTGACTAATCGTTCGTAGCCTTTAACCACTTTATTTTTAGCATCCCGCACTTCAAATTCGGCACCCGCCAATGCGGATTGTACGGTTTGCCCAGCATTATTCACCAGTTCACCTTTTTTATGCATCGTCACTTTGGTAGGTTGGTTCGTAATTTTTTGAATCCCAAACGTATTGGTTTCTGTATCCTTTTGGATCGTGATTTTTTTACCTTTTAATAATTCATCACTAATCGTATATCCCGCTGGTGCTTTGGTTTCAACCAATAGATAGTCTTGAACCCGCAGATTGCCGAGTTTTAATTGACCCGCGGCATTTGTATCACCCTCACGGACCAATTTATCTTTTTGACCGTCTTTACCGATTGTCCATAATTGTAAATGAGCACCGGCTAATTTTTGACCCTCTAGGCCTTGTTTAACCAACGTAACGGACCCTTTAGAGCCTTCTGCCGAACCCCCACTGACAATCACTGACGTGTCAGTTTCAGTTTCTTGTTTGATTACTTTATTATTTTCAGCCACAATTGACGCGTGGTTACTGACCGTATCATTGGCCTTATCAGACGTAATCAACCCCCGGTATTCAATGATGTACGGTGTTTTAATTTGATTTAAAAAATCAACTTTGATCGTTTGTTGCCCAGTCGTACTGTCGGTCGTAATACTCAACGTGTAATCTTGACCTTCTTTTAAAATCCGACTAGGGTCTTTTTCAATCTTACCGTCTTTATCGACTTTAGTGCCGTAAACCACGACATCCTCTTTTGAAACATAAGTGTTCGTTGACGGTGTATCTTTGACGTGCACGTTATCTAACGTTGAACCAGAACTATTGACCGTCAAATCCCATTTAACGTAACTACTATCATCGGGATCTTGTTCCCCCGTCTTTTCAATGATACTCCCAGAATGTTGGGCTTCAATGCTGGCACTTAAATCATGTGAAGTCCCGTCATTCGTGAAGTTCGCCGTATTCTTGTACTGTTCGCTATCAATTAATTCACCAGCCAAACTGGTTTCAAAAACTAAAACATAAGCTTTATGACTGCCTTCTGGCAAATTAACTTTAACTTCTGACTTCGACTTTGTTGGTTCCGTAATCTTGGCGTTTTGAACTTCACTGCCTAAGGTGTACGAACCATCTTTATTAATCGTTGCTTCATAAAGATGCGCACTACCATCAACATAGTTTTGTTTCACCGAAATTGGATCAACAATCGTTGCGTTCTTCAATTCCTGTTGATTATAGTTGACCGCCACGGTCCAAGTGATTTTCTTGGACGTTGCATTATAATCACCCGATTTTTGACCATTGTATTTAAAAGCGGGTTTGGGGTCAAAATTCTCATCGGTTTCATTATGATGTTTGCCACCATTTGCATCTTGCCAGTCCATCGATGCCCCGTTGTTAAACGTCACATCCCCTTCATGACCAGTCCCATCATCAATCGACTCTGTTTCAAAATGGCTCTTGTAAGTCAATTGATATTGGTGATCAGTGCCTGATTTTAACGGTTCTTTAAACGCCACGGTAAACCCATCGGCTGTCGCCACCAGTGTATATTGATTCGCTGGCACAACTTGTTTTGTCGTTTTATCCATGATTTGGAAGCTATCTGTCAAAAACGTTTGGCCTTTTGATAACGTATCGGTTAAATACCAGTTTTCCATCATGTAACCGGCATTATTGATATCAATTTTCCACGGAATTTCGCGATTCGTATAATCAACACTTCCATCGATATTTTTAACGATACCCTCTTGATTAGCCGTCCCTTCTGAATGAGCATCTTCCCCTGTATCATTCGTGACCTTATTCGAAATTTTAGTTGGATCATCGACGTAACCGTCAACCTTCGTTGTGTAATCAATTTTAACCGCGTAATCAATATCTTTTAAAAATTCAATTTTAAACTTATTGGGATTTTTAGGATCCGGGATTAACTTGTAATCAACGCCTTCAACCAGCGCCGCCCCTTCAACTGGCTTACCGTTGTTATCAAACGTTACTTTATGCAACACAATACTATCTTGATTTAACGTTAAGCCATCGCCCATTGTATCTTCAATATAAGCGCCTTTATGATGCAATACTTCATTATAATTGTAATCAACTTCCCATTTGTACTCCTGATTTTCACCAGTCGAAGTAGGACCCGATTTCGTCAATGCTTTTTTATATTCAGCCGTAACACTAGCTGAAGCATCGGATTCGGTCACACCATCATCCAAGACCGCTGTGTTTTTGAAAGTAACGTCGCCACCATTAGTTGGTTTGACGTCATCGTCAATCTTGCTGGTATATACAACTTGAAAAGCCTGATTTGTTTCGGCATATTGGCCAATCAAAGTGACTTTGCCTTGCGCATCGACACGGTAATCAGTGCCTTCTTTTAACGGATGCGTTTTATCGATTGGTTTAATGACATTACCTTGTGCATCCACCTTAATCGGATAAATCGCAACACTCTCAAACTTGGTGCCACTTGGCATTGGATCAGTAACCGTTGCATCGGTCATCGTCGTCAATGGTCGGTTAATATTAACTTCCCAAATCACTTGATCCGGATTAGGGGTCTTATCAAAATGACCCGCCTTATCTATCGCTTGGTCATAATCTGGTCGAACATGAACGGGTTGTCCCGGGAAATGTTCCTCCGTTGGCGTCGTAATGACGATATCCCCGGTCCCAATCGTCTTATCAAATTTAGCATCATAATCAAACGTCCCATGAATATCATGATCAGTGTCGACTTTATCATTAAATTCAAAATGAACCGTGCCATCCGCGTTAACCGTATACGTCCCGTATTCACCCAACTTACCACTGCAAGGTTTGATTTCAACCCCATCTGGCAGTTTGAAATCAAAATAATCACCGGCTTGCATCTTTTGTAATACTTCTTCTGGGATTGACCAAGTATAGCTAACGTGGACTTGTGCATCAATTGGCACATCGGTTTGATCCGGATATGGATCACCATTCTTATCTAAATAAGTCACCGTTGCACTTTCAACAATCGTTGCTGGATCAATTCCTGCCTGAGTTAACAGATCACGAATATCTTGAGCTGCAGCTTTTTCTTGTTTAGGTTTAACGACTGCTTTAACCGAACTGCTCGAGCTAGTCGTCACTGTCGATTCCGATTGACTGTCAGTTTTAACCGATTCACTCTGGCTAGTCGCGCTGCTTGTCGAGCTTGAACTAACTTGATTATCCGTCAATTCAGCCGTCACTTGTTGTTGATTTAAGTGCGCCACTAAAGTTGTCTGACTCTTTAGAATTGTTGGGTCTAGTTTCAAATTCAAATTCAACGTCCCTTGTGTTTGGGGCGCAATTTTCAATTCAATTTGATTGTCTTTGATCGTATAACTAACGCCAGCAAGCGTTTGAGCTTGTTTAACGTCTAAAATATGGGCATCATCGATTTGAATCGCCTCAGTTTGTTCAGTATCCGTTTGGTTATTCACCTGTGTCTCAAGTTGTGCATCAACCGTCTGTGTCGTCGATTCTTTAACCTGCAACTTCTTCAACTGAACATAATCTGTTCGTTGCGCAATTGTTTCTGCTACAACTATTGCCGGTGTCGCCAAATATTGAACGATAATTATTAATGCCATTAATATAAAGACAGACCGACTCCAACCCTTTTTCTTTCCCATGATACCCCTCCATTACAAGCTACAATTAGTAGAACTTGCTTTCATTTTAGCACTGCAGTTGTTAAACACAACTAATCAATTGTCATATATCTGCAAAATTAACTGGTATGCAATTTAATTTAAAACTATTTATATTCAAAATCCATTAACATAATTGTTATTAAAAACATAATAGTATTAGGCCTTAACAGCCGATAACGGCAGTATATCATTTACACCGGATATCGTAAATACCGTTCACAATGTTCAATTTCATAAAATCAATTATCAGATATTGCTATTGTTGAGTTTCCGGATTTTTTATTAATTGCACAAAAAAACCGAATCGACTATCTTCACCATCGATTCGGTTTTTTAAATGTTATATATTAGTAAATAATAATAGTTATATTGATAATCGCCAATTGAAATCAGCGGTATAGGCGCCCACTGAATAGTGATTGCTGAACGGCAATCTAAAATACAAATATCGTTGTGTGCTAACAATAGCCGGAACAGAACGATTACCACCAATCCCAGCATCCGCCATAACCCCAATCGGACTCTGACTATTTGGATCGACCATAGGTGCGTAACCGCTCGTTTCACCACTCAATTGATACAATAAATTATTCGGTAAATCAAACGGTGAACCACCTGTCATCAATCGACCTAAATGTAATTGGTACTGCGCTTGTAATGGATTATAAACCGCTATTTCTGGTTGTTGTGCCGTTCCATGATTGGCTACTTTTAATTGTTTTAAGCTAATCGTATTCAACAACATTTTGACATCGCTATGACCAGTTTGTCCGAGTTGTTCTGTCCCAAAATCTAATGAATTAGGCACCGACACTTGTAGGCTCCCTTGCATGGCCAAGTTAAAGGTCAATTGACTACTCAATTGGCTCCCCATCGCATCCAAATCAGCTGTGGTGACAGCGGTCGATGCAACGCCAAATTCAATTTGATTCTGACGTTGCATTTGATAGCCCATCATATTAGTCGAATCAGCAAGCTGCCCGCTTTTTTGCGCTATCTTTTGGTAATCAGTATCCTTAGACAACACGCTTTCTAAATCTGGAATCGTCACCGAATCACCACTCAGATTGGCTTGATATTGACGCCATTTTCCTTTGTTTCCATTCGTGATTACTCGATAGAATAAATGATATTGATCAGCCGGATTCGTGATGTTGACCGTTGCCTGAATTCCCGATTTCGGCAACGGCTGTAATTGACTGGCTGCATCATCGTAATTAAACGCGGCAGTTTGATTAGCTGTAACCCTTTGCTGTCGATTGCCATTCTTTAACGTTATTGACGCTAACTGTTGTGGTAAATTAGCCGGGTTATTCGGATCCAACTTCTCAATCGTGTCGGTACTCAGCCCATCGGCGTCAAACCGACTAACAAGCGAACGTTCAGCGGTGATGTTGTTTTGAATACTTAAATCGCTACCCGTAATAATATTACCGAAAAAGTTCCCACCATCACCTAAATTTTCTATCGTGAATGAAGATGCATTTGGCGTTAGAATTGTTCCTGAAAAAAAGTAATTATTATCTTGACCTTTAAAACTAAATTTTTCAGTTTGATTCGGAAAGTTATTCAAAATATGACCAGAGACTAATTTATTGATTTTATTTTGACCATCTTTTGCGTTCGTGAGTACGTTGTTCTGTAAATCCTTAATAATAATTTGAAATTTACTCGAATGGTTATCCGTAAACTCAACACCCTTTGTCCAATTCAGAATTATATATGGGCTATACTTATATACTGAATTTCCTTCGCCCACATCTTCGCTTGTCGTATCCTGACCATTAATTTTAATCGTTAAATTATTTGGCTTTCCAGATAAATTCACAAACACCAATGGCGGATTATTCGCGTAATTTTTAGTGTAACCCGCATTTAAATTAATATTTATCACTGGATCAGCACCAATCCCATCATCGACCGTTACTGAATCAACAGTATCTTGGCTATAACTAATTGGTTTTTCCACAGATGTAAAACTTGCATAGAAACGACTAATTTTCTTTAATTGTTCCACCGCAGCTGAAAAATATGAGGACTCATCACCATTATTATTGATAGTTCCCGTTAATTTAGTTGCATTATCCTGAAAGCTAGGTGTATCTGAAACTAATTCTTTAGAAGTCCGGTTACTAAGAATTGTCGTTATTGCGCCTTTATCTGGATACAGGTCACCTAGTGTATTATCCTTAATTGCCATGTTAACATTGTTCGCAATAATCTGATTTGATTGTCCAAATTGACGAGAAGAATTCGCAAATTTTAAAGCATTATCCGACAATTTATTCGTTACAATTACCGGACGATTTTTAGTTACCTTAAAATATTCATCTGTTGTTGTTCCAAAATAATTAGGGACATCTAGCGAGCGACTGGCAAACCGACCTTCTAGTTGATGTGTACTACCCCCAACCGTCAAATTCCCTCCCGCGAACACCCCGTAATACGAGGCAACACCCAGCGGATAATTATCTTGGCCGTCTTTAGTGACTGGAATCGGTAAACTATCGTCATAATCACTAGCTTGTACAACAACAGTACGACCGTTTAAACAAAGAAACGTCGTTGCGAGCAAACAAGCCATTAACCATCTATTAAACTGTGCGACTCGCATCTTTCTCCCCCTCGGATTATTCTAGCGTTCTTTCTTGACGCGTTTTCTAGTCCCTAAATAGTAAGTTAAACCTAATAATAATACGACGATGACGATTGCTAATAACAACCACCAGAACCAATTAAACCGTTGATTATGCCGATTGATTTGAGTTGCTTGTTTTAAGCTAATCGTGAAATTTTGATTAAACGTCCAACGATATTGACTGTTACTAGCGACTAAATGAACTCGGTACTGACCCGGATTTAACCATTGATCGCCAACCGGAATTTGATAATTAAAATGAGAATTGGCCGCCATACTGCGATTCGTTTGTTTTTGGCGGAAAAGCACTTTATTCGGTTGCCCTTTTTTCGTAACCGTCGAATCAATCGTTAATTGACCAACTGTTGCCGGTTGATCATTTATCAATTGTGCCAGAATAGCTGGATTGGATTGATTGTTCTGACTTAATTTGATTTTTTGTAACTGTAATTTAGGTTGAGCATGCACCGTCGCGCTTTCACGGAGAATTACGCCGATACCCATTGCAAATTTATTCTTAATACTGAATCCGGATTGATTCGTTGCTTGCGCCTGACCAGCTGCTAAATCTTCGAAATAAAAGGCGCCTTCTAGAATTCCTGAATAAGCCTTCGCTGGCATTTGCGCCGTAAAAGTGACTTGCTTCGTTTCATTGGGTTTTAAAGTTATCCTTTGTACATCACCAAAAATTTGACTGAATTGATACGGCGCGGTTGATAGCACGCCTAAGTCATGTCGATTTATACTTTCTTGACCATCATCGGTCGTATACCCCGTATTGGCCTCGGCCTTGATGGTCTTCGATTGATTCTCTAAATTCTTAACGGTCACTGTGAAAGTTTGTTTAGCCCCCGGCGCCATTAAAACGTCAAAATAACTAACGGCTTGATTATATTGATTGCTCGGTAAATTAGCCTTCACTGTAAAACCCGTTCCCGCAGCTCGAACGGTTTGAACGCCACCAAATAGCATCATGAAAAAAAGTAAACTGCTTAATATTAATTTGAATTGTCGTTGATTACGCATTTATGCTCCTTATTAGTCATCTAAAAAAGGGCCGGCACTTTTGCCAACCCTTTTATTGCCGTCATTTTAACCTTGGCTTACTGTACTTGATTGATCATTTGCTAACGTCCACGTCATAGTGCCTTTATACGTACCGTTTTGCAAACCTTCTTTATTCGTTAAATCTAACTGAGTACCAGAACCCAAAGTCGCGGTAGCCTGATCAATCCCGTTAGTATTAGCCTCTTTGGCACTCCAAACTAACGAATCACCACTGCCGATTGTTCCACCATTGAATGTTGAAACGGCATCTGTATTCGCCAAGTCGGCCGTACCAGCTAGTGTCATCGTTCCTTCAACCGTGCTTGAACCATTCTTAAAACTAGACACATTAGCCTTTAGATTCCATTCCGAACCGGTTCCACGGTAATCTTGGACAACGATGGTTGGATTAACAGACGTTTTGGCGTCCATTGCTAACGATGGTGTTTTTGTTGCTAACAATTGATCCAAAGTCGCGGATTCAAAATTAATTTCCGTTGGAACACTAACTAAACTTAACGTCCCAGGATTAACCGTAAAATTGGCCCTTGTCGTCGTTTTACCATCCGTTGTGTCATCTGCATGTGCGATAACCGTGTTGCCCAATACCGTTGCAGCTAGGACTGTTGTTGCTAGTAACGTCATTTTTGTTAATTGCATGATGGATATCTCCCCAAATTAAATAGTTAGCGAGGTCTATACCATTATCGCTATAAACCTGCCCGATTGTGATAATTTTAGCCTAGTTTTCTGAAAAAGACAATTAGTTCACTTTGTTTATCATTTATGCCAGTTGTATTTAAATTCCAATGATTCAATTATCAATATAACTATTCTCCATAATCACTTCACCCGATGAATGGCATTCAATTAATTACCAATCGAAAATCGCTTACCGCGCTAAGTAAAACCCTTCACTAGTAAATAAATTAATTATTATGCATATTAAATTCATCTATTTTACCTGCAGATATAGATTTTTTTAAATTAATCCTCACTTTATTAAAAAAAAATTCATTATTTCCATATTGAAAATCCTCATTTTAAACGATTGTATTTCCGGAAATAACGACGCAACTCGCATTACTTAATACGAAAAATAATTAACAATTAAGAAAATACTGGTACATCAACATCAATTATTAAAAATATTTATTTCGATTATCTTTCGAAATTTAATAAATGACATTCATTATTTTCATTTTAATATTTAAAAAAGTGAACATCCTGAATACGACATTGTATTAATAGCAATTACTGTCAAATTGATTACTTTTGTTCATTTTCTAATTTGGAATAGTGCTCTAATCAACATAGATTTGTATTCAACGTGTGATACCAGTCTTTACTCAATCTTTGCTCGTGTTTAATCATCACATCCAGAAGTTGTTAGCCCCTCTATTATCATGCGTACAATTTTATTTCGCGCTATTATCTGATAGTTTCATCTGCAACTTTTCAAAAAAAGCGATAATTTACTTACCAAATATTAACCACTGTCAATCTCGACAACAGTTAAGTCATGTTCAGGCTTTAATCTAACCGCTAGATTCAGTATACTTAAACTATCTAATATCTTGGGGGAAATTTCATGCGGACTTGGCAAAAAATAACTTTATTAGCACTCGTAATTATCGCAATACCATTATTTTATTTTGAAAATCGGTATTTCAGTCAAAAAATGCAATCCACAACTTTAAAACAACAACAACAAAGTACGCTGCAAGTCTATCATACGGATGCCACCAATCAATACGCGGCTTTTAAAACTTATTTACAAACCGAGCCACAAGCTAATATTTATTATTTTGTTCCAAAAAATATTCAGAATCAACCGATTGACTTACTGGATGAAGCAAAAGTTTTGGGGGATCGGCTTTATCAACAGATGAAACAACAATCACCTAGCATTAAACGACTCACCCTCTATGTGACTTACCAAAGCACGAATATTCAAGATGATACATACGCGTTTAAATTATCGGCCGCCGCTTATGGCGAAACAACTAAGGGCTTTAAAACAGTCTATCAAAAATTAGACCACTTAGATGGTGCTGAACAAATTTATAACTTAACGAATCAGACCAAACCGGTCACCTTCCAGGCACTCGCAAAAAATAGTACCACCAAGACCACCTTACAACAATTAGCGGTCGCACAGTTAATCAAAAATCATCAATATACTTGGACTGATGTTCAAAAATTACAGTCCCTGACACTAGACAGTCAATTCAACTACACAACTGACGGTCTCGCCTTATATTTCAAAGATAATCCATTAAAGATTAATAAAATTGATTTACCCATTGAAACAGTTGGTCCTTATTTAAAGCCCGATTATGTTCCCTCTGACCATCAGTCAACTGCCGTCAAAGGCCGCAAGAAAGCCATCGCTTTAACGTTCAATACAACCTTAAAACCCAAAGTGACCAACGCGATTTTAGAAACATTAACGGATAATGATGTGCCAGCAACCTTCTTAACAACTGGGGCGGGTGCCAAAGACCATCCTGACGTTCTAAAAGCATTGGTGGCAGCTCATCAAGGCGTTGGCACGCAAACCTACGCTAGTGACGACAACCCCGCTACAATGACCACCGCCGATTGGCAAACCAACGTCACGAAAACTAATCAGGCCTTCTATCAAGTAACTGGCCAACTTCCCGCTTATCAACGGTTACCACTAGATACCGCTAATGCGAGTTTAGCCCAAGTCACGCACCTGCCATTCATTGAATGGAGTGTCGATTCACAAGATTGGTCAACAACCATTGATGCCGCAACGATTACGAGTAATGTTATTAAAGGCGTTAGTGGCGGCGATGTCGTCTTATTGCACACGACAGACGTCACTAATCAAGCGCTCCCCGGACTGATTAAACAACTCAAAGCTAAAGGTTATCATTTCACCACGGTTGACGCATTATTCAACCAACAATTAACACCCCAACAACAAATTTTCAAAGTCGGCGATCTTCGTACTTTAAAATAAAAATCAGGACTAGGCAGTCAGCTCAACTCGCGGTATAATCAGGATAAGCGTTTTCAAAAACCGTTTACATCCAAGGAGGATTTATCGTGTTAATTGGCAGTATTGAAGCAGGTGGCACTAAATTTGTGTGCGCCGTCGGAAATGAGAATTATCAAGTTCAAGATCAGGTCAGCATTCCGACCACAACCCCTGACGAAACTATCAAAGCCGTCATCGCGTATTTCAAACAATTCGAATTAGATGCAATGGGAATTGCTTCATTTGGCCCCATCGAAATTCGTAAAAATAATCCATTATACGGATACATCACCACCACGCCGAAACCTAACTGGCATAATACCGATTTATTAGGTCAAATTAAAGCCGCTTTCGACGTTCCAACAACTTGGACGACCGACGTTAACGGTTCGGCTTACGGTGAATACGTGATGTCCACTTTAGCGAATGAAAAAATTCATTCCCTCGCCTACTATACCGTCGGCACTGGTGTCGGTGCTGGTGCCGTCATTGACGATCACTTCTTAGGTGGCATTGGTCATCCAGAAATGGGTCACACTTTCGTTAAACGCCATCCAGACGACCTTGATTTCAAGGGAATCTGTCCTTACCATGCTGATTGTTTAGAAGGCTTGGTTGCCGGTCCCACTTTTGAAGCCCGTCTCGGGAAAAAAGGCGAAACAGTGCCGTTGACCGACCCAGTTTGGGATATTCTAGCTTACTATTTAGCGCAAGCCGTAATTCAGGCAACTTTAATCGTGCGTCCGGCTAAAATCGTCTTCGGTGGCAGTGTGATTAATGACGTCTTATTAAATAAAATTCGTCAATCCGTGACTGAGCAATTAAATGGCTACGTCGAATTACCACCACTTGATCAATACATTACCCGCCCCGCAATTGCCAACAACGGTTCAGCAACCCTCGGTAATTTTGCATTAGGCTTAAAAGAATTACAAGCATAACCCCAAAAGACCGGTACTCTCCTAATCTAGGAAAGTGCCGGTCTTTTTACTGCAGTGTCTAATCGAGTCCCGAACTAGATGAACCATCATCCGAACTGAGATGGTGGTTCATTTTGAATTGGACGGAGATTGATGAGTGCTAGAACGCGATTAAAAACAAAAAATATTTTAGAAATTGAGAAAATTTAACCCCAAAAGCGTAATTGAATATGTAGCCGTTACTGCAAAACGCCAGACTCTGTCAATCAAATATTGACTCTAGGAGGTGAGCGTCTTGCAAAAAACAAAAGGAGAATCGTTCATGAGTCTGTTTTTACAGATTCTAGCTGCGATCAAATTAATCTTGGTCATCTGGAAACAGATCCAAGATTTAATTGATCGCAATAAAAAAAGCCGCTAATTAGCGGCTGATCACCATTTTGCAATGCGACTACGTGAGGCGAGGTGTTGGACGACACCTTGCCTCTTTTGCATGGTTTTAGTATAACATGGAATTAATGATAATGGATGAAAAAGAATTTTTAGAAGATGCTCAAGGTTTAATCGCTCAAGTCGCGCTCTTATTTTTGAAACGCGCTCGTTCTCACAGTTTCCTGTGCTTAGCGACGTCTGTCAAACAAAGCCCTAAACCCGGCCTTTATTCGACAGACTAGGCTAATGCTCAGAAACTACCGTGAGAACTCGCGCTCTATTTTGTTAGGTCCACTTCTTCTAGTGGAATCAACTTTGTTTTGTGTTTAATTTTGTAATAAGTAAATAAGACGATGAATAACGGAATACTCATATAGCTGACACCGATGGCGGTCCAATCGAAGTTCTTGAAAGCTTGGATGTCTTGGCCGATAATCACCAACACACATAAGAACAACGCAAAGATTGGGCCAAACGGGAACAAACGGGCGTGATATTTCAACTCGCTAACATCGTGACCTTGCGCTTTGAAAGCGCGCCGGAAACGATAATGTGACACGGCAATCCCGAGCCACGCAATAAAACCGGTTAGACCACTGGCAGCGACTAAGAATAAATAAATTCGATCGCCAAAAATACTCGTGACAAACGTTAATGCGCCAACAATCGTTGTCCCAATTAGCGCAGCAATCGGAATCCCACGGTTGTTAGTCTTAGCGAAAATTTTAGAAGCAAAACCTTGTTCAGCCATTGCCCATAACATCCGCGTCGAAGCGTACATCCCTGAATTAGCGGCTGATAAAACGGACGTTAAAATCACGGCGTTCATAATACTGGCAGCCGACGCTAAACCAGCACGTTTGAAAACTAAGGTAAACGGACTAACGGCAATATTACTTTCGCTAGCGCCCAATAATGAATGACTGTCGTAAGGAATTAAACAAGCAATCACGAAAATTGATAGGATGTAGAATAATAAAATCCGCCAGAAAACTTGTTTAATCGCCTTCGGAATACTCTTTTCAGGCGTCTTAGATTCACCAGCCGTAATCCCAATTAATTCGGTGCCTTGGAACGAGAAGCCAGCGACAACGAAGACACTCAGAATCATTGGCATGCCACCAACAAAAGGTGCTTTACGGTAAGTGAAATTACTTAAACCGGTCCGATGACCACCCATAATCCCAAAAATTGTTAATAACCCGATCGCCAAGAAAATGAAGACCGTCACGACTTTAATCAAAGCAAACCAATATTCGGTTTCACCAAATGATTTCACACTAATCAAATTGATTAAGAAAATTAAGAATAGCGCGACCGAGCTAAAAATCCAACCGGGAATATCCGGCAACCAGAACTGCATGACAATTGCGGCGGTACTGACATCAACCGCTAGGGTAATCGCCCAATTAAACCAATAATTCCAGCCCAACGCAAAACCGAGCGCTGGATCAACAAAGCGCGTTGCATAAGTTGAAAACGACCCCGAAACGGGTAAATACGTCGCCATTTCTCCTAAACTGGTCATCAAGAAGAAGACCATAATCCCAATCCCGCAATACGCCAACAGCGCACCGCCGGGACCCGCCTTTGCAATCGCTGAACCACTTGTGACGAATAAACCCGTCCCAATACTCCCGCCTAAGGCAATCATCGACAAATGACGAGTCTTAAGCTCACGTTTCATTCCATTTTGTGCCATACTACTTCCGCTCTTTTCTTAATTATTTCAAGAAAATCGCACCAACACTGTCCTAATCAGCAAACAAAAAGAGTCCTCTTGTCTGCTAAAAACGACAAAAAGACTCTACGTCTCATTTCAACCGTTGATAGCGCCCCGCAACAAATTGTTACGACAGTTCTTGATTTATTCAACCAAGTCCCAACATCAATTTCATTAAGCAAACCGACATTTCGGCAAATTCCCCTTTCACTCTTCCTCATCGTTGCTTAATCAACTGAAAAGACTTACTCTTGGTTTTTGCGACCTCTTATCTTGTTAGCCATTAGTATAACGAACTTCACTAAATTCGTCAATCACCTTTATGATTTTTTTGAAGCACTCGAAACCGCATCCACTACTGGCATCGTCGGCTTTTCGGATGCAGCTGGTGCTGATTGGGTTTTCGAAGCGCTTGAAACCGCGTCAACTTGACCGCCCGCTAAAGTTTGCCCCGTTTGTGCTAGGTACCAATCAACAATTGGTTTGAAATCAAGGATGTATTCATTAATCCCCATATATTGGCCATCCGTCGCATGCAACGCTTGATAGTTATGCACAACGAATTGGTCATCACCGTGCTTAGGGACGTGCATCCGGACAACATCTTGTTTGCCAGCCCGCAATTGTTGAATCACCCATTCAACGTGTTTTTGGGCAGCCTTCGGATGACATTTCGCCAACGGATTACCGGCTTGACCGGGTTGGCGTGGTGCGAACATTTCATCCGATGGTTGGCGGTTTAAATTATAGTAGAGCGATTGATTATTGCTGTCAGCATAGGTAATTTCCATTGGCAATGATGCCAATAGTGCATTGAGTTGATCGACGGTTAATATCCCGCGGTCAAGTTGCACGTATTGATTACCCGAAATCGCACCGACTTTGGCGGCCGCTTGTTCGACCCAATCTTCAGCTTCTTTATCGATGCCTTCGATGGTCGTGTCAATTGAACCACTCGCCGTTAAATCTTCAGTTGGCAGTTCTTCTGGTTGCGGCTGATTCATCGTCTGTGTGACTTTAACGAACTGTAGGAATTTACCCAGACAGGTTTGCAAAAAGGCGACCGTGTCCGCGTCTTTCAAATTATGGGCATCGTCGAACGCTTCTTTAACCGTCCCTAGCAAGAATTCATTGCCCGGCATCACGACCGCGTTGACCCCTGGTGCATCTAGCACTTGACGTAAATGCAATTGCGCCCGCGATGAACCTTGATCGTAATACGATGCGCCGACAATCATCACTGGTTTACCATCAAGTGGGTGCAGTTGATACGACAACCATTCCAACGTATTTTTCAAACTGGCGGGAATCGTATGATTATGTTCCGGCGTGGCAATGATGACCCCATCCGCAGCCATAATCTTACGATTTAAATATTGAATCGCCGGATTGGCACTTTGGTCATCGTCTTGACTAAACATCGGCACATCGCGAATCTCAAGTACTTCAACGTCGACGATTTCTGCAAAATGGGTGGCGATATATTTCAACAATAACCGATTATAAGATTGTTCAGCATTCGAACCAACAATTCCAACTAACTTCATCTGAAACACTCCGTTCTATCTATAGATTCTCCCACGAAAAATGGGCCGCTTCTTTTTGAGCCATCTCATGCGCATGATTAAGTTGTTCGGTAATCCCAACAAACACGAGAAAATCGGCCAATAAACCATCGAGCTTCTGAACTTGATCCGCAGATTTCAATTGACCGTGTTCATCAAACGCGGCTAATGAGTTGCCCAATAAGAATTCAGAACTAGGCATCACCCGCGCTTTAATCTCGGGTGCATCCAAAATCTGACGTAAATGACTTTGCGCCCGCGATGAACCCAAACCACCATACGACGCCCCGATAATCATCACCGGTTTATCGAGCAACGGATAAATCTTATATGATAACCACGCTAACAAACTCGTTAAGACGGCTGGGACTGAATGATCGTACTCTGGTGTGCTGATAATCACACCGTCCGCTGCGGTGATTTTAGCCGCAATCTCAGTCACGGCTGCCGGCACTTGAAAATCGCTTGGTTTATCGAATAACGGAATCTGATTCAAATCAATGATTTCAATCGCCGCTTCCGATTCAAAGCGCTGTTGCATAAATTGCAATAGCGCCCTATTCGTCGATTGACGTGAATTACTACCCACAATTCCGATGAACTGTTTCATCTATATCAACTTCTTTCCGAAGAGTATGTGATTAAATAAACAAATATACCTTCTTAATGATAATCAATTTCATTTACAAAATCAATTATTTTAAACTAAGCCGTTCGACTTCATAATCGTGCCCGTCGCTGTCACAAGAATACCTTCAATTCCCGGCGTCGCGTTAATCTGGACTAGAATTTCAGCGTCGGGTAAGCCAAATAAACGGGTCGTCCAAATTTCACCGGTGACTGATAAATCACTGATAATCGTCAAACTCAATAGATCGCTTTGAATCGGATAACCGGTCTGACGGTCGAAGATGTGATGATAAGTCTGACCGTTGCGTTCTAAATGGCGTTCATAGATCCCTGACGTGACGACCGATTGATTCTGCACCAGCACCACGTCCAAATAGACGTCGCGGGGTTCACGCGGATCTTGAATCCCAATCCGCCAGTTGCCATCAGATTGGCGTTGATTCGGCCCATAAACTACGATATTACCGCCGAGATTGATTAAGGCCGATTGAACCGGCAAAGTCTTGAGTTCGACCATGATTAAATCGGCGATATAACCTTTCGCCAACGCGCCTAAATCAATCGCCATCCCCGCTTTAGGCAAGCGGACTTGGTGGGTATCATCGTTCAGTTCAATCTGACGCGGATCAACTAACTGCATGACCGCCTTAATTTCGGCCGCACTAGGGACCCGCGCATCATCAAAACCAATCCGCCAAGTCTGAACTAACGGACCGATGGTGATGTTTAAATTGCCATTCGCAGCCAAACTATGTTGTTGCCCTAGTTTGATTAATTGGTAGAGTTCTGGTGCGACCGTCACTGCTTGTTGCCCAGCGGCTAAATTAACCGCCATCAGTTCGGAAGTGTCATCATTGGCGCTAAAACGGTGTTCATATTCCGCTAATCGTCGTTCAACTAGCGCAATAATTGGTGCCGGTTGGTCGGCTTCAATTTGAATATCGATCACCGTTCCCATTAAATAGACCTGACTCGTTTCAAGCATTTGACCACTCCTTAATTGTGATTAGTTTAACATATTATCTAGGTCATCTCATCCAGTATCTGGCTCAATTACCCCCTAAATGAGCCAGATACTTCCCATAAAAAAAGCCAATCACATAGCTCGTGATCGACTTCCTTCTATATTAAGCATTATTCCGTTGGTTCATCTTCATCATTTTTACGACGTTTCCATAGTAACCAGATTAAGAACAAGATGATTACTGCTAGTAAGCCGATAATGATGTATGGCCACCAATTCATCTTTGGTAATTCGACCGCTTTATCATTGTACTTATTCGCTTGTTGACGGGTAATTGTGAATTCCTTGGTCAGAACCCAGCTGCCCTTGTTCCCTTTAATCGTCATTTTAAGTTGATAACGTCCCGCTTTTAACGGTTTATTCTTTAAATCAATGCCGTAATTAAAATTCGAGTTGGGCGCCATCTGTAAGTCTGTTTTGTGATTTTGATAAAGAACCTTTGATTGACCTACTTTACGAATTTCAGCTTTCACGTCCATTTCGCCGAGTGATTCAGCGCGGGTGTTTTGCAAGTTAGCAAGAATCGCCGTGTGCGAATTAACTAAGCCCGGTTTAACTGTCTGTAAGCGTAGATTGGGTTTAACGGCTGGTTGACCCTCTTGCCGTAAGATAACTCCCACCACGTAAGCATACTGATTGGTTAAAGTGGCCCCCTTGTCAGAAATCGACTTAGTCACTGAATCTTCAGCCACTTCAGTAACATAAAAACCACCGGAAATCTTACCCGTAAAAGCCGCTTTGGGCGATTGTAACGTGAAGGTCACCGTTTGACTACTATTTGCCGGAATCGTCACCCGTTGGCTCGCCGACATCAAATCACTAAAGGCATACTTCAATGTCTTGTCTTTCTTAGCCTCACTTGGCCGATAATCAATGAGACCACTATTATTAGTGGTCGCCGTTGTTGGCGTCACATCGATTTTTGCAGCTTTGCTCCCCGTATTTTGAACAACGATGCTAACGGTTTGCTTCTGACCCGGTTTAACCTTCAAATCGTAATAACCTAAGTTTGGATCAGTTTGATTTGCTGGATAAACTGGCGTTACCGAATAATTCACTTTTTCGGCTTGCACACTGTGCGGTTGCGCCACTAACATCATCAATGGCAAAGCCAATAGACTTAAACCGACTAACCATAATTTTTTAAATTGCTTCATTATTATCACTCTCTCATTAAGGTTCCGGTACGGACGCTAGCGTCCAATCAACCGTGCCCGTGTAATCGCCAACATAGGCGTCAGCATTCACATTCAACAAAATACCTTGATCAGCCGCCCAATTGACCGCGGTTAGTTCTTCATTATCAGTCGTCGTCGTTTTACTGGCAATCATGATTGGTGTGCTGGTCAACGGTGTTTGCTTCTGACCGTCAACATACATCATGCGACCCGCTAACTTTTTACCATCGGTTGTTCGGGTTAATCCCGTGGTACTCGCCGAAAGAGTCCACTGACTATCTCGGCCTCGTGAATCAGCGACGGTCGGTGCCCAATCAGTCGTTGCGCGTTGTGCCGTGACTGTCTTACCAACTTGAACTGGGTTAAAAGCGACGGTGGGATTAACCTTAGCAAACTTTAATTCGCCACCTTTAATCTGGAAATAAGCCGTCTTAATATTTGATTTCTCGTTATAACCCGCATTCGTCATGTAAGCAGTAATCTTATGTGGTTGATTCATCGTCAGACCGGCCGTCGAAATTGGAGCTGCCATTGCACCACCCGTCGAATCCAGTGCAACTGTCTGTTCAGCACCGTCATCAATCGAATAGTGCAACGTCCCTTTCGCATCGGCGTCAATCGCACCAGTTTTGGAAGATTGTTCCCAATTGCCGGTAAGATTAAACGCCTTGTCCTTCTCAACAATTGCTGGATTTTTGGCCGACGTATCCAAGAACTGACCATTTAACGTCATCGTTGGAATACTGGTGACATAGGTCATGAAGGTGCTCTTCTGTCCCACCGTACCGTTAGCTAGCCAAGCAGTTGCTTGTTGGCCCATATTCGTTTTACCGTTAGTATCGGTCGGATCCATCGCCGTTAATTGCATTTTAATCACCGACTGCCCACCAGGCGCGATGTTCCCCGTATTAACGCCTAGACCGAACCCGGCGCTATCTTTAGGCTCAAAAATATTGGTATCAACGGCCTTAGCCGGATTAGCAATCGGATTGCCATCCGTATCCCACTTAGAGGTCGTGAACAATCCCGTTGAAACCCCATTTGTACTGATATTTTGGTCATTAATCGTCAATCCAGTTTTCGCCAAGTAGCGAATACCGCGATCATCAGTCGTCCCTTCGTTATAACGTAACGCCACGTCTGACCATACCATTTGACTATCAGTACTAATATTATTCGCCGTCACTATCCCTAATAACTTCTCGTTAGGTTTGGCTGGATTCGTTTGGGTCACCACTGCGCCTTGACTACCATCTGCATTCTGATGGTAGATTTGGTAATTCTGCGACGTTTTGGGGACATTCGAAACACTAGCAAACGCCACTTTATTTTCTTCAGAACTATCACCCGTTTTAGCGGTAAACCCCCAGTAAACACTGGTTGTCCCCGCGCCAAACGCATCCGCTGGCACCGTAATTTCAACCGGTGAATTTCCTTCAAATGTATACTTCAACTTACGGGTACTGGCCGTCCATTCAACCGTAAACGCGTACCATTTATTATCCGATCCCGGGAAAGACTGGTCGTTCATATGGATTAATCGAATTTTAGGAAATAACCAAGAACCAAAATTTTTATAGGAGTCAGATTTAGCAGGATAATTCCACGCAATATGCTGAGCATCCAAATTAATACTACCTAATATACCCGATCTAGTATCCCAATTTTCATTATGATTCGTGTCAAATTCAATTGCCAAACTATTCTGAATTGCTGCACTAACATCAACTTTAGTTGTACTTCCCCAAACACCGAGCTGTTGCCCATTCCCGCCGGTTTGGATGGTATTAGTTCCGCGAGCATCATTGTGCATCACAAAGGCCATCCCATCGGCGGCATTACTGCCTTTATTACCGAAGTTTAATAACATCTCGGCTTTAAAATTCTTAGTCAAATCCATTTTATTCGCCGGTTTCGACCAAATCACACCCGATTGATTCGCTAAATCCTTGGTAATCACCGTCACACCTTCACTGTCTGTCGGCTGACTATTCGAACCAACTGGTGGAGCAGCAAATAGATTCGCTAAATTCGTGATATGGGGTGGCAATGTCACACTACCTGCAGCCTCAACATTCCCCATCGTCATCAAGGTACCAAAAAAGGCTAGCAATAATACTAACCCTTGAACACGCCGTAGATTTCGCATTATCCCTACCCCTTTCATGTTCAGATCAACTGTTACCTCAACCAACTTAAACTAAGTTAGCTGAGGTAACAGCTCATCGCTGAGCTATTACTAAATCTGGATCGATTAGGCTTTTTCTGTAGCCGTTAATGTCCATGTTAATTCACCAGTATAAGCACCAGCGTACATCCCAGGCAACACTCTCAAACCAGTCCGTGTAATTTGATAGTTCCAAGTTCCTAAGCCTTCATCCGTAGCAGCATTGATAATCTTATCAGTTGATCCCTTGCCACTTAAATCTGCATGACCACCTTTATCAATCTTAACTTCACTACCACTATCAGAACTTGTACCGTAATCGTTATTCATTGCTAAAGTTGAACCCGTTAATTCGTGTGATTCAGCGCTCGTAAATTGTTGACTCATCGCAACATCAACTGTATACCCTGCACCAGTCCCACGAGAATCAGAAACAGTTACTGTGCTATCTTTAGGATCTGTATTCGTTAAATTCATAGTTTCTAAACTCGTTGGTACGGCAGTTGTTCCAAAGTCTAAGTTAGGTACCGATACTAAACTAATTGTGCCCCCTGTTAATTCAGCAGTGGTTACAGATGTTTTTGCTTCAGGTGTCGTTGCTGCATATGCTTGGCCGACTGTTGCGACCATGCCTGCTGTCATTAATAATGTGCTTAATAATACGGTTGTCTTCTTCATATCATTACCCCTATTCTTTAATAGCCATTCGGCTTAATTAATCCCACTAGTAACGCCCCTAAAAAGGTTCAGATGGATACCTTTTCATGGTGAGTGTAACATGATTAACCCATTGTTGCAAATTTATTTGCTCACAATTTATTTAGCCGGTTAATGGCCAGCCATTAATCTCCACAATCCCTTGGGAGACAACGCTAGCCATCATCCGTGCAAATATTTATTTACAGCACCAATTCCAATAATATATCATCTTTTTAAACGGTTGTAAACAATTTAATGCCGTTAATTCTAAATATACAAAACCATTATTAATTGTATATAATGTAACCATTAATTAATTTAAAAAAAGTGTGATTTCGGACTAGTTTAATTAGCCGAAATCATACTTTTAAAAAAACTAAGTCGCTGCTTTTGCAGGCGGTTGTGTTGAAATTAAATTCCAAGTAATCGTACTACTGAAAGCCTCACCATCCGCTAATTGAATTGTCGGATTAGGATTCATCAATAGACTTGCTTTGACAGAGGATGTCAAATGCTCCGGTAAATCCGACGGCTCAGTCGCAATTGTACTTTCAGCCTCCGTTAAATCTTTCGATCCATAGGTTCCTAAGATATTCGATAACTGTAAAGTAACTGGATTTAATTCTTTAGCACCCGATGTGAACTTAGAGGCTTTCGCCGTTAAAGTCCAGTCATCAGAAGCAACTGCTCGTGTATCACTCACGGTTAAATCATCTTCAGCAGTTGGTGCAGTGGCGACATCTAGCGTCCCATTATATAGCTTAGAAGCCGTCAATTGGCCGAAGTTAAAATCTGGCACGGCATCTAAGGAAAGCGCACCCGTAGTAGCTGTTACTTTCAAACTTGCTGCATTAGAGTTAATTGTGATTGTCTGGTCTTTACCGCCACCACTTGGATCGGTAACATGCGCCGTTAAGACTTCACGCAATACATAATTGGTACCAGCAGCAGTAGCTTCCGCTGCTTTATTAATAAAACCACTTGTTTTACTAAAAGTTAAAGCATTTGCCGCTCCAAGGTCATTAGCAGTCGTAATAGAACCCCCTGCAAAATTCGTGACCCCATCGCCATTGCTCGCCTTTATATCATCAAAATTCTTACCAGCATCCGTACTATATTGCCATTGATACTTCCAAGTGACTCCTGTACCAGACGGATTAATAGCCGTTTCTAGCGACGCTAAGCCGTCAGTATCTAAATGCCATGTTCCGCCAGCATCCGAAGCCATTTCCTTTGCCACTAGTCCACCTGTAAGCGCACTAGTCGAACCGCTAACATCCCCTGGAGTGTCGCCGGTATTGGTGATAGTTGATGTAAAATTCACAGGGAGTCCAGCATTAATTGTGCTTGTATTAACAGTCGCATTTTGAGCATCAAAGCTAAAGTTTACATTACGACCTGTCTGTTGGTTCCAAGCAAGCCCTGCGGCATCCCCGGTCCAATTGATTTTGCCTGTTGCACTAACTGGATTGGTTGTCGCTGTCCCATCATAATCGATATTTTCAAATAGGACATTAGGAACTTTAGGTATAATCGTTCTAGCATCAACCGGCGCATCAACAACGACGACCTTAACCAATTTAGATATCTTATGATCTTTCCCTATTAGCCAGCCATTAAAGCCACCATCATATTGAATATAAAACGTTCCTAACGGTAGTGTTACCGTATTATCAACATGTGGGTTACCGTTCATCCAATATGATGCTGAATCATAATTTGTAATTTTTCTCGACCAACTTGTACCACCCCATGACCACACAGTTTGATCCAAATTAACCTTTGCACCTAATGGAGAAGCAACAAATGAAGCTTTAAAAGATAAATCTGCTACCCCAGTATGATCTGATGCATTAGCCACAACATATTGTTCAGCTTGCGGTTGCACTTGAAATCCCGTAATAATCGGAATAAAGAAAAACATCCCATTCCAATCGGCTTTCTGGACGCCCTCAGTCTCTGTTGGTGCTGGTGGATCTTCCCGCGGTGTCACCGCTTTAATTGTTGATTGATTCTGCACTTTCGACACACTTTTTTCACTGCTCGTACTTGTTGCTGCTTGACTACTGCTCGACAACATCACCGATTGGCTACTTTCACTGCTTGAACTGGTCGTTTCGGAACTTGCTGCTGATTCTGAACTTTGACTGACCTCACTGCTTGAAACACTTGAACTATTACTACTACTTTCTGCTGCACTAACTTGAGTTGGAAGATTAGTGAGACTAGCACTACTTAATAAAATAGCGAGCCCTAAGTAGATTACTTGCTTAGCCTTCATCGTTACCCTCCTTCTCAGTTTCGCGACGCGTTTGGCGTCCAATAATAACTATCAGAATCAAGCTCATCCCGATTAAAACTAGAATCGAACTTTGCAAAACACCAGTTTGTGGTAATTTTTCTGGGTTACTGCTAGCCGCTTCATAATGAATTTCTTGTCCGTTATCCGGAATATGCGGTTGGTCAACCCCACCGCCATTGCCAGAACCGTTTCCATTGCCGTCACCACCACCATCACCTGGGGCTGGACGATCGACGTTAATAACAAATCCGGCAGTACTACTGGCAGCCTGTGTTGATTGACTATTCAATAGTAAAAAAGTCCCAAGGAATATCGCCAAAAATGCGATAAACGACTTTGTAATCGTATGCGTCATGATCTCCTACATCTCTTTTTCTACCCACTTAAGTAGGTCAACTAGTTATTTTAGAAAAAACACAACGTTGACCAATCACTCAGTCTCGATTGTGCTTTTTCAAATCGTTATTTTGCCGCTAATGCAGCTGGTTGCGTGGTTGTTAAATCCCACGTAATCGTACTTCCAAAAGCGTCGCCATCTGTTAATTGAATCTTCGGATTAGGGTTCATCAGTAGACTTGCTTTTACTTTTGAAGTATCCGTACTTGCGGTTGCTTTCGTACTAATTACACTTTTACTTGTCGTTAAATCTTTGGTATCTGTTGCGCTCGCACCTAAGATGTTCGATAAGCGTAACGTTACTGGATTTAAAGTCTTACTACCTGATGTGAAATCAGTCGCAGTTGCTTTTAACGTCCAATCGTTAGTCACACCACTTGCTGGTACTCGTGTATCAGTAACCGTTAAGTCACCCTCAGCAGTTGGGGCTGTCGTTTCGTCTGTCCCAGCGTAAATCTGAGAAGACTTTAGCTGACCAAAGTTAAAATCTGGCACAGCATCTAATGAAAGCTTGCCGCCCACCGATTGTAATTCAGCAAGGTTAGAAAAAATCACAACTTTATTATCTTTTGCTGCTTTTGTATCTCCAGTGTCAGTAGCGGTTGTTGTAAATTTAATCTGTGCTCGGTATGGTTTACCCGATTGATTTGCCTTAGCAGCATCTTGCATAAACGAGCTCGTTTTATCAAATGTTAAAATATTTTCAGCACTATTCAAGGTAGTGATATCAGTGATTGATTTGCTTGTATTTTTCACACCCTGTGCAGTCGTTGGCGTTACAATTTTATTGCCATCCCCATCGAAGAACTGCCAATCATATTGCCATTTCGTAGTAGCATCAGAACCCAATGTTTGTGCAAGATCTGCAAGCCCCGCTACTTCCCAAGTCGATCCAGCATTGCTAGCTGCCTTCTTAGCAGCTAAACCGCCTACAACGATATCAGCTGGTTTATCGGCGGATATCGTCCCGGCAGTTGCATTGATTCTAGTTGGGAATCCAGGAACTGTCGTACTTGTATTGACCATTCGATTCCCCTGAACTGGGGTATCATTATCTTTCATCCCGGCATACAAAATATCAGCTAAGATATGGGTTTCCCGACCTTTATCTGGCGAGAATGTTAATTTGTCAGTAGTGTTCCATTTAACAATATCTGTTGAATTATTTGGTGTTATTGTTGCAGACGTTGCATAACTAACATTTGGGAATACTACCGGTTTAGCATTAATCGATAGGGCTGTCGCTGGTGCAGGTTTATCGGCAACTACGACCTTCGCTAATTTAGAATAATGGGTAGTCCCCACAACTGGCAAGCCAGTAAAGAAAGAAAACTGATAATAATAGGTTCCGACTTTATCTTCCGTTGGAAAATAATTTAATTCGTTAACCTGATTTCCTGTCCAATCAACTGCAGGTGCCCTTTTTGTCACAGCTTCCTTAGTCCACTTTGCCTTAGTTTCATCATAGGTCCATTTCGTAACAAAAATATTTTTATCCAATAAAGATATCCCATGAGCTATCTTGACGTAGAAATCTGGTTGATTAGCAGGATCGCCGGCCACCACATATTGTTCACTTTGCGGTTGATCTAGAAAACCATTTATTAAAGTGAAGACAATCCATAAGCCACCCCAACCAGGTGTCCCAACACCATCACCTTTACCAGGTGGCGCAATTTCAGCTTTCGGGGCCGCCATTAATACTGATTGATTTTGCGCGGTCTCTTTATCTTGCGTAGACTGGCTAGCTTGCTCGGAGGTACTCTTCTCATTGCTAGCACTTGAACCCGATAGCATCACCGATTGGCTACTTTCACTTTTAGAGCTTTCTGACGTTGAAGTTGCACTCTCTTTTGAATCTGAACTTTGACTCACTTCACTACTTGAAACGCTTGAGCTAGCGCTACTTTCTGCTGCACTAACTTGAGTTGGAAGATTAGTGAGACTAGCACTACTTAACAAAATAGCGAGCCCTAAGTAGATTACTTGCTTAGTCTTCATCATTACCCCTCCTCCTCAGTTTCACGGCGTGTTTGGCGCCAAATAATAACCATCAGGATTAAGCTCATCCCGACTAAAACTAGAATTGAACTTTGTAAAACCCCAGTTTGTGGTAATTTTCCTGGATTATTGCCATCCGCTTGATAATGGATTTCTTGACCGTTACCCGGAATGTGCGGTTGTTCAACGCCACCGCCATTACCAGAACCGTTTCCATTGCCGTCACCTGGGGCTGGACGATCGACGTTAATAACAAATCCGGCAGTACTACTGGCAGCCTGTGTTGATTGACTATTCAATAGTAAAAAAGTCCCAAGGAATATCGCCAAAAATGCGATAAACGACTTTGTAATCGTATGCGTCATGATCTCCTACACCTCTTTTTCTGACCACTTAAGTAGGTCAACTAGTTATTTTAGAAAAAACACAATGTTGACCAATCACTCAGTTTCGATTGTGCTTTTTCAAATCGTTATTTTGCCGCTAATGCAGCTGGTTGTGTGGTTGTTAAATCCCACGTAATCGTACTTGTAAAAGCTTCGCCATCCGTTAATTGAATCTTCGGATTAGGATTCATCAGCAGTTGCGCCTTCACTTTTGAAGTATCTGCAGTCGCAGTCGCTTTTGTGCTAATTGTATTTTCACTCGTCGTTATATCCTTTTCTTCAGTTGCGCCTAAGATATTCGATAAGTGTAATGTAATCGGATTTAACGAATTACTCGTTGATTTGAACTCAACATCAGATGCCTTTAACGTCCAATCATTGGTATCACCACTTGCTGGTACTCGTGTATCAGTGACCGTTAAATCAGATTCAGCAGTTGGTGCTGTAGTTGAATCCAACGTCCCATCATACAGCTGAGAAGCGGTTAATTGGCCAAAGTTAAAATCTGGCACAGCGTCTAAGGAAAGAGCTCCCACCGCTGGGGTTACAGTCAAACGTGCTTTATTTGAATTATACGTAGTTTTCGTTGTGCTACCGTCGTCTGCAGTAGTTATTGAACCTAATACAGCACGCATCACATAAGGTGTTGTTGCTGTAGATGCGGTTTTAATGAAAGCACTTGTTTTATCAAAAGTTAACTGCTTAGCTGTGGTACTCAATTCGTTAGCACTATTTGCAGTCCCCGAGGAATTAGAAACACCATCCCCATCTTTCATATCTGTAAAGTTACTCCCGCCATCCTTACTATATTGCCACTTGTAGGTCCAAGCAACCTTAAGACTATCACCTGGATTGACGGCTGTCTCCAAATCAGCGAGCCCCTGAGTATCTAAGCCCCAAGTTCCGCCGGCATTAGCAGCCATTGTTTTAGCCCTCAATCCACCAGTAAAGGGATCGGTGTAACCAAGCTTAGTCCCACCATCTGTATTAGTAATGGTTGCAGAAATTCTTCTTTTGATACCAGGATCAGTTGTACTTATATTGACATCTGTTGGTTGGTTAAAAGTAAATTCAGAATTACGTCCGGTCGCTTGAGCCCATGTGATATTTCCATACAGAGGATCACTCTTCCAAGCAATAGCACCAGTTGCATCTACTGGACTCGTTGTTGCGGTACCAGCATAATTTGCTTTTTCAAAAATTACCGGCGGTACAGCAACAGCAATGCTATCTGCTTCAACCGGACCGGCAAGCACTTTAACCTTTACTAATTTTGATACTTTATCAGTATAAGTCACCAAGAAATCACGAAGACTAGCAGAGTATTGGAAATAATAAGTCCCGACTGATAATTTTGTTTTATTGGTAACGGTTGGATTCCCAGTAAGTCCACTCTGTTTAATAACTGTATCAGTCGACTTCGTCCATGTTTGTCCGTCAGCATTAAGTGTCCACCTAGTAGGCGTTATGTTTGCACTACTACCAAATACAGGGGCCCACCAATAAGCAATACTAAAAGATAAATCTGCTGTTGCTTGTTTAGTCGTAGAATCTGCTACAAGATATTGTTCTGCTTGTGGCTGTTTTGTAAACCCAGTTAAAAGAGGAATAACGATATATATACCACCCCAGTTTGGTGTTTTAACACCTTCTGTTGGTGCAGCGGGTTCAACTACTGGCGAAACAGCCATTTTAGACTGTGTTGCTGCCTTTTTATTTGTTGTACTTTCAGTACTTTTCGCCTCAGAATTTTGACTACTACTCGACAACATCACCGATTGGCTACTTTCACTACTAGCGCTTTCTGACGTTGATGTTGCACTCTCTTTTGAATCTGAACTTTGACTCACTTCACTACTTGAAACGCTTGAGCTAGCGCTACTTTCTGCTGCACTAACTTGAGTTGGAAGATTAGTGAGACTAGCACTACTTAATAAAATAGCGAGCCCTAAGTAGATTGCTTGCTTAGTCTTCATCATTACCCCTCCTTCTCAGTTTCGCGGCGTGTTTGGCGCCAAATAATAACCATCAGGATTAAACTCATCCCGACTAAAACTAAAATTGAATTTTGTAAAACCCCAGTTTGTGGTAATTTCCCTGGATTATTACCATCCGCTTGATAATGGATTTCTTGACCGTTACCCGGAATGTGCGGTTGTTCAACGCCACCGCCATTGCCAGAACCGTTGTCACTTCCATTACCATTGCCACCAGTTCCTGGAGCCGGGGCATCAACGTTAATCGTAAAATTAACGGTACTATTAGTATCTGCCTGTGTCGGTTGACTATTCAATAGTACAAAAGTCCCCAAGAATATCGCTAGAAATGCGATAAACGACTTTGTAATCTTATGCGTCATGATCTCCTACACCTCTTTTTCGACCTACTAGATAAGCCATCAGCGCAACGACTAGAATGAGCAACGCAATTAATGAACCCCATAGCCACCAGTTTGGACCTGGTTTTTCTGGATTATTTAATTGTTGGTTAACCTTCTCACGGGCTGCACCACTGACTGTGAAATTATGTTTTGTATTGAATGTTTTTTTGCCTGAAACCATCTTGACGTGCATTGTATAACGTCCAGTTGGTAACAACTGATTATTGGTATCAATACTATATTCGAACGTTGAACGGGGTGCCATTTCATATTTATCCGCTTTTTTCTGATAGAGTTTCTTAGTTTGACCCCGTTTGGTGACCCAAGCATTGATCTTAATCTCGCCAAACATCGTTGGTGCTGAATTAGCAATTCGACCTCTAACCTGTGGCACACCGGAACCAGCAACTAATTTAGCACTCGTTAAAGCGATTTTAGGTGTTAGCCGTTGATTCAAATTTTGTGAAATCAAAACTGGGATAGTCATCGCAAAAGCGTTCTGAATACCGACGCTCTTCTTAGGTGTGGTTTGATGAGTGGAGGTCCGTTTAACATAGACACTCCCTAAAATTAGACCTTTAAAGCCTTTTTTAGGGACTTCCACTTGGAAAGTCACATCTTTGTTAGCGCCTGGTTCTAACGTAATCGATTGCTTCCGTGTTGCTTTAGACACTAAATCGGGTAAGAGTGGCGCCTTTGTTTTGACCATTTTTTGAGTGCTAACCCCATAATCAATCGTACCAGTATTCGACGTGGAGGCTTTGATGACTTGTGCGTCAAAGTCATTTGATTGCTTTGTATTTAGATTTAACACGTTGACAGTTAACGGATACGATTCACCCGGTTTCGCCGTAATCGAGAAATACCCCGCCGACTTATCCGATTGACCCAAGCCATACACTGGAGTGATCGTAAATTCCGCACCACTCGCAGCGTGTGTCGGATGGATTCCAATCCCGATACCCACTAACAATGCCATCATACTCAATACTGCAATTAAACTTCTCTTCTTCAACAATAGTCTGCCTCCTATAAAAATAAGGGGTGGGCAAATCGCTTTGCCTGCCCCTTAGTCAATCTTTCATTTACTTGTTAATACCATTATACCGCAATCCAGACTAGTTGGTTTGAATTATGGTGCTGTTGGTGGTGTTACAACTGGTTTAGCTGATTTTAATGTCCAAGTAATTGTTGATGAAACAGCTTCGCCATCAGTGAAGGTAGCAGCAGCGTTAGGATCAATGGTTACTTTGTTATCTGCAGCAGCAAATGTGTATGTTGAGATACCATGGGTGCCGGCAGCTTTAGAAGCAACAGCTGAAGCAGTTCCGTCAGTTAATACGTTTACAGCAGTAATGTCTGAGGCTGTGGCTGTACTAACCTTTGTTGCTGTTAAATCAACTGAACCTGTAAGGTTAGTTGTTGTCCCGTTAAATGTAGTCATAGATGCTGTTAAATCCCAATCATCTCCTGCGTCCGCACGTAAATCAGAAACAACTAATGTTTGATCAGCACCTGTTGCTGCTTTAGTGATCCCTTTATAGATATCACTTGTTTGGATTTCACCGAAATCGAAATCAGGAACTGCTTGTAATTGTAATTTACCATTAGGATCAGTAGGGTCTGTAGGATCAACCGGTGTTGTCTTAACAGTGAATTTAGCATCTGAAGTCCCGCTTTGTTTATCAGTAGCAATCGTATTTGCTGCTGATGCTGACCCCATTGATAATGCTGCTGGTGCAAGTAAAGCCAATACTGCTACTGCTGAGAATAATTTTGTTTTCATAATATAATTCCTCCCGTGAATTATTAAAATTTGATATTAATTTCGTGGTCAACTACTCGCTGACAAATGTATTATATATCATTAACGTTCTTAAGGTCAATCATTTAGCTATAAAATATTTTATGATTATGAGCATTGTTAATATTGTAAATTAAATTAGTTTTCATAAGCAGTGAATTCAATGTATATGCTATTATATCAACGATTATTTACATTTGAAACCTTTCGTTTTCATTTAAATCCATGGAAATACTTTGATAAAGCATTTTTTAGCCGCCCTTTAGCGTTCACTTGTGATCATCTGTAAACATTGACGTATCAACGTTTATTGCCCTTGTTAATATTTTTAGTGCAAATTGTATGCCATACAATTTTCATCAATTTTAATCATAATTATAAAAATAAATATATCGATTGTTTAATTAGAGTCTGCCGTTAAATTAATGGCGCCATGTTATTTAGCACGCAACCTTTCATTGCTACAGACGGCTTTCTCGTCATTTTTTACAATTTTATTTATTCATTTCCTGCAAATATCACCCCGAAATAACCATTTTCGGCTACTAACCGCTAATCTCATCATAAATTAATGAAACGCCAAAAAAGCAAAGACCAATTCTTACGAATACAACGATTCTTGCTTTTTTTAGTGCTAGTTTAGTTTTTGGAACAAACATCTATTCCGCTGCCAATTTATTTTTGTTAATCAAAAATAACCGGCAATCTTAAAATCAAGATGACCGGTTACCTCTATCGTTACTATTTAATTGCTGACTAGAACGGATGGTGTACTTTTTTAAACGTGCTAATCCATGAAAGTTCCTGTGCTTAGCTACGTTTCGCAAACAAAGTCTAAAGCCCAGACTTTATTCACGAAACTAGGCTAATGCTCAGAACTTACCACATGGATGAGCGCTCTAACCAAAACGTGCTTTTGCTTGCAACAACTTCCGCTTAATCTAAAATAACCGATAATCTTAAGTGCAAGATTACCGGTTATTTATAATTAATGCTCAGTTGCTACCGCAACCAAAAGCACTCTCATCTTAAACGCGCTTCTTGAGCGATCTTCTCCGCCTAACTACATAATGACAATTATGGTCAAGTTCAACCACAATTCTTTATTTTAGGCTATACTCAGAAGCTGACCAGCTCAGTCAGCGCTCTACTTTAAATTTTTAATGACTTTCTGGATCAACATTTCGCGTTGTTCGGCCGATTGGTTCCAGTCGATGACTGGGATTGCTTCGTGGCCGATGGTTTCGATAATTAACGCCGAAACGGTTTGTTTCTTCAATTCGTTGGCCCATAACATATCAGCTTTGTGGAACGCTGCGTTAATGATGAGGGTCCCTTGTTTGGCAACCGGCTGGAAATCGTTGAAGACGGTATCCAATTTGCCGGAATCTGGATAAGACTTAATCTGACCTTCAGTGGCTAAAACAACGTCGTATATTGAGACTTCACTCGATGGACGTGCCAAAGTAAAACCACCGCTATTCCCAGAAGCCGATTTAACCAATCCCGCCACGACTAACCGCCGAATAATCTTGCGTAAGTATGTCTGCGAGCCACCCAAACGATGATGGATGACTTCTGATGAGATTGGGTGTTCCGGATCCTGAGTTGCTAGCAATACAATAATGCAAGTTGCTTGTTCAAAAGCCCGTGTCAGTTGCATCAGTCTTATCCCCTTTTTTTGATGAAGGTCCCTGAAGCTTGGTCTGGTTCTGATTGAACCTCGAAATCATATTTCTTTAGAATATGTGCGACCTTTTTAAAACTTTCTTGATCGAACGTACTAATATTACCATTAATTTGTTCAATTTCAGCTTTATTGGCTAAATTACAAAATGCTTTTAACGCTAATTGTGCTAGACCGAGGTTTTGGAAATCATAAACGGCTAAGCGTGTTTCAGCACCTAACGTTTCTAAAACCGTCATGTGCATTTGTTTTTTCCATTTGTTCGTTTCAAATAAGAGTTGCGCTTGAAATTCGACCTTAGAATGACCGAACTTGTCCACATTAGCGTACGGTGTGTACACAAAAACTGAATTAGTTGTTTGTTGACTACCTTCTCGATAATCAGTATACACGATGTACTGATTAACTTTCTCATCATTTGCTTGATTCATACTCGATAGAATCGTTAAACTAGAATCCGCCTCAATTTTTGCCAGTTTTCTTGCAAAGGCTTGGTCATTTTCATTCGCCATTTGATAACCCCCATTTGTCTTTCATTCCGATTATACCACAGGTTAGTGATAAAAAGAGCATTTAACATGGCATTTTAATGAAAACACTTTCTTTTTAATCTTGTGGACTTTCAGATAATTAAATAACGAAAGTATTGCACGGTTTGACCGCCTAAATAGGCTGGTAATTGGGTTTGATAGTCTGCTTGAAAGCCTAATTTAAGCAATAGTTTTTGTGAATCGCGGTTGTCTAAGAAGCACGCGGCGTTAAAAACCGTCACCGCTTGTGTTTGCTGATAATGTTGCATGATCGCAGGCAATGCGGTGCTCATCAACCCGTGTTTTTGAAAGGCTGGTAAGAGCGCAAAACTCAATTCATAGCCGGCCACACTGACTTGGTCGGCCGCTAAATTCGGTGCCAACATCACAATCCCACAAACTTCTTGCGTCGTTTTCAAGGTCAGCGCCCAAGCATCCGGATCGGTTTGCAACATCTGTAAAAAACGTTGGGCTTCTGCGTCAGATTGAAACGCCGTCATATTCAACGGTTGCGTCAGCTCTGGATTGCTACCAATTTGGTAGACCGCTTCCGTGTCGTTTGATTGAAATGCCCGAATTAATAATTGATTGGTTGTGATTATCATCCCTTAAAACTCCTTTGAATCAACTTTTTAGCGCGCTTAAACTTTACATTTCGGTTAAGGATAGGCAAAAAAATTAGTCCTAGACCACTTTTTTCTTTATAATTAGTGTTGAAATTCACACAGTTGAAAGTTGGTAGCCCTATGACAATTCGCGATTATTTCCACGCATTCTCCACCGTCTCAGAACAAGCTGAAGCCTATGACTATCTGATTCAATTCATCGGTGACACCCCAGCTGATCTACATGATTATCCACAAATCACCCAGATCTGCGATTGGGCGACCTACACTAAAAATAGTTTTCGGATTTGGACCGATTTTCCGATTCCAGAATTCGAAGCCCGATTCGTCCAATTATCCGGGATTAATCCCAGTGACTTCCAAATTGATTATAGCCATAATTTCAAAGATAGCAATTTTTTCTAAAACTTGCTGCTTGACTTTTATAGTTATCTATCGTAAATTTAATAACAATTCTTAAACACGTGTCATTCAAACTAAGTAGTGCATTATCTGTGGGTCAGGAAGTCGGTGGTTGCTGCGAACCGATCAGGGTAATGTTGTCGAAATACTGAATGCTAGTTTCGGTCGTAACAGGTCCGTTATCCCCTGTCAGAGTGGTTCACTGTCTTAAAATTGGTGAATTAACTGGGTGGTACCGCGGTTTCCTGATCGTCCCTATTTCGCATATGCGAGGTAGGGATTTTTTTGTGGAAGCGGAGGAGACCGATATGCAACAACGAACTTGCGGCGGCTTATTACGATATTATTTTTTGACGATTCAACCTTAGATTACAATATGAAAAGGATGTTTTAGCATGTCAAAAAAATCAATTAGTTTACTAGAGGCCAGCTTGGTCTTAATCGGAATGTTAATCATTATGGGTAGCGGCGTGATAATTTTTCATTTATCACCCCAAACCCCAGTACTTGCCACGATTGCTTTATTAATGTTGTGGGCTCGCATTCACCGTTTTGAGTGGGCCGAGATTCATGGTGGGATTGAAGATGGTCTCAAAAGCGGGATTATCCCCATCATTATCTTTATTCTAGTCGGCGCGCTGATCAGTACTTGGATGGCGGCCGGCGTGATTCCGACCTTGATGGTTTGGGGCTTTCAAATCGTCAACGTGCATTGGTTCATCCCGTCGATTTTCGTCGTCTGCGCGCTCGTTGGGAGTGCTATCGGCAGTGCCTTTACCGTGATTTCAACGGTCGGTATCGCCTTCTTCGGCATCGGCGCCACCCTCGGTTTGAATACCACAATTGTCGCCGCTGCAATCATTTCCGGCGCGATTTTCGGTGATAAATCATCCCCACTATCTCAATCAACCAATTTAACGGCCGCCGTCACTGAAACTGATTTGTTCGATCACATCAAAAATCTAATGTGGTCTACGATTCCTGCCTTTGTCGGCGCCCTAATTCTATACGCCATTATTGGCCACACGTCACAAGACGCTTCGTTGACCAAGATTCACACAACCGTCGCGATTTTGAAAGCTAATTCACACATTAGTTTATTGGCCTTAATTCCAATTATCTTAATTTTCGTTTGTGCCCGTTTAAAAATGCCAGCCATTCCAACGTTATTTTTGAACATCGCCGTTTCGATTGGCCTCATCTTTTTCCACAATCCACACACATCACTCCAAACAATCGCTAACCTCATCGAAAACGGCTTCGTTGCGCATACCGGCAACCAAAGCATCAATGCTTTGCTCTCGCGCGGTGGTATTAACAGTATGCTCAGCACCGTCGCCTTGATTATTCTCACCTTAACCTTAGGTGGCTTACTAATGCGACTCGGTTTAATCGAACGCGTGATGACGCCCTTGGCCAAACATTTGCAAACACCTGGTCAATTGATCAGCGCCGTGATTGCTTCCGGCATTGGCGTCAACCTCTTTATCGGTGAAGAATTCCTATCCGTGATTCTGCCCGGCAAGGCTTTCAAATCAACTTTTGAAAAATCTGATTTAAGCAACCTCGCCCTCGGCCGTGCCTTAGAAGACGGCGGAACTGTCATTAACTACTTGATCCCATGGGGCGTCGCCGGCGTCTTCGCCGCCAACACACTAGGCGTCCCAACCCTCAGCTACCTACCATTCTGCTTCTTCAGCATCCTCTCCCCAATCTTCTCAATCCTAAGCGCAGTAACGGGAATAGGACTCAAACATAAAGAGCGCTGATACATGCGGATAAGTTCTGAGCATTAGCCTAGTTCCGTGAATAAAGTCCGGGCTATGGACTTTATTTGCGAAACGTAGCTAAGCACAGGAACTTGCATGTAGAAGCGCGTTTTCGTTAGAGCGTGACTTGGGCGTTTAATCTTCGAGTATAACCTAATAATGATAATTGTGGTTGGTCTTGACCACAATTGTCATTATGTAGTTAGACGGAGAAGATTGCTCAAGGAACGCGTTTAGAGCACTGATACATGCGGATAAGTTCTGAGCATTAGCCTAGTTTCGTGAATAAAGTCCGGGTTATGGACTTTGTTTGCGAAACGTAGCTAAGCACAGGAACTTGCATGTAGAAGCGCGTTTTCGTTAGAGCGCTGATTGAGCGTTTAAACCTTGAGCATCTTTTAACAATTCTTTTTCATTCATTACCATTAATTCCATGTTATACTAAAACCATGCAAAAGAGGCAAGGTGTCGTCCAACACCTCGCCTCACGTAGTCGCATTGCAAAAGTTGATTGGCCGCTAACTAGCGGCTTTTTTTATTGCGATCAATTAAATCTTGGATCTATTTCCAGATGACCAAGATTAGCTTAACCGCAGCAAGAATCTGTAAAAACAGACTCATGAACGATTCTCCTTTTGTTTTTCGCAAGACGCTCACCTCCTAGAGTCAATATTTGATTGACAGAGTCTGGCGTTTTGCAGTAACGGCTACATATTCAATTACGTTTTTGGAACAAAATTTTTCTTGAATTCTAAAATAACTTTCGATTTATTATTAATTATTCTACTCGCTTATCTTCCAATTATTTCTTACTCATCAATTCCTACTTTTACTCACCAATTCTATTCTTCAATTATACTATAGATATTGTCATTTCGTGATTAAGTGAATACCAAAAAAGACTGTGGTATAAGTCTTAATAGTCCAATATTAAACGAACTTTTTTTGACGCGCGCCAGAACTCATCAATTTCCGTTCAAATCAAAATAACTGATTATCCTCAGTTCGGGATAATCAGTTATTTTAACTTGATACTCGATTGATAACCGAGTGCTGTCACAGTTTATTTTTCGGACTAACCTTTTGTTTGCTTTAATTTTAGAAGAGGCCCATTAAGAATTGGCCACCGTAAACGAGTGCGAAACTGTATGCGATAATCGATGCGGGTTTGCACAAGATGATAATCCAGGTAAATTTCTTCAATGACATTTCGGTTAAGCCAGCCATCAAACATAACACATCATCCGGTGCGACCGGTAGGAAGATAGCGAGTGCGAAGAAGCGGGTGAAATTTTTCTTTTCAGTAATCGTGCCAATATATTTATCATAGGTTTTTTCACTAATCACGTGGAGGATAAACGGTTTGCCGAATTGGCGCGCCAGTAAAAAGTTGAAAATGGAACCAATCGCAATCCCCACGTAGTTATAAACGAAACCCCAGACGGGCCCGAAGACGAGCACGCCGGCTGCGGTACTAATCCCGCCCGGAATGACCGGGATGACGACTTGAATGATTTGAATCGTGATAAAAATAATCGGTCCAACCATCACTGACTGCCCCAGGTAATGCTGTAAGGCCGTTGTGTTACTGAATAATCCTAATCGTGACCAATAAACTGCTAGCGCAATGCTGCCGATTAATGCCATGATCGATGTCATACTAATCAACCGTCTTGAGATTACCGCACTCATCCCCGTCACCCTTCCTAGTTATCACTTTATTTATAATTTAGCACATTAACACACGCGTTGTTGTCCGCCGATAGTCTGATTTATAAAATCTTAATGATTTGATAGCCGACAATAAAACAGCGAATACTGATTCGTATTCACTATTTTATAAGACGCACTAACCACAACGCTAATTTTATGCCTCGTATTGTTCCAATATTGCTCTAAATGGGATTAACCCTTGAGCGTGATACTTTTTAATAAACGCTTCAACGGCTTGTGGGTCTTGCGTTTCGGGATCAATCACCAATTGTTCAACTGGTAATGGTCGTTCGTTGGCAATCTTCACATCGATTACAACCGGCCCCTTAGCAATTTTAGCGGCTGCAAAGGCGGTTTTTAGTTCAGCTAAATTATGCACCGTGAACCCTTGTGCTCCGAGTGCGGTTGCGACTGCACCGTAATCCGCACCTTGGATGGCCACGCCTGAATGGGGTTGGCCTTTATCATCTTGTTCCGCTTCAATGAATCCGAATGAATCGTTGCTTAACACAACGTTGATGATTGGCATCTGATATTTGGCTTGCGTAATGATATCTTGCATGACCATCGTGAAGCCACCATCACCACTGATTGACCAAACTTGACGATCAGGAAAAGCGGTTTGGGTACCAATCGCGGCTGGCACCGCACAGCCCATTGTGGCGTACCAAGCTGATAAGGTCATCTTTTGACCCGGATGCATGTCTAAGAACCGCACGCCGTCGATTGAAACGTTGCCGACATCTAAGTTAAAAATGGCATCGTCATTCGCCATTTCATTAATCGCTTTGAAGACGGGTTCGACCCGCATTGGGACTTGATCACTCTCAGTAAAACCAGCTTTCCAATCTTCCCAGTTGGCTTTGTTAGCCATGGCAGCTTGGTAGAAATCAGTTGGCGTTTCAACCATTTGACTAGCATCTAATAAGGCTTGTAAGGCCGTTTTAGCGTCCGCCAAAATACCGACATCGACATGGTGGCGGTGACCAATTTTAGTGGCATCAATATCAATTTGAATAAATTTAGCGTCTGGTTTGAAGAAATACGCGCCAAATTCATAATTACTACCAACGAAGAGGATTAAATCGGCAGCTTTCGCTAAATCAACCCCCGGTTTGGTCGCGACCCGGCCAGCCGAAACCATGTAAGCTGGGTTTTGATCAGCGATAATGCCTTTCGCCAATGCTGAAGACATCATTGGCATTTTTAATTTCTCTGATAAAGCCCCGATTTGTTGACCCGCGGCTTTGGCACCTTGGCCAAAATAAATAATCGGGTGTTTGGCCGCTTTAATCAATTTCAAAGCATCAGTAATATCAGTCGTCCGTGGTAACGGATAATGGCCTTGTTGGAATAGATTGGCCGTTGGTTCGAAATTATCGTCGATTGCTTGCCAACCTAAATCAGTTGGAATCGTGACGACCGCGACACCATTGTGTTTATAGGCCTGTTGGATTGCTTGATCGACGACCGCCGGCATTTGCGCCGCAGTCATGACCGTCCGATTGTAGACCGCGACATCCGCAAACATTGGATTTTCATTCATTTCTTGGAAATAATCAGTGTTCATCATATTCGTCGCTACTTGACCAACTAAAGCCAACATCGGAACGTTATCATATTTAGCGTCGTATAATCCATTTAATAAATGAACGGCGCCGGGACCAGCTGAACCAAACGCGGCGGCAATTTTACCCGTCACCTTCGCTTCACCGGCAGCGGCAAGTGTCCCCACTTCTTCGTGCCGAACTTGAATATAACGCATTGTTTTTTGGCGATTGTGTAACGCATTCATCGTCGAATCAAAAGAGCCACCAGGCAAGCCGAAAATGTGGTTGATACCCCACGCCTCCATGACTTTTAACATTGCATCTGATGCATTTATTTTTTCTACCAATTAGAAAGCCTCCAATTAAAATTCAACGTTCATGTCCATTATACGAGCATCAATGTAAGCGGTAAACTAAAAAGCATTTTAACGACTAATTTCAGCCGTTTTGACTGGTAACAAAGACACTTTTCTGCTATGCTTGCAGTGTCTTAGATAATAATGATTATTAATAATGAACAGTTTTTTGAGGAGGATGTTAGTATGGCTATTGAACCAAAAGATGCCCAAGATGTTTTTAAAGATGCTGGCGAAAATATTATTTTTACAACTCAGGAATTACACCGTAAGGATTATCAAAGTGATCGCGATGCGATTTCAGAATTGGCGGAGCGTCTCCCAGCCATTATTAATAGTATGAATATCCGTTATCCGGATGCGCATTTAAGCGTTGCGTTTGGGATTGGTTCTGACGCTTGGGATTATTTGTTCCCTAACGCCCCCAAACCAAAACAGCTTGAACCTTTTACAACCATTCCAAGCCCCAAACACGATGCGGTCGCAACGGGCGGCGATTTGTTCTACCATATTCGTGCTAAAGAAATGGCCGTTTGTTACGAAGTTATGGATCAATTGATGCAATTCATCGGCGACAACGTGACAACGATTGATGAAACCCACGGCTTCCGCTATTTTGAAGGCCGAGCAATCATCGGTTTCATCGATGGCACCGAAAATCCTGCGATTAACGAAACGGCTGAATACGCCTTAGTCGGTGACGAAGATCCCGAATTTGAAAATGGCTCATACGCCTTTGCCCAGAAATATATCCACGCGATGGATACTTGGAATAAGACCGCCACTGAAGAACAAGAAAAAACAATCGGTCGCAAGAAATTTTCTGATTTAGAATTACGTGATGCTGAAAAACCAACGAATGCCCACAACGTCGTTTCACAAGACAACGAAGACGGTGTTGAACATAAAATCGTTCGCATGAACGTCCCTTACGCTAACCCCGGCGAAAAAATGACCGGTACGTATTTCATCGGTTATTCGCGCGAATGGGCCGTTACGAAACGGATGTTAACCAACATGTTCGTCGGCAAACCAGCCGGCAACTACGATCACCTACTAGATTTCAGCGAACCAACCACCGGCGCTTTATTCTTCATCCCATCAAAAACAGTATTAACAAAGATAGCGGAAGAAGAAATTTAGAGCGCTGACAAGCCCGGTTAACTTCTGAGTATAGCCTAGAGTAATCAATTATGACCGGTTTTAGTCATAGTTGATTACTCGTAGCTAAACGGAAGAAGTTGGCTTGGAAGCGCGTTTAGAGCGCTGACTCGAGTTGGTCAGGCTTTGAGGATTAACCTAGGAACTCAAATTACGGTCGGGTTTAACCGTGGTTTGAATTCCGTAGTTAACCGGAAAAGGCTACTCGAGAAGCGCGTTTTCGTTAGAGCGCTAATTGAGCGTTTAAACCTTGAGCATAACCTAAGAATCTACATTATGATTTGAATTTTAATCATAATGCAGATTTTGTAGTTAGGCGGAAAGGTTTGCTCAAGAAGCGCGTTTACAAAGCAACCCACACATAAATAAAGACCCGTTAATCGCTATTGATTAACGGGTCTTTATTTATCAAGGACGATTCTTTGACTTTCAATTTCACACTTGGTAAACTACCGTATACTTACTTTTTATAAGAGAAAATAATGAGGCGATTTGATAATGACAGATACGATGCAAGCCGTTGTGATCAACCAATACGGCGATGAACACCAATTAGAAATGGCGACGTTACCCATCCCGACACTTGGTGCACACCAAGTATTAGTCCAAGTGAAAGCCACTTCCATCAATCCGATTGACTGGAAATTACGCGAAGGTTACCTGCAGAAGATGTTCGACTGGCCTTTCCCAATCGTTTTAGGCTGGGATTTAGCCGGCGTCATCACCCAAGTCGGCGCTGACGTAACCGCTTGGCAAGTTGGCGATGAAGTCTTCGCGCGCCCTGACACCACTAATCGAGGGACTTACGCTGAATTCGCAGCGGTTGATGACCATTTGTTAGCGCACAAACCCGCAAATATTTCTTTTGCGGAAGCAGCAGCTGTGCCATTAGCCGGTGAAACTGCTTGGCAAGCTCTTTTTGAACACGGTCAATTAAAAGCCGGGCAAACCGTCTTAGTCCAAGCTGGTTCAGGTGGTGTCGGTTCTTACGCGATTCAACTCGCCAAAGCAGCCGGTGCCCACGTCATTACAACGACTAGCGCCAAGCATTTCGACCTCGTTCGCGACTTAGGCGCCGATGAAATAATTGATTACCGAACTGAAAAAATCACCGATAAAATTCATAACATTGATTTAGTCATCGATACCCTTGGTGGCCAAAGTCAGATTGATGCTTGGCAAGTCTTAAATCCTCAAACTGGTCGGCAAATTTCGATTGTCGGTCCCGCTGAGCAAACGCCCGCAATCATTGCGGATACGGCTTTAACCTTTAAAGCGATTTGGTTGATGCCCAGTGGTGCTGACCTCACTGCGATTGCCGACCTAATGGCGGCCAAAAAAGTTAAATCAGTGATTGATTCCACAATTCCTTTTTCAGCAGCCGGCTTAATTCAAGCCCATCAATTGAGTGCGACGAACCATGCGACTGGTAAAATTGTGATTACTTTCTAAGCAAGCACCGAAATCATTAACAATCTAAAAGTTGTTAATGATTTTTTGTTGTTCAGTTTGCAAATTAACCCCATTAACAGAAAGTAATTGCTTAATGAATGGGGTTGATAGTATAATTTAAGATACTGAACAAAAGGAGGACGTTTTAATGCAAAATTCAACAAAAACACGCGCTGAACTCAAAAGCGAAGTTAAGTCGCTATTTGCTGGCCATTGGGGATTGGCCGTCAGATTAAACTTAGTACCAGTTCTTTTAACGATTTTAGGGCTACTGATTAGTGGGATGGCAATTGTGGCGCTACTTGCTTTTTTGGCCACTACACCTGATGTCATCAGTAGTTCAGCTGATGGGGCCAGCGGTAGTGCTGGTTCACCATTCGGCAGTACCATCGGTAGTTTCGTTATCAGCCTGATTATGGTTGGGATTAGCTTTACATCCCTCGATTGGTTGCGGACTAAAGAAGCTGACTTTAGTGCACTGAAAGGTACCTTCAGCGTCTTTTCGAAACGCTATTTCTTAGGCGTTTTTGTGATTCAATTACTTGTTAATCTTTTTACTTTCTTATGGACCCTTTTACTAATCATTCCTGGGATTATCAAAGTTTATTCTTATTCGCAAGCAAATCTAATTTTTAAAGATTTAACGGATGCTGATCCAGAAGCTGATGTTAGCTACTTTGACTGCATTACTAAGAGTCGTAAGTTAATGGATGGTCATAAATGGCGCCTCTTCGTTCTTCAGTTGAGCTTCCTTGGCTGGGATATTCTCGCTTGCTGTACTTTCGGTATCGGGTATATCTGGTTAGCCCCTTATAAAAATGCAACTTACGCAGCTTTCTACAAAGACTTAGTCGATTAATTAGCAATAGCGATTCTCAAACTTGAGAATCGCTATTTTTTATTGTACGGTGGAACTAACTCATAAAGGACGTGATTTTATGACCATCAATCACCAAATAACCTTAGATGCCGATTTGAATTGGCAACTCACTTCAGGAACAATCCCGACGCCGGCCGCCGACGAACTCTTAATCAAAGTCCTCGCTACCAGTTTGAATCCGGTTGACTTAAAACGCCGAACGGTGACTAAGACCGTCCTCGGTTATGACGGCTACGGCGAAATCATCGCTTGTGGCACCGCCGTCACTGCTTGGCACGTGGGCCAACTCGTCTATTATGCGGGCACGACTCAAAAAGACGGTAGTTTCCAAGACTATCAAGTCGTGAACGCCGCAATTTGTGCCTTAACCCCGACCAACCTAACCGGACCTGAAACTGCCGGTCTGCCGCTCGTCAGCTTAACCGCTTATGAACTACTCTTCGAACAATTTCATTTTCCAGCCCAAGCCAATGCTAATTTGGGCAAAAAACTATTAATCATCAACGGCGCGGGTGGTGTCGGTTCAATCATGAGCCAGCTGGCTAAATGGAGCGGTTTTGAAGTCTATGCCACTAGTAGCCCCAGTCATTTCGATTGGTTAACAAGCAACGGCGTCGACTTTCCAATTGATTACCATAATAATCGTTCACATAAAACGCTAGCCGATTATCCCGATCAAGCCTTTGATGCGATTGCCGTTTTATACGATATGACTGACTACCTCCCTGAAATCACACGGTTAATCAAACCGTTTGGACAAGTCGGCTCAATTGTCGGGACCGCCGAACCACTGGCGTTAACCCCTTTGAAAGCCAAATCGATTTCTTTTGCGTGGGAATACATGTTTACCAAAACGGATTACAACTATCAAGTCGCGAGCCAAGGGCAGATATTGCAACAAATCGCCGACCTTATGACAGCTGGCACCCTACACCCGATTATAACCCAAGATTACCACGGCCTAACGGTTGCAACTTTCGATGCCATCACAACCGAAGTAACAACCGGTCACTTGCCTGGTAAAAAAGTGATTGTTTATTAATGGAACTCAAAAGACGTTAAATTCCGGATATGGAATTTAACGTCTTTTTGGGTTGCAACAACTTTCGCTTAATCTAAAATAGCGAACCATGACTGGAAATCGTCATAATCCGCTATTTTTATTAATGCTCAGTTGCTGCCCGCAACCAACACACTCTGATTTTTTAAACGCGCTTCTCGAGTAGCCTTTTCCGGTTAACTTCAGGATCCAAATTATGGTTAAACCCAACCATAATCTGTATCCTTAGGTTAATCCTCAAAGCCTAACCAACTCGAGTCAGCGCTCTTCTGTTTAAACGCGCTTCTCAAGCAAACCTTTCCGCCTAACTACAGAAGTAGCCACTATGGTTAAACTTCAAACCATAGTGGCTATTCTTAGGTTATGCTCAAGGTTTAACCGCTTGATCAGCGCTCTTATTCTAGTAACCCATATTTGATCTTAAATCGTTTGATGATTCTGGACCACGATTCGTAGAATAAGAAGAGAAAAAAGACATTCGACAACGCGTGCGCTAAATCGAAATAGAAGCTAGCTACATAGGCGGCAATGAACGTTTTAACCGTCAACGGATTAACGTAGGCCACGACGTACCATAGATTCATGATCCACCCGAATAAGAAGCCCCAGACAAATCCAAAGACACAGAGCCAATACTTATTCTGAGCCCATTTATATCGGCCAATTAAGCCGGCGGTGACGCCCATCATCCCCCAGCAAAACATTTGCCACGGTGTCCATGGACCCTGTCCAAGGAACATGTTTGAGACGATTGCCGCCGTTGAGCCCACGATAAAACCTGATTCTGGGCCTAAAACCAACGCTGAAACGATAATCACAAAGCTAGTTGGTTGCACACTCGGTAGTGGTGCGAATGGTACCCGACTGACTGCGGCAATCGCGGCCAGCACTGCGATAAAAATAATCTCGCGGGCCCGAATATCCCGAGTTTCAAAACGCCAATAAAACGGCAACATACTGGCCACTAAACAAATCAAACTGAACAGTAGAAAGTGTTGGCCTTGAAGTGTGACGATAAAGAGGAGGAAAATCGCCATAATGATAAATGCTAGGCCAAACGACGACCAACTATTTTTTAGAATTGACTTCATACGCGTACTTCCTCCCAATTCAACGCGGCCGGTAATTGCGACCGCAACATCCGATTAACCGCCGTTGTATAAAAGAAATTATGGGCAAAAAAGTCATACGGTTCTTCTTGGGAAACCACTTCACCATCAAATAAGAGAGCACATTGGGTCGCAAAACGCGCGCTAAACTCCATATCATGACTGGCCATCACAATTGTTAAACCATCATTCTGTAGTTGCCGTAAAAGTTGTCCTAATTGCTGCTTCCGCACTGGATCAAGGCCCTTAGTCGGTTCATCCAATAACAAGAGTTTTGGTTGTGACAATAAGATGATACCTAACGCAATCAATTGTTGTTCACCACCACTGGCATCGTGCGGATTGCGTCCCGCTAAATAGGTAATCCCTAATTTAGCCAACATTTCCTGGGCAATAACCGTTGGATTTGGCAACTCTAATTGTTGCGCGCGTTCAAAGAATTCCATTTGGACCGTATCGTAACTGAAATGGTCACTCGGTGTTTGGGATAAATAACCTAGCGTCTTGAATAAATCATCTGATGCCCATTTACCCAATTTCTTCTGCTGTAGCTTAATTTCACCCCGACGCGGTTGTAACAATCCGACCAAAGCTTTCAACAAAGTTGATTTACCCGTCCCATTTTTACCAACGATTGCGACCCAATCACCCGCTTGCACCGTTAAATTTAGATGTTCTAGGATCATTGGATCGTTCTTTTCGTATTGGAAACTAATATTCTTGACGCTCAGAATCGGTGCGGCTTGGCTGACATTAATCGCACGTCGCACATGCTGCAGTTGCCAATGCCGTTGTTCAATCAGCTGTTTACCACTCACCACGGTTAGCGGCAATTCGGTGATTTGGTCTGGTTGAATCAACCCATTTTGCAAAAAAACGTGTGGCACATCGGGAACGAAATCGCGTAATGCCGGTTTCTCCCAGATAGCTTGTAAGCCGCCAGTAACTGACCCTTGGTAACTGATTTGACCTTGATCCATTAACCATAATTGGTTGGATAACGGTAAAATATCATCCAAATGATGTTCACTGATAATCACCGTAATCCCCAATTCATCGTGGACCCGTTGCAACAAGCTGATGAATTCCTTCGTCGCAATCGGATCAAGTTGGGCGGTTGGTTCATCCAACAATAATAAATCTGGCTGTAAGATTAAGACCGATGCTAAATTAACCAGCTGTTTTTGCCCACCTGATAAATCGTGAACAGACGCATACAATAGATCCTGAAAACCTAAGAAACTAACTAATTCAGCAATTCGTTTTTGAATATTGGCATTTGGGACGCCAATATTCTCGAGCGAAAAGGCGAGTTCTTGAATTACCGTATCCATCACTAATTGATTATCCGGATTCTGGAAGACCATCCCAATTTTCTGGGCACTCTGGCTTTGCGGTAGGTCAACAAGCGGCTGTCCTTCAAATTCAATCTCACCTGAACGTTCACCAACTGGCCATAATTCCTTTTTCAATTGACGTAATAATGTCGTTTTCCCACTACCAGAATTACCAGCCAATGTGATAAAATCGCCGTTATTAACCGTTAAATTGATAGCCGTTAAATTCGGTTCCGTCGCGAGGGCGTATTGAAAATTTAGATTTGTTACTTGCGCAATGACCACCATAGATATTCCCATCCTTCTAACAATAGCGGTAAGCTATCAATTATTAATACAAACCATAAACACAACCAACCGGGTCCGGTCAGTTGGACCGACCCTAGCACTGGATAAATCGGTAACCGACCAACACCGTGACTTGCTTGCCAAAAACAAAAACTACTAATCCCGACCAAACCGGCCAAGAGCCAGCCATCACGTTGCGTAAAGCGATAACGTTGATAACTGGTTCGTTTTTGGGCGCCAAAACCGCGGGCCGTCATTGAATCAGCAGTCTGCAATGCTTCAACCAATGAATTGGTTAACAACACTTCCATTAACCGCATGCCGGCATGCGCACGTTCTCGCAATTTACCCGTTTCCATCTGAACACCACGCGTTTTTTGAACATTTTTGATATTCGTAAAGCGCCGAATAAACAGCGGTACAAAACGCATCGTAATCATCGTCAACAGCGTTAGTTGTGGCGAAATTCGCACAAACAAATACATAAACTTATGATTGGTCATACTGTGATTATACGAAACAAAAACCAGCATCAGTATCGCTAATGAAAGGGCCATTAATAGACCATAAACGACCGCTTCAGCCGTAATCACCGTCCCGCCAATTGTCCAAATGATGTGCGCCCCGCGGTTATTAATAATCGGGTTCAGCACAACGATAAAAACCATCATAAACAAGGCCCCTTGCAAAGTCGCAAAGGTCTTTTTTTGTTGTTTAGCACTAAAATTAACCGCAATAATCACTAATAATTCGGCGACTAGAAAGATTGGATGGATAAAGACCATCGAAAACGCAATCGCAATCACATAATACGCAAAAATAACGATTGGATTTAACTGATCAAAAACAAGTTGTGATTTTAGCCCTGAGGCGCGTGACGATCGTTGCCGAGACTTTCCGTATACATCCAATTGATCACATCTCCACTCTTGACAGTATAACTACCACAGGAGTAGCTAGGGAATGTCCCATTGACTTGGTAAATCCAGCCACTCTGAGAACCTTTATCGAATTCGAACAAACCATTAATGCCTTTTACGTACACTGCACTACCAGTTCCCTTATAAGATAAGGCCATCCCGTGACTACTCATATCTCGTTTTAATATATCAATCACCGTTTCCCCGTCGTTCATGGCAACTGAATCATGATTAACGATTAACTGATTGCCTTCAGTCATTGGCCCATAGACACTAACTGTCACTTTTTTAGTCGTTGGTTGGGCTGTTGGCGTCGTTGCTTGTGATTGTTGATTGGTATTAGCCGTTGGTTGTTTAGTTGCTTGGCTAGCCACGGCTTGTTTCGATTGAACCGCCGCCCGGCTAGTTGAAGTCGCGTCAGCTTGTTGTTGTGCAACTTGTTTAGTTGATGACGCTTGAGCTGCCTTTTGAGCCGCTACTTTCTGACTGCTACTAGCTTGACTAGCAGCGACTTTCTTTTCAGATTCGGCTTTAATCGATTCCGCCTTTTTAGAAGCCTTAGTCGTCTTGGCTGATTTCTTAACTTTAGCTTTACCCTTTAACCCAATTTCTTGAGGTTGGGCATCTTTAGAACTCGTTTTCTTTTTTGAAACCTGGCTCGTGCTGGCGGTCGCGGAATGATTCTGCGTTAAACTAGCGTATGCACCGTAACCGATTCCGAAAATAATCAACAAACTGGCAACTAGCGCAATAATTCTTTTTTTCGACATATGAAAGCCCCCTAAGCTTCTTTAACCGATTTACGACGTAAAACGCCTACTGTCCCGACAATTAAAATAACCCCAATGACACTACCCGCAACTGCTGTTTCAACCCCTGTTTGTGGTAAAAAGCCAACCTCTGTTGAATCATTATTACGACCATCCCTTGTCCCAGGTACCGTCATTGATGCGGGTGCTGACTTGTCTATCTTCTTAGCAGGCACTAAATCAGCCATCGGTACTGTTTTAGAAGCCTGTTCTTCAAACGGTGTCGCTGGATTTACAATGAAATCGTAGACGCTACCTTGCCCAGCTGCATTTAATTGATAAGCTTTGATGGCTAATAACGCTTGACCCATCGCCATTGCTGTTGAATAATCAGCTTTAAAAATACCATCTTTACCTTGAAAACTCAATAAAGCCGTTAAAGCTGAATTGTCACCATTTTTAACGGTACTGGCATCAATTCCCATCGTTGATAATGCAACAATCGCCATTGCGGTACTGTTACTGTTAGATGTCTTAGCGCCTTCATAACCAAAACCGCCATCTGTCATTTGAGCGGATTGCATATACGCCGTTGTATTTTTCAACAATTCATTTGTTTGGCTGATTAATTGATCAGCTAATTGATACGTTTTAGCGGTATTAACCGTTGTTTTTAGCGCAATCATGGCAATCGCAGTCGTATCTAAATCCTTCATGAAAACACCAGCCGTTTCATAACCCCAACCAGCATTGCCATAATTACCCGCTTCAGTTACTAAATATTGAATCAACTCTTGAACGGTGAATTGCGCATTAGCAGGTGCTTGATAGTGACCACTAACCAATGCCAATAGGATTGTAGCAGTCATATACGTGCCTTGTTTCGTAATATCTTTAGTTTGGTAAAGTTCATTGACCAAGTTGCGGCCCGCAAACTTCGTTGGATTAAAGCCCATCGCTTGTAAGTTTAATATTACCCGGGCAATATCGTTTGGTCGGCTCACATTTCCGGCCTTAGCTTGCGCGACCATTTGATTATATAGTGTTTTAAGTTGCGTTTTGTTCAGTTGGTTGGTGCGTGCGGCCCCAAAAATTAAATCTGAACCGGTAAATTGGTTTTCTTTAATTTCATTAGCCACCATTGTTTGAATGGGTCCTTTTGTAGCGGCCAAACTATTATTAATAGTTTTCGTATCGGCACTCGTCGCTTGATCCGTATCAGGAATCGTTGGTGTCGTTGGATCAGTCGGTGTAACCGGGTCAACTGGATCAACAGGTTCAACCGGCGTTATTGTTTTAAAGTTATAAATTGAACCTTTGCCGGCTAACATAAATTGATATTGATCTAACGCATAAACCGATTGTTCAGTAGCCATTGCTAAAGCACCGATATCACTATCGAACTTCCATCGGAACTGACCATCGGCTTTTTGGAAAGCTAATAATCGACTGATTGGATTGACACCATTATCCCCAACAATCGTTGTTGGATTCACGTTGTTGGCCATCAACCCCATCAGTACCATCGCGATACTGCTAGAGTTCTCTTCCTTTGAAAAAGCACCTGGGATTAAGAAACCACCCGTACTTTTAACAAAAGCGGTTGTTTTTAACATTGTCGTTGCTCGATCCATAGCGGATTGGACCGCCGGTTGATCACGATGCAGCCCTAAAGCAGTCATCGCCATCCCGGTGATATCTAAATCACTCTTAGAACCACCAAATGACCAGCCGCCCGCTTGATTTTGTTTCGTTAAAAGGGCTTGAATCATATCGTCAATTGTTTGATTGGCTTCAGCACCGTAATCTTTCATGCTCAACGCAATAATTGCGTAAATTTGACCGTTAATTCCTGTTTTTTTAATATTTTCAGTTATTTTAGCAATTAAATTAATCCCATCAAAATTGGTTGCATCGTCCCCAATCGCCGTCACCCCAATTGAAATCCGTTCCAAATCAGTTGGTGTAAAACTATCATCACTAACCATGCTGTCCACTGACGCCTTCAAGGCTGCGCGATACGTCGCTTTTTGGGCATCCGTCATCGTGACGTTTGATTGCATGAGGGCTAATGCGCCCCAAGCACTTTGATAGTTACCACCCAAAATTTGGTTCACGCCTGCCGTAATCGCTGCTTGGTAATCCGTCTTCAACGGTACTGTTGCTGCTTTTGTCGTTGTCTCTTTCACCCCAGTTGTCGAAGACGATGGTGCGCTTGATTGCGCGACCTTTGCCGTCGACTGACTGCTACTAGCGACTTGGCGGCTCGCACTGCTGCTAATGCTTGATTGACTAACACTTGTGCCGCTAGTCGATTGTGCTGCCTGATTACTGCTAGCTGACGAGACCAAGCTACTAGTGCTAGCTTGATTGTTTTCTGCTGCTTGAACCCCTGTCACCGCCGTTAGAATAGGGGCTGTTAATAAAATACCAGCACAAATCGCTGTATAAATACTATGTCTTTGTTTCATTACACTCTCTCCTTGATTAACAATATGTAGTATATTAACCCGAAATACAGTTCCTTATTATACTACATCTCGTATGATATGAAATGTTGAACTTTAGATTATTCTATGGTAAGACGGTGAATGCTAACGCAGTATTATTTTTATCAATCGTAATTATTCCAAGAAAGGCCACTAAATCCCCCTTTAAAATTCACAGTTTATTCTAACAATCCGCCTAGAATTAATTTCATCAAGTTTTTTAAGGAGGACGTATCCATGAATTTTATCAAGCGTGCTTGGCAAAATGTCATTTTCAAAAAAGGGCGCAGCTTGCTACTAATTATTGTGATGACCGTGATCATGATTTTCATCATGGCCGGTTTATTAATTAGAAACGCTGCGGTTACCACCGTCAATACCACCAAACAGCAGGTCGGAGCGACTGTCTCACTAACCGCTAATCGGGAGCAAGCCTTCTCGAAGATGCGTAAATCAACGAGCACCTCTACTGATAAAACCACGAAACCGACTTTGTCGATGCCGTCCGTTTCATTGGCGAGTGCTAAAAAGATTGCTAAATTGCAGGCCGTTGCTAACTACAACGTTTCCGTCACCACTTCGGTCAACGCTTCCTCAATTGATGCGATTACCACCTCATCTTCTAGCAATAGCACCATGATGGGCGGCGGCCCAGGCGGTGAAACCACGTCATCAACGAGCACTGGTGATTTACAAGTTACTGGGGTGCTTAACATGAGTACCTTAACCGACTTCAAGAATAGCACCAATAAAATTACCAAGGGCCGTGCTTTAAATAGTAGCGATGTCGGCACTAAAAACGTCGTAATCGAATCTGAATTAGCGAAACAAAACAGCTTAAGTGTTGGTGATACCGTCAAAGTTAAAGCAACGACGACCGGTAAGACCGCTTATACATTAAAAGTCGTTGGGATATATAAGGCCAGCTCAACCAGCAGCACGAGCATGGGTCCTCAACAAAGTGATCCATCCAACACAATCTACACGTCTTATACGTTAGCCAACCAATTTAAAGGCCAAACGGGTAAAGTCGACAGCGCGACTTATACACTCAGTGATCCAACTAAGAAAACCAGCTTCTTGAAATCAGCCAAGAAACTCGTCAACACGAAGAAATTCAGTTTGACGGCTGACGATAGTACTTATCAAGCTTTGAAACAATCCATGACTAAAATGGCTAGCTTCGCCAACAAAATCGTTTGGTTAGTGGCGATTGCCGGCACGATTATTTTAGCTTTAATCATCATCCTAATGGTTCGTGAACGCCGTTATGAAATGGGCGTCCTCCTCTCACTCGGTGAAGGTCGGGCCAAAATTATTGGTCAACTGCTCGTCGAAATGTTAATGCTGCTCGTGGTCAGCCTAGCCCTCGCCGGAATCGGTGGCCGCTTCGCCGGCAATGTCTTGAGTAAACAAGTCCTTTCTTCGGTTAATTCAAGTCAAACAACCACCTCGACTTCAACCACCAGTCAAGCTGGCGGTCCTGGTGGCGGTGGCCAAGCCCCTGGCGGTCAACAAGGTGGTAAGCAAACCGGTGGCCAAATGCAACAGGCCGGGCAAACCACGGCCAACAAAGCCGTCAAGAGCAGTGATCTCAAACTGAAAATCAGCGCGGTTACCTTACTTCAATTAGGCGCATTCGGCTTTACGATTATCGCCTTTGCCGTATTACTTGCTTCAGCCAATATTCTCAGACTTGAGCCACGAAAAATTCTAATCGGATAACTAGGAGGAATGATGATGTTAACAGCTAAAAATGTGAGTTATTGGTACGATACGGAAGCCAATACACTCTATAAAGATGTCAATTTAGACTTTGAAGCCGGCCGCCTCTACGGCATTATTGGTAGCAGTGGTGCTGGTAAAACGACGATGCTGACCATGTTAGCCGGTTTAGACAAACCGCGGCGTGGCGAAATCCTTTACGAAGGGACTTCACTCCAAAAAATTGGCTTAACGCAATACCGTAATCGTTATGTATCGATTGTTTTCCAAGCCTATAATTTGTTACCTTACATGTCAGCTTTGGATAATGTCTTAACCGCCATGCAGATCACCCATTCAACTCAAGCTAATCCGACTGAATACGCCCTCAATATGCTAACCAAGGTCGGGATTGATGAAACGCTGGCTCGCAAGAACGTTCAGAAACTTTCCGGTGGCCAACAACAGCGAATCGCGATTGTTCGCGCGATGTGCTGTTCCGCACCAGTCGTCGTTGCTGACGAACCAACCGGTAATTTAGACGAAACCAATACGCAAGAAATTATCAAACTCTTCCAAGAATTAGCGCATGATCAACAAAAATGTGTGATTCTCGTCACTCATGAAAAAGAAGTCGCCGCTAGTTGTGACGTTCAATTCCATCTTCAAAATAAAACGTTCGAAGAAGTTTCTTAATTCATCCAATAAACGCAATGTCCCTGTAATCAATCGAGGGCGTTGCGTTTATTTTTGGTCTTATTTAGGCTACACTATCTAAAAAAGGCGGTTTACGATGACAACAATTTACTATGGCGAATGCATTCTGGATACTCAACGTTACTACCTCGCAACAACCGTCAATGGTCTCTGTTTCGTTGGTAGTCCCAATCAACCTTTAATTGAGATTGAGCACTTTCTGCCCGTTAACCAACTGGTTTTAGACCAAGCACGACTCGCACCATTTGTGACCGCCATCCAAACCTATTGGACTGGTCAAACAACCAATTGGTCTGTGCCGATTGATCTGATTGGCGGGACTGATTTGCAACACCAAGTTTGGACCGCGCTTCAAACAATTCCTTACGGGCAAACACGCGACTACAGTCAGATTGCCCAACAAATTGGTCGACCGACCGCCATCCGCGCGGTGGCTTCCGCAATTGGTCGTAATCCATTATTGCTGTTAATTCCTTGCCACCGCGTCCTACGTAAAGGTGGCACCCTCGGTGGTTATCGCGGCGGTTTGGCCCTAAAACAGCAACTACTTAAACTGGAACAAAATCCCCACCATTAAAAAACATCCGTTGCCGAATGATGGCAACGGATGTTTTGGGTTAATCCTCAAAGTCTGACCAACTTGAGTGAGCACTCAGACTATAACGTGCTAACCCAAGCAGACCTTTCCGCCTAACTACAGAATTGCCCATATGATTAAAGTTCAAATCATATGGGCAATTCTTAGGTTATACTCAAGGTCAAACCGCTTGTGTAAGCACTTCTTTATAACGTGCAGTCACTCACAGTTTCCTGTGCTTAGCGACGTTTCGCAACCAAAGTCCAAAGTACGGACTTTATTCACGAAACTAGGCTAATGCTCCGAAACTACCCGTGAGTGACGACACTTCGATGATAACGTGCTTTTGAGTTGCAACAACTTCCGCTTAACAAAAAATACCAATTATCTTAAGTTCAAGATAACTGGTATTTTTTGTTAATGCTCAGTTGCTACCCGCAACTCAACACACTTACTTATTTAAAATTAATTTTCTTCGCTACCGAATAATTGACCCGCTAATGCGGCCAAAATGGCGCCGACAACTGGTGCGGCGACGTATAACCAATAATGTGTTAAAGCAGCCCCACCCGCGAAAACAGCTGGTCCAAAACTTCTAGCAGGGTTTAATGAAGCACCCGTTAAGTTTAACGCCACGATGATTAATAGACTCAAAGTCACACCAATGGCTAAAGGTGCCATTTGGCTATTACCATAACGGTTACTAGTGACCATCAAGATCACTAAGATAAAGGCAAATGTCACAACTGTTTCAACTAAGAAGGCAACGCCGCCACCGATTTTAGGGAAATCAGTTTGACCGAACCCAGTCTTGCTCAAGCTTAAAGCGTTGATTAAAATCGCCATCAAACCAGAAGCTAATGCTGACCCGATAAATTGAGCCACGATATACGCAATCCCATCTTTAACTGACAAGCGTTGGTTAATCATCATCGCAATTGAAACCGCCGGATTAAAATGCCCACCAGAGATAGCGCCAAAAGCGTAGGCCATTACTGTGACCGTTAAACCAAAAGCTAGTGCAATCGTTAACGTATCGCCCTTAGCAATGACTACTGCCCCAGTCCCCACGAATACTAACATAAAAGTACCAATTAATTCTGCTACATATTTCCGCATTGTTAAACTCCCTTTTTTCTGCATTGTGAACCCAGTTAATTATAACACAACTCCAGAAGTTGTGAGCAATCAGTTTCAGTTTAACACCATTAATCCAGAAATTTGAATTAATCTGCCAAAACAACTATACTTATTAGTAAGACGCGGTTAATTACGTTTACCGCAAAATCCAATTAAAAGAGATGATTATTACGCAAGTCACTGATGTCTATGGTATTACGCATGAAAACTGTAAAGTCATTGAAACTGAAAATCAGTTTACGCGTATTTTTTTAGCTGAAGGTCCTGATGGTACTCGCTACACTTGTTTATTGCCTGATGCTAAACCGAATCCTAAATCTAATCAGCATTTTGAATACGGCAATCCAGCCGATGCACCTTACTAGCCAATAGCTTAAGGCCAACGTTTTCTTGACGTTTTGGTCCTAAGCTATTTTTATGGCCAATTTAAAGACGGATTATTTCCCGGGCTATACTGCCTCGTTTAAAACGTCTAAGAATAAATCGCCATATTTTTCCAATTTACTTTCGCCGACCCCTTTGACATCTAACATTTCGGTTAAGGAAGTGGGCATTAACTCACACATCGAATACAACGTTTTGTCCGAGAAAATCACAAACGGTGGTACGCCTTGTTCCTCGGCTAAATCGCGACGCAATTCGCGTAAACGTTCGAATAACTCGTTATCTTCAGGTAATGTTTTTTGAACTTTGACCGCCATTTTACGGGTCACCGCCGTTTGGCCTTTCAAGACTGCGACACCCTCAGCTGTTAGTTGGAGTACCGGAAACTGACCGCTTGAAGGCTGTAAAAAACCAGAAGCAACTAAATAATCAATCAATCCGCTGACTTCTTTTTGTGAATCTCCCCGTAATAGACCGTAAGTGGGTAATTCATCAAAGCGAAATTGCATAATTTTTTGATTTTTTGATCCGGTTAAGACTTGTGCGACTAGGACTTTACCAAATCGCTGATCCATTCGTTTGACACAGGATAAGACTTTTTGCGCTTCAATCGTAATATCTTGTTCATCGCGCGTATCTAAACAATTGCTGCAGCGCCCGCAAGGTTCACAGTGATCGTCGAAATAATTCACGATATATTGTTGCAAACATTGCTGAGTACTAGCGTATTGGGTCATTTCTTGTAATTTCGCATATTCACGTTGCTTATGTTCCTCATCCATTTCGGATTGATCGATAAAGAAATGTTGAATTTGGACGTCATTTTGTCTAAATAATAAAATGGCTTCACTTGGTAAACCATCACGACCGGCCCGCCCCGCTTCTTGGTAATAAGCTTCTAAACTACCGGGAATCTGAGCGTGCACGACAAAGCGTACATTACTCTTATCAATCCCCATCCCAAAGGCGTTGGTCGCGACCATAATTGGTTTGCGATCGTACAAGAAATCTTCTTGATTCTGACGACGAACCATTTCGTTAAGTCCACCGTGATACATCGCGACTGGCAGCTTTGCCTTTTCAATCAACTTGGTCAGCCGTTCAACCTCTTTACGGGTACTGGCATAAATAATGCCGGCTTTTTGTCGATTAACCTTTAAGTAATCGAGTAAATAGCGATCACTATTTTGATTTTTAACCACTTGAAACGCCAAATTTTCTCGTGAAAAGCCGGTTTTAACTTCGCGTTGAATACTTAACCGTTGCATAATATCCGTCGCCACTTGCGAGGTCGCAGTAGCCGTCAATGCAATAATCGTTGGTTGACTTTGGACCCTTTGAATCGTATCCGTTAAGCGTAAGTAGCTGGGCCGGAAATCATGGCCCCATTGCGAAATACAATGGGCTTCATCAATCGCAATCAAATCAATCTTCAATCCCGCCAAATCGCTTAGAAATTGTTCAGAATCTAACCGTTCCGGCGAAACGTACAATAGTTTAACGGCGCCTTGTGCTGCTTGATTTAAACGTTCTTGAACTTCGAAATAATCCAACGTACTATTGATAAAAGTCGCGGCAATCCCATTTTCATTTAGAGCATCCACTTGGTCTTTCATCAATGAAATTAATGGTGAGATTACCAAAGTTAACCCGGGCAATATTAAGGCCGGAATTTGATAACAGAGTGATTTGCCCCCACCAGTTGGCATGATGGCTAACACATTATCGCCCGCTAAAACAGACTCAATCACCTCTGATTGGCCTTGTCTAAATTGATCATATCCAAATTTTTCTTTTAAAACGGTTTGTGGTTGCATATTCTCTCCTAGTTCCTCATCAATCGCTACTCCTATCATACCAAAAAATGGGGTTCTTAAACGAACTGATCCGTTAATTGTTCAAATTAATGGTCCGTAGCTGACAGTCCGGTTTAATTAGTGTTTAATGGAAGTATATTCTCTTGAGGAGGTTCACGATAATGCTTAATTTAAAAGTTACCTTGTCCCCTGACCAGACTGAAATTCACTACAACCAACAATCGCTCATCACAATTGCGGCAAAACTACCCGCAAGCCAGTCACTGGCAAATGGTTTATGGCTCATCGCAACTCACCAACGACTGACTAACATTGGGGTACTGACTAGTTCAAATCCGCTACCAGTACTCACCGAACAACAAACACTGATCACTTTTACTGATCCGGATTGGACCGAACAACTTACGCTACTCGCTCAATTATTAACTGAAGAACTACCCCATTTAATCACGACGCAACTTGTCGTTCAAATTCCTAGCAATTATCGCGCCAGTTTACAACCAGTAATGGCCCAAATATTACTGATCCTGACCCGTTTCGGAATGAGTGTTCAACAACCGGCAGACGCAAAGCCAACCAAAGCACCGGCTAAGACCCGCCATCGTTGGACGAAGGCCGTTAGTGAGATTCCTTTTCAAATTAATACCCGCCAAGCAACCGGCACCGCCATTTGGCAAAAGCGCAATGAACTATTATTACAAGCCGGTGCGCATTTAATGCCGGAAATCCCCTTGAATAAAGACGGTTCACTCGGATTTGCCGCTAAGATGGGCACCCAATTACGGACCGAATACGCCGATGCTATTCAAAACCACCAGACCACGACCGACATCATTTTCAAAAGTGTCAACGAATTAGGGCTCTTTTTGTATTTTGGTGGCACCAATAGTTGGCTGGAACTCCTCGATAACGATGGTCGTTCGATTGACGATTGGACTAAAATTTAATCAGAATGAGGTTATAACGATGAAAATAACAAGTACTGGTATTGAAAATGGCTATTACAAGCCCATTTATGGTGGCAATGGCGACTTAATTAATGAAAACGGCATGCCGACCTATTCGATTCCGTTTACGATTCATGAAGCGCCAACCGACACTGTTAGTTTTGCGGCGATTTTCTATGATTTAGATGCCTACGAAGTCACTCAAGGTTTCCCGTGGATTCATTGGATGCTCGCTAATCTAATGACCACCGATATCTTAGAAAACAGCAGTCAACAAGCACCCGATTTCGTGCAAGGGGTCAACACTTGGCACAGTCCCATGACTGATCATCAGTCGGCCGAATTATCTGCCCATTACGGTGGCATGACGCCGCCGAATCGTGATCACACCTATACGCTCAAAGTTTACGCGCTAGATACGACGTTAGCCTTAAACGACGGCTTTTATCTCAACCAATTGACGGACGCCATCAAAGGCCACATCCTGTCCAGTGCAATCCTCGAAGCGCAATACGAACAATTTAAACATTAAAAAACGGCCTATCCTTCATTTTCAGGACAGGCCGTTTTTCTAGCTGTTAATTTGTCGATTTAAGCTCTGCCGTTCGTCTTCAGTGACCTTCACATAATCCTGTTCAATTGCTGCTGATAGCGTCGCAATGACGGTTTGCGCTTGTTTAAACTGTTGCGCATCCTCCTCAGTTAGAATCGCATTGTTGGCTAAACTCAAAATGCTGCGCGTTAATTGGACGTATTTCGGTAAATGATCATATAAAAATTCTGAAACATTTAAAATTTGTCGGGGGGCGCCCAATAATTCATTAAAGATCAAATTGATGATCCAAATATCTTGCGCGGCAGTCGGACTATGTTCGCCCGCCCGCACTTGCACCTTTTTAAGGTAAGTTAGTTGTTCATAAGATTTCTTAATTTCGCGTTTAAAGAATGACCGTTCCTCATCCGTTAAACCACTTTCCTTCAATAACCGATCACTAATCATTAATTGTTTAGTCTGACCGGATTGATTAATCTGTTGGGCAAATTGATTGGTTTGAACTCGACGCCAGAGGTATAAGCCCCCTTCAAACAAACTCGCGAGCACAAGCACTAATAATAAGATTGGTAGCACCGTATAATTATCCAGCGCATCCGTTCGGGGCAATAATATCAATAGACAGCCCGTCACGAGCGGTGTATAAAGCCCCCACGCGCGCCGCACATTAAATAACCATTGCAACACTAAACCGACTAATAAGAATAGCGCAAAGCTCACGGATCGATTGAACATCAAAACTACGAGCACAACGATTGTACTGATTTTAAGCAGTTGTGACTGCCGATATTGAATTAGATATTGCATGCTTACTGCCTCCCATTTGGTGCAACTTGGCTGGCAAACACCCCGTTTTGACTGGGGATTTTCTGGAGATTGATTGTATGCACTTTATCGGTGCCGGTATCCACCAGTAATCGTTGGTCATTATTGGGATAAAGCACAAATAAAACAGTATATTGTTTATGCTTGCCCGGTTTAACGGTCAGCTCTCTTTTGGTATTTAAGAGTGTCCCTTTTTTAAGTTGTTTCGGAATGTCCTCATCGATTGGTGATAATTCGTTAGGACCGACTTCCAAATGATAATCATAACGACCAGTCGTCCATTTTCGCCCGTTTTTAACAACGCTCAGTTCAAACGTCGCTAACAAATAACGTTCGAGTTCATCCGTATCGCTGTATTCAAACTTCGGTAACGGCGTCGTTAGTATTTGATAGTTCAATAGGGTGATGTGGACGCCCGCATTCTTCATCATAATTGGTTGATCCGGTTTATAATCGTACGTTTTAGCTTGAACCGCATGGCTATTGATTCGCCAACAACCGAGCAACAGCATGAGTAGTAAAAATCCTTTTTTAACCATTCGTCAATTCCTCCAGTTGCTCCGATTGCACGTGAATCACCGCCGAAGTATCGTCATAGTCATCCGGTTGTTCATCCAGATTATAATAGAAACCTTGATAGGTGATATCAAAGGTATCCGTGGCTGGCTTTTTGAAAATATAATTGAAGGTTTCTGGCGCATGTGGTTGATACCGACTACTACTAAAACCCTCCGTTAAAACGTTGATGACTGCGCGACTGGCCGTACCGTCTTGGATTTGCACATTATTTTGTTTATAAGCTAATTCGCCAAAATCACGACTATCCGCTTCAGCCTTTAACGTCCATTTCTTGTACAGCTTAAAATTACTACCGGCAATCCCGAAATTCGTCTTATTCGTCCGCGGCTGGGCGGTTGCATTCATAATAACCACCGCTTCGTCTTCGGTCGTCGTTGCTTGGTACAGATGATGAATCGTTATTTTCATTTGCCGCGTTTCAATCGTCTGATCTTTTTGATAGTTTAATTTCTGATGGTAATCGCCACCTTCACCGGCCGCTTGATGACTCTTCTTAGTGGTCGTCTTAGGCGTGACCGAACTATCGGGAATCACTTTCGGTTGCCAAGCAATCGTCATCCCCACCACAATCACAACCCCGGTAATGATGTTGCTCACCAAATGGCGTTGTACCCGGTGCACTGGCTGTTTCTTAACCCGGGCAATGTGTTCTAAAATGGCTTGTTGATTACTCATCTTTAGCGTTTTAATAAATTGGTTCAACTGTTTCTTATCAAAATAGCGGTGACTCAACATTAATTCGCCGTGCGCGGTCACTAATGCTTGCTGATGCCGATTGAATTGGAGTGCGTGTTGGTAGCGTAATTCAACCCCGTTTCGGCTAGGGACCAACGTCAGCCAATCCAATGCAATATAATACCGACGTACTTTTAACCCATAAAACGTCAACCAAATCCCGGTCCCCTCTTGATTGAGTTGCAAGACTTCAAATTCATTTTGGGCTAATTGCCGATAACTACGCCACAGATACCCACCTAGCAGCCCCAATAGTAACCAATAACTCAGCAGTAGCCCGTGAAAAAAGCGGTCCTCCATACGACTCGCGTAATGGACGCTTAAAACAACACTCACTACGGCGAACGCTAAGACAAGCACCCAAGTCAGTTGCCTAAAAATGGCGTGAATACGTTTTGGATTATAAACTAATGGCTTATTCATAGTGACTCTCCCCATCTCATGAACTTCGTTAGCTAAAATAATACGATGCATTTAATTAATATAGTGAATTAGTTATTTAAGTATACCAGAAATGATACTGTCACAGTCCCCAATTTTTTTAGATTTGTCTTCAATTTTAAACAAAAACGACTTATCCTTAGATTACAGATAGGTCGTTTTAGAAACGGTCTCTTGGAACGTTATTAACCACATCGTTCCCCATTGATTGGCATAAAAATTACGATTTAATTTGCCGTTTCAAAGATTCCCGTTCATCTTCCGTCACCTTTAAATAATCTTGTCCAAAATTTACCGATAACATTTGAATCGTGCTCTGTGCTTGTTCAATTTGATACTGATCTTCATCTGTTTTGATGACATTATTTCTAACACTCAAGGTACTGCGGGTTAGCTGCACGTATTTCGGTAAATGATCATATAAAAATGCTGAAACGTTTAGAATTTGGCGCGGTGCCCCCAATAATTCATTAAAAATCGCATTAATTAATTTGATATCGGCTAGATAAGTCGGTAAATATTGCGAAGCCACTTTTTGAACTTGCCTTAAATAGGTCAACTGTTCATATGAATGCTTAATCTCACGCTTGAAAAATAACCGTTCTTCATCCGTTAAGCCACTTTCTTTTAACAATCGATTACTAATGATTAATTGCTGAGTTTGGCCAGATTCATTAATTTCTCGAGCAAATTGACCAGCTCTTATCCGGGCTAGCCAGTATAAACCAGCTTCAATGACTGCCATCACGGCCAACACGATTAGTAATCCCTGAACCCAAAACAATCGATTAACGTTAGTAAATCCTGGCAACATTAATAATAACGCCATACTAACCAGCGGTGCATAAAGCCCCCACGCGCGCCGCAGATTAAAAATGAACTGCAAGGCTAACCCGACCATTAGATAGAGCGTTAGTCCTAATGATGGGGTAACACTCAATAAGACGCCACCGCAAATCAGCGTACTGACGATTGCCATTTGCCGGCGAGATTGACTTAAATTTTGCATACTATTAACCCCCTAGACTAGCTAATACGCCATTTTTAGAGGTTACTTTTTGCAAATTAATAATCGCCTGATGCCCCGCACCTAGATTAAGCACTAATTTGATATTATTATTCTTGGGCTGGATTCTAAAAATCACTTTATAGGCTTTCTTTTGCCCACGTTTGACCGTTACAGTGTTTGAAGAATACAACAAGTGTTGACCGTCCAACGAATCTGGAATTTCATCAGACGTAGCGTCTTTTTTGTTCGGTCCGACTTTTAACTCATAGTCATGCGTAGAAACGCTGAGGTTACTGTCATTGTTGGCGGCAACACTGGCTTCAAATGATAATAAAACGTACCGTTCGACTTCATCAACATCTTGTTGAACAAATTCAGGTAACGGGTTTTCCAAGACTTGATAATTTAAGAAGGTATAGTGGACCCCCGAATTTTTAATCAAGACTGGTTGCCCCGGTTGGTAATCATAAGTTTTAGCCTGTACAACCTGCTGATTGATTGCAACGTAACTGATTAGCATTGTTAAGAATAGTAATATTTTTTTAACCATTGGTTAGAACCTCCAAATCCTGCGTCTTAATGTGAATAATCACTGATGTATCATCTAACTCATCTGGTTCGTCCTCTTTCTCACGATATCTAAAGCCCTCATAGACTAAATCCATGGACTTCGTCTTCGGTCGCTTGAAGACCAAATTAAAGGGCTGGTTAAGTGATTCCTCTTCAAAGATAGCAAACCCTTCATCCATCACGTCCATAATGGGTTGATTAACGCCACCGACCTGGACGGCAATCCCTTTCGGTAGCTCTTCCATATTAGTCAGACTATGCTCATCTCTTTTAATTTCTGCTTTCTTAGACCACTTCTTAAAAATCCGAAAACTTTGACCTTCAATACTAATCAACGCTTCCGGTTTCGAATCAGTACTAACCGATACATTAGCAATCACTAGTGGCTCATTATCACTACTCGTCGCTTGATAGATACGATTAACCGTCAATGACATCAGCTTGGTCTCAATCGTCTGACCGGCTCGGTAATTCACCTTTTGAAAATAGGAGTCGTCTGCTGGCGTCTCAATTGATGCCTGCTTATGAGTCACCGTCGATTTCGATTCAGTTTGGGTCAAATTGGGTTTAAACTGCCAAGCGCCCACTAAACCGATTAAACAGACTGCTCCAAAAAGTGCAATTCTCCCCATTGGATACTTCGCCGCCCGTACGGGTTGCCCGGGGACGCTATCAAAGTGCTTCAAAATAGCGGTTTGATTATCCGGATTCAAGTTCTTAACGAGCTGAATCAGCTGCCCTTTATCGAAAAACGAGGTCGTTAAACTCAGGCTATCCCCATTTAATACTGTCGGTCGACCTTTTTGATTAAAAGCTAGTGCATGGGCATATCTAAGCTTGATTCCTTTGGCTACTGGTACTACCGTTATCCAATCTAAATCAATATAACACTGGCGAATTTTAAAACCATAGATCGTCAGCCAAAGCCCAGTGCCGTCCTCGTTAAACCGGACAATTTCAAATTTATGGTTCGCCGACTGTCGATAGCTGTACCAAAAGTATCCACCAACAAGTGCTAACAACAGCCAGTAACTAATCAACAAGCTGTGCACATAGGCGCTGTATTTGTGATCAGTATATTTTAACGCCAAGCCTAAACTGCCAAAAAAGACTAAGACAAAGACCAACAACCAAATAACACGGCTAAAAAAATACTGAATCCGTTTCGAATTGTACGCCAGTTGCTTATTCATGTTGCGCACCCTGTGGTAAATCACCTTGTTCGATTGTGGTTAGTTTAGCTTGCAGATTTTGTTCTAATTGTTGTAATTCAGTTTCAGCCGTTTGGCGTTGGACCTGACCGTTAGCTTGAATTTGGAGCACGTCCGAAATCGTATTAATCAAATTAGTTTGCGTTTCCTTCAGCGTCTCGATATCCACAACGCCCCGTTGACTCGCTTGCGCAATCTCGACGGCCGATTGATGTAATAGTTCACTGTTCTTCTTCAATAAATCATTAGTCGCGTCCGCGACCGCATTTTGGGTTTGCAAGGCTTCTTTCTGACTTAACAGGGCTAATGCAATCCCGACTTGGTTCTTCCACAGTGGGATGACGGTCGAAATTGACGCTTGAATTTTTTCAGCTAACACTGAATTACTGCTTTGAATTAAGCGAATCTGCGGCGCCTGTTGAATCGTAATCTCCCGCGTCAATAATAAGTCATTCGCCTTTTTAGACAGCCGATCTTGCATCGCTTTTAAATCCTGTAATTGCTGCAACGCCATTTGATCCGCGTTCACTAAGGTTGGTTGTAATTCGGCAATTTCCGCAGTTAATTGCTCATCTTTGAGTTGCGCGCCCACAATCAGCACATTTAATTCCTGATAAAAACGCAGATTTTGCGTGTACATCTCATCCAATAACTGATTATCTTCTAATAGAATTTTCTCTTGCTTGGCTAACTGTTCCGCCGAATTGTCAATTTGAACACTGACTTCTTGATATTTAGCGGTCATTTCAAATAACGATGTTCGTAGGCGCACAAATAGTTTCGCAAAAACGGAATCATTTTTTTGCACCAATTTATCGGGATTCGCTTCATTGAGACTCTTCACTAATACCCGCAAGCTATCCCCAATTTCACCCAAATCCTTATTTTTCACTTTACCCAGAACATCGTTGGCAAATGACGACAACTCTAATTGTTGATGCTTGCCATATTCAATGACCGTATTCTGCTGATTGACTGATAATTGTTCTGATAAAACCTGCGCTTGCGCCAATTCTTCTGGTGTTAATTGGGCTTTGATGTTTTTTGAAAGCTGACCACTACCTTCTATCGGCAGCGGCATTTTTTGATTGTCCATTTGATTTCCCCATTTCCTGACCTTCACTAATTAGAAAACGTCAGCCCCTTAATTAAACCGGTAAACTAATAATTATAGTATACCAGACGCCGCTCTAAAGCGACTCGATATATTTAATATTGGCCATTAAATTTATATTAAAAAACGACTCATCCGCACTTGCCGGATAAGTCGTTTTTTAATGATTGACACTGCTGGCCGATTAGCCGACTGCGCCGCCGAAATATAAGAACGCCGCGCCGATGATACAAATAATGAAACCCCAGAAAATCTGGGCAAACATACTCCGATCACCAAAAAATGCCCGTAAGAAAAAAAATTGTTTCCCAAATAGAAAAATAATCATTCCAATTACAAAAATAACTATCCCAATCATCACTAATGGATTGGCCACGTTAATCGACTCCTTTCAAATTAACTCGTCATTTTAACTATCTTTACTATAGCAAAATCCCCACCCTATTCGTCAAGTTTGGTGACTAGCGACGACATTGTTTAACAAAATCGTTGACTATCTAACTACTCCGTAATATTATATACCAGTACTCTGTAATAATTAGTAGGAGGCCCTATGACACAAAAATTAACGGAAATGCTCAAAGGCGTTCTGGAAGGACTCGTTTTAGAAATCATTAGCCACCAAGAAACTTACGGCTACGAAATCACTCAGACACTCAATACACTCGGCTTCACGGAAGTTGTTGAAGGCACCGTCTATACAATTCTATTACGCTTGGAAAAAGATCAGTTAGTGACGATTACCAAGAAACCATCCGAGAAAGGGCCGATGCGTAAATTCTATCGGCTTAATGCGGCCGGTCAAACCGCACTGACTGATTTTTGGACCCGCTGGACCTTTTTAACGACCCAAATGACCACGATTAAACAACAATTGGAGGCCACTGACCATGATTAAATGGCACGAATTAATGACCGGCACTAAAAACTGGCGGCAAGAAAAAGCCGACTACAAGCAGTTTAAGGCCCGCGTTGCTGCGCTACCGGCTGATTATCAATTTGTTTTCAAAGCAATTCAGGATTATCTTTGGCAATTCGCTGATTTTACTGGCTACCGGATGCTCGCCGCCCAAGAAGACTTGTTAATCTTATTCGAAGATGGCGTGACTAACGATCAGTCCGTCTATGCACTGACCGGCGATGACGTTGGTGACTTTGCCGACAATATCGTTCGGGCAGTTGCCGATACTTGGTTGGATGAACGCCGCCAAAAATTAAATCGCAAAGTAACCAATTATCGTAAGCGTTAATACCTAAAGGGCCCCGCTAATTCTGGACTGAATTAGCGGGGCCCTTTAGGTATTCATATTCTATTTTAAGACACCCGGATTTAAAAGATGTCTTCTATAAAAATCATTAACTTTACTGCGAATTATTTAATAAAGCCTGTCGCATACCATGTTCCTTCCGATATGATACTTCACACTGACTTCCATCTCTCATTATCACTATACGTGTTTTATCATCGTATTGCTGTACTTGATCAAGATTTATTAAGAAACTTTTGTGGCAACGAAAAAGCTTAGGATACTTCACTTCTAGCTGATTTAGATTGTAAGGATACTCCACCATACCATTTTCGTAATGCACTTCAATTTTACCTGGCTGTCCAGTGACCGTTGCGATATAAATCAGTTTAGACATTGGTATTTCATAGACTCGAGAACCAATTTGATAACTAAAATGCTGTTCAGACGTAAAAACGTGATTTGTATAGCGATGATATGCCACACGAATATCATCCCGAATATTTTTAGAGACTTCGTCATGGCCCTTATCCTTTAGTACATAATCAAGCGGCTCTACCTTACGCTCAAATGTTAAAAAAGCCATTTCGGAATGTGTGGTCACAAAAACAATTTCTGCAAAGTTTAATTGATTACGTATGCGCTCGGCTACTTGTAAACCATCCAAATCCGAATTCACCAGTTCAATATCTAAAAAGAACAATCCACGTAAATCTGGCTGAGTCGATACTTTCGCTAACAACGCTTCAGGACTGCAAGTGGCTAAATCTACTTGCATATCTAGCCCCTCAATAAAAATATAACTTTCAATCAGACGTTGGTAATTCTGTCGCTGTTGTTCGTCATCCTCCAAAATATAAACTTGTAACAAAAGAACTCACTCCTTAATTAAATCAATAATAATACGATACTGACCCGCCAATATCTTAGTCTCCAAAGTCATATTAGGTGTATTATCAATAATTTTTTTAACGGTGCTTAATCCAGTCCCATGACCGTTTCCTTTGGTTGTATAACCATCATTAAATATTTTATTGATGACTACATTGCTTCCCGTAGCAACGGTATTTTGAATAATAATTTCCAATTCAGTTGCATTATATTTGATATAGGCAATTCGAATACTGCCATTTTCTTGTTGCTGTGTTTCCTCAATCGCATTATCAAATAAAATGCCTAAAACACGAATCAGTTTGACGATATTAATTGGGGTTTCAGTAATATCCGTCCGTGCCTCCAGATAAGTTTTAATCCCACATTGCCGTGCTATGACTAACTTCTGATACGTCAGACTGCGTAATGCAGGTATTTTAATGTATTCCAACCCATCAAAACGTAGGTTATCAGTTTCTAATATCTGTTGGGTCTGGTCCACAATCTGAGCATAGTATGACTTCAAATCTGGTTGATTTGACTGTTTAATATACTCACTTAGCGATAATAAAATATTCTGATAGTCATGTTTGAACTTGCGTAAATGGGTATAGTTAGTTTCCAGTTTTTCAGTGTATGCAGCCAAAGTTTGCTTTTCTTTTTCTTCAGCTCTTTTTTTCAAAATAATTTGATAACTACGAATAAAATAAAACATGACTATAATAGTTGCTATGATAAAAAAAGATGTGAATAAAATGAGTAGCCACTGAAAAACGACCGCTATATCAAAAATATCCGCAACAAATTGGATTAATTGCAGTGACAAAAAAATGACTAAAGCAAAGTTAATCACAATTTTTAATAAACGCTGATCATTTAAATTACTAGTCTTAAAATTAGTGAGTTTGTCGCTCACAAATGGAACACTTAACATTAGAACAAGATACAAACAGGCATTAATTGCAATCGTTAAAAACATACTGGCCCAAGATGTCTGTTCAAAAATAAGATGTACCAAGAATGTACTCAAATTAGCCAATAACGTATCACAACATAGAACAAAGATAAAGGCTAGCGTTTCAAATGAATACCAACATTTCCGTTGATAGACATAATAAATGCTAAAAACGAGTAACGTCACTGATTCTGCAATATCAACAAAAAACCAACCGATTAACCCTATAAAGATTGCAAAAATAGTGTATCGTATTTTACAATACTTTGTATTAACTAACCGGCTGAAAAATAGCATCATTAAAATATTAGTTATGATATCACTAAAAATAATTTGATTGACGCTATAAATATACATTATTTATTAATAATCCCCTCAAACCACTTTATTATATTATTACCTGCACTCTTACCACCACTGAAGTTCACCGCTAAATATTTCGAATAAACTTTCTCAACTCCGTAAGCATTACTGCCACCCTTAATTTCTGCTAAACGTTGCTCATCCAATTCAATATCACTAAACTTTTTCATTATTATTCCGCCCCTTTAGCTTGTTTTATAAGATAATTAAAATAACTTGTTTTCCCCGTTTTTACATTCAGACTAGTTTGATGAGCCAATCATGCGACTGTCATTGGTGTTATACGGTCATCAAGTTGACTGATAACTCGTTAAAATACATGCTTTTAAAAATTGTCTGATATGATACCCACGTCCTTTATTTTACCATGAATACTGCCACCGTCAGCTTCTCTGAAATAAAAAGCATAACCTACTTTAATTCTTCTGATATTTTCTGCCAGAATTAAAAAGGTTAATTGTGAGTATTTCATTTTATCAATAACCATAATTTTGGCAACTCCAGAAAGTCTACTACTATTTAGATGAATAACACCTTGTTGCCGTGCATAAACAGACTGTATGATTATCAAAAGCTGTCATTCTTGTACCAATTTTAACATTATCACCTTCTTTAATAACAAGCTTATTAATTTGTACGTTATTGGGAGTATTGTAGTTGTCACTGATTACAGTGGTCACAATTTCAATCTTATTTAATGCACTCAGTATAACTACTAACAGAATTAAAAACATAAGCATTGGTATAATCAATAAATAATGTAGAGAAATTTTCAAATCATGTATGATAAAATTTCGCACTTTCAAAATAGGTATCTTTTAAGTTTTACCCTCCCATTCTTGAATACTAAATTATTTATTAACTAGTTCAAAATAGTAGCTATGGTTTTCCAACAATTTTTCGTGAGTCCCATATTCCACTAACTTACCGTCATCTAACACAACAACTTTGTTAGCACGTTTGGCCAATTCCAATCTATGTGCAACAAAAATAACTGTTTTATTCGGTAATGAAATTAACTTATCAACAATTCTTTTTTCAGTGATAGCATCTAAATTACTCGTTGATTCATCAAAAATTAAAATATCGGCATCTGTTAGCAACGAACGTGCAATTGTTAACCTCTGCCGTTGCCCACCAGAAAGGCTACCACCATTCTCAGATAATTCCGTTTTATATTGTAATGGCATTTTCTCAATATCATGTTCAATCTCAGCAGAAGCACAAGCTTCTCTAATGTCATCAAAAGTAACACCAGCACGATTCCCTAGTTGTAAATTCTCTAAGATTGTTCCAGAAAATAGATATGGCTCTTGCGGTAAATAGTTGACTTTTTGACGTAGTGACTTCTTATCAATGCGTTGAATATCTTCCGAACCAATATAAATATTCCCGATAGTTGGTTGATAAAAATTAACCAACAGTTTGACTAACGTTGACTTTCCTGATCCACTCATGCCAACGATAGCAATTTTATCACCAAAATTAATTTGCAAATTAATTTGCCGAAGAATATCTCGACCGAATCCATAACGATAACCAACATTATTAAAAGTAATATCTTTTATTTTCGGCGTACTTAGTTTACTATTATGATTAAATTCTGTTTTCACCAGATAAACTTCATTTAATCGATTATTAGCAACCCGTGCACTTTGAAACTTAGTTTGTAAATTAATTATATTTTGTAACGGATTTATAAAATAACTCAGTAATGTGTTATAGGTAATTAGTTGCCCTAAACTCATTTTATTTTGAATTACTAGTCGTGCACCAAACCATAAGATAAAAACGTTCAAAATCAAACGAATGCTATTTTTCAACGTCTGTTGCAAGAATTCCAATTTTGAATAAATGAACGAGTTTTTTAAATAGTCTACAAACTCATGATCAATTTTTTGATAACTGCTTCCTTCACAATTCAACGACTTAATTGTTTCTATACCGCTAATGCTTTCAATAATTGATGAATTTAGAATAGAGTTGCTCTGCATTGTTTTCTGATTATAATTTTGAAAAAGTTTAATAAATGAAAAAATAACCACAACATAGGCGGGTAACGAAATTAACGTAATCAAGAATAATTTCCAACTCTGAATTGCTAACACGATTCCCAAAAGAACTACAATCCATATGTCAAGAAATAGTGAGATAATAATACTTGCTAGTGCATCAATTATCTTATTTGCATCGTTAAAACGAGAAATGATTTCGCCTGTCCTTCTAGTTGCAAAAAAAGACATCGGTAACTCAAAGACATGCCGTAAATAACCTAAAACAAGATCTATAGTCATCCGTTGCCCAAGAATAACCAATAAAAAATTTTGTACAAATGTTAAAATTTGTTGAATACCATAGGCAACCAATAGTCCAAGTGAGATAATCGTTAAATCATTGACTAACCTATTGGGAATATATGTATCAATTAAAATCTGAAAATAATATGAACCAAGAATATCAATAATCATTATCATAATACTTGCTAGGATTATTCGTACAATTATTTGACGCTGCTTTAAAAGCATAGGAATAAAACTAAATAAAGACTCTTTCTTTTCTATTGTTGGTTGATAATCTAATCCAGGAACAAAAAACAAGGCAATACCAGTCCACTCTTTAAAAAAATCTTCTTTTTTCATCCACCTTTTTCTCACGGTAGGATCAGGATCACCGATTAAAATTTTATTACGAGTAAATTTAAAAACAGTATAATAATGTAGTAACTTACCATTTTTTAAAACATGTGCAATAAACGGATATTGAACATTCCTCTGATTAAATAGTGATTCATCGGTTTGTATAGCTTGTGTCGTAAAACCTAATTTTTCAGCCGCTTTGATTAAACCAAGTGCAGTTGTCCCTTCAGCATCAGTTTTTGCTAATTGTCGTAAATGCGCTAGTGATAAACGTGAATGATAAGCGGCCAGAACCATATCTAAAGCCGCTAAACCACAATCCCGCTCATCCACCTGTGCAACGTATATATTTTTCTTCATAATTAATCTCCAAGTACCCTTTTCTTTAATTCTACAACAAAAACAGTCAAGCTATCTTTCGGCTTATTAACGTTATATTTTCGACGATTAACGCTGATTTCTTACGATAATAAAATACAATAAGCATTTTACTGCTATAAACTCATTTACATCAAGTCGCTTTGATATTCATGCGTTAAACTCAAAATACCGATTATCCATAAAAATAGATAATCGGTATTTTGAGTTTAACTAATCAATCACTGGTTAATCTGATTAAAATCAGTACTGATATGTTGAAGATCCGATAAAGTGGTATCATCTCCAACTGTCATCGAAACTACTTTTCCTTTGTTGATAAGGGCAACAGTCGGTGTTCCCATAAACTCAAATCCATTATCGAAAGAACTGAAGAATTGATTTATCTGATCTTGAGATGCGGTTTTAAATGATCCCTCTTGCCCATAGTCTAGATAATATATTGGATGTGTTGCAGATTGCAAATATTGCTTCATTACTGGAGAAAACTTACGACAATGTGAGCAGTCACTGAAACCAATAAACACAATAAACCTATCATTATTAACCATCTTTTTCAAATACTGTTCAATAGTAATTGGTTTAGCATCAGCTATATTTTCTTCATATTGCGACTCACTAATATCCGTTGTCTGTACTGCCGTAACTGCTGAGGTACTAGTAGCTGCTACTTTTTGAACTGAAGTAAACGAAAAACCGGTAAATACTAAGATCAATAATAATGCAATACTTTTTTTCATAGTCATTTTCTCTTTTTAATTAATTTAATTAACGTACCGACGGCGAAGGGCCTCGTTTGTCTATTTTTCTTAATATAATGATCATCTAAAAACCCTAGTAAAGTTTTAAACTTTCAATTTCGTTTAGGTATTTCTTCAAAAATACTATAAAACTGAGATTTATCGGAAAAATCAGCCATACATAAACCATTTAAACCAGCCTTCTGACCAATTACACTTAATTCAATAAGCAACTTCTCTTGGTCAGTTGGGAAATAAACGTGACCTGTACTAGCTACAACTCGAATATAATTAACTAATCGATTCACTAACGCTTCTGGATTTTTAACCTCATCTATTTTTTTGTAGACTTGTAGAAGCACGTCCGTAATATCTAGAAGCTCTGATGATTGATTATCACGGTTTAACAAAAGACCATACAATTCCTTGACATAGCATTTCGTCTTATTTCTAATATCTTTTTCCTTATTGTTTTTCATTTATATAATCCCCCTCCTGCAACCACCATTTAAAAATAAGAAAGCAGACATTACAATAATGTCTGCTTTCTTATTAATCAATTAGCAAGAAACACCATTACCATAGTATGTCCCGCCTTTTACCTTGGTCAATTCTTCCATGCTTAAAGTTTTAATATTTTTCATCATCCAACATTCCTTTCTATATTCCAATAACTAATATTCGGGATTAACAAGTTGAGCTCGACTTCTCTTCCTTATCTATAAGTATAAGTATTAAGCTTTCACTTGACGCATTTTAATATTATCGTTCAAAAATCAACCATAACCGTTAAAAATTCCGTATTTTCTGATTTTCTTTTATTAGTCATTCAATTTTAGCAGCTTGAATCACATATTAACTAAATTAACACCCAAAGAATTAGGCACAAAAAAGGCAAGCTTCGTATGAAATACGCCGACTTGCCATAAAATATTGTTGTTTAATTTTTTAAACCCACTTGAATCAGCGGGGCTCTTTTTACTTATTTAGTTGTCTTAACCGTTCTGCGACTGGTTAAACCGTACCCTAACGCGCAAAGTCCGTAAAATAATGTGATTGCTACAATGCCGCGCATCTGTAACGCCACGCCGCCGAGGATTCCGGTAAAGACCCATAGTGGCCAATTAGCAACCATGAAGACAAACGCTCTAAAATACCATTTCGCCCACTTTTGACTCCGCATTTTTTGATCCATATATTTCGCAAAAATCATCATTAAGCACCCCACAATACTGACTATTCACAGTTAAAGTAACCGCTTTCTATACTTCTAAAATACGCTTTTGACGAATGAGTGTCAATTAAAAACCAGCAACTTAACGACTAAAAAAATCGGCTAGTCCCACTGCTTACTTGAAGCGAGTGATTAGCCGATTTTTTTAATGAGATTAATGCGCTTGTGAACCAATTCCCACACCTTCGCGATACTCAGAGGGGGTCATGCCGGTTTGTTGTTTAAAAATTTTATAGAAATAACCTTGATTCTGATAACCCACAAAAGAAGCGATATAGTTCACGTCAAGATGCGAACTGTGTAACATCTCTAATGCGATATTAATCCGATAATCATTGAGATATTTAGAAAAACTCCGCCCCGTATCCTGTTTAAAGAGTTGCCCTAAATAAACCGCATTCAGATGTAACTCGCCAGCAACAGAACTTAATGATAGTGGTTCGGCATAGCGTTGCTCAATAATCCGACACATCGCCATCACGTTAGTGGTGAAATGATATTTAACGGTTTGACCAGCTTCTTGGTAGATATCAATAATAATCTTAATAATCTCGGAGACGACATTTGCATTATTAATTTCCGTAATAGCGCGCGTTTTGGTATCGACTGTTGCTAATTTTTCATTCAGTACTAACAACACGACTAATGCAAATTGACGGACTAATACATCGGAAGCATTCGCTAACTTCAACCGTTCTACGCGTTCACTAAACCACTTTCTAAAATCAGCAATCGTCAACCCGCTAATCGCCTTTTTGACCTGCGAATAACCTGGTAACATGATAACGACCTCTGTTGAATTAGCATCCGCTAAGCGCTGTAGTCCCGCGGCTGATTCAAAGAAGTATTGCCGCGATATTTCTAACTTTAATTTTTGATATTGAGCGACTAACTCAACTAACGAAGTTGCTACGACTCCGATAATCATCGGACGGTGTACGACACTAACTTGCGTTGGCATTTGATCAATGAATTGTTTAAGGGCGACTTCATCCCCTTGAAAAATAATAATGTAATCACGTGATTCTAAGAAAAAGCCGTGGACCGCTGGCACCGTCTGTAAATAAATCAATAATGCACTAGGTGGAACGGGGTTTAAAATCCCGATTAGCCGAATCGATTGTTGACCAAATGCCAACCCTAACTCCTGGACAAGATTGACGCCGGTTTCAACGGCCGTATTTTGAAGCAACGTTCTAGCCTGGGCCTGAACGGCAAATCCCGCAATTTGTTGGCGCATCTTTTGTTCTTCGATATGCTCAATTGCTTCTTGTAGTGCTTCGATCAGTTCTTCGGTATCAATCGGTTTCTTTAAATAATTGACAGCCCCTTGTTGCAAGCCGGCCTTAACGTAATCAAAATTGGAATAGCCCGAAATAACCAGTAGTTCCATCTCTGGTCTAATTTTCTTAGCCGCTGTGACAAATGTCGGGCCATCCATTTCCGGCATATTCATATCTGATATTAAAATATCGATTGGTGTGGTTTGTAATATTTCTAATGCAACCAACGGATTTTTTTCCGTTACAGCGACTTCGAGTCCTAAAAGTTGCCAATCAATTATTTTACGATAACCACGTAACAACATATATTCATCATCAACAATCATCACTTTAAGCATTTTAGCATCATCCCTCTACGTTAGTAAAATGCATCGCTACTTTAACGCAACCGTCATTTTCAATCCCAATCGTCATATCAAAAGAATCACCAAAATAGGCTTTCATTCGTAAATAAACGTTTTGTAACCCAATTGACGTTCGTTTCTCAACATTATTGGATTCACGCATCTCGCGATTAATCTTGGCAACTTGATTCACAGTTAATGTTTTACCGTTATTAATCACAACCACATTCACTTGAGTTCCCACTTGCCAGACTTTAATACTCAACGCATTATTAAGCCGCGTGAAATCAACGCCGTGAACGAAATAATTCTCGACGATTGGCTGAAGACTAAATTTAGGTAATTTAATATCGGCAACATCGGCAGCAATCTTAATCTGATAAGCCAATCGATCTGGGAAACGCACCTGATATAGATAAATATACTTCTCAACAAATGATAATTCTTCTTTCAATGTTGCTTGTGCCGAAAAATCAGTATTATTGCGCAACAACGCTGCGAAACTGTAGACCACTTTAGCCAATTCAGGTTGATTAGCATCAAGCGCTGCCATCCGAATATATTCTAGTGTATTCGACATAAAATGCGGATTAATCTGCGCTTGTAAGGCACGCATATTCGATTCTTGATTGGAAATCCGCAGTTGATAGATGGTATAAACATACTCATGAATTTCTTCAAGCATATTATTGATACCTTCAGCTAATACTTTTAAATCAGTTTGTTCGGACACCACTTCAACCCGGGTCGATAAATCGCCCGCACCAAAATGACTCACCGTATCAACAATTTTTTTCAATTGTCTTTGATACCGTCTGAAAATAAAATGTAACCCGCTGCTCAAGATAATCAAGAATAACAAACCACCCATCATGAGCGGTAATATTCGCTTAAATATCATCTGTTTTACCCGATGCTGATTGGTCACCATCATGACGGTGTATCCAGAAGGTAATGATTTTTGAGCAACTTGATAATCTTTTAATTGATTAATTTGATCCCGCGTAATGGCCTTTTTAGCCCTTTTTTGCTCTTGCTTTGAGACCGATTGACCCGCGTAGTAGAATACCGATTTATTCTGGGTCGTTTGCATGAAAAGCTGCATCGGCCGAACCGTCTTAATCTGATCTAACTGTTTACGCAAATCTTGTGATTTATAAGTGATGCTTAATGTACCATCCGTATTTAACGTATATTGATTGATTAATGGCACCGTGATTGCGAACGGATCTTGTTCGTTATTGGTTCGTTTAGTGCTAATTTGGCCACCTGGTTGCGCCGGCGTCGCTATAAAAACTGATTTTTGATTAGCCAACTGCAATTTTAATTTTGAAACCTGTGGATGCATCATCAAGAAAAGTCGCGATTCATTCGGCCAAAAGAAATAATTACCCGAACTAATCGTCCGATCGGTTGCGTAGTCACTGTAGTCCATCAATGAATGTGAAAAATATTGATTCAGATTTTCAATCGTTTCCGGATTAGCGACTAATTGATTAGCAAATTGTTGTGTGGTCTGTAGATTCTGTGAAACGCTATTCGATAATTCAGTCGTAATCGTTGATTCAGCCTGTAACACTTCAGAATTATAGTTACGGATATTGGACCAAATCAAAAAGGCCGTCATCAGAACAACTGTGACTGTTAGCACGCCTGTATACAAATTAATCAACCAAATAAAACTAGATTTCATTAAGGCCACCGTCTTTCTGGATGATTAATTTAGTGGGCCAATAACCGGTCAATCTTTTGATACCAACGTCGTGAAAACCAGTTTGCTAAGACCACATAGGTCCCCGGTGTGAAGAATAGGATCAACCCTGGCCATTTAACCGAAGCCCCGACAATCACAACCGTAACACCAATAAAAAATAACAGTTGGTAGAAACTGCTGAAAAATTGCGCGATTGCTAACTTGATAGCATCTTTGAAGCCCACATCATAATGGGTTCGGATTAAAAGTGTGAAAATACTAACACAGAAAGTTAACGCTAAAGCGAAAATAATAATAAACTGAATCATCAACATCCAGCCATAATTCAACTTAGTACTGAGCATCAAATTATAAATCAACACTAACATAATCCCTAGAAAGACCCAGGCGTTTCGATTCACTCGCCAGAAATCTTTTTTGAATAGTTGCCACCCTTTTTTAAATTGATAATTTTGGGAATGCCACTGATTATCCATAAATAACTCGGTAATCGTGTGAAATGCCGGACCAATACCAAAGATAACCAGCCCACACAGTACATAAAACCAAAAATAAATGGTCATCAAAAAAATAACATAAACTTTCGTAAAAACACTTTGCGTTGCCTGTCCAATCATCGCTCTATCTCCCTATTGGCACGCCTTGAATGAATGCGCTACCACTATTAAGTTTAACAATTTATCCTTAATTGTCAAATAGTTCGTACTTACTAATTGATAGTAATTTATAAAATAAAAATACTCAGACCAGATTGATCCGAGTATCTTGACGCTCTAAATTATTTACCTGCTAAGAAATCATCATATTGTGATTGTAATTCTTTTTGAACCTTATCGTAACCAGCCGTCTTAAGTTCCTTATCCATCTTCTTGATGGTTGGCGCTGGATCAGCTGTCCCGGTATTCAAAATATCTAGATACTTACTCATCACATTCGAGATATTAGTCACTTCAGTTTTAACCATCGTTGTATCTGGGTTAAAGCCAAGTGCGGCTGATTGTTTAGCATCTTTGATCTTATCTTTACGTGTTTGAATCATGCTATCAGTCACTGAATCTTGCGTATATAGGTTATCATTATTACCCATCATCCATGCACCAATAAAGTAATTTGGTTTATATTTGTCAGTAATCTTGATTTTCCCTTTTTCCTTATCAGTGAAGTTCCATTGTTGCCCTTCAAGACCCCAAGTAATGTTGTTTAATAACGTCTTATCAGTGTTCAATAAATTCAAGACTTTAACAGCGGCTTCTTTATGTTTTGATGTTTTAGAAACAGTCCAGATCGCAACTTGTGATTGTGCTGAAGATTTGTATGGATCTGTAATTGCTTTAGAGGTTAATTTCTTACCACCGGCATTGTTAGATAACACTGTATCGCCATAATCGTAAGGGCCTTGTGTTTCTTGACGAACGAGCCAAGTGTTGTCTTGTAAGTTATATTGCGTGCTTGAAGTTGCAGCATCTTGTGGAATATAACCTTTCAAATAATAACTGTGTAAGGTTGCTAAGATGCCTTGCATTTCGTCTGTATCATAGGCGTTGACAATTTTCTTGTCCTGACCACTTGAATCAATTGCAAATGGCAAACCGTTCCCCAATGGGAAGTCCATATGAGCTGGTGAAGCTTTATAACCTTGGCCGATTGCAAAAGCTGCGACACCAGGGTTTGCTTTATGGAATTTAGCTAAAGCTGGTTCCATGCTAGCATAAGAATCAACATTGCTAATATCTAAATTGTTTTTATCAACTAATTCTTGGTTAAAAGTCAATGTATTTTGAGCAAAGACGTTGGCGTTAACTGGGAAACCATAAATCTTTTTGTTAACTTTTAAACCTTTCCAATAAGCTGGATCGACGCTGTCATAAGACTTCTTAGCGTCTTTCTTAATGAGACTAGTCAAGTCCGCGTAAGCCCCCTTAGCGGCATTAGCTGGATAGCTCTGTGCAAAGGCTAAATCGTAGTCATCCCCAGAAGTCACCATGACGTTATATTTCTGTTCATAATCACCCCAGCCAATAAAGTTCATTTCAAGATCAATATCTTTATAGGTCTTATGAATTTGCTTATTAGCCTTGCTGATAATTTGAGCATAATTTTTAGGCTTGTCCCCTGGCATATACATCGATACTGTTGTCTTGCCATTATCTTCAGCACTATCACTTGATTTACCACAGGCTGCTAAAACTGTCGCGCTAAGCGCAACCATTCCGAGCATTGTTATATTTCGAACCCACTTTTTCATTGTAACTCCTCCTTTTTATATCACACTATCAACTACGACGCTTACCCTTTAACACCCCCAATAGTCATCCCTTTAACAAAGTATTTCTGGAAGAATGGATAGGTTAAGGCAATTGGTAAGGTCGCCACAACAACGACTGCAAAACGCATCCCTTCGGCGGGTACATTTTGGGCAAGCATTGCTGAGCCCCCACTGTTCATCTGCTGAGTCATCACTTGGATGTTATTTTGAATCTTAACTAATAAGTATTGCAATGGCACTAATTTATCATCCGTAATGTACAGCAAAGCATTCATCCAATCGTTCCAGTAACCTAATGATGTAAAGAGACTGATGGTTGCAATCCCTGGAATTGCCAAAGGTACGACGATACTTCTGAAAATTCTGAGTTCAGAAGCCCCATCAATCCGGGCCGATTCAATAATCGCTTCTGGAATTGATGTTTTGAAAAACGACCGCATGATTAAAACGTTGTAAACCCCAAAGCTCATCGGTAGAATTAAAGCCCAAATATTGTCCTTTAACCCTAACATTTGAGTGATAACCAAGTAAGTTGGAACCATTCCGGGAACAAATAACATCGAAATCAGTGCAAAGATCGTAAAGAACTTGGCATAAGCGAAATCTTTCCGAGAAATGGCATAAGCATAGGTTGATGAGAATAAACTGTTGATAATCGTCCCAACAACGGTGATAAAGACCGTGACACCTAATGACGTTAAAACTTGTTTGCCCATCTTGGCGAGGTAAACATAACTCATTGTTCCCCAATGTTTCGGCCAAAATTGATAGCCATATAGCGTAATATCAGATTCTTTCGTTAAAGAAAGGATGATGATAAAAACAAACGGTAAGATACAACTTAGTGCAAAAATTGCTAAGAAGATATTGAAAAATAAATTGGTGCCGCTACTAAATTTTCGAATTTCAACGGCTGAAATACGTTTCTTTTTACGCATCGTTGACGCCTCCTAAAACAGTGCAGATTCTGGATGTTTCCGTCGAACGACCCAGTTTGATAAAACGATTAACAAAGCGCCAACAACTGATTGCATTAACCCGGCTGCAGTTGACATCCCAATATCGTTAGAAGTTGTCAAAGCCCGGTAAATATACGTATCAAACGTTTGTGTGACATTAATCAACGCCCCTGAATTGCGCGGTATTAAATAAAACAGACCAAAGTCACTGTGGAAAATCCCACCGATATTTAAAATTAACATCAAAGTTGCAATCGGTAGAATATGCGGTAACGTCACATTCTTAATCTGTTGCCACTTACTAGCGCCATCAATCATTGCAGCGTCATAGTAAGATGGATCAATCCCCATCGCAGTGGCGAAGTATAGAATACTGTTATAACCAATCCCTTTCCAAACGCCTAAGAAGATAATAATGACTGGCCAAACCCACGGCGAATTATAGAAATCAATCGGCTGCCCGCCAAAGGACTGAATCATGTGATTCAAGATCCCTTTATCACTACTTAGGAAGGCATAAACAAAGTAAGATAGAATTGCCCAAGATAAGAAATATGGGAAAAGCATCATCGTTTGATAAGTCTTCAATAACCGTTGATTACGTAATTGACTCATCACAACCCCAAAGAAGATTGCAAAGAAGAAATTCAATAGTAAGAAGGTCATACTATAACCAACCGTGTTTCGTAATACGAGCCAGAAATCGGCTGATTTAAAGAAGAATTTAAAGTTATCAAAGCCCACCCATGGACTGTGCAACACACTATAAATAAATCCTTGATCTGAATATTGGAAATTCTGAAATGCGACAACGTTCGCAAATACTGGTATATAGAAGAAAACGATTAAAAATAGCGTCCCTGGTGCAACTAACATTAAAAAGACTCGGTTATCCCACATGGTTTGGAAGAACTTTTTCTTTTTTCTAGGTATCATTGGTGTCTCGGTTGCTTTTTGTGCCATCGTTTCTTCCCCCTTTCTTTAAGTCACTTATTATTGTAACCGCTTTCCGATAATCTAACAATCTACAAATTTAATGATTTTATCTATAAATTCAAGATTTACTTAACTTTTTTGATGCCTTAAAACGAAATATCACCTGCACTGACAATTTCTTGATAAAGAGCATGACCAACTAGGCCATTACTTTTTTTATCCATTTGTAAAACGGGCGCTTGTAATTCCAGTAACGCATCCCGACCTGCTTGCCATTCAGTAATCCGCCAGATTACAGTATCCGCACGGGTCATCTGGGCCCCTAACCGTAAATCAATCACTTCATACCCGTTACCACGGCGTTGTTGATGCCAGATTTGCCGTGATACTTTGCTTAATTGTCGCAAAGCTTGTTGGAACAGTTTGATTTGTTCAATCGCCGTGGTCCCCGCCTGAATACCACCAGTCCGTAGTCCAGTAACGGTTTTTAACGCATTGGTCTTGGCGATTAAAGTTTGTGCCAAAATTTGATAGTACTGTGCGGTTAGTTGATTGGCCGCAGTTAACTTAGCCGCCCCCATTTTGGCCGCTAAAGCCTGCCATTGGCCAACGAGGTCAATTGATTTTAAATTGAATTCATAGCGTTGCAACAATAAATCCTCGTAAAGCACAATTTTACTGACATTATCACTATCGACATTGATACCACCCGTAAAATTATCAAATTGCTCTAAATCTTTATAAAAAGCTGGTGATTCGTTATTAATCAATTCAAAATCTTGATCAATCGTCGCTTGCGTCACATCGTCGTGATATTGATAGGCCGCAAATGCTTGCAAACCATACCAAGCCGCACTAATCGGGACTTCTGCCCCGTCGTCAAACCACATGGTCGCAATCACTTGTCTAACGTTTGCTTTTTTAGCTGCTGACAATCCGGCTTCGACTGTTGCTAACATCTTACTTTGATTAGGCGCTAACTCACTCCAGGTCCAAATGCCACCCGCAAAAACCACGTTATCGCTCAATTCAAAATGTTGCTTAAACCGATCAAGATAGGTGGCTTGGTCTTCATGATAATAATCCCAATAAACTTGGCCGACCTTGGGGAGTTGTGCTTTAAATTCCGGTGAGAAATGAACATCGGGATCATACATTTCATGTTTTGGTGACGCAAAAGTGAACCATAAATCACTCCACATATACGGATCCAATCCTAATGATTCGGTCACCTCAACAACCATTTTAAGTTGATTTAAAATTAACGTTTGTTGATCTGTAAAACCATTTTGATCTAGATAGCCCCCACGACCTAATTGATAGGCTTCGTCCATCCCAATATGAATCTTATTGGTTAAAAATGGGGCCGTTGCGGCTTGTAACAAATGCTGAATAAACGTTTTTGTCGCCGGGGCATCCACTAATAACGTATCGTTAGTATCCCGAACGGCATGATGAGCATCCCACTTTAGGGCATTATGCATATGTGCTAGCGTTTGAATCGCCGGCACAACTGTCACGCCAAACTGTTCACCGTAGACGGCCACCGTGTGTAAATCAGCTTGTGAATAGCGACCGCGCCCCTGACCGAAATAAGGTTCTTCCGGCACTTCGAATAAATCTTCCAAGTACAACCAGAGTTCGGTGTAACCCATACTAGCAATTTTACGAATATAAGTTTTAAGCATCTCAACCGTTGGCACCCCGTTACGAGCAACGTCCAACATCGCAATTAAACTATCAAAATGCGTCGTCTGTTTGATTTCAAAATCATGTTCCTCTTTAACCAGCCCACTATAGAGTGCAACGGCGTGCATCAAATCCGATTGAGTCCCAAAGGTAATGGTCCCGGTATTTCCCGTTCTCGTTAAACAAACCCCTGGTGCCCCTTGCTGACAATCAACGGTCAGTTGTTGTGCATCACCGTTATCGCTGATTAACGCCTCCGCTGCTAGCCGTTGTTCAGTTGTTAATCCTTGTAGTTTAATCATTTAATTGCCTCCCTGAATTAATCACGTCTAAATGATAGCGTTTTCTAGAAAGGATAAACAGTCATAAACTATAGTAATTTATCTATAAATTATAGATTGCTCATTTAATCAAAAAATCCAGTTATCTTTAGTTCGGATAACCGGATTTTTAAACTTGATAGGCAATTGATAACGTGCTTTTGAGTTGCAACAACCTCCGCTTAAGCCAAAATCCCCCAATTATCTTAAAATCAAGATAACTGGGGGATTTTCTGTTAATGCTCAGTTGCTACCCGCAACTCAACACACTTACAGCTGTGCCACTAAACTACTAAAGAAGTCAGTCAATTCGGGGCGCTTTTTCGTATTAATAAAATTGATAATCTTAACGGGCTCATTTTGATGTCCACAGATAAAATCATAAATTTGACGTTTCAATTCATATTCAATCTGCATCAGTTGTAACGCTTGTTCAGTTTGTTGAACCAAATTAAGGGCCGGTGAGACGCCTTCTTGTGTGATTGCAAAAATCGTTCGGTTATCAATCTGCAATTTCGGCCCGTCGAGCATCGCCATCTTAAAGGTTCGTGTTGACGGCACAATCTGCTTTGGATCGACCACGGTGACCGCCAAATGACCAGCTTGCGTCAATTTAAAGGTGGTTGTCGCGATTTGGTCGCCAAGGTGTTCATACATGACGTATTCGTGATCAGCACACCCGAAAATGTTTACGACAATCGCTTCCGGTAATATCGTCAAATTCTGGTGGGCCGATTCAGTCATCGGAATAATCCCACCTTGTTTCACCAAGACCGGGTATTGTCCCAATGGCCGATACAAATTAATTTCACGTTCACCCGCATATTTCTGGTGCGTAAAGAAATCATACCAAGTGCCTTCTGGTAGCCACGTGGTCGCTTTACTTTGTTGTAATTGCGGCTCGCGTTTAGTGACAATCGCCGACACCAACAATTCACTCCCAAAGAAATATTCATCCCGATAATCATAATAAGTGTCCATCTCTGGATATTGATAATAAATCGGTTGGACTAATGGCACCCCATCGAGGTTGGTTTTAATATTTTCACTGTCTAGGTACGGAATTAATTGATGCCGTAATCGGAGAAAAGTATCCATGATTTGTCGATTTTCAACGGGATAACGCCAAGGTTCCTTCCCCGAAAATGGATTATCAGAACTATGCAGCCGATTAATTGGGCTGAAGACCCCGTATTGAAGCCAACGGGTCTGTAACTCCGGATCATAACTACCAATCATGTGTCCGCCGATATCGTGACTCCACCAAGAATAACCAATATTGCTAGCCGTCGCCGTAAAGTACGGTTGAAACTTCAGTGATTCCCAGCTAATCCAAGTATCCCCCGAAAAGCCTAGTGGATAACGTTGACTGCCGGGACCTGCATACCGCGATAAAATCAGCGCATTGCCGTCATTCCGTTTTTGATTATCCAAATAATGGTAATGATTTAACGCTTTTAAAACATTAAAACCATCATTATTAAAATACCGATCTTGCTGCCAATCAATCCACCAGAAATCGACCCCTTCATCTTCTAACGGATGATGCACATCTTCAAAATAAGCCCGTCGGAAAGCGGGGTTTTGTAAATCAAAGACCGCCGGTTCCTTCGTTTCAGCATCAAGCGCTAAATGTTGCGCAACTGCCGGATAGTTTTTTTCAAACGACCGAATCCCCGCTGCCGGATGAACGTTCAAAGTCACCTTCATGCCTTTTTGATGCAACCAGGCTAATAATTGTTGATGTTTTGGAAATAACGCTTGATTCCAGGTATAACCCGTCCAACCGCTACCTTCGCTGATTGGGATATCGGTTTGATGCCAATCCATATCAATCACCGCCACCGAAAATGGCACTTTTTCTTGATCAAATCGGGTGAATAACGCTTGGTATTCCGCTTGAGTGTACGCATAATAACGACTCCACCAATTGCCTAATGCATAGCGGGGCAAAATGGGCGGCACCCCTGACAATTTAAAATAGTCTTTAATCGATTGCAAATATTGATGGCCGTAAGCAAAGTAATATAAATCCGTTTGATCACGATTTTGTGGCCCTAATTCTTGATTTTCTAAAATCACATTGTTATCAGCGTCGTCAATCAGTGCATAACCGTGGCGCGAAACAATCCCTTCTGCCAACGGGATTTCACCATCCGCTTCATCTAACGTTTGTGCGGTCCCAAATAAATTCCCGCCGATTAATTCACGGCCAAATAACCAACGACTAAAATACGGTTCATAGCCATATTTGGCATCAATCCATAATGTTTTATCTGAAAACGGGCCGCCTTCATAATATAAATGAAACCCATCTGTTTCAATTTCTAATTCATGTTCTTGACGGTGCCGATGCACCTGAACGGTAGTGGGTGTCGCAAAATTACGGTCCTGCGCAAAATAAGTTTGCCGGGTTTCAAATTGACCATCCACTGACCATTCAATCCGCATGAGATAGTCCGTCATAACGGTAAATCGATAATTTTCCCCTTCAATAACCTTGGCTGGCATCCATTTATCCTCCATCATAAAAAATCAATCATTGTTATCAATCAATCTTCAACATTGCGTATTGAGATTGGTAGAGATGATAATATTGGCCCCGGGTTTGCATTAATTCTTGATGATTACCGTGTTCCGCAATCTGACCACCGTTGACATAAAATATTTGATCACTATTTTTAATCGTGGATAAGCGATGCGCCACAATAAAGGATGTCCGATTCTTCAAGAGCGCATGTAATCCGGCTTGTAATAATTCCTCGGTTTCAGTGTCAATACTCGACGTTGCTTCATCCAGAATTAATATTTTCGGATCGGCCAGCAAGACCCGCGCGAAGGCAATCAATTGTCGTTGACCCGCAGATAACGTGTTGCCTCGTTCTTCAACCTGCGTTTGATACCCATCTTTCAAATGACGAATAAAGTCATCCGCATGGACCACTTGCGCCGCTGCAACAATTTCAGCTTCGGTGGCGTCTAGCTTACCGTACCGAATATTATCTAAAATGGTGCCCGAAAAAATAAACGAATCTTGGAGCATCACGCCCATCTGCCGCCGTAAAGACGCTAACGTCACGTCACGAACATCATGCCCATCAATTAAGACGGCCCCTTCGTTCACGTCATAGAAGCGACTCAATAAATTGATAACTGTCGTTTTCCCCGCACCCGTTGGTCCAACCAAGGCAATCGATTGGCCGGCTTGCACCTTAAAATTAACCTTTTTGAGAATATCCTTGCCCGGTTCATACCGGAAAGTCACGTTGTTAAAAAAGACATCACCAACAATCGCTGGTAATTCTTGCGCATCAGGTGCATCTTCAATCTCCACTGGTTCATCCAAGGTTTCGAAGATCCGTTCCAAATAGGCCGTTGCGGTAATCAATGAATTATAAAAGTTCCCGATATTAATCACTGGGTTCCAAAAATTATTGATGTAACCAATAAACGCAATTAACGTCCCGGTACTAACGTTGACACCAATCTGACGAATGCCGACAAAATAAATCAAACACGTAGTGATTACCGCTATATTTTGAACCCCCGGCCATAACAGAAATTGAATCTTGACCGCGTGCATCCACGATTGACTATTTTCAGTATTAATCGCGTTAAAAATTCTAAAATTTTCATCTTCTCTGGCAAAAGATTGGGTGACTTTAATCCCCGTAATACTTTCGTGGATATAAGCATTCAAATTGGATTGCTTATTACTGAGAATCTGGTAAGCTTTCCGTTGTCGCTTTTGAACGTACAACACTAAAATCACTAGAATCGGAATTAACGATAAACTATACCAAGTTAAGCGGCTATTAATCGCAAACATAAAGACCAAGGTAATCAGAACATTAAAGACATCCGAAATTAAATTGACTAAGCCATCGCTTAACAAATCACTTAACGTATTAATGTAATTGACCACTCGGATTAAAATTTTACCGTGGGGCCGATTATCAAAATATGAAAATGATAATTTTTGTAGATGTTGAAAAATATCTAACCGCATGTCTTTCAGCATATCTTGACCGACTTCGGTAATGTGATAAATTCGGTAACGGATACACCAGCCCATTAAGAATAACGAAATCGTGTATAACCCACCGATTAATAATAATTGCGAGATATTACGATTTGGGATGACCTCATCGATGACCACCTTGGTGAAATAAGGTCCTAACATCCCAGCAATATTGGCCAATATAATCACGCTTAAAATAATGTAGATTTTCTTTAAATACGGTTTAATATATTGGGCTAACCGCACATAACCATGCCAATTAAATTGTTCGACTTGGGCCTCATCGACATTTGACTTATTTCGTTTGACCAATTTGCTCCCCCTTTTCCAAACCTAATTGTTTTTGAAAGACATCGTAATAGCGCCCTTGTTGTTGCATTAAAACTTCGTGCTTACCCGCTTCAACAATTCGCCCTTTTTCCAATAACAGAATCAAATCCGCATCACGCACGGAAGAAATCCGATTGGCAATGATAAACGTCGTCTTCTTAGTCGTTAAGCCGGCTAATTCATGTTGAATCTTAGTTTCAGTCTCCATATCAACCGCCGAAGTCGTATCATCTAACATGAGAATCGCCGGATCTTTGGCAAGTGCTCTGGCCAACGAAATCCGTTGCTTCTGGCCACCAGATAACCCGACGCCACGTTCACCAACGATGGTTTCGTACCCCTCCGGCATCCGTTCGATAAAACCGTCCGCATCCGCCACACGTGCCACGGATTGAATATAACCGGTATCTAAATTAGGCCGGCCAAAGGAAATGTTTTCCGTAATTGAATTCGAGAACAAAAAGACATCTTGCATGACCATCGATATATTATCCCTCAATTGGCGAATTGGATATTGACGCACATCTTGCCCGTCAATCAGAACTTGCCCAGAAGACGGATCGTAGAATCGGCTTATTAAGTTAATTAAAGTTGTTTTCCCGGAACCCGTCTCGCCAATGATTCCAATCGTCTGCCCGGCTTTCGCACTAAACGACACATCGGTTAAGATATTATGCTCAGGATCGTCTTGAAAATGAAAAGTCACATTCTTAAACGTCACATCACCCTTGATGCGCAACGGTTCTTCAGTTGTTTCAACTTCGATTTCAGGTTTCGTCGCTAACATTTGCCGAATTTTGACACACGAAGCTGAAAAACGTTCGATATCATTAATCAACCAACCACTCATCCGCATCGGTTGATTCAGCATCCATAAATAACCGTTAAAGACGACCAAATCACCTAGCGTCATTTTATTTTGAATAACTAAATAGCCCCCAAAAATTAACGCAATCACGTTTAAACTATTCGCAATCCCATCTTGCCAAGGTAAATACGTTTTAGAGACGTTCGCCGCAGCTAAATTGCGTTGTTTATAATCGTCGTTATGTTCATTAAACTTGCTGATTTCAAAATCTTCACGAACAAATGCTTTAACAATCCGGTTACCACTAATATTTTCTTCGACCATCGAATTCAGTCGCGAAAAACTTTGCCGAATCGCAAAGAACATTGGGTGTTGTGCCTTGGCCATTGCTTGGGTTAACCAAAATATAATCGGCGTAACCGCTACCAATGCTAAAGTCAGTTGCCAACTGATCGTTAACATAATCAGGATTGATACAATAAAATAAAAGACACATTCCAAAACTTGATAGCTGACCCATGAAATAAAATGGCGAATCGCATCGGTATCGCCCGTCATTCGCGTCATTATATCGCCAACCCGATTATGGTTAAAAAAGTCGAAATCCAATTCGTGTAATTTATCATACATATCCATTCGTAAATCAAATAACGAGTTCTGACCCGTTTGTTCAAATAATATCTGATAAATATACCGTGTAATGGTCCGAGCAATGGTCACCCCAATCATCACCAGTAATAATGGCACCAATAATGAATCTTCGTGTCCATCAATCACACGATCGACAATTTGGCCCATCACATATGGGTTAACTAGAATTAAAGCGGTACTAATTAGAAAGAAAATCATGGCAATTATTAATTTATAGCGATTTTTAACCACATATTGCCAAATCCATTGAAAATTATTCATTTTAAATCCCCCGATCTTCAATGCCTTATTATCGTTGTTTTATTTGAAAATAACATGGTGAATTAACCTAAAAATAATGTACAATATCATTATTAAGAAAGCGATTTATTTGGAGGTCCACAATGAGTTATACTGATGCCAAAACATTTAATCCCGAAATACTATATGCCTTTGATCCTTGGAATCGCAACACCAGTGTTCATCCCAAACACGCCCACGATTTCCTAGAAATCAGTATCTTATTAGAAGGCCAATCACATTACTACATTGACGGTCAATGGCAAGACGTCGTTGCGGGCCAAATCCTGGTCTTTAACCCGGGTGTCCAACATGCCGAACGTCAAAAACACGATACCTTTTCCCATCAACTTCACATCGGCATTCAAAATATTGCGCTGCACGGCTTGCCACGTAACTACTTACCCAACCAAAATACCCAACTGCCGATTGGCGAACACCAATACAAAGTGATTGATCAAGCTTGGCGCTTAGTCTCCGAAATCAATGAGCAGGCCAGTGATTATCGCTTAATTAGTAAGGGCATCATTACTGAAATTCTGGTTTATATTCTCCGCGGATTAGCCCAACAACAAGCGGTCTCAACTAAACCCTTTATTTCGCGTACCGAAAAAAAACAAAGTCAACTCGTCGCAGACGTCACTTATTTTTTAGAGAATCACTACACCGAAGATATCAGCTTGGACCAACTGGCTCGAGACAATTACGTCAGCACAACTTACTTGTCCAAGACGTTTAAAGAAGCCACGAAAATGAGTCCCATTAATTATTTAATCCAGCTGCGCTTAACCAACGCGCGTGAACTCTTAAAGGATGAAAGCTCGGCAATTACCGTCAAACAAGTCGCAGCCACCGTTGGCTATAGTGATGCCTATCATTTTAGTAAACTCTTTAAAAAATATTATGGCCTCTCGCCTTCTCAAATCTCTAAAGAATAAACTGACACTTTATTTATTGGCTAGTTTCAACAAAAAAATCCCGTCCTCGTTGTTCAATGAAATGATTACTTTCATTTGATGACGATGGCGGGATTTTCATATTAAACTAATTCATAATCAGATGACATAACGTCAAATCATAATTGTTCCGTAAATCAAAACCCGTTAACTTATAGAATTTATCAATCCGATAAACTAGCGTATTTCGATGGATAAATAAAGCCTTTGCCGCTTGGCTCAACTTCCCATGGTATTTAAAGAACGTATTAATCATCTGCAAGGTTTCACTATCAGTTGGTAAACTCGTCTTTAACGCTTCAATTAAGGGCGTGTATAACCGATCTTGTTGAATCAAAGACTGAAACAGACTAGGGGCAAGCGTATTGACACTCGACCGTTGCACCTGTTTAAACAGCTGACGTTCCATCTGAAAAAGTGCTGGTAATTCAACCGAAACTGGCCAGAAATGACCGATGTAAAATACCGTTTTGGTGTAAAATACCGCATCCAATGATTGCAAAATACCGGTAAAATTAGTCTCAAACGAATCATCTGATTGGGTCTCAATTAAAATCCCCGTCGCTTCATCTAACCAAAAAGCATCGATTGGTTTCACAAAATAGGCTTGGAGCGCCTCTAACCACGCTGCTTTTTGACCAGAACTGTCGGTGAAGGTCACCTGAAACTGAAGAACCCTAACACTTGTTTCACGTTTCGTTGGCACCTGCTTTTTTTGACCCCACAAGAACGCATACCAAGGCCGGTGTTCATTATCAACGGTACAAGCTAGACTAAGCAACAACGCCTGTTCTGACGTTGATAAAGTCGCCTTTGGTATTGAAAGCCATTGATCATCAACCATTAACGCTAAATCAGCCTCATCGTGCTCTGGTGTTTGATTGACTTTAAGGGTTGGATAAATGGCCTTCAATTGGTTGACCGTTATCATTGGCTATCCCTCCCTATCTAAAACAATCATACCATATTACATTTTTTACAAACCACTTGCTTAACGAATCGCTGTGGTCGTTTCGCCGTCAAAGAAATGCGCTTTATTTAAATCAAAAGCCATCTTAATCGTATCACCAGGATTATGGAAATCACGAGCATCAACGGTTGCCACAAATTCAGTATCATCAACTTTAGAATACAACATTGAAGTTGCCCCTAATAATTCTGAAACAATGACTTCAGAACTAACAACACTGTTAGGCCAAGTTTGAATAAAGGTTTCTTCCGCATGAATGTCTTCTGGGCGAATCCCTAGCGTTAAATCTTTACCATTGTAGCCTTTGCTATTTAACATCTTAGCCCGGCCTTCTGGTACTTCTAAGACCAAGCCTTTGCCATCTGTAATTTGGCTATCTTTATAATGAATATCAAAGAAGTTCATCGCAGGTGAGCCCATAAAGCCCGCCACAAATTTATTCTTAGGCGTATCGTAAACTTCAGATGGTGAGCCGATTTGTTGGACTTCACCCATTGACATAACAACAATCCGATCAGCCATGGTCATGGCTTCAGTTTGATCATGGGTCACATAAATCGTGGTTGTCTTTAATTTTTGATGTAATTTAGCAATTTCAGCCCGCATGCTAACCCGCAATTTGGCATCCAAGTTTGATAAAGGTTCATCCATCAAGAAGATAGGTGCATCCCGTACGATTGCCCGACCTAAAGCGACCCGTTGCCGTTGTCCACCGGAAAGATCAGCTGGTTTACGATCTAAATAATCGGTTAATCCTAGGACTTCACCTGCATATTTAACTTTTTCAGCAATATCGGCTTTATCATATTTTCTCAATTTCAAACCAAAAGCCATATTATCAAAAACTGTCATATGTGGATATAAGGCATAGTTTTGGAAAACCATGGCAATATTTCGATCTTTAGGGGCCACGTCGTTCATTAATTCGCCACTAATTTTTAAATCACCTTTTGAAATATCTTCAAGTCCGGCAATCATTCTTAATGTCGTCGATTTACCACATCCTGAGGGACCAACGAATACGATGAATTCCTTATCTTTAATGTGCAAATCGAAATCTGATACAGCATACCCCGCATCTTCAGCATTTGGATATTGTTTATAAATATGATCTAAGTCAATTTCAACCATGATAAAGCCACCCTTCTTAACATATTTCTATTCTACCAATAAAGCGCTTACTTTAATATGACACTTTGAACAAAAATTAACGAACTCACTTGTCACTTTTATAAAAAAGCTTATTGATTCGCCTTAAACCGATAACTTCTGATTTCGGCATTCTGCAGTGGGGTCTGACAATCCTGCGCGATTGGTTGACTTTGGAAATCGATTAAATCACCAGTTGTATCATTAACACTCACCTGAATCGTGTGCGCCGTCCGGTCCAGGTTATACCCTCGGACAACCAAATCTTGATTTTGATCACGTTCGACACCCGTCACGGCAAAGGCCTGGGCAGAATCTTGAATCGTTAACCAAGTATCGGCAGTCGGCCGATTTCCCGTGTGCCGCGTCGTCCCTTGCGTCAAACATGGGATTGCAAAAGCACGGGCTAACTGATAACTCGTCAACCGGTCAGTCGCTTGTTCATTATGGAAAATTAACGCAAAACTGGCGTGTTGAGCCCCTTGGCATTGGGCTTCTGGTGTTAGGAAGTAACCCCAATCACCCAGTTCACCCACACAACGTAATAGAGTAATGGCAATCGTGTTGTTTTTCGGTAAAATTTCGTATTCGTTTAAACCGTCATTGGCCACCGTCACGCCACCTTGGTCATCGTGTAAATTAACAAAGGCTTGTTGTCGTTGTGGATTAGTTGGATTTTGCCAATCTTTTTCAGGTTGATTGGGTCGTTTGACAACTTCAAAAATTGATTCTGATTCATTTTCAGTGGTTGCCAATCCGGTTGGGAATAAGACTCGCAAACGGTGGTCTAAGGCTTGATTATCGTACGTGACATCAAATTTTAAAACCGGATTGTCCGCTTCTAACGTCACTAACGTATGCAATTCTAAATCAATTAATTCAGAACTTCTGGTCGCTTGACGATGCGTGATATCAATGACTGCTCGTTGTTCGTAAGCCAATTGTGGCGTTGCTTGTTTCGGAATGCTTAGCGTTGAAATAATTTCAATCGTGGCTACTTTTTCCGTATCCCGTTTAATTTGAATGCAGGGTGCTTGGTCGGTCGAATAAATCCGTTGTTGATCCGCTGTTTCTTTGTAGATGTATTCATTACCCATATCACCGGTATCTTCGATGACGGCCATTCGTTGATACGTTTTTTGCGTCTTCTTATCCAAGATATTCAAAGAACCATCAACTGCTGAAACGGCCACTTTTAAATATTGATTCTCTAACGTATGGTTCGCTGAAATTAATGAACTTTGGGGTTGATCAAAATACGTCAGTGCCCGGTCAACTTGTTTTAATGCAAAAGTCTGCCATGAAAAAGCCGCTAAATCTTTAACAAAGACTTCAACCTGGGCGTAAACCCCGATGTACGGTACTCTAAACCGATCAGTTGGTAAATCGGCATCAAAGCGCGTTGTAAAACCGGTAATTTCACCAGTCACTTCTTGTCCATCAGCATCAATCACGACGTAATGCCGTTTTTGTTGTGCAATTAATTGCATCTTGGCAAATTGGGCATCCGGACGGCCGTCTTTAAATAATGCGCGATCAAGTTCAACCTCGGCTTTAATCACACCGCTCTTAGGACTACCACTTGGGTTAATCACTACGAATGGTGTCGTTTCTGCAGGGAAAACGGCGGTATTAATTTCCGCGACTAAGGATGCTTGCGCTTTATCGCGGATGACTTCGGCAATTTGAGAGACCTTCTCAAACCGCGTCATCATTTCACGATGCACCGGATCAACTGAACAACCCGTAATACTATCGTGAATTTGATTTTCCAATAATAGCTTCCAAGCATAGGTCAATTGCGCTTGTGGATATTGACCGTCAGTACTCGTCACAGCCGCTAATTGAGTGGCTTCATTAATCAATTGGCGTTGCACCTTGGCATTTTCTTGTTTGAGATAAATCCGCGAAGAGGCGGTATTGGTTAGTGTGTACCAACCATCCGTTTCTTGTGACGTGAGTTCACCATTAATAGTGCTCAAATCGGCTGGTAAATCGGCTTTAACGGCCGCTAAATAATCATCTAAATTAGAATGAATGAATTCGTAATCTGGGAATAATTCCTGTGCGACCGCTAAGGCTTGCGTGATATCTTTTTGAACGGGTTGGTGATCGACACCGTTCATCATTAACAGATTATCGGTTGACGCATAACGTTCCACGTCGGCGAGTTTTTCTAACCAGTAAGCTTTAGCCTCAGCCTTTTCAACCGGCACTTCATTACCATTGCTGTACCAGTTAGCGAATAAAATGCCCAAGACTTGGCTTTGATCTGGCCCGACCCAATTCATTTCAGAATAAGCCGATTCAAAATTGCCATCTGAGACTTGGTTATTCAGACCGGTTGGTTTAACCCCGCGACCAAATGCAACCGCATCTAAGCCGGCTAATTTCAACATTTGTGGCGTTTGACCCATGTTACCAAACGTATCTGGGAAATAGCCAATTCCCATCATGTTGCCGTATTTTTCCGCAGTGGCCCGCCCAATTTGAAAATCTTTAACGTGCGATTCAGGGCTGATTAGAAAATCGTCTTGTAGGACGTAAAAAGGCCCCACCCGTAATTTACCAGCTGCAACTGCTTTTTCAATCCGTGGCTGATTTTCAGGCCGCATCGCTAGATAATCATCAATAATAATTGCTTGACCATCTAATTGGAAACTATTGAACTTTGGATCAGTATCAATTAAATCCAACACTTCATCCAATAATTCAACTAACCGCAAGCGATGTTTTTCAAACGGCATGTACCATTCACGATCCCAATGACTATGTGACACCACAAAAACTTTTTTCTTGCCCATTATGCTGCTCCTTTATAAGTTCGTGACTTTATTTTTTGACCTGCATCCCTAAATAATCCATTAATAATTCACAATACATCATATTCGCCCAAGAGAACCATTCACGTGTAAAGTTGGCTGGATTCTCAACATCAAAGCCTTCATGCATCATTTTAGTGCCCGCCGTTGTAGCCGCCAACAATTCTAACAAGCGTAATTTTTCAGAACGATCCGCTTGCGTTAACCCTTGAATTGACAAACCGATTGGCCAAATGTAATTGGCTGGTGTGTGCGGGCTGCCTAAACCTGAACCGTATGCGCCTGCGTAAAAATAGGGATTTTCGGGACTCAACAACGTCCGCCGGGTCGCTAAATAGGTTGGATTATCGGCTTTCAAATAGTCTAAATACGGTGCGCTCATCAAATTCGGAATATTGCCATCATCCATTAATAAGGCATTCCCCAAACCATCGACTTCATAAGCGTAAATTTGCTCACCGGCTTTATTCGTCATCGTCCCGTATTTTTCAATTCCGGTTTGGATTTCAGCTGCTAATTGTTCCGCTTTAGCCGCCATTTCTGGTTCATCCACAATCGTCGTCAAAATTTCGGTTAAATAACGTAAAATAACGACCGCAAACATATTGGCTGGGACTAAGTAACCATACTGACAAGCATCATCACTTGGTCGAAAGCCAGACCAACTCATCCCGGTATAACCAACTGGTTCACCAAGACCGCCGTGGGTTAATGAATCTTCGGGCCGATCTTCAACCCGTTCAAACCGATAATCGGAATGTTCGTGGTGTTGTTCAACTTCAATCACCTTTAATAATTTACGGATTGCCGAAATAAAGGTAACATCGAATTGCGTCGTTAAGCCGGTATTCTTATAAAGTAGGTAAGCCAATTGCACTGGGTAACACAATGAATCCAATTCATATTTACGTTCCCAAATCCAAGGGGTCATCTTCGTAACATCGGTTTGATGACCGTGGCCATTACCGGATAAATTAAACGCGTTAGCATACGGATCTAAATTCATATTAAAAAATTGACGGTTGACCACTTTCAAAATCAAATCCGCAACAGCTGGATCAGTTTGCGCCATGACTAAGTATGGTCGCAATTGTGCGGTGGAATCGCGTTGCCACATGGCCGGAATATCGCCGGTTAAAACAAACGCATTTTGATATTGATCCGCTTCAATCGTTGTTTCTAAAGTGTTGGTATAAGTAATATCGAAAATTTCAGCCAAATTCTCCTGGCCCTCGGCACAAAGTTGATTCACTTTTGTTACGAAATCGCGAACTGATTGTGTTACATATGATTTTGTCATTTTATCACCACTTGTTATATATTTTTACAAACCAAGTATATCATTTAATAAATTAAATTCTAGTATTTATCGCATAAAATATTTAATTCACCATCAAAATGGTATACAATACTACATATCAACTGTTGAATTTAAAGGAGCGATGTTATTGACTACTAATGCCAATAAATATTTACAAATTTTTGAAACATTAAAAAGCCAGATTTGGACCGAGGAGTACGTGGCCGGTCAACAATTACCCTCTGAAAATGAACTAGCCAAAACCTATCAAGTGAGCCGGATTACCTCCAAACGGGCCTTACAAGAACTAGCTGATATCGGTCTAGTCGAACGGCACCAAGGCAGTGGGACCTTTGTTCGACGGGGTTTTAAACACTATCCACGCACCAATCAACTCTTGCTGGTCATTCCATTCGCCTCTGAATCAGGACTGGGCGATTATATTACCGGTGTTAAAGAAATCTTGGCGCCGCTACAACAATCCTTGGTAGTCATCGAAAATAAGGATTTCACCTTCACAACCGTGGCGGATTTAGCAACCCAATATGATGGTCTCATCTATTATCCCCAAAATCTGGCCGCTGAATTACCACAAATTAATCAATTATTACTCCACCATTTTCCCTTTGTCTTAATCGATAAAACGGCGACAAATTTACCGGTCCCGTCCGTCGTTTCGGACAATACCCAGGGTGGCTATCTAGCAACCAACACTTTAATTGAAGCCGGTCACCAAAATATCGCCTTTTTGGCGCAAAGCGATTTAACCACCACCTTGAATTCATCTGCGACCTACCGTTATTTCGGATATATTCAGGCCCTTGGTGAACACGATTTAACCTTTGCAACGACTCCTCACTCGGCGACGGCCTTAACCAGCGATCATTTTGCTGAATTGTTACCAGCACTTCGTCAAAATAACGTCACCGCCTTGGTTTGCGAACACGATATTCTAGCGTTGCAACTCTTAACCTTTTTAACGGCGCACAACGTCAAAGTCCCCGAAACACTATCGGTCATTGGGTTTGATAACATTGCCCAAACGGCCACTAGCCAACCACAATTGACGACGATTATGCAAAACTTCTGCGAAATTGGTCGCCAGGCCGCACGCCTGTTACAAACCCGGATGGCCAATCCCTATGATCCCAAAGCGGCTCAGATAACCGTCCCAGTTGAATTAATGGCCCGCTTATCGGTCAATCCAGAACCAACAATCTAAGCCCGATTACTTGATATTGCAATTATTTTTTAAATAAACGATTAAAGGAGTATTTAGTTTGATGAAAATAACTGAAATTGATACCCGCCAAGGCACCCTCAATAATTACCGCTTTTCAAATGGCAATACGTTACCCTTGACCGGCACCCCCTTTGCCATGAATTATTTCACTATTCAAAATAATGGTGGTAATGGTAGTTGGTTTTTCGATCCCAATTCACGGCGTTTTGAAGGCTTTCGCTTAACCCATCAACCGAGTCCTTGGGTTGGTGATTTCCAACATCTTCAAATACTACCCCTAACACAACAACCCCATGAAGTCATCAATGAATTAGCCGGCTCGTTTGATCCGCAACAAGCTACTTTTAGCCCGACTAAACTAGCACTTCATGATTTACGCTATCAAGTGAGTAGTCAATTGACCCCTTCAACCTATGGGGCCATTTTACACAGCCAATACCCGTCAACCGGTCAAGCAGGTCTGCAATTCGAACTGCCAGGCCAATTTGAATTGACCATCACGGAACAAGCCGTTTACGGGTGGCTTTCTAATTTTTCTGATTGCGAAGATCCCGATTTTAAAATGTACGTGGCCTTTCATTTCTCACAACCATTACTGCTCGACCAAACACAATTATTAAACGCCAACTGTCAACCACTCGATTGCCCCGATAAACAACATATCAGTGGCACAGATGGTCGGCTATGCCTATTTTTGACTGGTCATGAAAATGACTTACAATTTGCCACTTCTTTTATTTCACCGGAACAAGCGCAGCTCAATTTACAACGCCAATTAACCAAAGATTTTGATCAACATTTATTGGCCGCTAATCAAAGTTGGCAAACTTATTTTGATCGGATTGCGATTCAAGATCAACAACATCCCGAGCGCGTGCAAACTTTCTACACGACTTTGTATCGCTTATTCCTATTCCCTCAAAAATTCTATGAATTGGATGCGAAACACCAACCCGTTCATTATGATACGAAAGCTCGGTGCGTTAAACCCGGTATTTTGTACACGAATAATGGTTTTTGGGACACCTATAAAACGGTCTATCCGTTCTTCTCGATTATTGCGCCCGAACTACTGCAAGAAATGTTGCAAGGCTTCCTAACGAGCTATTACGAAACGGATTATTTACCAAAATGGTTATCCCCCGACGAACGCGGAATGATGCCCGGCACGCTAATTGATGCCGTCATTGCAGACGCAGCTAGTAAAGATTTGATTGATAAATCGCAATTATCTGAATTTTTAACAGCGATGCTCAAAGGCGCCACTACTCAAAGTACTGATTCTAAATATGGCCGTCGCGGGACTGAAGATTATCTCGAATATGGTTACGTCCCAAACACCCACGACGAAAGTGTCAACCACACACTCGACTACGCTTACAGCGACTATTGCATTGCCGTTGTCGCCCAAAAATTAGGTCAAACTGAACTAGCAGCCAAATATCAACACAGCACGCTCAATTACCGCCACTTATTTGATACTCAATCGAAATTTATCCGAGCTAAAGACCCCCAAGGCAACTTCCAAGCTAATTTTTCAGCAATCGAATGGGGCAACGGCTACGCTGAGGGTGGTGCTTGGCAAAATGGCTTTGCTGTTTACCAAGATATTGCAGGGCTTAGCGAACTGCACGGCGGCAACCAAGCTTTCTATCAAAAACTCGTTGAATTAGTCAATACCCAACCACTCTTTAAAGTCGGTCACTACGGGTTTGAAATCCACGAAATGACTGAAATGGTCGCTTTAAACTTTGGCCAACTCGCTATGTCTAATCAACCAAGTTTCCATATTCCTTACCTCTTCGCTTATGTCGATCATCCTGAAATGACTGAATTGCTTGTTAAACAATTATTACTAAATGCTTTTAACGCCGGCTTTTCCGGTTTCCCGGGAGATGAAGATAACGGTTCGATGGCCGGCTGGTACGTCTTATCGGCACTTGGGTTCTATCCCGTAACACCGGGCAGTGGTCAATACGTTCTGGGCATGCCAATTTTTGACAATGTCATCCTCCACCTGCCTGATCAAAAAGAATTGACGCTAACCACGGTTAATAATAGTGATCACAATCTTTTTGTCCAAAATCGTCAATTAAATAAGCAACTTTATCGCCATTCGTACATCACCCATCAAGACCTCATGGCTGGTGGAACCTTTACGACCACTTTGGGATTGGCGCCTAATCCACAACCTAGCGACAATCAGCCATTTTCAATTAGTACTGAACATTAAAAACGACAAAATAAGCTGTGACAGAACTCGGTTATTAATTGAGTATCAAGTTAAAAAATCGACTATCCCGAACTAAGGATAGGCGATTTTTTGATTTGAACGGAAATTAATGAGTTCTGGCGCGCGTCGATGAAGAATGTTCGTTTAATATCAGAATGCTAAAACTTATGTCACAGCCCCTTTTTGCTATTCTTCATTTTGCGTATAATAATCAATAATTAACTTCAATTCGGTTGCCGCGCGTTGGTCACCCACTAACGCCGTGTAATACGCGGCAAAGCGTTCATCGGCGACGTATAGCGCGGCGATTCCGCGGTGCATCGCTAGGCTGTATTTGGGACTCGTTAATTGTAACCAGGTTTGGTGGCCGTAAAAATTTGCTGGGCTAATGCGGACGGCACATTCGGATTCTCCAGATAGCATTGCAAATCACGGACTAAATCAGCTTCGGTAGTTTGCATTTGTTGGTATTGTGCCTGACTCAATTCCCCAAAGTGCTGATTAGCCGCTTGTTGTTGGTCTTCGCCATATTTAGTGACGACTTCTTGGCCGTAAGTCGTTTGATTGGCGTCAATTTGAGCTTGTTTAAAGGCGGTAAATTTAGCTGAATCAGTCATTTGATTTTCCTCCTGATAATTGGCAATCGTTGCCGTCATTTGTTGTAGGGTTTGTGTTAATGCGGCTTGTTGTTGCTCCAGTAATCCTTTTTGGGCTTGTAGCCGTTCAAGCCGTTGCGCTTTAGGCAACTTGAGCAATTCTTTGATGGTCGTTAACTTAAATTGCAACCGTCGATACATCAAAATCAGTTGTAAGCGATCGGCATCTTGGCTCGTATACTCGCGATAGCCATTAGCGGCTTGCTGTGGCACCAACAAATTGATTTCATGATAATAGCGCAATGTCCGTTCCGAAACCCCGGTTAGTTGGGCGAAAGCTTTAATTTGATAGGCCATTTCGATTCACTCCTTTCTGACTATCATTAGCATAAACCCTGCCGTAACGTACAGGTCAAGCCCAAACTAAAATCAGCGTCTCATTCAATTCAGAATGGCACGCTGATTTTAGTTTATTTTTGAATGAGGCCTTTTTTAAGTAGGAATTGATGCGCAACGTCACTGGCCTTTTGGTGTTTGACTTGCACTTGATAATTCATCTGTTGCATTTCACTCGCCGTAATTTTACCGGCCAGTTTAGCCAGTGACTGCCCGACTTCTGGATGGGCCTTTAAGAACGCGGTCTTCATCACCGGCGCGCCTTGATAGGGTGGGAAGAATTGGCGGTCGTCTTCGAGGACGACTAAATGATAACGCGCGACTTCCGCGTCGGTCGTATAACCGTCGACCACATCAACCTTGCCATCCGCAATTGCCTTGTAGCGAATGCTGGGCTCCATAATCTTAGCGTCTAACTGCAAGCCATACGCCTTCTTCAATCCCGGATAACCATCAGGTTGATGATAAAAATCAGGATCAAAGCCGGCCGTAATCGGTTGTTGCAAGGCCGCTAAATCCGAAATTGTTTTAAGGTTGTAGCGTTTCGCAAACGCCGTACTGACCGCTAAATCATAACCATTTTGATAGGCCATCGGTTTTAGATAAGCCATCTTAAATTGTTGCTGTAAAGCTGTTTTGGCCGTTGTATAAGTTTTGGCCGGATCTAGATTCGTTTTGGTGTTGGTTTTGACCAACGTTTGTAACACCGTGCCGGTAAACTCGGGATAAATATCAATCTGGTCGGCCTTTAGCGCGTTGAATAAGAAGGTCGTCCCACCAAAATTAGGTTTGACCGTCACTTTGTAATTCGGTCGATCGGCCAAAATTAAATCTTTGTACATATTCATTAAGATTTCAGGTTCACTACCTAGTTTACCGGCAATCGTGATTTCGGTCGCTGATTGGCGCCAAGCAATGACACCAGTGCCCACGCCGATTAATCCAACGAAGACGGTTAAACCAACCATGATTTTTTTGAACGATAAGGTCCCTAGCCAACGGATTAAAGCACTGACCGTTAAGGCTAAAATGGCGGATAACGCCGCGCCAATCACCAGTAACGCATTATTATTGGATTGAATCCCGACCAAAATATAGGTGCCCAAACCACCAGCACCAATTAACGCGGCCAGTGTCGCCGTCCCGATAATCATCACCAACGCAATCCGCAATCCTGAAATAATCAACGGCATCGCTAGCGGAATTTCGATCCGCAATAGCTGTTTACGGCGGGGCAACCCAAACGCGATTTCCGCTTCTTTTAAAGCGGGATCAATCCCGGTCAGTCCTGCGTAAGTATTTTGGAAGATCGGCATCAACGCGTAAAGCACCAACGTAATCACGGCGGGCACCGTACCAATCCCGACTAACGGAATCAACAAACCCAATAACGCTAACGACGGAATCGTCTGCAAGACACTCGTCACTTGTAACATCAGTTCAGCCAGTCGCTTGTGTTCGGTCAAAATAATCGCCAATGGAATTCCGATGACGGCCGCAATCAGTAACGCGACTAATGAGATTGCTAGATGTTGCCCCAGTGCTTGGACAATTTCGCCCGATTGAGTGGTTAAAATATGCCAAATTTGAGTGGCCATTTTAGACACCCCATTTCGCAATAAAAGTGGTTAAATCAGCCATCGTCAGCAACCAAGTTTGTTGTGCGATTTGCACGGACACACCGGTGGGGTGATCAATCAGCTTCTGCGCCAACTTAGCAATTGAATCGGTCACTTGAAGTTGAGCCGGTTGGGAATCAACGAGCTGGCCTAGGCCACTGTCTAATAAGGCTTGAACCGTCTCGGCAGCCGCGGCCCGTTCAATATCAAAAAACTCGCGAACAAACTCATTTTCAGGTTGATTGAAAATCATTTCAGCCGTCCCGACTTGTTGGATGTGCCCCGCGCGCATCACCGCAATTGTTTGGCCGATTCGCAACGCTTCTTTCATATCATGGGTCACAAAAATAACGGTATTATGTAATTGTCGTTGCAATTTGACGACCAAATCTTGTAATTGCGTTTTAATGACCGGATCCAACGCGCTAAACGGTTCATCCATTAAAATCACTTTAGGGTTGTTCGCAAGCGCCCGAATAATTCCGATTCGTTGTTGTTCGCCACCCGATAATTCACTCGGATACCGTTGCGCATACTGCGCTGGCGCCAAATCAACTAACGCTAATAATTCATAAGCCCGTTGCTGTCTTTTAGCTTTGGGCCATTTTAAAACTTCCAGTTGAATCGTAATGTTGTCTTCAATCGTTAGATTCGGAAAAAGCGCGATATTTTGTAACACATATCCCGTATTTAAGCGCAACGTCTGTAAGTCTATTTGATCAATTGGCTGCCCATCGATTAAAATCGATCCGTTTGTCGGTTCAATTAAACGATTAATCATTTTGAGCGTGGTCGTTTTGCCACTACCACTCGGACCCACTAAAACAAAAACTTGATTGTCCGGAATTGTTAGCGTTAAATCATTCAAGGCAAGTCCCGCGTCGTACGCTTTAGTCACTTGTTTAAATTCAATCATCAGCCGTCTCCCACTGCCTAATTAGTTAATAATGTAACGATATTATAACACTCTAGCAATTTATAGCCCAAACATAAGTTCTGAAATAGATATCAACTTCCGTTCAAATCAAAAAATCCGATTATCCCTAAATTCAGGATACTCGGATTTTCCAACTTGAGTGAGCACTCAACTAAGCTTGTTTGATTTCTTTTTTGAAATGAATCTGGACCCAAATGTTAAAGATTAAGACAATCACTAATAGGACGGTCGCAATCAGCATGATATTGTGCAAACCTTGATACATAATACTGCGCATCTTCGGTAATAATTGGGCCGGTAATTGGCCGACGCTTTGCGAATCACTCAATTTATTCATCATCGCCATCGTAATCTGACCGTGCGATTGCGCGACACCACGCGTTAAGGCGTGGTTGAGAATCACCCCATAAATCGATGACATGAACGTTTGACTCAAAATCCGTAAAAGATACGCAAATGACGTGGCAATTGGGACATCCCGTTCTTCCGCATCATTTTGAACACTGACTTGGAGCACATTAAAACTCATCCCGAGACCAAAGCCTTCAAACGCGCCCATTAATAGTAAGAACCAGAACGGGGTCTGGTCATTGACCATCAGCATCCCACTAAAGGCAATCAAAAACGCCACCGTCCCTAAAGTCACAACCCGGTATTTGCCCAGCCGCGGTTCCAGTCCTGGTCCGGCAAGTGACCCGATTAAGTTGGTCACCGCGCCCGGAATCTGGGTCATTCCGCCTAATAAAGCACTTAGTCCAAGCAACCCTTGCGCCCACATTGGAATATAAATGTTAAAGGCGATAAACGCGCCCCACAAGACGACGAACAGGATGAAATCAATCACTAAGCGCCGATTTTTAAATAACCGATTCGGCACAATCGGATCAGCCGCACGATCTTCAATCCGAAACATGACGACTAATAAAATAATGCCTGCGACAATCAAGCCGAGGATTAACGCTAACGAGCCAGTCCCAATCAATTGAATCCCCGTCAATAACGTGACCAAACTGATAATCAACAGGCCAGCGCCGAGATAATCGACGTTGCCCGATAACCGTTTTTTCGGTTTTTCTTTGAAGAAGAAGCGGACACAGAGAATGGACACCAACGCAATTGGCACATTGATGTAAAAGACCCAATGCCAACTAAAGGCATCGACAATCCAGCCACCGATTAGTGGTCCCACAATTGCCGCAGCGCTATAACTGGCCGTCGCGTAACCAATGACCTGCGCACGTTTGCGAATATTTTGATACAAATCAGCGTAAATAATAAATGGTAAAGTATTCATACCACCAGCCCCAATCCCCATCACGGTTCGTGCGATTAAGAAGAGAATAATGTTATTGGAGGATGCTTGGAAAATCGCGCCTAATGCGAATAATAAGGTGGCCAATTGATAAGCCCCCCGGTTACCAATGCGTTCCCCTAGCTTGCTCCAAAGCGGGGTTGCCACCGCCATGCCTAATAGAAAGACCGCCACAATCCAGCCCATATATTGAATCCCGTGCAAATCACTGATGATTGCCGGTAACGCCGTGTTTATAATCGTGCCATCGAGCCCCGCCATTGTATTGGATAACAACAACGCAAACGTGACAATGATTGTATTTTTCTTATTCATAACTCGCCCCTGTTTCATTATATTTATTAATTATAGCATAAGGATTTTTAATGATTAAAAACCACTTAGTTAGCATAAACCTTAAAGTGAACTCGAAGGCAAACCGATTTTTAAAAATATGCAAAATGCTTCACGTGAAACATTATTCAACAATTGAAAACTTTTTAATTGACTTTTAAAATCCTTAGAATTATAATTTCCATAGAATAAATTAATCCAAGGAATGGTGACACATATGACAACAATCATTTTATTAGGTGGCAACGGCTATATCGGCCGTGAAGTCACACAACAATGGCTAACTCGCGACCCCTCAGCAGATTTTTACGTTGTTTCCCGCAGCGGTCAAAACCAATTACAAAATCCCTGTATTCAGAACATCGCAGCGGACGTCACTGATTTTGACGCCGTTAATCAAGTTATTCCGAAACAAATCGACTACATCGTTGATTTTGTCGGCCGGCCCGCTAAAACTGATGCGGAACTAATCGCCGTTAACCAAAAACCCGCTGAAGTCATGCAAAAAATCGCCGAAACGCATCAAGCGCAAGCGATGGGGATGATTGGCGGTCAACTCGGCCCCAAATCTTTCGTAACACTCAAAGCTAAGCTCATCAAGCAATTACAAACGTCACCAGTGCGCTTAGCGACGGTTAATCCGACCCTCGTTTATGGCGCTGGTCGTAGCGATTCAATGGCCAAAATGGTGCCCTTCTTAAAATTCTTCGGCTTATTCAGCGCAACGTTTAAACCGGTCACGGTTAGCGCAGTCGCGCAAGAATTACTCGATCAACTCATCTAAAGGAGTCTCTATATGCGATTACCCAAAAATTTTGAAACTAGCGTCTTCGTCCTACTCATTCTAGCGACTCAACAAAACCATGCCCCGCTAAAAAGCACGCGGCTTAGCGAACTGTTAGAAGTCTCCGATTCATCATTAAAGAAAACCTTGCGAAAACTCGTCGTCGCTGATTTAATTACATCGAATGCGAGTAAAGATGGCGGTTTTACGTTGAACCAAGCGGTAACGACCATCACTCTCGCCGACGTTTTATTGGCCGTTGAAGATCAACAACTACTAGATTACCAACCGTCGCAACTGACGACCCGCTTATTCCGCAATCCCGAACACATCGAGCAAAGCGAATCTTTGATTCAAGCCACTTTAAAACAAGGCGAAGCGGCGTTAACCGATGCACTCGGCCAACTCGTTTTAGCCGATTTATTGGAAGCTAACGCGTTTCAAACCGGCGTTGTGGACTGGCGTGAATGACCAAAAAAGAGCAGATAGAAAACCCCAATAATTTCTCTAATTATTGGGGTTTTCTATTTGCTTAAAAAATTCAGAATAAAGCACATAAAAACCGCATTATCCAAAACGGCTGTCCTTAAGACAACACGTCTAAATAATACGGTTATATAAACTGTTTTCCAATATTCTAAAAGGCGATCTTTTCGTCATTATTAAAAACCCGACTTACAATCTTCTTTTGTAGGCTTTACATCAGCAAGCGGTTAGAACCCTGCAAAGGCATTAACTGATATCGTTAAAAAGAACCCCCAGATTCAACCAAAAAGACCGGTTAACATAATTACCGCGCCTGTTATCCCCGGCGCAAAACCACCCGTTGCCGGCGTTTTCTTAAAATCCACTTTAATGCCAGCTTTATCAGTGGTTGCTTTACTAACTCGCATGTACTTATAACCGACATACATAATCACCAAACTTACCATAATTATTGCAATCCCAACAATTACTTTTGACATATTGAATATCTCCAATCTGACCGTACATTTCGTCAATATTTACGCTAAATCCACCTTCATAATAAACCTTACTCACTATTTTGCAAGCGGTTTATTTAATGTGCTGGCCATCATCACAGCTAGAAATTAGTTCAGTTGATTTTAAGCATCGATTGACCGCAAATTTAATGCCTAAACATTCAATTTCCGGCTGGCCATCCATTTGATGCTGGCTGGATCGGCGTGTGAGAAGAATTGACTTTCACCGACGTTCAACGTCGCGATGGCTGCTTGATCTTCGGTCGTTAATTCGAAATCAAAGATGTCCAAGTTTTCGCGCATCCGTTCGGGTTTCGTTGATTTTGCGAGTGTGATAATATCTTGTTCAACCACCCAACGTAAAATCACTTGCGCCACTGATTTATGGTATTTAGCCCCAATTGCTTGTAAAACAGGGTTGGTAAAAATCCCGTTCTTACCTTCTGCGAATGGTGCCCACGCTTCTACGGCCACCCCTTCGGCTTTAAGCGCTGCGATATTAGTCGTTTGTTGTTGGAATGGATTGATTTCAATTTGGTTAATTTGTGGCGTGACCTGATTAAATTCGGCTAAGTCAACCACCCGATCGACCGCAAAATTCGAGACCCCGATGGCGCGAATTTTACCACTAGCTTGGAGTTCTTCCATCGCACGCCAAGCACCGTAAACATCATTATAAGGTTGGTGAATCAATAATAAATCCACATAATCTAAGTTTAAACGACGTAATGACCGTTCAAACGACGTCATCACACCATCATAGCTGACGTTTTCAACCCAAATCTTAGTGGTGATAAACAATTCTTTACGATCAACGCCAGATGCTTGGATGCCTTTGCCGACAGCCGTTTCATTCATGTAACTTTGCGCCGTATCGATATGGCGGTAACCCACTTGAATCGCTTCTTTAACTGCTTGTTCGGCTTCGATTGGATCCGTGATTTGAAAGGTCCCAAACCCTAAGGCTGGCACTTCAACGCCATTATTTAATTGAATTTTTTTCATTATATTGCTCCTGTTGTTTAAAATTTTTTTGCCACAATGCTTCTTGATTTTCAGCGGTCAGCTCACCCGACTCGAACTGGGCAATGTGTTCGTCGTACGTTTCGATTTTATAAGTTAATAGATTTTTGACTTCTTGCATTTCGGCTAATTTAATTTCTAATTCAGCCAATTGATCCTTTAACACTTGTTTCTGCGCGGCTTCAACTGGTTGTTGACCCCGTAATTGGGAAAGGGTCGCAAATTCAATCAACGATTCGATTGAAAGACCGGCTGCGCGCAAACGCGTCACTAAGTAGACCCAGTTTAAATCCTTCGTTTGATAATCGCGGTAACCACTTTGATTACGGGGAATCGGTGGAATGATCCCGACCCGTTCGTAATAGCGCAGTGTATCCGCGGTTAAGTTAAAGGTTGCTGCAGCTTGTTTAATGTTCATCATGGTCACTTCCTTAATTGAATTGGATCCCTTTAAAGCTGATTATACTTTATTCTGCGCTAACCAAGCGGTCATCGCGCTTGAATTCGCTTGGTAACGCCAACCGGTTCCTAGTAAAGTCGGTTGCACCCACTGACGTAAAACCGCCATTGAATCAGTCATCGGCGTACTAGCACTGGTTGTAAAGGGTACAATTCGTTGCTTAGTTAATTGAACCTGTTGTAAAAAGGCTTCAATGATTAACGGCGGTTGTTGCCACCACGTTGGAAAACCCAGTAGCACCGTGTCATATTGGTTTAAATCAGGCCACGTGACTTGTAAATCCGGTAACTGATGATGCTCTAATTCGGTCTGCCCGCGCGCCACTGCAGCGTCGTAACTTTGTGGATAAGCAACCGTCGGGGTTAACGCGACTAAATCAGCCCCGGTCGTTTTTTGAATGGCCTCGGCCGCCTTTTTAGTCGTCCCACTCAATGAAAAATAAATCATAATAGTCTTTGTCATCTAACCAACCTCCGTTCAATAGGTTCACTATAAACCTTGGAGTTGACTTTAAGGCAAGCCTTTTATTAAAAAAAAATAAAACCACACCATCAATCGGCGTTAACCATTGATCATGCGGCTCTATTCCAGGTTTAATCCGGATAATGATTTAATTGTTGATAGATAGCTTGCATCTTGGTTTCAATCGTCGTTAATTCTTCAGAATAGTCCTTTAAATCGGTGCTGTATTGGGCCACCACGTCGGCGCCGATATCCGTTTTATACCGTAATTTGTGTTCAAGACTCGCCCACATTTCCATGCCAATCGTGCGAATCTGAATTTCAACGTTGACGACTTCCGCCCCGTTTGATTGAAAGACCGGTACCGCGACGACGATGTGTAAACTCCGGTAGCCGCTCGCTTTCGGCTTCTGAATGTAGTCTTTGCGTCTCACCAACGTTACGTCAGATTGATTCAACAACATTTTTTCAATCAGATAAACATCATCAATGTAATTGGTAATCACTCGGATCCCAGCAATATCAAAAATATTATTTTGAATACTTTCGATTGAACGTTCATAACCTTTGCGCTTTAACTTCTCCAGCAGGCTGGCAACTTCCTTCATCCGCTCTTCCATGTGATGAATCGGGTTGTGATCATAATTAACTTGGAATTCACTGTCCAAATTTTCTAATTTGGTGCCAATCTCGTTGGCACCAGCTTGGTATAACTGATAAAGATGTGCGAGTTCTTGCATTTCTGCGACCCGAATTCCTTCAGGGGGATTATCGACGGAACCTGCTAATTTTTTAAAATTCATTTGATTTCTGCGTTCAAGAATCATTGTCTATCCTCACCATTCTTTTCTATGCTTAATGCCGTTATTCTACCATAAATTAAGGACAGTCCCTTAACAATTAAACTAACTTAAATATTGTAAAAAAAGGGGCTGTGACATAAGTCGTAGTGTTCTAATATTAAACGAATATTATTTATTGACGCGCGCCAGAACTCAATTGATAACGTGCTTCTCAAGTAGTCTTTTCCGGTTAACTACAAAATCAGCGTTATGATTCAAAGTACAAATCATAACGCTGATTTTTAGGTTAATCCTCAAAGCCTGACCAACTTGAGTTAGCACTCAATTGATAACCGAGTTGTGTCACAGCTTGTTCTTCTAACGTATTATTTTAAATTTTTTGACGTATTATCCGCAATCACTTGATCATGCGCCTTCGTACCCGCATAAATATCATCCGTTAAGATATTGCGACGATATTTAACCGTCCGGTAAATATGCAAGATTAAAACGGCGACGTTAATCAATAGCGCAAGACTGCTGACCGTCATCAACGCGGCACTACTATGACTACTCTTAACGGCAAAAGCTGAATCCGTGACGAACGTTGGATAACTCATCGTAAACATCATCCAAAACGCCAAGGTTTGAGCGCGGGCTTGTAGCCAGCTCCCTTTTTTAACGAAGAAGGCGGCTAACGTACAGGACACTAGCAATGCCCCGCCAGCGTAAAAGGAATGGTCGCCAACGCAGTTATAAACGTAAGCAAAATTCCAAACATCGTACGCGATAATCCACGGCCAAATTTGGTCCGGCCAGATCATATCCTTTTGCTTATCATGACTAATCATGATGCCGAACCAACCAGAAATCGTGATGATATTGATGATTCCGGCGATCCCGTTCATGATGTTCCAAACGCCACCATTCATGACCACGCCATCTACTAGACCGTGCAGCCCAGCAACTTGGAAATCGCGAATCACGGCTTCCATAATGTTAAACGCTAGAATCGCAGGTGGAAAAACAAGCGCCCATTTGTTGGCTTGTAACTTAGGACTAAACCGTAATGCCAAGAAGCCCAGACAACCCGCTAAAGCTGAATAGACTTTGACCCAGTGAAACCAAGTCCCCGTACTACTATCGGGTCCGGCCGTTGTCGGCCATACAAACAACGTTAAAATAATGGGCACCCCAATAAATAAAAGCATTGCGACCCATTTATTCGCGCGGGCTGCTTCGTTTAGTAACATCAATGCTGCGACGACTAACACCCACATTAGCCAATCGATTGCTGAAATCTGTTGAAATAAGAACATCTTACTCGCCTCCTAGAATAATTGCAGTGAACCTACTCCTTCACTGTAACCGGATACTAGCGGGTAAGCTATGGACAATCAGGGGCGTTTGCCCAAATTATTAGGCATTTTGCTGTAAGATGTGCAGAATCGTCCCGTTCAACATCCGCTGCATGCGTTGGTAAAATTCCTGTTTCGGTTCTTCAAGATTGGTCACCAACCATTGCGTCATCTGGGTGGCCAAGGACCAGCCATAGAAATTGGCGATTTCATCTTGTAACGTTGGCGCACAATCAGTCTTCAAATCAGTCACGACCCCCGCCACCATCGTAAAGGCGACCCGGTATAAAAAACGACTCAATAAATCCCGATTCATCGAATGAAAGGTATTCAAACAAAAGTGCCGATTGGTTTCGATATAGGTCACCAATAAATCTAAGCCTTTTAACCAGTCCTGACCCTGCCGATAAGCTGCTAGTTGCGTGACGATTTCACGATTATAGATCCACGTGACCAATTCGTTAATGTCGGCAAAATGGTAATAAAACGTGTTGCGCGCTACGTTGGCGTGGTGCGTTAGTTGGTTGACCGTAATATGATCAACCGGCGTGGTCGCCATTAATTGTTTTAACGTATTGGCTAAATGCTGCTTCGTATCGATGTTCATCACCTCTTAATATGCTCTGTCATTATCCTAACATGTTAAGAATCTCAAAAGATAGTTAATAATTAATTATTGTAAGGGTTTTATCTATGACATTTGCCCAATCGGCGTTATAATGTAGATGTTAAAAGTAGCTGATGAGAGGAAGTGAACAACATGAAAAAATTTTTAATCGGTAGTTTAATCGTGACAGGCATTGCAGCCACTGGTGCATGCTTGCTTGCTAAGAAAATGGAACTATTTAGAGACGATTCAGTTGATTACGAAAAATTCGAAAGTCGTTAATTTTTAGCGCAATACCGCTAAAGTTAACAAGGGGGCTATTCTATGATTAAGAAAAAAGCGATAATGATTGGCGCTGGACTAGCAAATATGGCCGCAGCTGTTTACTTAATTCAAGAAGGTGGTTGGTCAGGCGATGCGATTAAATTCTATTCAATCGATGACCACGGTTCAAACGATGGTTCAACCGTTTCCGACCAAGTCGATGAATATTGGAACCAGAATCATCCACTCGAAAACACGCAAGGGTATGTCGCACGTGGCGGCCGGATGTTAAATTACCGGACCTATGTCGATTTAATGGATTTATTAGACCGCATTCCATCGGCAACTGAACCGAACATGACTGTTGCTGAAGACACCCGCAGTTTCGATGCCCAACACCGGACTTTTGATAAAGCACGCTTACTCGAAGGCAGCAAAGGAATTCTCGAAGCTGGCCATTTAGGTTTCAACACCAAAGACCGGCTCTTGATGACCAAATTGATTATGATGCCCGATTCTGAAGAAGAAAAATTGGACAACGTGTCGATTGCTGATTACTTCAAGGACGATCCACACATGTTCCAAACTAATTTCTGGTATATGTGGGAAACGACTTTTGCCTTCCGGATTCAAAGTTCTGTCCAAGAATTACGGCGTTACATGCATCAAATGATTTACGAATTCACTCAAATCGAACACTTAGTCGGGGTTAACCGGACCCGCTACAACCAATATGAAAGTATCATGTTACCCATCATCAACTATCTCAAGGCGCAAGGTTGCGAAATTGTTTTAAATCGGCGCGTCACTGATATGACCTTCAAAGATACCACGATGACCGATGAAATTACGGTCACTGGTTTGACGATGACCAATCTCGATACCGATGAAGTCGAACACGTCACCGTTGACGACGATACCGCCGTCATCTTCACCAACGGTTCGATTACTGATTCCGCAACCCTCGGCGATTACAACACGCCCGCTGCTGAAAACATGGATTACGGGGCAGCCGCTGGTCTTTGGAAGCAAATCAGTTCTCAATTCTACAACTTAGGCAATTCTGACAAATTCTTCGCTGACCGCAACGCCAGCGAATGGGTCAGCTTCACCTTGACGACTAAAAATCATATTCTCTTAAATGAAATCGAACGAATTACGACCCAAGCACCTGGGAACGCCTTAAACTCATTCCTATCAACGCGCCCAATTACCGCGCTAGGTCATAAAGACGTCAATATGTCGATTGTCGTTCATCACCAACCGCATTTCACTACGCAAAAACCAAACGAAGCCGTTATTTGGGGTTACTTCTTGTATCCACGGCGGACCGGTGAATTTGTCGATAAACCATACATCGAAATGACCGGTAAAGACATGCTTCAAGAATTAATTGGCCAATTAGCCAAAGTCGATCCCGGACCCGTCAATATTCGCGAAAAAGAAGCCGAAATCATGGACAGTGTGATTAATAACATCCCTGTTTACATGCCATACGCTTCAGCACTATTCAACAACCGGGCTAAAATCGATCGGCCAGAAGTCATCCCTGATCACTCAACCAACCTCGCCTTCACTGGTGAATTCGTTGAACAACCTTACCAGATGATTTTCACCGAACAAAGTGCCGTTCGCTCTGGCGAAATTGCCGCGTACCATTTCGCCGGTGTGCCAATGGCTAAATTAGTCGAAACACCACGTTACGATCGCGACATTAAGACCTTGATGCGTGCGACTAAGAAAATGTTTGAATAATAGGTAGTAAGAGCAGTGTCCTGACCGGTAAAACGGACGGGACACTGCTTTTTTTATGCTATACTGAAAAAATAAACACTATCATCAATGATTAGGAGCACCACTTAATGACTCAGAAAATTCTCCGCAATTTCACGTTAACCATCGCTATTTTGACACTATTACTGACACTTTATTCTTTTTTTAATCCCCGCTTTTTCACCGCGGTTTCGGTCTTAATCCCACTAGTGGTGCTGTTGACACTGATTGTCACCCATTGGGATGATCCCGAGACCCACCAAGCAAACAGTTTTGGCCGCCATCTACGACTAACTTTCGCAGTGGCCTACAAACATTTCTCAAAAACAGAATGGCTAATCTTACTACTCGCACTGATTTCACTCGTGGTAAAGATTGGTGAACTGTTTTTCTAACAGTTGATTAACCCTAAAAACCTGGTCATCATTCAGCGAAATGAATGATGACCAGGTTTTTGTGTTGTTAATTAATCCTCTTTTAACTGATGAATCTCATTTTTTAGTGCCTTGAAGTAATCTTCATCAACTTGAGTCACCTCATGATGATTTTTTTGATAATGCTCATACGCCTGATCAACTTTTAAATTAGCCGTTTGCCGACTAACCGCCCCTTTGTTTTTCAAAACATCAGCGCGTTGATAATCTAAATAACGATCAATTTCAGCTTGCCAATCCGCCATCGTCATTGCGGTTTGGGTCTCCGCTTGGTATTCCGCTGTATCAAGATACCCCGAAACAATTAGATTTAGGCGATTTAATTCCTGCTCATTCAAATAGTTCTTCGAAACCTTTAAATCTGATTTTCGTGGATAATGTCCTTGATAATTCGTAAGTCCTAAATCATCCTTTTGCGCATCTAACCTTGAAAAAATTAGTTCTGGTGCCGTTTGACCGGTCACAGCAAACAACATTTTATTTTGAACCGTTTGAAAAAAAGTCTTCGCAACGATATTTGAGCCATCATAATCAACACTGGTTGCAAATATATCGAGCACCTGCTGGTAAAAAAGACGTTCGCTTGACCGAATATCTCGAATCCGTTTTTGTAGTTGTTTGAAGTAGGTCACATTATTGGTTAATTTCTCAGTATCTAAAGCGGCCCCTTCAATTAAATATTCCTTTAAAATCGTCGACGCATACCGCCTAAATTGCGCACCCCTTGCTGACCGTACGCGATAACCAATCGCTAGAATCATATCGAGATTATAGACAATAATTTTCCGTTGAACTTTTCTGTCACCTTCATTTTGAACTGTTAAGTAATCCTTAACAGTTCCAACACTGTCCAGTTCAGCGTCACTTAGAATATTCTTGATGTGTAAGCTAATATTATTTTTAGTCGTCTGAAATAATTCAGCAATTTCAAGTTGTGATAACCAAACTGTCCCATCAGTCAAATGCAGCTCAATTTTTGTTAGACCGTCATCGGTACGATAAAGAATAACGTCGTTACTCATTAAGTTGACTCCTCTCCGATATAGAAAACCACTATTAATTTCGATTATAGCACAAATTAAAGGCCCTTATAAAAAGACCCGCTAACTTGAAAAAACACTTCAAGTCAACAAGTCCACTTAGCATTAGTAGCCGGATTCGACCACTATTCTATAATCTATTTTTTAGATCGTCACATTTTTACCGAGTGCATAACCACCATCAATACTAATGATTTGCCCAGTCATATATTTAGAACTATCGGACGCTAAAAATAAGGTCAGGTCCGCAATTTCAGCCGGTTCGGCATAGCGATTAAAGACCGTTTCTGCCGCTAATTTAACGTTTAGTCCGGTTTCAAAATCGACCTTAGCCATTTCAGTCCGCACTAAACACGGTGCAATCGCGTTGGCCCGAACACCTTGGCGACCATATTCCCAAGCAATCTCTTTCGTTAACCCATTGATCGCGTGTTTGGACGTCGTGTAACTAATGCCCCCACCGCTAGCCGACAACCCTGCATACGAACTCATATTAACAAACACGAGTGGCCGGTTTTGTTGAATTAAATGCTTGGTAATCGTAAAGACCGCGTTCAAATTTGTTTGTAAAATATCCGCGAAATCAGCCTCACTGGTTTCCGTAATTGGCTTAAAATCGTCTAATACGCCAGCAGTATTGCAGATGATATCAACCTCACATTGCTGCATAAACGCGACTAAAGCAGCATGATCACTTAAATCGAGTTTGACTGACGTTAAATGCGCATCAGTCAATTGACTCTCTCGGCGGTCAACACCAATGACCTTGGCGCCTTGTTTTAAAAAGGCCTCCACCTGAGCCTGCCCAATGCCACCGGCTGCCCCAGTCACTAGGACCCGTTTATCTTTTAAATCAGCGTAAACGGCCATTACTCAACGAGCTCCCAATCGTTCGCTAAAACTTCACATGAATTCGGTTGGAACATTGAATAGGCTGGCGTTTCATTCGTCTTGATTAACATGAAGGGATTGATTTCTTGGCCCTGCCACTGTTGGTCCTTGACCTCAAATACAAATTCTTCGGCTTGACTCCAAGAGGTTCTCCGGATTTTTTGACCTTTTTTTAATTGCTTCAATGCGTCACTAAATTCCATTTTAATTACTTCCTTTTTCCATTAATAAAGTCAATGCGCGTCGTTAAAAATTGGATCACCACCGCACCAACGATCATTGATAAAAATTCGCCCACTAAGACCGAGCCAAACGTTAATAAAAATGGCAGCTTACTAATCATCGTCAACTCCAATGACACGAGTAGTACGCCCGGAATCTGACACAGCGTGGCAATCGTGTAACGCGTTAAATTATTCGTCGTCTTACGCGTTAATAAATACGTTGAAACCGTCCCAATTGCCGTTCCTAAAGTGCCAACCAAGACATCGACAATGCCCAAGGGACTAAACAGATTAACCATTAGACAACCCAATATGAGTGCATAAATATAGCGCTTGTTAAAAGCCGCCAAATGATTAAACATCTCGGCAAACCTTAACTGCACAACGCCAAAGCTAAGCGGGGCGAATACTAACGAAATAACGACGTATAGCCCCGCAACAATTGCGGGGAGGGTAATATTATAACTCTTACTTTTTTCAGTTCTCATCATTAAAGACCACCTAGTTTTTTTTAGAGGCAGGAAGTTTCGAACTGCCTTATTTCATCCGTTACCGATAGACGATAAGGACTCGTTAAGTGTAGCCATGTTTTAAAGAAAAAGCAACCTGTAATTATAAAAAATTCTATTGTCAAAAAGGCCCCATCAACTTGAACAATCATTCAAGTTGACGGGGCCTTATACTAATTGACAAACGATGTATTCTTGGCTTTCCAGTCTTCGAGTTTAATCCCAACCCAGAAACTGTAGATGCCGATAGTAATGATTGATAACAACAGCCATTTAATCCAATTTCCAAATAGACCGACTGCGCTACCGCTAAAATGCAGCCGATGACCTTCAATCACCGTATGGTTAATCTTCCAACCGTAGACCAGGCAAAGCGCCCACGGGTAACAAATCCCCAACGTACAAACAGTAATGATCGTGCCGATAATTGTCCAACCAATCAATGACAACAACCCACCGTCGAAAAAAGAATCCCGCCCAAAACGTGTTTCCAAAAAATCACTCCTCAAACATTAAATACAGTAAAACGCTATTTCAATTAATTTTATTGCCAATATTGTACCGCAGAGTAAGCCTTGCTACGTTGTAATTCTTCAACTTCTCGTTCACTAATCATACTATTCTCTGCCATTTTACGAGTATAGTCGAATTTAGAATTCTTTAAAACAAGTAACACATCGGCATGATTTTTCATCCGAGAATATTCAGTTTTAGTAACAAGCAGTTTATTACCTATCAAATTTTCGTTGCCACAAAAAAGTATTAATAGATGGATATTTAATCCTTAAACTATCAATTAACATTTGATAATTAGTATTATTTCTAATTAACCAGTTCGCTTTCAATACTAAAAGTAGTAATTATATATAGTTCACCTCAACCACAGACTCTTGAAAAATGTTATAATAATCCTCATTGTGTATCTTATACGATACAAAAAGAACGCACGTTTGTCTTTCGCAAGTAAACCTGCTATTATTATAATAGATTGGAGGGTGTCCATATGGTATTAAGAGTGATCGAAACTTTTTCAGGAATCGGCGCACAAGCTAAGGCACTCCAAAACGTCCAGAACAGAATCCCCGGCTACGAATATAACATAGTTGCAACAGTAGAATGGGAGATTGGTGCCATTTACGCCTATGACATTATTCATAACGGCCAACAAGATCTGTCTATGTATGACGATCTAACAAAAGATGATCTCGTAGATCGACTTAGTCTGTATAATTTAAGTTCGGATGGGAAAAATCCAATTTCTAAAGATTTAACGGGTCGTAAATATACTTTAAAACGAATGAGTTTAGAAAAGCTTAAGGGCATCTACCACAGCATCAAGAACAACAATAACCTTGTTGATATTTCATCCGTCCATGCTGCTGACCTACCCGAAGCAGATATGTTAACTTATTCATTTCCCTGTCAGGACCTTTCTATTAGTTCTTACTGGCATAAGAATTTCTCTGGTATCGATCGTGATGCTCACAATAGATCTGGGTTATTATGGGAAATTGAACGTATTTTAAAAGAATATAATAATCAAGGACTTAATAAACCAAGATTTCTACTAATGGAAAATGTGACTGCTATCAAGAGTCCTAGAAATGTTGATAATTTTAATATGTGGCAAGAAGAATTAGAAAAATTAGGCTATAAAAGTTATAACGATCTTGATCTAAATGCCAAAAATTTTGGAATTCCACAAAATAGAGTTAGAACCTACATGCTTAGCGTACTCATTGAAGATCAACCAAAGTCTTGGAATAAAATCCATGAATTTTTGGACAATCGAAAAAATAACCTTCATCAAGTTAAAGATAACCCTGATATTTCAGGATTTCTTCGATTAAACTACAAGGAACGCCCCGAGTACTTACAAGAAGCTATCGACAGCACTCCTAATTGGACGCCATCAAGAGAAGCCATCTATAACGACTCTGTTAAATTAGCTCGCGGGAAAAAAGTATTAGGTCCAATTGCAAAAACTATCACGACAAAGCAAGATAGAAATCCAAATGCTGGAATTGTAATACACAGATTAAAGCTAGAAGGTAACAAAGCACCCTATCGTAACCTAACCCCGCGGGAAACATTCCTTTTGATGGGATTTGATGAAAAAGATTTTGATAGTTTAATTCAAAATAATATGAACGTCACTAAAAGTCGCTCAATGTTAAGCCACTCCAAATTACTTAAACTCTCCGGAAACAGCATCGTCGTAAATGTCCTTGAAGAAATATTTACACAAACATACAAAATAGATAATCTATTTTTTAAGAACATTCATCATCTTGATATACCACAACGTAAAATTATTTAATTCCCGCACACAAAGGAGGCGCAATCTGAAAACAGATTGTGCCTCCTTTGTGTGACCTTAAAAATGAATAGTGTAAGTTTCATCACCGTTATCCTCTAACGATAAATGTTGTTTACCATATCTTAGAAGATCAGAATACTCTATCATTTTTTCCTGTGAAATACCCAACTTACTTGTAATATAGGCTTTAATATCCTGTTCAAAATACAATCTTCTAGATTTCCGTTCATCAACATAGGCTGTAAGAAAATAACTTTCATCTGTTTTAAAAGTTATTTTCTTCCCCGGTTTAAAAATAGCTGTAAATGGTGCATTGTTGGACGCTGTTAAATAAGGCTTCTTCTGATTAATACCGGCTTGCTGCGGCTTATCATTTTCAAAAAGGACCGGTATTTCAAAAACATAGTATATTTTTTTTGAACCTTTAGTAAATTTATTTTTTGCTCTTTTATTTTTACCTTGTTTAACTGTGATACTCTCTTTTATTTGAATATCGTCCTCGTCAATTTCTTCTTCAACCTTCATAGTTTCATCGTCATAAATATTAATATCTTGCTCTACTGATTTATCGGTACATAGCTTAGACTGTTTTTTCTGTCGTTCAAAAATAGTAACTGATTCGATTAACGTCTCACTCATTGATTCATGCCAATTTAAAAAGCCATTTTCCGTAAAATTAGCTGAACCATTGAACGAAATCATCCTTGAATCTGCATACATAAAACTAAGCAATTTAATGTGCGTAACTGGCTCATTAATTTGATAAAAAACATTTAAATTATTGTACTTTACCATCAATGCTTTAAAACCGATATGATTCCGTCGGCTAATTCCTTGAGGTGTCATTCCTAAATATAAGTCTATATTGAGTTCTGGAAATTCAGTTATAACCCGCTTTAAGAACGTCGCTGATCCATACCCTGAAATAATATATATTTTAACTGCAGTTCTAGCATTATTTAAGATTATATTTTGGTATAGCGCTGCATCATAAAACTTCTCCATCACATTTCACCAACAACTGCACTATACAATTCTTCTACGTAACCCTCTAGTTCACCCTCAGCCAATTCAGGAGACATTGTTCTAGTTTTTGCATTGTTTAAAATCATAACATGTCGAAAAGCCATTCGATCTGTCTTACCCTCGTACTGTTTCATAATTTCTCTGTACAGCGGAATATTATAACCAAGTGTACTAATTCGATCTACCAATTGCATAATCGTATCCGTAGAATTATCTTTTAAAATGAAGATTGTTTTTTCTGGTGTTCCTTGCCAACCAAGATGAATATACCAATAAATCGTCTTGAGCCAGATTCGCCGGGTCTTCTTATAAAAATAATCTTCCTTCATCCCTTGTCTGATGTAAACAAGGTCTGGAACAACTTTTAATGATAAGAATCGCCAAATGTTATCATCAGTTGCCATTCGATTTGTTAACCCTTTTGAATTAAGAAACTTATACATCTCTAGCCCAAAGTACAAATCAATTATATATTTCTTATGCTCAATTCCATTACTTAAATTATGTTCAGAGTATACCTTTTCCCACAATTTCAATAATTCTTGACGTAATTCCTGGAATTCACTTTGAACAGAGAATAGACCATCCTTTATTGAATCGATATCTATTGCATCAAAATCTTTTTGTGCGTGATTTAGATCATAGTTTGGAAATGAAATCATCATTAAAACTCCCTAAAATTTATCTTCGTTCATTCGAATTGAATTTGAAATACTTACTGCATCAAACTCACTCTTACTTGTCCGAATATTAAATGATTTTACCCAGTACCATATCATTTTAGCAACCGTTCCATTCTCAGCATCCTCAAAATCGGCTATATCATAGCCTTCAATTTGTAATGCTTGTTGAATAATCATAGTCATTACTTGAATCAGAATTTCTTTCATGATATATCGATCTGCATTTATCTTGGGATCAACAAGCCCATTAAATCTCGGATGTGCACTATTGAGCTTTAAAATAACACTAGACTCATCTAACGTATCAATCATTGGATCACTCCATTGAATGTCCAAATTCCACAATGGTCCTCCCGGACAATCAATTTCAACAATCGGAAATATCGATCCGTTGCCATCAACAATAAATTGATAGGTCAGTAATGGGTCTGTCGTCATATGGGTACCGATAATTCCGGCTTGTCCATCTAAACGAACTCTTGCTTCCTCTAAATAAATAAAAAATTCAATCGAGAACCTTCCTCGTAGTGATCCTTTATGAAATTTTTTTTCAAATTCAATAACACACTCACTATCCTGATTAGGAATACTACCAATTTTACCAGTTTCTTGAAATCCAGATGTTTTTGAAGCCATTGTATAGCCTACTGCTAGTTTATTGGTGCTAGCTGTTACACCAGAATATCCAAAAAGCCCACTAGGTTTCTTAAAACTAAACTCCATACTTAGTATTAAATCATTGTCTTCCGGACTCCAACGAGGTTCAAATTCATTAATCACAATTGGATCTGAAATTGTAGCCGAACTAATATCAATTTCATATTCCTCGTTGTCTCGACTTGTATACATCATCTGCAGAGGAGTTTTTTTGTAACCCACCGTTCGTTGTAACGTCTTTGTTATAACCGCGTATAACGGAACTATATGAGCATTCACTACTTATTCCCCTCCTTAGTAGTTTTATTCCTAATATGGATACTTGGTTGTATGCTAAAATCTCTTACCTTTATAACTAATGCGCCATTAATCGTTACATTATTATCTAAATTATTGGTAATTTTTAATTCACTGTGCATACCATCCGGCACTTCTTTAATTACTACCATATTAGCCGTTTCCATAATACCACTATCAGTCTCACTGATTGTTGAACCACTAAATTCAAACGGAAATGGTACAACGCCTTCTAATTGGCTATTCCATTTTTCCTCGTTCATCAATCCATCATTTGTTAGTACTTCAATTGTAATTATATCATTGGAACATTTTGTTAATAACGCTTCATACTCTACACGTAATTGTTCACTACTAAGTCTTACAACGTTCACAATCTTTATATCACTTTGTTGAGATGCATGTGAAGCGCCCGACTTGGTATCATCCCCATCGCTACCGTTACTATCATCAGTAAGTGATCCAGTTTTTCCCCAACCAGATGGTGGCAATATTGATTGTCCAACTTGACGCGACAGGTTCGAAGTTCTCGAACTCATTGTGTTTTGCTCATTTTGATTAACAACTTCTCGTAATGAGCCTGAAATCCGATCCCGGATTCTTTTGATTAGGGTAATATTAGTTTTATCTTTCCACTCAGCATGATCTGCATTTTCAGTATCTCTCAAATAATCTTCCAATACATTATAGCCATTCTTATTGTAATCCGAATGAAGTTTAGCCGAACTAATAGGAACAAAAAAAGCTAATAAATAAGTATTATCTGGAATATTTACTTTTTGCATCCACGGCGATGCATCATTAACATATTCAACAACCATACCTGGCTTACGACTATATGCAATAATTCCTTGGCCCTGTTGTCCATCATCATCATTTTCAACACCTGCATACTGACTAGGGGTTAAATCCCGATCACTACCTACTAAATGGAGTTCTTCAAAGGAAACCTGTGTAAACGCCACTCGTCCCAATACTTCAGTTGTACTAGTGAGTGCTCTTCTCAAACCAGTTATTTCTTTAACTTCTATATCAGACTTAACTGATTCCCCTGTTAAAGCACTATCATATAGCCTTCTAAAAATTCTAAAAGTCTGCTCAAACTCCGCTGGCTGTGCATAATCACCATTTACAGAAACGGTTAACTCAGAATTGCCAGTTTCTTGATAATATTTATTATTTAATATGCGCGGCCCATACCATCTCTGTACCGCTAATTTTAATGAAGTGTTAAGCTCAGTTGCGTACCATGGAATTTTTTCATCATCTGTACTTCTGTCATTTGTTAACTTATCTCTATCAATATACGGAATAATGATCGTTGTCCCAGTTTCATCATCCACATATGGTTCAACACCTAAATCCGAAATAATAGCTTTAATCTGTGTTGCGTCCACAATTGGATGTGTCCCTAAACCATCAAAATTATTCTCTCCCCACCATGCAAGACCCATCTTTGAATCCAGTAATGGATTCTCATCAGCTGGATTTTCAATTAGCGACCCCGCTAAACGTTCTTGGTAGGTTCCATCAGCTAGTTTCACCCGTGTATAGTAAATAACAATACCTGCACCAACTCTAAAATAGCTTGTTTTTCCTAGTCCCCATGAACCACCAGCACCTTGTTCATCTTGATTCATCGAAAGTCCATAAACTAATTTATAGAATTTACTTTGTTTCAGTTCTGCATCATTATCTGTTCGAATGTCAATGGACCCACTCAAACCGGATGTATTCTTATCCTTTAAAACTAAAGCAAGTTGCTCACCAGGATATCTTTTCATTAATTCAAATTCAACTTCTTCAAAATGATGCGCTACAGCAGCACTATTAAATTCATTCGTCTGTATTTCAACAATTGTCTCATCAGTATCTTTACTCGTTGCGTCTAAACTATTTTGAAGGGCCTCACGAATCACAATATCAGCATAAGGCATATTCTCATTTTGTAGACTTCGCAAAATACCTTTGCCATCTTGGGCCATTAAACTACGTGGTAACTTGTATATTTGCATTCTAGTCTCCTAATTTATTCGTCTTGATCTAAATCTTCTGAAATTTCAGGACGCTTAATCCGTATTTTTGTAACATGTTCTTTACCATTACTATTTGGATTTAACTGACTTGGAATTAATAAATTCATTCCGATAATATCTTCTGAAAACTCTAAATCCTGACGTTTAGTATTTTCTTTAGCTTTTGAATCCTTATCAATCCGATAGATAACTAATAATGGGGTTTTCCCATAGTCATTCTCATATCGAATTCTCCGCATAACATGTTGTTGAGCTAATCTTTCAGATTCCCTCAATTGATCGTTTAACTCACGCGTAGTCAAATTCAAATCTGCGTATAAATCCACTGGCGTACGTAGCGCACCGATACTTACCAACCCTTCAGAGCTTTTCATTTTGGCTGTACGGGTAATTGCTCGAGGTGCATATCCCTCGATGTTCCAATCCGATGTTGGGCTGGCATTTGGGATCTCTTTAGTTGAACTAAACACAACATCCCAACCAGTGAAACTATTGGGATCAGACTCTGCAATATCTGTATACCATTTTAAAAGCCCTCTAATATTATTAAAAGTAGTATCTTCTTCTGCAAAATTGAAGTCCTCTAAGTATTCACATATCTTTTCAAATGGAACATCAGTCCAATTTAAATAGCCTCGACCGGCGCTGCTACTATTAAAATTATCCAAATCATTCAGAAATTGACTCGTTAGATTAATATTTGATTTTAAAATCTCAGTATCGTCTTTAAAGAGAACTGTTTGTTTATTAAAACCGGTAAAATCAACTTCTGCTTCTTCAGCACTCTGCATCTTATTACTTGCCGTCACTCTTAAAAATTGCAATGATGGTGAGTAATTCACTTTTGGTCGATAATCTTCTGGTGAAAAAGTTCCCCGTTCTGACATTTCAATGATTTCTTCCCGTAGATCATCCACCATTTGACTCATAAAATCAAACCGTTCTTTAATAATATTCGTTAACCATACACGCGGAAATATTTCATACTTTTGCCGATAACCAAACCAACGTCCCATTTGCATGAGAGTGTCCGCTTGGCTCGTTGCTCTAGTAAAGTAAGATGTAATTAAACCACTGAGTGTTAATCCTCTCGATAGCGTATTGCCTCCGATAACAATAAACATCGGTACAAACTCTGCCTTGCCCTTTTCAGGATAGATCAAGCGTAACTGCTCATCCCTTTTCACTTGAGGACTACTGTTATCTACAACCATATGAAATCCACGATGATAGTGTAACTCACCATTATCATCAATTTTAACTGTAGAAACATAGTGATCTTTATCGTCCAACACACGTTGAACTTCTTCACGAACATCTTCCCATTTGGGGTAAACTGGTACAATTTTTGGATTAGAATATTTCGGCATACCATCTAAAAAATTATTCCGTTTGAAATCTAATCTTTCTCGCCGATATATTTCTTCAAGATGGTTAACGTACTCATGCTTATTTCGTGCTCTTTCCAATAAATATTTCTCTACCGAATTTCTAATATTTTCATGATCAATCTTTTTTTGACTAGTATGAATCAACATTGATGTCGGCTTTTTAAAATTTAAAACTCTCAATGCACATGAAGCAACGAAATACCAATCCAACGCATCTTTAAATGAGTTTGGGATTTCATCCATTTCGCCTTTTTGAATATCTTTAATAGCAAGAACGTCATCATCTGGTATAGATGAAATAATATCTACTGCACTATTTGTTTCCGGTTGTTCTAAGCCAAATATCTGTTTTGGTCCAATATAATCATCTGACGGTGTCAACTGAACAATAAAATCCCTTGGATATAGCGATTCCTCACCAACCTCATTTAAAATATTTGCAAATGGTGTCGCTGTATAACTAACATAATTAACAGCCCGTAATTTTTTATCTTGAAATCCATTTACAATATCCAACATATGCTGATTAATTTGTGTCCGATTAATTTCGTCATCCTCATCAAAATTAATCGACTTAGTGTTGATACTTCCTTGGTCAGCTTCATCATCAATAATTAAAACTTTAAGTCCAGCACGTGCTGATTTGGACTTATATAACCATTGCTTCAGTTGTTTCATTCTTACTGTATTCTTCAAACAAACTGTAAAATATCTTTGCTTACTATCCTTACTAAGTTCTATATTAGACCATTTATGCTCTGGTGCTTTTTCTGCAGAACTCGGATTAGCAATTCGATTCCAAGATAAATTGGTCCCGGGAATATTTAAATCATCATACATTCTATCCTCAGTTTGTTTTCTTAAATTATCAATAATCCCTGAGAAAATAATAAAATAGTTAAATCCTAAGTCGGCTGCCATCGAAATAAGTCCAGCCATATTTGCTGTTTTGCCTGACTGAACATTCCCCACCACTAATCCTTTTACAGCACGTCCACTATGATTTTCATCATTTTCAATATACGTATTGGAATCTAGCTGTTGGAGAATTGTATGTACAGACTTTTGAATTTCGTTCACTGATGTTTCAGAAAAACCATTGTTACGTAATTTTTCCCGATAGTTTACCCACTGTGAACCGGATCTTGTCGGTACCTTCGCATCATTACCTGAGTGACGCGTTAATTTTGTTAAAGATGTCTTCTTTTCGATAGACTCCATATAATCAACAAGCTCATTCCAATTCTGTAGCGAGATTTCCCCATCAAACTTTCCACGTTTACGTAATATTTTAAGTCCCATTGCTAATTCATCTGGGGTTTCATAAGTATTATGAATATCCTTCCATTCGCTACCTTGTGATCTTTGATCTCTTATTGAATCTCTAAATTCTTCATACATTACATTAGAATAATCCATTATTAGCCACCTATCCTATCTTTAGGTTTTTGTGTCTATATCACTTTCATTATAGTAAAAGTGCAGTGCATTTCATAGAGCATACAGCTTAGAATTACTACTTTTATCAATCAGTCCGATTCCATAATTGACACCGCTTATTTTTAGTTATAGAACTTACATTGTATTAATATCTAATTTTTACTCATATGGTTGGATTTTGAACCTATATTATAGAATAGTAGGCAATAACTTTTTAAGTCGCTTTTCTACTCATTTCCAATATCCTTGAACCCATCAAAAGATCAATATGGAAGTAGTTACTTAATGATCAGGAATCAAAAAAATCCCTAGCTTAAATTTTTATCTGATCTCTAATTATCCATCAATAATCCCTATATTTATTAATTATATAGTCCCATACTCACTACAATTTAGATGATTTAAAATACAAAAAACGTCTGCCATCTCTTGTATAAGAGTATAACAGACGTTTATTTTAATTTATTCCCACTCTACCGTAGCTGGTGGCTTGCTCGTTATATCATACACGATGCGATTGACGTGATCGACTTCGTTGACGATGCGGACTGAAACTTTTTGTAAGACGTCCCAAGGTAATCTTGAGAAGTCCGCAGTCATGCCATCAATTGAGTTGACGGCGCGAATGCCGACGGTGTAATCGTAAGTGCGACCATCACCCATGACGCCGACACTGCGGATGCCAGGTAAGACGGTGAAATATTGCCAAACTTCTTTGTCGAGGCCAGCTAAAGCGAATTCTTCGCGAAGAATGAAATCGCTATCGCGGACAATCTTCAACTTGTCTTCAGTGACTGCACCGAGGACCCGAATCCCAAGACCAGGGCCTGGGAATGGTTGGCGCCAAACAAGTGGATGTGGCATGCCTAATTTTTCACCTAATTCACGAACTTCATCTTTAAATAACGTCTTTAAAGGTTCGATTAAGCTAAATTGCATGTCGTCTGGTAAACCACCGACGTTATGATGTGATTTGATGGTCGTGGCAGTACTCGTTCCACTTTCGATGATATCGGTATACAAAGTCCCTTGGGCTAAGAAATCAATCCCGTTTAACTTCGTCGCTTCTTCATCGAAAACTTGGATAAATTCGTTACCAATAATCTTACGTTTCTTTTCAGGATCAGAAACGCCCTCTAATTTAGTCATGAAACGTTCACGCGCATCGACTTGAATGATATTCAAACCGAATTTGCCGCCTAAACTAGTCATGACGTCTTCAACTTCGCCTTTACGGAGTAAACCGTGATCAACGAAGATGCTGACTAATTGATCGCCAATCGCGCGGTGTAACAAGACACCAACGACTGATGAATCAACGCCACCTGATAAACCAAGCAAGACTTTTTTGTCACCGACCGTTTCGCGAATCTGAGCGATTTGCATGTCGATGAAATCAGACATTGTCCAGTTGTTTTCAGCACCACAAACGTTGAAGGCAAAATTCTTCAGAATTTCGTTCCCAAATTGCGTGTTTTGAACTTCAGTATGAAATTGAATGCCGTAAATCTGTTTAGCTCGGTTTTCAATGGCTGTAAATGGCGTGTTATCACTTTCAGCAACGGTGACGAAACCGGCTGGAATTGACGTTACTTTATCGCCATGACTCATCCAAACGGTTTGTTTTTCAGGAAGACCCTTGAACAAATCGCTGTCTTTGTCGGTCACGGTGATTTCAGCTTTACCGTATTCACGTTCAGTTGACGCTTCAACGCTGCCGCCATTTTTATAACTGATCAATTGCATCCCGTAACAAATTCCGAGAATTGGAATCCCTAATTCAAAAATTCCAGGATCCACTGAAAAAGCACCATCATCATAGACGCTCATTGGGCCGCCTGAGAAAACAATCCCTTTAGGGGCGATCTTCTTGATTTCTGCTGCGGTTGTCGTATTAGGCATCAATTCTGAGAAGATACCAAATTCACGAATCCGACGGGTAATCAGTTGATTATACTGACTACCGTAATCCAAGACGATAATTTTATCAAAATCTTGCATGTCTGTTTGGGCCAAACCACTCACTCCTTTTTTATAAAAGCTGCATACTACTAAAGCTAATTAATTATTTATATTGTATTTATTTTACTGATAGTTTATGAAAACGTCAATGGATTGACAACATTACTTTGAAAAATCTCATTCTAAGATCAATATTTCCGTAGAAATACCTTGTCAATCACGTGATGTTTCGTTTTATGCAAAATAACATCGGCCCGATTGCGGGTCGGTAAAATATAATCGTTCAGATTACGCAGGTTAATATCGCGCCAAACCCGTCGCGCCATTTTAAAGGCGCTGGCCCGGTCACTAATCGCGTACGGATAATAATAATTGGTCGGATCATCCTTGGCCAAATCGAGTAACAGATCAAAGCGTTCCAAAAACCACTTTTCAATCAACGTCGGTTGCGCATCGACGTAGACCGAGAAATCGAAGAAATCGCTGATGTAAATTTGTTCGGTCGACGGCAACTGTAAAACGTTGATGCCTTCGACAATCAAGATATCCGGATCATCAATCACGTCGAATTCATCGGGCACGATATCGTAAATCTGGTGTGAATACTGGGGTGCTTTGACCGGCCCGATATTATTCTTGACTTCATTCATGAAATTAATCAGTTTTGGCATATCATAACTTTCGGGGAAGCCTTTTTTATCCAGAATCCCCTTTTGTTTGAGAACGGTGGTTGGGTACAAGAAGCCATCGGTCGTCATCATCTGGACCTTTTTATCCGGATAGACCCGGCTCAATAGTAATTGTAATAAACGGGCCGTCGTACTCTTGCCGACAGCGACACTGCCGGCAATCCCGATGACAAAGGGTGTCTTGTGTGATTGAATATTCAGAAATGTTGATTTCTGGGTTTGTTGTTGTTGGAATTGATCAAAATTAATTTGTAATAAATGACGGAGTGGAATGTAGATATCGCTGACGTCGGCCAGTGAGATTCGATCGTTCAAACCACTGATCTGTTGCAATTCGGCAGCGGTCACGTCGGTAAATTCTTGGCCGTGACCATGAAACGTCTGCCATTCATCCCGCGAGATTTCGTAATAATTCATCTCGTTTTTCATGCTGGTTATCCTCCTGGAAATTAACTAAGTGCTAAACGTTTTCATTCTACCATAGTTCGGCCAAAATCAACGCGAAAATCCCGAAAAAACAACGATTTGTCACTTTTATCTGTAAAAGACAAGCTGCGCCAGAAGGCATCAGTCTCTGTTCAAATCAAAATAACTGATTATCCTTATTTCGGGATAATCAGTTATTTCAACTCGATAGGCAATTGATAACGTGCTTTATGAGTTGCAACAACTCAACACACTTACTTCTTTAACGTGCCAACACCCACTGATTCCTGTGCTTAGCAACGTTTCGTAAACAAGCCCATAAACCGGACTTATTCACGAAACTAGGCTAATGCTCAGAATCAAACCGTAGCTGTGGGCACTCAGTCGTCTAATCACGATTCACGGTGTATAAATCAGCACTAACCGTTTCTAAGAGTGGTGATAGTTCATCAGTTGCGAGCAACGTTAAGCGATGCATCGCCCGTGAACAAATCGTATACAGCAATTGACGTTGATCTTCGTGGTTATAATTAGCGGCACTAATTTGCCAACCAATAATCGCATCGAATTCCAAGCCTTTCGCTAAGAAGCTAGGGACAACCAAGGTGCCAACCGCTAAGCGTTGATTTTCGGAACGAATCAACGTGACTTGCGTACCGGCCGCCTTGAGTTGTTCAGTCAACGCCTGGGCTTGTTCCAAGGTCTTGGCGATAATCGCCGTCGTCAACTGTTCAGCCGTGTTGGCCGCTACTTGGCGCTGCACGTCCGCCACTAAATCAGCTTCTTGTTGACGCACAATTAAGTTTGGTTTGTCGCCAACCCGGTTGAAGGCTTCAATTTTTTGACCACCCTTTAGGAGACCCTTGGTGAAGTCGGTGACTTGTTGCGTCGAACGGTATGACCGGGTTAATTGAACGACTTTGGTATTTTGCGCGTCGAACAGTTGTTGGACCTGTTGTAAGAGGTTCGAGCTATTACCTTTGGTGAAAATGGCTTGGTTTAAATCCCCTAATAGGGTGAACCGCGCTTTCGGGAAGTGGAGTTTCAAGAACGCCAATTCGTACGGCGTATAGTCTTGAATTTCATCGATAAAGACGAAACGCATGTCGCGTTCGCCGTGTTTACCGGTCATTAAATCATAGAGATGCAGATATGGCGTGACGTCAGCCAAGGTGATCTTTTTGGCCTTTAATTGGTCCAAAAATTTGGTGACGTGAGCTTGCCAATCGGCTTCAGTTAAACCAAAATCAGCTAACTTAACTAATTGAGGCACGACCCGCATAAATTGGACGTATTGGGCTTGGATGCTCAAGAAACGGTTGCGTTGAATTGATTTTTGTAATGGTTTGAAGGCCTTTAAAACGATTTGCTTGGCGATGTATTGGTTCTCATCCCCACCGGTTTTAAAGTCTTTGCCGGCCATCAATTCGCGTAATTCTTCATCGCTGAGATTTTCAGCCCGTTCAGCCACCCATTCGGCTTTGGTTTCGTGACTCATCTTATGGCTCAAACTCCGCAACAGTTTTTCTTTGGTCCCGTCTAAGCGATTGCCGAGATGGTAATTCTCGTTGAAGCTATAGTAAACTTCGGCAATTTTTTCTTTCGTAATGATTGGCCGACCGCTAACTTTCAAATCCCGAAAACGCATGCCTTCGGTTTCCAAAAAACGCGCGTATTTCTTAACGGCTTTGTAGAAGACTAAGCTTTCTTTCAACCGGCTAATCCGACCGTCCGTTTCTGAAATCGGTGTTTCGAATTGGTCAAATAAACTTTGTACATCAAGGTTCGGTAAACGCCGTGCGACGTATTGGAAATAGGTCATCTGAATCATATTTTGTTCGCCTAATTCAGGTAATACATCGGCGATATAATCGTTAAATAATTGGTTTGGTGAGAACATGATGACTTGGCTTGAATCCAAGTTACCGCGATACCGGTATAACAAGAAGGCAATTCGTTGGAGAATCGCAGACGTTTTCCCGGAACCAGCGGCGCCTTGAACAAATAAGAGGTCGGCATCAGTATTACGGATAATCTGATTTTGTTCGCGTTGAATCGTGGTCACAATCGTCTTCATCTGCGTATCAGACTTTTCACCCAGGACTTCGAGCAACATTTGATCGCCAATCGTTTCTTGCGTATCAAATAACGCCTTAATCTGGCCGTCTTCGATTAAGAATTGGCGTTTCAGCGAAATGTTGACGTCTTGCGGACCGTCTGGTGTTTGGTAAGTGACATCGCCCGTCCGACCTTCATAATAAATCGATGAAATCGGTGCCCGCCAATCATAGATTAAGAAATGATCATCGCTGTCCGTAAATGAACCCAAACCGATGTAGATTGATTCCGATTTTGGTTCGCCTTTTTCTTTAAAATCAATCCGCGCGAAATAAGGCGTCTTTTCCATTTTCTGTAAAGTCGCTAATTGGCGGGAAGATTGTTGCCAAGAATGATTTCGTTCTTGTAGCATTTGCCGTTGTTGTTCAATTGAGACGGCAGTTTCGGTCATCGCTGAATCATTATTAAAATTAAGGCGAACATCATTAAAGAAGTTTTCGTTAATTTCTTGTTCTTCCGATTTAGCGCGTTTAACCGCACCCTCAAAATGCTTTTCAGCCGTTTTGACCAGGGCCACAATTTCGTTTAAACGGCTTTGTTCTAATGATTTTTGTACGTCAGTCAAAGCAAATGCCTCCAAATTTCTAAATAAACAGTTTAAATAGTTTAACACTTATTTCACAAGAGTGCGAGTAAAACCACTCGTTTTATGGTTGGCCGATTAAATAGCCTGCCGCGGCAACCAAAATTCCCAAACCATAAGTTAATCCTAAATAGCCAAAGAAAATATGATAGCGCTGGCGGAACCACAATTGACTCAACTCGCTATTGAACGTTGAAAACGTCGTATAGCCGCCAAGCATACCGACTCCGAAAAAAGTCGTCAATGGTGACCCCAGTTGCGCGGCGGTCAACCAGCCGAGTGCAAAACTCCCGGTTAAGTTAATCAAAAACGTAATTAATGGAAATTCGCTAGCAATCTGAGTGCCGACTCTAGTTAATTGATAGCGTAGAATCGCCCCAATTGCCGCACCACAGCCGACTAATAGAATCGTCATCATTTGACCACCTGCACTTCGCCGTGCTTAGCAAGCAGCTTAACGGCCCAATAATCGGCTAATAAACTGCAAGCGACCCCACCAATCAGGCTAATACCGAGATACCAACCAAAAGCGGCCAGTTGGTGATTTTGCAATAACCGCAACGCGTCAACGCTAAACGATGAAAAAGTCGTAAACGCCCCAAAAAAACCGGTCCCGATGGCTAACGCTAATTGGTCGTTCAAATGATAATGGACGATGACATAACGCATTAAAAACGGCAGACAAAACGCCCCGATTAAATTGACCGCTAACGTCCCGTACGGAAAACCACCGCTGGAGTTGAAGCCCAAGCCGATTAAATAGCGGCTAATGCCACCCAAAAAAGCAAACAACCCAATGGCACAACTTTCTTTAATTTTCATCTGTCCGACCCCGTTTTCCAAAATATCGTACCTTCCATTCTAGCATGTTAATTTCATTTGTAAATTGACCCAAAGGACGACCTTTAATTTCTCAGCTAACTAGTATGTGCTTCTAAACAACTTATTAGGTGTTGAAAGGCTTTTGATCATGGAAAACCGCGCATGAGTCATCGTCTTAATCACGCCGCGTGGTGACCCCCAAATTCATCTCAATGATCATGTGCGATTAACACTCGCGCATCCTCTCTAATAGGTTTATAATGAAAATATCATAATTAAAGGATGGTGCAGATATGAAACAAGGAACAACAATCCTCACATTGGATAACGGTTATCATTTATGGACTAATACCCAAGGAACTGGCGACATTCACTTATTATGCCTACACGGCGGCCCTGGTGGCAATCACGAATACTGGGAAAACTTTGGTGAAGAATTAGCTGACCTTGGCGTGCAAGTTCATATGTATGATCAACTTGGTTCGTTTTATTCTGATCAACCTGATTATTCAAAACCAGGCAATGACCAGTTATTAACTTATGATTATTTCTTAGATGAAATTGAAGAAGTCCGTCAAAAACTCGGCATCGACAATTTCTATTTAATCGGCCAATCATGGGGTGGCGCTTTAGTTCAAATGTACGCTGCTAAATACGGCCAACATTTAAAGGGTGCCATCATCTCAAGTATGGTTGATGAAATCGACGAATATGTCACAAACATCAACAAGATTCGTGAACATATCATGACGCCTGAACAATTAAAATTCATGCAAGATTGTGAAGCTAAAAATGATTACAATAACGACCAATACCAAGCTTTAGTTGATAAACTAGATGCTGGTTATGTCGATCGTAAACAACCATTAGCGATTTCACATTTAATCTCAACCATGGCGACAGATGTTTATGGCGTCTTCCAAGGCGACAACGAATTCGTTGTGACTGGTAAATTAAAGGATTGGCATTTCCGTGACCAACTCCACAAGATTACCGTGCCAACGTTAATCACATTTGGCGAACACGAAACAATGCCAATTGCGACCGCTAAAATCATGGCAGAAAAGATTCCACACGCACGTTTGGTCACAACACCAAACGGCGGCCATCATCATATGATCGACAACGCACCAGTCTACTTCGATCACTTGAAGACGTTCATCAAGGACGTTGAAGATAATAATTTCAAAGATTAAGAGTGCTGACTCGAGTTGCTTAGACTTTGAGGATTAACCTAAAAACAGGCATTATGGGAGCGTTCTTAACCCATAATGCCTGTTTTGTAGTTAACCGGAAAAGGCTACTCGAGAAGCACGTTTTGATTAAGAGTGCTGACTCAGCCGTTTAGCTTCTACGGATTAACCTAAAAAACACGCCATCATCCGCTTATTTCCGGATGATGGCGTCTTTTTTAACGGCTCTTAGTTAAACCATTTTTTGTACTCTCTGACTTAAAAAGCCTTCTAATTGCTTCGTTTCATCAAATAATTGGCCTAAATTTGAGCGATGTGATTGTTGATAATCTCGCAATAATTCATCTAGTTCAGCCGTTAACTGATGCGTCAACTGTTGCCCCGCTTCACTCAATGCGATAAAGACTTTGCGCTGATCGGTTTCGTCTTTACGTTCCTTAGTAATTAATTTCTTACTGTATAAGATATTCACTTTACGTGAAATAGCCGGATTGCTAACCGCCAAAATTTGCGCCAGTTTCATCACTTCAATGGCCTCATCGTTGTCAACCTTCTTCAAAATTAAGTACTGTTCATAATTCAATCCATAACATTCCGTTAATTGGTTGATATCATTATAAATTCGCACTACTTGGATATACCATTCTTCTAATAATAGTCGTTCATTCGCTACTTGCGCCATTCTCTAATCCCTCATCTATATTAAACGTTTTATGTTTTAATATTATTATTTTAATTAATAAACTAGCATATTTTGCTTCCAATTAAAAGGATGGTTAACCACCTTCTATATCAAATTATGAGAATATTTTTCTATAATATTGCTTAATCATTATACCAATTCGCCCACTCCCCTTCAATTCTATGAATTTACGCTAATATTAAAGCGCTATCTATGCTAAAATAAGGTTAATAACTGATTGAGTTGGAGGTCGTTACATGAAACGTATTACTGTCTATTTAGTTCGTCATGGCCAAACTTTTTTTAACCGGTATAACCGGATGCAAGGTTGGTCGGATAGTCCATTAACGCCTAAAGGTATCGCCGACGCTGAATTAGCTGGCAAAGAACTCTCCAAGATTAATTTTGCCCAAGCCTATTCGAGTGATCGTAGCCGGGCGATGGATACGGCCCGCATTATCCTAGGTAAGAGTTTTTACCTTGATACACCCTATACGATTACCCCCCATTTTCGCGAAGAATTCTACGGCTATTTTGAAGGCGAAGATTCGCATAAGGCTTGGTACATGACTGGTGCTGGCCATGATGCTCAAACTTTTAAGGAGATCATTACTAAATACTCGCTCGATGCTTCTAAAGACTTTATGAAAGCAGCCGATCCCTTCCACGATGCCGAAAACGCCGTTGAATATTGGGCGCGGATTGGTAAAGGCTTCAAACAGCTCCGAACAGAATGTACCGATGGCGACAAAGTTCTGATGGTCAGTCATGGCACGACCATTCGCAGCATCGTCGGTAAATTTGGCCAAGGTCAATTCGATGTCAGCGTTAGTCCAATGAACGGCAGTATTACCAAAATTGTCCTAACGGATGAAGGCGTCGATGTTCTGACTTATAATGAAACGACACTTTAATGCCCAAAAAGCTCAGCAAATTGCCCAATCGCGGCGTTTGCTGAGCTTTTTTATATCGATTTAATCTTGCTTCTTCAAAACAATCCCTTGGTACAACCATGTGGTTAATACGTAATACAAACCGTATAAAACAATGAAAATCCCAAACGGTAACCATAAATTATGGTATGGATCGAGCATGATGGTCTTAAAGAGTTGTAACCCGAATAACACGTGAATCACACCGACAATTCCTGGTAAGAGGAATAAAACCCCAATTTCTTTGGCAATCGATTGGCGTAACAAACCTTTCCGGGTCCCGATTTTATCCAACATCGTGTAGCGTTTAACATCGCTAGCGGCACCAGAAAGAATCTTAAACATTAAGCAGCTCGCTAACATTGCTAAAAAGGCAATGCCTAAGAAGAAGCCCATAAATTCAAGACCACTAAAGATGCCATTGAGCATCGTATAGCCCGTATACTTACTGCTACTTAAATCTGGATTTTTTTGTAAACTTGGATTGGCCGCAATTTGTAGTCGATCTATTTGTTTAATCAATGGTAAATTCGCGGCAAAATCGGCCACTTGATAAACTTGAACGGTCTTAGTTGACGCTTGCAACTGATCAAAATCCGCCGCTGAAACTAATTTCGCTTGTTTGGCGAATTGATCGGGAACTTGTAAACTCCGAACCGTGTAACCATCGCCAATTTGTTTCGTTAATTCAGTGGTACTCATTTCCTCAGTCTTAGGTAACTTCATAGATAAGCCACCGGTCGATTTAGGGTAGACCTGTTTCAACAAGGGGGCTTCAACAAATTCAGCTTGTTGATAATAAATCGTTTGCCCGACTTCTTTAGTATGATAGGTTGCTTGAACTTCAACCCCCGTTAACTGAGCGGCTTTCTTTTGGGCAGCCTTCGTCGGTTGGTTCAAAACCACGTCGTAGGCACTGGTGGCCGAAGCCATCTTTGGAATCTCACTTTGATAGCCAATGCCGACCGTAATCGCACCTAATGCTAAAGCAAATAACATCGCGACTAACGCTAATATCTTCGTATAATCCTTAATTCGAAAACCGAGTTGGGCTAACGTAAAGTTGTTCAACCCGCGATTCGTTAACCAAGCACTCTTCTTCAAAAGCTTGATTAACCAACTGAAAAAGGCGTTAAACAACAAATAGGTCCCCGAGGTAATCGTGAACAGTGCCACGACCAAACCCGGAATTAAGAAAATGGCAAATTTGACCATCATCAAATAACCAATTGTGATAAAGCTGAGGCCCAAAATAATCTGAATAGCAGCCCACCACGGATTATTATGAACCCGATTAGGTTGTTGATCATCATGTAACAATCGTAAAACCGGCGTCTTCAATAATTGAAATTGATTAAACACCGCCGCAACGATAAACAAGATAATGAAAAAGCCTAATGTTACTAACACTGCTGGGAAATAAAACGGTGAAAAATGTTGCACCGCAGCGTCTAGCCGCTTAATCAAAAATTGACTCACAATTTGCGTTAAGCCCACCCCGAGCGCTGTTCCAACAAGGGTGGCCAACGTGCCAATCACAATTGTTTCAGTCGCAATCAGTTGCGCAATCTTACGGCCTTTAGCCCCGAGCATCATAAACATCCCGTAATCACGCCGACGCATAGTCATCAAGAAACTATTGGCGTACATGACATAGACCAAAGCAATCATCCCGAGTAACACTGAACCGATTTGAAAAATAATCGCCGTCGCTTGAACGGGTGAATTACCAGTGACAAAATCCTTATTCAACGCCATCGCTTCAAACATATAGAAAATAGCGCTGGCCATAATGAGCCCGGAGAATAGGACGAAATAATCTTTAAAGCGTCCTTTGATTCCGGTTAATGATAATTTCCATAACATCGCAAGCCGCCTCCTTATTGATTAAATGTCCCTAAGACACCTAGAATTTCTTGATAAAAGGCTTCGCGACTCTTATCACCGTGCACTAATTCTTGACCGATTTGACCATCTTTAATGAACAAGATGCGTTGACAATAACTGGCTGACAATGGATCATGCGTTACCAATAGAATTGATACACGTTGTTCTTCGTTTAGTTGCGCCATCGTATCCAATAATTCTTTAGCACTCGTTGAATCTAGCGCACCAGTTGGTTCATCACCGAATAAAATCGCTGGGTTGTGCACGAGCGCCCGCGCAGCAGCAACCCGTTGCTTTTGGCCCCCGGATAATTCCGTCGGATAGTGATCCAAAATGTGGTCGATTGACAGGGTTTGCGCAATTTTAGTCACGGCGACTTTAATTTTTTTGCTGCTGACATTTTGTAACGTTAATGGTAAGGCCATGTTTTCGTAAGCCGTTAAATTTTCGAGTAAGTTAAAATCTTGGAACATAAAACCAATTTCTTTAGCGCGGAAATCGGCCAAAGCATTGCCCTTTAAATGATCGATAGCTTGGCCGTTAATCGCCACTTGCCCCGCCGTTGGTCGATCGAGCGTTGATAGAATATTTAATAATGTCGTTTTACCTGAGCCTGAAGCGCCCATGATGCCGACGAATTCACCACGTTGAACTTCAAATGAAATATTCTTGAGTGCAGTGTATTGCTTTTCGTTGGGTTTACCGTAAGTTTTTTGAACATCTTTGACACTCACTACTGTTGGGGTTTCCATCACAATGCCTCCAAATTTAATTAATAACTTAATTGTACTGAAAAACAAACGCAAGCGCCCGCTATTTAAATGACAGTTTATGAGATTCAAATGACAAGTTTGTAAGTTTCACCTAGCGACTTTTAAAATTTCATGTGAAACATTCGAAATGTTTTGTCATCTCTAGTCGCTTTGATTATAATTAAAAACTGTTAAGTTTTCAGACGAAGGAGTCGTGGCATCATGGATGAAATTGAACCAAAAAAGAAATACATTACGTGGCAAGTCCTCGCTTTAATGGATTTTGTCACCGTAATTGGTTTTGACGATATTATTTATAATTTCCAAAATCAAGGCATGGCCGTCGTATTCTCTTGGATCGTGCTATTATTCGCCTATGTCTTACCCTACGAATTGATGGTCGGTCATCTCGGCTCGGCTTTCAGCGAAGATGGTGGCGGGCTTTCTTCATGGATGCGCCACACCAGCGGCGACGTTTGGGGTTACCTGACCGCTTGGTGTTATTGGGTCGCTAGTCTCCCTTACTTAGTCGACGTCGCTAATTCGATGGTTGTTTCGTTTTTCTGGATCATTACCGGAAATGGTAATCTGGAAGACCATTTATCGCGGGCGAGTTTCGCGTTATTAACCGCTGCGATTACGATCCTATTCATCTTTTTTCAACATAAATTCACCGCATCGTTGCAAGTTCTCAGCATTGTCGGGGGTGGCGCGATGTTCATCATGACGATGCTATTTGTCATTATGACCTTTTCCGGTTTGTTCAACGGCGCGCACATCGCGACGCAACCCATGAACTTGCACACCTTTATTCCGAAGTTTGATTTACATTATTTCTCAACCATCGGGTTATTAATTTTCGCGATGAACGGCGCCGAATTAGTCGCCCCGTACGTCAGTGAAATGAAGGATGGTAAAAAGGATTTTCCAAAAGCCATGATGGCCTTAGCCTTAATGACCGCTTTTCTAACGATTTTTGGTTCCTTTGCGATCGGCGTCTTCTTCGATGCCAACCATTTACCTAACGATTTGAAAATGAACGGCTCTTATTACGCCTTCTTAGCATTGGGCAAACAGTTCCACATGGGCAAAATCCTGCTCTACACGTTTGCCGTCACTCAAGCGATTTACATGGGCGCCCAACTCGCCATGCTATTAGACGGTGGCACGCGGATTTTCTTATCCGATACCGCGAAGAAGTTTTTACCGAAAGCTTTAACCAAAACCAACAAACAAGGCCTGCCAATCAACGGCTACTGGCTGACGACTGGCATTTGTACCTTCGTCCTGGCCTCAAGTGCCTTCTTACCCGGCATCAACGATATTTTCAATTGGTTATTGAATATCAATGGGATTGTCTCACCGTTTGTCACCTGTTTCATCTTCGTCGCATTCTTACGGGTCCGTTTCAATCCCGAGAAGTTCCCGTCTGAATACACCTACATCAAAAATAAACCGTGGGCGATCATCGTCGGGTTCTGGTGTCTGTTAATTACCGCTTTGGGGACCATCTTCAGTATCTTCCCCCAAGACGCGACACCGGGGACGTCTAAATACACCCACGAATTAATCTTAAACGTGGTCGTCTCAGCCGCCTTAATGGGCTTAGGCGTCATCTTACCGTTAATTGCGAAATACCAACGCAAACGTATTGCCTAAATCAAAAAGGATTCGACTTATTTTAGTCGAATCCTTTTTTTACTTTAATTGTTGTCGAATATTTGCCAACGTTAAATCAGCTGTCGTCTCAAAACGAATTTGGGCCGCCGTTAAGACGTCTTTGGCCCCAATCCCAACTGAGACTGCCCCGGAACCGTTAATCGCTTGAATCCCCGCTTGCGCGTCTTCAATGCCAAGACATTCAGCGGGTTGTAGCCCCAATAATGCAGCGCAGCGACTAAAAATTTCGGGATCTGGTTTGCCCTTACGCAACGTCGCGGGATCGACCCGTGCTTGGAAATAGTCGCTGAGACCCAACCGTTCTAATACAAACGGCGCGTTTTTAGAGGCTGAAGCTAACCCGATTCGATAATTTTGCACCTTTAATGCCGTTAAGAACGCCGTCATGCCGGGGGCGATTGCTGCCGGACTTAACTGCTGCAGCAGCGCTAGATAGCGGTCGTTTTTTTCAATCGCAAACTGCGCTTTTTGTTCGGCAGAATAATCATTCGGATGACCAGTCGCATTCAGCAATACGGCTAATGATGCTTCACGGCTAACCCCTTTTAACTGTTCCGCAAACGCCGCTTGCCAGTCAATCTGCAACTGATCTGCTAGTTCGTGCCACGCTTGTTCATGGTAAACCGACGTGTCGGTAATCACACCGTCCAAATCGAATAAAACCCCTTTAATCGTTTCAAATTTAGGCATCATTGCGCCCCTTTCAGCCTACTTAATTTAATAACTGTTGGCGACCGTTGAGTTCAATCGTCAACGATTGACCTTCAATCAATTTCACTTGTGTCCCGTTTTGATCAACGGTGATTTCAATAATCCGGCCACGGAAAACTTGGCGGAACGAATAACGTTGCCATTTCTTCGGTAGGAATGGTTTGTAACTCAACGTGCCATCGTCGTGAACCCGCATGCCAGCAAAGCCGTGAACAATCGCTAACCAACCACCGGTCATCGCAGTAATGTGCAAACCATCTTCGGTATCATTGTTGTAATTGTCTAAATCTAGGCGGGCCGTTCGTTCGTAGAGTTCAACGGCCTTGTCTTCGTAGTTCAAATCAGCGGCAATAATCGAATAAACCGCAGGTGATAAACTTGATTCGTGAACCGTTAACGGTTCGTAGAAATCAAAGTTACGTTTCTTTTCGGCTTCTGAAAAATCATCGATAAAGTTCCAAATACCTTGAATCACGTCGCCTTGTTTAATGTACGGTGACCGTAAAATTTTATCCCACGACCAGTTTTGATTAATCGGCCGTTGATCCGCTGGAATTTCGCTAGCCGGCGTTAAATCTTTATCCAAAAAGCCGTCGTGTTGTTCAAAAATCCCCAGTTCGGTATCGTAAGGCAAATACATTTGATCGACAATTGCTTGCCAATGCGCCCGTTCTGCTTCCGAAATGGCCAATTTGGCTGCTTGTTCGGGGGCGACTTGCGCCGTCATTTCCAACGTATATTCAAGTGTCCAACGTGCTAAATAATTGGTGTACCAATTATTGTCGACATTATTTTCATATTCGTCTGGACCCGTCACCCCGTGAATCATGTATTGACCCTTGCGTTGACTATAATGAACGCGGTCGGCCCAGAAACGGGCGATTTCGGTTAAGACTTCGCTACCCTCATGCAACACGTAATCGGTCTCGCCGGTATAGCGCGTGTAATTATAAATCGCAAAAGCAACATCGCTATTACGATGAATTTCTTCAAACGTGATTTCCCATTCGTTATGGCATTCAATCCCGTTAAACGTAACCATTGGGTACAACGCGCCTTTCGAACCTTGTTGCTTGGCATTGACGAAGGCCCCATCTAATTGTTTGTAGCGGTACAATAATAGATTCTTCGTGATTTCCGGTTTCGTAATCCCAAGGTAAACCGGCACACAGAATGCTTCGGTATCCCAATAAGTCGCGCCACCGTATTTTTCACCGGTGAAGCCTTTGGGACCAAAGTTTAACCGGGCATCATCCCCATAATAGGTGGTAAAAAGCCCGAATAAATTAAACCGCATCCCTTGTTGCGCCAACACATCGCCGTCGATTTGAACATCCGATTGTGCCCAACGCTCCGCCCAGATGGCTTGGTGGGCCGCCAATAAATCTGCATACGATTGTGGCGCGACTTTAGCCATCAATTGGGTCATCGCCGTCGTTAACGCAGCTTGGTCGGCATAATCGCGTGATGTCACGACCACCACCCGTTTTTCAATCGTGGCTTGCGCTTGTGGTTTCAAATGCGCCACGAAGGTCTGTTGAATCTCGGTCGCCGTAGTTGTTTCAGCCACTTGGGCTAACGTCGTCACGTGGGCGACTTGCATTCCAGTCATAAATTGCGGCGTGCCAAATTGATTGGCCTTAGTTTGCGCGATTAAATGGTCCGGCGTAATCGCCAAAACTTGCCAGAAGTGTTCATCGTAATTCGCATCTTCATTTTGAACGTTACTATCGACCGCCGAAATCACGGTCACGTCAACGGTTTGCTGGCCCAAATTCTGGAACGTTACTCGTTGCAACGACAATTCTTTTTGTGCAACGCTTAAGAACCGCTCGAACTTGAATTGTACTTTAGCAGCCCCTTTAGTCACCACGAATGAACGGGTTAAGGTCGCCGTCTTTAAATCGAGATTCAATTCGAATTGGTCAAAATGATCAGTGGCCAAATCGAGTTTTTCACCGTTAATGATGAAATTCATTTTAATAAAATTAATCGCGTTGATGACTTTCCCGAAATATTCCGGATAACCATTCTTCCACCAACCAACGCGCGTCTTATCGGGGTACCAAACGCCACCCAAATAGATACCGGGTAAGCTGTCGCCCGAGTAATCTTCTTCAAAAAAGCCACGCATCCCCATATAACCGTTGCCCAGACTCGTCATCGATTCCTGGAGGCGTTTATCAGCCGGTTTAAATTCATGTGTCACAATCTGCCACGGTTGTGCTTCAAATATTCTCTTCATCTAAAATACACTCCATTTACATAATTGACTTAAATAATTGTGATGCCAGTTTCAACATCGAAGTAGTGTGCTTTGGACATTTCAAAAGCTAAATCAACTTGACTACTATTTAAAATAATTGCTCTTGATATCTTTTATTATTCGCTATCGATTCCATTTTAGCAATCGCTTTCATCTTGTTACCGATAACAGATTATAACGAACCGTTAATTAAAAACGGGCTGTGACAGAACTCATCAATTGCCGTTCAAATCAAAAAATCGTCTATCCTTAGTTTTCTGGATAAACGACTTTTTTTAACTTGATAGGCAATTGATAACGTGCCAACAGTCACCGCTTGGTCGTTGTCACTTTTGTTCAAATAGATAGGCGTCATAAGCGGCGAGTCTAAAGTGTTGGGTGATTGTTTGAGAGGTCGTATTACTCAAGCGACATTGCCAGTCCTGTTGCCAGACACGGCGGGGTAACGTGATGGTTTTAGCTTGTGAACTTAAATTAACAAGCACTAAGCATGTTTGTTGCTGTGCACGGCGGACATACGCAAAGACGGTCGGGTCATTTTTCAACAATAGTTCAAAATCACCGTCGATCAAAGCGCCTTCTTGATGGCGAATGGCAATCAATTGCTGATAGAAATGCCAAGGCGATTGCGGATTTTGAACGGCCGCCGTCGCATTAATCGTTTGTGTGTTCTGATTAACCGCTAGCCAAGGTTGCCCGGTCGTAAAGCCCCCATTAGCCGCTGCAGTCCACTGCATCGGTGTTCGCGAATGATCGCGACTCCAACGCGTCAGTTGTGCAAGCGCCACACTGGGCGCTACCTGTTGGCTGACTAGCGCTGTATATTGCCGCCGTAGTTCTTCAGCATCGACTTGTTCAATCGTCGTAAACGGAAAATTGGTCATGCCTAATTCCTGACCTTGATAAATAAACGGCGTCCCTTTCAACCCGAGATACATCAAAGCAATCGCTTTGGCTGATTTAGCCGTTTCATCGCCCAGTATGCTGTTAATTCGTGGATTATCATGATTCTCGACATACAACGCGTTCCAACCGTGCTGGCCTAAATCAGTCTGCCACCGTGCCAAGACCTTTTTAAGGCCTAATACATCTAAGCGCGGTTGGCCCGTATCGGCTTGCCGGACATTGTGTTCAAGCTCAAAAATCATATTCAGATAGCCGGCCTGCGCCGGATCCGTCCAACTGACCGCCTTTTTACTCGTGACCCCACTGGCTTCACCAACGGTCATAATCTGATATTCATTAAACAAATCCCGTAATTCGGCCATATAAACTTCGATGCCGGCCACGTTCATAAACGGCGCCCACGGATTATCGCGAATCTTGAAATCCCACGGCGCCTTTTGAATGTGACTGATGGCGTCTAACCGGAAACCATCAATCCCAAGGTCTAACCACCACCGAATCATCTGGTAAATCGCTTGGCGAACTGCGGGATTTCGCCAATTTAAATCGGGTTGTTCTTTGGCGAAAACGTGGAAATAAGCCTGTTTAGTTTGCGCATCGTAAGTCCAGGTTGATCCCCCAAAGAAACTTTGCCAATTATTCGGCATTTTCTCCGGGGTCGCGTCGGCCCATAAATAATAGTCGCGATACGGATTATCCTTGGATTTTTGACTTTCGATAAACCACGGGTGCTGGTCACTGGTGTGATTAACGACTAAATCTAGAATCACTTTGATCCCAATTGCGTGAGCCGCTTGCAAAAGCGTTTTGAAATCCGCCAGCGTCCCAAATTCGGGTTGAATCGCTTGATAATCTGAAATATCGTAACCATTATCAACATTCGGCGATTGGTAAATCGGATTAATCCAGATAAAATCGATGCCCAATGATTTAAGATACGGTAACTTTTCGATAATCCCAGGAATATCACCAATCCCATCGCCGTTAGAATCGTTGAAACTCCGCGGATAAATTTGATACCCGACAGCATTTTGCCACCATTTAGTTGTCATCTGATTCAGCCACCTTTACCACGAAGGATTGCCAAGGCGTCAATTGCAAATTGGCCAACGAAGTCAGTTCAGTCTCGTCATTTTGAATAATCACCGTTTCGACTTTTTCGGCCGGTAAATCAATCTGTTGCGGTTCGTTTGAAAAATTATTGACGACTAACCAGGTTTCATTTTGATAACGACGTTTGTACGCAAAAACCGACTCCGCGGTCGCTAATAATTCAAAACTGCCCCACACCATAATTGGATTATTTTGGCGTAACCGAATTAATTTTTGATAAGTATAAAAGAGTGAATCGGGATCCGCCAAAGCGGCCGCCACGTTGATCGTCGCATAATTAGGATTAACCGCTAACCAAGGTTGACCGGTTGTAAAACCGGCTTGCTCAGTCGCATCCCATTGCATCGGCGTCCGCGCGTTATCGCGGCCTTTAACATTAATTGAATGCAAAATATCGGCCGGCGAATAGCCGTTTGCTAGACGTTCAGCATACATCCGCCGACTTTCGACATCCGCAACTTCACTAATATCATGCACCACCCGATTCGTCATGCCAATTTCTTCACCTTGATAAATATATGGTGTCCCTTTAAGCATGTGTAATAGAATCGCAAGCATCTTACCACTTTTAACACGATACTGACCATCATTACCCCAACGCGAAATAATGCGCGGTAAATCGTGATTATTCCAAAATAACGAATTCCAACCTTGGTCGCCTAATTCAGTTTGCCATTTAGCAAAAACCCGTTTCAACTCACTAATGCGTAACGCCTGTAAATCCCATTTAGATTTGCCAGGTTGTTCGTCTAAGCCAACGTGTTCGAATTGAAAAACCATTGATAATTCGTGATGTTCCGGCGCCGAATACAGTTTTGCAATGGCCGGGGTCGCGCCCCAAGTCTCACCAACCGTCAATAAGTCCCGATTACCAAAAGTGGCTTGATTCATCTCTTGCAAATAATGATGTAATTCCGGCCCATTACCGGTAATGCCTTGTGCCGGTTGTTTGCCGATTAAATCAATCACATCTAAGCGAAACCCGCCAATCCCTTTATCAATCCAGAAATTCATCATGTCGTAAATCGCTTGGCGCATCTGCGGATTCTGCCAGTTTAAATCGGGTTGTTTCTGACTAAATAAGTGTAAGTAATATTGTTGGCTAGTGTCGTCATATTGCCAGGCTGAACCAGAAAAAGTCGATTGCAATTGATTCGGCACACCGCCATCAGCCGCCGGCTCCGCCCACACATAATAATCCCGATACGGATTAGCTTTCGATTGCCGCGCTTCGACAAACCAAGCGTGTTCATCCGAGGTATGATTGACCACTAAATCCATGATAATCCGGATCCCGCGCTGCTTAGCTTCAGCAATCAGCCGTTCTAAATCAGCCATATCACCAAATTCGGCCATGACTGCTTGATAATCTGAAATATCATAACCGTTATCTTCATTAGGTGATTGATAAACGGGCGATAACCAGATTGCGCCAATCCCCAATTCCTGTAAATAATCTAATTTTTCAATAATTCCCGGCAAATCACCAATCCCATCCCGATTAGTATCGTTAAAACTCCGCGGATAAACTTGGTAAACGACGGTTGATTGCCACCAATATTGTTGCATAATCAATCTCCTCTTTAATATAGAATAAAGCCGTTCGGTGCCATTTGAACTTGTTGCTCTTGAAGCGTTATCTGCTGACTTAAAATAACGGGTTGGGTTTGCGTTAAACTAACCGTTGTTTGTCCCGTGTTAAAAATCGCCGTCAACTTTTTGTTACCTAAAATTCTCGTCATTTTTAGCACATCTGGTGCGCTCTCTTTAATCGACCATTTCAGTTGGCCTTCCGATAAAATCGGTTGGTACTGTTTCCGAACAGCGATCAAAGCTTTAACAAACTGATAGAGTTCTAAATCTTGTTGATCCGCATCCCAAACGAGACACTTCCGGCAATCCGGATCATTGCCCCCAGTCATCCCGTATTCATCACCATAATACAAACAAGGCACACCTGGTTGGAGATACGTGAAGGCCATGACTTGGCGCATTAAATCGCGATTACCTTGCGCTGCGGTCAACAGACGGGCCGTGTCATGCGAATCTAAAACGTTAAATTGAACTTGATTGGTTTGATCCCGGTATAACATCAATTGGTTATTGAGTTCAGAAACCATCTTATTGAGTGGGATTTCCTTTTTAACGAAATAGTCTAGAATCGCATCCGTATAGGCATAGTTCATTACGGCGCTAAATTCATCCCCATTTAACCAGCTTTGAGAAGAATGCCAAATTTCGCCTAGAATGTAAAAATCAGGCTTCGCGGCGTCGCAGACTTGGCAAAATTTTTTCCAGAAATGATGATCGACTTCGTTGGCAACATCTAACCGCCACGCATCAATATCAAATTCTTCAATCCAGTAACGCGCCACTTTTAAGAGATAATCCTGTACTTCGGGATTGGCCGTATTTAATTTCGGCATGTGGGGCGTCGTTGCGAAAACTTCGTAAGTCAAATCAGTCGCATCTTCAAAATTACGACCGGCTTGGTAGCTCACTGGAAATTCATGAATGTGGAACCAATCCGCGTATTGTGAAGCGGCCCCTTTTTGGAGCACGTCTTGCCATTGGGGTGATTGGTCACCCAAATGATTGAAAACCGCGTCTAACATAACCTTAATCCCGCGTTGATGGCATTCAGCGACTAATTTACGGAATAGCGCTTTGTCGCCAAAACTAGGATCAATTTCTAAATAATCAATTGTGTCATATTTATGATTTGAATGGGCCTTAAAAATCGGGCAGAAATACAAACCATTAATCCCTAAATCCACTAAATCGTCTAGATGGTCTAGCACCCCTTGTAAGTCGCCACCGTAGAAATCTTGGGCCTTAGGTGATTGGGCTGACCAGGGTAAACTGCCTTCCGGATCATTGCTCGGATCACCATTGGCAAATCGTTCTGGGAATATTTGATACCAAACCGTTTGCTTAACCCATTCTGGCGCCTTAAAGCGATCGATTTCGTGTAGATAAGGCATTTTAAAATAACTTTTCTTAGCTTGTGCTACTGGGTAACACCCTTGATCGCCGTAGAAAATCTGGGTCCCGTCGACCCCGGTAATTTGGAAACCATACGCCAACCGGTTATGGGTGGTGGTGACTTCCGCCGTCCAAAAATCATATAAATCCGTTGATAAGCCCCGGTGCATCGCCACCGGTTTTTGGTCCCATTTTTCACTGTCCATTAAATAGGGATCACCGGCCAATAAGCTGACTTTGGCAATATCCGCATGGGCTGTTCGTAACCGTAGATGCATGACACCGGCCTGATAGAGATAAGCAAATTCACTATCCGGGCGATGATAAATTGCTGCTGTATTCATTAAAATAACCATCCTTGTTTTAAATTTTTCAATTAAAAAAGCTGTACAGCAAACCAATTCAAGTTTTACCGAGTTGATTGTTTGTACAGCCTTTCTATTTAGATTACTGTTCTGACTATTTAACCGAACCCGATGTAATCCCTTCTACATAATATTTCTGCATGTAGATAAATAATAACGTAATTGGAATCGCAATCAGGACACACCCCGCTGTAAATGACATGAACAAGGAGTTCGCGGTGGTTTTATTCATCATCGAATATAGTCCGATGGCCACCGTGTAGTTCTTGACGTCATCGCCCATGATGACCTTGGCAAAAATGAAATCCATCCAAGGCCCCATAAAGGCCATCAAAGCGGTATAAACAATGATTGGTTTTGATAAAGGAATCGTAATCTTCGTAAAGATTTCCCACTTATTGGCCCCATCAATCATCGCTGATTCATCTAACGCCATTGGAATCGTATCGAAGAACCCCTTAGCGACGTAAAAGCCTAACGCTGCACCTGCTGAGTAGATTAGAATTAAAGCAAATAGACTTTGCGTTAAATCGAGTGCCTTCAAAATATAATAAACGGCAATCATACTCATGAAACCGGGGAACATATTCAATACTAATGCAACTTTTAAAAAGGGTCTTCTGAGTTTAAACCGTAGTCGCGATAATGAATACGCCATTGCAATCGTGATGAATGTTGATAAGATACAACTACAAATTGCGACAAACAACGTATTTAAGAACCAGCGGACAAACGGATAACTCCCCGTCGCATCAGCGATTAATTTTGTATAATTCGACAGCGTGAAACTTTTAGGCATGATGTACGGCACAAAAGCGCCGCCTTCTTTTCTAAAACTGGTTAAAACAATCCAGACAATTGGGAATAACCAAATCACAGCCATGATAATTAGGATGGCGTAAATCAGGTAACGCGTATTTCTCTGTTTTGCTCGATAATTTTTTGATTTCATTTGCGCTGCCATTTTTTACGCCTCCTTATAAGAATTAGTCCGGGTGTAAGCCCATAAACTAAAGACTGCTGATAAGATAAAGATCAAAATCCCGATGACGGATGCTAAATTATAATCCATCGTATTGACCGTCAAATTATAGAGCCAAGTGACCAATAGATCGGTTGAACCCGCACCGTAATAATTTGAATTTGATGGGCCACCACCCGTTAAGAGGTAAATGACGTTGAAGTTATTGATGTTCCCAATAAATTGTTGAATTAACGCGGGCATCATCACAAATAGAATTTGCGGGAACGTAATGGCTCTAAAAATTTGGAATTTATTAGCCCCATCGATCCTGGCTGCTTCAATTTGTTCCTGATCGAGATTTTGAATAATCCCAGTTGAAATCAACATCGTCGTCGGAATCCCAATCCACATATTCACCATGATAATCGATATTTTGGCTAAGGTGGGATCGGTTAAAAACGGAATCGACTGCGTAATTAATCCCATGTTCTTTAAAATCGCATTGATTGGACCCGCATCGTTTAATAAATTATGCATCGTCAACAATGACACAAACTGTGGGACTGCGATCGTGACCACAAAGATGGTCCGCCACATCTTCTTAAACCGAATCCCTTTAGTATTGATTAATAATGCTAAAATGATGCCAAAAAAGAAACAAGTGATTGTCGCAAATATCGCCCAGATTAGCGTCCAGCTTAAGACTGGAAAGAAGGTCGAAGCCATATCACCCGTAATCACATTAGAAAAGTTCTTTAACCCGACCCAAGTGAATAAATTCTTAGGGGGTAAATGCGTGTGATCATAGTTTGTAAAGGCAATTGAAACCATATACAGTAACGGTAAGATTGTAAAAAACAATACTCCTAATAGCGGAATGGTCATCAATGTCATGTGGAATCGTTCATTGACTAGACTATTTAAATCCTGTTTTAAAGTCGGTACTGGATCCCCAGCTTGCTTTAATTCATAGATATGCCGGGCACTTTTTAAATTAACAATGTACAAAATAATGATGACAATGCAGACTAACAATGCTGAAATACCGAATAGCAACAGGAGCATTGAATTATCACCTTTTTGTAACACGTCAATTCCTAAATTAGCGCTGTAGACTAAGCCTTGTTTCTTAGTGCCTAATGTTTGTAACATTGCTAATGCGTGGATTCCATTTCCCACAAACCAAGCAAGAAAGCCAACTTCGGCCGCTAAAAATAGCAACCCTTTTACAAATTGGCGATTGGCTAAATTGGCAGCACCCATGACGACAAACGCTAATTTAGTGGCAAAATCACCGTCTTTAAATAGTGTTCTAAATGGTATATGTTGTTCCTTGTATGCCTTTTTAAACATATCATCGCACCTTTTCTTTCATTTCAAGCAAAAATTACTTGGTCTTCTTAGCGTTATCTGTTACAAATTTGTCTAGTTTTTCTTGATATTGTGTTGATTTGATTTTACCTTTATAGACATCGTTAATTAATGAATCCATTGGTGGCCAGAAAGTTGTCATTTCAGGTAATTTAGGCATAACAACTGAATGTTTCGTATCTGACATTTCCATGACTGATTTAGCAACCACGTCCGTTTTAACCTTAGTGGTTTGTTGTGCTTGTTTATTAGATGGGACAACCCCGTTTTTATTAAATTCAACTTCTTGCGTTTTTTCATTGCTGAGGTAATCTGCCAAAGCCATTGCAGCTAATGGTGACTTCGTTTGTTGGTTAACGCCGTAGACCTTAACGCCTAAGAAAGCCTTCATTTGTTTGTCGCCACTACCGAAATTGACCGTTGGGTAAGCAGCCACACCCATCTTATCGCCTAAAGCCTTTTTAACATCGTTTTTAGACCAAGGACCTGATAAGAAGGCATCAATTTTGCCTGATTGAAGGTTTGCTAAAGCTGCTGCGTTGGTTTGAACGACGCCTGGATTTGATTTTTGTTTAGCAATCCAAGAAAGGACTTCGACCCCTTTTTGGTTATTGAAATTAGTGCCATCCAGATTTTCACCGTTTTGACCGTATAAGACATCACCATTACTCATAAACAATGGTGCAAAAATGTAATTAGTCCCATTTTCAGCAAAATTGGTGCCTAACTTGCCGGCTTTCGTTAAGCCGTCCCAAGTTTTAACATCATTTGCAGATAACTTACTCTTATTATAGTAAAGGACTTGTGATTCAATCCCGTATGGATAGCCGTAAACTTTATTCTTCCAAGTGACCCCTTGAACTGCAGAATCAACATTGTTCTTCTTAATCGTTGTAACTTGTTTCTTACCAATTGGATAGAGTAGACCCGCTTCAGCCATTTGGCCAATTTGATCATGCGGCATCATAAAGACATCCGCTGCTTTGTCGGGATCTTTAGAAACATCTTTCAAAGCATCCGCAGAAGAACCCGCTTTAACTTTGACATTCACATCAGGGTTCGCTTTTTCGAATTTGGCCACTTGCCCTTTAATCGCCGCAATATGGTCAGTATCAACCCATAACTTAACGTCGCCCTTCACTTTCGAGCTACTTGCTTCCGAACTAGTCGATTGATCACTACTCTTATTACCACACCCTGCTAAAGTAACAGCCGATATTCCTAACACGAGACCGCCGAGCCAAACTCGTTTCCAACTATTCTTCATCTTGAACTCCTCCTAGAACTTTAATCGTTTTGTTTTCTAGTACAGTTTCAGTATTAAACATTTATCGGCTCGTTGCAATCGTTTTCAATTTGTTACCGATAACAGCTTTTTACGCTGTCTACTCGTTAAATTAGTATCGCCGTTTAACTAATCGCCATTCTTTTAAACGCGCAATGTCCCACCAATTTCAATCTGCGGTTCAAAAATTAACGACCCTTGGCTGTCCTTTTGGCTAATTTTATCCAAGACTTTCTCGCCACAAGCACTGCCCATTTCAATCACGGCCTGTTTAATCGTGGTAATTTTAGGGGAGGCGACTTGATTCAAAAAGACGCCGTCAAAACCGGTAATGCCATACTCTTGCGGAATATTGCCGCCCCGTTTAGCGATCGCCCGTTCAACGCCAATCGCTAAACGATCTGTCGCGCACACAAAAACGGTATTCCGGTTGAATTGGGCCCAGTGTTCGTCCACAAAAACTTCAGTTAACCGACTATGATTTTTAAAATGATACATTTCTGGAATCAACTTACTGTCTTGCATCTGTTGTAAATAACCCGCTTCACGCGACTTCTCGAACGATTCTTGGCTATTCATCCCAATATAGACAAGGTGTTGGTACCCTTTGGCTAACGCCAATTGCGCAATCAACTGGATGCCTTTTTTATTGTTGGTGTCGACGTAATCAAAACCGTAACGGTTCTCACCAAAAACAACGAACGGTTTCGTCAACTTCTGAATCCATTCGACATCCGGTTGGCGCAAACCAGTGATGATGTAACCATCACAATTCCCGATATCGATATTGCGGCGCGTCACAAGTTGTAAGGAGTACTGGTGAGCATCCAACGCTTTGGCAACCCCAACCATTAAATTCATGTAATAAGGTTCCGTCACATCGATATCTTCTAAAATACATAACTTAATAATCCGGGTACTATTGCTGACGAGTGCCTTAGCAATAATATTCGGCCGATAATCGAGTTCGTTCATCGCTTGATACACGAGCTGCTTGAGTTCATCCGTCACTTGTTCAGGATGATTAATCACTCGTGAAACGGTCATTTTCGAAACATTCGCTAGTTTAGCGACATCCATTAAGGTTGCCATCTGTTTAACCCCTCTACCCATTATTAAAACTTAATGACAATTATAGCATTTATACCAATCGAGATTCATTAATAGCCTTTTTTATGCAAATCACGATTTAAGTTGACAACCCCAGTCACCTTCAATTTTAAATAAACAAAAACAGTCATACACCAATTTTTAAATTGATGTATGACTGCTCACTATTGCTCATTTTCACACTAATGGTATTTTCGCTCTAAATAATAGTAAATCGGCAAGCCCGCCAACGTGATTCCTAAGCCAATCAACGCTAACACCGTTTGGGTCATCAACGTGTTGATCACAATGTAGATACCGCCCAAAATGGCAATCAACGGCACAATCGGGTACAAAATCGTCCGATAGGGCCGCGGCATCGTCGGTTCGCGATGGCGTAAAATAATGACCGCCACAAAGGTTAACACGTAAAAAATCCAAATCACAAAAATTAACATGTCGGTCAAGGTGTTAAAGCCCCCGACGAAAATCATCCCAATCGCAATCACTAATTGAATCAGGCCACAAATAAAGGGGACCCCGGTCCGCGATAGTTTTTTGAGTTGGCGACTGAACGGTAAGCGTTGATCGAGCGCCATTGCGTACGGAATTCGCATACCGGTCATCGTGTAACCGTTAATCGCACCGTAAACCGAGACGAGAATCCCGACCGTGACAATTTTGCCACCAAACGGGCCAAACAAGACTTGGGCGACGTCAGCGGCTGCGTTACCATTGCCGGCAATCTGCCCCAGTGGTAAGACTAATAAGAAAACCGCGTTAATCAATAAATAAACAACCATCGTGCCCGATAATCCGAGTAGAATCGCTTTCGGTAAATCACGTTCCGGCTGGCGCAATTCACCGGCAATATTGCCGACATGAATCCAGCCATCGTACGCAAATAACGTGGCGAGTACCCCGTTGCCGAGTGCGGCTAAAACGTTGTTTGACTGACCGTGTGGTGTCACGCTAAATAACGAGACTTGAGGTGCGCCAGCCTGAGTGTGTAAAAGTCCCCAGATGATAATCACGGCTAATGGAATCAATTTAAAAACCATCGTGAACGCTTGAAAAGTGCCACCGACACGACCACCCAAGAAATTCAAGAGCGTTAAACTGGTGGCAACGATAATCGCAATTGGAATTTGCCATTGTGCTGACCACCCAAATAAATTTAAACATTGCGTTGCAAAAATAATTGCTAGCGCCGCGATACTCGCTGGAAAATAAACGACCGTTTCAGCCCAGCCTAATAAGAAAGCCGCGACACTGCCGTAAGTCCGTTCAATGTAGCGCATCATGCCACCGGTTTCCGGAATCGCGGCCGCTAATTCAGCGACTGTTAATCCGGCACAGATGGTAATTAAGCCCCCAATTAGCCAAGCTAATAAACTCAGGCCAGTGGCACCGGTGGCTTCTGCAACGGGGGCTGCTTTAAAGAAAACACCCGCGCCGATCACGGTGCCCATAACAGTTGATAAGGCGGCGGTGAACCCAATCGATTGGTTCAATGTCGGTTGCTTTTTAATCACAATCACTACTTTCTACCCAAAATAAAAAACACTTGTCCTAGTATTTTAAACTAAAACAAGTGTCGGATAAAGTTTTTTATTAAATTTTGTCTGGATAGGTCTGTTTGAAATCAACCATTGCACCAATTAAGTTGGCATCATTATGGTACTGACACGTGATTAACTTGGGGGTCACCGCTGCAATTTCAACCTGCTTGAGAATTTTTTGGATTGCCTTTTCCAAGGCGGGAATTAAGAAGTCAGCTTGTGACACACCCCCACCGATGATAATCGCTTCGGGATCAAAACTATATTGTAAATTATAGATAGCTTGCGCCAAATTATCATACATCACTTGGGCCTCTTTTTGAGCTAATTCATCCCCTTGTTGGGCTAAGGCGAAGACTTCTTGGCCTGAATAATTCGTGTTGACTTGTTGATTATACCGGTCAGCCATTCGAACGGCGGTCCCCATATTACTTAAGATTGAGCCGTTTTCGGTCAACATATAGCCAAACTCACCACCGAGTAAATGAGCGCCGTGTTGAACCTGACCATTTTGCACGACTGCCCCACCAACACCAGTGCCTAACACAAGTAATAAAACGTTGCTCAAGCCTTGGGCGGCCCCGTTGCCGATTTCAGCTAACGCCGCACAATTCGCATCGTTTTCCATCACGACGGGCAAACCGAAACGCGCTTCAAATTCACTTTGAATATCAAAATAATGAATATAAGGTAAGGCACTAGAACCTTCAATCATCCCGGTGGCTTTATTAACCGCGCCAGGCGTGCTCATCGCGACACCAACCACTTGGTCGCTGGCTTTAAAAGCCATTACAATTTCAGTTAAAGCTGTATAGTAGGCGTTTAACGATTTAGGCGTCGTAACTTGGCCCTTCTTAGTTAACTGTTGGTTAGCACCATCCCATAAACCATACTTAATGGTGGTGCCACCGACATCAATTAATACTAGATTTTTCATTTGGTTGTAATCCTCACTTATTCTCAATCTCTCATTGTTTATGTAACGCTTTCATTTTAGCACAATGGAAGTGCCTTGCCTAATTTAGTTTCAACGGACAGTTAATTTTAATTGTCCGCTGATTTTCAAGCCTGTAAGCGTTATGATACAGTTGTATAATAATTCACATAGAAAAGGAAGCCGTGCTTATTATGAAAACTAATTTTGATTTTTTAATGCCTAGTGTTAACTTTTTTGGCCCCGGAGTCATCGAAAAAATCGGTGCTCGGACTAAAATGCTCAATATCAAAAAACCATTGGTGGTCACGGACACTTTCTTAGAATCCGTTCCAAACGGCCCCGTTGCACAAACCTTAGCTTCATTAGATCAAGCTGGGATTGACTACGCCATCTTTAACGGTGTCGAGCCTAATCCAAAAGTCCGCAATATCAAAGCCGGCAAAGCCGCTTATTTAGCCGCAAACTGTGACGGGATTATCACTGTCGGCGGTGGTTCAGCCCATGATTGTGGTAAAGGGATTGGGATTTTATTGACCAACGGCGATGACATCACCCAATTGGCCGGGATTGAAACCCTCGAAAACGCTTTGCCACCATTATTGGCTGTTAACACCACAGCTGGTACGGGTTCTGAATTAACCCGTCACTGTGTGATTACCAACGAAGAAACTCATTTGAAATTTGTTGTCGTTTCATGGCGCAACATTCCACTCGTTTCATTCAACGATCCAATGTTGATGTTAGACGTTCCCGCTAAATTAACGGCCGCGACTGGGATGGACGCTTTCGTCCAAGCCATCGAACCTTACGTCTCAACTAACCGCAATGCGATTACCGATGGTCAATGTTTACAAGCGATTAAACTAATTGAAACCAGCTTGCGCGAAGCCGTTGCGAACGGTCACAACATCGATGCTCGGACTAAGATGTGTGAAGCCGAAATGTTGGCCGGAATGGCCTTCAATAACGCCGACCTCGGTTACGTCCACGCGATGGCCCATCAACTCGGCGGCCAATATGATGCGCCCCATGGTGTCTGCTGTGCCCTCCTCTTACCAATCGTTGAAGAATTCAACATCGTTGCTTGTCCCGATCGCTTTGCTGAATTGGCTGAAGCGATGGGTGAAAACATTTCAGGCCTATCAACCCGTGATGCCGCTGAACTCTCAATTAAAGCGATGCGTCAAATGGCGACTGATGTTGGCATTCCAACGAGTATCAAAGCCATCGGGGCTAAACCTGAAGATTTCGAATTGATGGCTGAAAACGCCTTGAAAGACGGCAACGCCTTCTCAAATCCACGTAAAGCCACGAAAGAACAAATCGTCGCACTCTTCCAAAAAGCTTACGACGCAGAATAAACTGTGACAGAACTCATCAATTTCCGTTCAAATTCAAAAAATCGTCTATCCATACAGGATGGGCGATTTTTTTACTTGATTCTCAATTGATAATCGAGTTCTGTCGCAGCTTCTTATATCTCGTTTTCGGCACCTAATTAGTCTTTTAACCCATTTCATGGTACACTTAATGGATAAATTGGCTGGTTATTCGCCAACTCACGAAGGAGCGTCAACGACATGTCAACTCAATTACGTTTAACAGCCACAACTAAATAAACGTTTGACCCATTCGTGGTCGCTTCTGTTGACATCCGCTTTTTAAATTCGATTATCAATCGTAAGAAGCTGCCAAACAGCTTCTTTTTTAATACCTTCATTTGCATATCAGTCGCGACCCACGCGGTCAAGTCAACCTTAAAGGAGTTATATATGAAAGACACAACACCACAACCTAAAAGAGTATTAGTCACCGGCGTTAGCAAACGCCAAGATAATTTCGATTACACCATGATTGAACTCGGTGAATTGGCCAAGGCCAACAACCTGAACGTCGTTGGTGAAGTTCGCCAAAACGTCGATCAAGCCAACCATGCCACTTATTTCGGTAAGGGCAAAGTTCAAGAAATTAAAGAGCAAGCTATCGCGGACGATGTCGATATTATTTTAATCAACGATGAACTCTCACCTTCCCAAATTCGGAATCTCGAAAAAGAACTCGGAATTAGCATCCTCGATCGGACGCAACTGATTCTAGAAATCTTTGCCAATCGTGCACAGACTAGAGAAGCGCAACTGCAAGTCGCGATTGCCGAGGCGAAATACCAATTACCTCGTTTACACCCTTCTGACAACAAACTCGATCAACAAAACGGTGGCGGCGGTGGCACTAACCGGGGGACTGGTGAAACCCAACTGGAATTGGACCGCCGTTTAATCGACAAGCGGATTACCAAACTAAAAGGTGAACTCGCTAAGATTGATCAACAACAAGCGACCCAACGCCAACTACGGGATAAAAACGCGATTCCAGTCGTCGCTCTCGTCGGTTATACCAATGCCGGTAAATCAACGACGATGAACCACATTTTACAACGGCTAAGTCCCGATACACCCGAAAAACAAGTCTTTGAAAAAAATATGTTATTTGCGACCCTTGATACGAGTGTTCGCGAAATCACTTTACCTAACCAACAAAAATTTCTGTTGAGTGATACGGTTGGTTTCGTTAGCAAATTACCACATCATTTGGTCCAAGCCTTTAAAGCCACTTTGGCTGAAGCTGCTGGGGCCGACTTATTAATCCACGTAGTCGATTATTCTGATCCAAACTACCTGAACATGATGCAAACGACGCAAGAGACGTTGGAATCATTAGGTATTAAGGATATTCCAATGATTGAAGCTTACAATAAAGCGGATTTAAAACCAGATACGCGTTATCCAGAGGTTGATGGCAACCAGTTGGTCTACTCAGCACGTGATGAAATCGCCATCGATGCTTTAATTGCTTTAATTGATAAGCAACTATTTGGCCAATACCCCGTAATTGATTTCTTAATTCCTTTTACAGAAGGTCAAGCAGTCACTTATTTAAGCGACCGAGCCAACATTCTTGAACAAACTTATGAAGAAGAGGGCACTAAAATCAAAGCCCAAATCAATCCTGACTTACTAGGACCCGTTCAAAAATATACAACGATGACTGACTAAACAACCAAAAAACGACGGAATCTTCATATTGAAGATTCCGTCGTTTTTATTAGTTATAAAGTTGTTTATTGATATTTTTGAAATACTTTACTAGCAGCAGCCATCATTTCTTCGACTGCGGCCATATCCATTTTAGGCACTGGGACAACGTCATTGTCGTACGTTGCAGCAATGGCCTGTAAGCCATTGATTGCTTTGGGCGTCAACATAATATAATGCTTAGCGTGTTCTGTATCCCACATTCCCATCAATAATCCGGCTTCTTTATAGGTCATGATTTGTTCGATTGAATAACCAGCTGTTTCAACGGTTGTCAATTCGACATACCGACCAGCGGCCATTTCTTTGATTCGTTGTAAGACAATCGCATCGTCTAAACTGAAGCCGATTTGATCACAAATGGCATCCATTTTTTCAAAATATTGTAAACTAGCAACACTTGCTCGTACACTATCGACGATTTCATTGACTGCTGGTTTTTTTTCGAGATAATAGATTGCCATTTTGTTAGCCCCACTTTTAGAATTAGTTGTCGTTCTTGAATAACCTAATTCTATAATATTCAATGGGGCTTAAAACGCGGGCTTTTTTAAGTTTGAATAAAAAGCGCGAAAAGATTATTTTAACCGGACGTCACTGCCGGTAATTCTGAAAACAACCGGCTTTTCAAGTAACGCATAACCCTTAGGTGCTGTGACTTCTACTAATTGATAAACGGCCGGTGTCAAATAACTCATAATCACTTGTCCCCGACTATTACTCTTTAAATTCGTGATTAACACGTTGCCGAGTCGATCTTGTAATTCAAATTTAGCACCCGCTAACGGTTGATCCGTATTGCCATCCACTTGGTTGACAATCACTGAACCCGGCCGTTGCTTATTGGTCACTGTGACTTTCGTCATTTGATTAGCCGTAATTTCAAACGTTTGCGTTGGCGCAATTTGATAAGCCGTCGCGGCCGTCGTTTGAATCAAACGATATTGACCCGGCACTAACTTAGGCATCACTGCCTGACCATTTTGATCAATCACAACTTGTTTTTTAACCGTTTGACCGGTCGCCGTTTCAATTCTGAAAGTCGCGCCAACTAAGGCTGTTTTGAGTTTGGCATCCCTATTGCTCACTACTAAAATACCGGCTTCAGTCGTCGTTGTTTGCTTCTGATCGATGACGTTCAACTTGGCGGTCGTCTGGTCCGTTACCATGATTTTAAAGGTTTTCGCATTCAACTGATAACCATCTGCTGCTTGGGTTTCTTGAACCGTATACGTCCCCGGCGTTAATTCTGCGACCTCTAATTGGCCATTGGCATCCGTTTGGTAATTCCCAATAAACTGGCCTAATTGATCTTTAAGATCAAATCGAGCACCCGTTAAACGGTCACCCGCTTGATTCGTATTGGTCACCGTCATCTGACCGGTTTCAGGCGTATCTTGAATTCGTAACTGTTGATCCGTTTCGCCATCAATCGTGATTTGATGGCTAGTTGCGTCTAATCGGTAACCCGTTGGGGCCGCCACTTCTTGCACGCGATATTGGCCGGCAGCTAAATTAGCGGCGGTTGCAATCCCGTGTTGATTCGTGGTCACTTTTTGAGTTTGACCTGTCTGCACGGATTCGACCGCAAACGTTGCGCCCGCAAGTCGTTGATCTTGCAAATCAGTTTTCACAATCCGCAAGTCGTGGGGCACAATCGTTGGTTCGTGGCTGATTGACAATTGATTGTAGCCATAAGTCGTCACACTCAACCGGAAGACGGTTGCGTTCAATTCGTAGCCTTTAGGGGCTTTAATCTCAGTAATTCGATATTGACCGGTGACCGCGTTCGGTAAGACAATTAAGCCGTTTTGATCAGCCGTTAATACCCAAGTATCTTGACCTTGATCATCCGCTTGATTGGTGGTGACTTTAAAAATCGCCCCCGCGACTGATTGACCGTCCGTATTCATCGTCTGAATCGTCAATGGATTGGTGGGTGCAACGGTTGTCCGTTGATCCGCGAAATTCACTACATGGTTTTGCCGTTGTCGTGGATTCACCGTTACGGTTTTCGTCTCAGTCGCTAATTGATAGCCAGCTGGCGCCTTGGTTTCTTGAATCCGATATTGGCCGGCAGCTAGTCCGGTAAAGCGTACTTGGCCGGCTTCTGTTGTCTGAAACTGCGTTGTACCGTCAGTTAGGTTAGTGAGCTTAAACTGAGCCTGATCAAGGCTAAAACCTTGTGCATCGGTTTTATTGACCGTAATCTGGCCAGTTGTCGTTGGTTGTACCGCCTGATTGGTCAAAATGAACTGTTGACCCTCAGTTCCAAGTGTCGCGCCGTGAATCTGGCTGTCCACCACGTAATTTTCCGCGGTCGTCACTTGTTGATACGTCAATTTACCAACGGGCACGCGATCAACCGTCACTACGCCATTACTATCGGTCTTACCCGATAAGAACGTTGTCTGACCAGTATCACTAGCGACCATTGTTTTAACTTTAACGCGCGCACCGGCTAACGGTTGACGTGTTGTTTGATCCACCACTTTAAACGTGACTGGTCCAACAGCGCGTTGCAAGCGCTGTGTAAATTCATTGACACTTTGATTATCAATCGTGACCGTTTGCGCCGTTGGGGTTACTTGATAACCCTCTGGTGCGGCCACTTGTGTAATCCGATATTGCCCCACCGGTAAGTTCGCTAAAGTTGCAGCGCCATTCGCATCGGTCGTCACATTTTTAGCAACTGCTTCAACCGAATCGATTAACTCAACTTTAAATTGAACACCCCTTAACGCTTTTCCTTGGTAATCCGTCGCTTGTAAGACACACTTATGACGCGTATCCGTTTTAACGACTCGGTGTTTAAACGTAACCGTTTGCGTTGCCTGATCCGTTAACGTCACATGCTGCGTCTGACTAGTTAATTGATAACCCGCCGGCACACTCTTTTCAGTCACCCGATAACGCCCAATTCGAAGGTCATTGACCGTTGCTTGCCCATTGGTATCCGTTTTGACATCCTGACTCGTACTACCATCAGTCGCTTCAATGCGGTAGTCAACATTCGGAATAGGTTGCCCGCTCGCTGAAATACTCGATAAGTGCAAGCCACTGGTCTGTTCATAAGCTAGAAAAAGATTTTCAGTCGTTTGTTGCGCCGTCACTGTCACCTTTTGACTGGCCGGAACGGTCGCTGAATAACCTGCGATTTGACCCGCAGGCTGGATTTGGTACTCGCCAACCGGCAAGTTTGACCAACTGACTTGGCCATTTTCGTCTGTCGTCCCCGTAACCGTTTGTTGGTCATTTTGCAATGCAATTGCTTCAAACTGAGCGCCGGCAATTGGTTTTTGAGTACTCTGATCTTTTAAGGTTGTTTGAATAGCCCCCACTTGTTGTTCAAACTGAATAGCCTGACTAACCAGTGTTTCTTCAGTCACGGCCATGGTTTGCATCGTGGTTTTCAATTGATAGCCTTGCGCAGTTTTAACTTTAATTTGATACTGCCCAACTGGTAACGCCATTATTGTTTGGCCATTAGCCCCGGTTACCGGTAATTGATAACTTTTGTTAGTTGTTTGATTAGTGGCCGTCATCAAAATATCCGCCAGCGGTTGCTTAGACTGATCGGTCGCCGTTAAGGTTAACTGGCCGGTTGGATTGGTATCAACATACGTCACTTGACCACTGTTGAGATCATTTTCAGCAACCTCAATGATTTTCGCAGTAAGCTCTAATTGGTAACCAGTCGGCGATGTATCGGCGGTTAATTGATACCGTCCCGGATTAATATGGGTTGCCGGTTGTTTAGCAGTCACATCATATGCGGTCGTAAAATTTCCTTGATCGTCAGCGGTTAAATTATACTTCACCCTTTGACCGGATAATGCGACAATCTGAACCGTCGCATTTGGCACCGATTGGCCTTTCTTATCGACCGCTTGGTAATGCATATTATCGAGACCGCTCGTCGCGGGTGTTGTGTCCGTTGCAAACGCAGCAATTGGCACACTAAAAACGTTCACCAATAAACCCAATATGGCGAACATGACGGTTAACTTTTTAAATAGATGTTGATTTTTAATCAAATCGGTAGTCCTCATTTCTAGTCCACTGACTAATCATTCCGAACTGCAAATAAACTATGCCCTGCTAATTCACCGAAAACTACCCCAACATTGGTACTCGCGCCGCCACTACCACCAGCAGCTGGCGAACCTGATTGACCGCTTTGGAAAGCAACGATATCTTTTTCAACTTGAGCGTGGTGTTTCTTAAAATCGCGCCGGTGCTTCGTTTTAGCAGCCGCTGAATTCGCGGTCGGTTGATTCCCATTAATCATTGGTTTTTGTTGTAATTTTGATTTTGGTGCCGCTTGACCATTCGTCGTGCCCGCCAAAATAGCCGCCGGTTGGGCGGTTGGTTTTGATCCTTGATCACTCGCTGAATTAGGCGTCACAGATTGGGCCGCCACGGGTGCGGTCGGTTGAATCACCGTTGTTCGCTTAGTTGATTCAGTCGTTGTTTGACCTGATTGTTGTTCAGCGGAGTCTTGCGCTATCGTACTCGATTGTTTCGATTCACTGGATTCACTCGAATCACTTGGTTCCGGTGTTTTAGGGTCAACTGTCGAAGCTTTCGGATAGCTCTTGACGGTAATGTTGATTTCCCCGCCCGTAATCGGGACTGATTGAACCGGCTGCCCAACAGCGACCGTTGCCGCCGTTACCTGTTGTACCTGTTGGCGTAAAAAACCTTGTGAAAAACGATAAACCCCTAAGCTTAAAATAGTTAATGAAAGTAAAGTCGTCCCCTTTTTCATAACTTCTCCTTCTTAAGTGCCACCACAATATCCCCAAATTGTTGCCAATTATGCACGGTTGGCGGATTTTTCCAAATTAATTGTTCGCAAGTTAGCGCACTTGAATAAAAATCTGATAGATACAAATCAGTTTGTTGATTAACCATGGTTTGTAGTTCAATATTCAAATTGTTAAAGTAGTTGACCATCTTACGCATATATTGATTATATAGTTTCCCTTGCGAGAAATCTACGCAAATATAAATTCGATCTTTTAAAATTGCTAACGGAATATCTTCGATACAGGCAAACATATAATCATAATACAAACTAGCCTGTTTACGCCAAGCTAGTGGTGTCTGTTGATCCATAAAATCTTGTATAATTTGATGGAACAGTGGATTAGCCTCTGCAAAATAAGCTAATTGATTTTCGTCGATAAACGTCGTCGGTTCAACATAGAAAGTCAGCATCCGCATATGAATCTGATCTAAATGACCCTTTAAACGGACCAAAGCCTTATCAAACTCGGCCGCTTGCATAGGCCGACGCTCTAATCCCAAACGAACTTGGTTTAAAAACCGTTGTGTTTTATCTGAAACTTGATTCTGTAAATTAGCATCCAAATAATCAGTCGTTAAAGTTAGATAACCTTCGGCAAATAAGAAGGCCAAGAGTCCTTCCACTTCCGCTTCAAGCGGGACATTCAATAATTGATAGTGTTTGGTTAAAATGGCCATCATCGTTTGCCAAAAATTAGCTTGCGTTTCTTTAAAATCAACCGCCAACAAACGGCCATTTAAACTCGCCTTACCCCGCATTCGTAAATATTGAACTTTAATGTAAATCTCAAGTTTAGTATCCGTCGTCGGTAGCAATTCAATTTTCAATTGCCGACTAATTTCGGTAACAATTTGATCAACTGTCTCTTGCAATAATAAAAATGGCTTTTCAATCCCGTTAAAATAACTATAATAGATTTCGAAAATAAATTGACGAATTTGGCTTTCAGGACCGACGAGTTGATTTTTAGTGAATTCTAGACCAAACTGTTCGGCCACTTCGACCATTTCTTTACGTAATTCGTAAAATTTAGTTTTCCCAATAAATAAGGCATCACAAAAATCGGCCGTTTCCGTTTGTTTTGGATTCATTAAACTAAATTCTAATAGCTTAAATAACGTTGAATCCTTCAAATATACTAACCGGATTTGTCGCACAACCGCCTCAGTAATTTTTTGGCTCTCAAATAAGCCGTCCCCATTAATCGTTAAATGGCTCTGTGGACTGATGGTTGCTAAATCTACATTAATATTTTCGACGTATTGACTAATTTTAAACTTAGACAAACCAAGGATTTTCATTGCTTTGGCCGTCGTCAAATAGTAGTCACCATTATCAGCGACTAATTCTAATAAATAATATTGATAGCGATAGTTTAAATCTAAAAATTCATTATGGATTTCCAACAGTTTTCCTCCAACCAGTTTAGCTGCGTTTTTGGTACGCAATCTGGACCATGAGTTGGTAAGGATCATGACCCTCAACCACACCACTCCGCCCCGCTATTTTGTGTGGGCCCCCAATCAACCACGTGTGAGCAACGGCTAACTGATAATCAGTCGCCAATTGTTGAACTGGTGTTAGCCCGACCGTTTTAATCGTCGCCAAGGGTTCTTTGTCAATCGCATTAATCCCACCGTACAAGAGCCATTGTTGATCAACGTGTTTCAATTCATAAAATGGAATCGCGACTTTATCCCCAATGGCATAAATCGGCCGTTGAAACTGTTGCGCTTGTTGATAGATATCTTGATCGTCTAAGCCAGAATAGTTCAAGCTGACATAGCCTGATTCAATTAATTGATTGACTAATGCAGTCAATTTTTCAGTCTGCGCCGCGGTCATCGTCAATTCAGTGGGCAATAAATCTTGTTCTTCAAAAAGACCCGTTGCTGGTTGAATTTGGGAGATGACTTTCGGTTTAGCGCTCAGTCCATTTAGTGGGTGCGGTGCATTCGGATCGCCACCCAACGCCTTTTCAACGTAAGGCGAGACGTCAACAATCGCATTCTTGCCGCGGTAATAAAAATAGAGATTCATAATGGCAAAATAGAGCAGTATCAAAAAAACAAGTAAATTTAGAACACCCCGGCCAATTGCCGCCGCTCTAAAATAATAGATACTCTTATACAATAGATAAAAATCGCCGAGTAAACAAACCACCGAAAAAATGCGGTTTTTAACGCGACCGTTAATATTTAAATAACCAAAATAATGATTAACAATGTCAAGTAATGATAACATGGTTACCCACCTCCTTCATGCTATTGGGTTGTTGTTTGTCCGGTAGTTCCTTGAGTCGTCTGCGTCGTTGTCGCCCCTGTACTGCTAGAAACCGCACTGCTACTCGTCGTATCATCGGCCGTATCCTCTTGTGCTGATGAAGCCGTTTCAGTAGTAGCACTTGACGTATTCTCATCTTCATCCGCCGTTGAACTACTATCACTACTTGTAGTGGTACTGTCGGCCGAACTCGTTGACTGACTGACGGATTCGCTAGATTGACTCGATTCTGAAACCGATTCTGAACTCGATTTTGGTTGACTACTACTCGTGACTGATGCACTGCTACTTGAACTCGATACTTTTTCCGTTTTAACGGACTGGACCGGTTTAACCGTATTCACCACCACGTTGGTGGCACTCATTGCAATAATTAACGAGATAATGGCAGCCGGTGGAATAATCGGCGGTGTATGATAAGCCATATTATTTTCATCCTTTCAAAACTAATTGGTCTGGCAATCGTCACAGAGACCATATAATTCAAAACGGTGGCCTTCAATCTGACAATTGGGTAATTGTTCACTAAAAAAGTCGAGTGGGCACATCTTTAATTCGATGACTTTCCCACATTGTCGACAAATAAAATGGTGATGATGCCGATGCTCAAAATCACATTGGTACTTAACGTGGGCCTGTTCACCTTGAATCTGTTGTTCAATTAAGCCTAACTGTTCGAAATCTTTGATATTCCGATAAATCGTATTATGACTCATCCCCGGGAAAATCGCCCGCATATGATCGTCAATTTGAGTCACCGGAATATAATGATTTTCATATTCAGCTAAATACCGCAACATTTCTCGGCGTTGCTTTGTGATTTTAAACCCATTGGTCTTCAAAACAGCCAGAGCCGTCGTCATCTCACTCATTTAATCGATTCCCTTCTTAATTGGTACACTAACAGAAATCTTATTTTAGCATACTACTATTTCAATTCTGCAACTAACTGATTGCTTAAGTTTAACAAAGTTTTAGCAATCGCGCATCAAGTGTAATCATTACTATTATTATACCCGTTCTCTTCTCCGATAGTTTAAAAATAAGCTATTTCAAAAACTTATTAGTTGCATTTTAAAAAACTTAGCGTTATGATAATGTACAAATGATTTTTATAGAAAACGGCTTCATTGGTCTTCTACCAGTGTTTCATTCGTTTTTTGAAGGGAGACTTTACTATGCAATTCCAAGAACAAACTACTAATTGGTACCACGTTTCACTTGATACACAAACGCAAAAATTTATCGCGACTAGTACTGCTGATGAATCAATCAGTGCTAGCGGGATTACAATTGAACAAGCCATTCAAAAATTAGCCTTTAAAGTGAAATCAACCAAGCACACCATTCAACAATTCGCTTAGTGGTGACAATAAAAGACGTTAGTGCAAAACGAACTGTTTTGCGCTGACGCCTTTTTATTTTATTTTAATTTAGCGATCAGCTCGGCTAATGTTTGTTTCGTAATTTCCCAATCATCATTAATAATCACTTTCGCATGCTGGTTCAATTCGCTAGGCACCATTAGATCCCGTTTAAACTCGGCACTCGCTAAACGTTTCTCAATGGCTTCCGGTGAATCGCGCCGTTTCTGTAAACGGGTCACTAACGAATCCGGCGCAGAAACCGTCAAGAATAATACCAGTACTTCTTGCGGAAACGTCTTTAAATAGGTTTTAGCCCCTTGGGTATCTACCACTAAACTAATCACTGGTGACTGTTGCCACGCTAATTCTAAAGCTTCGTACGACGAACCATATTGATAACCTGAATAAGTCACCGATTCGATCAAGTGTTTGGCCTGCATCGATTCCGGCGTTTCAAAATAATAATCAATCCCCGCCATTTCGTTATGCCGTTTGGGTCGTGTTGTATGCGTCACCACTTGTGGAATATCATAAGCTTCTTTTAAATAGTGACTGACCGTCGTTTTACCGCTACCCGTTGCACCGGTAATGATTAATAATTTTTTATCCATTGTTAATTAACCACACTTTATCTATTAAAAAAGTTTGACCGGCAATGTGCCCAATCAAACTTTCTAATCGTTATTTTTTTAGCTTACAAACGACGACCAAAGTCTGGTTTGTAATATTGCATTGACATGGTTGTCACGCTTTGACCAGGTGCTGGTGCGTGGACGTATGAACCGCCACCGATGTAAATCCCAACGTGGTAAGCTGAACCAACGCCACCCCAGAAGACCAAATCGCCCGGTTGTAGTGCTGATAATGAGACTTGCGTACCTAATTGGCTTTGAGCTTGTGATGTCCGTGGTAAGCTCATTCCCGCTAATTTAGCAGCGTAATAAACTAAACCTGAACAATCAAAACCACCAGGTGCTGCGCCACCCCATGCATAGGGTGTGCCGACAAATTGTAACGCGTTACCGACAAGTGAACCCGTATTAGCGGATGACTTAGGTGCTTCAGTCGTTGCTTTTGGGGCATTTTTTTGGATATTATTAGTCGTCGTTGGCGCAGTTGGCGTAGCGGTTGTCGTTGGTGCTTTAGTTTCAGTTACTTTTTTAGCAGCGTCAACAGCGGCTTTCGTTTGTGCATCTAATTGTGTTTGTAAAGTGGCTAATTGTGTTTGGTGACCATCAACTTCTTTTTGGAAGTCTGTTTGTTGCTTTTCAGCATCAGTCTTTAAAGTCACTAATTGTGTTTTATCAGCTTCTAAAGTCGTTTTAGTCGTTTCTAAAGTGGCTTTTTTTGTGATTTGTTCAGTCTTCAAATCAGCTAATTTTGTTTCTGAATCCGTGACAGAAGTCATCGCTTCTTTGTTAGCTTCATTTAATTTACCGATCACTGAAGCGCGGCCAATCATATCTGAGAAATTATCACTATTGACGATGAAATCAACATAAATATTCCCCGACACGCTGTCGCCCGTTTGTTTTTGTAAAGCAACCACTTGTTCTTTTAAAACCGCTTTGCGGGCTTTAACTTCAGCTTGGGTCTTAACGATGTCTTGGCTAATGGTCGAAATCTTAGCGTTAGTCGTTGTAATATTTGTTTTGGCTTCATCGATTGCAATGACTTTATCAGAAACTTTGTTGTTAATTTCAGACACTTTATTTTGTGCTGTGTTTAATTTCGTCAAAAGCGCAGTATTTTCACTGCTAGCACTGCTGATTGCAGCTTTAGTATCTGTAACGGTATCGGCACTAACGGCCCCAACGCTAACAGCTACCGTTGCACTCATTGATAATACGGCTAAAGCACTAAATACTAACTGACTAACTTTTTTCACCATGTCCACTCCATCTAAAATTTATTAACCAACCTAATTATCAGTCGGTCCCCAGTCTTTCAAACAGTAATTAGTGTACCACGTCACTATTACAAAATTGTTACAACTAAATTACTATCTTAAGACTAAAGTCCGATTTACTTTTTCTGGGTTAAAAGTGATTGATACTGTTGCCATTCTTGATAGCTGATTAAAACTGCCTGTGCTTGATGATTTTCATCCACAATTTCATAGGTGACCGGTTTAACCGCCACTTCTTTAATCAGTTGGTTAAACATCTTTTTAGCGTAAAGTGCTTGAATTTGAGTCGTTGTCATTGGTTTCCTCCATTGTTGGTTCAGTAAGCCTGTTTAATTGTATTATTGATTGAATCCCTTTACAATTAACTTAATCTTTTAATACAGAAATGAGGTTATTCAGATGCAAATTACCCGTCATGACCAACCAATCGAAACCATTGGGACACCACCAGCAATTGGGGAACAACTTCCTGATTTTAAACTGGTAACAGCACAACACAAAACGGTATCGCGCGATGACTTAATCGGCCAGCTGACCTTGATTAGTGTTGTCCCCGACATTAACACCCGTGTCTGCAGCATTCAGACCAAACATTTTAATACGACCGTCGATCAATTCGACGATATTCATTTTTACACCATTTCGACTAACACCGTTGCCCAACAACAAGATTGGTGTGCGGCTGAAGGGGTTCATAATATGCAACTCCTTTCCGATGAACAACTCAGTTTCGGTAAAGCCATGAACCTTTACGTACCCAGTAATAATACATTACAACGTTCGATCTTCATCGTCGATGCGACCGGCAAGATTGGTTATCAGGAATTAGTCGTTGAACAAACCCAAGAACCAGACTACCAAGCAGCCATTACCTTTTTAGAAAACGCTCGTTAAGCGATTGAGAAACGCCGCCAGGCTCTGGCGGCGTTTCTTGCTTACCAAGCTTTTTTGGCGTATGATACCACTATTAATTTAGACTTAAAAAGGAGTCATCATGACTGAACTGAGTAACGATTTGTTTCAAACTTTTAACAAAGTAATTCACCTGTATCGCCATTATTATGGCATGCAATTTTCGTCACACCATCGTTCGGTCAGTCAAATTCGGATTCTTAAGCTACTCAATCGCGAGAACGGCCAAATGCAAGGCCAACTTGCTGACACTTTGGATATTCGGCCGTCTTCACTCACTGAATGTTTAAAGAAGTTGGAGACCAAACACTATATCCAACGCCAATCCGACCATTACGATAAACGGATTACCCACGTTTTCATCACCAACCAAGGCCGTTCAATCATTAAAGAAGCCTTAGATGGCCGCAATGAGTTTACTGAGACCCTTTTTAGCAGTCTCACGGCTGATGAACAGCAACTACTCAGTAAGCTCTTAAATAAGCTCGAAATGACCTTAGACGATAAACAAAATTTCGATTTCATGGCCGAATTTACGGAACGGCTTCACCAGGCCAAATTATAAAAAAATTCCGAGGATCGATGTTATGAAACAGATTATTAAATTAAGTGTTGTTGGACTACTTGCATGGTTATTCAGCACCATTTTTATTCAGCGAATTGTACTGCCCACCTTATGGCATTATCCCCGCTTAACCCGGGTCATGGCCCGCTTTCCTGACACACCATTTTTACTGATTGCCTTTTTAACCCTGACCCTTTGGCTAGGCTGGTTACAGTGGGACTTACGGCAACCGTCTGTGATTTATGGGTACCTCGTTTACAGCGTTTATTTACTACTCTTATTCATTGTTCTATTTACCAAAGCATCGACCTACCACGCCATTAGCTTAGACCCATTTGATTTTCTAAGGCTGAATAAGCAAACCTTAATCGAGGCCGGTCTCAACGTCATCTACTTCATTCCGCTCGGCACCTTATACGCCATCAAAGCCGATTTGAAACAGACGATTGCGATTGCGGGCTTCACGATCTTAGGAATTGAAATTCTGCAATACGCCTTTTATCTCGGCACGTTTGCCGTTAGCGACATCCTACTCAACGGCCTAGGCTGTTTGATTGGTTTTTACTGTGCCAAATTGCTCAAAAAACGATTCAATATAAAAAGCAGCTGAAAACTTTCAGCTGCTTTTTTGATAAACAATTTGATTAGCTTTGAATATCCAACACTTGTAACTTCGTTTGATGATCTTCAGTTCGACCCAAAACCACTGGCACTAACTCAATCACCAATTCACCGGTCCGGGAAATCACTGCCCGCTCTAAATGACCGCCAAAAACGCTCGTATCTAACCGGGCAAACGTACTGTGTAAATGGACCGCAATTTTACCCGCAGCATTTTCCACGTTACCGTTTAAACTCAATAGTTCAACTTGCTCTTGGGACCGAGTGGCCACGTACTCGTCACGACTCGGCGAATAAATACTAACTGTCACGTCATCACAAGCGCCAATGCCAGAAATCGCGCCAAACTGATCCGGAATCGTGGCTGCCAGATATTTTAATTCAGTGATAATTTCATCGCCGACCTCTAATCGACAAATAATTTGCTGGTCCTTTTGAACAGTTTGCATCTAAGTAAAGCCTCCTTAAGCATGGTTGTTTAGTATCATACGACATCGCGTCTCCAAAACCAATCATTATGCTTAACTAATTATTATTTCTCAGGAAATAATAACCAAATAGACGTTCTTTTAGCTATTGTTAACGTCAAAAAAGCCCCCAAGGTTAGCTACCTTGAGGGCTTTTTTATGCATGGAACTAGGCTAATGCTCAGACGCTACCGTGCGCCTCAGCAACTTTTTTTCTTAACGTGCTTTTGAGTTGCAACAACTTCCGCTTAACCTAAAAATACCAATTATCTTAAAAATCAAAGATAACTGGTACTTTTCCGTTAATGCTCAGTTGCTAACCGCAACTCAACACACTTCTTTTCTTAACGTACCACCGTTACCGAGCATGGTGCGTATTTTGATAAATAACTGGCATGCGTGCCAATCAGATGTTTTGATGGTTTCGTTTTTGAACCCACGATCACCAAATCAGGTTGGAAAGCGGGAATAATTTCTTCCACAATCACGTGACCTGGATTGCCTTCACCAACGAATGGTGTCACTTCTTCGACTCCAAATTCTTGAGCCTTTTGGACGTAAATTTCCAAATCAGCGGCAATTTCATCCCGGCGATCAGCAACGATGTTCGGTGACAATGATTGATAGATGTTCAAATCACCGGTTTCCAAAATGCTGACGATTCCTAATGGAATTTGGTAAGCCTTGGCAACGGTACAAGCGTAGTTAAAAGCGCGTTTTGATGACGTCGTATCGTCATCGTCAATCGCGATTAATAATTTTTGATAGTGCATTGATTCCACTTCGATATTCAATTGACGTTTTTCTGACATAATAAACGACTCCTTTATTTTTCGATTAATAGGGCTTCTTTAGTATGAACTAATTCGGTAATCAATTGATTGATGGGTGTTGCAATCCCACGTTCAGTCCCTTTGCGCGCGACATAGCCATTGAGATAATCAATTTCAGTTGGTCGGTGATGTTGAATTAAATCTTGATGCATCGACGGATAGTGGTTACCCGCTTCTGCTGGATTAAACAGTGGCATAATATGCGCCAACATCTCTGCCGGTTTCAAATCAACACCTTCAGTGGCAGCAACTGCCGAAAATTCGTCAACAATTGCGGTCAATAACGTCGGTGCTTGGCTAGTCTGCCCTAGTTGTGCAATATTACAATCCAGTAAAGCGCACAGACTATTTAAAGTCCCGTTGACACAGGCTTTACGCCAGATTGAAAATAAAACATCCGTACTATAATGCGCCTTTAACCCGGCCGCACTCAGCAACTCAACTAATGTTTTAGCCGCATTTTGACTATCAGGGGCCACGTTTTGTAATTCAACGCTCCCCGAACCACTTAACGTAATTTCACCAGGCCCCGTTAATCCGGCTGTCCATAAGGTGATTCCAACAAAAATATTAGTCTTCGGTAAATACCGTTCAATCGTTTCTGGATGACCCAATCCGTTTAATAGACAAACTACTTTGGTCTTAGGCCCAATCAACGGTTGAATCGTCTGTAGCATGCTCGTTAACTGCATTGATTTCGTAAATAAAATAATCACATCTTGGATTTCTTTAATGTCCGTCGGCAATGCGGCTGGAATCTGAACTTGCAGTGGTGCTTGCCCCGCAACACTAACGGTTAATCCGTTAGTGTTAATCGCTTGAACGTGTGCTGCCCAATTATCGAGTAACACCACCGAGTTCCCCGCCGCTTGTAACATGTAACCAAACCGACTGCCCATCGCACCCGATCCAGCAATTGCAATTTTTGTCATTCGCTTAATAACTCCCTTACTAACTGACTCCCTATTATCATGCCACACTTTCACCAAATTTTCATCAGAAACCGCTTAAATCGCTTTTTTTAGTCTGCCGGTCTATACTGGAGCTAATCTCAAGTAGAAAGAGGGCTTTTCAATGACTAAAATAACTGATTTTACCGTTACCGACATTGCGGGTGAATCCTATCCGTTATCACGCTATCAAGGACAAGCACTACTGATTGTCAACACGGCTAGTAAATGTGGATTCACGCCCCAATTTGCCGGTTTAGAAGAACTTTATCAAACTTACCGCGATCAAGGTTTCACAATTCTGGGGTTTCCTTGCAATCAATTCTTGATGCAAGATCCCGGTTCAGACCAGAAAATTGCGACATTCTGCCAAAAAAACTACGGGGTTAGTTTCCCGATGCACCACAAAATTAAAGTTAATGGCGCCCAACAAGACCCACTTTATCAGTATCTAATCGACGTTTCTGGTGGGGCTAATATTAAATGGAATTTCACTAAATTTCTGATTGATCAAAACGGTCAGTTCGTGCAACGCTTCGAACCGAAAGAAACCCCGGACAGTATTAAACCAGTCCTCGAACAATTATTGAAGACTGACTAGTCCGAATGATATCGGGTACAATCAATGATTAGACTTTAACGCGTGCCATAACTCATCAATTTCCGTTCAAATCAAAAAAGCTGGTTATCCTGATAGTTCGGGATAACCAGCTTTTTTAAAATAAAAATTGTCTGCGCGATAACACAACTTGATGAATCATCAATAGGAAGATACTGTATCCTAGGCTCATTAACCAGGCTAAACAGAGATCCAAAACGCCGATGTGCACGCTCGAATTGAACAGTTGGGCAATCGTCGAAATCGGTGGCAATAACCCTAGCATATAGAGATACGGGTGCCAATAAGTGACAATCGCTTCGCCACAAGTCCCTAACACAACCATCAACACGGTTAAAACCCCCGCAAGTCGCCGGTTACTCAAGACCCGTCGTTGCCAAATTAAACCGGTGGTAATCGCGACCGGTACGACACTCAGCAACATTAAGAAGCCGCCGAACCAATCCCACCAATTTAACGTTCGACTGAAATAGTGCGCGCCATGGAGCCATAAACCGAGCGCCGAAGCCCCGATTCCTAGAATGACGAAGAAGACGCCAATTAAAGCTAGATAACACAATAAACTTTGATAAAAACGGCGCCGTTTTCTTAATTTCAGACTGATTACTTTTTCCAAACCGATTGGCAATTGATTGATATAACTGTAGGTCAACCAAGTCATTAACACAAATAAGCCTAATAGTAAGACCGCGAGACTGCCGACGAAATCTTGTGGGTACGCGACAAAGTTCACGGCTAACATAATCAACCAGAATAAAAGTGGTCCCCACAAGCTCCCATTGTCCATTAAAACCCGTTGGTGCAATTTTAACTGTGCACTAAAGGACCTCATAGCGTAACCCCCTCAAACTAAACCCATTTTTAAGCATCGCTTCAATTAACGCGTCACTTTGGTGAACATTAGCGTAAACAATCACGCGCCGAGAACCATCCGTAATTTTAAGTGCTAATTGTTGCAGCGCTGCTGGTAACGCTAATGACCTTGGTGTCGTTGCAAACTCAAGCCGCATCACTTTTTCTTCCGGTTGTGGTAATTCTTCGACTGGCAATAAGCGCATTGCATCTAATTCATAGATGGTCGTCGCTAATTGTTCAATTAAAAAAGCGTTGTTGGTCCCTAAGATTAGCGCGCCCCCTTTTTGACGGTAATCCTTTAACCAATGAATCATGCGCATCTGCGTCGGACCATCTTGGCCGGTTAGCGGTTCATCCATGATTAATATATCAGGGGTCCTCAAAATCGCCTGCAAGAAATTAACTTTCTGCAAGTTTCCTCGTGAGAGTTGTTTTAAAGGGACCTCTAAAAAGGCGGTTAACCCAAATTCATAGGCTAACTCGGTGATCTGTTGATCTAAATAGCGATTATCGACCCGATTCATCTCACCCAATAAGTGCAAATAAGTGCGCGGGGTTAGGCCGGTTGGCGCTAGTTGTTCCGCCATATAACCAACCCGCATCTTAGGCGCTAATTTCAATTGGCCCTGACTAATGTTGGTCAGTCCCGCCAAAACGGTTAGTAACGTGGTTTTTCCCGCACCATTTTGGCCCGTAATCGCGATACATTCTTGACGCCCAATTTGTAAATTTAACCGTTTAAAAAGTTGGCGCCGTTGATATTTTTGCGAAAAATCGCGTAACTCCAAGACTGCCTGCATGTCTGTTTGCCAACCTTTACTATTATTTAGCTTGCCAATTCGCAATATTTTGTGCGGCTAAGGCCAAACTCAAAACGGCATCTTTAGACAAGTCAGCCTGAATTAAATTATGTTTAACCGTTGCAGCCACTGCCCCAATCACGGCCAAGCCGTACGTCAAAACTTCTAAATCGCGTTTAACCAAATATTGATCTTCGTAAACGGCTTCGTGGCTATATTCAAAATTAACTTTATTGTCGGCTAAAATACCATCGACGTGGGTCACCATAATCCGATCAGTAACGTCGATTAATAATTTACGATCGTCTGACAAGGTTAATTTATGATCTGATTCTGATTGATAGTAAGTTTCTTCGGTAATGGCTAAGTATTTTGCGACCGGATTATTTAAAACAGCAAAACTATCCAATACGGCAAAAATTTCAGTTGGTTTAATCATTACTTTTCGTTCTAAAATTGCGGTCATGTTTGCTTCAAGCCAATCTGCTAATTGGCGAACATTATCTTGTCCCATGGTTGCACCCCTTATTATCTTTAAATATTCTTAATATATACTTACCATAATACACCATCGACAAATGAAGCAAAAGCCGGAGTTACTGTTAATCCGCTTGCGGATGATCATCGATTAAACCAGCACCTTGTAAATAGGCGTAAATGATGACCGGCCCAACAAATTGACAACCCCGTTTCTTTAAATCACGCGCGACTTGGACCGATAATGGGGATTGCGACGGCACCGCCGCCCAAGTCGCCGGATGATTGATAACCGGTTGGTCATCCACAAACTGCCACAAGTAATCGGCAAACTGACCAAATTCACGTTGAATGGCTAAAACAACTTGTGCATTGTTAATCGTCGCCGTTAGCTTTCTCCGATTACGAATCAAATCCGGGTTCAACATGAGTTGGTCGATATCGTCGTTCGTCATTGCCACGACTTTAGCAATTTCAAATTGATGAAATGCTTGACGAAAAGCGAGACGTTTAGCAAGGACCGTCCGCCAACTCAACCCCGCTTGATAAGTCTCTAAACACAACAACTCAAACAACCGCTGGTCATCATATTCTGGTCGTCCCCACTCAGTTTGATAATAGGCTAATAACGCTGGTGTTTCATTCATCCAATTGGCATTTGACATTTTAATCACTCCTTTAGTTTCAATATACGATAACTAAAAAGAATGCCACTAAAATAACCACCAAAAATTAATTTTAGTGGTTATTTTTTGGTACTATTCTAATCATTATTTATGTTTCTTAATTTGAGTTTGATTATCAACATCCGTCTTCACAATTAGGACGTCACAAACCGCATTCCGGTTAACGTATTCCGTTACAGAACCCATCAACATCCGTTCAACAGCGTTCAAGCCGGTCGAACCCATCATAATTAAATCGGTTTGATGATCATTAGGGAAATCACGGGCAATCACGTTTTTGGGACTACCAAAACGAACGTGAATTTCAACATCCTCTAAATGTTCCTTATTTTGAATATCGTACTTCAAGCTATTTAAATAATTCTGAGCATCTTCTGAAATTTGGAAAATGGCGTCTCCAGAAAGCATCCCACTGTAACTACCAGCGAATTGTTTTGTATCTAAAACGTTCAAAACATCTAAATGAGCGTCATTCATCTTAGCGACACGAACCGCCTTATTCAAAGCTAATTCAGCTTCTTCTGAACCATCAACGGGGACTAGTATCTTCTTATATTCTTGAACCATGATTCTCATCTCGCTTTCTCAATCTCAATTTGCACATTGTTACTAACCTAAGAATATACCGCTACCGCGGACAATTCAAGCAAAAAGGTAAGGGCTTTTACAAAATGGTTAATCACTAGAAATAGTATTGAGGACACAAAGTCCATAGTTCGGACTTTATTCACAGAACTAGCCTAATGCTCAGAACCTACCATGCGCCTCAGCAACTTTTTAGAAATAGTCTTTCTTTTTTAGCCACCAACCCGCTAGGAGGCTGATGATTAGGGTTAGGCCTAATAATAGTAGGAATCCTTTGCCACTGTGGCTGAGTGGGACTGGGACGTTCATCCCCCAGAAGCCGCCAATCATCGTTGGAATTGTTAAAATAATTGACAACGACGTCAGAGTTTTCATGATGTTATTCAAACGATTTGAAATAATATCCGATAATAAATCACTTAATTGAGCCAATAATTCCCGATAAGTCGTGACGGCCTTATCCGATTTGGCAAATTGAATGTCGATTCGGTACAGTTCGTCGGCTTGATTGGCGACTAATTCAAATAAGCGGGTTGCTTTAATTTGCGGCATAATTTGTTGGTTACTTTTTAGACCTAAATCGAGGAAGACCACACTTTTACGCAACGTTTTTAACGCGTACAATGTTTGATTGCGCGTCGAAACGTGAACGTTCTTTTCGAGTTGTTGAATTTGTTGCGCGACAATATCCAACGCTGATAAATAACGTTGATAAATTAATGAAATGCTGCGTAAGACCATCGTTTCTAACGGTTGTTGTTCGATTAACAACTGGCGCATCTGGTTAACTAACGCCGACTGTTGGTGACCAACCGTCATCAAAATATGCTCACTAATGATAAACGAAAACGGTCGCGTAATGAACTCCGCGTGCTCTTCCGTATCCTGTGTCTTAACCGGGACCAATAAACAAATATGGGTCAATTGTTCACCGGCTTCGGTCGTAAACGTTTCATAGCGCGCCACTTCATTGATATCTTGGGCGACTTCAAAAAGCGTGACTGGCAAATGATATTTTTTAGCAAAATGTAACATTTCATGCTTGCTCGGATCTTCAAAATGAATCCAATTGGCCTGTTTTTCAGACGCACTAACTTGAATCGGTTGACCCGGTGTAATTTCAAAATACGATAACATGTTATCCACTCCGTTCTCACTATTATTATCATACTGTGCAAAGCCAACGAATAACAAGTCTCAACCGTTAAATTAATTAATATGCTACAATATCAGTAGTTTAAAACGGGAGGGTTATCTGATGCAAAATCGAATTTTACCACTACAACAAGGGCGTAATTTTAGGGAATTAGGCGGTTATCAGACCATGGATGGTCACACACTCAAATGGCACAAATTAATTCGGTCAGCAACTTTGGCAGATTTAAACCAATTTGATTTGAACTACCTAGCCGATTACGGGCTTCAATACGATGTTGATTTTCGATCGGTCGATGAAACAACGGCTGCACCAGATCGCCTACCAAAACAAACCACTTATGAATTTCTGCCCGTTTTTGCAGTGGATGAAACGGCCAATTCCGCTAGTGAAGAAGAGATGTATCAGTTATTCAGCCAAGATGCGACTAGCGGTTACCAACGGATGGTTAAAGTCTACGATAATCTCATCAATCAAGAACATTCTAAAGCGGCCTACCGCCAATTCTTTGAATTATTATTAGCCAATGACCAAGAAAATAGTAGTCTCCTTTTTCATTGTTCCGCCGGTAAAGATCGCACTGGTATGGGAGCGGCCTTCTTACTGAGCGCACTCGGCGTTCCCGAAGCCACGATTCAAGCCGACTACCTTTTAACAAATCAAGCTTCTGCCAATTACATTCAAGAATATTTAAACGACTTGAAACAAAAGACAAGTGACCCCGCCATTATTCAAAGTGTTCATGCCCTATTGACGGTTGATTTAGATTATTTAAACACCGCGAAAAAAGCAATTCAAGCACAAACCGGTAGCGTTCAAAATTATTTAAAAACTGACTTAAAATTAACCGATCATGATTTGGCAGACTTACGTCAGATTTATTTAAACTAATCAGTTCCACGAGAACGGAACAGCATTTTATAAACGTTTTTACCCTGACGGTTTAGCATCGATTATTCGGTCCCTATCACACTTAGATTGTAATTGATGACGTCTCATGCTTTTTGATTCTAGTTGATGCATTTCCCATAATACTCCCGATATTTAATAATTGATTAAGCGCCCACTATCATTCCAACCACCATACATTTTATTTTCTCTGGTGTTTTCGATAAATTTATCCAAACGTTTTTGGAACAGTTCGGGTTGCTTTTTTTTAATTTGGATAGTATCAATACGGACTCGTTGATAAAGTTCTGGAAATTTTTTGAAATTTTCGTATACTACTTTGTCATTTTGAATGGCCTTCATGACTTCCTCGTCAATCGTAAACGAATCCTGTGATAAATCTGGGCAGCATTCTCGCCCCTGATCAGTCATTAAACCAAGCTGTTCTAGTCGACGTACACGTTCCTTGTTTAGTTCTGACCATTGACTTTTTTGACGCCTTGGCGACATTCTCTGAGCTAACTGCGTTTCTGAAACCTTTTTTATCGTACTATCTATCCACCCAAAACACATAGCTTCCTCGACAGCATCTAAATAATCCATTGTTTTATTGAGCGTCCCAGATTCTGTTGCTCTTGTTGTCAAAACCCAACATTGCTTTTTAGTATTAGCATTTTCTTGAAGCCACTTTCTAAATTGCTTCCGTGTTGTGACTTGTAAGATAAAATCGATTTCCATCTAGATCAGCTCCAATATTGATATTACGAATTATTATAAGCAACACTATTGATATTGTAAATATTGTCTTCACTTCTAACAAGTGCTATGAGCCCTGGGACTATCGTATTTATTAGAATGTTCCTGTCGGTTCGTTCCACGTGAAACATGATTTTTTGAAAGGAATTGATGGCGCCATGCCAACCCTTAAAGAACAAGTCATCGCAGCCAGCCAATCGATTGGAATTAACAAGATTGGTTTTACAACCGCGGCCCCCTTTGATTACTTAGAAGCCAGCTTAAAAGAGCAACAACGAAATGACCATTCAAGTGGCTTTGAACACAAAGTGTTAGAAGAACGTCTTTATCCCGAATTGATTTTCGACCAACCAAAATCAATTATCGCCATTGCCCTCGCCTATCCGACGAAAATGGCAAATAAACCGGCCCGAACAGGTGCTAAACGCGGCAGTTTTGCGCGGGCCTCTTGGGGCATTGATTATCACGATATCTTGCGTGATAAAATGGCGCAATTAATCGACGCGATCAAAGACTTAGCCGCTGACGATGCCGAGGTGACGTTTAAACCAATGGTCGACACTGGCGAACTGAGCGATGTGGCTGTTGCACAACGCGCCGGTTTAGGGTTCATCGGCTTGAACGGTTTATTGATTACCCCTGAATTCGGTTCATACGTTTATCTAGGTGAAATTATCACCAATATTAAGTTCGAACCCGACGTTCCGATGAGTAATCAATGTGGCAGTTGTACGCGCTGTATCGATTACTGTCCACCATCCGCATTGCTGGGTGATGGCCGGTTGAACGCCAAACGTTGCTTGTCTTATCAGACGCAGACTAAAGGTTTCATGCCGGAAGAATATCGGCCTAAAATTCGGAGCGTGATTTATGGCTGCGATATTTGCCAACAGGTTTGTCCGTTTAATAAAGGTAAAGACTTTCATTTCCATCCCGAAATGGAACCCGATCCGGAATCGGTCATGCCAGAACTCCAACCGCTCCTAACGATTGGTAATAAAGAATTCAAAGTTAAATTCGGACACCTAGCCGGTTCTTGGCGCGGTAAAAAACCGTTGCAACGAAACGCCATCATCGCGTTAGCCAATGTTAAAGACCGTTCGGCTGTGCCCCAACTCTTACAATTGATCGACACCGACCCACGGCCCGTCATTCGCGGGACCGCCGCTTGGGCAATTGCCCAGCTGACTCGCGATGTGACGCCCGAATTAATCACTTTTATGCAACAAGCCGAAGCGCAGGAATCAGATCCTGAAGCCCAAGTCGAATTTCAAAACGCTTTAATCAAATTGAATGAACAACTATCTGAAAATTAGTCAAAAAAGCGGCGGAAATCTCAAGATTTCCGCCGCTTTTTTAGGTTGTTTAAGTTAATTCTAATTTTTGCACTGAAAAGTAGTCTTGTAATAAGCCAATAATGAACATTGCACCACAAAATAAGACGAAGTAACGTTCAAAATCAAATAGTAATCTAATCACAATCACCGTGCCAATGATAATGACACCCCAACTGATTTTTGACCGTTGCCAGTTTTGCGGATTGTAAATGGGATATTTGCGATAAATGACTTTCGCTAACAGCCATAGATAACCGATCATTAGCGCGATTAAAGTGCCTGCTTCAAACCAGTAAAATTGATTACTCAAGCTTGAAGACTGGCGCCCAAAGGCAATCAGTAGCAGTAACAAGCAATAATTAACATTATTGATTAACGCATATTTTAAATGAGTCATCGATTATCTCGCCGCCATTCCTTGAGCCAACTCAGCATTAATAAGAACACCATGAAACCGATTATTCCCAACCAATCAGTGTAGAGACCCCTGATTAGCGCGCCAATGATTAACACCGCGCTAAGTATTAAGAGCCCCTTAAAATGAATCATAATCCAATCCAGTAGCGCATCAATGATACTAGTCATCGGAATCACCGCCTTCACTAAACCATTTTCTTATCTTGATTATACTACCATTGACCATCGCCGTATATATTTGGTATACCAATTCCAATTATTCGATTGGTTCGTTTAATAATCTCTCGATAATTAGTCCCGCTACCAACAATGTCATTAATAGTATTAATTTATCCGAATTATTCGATAAATTCAGTTGTTGCACTAATAAGATATTTAACCCGAACCCACCAATCAAGATAAATGCCCGTTTTATTAATCGTTTTGTCACCACCTAACTAGCCCCCATTAATACACTTTATGCCCTGTCTTTCATTATGCAGAAGTTCATTAAACTTAAATAGCAAGTAATGCTTACCTAGGGGGAAGTGATGCTTTCCCCCTAGGTCGCTTAAGTCCATCTTTTTATTTCCCGGGAATTATTAGTTCCTAAAAAATAAACGGCTGCCACAATTAATTCAATCTTGTTTAGTCATTCAGAATTACTCAGTGTTTTTAATTTACTTTTTGACTAGCGTTAGTTGTAAGCCTTATCCATTGACACTTGCTCATTAGCTCCTTAACATGAATATTATCAATAGATTAATATTAAGACATCTTTTTAGGAGGTTACTGATGGCCCATTATCTAGAATTTGACCATGTTTCTAAAATTTATCGCGGTGGCAATAAAGCCGTTGATGATATTAGCTTTTCGGTTGATCAGGGTGAATTTATCTGCCTGATTGGGACCTCTGGTTCCGGTAAAACAACCACGATGCGTATGATTAACCGCATGATTAATCCAACGCACGGGACAATTACACTCGACGGTCATTCACTAGCCGATACTGATCCGGTTAAACTTCGGCGCCAGATTGGCTACGTGATTCAAAACATCGGATTAATGCCCCACATGACGATTCGCGATAACATCACAATCGTCCCTAAATTATTAAAATGGCCGGAAGACAAACGCGAACAAAAAGCCAAAGAACTATTGAAACTCGTCGAGCTGCCCGAAGATTTTTTAGACCGCTATCCGAGTCAATTATCGGGGGGCCAACAACAACGGATAGGTGTCATCCGCGCTTTAGCGGCCGGCCAAGATATTATTCTAATGGATGAACCGTTTGGGGCATTGGATCCGATTACCCGTGAAGCCCTACAAGACCTTGTGAAACAACTCCAAACTAAAATGGGCAAAACGATTATCTTCGTGACCCACGACATGGACGAAGCGTTGAATCTGTCTTCGCGGATTGCGATTATGGACCACGGCAAAATTATTCAATTCGATACCCCGGCTGAAATTTTACGGCATCCCGCCAATGATTTCGTTAAAAATCTAATTGGCCACGATCGTTTACTAGAGGCTAAACCGGACGTTGAAACCGTTGGTCAAATTATGTTGACCACGCCGGTCACGATTACGCCCGATAAATCACTGGAAACGGCGATTAAATTGATGCGCGAGCGCCGGGTCGATACCTTACTAGTCGTTGATGAAGGCCAGCACCTGAAGGGCTTGGTCGATTTAGAAAATATTGACCATCATTATCGTGATGCGACCGCCGTTAGCGATATTATGTTGACCAAGATCAATCACGTCAATCAAAGCGATCTCGTCCGCGATACTATCGAACACATCTTAAAACGTGGTTGGAAATACGTGCCCGTCGTTGATGATCAACAACACTTAGTCGGCATTGTCACCCGAACAGCCCTCGTTGATGTCGTCTACGATGCTGTTTGGGGCGACACAACCGATTAAAGGAGGTCATTTGGATGCTTACTTTTCTCAACCAAAATGGTACAGAATTACTGATTAAAACTTGGGAGCAACTCTATATTTCAGCGATTGCTTTATGTTTAGGCGCATTGGTCGCAGTTCCGTTAGGTATTAGCTTAACGCGCTTTCCAAAGACTGCTAAAGTTGTCATCGCCATCGCCAGCATGCTCCAAACAGTCCCCTCTTTAGCATTATTAGCGCTGATGATTCCACTGTTCGGGATTGGTAAAGTGCCCGCGATTATCGCGCTCTTCATCTACTCGCTATTGCCGATTCTACGCAATACCTACATCGGCATGAACGCTGTTGATCCCGTTTTAAAAGATAGTGCTAAAGGTATGGGCATGACGCCACTTCAATCGATTCTACAGGTGGAAGTTCCAATGGCGACCCCAGTGATTATGGCCGGGATTCGTTTATCGGCCGTTTACGTGATTGCTTGGGCAACGTTAGCGTCTTACATTGGCGCTGGCGGTTTAGGTGATTTCATCTTCAACGGTTTGAATCTCTTCAAACCCGATTTAATTATCGGCGGGACGATTCCCGTTACCCTTTTAGCATTAATCGTTGATTTCTTACTCGGCCGGCTTGAAAAAAAGCTGACGCCAGTGGCTATCAGATAGGAGGTCGCTATGTCTCATATTCGTAAATTAATAACAACCATGACACTGCTCACCAGCTGCCTCTTACTCTTGAGTAGCTGCAGTTTCCCAGGATTAGGCGGTTCCGCTAAAGATACAATTCGGATTAGTTCGCAAAGCACGACTGAATCGCAAATCTTGGCCAATATCGTCAGCCAGTTGATCGCCCACGAAACAGATAATCAGGTTGAACTCGTCAATAACTTAGGCTCTTCGACCGTCACCCATGAATCATTGATCCGTGGCGATGCCGATATCTCCGCCAGTCGGTATGCCGGGACTGAAATGACCGGGACCTTAAAATTAGCACCTACCAAAGATCCCGTTAAAGCACAACAAATTGTTAAAACCGAATTCAAAACACGTTACCAGCAAACTTGGTTCCCAACTTACGGTTTCGCGGATACTTACGCGTTCATGGTGACCCAAGCCACCGCTAAAAAATACCATCTCGAAACCGTCAGCGATCTCGGCCGAGTTGCCGACCAGTTAACCGCCGGCGTTGATTCCGTTTGGGTCAACCACGAAGGTGATGGTTATCGCGAATTCAAGCAAACTTACAACTACGACTTCAAGAAAGTCGCGCCAATGCAAATCGGTTTAGTTTACAGCGCTCTAGCGGCCGGTAAAATGGACGTCGTCTTAGGTTATTCAACTGATGGCCGAATTAAAAGTTACGACCTGAAAGTACTCAAAGACGATCGACAGTTCTTCCCACCCTACGACGCTAGTTTGGTCGCCACTGATCAAATTTTAAAGGCGCATCCTGAATTGAAACCCTTATTAAATCGGTTATCCGGTCAGATTGATTTAGCGACGATGCAAGCGCTCAACTACCAAGTCGATAACGATTTATTGGAACCGTCCGTCGTCGCCAAACAATTTCTCCAAAAACACGATTACTTTCAGAAAGGAGCCGCCAAATGACCAATCTGAATACTTGGCAACAACTTATTTATTATTTTGAACATAATGGTCTTTACGTTTTAAGCCAGTTTAACCGTCATTTCTTGATTTCAATTTACGGCGTCTTACTCGCGGCGATTATTGGCATTCCCCTCGGAATTCTGATTGCGCACCGCAAACGGCTAAGTGATGTTATAATTGGGGTAGCGAATGTGATTCAAACCGTCCCCTCGTTAGCGATGCTGTCGATTATCATGCTCGCCATGGGGCTGGGCACTAACACCGTCATTATGACCGTGTTATTATATTCCTTACTGCCGATCATCAAGAACACCTACACTGGCATGATTAACGTCTCAGAAACGATTTTGGATTCTGGTCGGGGCATGGGCATGACTAAATGGCAACTGCTAACCATGGTCGAACTGCCACTCTCCTTATCAGTCATTATGGCTGGGATTCGAAACGCATTAGTCGTGGCGATCGGGATTACGGCGATTGGTGCCTTCGTCGGTGCTGGTGGACTTGGTGATATCATTATTCGTGGCACCAACGCGACTGACGGTGGCGCCCTAATCTTAGCGGGTGCTTTACCAACGGCTTTAATGGCGATTATCGCCGATCTAGTCTTAGGTTTTATCCAACACCGCCTCGAAGCGCCGCAAGCACGTCTTTAATTTAGGAAGGTGATTTTATGAAACTCTATCAAGCGCTCACGCAAGTCACGCTAAATAACCAAATGGTCGATGATCTACCCGATTTTACGATCAAATCAATTCTTGAAAAACCGTTAACGTTCTCACCATCGACGTTATACCACTACATTGATACTGTCTTAAAAAGCGGTTCTCGCCATGACGAAAATAATTTAAAGTTCGTGACTGACGCGATTTTCATCACGGAAAACTTCAATTTTAAAGCGACGGATTTCGAACAATACGCCCAAAGTTTCGAAGAACGGGTGACTCTTTCCCGCCAAATCGTCGCTGATTTAAACCGGCACGTCTCCGTCAATCTCGATTTAAAACAACATGAATTCCAACTTGTTTTTGTCGATTAACCAGTCACCACCAAAAAGCCAATCCTGCGCAATTGGGTTGGCTTTTTAATTGCTGTTAAAGGAGTCCTTACCCGTGCCGAACGCACAACGTCAAAATAGCGCCCTCTACAAACTGAATCTCACGACTAATCAATTAACCAATGAACAATCGCAATTAAAAACGCAGATTCGCCAATTTTGTGAAGCGCATATCACTGCTCAACACGCCACATTTTTAATCCAAGGGGCGGCCGGTACTGGCAAAAGTGTGATTCTCAGTAGTGTCTTCACTGAACTGCAAACACTCGCCCGCCAGACACCAGATTCACCACTCTTTCACACTGACAACCGTCTATTGGTCAACCATCCCGAAATGTTGAAACTCTATCAACAAGGCGCTGCCGACTCAGCCGTGCTCTTCAAAAAAGACTTTCAACGGCCGACAACCTTCATCAACCAAGCGCTTAAAACCGAGACGGTTGCCGATATTGTCTTAGTCGATGAAGCTCATTTATTATTGACCCGCAGTGATCCGTACAATCATTTCAATCAGACCAATCAGCTAGATGAAATTATCAATCATAGCCGAATTACCATTCTGGTTTTCGATGAACAACAAGTACTGAAGGTCAAAAGTTTCTGGTCTGATTCTCAGCTACAACAACACTTACTAACTGGCCCAACCCAAACCGCACAACTGACCCATCAATTTAGAATGCAGACCGATTTAGCCGTTACTAATTGGATTAGTGCCTTGCACAATCGACAACTCCAATCACTCCCCAATCCCACTGACTTTGATTTCCGCATTTTTGCGGACGCCAACGAACTGTACCAACAGATTCGGTTTAGAAACCAGACCAGCGGCTTGGCGCGGATGCTAGCGACCTATGATTTTCCGGCCACTTTGAATGACGGCCATGACCATTTCGTTTCAACACCGACTTTCAAACTGCGCTGGGATCGTTATCAACCAACCGCCAAAACTTATTGGGCAGAACGCGAAGATAGTCTGGATGAAGTCGGTTCGGTTTATACGATTCAAGGTTTCGACTTAAACTATGCAGGGGTCATCTTAGGCCCTTCGGTTGGTTACGACGCGCAAACCAATCGACTAATCATTCGGCCTGAGTATTACGAAGATCAAGCCGCCTTCGCGGGGGCCACGAAATTACCCCATCCCAATCAAGCCAAATGCCAGATTATCTTAAATAGCATTTACGTCCTATTAAGTCGGGCACGCAACGGTTTATACCTGTATGCTGTCGATCCCGCATTACAAAATCGGCTTTTAACGTTACAATCTTCAAAATTTCCTGGGAAATAATCGCGAGTTCAATCACTTTCCAATAATAAGTGGAACAGTTAAACTATTAGAAGTACTCAATTCATTCAAAAGGAGTCTTTCTCATGACACACTTAACAGATCCTTATATCTTAAATAACGGCCTGGCAATCCCTAAGCTTGGTTTTGGCACTTGGCAAACCCCAGATGGCGCAACTGCCGTACAAGCCGTTAAAGACGCGCTGACGGCTGGCTATCGGCATATTGATACGGCCCAAGCTTACGGTAATGAATCTAGCGTCGGTCAAGCCATCCAAGAAAGTGGCGTCGCGCGTTCAGATTTATTCTTGACCACTAAAATTTGGAATGCTAATCACAGCTATGAACTAGCTATGAGCTCATTTGCAGAATCACTTCAAAAACTACAAACAGACTATGTCGACTTACTATTGATTCACTGGCCTAATCCAATTGACTTCCGTGACAACTGGCAAGCTGCGAATGCCGAAACTTGGCGGGCGATGGAAACACTTTATCGCGCTGGCAAAGCCAAAGCCATCGGGGTCAGCAACTTCCAACCGCAACACTTAGAGGAACTCGCTAAAACGGCTGAAATTCAACCGATGGTCAATCAAATTTTCTTAGCACCTGGTGAATTACAACCTGCCGTAGTCAGCTACTCACAAGACCATCACATGCTACTTGAAGCTTACAGCCCCCTTGGTACCGGTAAAATCTTCAAAGTTCCTGCCATGCAACAATTAGCTGATAAATATGGCCGTTCAATTCCACAAATTGCACTCCGTTGGTCCTTACAACACGGCTTCTTGCCACTCCCTAAATCGGTGCATGCTGAATACATTCAACAAAACACCGACGTCTTCGATTTCGAATTAACCAACGAAGACATGGCCTTAATTGACGCGTTAGACGGCGTCGTCGGGAAGGCTCAAAATCCAGATACGGCCACTTTCTAAGCGTACTTTGAGTGATGAATAACAACTGAGCATTAACCTAAAATATCATCTAAAAAGCGTCTGTTTAACCAAAAATCAGGTTATACGGACGCTTTTTGGTGCCCGTCAGAACCGATGACCTAAAACCCCATTTCCTTGCCAAATTCGTTTAACGCATTGATCCTAATTTCGATTTAGTTTAGATATTTAACAATTTGGTTTACCTAACCTTTGAATTATGGTATTTTCATTATGACACGTTATAAAATCAGACTTATGACCGACGTTATTTACCGTTGAGAGTCTGAAAATGGTAGAATAGAATTAGTTATTAAAGAAATGGGGAATTATATTGTCAAGTGGTCAGATATTTTCCAATCTGTTCATTATGCTCGTCACCTTCTTTTTTGCCGCCTTCTTCGTGGCCGCCGAATTTGCACTCGTTCAAACTCGGCCTAGTGCCCTAGAAGACGCCATTAATTCAGGTAACGGCAGTCCTAAAAAATTAGGTCTCGCCCTTAAAATGACACAAAACTTGAATGAGTATTTATCAACCACTCAAGTTGGGGTCAGTGTTGCCGGGATTATTTTAGGTTGGATTGGTGAATCAACGGTTGAAACCATTCTGGTTGATTTATTAGGGTTAACGCATTTAGTCTCGAACGGTAGCCTGCACATCATTGGCGCAATCGCCGGGGTCTTAGTTTTAACTTATTTAGAAGTGGTTTTCACTGAAATTGTGCCTAAGAATATCAGTATCGATATTCCAATGGAAATGTTGATGGCCGTTGCACGACCGCTTCATTACTGTCACCTGCTGTTTTATCCCTTCGTCTGGTTACTCAACATCTCTGCAACCGGCGTTGTGAAATTAATCGGTTTTGCACCCGCCGATGAAGGTGGCGACGTCCTTTCTCAAGCCGAAATTATTAGTCTCTCTAAAAATGCCGTGACCGGTGGCGAACTAGATCGCAACGATTTAGTTTATATGCAACGGGCCTTCGATTTTAACGATCGGATCGCCAAAGACGTGATGGTCGATCGGACCAGTCTGTATGTCGTTGATATTACCGATACCGTTAAAGAAGTCTTAAAAGATTATTTACAACAAGGTTTCAGTCGCTTCCCAGTCGTCGCTGAAAATGATAAGGATAAGATTCTCGGTTACGTCTACGCTTACGATTTAGTGCGCCAATCACAGGTCGATGATTCAATCCGCGTTAGCAAATTGCTCCGTTCAATCATTTCAGTGCCCGAAGCCACACCAATTCACAGTTTATTAAATCAAATGATTAAGAAACAAACCCCAATCGTCGTCGTCGTTGATGAATACGGTGGGACGAGTGGGATTGTCACTGATAAAGATATTTACGAAGAATTATTTGGGACGGTTAAAGATGAAATTGATGATGTTTCCGATGAATACATCATCAAAGAAGGCGATAATCATTACCGCGTTAGTGGTAAAACAACCTTGTATGATTTTGACCGTTTCTTTAAAACTAAAATCGACACGTTTGAAGCTTCCGATAGCGTTACCGTTGCCGGTTACGTTTTAGAAAATTTTGATCACCTACAACAAGATATGGTGATTCAAATTGACCAATTTGATTTAAAAGTCGCTGAATTCAACCGCGGCTACATCGATTGGTTTGAAGTTACGACCCGCCCAGTTGAACTTGACGACTCGTCAGAAACAACTGATTAATCACACAACAAAAAAACGGCATCACCACTATTAATGGTGACGCCGTTTTTTGTTTGTACTAAATAGTTAAATAATCTCGACTCCAGATAACGCCCATGACTTTTTCACCAGTGTGTACGCCGACCACCGGCCCGATATGACTGGCTTCAATCGGAATTTCGGGGAACTCGGCCTGCAAAGTCGCCACCCATTCGGCACTTTCTTCCGGATTATTGCCATCGACAACGCACGCCCGAATTGGATAATCAACATCAGCAATCGCTGCTTTGAAATCCGCCAATACTTTTTGGAAAGCCCGTTTTTTTGTCCGTTCCTTGGTCAACGCCACAATCTGGCCCTGGTCATTAAAACTGAGAATCGGTTTAATTCGCAACAGATTACCGACAAACGCGGCACTGTTTGAAATCCGCCCCGTCCGCAATAAATGACTTAAATCGTCGACAACAAAATATACACCAACCGTCTGGCGCATCGCTTCTAATTTAGGGATAATCGTTGCAGCGTGTTCACCCTGCGCTACTAATCGAGCTGCGGTTAAGACTAAGTAAGCTTCACCGGCGCTCGTGACTTTAGAATCGAACGGGTAGATTTTAAGCCCCTCGATTGTTTGCGAATAGGCCTGTAAATTATTGATAAAACTCGTAATCCCACTGGAAAGGTGGATACAAATCACTTCGTCAAAACCCTGTTCAATCAATTGGTCAAACACCTGTTGCATTTGGCCCATCGTAATCTGTGAAGTCGTTGGTAATTTATCCGTTTCACGCATCTTGGTATAAAATTCTTCTGCGGTAATTTCAATATTTTCTAAATAAACTTGTTGGTCAAAAATAACGGTAATCGGCACCACAATCACGTGATTCGCCTTGGCAACCGCTGGCTCTAAATAAGCAGCACTATCTGTAACAATCGCTGTCTTCATGTCATACTCCTTCATGGTACACCACTTTTGGTTATTATCCCACCTTACAACCAAAATAACAAACTTGACTTATCTCATCATTTTCGCCCACCTAAAAAGCCACACTCATCTTGAATCTACGACGAGTGTGACCTATGATCAGATAAAGCAAATTTATTTAGCGAGTTCTGCAGGATCTAAAACGACGATTTGAACGCGATCATCTACTGCCCCACCGTTATTCTTTAAGGCGATAATTTGATTTCTAGGGTTTAATGATAAGACCTCATGGCCGTCAAAATAAGTGTCTGAATAGCCTTTATAATAGACCGGGCCTAATTCTGAATCGAAATGGGCTTGATAATCTTTCAATTCAATATTCCCAGGTACGATTAACAAGCGGAAGTTCGTGTCTAAAGTACAATACCCAACCTTTGAAAGTTCACCGACCCCATCATCTAAATCCAACAATAATTTTTGGTCTGCTGTCAATTGCTTTTGAATCTTTTGCAAAGCTTCTGGTTCAATCTTTAATAACACTGCAATCATCCCTTTCAACTATTCAGTTTACACCAATTTAGGTTTTACACAATCTATTTGCTCATCCGTTTGCATTTTGTTGAACAATCGGTTGTTATCTATCTCACAAAAAGCGATAAGTAATTGATAACGTGCTTTTAAGTTGCAACAACCTCCGCTTAACCTCTTTGTGGCATTAATTTAGCGAACAGCCAAACAATGGCACCCGCCACTAAACCAATCAGACTGAATTGACTGGCCACGGCTAAAACGTCTAATCCATAATTCGTCACAATTTGGCTGAAGTTGCCAGCCCGTTGCGCGACCGCTGCAATCAAACCACTATATTTAACGATTGCGGTCAGTAACCATAGTAATAAACCGGCCCAAGCAAAAGCGGCCCCTAGGCTCCCAAAGACAATCTTAAAATGCTGACTGATCGCAAATTGGACTATAATTAAGACAATTCCCATGATAATCGCAACCCACATCATGATTGAAACCACCATTTTGACCGTCTTCATTTCAGAAGCTAGTGGTGTTAAATAAGGCGTTTGAATTTCAGTCTCTAAATAAGTTTTGACGGGCGCTTGAACCGCAGCGACAGCCGTCGTCACCAATGATTTCAGCAAACCACTACCTGGAATCGCTGTGGTTAAATGTCCCGCCATTTGGCTAATCACTTGATCGGTATCTAGCGGATTAGCCTTGCCGGCGTAGATATTCGTAACGGTCGTTTTTAAATCCGTTTGAACGTTATTCTCCGTTAACATTTTAACTTGAACACTTTGTGGTAGCCCATTTTTTTGAGCGGCATCTAATAGCATCACGTTGATTTCGTTAGTCACCGTCGTTAACGTCGCTGGCTTCTGGAGTTGTTCTTGCGTAAACGATTCTTTTAAGACGGTTTGATTTAGAATTAACCCCCCAATCCCAAAGAAAACACATAGGAAGATTAAAAAAGTTAAGGTCCGACTCAACCCTCTATTGGGGCGTTTAACGGCTTTACCCGCTTGTACTCGACTAATTGGTTCCATATATAAACATCCTTCCTGTCTCGGTTCATTCAAAACAATAAAACTATGATTTATTCAAATTAAATGCTAAAGTGAAGTTATTCAGACTGCCTGGAGGTTCTTACAATTATGACTAATCTATCGATTTTATATATTTCACTTGCTGGTAATACCCGTTCTTTCGTCAATGACCTACAAGAATATGCGAACGAGCAACATCAAATCAACCCGGCGCGGCCAACGATTACCTTAACCGAAATCTCAGATGCCACCCCACCTAAAGCCGAAACGGCACCGTTCTACGCCTTTGTACCGACCTATTTGGACGGCGGCAATGGTATCGATAACGGGGTTAAAGAATTAATGACCAATAGTCTTGGTGAATACATCGACTACGCTGATAACGCCAGTTTATGTCGTGGCATTGTTGGCAGTGGCAATCGTAATTTCAACGAACAGTATTGTTTAACGGCTAAACGTTATGCGCAACAATTTGACGCACCATTTTTAGCCGACTATGAGCTTCGTGGCACGTCTAAAGACGTCGCGCGGGTCTATACATTACTGGTCGCTAATTTACATCAGAGCCATTAAAATTGCAAGGTTTTCGGTAAAACGGTCACTAAATCAGTCGGTTGTGCGACAATTGCCAGCGCACCGGCTTTTTTGAGTTCTGCGGTACTGCCATAACCGTAACTAACGCCGACGGCTGGTATTTGGTTGGCTTTTGCGCCTAAAATATCATTTTGGCGATCGCCGACCATCACTAAAGATTCCGATTGGGCGGATAAGCCCATTGCATTAAGCGCGTAAGTAATCACGTCTGCTTTTTTGACCCGGGTGGTTTCATCGACACTCGCCCCATACACGCCACTAAAATAACGGTCCAAGGCTAGATGCTTAATAATTTTTTGGGCAAACGGTTCCGGTTTCGACGTTGCAATTGCGAGTTGATAATCCTGTGCTTGCAGCTCAGCCAAAGTTTGAATCATGCCCGGATAAAGTTCGTTTTGGTATAAGCCAGTTGGTTCATAATAAGCTTGGAAGGTTTTAATCGCATGTTGCGTCGCCACTTCATCCAATCCGAAAGTCGCCATAATCGTTTCGTTTAACGGTGGGCCGATGAACTTCAATAACGCAGCCGTGGTTTGTGTTGGTAACGCTAATTCTTCAATCATGTATTCCAAAGAATTCAAAATACCGGTTTGCGAATCCGCAATGGTACCGTCTAAATCGAATAAAATGGTGCCTTTTGTCATCATACCAACCTCATTTTCTTTATGCAGTAACCCTATTCTAGCACATTCTAGAATCCTTAAACTTTCCTTATCCTTTTTTTCATAAATCTATAAAGTTCTGTTCACACAATCTTCACAAATTCCCATTATAGTAATGAGTATAGAAAAGCGATACTTTTCTATTTCATACTACTTAACTTTTTCATTTTACTCCTCCAAAGTAAAATAACGGTGAGGTCAAACTTACCGCACAGGCTGTTCCCCCAAAACAGACCTGTGAAACCCTTACTCCTTTTTAGATCTTCGGATCTACAAAAAAGTCGGTCCCCCCAAGACCGGCTTTTTTGTTGCGCTCAAATCAAAAAAGCAACCACCAACCTTGAACGGTTTTGGTGGTTGCTTTTGGTTAATCCTGATTTAATAAATATTTTTGCATCATCGTAACGGTATCCAGTTGGGCTTGATCAGAGACTTTATGTTGTCCCTGATCTTCCGTTGTTAAGCTGACGTTAGCCGTCGCCGGATCAGTTGCGACCAATGATTCAACAAACTGGGCCGTAAACTGATAAGGCACCATTGGATCGGCCGTCCCGTGATAAAAATGCAAGGGTCGGCCGGCTAAACGGTCCGCATTCAACGATAAATCATAAGCCGCTAACTGCGTTAATGTTGTTTGAATCGCCTCTTGATACTTGGTTTGTACGTCGGTCGGAAACTGGGCGACCTGCCATTTCGCAAACGCGACCGGCATCGGTGCACCAATCTTATCGACCCCGACTTTGACGTTTGGATACTGGGTCATGATCGCATCCGTCGTAATCCCGCCCATCGAGGTCCCAGTGACCCCAATTTGTTGCGGATCAACTAACCCTTCAGCAGCTAATTGCTCAACTAACTGACCAAATTCAGTGACCGATTGCATCACAATTTGCCAAAATTCGAGCATCAATTCGGAAAATAATTGATGACCGTGGCGTTGACCATGATATTTCGCATCTGGTAAGATTACCCGCAAACCAGCTTTGGCTAAGAAATTGGCCAACATTAATTCGGATTCTTTACGATGCGTCCAACCATGGTAAACAAAGACGGTTGGTAATAGCGTTTGTTCTTGGCCGCTAGGGGCCACAATTAAAGTACTAATCGCGCCAAATTGGCGTTCTTGAATGGTAATCATTTTTTTGACCCCTTCTGATTAATCATTGCCTGGGAAATATTAGCCGAAGAATGTCCCAGTAATTTTAAATCGGCGTTTAAGGTAAATCCGGACCCCGATTAAGAGTGCTGCAATCACGATTTGAACGATTGATGGCACAACTGGATTTAAGACGGCTGGAATTAAGATGGTGACGCCGTAAGCCGCTACGAATAATAACGTCAAGCCGACGACAATCAACGCCATCTTCCAGAATGGTGGCCGTTGATCTTTAGGCATTTGTGTATAGCGCATTGGATACGTCATAATCACGCCAGCTAAAACCGCTGTAATCACGATCGATGTAATCCCAATCCCGGTTGCGTTACCCTTCGCAAAGTACGCACTAATCCCGTTAATCGCCAAATACATAATTAAGAAAATCAACCCATTATCTAGCATTTGTAATTGAATTGAGGTTTTAACGGGCGCTTTAGGCGCGTGTAATAAACTATTAATTTTAACCGTCACTGACCCGTATAATTGGTTAGCTGGTTGACCTTTATGTTGCGCCGTCAACATTTCGGGTAACATTTCGGTTAACATCGCCGTTTGTTGTTCCTCTGAAATGCCTTCCGCCTGCAATGCCCGTTTAAATTTAAATAAATAATCCGCATTTTTCTTACTTAACTTCGCTGATAGTGCCTCGATATCAACCACTGGCACTTCAGGGACTTGTTTTGCTACTTCTTTCGTCAACTGACTTTCCTCCTCGATTAAACGTTGAATCTAAATTCAATAATGTCGCCGTCTTGAACGTCGTATTCTTTACCTTCTGAGCGCAAGCGGCCCGCTTCTTTAACAGCTTGCATTGAACCGTATTGATCTAAATCGGCAAAAGCGACCGTTTCAGCCCGGATAAACCCGCGTTCAAAATCAGAATGAATCACACCGGCCGTTTGGGGGGCTTTCATGCCTTGTTTAAAGGTCCAAGCACGCGTTTCTTTACCACCAGCCGTGAAGAAGGTTGCTAACCCTAATAGATGATAAGCCGCGCGAATCAGCTTATCTAAGCCGGGTTCAGTGACGCCTTCAGCTTCTAAGAATTCAGCCTTATCAGCATCGTCTAATGACGCAATTTCTTCTTCGGTACGAGCAGAAATCGCAATCACTTCAGCGCCTTCTTTAGCTGCGAATTCCCGGATTTGTTGCACATAATCGACACTATCAGGGTCGGCCATGGCTTCTTCGGCAATATTAGCAACGTATAAAACGGGTTTAGAGGTCAATAAGAAGAATCCTTTGACCATTTTAGCTTCATCTTCGTTGAAGTCGATTGAACGGACTGAACCGCCTTCTTCTAAAACGGGTTTAATTTTCTTCAAAACGTCAAATTCAGCTAACGCTTCTTTATCTTTAGTCCGCGCAACCTTTTCAACTCGTGCGTAACGCTTTGTCACGCTCTCTAAGTCCGCCAAACTCAATTCGAGGTTAATCGTATCAATATCATCTAACGGATCAACAGTGCCCGTTACAGACGTAATATTGTCATCATCAAACGCGCGCACCACGTGGACAATCGCATCGACTTGACGAATATTTTCTAAGAACTTATTGCCTAAACCTTCACCCTTACTAGCGCCTTTAACAATCCCGGCAATATCCGTAAATTCAAAAGTCGTGGGGATAATTTTCTTAGCGGGCACAATTTCTTGAATCCGCGCCAACCGTTTGTCTGGGACTTCCACCATGCCGACGTTTGGATCGATCGTGGCAAATGGGTAGTTGGCCATTTCGGCACCCGCTTTAGTAATCGCGTTAAATAACGTTGATTTTCCGACGTTGGGTAACCCAACAATTCCTGCAGTTAATGACATATTTTCTGACACTTTCCTTTACTCTAAAAATTTGTTTGGTTCGGACCTTGTTGCATGACTTGATAATGGGGTTCGGTGCTTTGTTCGACCGCTTCAGCCGTCGTTAACACCTTTTTAAGCTTCTTATCAAATTCACGTCGCGGTAGTAGAACGGCATGGCCGCACCCCATACATTTAATCCGGATATCCATGCCGAGACGCACGACTTCAAACCGGTTCGTCCCGCAAGCGTGTTGTTTCTTCATTTGGACTAAATCACCTAATTGATACATGTGGATACTCCCATCTAATCAATATTGACATCTAGCAACGATAAAATCCGGTTCAAATCGTCGACCGTTTGATAATCAATTTCAATTTTGCCCCGGCCCTTGCTATTAATCGCAATATTGACCTTCGCATCAAATTTATCGACTAGTTGATTTTCACTGGCTTGGATATACGGTGATTTAATCTTAGTTTTAGTGACTTTCGTCGCTTTGGTTTGGTTCATTTGGTTGACCAACTGTTCAAGTTGTCGAACCGTTAAGCCTTCCGTAATCGTCCGTTTGGCTAAAGCGCTAATTTGCGTTTTCTTCTTGAGCGCTAATAACGTCCGCGCTTGACCCATCGACAAATCACCATTTTGTAAAAGTTGTTTAACATCGGCGGGTAAGCCCAACAATCGTAAGTAGTTAGCGATGTAGGGCCGGCTCTTGCCCAGTCGTTCTGACACTTCAGCTTGCGTTAAATTAAGTTTTTTAAGTAACGTTTCGTACGCTTGGGCTTCTTCTAACGGTGATAGATCTTCCCGTTGTAAATTTTCAAGGACGGCGACTTCCATCATTGCGGCTTCATCAAATTGACGCGTAATCGCTGGAATCGTTGATTTACCCGCTAATTTAGACGCTCTAAAGCGCCGTTCACCGGCAATAATTTCGTAGCCGTTAATACTTTTACGCACGATAATCGGTTGAAAAACACCTGACTTTTTAATCGAAGCGGCTAATTCATTTAACGCCACTTCATCAAACGTTTTCCGGGGTTGGTAAGGATTGGGACGAATATCGGTTAGCGTTAATTCTTCCACTAATTCATCGTCACGGTTTTTATTAGGCCCTTCGAACGCGGAGAAAACGGCGTCTAATCCGCGACCTAAGCCTTTTGAATTTCTATTGACCATTAGCGGCTAGCACCTCCTTCGTCAAACTCTGATAAACTTCAGCCCCTCGTGATTTAGCATCGTAATCCACGATCGACATCCCGTGGCTAGGTGCTTCAGCTAAGCGGGTATTCCGCGGAATAATCGTATCATAGACGCGATCACCGAAATACTTGCGAACTTCTTCAATGACTTGTGCCCCAAGATTCGTCCGGGCATCATACATCGTCAATAAGACCCCTTCAATCGCCAAATTGGGATTAAAGTGTTTTTGAACCAAGCGAACAGTATTCAATAATTGGCTTAACCCTTCTAAGGCGTAATATTCACTTTGAACGGGAATTAAGATTGAGTTGCTCGCCGTAAAGGCATTGATCGACAATTGACCTAATGAAGGTGGGCAGTCAATCAACACGTAATCATAATCTTTCAAAACAGGTTCTAACCCTAATTTCAAACGCATTTCGCGCGCCATTTGGGCCGTCAATTCGATTTCAGCACCGGCGAGTTGAATCGTCGCGGGGACAATGTCTAATCGTTCATGCGCGGTGTGGATAATCGTTTCGGCTAACGGATATTCATCAACGAGGACATCGTAGATATCTTTGCCAACTTGCGCCTTTTGAACGCCAATCCCACTCGTGGCATTGCCTTGTGCATCGGAATCAATAATTAACACCCGGTGACCTTCATCGGCTAAACAAGCGCCTAAATTAATGGTCGTCGTCGTTTTACCAACGCCGCCTTTTTGATTTGCTATTGAAATAACGTGTGCCATTATGCAACCCTCCTATTTCTTAGGAATTTCGATAATCATCCGGTAAACATCATCTTGGTCTTCTTCAGTAGTCTTAACGGTAATCCCACTTTTTTCAACCAATTGAACTGATTTTTTAATCGTATTAACCGCAATTCGTGTATCGTGTCCGACGTTCTTTTCTTTTTTCTGGGCCGTTTTTTTAGTCGTCTTTTTAGTTTCAGCGACAGATTCGTCAGCCGCCACTTCTTCGGCTGGTGTTTCTTCGACTGGATTGACGATCCCGTCAACTACCGCTTCAGTATCTTTAACGGTTAATTTATCCGCCAAGATTTGGTGGAGGACCATTTGTTGTTTGAATTCATCTAATTTTAAAAGGCTCCGGCCATGACGTTCAGAAATTTCATGATTCATAATTGCGTCTTGAACGGGTTGGGATAATTTCAAAAGTCGTAACTTGTTAGCGATGAATGATTGGCTCTTACCCATTTTTTCAGCTAGGCTTGCTTGGGTAAAATCATTGAGCGTCATTAAACTCTTGTATGCGTCCGCTTCTTCAACCGCGGTTAATTCTTCACGTTGTAAGTTTTCAATCAACGCCATCGAAGCCGTTTCGTGATCGTCCATTGTTTCCACGATTGCGGGTAGTTCAGCCCATTTTAACGATTGAATCGCTCTAAATCGGCGTTCACCCGCAATAATTTCAAATTGATGATTCTCATATTCGCGCAAGATAATCGGTTGTAACAAACCATGTTGTTCAATCGTACTGGCTAATTCTGCGATATTTTCAGTATTAAATACCTTCCGGGGTTGGAAACGGTTGGGCACGATTGACGCGACCGGGACCATCACCACCTGCTTAATATGTTTGTCGTCTTTTTTCTTACCAAAAAATGAAATTGCCATTATTTTTCCTCCTTAGCCATTAACGGTTTTTTAACCGGTACACCAGCGCGCCGCGGATATTTATCCGGCGTTGATTGAATTTTATCAATGATGATAATGTGTCGTGAATCGTTGGTTTCTGGTAACGTCAACGCAATATCGTCAACTAACCGACCACCAAGCACGGTTAATGCGTAATCCGCATCCGCCAGTTCAGTCGCACTTTGACTCGCCTTTAACGCGATAAATTGCCCGCCGACTTTGACGGCTGGTAAACAGAATTCTGCTAAAACATTCAATGAAGCGACTGCACGGGCCGTCACGATGTCGAATTGTTCCCGGTACGGACTCTTAAGCTGGCTAAACAGTTCCGCTCGATCATGCACTAAGCGGACGTCGGTTAAACCAAGTTCTTGGACTAATTCTTCTAAAAAATGAATCCGTTTATTTAATGAATCAACAATTGTAATTTTAAGTTGGGGAAATAAAATTTTGATAGGTAACGACGGAAAGCCCGCACCAGCACCAATATCACAAATACTTAACGGTTCGCTGCGCAATTGATTGAGATAGAGCGCCGGCGTAATTGAATCGTAAAAATGTTTTAAATAGACGGCTTCTCGTTCCGTAATCGCCGTTAAATTGACGTTTTGATTGACGGCGACTAACCGTTCAAAATAACGCGCAAACTGGTCGGTTTGTTTTTGTGAAACTGGAATATCATGAGCTTTTAGCGCTGCTACAAAGGCGGTAGGTGTCATTATTTCTCCTTATATATCGAGTTAATTAATCATCGTAAATCGTGGAACAATAATTGTTTCACACATACATTTTAGTTTAACCTACTTATTATTAAAAAACAAGGTTCAGGCAGAGCGATTTGTTGTTTCATGTGAAACGTCACTTATCCGTAAATTAAGAACAATCAGTCCCTTAATCACAATCAACATTCATTAAGAAAACCCTTTTACATCAATCAAATCGACGATTACCCATAGAAAACGAACAATCCCGATTATCTAAGATTGTATATTCGCTTTTTACTCAAATTTTAATTTGAAGTCACCAATAGCGTGTGCTAAACTGAATGTTAAACAAAATTTAAACAACGATACGGAGGGACACTTTGTGGCAGATATTCAGTCCGACTCAGTGCAAACAAATCACCCAGCACCAAAACTTTCCCATATAAAGGCAGCCATCCTTGGTTTACAACATCTATTAGCCATGTATTCCGGCGATGTGCTCATTCCGCTTTTAGTCGGGGCAGCACTGCATTTTAATGCCGCTCAAATGACCTACTTAGTTTCTGTTGATATTTTTATGTGTGGGGTCGCAACCTTACTCCAATTAAAACGGACGCCACTCACGGGGATTGCCTTACCAGTCGTCCTCGGCTGTGCCGTCGAATACGTCGCGCCTTTAACGGCGATTGGTACGAATAGCCAACTCGGCATCGACGTCATGTACGGTAGTATTATCGGCGCCGGCGTCTTCATCCTTTTAGTTTCAGGCCTGTTCGCCCGACTTCGGTGGCTTTTCCCACCAGTTGTTACGGGTTCATTGATTACTTTAATTGGGTTTACCTTAATTCCAGTCGCCTTCCAAAATTTAGGCGGTGGTGATTTAACCGCTAAAACTTTCGGGAGCATGCCCAACTTAATCGCCGGTTTTGCCACGATTGCTTTAATTCTCATTTTCAGTATCTGGGGCCGCGGCTTCGTTCAACAAATCGCAATTCTGATCGGCATCATCGGTGGCACGCTAGTCGGCGCGGCCATCGGATTGGTCTCACTTGATCCAGTTGGTCAAGCCAGCTGGTTTAAATTACCGCAATTATTCTATTTCGGCACCCCCCGCTTTGAATGGTCCTCAATCGCCTCGATGTCACTCGCTGCTTTAACCACGATGATCGAATCCATCGGCGTCTTCTTCGCACTCGGCGAAATCGTCGGTCGCGATATTACGAGTGATGATTTAAAACGTGGTTTCCGTGCTGAAGGGATTGCCGCCATTCTTGGTGGTCTGTTCAATACCTTCCCTTATTCAACTTTCTCGCAAAATGTTGGGATCGTCCAATTATCCGGGATTAAAACGAAAAAACCCGTTTATTATTCAGCCTTCTTCTTAATCTTCTTAGGCCTCTTACCTAAGATTGGGGCGGTTGCGACAATTATTCCGTCATCCGTTTTAGGCGGCGCAATGGTCGTGATGTTCGGAACGGTCGGCATTCAAGGGATTAAGATGTTACACAAAGTTGATCTTGATGATAACCGCAACCTGCTCGTTTCAGCCGTCTCAATTGGCTTGGGTCTCGGGATTGCGATTCATCCAACCTTACTCCAAGGCTTACCAATCAGTGTTCGGACAATCTTAGGTAACGGCCTAGTCGTCGGTAGCTTGAGTGCTGTCATCTTAAACTTATTATTTAACTACAAATCATTACTTGCTAGTCGGCATAATGCATAAATAAAGCCCAAAAAGGCGCTATTCCAGTTGGAATAGCGCCTTTTTCCATGACTTAACGTGTCATATTAAACGTCAACTCGCCACTCTTCATCTCTAGTAGGTGGTGAATCATCATTGAGCAGCCACCTAATAATGAACATTTACGAACATCATCTACCACATCAAGAATCACTTTATGCTGCGTGATTTGTTCGATATTACCGCGAATTTGACTCATTAATTCTGGCAGCTGTTCGATTAACTCTGATTTAATCGCAAGTCGATCTGGACTAACCGTCACAACTAAATTATAGATAGCAGTTGCCACATACTGACAGAATTGTTGTAAATATTCTTGGACAATCTGATCGCCGGCTCGATATCTAGTAACGATTGCTTCAATGCCAAGATCATTATCACCAAGCCTTTTCAAGATGGCGGTTTCAGCATAAAGCGCTTCAGCTTTAATCAGCTTAGGCTTACCTGGTTTGTCATCGGCGGCTACCAAGAGATGCCCAATTTCACCGGCCTCACCATGTAAACCCGTGTATAACTGATTATGAATAATAATGCCAGCACTGATGCCTTCGTTAATGCTGATACAAACTATATTTTCGGTCTGTTCTCGAGCAGAAAAATCACGCTCATAAATCGCAGCTAAATTCGCTTCATTTTGTAAAATGACGGGGACCGATAATCGACTTTCCAGGATTTGAGCAATATCAAGCCCCTTAAAATCAAAAAACGGTGATTCAACCACTTTATTCCGATCAACTATGCCGTGGATAGCAACTGCGACACCGGCAAGCGGAATCGGTTCAACAACTGAACTCAAATTATTCTGAGCCCGATATGAAGTCACTAAATCGATAATATCGCCAAGAATAAACTCCGCTGATCTAGAAGGATTCACCCGTTTCATCGTTATAATGGTGCCATCCATTCGATTTGCCATAATATCGACAAAGTCAGGACCAAAATCAACACTGAGGATATAACCCATATCTCGATTAAATTTTAGAATGGTCGGTTTTCGACCACCACTATGCGTACTATCTCCTTGCCCTTGTTCAACCAGATACCCTTTGTTCATTAAATCCACGACTATTTCAGAAACCGTCACTTTATTCAGTCCGATATTCTTTGAAATTTGACTACGCGAAATAGCACCTTGACTAAAGACTTCTTGCAAGATTCGTTTTTCATTTCTCATCCGTAGTAAACTTTTATCATTCTGCATATGACCGTCCTCTTTTGGTACTTATGATTAATCAATTTAATTCAGCTTGGCTAGAAAATAACTTCCCCAATATTCTTTTTGAAAGCAAATCGTTTAGTCTGACCTTGCTCATGGATAACCAACTTAAAATCGGCTAGTTTAGTTGATATAATCTGAACACCTTGTTCACTGACGTTAACAGTAACTGTATCTATGATTTTACCATACTCATCCGTCAAATTTTGTTTATGCTGACCATTCGTGACATTATAAAGATGAATCGTCGGATTTTGACAATAATCATAAACAGCGGTTTCATCATGTTCGCCCCTAATCAAGACTGTATTGGGCCGAACTAGCAACGGTAGATGCATGTAATCGTACACCTCTGTGTACCAACAACCACTCTTATACGTTTTTTCAGTCAATAAGTCGGTCCAAACACCGGTCGTTTCAGGAATATAAAAAGTACCCGTTCCTTCACTGTTAAAAATAGGCGCCACTAATAGGCCATCACCCAACATATATTGTTGGTCTAAAGATTCGGTGTTGCGGTCATCTGGAAATTCTAAAACCATTGAGCGCATCATTGGGTAGCCAAATTTATGCGTCTTTTGAGCTTGCGCCATTAAATACGGCATCAACGTTAATTTTAGTTTGGTAAACTTAGCCGAGACGGCGACCGCTTCCTCACCATACAACCATGGCACCTTATATTGCGTACTACCATGATAGCGACTGTGTGATGATAATAAACCAAACTGCGTCCATCGTTTATATAAATCTGGATCTGCTTGGTCTTCAAACCCAGATATATCGTGGGCCCAGTAACCAAAGCCGCTCATCCCAAATGACAAACCAGCTCGTAATGATTCTGCCATAGAGGCGTAGTTTGATGAGTTGTCGCCACCCCAATGAACTGGGAATTTTTGAGAACCAACCGTTGCAGAACGCGCGAATACAACGGCTTCTTGTTCACCTTTCACACGTGCCGTGACATCATAGACGGCTTCATTATAAAGCAATGTATAGTAATTATGCATTCGTTCGGGGGCCGATCCATCAAAATAGTTAATATTTTCAACTGGAATTCGTTCGCCAAAATCAGTCTTGAAGCAATCAACACCTAGATTTAGAAGGCCTTCAAGTTGTTTTTCATACCAATCTTTAGCAGCTGGATTCGTAAAATCAACAATCCCCATGCCCGCCTGCCATTTATCCCATTGCCACACGGAACCGTCAGTTTTTTTGATTAAATAACCCTTTGCAGCGGCTTCATCAAACAATGGTGATTTTTGCGCAATATACGGATTAATCCAGACACAAACTTTAATATTGCGATCATGTAATTGTTTGAGCAGTGCTGATGGCTGTGGGAATTTGCGTTTATCCCACGTAAAATTACACCATTCCAATTCTTGCATCCATAAACAATCAAAATGAAAAACGGAAAGTGGAATATTGTGTTCTGCCATGCCATCAACAAATTCAAGCACGGTTTTCTCATCATAATCGGTGGTGAATGACGTTGATAACCATAATCCGAAGGTCCAGGCAGCGGGTAGCGCTGGCTTGCCGGTTAAATCAGTGTAGTGGGTCAAGACGTCTTTCATGTTGTCACCGCCGATGACTGAATAAGTCATTTCTTGACCGGGAACACTGAATTGAACGCGTGACACTTTTTCACTAGCCACTTCTAAACTAACTTTTTGGGGCGTATCAATGAAAACGCCATAGTTTCGATTAGATAGATAAAACGGAATATTTTTGTAAGCTTGTGCGGTTCCAGTCCCACCATCTTGATTCCAGATATCGACAGTTTGACCATTTTTAACAAAATTACTAAACCGTTCACCCAGTCCATAAATCTTTTCATTCACGTTTAAAACCAGTTGTTCAGCAATATAGTCTTGCTGATTAGCATCCGTGACAAGGGCTTTCGCTTGGGTCGTCGATTTCGTCAGTAATTTATCTTGGTAATAATAGGTAAACCCGATTTGATCACCCAGGTCAATTTCGAGCCTTAAATCACCGCTTTGATAACAACATTTTTGAGCTGTCATTTCGATAATCGGTTTCACATGATTCGTATTTAATTCAAATTCTGGTCCTTGTTTAATCCCACCGCTAAAATGGCAAAGTTTAGTTGTAATAATATCCGGACGCGGGGTCGTCACTTCAATTGTCATTAACCCACCATCAAGCGTATCACCCATCGCCTGAATTTTTCTAAATGGTGCATATAGGGTTAATTTCTCCCCATCGTTTTTAACGTCGTAAATATTTTGCGCATATTCAACTGAATAACCGTCTTTGACTAACCAGCCACCATTTAAATACTTCATTCTGAATCCTCCTTGGGATTACTTTTAGGCATTATTTGAGTGCCATTAGTTGCGATTAATTTTTGATACCAATAATAACTTTTTTTAGGAATTCGAGCGAGCGTTAATTCCGACTCATCGTTCCTGTCGATATAGACAAAACCATACCGCTTCTTATAGCCATTCAACCAGCTCAATAGATCGGTAAAACTCCATGCACAATAACCAATAATATCGACACCATCGGTCATTGCGGCTTTCATGGCCAAAATATGTTTATCAAGATAATCAATTCTATATTGGTCATCGACTTGACCATCTTTTAATTCATCAACGGCCCCTAACCCGTTTTCAGTCACAAATAACGGTAGTTGATATTTTTCATAGATTTGTCTGAGTGCAATCCGGAAGCCAACAGGATCAATCTCCCAACCCCAATTAGTTTTCTTTAAATACGGATTGGTCACTGAATTAAACATTCTAACCTCAGGTGTCTGGGCCTGATTATCTTTCGGTTGCATTAAGTAAGGGTCAATTGCTGAAAAATCCTTTTGTACCGAATTATCCTGTGCCACGGGTTTTTGAATGCGATTCGTTTGAACCGTCCCCCCGTGATAATAATTAACGCCCAAATAATCTGGTTTAGCAGATTTCAATAATTTCTGGTCAGCTTCGGTGACTTCAGGTGCAACCCCCATTTTTTGAAGTTGTTTCATCAAAAAATAAGGATATTCCCCCCGACAATAAACATCTAACCACCAGTTATTATTGAAATCGTCGGCATTAATTGATGCTAAAACATCATTCGGGTCGCCCGTCAACGGATAGGCTGGTCCGTAACCAAAACTGGGACCGATTTTACCATTAGGCACGACTTGATGAAACAGATTAATCACTTCAGCGTTGGCCAAATTGACAACGTGATTAGCCGCAAACATCCGTTTTATATTAGAAACCTTTGGCGGATGCATTTCCCAACGATACCCCATGCTCGTAAATACATTTTGCTCATTAAAGGTCACCCAGTAAGTCACGTCATCTTTAAAAGCATCAAATAATACCCGACAATATTTGCTAAACGCCGGAATAATGGCCCGTGATTCCCAACCATTATATTTATCCTGTAGCGCCTGGGGTAAATCCCAATGATACAACGTCAAAACCGGTTCAATGTGGTGTTTCTTTAATTCTTGGATTAGATGCCGGTAAAAAGCGATACCCGCTTGGTTAACCACACCTTCCCCATCCGGAATAATCCTAGTCCACGCAACTGAGAAGCGATAAGCTTTCAAGCCCATCTTCGCCATTAAAGCAACATCTTCGTCAATCCGATGATAGTGATCAATTGCGACATCACCAGTCGTGCCTTGATACGTATTTCCAGTGGTGTGCGCATATTCATCCCAAATCGACAATCCTTTACCATCAGTTTGATAAGCACCTTCAATCTGGTAAGCCGCACTGGCTGCACCCCATAGAAAATCCTTAGGAAACTCATCTAGTTCATCATAATACATCTTGCAATCTCCCTCTCTTAATGGGCCGACAACGCTTTATTCTTCTGTATTGTTAATTTTTAATGATTCTTCTTTAACCGCTTGACGATCAAGTGAATGGAAGAATGGGTAGTAAGCAATAACTGCAATGACTAATTCAATAATCTGCCAAACAGCCGCACGCCAATCTCCACCAGTCATTAAAAAGCCGTTGATGATTGTTGGTGTCGTCCATGGTACTTGGGCAACAATCATGCCAATAATGCCAAATTTCATTAAATAATACGTCATTAAAATCAATACCATCGGTGTCACGATAAATGGAATCATTAAGGTTGGATTTAAAACAACGGGTAACCCAAACATCATAGGTTCACTGATATTGAATAGTGAAGGCACTAAGGCGACATTGCGCATCATCTTATACCGTTTACTTTTAGCGGTAAACATACATAATGCTAATCCAAGAATGGCACCCGTACCACCGACTGTCATCCCAAAATTAAGGAAACCTTCGCAAGTAATAAATTGCGGTGCTTGTCCTTTAGAAACCGCTTCAATATTTGAAGATAGGAAAGTTAAAAAGACCGGTGTATAAATACTCCCGATGATGTTGGTTCCATGAATACCAACGGCCCATAGTACAAGTACTAAGAAGACTGCTAATTCAACACCCCAAATGCTGTTAAGTCCGACAACTAATGGTGAGAAGATAGCGGTAATCACTTTGTTAATATCAATTTTTAAGACAACCCGCAATAACCAAATTAATGTTAATGCTAGGGCCCCAGGAATCAAGGATGAAAATGATTTAGCAACTGCTGGTGGCACTGATTCCGGTAACGTGATAACCCAATTACGCTTGATAAAGAAATGCATCACTTCAATGGTTAAGATTGTGATGACAATTGCTGTAAAAATCCCACCTGATCCTAATGTGGTTGGATCAATTTCCAGTTTATCATTGAGCATCGCCAGTAAAAAGGCCACGGTCCCAATGACAGTCCCAGACATCGGATCCATTTTATTAATCTTAGAAGCTTGATAACTAATCCCCATCGCCACAATAAAGGCCAAAATATTAAATGTAATCGTCACAGGCGCATTTAGCGCAGCAGAGAACGGTTTAATAAAATCTGCCCATCCGGGAAACGGTAAATTATTAATAATCATAAAAATACTACCAAAAATAGTGAATGGAATTGTAATAATCATCCCATCTCTAAGAACGACCATGTACTTTAAATTCCCAAATTTAGCAAGTGCTGGTAGAATCTTGGCTTGAAACAATTCAGTAACTTTTTTCATTGGTATCTCCTCTATCATCTTAGTTTGTAAAGTTAACTTACTAACTCAACGAACAAAGCATACCACTTGAAAATGTAAGCGTCAACAACATTTTTAAATCGTTTTCAGGATTTATTAACACTTAATCTCGTTAACTTTTTAATTATTATTATGGGTACGCAAAAAAGCTGACTAACTTTAAAGATCTCCGTTAGTCAACTTTTTTAGGTTATACCTAGGCGTTATTTATACAATAATCCTTTATTCTGGTGCATACGAAATCGATGAGAATTTATTAAAAGTTTTGACGAACAATAATTTGACCGTCCCCCGAGCGCCTGCCCGGTTTTTTTCGATAATGACTTCCACTTCACCGACATCGGAATCTTCTGGTTCTTGCGGTGCTGGTGCGTTACCACCATTATAATCGTCACCATCTTCGCCAGGTTCATCACGATAATAGTCATCACGATACAAGAAGGCCACGATATCGGCATCTTGTTCGATTGAACCCGATTCACGAATATCGGAGAGCACTGGTCGTTTATCCTGACGTTGTTCGACGCCCCGTGAAAGTTGGGATAGCGCAATGACGGGTACCCGTAATTCCTTGGCTAACTTCTTGAGTTGCCGTGAAATCGCCGAGACTTCTTGTTGACGGTTTTCTTGGCCGGAACCTTCAATCAATTGCAAATAATCGATCACGATTAAACCGACGCCATCTTTTTCCTTGGCTAACCGACGACATTTAGCGCGAATTTCAGCCATTTTAACGCCGGGTGTATCGTCGATATAAATATTAGCTTTAGACAAACTACCCATTGCGACGATTAAATTCTGCCATTCTTGTTCATCCAATTGACCCGTCCGTAAATGGTTGGCGTCAATACTGCCTTCCGCACACAACATCCGGTTAACCAGTTGTTCCGCACCCATTTCCAAACTAAAAATCGCAATATTTTCGTTGGTTTTAGTCCCAATATTTTGGGCGATATTCAAGACAAACGCCGTCTTCCCGACCCCGGGACGGGCCGCTAAGATAATTAATTCATCGGCATGTAAGCCGGCGGTAATCTTATCTAAATCACGGTAACCGGTTGAAAGACCCGTGATATCTTCTTCGTTTTGATACAATTTATCAATTTGTTCGATGGATGAATTCAAGACGTCCGAAATCGATTTAAACCCGGCCTTATTCTGACGTTCAGAAACGTCCATAATTTCTTTTTCAGCCGAATCAAGAATATCGGTGACGTCTTCATCTTGCGCGTAACCTTTAGCGACAATATTTTGGGCCGTTTGAATCAAGCGCCGTAACATCGCTTTTTCAGAGACGATTTTAGCGTAATAAACAACATTGGCGGCGGTCGGCACTGAATCGGCCAATTCGGCTAGATAGCTAATACCACCGATATCTTCTAGTTGATTGCGGGCGTCAAGTTCACTCTTTAAAGTGACCGCATCGATGCCTTCGCCCCGTTCGTTAAGTTCAACCATCGTTTGAAAGATAAGTTGGTGGGCTCGGCGATAAAAATCATCGGTTGAAACGTATTCCATCGCTTCAACTAATGCGTCACCACTAATAAACACAGCACCTAACACGGCTTGTTCGGCTTCATTATTTTGTGGTGGTGTCTGTTCGATTAGTTCATTATTCACCCTGATTACCCCTTTATTTCTGTCCTGTTTCATGCTCATATCATAATACCACAAAAAAAAAAATCGTGATTCAATGATTGATCACGATTTTAAGGCAACTTTATTCAGTGACAATGTGGACCCGGATAGACGCTTCAACTTCTGGATGAATCCGAACCGTCACACTCCGATATCCCAATGCTTTGATGGGTTCTGGTAAATCAATTTTACGTTTGTCGACTTTAATTTTATATTGTTGTTCTAAAGCTTGCGCGATTTGTTTGCTAGGAATCGAACCGAATAGTCGGCTATCTTCGCCCGCTTTAGATTTGATTTCAACGATTGTTGCGTCGTCTTCAATTTTCGTTTTTAACACTTTCGCTTCGGCTAAGTCAGCCGCGGCATTCTTGGCTTCAGCATGTTGTTGCCCTTTTAAAGTACTGATGGCTGAAGTTGTGGCTTGTTTCGCCTTACCATTTTTAATTAAAAAGTTTTGTGCGTAACCATCTGGCACGTCTTTGACTTGGCCTTTTTTACCTTTACCACGAACATCTTCTAAAAATATGACTTTCATCTTTGGGACCACCTTTATCAAATTTAATCATGTTTGGTTGTTTCATCGTCTTCGGCTGGATCAAATAATTCAGCTAAGACGGTCAATAACTTAGCTTTGGCTTCACTAACCGTCGCATCTTTCAATTGCGTGGCTGCGTTGGATAGATGCCCACCGCCGCCTAGCCGTTCCATAATGACCTGGACGTTAATGTCCCCTAAACTACGAGCGGAGATGGCAATCAAACCGTCTGGTCGTTGGACCACGACGAACGCCGCTTCAATCCCCGATAACGAGAGCAACGTATCCGCTGCTTGGGCCGCAATCACCGGATCATAGGTCCGATTGTCTTCCCCAAGACATAATGCCATATTCGGTTCAACCATATCAATCGTTTCGATTAAATGGTTCTTTTGGATATAATTATCGACGTTTTCTTTCAATAAATGTTGGACCATCGACGCATCCGCGCCGACCGACCGTAAATAACTAGCCGCATCGAACGTTCGCGTCCCAGTCCGCATTGAAAATGATTGGGTATCGACCGTAATCCCGGCCAACATCGTTGTCGCTTCAAACTTATTAATATTCGCCACGTTTTGGGGTTGGTATTCAAACATTTCGGTGACTAGCTCACAAGTTGAAGACGCGTAGGGCTCGATATAAACCAACATGGGGTTTTCTGGGAACTCTTCCCCCCGCCGGTGATGATCGATGACAATCGTCTTTTGATTGAGCTTCTCGTACAAGTCTGGTGCCATCGTGATGGATGGTTTGGAATGATCGACCATCACTAACAAACTATTGTCGGTCGCTTTTTCAACCGCTTCTTCTGGCGACAAAACCTCGACCGCAATATTAGGATAAGCTTTCACTTCTTCTAACAGGCGTTGAATGTCGGTATGAATATTATTTTGATCAACGACCACGTAACATTTCTTACCATTCATCTCGGCAATTCGGCGAATCCCAAACGAAGCGCCGAGTGCGTCCATATCAGGGCGAATATGGCCCATGACGAAGACCGCATCGACTTGTTTGAAGACTTCTTGGAGCGCTTGCGAGATCATCCGGGCCCGTACACGGGTCCGTTTTTCCATCGGGTTGGTTTTCCCACCATAGAAGCGGGCTTGACCGCCGCTCGATTTAACGACGACTTGATCGCCACCCCGACCTAACGCTAAATCTAAATTACTCTGGGAAGTCGTGGCTAAAACGGCTAAATCAGATTCCCCATAGGCAAACCCAACACTCAAGGTTAATGGGAAGTTTTGTTTAGACGTTTCTTCACGAATCTCATCTAAAATTTTGAATTTTTCTTTTTCAGCAGCGTGCAAGGATTTCGCATACGCCAGCACGAAGAAATGGTCATCATCAACGCGTTTTAAAAACATCTGGAACTGATTCGCCCACTTCGATAATTCGTTGGTGACGTAATTATTCAGATTTGAGATGGCTTGATCATCCATCGTCTGGGTAATTTCATCGTAATTATCTAAGAAAACTTGGCCGATCGCAACTTGTTCGTCTTCATAACGGTCTTCAATCGCCGCATAACGCGTGATATCGAGTAGATAAACAACCCCGATGCTTTCTTGAATAATAATTTGGAACTGATTATCGCCCCAATGAACAATTTTCGTATCACTAGCGGCTTCATTTTGGGTGACCAATTCGGCTAGTTCCGGATCAACCTCTTTAATCGGCTTGCCCAAAACTTCCTTATCACCTAAATACTGTTGTAAATACGGATTGGTCCACTGAATCTCGCCTTTTTCATTATACAATAAGATTCCGATTGGCATCTTAATCAAAGCCTCTTGTTCGCCCCGTTTAATCCGGTAAGACAAATCAGAGACGTACTTCGCCGTATTCTCAGTCACCGTTTCAATCGCGTACAACACCGTAATCACGGTCCCGATTAATAGGACAAACAAAATCAAGGCGATTAGCCAGTCAAGCATCGCGGCAAAAACCAAACTAACGACGGTTAAGCCCATCAAAACGAGCGCAACGGTCCGTAAGCGACTATCGTCTAGAAACTGCGGCATTTTAAACTGCTTAAATTTATTTTTCATGTAAACTCCTTAACTCTTAAAAAAAAGTATGCTGGTCATTACATTCACAAACAATAATATGATCCCTTTACTAAATCTTAAAGAATCATTACCCTATTTTAGCACATTTTAAATCAGAGTGCGTTGGTTGCGGATAGCACCTGAGCATTAAGCCAAACTGACCAATTATCTTGGGCTTAAGATGATTGATCAGTTTAGATTAAGCGGAAGGTGTTGCAACCAAAAGCACGTTTTCGAACAGAGCGCTGACTAAGCCAGTTTACGCCTGAGTATCGCCTAAAATGGTAAATTATGACGAGTTTAGTCATTTATCATTGGACAAAAAAACCACCGACCAAGTTAACCTTGGTTGGTGGTTTGAATTTAAAGTTTAGTCTTCAGTAACGAATGGTAGTAAGCCCATGATCCGAGCGCGTTTGATTGCAATTGTCAAACGACGTTGGTTCTTAGCACTTGTACCAGATACGCGACGAGGTAAAATCTTACCACGTTCTGAGATAAAACGTTTCAATAAATCAGTGTCTTTGTAGTCGATGTAGTCGATGTGATTAGCAGCGATAAAATCAACCTTACGACGGCGACGGTTGCCGCCTCTTCTTTGTTGAGCCATTGAAAAGTCCTCCTTCCACAACAATCTATTTGATTTCAGTTAGAAAGGTAAATCATCATCTGAGATATCAATTGCTTGACCATTATTTGCAAATGGATCGGCAGGTTTGTTATCTGCAACTGGTGCATTACCCGTTTGTTGAGGGTTGGTAAAACCGGTTTGTTGGCTACCAGTATTTTGTTGACCGCCAAAGTTTTGGTTTGTGCTTGCGCTTGAACCTTCACTTTGTCGGTGTTCAGTTGTCGTCCGTGATTCTAACAATGAGAAATTATCAACAACCACTTCAGTCACGTAGACCCGTTGACCTTGTTGGTTTTCATAATTTCTAGTTTGTAAACGGCCTTCAACACCAACTAATGAGCCTTTCTTAGTAAAATTCGCGAAATTTTCCGCTGATTTACGCCAAATAACACAGTTGATAAAGTCAGCTTCACGATCACCATTGGCGTTTGTGAATTGACGATTGACCGCCATTGAGAAAGTCCCAACGGCTGCTCCACTAGAAGTGTAACGTAGGTCAACATCGCGTGTTAGCCGACCAACGAGTACAACTCGATTAATCATGCTATTAGCTCCCCTCTATTTCTTAATTACAATTCAAAATTAGTCTTCGCGTTTAACGATCATATGGCGTAGTACTGAGCCATCAATCTTAGCTAGACGATCAAATTCGTTTAAAGCTTCATCATTATCAGCTAAAACATTTACAATATGGTAAATGCCTTCGTGTTGATTGTTGATTTCATAAGCTAAACGACGTTTTGACCAGTCTTTTGAATCAACCACTTCAGCGCCGTTGTCTTTTAAGATGCCGTCGTAACGGTTGACAAGGGCTGTTTTACTTTCTTCATCAAGTGTTGTAGTGATGATATAAGTAACTTCGTATTTTGATTGAGCCATGACTGTTCACCTCCTTATGGACTTTAGGTTCTTACTCAATAAGAACAAGGAGTAACTGACTAATAAATTAGCCTCACGATTTAGGCCCGATGCCTAAATCACAGATACTCACAATATAAAATTGTATCATACCGTTTCTGAAAATACAATCCCAAACAAAAAATCGCTTTTGCAAATGAATGCAAAAACGATTAATGATTTAATTATTTTTCTGAATCTGGTTGTTCGTCTTGATCCGCTTCAGCGCGTTTTAAGAGTTCATCAACCTGTGCTAATCCCGTATCCGTTGAATCTGATGCAACTGGTGTTTCAGTGGTTTCAGGCGTTGTTGCTTGCCCTTCAACGACTTCGGCTTCATCCGGTTCAGCTTCCACTTTGGCCATTGTTGCGACCTTGGCTTGATCATCCACCCGGATTAAACGGACCCCTAAGGTTGCCCGACCGGTTTGTGAAACGTTAGCAACTTGGAATCGAATTAAGACCCCAGTATCGGTGATTAAGAGAATGTCTTCTTCACCCGTGACAGCCGTAATCCCAGCTAATGGGCCGTTCTTTTCAGTGATATTGGCAGTCTTAATCCCTTTACCACCACGACCCTTAATTGGATAATCACTAACAGTCGTTCGCTTACCATAACCCTTTTCAGAAATGACTAAGATTTCTTGACCAGGAATCAGTAAGTCAGAACCGACGACGTAATCGCCTTCGCGTAAACGAATCCCACGAACACCGGCTGCAGTCCGGCCCATCGAACGAACCGCTGATTCGCTGAATGAGACGGCGTAACCATTGTGCGTCCCGATAAAGATGTTTTGTTGACCATCCGTCAATAAGACGTTGATCAATTCATCGTCTTCTTTTAACGTCAAAGCCTTCAACCCGTTACTGCGGATGTTGGCAAATTCGCTAACGGACGTCCGTTTAACCGTCCCTAAACGCGTGATAAAGAACAAGGCTTGTTCGTCTTTGATTTCTTTACCTAAGTTAACGACGGTTTGAACCCGTTCATCCGAATTAATCCCTAAGAGATTAATGATTGGAATCCCTTTGGCCGTCCGACCGTATTCAGGAATTTCATAGCCTTTAGCACGATAAACTTTACCCGTATTGGTAAAGAATAAGAGCACTTCATGGGTTGACGTTGAGATTAAGTGTTCGATGAAATCATCATCATGAACGCCCATCCCTTGAATCCCACGGCCACCACGATTTTGGACTTTGAATTCACTGGCTGGCAAGCGTTTAATATAACCATTGTGCGTTAACGCAATGACAACATCTTCTTCTTCAATCAAGTCTTCATCTTCTAAGCTGAGGACTTCACCGACCAATAATTCAGTCCGACGTTTGTCGCCGAATTTATTTTGAATTTCTAACAATTCGTCATAAATAATTTTTTGGATTCGTTCAGGTTTCGCCAAAATATCTTTCAAATCGGCAATTAAAGTCATTAAATTATTGTATTCATTTTCGACTTTATCCCGTTCCAAACCAGTTAATCGGACTAATCGCATGTCTAAAATGGCTTGGGCTTGTTTGTCTGAAAGTTGATACTGATCCATCAACAAGACCTTTGCCGTATCACCGGTTTTAGCGCTCCGAATAATCTGGATAATCGCATCAATATGGTCTAAAGCAATCCGTAAACCGGCCAAAATATGGGCACGGGCTTCGGCCTTCTTCAAATCAAATTCAGTCCGGCGACGCAAGACTTCTTCTTGATGGATTAAATAATATTCCAAAATTGATTTCAAACTCAAGACTTTAGGGGCACCGTTGACGATGGCCACCATATTAAATGAGAATGATGTTTGCAATGGTGTCAGCTTGTATAAGTTATTCAAAACCACTGAAGCACTCATATCACGGCGCACATCGATTACAATTCGCATCCCGTCACGATCAGATTCATCGTTTAAATCGGTAATGCCTTCAAGTCGTTTATCGCGGGCCAATTCAGCAATTCGTTCCACTAACTTAGCCTTGTTGACCATGTAAGGAATTTCCGTGACGATAATCCGTTCACGACCACTCTTTTGGACTTCAACATCGACCTTGGCCCGTAAGGTAATCGTACCCTTACCGGATTCGTAAGCGTGGCGAATACCAGACTTACCCATCACTAAGCCACCCGTTGGAAAATCAGGTCCCGGCATTGCTTCCATCAAGTCAGCAGTCGTTGCTTCTGGATTATCCATCAAAATATGCAACGCACTAATGACTTCCGCCAAATTATGGGGCGGAATATTAGTCGTCATCCCAACGGCAATCCCTGTGGCCCCATTGACGAGCAAGTTCGGAAAACGCGCTGGTAAAACAGCAGGTTCCCGTTCTGATTCATCATAATTGGGTACGAAATCAATCGTATTTTTATTGATATCGCGTAACATTTCAACAGCCATCTTGCTCATCCGGGCTTCGGTGTACCGCATTGCGGCAGCGCCATCGCCATCGACTGAACCAAAGTTACCATGACCGTCGACTAACATATACCGGTAACTAAAATCTTGGGCCATCCGCACCATGGCTTCATAAATTGCAGAATCCCCATGTGGATGGTACTTCCCCATAACATCCCCAACGATCCGGGCCGATTTCTTATACGGTTTTTCAGGGGTAACCCCTAATTCATTCATCCCGTATAGGATTCGGCGTTGAACGGGTTTTAAACCGTCACGTACGTCAGGTAATGCCCGGGCAACAATGACACTCATTGCGTATTCAAGGAATGACTTGCGCATTGTTTTAGATAAATTGACGTTTTCAATCCGCCCGCTTTGGACATCTTCGTTTGCCATTAATCGATAAACCCCTCTCAATCAATTTCAGTTCAAGCTTTTATTAAGCATCAATACTCTTTGGATCCATATAAACGGCATTTTCTTCAATGAAAATCCGACGCGGTTCAACCCGGTCGCCCATCAACATTTCAAAAATTTGATCTGCTTCTTCAGCGTCTTCCACATTGACCCGTAACATCCGACGATTGTCTGGATCCATGGTGGTATCCCATAATTGGCTGGCATCCATTTCACCTAACCCCTTATACCGTTGAACTTCTGGTTTCGGACTTGGTTGCAATGTCCCTAAAACTTCTTGGAGTTCTTCATCTGAATCGATGTAACGCATCATCTTACCCTGCTTAACCCGATACAAAGGTGGTTGGGCAATGTACACGTAACCCGCTTCAACGACGGGCCGCATGTAACGGTAGAATAACGTCAATAACAACGTCCGAATATGGGCGCCATCGACATCGGCATCGGTCATGATGATTAATTTATGATAACGCGCTTTGCTGACATCAAATTCTTGACCAAAACCCGTGCCCATTGCGGTAAATAAGGTCCGGATTTCTTCATTGGCGAGAATTTTTTCCATGCTGGCTTTTTCAACATTCAAAATCTTCCCACGAATTGGCAAGATGGCTTGCGTTAAACGTGAACGACCTGATTTAGCTGAACCACCGGCGGAATCCCCTTCGACGATGAATAATTCAGAAATTGCGGGATCTTTACTACTATTATCGGCTAATTTCCCGGGCAAGTTTGAAATTTCCAAACCATTTTTCTTCCGAGTCACTTCGCGCGCCCGTTTAGCCGCTAAACGGGCTTTAGCAGCGAGTGAGCCTTTGTCGACGATTTGACGAGCAATTGCTGGATTTTCCATCAAGAACTTCGTAAAGTGATCTGAGAACATCCGGTCAGTCACCGTCCGCGCATCAGAATTACCTAATTTCGTCTTCGTTTGACCTTCAAATTGAGGATCTGGATGTTTAACCGAGACAACGGCCGTTAAGCCTTCACGGACATCTTCCCCCGATAAATTCGTATCGTTAGCTTTCAAAATATTTTGTTTAGTCGCATAGTCGTTGATGACCCGCGTTAAAGCCGTCTTAAAGCCGGATTCATGCGTCCCACCTTCGTAGGTATGAATATTGTTGGCAAACGTCATCAAATTCGTCCGATAATCGTTGGTGTATTGTAGCGCGACTTCAACGGTGATTCCGTTTTGTTCGCCTTCAACATAAATCGGTTCGTCTAATAACGTTTCTTTGCCATGATCTAAGAATTCGACGTAACTCTTAATCCCACCTTCATAGTGGAATTCTAGTTTTTCATGCGTCGCTGCACGTTTATCGGTGAATGTTAGTTTTAAGCCTTTATTCAAGAATGCTAATTCCCGAATCCGGGTCGTTAAAATTTTATCGTCATAGACGGTCGTTTCCGTAAAAATATCAGGATCTGGTACGAAATGGACTTTCGTGCCGTGTTCATGTTCAGGGGCATCGCCGATTTCTTTGATGGGTGTGTTGACCTTACCACGATTGAAATCGATATAGTAACGTTTGCCTTCATGTGTGACAACGGCGTCTAACGTCGTTGACAAGGCATTGACGACTGATGCGCCGACCCCATGCAAACCACCAGAAACTTTGTAGCCGCCGCCGCCGAATTTACCACCGGCATGCAAGATTGTGAAGACCGTTTCTAAGGCTGATTTCCCCGTTTTGGCTTGGATCCCGATTGGAATTCCCCGGCCATCATCGGTGACGGTAATACTATTATCCGCTTCAACGACGACGTTAATTTCCGTCGCAAAACCCGCTAAGGCTTCATCAATCCCGTTATCGATAATTTCCCAAACTAAATGATGGAGACCTTGTGCACTCGTAGAGCCAATGTACATCCCGGGACGTTTACGAACCGCTTCAAGTCCTTCTAAGACTTGAATTTGACTGGCATCATACTCTTTAGCGCGTTCTTCTTTTGCTTCAATCTGTTCTTCTGTTGGTTGATTTAATTGTTCGTCTTCTGCCAAGTGAAATTCCTCCGCTCTCTAGTCTGTTTGTGCTGCTGTTGCTTCAGTGACAACCACCCCGTCGGTCACGTTAAAGACCTTGGGCGTTGCAATAATATCTTTTTTAACGTTTTCAAGACTAGTCGTCGTTAAAAAAGTTTGCACTTTATTTTGAAACGTTTTCAACAGATGTGTCTGCCGTAAATCATCAAGTTCTGACAAAACATCATCCAATAAAAGAACCGGATATTCACCGGTTTGTTCTTTCATTAAATCAATCTCGGCCAACTTAACACTTAAAGCCGTCGTCCGTTGTTGACCTTGTGACCCAAAAGACTGCACATCCTTATCATTGACGATAAATTGAACGTCATCGCGATGCGGACCGACTAAGCTGGTCCCCTGTTCGATCTCACGACTCTGTTGTTGTTCATACAGTTTCTGAAATGATTGATACAACGTTTCTGAATCTTGACTCAATTGCTCGCTATCGAGCTGTGTTTGGTAACGAAACGTTAATTTTTCGCGACCTTTAGTAATTTCTTGATGCAGTTTTTGCGCCCATTTCTCCATTTGTTGCAAGAATTGATAACGCGCAACCGTCACCTCAGCCCCATACGCCGCTAATTGATCCGATAAAACGCCTAAATAGACCAAATCTTTGGCTTGATGCCGTTGGAGTTGTTTCAAATATTGATTACGTTGTTTTAAAATCGCTTTATATTGTGAAATATTGTAGAGATATTTGGCACTCATTTGGCCAAATTCCATATCAATAAACCGCCGCCGAACTGCTGGTGATCCTTTAACGATGTTTAAATCTTCCGGGGCAAATAAGACGACGTTCAGTTGGCCAATGTATTGGGACAACTTAGCTTGCTCTAAATGATTGACCTTGGCTTTTTTGCCTTTATGGCTCAACACCAATTCCAAAGGCACTTGACCAACCGTCCGTTGCACTTGTCCGGTAATTTTAGCAAATTCACTATCCCACTGGATTAATTCGCGATCATTATTGGTGCGATGTGACCGCGCCAAAGCTAAGACGTAGATGGCTTCTAATAAATTGGTTTTACCTTGCGCATTCTCACCAATCAACACATTGGTATCCGGCGAGAATTCTAAGGCCACCTGATCATAATTCCGGTAATGGTCCAATTGGAGCGCACTTAAATACATGATGTGCTACAAGCTTTCTTGTTTAATGATCTTAAACTGACCGTGATCAGGCACTTCAACCACGTCATCAGCGTATAACTTCCGGCCCCGACGATCATCCGCTTCACCGTTGACTAAGACGGTTGTTTCGCGTAAATACCATTTTGCTTTGCCACCTGTTGAGACAACGCCTTCTTCTTTGAGTAACTGTCCTAATGTCACGAATTCAGCCTCTAGTTGCACTTCTTGTATCATAACAACCCACCATTCTTAATGATCTTAATTAATTTGTGACTAATCTCAAATCTTACTCACAATTATAGACTTTTTTACCCTTAAAAACAAATAAACATCGTTAAAATCGCTTCTCAGCGTTTTTAGCGATTTTAAACATCTCCTACTTGCAAATGCTGAAATCGCTCTAACATAATTTATTTTAGATTTGACCACGATCCCTAATTACACGATTTCTCAAAAAAAGAGCTGTGATATAAGCCGCAGTATTCTGATATTCTTCGACACGCACCATAACTCAGATTGATAACGTGCTTCTCAAGTAGCCTTTTCCGGTTAACTACAAAATCAGCGGTATGATTCAAAATACAAATCATACCGCTGATTTTTAGGTTAATCCTCAAAGACTGATCAACTTGAGTGAGCACTTCGACTTTAACGTGCTAACCCAAGCTGACCTTTCCGCCTAACTACATAATTGTCCATATGATTAAAATTCAAATCATATGGACAATTCTTAGGTTATGCTCAAGGTCAAACTGCTTGTGTGAGCACTTCGACTTTAACGTGCTTTTGAGTTGCAACAACTTCCGCTTAACCTAAAATTCCCAGTTATCTTAAAAAACAAGATAACTGGGAATTTTCTGTTAATGCTCAGCTGCTAACCGCAACTCAACGCACTTAATTTAGAACGTCCGTACAGGGGTGATCAATTGAATATAGTGTTCTTGATCTTCACTAGGCACTAAGGTAAATGGGCGTAGTGCTGAAGTGAAGTTGATATTAATCGTGGTTTGGCCAAATGAGCGAAGTGCATCTTTCATATAATCAGGATTAAATGAAATTTCCAAATCTTCACCCGTTAAGTTTTCGAATTGGAGTGCTTCTTCCACATTCCCGACATCTGGCGAATTACCGTAAATAACGGCCGTTTGATCGGCATTATTTAACGTTAAGCGCACGACGTTGTTCCGACTTTCATGTGATAACAATGAAGCCCGTTCAATGGCGGCTAATAAAACAGGGGCGTTAAATTCGATTTGGGTACTTGAACTGGTTGGAATTAAACGGGCTGTATCAGGATAATTACCTTCCAATAAACGTGAATAGAACGCCAAATTACCCGCTTTAAAGAGCACTTGGTTTTCAGCAATCCGTAATTCAACGTTATCGACATCGTCTGCAAGTGTTCTGGAAAGTTCAATTAAACTTTTCCCTGGAATAATCACGTCGTAATCCGTATCTTCTGGTAGATCAACCGTCAATTTACGTTGGGCTAATCGATGACTATCGGTTGCAACGGCCAACATTTCACCGTTGTCCAACACTAAATGTACGCCGGTTAGGATTGGTCGACTTTCTTGGTTTGAAACGGCAATTACGGTTTGATGAATTAATTGTTTTAAGACATCCGTACTGATGCTAAATGGATTTTGTCCCGCAATTTCAGGTAAATGCGGATAATTATTAGCGTCTAAACCATTAATTGTAAATTCTGACTTACCTGAACGAATCGTGGTTTGGAAATTATCACCGACAGCAACCATCATTTGGTCTTCTGGTAATTTTTTAACGATTTCACTAAAGAAACGTGCTGGTAAAACAATTGAGCCCGTTTCTTCAATCACTAATTGATTTTTTTCATCATTAGTCGCTAAAGTCGCTTCAATAGAAATATCAGCATCACTACCGGTTAGTGTTAAGCCTTCTTGAGAAAGCATTAATTTAAGCCCGGTCAAAATTGGAATAGTGGTTTTAGCTGAAATGGCACGTTGAACATCATTAAGCGTTTTGATGAATAAAGCACGATTAATTGAAAATTTCATAAGTCTAATCCTCCGGAGATTTAAGTATATATATATATTAAAGATTTTTAAGTAATAGTAGTAGGGCCTGTGGAAGCTGTGGATAAAGTAGAAAACCTAAAGTGCCAATAGTTTTCCACTTGTGGACAAGTTGTGTAATAACCTCAGGATAACCTTACCAGTTGTCCACAGGCCATTTTAACCGTTTAACGTATTTTTTAAATCTAAGATGGCATCTTTTAAATTTTGATCAATGGCCATGCCTTGGCTGATTCGTTCGTGGGCGTGCATGACAGTTGTATGGTCTTTACCGCCAAATTCTTGGCCAATTTTGGGTAGAGAGCTATCAGTCATTTCGCGGGCTAAATACATGGCAATTTGCCGTGGTAGGACGATTTCTTTGACTCGTTTACGGCCTTTTAAATCAGCAATTGTTAAACTGTAATATTTGGCGACCACGGATTGAATCTTCGCGATTGATAATTGGCTGGATTTGCCATTCAGTTTCAATCCTTTGAGGGCGTCAGCTGCTAAACCAGTTGTGATTTCAGCATTTTGCATCGTCGCGTAGGCTTGGACCCGCACGAGTGCCCCTTCGAGTTCTCGGACGTTGGAATCAATTTGACCCGCAATATAGCTGAGCGTATCTTCCGGAATTTCAAGATGTTCAGCGTCCGCTTTATTTCGTAAAATGGCGATTCGAGTTTCCAAATCAGGTGGTGTGATGTCGACCGGTAGGCCCCATTTAAAACGGGAAACTAACCGTTCTTGTAACTTGGGAATTTCATTAGGTAACCGATCAGAGGTCAGGACGATTTGTTTTTTATCATTATATAAATCGTTAAACGTATGGAAGAATTCTTCCTGCGTCCCCTCTTTATCGGCGAAAAATTGGATATCATCAACTAATAAAAGATCGACATTCCGATATTCCTGACGAAATTTTTCCTGATTTTTAGTTTGAATTGAATTAATAAAATCGTTGGCGAATGCTTCACTCGTCACGTATTTTACGTTGGTATCGGGTTTAGATTCCAATAATTGATGCCCAATCGCTTGCATCAAATGGGTTTTTCCTAAACCGACGCCACCATATAAAAAGAGTGGATTATACAAGACACCAGGTTCTTCTGAAACCACGAGTGCTGCGGCGTGCGCCATTTGATTACCCTTGCCGGTGACGAAGGTGTCAAATGTGTATTTACTATTTAAATGGGTTTCACGCAAAAAAGTCGGTGTTTCAGCTTTCGTTAAAGGTCGCGAAGTGAGTGATTGATCGGCAGCTAAGTTGTCAGATTCTCCAGGCAACACAAAAATAGGGGTCAATTCGATTTCAGCGAATTCATACGCCCCTTCAACGACTTTAGTCGCTAAATTATTTTCCCAATATTCTTTGTGTAGAACTGACGGTACCTCAATCACTAATTCATTCGCTCTAAAAGCAAGTGGTTTGGCGGTTTTAATCCAAGCATTAAAACCAACCGGGGTTAAATCTGTTTGGAATTTATCCCGCAAATAGTTCCAAAGTTCCTGAAGATCAGGCATGTAGCGTGTCCCCCTTAAATAAAATAACCACTTTATTGAAAAAAACAGCAATCAATAAAGACTAATCCTATTTTAGCATTATGAAAAAAAGTTTTCCACAAGAAGCGCTAAATCCACAAGCTTTATTTTAAAAGTTTTCCACTAATCCACAAGCTTGGGGATTAAGACAAATGACGATTGTGGAAAAGTAACGAAAAAAATAGTTTTTTAGAGTTATCCACAAAAGCAGTGTGTAAAAGAAGCTATGGTGTTATACTGTTTTTACGAGTTATCAACAGATCAAAAACAGCCTGTGGATTACTTAAGAACAACCTGTGGTTTTCTGGATAACGTCGATCGTTACTTGGGGATAACAAATTTGGATGATCGCCCGGATTGTGCTTATCCACAAAACAAGTCACTAAAAAAATAATAATCGACCGGGATTTATTCAGAACTTTTTTAGAGAAAGTGTTTCAACTTTTGCAGAAATATGCTATTATATTTTAGTGAATGTCGTAGGTGGTATTGATCACCGTTGTTTCTGAATAGGTAACAATAGACACAGTCAATTAGGAGGTGCCAGATTAATGACTACAAAGAGAACTTTCCAACCAAAGAAACGCCATAAAGAACGTGTTCATGGTTTCATGAAACGTATGAATACTAAGAACGGTCGCAAGGTACTTGCAAGACGCCGTGCTAAGGGCAGAAAAGTATTATCTGCATAGGCCACTGATGCTTCAGTGGTTTTTTTATTATCCTCGATTTTAATTTTAAACAAAGAAATGCCGGAGTGAATTATGAGAAAGTCGTACCGTGTTAAAAAGGAACAGGATTTCCAAACCGTTTTTGAAGCTAGCCAATCGGTGGCCAATCGCAATTTTGTGGTTTACCACTTAGACAAACCTGGCCAAAAACATTTTCGTGTGGGCCTTTCCGTGGGTAAAAAAGTCGGAAATGCAGTCATGCGTAATCAGGTAAAACGGTATATTCGGCAAAGTTTGACCGAATTAAAACCGGATTTACCGCAAGCTGTTGATTTTTTAGTCATTGCAAGACGGGGTGCCAATCAGTTAACGATGGCGGAAACCAAACAGAACATTAGCCACGTCTTAAAGCTGGCTAAGTTATTAAAGGAAGAAGCAGATTCTGCTTCTGAATAAGTGAGGGATATTGGCGTGAAGTCTAAAAATCGTAAACGACTATTATTAGTCGCTAGTTTGTTCTTATTTATGTTAATCGCAGCAGGGTGTAGTACCGCACCAGTTAATAGTAGTAGTACTGGTGTCTGGGATCATTATATTATTTATAATTTCTCACGCTTCCTATTGTGGTTAGCGGATTTGTTCGGTGGTAGTTACGGTTGGGCGATTGTCGCATTTACTTTAATTATCCGGATTATTATTTTGCCGTTAACTTGGTGGCAAAGTAAGAGTATGTTGAAACAGCAAGAAGTTGCGCCTGAAATTCAAGCGTTACAGAAGAAATACGCTGCTAAAGATACTGAAACGCAACAAAAATTGCGTGAAGAAACGCAAAAATTGTATGCTAAAGCCGGGGTTAATCCGGTTGTCGGCTGTTTACCATTAGTGGTTCAAATGCCCGTTCTGATTGCGTTATACCAAGCGATTTATCGGACAGCCGCTTTAAAATCAGGGACATTCTTATGGATGGAACTGGGTAAAGCCGATCCGTATTTCATTATGGCAATTTTGGCAGCCGTCTTTACGTTTGGGACTTCTTATTTAACGATGTTGTCACAACCAACGAAGAATGCGGCGTCAACAGCGATGCTTTGGGTCATGCCGGTCATGATTTTTGTCATGGCGATGAACATTGCCTCAGCCGTTTCTATTTACTGGGTAGTAACCAACGCCTTTTCAGTGGGTCAAACACTGGTGATTCAAAATCCATTTAAGATTCGCCGAGATCGTGCTGCTAAGGAACAAGACAAGCGCGATCGTGAAAAAGCGATTGCGAAAGCGCGCAAAAAAGCAACACGAAAACGTTAATTAAATAGCTGAGACAGAACTCGTTTATCAAATGAGTGCCCACAACCACGGTTTGATTCTGAGCATTAGCCTAGTTTCGTGAATAAGTCCGGTTTATGGGCTTGTTTGCGAAACGTCGCTAAGCACAGGAATCAGTGGATGTTGGCACGTTATCAAATGAGTATCAAGTCAGAAAAATAGCCAATCCCAGAACTTAGGGATTGGCTATTTTTAGATTTGAACGGAATTTGATGAGTTATGGCGCGCGTCGGAGCATGTATTGATGAATCAAATGATTTCAATCAATAATGTGTTGCGTAGTTTAATTGATAATCAGTGAATAGGCGTAGGGGCTTTCGAAAATGCCGGCCGTTTGATACGTAATCGGTTGTTTAAACAAGGGACCATCGACGACTAAGGTGTGATATTCACCATTTTCACCACAAACATCTAAATCATGGACCTGTAAATAATCAATGAAGGTTTGATCGAGTGGCTGGCCGAGAAAAGCTGTTGGGATTTTTGACGCTTTGTTAACAGTTTTAATAATCGCGGTATAACCCCGGTCTAGAAAATGGTGGACGTTGGCGGTTCGATCCGCTTGCCACAAAGGTAACAGCGGGATTAATTGCGCGGCATGGGCGACAGTTTCGTCCCACTGCCGATTTTGGAGAATGTCGATATCGCCAAAGCCACAATAGGTGACGCCTTGTTTCTGATACTGGGTTAAAGCCGCCACCATGACCGTTTGATAATCATCAACTTGAGTATTGACGAGTGTCATCGGTAAGTCTAAGCTGGTACCAATTTGGGTCAGGATTGCGGGCGGTACGCCATGGAACCAAGAACGTTGGATATCGGCGTTCAAACTGGTGATTAAACCGGCTGGTTGGTAGCCCGTCTGAATTAAAGTATCTAGGGCAATCAAACTATCTTTACCTGTGCTGAAACTAAAGCAAAATGAAGTCATTTGAGTAACCTCCTTGTGATTAGTTTAAGATTAACAAGAATTTCCTGGGAAATAAAGAGCAATCATCGCACTTTATAGACAGATTGGTTATAATAAACACCATCAGACTAACTGGAGGACTTAAAATGACATACGCAGAACAGTGGGATTTAGAATCAATCTTCACCGGTGGGTTAAAATCAACCGAATTGACGACGCGTTTACAAACGTTGAAGGCCCAAATTGCGACGACCTTCAAACAAATTAATGATTGGCAATATGCAAAAGAGGCAGCTGACTTTAGCCAACTGCAACAAATTACCAATCAATTACAAGCGATTGAAGATGGGCTAAAACAGACCGGGAGCTTTGTCAACATGCACCAATCCGTTGATGAACGCAACCAACAAGTCGCACCGCTAATGGGCCAAATCAATCAACTCCAAAATGCCGCGACGCAAATTGACGTCCAACTGACCAAAAAATTGGTGGCGTTAACGGCGGCTGAGTTTGAAACGTTGGTCGGACAACCACTTTTTGCACCGATTGCGTTTAATTTGCGTGAAAAGCGGACGCAAGGCGCGCAATTATTAGATGAAAAGACTGAACATCTGATTAATCAATTGGCGTTAGATGGGTTACAGGGTTGGAGTGACCATTATGATACGTTGGTGGCTGAAATTCAAATTCCGGATCAGGATCAATTATTGTCAGCGGGCCAAGCCCAAAATAAATTTGAAGCCGATCCAGATCCAAAAGTACGTCAACGCGTGTTTACCAATTGGTCGCAAACTTGGGATCGTTATTCACCGTTATTGACGGACACGCTTAATCATTTAGCCGGTTTTCGGTTGAGCGATTATCAAGCGCATGGGTTAACTGATTTTATGCAGAAGCCGTTGGAATATAATCGGCTCCAATCAGCGACTTTAAAGACGATGTGGCAAGTTGTCAGTCAAAATAAAGCCCCATTGGTCAGTTTTTTAAACCGAAAAGCAGCCCTGATGGGTAAAACGCAATTGGCGTGGCAGGATACTTGGTCACCCGTAATTGTCGGTGATTTTAAACCTGCGACGTATTCGTACGATCAGGCGGCTGAATTCATTATCCAAAACTTCAAGGCGTTTAGTCCTAAGATGGCGGCCGTTGCGCAACAGGCGTTTGAAAAGCGTTGGATTGAAGCGGAAGACCGACCAGGCAAACAACCCGGCGGCTATATGACTGAATTGCCGGAAACGCAAGACTTCCGCATCTTTATGACCTTTGATGGCACACCGAGTGGGGTATCGACGTTAGCCCACGAATTAGGTCATGGTTTCCACACGATGATGCTGAATGGCTTACCAAGTTGGCGCCAGGATTACGCGATGAACGTCGCTGAAACGGCTTCAACGTTAGCTGAATTGATTGTGGTGGACGCAACGGTTCAGGCCGCGGATTCAATCGAAGCTAAAATTAACTTATTGGATCAAAAAATCACGAATGCGATCGATATGTTTATGAATATTCATGCACGCTATTTATTTGAGCATCATTTTTATGCAGAACGGCAAAATGGATTTGTGCCAACTGCGCGGTTGAAAACGTTGATGTTAGACGCTCAAAAAGAAGCGTATGCGGATGCTTTAACGGATTACGATCCGTTGTTCTGGGCGGATAAACAACATTTCTTCTTTGACGATGTGCCGTTCTATAACTTCCCCTATACGTTTGGGTACTTATTCTCATTAGGAATTTATGCGAAGTCGCAAGAAGTTGATCATTTTGAAGACCAATACATTGCCTTGTTGCAAGATACGGCCAATATGACGACGGAAGCATTAGCCCAGAAGCATTTAGGCGTCGATTTAACCCAACCGGCCTTTTGGCAAGCGGCAGCAACTTCAATTCAAAGTGATATTGATCAATTTATGGCGCTAACCGAGGCCTATTTACCCAACCGACGCGCGTTAAAAGACTAGCATGTTATAATAAAGAGAAATACGGAATAATGGGAGGATTGAAAGTGCAAACTTTTCAAGGAGCCAATATTCAAGCAGCGATTGATCAAGGATTGGCCGTTTTAAAGGTCACGCGTGATGAAGTGGCTGTCGAAGTGATTGAAGAAGGCAAAAAGGGGTTTCTGGGATTTGGTAAGAAGCCAGCGGTGGTCGAATTAAAGTTGGTCGCACCGGTTATTAGTGAGGCACCAACCACGACGACGCAAACGGTGGCACCAATTAAACCGACAGCCCACCCGAAACCAGCGAAACGGGTCAAACAAGATGAAGCCGAAGCCGTTCAAGCGGTATCGACTTATTTAAGTCAAATGACCACGCAAATTGGGACGCCGGTCACAATTAAAGTCCAACGACAACATAAAGTGTTAACGTATCATTTGCAGACCGATAAAGAAGGTCTGTTGATTGGCAAACACGGTAAGACGATTAATGCGCTCCAATATTTAGCGCAGACTTACTATAATCATCATGCTAAAGGAAAACAGACGATTATTTTAGAAGTCGGTGATTATCGTAAACGGCGCGCAGCGATTCTAGTGCATTTGGCGGATAAGGCGGCGCGTGAAGTCGTTGCGACCGGTCAATCGGTGAAATTAGACCCCATGCCGGCGTTTGAACGGAAGATTATCCATGGTCATTTAACTGAAAATAGCCATGTGCAAACCCATTCTGAAGGCCATGGCGATCGCCGTTATTTGGTGATTGACAGTAACCGTTCTTTTTAGTGGTTGATAATTGACGTGCGATTGTAATCGTGTATAATGTAATTAATTAAATATCGATAAAGTAGTGAAAGTGCTTTGTCCATTCCGACCTACCAAGGCGCGGAGTGGACGCTAAGCGCTTTTTTTATGCAGCTATTTCAGAAAGGAAGCTTTTGCATGCCAACCAAAGTAACAGAATTTGATACAATTACGGCGATTTCAACACCACCTGGTGAAGGGGCGATTTCAATTGTGCGCCTATCCGGTGATGAGAGTTTGGCGATTATCCAACGGGTTTTTAAAGGAAAAGATTTAACGCAAGTGGCTAGCCATACGATCAATTATGGTCATATTATTAATCCGGAAGATCAAGCCGTCGTTGATGAGGTAATGGTTTCTGTCATGCGGGCGCCCAAGACGTTTACGCGTGAAGATGTGATTGAAATTAATTGTCACGGTGGAATTGTCGCCACTAACCGGATTTTACAACTATTGATGAGTTACGGTGCGCGGATGGCCGAACCTGGTGAATTTACGAAACGGGCCTTCTTAAATGGTCGGATCGATTTAACGCAAGCTGAATCCGTGATGGATTTGATTCGCGCTAAAACGGATCGGGCGATGCAAGTCGCCGTCGATCAATTAGATGGTAGTTTAACGCATTTGATCAAAAATCTGCGTCAAGAAATCTTAGAAGTTTTAGCCCAAGTCGAAGTTAATATCGATTATCCAGAATACGATACCGACGAAATGACGACGAAGCTATTGCTTGAGAAAGCCCAATTGGTTCAAGGCCGAATTGCGGAACTCTTACAAACGGCCCAACAGGGTAAAGTGTTGCGTGAAGGGTTAGCGACCGCGATTGTTGGCCGGCCCAACGTTGGTAAATCAAGTTTGTTGAATCATTTATTGCATGAAGATAAAGCGATTGTGACCGACGTCGCCGGGACGACCCGCGATGTGTTAGAAGAATACGTCAATGTCCGCGGCGTACCATTGAAGTTAGTCGATACGGCGGGGATTCATGATACCGACGATAAAGTTGAAAAAATCGGCGTTGCGCGCAGTCGCGCGGCCATCATTAAAGCTGATTTAATTTTATTAGTGTTGGATCAAAGCGAACCCTTAACGGTTGAAGATCGTGAATTATTAGAAGCGACGGCTGATAAGAAACGAATTATTATTTTAAATAAAACCGATTTAACGAACCAAATTGACCGTGCTGAATTATTGACGCTCGTTTCAGAATCGGAATTGATTCAAACGTCGATTTTAACCAGTGATGGTGTGACTGATTTGGAAAACCAAATCGCTAAACTATTCTTTGGTGGGATTGAAAATAGTCAAAGTACGGTGATGATTACCAATGCACGACAAATTGGTTTGTTAAACCAAGCGCAACAATCATTGACGGAAGTCATCAATGGGATTGCGGCTGGTATGCCAGTTGATTTAGTTCAAATCGATATGACTAACTGCTGGGATCAACTCGGTGAAATTACCGGTGACTCAGCACCTGATGAATTAATTACGGAACTGTTCAGCCAATTCTGTTTAGGAAAATAGTAAAGAGCGAGACAAAGGAGTATTTTGAATGCGCGAATATGATGCAAAACATTATGATGTTGTCGTGGTCGGTGCCGGCCATGCTGGTTCGGAAGCGGCTTTAGCAGCTGCCCGGATGGGTCGCGAAACATTATTATTAACGATTAATTTAGATATGGTCGCCTTTATGCCTTGTAACCCATCATTGGGTGGTCCGGCTAAAGGGATTGTTGTCCGTGAAATCGATGCACTCGGTGGCCAAATGGGTCGCAATATCGATAAAACATACATTCAAATGCGGATGTTAAATACGGGTAAAGGGCCGGCTGTCCGCGCATTACGCGCGCAAGCTGATAAGCACGCTTACCACCGAACGATGAAACGCACGATTGAAACGACGCCGCATTTAACGCTCCGCCAAGGTATTGCTGAAAGTTTAATCGTGGAAGACGGCATCTGCAAAGGTGTGATTACGAATACCGGGGCGCGTTACACGGCTGATAGTGTGATTTTAACGGCCGGAACAGCCTCACGGGGTAAGATTATTATCGGTGAATTAACGTATTCATCGGGTCCTAATAATTCGATTCCTTCTATTAAACTTTCAGAAAGTTTAGAAGATAACGGTTTTGTCTTAACGCGTTTTAAAACCGGGACGCCACCGCGAGTTGATGGCACCACGATTGATTTTTCGAAAACGGAAGAACAACCAGGGGATACCGCACCTAACCACTTTAGTTTTGAAACACCGGATAGTGCCTATCTCAAAGATCAATTGTCTTGTTGGATGACCTACACGAATGCGAATACCCATCAAATCATTCGCGATAATCTAGACCGGGCACCGATGTTTACCGGAGTGATTGAAGGGGTCGGTCCACGTTACTGCCCATCGATTGAAGATAAGATTGTCCGTTTTGCGGATAAACCCCGGCATCAGATTTTCTTGGAACCAGAAGGCCGCGAAACTGAAGAATACTATGTCGGTGATTTTTCAACGTCGATGCCTGAAGAAGTCCAACATAAAATGATTCATTCGATTGAAGGATTAGAAAACGCCCAAATGATGCGCCCAGGCTACGCGATTGAATACGATGTCGTTGAACCTTGGCAATTAAAACCCACTTTGGAAACCAAAGTGGTTGAAAATCTCTATACCGCAGGCCAAATGAACGGGACTTCTGGTTATGAAGAAGCTGCTGGACAAGGTTTGATGGCGGGGATTAACGCCGCGTTGAAACAACTCGGACAAGCACCGTTTGTTTTGGACCGTAGTGAAGCCTACATCGGGGTCTTAATTGATGACCTCGTCACGAAGGGCACTAAAGAACCTTATCGGTTATTAACCTCACGTGCTGAGTACCGGTTGATGTTACGCCACGATAATGCCGATTTACGGTTAACCGCTAAGGGCCATGACTTAGGTTTGATTGATGATGCGCGTTTTGCCGCCTTTGAAATCAAGAAAGCCGCGGTTGAAGCTGAATTAGCACGACTAGCAACTATTCGGTTGAAACCAACCACTGAAATCCAAGCCTTTTTAGCCGCTAAGGGTGAAGCGCCATTGAAAGATGGGGTCTTAGCCAGGGATTTCTTGAAACGGCCGGAAGTGAAATACGCTGATTTACTAGCGTTCATGCCCGAGATTGACGGTATCGATAATCGGGTCGTTGAACAAGTCGAAATTCAAATCAAATATGCAGGGTACATCGATAAGGAACAAGCCAAAATCGCGAAACTAAAACGCATGGAAGCTAAAAAGATTCCCGAGAATATCGATTACGATGCGATCGAAGGCCTCGCAACAGAAGGTCGTCAAAAGCTACAAAAAATCCAACCTGAAACATTAGCGCAAGCGAGCCGAATTGGCGGAGTCAACCCAGCCGACATCGGTATCTTGAGCGTCTATATCCAACAAGGGAAGATTGCGAAAATCAAATAGAGCGTTGACTCGAGCTGTTTAGGCTTTGAGGATTAACCTAGGAAGAACCATTGTGATTGGGTTTTAATCATGATGGTTCTTCCGTAGTTAACCGGAAAAGACTATTCGAGAAGCGCGTTTAGAGTAAGAGTGCGACTCACACGGTAGGTTCTGAGCATTAGCCTAGTTTTGTGAATAAAGTCCGGGGTAAGGACTTTGTTTGCGAAACGTAGCTAAGCGCAGGAATCTGTGTGAAGAAGCGCGTTTAAGTAGAAGTTGGCTTGGAAGCGCGTTTTGGAGCAGAGTGCCGAGCGAGCGGTTAACCGGAAAAGACTCATTCGATGCTCGTCAATCATGAAAGCGTTGATGCACGAACTCAGGTTAAAATTAGGAATCAAGTTGATAACTAGTCCTGAACTATGGTACAGTTAGAAATATTGTCAATCGTCGAAGCCGGTCGTTTCACATGAAACGGTTGGCTTTTTAGAATTAGAAAGAAAAGTGAGGGAATCAAGTGATAACTGTTAGTGAAATGAGCTTAATGCTTTCTGGGCGTAAGTTATATGAAGATGTTAATTTGAAATTTACCCAAGGTAATTGTTACGGCATCATTGGGGCCAACGGAGCAGGAAAGTCAACTTTCTTAAAACTATTAGAAGGTAAACTACAACCGTCCGAGGGTCATATTTCAATCGGCGCTAATGAACGGATGTCGAGTTTGAATCAAGATCATTATGCTTTTGAAGAATCTGAAGTATTGGACACGGTCATTCAAGGCCATCAAAAGTTATATGAAGTGATGCAAGCAAAAGACACTTTGTACGCTAAAGCTGACTTTACTGAAGAAGATGGTTTAAAGGCCGCCGATTTAGAAGCTGAATTTGCCGAAATGAATGGTTGGGATGCTGAATCAGAAGCAGCTCAATTGTTACAAGCCTTAGGTATCGATGAATCTTTACACCACGTTAAGATGAGCGAATTGATGGAAGGCCAAAAAATTAAGGTCTTACTTGGTCAAGCTTTGTTTGGTAAACCAGATATTCTTCTATTAGATGAACCAACCAATGGTTTGGATAGTGCATCAGTTGATTGGTTAGAAGATTTCTTAGCTGATTTCCCGAACATCGTCATTGTTGTTTCCCATGACCGTTATTTCTTGAACCAAGTTTGTACACAAATGTGTGACGTTGACTTTGGTAAGATTAAAATGTTCGTCGGTAACTACGATTTTTGGTTAGAATCAAGTAAATTAGCTTCTAAATTACAATCAAACGTTAATACTAAAAAAGAAGAACAAATTAAAGAATTACAAGATTTTATTGCGCGCTTTAGCGCCAATGCCTCTAAATCAAAACAAGCGACATCACGTAAGAAGCAATTAGAAAAGATTACGTTAGATGATATCCAACCTTCTTCACGTAAATATCCCTTCATTAAGTTCGAATATCTTCGTGAATTAGGGAACGATTTGTTGCGTGTTGAAAATGTATCGAAGTCCATTGATGGGGTTAAAGTGTTAGACAACATCAGTTTTTCAGTTAAGCCAGATGAAAAAGCCGTTTTTGTTTCTAAAAACGATATTGCCACGGCCACTTTAATGCAAATTTTAGCGGGCGATTTAGAACCAGATGCTGGGACTGTCACTTGGGGTGTCACGAGTCAACAATCATACCTACCAAGAGATACGAATTCTGCCTTTAACAACGATCAATTATCAATTTTGGATTGGTTGCGTCAATTTGCTGCTAAAGAAGAAGACGACAACACGTTCTTGCGTGGTTTCTTAGGGAAGATGCTTTTCTCAGGGGATGAAGTCACAAAAGAAATCAACGTGCTATCCGGTGGCGAAAAGGTTCGCTGTATTTTATCGAAGATTATGTTACAAAAATCAAATACACTTCTATTAGATGATCCTACGAATCATTTGGATCTAGAATCAATTACTTCATTGAATGATGCTTTAATTGATTTTAAGGGTGCTTTGATTTTCACATCACATGATCATCAGTTCATTCAAACGATTGCCAACCATATTATCGAAGTTTCGGCTAATGGGGTGGTTGACCGTGCTGAAACAAACTACGATGAATTCTTGGCACATCCAGAATTGAAGAAACAAGTCGCTAAATTATACGAATAGTATTGAAAGGATTAATGCCGTTTTGAGGTATTAATCCTTTTTTATTGGTCTTGATGAAGTCATTAACCGACAAGTAACCGGTTTCTAGCCTGTTTTACTAGGGATTTAGAATTAATTCGAGTTATTTGCAGAAAATCCTTGCATCGATTAAGTCGAGTTGGTATACTAGTAAAGTTGTCGCGAGAGAGCTGTTAAAGTTTAACGGCTTGAAAGATTAATCGAATGTTTCTGAAAAAAACACTTGTTATTAAATCGAAAGCGTGATAAGATATTATATGTTGCTTAAGACGTTATAAGTTTTAACTTCTAAACAACAAAAACAATTTTAAAAAGCGTTTGACAGCCAATTGATTGTGTGATATAATTGAAAAGCGGTAAACGCAAACGTAGATCTTTGAAAACTGAACAAAGTTTCGACAAATCAAATGTGTAGGGTCGCCCTTCGGGGCACAACATATTTGCGAAGTCAATTCGCTAGCAAATAAATTAAGTAACAAAAACAAGAGCTACAAACTTTTAATTGAGAGTTTGATCCTGGCTCAGGACGAACGCTGGCGGCGTGCCTAATACATGCAAGTCGAACGCACTCTGGAACTGATTGAAGAAGCTTGCTTCTGATTGAAGCTCATTTGAGTGAGTGGCGGACGGGTGAGTAACACGTGGGTAACCTGCCCTAAAGTGGGGGATAACATTTGGAAACAGATGCTAATACCGCATAAAACCTAGCACCGCATGGTGCAAGGTTGAAAGATGGTTTCGGCTATCACTTTAGGATGGACCCGCGGTGCATTAGTTAGTTGGTGAGGTAAAGGCCCACCAAGACTGTGATGCATAGCCGACCTGAGAGGGTAATCGGCCACACTGGGACTGAGACACGGCCCAGACTCCTACGGGAGGCAGCAGTAGGGAATCTTCCACAATGGACGAAAGTCTGATGGAGCAACGCCGCGTGAGTGAAGAAGGTTTTCGGATCGTAAAACTCTGTTGTTGGAGAAGAATGTATCTGATAGTAACTGATCAGGTAGTGACGGTATCCAACCAGAAAGCCACGGCTAACTACGTGCCAGCAGCCGCGGTAATACGTAGGTGGCAAGCGTTGTCCGGATTTATTGGGCGTAAAGCGAGCGCAGGCGGTTTTTTAAGTCTGATGTGAAAGCCTTCGGCTCAACCGAAGAAGTGCATCGGAAACTGGGAAACTTGAGTGCAGAAGAGGACAGTGGAACTCCATGTGTAGCGGTGAAATGCGTAGATATATGGAAGAACACCAGTGGCGAAGGCGGCTGTCTGGTCTGTAACTGACGCTGAGGCTCGAAAGCATGGGTAGCAAACAGGATTAGATACCCTGGTAGTCCATGCCGTAAACGATGAGTGCTAGGTGTTGGAGGGTTTCCGCCCTTCAGTGCCGCAGCTAACGCATTAAGCACTCCGCCTGGGGAGTACGATCGCAAGATTGAAACTCAAAGGAATTGACGGGGGCCCGCACAAGCGGTGGAGCATGTGGTTTAATTCGAAGCAACGCGAAGAACCTTACCAGGTCTTGACATCTTCTGAAAATCTTAGAGATAAGACGTTCCCTTCGGGGACAGAATGACAGGTGGTGCATGGTTGTCGTCAGCTCGTGTCGTGAGATGTTGGGTTAAGTCCCGCAACGAGCGCAACCCTTATTACTAGTTGCCAGCATTTAGTTGGGCACTCTAGTGAGACTGCCGGTGACAAACCGGAGGAAGGTGGGGACGACGTCAAATCATCATGCCCCTTATGACCTGGGCTACACACGTGCTACAATGGATGGTACAACGAGTCGCAAAACCGCGAGGTTAAGCTAATCTCTTAAAACCATTCTCAGTTCGGATTGTAGGCTGCAACTCGCCTACATGAAGCCGGAATCGCTAGTAATCGCGGATCAGCATGCCGCGGTGAATACGTTCCCGGGCCTTGTACACACCGCCCGTCACACCATGAGAGTTTGTAACACCCAAAGCCGGTGAGGTAACCTTCGGGAGCCAGCCGTCTAAGGTGGGACAGATGATTAGGGTGAAGTCGTAACAAGGTAGCCGTAGGAGAACCTGCGGCTGGATCACCTCCTTTCTAAGGAATAATACGGAAAACCTTGTACATTTGTTAGCGTCGAAACTTTGTTTAGTTTTGAGAGGTCTACTCTCAAACTTTGTTCTTTGAAAACTGGATAATAAGTAATATTAGATTTAAAAGCCGAGAAAAACATTGCGTTTTAAAGAGTTTTTTAATAGAAGTATGAATTAGTTCATATCGCTAAACTCAAATAATAACCCTTTACCGTAGGTAAAGATAGGTTAAGTTATAAAGGGCGCACGGTGGATGCCTTGGCACTAGGAGCCGATGAAGGACGGTACTAACACCGATATGCTTCGGGGAGCTGTAAGTAAGCTTTGATCCGGAGATTTCCGAATGGGGGAACCCAATACCTTTAGTCGGGTATTATCATTAAGTGAATACATAGCTTAATGAAGGTAGACGCGGGGAACTGAAACATCTAAGTACCTGCAGGAAGAGAAAGAAAAATCGATTCCCTAAGTAGCGGCGAGCGAACGGGGAAAAGCCCAAACCAAGAAGCTTGCTTCTTGGGGTTGTAGGACAGAACATTGGAGTTACCAAGTTAAGTTGTAATCGAATCAGCTGGGAAGCTGAGTCAAAGAGTGTGATAACCACGTAGATTAAACAACTTAACCTCCGTTCTGGATCCTGAGTACGGCGGAACACGTGAAATTCCGTCGGAATCCGGGAGGACCATCTCCCAAGGCTAAATACTCCCTAGTGACCGATAGTGAACAAGTACCGTGAGGGAAAGGTGAAAAGCACCCCGGAAGGGGAGTGAAATAGATCCTGAAACCGTGTGCCTACAATTAGTCAAAGCTCGTTAATGAGTGATGGCGTGCCTTTTGTAGAATGAACCGGCGAGTTACGTTTATATGCGAGGTTAAAGTGAAAAGCTGGAGCCGTAGCGAAAGCGAGTCTGAAATGGGCGAGTGAGTATATAGATGTAGACCCGAAACCAAGTGACCTACCCATGTCCAGGTTGAAGGTGTGGTAAAACACACTGGAGGACCGAACCCACGTCAGTTGAAAATGGCGGGGATGAGGTGTGGGTAGCGGTGAAATTCCAAACGAACTTGGAGATAGCTGGTTCTCTCCGAAATAGCTTTAGGGCTAGCCTCGGAATATTGGATCATGGAGGTAGAGCACTGTTTGGACTAGGGGCCCGTCTTGGGTTACTGAATTCAGATAAACTCCGAATACCATTGATTTAGTTCCGGGAGTCAGACTGCGAGTGATAAGATCCGTAGTCGAAAGGGAAACAGCCCAGATCACCAGTTAAGGTCCCAAAATTTATGTTAAGTGGAAAAGGATGTGGCGGTGCACAGACAACTAGGATGTTGGCTCAGAAGCAGCCACCATTTAAAGAGTGCGTAATAGCTCACTAGTCGAGTGCCGCTGCGCCGAAAATGTACCGGGGCTAAACATAATACCGAAACTGTGGGTGGACACGTAAGTGTCCGCGGTAGGAGAGCGTTCTAAGGGCAATGAAGCTAGATCGTAAGGACTAGTGGAGCGCTTAGAAGTGAGAATGCCGGCATGAGTAGCGAAAGATCAGTGAGAATCTGATCCACCGTATGACTAAGGTTTCCTGGGGAAGGCTCGTCCTCCCAGGGTTAGTCGGGACCTAAGGCGAGGCCGAGAGGCGTAGTCGATGGCCAACAGGTTGATATTCCTGTACTAGTTTATTTTGTTTGAACGATGGAGGGACGCAGGAAGCTAAGGAAAGCACACGACTGGAAATGTGTGTCCAAGCAACGAGTCTTGAGTTGAGTGAAATGCTTGATTCTATAAGGACAAGTTGTGATGGGGAGCGAAATTAAGTAGCGAAGTTCCTGATGTTACACTGCCGAGAAAAGCTTCTAGTGAGAAATAAACTACCCGTACCGTAAACCGACACAGGTGGTCGAGGAGAATATCCTAAGGTGAGCGAGTGAACTCTCGTTAAGGAACTCGGCAAAATGACCCCGTAACTTCGGGAGAAGGGGTGCTGACCGTCAGGTCAGCCGCAGTGAATAGGCCCAAACAACTGTTTATCAAAAACACAGGTCTCTGCAAAATCGTAAGATGACGTATAGGGGCTGACGCCTGCCCGGTGCTGGAAGGTTAAGAGGATGAGTTAGCGCAAGCGAAGCCCAGAATTGAAGCCCCAGTAAACGGCGGCCGTAACTATAACGGTCCTAAGGTAGCGAAATTCCTTGTCGGGTAAGTTCCGACCCGCACGAAAGGCGTAATGATTTGGGCACTGTCTCAACGAGAGACTCGGTGAAATTATAATACCCGTGAAGATGCGGGTTACCCGCGACAGGACGGAAAGACCCCATGGAGCTTTACTGTAGCTTGATATTGAGTGTTTGTATAGTTTGTACAGGATAGGTAGGAGCCGTAGAGATCGGAACGCTAGTTTCGATGGAGGCGTTGGTGGGATACTACCCCAACTGTATGACCACTCTAACCCGCGTCACTTAGCGTGACGGGAGACAGTGTCAGGTGGGCAGTTTGACTGGGGCGGTCGCCTCCTAAAGTGTAACGGAGGCGCTCAAAGGTTCTCTCAGAATGGTTGGAAATCATTCGTAGAGTGTAAAGGTATAAGAGAGCTTGACTGTGAGATTGACAAATCGAGCAGGGACGAAAGTCGGACTTAGTGATCCGGTGGTTCCGTATGGAAGGGCCATCGCTCAACGGATAAAAGCTACCCTGGGGATAACAGGCTTATCTCCCCCAAGAGTCCACATCGACGGGGAGGTTTGGCACCTCGATGTCGGCTCATCGCATCCTGGGGCTGTAGTCGGTCCCAAGGGTTGGGCTGTTCGCCCATTAAAGCGGTACGCGAGCTGGGTTCAGAACGTCGTGAGACAGTTCGGTCCCTATCCGTCGCGGGCGCAGGAAATTTGAGAGGAGCTGTCCTTAGTACGAGAGGACCGGGATGGACATACCTCTGGTGTACCAGTTGTTCCGCCAGGAGCATCGCTGGGTAGCTATGTATGGAAGGGATAAACGCTGAAAGCATCTAAGTGTGAAGCCCCCCTCGAGATGAGATTTCCCATTCCTTTATGGAAGTAAGACCCCTGAAAGATGATCAGGTAGATAGGCTAGGAGTGGAAGTACAGCGATGTATGGAGCGGACTAGTACTAATCGGTCGAGGACTTAACCAAAGGTGCAATGTTTTGGGCTTTTGAGATGATATTACTTATTATGCAGTTTTGAGAGAACGAAGTTCTTCTCAGTGCGAATAGCACAAATAGTGTGGTGGCGATAGCAAGAAGGATACACCTGTTCCCATGTCGAACACAGAAGTTAAGCTTCTTAGCGCCGATAGTAGTTGGTGGGAAACTACCTGCGAGGATAGGACGTTGCCACGCAAAGCAAAAAGGTTGAACCAAAAGGTTTGACCTTTTTTTGTGTTCAGTAAATTGAGTTCGTCTGTATGATACCCAAAAGTACGGGACCGAGGAGCATATAGAATAATCGGTGTTTTTGTAAGCATTACTTGTCACAAAATGCTATATACTAGCCATTTTTTAGGGGGATAGATTCGAGCAAGGTTTCAAATTTGATTTGTATCATACCCAAAAGTACGGGTGGTCGATTGATCCTAGTAGTCGACAATCGAAACTGACTAGTTTAGAATATAAAACAGATTCCAAGGAGGTAGCGGGATGATTGAATGCACACAGTGCCACATTAAATATGGTTCTAAATTACGCCAGTGTCCTAGTTGTGGACACCAACGTGATTTAATCACGGACATGCCTAAAAATAAAATAACACGTTCGGCTTATTATCAATATATAAAAAGCAGTTGGCAACACCCCTTTAAAACGAATTGGCAGTGGGCTAGCAGGCGATTCGGGTGGATTACGATTGGAACCCTATTACTAATCAATATGGCGACAATCAGCCTATTAGTGGCAGATTGGGCACAACAGACTGAAGCAATTGCCGGTGTTTCAACATCGTACATTGTTTTACGGCAGCCAACCGCTTTATTACCGCTCAACTTACGTTTTTGGCTTTACCAATTAGTCGTCGTTGCGGGCTTGTTAGGGATTGGCTATTTATTAAAACGGTTTGGTGGCCGACAGAAGACGACCATTAACCGCTATGTCGCGGAAGTTGCAACCTATAGCGGCATCAGTTTGCCGGTAGCGTTGATTGCGTTAATCATCGCGTGGTTTGCCGGGTTAAATGCACTGATTTTAATCGGGGTCTTGTGGTTCATCAATTATCTGATTTTAAACATGGCAATCATCGCGAGCTTATTGCGCACCCGTACGCGGATTGATGCGTTTTATCTCGTGATTATTGATCAGTTGTGTGTGCATCTAGCCATCGTTTTGATGATTGGCCAGTTTGTTTTAAAGCTCATTAATCAATTCCTTTAAAAATAATAAGGCGTTATTTAGGCCACTTTTGTGAAAGAGGACTAAAATAGAACTTGTAATATAAAAAAGGGAGGCCTTTAAAATGGCAGTAGACGTAGAAAAGACATTAGTTTTAGATATGAAAATGTCTGAGGTATTTGATTGGAGTGACGACAAGACAATCGTAAGAGATGCTTTGTGGGATCACTATATGGAATCAAATGGCCGCAATACTGACCAAACGGCAGCAATTATGAAACCATACTTAGATATGAGCGATGCTGACGTTCGTGCGAAAGCAGAAGCTGAATTAAAATAATAGTGATTAATCAAAAAGAGCCCGCTGATAATCAGCGAGCTCTTTTTATAAGCATTAAACGTTATAGATATAATCACGGGTCATCGGTAAATCACGGGCACTAGCGCCTTTTGAAACGAGGAATTGAATGACATCAATGTTTCCAGATTCAAAAGAAGCGGCACAAGCCTGTAGGTAGAGATCCCACATACGGATGAACTCAAGACTGGTCTGCGCTTGGATTTCAGTGCGGTGTGCATTAAAATTGGCATCCCAGATTTCAAGTGTCTTTTGGTAATGGCGGCGTAAAGGTTCCATATCAGAGATTTGGAGACCGGCGTTGATCATGTGTTGCGTATTCTCAACTAAACCGGGGACGTAACCACCGGGGAAGATGTATTTATTGATCCAGGCGTTTTTAGCGCCACCTTGTTGGCGGGTAATGCCGTGGATTAAAGCGACACCGTCATCAGTTAGGTAATCAGCGACGTCTTGGAAATATTCGCCGAGATTTTCTTGGCCAACGTGTTCGAACATCCCAACACTGGCAATGTAATCGAATGGGGCGTGTTTTAATTCACGATAATCGATCAATTGGACTTCAGCGACATCGCTAAGCCCTTCGTCAATGATGCGTTTAGCGACAAAATCGTATTGTTCTTGGCTCAATGTAATGCCAACGACTCTTAGATGGTATTCCTTAGCCGCCGTTAACATCAGCGTGCCCCAACCGCAACCGATATCTAAAAATGTCCGGCCGGGTTGTGGATTGAGTTTACGTAAAATGTGGTGGACCTTATTCAGTTGCGCAGTTTCCAAACTATCATTCTTATTTTCAAAATAGGCACATGAATAAGTCATGCTTTGATCGAGCCATAGTTGGTAGAAATCATTGCCTAAATCATAATGACTTTGGATATCTTTCTTGCTGGCTTTTTCTGAATGGGATTGTTTAGGTAAGAAGTGAATATAGTTGCGATTACGCATAAAGCTGTCAGCGCTATTGTAAGCCGCTGTCATCAATTCTTGTAAAGGTGCAGCATTCTTCCCTGTAACCTCCAGTTCACCAGCCATATAGGCCTCACCGAGTGCGAGTGAAGCGTTGCTTGATAATTGTTTGATGGGAATTGCTTTTTTAAAAGTAATTGCTATTTCAGGCTCCCCAGAACCATACGTTTCAGTTGTACCGTCCCAATAGTTAACGATAATTGGGAAAGTAAAGGAGTGTTGTAGTAGTTTCTTATAAAAAGTTTTTTCTAACATTCCGAAAATCCTTTCTAGTTTAAAAATTTAAAATACCAAACAAGTATACGACTATTTAATAAATAATGTAAGTAAAAGTCGTTAGGTACCGTAGCTTTAAATACTCAAAACCACAAAAGTGTTGTAGAATAGATGGATTGAGTATGTAATTGGGCATAGGAGGAAAGTGTGTGACTTTATATCAAAAATTTATCGCGAATCAACAGTTGCGAAAAACCACTGTCTTATTAATTCTGATCGGGTTAATCTACGTGGCGCGACCAATGATGAATATTATTTTATTAACCTTTATCTTTACGTTTTTAGTGACGCAATTAGTGCGTAAGATTCAAACTTATGTCAAAATTCCATCGGCAGCGGTGGTGGTACCACTCTATATTTTAATTATCTTTTTAGTTTACTTGGCCGTCACGATTTATGTGCCCCAAATTGCGAAACAAACGATTAAACTGGGTGAGAGTGTCTATAAGTTCTACCAAAGTCCGTCGTTTGATGCGAATAAGTTCATGCAAATCATCAGTGATTACATGAAACAATTTAATTTAACCGAGCAGTTGAAAAATGGTGTGACGACGATCGTCAATTACATCACCGGCATTGGGACGATGGGTGTGACGATTGTCCTATCGTTCATCTTAAGTTTCTTCTACACGATTGAACTGAACCAACTCAGTCAATTCGGTCAACTCTTTTTGAAAAGTACTTATGGCTGGTTCTTTCAAGACATTTATTATTTCGCTAAAAAGTTCGTCAATACGTTTGGCGTGGTGATTGAAGCGCAACTCTTCATCGCGGTGGTCAATACGGTTCTGACGACGATCACGTTAACCATTATGAAAATGCCGAATGTGCCAAGTTTGGCGATTATGATCTTCTTATTGTCGATGATTCCGGTTGCCGGTGTGATTATCTCGTGTGTACCGCTGTGTATCATCGCCTTTTCAGTCGGTGGGATTCAATTTGTCGCGTATATCTTAATCATGATTGTCGCGATTCATACGTTAGAAACTTACGTCTTGAATCCAAGGTTTATGTCGAGCAAGACTCAATTACCAATCTTCTTCACGTTTGTAATCTTGTTTGCGGCTGAACGGTTCTTAGGGACGTGGGGCTTAATTGTGGGAATTCCAATTTTTACGTTCTTCTTAGATATTCTAGGGGTCAAAACGATTGGCAAGCAAAACCAACCGACTGACATTAAAATTGAATAGTAACAATCAAAAATCGGTTAAACGCTGCTTATGCTTGCGTTTAACCGATTTTTTTGGGTGCTGATTGGCGATGGCTATCCGCGACGGTGGTTGCCAGTTGATTCAAGTCGATTTGTAGTTCGGTCGCCACGATAAAGAGTGTTTTTAATGCTGGAGCGGCGCCTTTTTCCCAGCGATAAATCATCGAGCTGCTGACTTTAATCTGATAATTTGCGGTTAACTGGTCGGCGAGTTGTTGCATCGTTAAGTTTAGCGCAAGCCGTTTGTCGTGCAATAATTGGCCAAACATTAAATTCACCTTCTTCTAGAATTAAAAATAATTAGATAACATTAATTATATGACAAAATACGTCAAAAAGTTATCATTTTCCTATAAAAAGTCGAATTGACAAGTTTATGGAGATGACGTAACATTCCTAATGTGGAACAAAATGTATCAATATTCTTTTGGGGGTGCCAACTTTGGCAGAGAAGTTATTTGTTTTATCAGGTTATTTGAAGAGTCATGATTTAAAACAACAAGTCGTCGCCGATGTGCTAGGGAAGACATTAACGACGGCTAATCGGAAGATTCGTGGTAAGATTCCGTTTACGGTGAAAGAAATTCAGTCGTTACATGATGAACTTGATATTCCAATCTCAGTTTTTTTTGATAAATAAGCTAAAAGGTCAATTCGCAATTCGGATTGGCCTTTTGTGTTGTATAATGATTATCCAATCTAAATTGAAATGAGGTCGTTAAGATGCCCCAAATTTATTTTTTATGTACGGGTAATTCCTGTCGGAGCCAGATGGCGGAAGGTTTTGGTAAAACCTTGCTAGGGCCTGATTGGCAAGTGGCGAGTGCCGGAATTGAAACGCACGGTTTAAACCCGGTTGCTGTTCAAGTAATGGCCGAAAAAGACATCGATATTTCAACTCAGCAATCGCAGTTAATCGACAATGATTATTTACAAAGTTGTGATTTAGTCGTGACGTTATGTGGTGATGCGCGTGATAAGTGTCCGATGACGCCCCCTAATATCCAACGGATTCATTGGCCGTTGCCGGATCCAGCCGCTTTTGACGGGGATGATGAGGCTAAATTAAACCAATTTAGAAGTGTGCGCGACCAAATTGAAACAGCAATCAGTCATTTAAGCAAACAAAAAGACGGCCAATAAGGTCGCCTTTTTGTTTGATAACGTGCTTTTGGGTTGCTAGCCGCAACTCAACACACTTATTTATTTTTCAATAATTCTAATTTACCGTTAACGATCATTTCACAGAGGTCGGGGTAACTAATCCCAACAACTTCGGCTTCTTGCGGAATTAATGATAAGGGGGTCATACCAGGTAACGTGTTACCTTCGATGACGAACAACCCATTTTCAGGACTCCAGAAGAAATCAATCCGTGCGTAATTTGTGAGGCCAAGTGCTTGCATCGCATCTAGCGCCATTTGTTTCATCGCATCGTGGACATCATCCGGTAAATCGTTCGGTGGTGTGATGAATTGTGTTGTGTTACCTGTCACGAATTTATGTTCAAAGTCGTACCAACCGTCGTTAACGACGATTTCGATGGCGGGTAATGGTTGGCCATTAACGACGCCTAATGAGAATTCGCGACCTTTAATGAATTCTTCAATTAAAGCAGTCGTGTCAAAACGGAGTGCATCTTCAACGGCTGGTTTTAATTCGCCTTCATTGTGGACGATGTGGGTGCCGACACTTGACCCACCGTTACTAGGTTTAACGACAACGGGGTATTCAAATGGGACCGCTGGAATCGCTTGGTTCCGATAAGCGGCTACGAAACGGGCCGTTGGAATTTGATTATAAAGTAAAATTTCTTTTGAAACTTTTTTGTCCATTGTGACACCAGCGGCTAATGTATCGCTACCGGTATAAGGAATACCAAAGAGATTGAGGACCGCTTGAACCTTACCATCTTCACCATCGCCACCATGCAATGCGAGAAAAACGATATCAGCAGTTTTACAAATTTCTAAGACATTGGGGCCGAACAATTGCGTCGTGCCATCCGTGCGTAACTTGTTGATGTCGTCGTCCGTTAAGACGGCATCGCTGATGTCATAGTCTTTTTCAATGGGATCTGATGAATACAAATCGTCGATTGAATCAACGGCTTGCAAATCGTCACCTAAGAAAAGATCGACAAAAGCAACATCGTGGCCTTTCGTTTGTAATGCGTGCGTAATTTTATGGCCTGACGTTAGTGAAACGTTGCGTTCAGTACTGCGACCGCCCGCTAAAACAACAATTTTCATATGAGTCTACCTCCGAATATTTTTGGAACCTTAAGTATAGCATACATGCGATTAGTGGGGTATCAAAATGAGTTGGATAGGCGCAAAAAAACGCAAAATTAGCACTCGAATATCAAGAGTGCTAATTTCTCGAATTTTCAGAAATACGCCTTATAATAGACTTGTAATCAAATAAAGAAAGGAAGTTTTAGAGATGGCAAACGAATTAATGGATCGTCGTCAAGATTGGCTAGATAGTTTAGTTGGGGATGACTTTTTCAAGAACTTTGGTAAACAATTCTTTGCAATGTCGCCTGAAACTGACAACATGATGCAGACCGACGTCAAAGAAACAGATCAAGCTTACCAATTGACTGTTGATTTACCGGGGTTAGAGAAGAAAGATATTCATGTCGATTATCAAAATGAGACGTTGAAGATTAGTGCGAAACGGGATAGTTTTGATGATCATAGTGATGCGGATGGCAATGTCGTCCAAAGTGAACGGCATTACGGCCGTTTCAGTCGGCAGTTCTATTTACCAGCAGTTGATCGCACCAAGATTAGTGCGAAATACGACAATGGTGTTTTAAACTTAGAATTGCCAAAGCAAGCTGAACAAGCAACCGCGGCTAATCGAATTGAAATTCAATAGTTAATCAAATAAAAGACGAGTTTATGCCAGTAATTTGGCATAAACCCGTCTTTTTTAATGCTGATTGTCGGTATCTTGAGCGCGAAACATTTAGTTGTAGTGTTCCTCATCTTCTTAAATGTTATTCATCAAATCCGCCAAGTTAAATGTAAATCCTACTCAGTCAATTAGCAAAGCAACTCGTTGCTGTCAATCGACATTAAATGATGCATAAAGGTCTTTGGTAACAACGATTAACGGTTGATAAGGGTGTGATTTTCCCGGGGAATATTGTATAGTTAATGTGATTAAGATATTAGGGGGTAGGGACAGTGCTGACACTTTCACATTTATCAAAAAGTTTTGGGGCGATGAAGGCGGTCGATGACGTTTCATTTACGGTTCAACCGGGTGAAATTTTAGGATTAATCGGTCAAAATGGGGCTGGCAAAACGACGACTTTCAGAATGATTTTGAATTTTATGACACCCGATCAAGGGACAATTTTGTGGAAAGGCCACGCGTTCACTAGTCGCGATTACGATCAATTGGGTTATTTACCTGAAGAACGTGGCTTGTACCCAAAGATGACGGTTGAACAACAAATTTTATATTTTGCACAATTGCGGGGCTGTAAAACGGTCGACGTTAAACCGCGGATTGATGACTGGTTAGCGCGGTTTGCCGTTAAGGGCAAACGGACCGATAAAATTAAAGATCTATCAAAAGGCAATCAACAAAAAGTACAGTTGATTGCGACTTTAATTCATGAACCAGCCCTAATCATTTTAGACGAACCGTTTAGTGGTCTCGATCCGGTCAACGCCGGTTTATTGGAAGACGGCATTGAATGGTTGAAAGCTAAAGGCGCTGCGATTATTTTTTCGAGTCATGATATGACCAACGTCGCTAAAATTAGTGATCGGATTGTGATGCTCCGTCAAGGCCAGATTGCCTTGGCTGGAACGGTTGATGAGATTCGGCAACAATTTGGCCGGACGAAGTTATTTTTGGAATCGCCACTGACGCAGACGACGCTCGAAGCATTACCCGGCGTTTCACGTGTAACACCGCATGGCCAACAACTTGAAATCACACTAACCGATGAAGCGGTCGGCCCACAAATCTTTGAACTAGCGACTAAGGCCGGTTATATTCCAGAATTTAGTCAACAGGCCCCTAGTTTAGATGAAATCTTCAGAATAAAGGTGGCGGAAACCAATGACTAAATTTAAGGTGATCTTCAAACAGGTTTTTATGAAGAATATTAAAAGTCCGGCCTATTTAACGATGATTTTAATGCCTGTTTTGTTGCTAGCGGTGATTTTTGGCATTGGGAAAATCATTGATCAGTCACAAACTGCGGCTAAAATTGCGGTAGTCGGCCAAGCGCCTGAAAGTGCGGCGATTCGGCAACTTAAAGGGACCGACTATACAGTTAAACCAGCGATTACGACGGTTAAACAAGCTAAACAGGCGTTAGAAAAAGAACAAATCGATGGCTACTTAACGGTCGATCAACAGGCCCAAATAACTTATTATCAACAACAAGCGAGCCATGATTTTGACCCCAGTACCTTGCAGAATCAAATCAATCAATTACAGTTAGTCACATTGGCAGAAGCGGCCAATGTACCCACTGCCCAAATCAAGCAGTTGATGACGCCGACTACGGTGAAAACGGTCACTGTTTCGGTTGAGGACGGTCAACAAAAAATAGCTCAGAGTCAGAATCAAGATGTCACTCAAATGATTTCATTAGGGATTACAGTCTTAATGTTTGTCTTCATCGTCAATTATGCGGGGATAATTGCCCAGGAAATAGCGACCGAAAAAGGCTCGCGCATTATGGAGATTATTCTATCGAGTGTCTCCGCGACAACCCAATTCTTTGCAAAGGTTGGTGCGATTTTGGCGCTCGTTTTAACCCAAATCGGTGTCTATCTGGTGATTGGGCTGGTCGGTTATCAATTTTTAAAACAGCAAGTCGCGTTGAGGAGTATCTTAAAACAAGTGACGGCCGTCATTTGGACGCCACCGATTTGGTATGCGATTGCCTTTTTAGTGGTCGGTGTTTTACTCTATACCATTATCGCAGCGATGCTCGGTTCGGTGGTTTCACGGATGGATCAAGTTCAACAAGCAATTTCGCCATTGATTATTATGGGAACGCTCAGCTACATGGGCGGCTTTGTGCTAATGTCACACGCAGATATTCCAATCCTAAAAATCCTAAGTTATGTGCCGTTATTCTCACAAATCATGTTACCGGTTCGTTTCGCGAATGGTGATATCAGCGCAATGGCCGCTGGTCTGGGCTTAGGGTTAGCGATTGTTGCCTTAGTCGGGCTGACCTACCTAGCGCTGATTATCTACCGGATGAACGTGTTGGTTTATTCGGATAGCGGGGTGCTGAAGTCATTTATGCGCTCATTTACGTTATTGAAAGCGGAACAGAAATAAGGACCGTTCCGGTGGCTTAGAAGACAAATTTAATGGTAGACTAAGGATAGATTCTGTTTGAGGAGGCTCTTTTATGACGAAGATACGGATGCAAGATGATTTCTATGGTGCCGTGAATGACGAGTGGCTGGCGCAAGCTAAGATTCCGGCCGATAAACCAGCAACGGGTGGTTTTGTGGCGTTAGTGGATGAAATTGACAATCAGTTAATGCAAGATTTTGAAACGTTGAAACCAGTCGATCAACCTTTATTACAAGCCTTTATGGATTATTACGCCTTAGCGGCCGATTTTAAAACCCGTGATCAACTAGGCGTCAACCCGATTTTACCGTTAATCGCTCGCGTACAATCGTTGAGCAATTTAGCCGATTATAATCAAGGCTTGGCGGACTGGGTCTTATCGGGGTTACCAACACCGTTTAATTTATCGGTTGATCCAGATATGAAACAAACCCAACAAAATGCGTTATACATTGAAGCCGCGGATTTAATTTTACCGGATAAAACGTATTATGAAGCAGGCAATGAGAGTGCTGACCAACTATTAGCCGTCTTTACGGATATGATGGTCCAACTCCTGCAGAAAATTGGTTTAGCGCCAATTGATGCGACTAAGACCGTTAAACAAGCTTTAGTCTTCGATCGCTCACTAGCGCCTTACGTCAAAAGTGCCGAAGAAGCAGCCGATTATACGAAACTTTACAATCCGCGTGATTTAGCACCGTTTTTGACGCAACAAACAACACTTGATTTTAAAACACTATTCCAAAAAGTATTGCCTAAACAACCGACGCAAATTATCGTGACGGAACCCGCCTATTTTGACCAATTAACTCAATTGGTGACAACGGCGAACTTTGCCGATTTTAAAGCCTGGTTATTAGTGATGACGGTTCGCGGTTGGAGTGGCTATTTGAATGAAGAAATGCGTCAGATTAGTTCGATTTATAGTCGCGCTTTGTCTGGGAGTAAAGAAGCCCGTCCGCAAGCCAAGAGTGCGTATTATTTGGCACTAGGGATGTTTAACCAAGTGGTCGGCGACTATTATGGTCGGCGTTATTTTGGTGAATCGGCCAAAAAAGATGTCGAACAAATGGTTAAAAAGATGATTGGTGTGTATCAGAAACGTCTCGAAAATAACGATTGGTTAAGCGCAGAAACGCGCGAAAAAGCGATTGTTAAACTCAATCATTTAGGGATTCATGTCGGCTATCCTGAGAAAATCGCCCCAATTTTTGCAAAATTAAGAACGGTACCGGCTGTTGATGGTGGGACGCTATTTGAAAATACGGCCGACTTTATTCGGACCGTTGAAACTGAGAATTTTGCCCAATTGACGCAACCCGTCGACCGCGCTAAATGGGAAATGGGTGCGGCCACGGTCAACGCCTATTATTCACCTTCTAAAAACGTAATTGTGTTCCCCGCAGCAATTCTACAAGCGCCATTTTATAGTTTGGCACAAAGTAGTAGTGCGAATTACGGTGGGATTGGGGCCGTGATTGCCCATGAAATTTCACACGCGTTTGATAATAACGGTGCGCAATTTGATGAATATGGTAATTTAAATAATTGGTGGCAAACCAGTGATTTAGACCATTTTAAGGCGTTGGCGCAGACCATGATTGACCAATTTGACGGTCGCCAGTTGGCTGGTAACGCGGTCAACGGCAAGTTAACGGTTTCGGAAAACATCGCCGATGCCGGTGGCTTGAGTTGTGCACTAGAGGCGGCGAAATCCGCAGATGATGTCGATTTAGCAGCCTTCTTTACTAATTGGGCGACGATTTGGCGGATGAAAGCGACGGTTCAATATCAACAGTTGTTGTTGAATGTTGACGTCCATGCGCCAAACGCTTTGCGCGCCAATGTCCAAGTTCAAAACTTGGCTGATTTCTATACGACCTTTGAAATTCAACCGACTGATGGAATGTATTTAGCACCAGAACAACGTGTTGCGATTTGGTAATTGAAGATTGATCACGTAAAAAGGGCGCCACATCAAATTGATTCGATTGATGGGGCGCCCTTTTTTATGAAATTGGAGGAAATAACATGACTGAAAAAGAACGTATGATCAATGGCCAACTGTATCGGGCCAATGATGACCAACTACGGGCCGATATGAAGCGCGCTCGGGTGTTGACCCGCCTGTTTAATCAAACCACTGAAGAACAGCAGACCTATCGCCGGGAATTGACACAGCAACTATTCGCCAAAAGCGGCGCAGATCTATACATTGAACCGCCTTTTCGGGCGGATTATGGCTGTCAAACAACGATTGGCGAGCACGTTTATATGAACTATGACTGTATTATTGTTGATGTGGCGCCGGTGACGATTGGCAATCACGTTTTCTTCGGACCGCGAGTTGGTTTGTATACGGCCGGCCATCCGATTACGGCCCAAGAACGGCGTGATGATTTAGAATATGGTCATGCCATTACGATTGGGGATGACGTCTGGATTGGTGGCAACACGGTGGTTAATCCAGGGGTCACGATTGGTAGTAACGTGGTCATTGGTTCCGGTTCAATCGTCACGAAAGATATTCCGGATAATGTGGTCGCGGTGGGGAATCCGTGCCGGGTACTCCGGCCAATTACATCAGACGATCACGCTTATTGGGCCCAAGAAAAAGCGGCGTATTTCGCTGCTATTGATGAACCGAATCACGTTTTATAAAAAGTCCAACAAGCAATAAGCTTATGGTCAGACAACCCATTAATAGACTAGTCGTTCCGAGTGGAAAATTAAAGCGTTGTAAGCCGTAATAACCCAATAGGCCGATTAACCAAAAGGAAAAATTAATTGGTTTTGGTAATGGCCGGTAAAAGACGTTAAAGAAAATGATGGTGTATAGTGGCGTGAAGGCCGCGCTGATCAGACCGAGAAATAGTTCATATTTAAAAACCTGACTATTATTAGCCAGTCCTAGGGCCATTAACGTGACACCAATCCCCAGTAAATTGGGTGAAACATGCCAGGTTGGAAAGATGTTTTTAAGATTAACGCCGGCCGAATAGGCATCCAAAAACGTGGTGGTAATGGTTGAAAAAAGGATGATGAACAGCACGATTAAACCGTAGTGAGTCGCCCCTAAAAATTGATTGAAGTCGGTATAACCGGTTAAAATAACCGTCAAAAATCCTAAAAAGAACATACTGAGACTACCTAAAAAGTAGCCACTAGTACTCCATAAAGAGAGTGTTAGTGGCTTTTTTGAATGCTGTGTATAATCGGCAATCAACGGTAGCCAAGATAGTGCCATTGAAATACTCAGTTCAACTGCTGATCCAAAATGAATCGGTTGAACCGTTGTGTGTTGACTATTGATTGGGAGCGTCCCAAGTTGCCAAAAAAGACCAACGCAGGCGATGACCAATAAGAGGACAATTGTGTTATTTAGTTTAAAGAAGAGTTGCGATTTTAAAGCGAGCCAGATGATGATTAGCGCGGTGATCATCAGTGTATCAACGATATAGGAAGTTTTGAGTAGCTTTAGTTGCTGCAAAGATTGCGCGGCATTGGCAATCATAATACCAGTCCAACCGATGAGTTGAATCACGTTTAGGCCGGCAAATAGCAACATCCCTTTGGCGCCATAGACGGGTCGGGTTAATTCAATCGCATTTTGTTGACGTTGGCCCCCGATGAAGCTTGCTGGCAGTAACAATAAAAAGGCGCCAATTAAATGGCCGATAATAATGGCCAAACTGCCTTTGAGAAGGCCTAACGGTGCGATTAAGGTGCCGGTGATGATTTCGGCAATCGAAATCGCGGCGCCAAACCATAGTAAAAATTGATTACGATTGATTTTCATAATGAAGCCTCGCTAGCGTGCCACGGTTGTTTTAACGTTTGAACGGTTTGGGCAATATCTGAACTCTGGGTAATCACCGAAATGACGGCGGCTCCAGCAACGCCGGTTTGGGCGACGCTGGCAACGTTGCGTAGTGAAATCCCGCCGATTGCGACCACTGGCCGTTCGCTGAGCGATACAAAATTGGCTAATTGTTGCAAGCCAAGTGGCGATTGCGCATCCGCTTTAGAATGGGTGGGGAAAATGGGGCCAATGCCTAAATAATCTAAAATCGGTTGCTGATGACAGACTATGATTTCGGCGGCGCTATGACAAGATAAACCGGTGATTAAACCGTGGCGTTTGGCGGTTTCGATTTTAGCCCACGGTTGATCGGATTGACCTACGTGCAAGCCGTCAGCTTGGAGTGTTAAGGCCAGTTCTAATCGATCATCAATGAAAAAAGGGACTTGGTAAGTTCGACAAAGTTGCTGCGCTTGGCGGGCATAGTGTTCAATCGCAGCAGTTGATTGCAGACTATTCGGACCTTTCTCGCGGAATTGAAAACAAGTAATCCCGGCTTTAAGTGCCGCTTCTAATGTCGGTAAGAATTGGGCGACGCCGGTATCCTGGGTGCCAGCCACTAAATAGGTTTGGAGTATTTCCGGGGAAATATTAGTCATGTTCAACCTCCCGATACGCCCAGTGATTGGTCGGACCATGGCCGTGACCGACGGCAATCGGATTGGCAATTGCCGCTTGAATATAGGCTTTACTAATCCGAATCGCTTGTTTTAAGGGCGTGCCTTTGGCAAGTTCCGCCGTGATGCAAGCTGAAATCGTATCACCGGTCCCGTGCGTTCGGATCGTTTCAATCCGGGGTGTCGACAGCCATTCATCACTGCCATCCGCGTATAGAATATAATCGTTGGCTTGTTGTTCCGCCGTTTGGTGGCCACCTTTGATGATGATGTTTTGCGCGCCCATTTTTTGTAAGATTTGGGCGGCTAACTTGAACTCAGCTGGTGTTTTAACGGATTGACCAATCAAGACTTCGGCTTCGGGTAAGTTGGGCGTCAGGACGGTTGCGAGAGGCAATAATTCGTTGCGTAAAGTCGTGATCGCATCCTCGGTTAAAAGTGCGGCTCCACCCTTAGCAATCATGACGGGGTCTAACGTCAGCGGGCCAAAGTCAAAGCGCCGTAAATTTTCGGCTACGGCCGCCACGTGTGCGGCATCGGCTAACATACCGGTTTTACAGGCTTTAATGTGGAAGTCGGCTGCCAATGATTCAAATTGTTTAGTAATCAATTCAAGGGGCAACGGGAAACTGTCTTGCACCCCGAGTGTGTTTTGAGCGGTAATCGCGACGACCACGTTGGTGGCAAAAACGTGGCGTTCCTGCATCGTTTTAATGTCAGCTTGCATGCCAGCACCGCCACCACTATCGGAACCAGCAATCGTTAGGGCTTGTGGAAAGTCGTTCATCTTAATTGGACTCCTTTAATTGGGCTTTTTGACTGATTTCTTCGGTCGTCACCGTGAACAAACGGTCTAATAATTGCAGATAAAAGCTACCAGGTAACGGTTGTGGCATCGCTTCAGCAACTAATTGACCAGTGACGGCAAAAGTAGTGGCTGCGGCAACGGCTGCTTGATAAGGATCGTCAGGTAGCATGCCGACGAACGCACCGCAAACGCCGGTTAACATATCACCAGAGCCGACGTGGGTTTGGAAGAGCGGGGTCCCGTTGAAGATTTGGGTCGTCCGTTGACCATCGGTGACCACATCTGTTGGACCCGTTAATAGAATCGTAGTGTTCAGTTTACGAGCGGCTTGTCGCGCTAAATCAACGATGTCGGCTTGACCACTCCCGGCATCAATCCCGTTAGCTTGCCAGTCAATCCCGGCAAAATAGGCAATCTCACCGGCATTTCCACGAATAATACCGGGGGTGCCTAAAGTGAGTAGTTGATCGATTACGCCTTGACGATACGTTAAGGAACCGACGGCGACCGGGTCTAAGACAACCGGTTTGTGCATTTGATACGCGGCTTGCAACAACGTGACCATTTGATCAATCTGGGGTTGGGCGAGCGTGCCGATGTTAACGGTTATCGCTTGGGCAATCGCAACGATATCGGCCGCTTCTTCAGGTGCACTGGACATAATGGGCGACGCGCCAATCACGTTTTGGACGTTGGCGACTTGGTCGACGGTCACGTGGTTCGAGATGTTGGCCACAATTGGATTTGTGTGCCGCAGTTGGTTCAATAAGGTCTGATTCATGGTAGAGCCTCCTTAGAATATCAAAAAAGCCACTTTTGGCTGCACGACGGCATAGAAAAGTGGCTTAACAAATAAGCAAGGGAGCACTTTCCTACGCAAGTCTGAACTTACAGGTTCGAAGGGATTAGATTGAATCAATCTATCTCAGTTCTTCTAAAGAACACCCCTAGTGCAAAGCGATTTAATTGTACCCTTAGTATACGGGATGCCGTCGCTTTTGCAACCGTTTTATAATTGTTGAAAATAATTTGTTTAAATAGTCAGTTATACACGAGGTATAGACCAATGTTTTTTTAAATAAAGAAACCGCTTTAAAAGCCATCTATAAAGGTCTATACCAAAAATTAAGCGCTTGCGTCTGTTAACTGTTAATGGTTTAATGAAAACATCGAAAAATATTAAGGAGTATTCGCAATGAAAAATTACTTACAACGAATGGGTCGCTCATTGATGTTACCAGTTGCCGTATTACCAGCAGCTGCCATCTTAATGGGGATTGCTAACTGGGTTGGCAATGGCGATTCAAATGCTAACATCTTCACGATTTTCTTAGCCGGTGGTAGTGGCGCGATTTTAAATAATTTACCATTACTATTTGCCGTCGGTTTAGCTTTAGGGATGTCGAAGGATCAAGATGGGGCCGCAGCCTTAGCTGGTTTGGTAGCTTTCTTAGTACCGAAGACCATCTTAGCACCTGCTTCAGTTCAAGCGATGCAAGGGTTATCAGACATCGCTAAAGTCAATCCTGCTTTTGGTAAGATTGAAGGGAACGTCTTAATTGGGATTTTAGCCGGTTTAATTGCCGCTGCCATGTACAATAAATTCCATAACGTGAAGTTACCGATGGCGCTGTCCTTCTTTAGTGGGAAACGGTTGGTACCGATTATGGCCGCCGCTGCCATGGTCGTTGTTTCAGCCATCCTATACTTCGTTTGGCCAGCAGTCTTCACCGTATTAGTGGCCTTTGGTAAAGCAATTTCTAATCTTGGTTGGGCCGGGGCTGGGATTTACGGGTTCTTCAACCGTTTATTGATTCCAACCGGGTTACACCATGCGTTGAATTCAGTGTTCTGGTTTGACGTTGCGAATATTAATGATATCGGGAATTTCTTAGGCGGTGCTAAATCGATCGCTAACGGGACGGCCATTGTTGGTAAGACCGGTATGTATCAAGCTGGTTTCTTCCCAGTGATGATGTTTGGATTACCAGCTGGGGCCTATGCGATTTATAAAAATGCGCGTCCTGAACGTAAAAAAGCAACAGCTTCATTAATGTTAGCTGCTGGTTTTGCCTCATTCTTTACAGGGGTAACTGAACCCCTTGAATTCTCATTCATGTTTGTGGCATGGCCACTCTACGTGTTACACGCAGCCTTTACTGGTATTTCATTGGCAATCGCCGCATTCTTCCACTGGACAGCCGGATTTGCCTTTAGTGCTGGTTTAGTCGATTATGTTTTAAGTTTAAAGAATCCAGTTGCAAACCAACCATTGATGTTATTGGTTGAAGGGCTCGCAATGGCCGCAATTTATTACTTCGGCTTTAACTTTGCCATTAAGAAATTTAACTTGATGACACCCGGGCGTGAAGTTGAAGAAGTTGTTGACGATGCACCAGCCGTCGCAACTGATAAAAATGATGATAAATTCATGATTCAAGCTAAAAAGATTTACGCTGCCATCGGTGGTAAAGCCAATATCAAGGTGATTGATAATTGTACCACGCGTCTCCGCCTTCAATTAGCAGATACGGGTAAAGCGAACCAAGCGGCCATTAAAGCGGCTGGTGTTGCTGGGATTAACGTCTTAGATCAGACAAATATTCAAATTATTATCGGGACTGAAGTGCAATTCGTCGCGGATGCTTTGAAAGAACTTTTCAACAGTAATGCACCAATTGGCACTGTTACTGATGACGCACCCGTTGCCGAAGCAGCAGTCGTTAATAGTGATATTAATGCTGGGATGACGGATGAATTCTACACAGTTGCTGATGGTCAATTAATTGATATTGAAGCGGTTGATGATGCAACTTTTGCTCAAAAAATGTTAGGTGACGGTTACGCCGTTATCCCAACTAACGGTAAAATCGTGTCACCTGTTTCTGGGACAATCATGACGGTCTTCCCAACGAAACACGCAATCGGCATCAAGACTGAAGATGGTTTAGAAGTCCTAGTGCACATGGGGATTGATACTGTTGAATTAAAGGGTGCTCCTTTTGAAGTAGCCGTTGAAGAAGGTCAAACAGTGCAACACGGTGACTTATTAGCCAATGTTGACTTGGCACAAATTGTGCAAGCTGGCAAACAAACCGCAATGATGGTGATCATCACCAACATGGCAGACGTTGCTTATTTCAAATCAACAGCAACCGGCCGCACAGTCCAATCAAACGAAATCGCATTAAAAGCAACAACGAAATAAAGAGTGCTAGCTCAAGCGTTTAAGCTTCGAGCATAACCTAATAACGGGCAGGATGGTTTGGATTTTAACCATCCTGCCCGTTATGTCGTTAGGCGGAGAAGCTTGCTTGAGAAGCACGTTTAAAAATCGGAGTGCTGACTCAAGTCGGTCAGGCTTTGAGGATTAACCTAAAAACAGGAATTATGAGTGTTTTTTACTCATGATTCCTGTTTTGTCGTTAACCGGAAAAGGCTACTTGAGAAGCACGTTTCAAAGTCTGAGTGCTGTAACTCACGGGTAGTTTCTGAGCATTAGCCTAGTTTCGTGAATAAAGTCTGTATTGTGGACTTTGTTTGCGAAACGTCGCTAAGCACAAGAAACTGTGAGTGGAAGCACGTTTCAAATCCAAAAAAGTGGTTATCCTTAGTTCGGGATAACCACTTTTTCGACTTGATACTCAATTGATAACCGAGTGCTATCATAGCTTATTTTTTAAATTGTCGCGTACATGTCTTTAATCTTCTTGATGGAAGTGGTCATCAATTCAGTTTCACTAGCCGTTAATTGAAGTTGATAATCTTTGAGAATCCCGTCTGAACCGACCATTGCGGGATGGCCTAAATAACAACCCGCTTGTTGATCGTAGTTGCTGACGGGTAAAATTTCGTGCGTATTTTGTAAAATCGCATGGGCACAGATGGCGGCTTGATTAGCAATACCGTAAGAAGTGTAACCTTTACCACTAATTACAGCCCAGGCCCCTTGGCGCGCATCAGTTTCGAATTGGGCCAGTTGTTCAGGGGTGAATTGCTTAGTGAGTGCTTGGCTAGCGACTTGAACACTTGACCAGGCAACGAATTGCGAATTACCATGTTCGCCCAGCACGTAGCCTGTGACGGCGTTGGGTGCAATTTGTAAGGCATCGGCGACGGCGTTTTGCATCCGGGCAGTGTCTAAAGTAGTCCCGGTACCGAAGACGCGTTCTTTAGAAAATCCGGTTAACTCTTGGAGATATTGGGTAATCACGTCGCAAGGGTTGGTAATGCTTAACAAAATCCCCTTAAAATTCGCAGCTTTAATCTTGGGGCCCCATTGTGCGGCGACCTGTTTGGTATAAGCTAATTCGGCGAAGCGGTCGGAACTATGTTGGAGAATTGAGATATCGCCAGCCGAGAAGATGATTAAATCACAATCACTCAGTTGGCTTTCGTCATTAGCCGTGATCGTGACGTCACCACCATGGCCGACTTGTCCGGTTTTTAAATCGTGCATTTCAGCAATTGCCAAAGCCTTGTTTTCATCGAGTAAGACGAGTTCATCACAAACTCGGCGAGAAACTAAGGTATAAGCGACGGTGCTCCCGACATGGCCAATGCCGATAACGGCTACTTTTTTCATAAAAAACACTCCTCATTAACTAATTGTTGACGCTTTCATTTTAATGGATTCCCAAGCGTTTAACAACCTTTGATGAAAAAAAGGTGTGAATTCAATAGGCTGATTGCAAGCAACGTAAAAAAGCCGTTGAACGACCTAATATAGGCTGGACAACGGCTTTTCAAAAAGGCTTAGTTAAAGAGCCCTTTGAAGAAACTAGCGATACTATCGAATAGTTTTTGGATAAAATTGCGGTTACTTTCAGTGTTTAATTTATTGAAGATGCTTTTGGCACCACTTTGAATATTATTCATCAATTTACCGGCTTGATTTTTAAAATCATCCGATTTTAAGGCGCCAGAATCTTGAATTTTAACGAGCAGATTGATAATTTGGGTTTTTTGATTGTTATTAATAATCGTCGTTAGGTTATTTGTTTCCAACTGATTATTGACGATTGTGGTAATTTGGTTGACGGTTAAGTTATCGCCTTTTTCAGCCATTGCTTGCTTAGCGCCAGTCACGGCGTTATTCAATTGCGCATCACTGTACCCGGAAGTATCTTTGTTGGCTTGGGTAATGTCACTCAAGGTGCTCATTTCGTCTTGAGCGGCGGTCACTTGGGCTTGATTCAGCGTTTCGCCATTCTCAGCAAAAGCGGCGTAGACGCCAGCCAATGCGCCGGAACCGTCAATGGGGACTGCGGAAGTCACGTAAATCGTGGCGTTAGTCACACCAGCGGTCAACGCGGCATTCTTATATTGGTCGGCGGTAATCGTGGTGATGTTGTTGCTGCCGTTAAAATCAACGATTTTGACATTGATTCCGGTTGCCGTCTCATTTTTTTGAATCAGAGCGCTCGAGTAGACGTTCGAGTTAGTGTTAAAAGTTTGTTGGTTTTGATCTAAATATTTAACTAGGGTGGAACCAGTGACGGTTAGTTCGTTGTAGTCGGTCACGTTAGCGGCATTTTTAAGTGTGGTGAGCGTCGCTTCTTTTTGGGTACTTGAAAGGCTCGTTCCTAGGGTGGCAACGGGTTTATCCCAACTGGTCGTATCAGCAAAGGCCGATTGCGCCGAGAAACCAATAATGGTTGCGAGAATCAGTGGAATCGCCACTTTAAGTTTAGTGAACATAGTCAGTAATCCTTTCTGGATGCATTTGATATCTCTAGTATAACTAATTTAAGGCTTAAAGTATTGGCTGATGGTTAATTTTAAGCAATTTATTGTAGAATTAATTCTTTTTTAATGAACTGATTTCACGGGTGTGGGTTAATTTTTCATAAAATAATTGCGGCCGGCGTAGTAACCAACTCAATAGGAAGTTGCCAAGTGCCAATAACGGTAAAATCAACGTCAGACCGAGTAAAACGAGGTTACGATCTAGATGGGTTGGGCCGTTGGCAACGACGGCGTCTAAAGCGACGCGCCACAGTGAGAAACTAGGCAAAATAATGAAGAATAAACTGAATTGGCGGGCAAAGAGCCCCCATTTTGATTGGTGGTCGCTGATTAATTGGAGGTTTAATAATTTCTTGGCAGGGGTTTGGCCCGACCAGAGTAAGGGTAATAAAACGAAATAGAGGCCGACTGATACGCTATAGGCCACGGGACTAGGGATGGTGATGGTTTTGAGTGGTGATAAGCGCCAACCGAAACTGATTAAACCGCTGATAAGGGCTAAGAGGCCGTAATCTAACCACAAGGCTAAGAGACGGCGGAGATAACCGACTTTTTGTCCGTGAGTAAAGGCTGACTCGTCGAGACTCGTGCGGGTCGGTAATAAAAAGGTTAGTAGTGGTTCAACGGCGAAACCAATCAAACCACCGGTCGTATTCAATAGGAGATCATCGACATCGAATAAGCGGTATGGCCGCGGATAGATGCCGTAGAGGCCTGATAGTTGGGTTAATTCGAAGCACAAGGATAATCCGAAACTGAGTAAGATGGTTTTCTTAAAATCCATTTTGAAGAAATACCGCAGATAAACGCCAAACGGAATCGTCAAAACAACGTTAAAAAGCGGTTGAATCACTGCGGCCTGTTTCAAGGTGGCCAGATAAGTGTGCGGATTGGTCAGGATCAAGGGTGTCATGTTGATAAATTCACGGACAAAGGTTAAGGGAATCAGATTATATTTAGGGGTTGTGAGGTGCGCAACGACGGATTGTGGCGGTAACGGTAAAATAATCAAGCAATAAGCCGCTAATAGATAGAAGATAAAACTATAAATGATTAAACTGCGAAAGACAGTTAGCGCGCCGTAGCGGTGATAATGATAAATGAGGACCGGCACGGTTAAGCCTAATGCGAGTATTGGAAAAATAATCAAGGCGGTGCGTAAATTATCGAGATATAACATATTAAGCTCCTCAGTGGTTAATGTGGTTTAATTGTAGGCGGTCAGCACAGCACTGTCAAATCAAAATAAAGTTCGCTTTTTATCCGGTTACATAATCAATTTTAAATAAAGTGCGCTTTTAGGCCTTTTATTAACTGGTTTATGAAAATAAAGTTCGTCTTTTGAGTTGATTTTAAGCTGTCGAGTTGGTACAATGGCCTTTGTGAGTTAAGTACTTAAATATCAAGTTAGCGACTAACTTGAATAAAGGGGTTTTATTCATATGACATCTGCAGTAGTAGTTGGAACACAATGGGGCGACGAAGGTAAAGGCAAAATTACCGATTTCTTAGGTCAAAAAGCGGACGCTATCGCACGTTACCAAGGTGGCGATAATGCTGGTCATACCATTAAATTAGGTTCAGAAACTTATCATTTACAATTAATTCCATCCGGTATTTTTAATAGTGACAAAATCAGCGTTATCGGCAACGGGGTAGTGGTCAATCCTAAATCACTCGTGGGTGAATTACGCGGGTTAGCTGACAAAAATATTGATACCAAACAATTAAAATTATCTGATCGTGCACACGTCATTTTGCCCTACCATATTCAATTGGATAGCTTGCAAGAAGCAGCTAAAGGCGATCAAAAAATTGGTACCACTAATCGTGGGATTGGACCCGCTTATATGGACAAAGCAGCTCGTAGCGGGATTCGCGTCGCTGACTTATTAGATAAAGATTTATTTGCCACCAAACTCAAACAAAATTTAGCTGAAAAAAATGCGTTGTTCACGAAGATTTATGGTAGCGATGCGTTAAAATTCGATGATATTTTTGAAGAATATTATCAATATGGTCAAGAATTGAAACAATACGTTTGCGATACATCCGTTATTTTGAACGACGTCTTGGATCAAAAGGGCAACGTCTTATTCGAAGGCGCCCAAGGGATTCTATTAGATATCGACCAAGGGACTTACCCATTCGTGACGTCATCTAATCCAGCCGGCGGGGTTTCAACTGGTTCTGGCGTGGGTGCTTCACGGATTGATGAGGTCGTTGGCGTGGCCAAGGCTTATACATCACGAGTTGGTGACGGCCCATTCCCAACTGAATTATTTGACGAAACTGGCGATTTCATTCGCCAAGCTGGGCATGAATATGGCACAGTCACTGGTCGTCCCCGTCGGATTGGTTGGTTTGATACCGTTGTTCTACGCCATTCGAAACGGGTTGCTGGTTTAACCCAATTATGTTTAAACTGTGTCGACGTCTTGACTGGTTTGAAAACTCTCAAAATCTGTGTGGCTTATGAATTAGACGGCCAACAGATTGATCGTTATCCTGCTAGTTTAAGTGAATTAGCGCGTTGTACACCGATTTATGAAGAAATGCCTGGTTGGGACGAAGATATTACGGGTGTCAAGACCTTAGAAGAGCTCCCAGAAAATGCCCGCAACTATGTTGAACGGTTGCAAGAATTAGTTGATTTACCGTTGGCCACTTTTGCAGTCGGTCCTGATCGTGATCAAACCAACATTTTGAAAGCCATCTGGTAAATCAGAGCACAAAAAAAGAGAATGCAAAGTCCGTTTTCTAAATGCGTCGTTAAACGCACCAACAGTCTTTCATTCTCGTGGGTTTGGCACCAATCAGTATTATACACAGTTTGTTATCAAAAAGATAGTCATAAATTTAGTTATTCTTAGAGGAGTTAGTTAAATTATTATGCAAAAAATGAATCGTTTCTTTGCCATTGATGAACACCATTCAACCGTCAAACGGGAAGTGCTTGCCGGTTTTACCACGTTTATCTCAATGGTCTATATTTTATTTGTGAACCCCAGTGTCTTAGGTGCTTCTGGCATGGATACCGGTGCGGTCTTCACTGCGACGGCTTTGGCCAGTGCCATCGGTTGTTTCTTAATGGGGATGTACGCTAAATATCCAATCGCGACCGCGCCAGCCCTCGGGATTAACGCCTTCTTCAGTTATTCCGTCGTTATCGGGATGGGCGTTTCATGGCAAACCGCTTTAGCCGGCGTGTTTGTCGCGTCATTAATTTTCATGTTAATCACGGTTTTTAAACTCCGTGAATTGATTATCGATGCGATTCCACGTGATTTAAAACTCGCGATTTCTGCCGGAATTGGGATGTTTGTTGCCTTCATCGGTTTGCACGGTGGTGGTTTAATCGTCGCCAATAAATCAACGGTTGTTGGTTTGGGTGACTTTACGCAAGGGACGACTTGGTTAACCGTTTTTGGGTTAATTATCACGGTGATTTTAATGGTAAAAAAAGTTCCTGGTGGGATTTTTATCGGGATGGTTTTGACATCAATCTTAGGGGTTGTGACCGGCTTAATTCATTTGCCAAGTCATTTAGTCGCTGCTGCACCTAGTTTGAAACCCACTTTCTTAGCGGGGTTACACCACGTCGGTGATATCAATACCGTGCAAATGTGGGTCGTGGTCTTAACCTTCTTATTGGTGACGTTCTTCGATACGGCCGGTACGCTAGTTGGTTTAGCGGAACAAGCCGGTTTTATGAAGGACAATAAAATGCCGCGGGTGGGTAAGGCCTTGATGTCTGATTCATCAGCGATGCTAGCGGGTTCATTATTAGGCACGTCACCAGTTGGCGCCTTCGTCGAATCATCAGCGGGGATTGCCGTCGGTGGTCGGACTGGTTTAACCGCCGTTGTCACTGGGATTTTATTCATCTTTAGTTTATTTTTCTCACCATTATTGACAGTGGTGACGAGCCAAGTGACCGCGCCAGCCTTAGTGATTGTCGGCGTTCTAATGGCGCAATCATTGAAGAAAATTGATTGGGAAAAATTAGAAATTGCGATTCCAGCTTTCTTAATTGTCTTGGGGATGCCGTTAACATACAGTATCTCAGACGGGATTGCGTTAGGCTTTATTCTTTATCCAATTACAATGATCACTGCTGGTCGGCGTAAAGAAATTCATCCGATTATGTACGTCTTATTCGTGGTCTTCATCGTCTTCATGGCGATTCTCAACGTTAAATAGCGGGTGTAAAAGCAATTTCGACTAGCAATTTTAATTTAGCCTTAGCCTTTTTTAACGTTGGATATCACAGGACACAAAAAAATGGCCATTCCCCTCGCCGGGAATGGCTATTTGTATTAAACGCTACAATTTATTTAAAATCTGATCAACTACTGCGCAAGTAACTATAATCGAAACTACCATGATAATCTTATAGGCAATACCCGTTAAACCAGAACCCATAACAAGTAACATAACTACAAATATGCTTATGCCAAAAGCTAAACCTCTTATCATTCTATCTTTCATAGTAATTACCCCTTACTGATTAGAACTACCTGCATATACAAATGATCTGATTTTAAAGATTTTACCACTGGTAAAGTTTCCTCCGTTAATGACAGAAGATATTGCAGCAATAGCTACTGCTGCTGATGGAACCATTGCAACCATTGCGGCATAAATCGCAGCATAGGATACATGGCTTATATTATTTAACCATGTTTTACTTAAATAAAGATCAACATTTCCATAACGTGCTTGCCCGTGCCAAACAATTTTAGTAACGCCTGTCCCTCTTGTAAGAACACTACTTGAAAGTGCAATTCCTTGTTGTTGCAAATAGGCATACATATCACTATCTTGAATCGTAATAATAGTATCCATACCCTTGACTTCTAACGTATGTTTCATCGGTATATTAAAATCAGAATTAATATTGGTATTAATCGATGTCGGTACTGTTTCATTAATTGAACTTGCATTTACAATTGTTGGTACAATTGGTCCGCCAAGTAACATTGCAGTTGAGTTGCTGCTGCAGTCATTAATTTTACAGATTTTTTCATGATAAACCCTCCAATAATATTCAATTTCAAATCTTATCAATGTATAAAGAAAGCGTTTTCTATAACTTGATAATAGCACTATTGAAAATAAAATCAAAGTGTTTTTTACTTATATACCAATTATTTTTAAAAGACGATACTACTTAATTTAATTGTGTTTTTATTAACATATACCAATTCATACGCTTTTCATCGACTTGAAACCTTAGTTAGTTAAATTTATATTTTGAGTATAAATTTTTATTTATCATCACACCATCTAAAAAGCATCTAGAAATAAATCTAGATGCTTAGTTTAATAATTTAATATATTAGATTGCTACCGATAGAAATATTATCTTTTTACTTTTACAATTGTTACTTGGTATCCATATTTCGCTGCATGTGCATTTGCCTTATCAACTGCAGTATCTGAACATTACTTTTGAGAATGATCACCATCTAAACATTTCCATTGATAACCAAAAGAATCCTTATTTCTAAAGCATAAAAATAAAAACACTAATCCCGCCAAAATACTAAACATTATTTTTCGATTTAATAATGTTCTGAAATTAAATTGATTTATTTTGATAGTAGAATCTAATAAATTATCAACTAGATGTATATCATTAAATAGTTTTATATTCTCAATATCAGGAGAACTTTTCCCGGTCTCCCACTGCGAGATTGCCTGTCTTGAAATATGCAACCGTTCAGCTACCTCGTCTTGTGTAAGCCCACTATTTCGACGTGCAACTTTTAAACGTTCAGCTAAGTCCATAAGACCCCTCCTTAAATACCCCAAATATAGTACCATAGTTGACAGAGACAGCGCAAAGCTCTCTTGAGATACTTTCACTATCAGTGAGTGATAGCACTCAGGCGATAACGTGCTTTTGAGTTGCAACAACTTCCGTTTAATCTAAAATAACCGATAATCTTAAGACCAAGATTATCGGTTATTTATAATTAATGCTCAGTTGCTGACCGCAACTCAACGCACTCATTCGATAACGTGCAGTCCCTCACAGTTTCCTGTGCTTAGCTACGTTTCGCAAACAAAGTCCAAAGTCCGGACTTTATTCGCGAAACTAGGCTAATGCTCAGAAACTACCCGTGAGTGACGGCACTTCGATCATAACGTGCTTCTGAGTTGCAACAACCTCCGCTTAATCTAAAATAACCGATAATCTTAAGACCAAGATTACTGGTTATTTATAATTAATGCTCAGTTGCTACCCGCAACTCAACGCACTCAGGCGATAACGTGCTTCTCAGCCAACTTCTTCCGGTTAGCTACGAATCGCAAATTATGACTAAAACCGGTCATAATTCACAATTCTAGGCTATACTCAGAAGTTAACCGGCTGAGTTTAGCACTCATCTTTTTTTAATTTTCTTTAAATTCCGCTTAATCTAATTGGCGTTTTGGGCTTTTACGTTTAAATTATAGTCAGAGACTGTTTGAGGTGATTAGTGTGAGAGTCCAAATTTGGTTTTTAAAAGCGACGCTATTGGTAATCAATATGCCGTTATTATTGATGAGTGTTTTCTGGTGGCCACGTTTAATGGTTAACATCGCAGCGATTTTACCGCGGGTCGTTATTTTAGGTGGGGTGGTCGGATTGTTGTTGTACGGGATGACAGGCCTGCTTTTGTGGAGCGGATTTCAATTGATTCGAATTTTGAATGAAGTCGCTAAGCAGGGTTCTTTTGGGTTGATGACCAGTCAGGCCTTGCGGCAGATTAGACGGGCCGCGATTTGGAATACGGTCGGTTACATGGTAAGTTTACCCTTCTTCTATTTTGTCGCCGATCGGACTGATGCACCGGGGATTATGCTAATTGGTTTTGCAATTATTCTAGTTTCGGTGATGATTGCGACGGGGACTAACTTATTATTGCGACTGCAAACTCATCACGATTAATTAAAGACGTTAAATATTCCGTAAGTTGCCGAGCCGACAGGGGTCTTCAGAATATGGTACAATAGCCCTAAATAATCATGAAGGGCCTCAAATAACATGTCAAAAAAAGTTAAAAATCGGATTATCAATAGTGTACTAGCAGTCGTTTTAATTATTGGCTTACTGCTAGTTTTCAGTGGTCCGATTAGAACCCAAATAGTCCGTTGGATGGCCAATCGGCGAATGGATGTCACAGCGACTCAAATTCAAAAAAATCAACACAAAAAAGCCAACTTTGATTTTAAAGCGGTTGATTCACTAGATACAAAACAGATCGTTCACGCGGCCGTTAGCGGTGATGTCATCGTGCTGGGTAAAGTGGCTGTGCCAAGTGTTGGCATGGCGCTACCGGTCATGAAGGGCGTCTCAGAGGATACCATGGCCCAAGGTGGTGGGACGATGAAACCTGATCAGAAGATGGGTGCGGACAATAACTACGCGCTCGCTGGCCATTCTTTTACCAATATCTTCTTACCATTGGAGAACGTTAAAGTCGGGGACATGGTTTATTTAACGGATATGCAATCGGTTTACACTTACAAGGTCGATTATAAACAATCAATCAGTCCATACGATGTCAAAGTGATCGATGATGTACCGGGCAAGAAAATGGTGACGTTGATTACGTGTGATAACACGGTGCGTCGGTGGTGTATTCAAGGTCAGTTAGTGAAGACGCAAAAAGCGACGAAGAAAACGTTAGCGGTGTTTAATCCGTAGTGCACTAAATTAAATCAATTGAAAAAGGGCTACCGGTCATTCGGGAGCCCTTTTTTGATGGTTTGATATTGTAAGATGAATAAGCTAATCGAGGATAGTAAAAAAACAAGGGTGGCAATGATGATTAAAGGCGCAATGATAACTGGCGTAACACTGTACTCACCGGCTTCTGTGACTAAGCTTCGTAAAGGTAACGAAGTAATCGTGATAGTTAACGGTATCAGACTTGTTAGACTGCAGATTAAGGCGAAAATTAAGCCAGTGACGGTTTTAGCGGTCAGTAGCCGAACTGATAACCCGGGTAATATTAAGATGACAATTGGTAAGCCTAGTGTGAAGATGCTAATAAATAAGATTGCGCCCCAGTCCCAGATTAATAACCCCATAATCATTAACACGTAGCTCAGAATCATTGTGATACCGATGTTTTTTTTCGACATAAAGTTGCTCCTCATGGGTGAATTAAGTTTTGATTTAGAAATTAGCAGGCCTACCAAAAGCTGTCGAAGCCGCCGGGATCATCATCTGAATCAGAATCACCAGATCCCAGAAGTTCAAAAAATAGAACGATGATGTCTTGTAGAATTGATAATGAATTGGCTAATAGGATACTGATTAAGAATAGACCGCCTAGCTTTTTAGCTTCGGTGTAACTATTCATCGCGATATTGGCATCAAATATGAGATAACCTAGAAAAATAAGCATCGTCGCATAAGATAGTAGGCCTGTTATTAATGACAGGTGTAGAAATTGACGATTCAAAAACGTCGAGATGAGTAATCCTAATAAACCAATCGATAGTATCGAACCCCAATTAGATAAATCTTTATGGGTGATAATCCCAATTGAGCAAAACAATAAGGTTAAAGCGAGCGTTTGAATTGCGACTGGGACGACAACGGTGGGCATCCTAACGACCGGGATGCCCACTGGAAACCCGATTGTAATCAGTGATAGACCAAAAAAGAAGATTGATTTGAGCGGGTTAAACTTTGCGTATACTTGGCACAACCAAAGCGGAATGACGCTCACTAATATGATTAAGCAGGTACGGACAAAACCGTGCAGCCCAGCCATATAGAGGGTCAATAATCTTAAATAGGTCGTGCTATGGCGACTTAAGACATAGCTTAGTATTAAAATACCGGTGAAGCTAAGTGCCGCGACTAGGGTAGTTAAGTAGCCATATTTTAACTTAGCAATATAGTCGGTATCAGTTGCGGTTAAGTGGGTTCGGCTGGCTAGAATTTTAGTGGTTTTTTGCGCCATTTTTGCTGACTCCTTGAAGGTTGGGATTCATATTATTTTTTGTAGTAAAATTCACGCCCGTTTTCGACATAAGCAATGGCCAATCCCATTTTTCGCTGGACTTTTTCTAATAAATAGAAAGTTCCGAATGAGCGTTTTTCAATCAGTTTAGGGTAATTAAAACCGCGGTGCCTAAATTGATTATAGCAAATATAGTTATGGATATTAAGCAGTTATTTAAATTTATCGTACCAAAAAAGGTCCATCATTAGAATATTTCGTTCTAATGATGGGCCTTTTTGAATTAAGCTTTAATATAAGCAATTGCTTCAATTTCAACTTGAACATCTTTGGGTAGTTTTGAAATTTCGATAGCAGAACGTGCGGGGTAAGGTTCTTGTAAACGGCCCGCCATCACTTCGTTGATTTCAGCGAAATGCGATAAATCGGTCATGAAAACCGTGAATTTAACGACATCCGCTAAGCTCCCATTTTCTTGTTTTAAAATCGCTTCAATGTTAGTTAAACATTGTTGTGCTTGATCAGCGACAGTTGTTGCTTCAACTTCATTTGTGGCTGGGTTCAATGGAATTTGACCGGAAGTAATTACTAAATCACCTGCGCGGCGGTATGCGGAATAAGGACCTAATGCTTGTGGAATATTATTCATGTTAAATCATCCTTTCATCACTTTAGTTCGTTATTCAGTATATCACTTTTGTAAGCGTTGCCGAAATGTTGTTTGATAATTCACATAACTTGCTTAGCGTGTTTTCACAATTCGCTAATGTTGGTTGCGGACCGGACTTTTCCAAGTACCACTGCCGTAACCCATAATCGTTTTAATTGCGGGGATTAAGGTCATGACGAGGGCGACTGAATTGACCTGCCAATAAACCATCATATAAATTGGCATGAAGAACAGATAACGCAATTTGTGGGCTCGGTTGTCGACAATGACGGCGGCTAATAGCTGCATAACGCCAGCGACCATCTCGAAGCTGACAAAGATAAAGGCCATACAGAACATGTGATAAATCCGTTCGTAATTGCCGGTGAATAAGAAGCCGACGAAGGCAATAATAAAGAGAATCGTTGAGATAAAGAAGAATAACGACCATAGAATACTGAGCGTCTGATCTAAAATGAACGGAATCTTTTTCAATTGTTTGATGGGATGGCCTAAAATCTTCGTGAAGTTCGTTAACAAGACTTCGGTGCCGCCTTTAGCCCACCGTTTACGTTGATGGTAGAGTGGTTTTAATTTTTCGGGGACGTCCATGAAGAACACAATGTCGGGCGCAAAACTGGTTGTCCAACCATTGAGTTGGTGGTCCCAAGCGATACTGATATCTTCAGTGGCGCGATCTTGCCGGAATAAACCAACGCTGATTAACGCGTCACGGCGGTACATCGTGTTGGCACCACTGTAAGCGTACATGTTACCCAAAGCGCTGACTTGACTGCGTTTGATGACGCCAACGATACTAGCAAATTCAACCGTTTGTGATTTAGCCAATAGGGTACTCCGGTTTTGGACATCCATATTCGCTGTGACCGCGGCGATGTTCATTTGGGTTTCACCCATGAAATAGTTCATGTATTTCCAAAGGGCGTCGGGTTCGGGAATCGAATCGGCATCGTTACTTAGGATAAATTCACCACGCGCGAAACCAACGCCGATATTGAAAGCGTGGGCTTTACCCTGGTTCTTTTCAATGGTGATGACTCGTAAGTTAGGATAGAGGGTTTGCAGTCGTTGCAGAATTTCGGGGGTGGTATCGGTTGAACCATCGTCGGTCACGAGGACTTCATAGTTGTGATAATGTAATTCGGTCATTAAATAAGTGATGGTTTGTTCAATTAAAACCTCTTCGTTGTGGGCCGGAATCATAATTGTGACGAACGGTTCATCCTTAGTTTCAATGGGTTCAAATTCTTTGCGTTGGTAACGGTAGAGCACTTTGTAACAGATTACGCCGATTAACCAACTGAATGCGCCTAAAACGGGATAGGAAACGAGTAATAGTAGAACGAAATTTAAAATATTTTCAAAGGGACTGAGTGTCGACATAATTTCCATGGGCTAATCCTCGTATAATTTCTGAATAGTGTGGGTTTCTAAATTTTGATCCGGGTTGACGGTGTAACGGCGAACGCTTTTCCGAAAACTAGCCTGACCAAAACGATCCGTGTAAAAGGTCTCTAGTTTTGCTTTACGAACCTGTAATTGTTCAGGATCGTATTGGACCTCTTTGCGCACGTGTTGTTTCATTCGATGGTTGTTGTGGAGTGTTGCGCCAACGATAATAATCGCTAAAATGATAAACGCAATTAAGAAAAATAAATCGTAAAAGTAGAATAAATCGCGGCCTTCAGCGTAGCGCCAAGCGTGATAAATGTGCGGTTTTTGTGCCAGAATAGTTGATGATAAGGTCCAATAAAGGGGAATGATAACACATAACCATAATAATATAATCACAAATGTTTGCCGGATTTTGAGCCACCAATGACCTTTCTGATAGTAATGATCAGTATAGCTGATTGGTTTTTCGACTTCTTCAGTGGATGTTTGTTTTGGTTTTTCTGTGGTCACAATAACGCCTCCTAAAGGATTAGACGAGTTTTCAGAAAATAATAACTGTCTATATATAGGAATACCACATTCTGAAGTTGTTGTAAATTCGGATTATTTTTAATAAATATAATTATCGCGGTTAAATAGAACGGTTGTTTACAATCTATTGGACTAAAAAAGGCCACTCTGCGGTCAGCAGAGTGGTCTGATTGCTTAAAGGCTGCCCCAAACAATACTACCAATTAAAATCAGTAAAATTGTTAACCACAATAATTTACCGAGTGGGTGGTTCGGATTAATGGTGAGACCAACTCCGAAAGTTCGGGGAACGAAGAGTGGTGGTCGGGTACCTGGAATGTTGGGGAAGAAACTTTTAGAGCGGTAATAAGAAAGGATCACTAGCACGGTGGTGATGGCAATAATGATGATTGTGAGTAACCGATCACTGAAATCGGTTTTCAACCAGTTAGCGAGGAACGGTGTGGCAATTAATAACAGTATGACGGCGACTAGCGCATAGTCGAGATGTCGTTGTTTTTTAGCTTGATTGATTAATTGATAATCAGTCGTTACCTTTTGAACGTATTGTGAATCGGATTTGAGCATCGTGTCTAACGATAATGCATACAGATCACTGATAGCAATCAATAGCGGCACATCAGGTAAATTTTTGCCCGTTTCCCAATTCGAAATCGTTTGGCGGGTGGTGTGTAATTGGTCGGCAACCGCTTGTTGGGTCAAGTTTAATTCTAGCCGGCGTTGTTTCAAGATTGTGGCGAGCATCGGACTTCCTCCATGAATGTGTACCGTTAATTTAAATCATATGATAGCCTTAAAAATAAATTAAACAAGTCATTTTAGCGCAAGCGCTACTTGCAAGATTGATAGACCGGCATTTCAGAAGCAATGTATTTTGTTACTTAAAAAGGTACAAAATACACCCTGATATGCTCAGCGGCGAACAGTTTAAAAACTATTTCAATCAAGACGAAAAAATTTTATATTGTAAGCGTAGTCAAAAAGAGATTAAATATTTTAGGAGATGGCCAATTATGAAAAGAGATTTTATCGATACAAAAACTTACACACAAGCAGAAATCCAATATCTAATTGATTTGGGCTTACAAATCAAACACGATATTAAAGCGGGTAACTATCCACAATTACTTAGTAATCGGACTTTAGGGATGTTGTTTGAAGAATCTTCAACCAGAACACGAGTGTCCTTTGAAACTGCTATGACGCAATTAGGTGGACATGCACAGTATTTAGCACCTGGGCAAATCCATCTAGGTAGTTCCGAAAGTGAATCATTAGGCGATACTGCCATTGTATTATCCCGATTGGTTGATATTTTAATGGCTCGAGTGGCGACCCATAAGACAATTGAAACAATTGCGAACGCTGCAACAGTTCCTGTTTTAAACGGGATGACTGATTATAATCATCCAACACAAGAAATTGGGGACATTATCACGATGGCTGAACATTTACCAGCGGGTAAAAAATTGAGTGATTGTAAAGTCGTTTTCGTCGGGGATGCAACTCAAGTTTGTGTGTCATTGATGTTTGTCGCAACTAAAATGGGCATGCAATTTGTTCAATTTGGGCCTAAAGGCTATCATATTAAACCTGAAACATTGGCAATTGGTCAAAAGAATGCTGAACTTTCAGGTGGCAGTGTTTTAATCACAGAAGATGCTGAAGAAGCGATGAAGGATGCCGATTTTGTTTATACCGATGTTTGGTATGGTTTATACGAATCACCATTATCATACGATGAACGGATGGCAATCTTCTATCCTAAATATCAAGTAAATGATCAATTAATGGCTAAAGCTGCACCACATGCTAAATTTATGCATTGTTTACCAGCTAATCGTGGGGAAGAAGTAACCGATAGTGTCCTAGATTCAAAGGCGTCAGTTGCTTGGGATGAAGCTGAAAACCGGTTGACGGCAATGCGAGCTTTATTAGTTTATCTAATGGCACCAACTATGAATTATTCGACTGAAACACTTGATCATTTAAACGATGAAACATTGAAAGCTTTATTGATTAATCGCGTTGATTCAACGAAGTAAAGATCAGTTGGTTAATTAGTGGATGAATAGATGAGGGTGGCAATATGCAAAAAAAGAAAAAGTTCCGACTGTTTGATGCAGTCTTAATGGCAGTAGTCGTTGTTTTAGTAGTTGAGTCAGCTGCTCCAGCCGCAGCGATTGGCCCATCACAATTCTTTTGGTGGGGCGCATTACTATTATTCTTCTTCTTACCGTATGGTTTAATTTCTGCAGAATTAGGAACGACCTATAATGATGAAGGTGGTATTTATGACTGGGTCAGAAGAGCCTTTGGTCATAAATGGGGCGGGCGTGCAGCCTGGTTATATTGGATTAATTTTCCAATTTGGATGGCTAGTCTTGCCGTTTTATTTAACGAAGTGATTGAACAAATCTTTCAAATTAAATTGAGTACTGGTGTCGGAATTGGCGTTGAACTGCTCTTTATTTGGATTGTCACACTCATTAGTTGTTATCCAATCGCGGATAGTAAATGGATTTTAAATTTTGCGGCGGTTGCTAAAGTGGTTATTATGGTTAGTGTTGGTGCGTTAGGTATTTATCACGCCGCAACTCAAGGCCTAGCAAATGATTTTTCGGGAACCGCAATGTTACCGAAATTTGATGCAACTAGTTTAAGTTATATTTCAGTTATCCTATTTAACTTTCTAGGATTTGAGGTCGTCGCTACGATGGCCGGTGATATGGAAAATCCTAAGAAACAGATTCCACAAGCAATCATCTGGGGTGGCGTTTTAATTGCGGTATTCTATCTATTTGCTGCCTTTGGGATGGGGGCTGCGATTCCAAGTAGTCAATTATCCGCTTCGGGTGGTTTAATGGACAGCATCTTATTATTGGTAGGTCACCATAATTGGTTCGTGATCTTAATCGGATTGCTTTTCATGTATACGTTAGCGGCCAATTTGATTTCTTGGTCAGCGGGTGTTAATTACGTCGCTTTGTACGCAGCCAAGAATAATGATTTACCAAGGGTCTTTAAAAAGGTGAGTGCTAAAAATGAGATGCCGATTGGCGCCACCATTTTAAATGGTGTCATTGCGACTGTTCTAGTAGTCGCTGCACCGTTTATTCCAAATCCTAATATTTTCTGGGCGTTCTTCTCATTAAACGTGGTCGCATTATTAGGATCATACATTCTAATGTTCCCAGCTTTCTTACGGTTACGTAAAATCGATGCTAAACGAGAACGACCATTTAAAATTCCCGGTAATCGCTGGGTAATTCGATTAATGACGTATATTCCGTTGGTTCTGTTGATACTGACGTTGATTTTAACGGTCTTTCCATTGAATGGTAGTCAGGCAGAATTAAATAGTAAATTGCCAATTCTATTAGGTACGATTGTCACAATGGTGATTGGTGAAATATGTATTCGACATGCAGAAAAACAAGTTAAAGAAGATTCAGAAAGGAAGTAATCAAATGAAAACATTACAAACTTCTCCTAAAAAAGATGGCTACCGGATGCCTGGTGAATTTGAAGCGCACAAGGGTGTCTATCTATTATGGCCAGAACGTCCTGATAATTGGCGTGAAGGGGCTAAACCAGCGCAAGCAACTTTTGCAAAAGTTGCAGCAGCTATTTCAGAATTTGAAACCGTGACGGTTGGTGTTAGTGATCGTCAGTATACGAACGCTCGGCATATGTTAGCTGATAATGTGACCGTTGTTGAGATGTCAAATGATGATTCATGGATTCGGGACTGTGGCCCAACTTTTGTTGTGAACGATAAAGGCGATATTCGAGGCGTTGATTGGACGTTTAATGCTTGGGGCGGTTTAGTCGATGGTTTATATTTTCCATGGGATAAAGATGATCGTGTTGCTCAAAAAGTTTGTGAGTTGGAACATCGTGATCGCTATCGGTTAGACGATTTTATTCTTGAAGGGGGTTCAATCCACGTCGATGGTGAAGGCACCTTGATTGTTACTGAAGAATGTCTATTATCCGACGGCCGTAATACACAACTTTCTAAAGGGCAAATTGAAAGTATTTTAAAAGAATATTTAAATGTCGAGAAAATTATTTGGTTGAAGAAAGGGATTTATTTAGACGAAACCAATGGACACGTTGATAATATCGCTAATTTTGTCAAACCAGGGCAAATTGCATTGGCGTGGACGGACGACCAGAGCGATCCACAATATGCGATTTCTAAAGAGAATTATGATATTTTAACACATGAGACCGATGCTAAAGGGCGACATTTACAAGTTGAAAAACTGTATCTACCGAAACCGATTTTAATTACAGCTAAAGAAAGTGAAGGCGTCGATGCTGTTGACGGGACGTTACCACGTTTGGAAGGCGATCGTTTAGCAGCTAGCTATGTGAACTATTACACTGCAAATGGGGGTATCATTTTCCCATTATTCGATGATCCAATGGATGAAAAGGCTAAAGCGACCCTTCAAGAATTATATCCAGATCGTAAAATTGTGGGCGTACCAGCCCGTGAAATTTTATTAGGTGGTGGGAATATCCATTGTATTACACAACAAATTCCTGCTGGCCGCTAGGAGGTTATTATGGCTAAAGTGGTCGTTGCACTAGGTGGAAATGCGATTTTATCAAATGATGCTTCTGCCGATGCTCAAAAAAAAGCCGTTAAAGAAACGGTCAAAGCATTAATCAAGTTTGTTAAGAATGGTGATCAGTTAATTATTACGCACGGTAATGGCCCACAAGTTGGTAATTTGTTATTGCAACAGCAAGCTACTGACAGTCAACAAAATCCAGCCATGCCTTTAGATACGTGTGGTGCGATGACTCAGGGGAGTATTGGTTATTGGTTTCAGAATGCCTTTCAAGAACAATTAGCCATCAACGGAATCGATAAAAGTGTGGTTTCAATTGTGACCCAAACAATTGTTGCTGCTGATGATTCAGCGTTTAAAAATCCTAGTAAGCCAATCGGTCCGTTCTATGGGACAGCAGAATTGGCACAAATTAAACAAGAACATCCCAATTGGGAAATGATGGAAGATGCTGGTCGGGGTTACCGACGGGTTGTACCATCACCAAAACCAGTTGAAATTAAAGAATATCCAGCGATTAAGCAAATTATTGCTGCGGGGATTATTCCAATTGTTTCTGGTGGCGGTGGGATTCCAGTCATTCAAAAAGGACAACAACTTATTGGGACCGAAGCGGTAATCGATAAAGATTTCAGTGCGGCTAAGATTGCTGAATTAGTCGATGCTGACCAGTTAATTATTCTAACTTCTGTCGGTGGCGTTTTCTATAATTTTGGGAAACCCAATCAAGAAGAGATTTTTAATGTGACAGCCACTGAAATTCAAAAACACATCGCAGCCGATGAGTTTGCGAAAGGGAGTATGATGCCTAAGGTTAAAGCCGCTGTCCAATTTGTTGAAAAGACAGGGAATCCCGCTGTCATTGGGGCTTTAGAAGATGTCAGTGACATTATTAAGGGGACCAAAGGGACTGTTATCCACCAATAAGGCTTCAAAGGCGACTAGTGAATTGACTAGCCGCTTTTTGGCTATTATTAGTAATATATTAAATATGAAAGTCGAGTTTAATTATGAAATTACTAGGTTCAACACCACAAAAAGATCACTTTTATTTACCAGCCGAAACCGTCAAGCATCAAGAGTCAATCATGATGTGGCCGGAGCGTTCCGATAATTGGCGGAATGGCGCAAAACCAGCACAACGTGTATTTGTCGAGATTGCAACGATTGTTAGTCGCTATGAATCTGTGATAATGTTAGTTTCCAAAGAGCAGTATCAAAATGCACGGCAATTATTACCAGCAACCATTAAAGTCATTGAGATGAGCTACAATGATGCGTGGATTAGAGATATTGGGCCGACGTATCTATTGAATCAGCGAGGAAATATTCGCGCAGTTGATTGGCGATTTAATGCTTGGGGTGGGTTGGTCGATGGACTGTACTTCCCTTGGGATATGGACGATCAAGTTGCTCAAAAACTATGTGAATTAAAGGGAATCGATTATTATCGGTTGGAACAATTTATCTTAGAAGGTTGTGCTTTTCATACGGATGGCGAAGGCACATTAGTCGTGACTGAAGAATCGGTATTATCAGAGGGGCGTAACGGGCAGTTAGCAAAACCCATTGTTGAAACAATATTGAAAGCCTTTTTAGGTGTTGAGAAGATTATCTGGTTACATAAAGGTTATTTCATGGATGAGACTAACGGTGATGTTGATAACATGATCAGTTTTGTGCGTCCTGGGGAAATCTTACTGACATGGACCGACGACCAAGCTGATCCTCAATATATTAGTTCGAAACAAGCCTATGATACGCTAAGCAAAGCAGTTGATGCTAAAGGTCGAAAATTGATTATCCATAAGTTACAGATGCCGAAGCCTTTATTTGCAACAGCTGCAGAAAGTTCAGGGGTTGATCCGGTCAATGGGTTATTACCGCGGTACCCCGGCGACCGGTTAACCGCCAGTTATGTTAATTATTATCTGCTAAATAATGCGCTAATTTTACCGATTTTTGATGATCCACAGGATGGCGTTGCGCTTACTTTGTTGACAAAGCTTTTTCCAAATCGAAAAATAGAAACGGTATACGCAAGAGAGCTACTACTAGGCGGTGGCAACATCCATTGTGTCGTAGCGGCCTTACCGACGTATACGGAGGTATAAGATGAATTTTTTTGAAATTGTGAATGCTAACGTTGAAAAGCTGAATAAAAATGAACAGACGTTATTAGATTTTGTCATCAAAAATATGGATAGTGTCAAAAATAAAAACATCCGCGAATTATCAGCTGAATGTTTTGTATCGACAACCACCTTTTTAAGATTTGTTCGTAAAATCGGTTTTTCGGGATACAGCGAATTTGTCACGGTCATTAAATATACGGTACTCAATCAAAATGAGACTGAAGAAACGCAACCATTTGTTGTCGATCAGACCGCCTATCGCGAAGAGTATTTAAAGAATATTAATGAAACGGTCCGTGTTTTGGATAATATTAAATTAAATAGTATCGTTTCCCTGATGCAACAAAAACCAAAACTCTATTTTTTCGCAAAGGGCTTTAGTAAATATGCCGCTGAGTATATCGAATATTTATACACGTTGAGCGGTTTTATCGTTATCTTTCCGAAGAATTATGAACAACGACAACTGGCTTATCGGAATATCGCTGCAACTGATATTTTATTTGTATTTAATTATGATGGGGAAGATCATGAACTGATTGAGATTCTACAAATTATTGAAAGAAAGTGCCAATATGCAAAGTTAATCTCAGTGACCGGGGCTAATAACAACACAATTCAAAATATGAGTGACATTAATCTTTATCTATTTACAGATGAATTTTATCAAAATAAAATAGAAATGACATCACATGTTTCGCTCATTGCGATTATGGAATTATTGTTGTATCAATATAATGAAATAACGAAAGCTTAACCGCTATCAACTCAGTGTGAGTCATTGTATAATGAAGCCAATAAGTTAGTGGAGGGCAATCATGACAGTTGAAGTCAGTGTTAAACAGACGGATGAATTAACGGCGCCGGAGTTATTAGATATCTTAAAAGCACGGGTCAAGGTTTTTGTGGTTGAACAACAGTGTCCATATCAAGAGGTCGATGATCAAGACGATCAAGCTTATCATTTAGTGTTACGCGAAAATGGGCAACTGGTCGGTTACACCCGGATTATGGTGGAGACTGAGGAAGTCCATTTTGGTCGTGTATTAGTGCCTAAAGAATACCGTCAACGCAAACTAGGTCGGCAGTTAATCACCAGCACGTTAGCTGAAATTAAGCAGTCGTTTCCCGGCAAGCCGGTTAGAATTGGCGCGCAAAACTATTTGAGAGCTTTTTACGAAAGCTTCGGTTTTGAAGCTGTTTCGGATGTGTATTTAGAAGATGAGATTCCGCATATTGAGATGGTATTAAAATAAAAAAGTGCCAGCCGTGATGATTAATCGTGGCTGACACTTTTTTAAATGTTTTGAAACGGTAGATTTATTAACGTCAAACAATTCAGCCATCGATTTCTGAGTGGTCCAGATTGTATTGTCACTAATGAGTACATCGACATTAATATAGTGTTTATCTTCATCTTAGCAGTCTCCTAAAATAAGACAATAAAAAAGTGATAAGGACAATTCCTAAGAATTGCACTTACCACTTTATCATGTATACTTGATGGGTGGTCAGGGGATCGAACCCTGGACCCACGGATTAAGAGTCCGTTGCTCTGCCAGCTGAGCTAACCACCCATTCGGTGTTGCGCCTTACGACTTAAATATCATAGCATGTTTATGCAGTCTTTGTAAATACTTTTCTGTGATTTTTTTAAATAAATAGGTTGTGGGAGTAAGATTAGTTGCCTATTGCGACAAAGCATATCGTGATTTAATCCGAAACGCCTAGGTTGGTTGCGGTTTAAAAACGGTGGCAGATTTTGAATTGCACTAAAAAAATGAGTATAATAGAGAACAAAGCATCCAAGGAGGATACTAAAATGGCTAAAAAAATATTGGTAGTTGATGATGAGAAACCAATCTCGGACATCGTTAAGTTTAATTTAACGAAAGAAGGGTACGAGGTTTACACTGCGTATGACGGACAAGAAGCATTAGATCAAGTTGAAGAAGTCGTACCAGACCTGATTTTGTTGGACTTAATGTTACCTAAAGTCGACGGTCTCGAAGTGGCTCGTCAGGTGCGTAAATCGCACGATATGCCGATTATTATGGTCACCGCTAAGGATTCTGAAATTGATAAAGTGATTGGGCTCGAATTAGGGGCTGATGATTATGTCACGAAACCTTTCTCCAATCGGGAATTAGTCGCGCGAGTTAAGGCTAATTTACGCCGGCAAGGGAATACCAGTCAATCTGACAAAGAAGCCAGCGAAGAAAATCATGAAATTAAAATTGGCGATTTAACGATTCATCCAGAGGCCTATATTGTGTCTAAACGGGGGACTAAGATTGAATTAACCCATCGTGAATTTGAATTGCTTCATTATTTAGCGAAACATATTGGCCAAGTCATGACCCGCGAACATTTGTTACAAACGGTTTGGGGTTACGATTATTTTGGTGACGTTCGGACGGTCGATGTGACGGTTCGTCGGTTACGTGAAAAAATTGAAGATAATCCTAGTCATCCTGAATGGCTCGTCACACGCCGGGGCGTTGGTTATTATTTGAGAAATCCGGAGCAGGAGTAGATTTAACGCATGAATAAGAAAATTCGCCTATTTCAATCGATTCATTTTAAAATCGCGATTGTTTTCGTGTTACTGCTACTGGTCACGCTAGAAGTGATTGGGGCTTCTTTTGTCAAACAATTAGAAGCGCAGAATGTGAAGGATTTTAAACAATCGTTACAAGTGACGCCCTATATTCAAAATCAATTGAGTAGCGAGTTAGTCAACGATAATGGCAGTACCAACAAGAATGTTAAAGAAATCATCGGTGATATGGGCAATTCTGCCGAGGTTCAAGTGATTGACAGCAACGGCACGATTCGCGGGGTCACCAATCTGAATAACCAGAGTACGATTGGTCAAAAAACGCGGAATCCACGGGTTAAGCAAGCGATTTATTCAGGGCATACTGAACAAGAAGTCGTTTATAGTGAAAGCCAGGGCAGTTATTATACGGCAATTCAACCACTGACCAATTCGACGGGTGATAATAATACGGTCGTCGGCGCGGTCTATATTCGCGCGAGTATGGAAGATGTTTACAAAGGAATCTCGTCAATTACGGTGATTTTCTTAACGTCTTCATTAGTGGCCGGCCTTTTAGGCATGGCACTGTCGATTGTTATTTCCCGGGCAATTACCCGACCGATTGATGAAATGAAGAAACAAGCGATTCAAATGGCACGCGGCGATTATTCCGGGCAAGTGCGGATTTACGGCCAAGATGAGTTGGGACAATTAGCGATTGCCGTCAATAACTTATCGGTCCGGGTTGAAGAAGCCCAAGAAGCTTCGGAATCGGAACGACGACGGTTGGATAGTGTCCTCAGTCACATGACCGATGGGGTCATTGCGACCGATCGCCGTGGTAATATTACGATTATTAATGAAACGGGTCAAGATTTCTTAAACGTGACGAGTGATGACATTATTGGACAGTCGTTACTAAAAGTGTTGAATATCGGTGAGGAATTTACCTTGCGCGATTTATTGGAGACCCAACAAGAAATGGTCTTGGATTTCTCTAATCAACAGGAACATGATTTAATTCTGCACGTTGATTTCTCGTTAATCCAAAAAGAAACCGGCTTTATTAGCGGGTTAGTTTGTGTACTCCACGATGTCACGGAACAACAAAAAAATGAACGCGAACAACGTGAATTCGTCTCGAACGTGTCGCATGAATTGCGGACCCCGTTAACCAGTGTGCGGAGTTATATTGAAGCGCTGAACGACGGTGCGTGGCAAGATCCAGAAGTCGCACCGAACTTTTTGAAGGTCACGCAAGAAGAAACCGACCGGATGATCCGGATGATTAATGATTTATTGAGTTTGTCACGAATGGATCAAGGAACGGCTAAGATGAATTTAGAGTTTGTGAATCTGAATGAATTCTTTGGTTACGCGTTAGATCGGTTTGACATGATGATTAAACGTGATCAAGAACATGAAAATGATTTGGAGCCAGTTGTGACGGGTAAATTGCCAACTGACGATCCCAATAAAAAATATAGCATCAATCGTGATTTTACCAACCGTGATTTATGGGTCGAAATTGATACCGATAAGTTTATGCAGGTTGTCGACAATATCATGAATAATGCGATTAAATATTCACCAGATGGCGGTGTGATTACCTGTCGGTTATTAGAAACTCACCGACACGTGATTCTAAGCATCTCTGATCAAGGTTTAGGGATTCCGCGGAAAGACTTAGGCAAGATTTTTGACCGCTTCTACCGGGTGGATAAGGCCCGTTCTCGACAACAAGGCGGGACGGGTTTAGGCTTGGCAATTTCTAAAGAAGTCATTGAAGCGCATCATGGTCGAATTTGGGTCGATAGCCAAGAAGGTAAGGGCTCGACGTTCTATATTTCGTTACCGTACGAACCGATTGAAACTGACGGGGGTGATTGGGATGAGATTTAATAACTTTTTGATGCGGCTTGTATTGATCCTAGTCATCGGCATTAGTCTATTATTATCGTGGAAAATTTGGACCAATAATTCGCATTATGAACGACAAACCGATAGTCAAACAACGCAGAAGACACCAACTCACAATGCGGATCACCAACTAGCGGATACCTTCTTACCAACGCAGATCTTGTGGCGGCAAACGGATCAAAGTGAGTTATTGTATAACTCGAAGGAAAATATTGTGACGCAACTGAAGAAAACGTTGAAAAAAACGCAGATTGCGAAGTTTAAAAAGATTAAATTTAATGAAACCCGGTATGGGCAACAACTAAAAACGGATAAAACGTTGACGTTGATGTATCCGGACGATGTGACTTACGGTATTTTGACAGAAGTTTTTAGTTACCAAGGGACTAACCGTGGTGGGATTAAAAGCAACGCAACCTTTAACCGGATTCAAATTACGTTAGGGAGTAAGACGGCCGATTTATGGTTATTGAATGATCAAACCAAAGTGGGTTATCAAGCAGAATTGACCGGTTTTTCGAAACAGAAGATTAAGGAATTGGTTGATGCGTCGGATGTTCATCTGAAGGTTGAAGAACAATTTTTAAACCACAAACCATTGATGTATGTAGCGGCGAATCAACAATTATCACCGTACAGTTATTTGGTTAATCAACAACCGGAAAACTATTACATTGCGTCACTCTTAAATCAACAGAACACTGATAGTATCAACACGAAAGAACAGGGTGACAGTGCGATTTATACGGATGGGACTGATAGCGAACAGTATAAGCGCTTGACCATTAACCACAAGACCGGCGAGATTTCGTTTACCAAGTACGAAGATGTCGCTGTCCCTAAAACGATGACTAAACAGTTTGAAACCAGTTTCGATGCGTTGTTAAAAACTGGGAATTCATTAGCGGGTATGCGCTATTACAGTCATGATGAAAAGACGGACACGACGACGTTTAGAACATATGTCGAAGGCTTCCCGGTCTTTTATCAAACTAATTTTGGTAGCGTCAAGGTGCAACTATTACCGACGGGCCAGCGCGTTGATTTTTCTAATTATAGTTTACAAGTTCCAGTCCCCGCCGAAGATCATCAAGTGACGTTGGACAGTACTGAATCGGTATTAAATCAACTGACGCAGAATGGTTTCTTGCTAGAGGACGTTGATAATATCCAGGTTGGGTATGAATGGACCAAAGAAAGTGATAACGATCAAGTGATTGATTTGAATCCGACTTATTTTATTCAATATCAGGGAACTTGGCGGAGTTTGTCAGCCTTATTGGCGTTAAAGACTGAATTAACCGAAGGGAGCTAAATTAATGGATTTCAGAAGAATTGAAATGATTTTTATTGCGATTTTTATTGCACTCGATATCTATTTATTTATCTCGCTCAAGGATAATCAGGCGGTTAGTTCGACGGCTATTACCAGTGGTTCGCAAACGAGCCAAATCTTAAAAGATTTGAAAGATGATCAAATTACGGTTAAACCACTCTCGAATGCTAAGGAAGATGGTTATTATTTAGCCAGTCGCCAAAAGGATCAAACTAAGTTGTCAACGAGCAGTCAACAACTCACTAATCAAGTCGTCAGTTTTGATAAGACCCAGAAAATCTTAACGAGTGAGTTAGATGAGCCGTTAACTTATCGGAAAAATCACGTATTATTAGCCGTTAAAGCGTTTATGAAATCGAATAATAACGTTGTTTTAGCAGATCAATATCGCTATTCACCGGAATTATCTAGTGATCAACAGGTTGTTTTCGTCCAAAAGGTCCCAGGTGGCGTCATGCTGGATGAACACGGCCAGTTGGTTTTCATCATTGAAGAGGGTCAGATCAGGCAATACACCCAAACTTATGCGAATAAAATTCAAATTCTGCGGGAAAAAGAAATGACTAAGGTGAGTGCTAAAGAAGCGGTGATTGATTTATACACGGATAATGAAATCCCGAATAATTCTAAGGTCAGTTGGGTTAAATTAGGCTATAGTGCGTTGCTAGACGCAAACAGTAGCACCGTTTACGTGCCGGTTTGGCAAGTGGCGATTGAAAACAAGAATTCTAAAAGTGTCGTCGTCAAACGCATTAACGCCTTTACTGGGGCGTTGATGAAAAATCGGAGCGATGTGCAATAGTCAATTAGGGGATAACAATCAAATGAGCGAAAACGATCAAATGCAAGTTAGTATCTTAGCAAGTAGTAGTTCAGGCAACACAACGTATATCGAAACGCCGCAACATAAAATTCTGGTGGATGCTGGGATGAGTGGCAAACGGGTCCAAGATCTAATGCACAGCATTGGTCGTGATTTAAAAGACGTCGATAGTTTGTTAGTGACGCATGAACACCGCGACCATAGTAGCGGTGTGGGCGTCTTAGCGCGTCGGTACGGGATGGATGTTTATGCCAATCAGCCGACTTGGGATGCGATGGCCTCGATTATCGGTAAGGTCCCCGCTGAACACCAACACCTATTTGAAATGGGCAAAACCAAGACATTAGGCGACATTGACGTAGAGAGTTTTGGCGTCTCGCACGATGCAGCTGCGGCCCAATTTTATCAATTTCACCACAATGATCGTTCGTTTGCGATGTTGACCGATACGGGTTACGTATCTGATCAATTGCGGGGGACTTTAGCCAATGCCAACGCTTATCTCGTGGAATGCAACCACGATTTAGAAATGTTACGGATGGGTCAGTATCCGTGGTCGCTTAAGCAACGGATTTTGAGCGATACCGGGCATTTATCCAATGAAGATGGGGCAGCTGCTTTGATGGCGTGCATGGGCCAACAAACCAAAAAGATTTTCTTAGGCCATTTAAGCCAAGAAAATAATATGAAAGAATTAGCCCATTTGACGGTCGCGTCAATTTTGAAAGAACACGATTATGGTGTCGATACCGATTTTGAAATTCTCGATACCGACCCAGCAATTGCCGATCCGTTGTTCGCAGTTTAAAAATGAGTGCGTTGAGTTGCGGGTAGCAACTGAGCATTAACAAAAAATACCAGTTATCTTGAACTTAAGATAATTGGTATTTTAGGTTAAGCGGAAGTTGGTGCAACTCAAAAGCACGTTACTAGAATGAGTGCTAACTACCGATGTTCAAGTTTTGAGCATTAGCCTAGTCTGGTGAATAAAGGCCGCACTATGGACTTTGTTTGCCAGACGTAGCTAAGCACAGAAACTTATCGGTAGAAGCACGTTATCAATTGCCTAACTAGCTTTTTTGATTTGAACGGAGATTGATACCTTCTGTCACAGCCTATATTTCTCAGGCTACAAGACATTTCAATTGTTTTTGGCGGGTAAGTCGTCTAAAATTCATAATATAAAAACAATCATTAATTCAAAGCTTGTTCATAATTTTTTCAAATTTAGCGTTTATGATAGAGTCATCGAGTAAAAGAATAAAATTAGAAAGTTTGGGTGATTTAGTATGAATCAAAATTCAGGTTTAATGAAAACAGCAGTGGTGGCCGTTATTGCAGCGTTGATTGGTGGTGGAGTTGCCTATACGGGACTTTCAAAGTTTGGGCCAACCGCCAATGTATCAACGACGGCACAGACGCCAACCAAATCTGGGACGACTAAAATCAGTAACATCAAAGTTAATTCGTCATCACAAACCACAACGGCTTTCAGTAAAGTTAAAACGGCCGTTGTGTCAGTGGTCAACTTACAAAAACAAGAAGAGTCATCTGGTGATTTAAGCGCGCTATTCGGATCAAGCGATAGCGATAGTAGTAGCACGACTAGTGGCAGTAGCAGTAGTGATCTGGAAGAATCCAGTGAAGGTTCCGGCTTAATCTACGAAAAGAAAGATGGCAAAGCCTACATCGTGACCAACAATCACGTCGTGGCTGATTCCGATAAATTGGAAGTCATTCTAAGCGACGGGACTAAATTAGAAGCGAGCTTAGTCGGAACTGATGCTGTTTCTGATTTAGCCGTCTTAAAAATTGACGGGGCTAAAGTCACAAAAACAGCCACGTTCGGTGATTCTGATAGTATTAAGGCTGGTGAATCAGTTTTAGCGATTGGTTCACCACTCGGGTCAGAATACGCGACATCTGTGACGCAAGGGATCATTTCAGCCAAGAAACGGACAATTGATGTGACTGACGAAACAACCGGTCAAGCGACCGGTCAGGCAACGGTTATTCAAACCGATACGGCGATTAATCCGGGGAATTCCGGTGGCCCACTCGTGAATATGGCCGGTCAAGTGGTCGGTATTAATTCGATGAAGCTAGCGTCAAATGGCGATACAACGGTTGAAGGGATGGGCTTTGCCATTCCAAGTAACGAAGTCGTTAAAATTATTAATCAATTAGTCGAAAACGGGAAAGTTGTTCGTCCAGCTTTAGGGATTAGCGTGATTGACTTAACCAACATCTCATCAACACAACAATCGTCTATTTTGAAATTACCAACCTCCGTTAAGAGCGGGGTCGTAGTCGCTTCTGTGACGAATAGTTCAGTCGCTAAAAAGGCGGGCTTAAGTAAATACGACGTGATTGTCGGCGTAGGTGGTAAGACCGTGACAAGTGTTGCTGATTTACACACGATTTTATACAGTTACAACATGAATAGCACCGTCGAAATTCAGTATTACCATAACGGTTCATTGAAGAAAACGACCGTTAAATTAACGCAATCAGCTTCGACTGATAGCAGTAGCACAACAACTAAATAAGTGCGTTGAGTTGCGCTTAGCAACTGAGCATTAATTATAAATAACCGGTAATCTTGGTCTTAAGATTATCGGTTATTTTAGATTAAGCGGAAGTTGTTGCAACTCAAAAGCACGTTATTGAAATGAGTGCTAACTACCGATGTTTAAGTTTTGAGCATTAGCCTAGTCTGGTGAATAAAGGCCGCACTATGGACTTTGTTTGCCAGACGTAGCTAAGCACAGAAACTTATCGGTAGAAGCAAGTTATCAATTGCCTATCAAGTTGAAAAGGCGGTGAGCCTTAGGAGAAATATTTTTGTTTTTTGACGGATTCAAATGATAGCGTGTAAAAACTGGTTTATAACGACCTTAACATTCCGGAACGTTAAGTTTTAAGAATGTCAATGTGGATACTAAGTCGAATCAATTAGCAATGAATTGTGGATAAGTCTGTGGATTGTGGGTATAACACGGTCGATTGAGTACCATAGTTATCCACAAGTTAACGAAACGTCAGTGGATAACTATTTATTTAAAATTATAATCGAATTACAAACATTGGTATGACAGTGTTTATAATAGAAAAACAAGTAATTTAAGGATTTCTTAAATAGTGGATAACTTTTTTGATAAAAAAAGTAAAAAAATTTTCGAATCGATTATTTTGTATCAAGAAAATTTCAGGACACCATATTTGGGACGAACACCTGTGCATATGTGGATAATTTTTGTGGATAACTTGTCATTTTGGGTGATTTCCTGTGTATCCCTTTTTTTTCGACTCATTTTCGCATAAACTATAAAGAGATAGTAGGAGGATTTCGATGAATATTAAAGTGATTACCGTGGGTAAGTTAAAAGAGAAATATTTGAAGGCTGGGATTGCGGAATACGCTAAACGGCTTAGCAAATTTTGTAAATTTGAAATGATTGAAGTTGCGGATGAAAAAGCGCCCGAATCACTGAGCAACTCAGAGATGGCGACCGTTAAAGACAATGAAGGCGAACGGATCTTAAGTAAGATTAAGGATAAGGAACACGTGATTGTCCTCGCGATTCAAGGCAAACAACGCGCTTCTGAAGAATTCGCCAAAGAAATTGCCGATTTAGGAACTTACGGTAAATCCGATATTACTTTTGTGATTGGTGGTTCACTCGGGACCAGCGACTCGGTTAACAAACGCGCTAACGACGCGCTCTCGTTTGGCAAACTAACCTTACCGCACCAATTGATGCGTTTGGTCCTGACCGAACAAATCTACCGCGCGTTCATGATCAATGTCGGGAGTCCGTATCATAAATAGGATAATTAATGTGAATAGTATTTGAATCGGTAAAGAATTACTTATCAATCAGGTTATATCTAGATAAAAAGGCACCGGATGCGCTAATCAAGCGCGCCGGTGCCTTTTTAATCTTTAAATAATATGTTTTTTGCGGAATTCACTAGGTGAGCATTGTAAATGTTGACTAAAGACACGACTTAAATAGAATGCGTCGTTAAAGCCAGTTCGATCAGCAATTTCAGTTAACGAAAACTCAGTTGTAATCAATAACTCTTGGACTTTTTTGAGCTTCAACTTAGTATAAAAACTGACCGGAGTTTCACCGGTTAATTTTTTAAATTGGCGTGAAAAATAAGCAGCATTGACGTCTGAGTTTTGTGCGATGGCGTTAATTGATAGGGTTAGATTATGTTGCATTAAATCAATCGCGTCGGCTACAGTTTTACTTTTTAAATGCGTAAAATGACATTGAGTTGTTTGGAGTCGAGCTAATTCTTCTTGCATTAAGAAATCATTAATAACGTGGGCTCTGATTAGTTCTGCAGAATTGCTAAAATTAAAATTTGTTTTTCTTAACATCGTACAATTATCGGCAAAACGGCTAGTTGCAAAATGATGCTGGCCAATTAAAGGATTATCTAATGCTAAATTAGAAGTGATACGGATAAAATGAAAGGTCATCGGAATAATCATTTGACGTTGAAAAGAAATATAGGGCGGAATTAATAAGATGTCATTGGCTTTAGCGATTCCTTGATGCTGACCAAATTGAAATTCACATTGACCGGTTTCAATGATGTACATAATCCAATGGGAATCGGTATCGGTTGCAAGTTGAAAAGTGGGTTTGTTTTGCCAATAGGTGTAACCCTGCGTTGATAGACTCATTTGATAACCGTCCCTTCTATAGTCAAAATAATACATGTTTTAGTAAAAAAAGTAAATTGTGCAATGAGTAACAATCTAGTAAGGTTAGATTATCGAAAGGGAGGAAATATCTTGAGAAGAGAAACTGTAAGCGCAAACATAACGGTAGTGGGTGGTGGTTTAGCAGGAATATGTGCTGCTATTTCTGCTGCACGCCTAGGTAAAAAAGTTACATTGATTCAAAATAGAGGCGTTCTGGGTGGTAATTCTAGCAGTGAAGTTCGAGTCTGGGTAGCTGGCGCAACTAAGCACGGGGTCAACCGCTATGCACGTGAAACAGGTATTATGGGTGAACTTTTTGTTGAAAATCAATATCGCAATCCTGATGGGAATCCTTATTTATGGGATGCGTTATTAATGGAAAAAGTTCGGGATGAAGCGAATATTACTTTGTGTCTAAATACAGAAGTAACCGCGGTTAAAATGAAAGAAAACCGGCAAATTGAAAATGTTGAAGGGTTCATGTCAGGTTCAGAACGCGTATTAACTTTTGAAAGCGAATACTTTATTGACTGTACTGGGGATGGCTTAATCGGATTTTTAGCTGGGGCCGAATTTAGTATTGGAAGAGAAAATCGTGATAAGTATCAAGAAAGTTTAGCACCAACGACAGGGGATAGTGAAACATTGGGCAGTACGTTATTTTTCTATACACGTGACACCGGACATCCTGTTAAATATGTAAAACCTAATTTCGCAAAAGATATTACTAAAACGGCGATTATGAATAATCGCATCATTAAAAAAGAAGATAATGGTTGTGCCTATTGGTGGATTGAATGGGGTGGCGAATTCGATATTGTTCATGATAATGAAAAAGTTCGCGATGAGCTTCAAGCAGTTGTTTATGGCATCTGGGACTACATTAAAAATTCTGGGCAATATGATGCTGAAAACTTAACGTTAGATTGGATTGGTTCTGTGCCTGGTAAGCGTGAATATCGACGTTTTAAAGGAGAATATGTACTAAAACAGCAAGATGTAGAAGAACAAATATTATTTGAAGATCGAATTGGTTTTGGTGGTTGGTCAATCGATTTACATCCAGCGACAGGTATGTATAACGATTCTGTAGGGGCAAGACATTCGGTAGCAGATGGCGTTTATCATATTCCTTATCGTATTTTGTATGCTCAAGATATTGATAATTTATTTTTTGCAGGGCGTGATGTTTCCGCGTCCCATGTGGCATTTGGGACGATTCGGGTAATGGCAACTTGCGCGGTAATGGGCCAAGCGGCTGGAACGGCTGCGGCTTTTGCAGTTGAAAAAGAAGTCCGGCCAACAGATATTTATCATAAGTATTTAGCTGAATATCAGCAAACGTTATTAAAAACTGATGGCTCAGTTTTAGGAATCAAAAACCAAGATAAGTTAGATTTAGCACGACAAGCACAGGTTAGTGCCAGTCATACGTTAACGGAAATTAATACGTATGCGCCAAATGCAGAACAATATCCTTTGAATAAGGCTGTTGCTTTTACAATTCCGGTAGAGCCAAGTATTGAACAACTAGAACTTTTTGTTGCAACTACCAGAAAAACGGCTTTAACGGTGAAATGGTATACGACGGGGAAACCACAGAATTATATTCCAGATCAATTGGTTGGACAACAAACAATTGAGTTACCGGGACAGTTTACAGGATGGCAAACCGTGGAGATTAATTTTTTACCCAAGCAAGCACAAAATCTTTTTGTAGTCGTAGAAAAAAATCAAGATTGTGCTCTTTATTTGGGTAACCAAGCTTTTTCAGGGGTATTAAGTTATATTGATAGTCCAATTGGTGAACTCAGCCAGCCAGAATTACACGATTATACAAGAGAAAGTCCCTTATTATATTGGACCAATCAAACCATTAATCGCCGTAATTTTATTTTTAGAGTTGCAAAGACAACAGCGTTTTCTGCAGATAAATTAATTAATGGCTATGTTAGACCGTACGGTGGGCCCAATATGTGGGTAACGACGGCCAGTCAGACACCCGAAATAATTGAGCTTAAGTGGGAGCAAGAACAAACTGTTTCACAAGTTAATTTAACGTTTAATGACGATGTTAATGAAGATATTATTAACTTGCATCACCACCGCACTCGTTTTGAGATTGTCCCAGAATTGATTAAGGATTTTCAAATACTTTATCAAAAAGACGATCAGTGGCTTCCATTATGGCAAGTTACAGACAATCGGGTACGGCACTTAGTGAAACAATTTGAACAATCTGTAAAAACTAAAAAGTTGCGGATCGAAATTATACAAACTAACGGTAGTCAGCAAGTTTCATTGAATGAAATACGAGTTTATTAGGAGGTAAGTTGTTGTGACAGAAACTAAGACTAAGAAGAAACTATCCACCAATATGCGGTACGTTATTTTAGCGTTTGTCTTTATTAACATTGTGATTAATTATATGGATCGGACAAATGTTTCGATTGCAATGCCAGAGTTAGCGAAGGAAATTGGTTTAACAACGGTTCAACAAGGTTTAATTTTTTCAGCTTTTGGCTGGATATATGCAGCGATGCAAATTCCAGGAGGTATTTTATTAGATAAATTTGGCTCACGAATTATGTATTTTATCAGTTTATTCGGTTGGTCCTTAATGACTGTTTTTCAAGCATTTGTGGGGGGCTTTGGACAACTAATGGGGCTTAGACTGGGTGTTGGCTTCTTTGAAGCACCTGTTATGCCGGCGAATAATCGGGCGATTTCGTATTGGTTCCCAGAAAATGAACGGGGCTCGGCAATTGGAATTTATTCATCAGCCCAATTTTTAGGACTTGCGTTTTCAACGCCAATTCTTTATGCCGTGCATAATGCAATTGGCTGGCGTGGCCTATTTATTATCACTGGTATTATCGGCATTGTTTGGTCGATTATCTGGTATCTCTTTTATACAGATCCAGAAAAAAGTCGTTTCATCGGTCAAGATGAGTTAGCCTATATTAAGGCCGGGGGCGCTATTACAGATGGCGATCAACAGCAACCGACGACCGAAAAGACACAAAAGACTAAACTAACTGCAGCTAATATTAAACAATTATTTACACGCCGGTTAATTGGTATCTATATTGGACAATTCGCTATTTCTGGAACGTTCTGGTTCTTTTTAACTTGGTTCCCAACTTATTTAACGAAAGCTAAACATATTAATTTTATGCAATCAGGCATGTTATCAAGTGTTCCCTACTTGGCGGCATTTTGTGGGGTAATCTTGGCAGGAATCATATCTGATCGCTTAATTAAAATGGGTAAAACACCAAGCTTTGCACGAAAAGCGCCGGTGATTACCGGCCTACTACTAACGTTGCTGATTTTAGGTGCAAATTTTGTTTCAAGTCCAATTTTAATTATTACCTTTATGTCGATTGCCTTTTTCGGCAATGGTTTGGCAACCATAACGTGGGTCTTTGTGACTGCACTTGCACCTAAACATCTAATTGGACTGGCAGGCGGTATTTTTAATGGCTGTGGGGCCTTATCCTCAATTGTCATTCCCATTGTGATCGGCTTTTTAGTTTCTAAGGGGAATTTTTCTTCTGCATTAAGTTTTATTGCTGTTGTGGCATTGTTAGGCGCTCTTTCGTATATTTTTGTTGTTGGCAAAATTGATTTGGACTCAGATAAGTAAAGCGACCAATCACATAAATAAATCTATAGCGGGATCCGATTATCAATTCGATAATCGGGTCTTTTTTGATGCCCCAAGCAATTTTAAATGCTTTACCGCCTGCAATTTGCAAGGAAAAACGCAGGTTGTGGCACGTTATCATTGGCTTTGTTCTTTTGATAACATAACTAATGACGAGATTAGTGGTAAGAAACTTGGAAAGAGGTGTCAGGTGTGTGAAAGTTGAGCGGGAAAATCTGCAAGATGTTTATAGTCAATTATTCGATTTAATTGGGGAAGAAGCGATGTTGAAAGTTTATTCAGCCTATCGTGGTCAACAACTAACATTACCAATGCGCATGTACGCGGGGGATAAGGTCGCTAAATCGGTTCAAAAACAATTTAATGGCCATAATTCAGCGGTATTAATGCATAAATATGATTATTCACAACGCTGGATTAATAAAGCGATTAGTCAAAAAGAGACTTAGTAATCTTTGGAGAGAGGGTTTGTGAGGTATGGGAAAATATTGCGCTAATTGTGGTACTGAATTGCCACCGGAAGCAAAATTTTGTACAGATTGTGGGCAAAAGCAATCAGCAGTTCAAAAGGATATAGTTACTGAAGCGACCGAGCGCCAAGATGATCAAATAACAACTGAGACAGTTGAAGAAAAGTCATCAGAATCAACGGTGGTTGCTCAACCGACGGAAACTAGCCAAACTGAAGAACAAGATAATGATCAATTGCAACAAACGTTGAGCGAAGGCAAGGGTGCTAGTTCGGCAGCGGATACCCTATTGGGATTAGTGGCTAAAGGCGGGATGGATGTTGGTCCGTTGATGCGTGAACGGGCCATTATCGACAGAAAAATCGAACTGGGTTATTCCGATAATCCCGATAATTTTGTTTACGTCGCTACGCCAATCGATTGGTCTGACTTGATTACGATTGGCGGTTTGACTGGGATGAAGAGCCAACACTATGTCATGAGTTTCGAGGCAGACGGCATTCTATTAATGGGTTGTATCGGCATGATGAAATTCAATGACGATAATCACTTCATCAAAAATAGTGACGTCACTAAAATGGATGTTGAAAAATATCCAATTACGAACGAATGGGATCATATGTATCTTGAAATTGATGACCAGCAATTAGAATTGTTAGTCCAACGGCCAACGTTTAGTGTCATTAAATGGCACCGTAGAAACTTTAAAAAGGTTCTAACCTATACCATGTAAACGTGAAGTGGCCATCTCGGGGGAGTATCGAGGTCAACTGAAGCAGGATTTAATAATAAATATAAAATAATGGAGTGTGGGTATTATGAGTGAACAAACAAAAAAGAAGATTTTTGATAATTTAGACGTGTTTGGGGCAATTATCATGATTGTCGCCCTATTTTTAGGGGCTTTCTATAAGGATAACGGTGGCGTATTTGGCGCTTTAGAGTATCCAGGATATCGGCTGATTTTTAATAGTGACTATATGTTGGGCACCTTAGTCATTGCTTTACCATTAATTGTTTTGATTACTAATTACGTGGATGCTTTAAAAAAATACGATAAGTTAATTAAATTGGTGTTACCAGCGATTACGTTAATTTTCGTCTTTGTTTTAAAGGGCCAAGTCGCCGATGAAATTGCGACAGGCTCAGGTGCTGCTTTGTCATTTGCACTAGGTGGCTGGATCTACATTCTTGGAAATGTCATCGGATTAGCTGCCGGTGCCGCAGGCTTCTTTGGAGTTAACCTTGAGAAAAAAGCGGACGAATTGATGAACAAGAAGAAATAAAGAAGTTAGGTATTTCTTTTAAATGAGTCTTTCCTAATGTTTCTAATTGTGCTATCATTAAACCACAAAATAAAAACGTGTAGGAGCCAAGTAGGTCATTTTTGCGCTAACAGTGAGTTGGGGAATAGTGGAAACCCGACAAGTGGCAATTTGATTGAATAACCCTCCTTAAAGTTTCAGGCTGAAATGTAGCGCGCACAAAGTAGGCCTCGACGTTACCGGAACGTTATCACCGGCGCGCATGTTAGTGCGTTTAGTAGAGGTGGTCCGCAATTGTGGGCAACTTGGGTGGTACCGCGAAAAGTCTTTCGTCCCTTGTATTAGGGGGATGAAGGGCTTTTTTTTATTTTGTGAATTCAATGAGGGAGTCGATTAATATGCATTTAACCATACCAGAAAATTATGATCCAAAATTATCCAGACGGGAAACTCAGGCTGCGATTCGCTTTATCCGCGAAACGTTTCAGGATGAATTCGGCCAACAAATGAACCTATCCCGTGTGTCGGCACCGATGTTTGTCGATCACGCAATGGGGCTAAACGATAACCTCAACGGCGTGGAAAGCCCCGTGTCATTTACGATGGCCGATTTTGACGGACATACGATTGAAATCGTCCATTCATTGGCGAAATGGAAACGGATGGCGCTCGCTAAGAATGATTTTGAACTACACGAAGGGCTCTACACCAACATGAACGCGATTCGTAAGGACGAAGATTTGGATAATTTTCATTCGATTTATGTCGATCAATGGGATTGGGAAAAGGTGATTGCGAAGTCTGAACGGACTGAAGCGACGCTCAAACAGACTGTCGAAACGATTTTTAAAGTGATTAAACACATGGAACACGAAGTTTGGTATCAATATCCGCAAGCAGTCCACCAATTACCCGATACTGTTCATTTTGTGACGACCCAGGAATTAGAAGACCGCTGGCCGGCTAAAACGCCGAAAGAACGTGAGAATGCCATCACGCAAGAATTGGGTTGTGTTTTCTTAATGCAAATCGGTGGGTTGTTAAAATCGGGTCAACGCCACGACGGTCGGGCCCCAGATTATGACGATTGGACATTGAATGGCGATCTCCTATTCTGGTACGCACCGTTAAATTGTTCACTCGAATTATCGAGCATGGGGATTCGGGTCGACGAAGCAGCGATGCAACGCCAATTAAAAGCGGCGCATGCTGAAAATCGAGTGTCGTTACCGTTCCACCAAGCGCTATTAAACGGCCAATTACCTTACACGATTGGTGGTGGGATTGGCCAATCCCGACTCTGCTTATTATTATTGGGCAAAGCGCATGTTGGCGAAGTGCAAACCAGCATCTGGCCACAAGCGATGATTGACCAGTGCGAATCAGCGGGGATTCAGTTGTTGTAACCGGTTGGAATTACTTTGAGAAGAACGACAAGCAACTAACTCGCTAACAGCAAAAGCCCCTCTAGAAAGTTAGGTTAAACCAACTTTTTAGAGGGGCTTTTAACAATATTTGACAATGCCTTAAATTCAGTTAGCTTACTGTTTAAAATAAGCGATGGCTGCGGCCAAATTTGGATAGACTGCGACCGTTTTTGCCAATATTGCCGGGGCGGGTTGGTGCATGTCGGGAATACAAATCACGGGAATGCTGGCTGCATTAGCGGCTTGGATACCCGCTTCACTATCTTCAAAAATCAAGGCATCATTGGGGGCCAAGGCCATTTTAGTGCGGGCCTTATTGAAAATATCCGGGGCAGGTTTCCCGTGGTTGATTTCGGCATTAAAGGTCAAAGCGTCAAAGTAATGTTGGATATTATTTTGTTTCAAAATGAGTTGTGCCCGATCTGCCGTACTTGAAGTGGCGAGGCCAATCAGATATTGATGACTGGCTAAGAACGCTAGTAATTGTTGGGCGCCTGGTTTAAGTGCAACCCCTCTTTCTAAGAATTCTGATTCAATTTGCTGAACGTAATGCAGACCTGTGGTTGTGGTGATTGGTAAATTGAAAGTCTGAATTAAGTTGTTCATATTATCTAGTGCATTATGCCCACTATAATTGGCCGCATAATCGTTAGTGGTAAAATCAAAAATACCGTGGTGGGCTAGTAGGGCACGATACATTTCGAATGAAATGATTTCTGAATCGACCAAGAGACCGTCCATATCGAAGATAATTCCTTTAGGCATATAACCGACTCCTTAAGAAGAGATTTGCAAGTTCGAAAACCTGATAGATTTATCTTAGCATACTGAGGATTGATAATGATAGCGGTTTCGGAACGTGGTATTATGTAAAAGTTGGTTTAATAAAGGCCACAATTATCTAAGGTAAAATTATCATAATCCCTCTATGGTTGTCAGACGAAATAATATAATTTCAGTTGTTGTAACCAATAATTATATGGACTAAAAAACCTGCTATCAGTCAAATAACAACTGATAGCAGGTTTTTTATGTCATAATTTAACTGTTATATAGAGAGGCACCACTGGTTTTAATAACTTCTTGGTACCAGTAGTAGCTATCCTTTTTATAGCGGTTGTTAGTACCATTGCCAAAATCGTCTAAGTCGACATAAATAAAACCATAGCGTTTGGAGATTTGATTGGTAGAGGCTGAAATAATATCGATGACGCCCCAAGGCATATACCCAATAACGTGACACCCTTCTTTAATTGCCTCGTTGACTTCTTGGAAGTGACGTTTGAAATAGTTGATTCGATAATCATCATGAATTTGATGGTCAGCTTCTAATTGATCAATAGCCCCAATCCCATTTTCTGAAATCATTAATGGTAAATGATAGCGATCATTTAATTCAATTAAGCTAATCCGTAAACCAATTGGATCAATTTGCCATCCCCAGTCACTTGTTTCCAAGTAATCATTTTTGATTGAAGTTGTCAGATTACCGCCTACTTTTTCTAATCCTTCGCCATCGATGCTACAAACCATCGACATGTAATAAGAGAAGGTAACATAATCAACTGTGTTTTCTTTCAATAGATTTTGATCGCCAGGTTGCATTTTCAAATCAAAATGTTTATCTGCTAATTCAGTTAATAGCCATTGTGGATACTCACCTAGAACTTGAACGTCTGAATAAAACATATTTTCACGGTTATGTTTTTGAGCAAGTGCTACGTCCTCAGGGTTAGGTGTTAGTGGATAAGCAGTACGCTTGGTTAACATGCAACCAACCATAGCAGATTGATTCTTTGAGTGAATGTATTTAGTCGCTAATGCACTTGCAACAAACTGATTATGAACGGCTTGATAGATAACCTCTTCAGTTTTAATTTTATTTTTATATTTTTCTTCAACAACACCAACGGTTGTAAAGGGGTGTCTAAAAACTGAATCGATTTCATTGAAGGTTAGCCAATAAGTGACATCTTCATTGAAGTTATCGACACAAGTTTCTACAAAGTGTTCAAAGAAATCGACAACTTCGCGACTGGCCCAACCATCATAATGGTTAACAAGATATAATGGCATTTCATAATGAGACAAAGTGACGATTGGTTCAATATTTAAAGCATGCAATGTTTGGAACATGTTCTTATAGTAATCGATACCAGACTGGAGCGGTGTTTTTTCAGTACCGGTTGGGAATAGCCGGGTCCATGCGATTGATAATCGAAAGGCGTTAAGACCTAGTTCTTTGAGTAATTTTAAATCTTCTGGGTATTTATGATAGAAATCAATACCACGACGTTTAGGGAAGTTGGTAGTATTGTTTGTTTGCATCCCTTCTTCGATAGTTTCAGGATTAACGTGCCATTGATTAACATAGTCTTTAGGATCTAGTTCAGGGCGGTATTTAGAAACGTCGGCAACACTCATACCTTTGCCGTCAATATTCCAAGCACCTTCTGCTTGATTAGCAGCAATTGCACCACCCCACATGAAATCTTTAGGAAAATACGTTTGTTTATTAGTCATTAGAATTAATCTCCTTTAATTTGTTTCTAAAAATTCTGTATAGTTTTCACCGTTAAAACCGGCAATCGATAGATTAGTGACTGGATGGTTAGTGAATATCATCATAACCGTTGGATCGTAACCTAATTCTGTGAGAGCAGCTAAATCAAACTCTCCAATGACTGCACCACGTTTAACTGATTGCCCTTGTTTTACGAGTGAAGTAAAATGTTCACCTTTGAGATTAACGGTATCTAAACCAATATGAACCAAGATTTCTGTTCCATTTTCACTAGTGATACCGTAAGCGTGTTTCGTTGGAAAAACCGCTGAAATGGTACCTGTAACAGGCGCCGTAATGGTGCCTTCACTAGGGATAATTGCAAGACCATCACCCATTACACGGGTAGAAAAAACATCATCGTTAACTTTTGTAATAGATTCAACAGTGCCAACGACGGGTAGATTAATGGCATCCTTATTTGCTGGTGTTGATTCTTCATCATCAGTCGTTTTCCCTAATCCGAGGATATACGTTAGTATTGCGGATAGGACAAAAGACAGGGTGATCCCAATAATATAGTAAATAAAAGTAGGACCAAAAAAGGCAGGTAAAGTTGTTAATGCAGGGAAAACGTAAACTGAGGCTTTAACACCTAATGCACCAACAAAAGCACCGGCAATCCCACCAGCAATCGTTTGTGCAATTAGAGGACGTTTAAATCTAATTGATAAACCATAAACGATGGGTTCAGTAATTCCGCCTAATAGTGCCGGCACTAATGCCGATAACGATAGAGATTTGATAGATTTATCTTTAGTTTTTAAGAAAACACCGAGTGCGGCACCAGCAGTTGCAAAGGTAGCCATTGCAATCATTGGCCGAATTGTATCATAACCTTGAGTTGCAATATTATTAATCATAATTGGCACGATAGCCCAATGAACACCGACCATTACTAGATAGGTCCAGCCAGCGCCAACAAGTGCGCCAGCTAAGAGGCCACTGTGTAAGGAAACGAAGTTAATGGCATTTCCGACTGCTTCCCCAACATAAACACCAATTGGTCCAAATACGATGGCTGTTAACGGCACCATTATTAATAATGCGCATAATGGTAAAGCAAAAAGTTCAATAGATTTCGGAATAAAGCGCTTTAAAATTCTTTCAACTTTAGAGTAGACGTAAATTGCAAGAATCGCAGGGATGACTGTTCCAGAATAGGTCATAAGTACGGTGGGAATCCCTAAAAATGAAACGACTGTCCCGGTTTTTGCAACCATGCCGACGAAGTTAGGTTCCATAAGTGCGCCAACAATACATAGTGCGATAAACTGATTGGCTTTGAAAACTCGAGCAGCACTGATGGCCAGTAACAAAGGTAAGAAGTAAAAGCACGCATTACCAGCTGCTGCTAAAATTAGATAGGATGAACTCTTGGCATCCAGTAAATGGTAAGTTGTTAGGATGACTAAAACAGCTTTCAACATACCTGATCCCGCGAGCGCAATAATAATGGGATTAAAGATAGAACTAATGACGTTGAAAAAACGTGCTAGGATATTACCAGTAGGTTTTTCTGACGGGGCCTCGGTACTCGTATCATTATCTGACCCTAAAGCTGATTTAATTGGGTACAGTTGCATGATCGTATCGTAGACCTCTGCAACAGCACTACCGATGACGACTTGAAATTGGCCATTCGCCTCAACAACTGATAGGACGCCTGAAAGTTTCTGAAGTTCATTTTTGTTGCTTTGGGCAATCGTAGGGACCTTTAATTTAAATCGAAGTCTAGTGATACAATGATATAAGTTAATAACATTATCAGCACCGCCGATTAATTCAATGATTCTAGTTGCCAAAGCATCATATTTTTTTGACATATTTTTAATATCCTTTCGTATAGGTTTTACAAGTATTATAATAAAACGATTACATTAACGAGAGTGGATAGTTTACAAATTGGAAACTATCCAACAGGTTTAATAAAGGAGGTATGGTTTAATGTCAGTGCTCATAACCCGATTACTAGCAGTTATTAATGCTGGAAATATCAACTCAACTGATTATCAAATTGCACAAGCGTTTTTGGCACATTACTATGAATTACATGATCTTTCAATTACAGAAATTGCTCAAATTTGTAATGTCTCTAAAAGTAAAATTTCTAAATTTGTTAAAATTCTTGGCTTCGATGATTACATTGATTTAAAAGATAATGTATTCCAACATGAATTTACCAATAAATTTCAAAACGAACTTAATTTTAATCATAACGTGCTAGATGATATTTATCAGAATGGATATTCACATTTTGAAGCAGCCGTTCTATCTGATGTTAAGCATTTATTTGCAGATACGAATCAAATCTTAATTAAAAAATTAGCACAGGATATTTCTGATTATAAGAACGTTGCAGCATTTGGGCTACTTTTTAGTGGGATTGGGGCTTTAGATTTACAGTATAAATTAGCTTATAACGATAAATATATTACTTGTTTTTCAGATGATAAGAAGCAAGATGATTTTGTTAAGAATGCGGGAGCGGATACTTTGATTATTATCTATTCAAATTCAGGTGATTTTGTTGAGTTTAACCAAACATTTCTATCACAGTCACAGAAAAAATCGTTTCTGAATTCTAAAGCAAAAATTGTGGTTATGACGAGTAGTGCACAGACACACTTACTGCCATTTATTGACTATGTTATCAAATTTGAGAATACGACTGATATTCAGACCCATAGTCTGCAATATAATATTTTAAATGACTTTATTGTATATGAATATCGGCAATTGATGCGACAAACTGAGGTGTAGGCGAATAATTGATTGTTAATTAATGGTAGAATTAATGCTAGATGTTAGGTAAAAGTTAAAGGGGTGGCGTAATGGTTAAGTGTTCAAAGTGTGGGACTGAAAATCCAATTGGGGATAATTTTTGTATTAATTGCGGTAATCAATTGCAAACAACGCGTGTTGAAAAGGAAATACCAATATATCGAACGGCGACACCACAACAGAAACCCGGCAATCCGCAACGATTGTGGGCCGGGATTGTGGTCTTAATACTGGTTCTAGGTGGCGGTGTTTGGTATGTCAAAGATTCGCAAGCCAAATCAACAGCACGTGAGGCCGCTAGCCGTAAAGAACGGCGAATGAGTCAATCAGAATCAGTTAGCGCTAGTTTACGAGCTGAAGAACGCAAACAAAAAGAGACTGAGTCCAAATCAGCATCGAAATCAACAGCTAAAAGCAAAGATGACGAATCAGCTAGCGATACGCAAAACACAACGGCTGATTCACACCAGTTGTCTAGCAGTCAAAAACAATTAATCACGACTCAGTTTTTAGAATGGGCTGCTGGCCGGGCAAAAACGGGTAATATGGCGGTCAGTGATTATTACTTTGATCACGGTGCGGCTGGGCAAGGTGATTGGTACGCCAATACGCCGGATGGGCAAATTCAAGTTCAGAACAATCAACAACCTGGCGCTAGTCATTTTAAGATTCATGCGATTGGTGGGGTGATATTCTATACTGCTAAAGATGGTCTAACTGGGATTGATAGCTCGTTAGATAGCGGTTCTTTTGCTGAAGGGTATAGTATTAATCTGGACAGTAGTCAACCCGTTTCGAAATATCTATTGGGTGATAATGGGATTGTTTATGAATGGAAAACGGGGAATGGCACGGGTGTTTCACAAACGGATGGCTTTGGTGAAAAGGCAGATGATCAATTAGCTGAATATCACCCCAAGGTCACGTTTGCCATTTCCGATGACCAAGCAGCGACTAGTGAATTACGTCAATTAATCCAAGCGATTTCGTAACGCTAAAAATAGTCGAATCACATGAGAAATTAAACAGCATAAAGCAGTGGTGACAGAAGTCTTAAGTAAATATTCTTCTCCGACGCGCGCCAGAACTCATCAATTTCCGTTCAAATTAAAAAATCCGATTATCCCTAAATTCAGGATAATCGGATTTTCCAACTTGATACTCAATTGATAACCGAGTTCTGTCACAGCTTGTTTTAATTTATTCTTCCGTTGGAATTTCACGCAACACGCGCGCGGGGTTGCCGACGATAATCACGTTATCGGGGAACGACTTCGTGACGACACTGCCAGCACCGACGACGACGTTCTTGCCGAGGGTCACATTGGGTAAAATCGTGACGTTGGCGCCGAACCAAGCGTGGTCGCCGATGGTGATGGGGCCTGAAATTTCGATTTTAGTGGCGCGTTTAGTGGGATCGATTGGGTGGTAAGGCGTCAATAATGAAACGCCGGGGCCGAATTTACAATGATCACCAATCGTGACTTGGGCTTCATCGCAAATCAACACGTTACGGTTTGCGTAAAAATGGTCGCCAACTGTGATATTATCGCCAAAACTACATTCAAAGCCGGTTTCAACGAAGAAGTCGGTCCCAGTCTGACCTAACAAACTTTGAATCGCGTTAATTCGTTGCTGGTTGTCGAATAGTTGGCCCGCTTTTTGGAGCGCTAAGCGGGTCGCGTCCCGTTTGGCAATCACCGTGGGGGAATCAAAATACCATTCACCGTTTGTCATTTTTTTAAACGTTTCATCTTTTTCAATCATCCTAAAAATCTCCTCTATTCCTTAAAACACATACCTTTACGATAGAACACTTAGTGGCTAAGTGCAAATTGAAATAATTTATCATTAGCAATTTTCAGCAAAATTTGTTACAATATAATTCTACTAAAAAATTAAATAAAAGTGCGTATAATTGATCAGCACAAAGCAGAACCTTGCTTTGTGCTGTTTTTTTTATGCGCTGATGGAGGAATTAACACATGGAATTTGCATTAAGATTACCTAGAAACGCCAAAGAAATGGTTTTATTTATCGGGATTATTTCAATTTTATCGGTCAACATCATCGCACCATTGGTGACTGGCTTTGAAGTCGGTTTTTCATGGCAAGCCTGGGGCGCAACGCTCCAAGTGATTCCTTGGCTATGGTTATGTGTCGTGGTATTAGTCGTTTTGACGCAACAACCCGCACAATGGATGGCCAATAAATTAACGGCTGACGACGATAGTTTCTCAGCTAAAATGATTATTACGGAACTCTGTAACGTTTTTCTGATGTCGATTTTCTTAACCGTCATCGGAACTTGGATTGGTGGCCACGCGTTTAATATGGTCCCAATTATCCATTTCTTTGAAAAATGGCCCCGGAACTTTGCAATTGCCTTTGCCGTTGAAGCGATTATCGCTCAACCGATTGCCCGGACAGTCATGGCTAAGTTACACCAGCACCAAGATCAAGCTCAAGAATCAATTGAACTGAATAACTAGTAAAAAGAGCCTGTGACGTTCGTCTAAGTGTTCCGATATTAAACGAATATTCTTCGTTGGCGCGTGCCAGGAATCATCAATTTTTGTTCAAATCAAAAAACGAGTATCCTAAATTCAGGATACTCGTTTTTTTAACTTGAGACTCGGTTGCTGACTGCAAATCAGCGCGCTTCTCAAGCAATCTTCTCTACCTAACTACAAAATGCCAATTATGGTTAAGTTCAACCATAATTGGCATTTTTAGGTTATGCTCGAAGATTAACCGCTCGAATCAGCGCTCTTCTGTTTTAACGTGCTTTTGAGTTGCAACAACTTCCGCTTAATCTAAAATAACGTATTACGACTGGAAAACGTCATAATACGTTATTTTTATTAATGCTCAGTTGCTACCCGCAACTCAACGCACTCAGCGCTCTAAACGCGCTTCTCGAGTAGCCTTCTCCGGTTAACGACAGGATACAAATTATGGTTAAACCCGACCATAATCCGTATCCTTAGGTTAATCCTCGAAGCCTGATCAACTCGAGTTAGCGCTCTTCTGTTTTAACGTTTAACTGATTTAATGCAGAGCATTGCGATGCCACCGACTAATGAGAAGAGGAATGAGACGATGAAAATCGCGGAGAAGCCAAACCAAGAAATGACGACCGCCGCGAGGACTGGTGCGATGGCTTGAGTAATGGTGTTTCCTAAGTTGTAAACCCCTAGGAAGAAAGCGACCCGATTTTCATCAGGAATCACTTCAAGATTTAAGAGGTTGTCGAGTGAGTTCCAAACACCCATCCCGATGCCGGCTGCAAACGCGTAAACGATAATGCCGGTATTATTTCTAAAGAAGAAGAGCATCAAAGCGCCGAATGCGAGGAACAGGGTTGAGAAAGCGACCGGATATTTCAAAACTTTAAATTTATCGGAAATAGGACCGGCGATGAAGCCCATTAGAATTCCGAACACGAGCATGATGATGTTGATTAATTGAATGGACGATTGCGTTTGACTGCCCATGTGTAAGAAGTCGGTCATAATGTAGAGAATATAACCGGTAATCGCGAAGTTGCCGACGCCTTGGAATAATTTACCAATCAAGGCGAGATAGTAGTCCCGACCGACGTGCCAGCTAGGAAAAATCGCAGCAGCGTCTTTCAATGAGAGTTTTTTAGTCGTTTCTTTATGGACGATCGCGTCGTCTAAATTAGAAGGTTCGCGCACGATTGCAGCGGCGATTAATGTGCCAACAAAAGTGATGATCCCAAAAATCATGAAACCTAACCGAAATTGACCCAATAACATGGCACCAACGACGTTAAAGGCGTTATTGCCTAAGGCCATCCCTAAACCGCCATATGCGGAAGAAGCGGTACCGCGACTATCTTTCGGGGCTAAATCGATCCAAGCGACCATCGGGGCCACGATGAAGTTCAACGCGGCTTGCCCGACCATCCAAGCGGCTAATAGTAAGGTAATAGTGGGTGCCATTGAAGCGGCAATCATCGCCAGCATGAAGACGAAAGAACCGCCGATAAGCCAAGGTGTTCGTTGCCCAAAGCGTGAACGGGTTTTATCGGATAAGGCGCCCGCGAGCATATTTGAAATCGCCGCGACGACCATCCCACAGGTTGAAAACAAGGCGACCAATTGAATTTTATTGGCAGCATCCAGATGTTGGATGAGTGCGGGTAAGAAAAGACTATTCATAACGATATACGGGCCAAGCCAACTAGCGGGGCCAATGATTAAACCGGGGATCAGTCGTTTAAGGGTGACTACTTTTTTTGCCATGATAAGAACTCCTTTTAGTTGTTTTGAACGGTGTAATAATCAAAATCAGCAAACGAATCATGTTGATGTGCGTCGATGGCGCCGATGAAGTTGAACAGGCCAGTAAAGCCGCCAATCTCGCCGGGTTCACCGTTAACGCCTTCGTCAGATAGGTAGCTAACATCGATTGATTGACCGAGTTTTAACCAGTCATTCTGCGTGGCCAATCGGTACCAAACTTGAACGACACCGAAATGATAGACGAGTTTAATCTCAGCGGTTTGATTCGGAACCACAATTTGGTGGTGGCTATCATCTGTTCGTTCGCCAAGTTTGGCTTGTAAAATACGCAAGATGGTGCCATCTTCGGTATCGTTGAGCCCTAATCGCGCATAGAGCCAGTTATTCGAATCATAATAAAGACCGAGGCCAGCTGATTCGGAATAATGATCGGCTTGGAAAGTCACTTTTGTTTGGACCGTGTAGTCCAAGGAAGTTGCCCGAGTCGCCATAATGGCTGGATTAATCTGGGAGAAGAAGGAATTGTTGCCGTAAATCCGTAAATGATGGGGCTGTTCAGTGGTATTCGCCCAATGCGCGGCTTGTTCATGGTAGGGGGTCATAAACCGCAAGTCATAGGTCGCCTGTTCGAATTGGTCGTCGATGTCATCGGCGTTGGCTAATTGTGTGGTCTGACTGCCGGTCATTCCAGGCGTCGTCATCTTAGCGAAGTTGGAACCGTCCGCCATTTGTAACCAACCATCGCGCCAGACCATTTTTTGGAGCGACGTTTCGCGACCTAGTGGGTTTAAGGTTGTCTCCGGTAATGGCCGCGACATGAGATGGGTGATATACCATTCATCGGTTTGTGTTTGAACCAGTGAGCCATGGCCCGCTTTTTGCATTAACGAATTCGGATTGTACATTTCGAAATGGCCTGCATCGGGGTCGCCTAATGAGAAAAGATGTTGGGGCGCCGATGTGATAATCGGTTCACCAGTCGGGTTCGGTTCATAAGGCCCCAAAATGGTTTTAGACCGGCCGATTTCAACACCGTGCGCATAACCAGTCCCGCCCGCGGCAATCAGTAAGTAATAATAGCCATCGTGCTTGTAGATTTGGGGGGCTTCAGCGCAACCGCGAGTGGTAAAACCAGTCGTCACCCGGTGCCAATCACCGATAATGCCACCTTGGTCTAAATTGACCTCCGCAATCACGATATGACCAGGCGCTTGATACCCAGTCCGCGTTTCCCATTCGAGGATTGAAACGTAATGGTGACCATCGTCGTCGTGGAAGAGGGCGGGATCAAAACCAATTGACGTTAAATAAAGGGGTTTTGACCAAGGACCGTTGATATTGTCGGCCCAAACAGCGAACGAGTCAGAATTGAATTCGCGGCCCGCCATGTTTTGCATGTGCGAATAAGCTAACCAGTATTTCTTGGATTGGGGATCATAAGAAAGATGGGGGGCCCAGATTCCGGCCGGGGTACTCGTTCCCCGCAAATCAACTTCATGGTTGGTTAGCGCGTATGAGCTGAGTTCCCAATTGGCTAAATCGGTGGAATGAAAAATCTGAACCGCCGGATTCCAATGGAAAGTGGAAGTCGCGATGTAATAATCTGCACCTACTCGAATGATCGAGGGGTCAGGGGCCATGCCCTTGATGATTGGGTTTTCAATAGTTGTCATCATTGATGTACTCCATTCTTTGAACTAACAATCATTGCTAAATATGCTATTATAGAGTGAATTGATTGTTTTGAGTTTGATTTAAGAGGTCTTCGTTATCTTAAAATGAAAGCGCATCCTAGTCAATGAAATGAAAGCGTTTAGTCAAGATATTGCTTTTGATACGTAAGAATTGTCATATTTTTTAAGCGGAGGTTTTTGAGAATGGTCAGACAACATCATGAAAATGTCATCTCTAATTTAGAGATGGGCGTTCGTTTCTACGAATCAGTTGTTGAAACAAACGGGTATGTGCCTTTTCATTGGCATAGTAGTATCGAGTTGATCTATGTCATGTCGGGTCAATTGATTTTTAAGTTTGATGGTGAGGCGCACGTTGTTCAAGCGCAGCAGTTTATCGTGATTCCATCGGGCGTCGTCCATGATGTGACCAGTACAGCAAATAAGGCACTCGTCTTACAAATCCCATTAGATTTTATGGCGCAATATTGTGATGATCCGGCTAATTTAAATATGATTCTAAAGGCACCAACCGATGAGTCGTATCAAAAAGTAGTCGGTTTATTAAATGAATTGAATCAGATTAACACGCGGCAAAAAGCCGGGTATCTATTTGATTTTGGGATTATTTTGTTAATGATTTTAAAAACGGTGGTTTTAAAATTCGGAACTGCCGAATCAACGAAAATTCGTCAAGATACGAGTGGTTTGAAAGATATTATCACTGAAATTAACCGACACTATACCGAACCATTACGGGTCAGTCAATTGGCCCGCAAATTCGGTTACAATCCGAGTTATTTATCAAGATTATTCAAACAACAAATCGGGATTACGATTGTTGAATATCTCTATGAACTGCGATTGAGTGAACTATATCAAGATCTGATTAAAACAACGTTACCTATTAAAGGGTTAGTGCAAAAGCACGGTTTAACGAATGAACGGACCGCCAGAGAAATGTTTAAAAAAATGTATGGCGATTTACCGAAGCAGGTCCGATTGAAGTACCACCGGTAACCACCAAAAAATACCGCATCCTGATTAGACGTGGTGTCTAACCAGGATGCGGCATTTTTTGATTCGTGATATAGGCTAAATAAAATGAAAACAAGCGATTCTCAGCTGAGAATCGCTTGTTTTTTAGTTGCTATGCAAGCTAATTAGCGAGTCATAACTTAAGAGTAATAAACCTTTTCTCTAAGTAACAGTTTATACCATTTACGATGAATGTCAATATGGTTAACGGAATTGATAACGCGCGTTTTTATTGACTTGGTTAAAAAAACGCGAACTGACATTTCCCGAAGATTGTGAAACAGTGCGAAAGCCCGTAACTCTTGAGTTGTGAACAATTAAAGCGACACAAAAATAGACTTTAAATAACCAATTTTATGATGTTCAATATCATAAAACTAAAGCGCAATGTGGTGTTTATAGCATGTGCAATTAGTCACGGAATAACACTAGGGGGAACTTCAGCAATGAAAAAGCGTGTAGCCTACATAATAATGACGGTCATGTTATTACTATTAACAATCGGACAAACGGTGATTCCAGCCTTTGCGGGGAGCACCAAGCAGAATGCGTCTGATGCAAGCCAACTCTCATCAACGATTGATTATTCAAAAGCGCTCTCTAATAGTAGTTCATTGTCAGAAGTTGTTGCCAATAGTCAAACATCGAGTCAATCGAGTGCAACGACAAGTTCAAGTCAACAATCGTCTAAGGCGAGTGTTAGTCAATCAACGACGAGTCAACCGGCGGCTAAAAAAACGACCAAGGTAGCAACTAGTCAATCGGTGATGATTAAACCTAAAGCGTTAACTGGTGATGCGTATCCTGATTTTTCACAGGCATTAAGAGGACAAGCTAATGTTGAATCGGTGGATGTAGTTAGTCCAACTCAAGAAATTGAATATCCCGATAATGCTTTTCCGAGTTATATACCCGGTGTTTCGGGACAGACGATTAGCAAGATTAGCAATCCTGATGGAACAACTAGTTCATTGGTTGGTACGAATGGACTTATTAGTGGGTCTTCTCTAAAAGGGGATGGCAATCAGTATATTCAGTACACAAAAGTAATGTCATATGTTGATGGACAAAAGAAACATCATTGGATTGATATTAAAGAAGAATTTGTCAAATTGGACAAACGTGGCTGGTATGGTGGTCTTACGAACTATCAGACTCCTTCTGGTTTTTCAGATAGTAAGTGGCGCTTCACAACGGGTTTAGGGGATAAAATAAATGGGGTTGTGATGCCGATGTTAGCAATCGGTAATACCTACAGCGCAACGGGTTTTTATCCACAAACGACAACAACTAATTCGGGAATTGCTGCTAAAAATCAAGAGCCGAATGATTTATATGATTTTAATCAACCTGTTCAAGTTAAGCTGAGCTTTACAGATAATGCGACGAAACAACCGATTGATATCTCTGGTTTCGTAACGGTCGCTGATTTAGATTTTCGGGATTATATTAAGTTTACTCCGGACAGCAATATTAAGAAAATTTACGTTTCTAATCAATCCGATTTAAAAGGGAGTACGACTGATTCATCAACGATTATTAATCAATATGGTAATTACCTTAAATATAGCGATGGAACAATTGCACTTCATAGTAGTCTTAATAGTGCTTCAAGTGGCGCGACTAATGGTGATGATAGTGCTAGTTTAGCGATTACGCCACAGACAACGGGAGCGATGGCAACAATCGTTTTTGAAAATACAAGCAGTTTGAATTATTTAATTAGTGATATACAAGAATTTGATTTCTTGCCAACCGCGCTAGTGCCAGTTGCTTTCTCCGCGCCAGCTAAGGATGGTGATGGGGACGAATATAATAGTAACTGGGATGATTCGAAGATTGAATATAACATGGTTACCACATTACCATATCGTGGGGGAGTTATCGAAGATCCGCAATCAACGACTGGCAAGACGATATCGACCTTTGTGCCATCAACTGAATTTAAACTGAGTGATGATTTAGATACTAATTTATCGACGACCAAGGCTGATGTTAAGGTGCTAGATCAGACTGGGGCAGATGTCACGGCTAACTTTGATATTAGTGTGACCGGCAATCAAGTAGTGGCGAATGCTAATTCGACTTTCTTAAATGATGAAACGAATTACGCGCAACCATATACGTTACAAATCGACACCACGGTTAATTCGGGGGCTGATTTAAGCGCCTATGAACAAGTCGATGCTAATGGTAAGACCTACGCGAAGATTCCGAATACGGGTAAGTTAACCGTTATTAAGAAGGCTGGCGCTGATGAAGTCAGCTACGACAGTAACGAAGCCTATGGTCATGTTGAAACGCCGAAAGTTGTTCAACAGAAAGCGACCGTTAAACAAGAAATTAAGAATGATAATGAAAGTACTTGGCACGATGATGAAACGGATGGTCAGAATGGCGACACGATTGATTATCGGTTCACGGTCGCTGCCGATGGTAACAATAGCGACGATTTATTGAAGGCTAAGATTCAAGATATTACTAATAATGACAGTGACTTAACGTTAGTTCCAGGTTCATTGAAGGTCCAAATTGGAGTGGATGCCGAAACTGATGGTAATGAAACGCAGTTCAACGATCATTTGACTGTCGCGGTGGGGGATATTCCAGCCGGAAAAACGGCAACGGTCACTTATCAGATGAAAGTTAAGAGTAACGAGGATAAAGATGTTACTAATGGCGGTAATTTATACGCGACTAACTTAGATAATGAAACGGATGCAACTCACCTTAAAGCCGCTAATCCAACGGTTCTTCATTTAACGAAACAAACAGCTGCTGTAGACACGTTAACGCAAACTGTTGAGAATATAACAGCTAAGACAGCCGCCGAGGACAAGGAAACAGAAGGTGGTCAAGATGACCAAATTCAATATGCCTTTACCGCACATGTTAAAGCTGATGCGGGTTCAACGTTGAAGGGTCTTACGTTGAAGACGCAGGAGAATGATGCAACTGAGAATTATACCGATGCTGATGGCGTCTTGAATGATGATGCTAAAGATACCGAGTATAAGGTTGTGCGAGCTGACGGAACTGACGAAGGATGGCAAACAGTCGATGCTGCTAACGTGACCGATGCAACTGGCAGCATTCAAATTAAATTACCAGCTGATCAAGCTACTTTAAGCAATGACGATACCGTTACTATTCATTATTCGAAATCAATTAAAACCGTTCCTGCGGAGAATAAGTATCTCTATAATGATGGCTCGGTTGGGGATGTTAAAGCGAATTACACAAGAATTAAGCCGTTATCAGACGGCAAGATTACGGTTCGCTACCTTGATCGTGAATCAGATATGGCTAGTCCAACGACCGTTAGTTCAGAAGTGACGTATGTTGGCAAGATTGGGACGAAATTATTAGATAGTACGACTAAACCGGATGCAACGGGATCGTCACCTAAGACGATTAGTGGTTGGACGGTTGTTGATTACACAGGAGATACCGATTTACCGAATGCTACTTACTATCAAGCAGCTAAGAACAATCCTGTATTTGCAGCAGGGGATCAAGTCATTACTTACCGTTATGAGAAGAAAGCAATTGGACTTAAGGTGCCAGCTCATTGGTACTTTGGTTCATACGGTCCGTCCGATACTGAACAGACTTATTATCTGAAGGCTGAAGATCAGGTCAACGGGAAGACGCAACCTTATGAATTACAAGTTCGTGATTATTACGGCGTCAATTCATGGAGTGTTGATGCGACCCAATCAACGCAATTCAAGACGACTGAAGATGTCAATGGCAATCGCCAAACCTTAACAGGTGCGCAATTACAATTCACGAACGGCACGGTCCTTGCGAATCAGTCAACGGGCAGTGATGCGGCTAATCCAACGACTAAGACTAAGGCGGCTGGTGACAAAGATACGTTAACGTCTAAGTCGAATTTCAATTTAGATGTTGGTAGTCCGTTGACCGGTATTATGAGTTACGAAAAAGCTGGTCATTACGCGGATGTTAACAATGGTGATGCTGACGACACGACCTATGATAACCCTGGGACTGGCGAATGGCATTATCAATTTGGTACGGATAGCACGAAAGACACGAGTATCGGATTACACGTGCCGTCAGGAACGAAACGTTATGAAGCAGATTATGCAACCACCATTACTTGGAACCTCAATTTAGTACCATAAGCACGATTACAGATAGAAAAGGGCTGAAAATCTTTTGAAAAAACTAATAACGCAACTCCTGTTAGGTACGTTGCTAGTCGTTGGCGGTTTAACCGCCACTAACCAACAAGTACAAGCGGCAACAAGCAGTGATGCTAGCAATACAGATTTTGAAGTAATTCCGTTGAAACCTGGGACACAGGTTGATACAACTAAGAACTATTACGATTTGAAGATTAAACCGGGTGAAACCGAAACGTTACAGATGCAAGTCAAGAATTACGCGGATCATAAGATTACAATTTATGCCGGTTTAGGGAACGCTTTTACCCAAAATGGTGGTGATATGTCCTTCAAAACAACGGCACCTGATGTGGATAGCTCGGTTAGTCCAAGTTTTACCTCAATTGCGACGATGCCGAAAAAATATGAAAAGATTGAACTCGCGGCACGTGAAGGCAAGAACATCACGGCGACCGTTACGATGCCAGAAGGTAGCCAACGTGGGATGATTTACGGTGATTGGCATTTTATCGAATATGCCAAGAATAAAAGTGACGTTAAGAGCCAGGGGCCTGGTGCTTCTAGTAATTATTCTTACTCTGTCGGGGTAGCCTTACATGGCACGAACTATAAGGTTTATCCAGAATTGAAATACGAAAAAGTTGAACCGATTTTGAATAATAGTCAACCGGCGATGTCAATCAATCTCAGAAATACACAACCGATGGCATTGAAGAGTGCGACGGTGAAAGCGGCAATTACCAAAGATGGTTTATTCAGTTCGAAACATGTCAATACAGTGACTGGTAAATCAATTGCGCCTAATTCAGTCATGCGGATGATTATTCCGTGGAATTTTGATCAATTGAAACCGGGTAAGTATACGGTCGATGTCACGGTTCAAGGGAACAACTTGTGGAATAAATTACCAATGACTTGGAAATTCAAGAAGCACTTTACGATTAAGAGTCAACAAGTGAAGAAGATTAATGCGGCTGCACTCAAAAAGCCCACTAATAAGTGGGCCTACGTCGCAACGGCAGCTGGGGTTTTAACAATCATCTCAGCAACCGCTTGGGTTAAATTAATTAAAATTGGTTAGCGATGTGAGCAGAAACATGCGGAAATTAATAACAATCATGATCAGTAGTCTCTTCTTGTTGCTAAGTTGCCAAACGGTCAACGCCAAGAAAGTTAAGATGCAAGAGGAGACACCGAACGTCACGTTCCAGATTTTACCGGAACTACCGAAAGATAATATCGGGGGAGTACATTCTGGTTACTTTAACTTAAAGCTGAAACCCAACAAAACGCGCAAAATTCGGATTAAAGTTTTGAATCCAACTGATAAGGCGTTAACGATTCAAACGCAAGTCAGTGATGGCACGATGGACAGTCAATTGCAACCGACCTATCTAACGCAAGGTTCAAAACAATTGTTAACCAAGAATCCGCTCAGCAAGCGAATTAACGTTGCGAAAAATGTTAAATTGGCTGCCGGGGCCGAGAAGTGGTTAACCGTCACGATTAAGGGTGGCGCGCGGTTTAAGGGGCAACAAGCAGCAGCGGTTAATTTAATTAGCCAGAGTGACAATCAAGGGGCCATTCGGAACCGTTTCGTTTATACCGTTGCAATTATCGGTAATGGTCAAAAAATTAAACAGTATCAAAAACTAAAGCCAGTCAAGATTGCGACCAAGCTTGTCGGTAAAAAACCGGCAATCGTCGTCGGATTAAAAAATCCTGATCCAACTTATTTAACTAAAGGAACGCTAAAAACAGAACTGGTAAATCAAAAATGGCATTTCTTTAGTTATCAAAATACCCATCGTCAGATGAAGGTCGTACCGAGTGTCGCGTTCAATAATAATCTATTCTTGGGCTCCAAGCGGTTAGTACCAGGTGTTTATCGGCTCAAGATTGATTTTAAGAGTTCGCAGTATCACGTTAAACGGTACCGCTACGTCAAGATTACGAAGCAACAAGCCGCGTTTATTAACCGTAACAATGCGGCGTACCTGTTGCATCGTAATCAGATTATCATCGGCGTCATCGTCGTGATTGTTTTAGTTGGATTAGTGGTTATTTATTTCATAAGAAAGAAGCGTGGCAAAATTGACAAAAGTATTAACTAACTTAGTTTCGCGATTCGGGAAAAAGAAAGTCAAGATTGGGGTCATCGCGATCACCAGTTTATTATTGATTCTCTTCGCATTCACGCTGTATTTGGCGATTCTGAATCATATCGCTTTCCAAAATTACACGAATGTAACGATGTAATTTTACGCACCATCTAAAAAAAGTTTATAAACATTTGTTGACATTATAGTCAACAAATGATATAATAAAAACGCGATTTATGCGTTAAAAAATCTAGGGAGGAATTTCAAATGAAATTCACAAAATTAACAAGCTCAGTATTAGCTGGGGCAACATTATTATCATTAGTAGCACCTGCAGCAACTTTTGCAGCAACACCAGAAGGTAGCACAGTTGCTAATGGCGGTACTGCTTTACCAATGGACGGCGGCCATGATACTAAAGTTGGTATCTCATTCGGCGAAAACAATCCTAACGGCAAAACTGGTTACTTACGTCTTCAATATGTACCTTACACATTAGATTTTGGTAATCATAAACTTGCTGGTACTAACTTTGATGCTAATGGTTTAGATACTGATAACGCTGAAAACAACGTTAGTGTTGGTTACACTGGTTCAGAAAACACTAAAGCAACTAACAAGACTGATACTTTCAAATCAGATGTTAGCGACCTTTCAGCATTTAACCCATCAGATGCTTCAGAAACTGCTACTAACAAACATGCTTGGGCAACAGTTGTCGACAAACAAAACATGGCGCTTGATGCTACTGACGCTACTGCTACTGCAGCACTTGCAGCCGGTGCTGATGGCAAGAATGGTACATGGGATTTGAAAGTTAAATCAAATGGTAAATTAACAGGGACTAAGACGACAGGCGCTTCTAATGGTGAAATCGCTGGTGCTGTCTTGAAATTAGACAAGACTGAATACGCTAATACTCAAGATGTCTTTGGTTTAACAGGCGAAAAACAAGATGCTGATTACCTTGGTGAAGGCGTTACTGGTAGCACGGCTATTAAAGGTTCAATCACACCAGAATCATCTGTTACGTTGAACTTAGATGATACTACAGGAGCTTACCAAACTGTTGCACATGCAGATGCTGAAAACGGCGCTGGTGCTAACGTCTTTGCTTGGAACCATGACAATATTACATTAACATTGCCAGCTGGCTCAGCAGTTCAAAACGATGTTTATACAACTAACTTATCATGGCAATTATCAACAGGTCTATAAAAAGACGCCTGTTGAAAATAGTTTAATCTAAGTTTAGGGACTTAGATCAACTCGTTTGATTAATTTTTAAAGAAGTGGTCGGTAGCTCGCCTCGAAACTTGCTAGCGACCACTTTTGTTACATAGCGGTTTTGATGTGTGGAAAGAATGAGGAAAAATAACATGGATAATAACGAAGGCGCCTATCGTAGTTTTCAAGAATGGTATCTCAAGGTGACGAAGCTGGAACAGAAGATGGATTTTATTGCCAGTCAATACGATGTCAATTACGGTCAATATTTAATCATGAAATATATAATTGTTGATCACTGCGATGAACCGACGTTGTTAGCCAATGCGTTTGGGATTTCGCGGCCAGCTGTTTCGCGGAAGTTAAACGTCCTCTATAAGAAGAACAAGATTGTCAAAAAACATAATGATCCAACTGATCAACGGAAAGTTCATCTGGTTTTAACGGCGGAAGGTAAATCTGATTTGGCCGCGATGGATCTGGGTTATCTCCAGTGGTTTGGTGAGGAGTTCATGGCCAATCAAGCAGTTGATTTGGCGGTGCTCCAAGAACAAACCGACCATGTACTAAATCAAATTCCGAGTCGTTAGACATAGAAAAAAGCCTGCCAGTGTGCAGGCTTTTTTTGTGTGGTTTGAATTTAAAAAACAAGCTATTTTGAGCTGTCACTCAGACTCTCTTGCAATAGGCCATCAAAGAAATGTTGAATCGAGATTTGATTACGCGGAACATCATTGTGGCGAATTTTTTGAATTTCAATCGAAACATTTTGATATTCAAAAAGGCTATTGGCGTATTCGAATAGAATTTCATTCTCGGGATATTCGTTGCACATTGCAGCTAAATTAGCGATTCCGATTCGGATGGCGCGACGAATCCGTTGGAACGTAATCTTTTTATTTTGTGGATCAAGTGAGAGGTCGCGTTCAAAATCAAGATTGGAAAAAGAGACGTTTTGTTCGATCATCACGCGAATAATGCGAATGATATCGGTATTGCCTTTTTCTGAGGCAATACCGAGAAAGCGCAATAGGGAATAAACCCGTTCGGTTTGAATCCGGTGTTGTGATTGGGGTTGTTTCAACGGGGTGGCAAAACTTGACGTGATTTTAGAAATTTCCGCCATTTTGATGATTAAATAGCGATAGGAAGCTACTAATCGGGTGACGTGTTGCACTTCAATTGGATTGAGTGGTTTTTCTAAATAAAAATCAATCCCTTGGCGGTAGGCGTCTTCTTTAATGCTTTGATTCCTAGCGGGGCCAATCATAATGATGTTGGGTTTAATGTGGACTGAATGCAAACGCTCAATCAGTTTGAGACCATCGGTGGGTGCGTCTTCATCACAATTAATGAGCAAGACGTCAACGCGCAGTTGTAAAAGATCATCGTAGGCGTTTTCGATAGTTGAATCGATGCCGACAATTGAATTGCTAAAATCGGACTCAATAATCGTCTGAAGTGTCGCGATATCGTGCGAATTGTTGCTAAGGATATAGAAATTCATGGGAATACTCCTTTTATTTGAAGTTATAAGAAGTTACTTGAATTTGCCAATTTATACAGCCCTTTCGTATTGAATATAGCAGAAAGTGCTGATAATCACAAATCAATTTATGAATGTATAAATATCTTGGATATTCATTCATCTATTGTTAATTCAATTTCAGGGGGTCATTAATATTTAAAAAAATTTTTTGATGCTGAGTGATCTTTAGGCGCGTTTTTTGAAAGCGGTTACTATGATAAGAGTGTAGTAAATATTAAGGAGGAACAATAATGGCATTTAATTTACGTAACCGTAGTTTTTTAACATTAGCAGATTTTAATACACGGGAGATGACCTATCTCCTTGATCTAGCGGCCAATTTAAAAGAGGCTAAATATACTGGTACTGAATCTAAGCGCCTTGAAGGTAAAAATATTGCACTTATTTTTGAAAAGAGTTCAACACGGACATTTTGTGCGTTTGAAGTTGGGGCTAAAGATGAAGGCGCTCACGTGACTTATCTAGGCCCTTCAGGCTCACATATTGGTTATAAAGAATCCGTTAAAGATACTGCCCGGGTTTTAGGCGGGATGTTCGATGGGATTGAATACCGTGGTTTCTCACAAAAATCGGCTGAAACCTTAGCAGAATATTCAGGAGTGCCAGTTTGGAACGGTTTAACCGATGAAGATCACCCAACACAAGTTTTGGCTGATTTCTTAACGGCTAAAGAAGTGCTTAAAAAAGAATATAAAGATATTAAATTCTCATTTGTTGGTGATGGCCAAGATAACGTCTCTAACGCCTTGATGTTAGGGGCCGCTGTTATGGGGATGGAATATCACGTTGTTACTCCTAAAGAATTGGAACCAACTAAAGAAGTCTTGGATAAAGCGAATGCAATCGCTAAAGAAACTGGTGCTAAAATCGTGGTTTCAAACGATGTTAAAGCCGGTGTTAAAGGGATGGACGTTGTCTATGCCGATGTCTGGGTTTCAATGGGCGAATCAGATGAAATGTGGCAAAAACGCATTGATCTTTTGACACCTTACCAAGTTAACAAAGAAGTCATGGCCGCAACTGAAAATCCAAATGCCATCTTCGAACATTGTCTACCTGCTTTCCATAATACTGAAACAGCAGTTGGTAAAGAAATTCAAGAAAAATTCGGTCTTTCAGAAATTGAAGTCACTGATGAAGTTTTCGAAAGCAAACAATCAGTTGTCTTCCAAGAAGCCGAAAACCGGATGCACACTATCAAAGCAATCATGGTAGCGACATTAGGCGACTAAGGAGGTTAGTCAGACATGTCAAAGATAGTTGTTGCCCTAGGTGGTAACGCATTAGGAAAGAGTTCTGCGGAACAATTAGAACTGGTTAAGCAAACTGCTGCGTCTTTAATCGGACTTGCTAACGCTAATAATCAAGTGGTTATTACGCATGGTAATGGGCCACAAGTTGGTCAGATTAATCTTGGTCTGAACTACGCTGCTGAAAATGGTAAAACCGCTGCGTTTCCATTTCCAGAATGCGGTGCGATGAGTCAAGGTTATATCGGTTATCAGTTACAACAAAGTTTACAAAACGAACTGCATAAACACTGGTTAGATAAACAAGTTGTGACCGTGATGACGCAAGTAGTTGTGGATCAAAACGATACTGCTTTCCAGAATCCAACTAAGCCAATCGGTGATTTCTATACGAAAGAACAGGCTGAACAGATTGAAAAGGAAAAGAAGCTGACTTTCGTTGAAGACGCCGGCCGTGGTTATCGGCAAGTGGTCCCTTCACCACAACCACAGAAAATCATGGAACTAGCCAGCATTAAGTCATTGCTTAACCAAGATGTCTTAGTGATTGCCGGTGGTGGTGGCGGTGTGCCCGTCACAATGTCTGATCAAGGGTTGCAGGGTATTCCGGCAGTCATTGACAAAGACAGCACCAGCGCGCTGTTAGCCGACAATTTAAAGGCCGACAAGTTGATTATTTTAACAGCGGTTGATTACGTCTATGTTAATTATAACCAACCCAATCAAAAAGCATTGAAATCAATAAGCGTTAAAGAAGCCAATGCTTATATTGATGAGAACCAATTCTCTAGTGGCAGTATGTTGCCTAAAGTGAAAGCCTGTCTTTCATTTGTTGCCGGTGGGCCTGACCGTGAAGCGATTATTACATCGCTTAGCGGACTCCAGGATGCATTAGCCGGGAAGTTAGGCACTGTCATCCACGATTAATCCCTAATTAAGTTAACCCATGTTACATCATTTATTTAGAATAGGAGTGTGATTGATTATGACACAAGCGATTCATGTTACATCAGAAATTGGGAAATTAAAGACCGTTATGCTACATCGACCAGGTCAGGAAATTGAAAATATTACCCCAGATTCAATGGAAAGATTACTCTTTGATGATATTCCTTATTTACCAATTGCTCAAAAGGAACACGATTATTTTGCACAAGTATTGAAGGATAAAGATATTGAAGTCCTCTATTTTAGCAAATTAGCGGCAGAAGCATTAGCAGACTCAGCTGTTCGTCATGAATTTTTGGAACGGATGATTGCTGAATCAGGTTATGCAGTTGGGATTACACATGATGCTTTACTAGAATATCTAGAAGCAATGGATCCACAAACTATGATTAATAGAATCATCGAAGGGGTTCGCGGTAGCGATATTCAACGGGACACAACTGATTTACAATCTGTATCTGAAAATACAGTTTGGCCTTTCTTGATGGATCCAATGCCAAATGCTTATTTCACAAGAGATCCACAAGCATCAATTGGTAATGGTCTTTCAATTAATAAGATGACCTTTGCTGCCAGAATGCGTGAATCATTAATTACTGAATATATTATGAAACATCACCCACGTTTTATGGGTCAAGTCGAAGTATGGCGTGATCGTAACCATGCAACTCATATTGAAGGCGGCGATGAATTAGTCTTAAGTGATCATGTCTTAGCAATCGGCATTTCACAACGGACAACCGCTAATGCCATCGAAGATATTACACGTAAGCTATTTGCAGATTCAGATTACGACACGGTAATTGCCATTAAGATTCCACATAATCACGCGATGATGCATTTGGATACTGTCTTTACAATGATTAATCATGATCAATTCACTGTTCATCCAGCTATTTTGAATGACGACGGCCAAGTTGATAATTGGGTTTTACATCCAGGTAAAGATGGTCAAGTCACGATGACCCACCACACTGATATTAAAGCAGTCTTAAAGAAGGCTTTAAATAAACCAGAAATTGATTTAATTCCAACCGGAAATGGTGATCCGATTGTAGCACCACGCGAACAATGGAACGATGGATCAAACACTTTAGCCATTGCCCCTGGTGAAGTGGTTACTTATGATCGAAACTATGTGTCAAATGATTTATTGCGCCAACACGGGATTTTAGTTCACGAAGTACTTTCGAGTGAATTATCTCGTGGTCGTGGCGGCCCACGTTGTATGTCTTGTCCAATTGTCAGAGAAGACTTGCATTAAAAAGAACATCAACAGCAAAAGTAAACTGGGGGATTAAATAGTCAACCGTTTACTTTTGTTTTTTTATTAATTAAAAAAGGAGTGAGCTAAAATGGATAATAAAAAGGGTATCAGTAAAGTGGGGTTAACTGCACTAATTGTTAGTTCCTGTATTGGGACCGGTATTTTTGGGATTACCAATTCGGTTGCATCCGCGGCGGCTGCAGGGCCAGCGCTATTGTCATGGCTCTTTGTCGGGATTGGTTTTTTATTCCTAGTCTTGTCATTAAACAACCTATCAGAAAAGCGTCCCGATCTTGAAGCCGGTATTTTTAGTTATGCAGGGGCTGGGTTTGGACCACTTGGCGAATTTATTTCGGGTTGGTCTTACTGGCTTTCAGCTTGGCTAGGGAACATTGCCTTTGCAACGATGTTAATGAGTGCGCTCGGGACTTTCTTCCCCATTTTTAAAGGGGGTCAAAATCTACCTTCAATTATTGTCGCGATTATCTTTTGTTGGGGTTTAACTTACTTAGTCAATCGCGGGGTCGAAAGTGCTTCGTTCATCAATACAATTGGGACTATTTTTAAAGTGATTCCATTAATTCTATTTATCATTATTGTCATTATCTTCTTTAAAGGCCAGATGTTCACAACGGATTTCTGGGGACAAGTTAGCAATAATTTCTCTGCTGGCACGACAACTGGCTCAATCTTCTCTCAAATGAAAGGGACGTTATCAACTTTGATTTGGGTCTTCATTGGGATTGAAGGGGCTTCAGTTATGGGCCACCGTGCTAAGAATCGGAGCGAAGCACAACAAGCGACGATTATTGGTTTTGTCTTATTACTACTAATTTACGTTATGATTTCAATTATCCCTTATGGGAATTTAACACGTGCGCAGTTAGCAGGGGCACAACAACCTGCATTGGGTAATAACTTGAAGTTAATCGTTGGTAACTGGGGCGCCGTTATTATCAATATTGGGTTAATCATTTCAACGATTATTTCTTGGCTATCATGGACCATGCTACCAGCTGAAACCACGATGCTGATTGCCAAAGATAAAGTGATGCCAGCTGCTTGGGGTAAATTGAATAGTAAGAAAGCACCGACGACTTCACTAATCATCACGGCTGTCTTACAAACAATTTTCCTATTCTCATTATTATTTACAGCTAAGGCGTATGATTTTGCTTATTCATTAGCTTCTGCAGCCATTCTATTCTCATATTTGTTTGTCGGATTATACCAAATGAAATTTAGTTGGAAACAGCATGAATGGGGTCAATTTGCAATTGGTTTGATGGCCGCACTATTCCAACTTTCTTGTATGCTATTATCCGGTTGGCAACAAGTTTTAATTGTATCAATTAGTTTCATTCCTGGTTTTATTATCTATTATATGAGTGTTCGTGAAAACAAACGGATTTTAACGAAAGCTCAGAAATATGCCATGAGTCTAATTTTGTTATTAAGTGTCGTTTCGATTTATTTAATCATCAACGGTACAATTGTTATTAGCTAGAAAATAAGCTGTGACAGAACTCAGGTATCAATTGAGTATCAAGTTGAAAAATCGACTATCCCGAATTAAGGATAGTCGATTTTTTGATTTGAACGGAAATTGATGAGTTCTGGCGCGCGTCGAAGAAGAATGTTCGTTTAATATCAGAATATTTAGATATATGTCACAGATTCAATACAAAAAACGGCCTATCCCAAAAGGATAGACCGTTTTTTGTGTTGCTGGTTTTTATTAGTTATTCAGCTGAGCGATTATTGGGCTTAGCAAAAATAGCAACGAGCATTAAGATGATTGAGACTAAACTCATGAACAAGAAGGTCATGTTAACGCCGTGCATTGGTGCTTGTGCGCCTAAAGTGGCGGTTGAATTTTTAGCAACGGTGCTCATGATGCTGACGAAAATCGCGGAACCGACCGCGCCGGCAATCGTCCGCAACGAGGTTAATAAGGCTGTCCCGTGCGCTGTCATGTGGACGTCGATGCCACTCATCCCCCAAGTGACTAGCGGCATCATCAGGCAACCAATGGCCAGACTCCGCAAGACGTTGAGTGCGGCGATTAGGATGAGAGAGGTTTTGAGTGTAATGAAAATCATGCCCACATTACTGATCAAGAGGACTAAAGCGCCGGCGATGAATAAGCGCCGCATCCCAAAGCGGTCATAAATTTTACCGGCAAAGGGACTCAAGATGGTCATGGCCAGTGAACCGGGGAGTGTGACTAAGCCGGAAGTCGTTGCCGAGAAACCCTTAATGGTTTGAATGAACAGTGGCAGGATAATCGAAGAACCCATCATTACGAAATACAATAACATACTACCGATTAAACTAATGACGAATACTTTATTTTGTAAAACGTGGAGATCTAAGAAGGGTTCTGGGCGTTTAAATTGGCGTTTCGCAAAGATGAACATCCCTAAAATGCCGAGAATCAACGGGCATAAAACGGGAAGTGAGACGAGTTTATAAGTCCCGATATTGCCAATCCCGAGTGTAATCCCGGCATAGGCAATCCCGCTGATGACAAATGATAGGGTGTCGAAATGTTTCTTGCTTGTGGGCAAAACGTCTTTAAAGACCATGAAGGCAAAAATGAGTGAAATCGCCATGATGACAATCGCGGCGATGAAAATCATCCGCCAACCGCTCGTATCGACTAAGATGCCGGCAATGGTGGGGGCAATTACTGGTGCAGCGCCGATTGATAACCCGTACCAACCCATGATTGTGCCCCGTTTTTCGAGTGGATACATTGTCAGTAGAATGACTTGGGCCATCGAAGTCAGAATCCCGTTCCCGCAGGCTTGCAAGACGCGGCCGAGCATTAAGACGACGAAATTTGGTGCGACCACGCAGAGCGCGAGGCCGGCGATGAACAGGCTAATGGCGGTTAAATAGAGTTTACGCGTTGGGAATTTAGTGATTAAAAAGGCGGTTAATGGCATCGTGATGCCCATCGCGAGTGAATAGCCGCTGGTCAACCATTGGCCGGTCGTGACCGAAATATGGAAGTCGACGACCATCGACGGGAGCGCCGTCGTCAGAGCCGTTGCGAGCATTGATGAGGCAATACAACTAATCAGAATATTGATAAAAATTGACGTTCTTTGTTTTTCGTTGACCATTTTAAACCATCCTTATAAGTAATAATGCCAGTTATTATGGCCTTTAGTAATATACGCCTATTTAAGCGGATTACAACCGATAAAATCGGTCATTTTGTCGGATTAATGGTATGATTTGGATAACGATCCGAAAGGTGGTGCGGCGGTGAATACTAAACAAAATCAACGGAAACAAGTCTCTAAAGATAAGATTGAAAAAGCTTTTTTAACGTTAATTCATACGAAACCCCTCAATAAAATTACGATCCAATCATTATGTACATTAGCGCAAGTCAACCGGACGACGTTTTACGCCCACTACGCCGATATTTACGCGTTAACCGAAACGATTCAAACTGGTTTACAACAGGAAATCCGGCTGATTCTAAAACCATTGGATCGACAAACGTACGCGAATATTGAATCGATTTTTGCACAATTGTTTGAATTTATCCAAGCGCACCGCGATTTTTACGGGATTTATTTGACGGATCATCAGTATTTTACGCCGCCAGATGCGCCTGTTATGCCAGCGCCCAGTAGTCGGTTCTACGTTGATGACGAACGGCACTACCATTTGCAATTTTTCATGGCGGGTTTTGGCGCGGTTGCGCGCGAATGGTTACGCAACGATTGCCAAGAAACCACTCAGAAGATGGCGGCCTTGATTTGTGATGAGTACCGGCGTTAAACCACAAAAATAACCGACGCCAACTCATTTTTTGAGTGGGGTGTCGGTTATTTAGATTGGCGTTGTAAGGCCGCCGTTTTAAGTTGTTCGACCGGAATCGGCACAATATCCGCTTTGGCTAAAATCGCCAAGGTTTCACTTAATAGCACATCTAGGCGTTGTTGTTCGGGCGCTTCGAGTTTATCCAGTAACCCGTTTAGATGTTGGGCGACTTTTAAAACTTGCGCTTGGGCCATGGCGTTACCGGCCGGGTTGGCGTAGACGTTGACCAATCGCCGATTATTAGTATTATGCCGGCGTTCAACGAGATCTAGCTTTTCTAAGACAAGGACATTGCGCGAGAGTTGTGATTTGGCAATCCCTAATTGGTCGGCTAAGTCGGACATTGCAATCCCGGGATGACACGCGACGGTACAGACGATTAAAGAGTTTAAGGGTGATAAATCGGACGATTCCGTATTAATAAACCGGAAGATATTCTGGGTTAATGTTGAAAATAAGGTGGCGAGCACTTTAATGTTAGCGGGGAGTGCATCAATGTTGGGTGGAAAACTAGGTTCAGCCATAACGTTGCTCCTTTATTGTTGCGAATAATATCAGTATAAAGGTATAATTAATTAAAATCAATGATTGACAATTGTTAAATGTTTATTATAATTGGAAATAACTTAAGTGAAGGATGTGAACGGGTTGCTTGAATTACAGCATTTAAAGAAATATTATACCGTTGGCGAAACAACAACCAAGGCATTGGACGACGTTTCAGTCGCGTTTAGAAAACAAGAATTTGTGGCCGTTTTAGGACCCTCTGGTTCGGGTAAAACGACGATGTTAAATATGATTGGTGGCCTGGATCGTTACGATTCTGGGAACCTGATTATTGAAGGTAAATCAACTGATACATTTAAGGATTCCGATTGGGATGCTTACCGGAATAACTCGGTCGGTTTTATTTTCCAATCATATAACATTATTGGCCATCTATCGATTATTGATAACGTGGAAATGGGGATGACCCTTTCCGGTGTCGATGCGGCTGAAAAGAAAAAGCGCGCAGAAGACGCCTTAGTTCGGGTTGGTTTGAAGTTACACATGCACAAACAACCCAACCAATTATCCGGTGGTCAAATGCAACGGGTCGCCATTGCGCGGGCGATTGCCAATGATCCTGAAATTCTATTAGCCGATGAACCTACCGGCGCTTTGGATTCTGAAACATCCGAAGAAATCATGCAACTGATCAAAGAGTTATCTGAAGAACGATTAGTGGTCATGGTCACCCATAATCCAACCTTGGCGCGTCAATATGCCGACCGGATTATTGAATTTGCGGATGGCAAGATTCAAACCGATTCGAATCCGTATGAAGATCACGATACGGCCAATAATTTTGAATTGAAACACACAAAGATGAGTTATTTAACGGCTTTGAAATTGTCGTTTAAGAATATCATGACTAAGAAAGGCCGGACATTCTTGACCGTCTTTGCCTCTTCAATTGGGATCATTAGTATCGCGATTGTCTTAGCACTTTCGAATGGTTTCCAGAAACAAATTGATCAAACGCAACAAGATACGATGGCTTCGATGCCGGTTTCAATTGGGGCAGTCGCTTCTGATGTTTCCGGCACCCAATCCGTGATGAGCGGCCAGAGCAAGGGCTTTGCGAAAGGCAAATACGTCAAGGCTGATTTAAGTCAGTCTGAAAAGACGCAACACATCAACAAGTTGACGACTAAATACGTTGATTACGTTCAAAAGATGCCGAAGAAAGACGCTAAAAATATTGCGATTTCTTACAGTACTGGGATGAATTTAATCCGTAAAGTCGACGGCAAGTGGCAAACGGTGAAGTTTAGCAATTCCGATGCCGGAGCCTCAACGATTGATGCCTCAGCGATGATGGCGAGCATGACCGGTGTGGGTGGTTCCGTTTATCCAATCGATCGTAACGGTGGCCAAAGTTTCTTGAAATCGAACTATAAAGTGTTAGCGGGTCGTTACCCAACGAAGAAAACGGATGTTATTTTAGTCGTTGATCGCCAAAATAACATTACGTTATCAGCGTTGAAGAACCTAGGGATTGACGCTAAACGTAATCAGAAAATTGATTACAATAAGTTGATTGGCACGTCAATCAAACTGGTTAACAATGATAGTTTCTACCAAAAATTACCAACTGGCAACTACTTACCCAACCAAGATTACGCGTCAATGGCGACTGCTAGCAGTACCAAAGAGTTAAACGTTGTCGGTATTTTACGGGTTAAATCGAAAAATAGTGACGGTTTATTGGCGAGTGGTGTCGTTTATAGCGATCAATTAACCAAAGAAGTTTATAACGCGAATAAGAATTCAGCAATTGTCCAAGCCCAAACTGCCAGCACAACTAACGTGATGACGGGTGCGGCAATGGATGCTACGACTAAAACACAAATGTTAACCGTATTAGGTGGCAAACAAACGCCATCTAGTATCCAAATTTACCCAACCAATTTCAAGAAGAAAGATCAAGTGTTGGATTATTTAGACAAATATAATACGGGTAAAAAGAAAGCCGACCAGATTATCTACACGGATATGGCTGGCCAAGTTTCGAAATTAACCGGGGGCATGATGGACGCAATTACTTACGTCTTAGTCGCTTTTGCCGGCATTTCATTAGTGACATCGATGATTATGATCGCGATTATCACTTACACGTCAGTCCTCGAACGGACCAAAGAAATTGGGGTCTTGAAAGCCTTAGGTGCTCGTAAGAAAGATATCACCCGTGTCTTTGATGCGGAAACCGCCATCTTAGGGATGGGTTCCGGCATTTTCGGCGTTGTGGTTGCGTGGTTATGCACGTTCCCAATCAACGTCATCCTAGAGAATTTAACCGGCTTGACCAACGTCTCGCAGTTAAATCCAGTCCACGGCATTGTCTTAGTGATTGTCAGCACAGTCTTAACGATCCTAGGCGGCCACGTACCAGCTAGAATGGCAGCGAAAAAAGACGCAGCAATCGCATTAAGATCGGAATAAGAGCAGAGCGTGAGTTCTCACGGGAGTTTCTGAGCATTAGCCTAGTCTGGCGAATAAAGTCCGGGTTTTGGACTTTGTTTGACAGACGTCGCTAAGCACAGGAAACTGTGAGAACGAACGCGTTTCAGAGCAGAGCGTGACTTGAGCGATTAAACCTTGAGCATAGCCTAGAAACGACCCTGATGGTTTGTATTTTAACCAGCAGGGTCGTTTTGTAGCTAGGCGGAAAGGTTTGCTCAAGAAGCGCGTTTCAAATAAGAGTGTGACTGAGCTGTTCAGTTTCTGAGTATAGCCTAGAGTAGCGGATTATGACTGGTTCTTTAGTCATGATTTGCTACTCGTAGCTAGACGGAAGAAGCTGGCTCAGGAACGCGTTTAGAGCGCTAACTTGGTTGCGGGTAGCAACTGAGCATTAACAAAAATCACCAGTTATCTTGAACTTAAGATAATTGGTGATTTTAGGTTAAGCGGAAGTTGTTGCAAACAAAAGCGCGTTTCAGATAGAGCGCTGATTCGAGTTGGTTAAGCTTTGAGGATTAACCTAATAACGGGAATTATGGGCTATTTTTATTACATCGTCGTTGCTTGTTTCAAATAGCGTTGGGTCAGATAATCGGTAATATTCGACCGGGTGATAATCCCAACGATTTTATGATTTTCGACAACTGGCACTTTTTTAATCGGTTTAGCACTTAACAACTGACAAACACTTTCGAAAGAAGCGGTGGGGTCAACTGTAATGAGCTGACGGGTACTAACTTCTAGAACACTTAACGACGTTAGATTCGCCAATTTTTGATCAAAATCAACATCGGTTTCTAAAAGGGCCGTTAATAAGGCGGTGCCATCGAGTGCAGCAGCTGGATAATCGGCGGTGCGGAGATAACGTAAAATATCGCCATCACTGATAAAGCCAACTGGTTGCCCATTTTGATTAACAATTGGGGCGCCACTAATGTGTTTTTGTGAGAAATAAAGTAACGCTTCTTGGACGTTAGCGGTAGCTGGTAAGGTGTAAACGTCGTGCTCCATATGCGTTTTGATGATATTGTCAGGTGTGGCCTGGCTGGTCAATTGATTTTTCAATTTAAGGTAATAACGATCGACGTAAACCGCGTAGATGACGCCGCCGATGACAAAGGCTAAGGCCGTTAATGCAAAACCGTTAGCAATCCCAATCGAGGTTTGCAGACTGCCCATTAAAAATGAGCCAATCCCAATACCGATATCATAAGAAAGCATGTAAGTAGCATTGGCAACGCCACGTTTGGGCGCAGGGGTGGTGCCAGTCACAAAGGATTGGAAGAGTGGTTGGAGAATACCGTAACCTAAACCGAATAGGAAACCGGCGATTAACAGATGCAGACTGGTTGTTAAGAAGGCGTAGCTGGCCATCGTGACCATTAAAAGGACTAAGCTGAGGTATACGAGAACCCGGTGACGACCGTTATCGATCATTTTTTGGGTTGAGAATTTTGATAATAACATGCCGAGCACTAAACAAATGTAGAAATACGGAATGGTTGCTGTTAAATGCAAGTCTTGGGCGAGTAAGGATGAATAAGCAATCACGGCGCCAAATGGAATCATGAGGAACATCATGTTGAACATGAAAGGTAAGGCTGGTTTGTAAATTGTATCTCTAAAAGCAAACTTTTTGCGAGTGACCTTTGGATATTGAATATGGCTGGCACAAACACAGATGAAGGCCACGACGGTCATTGCAAAGATAATTAAGAATGCAGTTGGACTGTTGACGTAGTTTTGAACTTGAATCCCGATATAGGGGCCAAAAGCCATCCCAATCGAAATCGTTAAGGCAAAGCGACTGATGCCGGCGGTTACGTTAGCACGTGGCAAAACATCGCCGGCCAGCGTCATAGTGGCCGAACCACAGACGGAATAGACAATCCCCATGTATAAACGGATTAAAACGAGTGCGCCAAAAGTGGGGAAGAGAATGAAACTTGGGAAAGCGAGACAGAATAGTCCGAGAAATAATAAATAGACGTGGTAGCGATTGAAGTTATCCAATAGATAACCGGCAATCGGCCGAAAAATAATGGTCGCAAGCGACATCGCCGTTAGAACAATCCCGACTTTCATCCCAGTAATGCCGTGTTCTTGGCAGTAAATCGGAATAATCGGAATTGAGGCGTAAAAGGCGGCCATCATCAATAAGTTGGTGATGAATAGTAAAATAAACTGTTTGTTCCAAATTTTAGTGGTTTGTTCCATAAGTGTTTAACTTCCCGTTCTTTAAAATTAAAAAAGGTGGCAATTGCCACTATATTAATTTAGCACACTCATTTTTGGACGTCAACAACTAGTTGCAAATGCCACTATATTTAGTTAGAATAACGGTAACAGATGAGGAGGCCAACTGACATGCCTGATATTATGGATAGCGGCTTTAAAGCCATTTCAATTTTGTATCGCAAATCGCATATTTGGTTAAATGAAGGCTGTGCGCAATATTCTTTGACCGCCGCCCAAGCGCTAGTGATTTCGATTGTTTGTGATTTTGGCGTATTGACCCAAGATGGAATCACCAAACGACTCGGCTTAGACAAAAGTGTCGTCGCCAAAACAGTTTTGAAATTAGAAGAAACGGGTTATTTGATTCGAACGAAAAATACGAAAGACAAACGAACTTACGACATTCAACCGACTGACAAAGCATGGGCAGTTTATCCATCCGTCAAAAAGGAAGTCGATATCTGTTTCCAACGCATGACCGAAACGATGACGACTAAAGAACAAACGGATTTTAAAAGATTGTTGTTAATGGCGGCGAAAAGTACAATTTGATCAGAGCGTGACTTGAGCGATTAAACCTTGAGCATAGCCTAAAAACGGTCCAGATGGTTTGTATTTTAACCATCAGGGTCGTTTTGTAGCTAGGCGGAAAGGTTTGCTCAAGGAACGCGTTTCAAAGCAGAGCGCTGACTCAAGTTGGTCAGGCTTTGAGGATTAACCTAATAACGGGAATTATGGGTGATTTACCCATGGTTTCCGTTATGTCGTTAACCGGAAAAGACTACTTGAGAAGCGCGTTTAGAACATTAACTAATCATTTTAAACTAAAAAAGCAGTGCGTGATTACCGATTATTCGGTGATCACGCACTGCTTTTTGGTTAATAAGCCTGGACAAATAAACTAATCGCTAGGCCAATTGCGGCAATCCCGATGCCGATTTTAGTCCAGCGTTCGGGGAGTAAGCGGACAATTGAAGGGCCGATTAAACCACCCAATAAAAAGCCAATCCCTAACGGCCAAACGAGTGACCACTGAATCGTGGTTTGTAAGGCGTAGATTAAGGTTGCGATACAATTAGCCAGGCCCATAATCAGATTTTTGGTGGCGTTGTATTCAGTGAAGCGCGCTTGGCTAATGATGGAGAGTAAAGACAACATTAAAACGCCAGAAGCAGCGCCGAAATAGCCACTATAAATTCCAACGAAGAAGACGCCGAACCAAGCGAGAACAACTTGCCACTGAGCCGGTTGTTTGACTTGTAGATGGCGCGGAATCAAGATCAATAGGCCGGCCGATAAAATAAAGAAAGGCACTACTTTTTGGAAAGTCGCCGCGGGAATTTTAAAGAGCAATAAGGCGCCGACGACGCAACCAATCAAGGTTAGTTGCAGGAGTGTCAGCAGCTCTTTGCGCTGGTGTTTCAATTCTTTACGCGAAGCGATAGTGGCCCCAACGCCGGTGAAAATTAAGCCGGCTGTATTGGTCACGTTGGCGGTGACGGGTGGTAATCCAAGCGCCAATAAGGCGGGATACGAAACCAATGAGGCTAATCCGCCAACCGTGCTGACGATGCCCGCCGCAATACCAATCAGAATTAAGATGGAACTCATTTGGAAGGTCGCCATTTTAAAGGAACTCTTTTCTATGAATGAATGGATGTTTTAGTTTGTTGAAAATAGGGCTTGACCAAGCGATGGTATAGATAAGCGCCACCGAAGAAATAGCTAGTGGCTAGCAAACTGGTCAGGGGCAGTGTGTGGAACATCGTGGTTGGTAAGATGATCGCTAATAATGGGAAAGCATAGGCCGCCGGGATTTTGACCCGTAATAACAAAAGTAAGAGCGCCACTAGCGGGAGTGCGATTAAAGTCACCAGCAAACGCGAATCGATTAAGCTGTAAGCCACGACGCCAATCGTCGCTGCCCCGGTGAGGGCGATCACTTGTTTGACGGCCATTTTACCAGAATACATTGGTTTTTGTAACACTTCGAAAAAGACGACAAAAACCGGCGGAATCGCCGCCATTTGAGGTTTACCAGCTAAGGTGACTAGGCCGACCCAAATCACCGCTAAACCTAAAAAGACGAGCATCGCGCGGTAATTAATCGGTAGTGGATCGGCTGTACGAGTCGCGAGTTGCCGGAATTGAACGGCCAACATTAAGATTAATGTAAAAACTAAAATCGCGATAATAAATGAATAGTGCCGCGCATTGACGATAATCGGTAGCAACCCAGTCGCAAACGCTGGCGCTAATGTGGAACGCATGAGACTTAGAAAGCCAACCATCAAACCGAGTAACAATAGGATTTTTTCGGGATAAGTCCACGGTAATAAGTTAATCCCAAAACCGACAATCGCGGTGGTTGACGGGATGATAAATATTTTACTGGGATTGGCGACCCAATTCGGTTCGTGATAAAGCCATAAACCGGCCGTTAAAGCAGCGATTTCCGGTAAAATAATTTCGACATCGTCTAACCAAGTGGCGATGGCGACCATACTGATAATGAAGATAAAGCCAGTCAGATATTCCAGCCATTTTAAATGAATTGATTTCAAGATTCTTAAAACTCCTTACTAAAAATAATCGTACAAACTAGCATAACATATTCTTTAAAGGAAGACAGGTTTGGTGAAAATTAAGTTAGCCTAAAAATATTGTTATCGATACTAAAATCATGTATGATAAAGGTAAGAAGTTAGGTTTACCTAAAAATGGATGGAGGCTCTTTATGCTAACAATTAAGAACCTCACCGTTGCTTACGATGACACACCAGTCTTCACTGATGTTGCCGTTCAATTTGAAGCAGGCAAAATAACTGGAATCATTGGACCAAACGGTGCGGGTAAATCAACCCTAATCAAAGCGATACTGGGGTTGATTAAAACACAACAAGGCCAAGTGACTTACAATCAGCGCCCCTTAAAAGAGGTTCGCAAAAACGTGGCGTACGTTGAACAACGCAAAGATTTAGATTTGAACTTTCCCATCAACGTTTTGGATGTCGTGTTGACCGGGACGTATGGCCAACTAGGCTTATTGAGAAATCCTGGTAAAGTTGAAAAAGCGGCTAGTTTAGCGGCTTTAGACCAAGTCGCATTGACGGCGTTTGCGAAACGGCAAATCGGCCAGTTGTCGGGCGGGCAACTCCAACGCGTTTTCGTGGCGCGGGCGATTGTCCAAGAAGCCGATATTATTATCTTAGACGAACCATTTGTTGGGATTGATTTACAGAGTGAAACGGCGATTATGACCATCATGAAAGCTTGGCGCGATGCCGGTAAAACGATTATTGTCGTTCACCATGATTTAAATAAAGTGACCCAGTATTTCGATGACTTAGTGATTATGAATCACGGGATTGTCGCTTATGGGCCGGTTGAATCGGTTTATCATGCTGATAATATGGCACAGGCTTTCAGTGAGGATCTATCAGCAATCTTGTTTGAAACAGATCAGGAGGTGGCTAAATGACCTCAATTCATGATTTTATTAGCGCTTTAGGCCAATATGATTTTCTCCAAAGTGCCTTGTTAACGGCGATTATGGTCGGGGTGATGTCGGGGATTGTCGGCTGTTTCATTATTTTACGCGGGATGTCGTTAATGGGCGATGCGATTTCACACGCGGTATTACCAGGGGTCGCCGTGGCCTACATGCTCGGGATTAACGTCTTATTCGGGGCTTCGGTTTTCGGGATTCTAGCCGCCGTTTTAATCGGCTTTGTCGCGGCCAACAGTAAAGTTAAAACCGATACGTCGATTGGGATTGTCTTCAGTGCTTTTTACGCGCTGGGTTTTATCCTGATTTCGATGGCCGAAAGTGCGACGAACTTACACCATATCTTATTCGGGAATATTTTGGCGGTCAGCGATAGTGATATCATGACGACCGCGGTGGTTTTAGGCTTAGTAATCTTATTCGTTTCGATTTTCTACAAGGAATTATTGATTACGTCGTTCGATGAAACTTACGCGAAAACTTACGGTTTAAAAACGCAATTGCTGCATTACGGGTTGATGTTAGTGTTAACGTTAGTCACGGTTTCGGCATTGCAAACGGTCGGGATTATCTTAGTCGTTGCAATGTTAATTACCCCGGCGGCGACCGCCTTTTTATGGACGGAGCGCCTCGCAACAATGCTCTTTTTATCCGCCGGAATCGGTGTGATTTCAGCCACGACCGGTTTATATTTCAGTTATACTTTGAATTGGGCATCGGGCCCGGCGATTGTGCTGATGGCGGCTGTTCTATTCGCTATTTCTTTCTTAGTCGCCCCCAAACAAGGTTTCCTCAAATGGCGACCAAGTGCAAAGGAGCCAACTAAATGAAACGAATTTTAATCACCTTCGTCGGTGTCATCGCGATGGTCAGCGGCGTTTATTGCTGGCTGAATCAGCGCAATACGGTACCGAGTGCGCCGACCACCCAAAAATTACAAGTCGTCACAACCAATTCGATTTTGGAAGATTTGGTCCGCCAAGTCGGGCAGGATCGAATTGAACTCTATAGTATTGTTAAACGCGGGACTGATCCGCACGAATATGAACCGCAACCGAGTGATATTACGCAAGCCACGGATGCCGATGTGATTTTTCATAATGGCTTAAATCTGGAAACGGGTGGTAATGGCTGGTTTAAAAAACTCGTTGAAACTTCACATAAAAAGTTTGACGAAGACGTTTTTGCGGCCAGCGATGGTATCAAGGTCCAGCATTTAACGACCAACGTTAAAGAACAAGATCCGCACGCTTGGTTGGATTTAGCAAACGGCATTATTTACGTTCAAAATATCACCAAGGTTTTGAAGGATAAAGATCCGAAGAATGCGGCCTTCTATCAACAAAATGCGGATCGATATATTGCTAAATTGCAAAAACTGCACACCACGGCGCAATCGAAATTTTTGGCGATTCCAGAGCAACAACGATTATTAGTGACTTCGGAAGGGGCCTTTAAATATTTCGGTCAAGCCTATCACGTGCAACCGGCGTATATTTGGGAGATTAATACCGAATCGCAAGGGACCCCAGAACAGATGAAGGCTGTCTTAGCCAAGATTAGAGCGGCCAAGGTTCATAGCCTGTTTGTTGAAACCTCCGTCTCACCGAAATCGATGGATAAGGTTGCCAAAGAAACGGGGATTCCAGTGTTTGCTAAATTGTTCACCGATTCCTTAGCGAAAAAAGGGACAACCGGCGACACCTATTACACGATGATGAAATGGAACATCGACCAGATTTATGCGGGATTAGTAACACAAAAATAGCAATCAAAAAAACGAGCTGCAAATTTGCAGCTCGTTTTTTTGATGGTTAATAGGTTTTTAAAATTTGTTTGAATAATTCAAGGGAGGGCTTTTTTAATAATTTCTGTTGAGCTGGTTTATCGTCTAGAAATTCAAGTAAGAAATCGTAAATAGATTCTGTATCCGCATAGTCTTCTTTAGTAATTGAAAAAAGGCAGATGAAATTAACTTTTAGATTGTTGCCCCAGTCGATACCATCTGGAGCAACTGCAATTGATAAGGCTGATTTCTTTGAAATCAAGGACATTGGGTGAGGAATAGCAAGCACATCATTGATACAAGTACTGCCAATGGCTTCTCGTTCAATAACACTATCAATAAAATCTTTATCGACAACGTTAAATTTCTCGAGATTGGCTGACATCATTTTCAATAGGTCATCTTTAGTAGTATTTTTATCGACAGTATAAAAGTATTGTGGGCTAAATAAATCAATCGTTGAATTCTTGTTAGTTAATTGGGTTAGTAATTTTCCGATTTGTTCTATATCACGATCAATATTATTAACGTCTAAGAAAAAAGAGGTGTAACCGGTTTCAGAAGTGGGGATGGTTGAGATGACGATATCACTTTCAGGAACTTTCTCATTAAGTAATTCGATATAGGAATAAGTACCAATGATCGTGACCATATTAGGATATTTTTTCTTCAATTTTATTTCAATAATTTTACTAATTGTTTTACCACTTGCACAAACAATTGAAATCCGCACGCTTGAAAAATGTTGTTTTTCATTGCGTTCAATAGCGCCGGCAAGATGCAGCGCAATATAACCTACTTCGTCAGCCGAAAAGTTTATCTTATATTTTTGGGTGATTTTTTTCAATTGGGTTAAACTTAAATCATAGGGTAATGGAAATGCCTTTTTGATGGTGTCTAATAAGGGATTCAATCGAGTAGCATCATATAGATCCATATTGATAAAGCCTTTAATATGCGCCGTTAGATCGCGTTTTAATACTTCGTCAGTCGTCCAGTCGTAACTTGTTGAGTATTTAATGTTATTTAATAAATCCTCGACTATTTCTGAAGAAGTAGCAGTCAGATAGGTGATATTGTTTTCATCAAGAACTAATCTTGGAAAATTGATGCCGATATTATAATAGAAATAGTTCTTTTCGAATTGATTAAAATGGATCAGATACTCGGATTCTAACACCTCAATAAAAATAGAAATCGGTTTGAGCACACTATCTTTAAGTTTAGGTACTTTAAGTGGTATGGGATTAAGATAGTGGTTATCTCTCATACGAATAATGGATAACGCCAAAGAAGAGAGAATATTTTTATGATAAAAATCGGATTCCAATAAATCTAAACTCTGTAAGTAAGTTAGTTCTAATTGCTGGAGTTTTTCAAGATCGATTGACTTAAACAGGTGATATTCGATTGAAGAGAAATCAATAATATAGTTTTGTAAATCGACTCGAATCAGTAATTCAATGATTGCTTTTCTAATATTAAATTCTGATCCAAGTAATTCAAAGCCAATATTTGGATGATTAACGATTTTGAGATTAAAAGCCGCTAGTCCTTGTTTAATTTGTTTTAAATATGAATAAAAGGTGTTTTTACTGATGTATAAGTTATCTAATAAGTAGTCGAGAGATAACGGTGTATTACTTGTTAATAGCAAATAGAGCAGATACTGCTGTCGTTCTTCAGTCGTTGTTAATTGGGTAGGATTATCAAAGTTATTGGCGGACCACCATTTCATAAATAGATGAGTTTCAGTTAATTCTAATTGGTAGCCTTGACCTCTATGTAGTTTGATTTTTGCCTGATGTAATGGAATCGTATCATTAATGGTAGCTATATCATTCCTAACAGTTCGACCAGAAACATTCAGTTGTTCTGTCAAATGCTGTAATGAAATTGGATGCTGTTTATTAATGAGTAATATATCTACTAAATCATCTAATCTCTGGTAGGCGAGCTTCGTCATTGAAAAGTCTCCTTTCGATAAAGTTCTATCTTTAATTCTACCACGGTGAATTGATTGAAAAAGTAACGACAATTTCCAACTCCAATGGAAACGTTTTATAAAACTACCATCACAAACGAATCCTGACTAAATGGAAAATGTAAGGGTTTTCTAACATGCTAAAAATAGTTATGATTTATATGTATTAAGGAGGAACGATGATGAATTTTACGAGAGAGAATATTCTTCTAAATCAGAGGGCAGATTCTAAAGAAGCGTTATTACGGATTATTGCAAAGTATGCTAAGCAAAAAAATATAGTGAAAAGTGAGGAGGCGTGTTATACAGCATTTATTGAACGTGAAGGTGAGTCTTCGACGGGACTTCAAGATGGTTTTGCAATTCCACATGCGAAGGCAGAAACAGTCAAGAACGCCACTGTTATTTTTGTAAAGAACGATAAAAAAATCGAATGGGAAACATTTGATAACCAGAGTGTCCAGTACGTTTTTGCATTGCTCGTGCCAAAAGCAGAACAAGGAACGATACATATCCAAATGTTAAGTGCATTAGCGACAGCATTAATGGAGGAAAGTTTCAAAGAAGCAATTATTAAAAGCGACGATGTTTCTGAGTTAGTTCAAATCATTAATAAAGAAATGACGGGAGGAAATACACTATGAAAATTGTCGGAATATCAGCGTGTCCAGCTGGGCTTGCACACACACCAATGGCCGCTAAAGCGTTAGAAAAAGCGGGGGTTAAGTTAGGGTACGACGTTAAAATTGAACAACAAGGTTCATTAGGTCAGGTTAATAAAATATCACAACAAGAAGCTAAAGAAGCTGATTTTTTACTTCTAGCAACGGATCAAAAAGTAGTTGGATTAGAGCGCTTTGAAGGGAAACCACAAATACGGGTTAATATCAGCACCTGTATTAAGGCGCCTGAAGCGGTTTTGAAAAAGTGTGTTCAAGCGATAGAGCAAAGACAATAAGGAATCGGGAGGATAAAACATGAAAAAGGGACTATCACAAATGAAGGGGCACTTGATGAGCGGTATTAGTTTTGTACTACCTCTGATTATTGGTGCTTCACTAGTTGTTGCTATACCGAAGATGATCGCTTTAGGGATGGGGTTAACAAGTTTAGACCCCTATGCTAAAACTGAAGGTTTTAAACATGCACTTTATTTAATTGAACAAGTTGGTTGGACAGGGATTGGCTTAATTAATACGGTATTAGCAGGGTTTATCGCGTACTCGATTGGGGATAAAGCTGCTTTAGGAGCAGGGTTCATCGGTGGTGCCGTGGCGACAAGTACTAATGCCGGATTTTTAGGGGCCTTGATTGCTGGGTTCTTAGCGGGCTATACCGTTAAATATGCAAAAGATCATATTCGTTTATCCGAAAAGTTTTCTGGTGTGATGCCATTAGTTATTTTGCCATTATTAGCAACGCTGATAGTCGCGATAGTCATGGGCGCGATATTATCGGGGCCACTATCCTGGATTAATACAGGACTAGTTGGTTGGATTAGACATATGATTGCCAACAACGTTAATCAAGTTTTATTGGCAATTATTATGGGTGCCATGATTGGGACCGATTTAGGTGGACCAGTGAATAAGGCTGCTTGGATGGCGGGCAATGTACTGTTGACAGAAAATATTTACTTACCTGCTATTATTGTGAATGCAGCAATCTGTGCGGTTCCGTTAGGATATGCATTTGCAACGTTATTCCATAAGAAACGTTTCAATAGTGAATTATTGGATGCTGGTCGGAATAATTTTATCATGGGATTTATTGGGATTACGGAAGGTGCAATTCCGTTTACGCTGGTTAGTCCACTAAAATTAGCGCCAGTCAATATGATGGGTGGTGCAATTGCATCTGGTCTTGGGATTGCTTTAGGGATGCATGCTAAAATGCCACCAGTTGGCGGAATCTATGGATTTTTCACAGTCGGTAGTGGTTGGGCATACTTAGTCGGGATGTTTGCAGGCGCTGCGTTTATCGGATTTGTTGCACCACTAGTAGCTGATTTTAGTAAGCAGGATTCAGAAGAAGAAAATATTAGTGTCGATGATATCGAAATTGATATTGAAAACTAAAAATAAATAAAAAAGCGCAAGGTATTGTGCTTTTTTATTTTAGATACCAAAGATTGGAGTAATTAAAAATGAAAAAACAAGTGCATGTTGTTCCCCATACACACTGGGATCGAGAATGGTATTTTACAACAAGTCGTTCAAAAATTTATTTAATGCATAATTTTGAAAAGGTATTGGACTTACTAGAAACCAAAAAAGGGTATGATCATTTTATTTTAGATGGTCAAGCTTCGTTATTGGATGACTATTTAAAATGGCGACCACAAGATAAATCGCGGATTACAGAATTGGTTAAGTCTGGCGCATTAATAATTGGTCCTTGGTATACGCAGACAGATCAAATGGTTATTTCTGGAGAAAGTATTGTTCGCAATATGTTGTACGGGATGAATCTCTGTGATCAGTTTGGGCGGTATATGAACGTTGGCTATGTACCGGATTCGTTTGGACAAGCTGCCAGCATGCCACAAATTTATCAAGAATTTGGCATTGAGGATACAATGTTTTGGCGTGGTGTTAGCGATGATGACACGCATAAAACGGAATATGTTTGGGAAGGAGAAGATGGTTCAACGGTGACTGTTTTTCAGATTCCAAGTGGATATTACATTGGTGGTGCAATTCCAGAAAAGCAAAGTGAGCTAGCAAAATTTCTGAAAGAAGAACCTTTTAAAACAACTTGGGGCCGGAGTTCAACAAATCAAGTCTATTTCCCAAATGGATTTGATCAAGCACCAGCGAGAGAAAATTTACCAGCATTAATGGCCGAAATGAATGAATTATACGCTGGTGAATTTGAATTGCATATTTCAACGATTGAGAATTATATAAAAGCAGTGAAAGATTGCCATCCAGAATTGGAAAAGATGAGTGGCGAATTATTAAATGGAAAATTAATGCGAATTCATAAAAGTATTTTTTCTTCTAGACCTGATTTAAAACAAATGAACACACAAGTTCAAAATTATTTAGTCAATGTAATGGAACCTATGTTAAGTCTAGCAACATCGTTTGGGTTTGAATATCCAGTAGAAACGGTTAGAGACATTTGGAAATTAATGTTTGAAAATGCGGCCCACGATTCGATTGGTTCTTGCGTATCGGATACCACTAATGAAGATGTTTATATGCGGTATAAACAAGCGCGTGATATCTCAAGTAATTTAGTTGAATTAACCTTGCGAGAAATCTCGATGGGGATTAATAATACAAATGCCCAGGCCATTAAGTTAACTATTTTTAATCCATTAGCGACATCACAATCAGGGGTTATACAAGCTGAATGTTATGTCCCACAAAAAGAATTCAGAATATTGGATGAAGAAGGAAATGCAATTGCGTATACTTTGTTAGAAGCGATTGATCAAACTGATTATGTATTAAATCAGGGCAATATTCTGGATCCAAGTAAGGCAATTTATAAACCACAGAAAGTTTATAAAGTAAAAATAGCAATGCAAATCAATGACATACCAAGTGTTGGATACTATCAGTATTCAATTGATTTAACTGGCAATACAAGTTCCGAATTAATTGAGAATACAAATCGAATACTCGAAAATAAATTTTTGAAGATTACGATTAATCCGAATGGTTCTTTAACTATTTTAGATAAAAAAACAAATACCGAGTACTTGAATCAAGCTATCTTAGAAGAAAATGGGGATGATGGCGATTCATTTAACTATTCACCACCAGAAAAGGATTTAGTGATAAAATCGACTGAGTTTGAGCCAGAAATTCATTTAGTTAAATCGGATATTATCGAAATTGCAGAGCTGAACTATATCATGATAGTACCTAAAGATTTAAGTGAACGGTCGCAAGGAATCAAATCAACTAAATTCCCCGTTAAATTGATTTTTAAATTATCAAAAGATAGTTCAATTATTGATTTTGATTTATCAGTTGATAATCGGCTAGTTGATAGTCATCGACTTTGTGTTACTTTTGATTCGAAAATTGCATCAAGTTTTTCAACAGCAGATCAACAGTTTGGTGTTATTCAAAGACCGGTTACCCGTGAAAATGAGCTGGCATTATGGCAAAGTAATCAAGCTGATTGGAATGAAAAACCTATTTCAATTGAAACTTGTCAAAGTTTCGTAACATTGAATAATGAGCAAAGAGGTATTGCGGTATTTCCAAAAGGTGTTCGCGAATACGAAATTGTTGGTAGTGACTTTGACCGAATTCGTTTAACCATGCTTAGAACATATGGGTTTATGGGGAAAGAAAATTTAGTTTATCGACCAGGCCGTGCCTCGGGCGAATCAGTTGTTGAGACGCCTAATGCACAATGTCATAAACAAATGACTTTTTCCTTTGCCACTTATTACTACCAAGGCAATATGAATACTGCAGAGGTAGCTAATACGGCTAAACGAGTTAATACCCCAATTCAAGTAAATGAATACGCAGATTTTCTAAATTCAAGATTAATTTTTACACAAAGTGATGTTGAACAGAACTTACCTGTTAGTGCTAGTTTGTTTAGGACACGGGGGCAGTTAACGTTGAGCGTTGTTAAAAAGGCGGAGAAACGACCAGGAATAATCATTCGATTATTTAATGGGCACCTGCACGAAACATTGAGTGATAAAGTTAAGTTTGAACAATCAATCAAAAAAGCAGAATTAGTGAATTTAAAAGAAGACACAAAGATTGCTTTACCAATTAAAGATAACGAAGTGATAATAGAATCGGTTGGACATGCTAAATTCATTACGGTATATGTTGAGTTTGAATAAGAATGGACAGAAAAAACCGAGCTGAAATTTTCAGCTCGGTTTTTTGGTTAATCCTCAGTTGCTGATCGCAACTCACAGCTTCTTGTGCTTAGCTACGTCAGGCAAACAAAGGCAAAGCCGCCTTTATTCAACCGACTAGGCTAATGCTCAGAAGCAACCCGTGAGTTCAGCACTCTAATCGTTTAGGTTATAGCGTAGTTTCATGTGTTCTGAACCTGAAATGACCATGTCGCCTAATAATTTTGTTTGGCGCGTTAATGATTCGGTGGCTAATTTAGCGTTGGCGGCTTCTAGGAAGCTCGTTGCATCGGCTTTATGATCGGCGAAAGCTTGATCAGTTGCGTTTTGGATTTCGTGATAAGCACCCATTGCTTCTAATTCGAAGGTGTTGCGCATATCCACGTAGAAATCGTAATTTGTATCGCCAAGTAAGGCGGTTGTGCAGCTCAACCAGTACATATTGTTAAGGTCAAAAGTCCCAGTCGCATCTTTATAAGAGCCAGGGGTGTCGTTGACGTTGGCGTAGAATGGGACGACCGTGTTGAACGTATTGGCCCCATAAGCTAACCAGTGAATGGCTGCAATTTCAGCGGGGACGTTGTTACGGACTTGAAGAATATGCACGTTGTGGTTCCGGTTAATCCCGATTGGGCGGAAGAGCGTTTTAACGTCTTCAGGGGCGCTACCATAAGGATCGTATTCAGTATTTTCAAAATGAGAACTTAAAACGAATTTCACGTCTTCAATTGAAATTTTACGATTGGCGTGACAGATGAATGGTAAATCGTGGTCGCGTGGATCTTGTTTGATTTCAGGATTGAAATATTGTTGACCGTACCAAGTCCGCGGGTTGTTATAAACGGTATCTTTGATTGAAGCACTACCAAAGATGTGACGTAAATTATAACCGTTGAAGTCTGGATTTAAGTCGTTATCGTCAATCAATGCTTTTAAGTCGGCTGAGCAAAGTGTATCAGCTGAATTAAAGTCAAAATGGTCGATGTTCATGCGGTTAGGAGCAACCACGTAAGCATCATCGGGAATCCGAACGGCCGCCCAGTGATGACCACCAATGGTTTCTAACCACCAAACACTATCTTGGTCAGAAAAAGCAATCCCGTTTGGTTCGTAAGTGCCGAATTCTTCGAGTAGGGCGCCTAAACGTTCGACACCTTCTTGGGCACTATGGATGTATGGTAACACCAAAGTCACGATATCTTCTTCGCCAATTCCGCCGGCAACAAAAGGATCGATTCCTTGGATACGGGGATTAGTCGTGATGGTTTCAGTCGCAGACATCGTGATGTTTTCGCTATTAATCCCAGCAGCTGGCCAAATCCCGTTGGTCAAAAGTGAGTTAGGCATTGACGTGTAGCGCATTGGATTGTTAGGTAATTTAATTTGAACGCCACTAATAACGGCTTGGTAGTCGCGTGGTTGATCTTCAGGGTTAACAACAACAAAACGTTGAGGATCTAGAGCTTCATGACCGTCATCATTTCTAGAAATCATTGTTGAACCATCAATTGACGCTTTTTTGCCGACTAAAACTGTCGTACAGGAACCTTTGATTGGTTTTTTCATTGTTAGAACACTCCTTATCGATTTGATACTAGTAGTATAACGCTTTTAGACGCTAATAAGCTCATTTTGATTCGATTTCATATGAGTAAATTGGTAAATGATAAAAAGTTTGATGGTATACTAATTTTAAAAGTATCGGAGGGATTTAAATGGCAGAATTAGCAGATTGTTTATTAGTCATCGACATGCAAAATGGAGTTTGTCAGGGTGCGGGTCCGATTGATCATCTCGATGGATTGGTGACCCAAATCCATCAACGGTTAACTGATTATCGCAAGGCTAATCGGCTGATTATTTTTATTCAGCATAATGATGAAGAATTGATTGCCGAAACAATGCCTTGGCAAATTATTCCAACCTTAGAAATAGCGGCAACGGACATCACCGTTCAGAAGACACACGCGGATTCTTTCTTTAAAACGACTTTAAAAACGATTTTGGATCAGAAACAAGTGACTTCGTTAGAAATTTGTGGGGCGCAAACTGAGTATTGTATCGACACTACCGTTAAAGTCGCTCATCATTTGGGATACCAGTTGCAAATGCAAACTAAAATGACGACGACCTTTGATAATCAGTATTTATCGGCAGCTGCAACGATTCAATTTTATGAAGGTATTTGGCAGAACCGCTTCTTAACGTTGATTTCATGATGTCCAAAATCAGGTATAATAAGGATCAGGATTATAGAGGAAGCAGGTAGTCAGATGACCACTTTTTATTTCGTACGACATGGTGAAACGTTGACTAATCGTGCGCAGTGTTTTAATGGTGGCGGGGTCGATACCGCATTGACAGCAGCCGGTGAAGCTGCCGCTGTTCGCTTGGGAAATTACTTAGCGCAACAAGCATTTGATGCGATAATCAGTTCGCCACTGCAACGGGCGCAAACGACAGCTGAATTATTGTTGCAACCGACAAAAATCGTGCAACCGGCACTTCAGATTGATGACCGCTTAAAGGAAATGGCGTTAGGCGATTGGGAAGGGCAGCCAGTTGCGGAACAGCAAAATCATCCGGAATTTGACCATTATTTCCACCACCCCGATTTATTCGACGCAGCTGCGATTCATGCGGAAACGTATCAATCAGTGCTCGCGCGTAGCCAAGCGGTGATCGCCGATTATGAACAAGCGTATCCTGATGGACAAGTTTTAATCGTGGCTCACGGGATTGTATTATTATTTTTAATGAACACTTTATTAGGCGTGCCATTTGCCGAAATTCGCAATCAAAAAATGGTCGCGAATGCAAGTTTGTCAATCCTAGCCGGGCAATCAGGCCATTATCAAAAGCAATTATGGAATCAAACGATGACGGAGGACTAGAACGTGATTGAGACGACGACTGAGCGGTTAAGTTTCCGCGAATTAACGCAAGCCGATTTACCAGCATTAAAATTGATTTTACAAGATGAAGCAACGATGTTTGCTTACGAACACGCCTTTTCAGATGAAGAAGCCCAAGCTTGGTTGGAGAAGCAACTGGGGAACTATGCCCAATTCGGGTATGGTTTATGGGCCGTCATCTTAAAAGAGAGTGGCGAATTAATCGGTCAATGTGGGCTGACCCCGCAACAAGTTCGTGACCAGACCGTATTAGAAATCGGCTATTTATTCCGCCGTGATTGTTGGCATCAAGGTTATGCCACTGAAGCCGCGCGGGTGGTTAAGCAGTATGCGTTCGATCAATTGAAGGCTTCAGGCGTTTATTCGATTATTCGCGATAATAATTTGGCGTCGATGAACGTAGCGATTCGTAACGGGATGCAAGTTCGTGATCGGATTGAGAAACACTACTATGGTATGACGATGCCGCACTATGTTTTTGGCGTGGTCAATCCAACGGTTAAGGAGTCATAGATGTCGATTGTCATTATTATTTTAATCGTTTTATTGGGCGCTTTGACCCGGACGGTATTTGGGTTCGGCGAAGCGTTGGTGACGATGCCGTTATTGGCGTTAGTTGCGTTTGATTTACATTCGGCGACCGCGTTAATTGGGGCGCTCGGATTAATCGTGGCGATTCCCGCGGCGATTCGGTACCGAACCAAAATTGATTTAGCGGTGGTTCGTCGGTTGGTGCTGGGGTCATTATTAGGCGTACCTGTGGGGATTGCGGTTATGAAGTGGGTGCCGACCAAAATTGTCTTAGGGGCCTTAGCGCTCTTTTTAATCAGTTATGGCACGTATAATCTTATTCGGAAAAGTACTTCGCAGGCCCGTTTAGTCAGTCCAAAATGGGATTATCTAGCGGGGCTGATTTCGGGAATTATGGGCAGTGCCTACAATAGCCACGGTGTACCGGTCGTGATTTATGGCACACTTAAAAAATGGTCGGTCGATGAATTACGCGGAATTTTACAAGCCCACTTTGTTTGTGTCGGCACGATTGTGGTGGCGAGTCATATCCTCGCCGGTTTTTGGACGGTGCAAGTGCTTCAATTATTGGCGCTTAGTTTACCGCTATTATTGATCGTGATTCCAATCGGCAACTGGATTAGCGCTAAGATTGCGCCGGCCACGATGGTTAAATACATTTACGGGCTGTTAATTATCTTTGGTGGCTTGCTACTGATTAAAGTGATTCGTTAAAAAAACGCCATATCCAGTTATTGGGATACGGCGTTTTTACTAGCTATTTGGTGGCTAGTAGTTGATGCTGATTAATCCGGTGCATCAATTCGGTGAAACGTTGGAGTTCTTCCGGCGAATAATCGGCCGCGATGCTCTCGAGGTCGGTCGCCAATTGTTGATCTAACTGGGTGTGGAGTTCAGCGATTTTTTGGCCAATTTCGGTTAGATGGACAAGTAGTTCTTTATCATTATCGATGTTGCGGTATTTGGCGACGATTCCGTCTTTCTCTAGGCGCGAAATCGTCCGCGAAATCGTGGCTTGTGATGCGTTGACGGCGGTGGGCAGTGTTTTGATATAACAGATTGCTTCTTGGTCAATCTGACTGATGATTTTAATATCGCGGGTCGAAAGGCGCGTCAGCAATTGACGGAGCTTGGAATCGGTGACCTGGGCTTGCACCCACTGTTTTTCTTGGTCGTTGCGCCGGTCAGCGCTGATAAATTGATTTAATGTTTGAATCAGATCGTTGATGAGTGACAAATGATTACCTCTTTTTTTATTCATGAGAATTAATATTGACAATTTGTTGATTAAGCTTATAATACACTTTGTATTCAAGTGAATCAATATGAACGGAGCAAATAAAATGACAACTCATAAAATCGCTATTATTATCGGGACAAATCGGCCTAAACGAATTGGTCGTTCAATCGCTGAATGGACGCAACAACAACTGCAATCGACCGATTTGCAGGTGGATTTGTTGGATTTGGCGACAATCGATTTGCCATTTCTAGATGAACCGGAAATGCCAGCTAAAGGTGACTACCAACAAGCCCACACCCGCGCGTGGAGTCAATTAGTCAGTCAATATGATGGCTTTGTTTTATTATTTCCACAATATAATTGGGGTTATCCGGCCGTTTTAAAGAACGCCCTCGATTATCTTTATCGGGAATGGGCACACAAACCGGTTAGTATCATGCCGTATGGGAGTCACGGTGGTTTTCAAAGTCTGATTGCCATGAAGCTCGTGACGGAAGGGTTGCACATGCAAAATTTGGCGACCAATCCGCAAATCAGTATCGCACCCGAGATGTTTAATGCAGCGGGCCAGTTCATTGACGTTGACCAAGCGCTGAAAGACTACCAACCCGTACTACAATTAGTGGCGACTGAGATGCGTCTGTTAGTGGCTGCGCATGATTAAGGTTGAGCTGCCACTGCATCCTGAAAATCAAGTCGCAATGGCCCGTTATATGCAGGATCAATTTAAATTTAACGGTGTCAAAGCACCGGAACGTCATTTATTAGAACGCGCTATTTGGCCAGCCGTGAAACATTATTCGGCGACCGAAATGTTGGTGTTAATTCGCCAACTTTATGCACAAGAAGCCCGGGAATATCAATACTTAGCGATTGATTTAGCGGTTCGGGCCAAGCGTTTATGGCAATTAGCGGATTTACAAGACTTGTTAGCGGTCGTGACCGATAAAGCTTGGTGGGACACGATTGATATTTGGCGCAAACTCTATAGCGAATACATCAAGTTACATCCCGAACAGTTTGACGTTATCTGGGCGCTTTTTGCCGGTAACGATAACTTTTGGCTGCGACGGATTAGTCTGATTTTGCAGTTAGGGTTTAAAAATCAGACACGTTTAATGCATTTAACCCAAGCGATTGAGGCCGATCAGGCGACTGATGAATTCTTCATTCAAAAGGCGATTGGTTGGGCGCTTCGTGAATACGCCAAGACTGATGCTGACTGGGTACGCCAATTTGTAGCGACGCATCAACTAGCCAGTTTGGCGCAAAAAGAGGCCCTAAAACAGATTAAGTAAGCTAGATGTTTCGTGTGAAACATTATTAAAAATACCGAATTAACAATCAGAAGAAAATGATTGTTAATTCGGTATTTTTTTATTTTAGGAGTGTTCGAGAGGCTTTAATCATATTAATATTTTTCTCGTAATCTAAGGTCATATAGGCAAAAAATAGAATGTCGATAACGGTAAATTGGGCATGGATGGAGCTGGTGGCAGCACTGCGCATCTTGGCTTCATCCATTTTAAAGGTTTGTAAAGCGATATCGGCAGTACTGCTTAATTTATTGCTACCAAATTGAGTAATACTAACAATGAACATCTTTTTCTTTTGCGCCAATTTAACCATGTTATTAACGATTAATGTTTGGCCAGAGTTAGAAATAGCAATAAAAAGGGCATTTTCAGGAGCGGACATTAAGGAGGCGGTCAGTAAGTGCGTATCAGGGACCGCAATGACTAATTTACCAACCCGACTCCATTTTTGGAAAACATCTTCGGCGGCTAGCCAAGAGGCGCCTGCACCAAAAACGTAAATGACTGATGCCTCCTTAATTTTTTGACTAACAGCTGTAATTTTTTCATTGTTCAATTGTTCAACCGTTGATTTCATTGAGGAGATCGCGTTATTTAATAGTTTGTTTTTGATTTGGTCAATCGATTCATCTGGGAAAATATCAACGTAAGGTTCAGGTTGGCTGTCGACGGATAATTCCGAAGATAATTGTACTTTAAATTCAATAAAGCTATTAATATCAATCGATTTGCAAAAGCGGATAACCGTTGCGGCGCTAACACCCGCAGCAATGGCCAAGTCCGCTGCATTCATATTGATTACTTTTTCAGGATTGTCGATAACAAAGCGTGCTACTTTATTTTCAGCGTTTGAAAAATCAGCTAGAATACTTTTTATCCGTCCAAGAATATTTCGATTCATTATATCATCCCCGTCGTGTAGTATGGTTTCATTATAACATGTTCAATAAAAATGATATTGAAATTTAATTTCGTAAAAAGTATAATAAAAATGAAATAAAATATTTTTTAAGTGGGAGAAATTAATGGCAAATAAATTAATTATTTTTGATATCGGTGGGACGTCCGTTAAATACGCCACTGTTGACGGCGCAGGTGGTATTGCTAATAAAGGCCAGTTTGGAACGCCTTGGGAAGATTTAAGCCAGATGATTAATATCATGCAGGATATCTGTCAGACGTTCATCGAACAGTATCAAATTTGCGGGATCAGTATTTCTTCCGCCGGAATTGTCCAAAAAGAAGAACGATTAATCGGAATGGGCAGTAAATTTTATGAAGGGTTTGGGAAAGAATTAGTAAGCGCCTTGGAAGTTTGCTTTGGCTTGCCTGTTTCGGTTGAAAATGACGCCAATTGCGCGGCTTTAGCGGAAATGTGGCGCGGGAATGCGCAACAAGAGACTAGTTTTATAACACTTGTTTTTGGAACTGCAATTGGTGGCGCATTAATGATAAACGGTGAGATTTGGCGGGGGACCCATAATTTAGCCGGTGAATTTGGATTTGCGTTAGACAAGCAAGCCGATGGTCATTACAGCTTGTGGAGTACGAATAATAGTACAATCGGCATGGTTAAGCGGTATGCTCGTCAAAAGAAGACATCCAATACAGTGAGTGGTAAAGATGTCTTAGCAGCTTATCATAATGGCGATCAAGATGCGATTGATGTCTATGAAGATTTTTGTGAGCAGATTGCGGTCCGATTATATGAATTACAATATTATTTTGATCCGAGTCTTATTTTATTAGGTGGCGGGATCAGTTCGGCTGATGGCTTTATCGAAAACGTTGAGAAACACTTAGAATTGATTACAAAGCAAATTCAGCAAACTATTATTGTCCCGCGGATTAACGTTTGTTATTTTGGGAATGATGCCAATATTTTGGGCGCAACGTATAACTGGATTATGGACCATGGTGAATATCGATAAAAGGCATCCAGTATTTATGAAATTAAATTTCATAAATATTTAAAAACTATTGAAATATATATTTTTTGATATATAATCATTTTAAGGAGGATAGCCAATGAATTTATCAGTTTATTTAAATGAAGATATCGATACGATAGCAACGTATTTAAACAGATTCCCAAAAGAAGCAGTTGACTATGTCTTTATTTCTTTTCAATATGGGGTGAGTATTGAATCAAATGAAGATAAAATTTATTTTTTTAATAAAATGAAAGCGATTTCTAAGTTATGCCATTCGTTGGCGATGAAAATTATTGTGGATATTTCGCCCGATACGTTGACGATTTTTAAAGAAGATGACATCTTTTCTTTTTTAGAAAAAGTGGCGATTGATGTTATCAGGATTGATTACGGCTTTGATGACCAAATGATTAGGGCGCTATCTAAAAAATATATCATTGCCTTAAATGCGAGTACGCTAAATCAACAAAAAATAACAGCGCTTGGTATTGAAGCAAGTCGATTAATCGCGTGTCATAATTTTTATCCTAAAAATGGTAGCGGCCTACCGGAGAGCCTGTTTATAACTAAAAATCTTGAATTACAACACTTGGGTATTAGCGTCGCGGCTTTTATACCGGGGGATGAAAATTTAAGAGGCCCTTTGTATGAAGGGTTACCGACTATTGAAAAGCAGAGAGCGACCGGGTTGATCAATAATTACTTAGAAATGAAAAATCGATATTATGTTAATACTATTTTTGTAGGGGATATGGGGATTAAGCCAGAGACGATTTCCCAAATTGAATCATTACAGCGCAACGAAATCACTTGTAGAATGAGGATTAACCAAAAGATTCTCCCCATAGTGCAACAATTGTTAGATCAGCCATTACAAACTAGATCAGATTCTAGCGCCTGCTATATTCGCAGTTCTGAAACCAGAAATTATTTTAAGAATAGTGTCATTAGTAGTGAACATAACGATTTGCGAGTTCGCGGGAGCGTGACGATTGATAATGAGAAATATGGTCGTTATCAAGGTGAAATTAATATTATGTTAGTCGATATGCCGGCGGATTCCAGAACGAATGTGATTGGCAAAATAGACGAAAAAGATTTAGAACAGCTCGAACTAATGGCTAGTGGCACCACGATTAAATTTGAAAAGGAGTAACACAATGGATAAACTAGTAAAATTTATCGAAACGAAGTTGGCACCACCCTTATTGAGAATTTCGCAAAATAGATATTTAGATGCTATCCAAAAATCATTCATGATTGTAACACCTTACTTATTAATTAGTTCATTATTTTTATTAGTTGCAAGCTTACCAATTCCGGGTTGGACGAATATTGTAAAGCCGTATGCACCAATGCTCAATAGTGTTGTCAATGCAACATTAGGGATCATCGCGGTGATTGTCAGTGTTTCGCTAGGGTATAGTCTGGGAGAATTTTATAAGAAGAAGGATAAACGGGTTAGTCCGCTTTCAACGGCAATATTAGGATTAGTCTCTTTCTTAATGTTGTTCCCCGTAACGGCCATGAAAGATGGTTCCGTCGTAATTGATGCTTCCCATTTTAATAGTGCCGGTCTATTTAGTGCCATTATCGTGGTGATTATTTCAACTGAAATATATCGTTTTGCAGTTAATAAAAATTTAGTGATCAGAATGCCAGAGCAAGTGCCACCAATGGTTTCACAATCATTTGCAGCTATTATTCCAGCATTTTTAACCATTCTTTTCTGGTTTATTGTTTTAAAAGTTGCCCAAGTTAATTTAACGAACATCGTTGACCAAGGCTTTGCACCGTTATTATTAGCGGGTTCAACACCACTTGCCCAATTTATTGGTTTCATGTTGGATCGCTTATTATGGTTTGTCGGGATTCATGGTTCAAATGTTGTTGGGAGCGTCATGTCACCAATTTGGACGCAAATGATTACCGATAACATCAACGCTTTTTCAGCCGGCAAAGCCATTCCATGGTTATACACCAATGTGTGGATTGAATATGTTGTCCGGGTTTCATTAGTACCACTGGTCATTTTAATGATTTTCTCAAAAGTTAAATCGTATAAAATGTTAGGGAAAATGTCTTTAGCACCAGCGATTTTTAATATCGCAGAACCAATTATGTTCGGATTACCTTTGGTTCTAAATCCGATTCTCTTTATTCCGTGGGTTTTCGGTTATGCAATCATCTTCTTGTTCTCATACGTATGTACCGCGTTTTTACATTTGATTCCGCCAATGGTCGCAACCGTACCGTGGACGATTCCAGGACCAATCGCTGCTTATCTGGGGACTAATGGGAGCTGGGTAGCGGCCGCGATTAGTTTGTTGAATATGGTGATTATGTTCTTTATCTGGTTACCATTCTTTAAAGTATTGGAACGTCAAGAACTTTCAAAAGAAGGAGTCGATAACCAATGAGAACAATCGAGTATGATAGTGCCTATACCAGTGAGGTACTAGCGCTATGGAATACAACCATGCGGGTTGATCCATTGAGCCGTAGAAGTTTCATTGAAAAAATGGTACTGGATCCTAATTTTTATCCCGAGTTATGCCGAATTTGTCTAGACGGCACGGAAGTCGTCGGTTTTATTTGGGCGACTAAGCGTAAAGTGCCCTATGGTGATAAAGGGTTAGAAGCAGATCGTGCTTGGATTGTTGGACTCTGTGTTAAACCTGCCTTTCAAAACAAAGGCATCGGAACCCGCCTTTTGACTGAAGTAGAAACCTTGTTTGATACGATGCAAGTTAAGACGATTACAATCGGCGCGTACAGTCCAAGTTACTTATATCCGGGAGTTGATGAAAATCATTACGCACCAGCGGTCCAATTTTTTAACAAAAATGGTTATACAAATTATGCAGCCGCCGTCTCGATGAAGATGGATTTACTCACTTATCATTTTTCAGAAGAATATCTAGCTTTGAAAAAGCAAGTGCTGCATCAATACCAAATTGAAAAACTAAGCATTGATTCATACGAAGCCTTAATTAATTTTTTACATCAAAACTTTGGTGGTGGTTGGGCCCGCAATGTTCAAAATGCGATTGCTAAAGGTGAAGCGGATCAAAGCATTATTATTATTAAAGATGAAAAACAGCAAATCGTGGGTTATGTTCAACGGGGAATTGAGGGACAACCATCGCGCTTCGGGCCCTTTGGCGTCAGCGAAACACTAAGAGGTCAGAAATTAGGCACCGTCCTATTTAATGAAATGATGCGGGATATGCAAAAAAGTAATATCCCAATGACGTATTTCTTGTGGACGGGTGGTAAAGCCCAACGATTCTACGAGCGTAATGGGATGCAAGTTTATCGTTCTTATCAATTAATGAAAAAAACAGTGGAGGCGTAATGATGAAAATATTAAGTATTGGGGCACATGCTTTGGATGCAGAATTAATGGGTGGGCCTTATCTGACTAAACGTGCACAAGAAGGCGACCAAGTGACTTTTGTACACATGACGCGTGGTGAACGGGGCAACAAGAATAAATCACCTTTGGAATATGGTAAACAACTTGAATCTGAAATGGTTAAGGTGGCCCAAACAATGGGTGGGCAAGCTCATTGGATGGGGTATGTTGCCGGTGAATTACCTAGTACGATGCAACTAATTGAAGACTTTTCTAATTATATCGACCAAAGTGGTGCCGAAGTTGTTATTACGCATTGGCGTGGGAGCCTGCATGATCGGCACATTCTGTGTCATGATGTGGTTAAAGCGGCCGTGCATCAATTGAATCATCAGGGGAAACATATCAAACTCTATTTTGGTGAAAATTGTGAAGATTTAAATGGCTTTATTCCAGAAGTTTATATTCAATTCAGTCAAGCCGTTATGGATACTTGGTTTAACGCTTTGAATGAATATGAATTGTTCAGAGGCGGTGTTTTAACCGTGCCGTACCAAGATTTCTATCAAACAATGAGTAAAATGCACGGGATTGAATTAGGCATTTTACCCTATGCCAAAGTTTATATGTCAGACCCAGCTTTGAGGGATGAGTTGTAGCATCGCACACTGGTACTTTATGAATTTTTAAAAGGAGCATTGGAGAAGATGTTAGAGAATTTATTGACGGAGAAAAGGAATCATGCAACAGAACAACTAGATAGCATGTCAATTACTGAGATATTAATTGAGATGAACGTTGAGGATGCTAGAATTGCGGAACATATTGAAGCCGTGTTACCAAACATTAAGTTAGTTATTGATGATGTTGTCCGAGCATTTAAATCTGGTGGTCGTTTGATTTATATTGGGGCGGGTACTAGTGGCCGCTTAGGTGTGCTAGATGCGGTTGAATGCGTTCCGACATTTGGGACAACGCCTGAGATGGTCCAAGGGATTCTGGCCGGCGGGTACCAAGCGATGTTTTCAGCCGTCGAAGGGGCCGAAGATTCTGCAGAATTAGGCCGTGCCGATTTAGTAGATTTAAAATTAACACCACATGATGTCGTTATCGGATTAACGGCTAGCGGCCGTACGCCATATGTGATTGGGGCAGTCGATTATGCCCGTGAAATGGGTGCGATGACGGCAGGTGTAACCTGTAATCAGTCTTCAGAGTTAGGAGCGTATGTTGATCAAATTATTGATATCCAAAGTGAACCAGAAATTGTCACCGGATCAACTCGTTTAAAAGCGGGGACAGCACAAAAAATGGTTTTAAATATGATTTCGACGATTAGCATGATTAAAATTGGCAAAGTTTATCAAAATCTGATGGTTGATGTGCGAGCAACTAATGAAAAATTAGTAGATCGGGCCATTCGAATTGTCGTTCAAGCAACCGGTGTCACTACTGAATGTGCGGCTGAAAGGTTAGCTGAAGCTGGTCAAAATGCTAAGTTGGCGATTGTGATGATCAAAACGAATTTAGAAGCAAGCGCGGCCCAAAAATTATTGGTGAAATACAACGGTTCGATTAGTGCTGTGTTGGAAAATACTCATTAACTAGAATACATGGCGATATTTCGGCGTAGTGGATAGTCTTACAAAAAATAGAGATATCAGCTGGGAATGTAGACTGATATCTCTATTTTTGATTTATCTAGGAATGAAGTTTGGTATGATAGGGATAATTGAATTATGATGGGGGTCTCAGAATGATTATTGCCAAAATAACAAGTTCATATTCAGATTTAACAATATCACAGAAAAGAATTGCCGATGTGATATTAAAAAATGCAACAGAAGTATTAGCAATGACGGCAGAACAACTTGGCAATGAAGCTGGAACAAGTGCAGCCTCTGTTATTAGATTTTGTCAAAAATTAAAAGTCGTTAGTTTTACTCAAATGAAGATTCTATTATCACAGGATATTCAAGATAAAGGGACCAGTCGAAATGAACAGGCTTATTCAGAAATACTAAGCGCTGAATCGAGTACTGATTTGAGAAATAAGTTATTGGCAAATTCGATTAGAGCGATGGAAGATACTTTTCAGCAGATCGATGGTATGTCGATTAAAACGATTAATCAGTCGATTTATACAGCACCCGTTATTTTTATTTTTGGCATGGGCTCTTCGTGGTTAGTTGCCGAGAATTTTTTTCAAAAGTGGATTAAAACTGGTAAAAATATTTTATTAAATAAAGACCCCCATATTTTATTATCGGCGTTTGCGACGGCGCCTGAAGGCTCAATGTTATTGGTTATTTCTAATTCGGGTGAAACAAAAGAAATATTAGAGATGACTAAGATTGCCCAAAAATATCAAATTAAAGTTGTTGCAATCACTAAATTTGGGGATAATTCACTGTCAAAATTGGCAGATGAATCTTTATTGAGTATTAAATCATATGAACCGATTGAAAGAACCGCGGCGACTAGTTCGCTACATGCACAATTTTTAATTATTGATATGCTATACCTGGAATACTTAGCGACTTATAAAACGGTTTTTGCAACGGTTAAAAGAACCAGAGAGGCAATTAGCAATTACGAAAATGAAATTTAGTTTCTTTTTTATAATATTATATTGAAATTTAATTACGTTTGGATTATAATCAAATATGAAACCGGTTACCAAAAATAAAGGAGTTTTAAAATGGATGCTTGGATGAATATATTTGAAAAAAAGTTAGCTGAACCGATGGCTCGATTTTCACAACAAAGACATTTACGGGCTATTCGAGACGGTGTTGTATCAGCCATCCCGTTTATCATTGTTGGCAGTTTCTTCTTAATCATTGCTTTTCCGCCGATACCAGCGACTTGGGGGTTTGCTAAGTGGGCAGCAGCGAATGCAACTGACATATTAATTCCATATCGATTAACTTTTTGGATTATGTCGTTATATGTTTGTTTTGGGATTGGGTATAATTTAGCAAAATCATATCATTTAGACCCATTGCAGGGGGCAGAATTATCTGTCGCAGCATTGTTACTCAGCATTATGCCAGTAATGACAAAAGCTGGATTAATGTTACCGATGGCATCATTAGGGGCAGTTGGGATATTTCCAAGTATGTTATTGGCGGTATTCGCAGTTGAAACAATGCGTCTTTGTAAAAAGCATAATATAACAATTAAAATGCCAGAACAAGTGCCACCATCTGTTGCAAATTCGTTTGCGAATATTGTACCAGCTATTATTGTCATTCTTGTAATGACGTTGATTAACGTTGTTTTTAAAATTAATTTAGAACAAGTTATCCAATTGATCTTTTCGCCATTAGTAAAAGCGGGCGATACACTAGGTGGCGTTTTAGTACCAGTTTTCTTAGTTTGTTTCTTTTGGATATTTGGGATTCATGGTGATTCGATTGTTGGATCAGTTGCGAGACCTATTTGGTTACAATATTTCTCTGAAAATGCTGATAAAATGGCTACTGGACAGGTTCCAACTCATATTGCACCGGAACCTTTCTTACAGTGGTTTGTTTGGATCGGTGGATCAGGGGCGACGATTGGTTTAGTGTTGATGACGTTATTATTTGCGAAAGCTAAATATTCTAAAGCAATCAGTCGAGCTTGTATTGTACCAGCAATTTTTAACATTAATGAACCAACTATTTTTGGATTTCCAGTAATGCTAAATCCAGTTTTCTTTATTCCATTTATTGGTTCACCAATTATTCAAACCTTAGTCACTTGGTTTGCTTTTAAATGGCATATGATACAGTACATTTATGTACAGCCACCATGGACTTTGCCAGCCCCAATTGGTGCATTTTTAGCAACTGGTGGTGATTGGCGAGCGATTGTACTATGTTTAGTTAATATTGCCATTTCATGTATAATCTATTATCCATTTGTTAAGATGTGTGATAAGAAACAATTGGAACAAGAAAGACTAGAAGCTGTTTCAGCTACAGAGTAGTTATAGGAGAATAATCAAGATGATGAATAGCCAAAATCCATTGCGTATTAGTATTAAAAACATTGTCATTTTAATGGGAATTGTTGGGGGAATGAATATCCTGACAATTTTAATAAGTAATCTATTGCAATTCGAAAGTAATCTATTATTTTTCATTGTGAATGTTGTTACAACAGGTTTTGTGTTTCCGTATATTATGTTGTATAAACAACGAACAGAAAAGTTTATGATGACACGTTATTTACGATTTGTTGTACTTTCAACAATCGCATTTGGAGTAGTTGCTTATTTATTTGTTATTCGTTTCTAGTGAATCTAAAAAGCAATCTACTTTGTAGATTGCTTTTATTTTTGAGGTGATTATATGGATGTTAGAGAAGTAGCGCCAAATGAATATCAAAATGTATATGATTTAAGGGACTATGCCTTTCGCCATGTTTATAGTGGTTCCAAATTAGCAGATTTTAAATATTGGGTCGAGAATAGTGCTGTTATTGGTAGTTTCGATCAACAAAAATTAGCGGGGCAATTAATCGTTTTACCGTTAAATATTTATTTTGAAGGGCAGCAGCTTTCAATGGGCGGAATTGGCTTTGTAGCAACTTATCCTGAATATCGCGGAAAAGGGGTCATGAAAGAACTAATCATTGCTGCCTTGAAAAAGATGCACGATGATGGCCAAATCGTTTCAGTATTGGGCCCTTTTTCAATCGCATTCTATCGCCATTTTGGATGGGAAGTCTTTTTTGATAAGGTAAACTATAAAGTTGTTCAAGAAAAGTATCCAAATCCTAAGCTGTCAGAGGAGTTACAAATTGAACGTTATCAGTTTGTTGACGTGCCAATGGCTATAAAATCTGAATTGTTTTCTTTTTATAACGAGAAAGTAAAAAAAGAAAATGGCGGAATGAATCGTAATGAGGCATGGTGGCAACGACTAGTATCTAGAGAGTCTAGCGATACTGTTACGTTGTTTCGGCGAGCAAATCGGATTGTAGGTTATTTACGTTATGAAATTAATGATGTTGTGCTAAATATACATGATTATGTAGCAACCGATTTAAACGTGGAAGCAGCAATTTGGCATTATTTAACATCACACCGTTCTAATGTTTTTGAAATCAATGGTGAAACGAGTATTCAGAAACATATTAACTTTACATTTAATAATCCACAGATTAGTCAAAATATTATTCAAGATTGCATGATTCGGTTAGTCGATGTGTTTGCTTTTTTAAAGAAGTCTCGGTTTGAATTAGCTGATAATGAAAAATTATATTTGAACGTACAAGATCAATTTGCAGAATGGAATACCGGTTTATATTGTATTTCTAAACAAGGTATTGAGAAAATAGCGATGGAGAATACTGTTGATTTAGATCAGCAATTAACTTTGCCGATTAATTTAGCATCAAGTTTACTGTTTGGCTATCTGTCGGTAGCGGATTGTTTATATCAAACAAATCAAACCATGACAACTTCGGCACAGATATTGTGGCAAAAAGCATTGATAAATAAAGAAAAACCAGTATTTTACGAGCATTTCTAAAGGGAGAATTAAGCAGATGTTAGAGAATTTATTGACTGAAACAAGAAATAAAGCGACAGAACAATTGGATAGTATGTCAGTTGTCGAGATATTAACTGAGATGAATACTGAGGATGCAAGAATTGCGGAACATATTAAAGTCGTGTTACCAAATATTAAGTTAGTCATTGATGATGTCGTTCGAGCGTTTAAATCTGGTGGCCGTTTGATTTATATTGGTGCAGGAACTAGTGGCCGTTTAGGTGTGCTTGATGCGGTTGAATGTGTTCCAACATTTGGGACAACGCCTGAGATGGTTCAAGGGATACTGGCTGGCGGATACCAAGCCATGTTTTCGGCTGTTGAAGGCGCCGAAGATTCTGCTGAATTAGGTCGTACCGATTTAGTTGATTTAAAATTAACGTCACATGACATTGTTATTGGGTTAACCGCTAGTGGTCGTACGCCATATGTGATTGGTGCAGTCGACTACGCCCGTGAAATGGGTGCCATGACGGCCGGGGTAACCTGTAATGCAGTTTCTGAATTGGGCACACATGTTGATCAGATTATTGATATCCAGAGTGAACCTGAAATTGTCACCGGCTCAACTCGATTAAAAGCGGGTACAGCGCAGAAAATGGTTTTAAATATGATTTCGACGATCAGCATGATTAAAATTGGCAAAGTTTATCAAAATCTGATGGTCGACGTGCGAGCGACTAATGAAAAATTAGTGGATCGAGCAATTCGAATTGTCGTTCAAGCAACCGGTGTTACTACTGAACGTGCGACTGAAATGCTAGCTGAAGCCGGCCAAAATGCTAAATTGGCGATTGTGATGATTAAAACGAATTTAGCAGTTGATGTCGCTAAAGCATTGTTGGATAAATATAATGGTTCAATTAGGAGTGTGTTGGAACGTGATGTCTGATTATATAATTAGTATTGACAGTGGTGGAACACATACAATGGCCAATGCAATTTCGATGGATGGACAAGTTTTAGCTACGGCGACTGCCGGATTTGGTAACCCCATGGTCGATAGTCAGCAAGGGATTGAAAATATTATGATGACAATCGAATCGTTATTAGAGCAGTTAAATAATCATAAGTGTTGTTACATTATACTTGGAATAGCAGGCATTGATGCAGGAGATTACCGTCCAGATTATCAGCATCAAGTAAACCATTTTGGAATTCCAGTGACGATTATGAATGATGCACAGTTAGCCTATTGGGCTAAATTTAAAGGACAGTCAGGTGTGTTGGTCATTGCGGGGACGGGTTCAGTTGCCGTTAGTTATGCCAATAACCAATGGATACGATCTGGCGGCTGGGGGCATTTAATTGATAGTGATCCTGGTAGTGCCTACTGGATTGGTATGCAAGCAGTTAAAAAAGTATTAGTCCAAATTGAATCGAACCAACCAGTTACTGAAATAACTGAAATGGTTTGTGAAAAGATTCAGTGTACTTCTATTCAAACTATTCTGGCGTTTATTTATAGCCAACCTAAAAGTGAGATTGCGAAACTAGCGGTGGAAGTTGCGAAATTAGCAGAATCCGGCACAATTGACGCGATACAAATATTAAAAGATGCCGGGAAGAATCTGGGGATTATGACCAGTCGTTTATTGGATAGATCTGTTGAAATTAGAAGAGTCTCTGAGAGTGGGACTGTTTTTGAAAAGAATGAGTTAGTTAGAACCGAATTTGAAAAATATTTAACTAGTCAATATCAGGATATCCAGTTTATTCGAGAAGAAGCACCAGCAGTTCTAGGTGGTTTTTATAAATATCAGAATAGCGAGGTTACAAAATGACATTTCGCCAATTAGGGTTATCAATTTATCCAGATCATAGTGATGCAACTGCAGACCGGCAATACTTGGCATTGGGTCAACAGTACGGGTTTACGCGGTTATTTATGAGTATGCTAGAGGTTCAAGATATTCAAACCACTAAAGCTAAATACCAAGCAATTATTGGTTATGCGAAGGAATTAGGGTATCAGACGATTATTGATATTTCGCCAAGAATTTTTACCCAATTACAAATTAGTTATCAAGATTTAAGTTTCTTTGCTGAATTAGGCGTCGATGGCATTCGGTTAGATCAAGGGTTTGATGGCAATACTGAAGCCCTAATGAGTTACAATCCGGAGCATTTAATTATTGAACTCAATATGAGCAATGATGTGGCCTATTTAGATAATATTTTAAGTTATCAAGCCAATGAGCCTTATCTGTTCGGTTGTCATAACTTCTACCCACAAGTCGGGACCGGTTTAACGACTGATTTCTTCATGAGTTGTAGTCGGCGATTTAAACAAAAAGGGCTGCATACCGCTGCATTTGTTGCAAGCCAGGTGGGACAACATGGTCCTTGGGATATCAATGACGGCTTACCAACGTTAGAAAAAGATCGGTATTTACCAATTGAAGTTCAAGCGAAGTGGTTATTTGGAACTGGTTTAATTGATGACGTGATTATCGGAAACGCCTATGCGTCGGAAGCGGAATTGGCTAGTTTAGCCCAACTCGACCGGTATCAACTGATGTTTAAACCGGATTTATTACCAGAAACAACTGATTTGGAACGGCAAATTATTTTAGGCATGCAACATTTTAGACGTGGTGATAGTAATGCGTTGGTCGCTAGATCAACGCAATCACGGGTTATTTATAAAGCAGAACCGAATGCGCCACATGATAACCAAATAGAATTCCAAGTCGGGGATATCGTGATCGGCAATGATCAGTTTGGTATTTACAAAAATGAATTACAAATTGTTTTAGAACCACACGAAGATCAGCGGAAAAATAAAGTTGGCCAGATTAGTCCGGCCGAAATACCGTTGTTATCAATGTTAAAACCGTGGACCAAGTTTAAATTTAATATGTAATTTAGAAAAGCCTTTGGAAAAAGGCTTTTTTTATTGGCTTAATTTCAAAAATGAGAAAACGCTATACAAATAGAATTAAACGTTTACATTTTAGTAAAGTTTTAGTAAAATAGAATTACTGACTTAGGAATACGGTTACATTGATATTCGTAGAAGCTTGATAATATTGATTTAACGATTAAGTAAACGTTTACTTAAAGCCTATGTGTTAATTTGAGAGAGAAAGAAGCGGTTAGAATGAGCGAGCATAAAATTATTATTGATGCTGATCAATTTGCATCAGCCATCATTGCTGGGAATCCCAAGCAAACCAACGAAGACAACAAGGTTTACATCAAACGGCAATTAACGCTATACCTTGAATCGGTTTTGTTAGCTAAGGATTTTAATTCATTAGAAGCAAATCAATTTGGTTCAGCCAAAGAAAAGCAACGCCAAGCGATTTTAGAAAAAATTATCGAACATCGTTATCAATAATGATTAGCCTGAAAGGAGTTTACCATGAATAAATTTAAAGATCTGAAACAGTACAGTTCGTATGCCTTTGGGGCTTTTGGACACGATGCTTTTTACGCAACACTCAGCACTTATTTTATGATTTTTGTCACGAGTCAATTATTCGATACCAATAATGCGGCTTTCAACGCGAAGATGATTGGTTATGTTACTTCGATGATGGTTGTCATTCGGATTATCGAAATCGTTTTGATCCATTAATCGGTGGGGTCGTTGATAATACACGGACGCGCTGGGGTAAATTTAAACCTTGGCTACTCATTGGTTCGATTATCAGCTCAATTGGGTTAGCGTTAATCTTTACGAACTTTGGTGGCTTGAACACTAAGAGTCCTTATCTTTACTTGACGTTATTTGGAATCGTTTTCGTCATCTTAGATATTTTCTATTCGTTTAAAGATATCTCGTTTTGGTCAATGTTACCGGCTTTAAGCGTTGATTCGGAAAAACGGACGAAGTTTGGCGCGATTGCGCGTTTTGGGTCAACTTTAGGGGCGCAAGGCGTGATTATCGTGATTGTCCCAACGGTCGTTTTATTCTCACGAATTTTCTCTGGCACACATGGTAGTCAACAAACCGGTGCTGGTTGGTTCGGTTTCGCCATTGTGATTGGGATTGTCTCATTTTTAGGCGCTTTAGCCACGATTTTAGGGACTAAAGAAGAAAAGAGTGCGATTCGTGAAAACACCGAAAAAATTCGTTTTCGCGATGTGTTCAAAGTTATCGGTAAAAATGATCAATTAATGTGGTTATCCGTGTCATATTTCTTATTCGCATTTAGTTATGTGATTACCAATTCTCTTTTAATTTATTATTTCAGATATGTCATGGGTCGGGCGGCTGCCTTTACAACGGTCGGTGTGATTACGGCGATTCTAGGCGTCATCTCTGTTGCATTGTTCCCAACACTAGTCGCTTTAATTCAACGGCGGGCCATCTATCTAGGCGGGATTGCCTTGATGTTACTCGGCTACATCCTATTTTTATTCGCTGGCAGTAACTTAGTCATTGTTTTAATCGCCGTTGGGTTGTTCTTCTTCCCATACCCAATGGTTTTCTTAGCCGCTTTAATGACCATTACCGACAGCGTGGAATACGGTCAATTAAAAAGTGGCACGCGAAATGAATCGGTCACATTGGCAGTTCGGCCATTATTGGATAAATTAGCCGGTGCTTTCGCCAACGGAGTGGTTGGGACCGCGGCTGTCCACGCTGGGATGACGGGTAATGCAAAACCAAGCGACATTACCAATGGTGGTTTAGTACAATTCAAAATGTATATGTTCTTCATTCCAATGGTCTTATTGATTGTTTCAGCCTTGATTTTCATGGCCAAAATTAAATTAACAGAAGCTAAACACGCTGAAATCGTCAACGAATTGGAAAAGAAATTAGATTAAAACAAGTGCTAGCTCAGCTGGTTAGCTTCTGAGTATAGCCTAGAATTGTGAATTATGACCGTTTCTTGGTCATGATTTACTAATCGTAGCTAGACGGAAGAAGTTGGCTGAGAAAGCACGTTTCAGAACAGAGTTGCTAGCTCAGCTGGTTAGCTTCTGAAGTATAAACAAAAAAGTGACCAGCTATCTTGAACTTAAGATAACTGGTCACTTTAGGTTAAGCGAACATTCTGCATTGATAACGTGTCAATACCCACTGATTCCTGCGCTTAGCGACGTTTCGTAAACAAGCCCATAAACCGGACTTATTCACGAAACTAGGCTAATGCTCAGAATCAAACCGTGGGTGTGGGCACTCATTTGGTTCTAACTGGTAAGTCCGCGTCGCAACTGCCTTGACGAAATCGACATCGTGATCAATTAACAATAAGGTCGGCCGTTTTGTTTCAATCAAGGTTTGAACTTGTTGGCGGGTGATGACGTCTAAATAATTAAGCGGTTCGTCCCAAAGATAAAGATGCGCCTCTTCACAGAGTGAACGCGCGAGTGCGACTTTACGTTTTTGGCCCATGCTCATCGTTTCTAAACGGTGCGCAAATAACTGCCGATCGAAACCGAGCTTGCGCAACATGCCAAGTAATGACTCAAGTTCAACTTGTTTTTCAAGGGCAAAATCGGCTAAAGAGCCCGCTAATTGGTCAAAATTCTGCGGCAAATAAGAAATTTTCAATTGTTGATTAAGTTCGAGTTGCCCATGATGAATCAATGTGGTGGTGGGAAGGGCCAACAAGGCTTTAATGAATGTCGATTTTCCCGCGCCATTGGGACCGGCCAACACGATTTGTTCACCGGGTTTGACGACTAAGGATAAGGTTTGGTTGAGTGGGACATTTGGTGTGGCCTGTAGGGTGAGTTCGGTGGCCTGTAACACGAATTGTTGTGCGCGCAGCGGTAATGGCTTTAAGGTCAGCGGTTCAGCGATTTCGACGTTCTTGAGTAACTGTTGTTTGGCGTCAACGGCGTGTTCAGCACGATTAGTAATCGCAGTCGCCCGTTTCATGACTTTCGCTGCGCGGTGACCGATAAAACCTTTATCCAGATTGGCACTTTCATTTTTGACACTAGCGGCATTTTTACCGCGTTCGGCTTGTTGCGACCATTGCGCCTTTTGTTGTGCGGTTTGGGTCAAGCGTTTGATGTCGTGATTCAATTGGTGATTGGTCTGGATTTCGGTTTGTTCTTGTTGGGTATAAGCGGTTTGCCAAGTCTCATAATTGCCTTGGTGCACGGTAATATCGGCCCGATTAATCGCTAAGACGTGATCGATGACTTGGTTTAAAAAATGGCGGTCATGGCTGATAACGATAAAGCCACTTTTGCGTTTTAAATATTGGGCCACAACCGCGCGACCTTCTTGGTCTAAATGATTGGTCGGTTCGTCGATTAATTGAAAATGCTGATCGTCAATGAATAATAAGGCGAGCAAGGTTTTCGTTTGTTCGCCGGGACTGAGTGTATCGAACGGTTGCCAAACAATCTCGGGGGCCACTTGTAAGCCTTGTAATTCACGTTCGATTTGCCAAAACGTGGACTCATCGAGGTGACCGAGCTGCATTAAAATATCGCGTGTTAGCCAAGTGGGGTCCTTGATTGTTTGGGGGAAATATTGGAAATCTAAATCAGTGGTTAACTGCCCTTCAAAGGAGAGTTGGCGTTGTAATAATTTGAGTAATGTCGTTTTACCACGACCGTTCCGGCCGATTAAACCGAGTCGCCAGTTGGCATCGAATTTAAGCGTCACGTGGTTGAAAAGGGGTTCGATTTGATCTGGATAGCTAAATGTTAAATTGGTTAGTTGGATAGTGCCCATTGAAATCACCTCATCAATTAATTCAGGCGATTGGCCGATTGGGATTAAGAACGCAAAAAAAGACGCACTGCTGGGCGTCTTTTTAACAAGTCGAATCAGGGTGAGCGACTTGAAAATAAACGCAGGCTATCTTAATACCAATCAGAATAAACGGTTCGCAAATAAAACGAACAGTTGGTTCCAATCGAGTTATCAGATAAATTAGCCTGCTATTTTCAATGTACGTCACTTCTTTCGGTATCAATTGGTTTAAAGTCTAGCAGAATTGAGTTCAAAAAACAACTAATTAGAGAATGATTAAAAATAAGGCTTTACAATTAGAAAACAGTTGTCTATAATTAGAAATTAATTAATAACAAGGAGGTTCTATCATGATGACAATGCAACGGACAGTCTTTAGCTTTTTCTTTAAGAAACCCAGTTCTCAACTGGCTTATTAAGGAAAAACGTTGCAGTTAAAACGATGAACCTTAATAAACGAGAAGGAGACTGGGTAACCAAGTCTCCTTCTCTAGTGGCACCCACTAGTGAAGACTAGTGGGTGTTTTTTTTGGTCATCATTGCAAAATTGGTTTAAAAAGGGAGAATTCATATGGGCTTACGAGCGCGTTTATTGAGAAAAGAATCATTGGATCGGTATTTACAACAGGATCAACGACTCGCCAAAACATTAACGGCGAAGGATTTAATTGCATTAGGCGTGGGGGCGGTGATTGGGACCGGGATTTTCATTTTACCGGGGACGATTGCGGCGTTACATAGTGGCCCGGCCATTACGGTGTCGTTCATGATTGCGGCCGTCGTCTGTGCCGTCGCAGCAATGTGTTACGCGGAATTTTCATCAGCCTTACCCGTAGCTGGCAGTGCTTATTCATACGGCAACATTATTTTTGGCGAACTGATTGGTTGGCTGTTAGGTTGGGCCTTATTCTTAGAATACATGTTATCAGTAGCCGCCGTTTCAACTGGCTGGGCGGCCTACTTTATCTCGTTTATTGAAGGTTTTGGTGTCCGGATTCCCAAAGCGATTACCGGCGCGTTTGATCCGGCGCATGGCACGTATATTAATTTATTCGCGGTACTGATTGTGCTTTGTATTTCGTTACTCTTAACGACCGGGACGCGGTCATCGACCCGCATTAATAATATAATGGTCCTGATCAAAATTGGTGTCGTGCTATTATTCTTAGTGATTGGCGTTTTCTATGTTAAACCGGCGAATTGGCAACCATTCATGCCGTTTGGTGTGAGTGGGGTCTTCAAAGGTGCGTCGTTAGTTTTCTTCGCCTATCTTGGGTTTGATTGTGTTTCAGCATCCGCGGCCGAGGTTAAAAATCCGCAAAAGAATTTACCAATTGGGATTATCGGCACCTTAGTGATTTGTACGTTGCTTTATATTTTAGTCGCGTTTGTTTTAACCGGCATGGTTTCTTATCAGGAATTGAATGTCGCCGACCCCGTGACCTTTGCGTTAAAAGTCGTTCATCAAAATTGGTTTGCCGGGATTATTTCGTTAGGCGCTTTGGCGGGGATGTTTACTATGATGCTGACGATGACCTACAGTAGTTCGCGGTTGATCTATTCGATTGGCCGTGATGGCTTGTTACCAAAAGCCCTAGGCAAAATTGAAACGAAACACCAAACACCGATTAACAGTGTCAAAATTGTGACGGTCGTGATTGCCACGTTAGGCGGGTTTGTTTCATTAAATCAATTGACCAATCTGGTCAATATCGGGACGCTGGTCGCCTTTTTCTTCATGTCGATCGGGGTCATTCCGTTGCGGAAACGTAAAGATATTCCGAACAAAGATGGTTTCAAGGTGCCCTTTTACCCCGTTTTACCGTTAATTTCGGGGGTACTGTGTTTGTTCATGTTGTTCGAATTACCGCTTGAAACGTGGATTGCGGCCGGAATTTGGTTTGTTTTAGGTTTAATTGTGTATTTCAGTTATGGGATTAAACATAGTCGGTTAAATGATTGATAAGATTTAAAATTGAATTTGGTCTTCACCCGCTAAAAGGCTACAATGGGAGAGCGAGGTGAGCGTGTGACAACCAAAAAAAGACTGTGGGTCGGTTTAATCGGTTCGTTGATTTGTATTTTAGGCCTACTGGGTACGAGATATGATGCATCACTATATCAACAACCAATCATTCAGATTACCCAAGTTAAAACGACAAACAAAACGAAGTCGATTGATGATTATCAAAATCAAGATACCGATGTGACCCAACAAGTTACCGGGACCTTTTTAAATACGACGGCTAAGGGCCGTTCGATTCAATTGCAAAATCGCTACACCGTTTCTCAAGCGTCGAGTTTTCGGTATTATCGCGGTCAGCAAGTTTATTTACATCAAGATACAACGAGCCACCGCTATACGCTGAGTGAGCCTAAGCGGGATACCGTGGTGGTTGGGGTGATTTTAGGGACCTTAACCTTATTATTAGTTGTCATGTTTAACCGGGGGCTTAAAACGATTCTGAGCATCGGATTGAACCTACTATTATTTATCGGTGCGATTCGGTTGGACGTGGCCTTAGGTGGCCGTTGGTTATTACCGTTAATGGGCGGCTTGGCGATTCTATTGACCGCTTTGACATTAGTCTTGGTTCTAGGCCCGAATCGGCAATTTTTAGTGTCGTTTTTAGCGACGATTAGTGCCACTTTTCTGGCCTTATTGATCAGTGTCGTGATTTTAAAAATCACCAATGATCAAGGCATTCATTATGAAACGATGGCTTATGAATTACAGCCGTATAAAACCGTCTTTTTGGCGGAAGTTTTATTAGGCATTCTCGGGGCGGTGATGGACGAGACGACCGATATTTCATCGTCACTGCAACAATTAGTGTTGGAACAACCGACGGTCACTCCCAATCAATTATTTAAATCGGGATTGGCAATCGGCCGTGAGATTATCGGTCCGCTCGTCAACGTCTTGTTTTTCATCGTGATGGCCGAGGCGTTTCCGATTATGTTATTGTATTTGCGTAACGGAAATACGATTGCCTACACGTTATCACGCACGATGACGATTGGGTTTACCCAAACAGTGATTAGTGCGATTGGCATTACCTTGGCCGTACCAGTCACCAGCTTTTTAGCGAGTCGTTTAGTGGGGGTGAAAGCCGCATGATGGTGTTAACATTCGTCCTATTAGGCTTACTAGTCTTGGTTTGTGGTCCGCAAGGCTTGACGATTTTCTTCAGTTTAGGGTTAAACTTTGTTGTGATTGTTCTGGCGTTAGTATTGGTGGCCGGCGGGTTTAATCCGTTGGTCATTCTAGGGCTATTGAGTTTGACGTTGTTGGCGACGTCGATTTTCATGAATACGAAACAACCGTTAACGGCTAAAACCGCCTTCTGGACGGCGTTAATCGTGGTGGCGGGCTTGTTACTGATTATTGGGCCGTTGAGCACGTTGGCGGCCACGTACGGCTTTGGTGCGGAAGATGCTGAAGAGATTGAAGGTTTTAGTTTGGCCATCGGGCTCTCTTTTCCGCAGATTAGTTTGTTGATGATGACGATTGGGAGTCTGGGCGCGATTGCCGAGACGAGCATTGCAGTTGCCAGTGGCTTGGTCGAAATTTTAGAATATGATCAAACAATTGCACCGGGCAAACTGTTCCATGCGGGGTTCGAAATTGGTGAAAAAATTATTGCGACCGCGTTTAATACGTTGTTCTTCAGTTTTTTCGGCAGTTTTTTATCGTTAACGATTTGGTTTATCCAACTCGGGTATCCGTTAGCCAAAATTTTAAATCATCAAATTTTAATGGGCGAAGTGATTTCGTTATTAGTCGGTGTCATTGGGGTTATCTTAACGGTTCCGATGACCGGCTGGCTCTTGAATCGGTTTAGAAAAATTAAATCTAATGAAGATTTACTAAAGAAACCTTGAAAAAAAAGTAATTTCAGCTTAAAATGAAGTAATATATGCACGAAAGGAGGAAACGCGTAATGTCACAAAACTTACATGTTAGTGTTTCTGGCAACCGTCGTCCTATTAACGTAAAAAATACTAAAAAACGGATGGACGAAACAGCCGCTGTCTTAAACTTCTTAAAGGAACGTAAAACAGCCAAATAATTATATGACTAATATAATAATGTTAAAAGCACACTCACTGCCGACGATTAATCGTTAAGCAAGGGGTGTGCTTTTTTACGGTTTAAACTTTTTTGAATTAGATAGAAAAAAATCAAACTAAAATCCGTAATTAAATAGTGAGGGTCGATGAAGTACCCGGGATAACTATTTTAAAGGAGACAGTTTGGAATGCAGAAAAGAATGAGTCAGTATTTAATGTTGCTCGTATTTTGGGGGAGTCTGTTGGCAACGCCGCTCACCGTACTTGCCAGTGAGCCATTAGGGAATGCACAAGATGTGAGTCGCAATGTGACGTTGATTACCAGTACCCCCCAAAATGTGATTGATGGCGGAACCGCGACGATTCGCGTCACCTTTGATGAACGCGCACAAGCGATTCAAGCGGGGGATTATATCAATATCGCTTGGCCGAATTCAGGCGCAATTTACGGCGTTGGGTTTCATAAAACAGCGGCCATCACGATTGGTAACGAAACGGTCGGCGAATTGGTGGTTACGAGCGCGCGAGCAACGATAATCTTTAATGAAAATATCGACAATTTAGAAAAAGTAACCGGCTGGTTCGAATTTGACCTTAAGGGTCGTAATGAGACGAATACGACTCGGGGCCATATCGGTCAATTCGATATCGCCGGTGGGTTGCAACACAATCAAGTCGTAGTTGAGAAACTAGCCGCTGGTGCTTCAGGGCCGTTTTATTATAAGTCTGGCGATATGTTACCAAGTGACACAGATCATGTGCGTTGGTTTTTAAACATGAATAACAATCGACAATATGTGACCGATCGAATTGACGTAGCGGATCAGATTCAACCGGGTCAAACGCTAGATTCCGCTAGTTTTTATATCATGATTAAGGGTTATCGCAATCAGTCTTTCAGTGGGCCCGACGCTATCACCCAATTCATGACGGCCTATCCTGGTGCCGTCATTCAGGCGAATCAGGAGACCGGTCAGATTGCCATCTCGATTCCGCAAAATTTAGCGGCTTATAATTCGGTTGAAATCATGTATTTAACCGATATTGATGATTATTGCCAAGCCAGTTTTCAAAATAAGAGTCAGGTCTGGTATCGCGCCTATAATCAGGCGCCGGTTAACGGACTTGAATCGGATTACACAGTGCAAAATGCTAATGCGGATGGCAGTGTGCACGGCAAAAATCAGACAAGTGTGACTGTCGATAAAATTTGGGACGACCACGAGAATCAGGATGGTTTACGACCGGCTAACATTCGGGTGCAATTATATGCTGATGGGGTGCAGCGGGGGGTGCCAGTCACCTTAACGCCAGCACAAAACTGGGCCTATAATTGGCGAGGACTGGTCGCTAAGCGCAAGGGTCGAACGGTTAAATACGCTGTTAAAGAAGTCAGTGAAACAGCGGGGTATACGACCAAAACTGAAAACGTGACGGCCCATGAAATCAGGATTACCAATACCCATCAACCCGCGATGACGACCGTTGGCGGGCACAAAACATGGCTGGATTACGACAATCAAGATGGTAAACGGCCCGCTGAAATTACCGTCAATTTACTGGCGAACGGTCAATCGATACAACAACAAATCGTGACGGCTAAGAATCAGTGGGGTTATCAGTTTATAGATTTACCAGAATATCAGGACGGTCAAAAGATTGACTATACGATTACCGAAGAACCCGTCAAAGATTATACAACTGAAATTAACGGATTCGAGTTGATCAATCGGTATACACCAGAAAAAACTAAAATGACCGTGACCAAAAAATGGGCCGATAACGATAATCAAGATGGTCTGCGACCAACTGATATTAAGATTCAATTATACGCAGATGGTCAAAAACAAGGTGCGGAAGTGACTTTGAATCAGGCAACGGCTTGGATTCATCAATGGTCGGATTTAGCGGTTAAACGAAATGGCCAAAAAATTAACTATACGGTTCAGGAAATTAATCCACCGACGGTCTATCAGACGACGCTTGATGACAGCCAACCCAATAATCTGGTGATTACGAATGCGCATCTACCGAGTGAGATTGAGGTTAGTGGCACAAAAATATGGCACGATAGTCATGATCAGGATGGTAAACGACCAACTGAAATCACGGTTAATTTATTAGCGAATGGGCATTTAGTGCACCTAAAACGAGTAACGGCTAAAGATGAATGGCGTTATTCTTTTGCGAATTTACCAGGATATCAAAATGGTCAAAAGATACAGTATGCGATTACCGAAAAGCCGGTTAAAGATTATACAACTGAAGCGGTAGGTTACGATTTAATTAATCGGTATTCACCAGCTCAAACAAGTGTCAGTGTGACTAAAAAATGGGCTGATAGGGGGAATCAAGATGGGATGCGACCTACTGAAATTCAAGTTCAATTATTGGCGGATGGACAGAAACAAGGGGGAGCCGTGATACTATCCGAGAAAAGCAATTGGACTTATCAGTGGCAACATCTAGCTGTCAAAGCCAATGGTCAATCGATTCATTATACGGTTCAAGAAGTTAATGTCCCAACTGGTTATCACGCAATCGTTGATGATCATGATCAAGCCAACATCGTTATCACTAATACGCATCAGTTAACGGCGCCAATGGCGGACTTAATCGAAGCAAAGAAAAAAACCGAGGAACCGAAAACCCCAGAGGAACCAAAAGTACCCGAAGAACCAAAAGTACCCGAAGAACCAAAAGTACCAGAAGAACCAGAGGAACCAAAAGTACCCGAGGAACCAAAAGTACCCGAGGAACCAAAAGTACCCGAAGAACCAAAAGTACCAGAGGAACCGAAAGCCCCAGAAGAACCAAAAGCCCCAAAAAATTCAGAGGGAACCCGTATTAACAATGCATCTAAAAAGTTACCACAAACAAGTAGCCATCCCAATAATAAGCAGATCACTGTAGGATTGCTTCTTTTAATGCTCAGTTTAGTGATGGGTGTGATTAGGCATCTGAAGCTTAAAAACTTAAGCTAAAATAGCGCAAAAAAATAATGCCGACTGATTGAAATTTCTCAGTCGGCATTATTTTTAATGTTTTAAAAGTTTAATTAAAAGACACGTACGGCGAATGATGGCATGAAGTAGCTTGAAATCGTACCAATTTTAACTGATTCGCCAGGTTGTGGTGCGTGGACGTATTGGCCACCACCGATATAGATTGCATCGTGATATGAAGCACCTGAACCACCCCAGAATAAAATATCACCAGGTTGTAGGCTGTTTAATGAAACGCGTTGGCCAGCACCTTCTTGAGCAGTTGTGACCCGGCCCAATGATTTACCAGCTTGACCGTATGCGTATTGCACTAAACCAGAACAATCAAGACCAGTTCCGGGTGTTGTTCCACCCCAAACATAAGGTGTGCCGATTTGTGATAAGGCAGCGTTGACAACGGTTGATGTGCTACCAGTTGCTTGTGTATTTGTGTTCGTTGTTGTTTGGGTATTAGTCGTTGTTTGAGTTTGAGTTGAACTTTGAGAAGCAGCCGGTGTTGAAGTTGCTTGTGATTGGCTTTGACTTGTTGCGGGTGTTGAGGCAACTGAGCTGCTTTGTGCAGGGGTGCTAGTAGCAGCGGCTGTTGAAGTTGAAGTTGCTGGTGTGGTTGTTTGTTGTGTTGCAGTTGCTGACGTTGCCGCAGCTGATGATGAGCTGACAGTAGCTGTACTGTTTTGAGAAGCAGCCGGCGTTGTTGTGGTAGTTGCTGGTGTCGTTGCCGCAATCGTCTTAACCGCAGGGGCCGTTGTGATTGGTGTCACGTTGGTTAAGCTTGGGTTGTTTAAAACAACGTAGCTAGCAGGCACCCAACCGTTACTTTCTAATTGATACCAAGTTGTGCCATTAGCGACTTTAGTGTTAGTGACATTTTTAGTGGCGCCATAAGCTAAATATTGGCCAGTTGGTTGGCTAGCTGATGTGTCAGACCAAACGGTGGTTGCGCCAGATTGGAAATTAGCGGTAACCGTATCTTTAACAGCAGTCGTAGTAGCTGTTGTTGTGGCAGTAGCTTTAACGGTTCCGCCGGCTGTGATAAATTGGCTTGAAACCCATTCGTTATTACCTAAGTTGTACCAAGTTTGACCGTAAACCTGTTTCGTTGATTGGATACTAACTTGTTGATCTTTAGCTAAATAGCGACTTGGTTTTTGGCCAACTTCAGGGCTAGTCCAAACAGTTGTTGCGCCGTCAGTGTAGTTAACGGTGCCGGTAGTTGCGGCTTGTGCTTGGTTAGCTTGAACCCCCATTAGAACAAGTCCTGCTAAACCAACGATACCTGATGATAAATAAGTCATTTTTTGCTTTTTCATTATATTTGTAAATCTCCTTCAAGATTAGATTAATTTAAGTTTAATTTTTAGTTTACTTGCAACGGTTATAAGCATAGCATCTCAACGTGACAAAACTGTTACATAAAAGTTAGTGCGGTGTTACAACTTTCTTAAGATGTGACGCTAAATGAGACTAATCGATTGTGAACGTCAAAAAAAGCCTACTTATTAGACGAAAAGTAGGCTTGAATCTGAATGATTAAGTTATTGTGTGACAGTCCCGGTTTGGGTTGTAGCAGCTGTATCGGTCGTGTCAGTTTGTGTGGTGTCAGCAACAGCTGTGCCAGTCGTATCAGTCGTTCCGGTAGTATCGGCTGTTCCGCCTGTCGCATCGGTTGTTTGCGCGGTGGTATCTGTAGTAGTGGCTGTAGTGTTATTTGTATTATAAGTGTCAAATTGGGTTTTAGCATTAGCAATTAAGGCTAAATATTTCGTTTTAAAAGCTTTGTGACTCGCCTTGTTAACCATTGATTGTGCGTAAGGAAAGTCATTGGTCGTCAAAGTGGCAGGAATCGTGGTGTGATTAGCATCGGTGAACAAATTATTGACGGTCGCAATCGCTTCTAATTGGGTTTTCGCTTCATTATAATTAGCAAGTTTCTTAGGGTGACCGGTGTAATCTGATTCTTGACCAATCACTGCGTCACTTTTAACGATGCCCTCTTTATCAAAAAAGGCGCTTGTTTTAACCGTTGATTTAGTGGCTTTAGCTGGCGTTTTTGTTGATTCCTTTGAAGAAGATTCCGCAGCCGGCGTATCGCCAGTTACTTTTGCGAGGTCTTTTTGAGCAGACTCAAATGACTTTTTGGAACTACTATGAATGCCACTCATATAGAGGTTAGGGGTGATTTTACTGTCGAGCGTTTTGGCAGCTTTGATGATGGTTGCTTTCTTATTAGCTGTTAAACTAGCTGGTTTTTTGTGGGCGTCATCGACATAAAGTTGATTGACCTGTTGCACGTAAGATTCGATCTGAGATTCGGTCTTCGTCGCCGCTTCAGGGACCGTTGTTTTATTTTGACAACCCGCTAAAATGAAGGCAAAGGTCATCGCTAATAATAACGGAAGTGCTAATTTTTTCATGTTGGAACCACCTTATTGTTAGGATACTTAACTTATAATATACCATGAAAGTGGCGGGGATAAACAGTGATTGCTGATATTTGTCGGAATTATCCAGCTCGTTAGTGAAGAAATAGACGAGACATAGTGAATTAGTATTCCGAATTAGGAATATTGTGTTTTTTAGATTCGATTTGGCGCAGATTACCGTATACTTTCAGACCCGACTGGCGTACACTGATAGTAGAATTATGAGAATAATTTAATAATTGAATGACGTAAAGGAGCGATACACATGGAATCAGCTTGTACAACAATTTTAGTCGGTAAAAAAGCATCATTAGATGGTTCAACAATGATTGCCAGAAATGATGACACTTTTAGCCCCTTAACCCCCCAACGTTTATATATGAATCCGGCGGTTAAAGGCCGCAAAGGTGCCAAGATTAAATCTTGGTTGAACGGATTTGAAGCCGAATTGCCTGAAAATGGTTACCGGTGGCCAGCCGTTCCGAATGTTGATTATAAAAATAAGGGTTACTATGACGAAAGTAGTATTAATGAAGTTAACGTCGCAATGAGCTGTACTGAAAGCACGTATGGTAACGAGAAATCATTAGCCTATGATCCTTTGGTCAAAGACGGCTTAGATGAAGATTGTATGCAAGCTATGGTCGCACCCTATATTGATTCAGCGCGTGGTGGTGTTGAATATTTAGGCAATCTAATTAAACAATATGGTTCACCCGCTGGCAATAGTGTCTTGTTCAGTGATCACGATGAAGTTTGGTATATGGAAATCGTCACAGGACATCTCTGGTTAGCGCAACGGATTCCGGATGATAGTTATGCGGTTGCTGCCAATCAAGTGGCGATTCAACAAGTTGATTTTAACGATCCTGATAATTTCATGTGGGCTGAAGGCATTCAAGATTATGTTGAAACCCATCATTTGAACCCTGATAAGACCGGCTGGAATTTCCGCCATATCTTCGGCACAATGAATGAAAAAGACCGTCATTACAACACACCACGGGTTTGGTACGCTCATCAGCTATTCGATAGTGAATTTGATATGAGTCCGGAATCAGCAGAACTTCCTTTTATTCGCCGAATTGAACATCAAATTAGTGTCGAAGACATCGAAATGTTACTTGGGTCACACTATAATGAAACGGAATTTGATCCAATGGGTCACGGGGCTGACGCTGATAAATATCGTTATCGTCCAATCGGTTTAAACCGGACGCAAAATACGCATATCTTACAATTGCGCAACGATGTCCCTAAGGAACAAGCTGCGGTGATGTGGATTACAATGGGGATGCCAACTTATACGCCATTTATCCCATTCTTCACGAATGCTAACGATACCGATCCTAGCTTCAGTGAAACACCGATGACTTGGGACATTAACAGTGCTTATTGGCTGTATCGGACAATTTCTGTTTTAGTTGAAGGTCATTATAGCCAACATCTTCAAAAAGATGTCGATTATTTAACGGAATGCAAACAAGAATTAAGAACGTTATTGGATTCAATTGAAGTTGAAGCGCATCAATATCAAGGCGAAGCGCTAACAAATTTCTTAACTGAAAAAAATTATTTAATTGTTAAAACGATGAAAGACAAAGCAATGGGCATGATTGGTGAACTTGTAATGTCAGGAATTAATTTATCAAAATTGACATTCAATATGGATAAAAATTTATAAAATGATAACTAATAAGAGCATTAGCGGGGGTTTAACGCTAATGCTTTTTATTTAACAAGGTTAATCAGTATGTTCAAATAGTTGTAAATTATGATTTGGTTAATAAAAACGGGTCAATAGTGAAATGGTGATGAGAACAATTTAATTGTTTTGGATTAACTGTAACGGCACCCATTTGTTGAAAACAGGTAGTTCTTTTTTTGAAAATTTGTGCTAGTATATTGAGAGTAAATAAATTCAAACCATTAATTGTTTCTGTACAATACAATTGAATTGTTAATCTAAAGGAGCCGAAAATATGTCTGCAAAAATCACCGGAAAATACTCAGAAGACTGGGAAGTTGTCACGCACTTATCATTGATCTATCGTTGGATTATCAGCAATCTAAGCGATTTTGTCAGTGGTGAAAGTTTAAATTATAAAGTGTCATTTGATCAGTTTTTAATCATGTATGAAATTGCAACTAACACCGATTTAACAGGTAGTAAATTAGCCAAAACAATGAGCGTCAGCCGTTCTGCAATTTCACGTCAATGTCGTCTTTTAAAAGAAAACGGCTACGTCGTTGAAGAACATTTACAAACTGACCAACGGGTTAAATTTTTAAGTTTAACGAAACAAGGCCAAGAAGTCTTGGACCGTTTAGTGAGCCGTTATGTTGAAAAGTATCATGAAATTGAAAGCCAAATGGGTCGCGAAAAAGTGGATGGTCTATTGAGCTTTGTTGATCAATTCTATACAGAAGTCATCGAACCAAGTGAATATGAAGATAACAAGATGGGCCGGTCATTCTTGAACCGGGTTCAAAAAATGAGTGACGCTAAATAAATCGAGATTGGCTCGTGTGATAAGCTGATTAAGGTTTGATTAAAAAGGTCGTTGATTACGAAAAGTAATCAATGGCCTTTTTGCGTGTTGATCGATTGAGGGTTGTAACTTGTTATGAAATTGCTTACAATTGTGTTATTAAAGGATTGATAGGAGTCGACACCATGGAAAAAATTCTCGCAATTAATGCAGGTAGTTCTACACTGAAATGGCAATTATTTGAAATGCCAGCAGAACGAGTCATCGCTAAAGGAATGATTGATCGGTTAGGCTTACCAAATTCCGTTTTTACGGTGCAATTTGGGACCGAAAAATTTAAAGAAGTCCAAGATATCGAAACCCATAAATTAGCAGCAACGTTGTTATTGACACGTTTAAAAGAACTTGGGATTGTTGAACATTTGGAAGAAATCACCGGGGTTGGCCATCGAGTTGTCGGCGGGGGCGAGTTGTTTAAAGATTCGACCGTCATCAATGCAGTCGGGCTCGATGAAATTAATCGTTTAGCCGAATATGCGCCATTGCATAATCCAACTCAAGCTTACTACATCAAGATTTTTACGGAACTGTTACCAGAAGCACCCGAAGTGGCGGTTTTTGATACGTCGTTTTATAGTACATTGCCTAAAGAAAATTATTTGTATAGTATTCCAACTGAATATTATGAAAAATACGGCGCTCGGAAATACGGCGCTCATGGGACAAGCCACCGTTATGTTTCCCAACGGGCTGCTGAAATATTAGAAGTGCCATTAACTGAACAAAAGATGATTACCTTACATCTAGGCAGTGGGGCTTCAATCACCGCGGTTGAAAATGGAGAAGCAGTTGATACATCGATGGGCTTTACCCCACTGGCCGGGATTACGATGGGCACGCGCTCTGGCGATATCGATCCATCATTAGTGGCCTTTTTAGCGGACAAATTAGCCATCAGTATGCCTGAAATGATTAATATTTTGAACAAGAAATCTGGCTTATTAGGGTTGTCCGAATTATCACCCGATATGCGCGATTTAGAGGAGACCGCGGCAACCCGTCCACAATCCGCCTTAGCGTTGAAGATTTTTGTCAATCGCGTTGTGAAGTATGTCGGATCGTACGTTGCATTGATGAACGGAATTGATACATTGGTCTTTACGGCGGGGAGTGGCGAAAACGGCAGTGAGTTGCGGGCCGATATTTGTCAACAATTAGCTTGTTTTGGTGTAGAATTAGATGCAACCAAAAATAAAGTCCGCGGCAAAGAACAGATTATCAGTACACCAACTTCTAAGGTTAAAGTCTTAGTGGTGCCAACCAATGAAGAATTGATGATTGTGCGCGATGTCATGCGGTTAAAATAGATGGAGTGATTTAAATGCCACAAAAACCATTAGCGGAATATGAGGTCGATATTCCAAGAGTCAGTGCGCGCTTAGTTGATCAACCGGCGACCCAAGCCTTTTTTGACGGGTTAACCCCGGGATATCAACGTGAATGGGCCCGCTACGTTTACGGTGCGGTTGCTGAGGCGACGCAACAGAAGCATTTTGACGAGATGTGCCAGATTTTAACAGCCGGGTATAAATCTAAACGGGGTTATAGCCAGGCGAAGAAAAAATAAAAAAATTTTTAAAGCGTCAAAGACTTGGCAATTAAAGTCTTTGACGCTTTTTGATTGTCTTTTTTATGAAACGTTTACATTTTAAGCTTGAAATCTGAAAATGAGACCGTTATAATAAATGTCATGATAGTTAGTAAACCGTTTTACTAACCGCTAAAAAAGGGTTCGGAGGTCAGAATAATGAATATCGGAAATATATTAATTGGGTTATTGCCTATGATTGGTTGGGGCGTTTTCCCAGTATTAGTTGGTAAGTTTGGTGGTAAACCCGCCAATCAATTGATCGGAACAACTTTTGGGACGCTAATTTTAGCCATTGTGGTCATGCTTTTCCGTGGCACACCGATTCCCGAAACCAAAACATTTATCTTCTGTCTAATTTCTGGTGCTTGTTGGGCACTCGCGCAAAGTATTACATTTAAAGTTTTTGAAATGGTCGGCGTTTCACGGACGATGCCGATTACGACTGGTTTTCAATTAATTGGCGCTTCAGTTTGGGGCGTTTTGGTGTTAGGTAACTGGATCAGTTTCCAATCAAAAGTCATTGGCTTTATCGCAATTGCTTTAATTATCGTCGGTGTTTACTTGACCGCTTGGACTCAAAATAAGACGGTCGAAAGTAAATCGGCTGCGACTAAAGGTGTTTTATTATTATTAGTTGGCGAATTAGGTTACTTAGGTTATTCAGCCTTTCCACGCGCCGTTGATGCCAACGGTTTTGAAGGTTTCTTGCCACAAGCTTTAGGGATGGCAATCGTCGGGGCTGTTTTTGCACTTGCGCATACGAATAAAGACTCACATCCTTTCAGAGAAAAATCTTCTTATACTAATTTAATCAGTGGGTTATTCTTTGCCTTCGCTGCTTTAACATACTTGATTTCAGCACAACCCTCCGTTAATGGGTTAGCAACTGGTTTTGTTTTATCACAAACGAGTGTGATTGTAGCCACTGTGGGGAGTATCTTCTTCTTACATGAAAAGAAAACTAAAAAAGAAATGGTTGCAGTACTCGTTGGCCTATTATTAGTCTTGGTTGCCGGTTCTGTCACCGCGTTTATTAAATAAAAAGGGGAAATGCTATTATGCGTAAAACAAGAGTGATTAATTCACAAATTTCAAATATTATCTCAGACATGGGACATTTTGATACAATGAGTATTGGGGACGCTGGCATGCCAGTACCTGCTGATACGAAAAAAATTGATGTTTCAATCGAAAATGGTGTGCCTAGCTTCATGCAAGTTTTGGAAAATGTCTTAAGTGAATTAGAAGTACAAAAAGTTTATTTAGCCAAAGAAATGATCGACCAAAATCCAGAACAACTTGCCAACGTTAAAGCGCTAATCGGTGACACACCAATCGAATTTATCGAACACGAGCAGATGAAACAAGATCTAAGTAAGGCTAAAGCATTCGTCCGAACTGGCGAAATGACCCCTTATTCAAACATTATTTTAGAAAGTGGCGTTGTCTTTTAGCAACCAGGAGGAAAATCAAATGAAAAAAGTAATGGTGTTAGGTTCAACCAATGTTGATACAATTCTAGGCATCGAACGTTTCCCACAACCTGGTGAGACACTTGCGATGAATTCACGTTCAGTTGCCGGTGGTGGCAAGGGTGCTAACCAAGCAATCGCAGCGGTTCGCTCTGGTGCACAAACGGCCTTTATTAGCAAAATTGGTCACGAAGGCGCTGCTAATTTTATGTTAGAGACGTTTAAAAAAGACGGGATGAATATTGAGCACGTCACCATGTCAGAAACAGCTGGCACGGGTCAAGCTTACATCATGGTGGATGAAGCGGGTCAAAATAGTATTCTAATCTATGGTGGCGCCAACCAAGACGTCACAATTGATGACATTCATCAAGCAGAAGCTGATATTAAAGCAGCTGATCGAATCGTGGCACAATTTGAAGTACCCGTTCCCGCTGTCATTGAAGCCTTTAAGATTGCCCGGACTAACGGGGTTCAAACTATTTTGAACCCCGCGCCAGCGATTAAGCATATTCCCGCTGAATTATTAGCGGTGACTGACATGATTGTCCCAAATGAAACGGAAGCTGAAATCATTACTGGGATTAAAGTGACCGACCAAGCATCAATGCAACAAAATGCGGAAGCGATGTTTAAAATGGGTATCAAAGTGGTCATCATTACGGTTGGCGATAAGGGCTCATTCTATGCAACACCAGATCAAACGGGTTTTGTGCCGGCCTTCAAAGTAACTGCCGTTGATACAACTGCCGCTGGTGATACTTTCATTGGGGCACTCAGTACTCAATTAGAAATGGATTACAGCAATATTGAAGCGGCGATGACGTATGCCAATAAAGCCTCATCGATTGCTGTTCAAACTAAAGGTGCCCAAAACTCAATTCCTTATGCAAAAGATATTCAACTTTAAGACGCTATTTATTAAAACCAAACTAATCGAAAGCCGATTAGTTTGGTTTTTTGTTTAAAGTGAAGGGTATCAAGGGTATACTTTAATGGAGAACTTAACAATCGGGGGTCATTAAGTGGTACGTAAAGTAACAATTAAAGATGTTGCGGCCTTAGCGCAAACGTCAGTCACAACGGTTTCGCTGATTTTAAATCATAAAGGGCAGCGCTTTAGTCCAGAAACAATCGATCGGGTCCGCAAGGCGCAAGTTAAATTGGGGTATACGCCGGACTATTTCGCACAGAACATGGTCAATAAACAGACACGGACGATTGCGGTCTTGGTGCCGGATATTAATAATCCGTTTTTTAGTGAATTCATTCAAGGCATCGAAGAAATTGCGTACCAGCATGATTTTATTCCGCTAGTATACAGTGCCGGGACTCAAAATCAAAAAGTAAATTACTATTTGAAAGAATTAGTACGGCGCAAAGTCGATGGTTTAATTTTAGCCGTTTCTGGTTTAGATGAGGCTATTTTGCGCCAATTGGCGAGTCAACAGATGCCTTACATACTATTAGATCAGTCTGAAAAACAACACCAAAGTGATGAGATTATGGTCCAGGATTTGATTGGTGGCCAATTAGCGACTGACTATTTAATCCAACAAGGACATCGTAAAATCGGGATTATCTTGCCAGCCAATAGCGCATGGAATATTGAACAACGACTATTAGGTTATCGCAAAACATTAGCAGCCCATCAGATTACCGTTCAAGAAGATTGGATAATAAATGCCGAACTTTCTAAAAAAGGCGGTTATCAAGTAACCGACCAAGTGATTGCGAGTGGGGTGACGGCTGTTTTTGCCGTCAATGATGAATTAGCAATCGGCCTATACCGTGGCTTTGCGGAACGACAACTGCGTATTCCTGAAAACCTATCGATTGTCGGTTATGATAATGTTGATTGGTGTGAATACGTGAGTCCTAAATTGACAACGGTGAGACAACCGATATTCGAATTAGGCCAAGAAGCGGCTCGGTTGCTATTGGACCGGATTGCGGATCCTAAAAAAGCGATTCAGCAACGGATATTAGCGGTTGATTTAATTAAACGGGATAGCGTCCAAACTGTATCATCTGGGAAATAGTCGCTAGATAATTAAAAAGTAATTTTCTGAAAATATAAGACTGTAAATTAACTTGAAAACAGTGTAAAATAAGAAACGTAAACAAAAAAATAAAGTGAGGTTACTTACACATGGCTAAATTAGTATTTATTCGTCACGGACAAAGTGAATGGAACTTATCAAACCAATTTACAGGTTGGGTTGATGTTAACTTAAGCGAAGAAGGCGTTCGCCAAGCTCAAAACGCTGGTGCTTTATTGAAACAAGAAGGCATCCTTTTTGACCAAGCTTACACGTCAGTATTGACTCGTGCCATCAAGACATTACATTATGCACTTGAAGGTTCAGATCAATTATGGATTCCAGAAACTAAATCATGGCGCTTAAACGAACGTCATTATGGTGCTTTACAAGGCCAAAATAAAGCCGAAGCCGCTGAAAAATGGGGCGACGAACAAGTTCACGTTTGGCGTCGTTCATACGACACACTTCCTCCACTATTGGATGCAAGTGATGAAGGTTCAGCAGCAAACGACCGTCGTTATGCACACTTAGATCCTAAAGCTATTCCTGGTGGCGAAAACCTCAAGGTTACTTTGGAACGTGTTATCCCATTCTGGGAAGACGAAATCGCTCCAAAATTAATCGATGGCGAAAACATCATCATCGCTGCTCATGGTAACTCACTACGCGCTTTGACTAAATACATTGAAAACATCTCTGATGAAGACATCATGGACGTTGAAATGGCAACTGGCGAACCAGTTGTTTACGATTTAGACGAAAACTTAAACGTAGTAAGCAAGAAGAAATTAAACTAATAACAAGTATACAAGTAGGCTAGCCCTTCAATGGGCTAGCCTATTTTTTTGCCTGAAAATGGCAGGTTAGGACGCTTTTAGGACGCTTTTTTTCAAATATTGGAAAGACTGGTAATGAAGAGGCGCACTTTTTGCCCTAGGTGCCCTAAACGAAGTACCACAGTAAAATCGTTGTTGATACTTAACTGCCCCTGATGGTGATTTCAATCATGCAACGGGGATTAAATGATTTAACCCGAATAATAAATATATATTATTAATATGATCTGAATCGATTGATTCAGATCTATTTTCATACAGAAAGGGGTGTAATTGTTGGTGCACACGACATGTCACTGTTATTGTGGTGTGCATTTTCAGTGGGCAACAATTTTTGGTATCTTGTTAGTGACCAGTTCGATATTTATTTAGAAGGAGGAATTTACCATGGGATTATTTGGAAACATGATGGACAATGCAAAGAAGGCCGGTGTTAAGAAGTATAATGCCGATAAAAAAGCAGCTGAGCGAAAAGCTGAGAAAAAGGAAGCAAAAGTGGCTCAAGAACGCCAGGATGCCTACAATGAATGGATTGGCGATGCGGTTGATAAGGCAACGAAAGATCAATTGAAAGCTCGTTAAACGATGCCGTTATTGATGGGGTTATTCCTAAAAATCCAGCATTAAGAATTCGAATTACGGCCGATTCAAGCAAGACGAAGAGTGAAAACGACAAGTACCTATCGGACATGGACTTTGAAAAGGTAAGACATTATTTGATTAGCAAGCAATATACCTTTGACGATAGTAAGGATATGGCGCTGCTAGTGTGTGCTTACACTGGTGCTCGTATTGGCGAAGTATTAGATTTACGTTTTGGTGACATTGACGTTCAGGCCGGAACCATTAATATCGATAGTTCTTGGGATCGAGTAAATGGAATATCTAAAGCGCCGAAAACACCAAGCGGCATTCGTAAAATAAAAGTAGCAGCGACGTTGATTACCAAGCTGAAATTGTGGCAAATAATCGTTAAGAAGGAGCAGCTCAAAGTGGGCAAGCAAGGAATAGGTGACCACTTATTCCTTGATAAAAATCACTACATTTTAAACGAAACAACCACCAATTCAAGATTTAAGGTCATTCAACGTAGGTTAGGTCTTACTAAGATCATCAGTCAGCACGGGTTACGACATAACGTTGCTAGCCGTCTATTGGCGAACCACCTATCAATTGAGTATGTTTCACAATACTTGGGACATGCTAACAGCGAAATCACACGTAAGTTTTATGTGCATTTGCTGCCGGAACAAAAGGCGGTTGAAGACGTGAGATTGCTAGAGTTACTGGGATGAGGAAAAGACCGGAATGGTCTTTTTTTTGTGTAGTATAATTTCATGTATGAATAATATAGAGGAGATTCTTGGATGTTAGCTATTTTAATGATAATAATATTGGTGATTATAGTAATAACGGCCGTAATAATTATGTTGATACAAATTGGAGGTTTGGGTAATAGAAGGTATGCTAAATGGATGATTAGGTTTGGCGAATATTTCTTATGTATCAGTGCATGCCTTATTTTCATAGTTAATACTAATATTTTAGGAGAATTTAGTAATAGTGATGCCTATGTGACGAGAGAATCATTGAAAGAAATTGCTATGCAAGTAGACAAAATCGAAAGAAGATCAAATACGGAACAGTTACCAGCGTATAAAAGAGTAGATACAGAATCGACACTGTCTAAAATTAATGACATCGAGAAACAAGTAGAAAGCTCAGATGTTCAGGTTAATTTTGCTAATAAATTAATAGGGTTAATCAGTCTATGTGGAACGATTTTGATATTTAGTGGGAAGTTAATTAAGCAACGAGATGAGGAATCGAAGTGAAGCATCTCAGGATGATTGGAGACGTTAAACTTTTCACTATTAGAAAGTAATGGTATAATTAGTTTATAGTAGTTTAATGCTTCACGATTTCCCTGTAAACTAATTAGCCATTAATTTGGTGCCAGTATCATTGGCCTGCATAGGTCTCGCGACAGCCGCATTGGGATTGTCCAGTCGCGGTGGTCGATGATTGCTTCTATGATTAGATGAATATGCTCATTAGATCGTTAGGGTAGTGGTTAACATAAGATAACGACTAAACTAATGTGCAACTAAAGAGGTTGCCCTGAGTGTTAATTAATTAACTAAGAAGTCTAATCGCAATAACCTAATGCACAGGGTTTTATAACCTTTGCCTAATTAAGAGATAAACCGTATTTTTGAATTATCCTAACTTCTAAAAATAATTTGCACAGGGGGGCTCATGTTTTGAGCCTAATAATTATTTAAAGGAGCGTTAAAGATTATGAAAAAATTTTTGACAAAAGCTACTAAGTTAGGAAAAGTAGGAAAGTATACTAATGAAAATCATGTATTAAGAATATGGCATTTTCTGAAATGGATATATAAAGCATACGAAGTAATGGGTTTTATACGGTTCATGATGATTATTGCCGTGCCAATTCTAGGTGTGTTGGCACATTTTCTTTTATGGTTAGCAAGCTTCATTAGTGCTCTTCTCAATTCAGGTTTATCTCTTTTTTATTTTGCCCAAAATAGGAGATGTCTAAATGGATTTTAGCCGGTGCCCACTATATGGTGTTGAGAGTAAAAAAGAATTATCTTATCTATTAAAAGTTCCAACTGATACTTTTAAGCCAGGATACTTAGGTAAGCACTTCATTTCGGGATATTACTTAAAGAATAAAAAGAGGATTATCCATACTCCAAGCAAAGAATATAAAGCTATATTACATAGGATAAATGAATTATTGTGTTTCTGTGAAATACCATATTATGAATTTGGGGGTATTCCAGAAACCGGAACTGTTGATAATGTTGCACTACATTTAGATAACAGATATGTGCTTAGAACTGATATTAAGCACTTCTTTCCTTCGGTTAGGGGTGAAGCAGTACATAGTTTTTTCTTTCATAAATTAAAGATGTCAAAAGATTGCGCAGCAATCATTACCACCTTAGTAACTCAAATGAATAGTGAGGGACAACGTTTTTTACCACAGGGATTTCCAACAAGTTCCTTAGTTAGTTTATTTGCTTATATTGATCTATTTGAGGAATTGGCTCTATTTGCTGAGAATAACCAATTTAAATTTTCGGTATACTACGATGATATTACTTTCTCTTCTGATTATTTCATTCCAAAGAGTAACTTAAGAATTGTGAAAGATATTATTAAAAAGTATAAACTGGAGCCTCACAAAGATAAAACGATGCTCAGACATACGACTGATATCAAAATTACAGGAGTAGTACTAAATTATAATGAACTAAAAATACCACGTAGTAGGTTTATTAAACTTAATGATGGATATGGCACTTTAAAGTATATGAAAAAAAATATGAATGAATATGATTCTACGGTTATTGAGTTAGCATGTCGCAGAATGGTGGGAATTATAGCATCAATCAAAATGATAAATTCAGGCTTTAATGATGCACGATATGTGAATATAATAAATTATTTACGGAAAAGAATTGATAAGAAACAAGTTAATGATAAGGTTATGAAAAAATACAAGAATGTAAATGATTTAAAACTTGTAAAACGGTATCAGATGTAGAATGTATTTATTAAATCAGTGCCTTTTTTCAAAAAAAGCGGCAATCGGTGCGAAAAGGGCGCTATTTTCTCTCTATATTATTGATATAATAGGCTTCATAAATACATTCTGGGAAGACGAAATCGCTCCAAAATTAATCGACGGCCAAAACATCATTGTTGCCGCTCACGGTAACTCACTACGCGCTTTGACTAAATACATTGAAAACATCTCTGATGAAGACATCATGGACGTTGAAATGGCAACTGGCGAACCAGTTGTTTATGATTTAGACGAAAACTTAAACGTAGTAAGCAAGAAGAAATTAAACTAATTTAAGAGTGCTGACCACCCTGGTCAGCAACTGAGTATCATGCAAAATAAGCGCGTATCTTCCGAACTTTAGGAGATACGCGCTTATTTGTAATTAGACGGAAGAAGCTGTTTTGAATCGGAGTGGGGATGGTGCAACTAGGAGCACGTTTTAGAAATTAGAATAAGCTAGTTTTTTCATGGACGACTCTATTTTGTTGCCTAAAAATGAAATCTAACTAAATACTGAATTAATAACGCTGTGAACAGTCACATCCTGAATGGCTTAAAGAAAAGGGAGGCGTAATTAGCATGGAGTAAGGTGAATATTGAAGAAAATCTGATATCACCACATTTGATTCTTGAAAGTAAAAGAATCATTCAGGTTACATTTCCTTATCATATTTTATTCGATAATAAAGAGCGTAGGCCTGAACCAATAAATATGTAAAAACCAAAATAAGTAATGGGGCTAATGCAACCTTCATAAGTGTTAAAACAAGTAATAATGCTATAAATGCATAACTCATCAAATCGAACCCTTTAGCTTTAGCACGATTGGATATAGTAATAGTTCTTTCATCTTTATGAAGAATTTCTATTTGCTTTTGAATTTCGGGATTATTTTTAACTGATTTATTAGTGATGTAATGGTTCACGCTATGTCCAAAAATTCCACAACCAAGAGCAACGCAAATATAAAGTACAGCAAGTATAAACTGGTTTTTATTTTCTAAAGTTTTAATCAAAAATATACCACAGACGATAAGCGCAATACTGGCAACAATCAGGTAATTTTGCTTATATTTCATTTTATTATTTCTCCTCATAAATAAATATTTCCTCAATGCTCATATTAAAGTATCTTGCAATTTTAAAAGCTAGAATAATAGAGGGATTGTATCTGCCGTTTTCTAAAGATCCTATTGTTTGTCGAGATACTTCAAGGATAGAGGCTAAATCTTCTTGTTTAATGCCTTCTTGCTTTCGCAATGTTTCTAAGTGGTTTTTCACGATATTCTTCTTTCTATTTATGGAAAGCTAGCTTTTCTTTTTATACGTTCAATGTATCATTAAGATATTATGGTGTCAAGCTTACTTTCCCTATCTTGTCAAAATATGTGGGTCACGTTCACCCATATAACTATTTCAAGAAGTGGGACATTAGTTCTAGTTGATGGTTCATAATTATTTAAAAATCGTTGGTATTTATGCATTCAAATTGTATCATTCGGCTAGATTATTCTAGATACTAGAAACGAAATTAGATTAGCTTGTATAAATCTTAGAAATCGATTAAGATATAATAATAATAATTCTAATCTTTGACACGAGGTGATGTCTTTTGGAATATTTGAAACTTTTAGGAATTGCGATTATTGTCATTGGTTTTGCATTGAAGTGGGATACTGTTGCGGTAGTTGTCATTGCCGCGATTGCAACTGGATTGTTCTCAGGGATGGGGGTCCCTGAACTATTATCGACACTGGGCAAAAGCTTCGTCGATAATCGAATGGTTTCCTTATTCTTTTTAACATTACCGATGATTGGATTGGTCGAAAGTGCTGGTTTAAAGGAAGTTGCGGTGAGTTCGATTAAGAAATTGAAGAAACTGACACCCGGCTGGATTTTAAATATTTACTTAGTGATTCGTGAGCTAACCGGTATTTTTGGGATCTCTTTGCAAGGGCAAGTACAATTTGTGCGGCCTTTAATTGCACCGATGGTGACTGCTGCAGCCGAGATGAAACACAAACTTTCACCTGAAGAAAAGGACCTGATCAAAGGGCGTTCAGCTGCTGTTGATAACTTAGGTAACTTTTTTACACAGAATTTATTTGTTGCTTCGGGCAGTGTCTTATTAATTGTGAGTACAATGAAATCGCTTAATTACCCAGTGCTGTCAACGCAGATTGTCATGTATAGTATTCCCGTCGCCCTTGTGACGTTGATTGTGGTCGGTATTTATAATTTGCTATTTGATAAGAAATTAAAGAATCAGGCTAAGAAGGGCGGCAAACAGCATGATTAATCTCATTTTGACAGTAATGTATGTCTGTATCGGCTCTATGATGGGTTTGGCAGCAATCGAATCATTTCGTGATCAAACTAATCCAGCGCGTATTGGAACGGGGCTCTTTTGGAGCCTGATGGCGATTATTTTTGCTTTTGCTGACCTCATTCCGAGTTTAGTGATCGGGATTCTAATTGTAATTATTGGCTTACTAGCGTTATTTAAACAAATCCGTGTTGGTTCCGTGACTCAAGTAAACCCTAAGCAAGCCGCAGCCGGCGCACAGAAGTTAGGGCTATTGATTTTTGTACCCAGTATCGTGCTCGCGATGGTCTCGATTTGCATCACTCAGTTTACTAATTTAGGTGGGCAAGTTGGTATTGGTATTGGCGCAATCACCTCGTTTTTACTCGCCTTAATACTAACTAGGTCTTCTGGTCGTCAGGTTTATCATGATACGCAAAGGATGGTGCGTTCGATTGGCACGGCTGGCGTTTTACCTCAACTTTTAGCAACGCTAGGCGCGGTATTTACCATCGCTGGCGTCGGGACGTTGACAGCCAAATTAATCGCTGATATTTTTCCTGCAGGAAATCACTTAGGTGGTGTCATTCTATATTGTGTTGCGATGGCCATCTTTACAGCTATTATGGGTAATGGATTTGCGGCATTTGCCGTCATAACTGCTGCCATTGGGATCCCATTTGTTGTTGTCCAAGGTGGGAACCCGGCAGTGGTTGCTGCAATCGGGATGACATCTGGATATTGTGGGACTTTAATCACACCGATGGCTGCTAACTTTAATAGTTTACCGGTTGCGCTAATGGAAATTAAAGATCAGATGGCGGTTATCAAACAGCAAGCCCCGATTGCGGTTATTCTGTTAGTGATTCAAATTGCCTTAATGTATCTGCTTGCTTTTTAAAAATAGAAGGGAAGTTTTTAGATGAAAATTTTAGTAACTGGTTTTGACCCATTTGGGGATGACCTGATTAATCCTGCAATTGAAGCAGTTAAACAACTACCTGATGAAATTAGTGGCGCGGAAATTATTAAGCTAGAGATTCCAACGAAATTTAATGTTTCAGCCCAAGTTGTTCACGATGCAATCGAACAACATCAACCTGATTATGTCTTAAATATTGGACAAGCAGGTGGACGCTTTGCTTTAACCCCAGAACGGATTGCGATTAATTTAGATGACGGCCGAATTGAAGATAATGCTGGCTACCAGCCTTTCAATCATACGATTCATGAAGACGGCCAAACGGCTTACTTTACACAGCTACCCGTTAAGGCGATGGCTCAAGCAATTCGCGAGGCCGGCTTGCCAGCCGAGGTTTCCAATACCGCAGGCACGTATGTTTGCAACCATATTATGTATCAAGTGCAGTATATGCGGGATAAAGAATTTCCACAGATTAAGGCTGGTTTTATGCATATTCCATTCTTACCTGAACAGGTGACTAGTCGTCCAGAGACACCTTCATTATCTTTGGCAGACGATGTTAGAGGCATTAGTGCAGCATTATCAGCAATTGTCGCACGTGATGGACAAGCAGATGTTATGACGGTTGAAGGGAAAACGCATTAAGAAACTAAATTTGTAGGACACCTAAAAAAGTGAATAAAAGAGATTTAATCTTAAAAAGAGCGCCCACATTTCTTGTGAGCGCTCTTTTTTGCTAGAACTTAGCGACTAACTTGCCCAACACCTGATGATTCTGAATAGCGCTGGACGCCTTTATGTAAAGTTTGGCTAATGACAATTATGGGGGATGTATCATGATTATACACTTATAATCTAAAAGGTTATTAAACATCACTCGGAAAAATTGTGTGTTGTAGAGGTGTGTGGGTCTAAAATGATGTCCTGGGAAATAGAGGCCAGACTATTTGTTAGCAACACCAGTAATGGATACTAATTGGCTGAGATAACAGCTTTGCAAGCAACTGTGTCCAGTAATTAGCCAAAGGCAAGGACGGCTGTCTTGGCAATCGAAGCGGTATCGGGTATGCTAAAAATAAAGCGAGAAAGGCGGTATCAGATATGGAATTTGGTGAACAACTGAAAAAGATTCGAACCATACAACAGCTGACTCAGGCGCAGTTCGCGGTTCGCATCAATGTGACTAGGCAAGCTGTTTCAAATTGGGAGAATAATCGAAATTTACCGGACTTAGAAATGGTGATTCTGATAGCGACTATTTTTAACCTGTCACTTGATGAATTAATTTTAGGAGGAACGCATGTGAATAATATGACTGAAAAACTAATTAAAGATGGTCGTGAAACCAGACGCGCGAAGTTTAACTTAATAACGGTACTGATTGGCGCTTTTCTCTTAATTCTCGGCGTTGTTTGTTTTCTGATTAAGGGTAATTCAGTAGAGTATGTCGATTCAACTGGGCTTTTACACGAGAATTTCTATTTGTTACCGATTGGTTTTGCTTTCCTGTTTGCTGGGCTGATGGTGTTTGCGGTAATGGGCTTAAAAACGTTAGTCGGGATTTTTAGAACAAAAAAATAGAGATAACTTAAAAGATGTTCACGATTTGGTGAAGGTCTTTTTTTTAGCTGTTATAATTGTCGGGCGCTGTTGATAATAACTTCAGGATGACAGCGAATAGCGATTTTTTAGAAATTGATAGGTGTCCGCCAAGTCCTTAAGAATATGACGATAGACTTAGAGGTCTTATTATAGATATAATTATATTTTTATTATATAATTGAGTACAACCTTTATTTTAGAATGTGTGATTGATTAGGAGGAGACAATATGACTAAAGACACCTTTACAAAGAAATTCTGGCTTTCGATACTAATTAACTTTGGTGGGATGTTAGCGGTTCTAACGCTGGCTCGCCAAGTTGCCGGAAACAGTGGCGTCATTTATTTAACAATTGCATCACTCTGGTTTATTTTCTTGTTATTCTTTAACTTAAAACTATTTGGTGGTTATGTTGCCGCCCAATGGCACGAGTTTGCAAAGAATAAATGGCGTAATATACTCTACGTTGTGATTGTTTTGGTTCTTTTGGAAGTGGCTGTTACGGTCGCAAATCTTTATTTCCATCAATTTATACCATCGGCTAAGTCGGCTGGTATTGTGCAATATGAATTTTCAACGGTGACAATCGTGGGAACGTTGTGGGGGATTGTAGGCGGTCTGGGTGATTTAGTGGCCGCTTTTGTTGAAGAGTTAGCTTACCGTCATGAGTCCATGTACGTCTTCAAATCTAAAGGGAAAGTACTGACCGGGATCATGGTGATTGTTTCTAGTTTACTTTTTGGATTCAGCCATTATTATAACTTTAACGGCAGTTTAATTGCGACCATGCCGTATGTGATTGCCGGTGTGGTTCTCTCGTTAAGCTATTTACTAAGTAAGAATTTTTGGGTACCGACATTGGCCCATCTGCTATTTAATAGTTTGTCGATTCTATCCGCATTAGTGCTTTTAGGGATTCAGTTAGTTGATGTTATTCGATAAGCTATTATTAGATTGGTATACGATAAGACCCTTCTGCCTTTTGTCAGGCAGCGAGGTCTTATTTTTTTAAGTTAAAACACTTGCTATAAAGTGCACTCCAAGGTTTAGACTAAGGCTAACTTAAATTGAAGGTGGTTTTAGAGATGAAATTATTAGTATTAGCAGCCAATGGTCAAATTGCTCGGATTGTAACCAATCGAATTTTAACGGAATCCACTTTTAAAGAGATTGAATTGACGTTGGTGTTACGACAAGCTAGTCGGTTAGCGGTGCTAGCGGATAATCCGCGGATCACGATAGTCGAAGGTGATTTGACGGATGAAGCGTTGATCAACCGGGTGGTGGTCGGGCAAGATTTCGTTTACATTGCGGTCGTGGATCATGGCGTGACGAATGCTACGACTAAGCATGTGATTCAAGCGATGCAAGCTAACGGGGTTACTCGCGTGATTAGTACGAATATTTTAGGGATTTATGGCGAAGTGCCAGGAGAATTTGGCCGTTGGAATTTATCAATGGTCGAAAGTGGCCTACAAGCTGCGATTCGCGCAGATCAACTACTGGCAACATCGGGTTTAGCCTATACGACGTTACGCTTGCCTTGGTTAAATGATCGTGACGAGATTAAATATGACGTGACAATGCGTCATGAACCCTTCATCGGCGTATCGGGGTCGCGCCAAAGCGTTGCAGATTTAGTCTTGAAAATTATCGCAGATCCTGATTATGGGACCAAGGATAGTTTAGGACTAGCCGATCCGGAGACACAGGGATTAGATCGTCCGGTTTATTAAAAAAATATCTAAATCGTTAATTCTAATCAGCGACCTGCAAGCGTATAATTGAGACAAATTGCTGAATTGTTTTTAGCGAAAATGAGGAATGAACAAAACGCGACAATCGGTTTTTCATTAATGTAGGCTGTCGAAAAGTAACGCCAAAATGAAAACTAATTTGTAGGAGATGTTAATGATGAAAGCAACTATTTTTGTTAAACTAGGTGAGGTTCAATTACAAGAAACACCAAAACCAAAAATTGAAAAAGCGACCGATGCGATTATTAAAGTCATTCGGGCTTGTGTCTGTGGTTCGGATTTATGGTGGTATCGTGGACTCGCTAAACGGGAGGCTAACTCGTTGGTGGGGCACGAAGCGATAGGGATTGTTGAATCGGTTGGTTCAGAGGTTACCGATATTCAAGTCGGCGATTTTGTGATTGCGCCCTTTACACACGGGTGCGGCCACTGCGCAGCTTGTCTTGCGGGTTTTGACGGTAATTGTACGAATCGTGAAGAGGGCGGTAACGGCGGTTATCAAGGTGAATATTTACGATTCACTAATGCGAATTGGGCGCTCGTTAAGATTCCAGGCCAACCTAGCGATTACAGCCAAGAACAGCTCGATTCATTATTGGCACTCTCTGATGTGATGGCAACTGGCTACCACGCGGCAGTGACGGCTGAGGTCAAGGTTGGAGATACTGTCGTTGTGATGGGCGATGGGGCTGTCGGTCTATGTGGCGTGATTGCAGCCAAATTATTAGGGGCAACTCGGATTATCGCAATGAGCCGCCATGCTGATCGACAAGTCTTAGCCCGTGAATTTGGGACAACCGATATTGTGGCTGAACGTGGTGATGAAGCCGTTCAACGCGTATTAGAATTGACTGAACAGGCGGGTGCTGATGCCGTTTTAGAATGTGTTGGGACCGAACAATCAGTCGCAACCGCTGTTCAAGTTGGCCGCCCCGGCGCATTAGTCGGTCGGGTAGGTGTACCACAAAAAGCCGAAATGAATACGAATCAATTATTTTGGCGAAATATTGGGTTACGCGGGGGGATTGCTTCGGTCACTACCTATGATAAAGCCGTATTGCTCGAAGCGGTTCTCAGCGGTCAAATTAACCCAGGGAAAGTATTCACACAACGGTTTGAATTGGCCGATGTCCAAAAGGCTTATCAAGCAATGGATCAACGAATAGCGATTAAATCGTTGTTGGTGGTTGCGGAAGGATAAATCGTTAGAGTCGGATTAAACACAGTTAGGGCAATTAATATTATAGATGGTTGTAAAACAAACTCAGGATGTTCTGAGTTTGTTTTTTTGTATAAAAGCTGACATTAATCGATTAATTGCACTTTTTTGTGCAAAACTAATTCTGTTATAATACACAGGTGCTGTTAATATTAGTGTTGTAGAAAGGGGTAAATACGAGATGAGATCGTATCTGATTCTAAAAGCATTGGCCAATACTAAGGATTACATACCGATTACCTTTTTTATGGAACAACTACAGGTTTCAAAACGAACCATTCAGAATGAATTTGTCTATTTAAAAAAGGTAGCTGACCTGAATGGTTATATGATTCGTGTTTCTTATGGGAAAGGTTACTTTCTAGAAGTGTTTAATCAAGATAAGTTCAACCATTTTCTAGAGCAGATGACCGTTGGAGAAGCTATTACTAATAAAGAACAATTAATTTCTGAAATACTAAGTTGTTTATTAAGTACTTCGCAAAATTATGTGACAACTAGCCAGTTAGCAGATTTATTGGGAATTAGTCGAAGTTCATTGTCCACAGAAATGGAAACGGTTTCAAATTATTTGGGGTCATATTCGTTACAATTAGAACGAAAAAGTCATTATGGGGTCCGCATCATTGGTGATTCTAAAGATATTCGTCGATTAATGTTGGACCTTTATTTAAAAGGCGACAAATCTTTTAAAGAAATAGTTGATCAGTGTGCGGGGAACTTTGATGAATATGAACGGTTGGTAGAGGATTATATTCGTTTAAATCAAATACGGATTGGTTATTATGAATTTCAAATGTTAATCGGTTGGCTAAAAGTTTTTGTGCTATTTTCTAAAAGGCGTGTAACGGTTTCTAAATTAATGCACCAAACAAGTGGATTAATTGATTATGAAATAAATCAAGAACAGTTAGAGCAAGTACTGCTCTGTTTACAAGAACAATTTGAAATCAGTGTGACGACCGCTGATGTAGCGGAATTTAGAGCGTTCATCCAAAGCAATTTCCAAAAAAAAGGTCAAATTGAAAATCGTCGAGAATTAAAATCTTTTAAACAGGATTTAATCGCGTTTTTTACAGAAATGGATTTGAGAAACCATACGGATTATAGTCAAGATAAAGAATTTTTAGAACAAATAACAACACACTTATCATTCCTACTGGATCGAATTGATCAAAAAATTATTTATAAGAATCCATTGTTATTAGAATTATGTATTCGATATCCGTTAGTTTTTGATATTGTTTTAAAATTCTCTTCATTCTTACAAGTTAAGTTCGGGTATGAAATTTCTAACGATGAATTGGGATTTATTGCGGTTCACTTTTTGAATCATACTGAAAAAGAGAAGAATAAACGGATTAATCAATATGAAAGAATTGCCGTCATCTGTACGACTGGTGGAGGTGTGAGCAATTTAATTCGAACCCAGATATTAGGGATATTTCCAAATGCTAATGTTAAGGCATTTTCATTTTGGGAGGAGGTTGATTTAAAGGAATTTCAACCAAATCTAGTTTTTTCAGTCGTGCCACTTAAACAAGCACCAAATGTACCAACTATATATATTAAAGAGCTATTATCTAATCGCGATATCAAAAATATTCGACAGGTACTTTGTAATCAGAAAATAGAGCAACGAAAAAGCGCACCAATTGACGTTTCTCACGACTATCTCGAATTGTTGAAGCCGACACTATTTTCAGTTGAAACGGCCAAAAATTATGATGAATTAATTAAAAAAATGGCTTTAAAAATGATTACTCAAGGATACGGGGATGATGGGTTTCAGAAAAATGTTGATCAAAGAGAACGCTATATGAGTACTGTCTACAACCATGGGATTGCGATGCCACATCCGATTGAAATGAAAGGTCGAAAAAGTGCAATTGCAGTCGCGGTTGTAAAACCAGAATTAAATGTTGGAACACACAAAGTTCGATTGGTATTTATGGTCTGTTTAGCAAAAGACGATTTCCATTACTACAGTGGTATTTCTAATGGTTTGTTTCAGTTAATGCAAGATGAAAGTAAAATTAGTGATATTTATAATACCCCGGAATTACAAAATATTATTAATATTCTAAAGGAAATGGAATGATAGTTATGGATTTTGAATTATTACGTCATTTATCAAATGCAGATGCAATTGCGTCTAATGAAAATGAAGTCCGCGAGTTGCTAAAACATGAATTAGTTCAATATCAAGAAACTTTTCAGTTTGATGGATTGGGTAGTTTGATGGTCACTAAAAAAAGCCAACAGAAAGATGCGCCGACGATTATGTTTGCAGCACATATGGATGAAGTTGGTTTTATGATTCGGTATATATCTGATATTGGCATGGCCTATTTAACAACTGTGGGTGGTGTTGAAAATCGAGCGAAGTCAATGCAACTAGTACGGGCAACAACTCGGAATGGCGATAAAATTGAAGGGTTATTAAATGTCAAAAAAGATAGTCATGGCCAAATCCAACAAATGTATGTCGATTTTGGCTTTGATTCTCGGACGGAATTAATTGCATCAGGATTAGATATTGGCAATATGGTTTGTTTTGCCTCTGATTGTCGATCATTAGCACCATCAGAGATTGTTGCTGGTAAGGCAATGGATGATCGAGCAGGCTGTTTTGCATTAGTTCAAGCAATGAAAGATTTGGTAGATATCGAGCTAGCAGTTAATGTAGTGGCTGCATTTACGAGTAGCGAAGAGGTCGGCACTCGAGGTGGTCGATTAACGACTCAAATAATTAATCCAGATATATTTTTTGCAATTGATGTTGCAAAAAATCCAGAACTTGATCGTAGCTTTATGAATACGCGAAAGTTAGGTGCCGGACCGATGGTTGAGTTCTATGATAAGACAATGGTTCCCAATCCTAAATTGATTTGTCTGGTATGTGACGTTGCTGATGAAGAAAGCTTAAGCTATCAAAAAGATATGTTTAAAGGCGGCGGGACAGATGCAGGAACTGCACATCTAGAACATGGTGGTATACCAGCGTGTGTTTTGGGATTGCCACTACGATATTGTCACGATCCGTATTCGCTAGTCAATAAAAATGATCTAATGAATATGAATAAATTAATTCAGACATTATCTAAAAGCATTAGCAGTGATGTGATTGCTGAAATCAATAATTATTAATGAGGAGAAATTGAATTATGAATGAAGCAGAAAAACAAATTATGGGACTTATTTCTTCAGCAGGAGAGAGTCGGGCTAAGGCTTTTGAAGCATTACAGAAAGTACGTACGCAGGAATATGAAGTCGCACATGAATTATTAAAAGAAGCGCAAAGCTTAGATGTTGAAGCGCATAATATTCAAACTGCCATTATCCAGCAGGAATTGGATCCGGAACAGGATAAAACGGAGATTAGTTTGTTAATGGTGCATGCGCAAGATCATTATATGACGGCCCAGTTATCACGCGATTTGATTGAAGAAATGATTAATATCTTTGAAGCACGCGACAGAAAGGAGTTTTAAAAATGAAAATAGTATTAGCTTGTGTAGCCGGATTATCAACAACCATGATGATGGATAGTATGAAGAGTGTGATTAAGAATAGTCAGAAATTGAATTTGGATGATTTTACGCTGATGGCGATTCCGGTTGAACAATTACCGGCTGAAATTGAAGGGACTGATGTAGTGCTATTAGGACCGCAAGTATCTTATAAAAGTGATTTTGTTAAATCAGTAACGGAACCGAATAATATCCCATATGTCATCATTGATAAGGAAACTTATGGTTCTATGGATGGGGCAACGGTGATTAAGGAGGCTTTAATCGCTAAACGAAAGCAAGAAATTAAGAATCGCGAAATGGAGGGTAACTAATGTTTGATAAATTTGAAGCGTTTATGTCGAAATATTTTATTCCACTAGCTAACAAGATGGATCGTAACATCTATCTAAGTGCAATTAAGAAATCAATGGTTGCGATGACACCAATTTTAATTATTGGTAGTTTTGCCTTAATTCCGGATGCCATTCCGAATATGATTGGTAAGAATAATCCAATATCACAATGGATTACACAGTATTCAAGCGTCATTAGTATTCCGTACACGGTCGGAATGGGCATGATGGCACTGTATGTTGCCGCAATTATTGGGTTTCATTTGGCACAATCACATAAATTAGACGTACCAGGTTGTGTCACAATGGCAGTAATGGGTTTCTTAATTTTAGCCGTTGATTTTACGAAAGATGGTGCAATTGATACAACTTATTTTGGAACGAAAGGTCTATTTGTTTCAATGTTCGGGGCTATTTTAGCGGTGGAACTTTTTAGTTGGTGTAAGAAGCGTAACTTTACTATTAAAATGCCGGAGACGGTTCCGGATTTTGTATCAAAGTCTTTTGAAATGTTGCCAATTTCAATTATTGTTGTCGGTACGTTTGTTGTTATTCGGGTCATTTGTGTAGATGTTTTACATACAATTCCACCGATGATCTTTACCAATCTATTGGCACCATTAATCGGTTCAATGGATAATCCTTTTGCATATACCTTCCTCAAAATGTTGCAATGTTTACTCTTCTTTTTTGGTATTCATCCAGCAGTACTCAGTCCAATCACGAGTCCAATTTCAACCCAGTTTATTGCGGAGAACATCGCTAATTATAAATCTGGTGTTGCAATGACTCATTTCTTTACACCGGGGATGGATTCAGCTTTTGGTAATTTAACCGGGACTGGTGTTACTTTTGGGCTAGTATTCTGGTGTATGTTCTCGAAGGCTGCCGCTCAAAAAAAGATTGGTCGGATTGCTTTAATTCCCGCATTATTTGGGATTAATGAACCTATTTTATTCGGCGCACCGGTGGTCTTAAATCCATTATTATTCATTCCATTTGTGATTATTGGACCAATCGTTTCTTCATTTGGAGCGTGGGCAATGAATTTTGGTTGGCTAAAGATGTCAGTTTTCACACCGCCATATGTAGGCGTTTTCTTTGAAGGCTACTTAGCAACTTTTGATTGGCGTAGTCTGATTGTGAATGGGTTGCAACTAGTGGTTTCTGTATTAATTTGGTATCCATTCTTTAAAATGTATGAACGACGTGAACTTCAAAGCGAAAAAGAAAAGGCATCCGTCATTTCTAAAGCAGACGAAGCGATGCTCGATGATCTTGATTTAGATTTCTAAATTGAAGGTTGCTATTAACGTTAGGTTGAAAGGTGTGAATCGCAGTGGCCAAACATAAGGGATTACAGTCGAAAAAATTTGAAACTAAGTCGCAAGACACAATAGAAACTAATGTTGATAGCAAGCGGATATTATCGAACGTCATTGATTGGTTCTTAGGGGGGATTATTAGTGGCTTACCAGGCGTGGTTTGTTTTGCTTGGTTAACCGGTAGTGGCGAGTTGTTAACCAGTATGTATCAGTTTGAAAGTGCTGGCTTTAGTCGATATATCACACTAATAGTTAGTTTAAGCTGTTTACTGTTTGGATTTTGTTACTACGTCATTGTGCCATGGAAAGTATGGCCTGGACAAACAGTCGGCAAACGGTTAGCGCACTTAAAAATCATTCGATATGATCAAAAATCAATAACGTTTGGCACTTATTTTATCCGTCAATTTATTATTCTAATGTTTGTGGAAGGTGCTGGAACCGCAACTTCGACTTACATTAAAATTCTATTAACAACTAGTTTGCGGTTCTATGTAGACGGTTATCTTGCGGCTATATGGAATTTAATGACGCTAGTTTCGATTGGATTACTGTTTTGGTCAAGACGACACTTAGCGATTCATGATTATGTATGCAAAACGACAGTTGTTTCAGCAGAAACGATGAAGAAGTTAGTTGATAGAGGGGCTTATTAATGAACAAACGATTAAATATTTTAAGAGCGAAAATGAAACAAGAAAAAATCGAAGCATTCATCATTAATAATAAAGCAAATCGATACTATTTAAGTCAATTTACGGGGACTGATGGGCAATTATTGATTACTCAAAATCAGCAGTATATCATTGCGGATGGTCGTTATTTTGAGCAGCTAAAGATACAATCACCTGATTTTGAAGTAATTGATAATCAGATGCAGATGACAAAGACGTTGGTTGATTTAATAATGGAAAATAATTTCGAAACAGTTGGCATTGAGGCCGATGAGATGACAGTTTCTGAGTATCTTGAATTGGCGCAAACTAAATGTACCTTAGTGGCAATGCACAATATCATCGAAGAACAGCGAATGATTAAAGTAACGTCCGAAAAAGAAAAAATTCAAAAGGCAGGTCAAATTGCTGATCAGACATTTAATCATATCGTTGAATACATTCAACCTGGGATGACTGAAAAGCAAGTTGCTGCTGAAATTGATCAATACGGGATGAAAATCGGCGCTACTGCACCCGCTTTTGAAACGATAGTGGCTTCAGGCAAGCGCTCAGCGCTACCGCATGGACATGCATCTGAGAAGGTAATCCAGAATAACGAAATGATTATCCTAGATTTTGGATTTGAATATGAACATTATTTTTCTGATATTACACGGACGATTGGTTTGGGTGAGGTTTCAAATAAATTAAAGCATGTTTACGACGTTACCTTGGCTGCTCAAAAAATTGCAATTGAGGCTTGCTGTGCTGGTAGGGCAGTTAATGAAATCGATCAATTAGCAAGGGACTATATTACTGATGCTGGCTTTGGCGATAATTTTTTACATGGGACAGGGCATGGCTTGGGACTGACGGTTCATGAGTATCCATTATTAAATCAAAATACCGACGTTAAAATGCAACCACATATGACATTTACGGTTGAACCTGGTATTTACTTGGAACAAGTTGGTGGTGTTCGAATTGAAGACGATGTTTGGCTAGACGATAATGGGCATCCGGTTGTTATGACGCATGCATCAAAAGAATGGCGCCAAATTTAAATGAGAGGAAGTTAATGAATGACGAAAGTTGACTTTGATTCAGTCGTTAATCGATATGAAACCTATTCGACGCAATGGGATTATGTAAAAGATCGATTTGGCGTAGCTAATCTGTTACCCTTTACGATTTCGGATATGGATTTCAAGGCACCACAAGGGGTTAGCGATGTCATTGAACAAACTGCCAAGAGAGGCTTGTTCGGTTATACTAGATGGAATAATCCTGAATTTAAAGGAGCGATTGTTAATTGGTTTGATCAGCGGTATCAAGTGACAATTGATCCACAGGAAATTGTCTATAGCCCTAGTGTTATTTTTAGCTTGGCTAAATTAATTGAACAATTTAGTCAGCCAAAGGGAAAAATAGTCACGTTTTCACCCTGCTATGATGCTTTTATTAATACAGTAACTGCAAATGATAGACAATTAGTTCAATTAGAAATTACGCCAGATGTAGATTTGCAGCAGCTAGAACAAATATTTATAAAAGAACAACCGCAAATGTTTTTATTGTGTAATCCGCAAAATCCGTTGGGGATTGCCTGGTCTAAAGTGCAATTGAAATTGATGGTCGATTTATGTAATCAGTATCAAGTCGCGATAATCAGTGATGAAATTCATATGGATGTTGTTCGGAAAAATACAGAAGTCCATTCATTAGCTGAATATTTTAAACAGCTAACAGTGAAGGGTGCAGTGATAACTTCAGCTAGTAAGGCCTTTAATATTCCTGCATTAGGGTGTTCATATGTATTGTTACCCGATGAAGATGTTCGCGAAATGTTCTTATTCACTTTAAAACAAAAAAATGCGTTATCTTCGGTACCTTACTTAGGAATGCTTGCGACAATTGAATGTTATAATCATCAAGCAGAATGGTTAGATCAGTTGAATGATTATATTGACGATAACTTCAAATACATGGCAGCATTTCTAAAAAAAGAATTAGATATTGATTATCCAATTCCGAATGCGACGTACTTGGGCTGGATTGATATCCAATCATTAGGGATATCGATGGCTGATTTACAGAAGGAATTAGTAGAAAAGCAACGGGTCGCTATTATGGATGGCCAGATTTACGGGTATGGTGGCAGCAATCATTTACGTTATAATCTAGGTGCACCACGTAGTAAGATTGAAATTGGGCTAAATAAATTAGCTGCTGCTGTCCGAGCGATAAAAAATAGAGCATGATGATGTACTAAAGAAACCAATCACGTCAGATTAGAGGACGTGGTTGGTTTCTTTAGTTTTATAATGATTAGATTTTTCACTTTTTAAGGTCGGCTGGGTGCTGCATCAATACCTTTTGTAGTTGATAACTGGCTAACATTAACATCAGTTGGAGAATTGAGAAGGCGCCGATGAAAATCCAGAATTCAGATTGGTCGAAGACACTCAAAACTTTAACGGTCGTTTGGTGTAAATTAACCAAGACGTCCCAAGAATTAATCCGTAAAAAACGGCCTAAATAAATCGCAATTGATGAACAAATACTCAACAGACTGAAGCTCATAATTTGGCGGGAGAGTAACTGGCTTTTAGGGATGAACAAAGGATACATCATCAGTAAACTAAAAATGCCTAAGCCGACACCCAAGAAAACCCCGCCGGTTAAAATCGCGTATTCAATAAATTGGGTCGGGGTACTCAGGCCGACGCCGATTGAAGCTAGATGGCTGAAATCGGTCATCATGTATAAGGCGTTGGGGAAGAAGAGTAACCAAACAATTCCGAATAAATAGCGTTGTTTGAGGTGCGCTTGGCGATGACAGAGCAAACTTAAATCAAATGGGATGATGGCCAAAATGAGATTCCAAATTAAGAAGGTAAAGCGACTTTGGCATAATAAGATGAGACCAAAGAACACTAAAATGATGAGGTGAATCGTGATAATATTTTTACGCATTTAATCAGCCCTTCCAGAATCGGTCTATCTCTTCTAGTATACCGGTCATTAGTGAGTTGAACGGTAAAGTTTTGTTAAAAATATGGTAAAGTGATTAAGATTGGCCCGCAAGGTGTTGATAATGTTTGTAGAGTAGGCTGAATTTATTCTTGGCACTCGGGAGCCACGGCTTTTCCTTGCCACAAAAATGAAGAAAGACGTTATTTTGAACGAGCCAATCAAGGTCCCAAGTCCCGTGACTGATGGCTTCATAAATCGCGGGTTTACGAACGTCGTAATTGTAGACTTCATCTGGAATGGTCAGGATTTGGTGGCCGTACAACGCGTTTAAGACATCTTGATCGGGCAACAATAAGGGATTCAACGGCATCGCTAATCGGTCAAAAATCGCTTTTTCAGAAACCGTTTGGCGAATCAAAGGCAGATTCATCAAGAGCACGCCAGAATTGAAATAGCCATCCGCTTCGTAAGTGCCAAGACGAATTTTGTTGACGACGTCCGGCACGTTGGTCAAGCTCGCGTGACTGGCTGCGGCGTATAAATCAGTGCCTAAGTCCAAATTATAGAGTGGTTGTAAATCATTGATACATAAAATATCCGCGTCTAAATACAGAATTTTAGTTAAATCCTGGGGTAAGTATTTATGGGCCAGTAACCGGTAATAGATGGCCTCTGGATAGCGTTTAGATACGGGGGCATCTTTAAAAGTCGGGTCTTCACCGATAATCACCGGATAATAGGCGATATTGAATTGCTCGCAGAATTGGTGAATATCGTCATTTGCCACTAGCCGGTTTTTTTGAATGACGTAAACCGCTAAATCAGTGGCGGCGGTATTGGCGACGATTGAAAAAAGGGTTGTCTTAAATTGAGGGACGAAATGGTCGTCGATTGAGAATAATAAATTAAGTGGCATCCGAAAAACTCCAGTCTTAAATTGAATATTATAAGTATACTACGAAATGGCTAGCATTAATCCGTGAAATCGGTTACTATCCAGTTATATGGAGGCGATGATGATGAAGTATTTAATTATTGGTGGCGTTGCGGGCGGTATGTCAGCGGCCACACGGTTACGACGGTTGGATGAACAAGCTGAGATTATTATATTGGAAAAAGGGCCCTATGTCTCATTTGCGAACTGTGGGTTACCCTATTATTTAGCGGGAGAAATTAGCGAACGTTCCGACTTATTAGTCAAGACGGCGGCGCAACTCACTAAACGGTTTAAACTTGATATTCGTCAAAATAGTGAAGTGACGGCGATTAATCGAACTGATCAGTCGGTGACGGTCAAAACTGCGCAAGGGACTTATCAAGAACATTACGATCGGTTGATTTTATCGACTGGTGCCCAACCAGTAGTCCCATCAATTGAGGGTCTCGATTCAGCACAACACGTTTACACGTTGCGCAACGTCCCCGATGTCGATCAAATTCTCGCGCAGGCTAAAGCGAGTCAAAAGGCAGTCGTGATTGGGGCTGGTTTTATTGGTTTAGAAATCGCGGAGGCACTGGTTAATCGCGGACTCCAAGTGACGATTGTGGAACGTGGCACGCACGTTTTACCCTCATTCGACATTGAAATGGCGATGTTTGTGCAACAAGCACTCGTTCAACACGGCGTGACGGTTCTAACGGAAAATGCAGTGACTGAATTTCAAGCGGCTGGGCAGACGTTGGTCTTGGCAAACGGTCAAACGCTGGCCAGTGATTTAACGATTTTGGCGGTCGGGGTGCAACCCGCGACCCAGTTGGCCGCCGCGGCAGGCTTGCAACTCGGCTTGCGTAAGGGTTTAATCGTAAATGACCATTATCAGACGAGTGATCCGTTGATTTATGCGATCGGCGATGCGATTATTGTCAAACAAACGACGACTAATCAGGACACGCTGATTTCGTTAGCCTCACCAGCCAATCGCCAAGGTCGCCAAGTTGCGGATGTTTTGGCCGGTAAGAATCGGTTGAATCGCGGGAGTCTCGGCACCGCAATTGTCCGTGTTTTTGCGATGGCGGCTGGCAGTACCGGCTTAAATGAAAGTCAATTACAGGCAGCGGGGCTGACGTATCAAGTATTACATCTTTCTGGAAAAAGCCACGCTGGTTATTTTCCGGGGGCCGAAACAATTTGGCTCAAGCTACTTTTCCAACCGCAAACCGGGGAACTTTTTGGGGCGCAAGCAGTCGGTCCCGATGGTGTTGATAAACGGATTGACGTTTTAGCCACTGCAATTAAGGCCGGTTTAACGGTTGATGATTTACCTGAACTAGAATTGAGTTACGCGCCGCCGTTTGGTTCGGCGAAAGATATTATCAATTTAGCGGGCTATGCGGCGCAAAACTTGATGGCCGGTGATAGTCAGTCGGTACAATGGCACGAATTGTCGGCCGCGATGGCGGCTGGGGCGCAACTAGTCGATGTTCGTGAACCAACAGAACACCAGCAAGGCGCGATTCCGGGGGCTATCAATATACCATTGGATGATTTACGGCAACGCATGAGCGAATTACCTAAAAGTAATCACTATATTGTTAGTTGTGCCAGTGGCTTGCGCAGCTATTTAGCGGAACGGATTTTGAAACAAAATGGCTATCAAGTACAAAATTTAGATGGGGCTTATGCGTTATATGCATTGATGCAGCCCCAAGATTAATAGAAAGATTCGGGGAATCAACGTGCGATTTAAAGCAATTTTTATTGGTTATTGTGGGGTTATGGGTTTATTAGTGGGGGTCGTTTCGGCGCTGTTCTTAGCGTTCGTTAATTTTCTGATCCATTTGATATGGGTTAGTTTACCGACAGCGATTGCCGCACCGCATTACTATCCGTTGATTGTCGGTTTAATCGGAGGCTGTTTGGTGGGCTGGACGCAAACCAAGTTAGGCGCCTATCCGAAAACGATGCATGAAACGTTAAGTGAGTTCAAGGCAACCCAACGAGTGGCTTATCATCAGCGCGTTTGGAAAAATTTCGTGACGGCCGTGATTGTACTCGCCTTTGGTGCCAGTCTCGGACCCGAAGCGGCGTTATCGAGTATCCTGGGTGGTCTAATTAGTTGGTTGGGCGATCGTATGAAACTGACGTTGGCTAAGAAAGAAGAATTAGTCAGTCTCAGTATCGGGGCGATGTTGGCAACCATTTTCAAAGCGCCTTTCATGGGTTTGAGTCAGCCACTAGATGATAGTTTACGCCAAGGAACGTTTAAGGTGAAATGGCAAAAGGTCGGTTTGTACGCGATTACGACACTCATCGGCATTATCGGATTCAGTGCCACGAATCGGTTATTTCCGAAAGAAAAACTCTTTGCGATTCATATCCCGAATGTTGATTGGCAACCGTTGGCCTTTGCGATGTTAATCCCCGCGTTTATTGTCGGTGTCTTATTTGGTTATGGCTTCTTAAAGACTGAAAAATGGTCTGAATGGTTAGCGCAGCGGATTAAACAACCGGTTGTGCTAGCGCTATTAGCGGGTGGTGCGATTGGGATTATGGGAATGTTATCGCCGTATTTCCTATTTTCAGGTGAACACGCGTTACTCGATTTCACGACCCAAGCGAGTCAGCTGAGTCTAGTCGCCATCTTAGCGATTGCGCTCGGTAAAGTCGGGTTAACCCACATTTGTTTTGCGTTTGGTTGGCGCGGGGGTAAAATTTTCCCGGCCATCTTTGCGAGTGTCGGGATTGGCTTAGTTCTGACGAACCTGATGCCGTATACACCGGGCTTAATCATTGGCGTGGTCGTCGCCGCTAGTGTGACTGTGATTTTGCAACAAGCAGTGGTCACTGCAACACTCTTATTATTCCTTTTCCCAATTCAATTCTTCCCCTTTATTCTCATCAGCTGTCTCGGCGCACAACTAATTACTAAACGCTGGAGAGTGGCTTAAATCGGTATCAAACACTGGTCGCATAGCGAACGGTGTTTTTATTTTATATTTTAGTTAGTTTGGTGTTGACTAAAACTAACTAACGAGTTAAACTAATTTTCGTTAGGTTAAACGAGTTTAAAGCTAACTAATTCAGAAAGAAGCGATTAATAGATGACTAATGAAACACAAGAAACAATGATGCTATTTGCAAAATTAATGCAATCTCGCTACTTTATGACCTCGGTTTGGATGACGTTGGGTAAACGTCGGAGTCATGATTTTGCCAATACCAAAGGTAAATACCGCCTCTTGAATTTATTATCGGAACAAGATGGTTTGACGAATGCCGAAATTGTTGAGTTACTCGATATTCGGCCTAGTTCGGTCAGCTTACAGGTCAAAGGGTTAGAAGAAGAAGGGTACGTGAGTCGTCAAGCTTCGGCCGCCGATAAGCGGGTCTCATTAATTTATTTAACGAACAAAGGCCGCCAAGTAATTGCGACTGGTAATTCTGAAACGGATAGCATTTCAGAAGACATTTTAGCGGGATTATCAGCTAGTGAAATCGCGGAATTACAACGGTTATTAACGAAGATTACTAAAAATATTGACGGTCAAAAAATGTATGATGATCAATTTGACCGCAATATGCATTTTCAACATCAAAATCATAAGAGCTGGAATCGTTCAAGATTCCCTTGGTAGGAGTTGGGTAAGATGGATCGAACGAATATGACGTCACCGATGACTAATCGGCGTTTTAGTTTTAAGGACTTTTTAAATTTAATTAAACAAACAAAACCTAAATATTGGCAACTGGTCGTCGGATTGTTATTAGGGTTAGTGGCCACTGGCGTTCAATTAGCGGTCCCGAGTTACGCCAAAAATTTAATCAATAGTTTTAGCCACGGGATGAATCCCTATTTAATGGTCGGAATTGTGGGCTTGTTTATAGTGAGTGCAATCGTTAGTGCGCTTTCGGGTTCGCTGCTCGGTTTCTTCGGTGAAGATGTCGTTCGTAAACTCCGAACTACGATTTGGCATAAGTTATTACATTTACCGGTTGGCTATTATGATGAGGTCAAGTCGGGCGAAATGACGTCGCGCTTAGTGAATGATTCGACGCAGATTAAGCAGTTGTTATCCCAATCATTTCCCGGATTAGTGACGGCGATTCTAACAATTGTGGGTGCACTAGCCATCATGTTGTTCATGGACTGGAAAATGACGTTGATTATGGCGATTTCAATTCCATTGATCATGGTCGTGTTGCTCCCCGTTGCGCAGAAGTCGCGTCAAATTGGTCATTTACGGCAAGATGCGTTAGCCAAGTTCAACGGTGAAACGGATGAAACGTTAAGTGAAATCCGATTGGTTAAATCATCGAATGCCGAAGACCAAGCTGCCGTTCAGGGTGAAAATGAGGTGCAAACGCTTTATCAAATCGGTCTTAAAGAAGCGATTTATGATTCCGTGGCGGGACCGATTATGACCGCAGTGATGATGGGCATTATCATTGGGATTCTAGCTTATGGCTCCGCACGAGTGGCGCAAGGAACGATGACGATTGGGGCGATGCTCTCGTTTTTAATGTATCTTTTCCAATTGATGGGTCCGGCGATGACGTTAGGCCAGTTTATGACCACGTTGTCGAAAGCGAGTGGTTCGACTGAACGGCTGCAAGAATTAATGAATGAAAAAGAAGAAGATTTCGCGCAAGGCACCGCAGTCGCCGTTGACGGTCAAACTTTAAAAATGGCCCATGTTGATTTCAGTTACGATGATAGCAAAATTATTTTGCAAGATTTATCGTTTGAAGCCCAACCGAATACGGTCGTCGCTTTTGCAGGACCTTCTGGTGGTGGTAAGTCGACAATATTTAGTTTATTAGAACGGTATTATCAACCAGATGCGGGGCAAATCATGATTGGCGAAACGCCGATTGACGCCGTTGCGTTAGCTGATTGGCGTCGTCAGATTGGGTTTGTCAGCCAAGATTCAGCGATTATGGCCGGTACAATTCGGGATAATTTAACGTACGGTTTAACGGCGACTTATTCGGACGAGCAACTGTGGCACGTGTTGGCTTTAGCCTATGCCGAAGATTTTGTCCGGGAAATGCCAGATGGTCTTGAAACCGAAGTTGGAACCCGCGGCGTGAAAGTTTCGGGTGGACAACGCCAACGGTTAGCGATTGCGCGGGCTTTCTTGCGTGACCCGCAAATTCTAATGTTAGATGAAGCGACAGCTAGTCTGGATTCCGAATCAGAAGCGATGGTTCAAAAAGCTTTGGAAACCTTAATGAAAGGTCGGACCACCTTGGTGATTGCCCATCGACTCAGTACGATTGTGGATGCGGATCAAATTTATTTTATCGAACAGGGCCACGTTTCCGGTGCGGGGACGCATGCCGAATTAGTTGCGAAACACCCACTATATCGGGAATATGTTGAAACCCAATTTAAACAAACACAAAAACCAACTTTAATGAATTAGACTTAAAAACGGGCGCAGTTTGGCCCGTTTTTCGTTTTTAATGGTGGTCAGTAGAATTCTAAATTAAGTTGGTGCATAATAGATAATACGATTAATTATCAGGTATGGGAGAATAATATGTATGAATTATATTTAGTCGCACTGTTATTGGTGGGGGTCATCGGTGCGAACGTTTTGAAACAATTTTTACCGCAAATTCCGGAAGCTTTTATTCTGATTGCAACCGGCTGGGGACTATCCTTTATCCCGATTTTTAAACAGTTTCAGTTAGAACCCGAGTTTTTTATGTTGTTGATTATTGCACCGTTAATGTTTATCGACGGTCAAAAACAATCGTTCAATAAAATTCGGAAGAGGTTCCAAGGGATATTCTTATTATCAGTGGTGTTAGCTGTTTTGACGGCAGCGGTTGTCGGAGTAGTGGCTCATCAAATTGAAGCGCAGTGGACGTTACCGTTGGCGATTGCCTTAGCGGCGATTGTCACGCCAACCGATGCGGTGGCGGTGAAGTCGCTAACCGGCAACAATGAGTTGCCTGGTGGGGTGGGTGAGGCCTTAGAGTTAGAATCGCTATTTAATGATGCAACTGGGTTGGTGATGTTAGATCTCGCGCTGTCGGTTTTATCGCGAGGCACCTTCTCGGTGGTCGATGGTATTGGCCATTTCCTATTTGTTGCGGTGGGCGGTATCTTAATTGGGATTGCCGGTGGCTTCTTACTCGTTATGTTACGCTTCAATTTAAATATGCGTGGTAAAAATCCGGAATTAACGACGATTCCGATTAGTTTATTGACGCCGTTTGCGATTTATTTGTTGGCGGAACATTTTGGGACCTCCGGGATTTTAGCCGTTGTCGCCACTGGGATTGAACATAATTGGGAAGCCAACCGCTTACGCTTAACGTCGACCAACGTACAATTGACCTCGCGGACGATTTGGAACATTGTCACAGATGTGTTAAACGATGTCGTGTTCCTAATATTGGGACTATCATTGCCAACGGTCTTCCAAAATACGTTGACGATTGGCTGGCTTGGCACCGTCCAATTAATCGGGATTAGTCTTTTAATCTACTTGATTATGTTGGGCATCCGGTATTTTTGGGCCTTGCGGGGCGATAATCCTGAGATGGTGACCTTCTTCGGTCGTCGCGCCGATCAAAATCATCGGTTTAACGCGCAAATTTTTGCCATCAGTGGGGTCCACGGGACGGTGACGTTAGCGATGGCGTTATCGTTGCCAACCAAGATTGCGGGCCACACTTTTCCGTATCGCAATGAATTAATTATGGTCGCGATGTTTGTGATTCTAATCAGTATGATTGTCAGCGCGCTCGTCTTACCGCGGAAATTACCGGAAAAGACGGAAGCCTATACACTCGATGATTTAAACCACATTCGCAATAAGATGGTTGATTACGCGATTCTACAAATCCGGGGTACGATTGAAGACCATGCGACGCGTGAAGTGGTGACGGCTCAATTGCAGTCGCAGAAACAGAATAATCCGGGAGAAGATCGTATTGCTCGCGGGGCTAATTACCAACAAGTGTTGGGTGATACCAAAGAAGTCATGGACACGTTTATTCATGGCGATTACGTCAGTGACCATTACAGCACGATGACGATTAAAGTTTATAATAATATTTTGCAACATTCGTTAACCAATACTACGAAACCGCGGCTAGGTCATCGTATGAAAAAATCGATGAAACATGCTTACCGAGAAGTCGTTTGGCATACAGCCCACGGCGTGATTACGAAACGGCAAAAAAGCCAGTTTCGTCAACGTCGATTAGCAGATGATCCGCAATATTCGGAGAAGGTCCAACAATGGCAGACGGTTCGTTTAGAATTATTGGCGTTAAATGATGACGTTACCGGCGTGGTTGATCAATATTTAGACCGGGTTTTAAAAACCCGCTTGGAACAGAAATTTAGTGATAACGACCACATCTATATGGTGCGCAACGTCATCAATCACTTCTTCGATAACGTTAAACACGAATACCGTCAAGAAACAGTGGTTGTCGACGGGACCGTTTATATGCGGGCTTTCCAGTGTGAATATGACTTCATTCAAAAAGGGTTGAACGACGGTTTCATCAGTCAAACGATTGCGAGCACGTTATACACTGAAATTAACCAGGCGCAATTGTTGCAGACGCAGCAGTTGGCATTGGCGGAATAAAATGATATTCATTTGTGCCAGTAAGTTTATCAAATTATACAGGTTTGTCTACCGGTAACGTGTTTGGAAGCGTATACTGAACGTTTAGAGTAGGAACTGGATATGTATGATTAAATTTTGAAAGGTAATGACAATGAATCGAATAAACATCCGAAAGATTAATGAATTGAATGTTTTGCGTGAAATATTCAATAAGGCACCCACTTCACGGGCTGCAGTCACTAGTGAATTAGGGTTAACTAAGTCAACGGTCTACAGTATTTTTACCGGGTTACAAGAGGCCGGGTTTATTTATGATATTGGGCAAGGTAGCAGTACTCGGAGTGGTGGTCGTAAACCAGCACTGACTAATTTTAATATGCAAGCTGGTTATACGATTAATACAAAAATTAACCGGACGACGATTAGCTGTATGCTTAATTGGTTGGATGGCAGCGTGATTTCGTATGAGGAATATCCCGTTTCTGGCGAAGATGTATCACAGTATCTATTAGCATTATATGATGCGATTACGGCGGTCAAATTAGTTGATCAAAAGTTGCTGGGTATTTCGGTCGCAATTTATGGTGTTGTGCATAATAATCGGATTATTAAGTCAACGTTAGCAGAACTTGTTAACTATAATTTAGCCGAGATACTACAAAGCCGATTTAATGTGCCAGTAGTGCTCGAAAATGAGGCCAATTTGGCAGCCGTCTATATTCGTGATTTCACACGCAATAATTCAGTTAAAAGCGCAATTGCGGTCAGTCTATTGGATGGCATTGGTGCTGGGATTATTATTGATGGTCATTTATATACGGGAACCCATAGTGAAGCAGGTGAGATTGGACATGCCTTATTCTATGGTTTAAAAGAACCAGTTCCGATTGAAACATTGTGTTCGGATCACGCGGTGGTTGAGCAATTAAATGCTCTTGAAGGAACCAATGTCCATATCGCTGATATTCGCAAAGATTTCGATAGTGAGAAACCTGAAGTTATGACAATTTTAAACCAGTTTTGTTTAGGTATCGGGATGGCGTTACAAAATTTAGTACTGGCTTTTGATCCAGATGAAATTGTACTGAGTTCAGCGATTCTACAAGGAATACCGGAACTACTGATTATGATTAAAATGCAAATTCAGCCGTTCGCCCATAAGAAGACAGAAATTATTTTAGCGGACAATCCAAATCAAGGATCATTGTTAGGTGGGAGTGCTTTGATTGCGCGTGAAATTTTAAAACTGCCGGATGGTGAATTAGTTTTTAGAAAACGGAATATACCACTAAGTAATTGAATATAGGATAGCCCTTAGATGAGAATCAGTCTAAGGGCTATTTTTTTGTAATCGGGTAAAATTTAATAAAAAAACTTGACTATCCAAAGGAAAACGATTACATTTTAGATAGTTCTTTTATTAAAAAAACTATCAAGAATATGTATCAATATTTGGTTAATTCGTATACTTGATTGTTTTGACCATCGATACAGCGACTTCCGGAAGGGTTATTAAGTTGGTAAGAACACAAAAATAAATAATGACTTATTGGGCAAGGGAGGGGCGTTATTATGTACTATCAAAATTTACAGCAGTTTCCCAAACATTTTCTTTGGGGAGCGGCCTCTTCGGCTTATCAGATTGAAGGTGCTTGGAATGAGGATTGTAAAGGACCATCGATTTGGGATAATTTTGTTGAAATACCCGGTAGAACACATCATGGAACGAATGGCACCGTAGCGGTTGACCATTATCATCGGTATCAAGAAGACGTACGGTTAATGGCGGAGATGGGCTTAAAGACCTATCGTTTCTCAATTGCCTGGTCACGGATTATTCCTGACGGCGATGGAGCTGTTAATCTACGTGGTCTAATGTTTTATGAGCATTTAATTAACGAATTAATTAAGTATCATATTGAACCCATTATTACTTTGTACCATTGGGATCTTCCGCAGGCATTACAAGATAAGTATGGTGGGTGGGAATCACGACGAATTATTGAAGATTTTTCGAAGTATTGCGAAATTGTGTTTAACCAATTTGGTGATAGGGTCACTTATTGGGTTACCTTTAACGAACAAAATGTTTTCACCCAAATGGGATATCGATGGGCAGCACACCCACCCAACATTCAAGATGTTAAACGAATGTATGCAACTAACCATATTATTAATTTAGCCAACGCGACAGTCATTAATTTATTTCACGAGTTGGTGCCTGACGGTAAAATTGGTCCTAGTTTTGGTTATGGACCAACATATCCGATAACCGCTAATCCAGATGATGTGTTGGCTGCGGATAATGCCGATGATTTTAATAACAGTTGGTGGTTAGATGTTTATTGTCGAGGGACGTATCCCGCTTTTGTGATGAACCACTTAAAAATGTTAAATATCGCACCAGACGTGACGGCAACAGATGGACGTTTATTAGCATCAGCAAAGCCCGATTTTTTGGGACTTAATTATTATCATGGTGGGACGTTTCAACAAAATTCGATTGAACATCCAATTAGACCAAGTGAACAGAAACAATTTTCAAAAACCGATCCTTATTTAAGGCAATCTCAAGGAGAACAAGCGCAATCGCTTGAAGTACCAATGTTTACAAGCGTTCAGAATCCGTATCTTAGTAAGACAGATTGGGATTGGGAAATAGATTCGGTGGGTTTTAGAATCGCTTTACGGCGCATTTATGAGAAATATCGATTACCAATTCTTGTCACTGAAAATGGTTTTGGTGCGCAAGATGAGTTAGAAAATGGCACGATTAACGATCAGTATCGAATTGATTATTTGCAAGCACATTTAACAGAGATGCAACGAGCAATTATGGATGGTGTTGATGTCATTGGCTACTGTGCTTGGTCGTTTACCGATTCATTGAGTTGGTTAAATGGGTATCAGAAACGATATGGTTTCGTCTATATTAATCGAGATGATGTGAATCAGATGGATTTAAAGCGGATACCCAAAAAAAGTTTTTATTGGTATAAGGAATTTATTAAACAACATTCTTAAATTAAAGATTGATAGATTAGAAGGGACTCTTTAATAATGAAAGCAATGGGAAACTGGTTTCAAAATGTTTTTAGTCCAGCATTAAGCAAATTTAGCAACATGAAATATATGTTAGCTTTACGTGACGGGATGATCATCACGGTACCGTTCACAATTTTTGGTAGTATCTTCGAAATTTTAGCTAATTTACCCATTAATGGTTATTCCGAATGGATTAAACCATACTTGGCCCAGTTGAACTCGGCTGTTGCGATTACATTTGGGATTATTTCCGTGATTGTCGCAATTGGGATGAGCCATGAAATGGCGAAATTAAATAAAATTGATACTTTAACGGGGACGGCAATTGGGGTCGCAGCATTTTTATTATCGATGTTAGATAATAAATTCACCTTAGATCCATCAACGTTAGGCTCTGACGGGATGTTTACCGCAATTGTCGTTTCAATTGTATCAAGTGAAATTGTTGCTTGGTTTATTCACCGGCACATTGTTATTACGTTACCCGATTCTGTTCCACCAGCCGTTGCTGGTTCTTTTGTCGCATTAGTACCAGCATGTGCATCATTAGGCTTTTTCTGGATTATTCGGGTTTTCTTTAATATTAAGATTAATGCTATTATAACAGCGCTTTTCTCACCATTAGTCGTTGGATTAAATAGTTTCTGGGGTTTTGAATTGGTATTATTCATAACCTTGATACTTTGGACAGTCGGGATTCACGGTAATAACGTCGTCGGCGCCGTGGCTAATCCAATTTACGGATACTTTATCATGTCAAATATCGATCGGGCTTCTAAAGGATTAGCACCTACTCATATTACTGCCGATGGTTTCCTAGATTTTGGGATGAATATCGGTGGGACTGGTGCCATCTTAGCCTTAGTCATTTGTTGTTTATTGTTTGCTAAGAGCAAGCAGTATAAACAGTTAGCACGATTGGGAGCTGTCCCTTCAATCTTCCAAATTAGTGAACCTATTATGTTTGGTTTACCAGTTGTCTTAAATCCTGTATTGTGCATTCCCTTCGTTGTAATTCCAATGGTCCTTCAAGGAATTACGTATTTTATGATGAAAGCGGGCATGTTGGGCATGGTTATTGCACAAGTACCTTGGACAACCCCAATCTTTATCAACGGCTACCTAATTACGGGTGGTGATTGGCGAGCACCAGTTTGGCAATTAGTTGAATTAATCATTGCCATTCTAGTCTATTTACCATTTTTCAAGATTATTGACCACCAAGCTTATAAATTGGAGAATAGTGAACAAAAAGATGCCATTAGTACCACTGAAGCTGCTTAAGGAATTGGTTGCTGATAGTGATATTTAATATCGAATTTGAACCTTCAACTGGTCATTTGTTGAAGGTTTTTTTATTAAACACGTTAAATGCTAACTGATATTTAAGATTCAAATAGTGAAAAATGTTAATCACATTATGATAGTTTTTTAAAAGACGGTATGCTAATCTTGAACATAAGATGAAAACGATTACAAATGGAGGATGACTTGATTTATGGCAGATGTAAATTTTAAATCAATGCTTTTTGGTGGTGATTATAATCCGGAACAATGGCCGGAAGAAGTCTGGCTTGAAGATATGCAGATACTGAAAAAAGCAGATATTAACTCGGCAACGATTAATGTATTTTCTTGGGCGCTGTTGCAACCATCTGAAAATGAATATGACTTTTCAACGTTAGATAAGATCGTTGAAATGCTTGAAAAAAACAACTATCAAATTGTCTTAGCGACCTCAACCGGGGCGTTACCAGCGTGGATGGCACATCGGTATCCGGATGTTAATCGGACTGATTTTGAAGGTGTGGCCCATAAATTTGGTCATCGGCATAATGCTTGTCCCAACAGTCCCACTTTTCGCAAATATTCACCTCGGTTAGCTGGAAAAATTGCCGAACGTTATGGGCATTCTAAGCAGTTAGCTTGTTGGCATATTTCGAATGAATATGGTGGTGAATGTTATTGTGATAACTGTGCCAAAGCATTTCGAGTGTGGTTAAAAGCAAAATATCAAACAATCGAGGCGGTGAATCAAGCTTGGAATATGACTTTTTGGAGTCATACACTTTATTCATGGGACGAGGTTATTCCGCCCAATCGGCTAGGTGACGGTTATGGTGCTGATGGGGGCGCTTTTGCCGGTATGTCAATTGATTACAAACGGTTCATGTCCGACAGCATTCTACAAAATTATAAAGATGAAAAAGCCGCGATTCGACAATTTGATCAAAAAACACCCATTACGACTAATCTGATGGGGACTTATAAAGGGTTAGATTATTTTAAATGGGCGAAGGAAATGGATCTCGTTTCTTGGGATAACTATCCAAGCTATGATACGCCAAAGAGCTTTACGGCCTTGTCACATGATTTGATGCGGGGGTTAAAAGGTGGGCAGCCTTTCATGTTGATGGAACAAACACCGAGTCAACAAAACTGGCAGCCGTTTAATTCATTAAAAGAACCTGGACAAATGCGCAATATGAGTTATCAAGCCGTTGCACATGGTGCGGATACGGTTCAATTCTTCCAATTGCGACGTTCAAAAGGGGCGACCGAGAAATTTCATGGCGCGGTGATTGAACATTCTGGGACTGCGGAAACCCGTGTGTTTAGAGAAACGGCCGCATTGGGCCATGAATTAAAACAATTAGGGACCACTTTAACCGGCGCGCGCCATCATTCTAAGGTGGCCATCATGTTTGATTGGGATAATTATTGGGCTTTAGAATATACGATTGGGCCTAATATCTTACTCAAATACGTCGACCAAATCCATCATTACTACGCTGCCTTTTTCAGAAAAAACATTTCAGTTGATATGGTGCCCGTGGATGCCGATTTAAGTGGCTACGATTTAGTCGTTGCGCCCGTTTTATACATGGTTAAAGACGGCGTTGATGAAAACATTCGGCAATATGTTAAAAACGGTGGGACTTTTATCACGACGTTTATGAGTGGTATTGTTGGGCAATCCGATAATGTTCATCTTGGTGGTTATCCCGGCCCATTACGCGATATTATGGGAGTCTGGGTAGAAGAAATTGATGCGTTGCAACCGAAGACCCGCTATCAAGTTGAGTTTAGCGACCAGGTTGTTTCGGACTGTCAAATGTTATGCGACGTTATTCATTTAGAAGGGGCCACTGCGACAGCGACATATGGGGCTGGTAAATTTTACGCTAATAGGCCAGCTGTGACGGAAAACCAATTTGGCCAAGGGACCGCTGTTTACGTGGGCACGATGCTCTCTGACGCCGGCATGGATCATCTAGTTGAGTCATTGATTACTAAGTTAAATTTAACGTGTTTTACAACACCTAAAGACGTCGAAGTTTCAATTCGGTATCAGAAAAAGCAAGCGTATATTTTTGTGTTAAATCACACCGACCAAGCGGCTGATGTCGCACTCCCATTTGAAGGGTTAACTGACCTTTTAACGGGAGAAAAGTGGTCTAAAAATCAAAAATTAGCACCGTTTGCAGTTAAAATCTTAAAAAAATAAATGATAAAAAGACAGTGAAAATAAGAAATTCACTGTCTTTTTAGATAAAGGAGAATTTTAATGGATTACCAAAACCCTATTTTAACCGGCTTTTATCCAGACCCCAGTATTTGTAAAGTTAATGGCGGATTCTACCTCGTTTGTTCCAGTTTTGAATTTATGCCGGGCATTCCGATCTTTTATAGTGAGAATCTGGTTCAATGGGAACAGATTGGCAATTGTTTAGACCGCGAAGGAATGGTCAATATGGCGGACACCCATGATTCGGGTGGTATTTTCGCACCCACCATCAGATATCATCAGGGTCTCTTTTATATTATTACGACCAATATTACACAAGGTAATTTTATAATAACGGCCAAAGATCCGGCTGGCGATTGGTCAGAGCCATTGTGGTTGCCAGAACTCGACGGTATCGATCCGTCGCTCTTTTTTGAGGATGAAAAGGTCTACGTTCAGTATTCTGGTCAGAATGAGCATGATATTTCTGCAATCCGTCAATGTCAGATTGATTTAAAAACGGGTAAGCGTGTCGGTGAAGATCAGATTATTTCGATGGGGACCGGCGGAAGGGATGTCGAAGGACCCCATCTATATCGTAAAGATGACTATTATTATTTAATGTTGGCTGAAGGTGGGACTAGAGAAGGTCATTATGTCACGATGTTTAGAAGTACTCATATTTGGGGGCCATTTGAAGCAATGCCCACCAATCCGTTGGTGACGAATCGAGATCGTCCTGATTTGGTCATCCAATCAACAGGGCATGCTGATTTAGTAGCGGATGATAATGGTCATTATTGGCTAGTTTTATTAGGCACTCGGCCCAATAATTTGCGCCACTTACTTGGCAGAGAAACAAGTTTAGTGCCCCTTGAATGGTCTAAGGGGACGTGGCCAGAGTGTGTCGGCGGGGTGGTTAACGAAAAAATTGAGACGGTTAACTTGCCGAAGCCGTTGATGACACCTTACCCAACACCAGTCAGAGTAAAACAGTTACCCCTTGATTTTTCTTGGAATTTCATCCGGGGCATTAATGCCCAATATGTTGAATTACACGAAGATTTTTTGAAAATAACAGCTAGTGAAGCGTCGTTAAACGATAAAACGCCCAACGCATTTATTGGTAGACGCCAGACGGCCTTTGATTTTAATTTTTCGGGGATTTTTAACCCAGCTTTAATGAAGGACAAGCAAGAAGTCGGTATCGCGATTTATAAGGATACGCACCATCATTTTGATTTATTGTTGACGATGCGTGCGCAACAACCGACGGTGATTCTACGAAAAAATGTTGCGGATTTGATTGTCGAGGAATCCAGAGCAATTCCTAGTTTCAAGAACGTCAAGCTAATGATTTCAGGGAATCGTGATCAATATCACTTTGCTTATGCCTGTGCTGATGCTGACGCTATTTCAATCGGACAAACAGAAACCAGCCATTTAACGTCTGAAGTTGCTGATGCACCCTTTACTGGGCTTTATATGGGTGTTTACGCAACTAGTCATGCTCAAAAAGAAACATTTGAGACGTGCGTTTCAGAGTTGAATTATCAAACTTTTTCATAAAGGAGCGATTTTAATGGATTGGGCACGACGACAAGCAAAAAAATTATTAACTGAAATGACAATTGAAGAAAAAATTGGGTTATTGTCAACGACGCAAACCCCGATTGAACGATTGAAAATTGGGGCTTATAACATCGGCGGCGAGATTGCTCACGGGGTGGTTGATCGTGAAAAAATTCAAACGACGAGTTTTCCCACGGCACTAGGACTCTCCCAAACCTGGAATTCGACTTTATTAAAGCAAGTGGGGACCGCAATGTCGGATGAAGCCAGGATTTTATATCACCAAGATTCAACCGGGTGGCTAACCCCCTGGGCCCCGACGATTGATATGGAACGAGATCCTTATTGGGGTCGGAATGAAGAGGGTTATGGTGAAGACCCCCATCTGACTGGCGAGTTAGCAGTCGCGCTAATCCACGGGTTGCAAGGCGACGATGAAAAGTATCTTAAGTTAGCCGCTGCGCCAAAACATTTTTACGCGAATAATAATGAAGCCGGTCGGGAGTCGACGTCTAATACGGTTGATTTGAAAAATAAATATAATTACTATTTGCGCCCATTTGAACAGGCCTTTAAAGCCGGCCAGGCGCAATCAATGATGACGGCCTATAATGGCATTAATGGCGTGCCGATGATGCAATCACCCGATCTTTTAGAGGTGGTTAAAGGTGAGTGGCAGATGGATGGCTTTATCGTCACTGACGGGGGCGCGTTGACCTTAAATATTGAAGACTACCAGTATTACACGGACTATTCCGATGCGGTTGCCGATGCGTTACAAAAAGGGATTGATTGTTTTGTTGATGATCAAACCTTAGTTGAAACGGCTGCCAAAAAAGCACTCGATTTGGGCAAGGTTTCGGAAGCTGTTATTTCGCGTGCCGTCGAAAACACCTTAACCGTGCGGGCCAGGTTAGGCAACTTCGCGCAAACGACACCGTTTGATAGTATTCCTAAAGCACTTTTGGGTGGTGAACAACACGATCAGTTAGTTAAAGCCTGTCTAGCGGAAGGGAGTGTGCTCTTAAAAAATGAGGCAGTATTGCCGCTAAAAAGAACTGAACAAGTTCTATTAACGGGGCCGAGTGCGAATCGGTATCCTAGAGATTGGTACGCCGGGATTCCAATGAACGAAATAACGGCTGCAGAAGCACTGAACACCGTTGATTTTGCACCCAATATGAACTATCAAGCTTCTGGCGAAAAAGTTAAAATTCAAACCGCTAACGGGTTCATTGAAATTGCTGAAAATGGGGACGCGGTTGAAGGCAAGCACGGGGCTATTTTTGAATTAGAGGATTGGGGATTTGGCAAAGGTTTTTTGCGAGAAACAAGTAGTCAACGTTATCTAGTGCTTGCTGAAGATGGCCATTATCAGTTGAATAAGACTGAAGTTTACGATTGGTTTGCGAAAGAAACCTTTCATTTAGAGCCGGTGTTGCGGTCCTATTTTGAACGCAACTTGGCCATTATTGATGGTCGGCTCTGTGAAAGTAATCGCGACACGACATCTGTAACGTTAACCGTGGTTGAGCAGATGACACTTGAGATGCTTGAAAAGGCCGCCCAATTTGATAAAGTGGTTTACATCGGTGGCAACCACCCCATGCTGAATGGCCGCGAAACACAGGATCGGCCGGGATTAGAGTTGCCGGCAAACCAAATTGCAGAAATTAAACAACTCCATCGGATTAATCCCAATCTAGTGGTTGTTATTTTAGGTGGCTATCCGTTTACAATTGATGAACTACAAAAAGAAGTGCCGGGGATTATGTTTGTCACCTACGGGGGTCAAAGCCTGGGGACTGGGCTATTAGAAATTTTGTATGGGATTAGAAAACCAACCGGTCGCTTGAGTCAAACTTGGTATAATCAATCCTGGCCTAATCCAGGAATTTTGGAATACGATATTGAAAAAGCACAGAAGACCTATCAATATTGCCCAGAGCAAGCCGTGTTGTATCCTTTTGGATATGGGTTAGATTATGCGGGACATTTGAAATTGCTTAATTGTGTCGTCCAACCAACAAGTTGGTCGAGCGATTGTGCAGCGCAAGTTGAAGTCGCCGTTGAAAATAATCAAGATCAAGCGGTAACCGAGGTGATTCAAGTTTACGGCAATGCACGAACTGAATTAGGGACTAATCAGAAATTATTGCTCGGGTTTAAAAAAGTGACGGTCGCAAGTGGTCAACGTGAACAGATAACAATCGCTATCGACGTTGCGATTTTAGAACGCTACGATGTCGTTGCTAAAAAGAATGTGTTGAACGAGAAAATGATAACGTTAGAAATTGGCTTTTCAGCGGCGGATAAAGCGGCGTTAAAACAAAAGGTTCGCATTGACGGGCCAAAATGGCGGGAGTCTCGTTTGTTTGATGAGACCTTTGACGTCTTAGCTTTTGATGATTATCAATCGATGACCATCGATTCTTTAAAAGATGAAGGATCGCTAGTGCAAATTAAAGAAAATGGTTATTTAAAATATTGTCAGATGATTGTTGCAAAAAATGGCATTCAATTAGCGATTAAAGCGACACAACCGGGAACTTTAACCATTTCTGATGATTTAGTGCAGACCAATATTATCGCACGCTTTAGTTACCAAGCCGGGGCTGAATTTCAAACCATTTTTTCAGAAATAACCAATTCTGAAAAATGTTGCGATTGGGTCATTCAAGCAACTTCTGCTGTGACACTGTGGCAAATGCAACCTAAAGCACGATAAAGTAGTGTGCTTTGGTAGATATTAAAATAGGACTAAACAGAGCCATAATACGTCTCTGTTTAGTCCTATTGATTGTTGCCAAGGTTAATTCTTATAATAGTTGCGGAATTTATTGGGTGAAACATTTTCATTTTTTTTGAAGGTTAACGTGAAATAACTAAGCGTGTTGAACCCGACTAGTTCAGAGACTTCTTGAATAGAGAGGTCCAGATTGTTTGCCAATAATTCCTTTGCTTTACGAATGCGTAATTCAATGAGGTATTGGTAAGGCGAGACATCAAAGGCTTTTTTAAAAAGTTTGGTGGCGTACTGGGGGCTATAGCCAATCAACTCTGCTAATTTTTCATTACTAATATTCTCCGCATAATGGCCATTCATATAGTTAAGCATCGGTAAAATAAGATCGGGATAATTAGTGGTTTGTAATTGATTTTTAATCATGTTTTTTTTGACCATGATTAAAAAATTATAGACAGAGACGGAAGCGTCAAGAATGAGAAATTCGTCCAATGAGTTCTGTTTAGGGAAGGTATTTTGCACAAAATCGCGAAATTCTTTTTGACCTTCGTTGATGGTTAAAAAATCATGGAAACCAATCAAAGTGTCAATTTCTGAGACCAAGGCACCGCCAAAGGTGAAGTAGGAGGTCGTCCAATTGTCCGTAACGGCGTGGTAATCATGTGGAATATAACGATTGATTAAGATGCCCTGCCCAGGCGTTAAGTATATTTCTTGATCTTGAATAGTAATCACACCGGTTCCCGCAGAGGTTTGAAGCCAATGAACGTAAGGGTATCCGGCGGGACGATCAACAGATTCTTGTTCCCAATCAAACCCAATACTGTCAACAAATAAGGGCAGTCCACGATCCTTTCGTTTAAAACTATAACGCATAGCGATGACCTCCTTGAGTTTCAGATAGTTATAAAAGCGGTTGCGAAACTATAATTACATTATAGCCGATATATGTTAAATTGCATATTGTAAATATAAAAACGCTTACAAAAATATTCAGATTATGACAGGAGATTTAAATGAAAGCCAGTAATTATTTTTTGCGAGCGATTTGGTCAGCGGATGATTAAGAGTGGCGAATTAAAAGCGACACTTAAATCAGCATAAATGTATAAAGGGAGGTAATTAGGTTATGTTTTATGAAAAATTAGATGATTTTCCAACAGATTTTTTGTGGGGAGCGGCATCAGCAGCGTACCAAATTGAAGGGGCTTTTCAAACCGATGGGAAAAAGGATTCCATTTGGGACACTTTTTCTAAAATAGACGGTAAAACATTTGAAGGGACTAACGGGGATATCGCGATTGATCATTACCACCGGTATCCCGAAGATGTCGAATTAATGGCTAAGATGGGGCTAAAAGCCTACCGTTTTTCCGTTTCTTGGTCGCGGATATTACCTGATGGGGAAGGTGCGGTTAATGAAGCCGGCCTCGTTTTTTATGAGAAATTGATTGATGATTTATTAGCTCACCAGATTGAACCCGTGTTGACGTTATACCATTGGGATCTACCCCAAGCCTTGCAAGATAAATATCTTGGTTGGGAATCGCGCAAAACAATTGCAGCGTTTAAGCAATATTGTCACATTTTATTCGAACGATTTGGTAAAAAAGTTAAGTATTGGGTTACTTTTAATGAACAGAACGTCTTTGTGCCACTCGGCTATCGCTGGGAATTGCATCCACCCGTTGTGTCTGATATGAAGCGGATGTACGCTGCGAATCACGTCATCAATCTAGCCAACGCAACCGCCATTAATCTATTCCATCAGATGGTACCAACTGGGAAGATTGGCCCCAGCTTTGGCTATGGTCCAATGTATCCGCTAACGGCTAATCCCAACGATGTGTTAGCTGCGGAAAATGGGGAGGCCTTTAATAATAGTTGGTGGTTAGATGTGTATTGTCGTGGGAAATACCCGGTTTTCATTATGAAGCAGTTAAAACGTTTAGGAATTGCACCGGAAGTCACGCTTGAAGATCAGCAATTATTGCAATCAGCGCATCCTGACTTTTTGGGGGTCAATTACTATCATGGTGGCACCGCTAAACAAAATAAAATCGAAGCGCCAATTGAAAACAAAAGCACTGAAAAAGAATTCTCGGGGATTGATCCGTATTTGATGCAACCTAAAGCGGAACAAGCGCAGACACCTGAAACTGCTATGTTTAATGCGGTTCAAAACCCATATTTAGAAAAAACGGATTGGGGTTGGGAAATCGATCCTGTCGGATTTAGAGTGGCATTGCGGCGCTTACAAGCCAAATATGATTTACCAATGTTTATTACGGAAAACGGGTTAGGCGCAATCGACCAACTTGAGGAAGATGGAACGATTCGAGACACTTATCGGATTGATTTTTTACAGAAACATTTGTTAGAAGTTCAAAAAGCAATCACTGATGGGGTCGACATAATCGGCTACTGCGCTTGGTCCTTTACGGATTTATTGAGTTGGATGAACGGCTATAAAAAACGGTATGGTTTTGTGTACGTTGATCGTGATGATCATGACGAGAAAACGTTAAACCGTATTCCGAAAGAAAGTTATTTCTGGTATCAAAAAGTGATCGAAACTAATGGTCAAAATTTAACCAATTCAAAATAGTAATGGCTAAGGCAACGCTTTTATTCTTATAAAAAATGAAACTGATTTTTAGGTATCGCTATTAAATCCTTTGGTAAAAGGATTGTACCTAGAAAAATAGATTCAAATAGTAGTAAAACAGTTTGTAATAGTGATAGTGACGATTGGTTAAACATGGTACTATTATGTAAAGAAGTTGTAAGCGTTTACTTATAGACATTCAAATGGTTATGCTATTTTATTCGCCATATCGTGGAAACGTTTCAACAACAACTGCTATTTTAGGGAGGATATCATGAAAAAGAGTGATAATTTATATGGTAAAAAGATGTTCTTATGGATTTTACCATTTATGATTTTAGTTTTTCTATTTTCGTATTTCCCGTTACATGGTTGGATTTATGCCTTTTTTGATTATCAACCACCAATCGCATTATCCCAAAGTAAATTTGTGGGATTGCAGTGGTTTAAGATGCTAGTTTCAAATAAAACGCAAATGGCTCAGATTTTACAAGTGATGGTCAATACCTTCGCGATGAGTTTATTGGGAATTGCAACGTCGTTCTTCCCAGTTCTGTTCGCCGTTTTCTTAAACGAAATTGGCAATAAATATTTTAAGAATATTGTTCAAACATTAACGACTTTACCTAATTTTATCAGTTGGGTATTGGTTTATTCCATCGCATTTAGTCTTTTCTCAAGTACTGGTATGTTGAATACTGTTTTGCAAAACTTAGGCTGGATCACAGAACCTCTTAAGTTTTTGGACAGTGACAGTCATACTTGGTTGGCGATGTTACTTTGGAATACTTGGAAGGGTCTTGGTTGGGGGGCTATCATGTATTTGGCAGCCATTAATGGTATTGATCCGGAGCTTTACGAAGCTGCGCGGGTCGATGGTGCCAACCGATTCCAATTGATTCGCAACATTACGTTACCAGCGTTGATGCCAACTTATTTCGTCTTATTGATGTTATCCATCGCGAATTTCCTAACCAATGGGATGGATCAATACTTCGTCTTCCAAAATGCGTTTAATCGAGCTCATATTCAAGTGCTGGATTTATACGTTTACAATATTGGGATGACTGGTAACAGTTTGTCACTTGCAACCGCGATTAGTATGCTGAAGAGTTTAGTCAGTGTCGTATTACTCTTTATCGTCAACGGTGTTTCCAAAAAGACACGTGGCGAATCGATTATGTAGGGGAGTGAGAAAAAATGAATAGTCATATAGAGGGCTTAAGTCCATCAGAACGTATTTTTAAAGTATTGAATTACATCGGCTTTGCAATTTGTACCATCATTTGTGCTTACCCGTTTTATTATTTAATCATTAATACGATTAGTGCGAATGATTTAAGTGCAAGTGGTGCCATTAATTTCTGGCCTCAAAAATTACATTTAGAAAACTACAAACAAGTTTTGAGTTTAAGTGGTTTACCACTAGCAACATTGGTTTCAATTGGGAGAACGGTGATTGGGACCGGTTTAACCGTTTTAGCTTCTGCTTTCTTAGGCTTCATGTTTACCCAAAAACGGTTATGGGGTCGTCAGTTCTGGTATCGATTTGTGGTCGTCACAATGTACTTTAGTGCCGGCTTGATTCCCTTATTTATCACGATGAAGACCTTACATTTAACCAATACATTCTGGGTTTACGTATTACCTTCAATTGTGCAACCATTCAATATTATCTTGGTTAAAACGTTCATCGAATCCATTCCGGATTCATTGCAAGAAGCCGCTGAAATGGATGGCGCGGGGATTATTACAATCTTCTTTAAGATTATTTTACCAAGTTGTACGCCAATCTTAGCGACGGTTGCGATTTTCTCAGCCGTTGGTCAATGGAATTCATTCCAAGATACCTTGATTTATATTACCGATCAAAAATTATATTCCTTACAATACTTATTGTATCAATATATTAACCAGGCCAGTTCATTAGCGGCGATGGTTAAGGCGTCAGGAACGGGTGCAAATATGGCTGCTTTAGCCACGCAACAAACACCAACATCGATTCGGATGACTGTTTCTGTCATTGTTGTTATACCAATTATGTTTATTTATCCAATATTCCAGCGGTTCTTTGTTTCTGGGATTATGCTTGGATCAGTAAAGGGTTAGTATCAAAAAAATAGGAGGAGTTACCATGAAGAAAAAGTTGGGCTTGTTGGCGGTTGCGGCGTTGTCCGTACTTGTCATCGCGGGTTGTGGAAAGTCGAAAGACGACACAACCAAAACATCTGCCAAGGGGAATTACGACAAAGAAATTACAATCGATGTTTACGATGATTTAGCTAACTATCAAGGGATTCAAAAAGGTTGGTTTGCGAAAATTGTCAAAGATAAATTTAACATGAAATTGAATATTATTGCCCCTAATGTTTCCGGTGGTGGAGATACCTTATTCCAAACGCGGTCGACGGCGGGTAATCTAGGCGATTTAATCATCACCGGGGCCGATAACGGTCGGTTATCTAAATTAGTCAAAAGTAATTTGATTATGGATATGTCGCAATATACTAAAGATGCCAAAAATATGAAAAAATATCAACTGGCTATTGATACGATGGCTAAGTCAACTGGTAAAAGTAGTGGGTTTTACGCGATGCCAACCAGTGTTTCGTCTGAATCACCAACGACTAATGCCAGTGGTAATGAATTAAACTATGGTTCATATTTACGCTGGGATCTTTATAAACAATTAGGGTATCCAAAGATTAATACCTTAGAAGATTTGTTACCAGTCTTGAAGAAGATGCAAACCACGATGCCAAAGAGTGATAGTGGTAAGAAAACGTATGCCTTTTCGTTCTTTAAGGATTGGGATGGCAACATGATGAATAATGCGAAACAACCAACGGCGTTATACGGTTATGATGAACTTGGATTTGTCTTAGCTAATGCTGATGGTTCAGATTATCAAGGTATTTTAAGTAGCGATTCGCAATATATGCGGGCTTTAAAACTATACTTTAAAGCGAACCAAATGGGCTTAGTTGATCCCGAATCAACGACGCAAGATTATGATACGTTATTCGCTAAATATAAGGATGGTCAAATTCTCTATTCACCATGGCCATGGTTAGGTCAAACTGCTTATAATACCCAAGCACATAAAGCAGCGGGTAAAGGTTATGAATATGTGCCAATTACTGATAATAAAGTTTTCGCTTATGGTGCAACGACCGAAGGGACCAAGACATTCATGTCGATTGGGAGCAAAGCGAAAGATCCACAACGAATTGCCGACTTTATTGACTGGTTATACTCACCAGAAGGTATTATGGCGGGGACAGCACAAACACAAGGTTCTTCAGGCCCAGAAGGTTTAACTTGGGAAATGAAAGACGATGAACCCGTTTTAACGGCATTTGGTAAGAAAGCATTGTTAGATGGCGATGCAACTATGCCTAAGAGTTATGGTGGTGGTTCTTGGAAAGATGGCGTTTCAGCATTGAACGTTGCAACCGTATTGACTGTTGATAAGAATCCAAAGACGAAGCAACCGTATAATTACACGATGTGGCCGTCCGTCTTGAAGTTAAACAATACAACATTGGATAAAGATTGGTCGACTAAGCTGGACGCAACGACGCAATCTGACTATCTTGAAAAGAATGATATGATTGCGGTCGCACCGGGGACAACTCAGATTACACCTGAAGAAGAATCGAATATTACGACGTTGCGTGGTCAAGTGAAATCAACCATTGTTGAATATTCTTGGAAGATGATCTTTGCTAAGGATGCCAAAGAATATAATAGTTTAAAGGCCGAATTACAGAAAAAAGCAGATGGTTTAGGGTATAAGAAAGTCCTTAAAGTGGATATGAAGAATGCCAAAAACCAAAACAAAGAACGGATTCAAGTTGTTAAGAATTATAAAGCTGAGCAAAAAAAATAATTAAATAAACTGAAGAGGGCTAGGGACAAAACAACTGTTTTGAGCCTAGCCCTCTCAGGTTTTAGAGAGGTTTCAAAAGTGAAAATTGAAAAGCAAGCAAAGTTAATTATGATGGGTGATTCCGTTACGGATTGTGGCCGGAATTACGATGCAAATCCAGCCGGATGGGGTTCCTTCGGAGACGGCTACGCAAATCTAGTGAACTCATTTCTAACCGCTTTTTACCCAGAACGTGAAATCATGGTGGTCAACAAAGGCGTTAGCGGGGATGATATCGTTAGAATGGCGCAACGTTGGGATACTGATTTAATGGCTAACCACCCGCAATGGGTCAGTATCATGATTGGCGTCAATGATGTTTGGCGGCATTTTGATGCGAATTTTCAACATCCAGAAATGGTGACGCTTGAAAAATTTGAACAGACTTATCGTGAATTAATTGCTAAAACGCAAAAAGAAACGGCTAATATTATTATTATGGCGCCATTCATGATGGAAGCCAATCGGCAAGACCCAATGCGTTTAGAGATTGAAGCCTTTGCTAGAGTGGGTAAAAAGCTCGCGACAGAAAATAATTTAATCTATATTGATACGCAAGCGCGGATTGATGCATTCTTAGAAAAACAATCTTCGTATATATTGACGAGTGATCGCGTACATCCCAATGTTACAGGCCATATGCTGTTAGCGAAAACTTGGCTAGACGGCGTTGATTTTGAATGGTCATAAGTCATGATAACGTTAGCTGAAATTAATCGCGTGATTCAAGCCGGCCCGTATCAAGATTCGTGGGAAGATCTGAATCAATTCACAGTACCAGAATGGTTTAGCCAAGATAAATTTGGGATTTTCATTCATTGGGGGCTTTACAGCATTCCGGCATTTCGGAATGAATGGTATTCTCGCAATATGTATATTCAAGGCTCACCAGAATTTAAACATCATCGCCAAACATTTGGGCCACAGGATCAGTTTGGGTATCGGGATTTTATTCCGTTATTTACCGCTAAAAAATTTGAACCGGCCGAATGGCTTAAACTGTTTAAAGAAGCGGGGGCCAAGTACGTTGTGCCGGTTGCGGAACATCACGAAGGGTTTCAGATGTATCGGAGTGCACTTTCACACTACAATAGTTATGAAATGGGCCCACAGCGGGATGTTTTAGGCGAATTAAAAGCAGCAACCCTCAAACAAGGGTTACATTTTGGGACTTCTAGTCATCGAGCGGAACATTGGTTTTTCATGGGTCATGGTAAAGAGTTCAATAGTGATATCCGAGAACCATTGAAAAAAGGCGATTTCTATTGGCCCGCAATGCCTGAACCAGATAATCAAGATTTATTCAGTACGCCATACCCGACTAAGGCATATTTAGAGGATTGGTTGTTAAGAACCTGTGAATTGATAGAAAATTACCAACCAGAAATTCTTTATTTCGATTGGTGGATTCAACACGCTGCGTTTAAACCCTACTTAAAAAAAGTGGCCGCTTTCTACTATAATAAGGGCGCAATACGGCATAAAAAAGTAGCGATTTGCTATAAACATGATGCAATGATGTTTGGCAGTGGGATTGTGGATGTTGAGCGGGGCAAATTTGCTGAAGCTAAACCTTACTACTGGCAAACTGATACGGCAATCGCGCGTGATTCATGGTGCTATACAGAAACATTGGATTATAAATCACCACAAGAAATCATTATTAATCTGATTGATGTTGTCAGTAAAAATGGTAATTTACTCTTAAATGTGGGGCCTAAAGGCGATGGTTCCATCCCGGCAAAAGATCAAGCAATCTTGCAAACGATTGGGCAATGGCTAAGTGTCAATGGTTGTGCGATTTATCAGTCCAAAGTTTGGCGGAAATCGCAAGAAGGGCCTACCCAGATTGTGGAAGGCCAATTCCAGGAACAAAAGGTTATCAAGTATACCCAAGCTGATTTTCGGTTCACCGTTCGCGGCGCAAACTTGTATGCATTCGTATTAGGTGAAATTACCGCAGAACCACTTTTAATTAAATCATTAGCCTTATCTGCGGATCAAAATGCCCCAGAATTTCACGGTATCATTGATGAAGTCAGTGTGTTGGGAACACAAGAACCTTTGGAATGGCAACAAACTAATCGAGGTTTAGAAATTAAATGTGGTATTAGCCATAATCCGTTACCAGTTGTCGTGCAAATTAAAATGAAATAGAGGGATGTTTATGATTGTTCAGAAAACTAAAGTTTCTGATACTAGCGATGCGTTCATCCAGACCTATCTGCTAGAGAATACGGATGAAATTGATCAAAATCGGAAACGTCCGCTACTGATGATTTGTCCAGGCGGCGGTTATGAATTCACGTCAGACCGTGAAGCAGAACCAATTGCCGTGCAAGCCTTGGCTAAGGGCTACCACGCTTGTGTCTTGCGGTATAGTCTTAGTCCCCAATCACATTTTCCGGAATCATTATTAGAATTAGCGAAAGCCGTTATCTTAGTACGCAAAAACGCTGAAGAATGGCACGTTGATACCGATAAAATTATTGTAGCCGGGTTTTCAGCGGGCGGACATCTGGCGGCCAGCTTAGGTGTTTTCTGGAATAAGGCCTGGTTTCAAGCGCTATTGGATCAACCGCAACTTGCGCAACCTAACGGATTACTATTAGCCTATCCGGTGATTTCAAACGGTGAGTATGGCCATCAGGATTCTTTTAAAGCGTTGTTGGGTCCAGATGTCGATAATCCTGAAAAACGATTTTTGACATCGCTAGAGAATCAAGTTGATGAACAAACGCCACGGACTTTCATTTGGCATACCGGTGAAGATGGCTTAGTGCCGATGGAGAATAGTTTATTATTTGCCCAACAGTTAAGGGCCAAACAAGTCCCGTTCAGCTTACACATTTTCCCAAATGGTGGGCATGGCTTAAGCCTAGCGGTCAAAGAAACCGAGAGCCACTACGGTGGTGGGGTTCAGAATGAAGTTTCTGAATGGTTTGAAATGTTTGATCGATGGCTTAAAGCCAATTTTTAAGGATTAAAGTAGAGGAGTAACGAAAATGAAATACAATCCCAATAGTCGTATTCAACAGTTCATTGAAGTTTTAGTTAAATTTATCGGTTTGAATCTAGTGTTTTTAATCATGTGTATCCCTATTTTTACAATCGGTGCAGCCATCACATCTTTATATACAGTTGTGTTAAGGTTTGCCCGCGGTGACGGCGATCACATGGTAACGGGGTTCTTTGTTAGTTTTAAAGAGAATTTCAAAAGTTCAATTGTGCCCACCTTAATTTACCTCGGCCTTTTTGCCATTATCCTGTTCAATCTTGCTTTTTGGTTAGGGATGAAATCAATCGTCGGCATCATTTTCGTATTACTTTTTACATTATTATTCCTACTTTATTTCTTGTCGTTCCAATATTTTTTCCCATTGCGCGCGCGGTTTGAAAATAGCGTTAAACGTTCTTTGAAGAACTCGTTGTTAGTGGGATTTGGTAATTTTAAATCAACGTTATTTTTATTGCTGATCAATGCCTTTGTACTGACGTTTGTTTATTTCTCAGGACCATTGAGATATGCCTTTGTGTTATTCTTTTTCCCATTTTTAGCGTACTGTCAAGCGTTCATCTTGAATCGCGTTTTTAAACAATATGAAAATTAATTCATCTTCGAAGGAGCTTAAAAGGTAATGGCTTATATTGGTTTTGATATCGGAGGGACCTTCATCAAATTTGGTGTCCTGAACGAACATGGTGAAATTCTAGAAAAGGATAAGGCCCAAACTAAGGCGGAAAGTGCCGAACAGTTTATTGCGTTACTTGCCGAAATAGTGTTGAATTATGAAAAGAAATATACGATAGACTCGATTGGGTTGAGTTTTCCGGGGACCATTGATACAAGTACCGGGACCGCTGTTTTAGCGGGGGCCTTGGAACACTTGCACGGGACACCAATCGTTCAAATGTTGACGCACCAACTTGGCAAACGGTATCCAGTATTTATTGAAAATGATGCCAACGCGGCGGCGATGGCGGAAAAGAATCTTGGTAACGCGCAAACCGTTGACGACTTTACGTTAATCACAATTGGCACCGGTATCGGCGGTGGCGTCTTTAAAGACGGCCAAATTATGAATGGTTTTCGCTATAAAGTTGGCGAATATGGCATGATGATTACTGATTTTTCACGCTCAGGCTATAAAACCCTCCATGAATTAGCTTCGACTAGTAGTTTAGTGCGACGATACGCTGAATTTAAAGGCGTTGCGACTTCTGAGGTAACGGGTCAACAAATTTTAGCCGATTCGGAGCCAGCAGTTCAAGATTTGATTGAGGATTGGGCTAATTATTTAGCGATTACGATTTTTAACGTAGTGACGAGTTTCGATCCCCAATTGGTCTTGCTAGGTGGTGGTATCAGTCAAAATGTGAAACTGTTGCCGATTGTTGGCAAAGCGCTGGAACGCATTCCTTATTGGCATGATTTTAAAGTGCCAATTCAAACCTGTCGCTTCTTTAATGATGCGGGTTTGATTGGGGCCATGGTGGTTGCCAAAAAAGGGTTAGAAAATCAAGAATTAGTTGAGATTAATGAATCGATTTAGGCTAGTAAATAAATTAATAAATAAGCTATAAAGGAGCAAATTCATGAAATATATCGACGGCGGTTGGATGTTAAAAGAAGGCTTTGACGCTAAATTTGCAGAACAAGTGTATGATTATCGGTTTGAAGGCGATAAATTAGTCTTATTTTGCCCATTTCAAGCGATTGAAAATAAAGGGGCAACCTTGGATGGTGGCCTGTTAACCATTGAAATTACGGCACCACGAGCTGATGTAATCGGCGTTAAAATGTATCATTATAAAGGCCGTCAGCATAAAGCACCCGAGTTTGAATTGAATTCGGAAAAAGTGGCGGCGACTTTTGAAGAACAAGACGACAAGTATGTTTACACGAGTGGTAAACTCTCCTTAGAAATCTTTAAAGATCATTTCCAATTTGACTATTATTTTGACGGTCAATATTTGACGAGTAGTAGTGCACGCGGGAAAGCGTATATCTGTGATCCGGCTGGCGACTTTCATATGAGTGATCAACTGGGCATCGATGTTGGTGAAAAGATTTATGGCTTAGGTGAACGGTTCACTAACTTTGTTAAAAACGGCCAAAGTGTTGATATTTGGAACGCTGATGGTGGCACAGGCACGCAACAAGCTTACAAAAACATTCCATTTTATATCAGTAACCGGCATTATGGTGTTTTCGTGAATACGCCGGATAAAGCTAGTTTTGAAATTGGCAGTGAAAAAGTATCACGGGTTCAATTCAGTGTCCCTGGCGAAGAAATGGAATATTTCGTGATGGGTGGCGCCAACCTAAAGGATGTTTTAGGGCGCTATACCGATTTAACCGGGAAACCATCGATGCCACCAGCTTGGACTTTTGGCTTATGGCTCAGTACTTCCTTCTTAACGAATTACGACGAAAAAACCGTCAATGAATTTGTCGATGGGATGATTGAACGTGATATTCCGTTAGAGGTTTTCCATTTTGATTGTCTTTGGATGAAAGAATTAGAATGGTGTAATTTCACATGGGATGAACGGACTTTCCCAGATCCAATCAATATGTTGAAACGATTGAAAGCAAAGGGCATCAAGATTTGTGTCTGGATCAATTCCTACATTGGTCAGAAATCACCATTATTTGATGAAGGCGCTGAAAAAGGCTATTTCATTAAAAATCAAGATGGCGACGTTTGGCAATGGGATAAATGGCAAGCTGGCATGGGGATTGTCGATTTTACTAATCCAGAAGCGACTAAGTGGTACCAAAGTGAATTAAAAGCATTATTGGATATGGGTGTGGATTGTTTCAAAACCGATTTTGGTGAACGAATCCCAACTGATGGCGTCTATTTTGATGGTTCTGATTCGGAAAAAATGCATAATTATTACACACTGCTTTATAATAAGGCCGTCTATGATGTTTTGGCACAAGAACGTGGTGCTAAAGAAGCCGTCTTGTTCGCTCGTTCAGCCACTGTCGGCAGCCAGAAGTACCCGGTTCATTGGGGTGGCGATAGTTCTTCTAATTACCCATCAATGGCAGAATCATTACGCGCAGGACTTTCATTTGGCCTAAGTGGTTTTGGTTACTGGAGTCATGATATTTCTGGTTTTGAAGCTGAAGCTGATCCTGATTTGTATAAACGTTGGACCCAATTTGGTTTATTGTCGTCGCATAGTCGTTATCATGGTAGTTGGCAATATAAGACGCCATGGTTCTATGGCGAAGAAGCCGTTGCTGTATCGCGTCAATTTACAAAATTAAAATTAAGTTTAATGCCGTATTTAATGGCTCAAAACAAGAAAACGCATGAATTGGGGATTCCGATGATGCGGGCTATGGTCTTGGAATTTCCAGATGATCCAGCCTGTGCTGAATTAGATCGTCAATATATGTTAGGTGATAATTTATTAGTCGCACCAATCTTCTCTAAGACCGGTGAATGTACGTTCTACGTGCCTGAAGCCGGTGGTCTTTGGACCAATATCTTAAGTGGTGAGAAGTATGAAGGTGGTCAATGGTATACGCAAACCTTTGATTACTTTAATTTACCAGTATTAGCACGCCCTAACAGTGTGCTTGCTCGGGGTAAAGAAGATTCGCATGCAGAATATGATTACACTGACACCCCAACTTTAGAGGTTTATGAATGGAATCATGATCAAGAACAAGTTGTTGAATTTACGGATACGTATGGTCAACAAGTTGGTCAAGTAACGCTTAAGCAAGTTTCCAATGAAATGACATCACAAGCTGACAACGTCACTAATTACAAAATAATCACTAAATAGTCAAAAATCCCATCTCGCAGAAAAAGCGGGATGGGATTTTTTTAGTGGGTCTCTTGTGGGACGAAACTCTTGCGAATAATCAACGGTGCCTCTAATAGAATCGTTTGTTTTGTGGGGTGGTTAAAAATAATACTTTCTTTTAAACGGTTAATGGCCACCCGACCCAATTCATCGGTGTCGATTCTAAACGTGGTTAGTGGCGGCGCGACGTATTGTGCAATATCGAGATCGTTAATGCTGATAATCGCGGTATCGTTCGGCACAGTGATTTGGTGTTCATTAAAAGCTTGTAGAACGCCGATTGCTAAAGGGTCAGAGGCAATTAAAAAAGCGTCTGGCAAATTTTCTTTAGTGCATGATTGACCAATGTGGCGACCCAAAGTGTAGCCGGTTGAAACCGAAAAATTATCACCGATAAAGATATTTTGCGCATCAAACCGATTTAGTTCGTGCATATGGCTTTCGAAATATTTGCGTCGGGAATCATTCAAAAAAGTAGTGGTATTATCCAACGACCAGAATTTACCACCAATAAAGCCGATTCTTTGTTTGCCAGCCGCGACAAATGTGTCGATAGCTTGTTCCGTCATCGCTTGTAGATTAGGTTGGACAGCATCAAAACGGTGGGCATCCGGACTGGAATCCACGAAGACACCGTGGCTGGAGCGTGTATTGAGTTGGTCTAACTCTGCGGCGGTAAATTGACCAATCGCTAAGAAACCGTCGATAGTGGTTGGAACTGCCGTGACTTCACGATAGAAGGTCAATTCTAAATCGGTTTTGGTCGCATAGTCCACAATGCTGGTGCGCAGTTGACTAAAGTAAGTATCTTCGAGCTCTTTTTGCGGTAAAACAGCAAATAGGACGGCGATTTGGTAATGGGTATTTTTATGGGTATTTGATGGTTGATAATCTAGGCTCTCGGCTGTTTTAAGAATCTTATGGCGTGCAGCGTTTGAAATGGAAAAAGTTGGATCGTTATTTAATAATCTGGAAACGGCTGCGGGGGAATACCCCGACTTGGCCGCAATTTCACGAATCGTTGACACCTTAAAAACCCCTTTCACAACTGTAATCGGTTACATATTTGTTTACTAATTAATGATGTTAATCGCGCCAGATATTGAGCGTCATTAATTTATTAGCTCCAATATACCATATTAACGGTAGGTAAACATAGTGAATAAATGGTAAAAATTGTTTACTATGTTTTAGTAATTAACCACAAGAAAGCGCTTGCTGACGGCGTTTTTTTTGAGTATGCTTATGACATCAAGTAGTGCGAAATGAAAGTGAGTGACTAACGATGAGCAAGCAATTAGCAGTCGATGAATTTTTACATGGTGGGGATTATAATCCCGATCAATGGTTAGCACAACCAACCGTCATCGATCAAGATTTTGAAGATTTTAAAACCGTTAAAATTAATACAACGACTTTAGGTATTTTTTCATGGGCCAAATTAGAACCAGTTGAAGGTCAATTTGAGTTCGAATGGTTGGACCGGATTTTTGATCGAGTAGACGCAATTGGCGGCCACGTTATTCTGGCAACACCCAGCGGTTCACGGCCACGTTGGTTGGCTGAAACCTATCCAGAAGTTTTACGAGTTGATCAAAATGGTCAACGGCAAAACTACGGTGAACGGCACAATCATTGTTATACGTCACCAATCTATCGGCAAAAAATACAAATCATTAATCAAAAATTAGCCGAACGTTACGGTCAAAAACGAGCGTTAATTTTATGGCACATCTCCAATGAGTTTGGTGGCCAATGTTATTGCGAGTTATGCCAAGCGGAATTCAGAAAATGGTTGCAACGTAAATACCAAACGTTAGCAAACTTAAATCACGCGTACTGGAATGCTTTTTGGAGTCATACGTATACTGATTGGGCCCAAATTCAAGCACCTAGTCCTTTGGGTGATCAAACCGTGATGGGTTTAAATCTTGATTGGCGCCGGTTTGTTACCGATCAAACCATCAGTTTCTACGATGCAGAAACGACACCGCTGCGGGCAATCACGCCGACAGTGCCAATCACCACGAATTTTATGGGTGGTAATCCGCCAGATTCACACGTTTTTTATGATTTAGATTATCAAAAATTTGCTCAACACGTCGATATCGTCAGCTGGGATTCGTACCCTAATTGGGCGAATGATTATGAAAGTAGTCAACGGTTAGCGTTAAAAACGGCATTGATGAATGATATGATGCGCAGTTTAAAACACGCGAACTATTTAATCATGGAAAATACGCCCTCCCAAGTCAATTGGCATCCGTTTAATCGGGCGAAACGGCCGGGGATGCACCGCATGGCGAGTTTACAAGAGATTGCGCACGGCGCGAATTCCATTTTGTATTTCCAATTGCATCAATCACTCGGGGCTTCCGAGATGTTCCACGGTGCCGTCGTCGATAATCGCCTCGGTAATCAATCGCGGGTATTTAAAGAAGTCGGTCAGGTCGGCCAGGATTTAGCTGATTTACAACCGGCGTTAAAGACGACCCATCAAGTCGCTAAAGTCGCGATTGTCTTTGATTACGACAATATGTGGGCACTCGATGATGCGCGGAATTATGCGAATCAAACCAAAAAATATTGGCAAACGATTCAAAATCATTATCAATATTTCTGGGAACATGATATTCCGGTTGAATTTGTGTCGGTTGAAGCTGATTTAAATGATTATCAATTAGTGATCGATCCGATGCATTTTATGATGAGCAAGTCATTTGCGACTCAATTACAAGCTTATGTCCAACAAGGTGGCCATTTAGTTGGGACCTATCTTAGTGGCGTAGTTGATCAAGATTTCCTAGCCCATCAAGGTGGTTGGCCACAAGCTTTAACCGCTACTTACGGGTTGACGGTGACCGAAACCGATACGTTATATCCGCAACAACATAATCAAGTTGCAGCGTTTAAAAAAACGTATCAAACCGCCGATTATAGTGATGTTTTACAACCAACGACTGCCCAAACAATCGGGTATTATCAACAAGATTTCTACGCCAATACGGCGGCGATTACTGAAAATCAAGTCGGCACGGGAACGGCCTATTATCTGGCCTGCCGAACGGAACAAGCTTTTTTAAATGATTTTTATCAATCGATTTGTGCAGAATTACGACTCAATAATCAATTACCAATTAGCAAACAGACTTCATCGGTTTCAATTCAAGTTCGTGAAGCGGCTACGAAACGTTATTATTTCGTGATTAACTTTAGCCATCAAAAGACGCAAATTGAATTGAAACGCGATTTACACAATTGTTTACAACTTGAACCAGCAGCCACTGCAACTGAAATACCAGGTTATGGTGTCCGCGTTTTCAGCGAATCAATCTAATTCAATTAATAATGGAGGCCAATTATGGCAAGTCAAACAGATACGGGGACGTCAAAGAAATTCGGACACGGACGGTTTAAAGAACAAATCGCCTTTGCGTTAGGTAATTTAGGCCATTCTGCCTTTTATGGGGCACTCAGCACTTATTTCATTGTCTATGTCACCAGTGGGATGTTTAGTGGATTGAGTCAACACGTTGCCAATAAACTGATTGGATTAATTACAACTTTAGTGGTGATTATTCGGTTAGCTGAAGTAGTTGTTGATCCTTTGATCGGGAACGTTGTCGATAACACCCATACTAAATGGGGCAAGTTTAAACCATGGCAAGTGATTGGGAGTGTTGTCAGTTCAATTTTGCTAGTGGTTGTGTTTACCGGTATTTTCGGGTTAGCCAAAGTGAGCTGGGTGGCCTTCGCAATCGTTTTTGTGATTATCTTTGTGGTCTTAGATATTTTCTATTCGTTTGCAGATGTTGCTTATTGGGGCATGGTGCCAGCGATTAGTGAAGATAGTCATGAACGAGGGATTTTCACATCACTTGGTAGTTTCACCGGTTCGATTGGGTGGAATGGTTTAACGATGATTGTAGTGCCAGTAACAACCTATTTCACGTATTTAGCAACGGGTAAACACGAACAAGGGCCTCAAGGCTGGTTAGCCTTTGCGGTGATTGTGGCGATTGTGGCGGTTTTATCCGCTTTAGCCGTCGCTTTTGGCACCACTGAAAAAACCAACGTCATTCGTCAAGCAGCCAGTCAAAAAACGACGATTAAAGACGTCTTCGTTGGGATTGCAAAGAATGATCAAATTTTATGGATCAGTTTAGCATACTTGATGTATTCGTTAGCTTATGTCGTCACCAATGGGGTTTTGTTCTACCTATTCAAATTTGTCATCGGTAAACCAGGAGAATTCTGGATTGCCGGAGCCGTTGCGACGATTATTGGTTTTTCAACCGCGCCATTATATCCAATTTTAAATAAATTTGTTCCGCGGAAAATATTATTTGCGGTTGGACAAGTGGCGATGATTATTTCGTACATCATCTTTATTTTCGCCAGCACCAACATGGTCTGGTTGATTATCGGTTTATTACTCTTTAACTTCACATTCGCACAATTGGTTGTTGTTTTATCATTAACCGATGCGATTGAATACGGTCAGTTGAAGAATGGTAACCGGAATGAAGCCGTTGTTCTAGCGGTTCGACCAATGCTCGATAAAATCTCGGGCGCCTTTTCAAACGGGATTGTCGGTTCAATTGCCATCATGGCCGGGATGACCGGTAGTGCGACTGCGGCGGATATGACTGCTAAAAATATTCATACTTTCGAGTTATTCGCGTTCTATACACCCTTAATCTTGGCGATTTTAGCCTTAGTAATCTTCATGTTTAAAGTCAAGATTACCGAAAAGAAACATGCTGAAATTGTGGAAGCCTTGCAGGTTAAATTAGCTCAAGATAATCCTGCCGGTGACGATCCAATCCCAGGTAGCCAACCGTTAGCTTCAGTGACGATGCAAGCACCGGTTTCAGGGGAACTAATGGCCCTTGATCAGGTGCCGGATAGTCTTCAAGGAAAAGGTTTTGCGATTAAACCGAATGAAGGTCAGTTGTATGCACCGTTTGACGGGACAATTAAATTCACGTTCTCAACGAAACATACGTTAGGGATTATTTCTGACAATGGACTAGAAGCGGTGATGCATGTGGGGTTAGGAACGGTTAATCTGCGTGGCGAAGGCTTTGTGACCCATTATACCGATGGGCAACGGGTTAAAGCGGGCGAGTTACTGTTAACCTTCGATCAACAGTTGATTCAAGCACGCGGCTACAATGATGTCGTGATTACGTTCTTAACGCAACCGGGTCACGTTCGGCAGATGACGACTTTAAATGAAGGCATCGTGATTCACGGAGAAGCCGTGACAACTGTCATGTTTGAGCCATAAACAACAAACGACCAACATCCTAATGGGGGTGTTGGTCGTTTTAGTTTAACTTAAGATTTCTTTATCCGGAAAATCAACACCGCAAAAGGTGCTAATTGTAATTGTTCAGGGCAGATTTGACCGGAAAGCAAGTCGAGTTGGCCCGGATACGGATTGATGGTCGGTTGCGTTTGATCAGTGGTGTTGATCACGAAGTGGAAAGCTTCATCAGTCGTTTCACGGGTCGTGATTTCAACGTGTGGATTATGTTGTTCCTGAATTTGAGTCAGCGGGATGAGGTTGATTAATAACTTGTTTAGGAAGTCAGAATCGGGCTCCGTACCGATGTAATAGGCTTTACCAACACCGAAATGGTTAACGGTGACGGCCGGTGTGCCTTGATAAAAGACTGAATCGCCGTAGTAAGCAAGTGGTTCAGCCGTTGACACTTGAATCAGATCACAGAGGGTTGCGCCGGTGCCTAACACGTTGGCTTGTTGATCAACTAAGGCAACGGTTTGTTCATTAGGCAGTGCATCAGTCTCGTCAAACATTAAGCCGAGAACTTCCCGAAAAGCGCCCGGATAGCCACCCGGAATGATGTGATCATGGTCATCGGTTAAACCGGCCATAGTGGTCGTCACGAATTGGCCACCATTAGTGACGTATTCGGTCACTTTAGCCGAGAACTGGGCGTCAGCGGCGTATAGTTTAGGCGCTAACACTAAGTGGTAATCGGTGAGAGCCATGTCAGTCGAAATTAAATCGACGGCGATCCCGGCTTGGTAGAACAGTGCGTAATAGCGGTGGATCATTTGAACGTAATCCAGTTTGGTCGTCGGTCCGATTGAATTTTCAAGGCCCCAATAACTATCCCAATCGAAAACTAAGGCAACTTGGGCCTTTTTAGAGGTGTCGAGTAGGCTAGCGGGTAGCTGTTGAAAATCGGTGCCTAACTGGGCGATCTCTTTAAAAATCCGACCAGTCGTTTGGCCACTGTGGGGAATAATGGCGCCGTGGAATTTTTCAGCGCCACTTAATGATTGTTTAAGTTGGAAGAACTGGACACTGTTGGCTCCGTGCGCAATGGCTTGGAAACTAAACATACGAACTTCGCCCGGTTTTTTGAGCGCGTTAAACGGTTGCCAATTTTGTTGATTTGGTGTCTGTTCCATCAATAGAAATGGTTTTTGTTTCAAACCGTACATTAAATCGTGTTGCATGGCCGTAAAACTAGCCGGAGTGTCGTAGCTCGGATAATTATCCCAAGAAATGATGTCCATTTCGGGCGCCCATTTGAAATAATCGAGATCCTTTTGACTGCCCATTAAATTAGTGGTCATCGGGGTCGTCGCATCAAACTGGCGAATAATATCGCGTTCCATGGTGTAGTTGGCGAGCAAACTATCGGATTGGAACCGTTGATAGTCGAGCGCGGCGCCCCCTAAAACCGGTTTGCCATTCGAGAATAAATCCGTGGTGCGCATGGGTGGCAGAATGTCGATCCAATCGGTGTATGTGTGGCTCCAAAAATGACTGTTCCAAGCAGTATTGAGGGTATCAATATCGCCGTAACGAACTTGAAGCCAGTCGCGGAAAGCCTGTGCACAGTTGTCGCAATAACAAAGACCGCCGTATTCATTAGAAATGTGCCAATAAGCTAAGTTGGGTAGATTGGCAAAACGTTCGGCAAGCTGCGTGACCAATTGACTGGCGAGTCGTTTAAAATCAGGATTGTTGGGGCACGCGTTATGGCGTTTACCATGTTGTTGTTGAATCCCATTAGGGTTAACGCGGCCAACAGCGGGGTATTGGCGCACTAACCAAGCAGGCAAGGCGGCTGTAGCAGTCGCAAGGACGATTTTGAAATCATATTTAGTCAGTAGTTCAATGATTTTTTCAAGTTGTGTAAAATCAAACTGACCTTCAGCCGGTTCTAAGAGCGCCCATGAAAAGACGTTAATCGTGGCTGAATTGATGTGGGCTTGTTGCAACAGCTGAATATCATTTTCCCAAGAGTCTTCGGGCCACTGTTCTGGATTATAGTCGCCACCAAATAATAGTTGTTGCCCAAGTGTTTTGTGCATGTTAATTAACCTCCGAGTTCAGAGATTGACCGTTACTTTGAATCACGTTTTGATACCAATAGAAACTTTTCTTCGGAATCCGGGTGAGTTGTTTGGCGTCGTGATCGTCACGATCGATATAAACGAAACCGTAACGCTTGCTGTAACCGTTCAGCCAGCTTAAGAGATCGGTGAAAGACCATGCACAATAACCAATCACCGGCACACCAGCAGCAATTGCGGCGTGTAATTGTAATAAATGATCATTGAGGTAGTTGATGCGGTAGTCGTCGTTGATTTGGTGGTCGGCGGTTAATGTATCAAATGCGCCGAGGCCGTTTTCAGTGACGAAAATCGGGAGTTGGTAACGTTCGTAGACGGTCCGTAAAGCAATTTGGAAACCAATCGGGTCGATTTCCCAACCCCATTCTGTTTTTTCGAGATAGGGATTGCTGACGGATTGGAATAAATGACTTTCAATTGAATCATCTTGGGTATCAGCGGCCATTAAATAGGGATCGATCTTAGTGAAGGATTTATCGGCCGTTGGTTGTTGGTTAACCGCTGGCCGTTTGACGGTCCCGCCGTGGTAATAATTAATGCCGATAAAGTCGGGTTTGGCCGATTTTAATAAGGTTTGGTCGGCATCCGTGATGTCAAAAGCCAAGTTTAATTGTTGTAACAAGGTTAAGATTTTTTGCGGGTATTGTCCGCGACAATAAACGTCTAACCACCAATCATTATTCAGTTGGTTAGCATCGTGGGCCGCTAATATGTCGAGTGGATGTGCTGATTCAGGCGCAACATAACCATAACCGAAGCTAGGACCGATTGAACCGTTTGGCACCAACTTGTGGAAGAGGTTAATCGCCGTGGCACTGGCTAAGTTAATCACGTGATTAGCGGTATACATCCGTTTAACGTTTGAGACATTGGGTGGATGAGAAGCCCACCGGTAGCCTAAACTTGTGAAGACATTTTGTTCGTTGAAAGTGACCCAATAAGTGACCCGGTCACCAAAGGCTTCAAACAGAATCTGACAATAACGTTCAAATAAGGGGACCAAAGCGCGTGATTCCCAACCGTTATAGCGGTCTTGAAGGGCTTGCGGTAAATCCCAATGATATAATGTGACGACGGGTTGAATCCCGTGTTGCAGTAAGTCGTCGATTAGGTCAGAATAGAATTGAATCCCAGCTTGGTTGACGGCCCCTTCACCATCGGGCAAAATACGACTCCAAGCAATACTAAAACGATAGGCTTTCAAGCCTGCTTGGGCCATTAAGGTGACATCTTCGTGGAACCGGTGGTAATGGTCAACGGCTAATTCGCCGGTGGTGCCGTTTTTAGTTTTGCCGGGTTGTTGAACAAATGTATCCCAAATTGATGGACCCTTACCGTCAGTCGTGGCAGCGCCTTCAATTTGATAAGCAGCTGAAGCCGCTCCCCAGAGGAAGTCTTCAGGAAATTGTTGTGTCATCATATAACCTCCAAAATTAACAATTGTAGCGATAATACCAAGTTACCATAAAAAAAGGCGACTGTAATTAGCGATATTAATGGCAAAATAGTAGAAAATGAAACTATACCTATTTGTAGAATCCACGGAATTTACCTGGGGTTACGCGTTCGCTACGCTTGAACATTGCAATAAAATAACTATTTGTTTGGAAACCGACTTGCCGCCCAATTTCTTCAATCGACAAATTGGGCTGATTTAATAATAATTCTTTGGCTTTCAGAATCCGATAATCCAAGAGCACTTGATGGGGCGAAACCCCTTGATTATTCCGGAAAACTTCTAAAACATATTGTAAACTATAGTTAGTCAATTTAACGAAATCTTGGTTATCGATTGGTTGCTGGTAATGGCGATGAATGTAGTGCAAAATCGGTTCGACAATTTTTTTATTCAGTTGATAATTATTCGGATTTTTAACCCGATATTTTTTAATCAACAATAGAAATTGATAGACCAACGCGGAAGAAGCGTAAGGATCGGCGTCGTCTTGACTGAATTCAGTGTGTGATTTCTGAATGAAGTTGGCCAAGGTAGCATCGGGTTGCTGAATGGACAAGTAATCATTAAAACCTAAAATGGTGGTGATTTCGGAAATTAACGCACCACCAAACGTGAAATAGCCGGTCCGCCATTCGGGACTAGTCGCGTGGTAAGCGTGAGGAATATCTTGATTAATTAAAATACCGGTGCCGGGAGTCAGTAGGATTTCTTGATTTTCAATCACGACTATTCCAGTGCCTGAATAAGTTTGTAACCAATGAACGTATGGATAACCAGCTGGCCGTGAAACATCTTCTTGTAGCCAGTTGTAGCCAATACTATCAATAAAAAGTGGGAGTGAACGATCTTTGTTTTTAAAACTATATCTCAATAGGGTCACCTTCAATATCTTGTATTTATCAATAAATATCTGTAATTACAATAACATTTAATTATGATAATGTGAACATATTGAAAGAAAGGTGGAATTATAAATGAAAGCGTTAACTGGATGGTTCCAGAATAAGTTTAGTCCAACATTAGCAAGATTCAGTAATATGAAGTATTTAATTGCATTACGGGATGGCATGATTATCACCGTACCGTTTACCATTTTTGGTAGTATTTTTATGATCATCGCCAATTTACCAATCCCTGGTTGGAGCGATTTAATTGCGTCGATGTTACCCAAACTACAAGCACCCGTCACGGTGACTTTTGGGATTTTAGCTTTAATCGTAGCGGTTGGGATGAGTTATCAAACCTCTAAGGTTAATAAAATTGATCCATTAGCCGGAACGGCCATTGGTCTCATTTCATTTTTAATCTGTATGTTGAATTCGAAATTTGCGATTGATACGTCAACTTTAGGTTCAGGCGGGATGTTTACTGCGATTGTCGTTGCAATCGTCTCTAGCGAAATTATGCATTTCTTCATTAAACGGAATATCGTCATTAAAATGCCAGATTCAGTACCACCGGCAGTTGCTAATTCTTTTGCATCATTGATTCCTGGTGGGGCAGCCTTATTATTCTTCTGGTTTGTCCGTGTTTTATGTAATATTCAAATCAATGATGTCATTCAAGCAATCTTCTCACCATTAGTTGTTGGTTTAAACAGCTTCTGGGGGATGGAATTTGTTTTATTCTTAACGCTATTATTATGGACCATGGGGATTCACGGCAACAACGTGATTGGCGCCGTCGCGTCACCCGTTTATTTACAATTTTTAACTGGCAATATTGCCGAAGTTTCTAAAGGTCAGATGGCGACCCATATTACCGCTGATGGTTTCTTAAACTTTGGGATGAACATTGGTGGCACTGGTGCCATTCTAGGTTTGGTCATCTGTATGTTATTTGCCCGGAGTAAACAATACAAACAATTGGGCCGGTTAGGGTTTGTTCCCGCTATCTTCCAAATCAGTGAACCCATCATGTTTGGGTTCCCAGTGGTTTTAAACCCAACTTTGATGATTCCATTTATCTCAGTACCGATGATTTTACAAGGGATTACTTATTTCTTAATGAAATTCCACGTGATTGGCATGGTAATTGCTCAGATTCCATGGACGACACCAACCATTATCAACGGGTACTTAATCACCGGTGGCGACTGGCGCGCACCGTTATGGCAAGCGATTCAACTCGTGATTTCAGTAGTTGTTTACTGGCCATTCTTTAAAATTTGTGATCGCGCAGCGGTTAAAGCTGAAGCGGCTGATGAATTAGCGCAACAGAATTAGGATATTTGCTTTAAGTTAAACGGAGGTTTTTAAAAAATGAAATTTACAGACGGCTATTGGATGGACCGTGACGGGATGACCGTCAATCACCCGCAAGAAGTTTATGATTTTCAAGTTGATGAACAAGCGGTCACGTTGTACGCGCCTTATAAAAAGGTCGCCGAACGCGGCGATACGCTCAATATTGGGATGACGACGCTCACGATTACCTCGCCGCAAAGCGATATCATCGGGGTGCAGCTAACCCATTTTGACCAGATTGCTCAAGGCCCTAGGTTTGCGATTGATGATCAACAAAAAAAGCTGAAAACCAGTGTGGTTGATCAATGCTTGGCGATTAAATCAGGTGATTTAACCGTTAAAGTACCGGTCGGTCATCAACCGTTTAACTTGGTGTTTGAAGCCAACGGTCAAGCACTGACCACTTCTGAAAATGGTGCGCAAGGTCAAATTGTCGATACGAAACACCATGAAAGCTATATGCGCGAGCAATTATCACTTGATATTGATACGTTAGTTTACGGTTTAGGTGAGCGGTTTACGCCATTTGTTAAGAACGGCCAGGTCGTCGACACTTGGAATGCGGATGGTGGCACGGGTAGCGAACAATCGTACAAAAACATCCCGTTTTACATCACGAATCAAGGCTACGGTGTATTCGTCAATCAATCCGAGAACGTGTCTTACGAAGTCGCTTCTGAAAACGTGTCACGGGTGCAATTTAGTGTGCCTGGTGAAAGCCTGGAATACTATGTGATTTACGGTGCGACGCCTAAAGAAATTCTCAATAAATATACAGATTTGACTGGCAAGCCGGCCTTACCACCCGCTTGGTCGTTTGGTTTATGGTTATCGACCTCGTTTACCACCGATTACAGTGAAAAAACGGTGATGAAGTTTATTGATGGCATGCAAGAACGAGATATCCCATTGGATGTTTTCCATTTTGATTGCTTCTGGATGAAGGGTTTTGAATGGACCAATTTTGAATGGGATCGTCAAAAATTCCCGGATCCAGAGGGTATGTTACAACGCATTCACGAAAAAGGGGTCAAAGTCTGTGTTTGGTTAAATCCGTATATCGGTCAGAAATCACGACTCTTTAAAATTGGCCAAGAAAAAGGGTACTTCATTAAACGCCAAGACGGCAACGTTTGGCAATGGGATTTGTGGCAAGCGGGTCAAGGTATTGTTGATTTCACCAATCCGCAAGCCGTTGAATGGTATAAAGGGTATTTAAGAGAATTGATGGATATGGGCGTCGATTCGTTCAAGACCGATTTTGGCGAACGAATTCCGACTGAAGATGTTGTTTACTACGACGGTTCATCGCCTGAAAAAATGCATAATTATTACACCTATCTCTATAATCAAACGGTTTTTGAAGTCTTACAAGAAAAGAAAGGCATCAACGAAGCGGTCTTGTTTGCCCGTTCGGCCACGGTCGGGTCGCAGAAATTTCCAGTTCACTGGGGTGGTGACAACCTATCACGCTACGCTTCAATGGCGGATTCATTGCGCGGCGGTTTATCATTCTTATTGTCTGGATTTGGTTTTTGGAGCCACGATATCGGCGGTTTTGAAGACAATGCAACGGCTGATATTTATAAACGGTGGACCCAATTTGGATTACTATCCAGCCACAGTCGCTATCACGGCAATATCGAATATCGGGTACCTTGGAACTACGATGATGAAGCGGTCGCGGTCACCCGTAAGTTTGTTAAGAATAAGTTAGCGATGATGCCGTATTTATTCAGCGAAGCCGTTCAAACGCACCAAACGGGTGTGCCGTTAATGCGTCCGGTCTTCCTCGAATTTGATCAGGATCAAAATGTCGGGCATCTCGCGACCCAATATATGTTGGGTAGTCAATTGATGGTCGCGCCAATTTTTAACGATCAGGGAACGGTTAAATACTACTTACCCAACGGCGTCTGGACCAATCTGTTAACGCATCAAGTTTATGATGTGCCTGAAAATGGTCAATGGTTACAAGAAAAATATGATTATCTTAATTTACCATTATTAGCACGTCAAAATACGATTCTGTTACAAGATCCAACGGCCACCCATGCAGAATATGATTACACCCAAGCACCAGAAATCCACCTCTTCCAAATGACGGCCGGTCAACACCAACAAGCCGTTGTCGATAGTCACGGCAATCAAGTGGGCTTCGTCACGGTGACCGTGTCAGTTGATGGTCATGAACGATCAGTTGATGCGCAATGCTTAAAGATTTTGCCGAAGTTAATTTGGTATCAAGGGACGACGATTAAAGAAATCCAAATGACGACGAGTTGTGAAAGTTTTACTTTAAAATGAGAGATACGAAAAAGGCTTATCCAGATTCTGGATGAGCCTTTTATCTGTTTATGCGGCTGATTAGTCGTCGACTTCTTTGGTTAAGACTTCACCGGTTTGCGCGTTGATTTGAACATCGGTGGTTTGACGATCCTGTTTAACCGCGACGTTCCAGTGGGTGATGCCGACTTCTTTTGCCAGTTCCCAACTAATAGCCTCACCGCTGCCAACCGCTTTTTGCGCGATTGAAGTCACTTTTTTAAGCGACAGCAGGTTTTTTAAGTTTAAAGTATCGTCTGTATCTTGCTCGTCCATTTCCAGTTTTTCGGACTGTTGGTCAGAAATGACTTTTGTTTTAGCGTTAATTTTGAGGCTGACTTCATCGGTGCTAGTGAGACCTTCGATTTCGTAGAAATATTGGCCCAATGTTGTCTCTAATTCGAGATGTGTCACTTTAACTTGGGGATGTTTTTTCTGAAAAATAGTCAGTGCCTCATCAGCAGTGACTTTAATTGATTGTAACGCAGTGGCTTTTTTGACCGTCGACTTTGATACGGCCGATTCAGAGGTTGTTGGCTGGGATTGGGTTTGGCAACCCGCCAACGTCGCTAACAGGACAGTTGTTAAACCGAGATAGATAACTTTAGACATGGGAAACCTCACTTTTTATATTAGTATATTCTAATTATAACAAGAAGAATATGTAGCGTCAAAACTGAAGCGTTAATCCTAGTCTTTTTAGGCGAAACTTGTATAATAAAAGACAATTTAAGGATTGGGGGTTTTTGAAATGTTAAAACCGAAACCGTTACAAATTGGGGACCGTGTGGCAATCGTTAGTTTATCGAGTGGGGTGCTAGGTGAAGATTTTGCGGCGCATCAGCGTCAATTAGGTGAGCAACGATTACGTGAATTCGGGTTAGAACCCGTTTATATGGCTAATAGTCGTAATGGGCTGGCTGATTTACAGGCGCATCCGGAAAAGCGGGCGGCCGATTTGAAACAGGCGTTTGCCGATGACTCAATCAAAGGGATTATTTGTGCGATTGGTGGCGAGGATACATATCGCTTGTGGCCATTTTTAATGACTGACCCGCAATTCATCGCTAATGTTCGTGACCAGCCTAAAATTGTCACCGGTTTTTCGGATACGACTAATAATCATCTGCTGTTTTACCGCTTAGGACTCCAAACTTATTACGGGCCCAATTTTTTAAACGATTTGGCCGAATTAGATCAACAGATGTTGCCGTACACCAAGCGGGCCTTTACCCAATATTTGACTGGTTTTGCTGGGGCCACAATCAGCTCGAGTCCAGTTTGGTATGAAGAACGAACTGATTTTTCAGCTGACGCGGTTGGGACGCCACGGATTAGTCATCCGGAAACCCATGGTTTTGAGGTTTTGCGTGGCAGTGGTCAGCTAACCGGTCAATTATTAGGCGGTTGTTTAGAAAGTCTGACCGACTTATTGATGGTTCCAGCGATTAAAGCCAGTGCTGAACAGTATCAAATCATGCCATCAATCGCGGAATGGCAGGCTAAAATCCTGTTCATCGAAACCAGTGAAGAGCAACCGAACCCAACCGAATACCGGGCCATGTTGCAAGCCTTAAACCAAGCTGGGATTTTGGCCGTCGTTCAAGGCATCATCGTCGGTAAACCACAAAACGAACGCTATTATGCGGACTACCAAACCGAATTATTAACGATTACTGAACCTTATCAAACGCCAATTCTGTACAACGTCAATTTTGGCCATGCTTATCCGCGTTGTGTGTTACCGTATGGGGCGGAAGTCCGGGTGGATTTAGATCAGTTAGAAATTAATATGATTGACTAGTAATTTTAGTATCGCTTTAAACTCTCATTCAAGCTGGCTTTCACCATTGCCACGAAATCGGTTGGTGCCACCACTTTCACTAGTGGTCCTTGGCTGAGCAGCCACATTAAGGCGCCGCGATCATAAGCTTCAGTTTCAATCAGCACGCTACCGCGTTTTGGGTAGCGTGCTTTTATTGTGGCATTCGGGAAACGGTCGAGAGCGGCCTCGACGATCCCCCAGAATTCAAATTGAATGGTAGTCAGTTTGCCAGGCTGCATGTAATGGGTGTTCTGGCGGAGTGGACCGTCTTCGAAACGCTGCGCATAAGTCCGACTAATGACTTCATCGGCAAGATGCCAATCCTGAATCCGGTCGATACGGTAGAAAAGGTTGCTTTGATATTTAGCGTTATAGGAAATTAGATAATAATAGTACTCGGAACAAATAATTGCTTCCGGTAAAATCGTCCGTTCAACAATCTCGCCATGCTGGCGTTGGTAGTGAATCGTAATGGTTTGTTTTTTAAGAATCAATTGGCTGAATTGCCAAATTAATTGTAATAACGGTTTTTGATGATGAACGGGGATGTAATGAAATTGTTCATTTTTAATAATCGGTTCAATCGCTTGACGGTCGGCCGGTTTAATCAGTTTCAATAAGCCGGTAATCGTTTGATTGAGTTCGATTTTGGTCAACGAGCGACTCGCCAACAACACTTTAATCAGGACCAAGATTGTTTGCTTGGACAGGTCATCTTGTTGACTGGTGAGTTGGTAGCCGCCTAATCCGCGGTGATAGGCGAGTTGGTAGGGCAACTGTTGGTCAGCGATGAATTGCTTCAATTGGCTAAAATCGCGTTGAATCACTCGTGGATTGACGGCAAATTGGGCAACGAGCTCACTTTTTGTGATGAGTTGCCCATTCATTAAACTTTGGAAAATGGTGAGTTGGCGGTAAGCTGCATTCATAAGCGTCTCCTTAAAAACGAGTTATTTGTGTTGCAAAAAGCCTTAATTTGAAAGTAGATAGACTAAATGTGTCTATCAAATAGTGTAAATTAGGTTTATCGAATAAACAAGTGAATCGAGAAAGTGGGTTTTGGCGATGCTAATTGAAACTGAAATATTACAAGAATCGTATGCGGAATTATTTGAAATCGTGGACGAAGAAACATTGTGTCAGATTTACGAGATTTATCGGGGACGACAAATCTCTTTTCCCATGCGGCTGTATAATCGGCACCAGGTTGCACAACGAATTAAAAAGGAATATGACGGCCAGAATTTAGTGGCGTTAACTAAGAAATACGATTATTCGCAACGGTGGATTCGCAAAATTCTTCAAGATTAATGATGTTAACTAGTAGAAATGGTTTATAGGGTTATCATTTTTTGTTAAATGAACATAATATGGGTGTAATGTAAATGTAACAATCAAGTTCTATACTAGTAAAGGATTAAGAAGAGCAACTCAGTATAGGAGATTAATTTAAATGTCATTGAAAAAGTCAATTATGAGCGTACTTGCAATCGGAGTATTAGGAATCAGTATTTTACCAGTCGTCCCTGCGGCTGCTAGTTCAGCAACAGATGCTAAAACAGCAATTTCAGCTAATGAAAGCAGTACTGACGATTTGTTAACTCAAATCGCAACTGCTAATACTGAAAGTATCAAGCTTGATCAACAAATCAGCACGAACTCAAGCAAGATTACTGAACAAGAAACAGCCATCAAAGATGCAACGACTAAAATCGCAAGTCTTTCAGGCCAAATCGATCAAGCACAACAAGAAGTCACTAAACGGACTGCTGTCTTGAAGAGTCAATTGGTTTCTTTACAAAAGACGAGTGGCGATGCCGTTAGCGGGAATGTCTATATCGATTTCTTATTAAACTCAAATGACTTTGCTGACCTTGTATCACGTTCAATGACGGTCAATAAATTAAACCAAGCAAGTAAAACGGCTTTAGCTGATGTTAATGATGCTAAAACAAGTTTAACGACTTTAAAGAATGATCAAGAATCAACTAAGACGACATTAGTGAATACTAAAGCGAGCTTAGTAAAAGAAAAGACTAACTTAACGGATTTAAAGGCTGAAGCAAGCAAAAAAGAAGACGCCTTAAACCAAAAAATTACAGATAATAAAGATGAATTAGAAGCTTTACAAACAAAATATGATCAAGCAAACGCTGAAGAATCAGCTAAGGCTGCCGCTGCGAAAGCGGCCGTTGCATCTGCTGCTAAGACAACTGTAACAGCTAAGGCAGAAACAACAACTGATAGTAATAGTTCAGCAACTAGTGCAACACCTGCTGCTGCAACACCTGCTTCAAATGGTTCAGGGACACAATCTTCTAGCAATTCTGCTGGTAACTCATACGCTTGGGGCCAATGTACTTGGTACGTTAAATCAGTTGCATCATGGGCTGGTAACGGCTGGGGCAATGGTAACCAATGGGGCGCTTCAGCTGCTGCTGAAGGCTTCACAGTCAATAACTCACCTGCTGCTGGTGCAATTGTTAGCTTTGCTGGTGGTCAAATGGTTGGTTCATGGGCTGCTGATGGTTCTTATGGTCACGTGGCTTATGTGCAATCATATAACGCTGCTAGTAACACGATTACCATCACTCAAGGTGGGATGGGCTTTGACAGCCCTGGTGGTCCTAACACCCAAACTGTCTCAGGTGCTTCAGCATTCACTTACATCCACAGATAAAATTTAAATATTAAACCAAAAAGACTTGTCAACTGACAAGTCTTTTTTTTGCGTTCATTTTGACCCAGTGGCTAGTGCTTTTTAGATAATAAAAGATGAATACTGACCGTTAAAATGAAATTAACACCATTGCGATAGATAAGGAGGAGACAGTATGAAGTATTTGATGCATCTTTTCAAATGGCTGATGTTACTGACCCTATTGGTTTCAGCGTTTGGCAATAGTTTATTGTTGTTACCCGGCAAATCACTGGCCGTTCAAGTAGAACAGCAAGTATTGCTCGATAGTCAACAATTAAAAGTTAGTGCCAGATCAGTTGAACAAGCGGATCAAGTTCATTGGGTAATTGATTATGAAAAAAGGACGACACCAAATGAACAATTCAAGTTTAAACTTAAAATACCGGTCGCGACCGAGATGGTTGAACAACCTAAATTTGAACGACAGTCTGACTGGTTAGTGGAAAAAGAATTTACATCAAGCACTAAAGGGACCATCGAATTACTGACAAATAGGGGGCCGCTGGTAGTTAATTTGCAATTAGACCAACGGGTCGATCAAAATACGACCGTCGATATATTAACCGACACGGACGCGGGACCTTACACATTAACGCTACCGCAAACAACTACGACTGAATCTGAAAAAGAATCAGAACGTATCGAACAGCCGATAAATCAACCTAGCCAAGTTCCAACTGCTTCGACGAGTAGTCAGGAATCGGCTAATCAAACGAGTCAAGCCATGGTTCAATCAGAAAGTGAAATTGCGGATGGGTTAAGTTTAAAAGCGACTCAATTAGTCAATGGATTGCCGCGGATATTGCCAGTAACGCGGGCAATCAGTGATCCGTTTCACTATACGACACATGACCAGGGGACGCATGCGACTAATGGGGTTGATCAACATCTTGGGATTGGGACGACATCTGAACTTTTAAAAAATTATCATTATGGATTAAAAGAATCGGATAGTGGGATTGCTCAGTATAATTTGAATGATAACGAACTTTCATTTAAAGATGGTTATCATGAATACGGTAGTGCCAAAAGCGGCCGGGCTAATTTAAAGAAAACAGTTCAACCCACGACAACTGCCAATCAATTTAAGGTGCAATTGGACGTAATTGGTGATGCAATTCAACCAATGCCTAAAATTGACGTCGTTTTAGTGTTAGATAAATCCGGTAGTATGAAGACAACGACCAGTTCTGGAAAAACGCGTTGGCAAGATTTAAAAGCAGCTGTGAATCAGTTTTCGGCGGGAATGTTGACGGACGATCGCGATATTCAAATTGGGTTAGCAGCGTTTGGCTCAACAGAAGGTAGCCCACGACGACCGTACGGTGAAATCGCGGCATTTGATAATAAAGCCAACCAAAATAAATTTGCCGGTTTTACAAATAATAAAACGACTTTGATGGGGCACAAGTTATTGACGGAAGATATTCAAACTTCCGGAACACCGACTTTCTTAGGGGTTGATGCTGGCATTAAGTTATTAACGAACGCCGATTATGGCGCGCGGGCTGATGCTTATAAAGTATTAATCACGATTACCGACGGTGAGCCGACTTTTTCACCGAGTGATACGTATGCGGGTAATAAGACATTGGATCAGTCATTGGGGCAGTTAACGCCGACGTTTATAAATGGTAATAGTATTTTAAAAATGACTGCACAAAAGAATGATTTATACAGTGGTAATGGGACGGTGGTCAACAACCCACTAACCGTAAAATTTATTGAGGATCGGTATAAACAACAGAAAAATGCTAATTTACACCGTTACGGGATTGGGTACCATACCGGTAATACGGCCAATACAGTCGTTGGTGCATTAGGACCGGAAGGCACTTATACAGTCTCAGCGATTGCGACATTGGTGACGGCTTTACAAAATATTATTGATAAACTCATCGCGACAATTGCGGCCGCTAATGTGACGGATCCTTTAAGTGAATTTGTGAATTATGTGCCGGGTTCGCTAAAAGGAGTCAATCTCGTATTGAAAGATGGGAAGCTAACAGACGGGGCTGGAAGTGCGCAACAACCGACTATAACGTCGGGCAAAGTGGTTAAAATGGCCGATTTGCACTTAGGTGCGGATCAAAGTAGTCGACAAGGCTATCGAATAACCTATGATGTATTGTTAAAAGAAGCGTATCGTGACGGCAAGTTTTATCCGGCCAATGAAACAACTTATTTGACCAATGGTAATGGGGCTAATATGTATTTCGCAGTACCATCAATTCGGAGCATTGCACCCAAACCATACCAAATAACATTAAAAAAAGAGAATGGTTTTGGCGCAGGATTAGGGGGCGCTGAATTTAAATTGAGTACTAAGGATGGTACCCCTATTGAAACGGTAACCTCTGATAACAACGGCGCAATTAAGTTCACGACTAACCTGCAAACAGGAGACTATCTGATTACCGAAACTAAGGCGCCGGCGGGGTATGAATTAGTGCAACAACAACCGTGGCAATTAAAAATTGGCGCCAAACAACAAGTCACGTTAACGGATGCCGCGGGTCAAACAGTGGCATTAACGGTTGATCCAGACGTTGGTCCAAACGATGATTATTGGCAAATTACACCGAAAGGTCAGAATGGCGTCATCATCAATCAACACAAACCGTTTGATTTAGGTATTTTAAAACGGGATGCACTCACACAAAAAGTATTAGCGGGTGCCGAATTTACTTTATATGATACTGAGATGAAGTCACTTGCGACGTTAATAACGGACGATAATGGTCAGGGACAATTCAAGATAGATGCCACGACTGTTTACCCATTAAAGGCTGGTCAAGCTTATCATATTAAAGAAACCAAAGCACCAAACGGCTATCTTGAATCGAAAGCCATTCTAAAGGTAGTCATCGGAAAAGATGGCCAAGTAACGGTTACCAAAGACGGTCAGGCAGATACGCAAGTCAAGTTAACGGAACAGTCGATCCAATTGACGATTGATAATACGCCAGTGGGTGGTCATCTACCGGCGACCGGCGGATCAGGTTGGCGTCAATATCAATATTGGGCTGCTGGATTAATGGCTATTGCACTAATCTTAAGTGGTTATTATGGGTACCAAAAAAAACGGTCGATAGATAAAAAATAGGAGGAAACCATTATGAAGTTCAAATTAATGAAAGCATTGATGGCAACGACGCTCTTAGTTTCTAGTTTAACCGGAATTGGGGCTGTATCAGCGGCAACTGAAACCAATACCGATCAGGCACAAATCAGAATTCACAAACGGATTTTTCCGGCGGGTGAAACGTCAACGCTGACGCAAAATACGGGTGAAATCATGAACTTTGGTGGGAAAGTATTGAATGGTGCCGGTTTTAGTATCTATGATGTAACCGATGAATACTATCATAAATTAGGCGATAAACATAGTGAAACGGAAATTAATACCGTCATTTCCGAAATTCAAGACGAATCAATTAGTGCAGCTCCCGATTATGCAACTAAAATTGGCAATGAAATTACGACGGCCGGTGAAGGGATCGCTGATTTTGCTAAGTTACCAATCCATAAGGGTGGGCAATACGCGGCGTATCTTGTTTTAGAAACAACAACGCCGGTGACGCCGACTATTACTAAAAAAGCTGTACCAATGGTCGTTGTCATGCCAGTCTATAAACCAGGAACAACCACCATTAATAGTCAGATTCATCTCTATCCTAAGAATGAAACTGGCGAAGATCAAAAGGTGTTAACGGATCAAGCTGATTTTACTGAAGTTGACTTTAACGGGACTAAATATCCGAACGTGAGTAGCGGTGCTCTTTTAAACTACGCATTGACGGTAAATATTCCGGTAAATATTGCGGAAGATAATGTCCAGTCTTTTGTTATTCAGGATGCACCTAGTAACGGGTTAGCGCTAGCTGATTTAGCAGCCGTTAAGGTGGGCGATTTAGTGCAGGGTACGGACTACACGATTGCAGCAACTAATAATGGGTTTGAGATTACTTTGAAAACGGATGCCCCTAACGTTAAACAATTAGCGGGTCAAAAATTGTTAGTGACTTATCCAATGGAGCTGACGGCAAGTGTTGATCCGGATCAAGTGATTCAAAATAAAGCAACTATCAGTGTTAATAATCAACCAGGAACAGATTTAATCGTTAAAACGGTAACGGGTGGCAAAAAATTCAAGAAAATTGATGCACAAACGGATAAAGGATTAGCTGGTGCCCAGTTTGTTGTTAAAAAGGTTGATCAATTCGCGATGTTTAAACAAGACCAAACGGATACGTATCTATTCGATACATGGGTTTCTGATGAAGCACAAGCGACTAAAATTAGTTCTGGGAATAATGGTCAGTTGTCGGTTGTCGGTTTAGCTAATGGTAATCACTCATTGATTGAAGTTAAGGCGCCAAATGGTTATTTGTTAAATGAGAATAATCGACCAACGAAAGATTTCACAGTGGTTGCTGGCCAATTTAGAACGGAGACCATCAAATTTGAAAATATTCGCAAAGGTGGTTTTTTACCACAAACCGGTAGCATTGGTATCTACGCCTTCGTTGTAGTTGGGTTAATGCTAATGGGCGGGGCCTACTTCTGGAATCGTAAAGTAAAACGTTAATCAGGAATTAAGCCAATGAAAAAACAGGAGAAATCGCGTTTAAGTGCCAAAAAGTTAAAATGGGTGATTATTACTTTATTTATTACCGGCTTGCTCATCTTTTGTTATCCCTTTGTGGTGAGTTTCGTCAATAATCAATTAGACCAGATTAGGATTGAACGGTTTCAACAAAAAATGAACCAAACCAATGGTCAGGTGCGACAGAAACGATTGCAAGCATTAAAAAAACGAAATCAAGCGTTAAAAGATTTAGGTGGTGTGCCCAAACAAGGTGAGGATCCCTTAACCGCGACGGTGGCTAAAAATGATCTTAATCGGCAGTATTTTGAAGAACGTTTATTAGGCAGTTTGTCGATTCCAAAAATCAAGAGTCAATTACCATTATTTGATCGGACCAACCCGGAATTACTCGAAAAAGGGGTGACTTTATTGCAAGGCACCTCGTATCCAATTGGTGGGCAAGATACCCATTCAGTTATTATGGGACATAATGGGTTGCCGAATCGGGTGTTACTGACTAAATTAAATCAATTAAAAAAAGGTGACCGGTTCTATATAGAGGTATTAGGTAAACAATTGGCTTACCAAGTTAAAACCAAACGAATCGTGAAACCATCGAATTTGAAAGGTTTGGAAGTGCAACCGGGTCAAGATTTAGTAACGTTGGTGACTTGTACGCCATATACGGTCAACAGTCATCGATTGCTAGTGACCGGTTATCGAGTACCGTTGAAACAATCAACGCCAAATCAAGCCAAACAAACGACTAAGAATCAGCAATGGTATTGGTTATTGGGTAGCGTCTCAATTGGTGCGTTAGTGATTGGCGGTGGTAGCCTCATTTGGCGGCGGCGCCGTTAATTGAATAGAAATTCATCAAAAAAAGCCGAATCAGCACGATTCGGCTTTTTTGGTGGGTTTAATGACCTTGCGGTAACTGAATTAACGCATCGTGGATTCGTTGACAATCTTGAAAGGTGACTTGGTTTGTGACGGGAATCGGCGAATGATGATTAGTGGGCGGTTCGTGGTGGGGATTAAAAAATAAAAGATCAGCCGGTTGCTCTCGATGTGGATTGGCAACGAAAGTAAAAGAAAATAGACTTTTAAAACGTTGTTCAATGAGGGTCTGAACGGCGTGGCAATCTTGATGGGAATCATAACCAAAGAGACCGACTTTAAAGCACTGTGTTGGTTTTTCAAGTTTGAAGAAGTGAGTCAAAAGTTCATGATAGCGAGTCGCTAGTTGTTCCATTAATAAATGGGTGGGGCGGTGTTTTTCAAAACGGATAAAAGATTGAATCGTTTGGCTGATTTGTTGGATTGGATTAGGGGTCGCCGTGGGTGATTGCGCATGGGGTTTAGTTAGCAACGGGAACGCAACCTGAAACCGCTTGGCGAGGGTAAAAGCGTAATTAATGGCTAACAGACTTGGTAACGCTTGGGTATCAGCCGTTAATCCTTGGACGGTAAATAGTGGGAGAATTTGCGCCTTAAAAAGATCGATTAATTGATGTTCATCTGAATCGACGATTTGATGTTGGTTTAGGGCAACGTGATTGAATTGTTTAATTAAATAAAAATCGTCTCTAGTCTGGCTGTAACAGAGAAATAAATTGAGGTCGGTGGGGCTGAGGTTTAATTGGGCAACTAATAGTTTAAGGCGACTGGGTTTGAAACAGTTTAATAGTTGCTGGTTAACGGTTTTGTTTTCAGCGGACAAGGCGCGTTCCGTGGTTTCTTTAATGTGCACGGGTTGGCAACGTAATAGCCCGACTAAAAAGCTGTAATGGGTCAGTTGGGTTTTTGTTAAATGGATTTTTTCACCTTCAAAAAATAAGCGCAAACTAGCGGTGACCACTGTTTGTGAACTATTGGTAAACGGCCAAATTTGATAATTAAAACCGGTTCTGAAGAATTCTAGAAAATAGGCCATCAATTGAAAAGCGTTCCCGCTAAGCCGGTAGTGTCCTGTTCGTTTTTTGATTGAAAGTGCATAGGGAGCTAAGTGGTTCCGTAAAAGGGCCATTTTTTTATGGAGACAGGATTCACTGATGTAGAGTTGGTGACAAATTTCGAGGGTCGTGAGCTTAGTAGATTGCATGAGCAATAACAACAGTTGAACATTGCTGTCAGCCGCCAATAGGTGAGCGCGAATCAGCAAACTGTTCAAATGTTGATGGGGGCCAGCAATGACCAATTGATGTAAAGTTGAATGACGTTGAATTAAAGTTTGGTCAAGCCAAGTTTGGGCTAATTGATTGATTTCAGTCAGGTAGGTATTAATGAGTTTACGACTGCAGTTGAATTCTTGTGCTAAGGCGCTTTGAGTCCAACTGTTGGGTTGATCACGAATCAACGTTAGAATTTCAATTTTGATAACGGTGCGGTCGTGTAATAGCTCGCGATTAAATATCATTAAGGCCTCCAATTAATAAGTTATTAATTATAGTGTAGCATGTTTAAAAAGTGAGATGCACGCAAAACGATTATTGTTAAAGACTGGCAACATTACATTGTAGGCAATTAAAAAAGGCGACTAGCCCGAATTGGGCAGCGTCGCCAGCATTAGTAATTAATGATTGTTGCCAATGATTATTTAGCCAATTGATAACTTTGATTGAGATGGTGTTCCAACGTTTCAAGTGGTGTATTTTGATTTAGGATAATCGTCAGCCAATGGGTTTTATTCATATGATAGCCGGGGAAGAACCGTTGGTGATCAATCAAGGTCGGGAGGATGGTAGGGTCGACCCGGACATCAAGAATTTCGACGATTTCATCGCTGTCCAAGCCAAGTTTGCGCTTAGAGACAACTAGAATGGCCGCGTACCATTTATGTGAATCACGTCGCCGTAAAACGGCATTTTGCGGCGATTTAGCCCATAAAAATTCGGGCTGATTCGCGTATTGCTGGTGGGCGTAGTCTAAAAGTGCGAGCGTTGCCGGTTGGCTAAAAATCGTCACCTGAAAGCAACGGTCAGCCAGTTGTTCAATCTGTTGCCGCACAGCTTGGCGTAATTGACTGACGAACGGGCCAGTCGCTTGTTCCGATTGATAGGGTGGATAAGGTAATTCGGTTGTATTATCTGTAATTTGAGTCGTCAGTTGCTGATCAACCGTTAACAAAACCGTTAGTGTGAATTGTTGATCGAGAATGGTGGTCTGGTAACGATAATCCCCGGTCGCGGTCTGCTGAAAACCATAAGCTAGCAACTGTTCGGGACGCGTACTTTGGGTAGCGATTAAATCATTGAGAAATGTTTGATGGGTATACATAGGAAGAAGCCTCCGGGGGTAACGAAAAAGGATTATGTCAATTAAAATTAGTATGGCGGTGTTGGCTAGTAAATGCAATTGAAGTAGCTTTTATTTTGAGAAAATAGGAGTGCGGGTAGTTAATCAGGAATGAATGACGTCAAAATGATTGTACACAATGTACTTTGCTAGATTTTTAATTCGGTCAAAAATCCAGGAATAATAATGATTGAATAGGCTATGAATACTTAAAGGTATAAATTATACTTAACTGTACGTAATAACGTGTTGAATAATATTGAATTATTTATTTAATGTGATTAATTTTTTAATTCAGGAGGATGTTTAAGTGAATAAACTGAAAAAAGGGTTCCAAATAATATTAATGCTGATGATGATTTTTACGCAATCAGGTATTGTCAACGCGGTTGGCAATCAGAGCGTCAAAGTAAGTGGCGACGATCCAGGCGTAACGATTAAAGCGACTGATCCAATTGAATCACGATGCCAAGTTGAACTTGATGTGACCGTGTCGAGTTCAGCCGGTAAATTGGATGAAGATGGTAGCGTCAATGTGACAATACCCAAGAGTATTGTAGAAGATCCGAGCCAATTAGCAGATGATATTGTGATTGGGGATCCTTTTTATCTTGGTTCGCCAGCCTATACCGATGACGGTAAGGGCAACTATGTTCTGAATGTTAAATACGATCATACCAAAATTGACCAAACTTCAGCTGTTGGTTATACCTTCAAGGTGATGTTTAAAGCCCCTTATTTTGTTGATAATAGTACAATCCCAGAATCAGTTGATTTCAACACACAACTGAATGTCGGTAATAATCAGGTCAGTACCGACCAAACGACCTCTCAGACTAAGCTTAGTCAGACAGGCCAACCCGCATTTATAAAGTATACTAATTTACCGTTTAAAACGATTGACGGTCAAAAGACGTTCCTCTTAGATACGACTGCTGGGACAAAAGAAAATACGTTTATTCTAATCGTTAACTATGACCGCCAATCATACGATGATGTGACGATTACGGATCAATTACCTGCTGATACGACTATGGCTGATGGTAATTCGATGTTGACCGGAATGACGAGTGGTGATGCAACACCCTATCAACATATTAATTTGTATAAGGTTGATAAATGGAGTGCAGCTGGTACCCCAGAACATTTTACTTATGTGACTTCGCAATTAACGAATGATATTACCACGACCACAGATTCATTAGCCATCCATCTTGGCAAGTTAACGAGCGATGATGCTTACGTCATTACTTATGGGTTGAACGTCGATCCTAATATGACTGCCGAAACATTTGGTACTCGGTATAATGATGCCCAAGAATTAAATAATAATAGTGTGATTAATCAAAGCAAGATTCCTGTAGCGATTAATGAAAATCAATATCAAGCCGTCACGTTAAATAAAAGTGTCGATCATAAAACGTTGGCCACTAAAAATGGCGCGATCACGTATTCATTAGATTTATCTAGCCTTAACGATAAAGTTAAAGCGGGAACGGTGATTACTGATCCGTTACCAGCGAATACGACATTTGATCAAACGGTTAGTTATGATGCTGATTATGTCTCGGCCGTTAAATATGATCAAGCTAGCAATACAATCTCATATACCTTGTTAAAAGATTTAGAGATGGGTAAAACGACGACGATTAAATTCAAAGTCAATTATAGTAATCCGGACGCCCAACCGGGAGAAAAAATTATCAATAAAGCCTCGATTGATTATGCGGGGAGCGATATCTACAGTAATGATGCGACGACGACGTTAAACGGGAGTGCCTACCTCTATAAAACGGATAAAGAGACTAAAAATCCGTTAGCGGGTGCGACCTTTAAGATTGTCGATACTTCAGGGAAAGTGGTTGCTGATCAATTAACGTCCGATGCGGACGGTTTTATTAATTCAGGTTTATTGGAAGTTGGCGATTATTCGTTTATCGAAACCAAAGCGCCTGCTGGGTATGAATTAGATGCCACGCCAATTCCGTTCAAGGTGACTGAAGGTCAAGAAACACCAGTTAACTTGGCGGCCATCAATCAGTTAACCCCTGGCGATGTCTTGTTAACGAAACAAGATGACCAATCTGGGGATGTTTTGCAAGGCGCCGTCTTTGAATTGAAAGATGCCGATGGTAAAGTGATTCAAAGTGGTTTAACGACTGACAAGCAAGGTCAGTTGAGTGTAACGGATTTAGCACCCGGCGATTATACGTTTGTTGAAACGAAAGCCCCGACCGGCTATGAACTGGAGACAACACCAATCGCTTTCACCATCAAAAAGGGTCAAACGAGTCCGGTTAAAGTGGTTAAAACCAATCAATTAAGTCCCGGCGATGTTATTTTAACGAAAAAAGATCATCAATCAGATGTCACTTTGCAAGGTGCGGTTTTCGAACTGAAAGATAGCGCCGGTAAGGTCATCAAAACGGGCCTAACCACTGATGCGAGTGGTCAAGTTTCTGTGACGGATTTAGCGCCCGGTGATTATACATTTGTTGAAACGAAAGCCCCAACCGGCTATCAACTCGATAAAACACCTGTTAAATTCACGATTACTAAAGGCCAAACAACCGCCGTTAAAGTGGTTAAAACGGATAAATTAATTCCCGGTAGTGTTATTTTGACCAAACAAGATCATAAAGATAGTGCAACACTCCAAGGTGCGGTCTTTGAACTAAAAGATGGCGCTGGCAAAGTCTTACAAACGGGCTTAACGACTGATGCGAGTGGTCAAATTGTCGTTAAGGATTTGGAACCAGGTGATTATACGTTTGTCGAAACCAAGGCCCCAACCGGTTATGATCTCGATCAAACACCCGTTAAATTTACGATTGTTAAAAGTCAAAGTAGCGCCGTTAAAGTGACTAAGACGGATAAACTGACGCCGGGCAGTGTCATTTTAACGAAGCAGGATAACCAAGACGGTTCAACACTGCAGGGTGCTGTCTTTGAATTAAAAGATAGTCAAGGCAAAGTCTTACAAACGGGCTTAACGACCGATGCGAGTGGTCAGATTGCCGTCAATGATTTAGAACCAGGTGATTATACGTTTGTCGAAACGAAAGCCCCAACCGGTTATGATCTCGACCAGACACCAGTTAACTTCACAATTACTAAGGGCCAAGCAAGTGCGATTAAGGTCGTTAAAACCGATCAATTAACGCCCGGCAGTGTCATCTTAACCAAACAAGATCATAAAGACGCTTCTGTTTTACAAGGGGCTGTTTTCGAATTGAAAGATAGCAATGGGAAAGTCCTACAGACCGGTTTAACGACCGATGCGAGTGGTCAGATTGCCGTTAATGATTTAGAACCCGGCGATTACACGTTTGTCGAAACCAAAGCGCCCATGGGTTATGACTTGGACAAAACGCCCGTTAAATTTACGATTGTTAAAAACCAAGGGAGTGCGGTTAAAGTCATTAAAACGGATCAGTTGACGCCGGGCAGTGTTCTCTTGACCAAACAAGATAACAAAGACGGTTCAACACTGCAAGGTGCGGTCTTTGAATTAAAAGATAGCGCTGGTAAAGTGCTCCAAACGGGTTTAACGACCGATGCGAGTGGCCAAATTGCGGTTAAAGATTTAGAACCAGGTGATTATACGTTTGTCGAAACGAAAGCCCCAACCGGTTATGATCTCGATAAAACGCCAGTTAAATTCACCATCACTAAGAATCAAGGCAGTGCGGTGAAAGTGACTAAAGCCGACCAATTAACACCTGGCAGTGTCATTTTAACGAAACAAGATGATCAATCTGGAGAAATTTTACAAGGCGCGGTTTTTGAATTAAAAGATAGCAAGGGGAAAGTCCTCCAAAGTGGTTTAACGACCGATGCGAGTGGCCAGATTGCCGTTAAAGATTTGACGCCTGGGGATTATACGTTTGTCGAAACCAAAGCGCCAACGGGATACGACCTCGATAAAACGCCAGTTAAAGTAACGATTGTAAAAGGGCAAACAACGGCCGTTAAAGTCGTAAAAACGGATCGATTAACACCAGGGAGTGTTGTTTTAACCAAACAAGATCACAAAGATGGTTCAACGTTGCAAGGTGCGGTCTTTGAATTAAAGGATAGCGCTGGTAAAGTTCTAAAAAGCGGTTTAACGACCGATGCGAGTGGTCAGATTGCCGTTAATGATTTAGAACCAGGCGATTACACGTTTGTTGAAACCAAAGCGCCAACCGGTTACGATCTCGACCAAGCACCAGTGGCCTTTACAATAACTAAGAATCAAGGTAGTGCAGTCAAGGTGATTAAAGCCGACCGGTTAACACCGGGTAGTGTGATTTTAACGAAACAAGATAACAAAGAGGGTTCAACCTTACAAGGTGCGGTCTTTGAATTGAAAGATAGTGCTGGTAAAGTCCTGCAAACTGGTTTAACAACCGATGCGAGTGGCCAAATTGCCGTTAATGATTTGGCACTTGGTGATTACACATTTGTTGAAACCAAAGCCCCAACCGGCTATGACCTCGATAAAACGCCGGTGGCCTTCACAATTACTAAGGGCCAAACAAGTGCGGTTAAAGTGACCAAAGTGGATCAATTAACACCAGGTAGTGTGCTCTTAACGAAACAAGACAATAAAAATGGGGCAACACTCCAAGGTGCGGTCTTCGAATTAAAAGATAGCAATGGCAAAGTTTTACAGAGCGGTTTAACGACCGATTTTAGCGGTCAGATTGCCGTTAATGATTTAGAACCGGGTGATTACACATTCGTTGAAACCAAAGCACCGACGGGATATGAATTGGATAAAACCCCTGTTAAATTTACAATTACTAAAGGGCAAACAAGTGCCGTTAAAGTGACCAAGACGGATCAATTAATTCCGGGTAGTGTGATTTTAACCAAACAAGATGCTCAAACCGGTGCTGCATTAGCCGGTGCCACTTTTAAAATTATGGATAATCAACAAAAAGTCATTAAAGAAGATTTAAAATCAAACCAAAATGGTCAAATTGTGGTCACTGATTTAGCACCCGGTGACTATACGTTTGTTGAAACAAAAGCGCCAACGGGGTACGTTTTAGACGAGACACCAGTAGCCTTCACGGTTAAGTCACAAAAACAAGCAGTTCAAGTGACCAAAGAAAATCAACAAGCAACCCACCAAGTGCGGGTTGAAAAAAGAGCACAGACCACTAATCAATTATTGGCCGGTGCGGTGTTTAAATTAGTGGATCAAAAAGGAAAGACTATTCAAACTAATTTAGTCACTGGGCAAGACGGAGTCGTTTTATTGAAAGACTTACCAACCGGACAATATCAATTAGTTGAAACCAAAGCGCCTAAAGGGTATCAATTAGACCCAGTACCGTTAAGTTTTGAAGTGACTCAAGCGCAGAATAGTTTGACACTCGTCAAATACAACACGCTAGTTACTAAGCCAAAGCAACCAACGAAACCAACCTTTAAATTGCCACAAACGGGTGTAGCGGCTAGCAAGTGGGCTATTATTCTTGGTGGTCTGGTCGTTATTCTAGTGGCGATCATTTATTGGTTTAGAAGTCGTAAGAAAAAAATCGGCTAATGTTTAATCGATAAGACTGAAATTCTTTTAGCGTGAGACGTGACAGTAGACAAAAGAGACTACCAACCAAGTAATGACTGGCAAGTAGTCTCTTTTGTCTATCTTATGGAATCATTTTTTGTTGATAAATTTTCTGGTTTTAAAAAATGCTGGAAAATAGTTCGAAAATAAGTCACCTATATAGATTATTAACCGATATACTGAATCTATAGCCTAATTATTAATGGCAAAAATAATCGCGAAGCGGACTAATTGTGACAACACTTTGGGATGAATCGATAATTGGGCAACGGTGGCCACCTATTTAGTCATTGATAAGTAGGATTGGAATTATTTTTGATTATCAAAAAAGAAGTCATCAATCAATGCAAATGGAGTTCATTATGAATTTTAATTACTTATTAACTGAAGACGATCGGTATCAATACTATATATTACAGTATTTAGAGTTAAACAAGACGAACTACATGTCAATTGACTTAGTCTGCGAATTTTCGGGGCTGTCGAAGTTTAAAGTTAAAAAATATTTAAATCAATTAAATCACGATTTAGCCGAACTTGGGGGAGCTACGGGTATCGATATTTTAGATAATAGCGAGATAACGGTTCAAGCGTTGAATACTTTAATGGTCAAAAAAATACGATTGCAATATTTACAGCAATCAGGCATCTATTTATTGTTGCAAAATGCGGTCACGGAAAACTTAGGAATCGAAGCTTTTGCCAAACAGCATTTCTACAGTAAGTCGTATACGTATGCTTTAAAAAAGCAATTGACGAAATTATTAAAAGAATATCAGATTGAGTATCGAAACAATGAACTTCATGGGGATGAACTGGTCGTTAGAAACTTTTTGTATACCATTTACTATGATTTCTATAATGGTTTGGACCGTGTTTTTACGCGCGAAATTGAGCAATTAATTGAACAGTTGGGCAAACAATTAACGCGTTTCTATACACTAGATTTATCGTTAGTTAAAAAGATGAAGCTTAATTTATTTCTAGGCGTTTGCATTCAACGAATCCAGCGACAGCATACACTGAGTGTGGTATATTTTACGACAGATGATGTGACTGATAAGGGTGTCAGTCTGATTGAAACGGTTTTGAAATTAAAATTAGGCTCGGTAGTTAATCAATGTGAATGCGATTATATTTTAACGTTTCTATTTGCTGAAAATATAACAACTACTTATTTGGGGCAAGCTCGATTAAAGCAATTTGAAGTCGTAATGGCTGGCACGCAAGCGATTAACGGAATTATTATGCGGGAATTGGCCTTGCCGACGACTGTTGAAGAACCACTTTATCAGCAGCTGGTCACGGTTAATTTGCGGTTAGCGTTATTCTATGCCGAAGTCAGTACGTTTACTTCAGAACATCAGATTACGTTTTTTCAAGAAAGTTATCCGACAAGTAGTCGGGTTGTGTTAAAACAATTACCGACTTTTTTAGAATTAGCGACCGTCAACTCACGGCTGCGAGTTAGTTTGTTCTATCAATATTTGTTCGCAATTATCGAGAGTGTCCCCTATCAAATATTGAATCCTGCGATTTACGTGTGTGTCGATTTTAGCATCGCGCAATCTTACACGCACTACATTGAAAAACAAATCATGGGTTTTAAAAATCTAAATATTATTTTAGAAAAAAAGATTACTCAAAAAACGCAGTTATTTGTTTCTGATTTTGCACAAGAGGCGTTAAAAATTAATCAAATCATTTGGAAGAACCCGCCAAGTACCGAAGATTGGGGCGACTTTGGTGATTTAATTATTCAGATAAAGAAGGGGCTGGTGTTGGATGAAGAAGCTAACCAATAGTATTGTCTTGATGGCGATATTAGTTGCGCAGGCAACCAAGCCCTATCTCTTCTGGGCTAAAGAAAAACCGCAATTAACTGAGAAAGGCCCTACTGAATATCAAGCGCGTTCACAAGACGATGAGTCCGTTATTATTTTAACCAAGAGTAACCAGCGGATTAATCAAGAGCAACGGCGGATTGTTTTGCAGGATATAACGAGTCTAATGGAGAGTAATATTATGAAAATTGAGGCAGCGAGGCAGCCAACTGTTCCTGAAACACATAGTGAATTAGGCAAATTATTGAGTCGATTATCCGGAAATGTATTATTTGGGGAAAAGAAAAAATAGAGGGGTGCTGACCATGACAACAAACGAACAAGAAATGTTAAAATTTAATCGAATTTATCAATGGTTAAACAATGATCTACGACCATTTTTAGGAGAAATTAGTCAAAAATATCATTTAACCTATGATCAATATACGCTATTGAAAGTGATTCAAACCCATAATCATATATCTGGCAGTGAATTAGCTGCGACATTGCATATTTCACGGGCCGCTATATCGCGCCGTTGTCGAGAATTGCAGATTTTAGCGCTAATTGAGGGTATCTCCCGACAAGAACCCGATTATCGTTTAACTTATTTTGAAACTTCGCAGTATGGTGATGAGGTGTTGGCTGCTTTAAATGAGCATTACGAAAAGTGGCTTGAAAAAGTCAACGAAGGTTATGGCTCAGAAAAATTCACACAGTTAGTGCAGTTAATGGATGAATTGGTCGTTCAAACCAATGTGGTTAAACGGCGTTTAGGCTAATTGAAACGTGATTAATAGAACGAATAGGCAATCATCTTTTTTAGGGTGGTTGCTTTTTTGGTTCACCTGATAAGTGCTCGGAAATAAATTAAGGCGATTAATTAAGTTAACTTTTTCGCCAGTTTAAGGTGGGTTGAGTGCAACTAAATTAAATGATATTTTTAAACGGTTATAAGTCGTAACTAAAAAGAAAAATAACAATCATCGTTATTTCATGGGGGATTTTAAGTGAAAAGTCTTAAATCAAGTATCGTTACTAGCGTCTTAATGTCAAGTTTGTTGTTACCAGTAATTAGCCCAGTCGCTAATGTGTTGGCGGCCGTACCGACTAATACTGATACGATAGTTCAAACTGATAAGTCAACGAATCAACCAGTGAGCGTCCCAGTTGCTAAGCCCGTCAATGCCCGAGGCTATGCGGTTGAAAATACAACTACGGTCGATCTAAGTCAAATGAACGCTGGTTTTGGAGCGACGACTTTACCAGATGGGTTTGCGTTTAAATATTCAATCGGCAAAGACGGTGCCAGTTCTAAAGGCTATTTAGTCGATCAAACGGGTACGCCTAATTTAGAAGTTTGTAGCTTGTTGGGCGATAGTAACTATATTCAAGCCAATACAACGATGCAATATTTTGTTAAAATTGATGGGACTTGGCATTTGCGTGCAATGAAGTTTATCAATACGCAAGCAACGGCAGGTGTGAAAGATTTTTATTTTGATACGACTGCCATCAATCAAGCCGCTATCAACGATGTCTATGGGAATACCATTAAAGAAACGATTGCGCCTGGTGTTGGAGTGTACATTAGCGCGACCGCTAATAAAGATGTGGTTCAAACTGCGACCGTTGAATATCAAATTTCACTTAGTGGCAGCAATGTCCCCGATTTTGATTTAGACGGTAACAATAATCACGATGGCTATGTTGCTGACACCGGCCGTCTCAATCAAGACACGACCTTCACGTTCTCGTATTTCAATGAACAAGGTAAGATGATGACTGGGGTGCTACATTTCAAGAAGGACGATGTCAAACCAGTTGCGAAACCGGTCACTGTTAATTATGTGGATGGACAAGGTCAAAAATTAGCGGACAGCACGACGTTGACGGGTGCGACCGGCGCTAGTTATCAAGCGACTGCTAAAACCGTTACGGGTTATGAATTAACGGCAACGCCAACGAATGCGAAAGGGACGTTTACCGACCAAGCACAAACCGTTAATTTTGTTTATAAAAAGACGGTCACAACGCCTGAAACAGCGAAACCAGTCACAGTCAAATACATTGACGAACAAGGTCAAACGATTGCCACCAGTGAAACACTCACCGGGAAATTGAATGAAGCGTATCAAACAACGGCTAAGGAAATTACTGGTTATGAACTCGTTAAAACACCCAGTAATGCAACTGGTCAATATAGTGTAGCGGCACAAACGGTGGTGTATGAATATCACAAGACAGCCGTTGCGAATACGGCGGTAAAAGTGACTGCGCAATACGTCGATGAACAAGGCAAAGAATTAATTGCACCAATTTCGAAAACGGGTCATACTGGTGATACATACGAAGCTAAGGCGGCCGTCATTAGTGGTTATGAACTCATCGCAATGCCAAGCAACGCTAAAGGCACGTTGGGGACCGAAGCGGTGAACATTAAGTTTGTTTATCGGAAGATTAACAACCAAACTGATAACAGCAACAGCAACAGCAACAGCAACAGCAACAGCAACAGCGATAAAACTAATTCTTCAGATTCAAAACCAGGGCATTTAGTAACCAATCAAAAGAAACAACCAGTAGTGACTAAGAAGACGACTAAAAAACTACCACAAACGGGTAGTCAAATGAGTATCGCGACGTCAGTGATTGGGAGTTTGATGGTCATGGTTGTTGGGATTATGCACTTCTTTAAAAAAGCGATTCGTAACCATTAACCAGTGGAACAAACGGCGTAATCGGTTTTAAAATGTTAAAATAAATAAGGCGTTAGCTTAGATAAACAATCAGAACACTGTCCGATTTATTTAATCTATTCGTCATTCGCGAGAGGTTTCAATCTGAAACCTCTTTTTTGTATGGATAAAAGTGCTGGAACCACTAGACTAACCGTTCAAATTCAGATAGAGTAGAAGTTTATAGTTTGATTTGAGGAGTCGAATATCTGAATGACAGAAAGAATGGTTTTAAGCGACAAATTATTGTATGGGGGCTTGCTCGCGGCCGCCGGTGGGTTTGATTCATACACTTATTTAGTTCACGGGGAAGTTTTTGCGGGGTTACAAACAGGGAATCTCATTTTGTTAGGGACACATCTAGGTCAAATGAAATGGGGCGTTTTACTACAGCATATGACGCCGGTCTTGGCATTTATGGTGGGGACAATTTTAACGCGGATGTTACAACACCGGTTTAAGGCTGCCGACTCGATTAATAAGCGCCAACGAATTGTTTTAGGGATTGAAGTCTTAGTTTTAACCATCGTGGCGGTAATCTCGCCATACGTCTCTGATTTATTATCGAGTGCACTCGTGTCGATGGTTGCTGCGGCGCAATTACAAGAATTCCGTCAACTCAAAGGGACACCATTCACCTCGCTAATGATGACCGGTAACGTCCGGACTTTAGCGGAAAGCTTGTATGATGGGGTTTCGAAGAAGAATCCATTAGCAATCGCCAAGGCGTGGGAGATTTTTAGAATTATGGTTAGTTTTACACTGGGGGCCGTCGTGGTCGGCTTAATGGTCGCCTGGCTGGGTGAACACACGATTATTATTTCGGCGTTATGCTTGTTGGGGACACTGACGATTTTACAGTTGAATCCGCAGAAAAGTATTTAATTAAGGGTTAGAAAAGGGGTTGTATGATGATTTTTTTAAAAGGGATGTTAATTGGGTTCGCGTTTGTGGCGCCGATTGGGATGCAAAATATTTTTGTTTTTAATAACGCCTTGTCCAATACGACCAAACGGGCTGTTTTGAATAGTCTGTTTATTTGGTTTTTTGACGCTTTATTTTCATTGGTGGCCTTTTACGGGATTGGCGCTTTGATTATTAAAAATGAAATGGTCAAATTAACGATTATGGGGATTGGCGGTTTGTTAATCTTATGGATTGGCTACACGATTATTCGCAGTGCCCGGGCCGCCGTTGAATTCGGTTCGCTACAAGCCATGCCGCTTAAAAAAGTTATCTTGACGGCTTTTGTCGCTGTTTGGGGGAATCCGCAAGCGTTGATTGATGGTACGTTGATGTTGGGCGCGTTGCGCGGTGATATGACAGCGAGTCAGACACTGCCATTCATTATCGGGGTGGTCACGGCGACGGCTAGCTGGTTCTTTGGGATTGCGATTCTATTCAGTATTTTTAGAAATAAAGTTTCGCCGAAATTCTTGATGTGGGTCAATCTGATCAGTGCTTTGATTATTATTGGCTACGGACTAATGTTAATCACCAAGGTTGCCTTTGTTTTATTCTAAGTTGAAAAGGGCGTTCTCAAACGAGAACGCCTTTTTTTAGTTCAATAACGTCTTATTTGTTTGAAAATAAAATATAAAAGTTAGGCACTACTAAAAATATTCTTTACATCTGGTTAAAACGGCGTACAATAAGGATGTCGTAGACAAATGGGATGTAAGGAAGTGGGATGAATGACCGCAACAAAAGCACCAAAGAAACATAAGTTGATTGAATATGCCAACGGGCCATCGCTAGAAGAAATTAATGGAACCGTTGAAGTGCCGGAAGGTAAAGGTTTTTGGAAGCTATTATTAGCTTATTCAGGGCCAGGCGCGTTAGTGGCAGTGGGGTATATGGATCCAGGGAATTGGTCGACATCGATTACCGGGGGGCAAAATTTCCAATACTTACTGATGTCCGTGATTTTAATGTCTAGTTTAATCGCGATGTTGCTTCAATATATGGCGGCTAAACTAGGCATTGTAACTCAGATGGATTTGGCGCAAGCAATTCGGGCGCGCACGAGTAAGTCATTAGGGATTGTTTTATGGATTTTAACAGAATTGGCGATTATGGCGACTGATATTGCCGAAGTCATTGGGGCCGCGATTGCCTTGTATTTATTATTCGGGATACCGCTGATGATTGCGGTGTTCATTACGGTTTTAGATGTCATGCTCTTATTATTGTTAACTAAGATTGGTTTTCGGAAAATTGAAGCAATTGTCGTCGCTTTGATTGTGGTTATTTTTGTGGTTTTTGCGTATGAAGTCGCCTTGTCCAATCCTGATTGGAGTGGGGTCATCAAAGGCTTGGTACCAAACGCCCAAACTTTTTCGACCACTAAACATATTGGTGGGCAAACACCACTAACGGGTGCCTTGGGAATTATCGGTGCGACGGTTATGCCACATAATCTGTATTTGCATTCCGCAGTGTCACAAACGCGGAAAATTGATCGTCATAATGAAGAACAGGTCGCTCAAACCGTTCGTTTTTCGACTTGGGATTCGAATATTCAATTGACGATGGCCTTCTTCGTCAACGCGCTGTTGTTAATTATGGGTGTGGCGGTTTTCAAAACCGGGGCAGTTAAGGATCCGTCATTTTTCGGGTTGTTCGAAGCCTTATCTGATACGTCGACAATGAGTAATGGTTTGTTGGCCAGTGTCGCGCGAACAGGTGTCCTTTCGACACTATTCGCGGTTGCCTTGTTAGCTTCTGGTCAAAATTCAACGATTACTGGGACTTTAACCGGCCAAGTGATTATGGAAGGGTTTGTGCATTTAAGAATGCCGTTATGGCTGCGTCGTTTAGTGACGCGGTTGTTATCGGTGATTCCGGTTTTAATCTGTGTCATGTTAACGAGCGGTAAGCCGGCAGTTGAAGAACACGAAGCGTTGAATACGTTGATGAATAATTCGCAAGTCTTTTTAGCGTTTGCCTTACCATTTTCAATGTTGCCATTATTGATGTTTACCGACAGTCGGGTTGAAATGGGCGAACGGTTCAAAAATAGTTTACTGATTAGAGGTTTGGGCTGGTTGTCCGTCATCGGATTAACGTATTTGAATATGATTGGTTTACCGGGACAAATTGAAGCCTTCTTCGGTGATCAAGCCACTAACGGGCAACTCGCTTTGGCAGATGATATTGCCTATGTGTTGATTGTCGGTGTATTAGCGTTATTAGTCTGGATGATTGTTGAATTGCGTAAAGGTAATCAGCGGTTCGAACAGCAATTAGCAACTGAAAAATAAGGGGAGGTTGGCAGTATGACGATGGTGGCAATGCACCGTATTTTAGTAGGCGTGGACGATTCACCAGATGCGTTAATGGCATTTGACTACGCGATTGAAGAAGCGAAAAAAGAAAATTTAGAATTAGTAATTGTTTCAATTCTTGAAAGTGATGAGATGAACGTTTATCAAGCGTTGAATAAGGATTTTGTGCACGGTGAATATGCTGATTTAGAAAAGCACGTCTTAAATTATCGCAACCAAGCCATGCAACGTGGCGTTCAAAATGTGCGGGTGGTGATTGCAGAGGGCGAACCAGGCGAAACAATCATTGACCAAGTGATTCCAAAAGTCCAACCCGATTTGTTAATTGTCGGTTCGAAATCGCAAAAAGGGGTCGCTAAATATTTTGGGAGTCAAGCGGCCTATATGGCGAAATACGCACCGATTCCAGTATTAGTTGTCCGTTAAAGGCGATAAAAAAAGAAGGCTGTGAGCCTTCTTTTTTTATTAGGGATTGAGATGTGCTAAAGTGGGTTTAAAAGTTTGTGGGAGGATTGGCTGATGCGTAAAGGGGTTAAAATTATGCTGGGGAGTTTAGCGATTGTCGGGTTACTCGTTTGGTATTTTGTCGCTAATACGCCACCCGCCAAAGTCAGCGCACGCGATCAAGTGCCGACTTTTTATCTGCACGGTTGGGGTGGGACTGCCAATTCGACCAATCAAATGATTAAATCCGCAGAACAGCAAAAAGACGCGACCAAAGTGTTAACGGCCAAGGTCAGTTCAACGGGGCAAGTGGCGTTAATCGGGAATTGGCACGCACCAACCAAACGTCCGATTATCCAGGTCTTGTTTCAGAATAATAAACAGAGCAATTATCAAATTACGAGTCGTTGGTTTAAAAAAGTAATCGTTGCGGTCAATCAGCAGCATCATTTTAAGCAATTTAACGTCGTCGCGCATTCGATGGGCAATCTCACGTTGGCTTACTATTTATTAAATAATGCAGAAAATGCTAAACTACCGCAGTTGGCGAAACAAGTGAATATCGCCGGCCATTTTGATGGCATTTTAGGAATGGACGATCAAGCCAATCAGAATCGGTTGAAGGCATCAGGCGAACCAGTGACAATGAATGCGACTTATCGGCAGTTATTAGCCTTACGCCAAGTCGTGCCAGCTAAACAGCTGCAAATTCTGAATATTTATGGTGATTTGGGCGATGGCAGCCATTCCGATGGTCGAGTCAGTAATGTCTCATCACAATCGCTCGCGTATTTATTGAAAGAGCGCGCTAAAAGCTATCGAGAGGTTAAGATGACGGGTAAGCAAGCCCAACACAGCACGCTACATGCCAATGCTCAAGTCGATCACCAAGTAGGACAGTTTTTGTGGGAGAAATAAACAATAGCGACTAAATTCGACAATATATCGGGTTTAGTCGCTATTTATTTGCAAACTTGATCCCCATCAATTATTAAAAAGCCGTTTCTTTCTATAATAAGGACATTCAGATAGAAGGAAGGCAATACAGATGCAAATTCAAAAATGGTTTCAACAACATAAAAATCACATCGCGTTGGTCAGCGGCTTATTAATTGCCGGCGCTTATAGCAGTCACTGGTTCGGTTTGCCGGATGGTTTCATGGACAGTTTATTAGTGACGGCGTCGATTATTGGGGCGATACCAATCATGTTGCAAGCGTATCAAGCGCTGAAGGTCAAAGTGATTAGTATTGATTTATTGGTTTCAATTGCGGTCATCGGGGCTTTTATCATTGGCGAATATCATGAATCGGCAATTGTCACGTGGCTATTTTTATTCGGCGGTTTTTTGGAACAGCAAACGTTAAAAAAGACGCGCGAATCGATTCGCTCATTAGCCGCGATGGCACCCCAAACGGCCGTTAAAATTGTAGGCCCGGATCAATTTGAAACGGTCGCAGTCGATGAGATTGCAGTCGGCGATCAGGTCTTAGTGAGAGCGGGGGCGCAAGTGCCGGTCGATGGCCAAGTCGTTGCCGGGACGGGTTATGTTAATGAAGCCAGTATTACCGGGGAAGCCCAATTAATCACCAAATCGGTTGGTGCAGCCGTTTATTCTGGGTCATTAGTTGATAACGGTACGCTGACTGTGGTCGCAAATCAAGTCGGCGATGATACGGCTTTTGCTAAAATTATCGAATTAGTGGAAGATGCCCAAGATAGCCAGTCAACTGCGGAGCGCTTTATTGACCGTTTTGCGACCTACTACACACCGGCAGTTTTAGTGTTAGCGGTCTTGATTGGCTTGATGACCCGCGATTTTAAATTAGCAATCACGATTTTAGTGCTCGGTTGTCCAGGGGCGCTCGTGATTGGCGCGCCGGTTTCAATTGTGGCGGGGATTGGTAATGGCGCTAAGAACGGCGTGCTAATTAAGGGTGGTGAGGTCGTTAATACGATGGCGGGTGTTGACACCATGATTTTTGATAAGACCGGTACTTTAACGCAGGGCAAGATGACGGTGGCGCAAGTCACGTCGTTTACAGCTGATAAAAATGCAGCGCTAGCAATCGCCGCCGCGGTTGAACGGCAATCGAATCATCCATTAGCGCAAGCGATTGTGACTTATGTCGCACAACAATCGTTAGCGGCGATATCGAAGATTACTGACAGTCAAACGGTTAAAGGCTTAGGGATTCAAGCGGTAGTGGGTCAGCAAACGGTTCGAATTGGTCGGGCTAAACTCTTAACGCAAGCGGGGATTGTGTTAACCCAAGACCAGATGCGGGCGATTGATAGCGCTCAAAAAGCGGGTCAGTCAATTGTGTTAGTCGCGATTGACCAACAATTGGCGTTATTAATTGGGGTGGCCGACACGCTTAAACCGGATGCGGCCGAGATGGTAACGGCGCTTCAGCAAAACGGTGTTAAGCGGTTGATGTTGTTGACGGGTGATCACGATCAAGCGGCTCAAAATATCGCCCAAGCAGTGGGCATTACGGAATACCATGCTAATTTATTGCCAGCTGAAAAGGTAACTTTCGTTAAAAAAGCCCAAGCGCAAGGTCAAACGGTCGCTTTTGTCGGGGATGGCATTAACGATAGCCCGTCACTAGCAACGGCGGACATCGGGATTGCGATGGGCGCCGGGACCGATGTCGCTATTGAAACATCGGATATCGTTTTAATGCAGTCCACTTTGACGGAACTAGTGAAAGCCAAGCAATTGGCGCGGCGTACAGCGCGGAATTTGCGACAGAATATTGGGATTGCGATTGGAACAGTGGCGTTGTTATTAGTTGGTTTGGTTTTAGGTAAAGTGCAAATGGCTAGTGGGATGCTGGTTCACGAATTAAGTATCTTAGTTGTGATTTTGAATGCGATGCGCCTGATTAAATAAAACTTGATGATGGTCAATTTTTAATCGGAGAGGTTGCAGTATGGTTAGGGTAATCAAAGAAAGGTGGTCATTAAAATGGCAAAATTAGTTATGCAATTGGATGAACTTTCATGTCCATCCTGTTTACAAAAAATTGAAGCGGCAGTCGAACAACAGGTCGGCGTCAAAACTGTGAAAGTGTTGTTCAACGCGAGTAAAGTCAAAACGGAATACGATGAAACGGCGACGAATCCAGAACAGTTAGCACAAGTTGTCACTAATCTGGGGTACACCGTTCAAAATATTAAAGTGAAGTAGGAGTGACTTAATCATGGATAAAACAACAATTGAAACCCAGTATCAAGCCGAAATTAAACAAGCTGATGTTGATCACCACACACCAACCGCTGGCGCAATGATTGGCCATATCATGGCGAACTTAGCGATTGAACAACGAAAGTTACAACAGATGAAATGGTGTGTCACTGGTCCGGCAAGTCTGGCTTTCAAAAACGTGGTGGCTGATTTATTAGTCGAAAATGGGGTACTATTAGAGAGAACCGCCCAACGATTACTAGATGAAGGGGAGGTCATTCCGACGACAACCACCGAATATCAGGAATATGGGATGTTGACCGAAGATGCGCGCATTAAATATTGGACACCGGTCATGATGACGACAGAACTGGTAGCCGATTACCGGACGGCTAATTTGTTTGTGACGCGGGCGATTAAATTAACGCAAAAAGAAGAACGCTTAACCTTGGCTAACGAATTAATCGATTTGTTGGGGCGCAATCAACACCAAATTCGAGTGTTACAAAGTTTATTGAATCTAACACCGCAAGATGGTTTAGAGGAAGAAGCCGATTAATAGATAGAAGGAAGTGGGTTAATGACAGTTGAAAAGCAACATATTTGTGCCGAACTAGTGCCAATTTTTAATCAATTGGACCATGACAGCCTAATTAAGATTTCGCAGATCACCCAACACGAGGTTGTTGCTAAAGGCACGCAAGTATTTAGTCCAGTGATGGCAGACCGGTTGGTGATTCTGGCGAAAGGTCAGATCAAGGTCTATCAATTGGCTGCGACGGGTAAAGAGCAGTTGCTGCGGATTATGGAACCGGGCGCTTTCGAGGGTGAAAAAGCCTTGTTTACGAAACAGGAAACGACCATTTATGGTGAGACACTGGTCGACAGTACGTTATGTACGTTATCGCGGACTGCATTTCAAAAATTGTTATTAACCTATCCGACAATCAGTTTGTCATTATTAGAAGATGCTGCCGATAAAATGACACAATTGGAAAGACAGGCGAATCTAATCAATATCGAATCAGTTGAATCGCGAGTTGCGACCTATTTATTAGATTTAATGAAAGTGACTAATCAAACGCAACTGATGATTCCGATGAAGTTAAAGGAACTAGCGACTTTTATCGGAACCACGCCAGAAACGTTATCGCGAAAATTAAAAAAATTAGAAGAAGCGGGTCTGATTGAACGGCAAGGACGGGCAATTAGGATTCTAAATTCTGAAAACCTTGAAGATTTTTATTGAAACAAATGAATAAAAGGCCATTTTTAGTGATTAAATCGCTAGAAATGCCCTTTTTTTAATTGTTTTAGTCGATTTCGTATTCAGGTATACCAATTTTGGATAATTGGAAACTAAACGCGTTGTTAAAGAGTTGTTAGAAGATAATCAATAGTGATTTTATGAAGGTTTTAAAAGATATGTTTAGCTATTTATGCATAAAAACAGGTTTTTTGAAAAAATATGTAATTTGTGATTGACGTTACTCCCGTACGGTGGTAAGATATTCTATGTCGTCGAGAGATGAACGTGTGCTTGATTCGCTAATCAATAATTTTTAAAAAAGTTATTGACAGTTAATTATCCACATGGTAAGATTTATTGTGTTGCTTGTTAAGAAATACAGAGCGAGCAACTTGCAAATATCTGATGTAGACCTTTGAAAACTGAACAAAGTTTCGACAAATCAAATGTGTAGGGTCGCCCTTCGGGGCACAACATATTTGCGAAGTCAATTCGCTAGCAAATAAATTAAGTAACAAAAACAAGAGCTACAAACTTTTAATTGAGAGTTTGATCCTGGCTCAGGACGAACGCTGGCGGCGTGCCTAATACATGCAAGTCGAACGCACTCTGGAACTGATTGAAGAAGCTTGCTTCTGATTGAAGCTCATTTGAGTGAGTGGCGGACGGGTGAGTAACACGTGGGTAACCTGTCCTAAAGTGGGGGATAACATTTGGAAACAGATGCTAATACCGCATAAAACCTAGCACCGCATGGTGCAAGGTTGAAAGATGGTTTCGGCTATCACTTTAGGATGGACCCGCGGTGCATTAGTTAGTTGGTGAGGTAAAGGCCCACCAAGACTGTGATGCATAGCCGACCTGAGAGGGTAATCGGCCACACTGGGACTGAGACACGGCCCAGACTCCTACGGGAGGCAGCAGTAGGGAATCTTCCACAATGGACGAAAGTCTGATGGAGCAACGCCGCGTGAGTGAAGAAGGTTTTCGGATCGTAAAACTCTGTTGTTGGAGAAGAATGTATCTGATAGTAACTGATCAGGTAGTGACGGTATCCAACCAGAAAGCCACGGCTAACTACGTGCCAGCAGCCGCGGTAATACGTAGGTGGCAAGCGTTGTCCGGATTTATTGGGCGTAAAGCGAGCGCAGGCGGTTTTTTAAGTCTGATGTGAAAGCCTTCGGCTCAACCGAAGAAGTGCATCGGAAACTGGGAAACTTGAGTGCAGAAGAGGACAGTGGAACTCCATGTGTAGCGGTGAAATGCGTAGATATATGGAAGAACACCAGTGGCGAAGGCGGCTGTCTGGTCTGTAACTGACGCTGAGGCTCGAAAGCATGGGTAGCAAACAGGATTAGATACCCTGGTAGTCCATGCCGTAAACGATGAGTGCTAGGTGTTGGAGGGTTTCCGCCCTTCAGTGCCGCAGCTAACGCATTAAGCACTCCGCCTGGGGAGTACGATCGCAAGATTGAAACTCAAAGGAATTGACGGGGGCCCGCACAAGCGGTGGAGCATGTGGTTTAATTCGAAGCAACGCGAAGAACCTTACCAGGTCTTGACATCTTCTGAAAATCTTAGAGATAAGACGTTCCCTTCGGGGACAGAATGACAGGTGGTGCATGGTTGTCGTCAGCTCGTGTCGTGAGATGTTGGGTTAAGTCCCGCAACGAGCGCAACCCTTATTACTAGTTGCCAGCATTTAGTTGGGCACTCTAGTGAGACTGCCGGTGACAAACCGGAGGAAGGTGGGGACGACGTCAAATCATCATGCCCCTTATGACCTGGGCTACACACGTGCTACAATGGATGGTACAACGAGTCGCAAAACCGCGAGGTTAAGCTAATCTCTTAAAACCATTCTCAGTTCGGATTGTAGGCTGCAACTCGCCTACATGAAGCCGGAATCGCTAGTAATCGCGGATCAGCATGCCGCGGTGAATACGTTCCCGGGCCTTGTACACACCGCCCGTCACACCATGAGAGTTTGTAACACCCAAAGCCGGTGAGGTAACCTTCGGGAGCCAGCCGTCTAAGGTGGGACAGATGATTAGGGTGAAGTCGTAACAAGGTAGCCGTAGGAGAACCTGCGGCTGGATCACCTCCTTTCTAAGGAATAATACGGAAAACCTTGTACATTTGTTAGCGTCGAAACTTTGTTTAGTTTTGAGAGGTCTACTCTCAATAAACACGTTTTTTGGGCCTATAGCTCAGCTGGTTAGAGCGCACGCCTGATAAGCGTGAGGTCGATGGTTCGAGTCCATTTAGGCCCATTGTACCAAGAATTAGATAGTTACAACACGGGGGATTAGCTCAGCTGGGAGAGCGCCTGCTTTGCACGCAGGAGGTCATCGGTTCGATCCCGTTATCCTCCATAGATGGCAATAGTCATCGAAACTTTGTTCTTTGAAAACTGGATAATAAGTAATATTAGATTTAAAAGCCGAGAAAAACATTGCGTTTTAAAGAGTTTTTTAATAGAAGTATGAATTAGTTCATATCGCTAAACTCAAATAATAACCCTTTACCGTAGGTAAAGATAGGTTAAGTTATAAAGGGCGCACGGTGGATGCCTTGGCACTAGGAGCCGATGAAGGACGGTACTAACACCGATATGCTTCGGGGAGCTGTAAGTAAGCTTTGATCCGGAGATTTCCGAATGGGGGAACCCAATACCTTTAGTCGGGTATTATCATTAAGTGAATACATAGCTTAATGAAGGTAGACGCGGGGAACTGAAACATCTAAGTACCTGCAGGAAGAGAAAGAAAAATCGATTCCCTAAGTAGCGGCGAGCGAACGGGGAAAAGCCCAAACCAAGAAGCTTGCTTCTTGGGGTTGTAGGACAGAACATTGGAGTTACCAAGTTAAGTTGTAATCGAATCAGCTGGGAAGCTGAGTCAAAGAGTGTGATAACCACGTAGATTAAACAACTTAACCTCCGTTCTGGATCCTGAGTACGGCGGAACACGTGAAATTCCGTCGGAATCCGGGAGGACCATCTCCCAAGGCTAAATACTCCCTAGTGACCGATAGTGAACAAGTACCGTGAGGGAAAGGTGAAAAGCACCCCGGAAGGGGAGTGAAATAGATCCTGAAACCGTGTGCCTACAATTAGTCAAAGCTCGTTAATGAGTGATGGCGTGCCTTTTGTAGAATGAACCGGCGAGTTACGTTTATATGCGAGGTTAAAGTGAAAAGCTGGAGCCGTAGCGAAAGCGAGTCTGAAATGGGCGAGTGAGTATATAGATGTAGACCCGAAACCAAGTGACCTACCCATGTCCAGGTTGAAGGTGTGGTAAAACACACTGGAGGACCGAACCCACGTCAGTTGAAAATGGCGGGGATGAGGTGTGGGTAGCGGTGAAATTCCAAACGAACTTGGAGATAGCTGGTTCTCTCCGAAATAGCTTTAGGGCTAGCCTCGGAATATTGGATCATGGAGGTAGAGCACTGTTTGGACTAGGGGCCCGTCTTGGGTTACTGAATTCAGATAAACTCCGAATACCATTGATTTAGTTCCGGGAGTCAGACTGCGAGTGATAAGATCCGTAGTCGAAAGGGAAACAGCCCAGATCACCAGTTAAGGTCCCAAAATTTATGTTAAGTGGAAAAGGATGTGGCGGTGCACAGACAACTAGGATGTTGGCTCAGAAGCAGCCACCATTTAAAGAGTGCGTAATAGCTCACTAGTCGAGTGCCGCTGCGCCGAAAATGTACCGGGGCTAAACATAATACCGAAACTGTGGGTGGACACGTAAGTGTCCGCGGTAGGAGAGCGTTCTAAGGGCAATGAAGCTAGATCGTAAGGACTAGTGGAGCGCTTAGAAGTGAGAATGCCGGCATGAGTAGCGAAAGATCAGTGAGAATCTGATCCACCGTATGACTAAGGTTTCCTGGGGAAGGCTCGTCCTCCCAGGGTTAGTCGGGACCTAAGGCGAGGCCGAGAGGCGTAGTCGATGGCCAACAGGTTGATATTCCTGTACTAGTTTATTTTGTTTGAACGATGGAGGGACGCAGGAAGCTAAGGAAAGCACACGACTGGAAATGTGTGTCCAAGCAACGAGTCTTGAGTTGAGTGAAATGCTTGATTCTTTAAGGACAAGTTGTGATGGGGAGCGAAATTAAGTAGCGAAGTTCCTGATGTTACACTGCCGAGAAAAGCTTCTAGTGAGAAATAAACTACCCGTACCGTAAACCGACACAGGTGGTCGAGGAGAATATCCTAAGGTGAGCGAGTGAACTCTCGTTAAGGAACTCGGCAAAATGACCCCGTAACTTCGGGAGAAGGGGTGCTGACCGTCAGGTCAGCCGCAGTGAATAGGCCCAAACAACTGTTTATCAAAAACACAGGTCTCTGCAAAATCGTAAGATGACGTATAGGGGCTGACGCCTGCCCGGTGCTGGAAGGTTAAGAGGATGAGTTAGCGCAAGCGAAGCCCAGAATTGAAGCCCCAGTAAACGGCGGCCGTAACTATAACGGTCCTAAGGTAGCGAAATTCCTTGTCGGGTAAGTTCCGACCCGCACGAAAGGCGTAATGATTTGGGCACTGTCTCAACGAGAGACTCGGTGAAATTATAATACCCGTGAAGATGCGGGTTACCCGCGACAGGACGGAAAGACCCCATGGAGCTTTACTGTAGCTTGATATTGAGTGTTTGTATAGTTTGTACAGGATAGGTAGGAGCCGTAGAGATCGGAACGCTAGTTTCGATGGAGGCGTTGGTGGGATACTACCCCAACTGTATGACCACTCTAACCCGCGTCACTTAGCGTGACGGGAGACAGTGTCAGGTGGGCAGTTTGACTGGGGCGGTCGCCTCCTAAAGTGTAACGGAGGCGCTCAAAGGTTCTCTCAGAATGGTTGGAAATCATTCGTAGAGTGTAAAGGTATAAGAGAGCTTGACTGTGAGATTGACAAATCGAGCAGGGACGAAAGTCGGACTTAGTGATCCGGTGGTTCCGTATGGAAGGGCCATCGCTCAACGGATAAAAGCTACCCTGGGGATAACAGGCTTATCTCCCCCAAGAGTCCACATCGACGGGGAGGTTTGGCACCTCGATGTCGGCTCATCGCATCCTGGGGCTGTAGTCGGTCCCAAGGGTTGGGCTGTTCGCCCATTAAAGCGGTACGCGAGCTGGGTTCAGAACGTCGTGAGACAGTTCGGTCCCTATCCGTCGCGGGCGCAGGAAATTTGAGAGGAGCTGTCCTTAGTACGAGAGGACCGGGATGGACATACCTCTGGTGTACCAGTTGTTCCGCCAGGAGCATCGCTGGGTAGCTATGTATGGAAGGGATAAACGCTGAAAGCATCTAAGTGTGAAGCCCCCCTCGAGATGAGATTTCCCATTCCTTTATGGAAGTAAGACCCCTGAAAGATGATCAGGTAGATAGGCTAGGAGTGGAAGTACAGCGATGTATGGAGCGGACTAGTACTAATCGGTCGAGGACTTAACCAAAGGTGCAATGTTTTGGGCTTTTGAGATGATATTACTTATTATGCAGTTTTGAGAGAACGAAGTTCTTCTCAGTGCGAATAGCACAAATAGTGTGGTGGCGATAGCAAGAAGGATACACCTGTTCCCATGTCGAACACAGAAGTTAAGCTTCTTAGCGCCGATAGTAGTTGGTGGGAAACTACCTGCGAGGATAGGACGTTGCCACGCTATATTTGATGGAGGTTTAGCTCAGCTGGGAGAGCATCTGCCTTACAAGCAGAGGGTCACAGGTTCGAGCCCTGTAACCTCCATTGAGTCGTTAGCTCAGTTGGTAGAGCATCTGACTTTTAATCAGAGGGTCGACAGTTCGAGCCTGTCACGACTCATCGGCCAAAGTTACACGCCAAGAAAATGCGGGTGTGGCGGAATTGGCAGACGCGCTAGATTTAGGTTCTAGTGTCTATATAGACGTGGGGGTTCAAGTCCCTTCACCCGCATACAATTGAATAGTTTTTTTAATGAAAGCAATCTTTTTTGCCGACTTAGCTCAGTTGGTAGAGCATCTGATTTGTAATCAGAGGGTCGGGCGTTCGAATCGTCTAGTCGGCATTAAGATGCGGAAGTAGTTCAGTGGTAGAACATCACCTTGCCATGGTGGGGGTCGCGAGTTCGAATCTCGTCTTCCGCTTTCATTATGATATCGCCGGGGTGGCGGAACTGGCAGACGCACAGGACTTAAAATCCTGCGGTAGGTGACTACCGTACCGGTTCGATTCCGGTCCTCGGCATCATAATGAAAAATGCACCCATAGCGCAACTGGATAGAGTGTCTGACTACGAATCAGAAGGTTGTAGGTTCGACTCCTACTGGGTGCATAGAACGGGAAATAGCTCAGCTTGGTAGAGCACCTGGTTTGGGACCAGGGGGTCGCAGGTTCGAATCCTGTTTTCCCGACTGGATACAAAAAAAGTAAATAAGAAATGCGGAAGTAGTTCAGTGGTAGAACATCACCTTGCCATGGTGGGGGTCGCGAGTTCGAATCTCGTCTTCCGCTTTTTTTGTATCCGTAACACATCACCAAATAAGTTTCCGGGAAGTAGCTCAGCTTGGTAGAGCACTACGTTCGGGACGTAGGGGTCGCAAGTTCAAATCTTGTTTTCCCGACTCAAAAAGGCTTGCGACAGCAAGCCTTTTTTGTTGTCTACTGAAAAGTCAGTAAACTTTCTTTTTAAGGGAATAATCGTTATAATAATAGTCAACGTTAGTCAAAGTTAAACTTACGAATGAATAAAAGGGATTGATATATTTGCAAAGTCAGAACATCTCAGATATCATTGAGGCCTATTTGAAAAAAATATTGGCTGATAATGAACAGATTGAAATTCGGCGCTCGGAAATTGCAAAATTATTTAACTGTGTGCCTTCGCAGATTAATTACGTCATCAATACCCGTTTTACAGAACAACGGGGCTACGTTGTTAACAGTAAACGGGGTGGCGGTGGTTACATTCGGATTGTTAAGGTGCAATTTTTAGACGATCGCGATTTCTTGGAGGCCTTGATTAACAATATCGATTCGCGAATTTCGCAGAACGATACCTTGGCGATTATCCAAAAGCTGTATGATGAAGATATTCTCTCGCAAAAAGAGGGCAATCTGATTCTGGCGGCGATGAGTCCACAAACGTTAGCCTTGAATGATAAACAATTGGAAGAGCAACTGCGAGCGCAAATATTGGTTGCTGTATTAGAACGACTACGATACGAAATTAAGTAAAAAGTGAGGGGTTATCTATGAATAATCTATTTACACCTAGCGCCAAGAATGTTTTAATGTTGGCCCAAGAACAAGCACAAAAGTTTAATCACCATGCCTTAGGGACTGAACATTTATTGATTGCATTGGTATTGGAAAGTGAAGGCATCGCTGGGACAACGCTCCGTGAATTAGGGGTGACACCGACTGATGTCTTAGAAGAAATCGAACGCTTGACCGGTTACGGTAATGCGGTTGTTGCACTAGGTGCGAGTGGTTATTTGCCATACTCACCGAAAGCGAAGCAAGTTTTAGACGTCGCGCGGGGGGAAGCCCAACAAGTTAACGCGATGAAAATCGGGACAGCTCATTTATTATTGGCCTTGTTGCGAGACGACGATATTATTGCCGCGCGAATTCTATTAAACTTAGGATTGAGTTTGGCTAAAACACGTCAATTGCTATTACAAAAAATGGGTGTCGATAGTGCAACTGCTAAAAAACGGTCAAAGACGAAACCTAAAAATAATGTGCAAGAAGGCACACCGACGCTTAACCAATTAGCGCGCGATTTAACCCAACTGGCTCGTGATAATCAGATTGACCCCGTCGTTGGTCGGACTGCGGAAGTGCAACGACTCGTTCAAATTCTAGCACGTCGTTCGAAAAATAATCCTGTATTAGTTGGTGAACCAGGGGTCGGTAAAACAGCGATTGCGGAAGGTTTCGCCCAACGGATTATTGATGGCGATGTACCAAGCGATATGCTACACAAACGGTTAATGATGCTCGATATGGGTTCGCTAGTCGCGGGGACTAAATACCGTGGCGAATTTGAAGACCGTTTGAAAAAGATTATTGATGAAATTTATGCGGATGGTCAAGTCATTCTCTTTATTGATGAATTGCACACGTTAATCGGGGCCGGTGGGGCAGAAGGCGCAATCGATGCTTCTAACATTTTGAAACCCGCTTTGGCTCGTGGTGAATTACAATTAATCGGGGCGACGACGCTCGATGAATATCAAAAATATATCGAAAAAGATGCCGCTTTAGAACGCCGTTTTGCGACGGTGACGGTTAATGAACCAACACCAGAAGATTCCGAACAGATTCTAGCGGGGTTACGGCCACGTTATGAAGCATATCACGGTATCACGATTACCGACGACGCGTTACACGAAGCCGTGGTGTTAGCCAACCGCTATATCACGAATCGCTTCTTACCCGATAAGGCCATTGATTTAATGGATGAAGCATCGGCGCGCGTTCGTTTGGCGGCGGTTAACCAAAAAACACCGTTGGACAAGCTAGAATTAAAACTACAAACGTTAGCACAAGAAAAAGAAACAGCGGTTGGTCTGCAAGATTTTGAAAAAGCAGCGGCCCTGCATGAAAAAGAAGTCGCAACTAAAGTTAAAATCGTGAAGTTGCAAGCTGAAGCCCAAGAAAATGGGGTGCGCTCAGATATTAAAGTGACTGGTGAAAGCATCGCAGAAGTCGTCGCTCAGTGGACGGGTGTGCCCGTGACTCAGTTGCAACGCAAAGAAAGTGAACGGTTGATGCAACTTGAAAAAGTCTTGCACGAACGAGTTGTGGGTCAAGAAGAGGCGATTTCAGCCGTTTCACGGGCGATTCGTCGTGCGCGTAGTGGTTTGAAGGATCCGAAACGACCAATCGGTTCATTTATGTTCTTAGGGCCTACCGGGGTCGGGAAGACGGAATTAGCGAAGGCGTTAGCCGAAGCGATGTTTGGTTCCGAAGATAATTTAATCCGAGTTGATATGTCGGAATACATGGAACGTTACAGTACGAGTCGCTTAGTCGGGGCTGCCCCTGGTTACGTCGGCTTTGAAGAAGGTGGTCAGCTGACTGAAAAAGTCCGTAATAAACCTTATTCAGTGGTCCTATTCGATGAAGTTGAAAAAGCCCATCCAGATGTCTTCAATATTTTGTTGCAAGTCTTGGATGATGGTTATTTAACGGATTCAAAAGGGCGCAAAGTCGATTTCCGGAATACGATTATGATTATGACATCGAATTTAGGGGCGACAGCTTTACGCGATGATAAATCCGTTGGTTTCGGCGTTAAAGACGTAACGGCGGATTACAAAGCGATGCAAAGTCGGATTTTGGAAGAACTCAAGAAAACGTTCCGACCAGAATTCTTAAACCGAATTGACGAAACGGTCGTTTTCCATTCCTTAACGAAACCTGAATTGCGCGAAATCGTCAAAATTATGGCGAAGAGTGTCTTGAAACGATTAGAAGCGCAAGGTGTGACGATTAAGATGACGGCTGCGGCGATGGATGTGGTTGCCAAGGCGGGCTTTGATCCGGAATACGGTGCGCGACCAATTCGGCGGGCGCTACAAACCAAGGTTGAAGATCAGTTGAGTGAAGCTCTCTTGTCAGGTCAAATTACGACTGAATCACCGGTGACAATTGGCGCAACAAAGGGTCAAATTACAATTACTAGTAAAAATCAACAAACTGAAGAAACTCCAATTAAAAGTTAAACCAAAAAGCTTAGATTCAGGCGTGTAAACTCGTCCGAACCTAAGCTTTTTTAGTTTGTTTTATTCTGATGAAGAGCCAATAAACTTTCTAGTTGGGTAATTTCGGTTTTAATGTGAGCACCAATATTGGTTTGGCTGACCCGTTGACGTTGACTGACCTGATCAATCACCCGTTTCGTCGAGATGATGTCGGTCATATTGGCGATGGCGTCAGCTTTAGTCGTGAACGGTTGATGGGTAATCAGCTGCATACCGTATGAATTGTAGAGTAAAGTGAAGCCACCAATGCCAGTTGTATGGTGATAAGCTTTCGAAAAGCCACCGTCGATGACGATCATTTGGCGGTTAGCCATGATTGGATCGTGGCCTTTTTTTACTGGCGTGTGGCCGTTAAGAATGTGACCCGTGGTTGGGGATAAGTCGAATTCTGTTAATAACTTCTGGATAAAATCGGTTTGATGCCGTAATTGATAGTATGGATTCTTAGCTTCGACGTGTAATTGTGGATTAGTACTGAAATATCGTTCAAAAGTGGTCATTGCAGTCTTACCAAAGAGTGGTGACAGCGGACCTGTCCACAGATACCACAATAAGTCGGTGGATAAGTTATCCTGTTGGGCCGGGTGATTGAAACTAGTGCGGATTTGATGATCGAAGAAATCTAATAAAGCCTTACCGGCATAAGCTTGGTTGGCGATGGTTAGACTTAAGAATTCGCCGTCAGCATCAACCGGGATACAACCATGGAAAAGTAAATTCTGATTATAAATTTGGTACATACTGCCGTGGTCGATTAAAAAAGTCAGATGTCGGCGTAATTTCTGACAATGGGTAAAGGCGGTCAACAAATCTTGAATAATACGGGCTTCTTCTGGGGTTAATGCCGCCGGATCTTTAGGATTAATCGTTTGGAAGCAAGTATTGGTCAGCGGATAAATTTGCCCGTTAATGTGTAGTGTGTGTTGGCTAAAATCGATTTTAGATAATAATTGTCGATGCCCCATTTCAAATTCAGGATTTCGCGTGATCACGGTTTGTTCCAATTTGAATTGCATGATGGCTAAAGCCTGTTGGACTTGGCTAATCTTGAGTTGTTCCGGTGTCGATAAAGCGGGTTGATTGGGATCGTCGACGGGTAAAAAGGCGGGATTAGCTTGGTAATGGTGTTGTGCAAATTGGACTAAATTGGTTAAATCAATGCCATACGAGTCTTCGATAATCGCTAAATTATTGTAACGGGCACAAATTCTTAAGAGGTTTAATAAGCAGAGTTGGGAACCACTCGCTGCGCCAAACCAAAGAATATCATGATTGCCCCATTGAATATCGACGGCGGGTAAACGGGTCAGTTGTTCGACGATTAAATCGGGATGTGGCCCTCGATCATAGATATCACCGATGATGTGCCAATGGTCGACAACTAATTTTTGAATTGTATGGCAAGTCGCGATGATTAAAGCATCGGCTTGGCCCAAGGTAATAATCGTTTGGGTGATTTCTTGGAAATATTGGCGTTTATCACTGTTGGCGACGTCATCGTACATTAATTCTTCAGTGATGTAGACGAAGTCGGGCGCCATGGCTTTACGGACTTTTGAACGGGTATATTTAGTGGAGACGAACTTTAATAATTCAATCAAGCGTTTGAAATTCGTCAGGTACCATTGGGCTAACTCCGCTTCCGATAATGTTTCGTGTTTGCAAGCGATTCGTTGCGTGGGATAATACACCAAGAAAGCGAAGGCTTGCAAGGTTTCTTCGGTCATCTCACCGGAAAAAACGGCCGCAATTTTTTGCCGTAGATTACCGGCCCCTGTTCGGATTAGATGTTGAAAGGCGTCGTATTCACCATGCAGATCGCTCATGAACGCTTCGGTCGGTTTGGGCAAATTCAAAATGGCTTTGAGGTTAATAATCTCGGAGGTAATGGCCATGGTGGTTGGATATTGATCGGATAACGTTTTCATTTTTTGATTAATCATAAATAGGCTCCTTTCTAAATCAATAATTTGATTATACCAATTATTGGAATGAATGTTAAATTAAGAATTGATTAATATTCGTTAGTCTATACCAATTTAGGGTGTCGGAATAAGGGGACTCCCGCAATGGCCTGAAATGTGCTATTCTAGTTAGTATTGAAAAAGTTAAATACGGAGGCAGTTATGATTGAAATTGTGGCAACGCCAGAATCAGTTGCGCAGGCAAAAGCGCTGTTGGCTCTTGGAGTCGATAACTTATATTTAGGGGAAGATTACTTTGGTTTGCGGTTACCGCATAGCTTTGAACGAGCGGAATTGACCGAAGTGGTGGCCCTCGCACATGCGGCTGGCAAAAAAGTGACGGTGGCGGTCAATGCCATTTTCCATAACGACCGAATAGTCCACGTTTTGGACTATTTGCAATTCTTAGCTGGCCTGAAAGTTGATCAAATCACGATTGGCGATGCTGGTGCGATTAATTTATTGCTTGAAAATCAAGTGTCGTTGGCTTATTTATACGATGCTTCGGTGACGGTGACGAGTGCCCGCCAGATTAATTTCTGGGCGAAACACCAAGCGCAAGGCGCGGTGATTGCGCAAGAAGTGCCTTATGAAGAATTGAAAACATTGGCACCCGCATTACAAGTGCCCGGTGAAATGTTAGTTTTCGGGGCAACTGCGATTCATCAATCGGGTCGGCCGTTAGTCGATAACTATTTTGACTTTGTTAAAGCCCACCAAGAAAAATCAGATCGTAAACGGGGGCTATTCATTTCGGCACCCCGCAAGCCCGAAACCCATTATTCGATTTATGAAGATCGCAATGGCACGCACGTTTTTGCGAGCAACGATATTGATTTAATGCCACGCTTAGACAAACTAGTCGAACTCGGTTTAAATCGCTGGAAGTTAGATGGTATTTTCTGTCCGGGGGATGATTACGTCACGATTACCGGCTTGTTTATCCAAGCAAAAAACGCTTTTGAAAACCAACAATGGACATCGGCGTTAGCGACTGATTTAGACGCGCAACTCCACGCTCTTTTACCTAAGAACCGCGAAGTCGATACCGGCTTCTTCGACATTGATCCTAGTGAGGTACAATAAAATGACCAGAGTAATTACGAATAAACCAGAAGTCCTCGTACCAGCCGGGACGCCTGAAAAATTAAAAGTTGCCATTGATTACGGTGCTGATGCCGTTTATATCGGTGGCGAAGCTTACGGGTTACGGACCCGTGCGGCTAATTTCTCATACGATGATATGGCCGTCGGTGTGGCGTACGCCCACGAACACGATGCCAAGGTCTATGTGACGGCCAATATTGTCGCGCATGAAGGCAATACGGATGGCGCTGGCGAATTCTTCAGAACATTACGCGATATTGGGATTGATGCCGCGATTGTTTCTGATCCAGCATTAATCGAAATTGCGATTACTGAAGCACCAGGCCTTGCTGTCCATTTATCGACGCAAGCCTCGGCCGCTAACTATGAAACCCTCAACTTTTGGCAAAAGGAAGGCTTGGAACGCATCGTTTTAGGTCGTGAAGTCGGGATTGCTGAAATCAATGAAATGCAAAAGCATACGGATGTTGAAATTGAAGCGTTCATCCACGGCGCGATGTGTATCGGTTATTCAGGCCGCTGTACGTTATCCAATCATATGTCACAACGGGATGCCAACCGTGGTGGTTGTGCGCAAAATTGTCGTTGGAAATATGATTTATTTGAAATGCCAACTTTAGGCGATCAAGATTCTGAAATTAAGGCGGATGAAGCCTTTTCGATGAGCGCGGTTGATATGTGTATGATTGAACATATTCCGGATTTGGTTGAAGCGGGTGTCAATAGTTTGAAAATTGAAGGGCGCATGAAGACGGTCCATTACGTTTCGACGGTCGCTAACGTTTATCGTAAAGCGGTTGATAGTTATTGTGCCGATCCCGATAATTATGAACTCAAACCAGAATGGGTCGATGAACTTTGGAAAATTGCCCAACGAGAAATGTCGACTGGTTTCTATTACGGTGCGCCAGATCAAGATGATGAATTGTTTGGTAAGCGCCGAAAACGACCACAATACACGTTTATTGGTGAAGTGCTAGCGTATGATGCTGATCAACAAATTGTGACTGTCCAACAACGGAATAACTTTGGGGTTGATGATACAGTTGAATTTTACGGCCCGAATTTCCGGCACCATCAACAAGTCGTCGCCGATATGTGGGATGACGAAGGCCAAGCCATTGACCGCGCGCCACATGCGATGCAAATCATCACTTTCCACTGTGCCACCCCAGTCCAACCAGGAGACTTTTTGAGAAAACAAAAATAGAAGTACTGACTCAGCCGATTAACTTCTGAGTATAGCCTAAAATCGGACGTTGTGACTGGTATTTAGTCATGACGTCCGATTTGTAGCTAGACGGAAGAAGTTGGCTGAGAAGCACGTTAAAAATAGAAGTGCTGGAACTCACGGGTAGCTTCTGAGCATTAGCCTAGTTTTGTGAATAAGGTCTGGGTTATAGACTTTATTTGCGAAACGTAGCTAAGCGCAGGAAGCTGTGAGTGCAAGCACGTTATCATAGAAGTGTGTTGAGTTGCGGTCAGCAACTGAGCATTAACAGAAAATCACCAGTTATCTTGAACTTAAGATAATTGGTGATTTTAGGTTAGGCGGAGGTTGTTGCAACTCAAAAGCACGTTAAAACTGAAGTGTCTGACTCAAGTTGTTAGACTTTGAGGATTAACCTAGAACTGGGTGTTATGAGTGTTTTTTACTCATGACACCCAGTTCGTAGTTAACCGGAAAAGGCTACTTGAGAAGCACGTTAAAATAAAAGCGCTGATGCTAATACTTTTAGAAATGGACTTTCAAAAAATAATTAGAGTAAAATTAAATGAATTGTTGTAAAATGATTGTAAAGAATAATTTTTATTTGGGGGCATTAATATGGGATTACCGGCAAAAGTTGATACGACTAATATTGAAATATCGTTACGCAGTTCGTTTACAAAAAAGGAAGCTACCGAAATTTCAGAAGTATTAAAAAATGAGATTTCAGTCGATAAAATTGCAATAGTTACTGAAAGAATATTAGCTGATAATCCTGGAATATCCAGTCAATTATTGGCATTGAAAGCAATGGAACATGATTACAAAATGAGTCGTTCAAAGTTTGTTAAGTTGATTTTGGAGAAGGCGATTAAGCAACAAAAAAGAGTGATTAAGGGCGGTTGGAATAGCTAATTATGGGGAAATTAAGTGACTTTAAGGAATGGATCAAAAAAGTATTCAACTTTTTTTCAAAACATAAAGAAGAGATGGCAGAGTTTACAGTAATGGTAATTAATATATATAACAAGGTTGCCGAGGAAAAAAAGAAACAAGCAGATAGAAATCAAACACTATAGTATACTTTTAATCGCTTGTGGATAGATAGTTTCACGATAGTTATTTATTGAGAAAATACAGTCAGTTTAATTAATAAAGCGAACATCTAGCCTAATCGTTAGATGTTTTTTTGATAGGTCTAATGAATATCAGCCATGATATGGTATGTTAGTAGTGAACAAAGTCAATTTGTGGGAATACTTTAATTAGGAGGAAAGCAATGCTTGCCTAAAAGAAAGGACTGCTTTCTGGGCCAGATTCGTTTTTGAGGAGCATACTAAATAGTGTCAAAAAAAGTCGAATAATTGCCTGGGGAATAATTGCTATTGGTACGTTGAGTTGCGGGTTATTATATGTCAAATACCAATATAACAGTTACCAATGTCAATGCTTAGACAAGGTCCATTATACGAATAGGTCACACCTGTTCGTATAACTAACGCGCGGGCCGCTTAGTATGGCTTACAAAAAAATAATTGACCTAAAAGTAATCAGTCATTTTAAATTGTGAGTCAATCAAAGGCGATCAGATGGAAAAGAAATTTAGAAACGGGCTAATTGCCGGGTTAATTGTTTTTATAACGGTATTAATTGTGGGAAGTTTGAAGCTACAGGGCTTGACCTATAAAATAACGATTATCGGAGCATTACTGCTGGCGGGTCTTTTAATTAATCAGCTGATTAAGAAGTAAGAGATGCGTTAATAATAGCTAGTAACACCCCAGTTAAAGTAATTAAGCACTGTCGAGTAACCGATATAAACATTATAAAGAATGGCCACAATACAAACGAGATAGACGATTTTATAAAAGGTATTCAATCTTTTATTCCGCCACATGATAATTGGCGCCACAAAAATACCTAACGGTGCAATAACAAATAAGAGACACGATAAGATGAGGAGAATCAGACCCTCATCTTTTGTTTTTTCAATTTGGTTATTTACCTGGTTTAACTTTTTGGTTTCTATTTTGATTTGTGGGTCATTGGTAGCGAGTTTTTCACGTAGGTCCGTATTTTCCTAGAGCACCCAAGCTACTTGCTAATTGAAATCCGTTATTTGAGTTATACTAGGGCTAAATAAAAAACAAGTGGAGGTCACCAGTTGGCTAAATTAAAAAGAATACTGGATCAACATCCGTATATTAGTTTGTTGGTGATTGTGGTGCTGTCTAGTTTAGTTGGGATATTGGTTGAATATATTGTCAATCGTGATTTTATAAAAGACGGTTTCGGGACGACAGGTTTCGTGGTTCTAATTGCTTTAGGGATGATTAGATGGCAGCGTAAATAGCGCCGGCCATGCAAAATGGTTATCTGCATCTCCCAAAGCGACAATCGAGTGAAATGAGATGTACTAATATTAAGAAGAGGCTAAAAAAATAGTCCAACAATTACGGCCTGAATGGCGAATTGTTGGACTATTTTAATATTTATTAAGCGAGTGGATCGTTTTGAGCTTCTTGATAACGTTGTAGCACATAAATTGCGACAATCACCAAGACGGCACCGGCTAATTCAACCCAACTGAATAGCGTGTGGAAGAAAATCATACTCAAGATGAAAGTAATGATGGGTTGAATCGCGTCCACGATACTGACGACGGTGGCTGGTGCGAAGTTTAAACTGTGGAGCAGTGCTAAGAAGGCGAAGACTGTCCCGATTAAAATGACGGCAAGAATCGCTAATATTCCAGAAGCGTTTAACGTGGGTGGTGCTTGCCAGAATGGTCGGTAAATATTGAAGAGGACCCCACTGATGAACATCCCCCAGCCAAGAACTAAAATTGGTGATTTTTCTTCAACGATTGGTTTAGGTAGAACGACGTAAAAGGCGGCCGTGACCCCGGATAAAACACCCCAAATCAATGAATTAAGCGGCACCGTTAAGGTATTGAGATTGCCCTTTGTGATGGCGAGAAAAACGCCGATTAAGGCAATTCCGAAAGCAATTAAATCAACTTTATTGGGCCATTTATGCGTAAAGGCTAATGTGCCTAAAACGATGAAGAGTGGGCTTAAGTATTGGAGAATCGTGGCCGTGGCTGCGTTACCGGTTTGAATACTCATAAAGAACGTGTAGAGATTCCCCATAATTCCGAAGAGCGCGTAGGCGATCAGCCAAGCGGTCAAGCGTTTTGATTTAAAGATACTGAAAATATCGAGTTTGAATTTAAACGCTCCGATAATCAGTAGAATCAAACCCGCGCCTAACGTCCGCACGGATAAGAACCAAGTGGCCGGAATTTTTTGACCCTGTGAAATAAATTCTAGAATCGTGCCGGAAACACCCCAAAGTGCCGACGCCATAGTGGCCCAAAACATCCCTTTTGCGATGTTCTTAGGCTGTACTTTATTATTCATCTTAACTTAACCTCGTTATTTTTATGTTTTTTGCTAAGGTTTAATTATAAAGCAAATGGCACACATTAGCTATTTAGAAATGACAGACCACCCACTTTTTTTCAGAAAATAGGCATAAAATGTTCATATTTAATCGCTAATATTACAAGTACTAAAGTGATTAAGGGGTTTGAAACGATGCGAAAACGAATTAAAATAATATTAGCGGTTCTTATTAGTTGCTTGGTAATAGGCGGATTAGTCTATCAATTTACCGGTGTTAAAACATTTTTTAATAAAGATATTTTGAGTACTGCTCAAATTAAAAAGAATATCGGTAGCAAAACGATTAAAACGCGGGCCACTAAACAGAAGAAGCTGACCGCGGCCTACCAAGCTAAATTAGATTCTGGTGATTATACAAGTGCCAATCCGTATGTCAAAGTCAATCCATACGGGACGTCACCTTTGAGTGCTTTGGTTGTTTTCAAAACGGATTCGGCGGTTAAAGTCTCGGTTGAAGTGGTCGGTAAAACCGCTAAAACCAGTATTAAGAGTAACGTTGAAACCAGCTACCAAAAGAAGCATACGATTTCAGTCTTAGGGTTGTATGCCGACTATCAAAATAAAGTTAAATTAACGTTAACCGATAAGGACGGCCATAAAACGGTTAAGACGTTGACGATTAAGACGGATGCTTTACCTGAAGCCGTTCAGTCGATGTCTTTAAAGGTCACTAAAAATGATAAGACGAAGATGTCAATCGGCGACAGTAATCTAACCTTCTTGGTCCGTTCAACGCAATACCCAGTTGGCGTCGATGCCGATGGTCAAATTCGCTGGTATTCAACGAATTATGTTCAACACATTTTTAAAGTGTTAAGCAATGGTCATTTACTCTATTTGACGAAACCGGACAATGCCGACCTCGTCTATAATGATTTGGTTGAAACCGACTTTATGGGTCGTGTTTATCAGGAATATAAATTCTCAACGGAAACCAAGAGTAATGAATCGGCGAATAGCAAAGATGAAACCACGATTATTCACCATGATGCAATCGAATTGCCGAACCACAACCTATTATTAACCGTGTCGGATGGCGGTTCGAAATACGTCGAAGATACGATGGTCGAAATTTCACGAAAAACCGGTAAAGTCGTTAAGGTCATCGATCTGAAGAAGTTGTTGCCCGCTAAACTGTACAAAGAGTACAAGGCAACGAAACGCGCCGATGGTAAGTTGGATTGGTTCCATCAAAATTCAATTGATTACGATACGAGCGATGATAGCATTGTCATTTCAAGTCGTAGTCAAGATACCATCATGAAATTGGATTATCAAACGGGCAAGATTAAATGGATTTTCAGTAGTAAGGCTGCCAGCAAGTGGCCAGCACGTTATCGGAAGTTACTATTGAAAGCGGCGGATGCCCAAACCACCTTCACCGGTGGCCAGCACGCAGCCACCATTTGGGCCACTAATGAAACTGACCAGAAGCAACTGGTCCTCTTTAACAATAACGTTGCGATTTCAAATGGTGATAAAAAGACGAGTGGTCAATATTCGGAAAGGGTTAGTTATCTGATTGATGAAACCAATAAGACGATTAAGAAAACGTGGTCATATGGTAAAACATTAGGTAAAACTAATTTCAGTAACGTGATTGGGAGCAATCGAAAGATGACCAATGGTAATTATCTGATTGATTTTGGCTTTAATAATGCCGGGAAAACCAGTCACATTGTCGAAGTTGATCCGACGACCAATCAACAAGTGTTCAATTTAACGTTTACGAATTTTGGTGCGAAAGGTTACGCGTATCGCGCAGAACGTTTTGCGTTATATTCAAGCAACTATCACTTTAAATTATAATCAGAAATAAACAAAAAATCGACGTCCCGCTTAGGGTTATCAAGTGGCAGGCCGATTTTTTGATGAGTTCAATAATGTGACTAGATTTTTGATTGATATTCATATATACTTATAGTAACAATAAAAAAAGAAATGGGTGAAGCGATGTCTATATCAAGGATGAAACAAACAATCATTCAAATGGGCTTAATTTTAGTCGCGTTAGAAACAATCACAGTTGGGATTAAATTATTCTTTGCACCACATGAAGTTGCGGCTGGTGGCGCGACGGGGATTGGGATTTTGCTAAAGGAAGTTATGGGTTGGCAAATTTCGACCGTCGTTTTTGTGATTAATATCGGGATGTTGATTTTGGCCTACTTCTTGTTGGATAAAAAAACAACGCTTAAGATTTTATTTGGAAGTTTGATGTTACCTGTCTGTTTGGCGATTACACCGCAAGTGATGGTGGTTGAAGATAAGATGTTAGCCATTATCATTGGGAGTGTGATTTACGCAGCGGGGATTGCCTTGTTATATCGAATTGATGCCTCAAGTGGGGGCTCAACAGTCCCACCTTTAATTTTTAAAAAGTATTTTAACATTAATACCGCCGTCAGTTTATTGGTGGTGGATATGCTCGTTTGTTTCTCGAACGTCTTTGTATCGGGATTTGAAACATTTATGATGGCGACTTTTTCTTCCGTGATTACGTTAATGACGATGAATTACATTGAAACTGGTTTGAATCGTAAGAAAATGTTATACGTGATGAGTAATGATCAAATTGCTGAAATTCAGGCGCATTTGCTCGAAGAAGAAGAAGTTGGCGTCACGATTTTTGACGTGACCGGCGGCTACACGAACGAAGGCAAACAAATGTTAATGTTAGTGGTAACCAACCAAGCCTATCAACATATTATCAACGAAATTCACGCGGTTGATCCAAAGGCTTTCACAATCGTCGGTAACGTCGCAGAAGTCAGAGGCGGCAGTCTATAGATAAAAGTTGCTGATAAACCGGTTAGCTTCTGAGTATAGCCTAGAATCGTAAGTTATGACGAGTTAGGTCATGACTTATGATTTGTAGCTAAGCACAGGGACCTTTGCACCGAAGCGCGTTATCTCAATCATGCGACTTATAAAAGCCCATCAAAAAACGTGTCCTCACAGAATGAATGGCGAGGACACGTTTTTTATCTTTTATGATGAGATTAATGATTAAAATAATATTGGGCTTTTAAATTTTGGATGGTTAACATGATTAGTAAACTAATGACGTAGAGGGTTGAGATGAAAATCATCACCATCATCATTGAATAGTGATCGAGTAACCAACCAATCATAACGCTGGAAAAACCACCGATGCAGCGTCCGACGTTCATGATGACGTTGTTGGCCGTTGCCCGGACTTCAGTGGGATATAAGCGGCTAACAACTGCGCCGTAGCCGGCGAACATCCCGTTTGAGAAGTAACCGACCAATGCGCCGACTAAGAGTAAGGTTGGCATGTCTTTGGGTAAGGTCAAAATATAAACACCTAAGGCTGAAGCGACTAAGAAGAGGCCAAAAGCGATGCGGGGCCCGATGCGGTCTAGAATCCAACCGAAAGTTAGCATCCCGGCTGACATGCCGACAATCGTGGCTAACATCCAAGTGGATGAACCAGCAACACTAAGGTGCAATTGTTGTTGCATCATAGTCGGTAGCCAATTCATTAAGCCGAAGTAACCGGCAATTTGGACGACGGCCATCACCATTAGTGCGACTGTTTGGTAAGCTAACTGAGGTGTTTTAAATAACGCTTTGATTTGGCCTTTAGGTTGCGTAGTCCGATTAGTGAAGGTGGTGCTTTCAACTAAATGGCGGCGAATGAAGAAGGTGATGACAACGGGGAGTAATCCGAATAAGAAAAGAGCGTGCCAACCGAATTGGGGTAAAATCCAAGCGGCTAAAAGTGCGGCCAAGATAGCGCCGATTTGGCCAGCAACCCCAACGAATGACGAAACACGACCGAGTTGTTTCTTGGGGAAACTTTCGGCGAGAACGGTCATGCCGATACCGTATTCACCGCCAGCACCAATCCCAGCAAGGAATCGACAAAGATAAATTAAGGGGAGACTGTTGGCCCAAAAGAGGGCGGCCGTTGCGAATGCGAAGATAAAGATAGTATAGGTAAAGGTCTTAATGCGCCCGACGCGATCGGCTAAAACGCCAAAAAAAACGCCACCTAACAACATCCCGATATTAGTAATCGTTGCAATCAAACCCGCCTGTGTGCCGCTGAGATGTAAATCAGCGATAATCGACGATAGCGCGAAAGACAAGAACATGACGTCCATGTTTTCGAGTCCAAAGCCCGCCGTTGTTGATGCGACGACCTTAGACTGGTAGCTTGATAAATGATGTTGGCTGTGTGCCGTGATAGGTTTCATATTCAATTTTCCTCCAAAAAGGCCGCTCTCTGACGGCCCTTATTTTGTTCCAAGTAAGCTTAGCACAAAAGAGGCGTGAGGCGCAAGTGATGATTTGGCGTGTAAGCGGTTAAAATTAAAGGAGCAAGGCTTGACCAAGTCGACGTAACCCTTTAAAATTAGGGAGAACAATATAATTAGGGAGGTCATAATATGACAGATGTCAAACGCAAAAAGTTTACCTTTCCAAGTGCCTATACGGTCATTTTGTTAGTGCTCTTATTGGTGATGATTTTAACCTATTTTATGCCGGCTGGGAAATATGCAAGTTTGCAATACAATACTGATAGCAATCATTTTACAATTACCTCGCCAACCGGTAAAACCAAATCTGAACCGGCAACTCAAGCGACGTTAAAGAAGTATAACGTTAATACGAGTTTAGCGAAATTCAAGGATGGATCGGTGTATAAGCCGGTTGCTATTCCAAATACGTACCAGAAATTAAAGAAAGCTAAAAACGGGCTCTTTGGGGCAGTGACACAATTTTTAAATGCGCCAATTCAAGGCCTAGCTGAAACGATTGATATCATCACGTTCGTCCTAATTTTAGGCGGGATCGTGGGGGTCGTCAATAAAACCGGTGCGTTCGCGGCCGGAATGGCGAGTTTGTCAGTTCGATTGAAAGGTAAAGAAGCTTGGTTAATCGTGATTGTGACGAGTCTGATTTCTTTAGGCGGGACCACTTTTGGTTTAGCCGAAGAAACGATTGCCTTTTATCCGATTCTTGTGCCGATTTTTATGGCGGCGGGTTATGATGCGATTGTCGCGATTGCGGCGATTTATCTCGGTAGTTCGATTGGGACGATGGCTTCGACGGTCAATCCGTTTTCCGTCGTAATCGCCTCGAATACGGCCGGAATTAGTTTTGCCGATGGGATGGGCATGCGGATTGTGATGCTGGTATTAGGCACGGCCATCTGTATTTTCTACACAATTCGGTATGCTGAAAAAGTTAAAAAGGATCCAACCAAGTCATTGATTTATGCTCAAAAAGCAGAATTAGAAGCGCATTTCTTAGGTGATCAAGATAGTAATGAAGTGCCTAAGTTTGATTTTCGTAAGAAATTAATGTTACTGATTTTCGCAGCGGGCTTTGTGGTCATGGTTGTTGGCGTTAAAGAGTGGGGGTGGATGTTCAGCGAGATTTCGATGCTCTTCTTAGGCATTACTTTCATCTTAGCCTTTGTTTCGGGTCTCTCGGAAAGTGATTTCGTTGGCGAGTTTGTGACCGGCGCGTCTGATTTATTAGGGGTGGCATTGGTCATTGCGTTAGCCCGTGGGGTGACGATTATTATGGAACAAGCCCAAATTAGCGATACATTATTGTTCTGGCTGAGCAACGGTGTATCACATATGAGTGGGGTTCTCTTCTCAACGGTGATGTTCTTCGTCTTCATCTTGCTCGGCTTCTTTATCCCATCAAGTTCTGGATTGGCTGTCTTATCGATGCCAATCATGGCACCGTTAGCCGATGTTGTCGGCGTTAATCGCGATGTGATTATCAGTGCCTATAACTGGGGTCAAGGGATTATGTCATTCATCACACCAACTGGTTTGGTCTTGGCATCGTTAGCGATGGTCCACGTGACGTTTGATAAATGGTTGAAATTTGTGATGCCGTTAATGATAACAATTGGTATTTTGGCAATTGTGTTATTGGGTGTCAGTGTTTATCTATAAAGTTAAAAATAAAAGGCTAATCCATGATGGATTGGCCTTTTTGTGTGAAAACGTGTTAACTTAAACAGTCTTTTGCGTTTAACTACAAAATCAGCCACACGATTAAACATCTAATCATGTGGCTAATTTTTAGGTTAATCCTCAAAGACTAACCGGTTAAGTTAACACGCTGATTTAAAACGTGCTTCCCAAGCCAACTTCTTCCGTCTAGCTACAAAAAGAAGTGTGTCACCAAAAATCGGTAACACACTTCTTTTTTAGGCTATACTCAGAAGTTAACCGGCTTGGGCAACACTCTGATTAATAGACCTTAAATTCTGTTAGTGGCCAGTAGCGTAGTTTGACGACGCCTTGGATGCCGTTGTATTTTTTCGAATTGTCGCTGATGAAACCGACAGCTTTGTAGCGGCTGTCTTTTGAGACCGTTCGGTTATCACCCATCACGAAATAATGGTTGGCCGGCACGGTACTGCGGCCTAATAAATCTTTCAGGTCAAATGACGAATCGGTTGAATTCGGTTTGACGGTGAAGTAATTAGAACCGGCGAGATAGGTTGAATAATCAGCCTTATATTCTTTTAAATAAGGTTCGCTAACTTTCTTATTGTTAACGTAGAGTTGATCTTTGTCGAAGCGGACGGTATCGCCTGGTAAGCCAATGACCCGTTTGATGTAGAATTCACCGGGGGCATCAGGGGCTTTCAAGATGACGACGTCGCCACGTTCAACTTTCGTGTGGCGTAAAGCAATTACCCGATCGTATTGAGAAAAGTTGGGTTGCATTGAAGGCCCAAAAATTTGCTCGTTGGCAATCACAAAGGTGAGCAGCAACTGAGCAATCCCAATCATTACAGCAGATAATAATATGATTTGTAAGACAGATTTCCAGAATTCTTTTGTTTTAGCTGACATTTCCGCACATCCTTAATAAGTCAATAATCTCATTGTACTACAACTAATCAATTGATGACAACGAAATTGTATAGCTGATTAACTAATTAACGTTGCATACGGTGGAAACCTTGTAGGGACTGACGATCGGCTTGAACAGTTGTGCTTGGTTGATGAGTGGGTAGATAGTGGCCCAACATTAAATAACTAATACCCAAAATGCCAATGAGTGGCACCATCCAACTTGCGATTTTACGTAACATATTCAAGACCCCTTTATTTGATGTTAAGTCCATTTTAGCGGGCATTGCTCATCAGCGCCATTGAATCAACTAACGAATCGGCAGCTGGTGTGACAAAGTTGTTAGGTAATTGATAAATCATAAACAGAATTTATCAAGGCAGCGGTGTTCGTGGTATACTAAGAACAATATTGCTTAAGAGGTGAACGGAATGCCAACAATTCAATCAAAATTTACACCGATTTTATTAGGAAGCGACTTTAACGTTTATGGGATGGCGCGTTCGTTTTATGAACTAACGGGAAAACCAGTCCAAGCTTACGCAGGTGCTGAACTAGCACCAACTCGTTATACTAAAATTGTCGATGTCGAAATCGTACCAGGTTTCAGCGAAGATCCCGTTTTTATTGAAAAAATGCGGGAATTAATTTTAACGTACCAAACCCATGATGAACCCGTGATTTTAATCGGTTGTGGGGATGGGTATGCCGAATTGATTGCCAAGCATAAGCAAGAATTGCAAGCTGCTTTTGTTTGTCCTTATATCGATTATGATTTGTTGAAACGGTTAAATAACAAAGAAAATTTCTATCAAGTCTGCGAAGAATACGATTTACCTTATCCTAAAACCAAAACGATTACGCATGAGATGGTGAATGCTGGACAAGTAACGCAACCATTTGGTTATCCAGTCGCATTGAAACCAGCGAATTCAGTTGAATGGTTAGATGTGCATTTTGAAGGCCGTAAAAAGGCGTTCCGAATTCAATCACAGGCTGAATTTGATGCGATTATTCAAAAAATTTACGCTAGTGGTTATACGTCAGATCTAATTCTACAAGATTTCATTCCTGGTGATGACAGTCGGATGCGCGTGTTAAACGCCTACGTGGATCAAAACCACCAAGTGAAGATGATGTGTTTGGGTCATCCTTTATTGGAAGATCCAGCGCCAGCTGCGATTGGAAATTACGTGGCGATTATCCCTGAATATAATGAAACCATTTATCATCAGATTCAAACCTTCTTAGAAGCGATTGGTTTTACGGGTTACGCTAATTTTGATATGAAATTTGACGAACGGGATCAAACCTTCAAGTTATTTGAAATCAATTTACGGCAAGGTCGCAGTAGTTTCTTTGTCACGTTGAACGGTTATAATTTAGCGCAATGGGTGGTTCAAGATTACGTAACGGGTGATTTAAAAGACCAACCAACCGTTTATGGTAATCAAGATGATAGTCAAGCAGCTTTATGGTTAGGCGTGTCTGTTGACGTCTTTAAGAAATATACGCGGGATAATGCGGACAAAGATCGCGCATTAGCGTTAATTAAACAAGGCCGCTACGGCACGACTTTCCAATATGCCAAGGATAATAACGTTAAACGTTGGTTATTGACGAAATGGATGTTGCATAATTATCGTAAGAATTTTGCACGTTATTTTAAAGAAAACAAAGGGTAATTGATGATGAAACAATTTTTTACAGTGCTTGGCGGGATGGGAACGGCCGCGACTGAAAGTTACATTCGGTTATTAAATCAGCGGACACCATCTAAAAAAGATCAAGATTTCTTGGATTATATCGTGGTCAATCATGCGACGATTCCTGATCGTTCGACTTATTTAATGGACCATACGCAACCTAATCCAGCCCCTTACTTATTAGAAGATATTCAACAACAAAGCTTATTGAAGCCGGCTTTTTTCGTGATTGCTTGTAATACAGCGCATTATTTCTATGATGAGTTGCAAGCAGCGGCTTCAGCACCAATCGTGCACATGCCCCGTGAAACGGTTAAGAGTATTCAAACGACTTATCCAACCGCAAAACGGATTGGTATTCTAGGGACTAAAGGGACCGTCACTGACGGTATTTACGACCAGGAGTTGGCGACCGTTGGTTACAAGATTGTTAAACCAAGCGAAGCATTGCAAGAGCGGACGATGGATTTAATTTTTAACGACATCAAAGGTCAAGCGAAGATGAGTGGTGCTAAATATCACGCCATTTTAGAAACGATGATCACTGAAGGCGATTGTGATGCGGTCATTTTAGGCTGTACTGAATTATCATTAGCGCAAGAATGGGCACCGGATCACACTTTTCCAGTCGTTGATTCACAATCAGTTTTAGTTGATCGGTCGATTGAATTGGCGTTGAAGTTACGAGAAAAGTGAGTTTGATGAATGATGGCAAAATTAGTAATTGTTAGACATGGTGAAAGTTTGGCCAACCAATTAAACACTTACACGGGTTGGTCAGATGTACCACTGACGGATAAAGGTCGTTTGGAAGCCCACCAAGTTGGGCAACAACTTCAAGCGACTGGGATTCAATTTGCCCAAGTCCATACATCGCTATTAAAACGGGCGATTTTAACTAGCTATATCATTTTGGAAGAAATGGATCAATTAGCCATTCCAATGACCAAGAGTTGGCGATTAAACGAACGACATTACGGCGCTTTGCGGGGGTTGAATAAAGAAACCACGCGAAGTGTTTTTGGTGTGGCGCAAGTCGCACGGTGGCGCCGGAGCTATACAGCTATTCCACCATTACTTACGCAGGTGTCGCAGGAACGGCGCTATCGATTAGTCCCACTAGCAAGTCGGCCACGGGGCGAAAGTTTGGCCCAAGCGACCCAACGATTATTGCCGTATTGGCAAGATCAAATTGTACCGGGATTAAGACAAGGTCGTGATCAGTTAGTGGTTGCGCATGGGTCGACATTGCGGGCGCTGATTAAAGTCATTGAGCAGATCTCAGATCAAGCAATCGATGGGGTTGAAGTCGCTAACGGGGAGGCATTGTACTATCAATTTGATGCAACACTCCAATTGATTGAGAAAGGACGTTTAGGCTAAAGTTGATGATGAAACAGAAAATAACAATCGCGATTCTGATCGTTGGACTATTTGTTTTGGGAATTGGTGCAACGGCCCACCACTACCGACACCAATTGGTGGTGCAAGCAAGTCAGTCTAATCAACGATTAAAACAAGTGCAACAACAATTACAAACAACTCAAAAGCAATTGGCAGAGCAAGTGGCTAAAGATAATCATTCCGCAATCGATACTCGCAAGACGAACCAGTTAACGGGTGTCCAACAACAAGTATTACAGAAAAAATTAACGGATAGTCATTTTAGTGGCACGATTTTATTAGTTAAAAATAACCGGATTATCTATCAAGACGGTCGCGGTTATGCGAATTATGAACAACAAAAACTAATTACACCGCAAACGACGTATCAGATTGCCTCGGTCCAGAAATCATTGACGGCTGCACTTGTGATGAAAGCGGTCGAAGCGGGTCAATTAAAATTAACGGATAAGATTGGCCAATATTACCCACAAATTAAAGAGGGTCAGAAAATCACCATTCAAATGATGTTGGACATGCAGTCGGGATTGATTGAAACTAAGGCGCCGACTGTTGATTTGACGGAGCAACAACGATTCGCGTTTGCGTTTGATCATTTGAAAGTTCAAAATATTGGCAAACATTTCTATGCGCCAGTGAACTATTTATTATTAACGGGTGTTTTAGAAAAGGTGACCCATCAATCGTATCAACAACTATTTGAAAAACAAGTGAGTGAACCGCTGGCGTTGACGTCATTTGGATTTATGCCAAATAGTATTGCCGGTCAGCAAGCTGTTTCGTATACCGTTGAGAATAATTTTTATGGTGAAGCTGTTCCGGTGCCCATTTTTACGTATACCCGGGAAATTGGCACGGGGAATATGTACGCCACGGCCAGTAGCTTATTTCAAGTTGAACAGGCAATTGTGCAGGGGCGGATTATCAGTAAAAATAGTTTACATCAATTACGGCATACGCAAACTGGTAGTTACAGTGGTGGCGTGTATAATTGGCCAACTTATTTTACGAGTCATGGGGTTGAATCAGGTTACGAAAGTGCCATTCAAATCAGTCAAGACGGCCAATCAGGCGTTGTTCTGTTGTCCAATCAATATAAGGTCAAACCAGTCCCCTTGGTTGGGTTGACGAAGTCGCTGTACCAACAATTCTGTGAAATGCAAACAAAAGCATAAGCAACAAAACAAAGACACGCTAGTCCAATTCGGGCTAGCGTGTCTTTGTTTGATTGATGATTAGGTGATTATTCTAAATAGTCGTTTTTGAGTTGTTCAATTTCGGTTGGTTTCAACGCCATCGCTTGGGTTAGATAATTAGCCATGCTACCGAAATGTTGGTCAATCACATCATAGACGTGGTTGATACTTTCAATCGAGATGGCTTGCGCGTTCATCGCGGCCACTTGCGCATCATTGCTGTTGATTCGTTTTGGTGTTGCAGTGTCTAATCCGAGGACTTGATTCGATAATAAGAAATCATTGGTAATCGTTTCACGGTCGACGCCTAAAGCACTCAAGATTAATAAAGTGCCGACACCAGTTCGGTCTTTGCCGGCCGAACAATGGTATAAAACGGCGCCATCCGTGTCATGATTATTTAATAAGACGGTTAATAGATCACGATAGGCGGCTTGGGCGTGCGCGTCGAGGACTAATTGTTGATACATTTTGTCCATACTTGATAATTCGGGTTCTGCGGATGATTGATGACCGAATAGTCGACCGAATAAACCCGCTTTGGGCGTTGGTTCGGTTGATTGATCAGTAAATGGGAAGACGGATAAACGGTGGTAAGTCACGAATTGTTCATCAAACGGATCGGGTGCGACTTTAATTTCGTGGCGTGATCGAAAATCAACGTCGAATAAGATGCCATATTGAATCAAACGTTGGATATCATCATTGGTCAGTGCGTTTAAACTACCGGAGCGTAATAATTTATGCCATTTAATGGTACGACCGTCCGCTGTTGGATAGCCGCCGAGTTCGCGCAGATTGTTGCTACGGGTGAGTTCTAAAACGCGTTGATGCTCTTGCATACTAATCAGTCCTTTGCTGTTTTATTCTAAGTACTATTGTATAACGAAGTTGTCGAAAAAACAGCAACAGTTTAAACGTTCGGTTTCTACTAAATAAGGAGCGGTACTGAAAATGAATTTTTAATAAGAGCTAATTGACGTATCACTAAAAATTTGCTATAGTTTTAACAATTTTAAAATAACTAATTTTAGCGGTAAAGCGAACAATTGGTTAGCTTTTCAACACTTAAGTTCATGAATGGAGGAAGATTTATGTCTGCATGGGAAACAAAGTTTGCGAAAAAAGGGTTTACGTTCGATGATGTGTTATTGGTCCCCGCTGAAAGTCACGTATTACCCAACGAGGTTGACCTTGGTGTTCAATTAGCCAAGAATATTAAACTGCAAACACCGATCATGAGTGCGAGCATGGATACCGTTACCGAAGCACCAATGGCGATTGCGATGGCCCGTCAAGGTGGGTTAGGTGTCGTTCATAAGAACATGAGTATTGACCGTCAAGCTGACGAAGTGTTAAAGGTTAAACGTTCAGAAAATGGGGTCATTATTGATCCGTTTTATTTAACGGCTGATAAACCGGTTAGTGCGGCGGATGATTTGATGCGTAAATACCGAATTAGCGGGGTACCCATTGTTTCTAATCTAGATGATTTGAAATTAGTTGGGATTATCACCAATCGGGATTTACGCTTTATCACCGATTTCTCTGCTGAAATCGGCACAGTAATGACGCGTGAGAATTTGGTGACTGCGCCTGCTGGGACTTCATTAGTTGAAGCTGAACAAATCCTCCAACAAAATCGAATTGAAAAGTTACCATTGGTCGGTGATGATGGTCGGCTAGCGGGTTTAATCACGATTAAAGATATTGAAAAAGTACAAGAATTTCCGAATGCGGCTAAAGATCAATACGGTCGTTTATTAGTGGCTGCCGCAGTTGGTGTCACGAGTGATACGTTCGATCGGGCCGAAGCGTTGTTAAAAGCCGGGGCCGATGCGATTATTATTGATACGGCGCATGGTCATTCAGCCGGCGTCTTACGTAAGATTACCGAAATTCGCGCTAAGTTCCCTGAAGCAACTTTAATTGCTGGCAACGTCGCAACCGCTGAAGGCACCCGCGCATTATACGATGCCGGTGTTGATGTGGTTAAAGTTGGGATTGGCCCTGGTTCGATCTGTACGACTCGGATTGTGGCCGGTGTTGGGGTCCCTCAATTAACCGCAATTTACGATGCGGCAAGTGTCGCCCGTGAATATGGTAAGACGATTATTGCCGATGGTGGGATTAAATATTCTGGCGATATCGTCAAAGCATTGGCGGCTGGTGGCAACGCCGTGATGCTGGGTAGTATGCTAGCTGGGACGGATGAAGCACCTGGTGAATTTGAAATTTATCAAGGTCGTCGGTTTAAAACATATCGTGGGATGGGTAGTTTAGCAGCCATGTCACACGGTTCTTCAGATCGTTACTTCCAAAGTGGCGTTAACGAAGCGAACAAACTAGTCCCAGAAGGAATCGAAGGGCGCGTTGCGGCCAAAGGTGCTTTGGGCGATGTCATCTATCAATTATTGGGTGGTTTACGTTCAGGGATGGGTTACGTCGGTGCGGCTAATTTGATGGCATTACAAGATGATGCGCAATTTATCCAAATCTCAAATGCCGGTTTAACGGAATCACATCCGCATGATGTTCAAATTACCAAAGAAGCGCCTAACTACTCAGCACGTTAAACGTTGAATTAGCGGTTAGTCTTAAAATTTGCAGTATCGGAATCATTAACGTTAAAATAACAATGATCCGTTCTCGATTAGGAGAACGGATTTTTTGGCTAACAATTGCGGATTTAAAGAATTCTTTAACCCTAAAAACCGAATAGTTTGTTACAATGATAGCGAATCACTCGAAATGAGTTTAAATTAAAACGAGGTAAACTAAATGATGAAAATTTTAATTGTTGATGATGATAAAGAAATTGTTGAATTATTGAGTATTTACGTTAAAAATGAAGGTTACGATCCAATCCAAGCGTTTACCGGTAAAGAAGCTTTAACGAAGATTGCGACTAACCCAGATATTGATTTAATGATTCTAGATATTATGATGCCTAATATGAGTGGGATTGAAGTCATTAAAGCGGTGCGCAAGGATTCCCAAGTGCCGATTATTGTCGTCTCAGCCAAAACAACCGATATGGATAAAATTCAAGGGTTGATTACCGGCGCGGATGATTACGTTTCGAAGCCCTTTAATCCGCTTGAAGTCATGGCGCGGGTTAAATCACTTTTGCGTCGGAGTCAACAACACGTCACGACTGAAGTCCCAGATATTTTGGAAGTCGGGCCGTTGGTGATTAAACGCGATTCACACGAAGTCACGACGATTGCGGGCAAACAAATTCAATTGACTGCACTCGAATTCGGGATTCTCTATCTATTGGCGAGCCATCCCAACCGAGTCTTTTCGGCGGACGATATTTTTGAACGGGTCTGGAAACAAGAAAGTATTGTATCGGCGAAGACGGTTATGGTCCACGTCAGCCATTTACGGGATAAGATTGAAGAAGCCACTGACGGTGAAAAAGTGATTGAAACCGTCTGGGGCGTTGGTTACAAGGTCGAGGTCTAATGGACGAACAACATAATAATCAACCCTTAAAAAAAGTCGCGTTAACCGGTAAAGAAAAAAGTGAACTATTCGCCGAAGGGGTCGTTACAGTCATATTGTTATTGCTGTTAAACCTCTCAATCATGGTGCTTTTACAACAAGCGATTATCACTAACCCGCAATTGCGGGGTGGTGTTTGGATGATTAAAAACGCCATCACCATCGGACCGAATGAATGGCATATTTGGAGTTGGCAGAATTGGTTTGTCGTCTTAATGGCGGTGGCCGATATTCTCGTCGTCTATTGGCGTCTTATTCGGCGGTACCACCAAATGCAAATGTGGCACGTCATTGGTGAACTACATTTCATCGCGGACGGCCATTTAGAACACCGAATTAATTTACGGGTCAATCGTGATTTACAACGGGTAATTGACAGTGTGAATACGCTAGTCGATAGCACCGTGCGGTCGATGGACGAAGAACGCAAGATTGAAAAGAGTAAAGATGAACTGATTACCAACGTCAGCCACGATTTACGTACGCCGTTAACCTCGATTATCGGTTATTTGGGTTTAATTGAGGATCAGCAATATCAAACGCGTGACGAATTAACGAAATATACGCACACGGCTTACGTAAAAGCCCAACAGATGAAGGTGTTAGTCGAAGATCTATTCGAATATACGAAGGTCCGTCAAACGTCGACACCGATTACTAAAACAACGTTTGATATGGAACAGATGTTGGAACAATTAGCGGCGAGTTTCGAATTAGAAGCGCAGAAAAAAGGGATGCAAATTAACGTGCAATGTCATCCAACCCCGTTAATGATGGAAGCTGATACTGAAAAGTTGGGCCGGGTTTTTAATAACTTATTAGCGAATGCTTTGAAATACGGCAAAGGCGCCAATCAGATCACGTTAGAGGCTGAAAAAATCGGGCAAGAAGCGATTATTAAAGTTTCAAATGACGGTCAACAGATTCCCAGTGATTCATTGAGTCAGTTATTTGATCGTTTCTACCGAGTTGAAGCATCCCGTTCGCAAGAAACCGGTGGGACTGGGTTAGGCTTGGCGATTTCGCAGAGTATTATTGCGTTACATGGTGGTTATATTTATGCGGATTCAACGCCAGAATTAACCAGTTTTGTGATACACTTACCTTTAAAGTTAGGTCAGCCAGTTAAGGCTGATACTCACCATAGTCAGGAGTAAGATTGTGTTTAAAAAAATAATCCAGTATCTCATGGTTGGTCTGTTAGTCGGTGCGCCAGCCAGTCTTGCAATGCAAACAACGGTTAGTCAGGCAGTAACTGCAACGACGACCCCGGCGACATTACCAACCGCCCCTAAGATTGATGCGAGCGCCGCGATTGCCGTTGATGCTAAATCGGGCCAAGTTTTGTTTGAACAAAATGCAGACCAAGCGTTGCCAATTGCGTCGATGACTAAAATGATTACAGCCTATATTGTGCTGACCCAGATCAAGCAGGGTAAATTGAAATGGGAACAGACGATTAAACCCGATACCACGATTTACAAGTTGAGCCAAGACAAAGATTTAACCAATGTGCCATTGCAAGCTGAGGGGCAATATACTGTCCGCGAGTTATACCAAGCGATGCTGATTGCGTCGGCTAATGATGCCGCGATGATGTTGGCCAACGCGGTTGCCGGTTCGCAAAAGGACTTCGTCGATTTGATGCGGCAACAGGTTAGTCAATGGGGCATTCAAGATGCTAAGTTATATTCCGTTTCAGGGTTAAACAACGAATATTTGACGGGTGCCATGTATCCGGGTAGTGCGAAAGATGCCGAAAATGAAATGAGTGCGGTCGATATGGCGATTGTGGCTCAGAAGTTATTAACTGATTTTCCCGACGTGTTGACGACGACCAAGCAAGCAAGCTTCACGTTTGGTTCTAAAACCAGTGATGAAACCAAATTTACGACGTTTAATTTAATGTTACCCGGTCAAAAGAATGCGTCGACCGATTATGTCGTTGATGGGTTGAAAACCGGCACAACTGATAAAGCGGGCGACTGTTTTACGGGAACGGCGACGAAAGAGGGTCAACGAATTATCACGGTGGTCTTGCACGCTAACGGGAGTGATACCGGGCGTCGATTTATCGAAACGGGTAAATTGATGACTGACGTTTTTGATAATTGGGCACCACAGACGTTGGTGAAACCGCAAGCCAGTATTGCGGGGTATGAAAAAGCCACCGTTAAATACGGTCGACAAGCGACGGTGCCATTAGTGGCCAATCAAGCGATAATGCTCTGGTTGCCGAAAGGTGCGACGAGCAAGAACGTTGATTGGCAGTACCAAGCCGTCAAAGGTGGTACCAAGCGTCAAGTCCAAGCACCGATTAAAAAGGGCACCATGGTTGGTCAAGTTAGTCCGCAAATTGCTGGGACGACAACGCGCTTCTTAAAAACGCAACCCACTTATTCATTAAAGACTCAAAAAGCTGATCCGAAGGCCAATGTTTTTGTCTTAATTGGGATTGGGGTTAAAGAGTTTTTTACTGATTTATTTTAATTAGAAACCAGACGCGTCATCAGCCTAATTGAAGGTTGACGGCGCGTTTTAATTTGGCCGAAAAATGGCTGATTATGCTATACTTAATTCAATTCACAGTGATTCACTAGGAGGATTCAGATGGCATTAACACTCGATGCATGTATATTACTTTTGAAAGAACATCATTTATTAAAAAGCGTGGCTTTAAATGATCCAGCCACTTTAAATATGACCGCAATTGCGTATGACTCCAGAAAAGTAACGGAAGAGACCTTGTTTTTCTGCAAGGGCAATTTCCGACCCGTATTTTTAACCAATGCTAAGGCACAAGGGGCGGTCACGTACGTCGCCGAACAACCGATTCCCGAAGGTAATGGTATGAACGCATTGATTGTTACCAATGTTCAAAAGGCGATGGCAATCCTATCGGCAGCCTTTTATGATTATCCGCAAGATGATTTGTTCATTATTGCCTATACCGGTACGAAAGGAAAAACGACGGCGGCCTATTTCACGCAAGCTATTTTGCAAGAAGCCACGACCCAAAAGACGGCTTTATTCTCAACGATTGATCGCGTATTAGGTCCTAAGCCGGAACAACGGTTTAAATCGGATTTAACCACGCCGGAAAGTTTGGATTTATTCCACGATATGCGCGAAGCCGTTGAAAATGGGATGACGCATTTGGTCATGGAAGTGTCATCGCAAGCGTACAAGAAAAATCGCGTGTATGGTTTAACTTACGATGTGGGCTTCTTCTTAAACATTTCACCAGATCACGTTGGTCCGAACGAACATCCGGATTTTGCCGATTATTTACACTGTAAATTACAGTTATTAGTCAATTCACGGCTTTGTGTGATCAATGCGCAAACGCAGAACTTCGCCGATGTTTATGCGGCTGCGCAAGCCACCACGAATCCGACAGACATTTATCTATTTGCGGAAACCGCTTATCAGGCGACCGAAGCCGTTGAAATTGATTTTCGGTTTGAAAATTTAGAAATGAGTTTGGCCGATAGCCGGTTTAAGGTCACAGCCGTTTCGAATCAAGCTAACGCGTTAGGTGTGGCGGGAGATTATCAATTGCGATTGATTGGTGATTTTAATGAAAGTAACGCCACAGCGGCCATTATCGGATCCGCGCTAGCGGGCGCTGATTTAAAACAAGCACAACAAGGGATTCGTCAATTACAAATTCCCGGCCGGATGGAGACCTTAGCGGTACCTAACCACGGTCAAGTCTATGTCGATTACGCGCATAATTACGCCAGTATGAAGGCGCTATTGAGCTTTTTACAAAAAGAATATCACAATTCTAAGTTGATTGTGGTTGTCGGGAGTCCCGGTGATAAAGGCGTTTCACGTCGGGCCGGCTTTGCCCAAGTCCTCAATGAATATGCAAATCAGGCCATCTTAACGACCGATGATCCCGCGTATGAAGATCCGGCCGCGATTGCCGCCGAGATTCGGGCTGGAATTGATGAAACGAAAGTCCAAACAACGGTCGAACTCGATCGGGCGGCTGCGATTGAACAAGCGATTGAAACGAGTCACCCCGGTGAAATCGTGGTATTAGCCGCTAAAGGTGCGGATGCTTATCAAAAAGTACGCGGGGTGGATACGCCGTATGCGACGGATATGGTGATTGCCAAACAAGTCGCGGACCGTCTTAAAAAATAGGCCAATTAATTCTTAGTGAACAATTTTAAAGAATTCGTAAATCTAGGTAAACTAACTTGCACTATACTGCAACTATCCTTAAAATAAAGGTGTAGTAAACGGTTGCGAAGGAGGAGTTATGATGAAAAGAGTAGCAGTGCTTGGGACGGTTTTAATGACCGGATTAATATTGGGGGCTTGCGGTCAACAAACGACTAGTCAGTCAACTGATAATACTGATCAAAGTTCGGTATCAGTTAGTTTGAAAAAGCGCGAAAGTCGTGTGGCTAAACGTGAAAAACAGGTTTCAAAAGCCTCTAGTCGTTTAGCTGCTAGTCAAAGTCAGTCGGATGCAACGACTGAATCGACGACTTCATCAGCCACGAGTGAACAATCAAGTGTGGCTACTACAACGAGTTCAGCGACGGCCACTAATAGCAGTACTGCGGCAACTAGCCAAACACCGACAACCAGTCAATCAACTTCAAAAACGACTAGTACAAGTGGTACTCAAAATACAAATCCAACAACGCCAACCCAACCGACGACAATCGATGGCAATCAAGCGATTAAATTAGTCGTTCAACAAGCGGGGCAAAAGTTTGGGCAATCTGCCTCTTATTTGAATAACGGGTTGATTACACGTGAGGGGCAACAAGGCTATTTAATCAATATTTATGCGCCTAACGAAGATGCACCAAGAGCGGGATACTTTGTGACTCAAACGGGTCAAGTTGAACAAATCTGGTAATCATGAGACAACAAAAAAGTCGAGAATTAATTTCTCGGCTTTTTTGTTGTCTACCTATTTTCAGAAAACAATTGACAAAATAAAGGAGTCGTGTAAACTTATCTAAGTAAAACGTAACTGTTACTATTTGAGGAATGGAGTATTTTATGCATAAGAAACGTTTTGGGAGTTTGGCGTTAATCAGCGCTTTAGTTTTTTTAATGGTCGGTTGCGGTCAGTCTAAAAAAAACAATGATCAGATCCAAGTGGTCTCATCGTTGGACTTTTATGGTGAAGCGGCCGAAGCGGTATTAGGCCAATACGGTCAAGTGACGTCGATTATTAATAGCCCCAGTCTAGACCCACATTCGTACGAACCAACAACTAAGGATGCCAAAGCGGTCGCGCAAGCGGACGTCGTGATCGAAAATGGCTTAGGGTATGATCAATGGTTAGCTAAAGTGGTCGCTGGTTCGAATTCTAAAACGCAAAAAGTTATTCAGATTAACCAGTTAATGAACCGAACAGACGGTGCTAATGAACATTTATGGTACGATTTAAAAACGATGCCAAAATTAACGCGCCAATTAATCAAACAATTTAGTCAAATCGATCCAACTCATAAAAAGGTTTATCAAAAAAATGGTCAAGCCTATCTCGCAAAATTAACGCAATTACAAACGCAATTAGATGCTTTGAAAACCCAAGCCAAAGGTCAAAAAGTGGCAGTCAGTGAACCGGTTTTTAATTACGCCTTAACGGCAATGGGGTATCAAGTCGCCAATAGTCATTTTGCCAAGGCGATTGAAGATGGCACGGATCCATCACCCCAGGATATTGCGCAAATGCAAGCTTTGATTAAAAAACACCAGATTGCTTTTCTGGTGGTCAACAAGCAAGAAGAAAGTCCGGTTATTCAACAGATGCACAAACTGGCGAAACAAGAAAAAGTCCCCGTGGTCCAAGTAACCGAAACGTTACCGGCTAAACAGACCTACTTAACGTGGATGCAACAACAATTTAAAGCAGTTAGAAAGGCTCAAAATTCATAATGACAGAATTAGTTAAAGCACAACAGCTAGGCATTACCTTTGGAAATCGTGCCGTTTTAAAAGATTTAAATTTTGAACTTGAACGCGGTAGTATGACCAGTTTAATCGGTCCCAACGGTGTCGGTAAGACAACGTTGGTCCGCTTATTGATTGGCACGTTGCAACCGACAACGGGCCAATTATTATTTACACCAGAACGCCAGAATCTGCATATCGGGTACGTGCCCCAGTTCCGGAATCTCGAGGCAGAATATCCGTTATCAATTCGGAGTTTTGTGGGGTTAAATCAATTGAAAAGTCATTTGCCTTGGCATACAAAGGACGAAAAACAAGCATTGAATCAAATATTGGATCAAACTCATTTAACTGATTTACAGAAAACTACATTAGGGAATGCTTCCGGTGGTGAGAAACAAAAAGCCTATCTAGCGCAGGCCTTAATTAGTAAACCCGATTTGTTGATTTTAGATGAATCGACCGCTAGTTTAGACATTGAGACCAAAGAAGAAGTGATGTCGCTAGTCGCTGAATTGAACGCGGAACAAGGGATTACCGTTATTTTTGTCACCCATGATTTAGAATTAGCACGGAAATACACTGATCAATACCTCTTATTGAAACGCGGTCAGTATGAAATGGGCCCCATTGCCGAATTAGATCCAAACTTAGAATTAGATTGATGTGGAGGACGATTAAGTGTTAACTTTTGATTTTATGCGGCATGCGTTTGTCGCCAGTACTTTTATAGCAATTACCTGTGGGTTGATCGGCGTTTTTGTGGTCGCTCGGAATATGTCTTTTCTCGCCCATACATTAGCGGAAATCGGTTTTGCTGGCGCCTCATTTGGGGTTTTCCTAGGCATTGCACCATTAAACGGAATGTTATTATTCACGATGCTCAGTTCGGTGACGATTGGCCAGATGAGTGCTAAAGAATCACGCCGTGAAGCGTCAATCAGTGCGATTTCTAGTTTGTTCATCGGGCTAGGAATATTGTTCTTATCACTGTCGAATCAAAATGCCAGTTACGCGACTAATATTTTGTTCGGTTCGATTATTGGAATTAGTTTAGCCGACGTCTATCAGTTGATGGCGTTGTCGGCCGTGATTATTGTTGGCATTCTGTTATTTTATCGCTATTTAGTTTTTGATTCATACGATCCAATTGGCGCGCAAGCCCAAGGATTGAAGACGAATTTAATTTCAATTTATTTCTTAATCTTATTAGCGATTAGTGTCAGTATCGCCGCCCAAATTGTTGGTTCACTATTGGTCTTCATTTTAGTGACCTTGCCGGCTTTTATCGCGAAATACCTGGCTAAGAGTGTGCCTGCGATGTTGGCTATTTCAGTCGGAGCTGCCTTATTAGGCGTCTGGTTAGGCTTGTGGTTAGGCTACATCACCAATTGGCCGGTCACTTTCTTCATTGCAACGATTGAATTTGGTTTCTATTTTCTGGCCTTGGTGTACCATCGACACGTCAGCAGATAAAAAATGAGCGCTGACTGCACACGGGTATGCTCTGAGCATTAGCCTAGTTCCGTGAATAAAGTCCGGGTTGTGGACTTTGTTTGCGAAACGTAGCTAAGCGGAGGAGCTTGTGTGCAGAAGCGTGTTTTAACGACAGAATGCTGATTCAGCCGAACTTCAAACCAAAAAAGAGCCTCAGACAATGACTGTCTGAGGCTCTTTTCAAGTTAATCAACGAGTGTCGTTAATAATTTTTCTAGTTGGTTTAGCCGTTGTTCGAAAACGGCAAAGGCCCGATTAAGGTAATCAGCATTGGTCATGTCGACGCCGGCTTTTTGCATAATCGCAATTGGATAGTCAGAGCTACCGGCTTTTAAATAGGTCAGGTAACGATCCAAAGCCCCGTCTTCTTGATTGATAATACCGCTGGCCAAAGTAGTCGCTGCGGCAAAACCAGTCGCATATTGATAAACGTAATAGTTCATGTAGAAATGGGGAATGCGCGTCCATTCTAAAGCAATTTCGGGATCACGGGCGACTGATGGTCCGTAATAGCGGGCATTTAAATTGGCATAATAATCAGACATGAAGCTAGCGGTCAGTGGTTTACCAGCGGCTGCTGATTCATGGATGAAATATTCGAATTCAGCAAATTGGGTCTGACGGAAGATAGTCCCTTTGAAACCGTCAAGGTAGTAGTTCAGCAAGTAAGCTTGGACCTTGGGGTCGGTTTGGGTTTTTAAAAGATAGTCCGTTAGCAAATTTTCGTTGGTCGTCGACGCAATTTCGGCGACGAAAATCGGATAATCGCCGTAGATGTAAGGTTGGTTTTGACGGGTCAACGCACTGTGCACGCTATGGCCGGTTTCATGAACCAGTGTGTAAAGATTGTTGAGGTCATCTTGCCAGTTTAATAGGATAAAGGGTTTCGTATCGTAGGCGCCACCGGAATAAGCGCCACTGCGTTTACCTAAATTTTCAACGACGTCAATTTGGCGCGTGGTGAAAATTTCTTTGACGATTGTTTGGTAATCGGGCCCCAGGATTTTAAGCGCTTCGAGAGCGGTCGCTTGTGCCTGTTCGTAAGTATAGGTTAAAGCGGGTTTGCCCAATAACGGGGTATATAAATCATACATGTGTAATTCGGGCAATTTCAGCATCTTTTGGCGTAATTGAATATAGCGGTGTAACAAGGGCAAGTGACGATTAACTTCCGTGACCAACGTCGTATAAACTGTTTCGGGAATGGCTTTTGGTGCGAGCGCTGCTTGGCGTGCATTATCATAATGGTGGACTTGCGCTAAATAATTATGGCCTTTGATTTCGGCCGCTAAGGTGCTGGCGAAGGTATTTTTAAATTGACCATACGTTTGATATAACGCGGTAAAGGCTTCTTGACGGACGGCTTGGTTAGTGGATTGTAATAATTGACTATAAACGCCGTTGGTCAGTTGAATGGGTTGACCAGCATCGTCAGTGACGGATGGAAATTGTAAATCGGAATTATCGAGGACACTGAACGTTTGGCTCGCAGCACCTAAAATATCGCCAGCAGCGGCAATTAGGGCCTCTTCCTGGCCGGATAAGACGTGAGCACGACTAGCAGTAATCGTATCGATGAAATGGCGATACGGGGTTAATACGGACTCATGTGCCAACCAGTCGGTTAATTGGATTTCCGGAATTGCTAAGATAGCGGGTTCCAAAAAAGCAGTTGTCGCTGAGACTTCAGCCGCAAGCGCATCAACTTGTGCTTGATAACCTTGATAATGATTATTGGTCGTGTCCTGGTCGCTTTTCAGACTAGCATAGACGTAAACCGTTTCTAGTTGGCGGAACAAAGCCAAAACGGTCTCAATAGTGGCTTGTAGTTGTAGCGCCGTGTCAAAGGTCACGACGGATTGAAGGGTCGGCATTGTGGCTTTAAGCGTCGACAGGGCGTGTTCAAAGGCCTGGTCATCTTTAAAAATCGTACTGAGATCCCAGGTGAGTTCAGTCGGGATGTTTTCACGTATCGGTTGTTGATTAGTTGTCATTAGTAAAGCCTCCATGAATTACAAGATTTCCCTGTATTTTAACATAAACACGTTAAATTGACTGATATCAGTGATTTGTTAATTATTAAAATTGTGTAACTTTTTCTGAAACTGATTGTTTGATAATATAATTCGGCTATAATACAAATAGCGTACTTAAAGATTGGTCCACACAGAAAGGAACCACCTATGCAAAATTCTAATTATTTTGGCTCGCGAGAAGATAAATATAAAAAAAATAAAAAACATCGTAAATTAAAAGTTTTCATCTTAATTCTAGTTCTGCTAATTGGTGGCGGCGGGGCTTATGCCATGCGCATTAGCGGTCAGATTAAATCGGCGGCCAATAAAATTTATAAACCGGCGGATGGTAAAGCAGTTTCGACATCTATCAAGAATAAGAAATCTTTTTCAATTTTATTGTTAGGGGTCGATACTGGTGCTGATGGTCGGGTGGACAAAGGTAATTCCGATACAATGATTGTCGCCACGGTTAATCCGAAGAAAAACCAAGTTAAGTTGGTCAGTATTCCCCGTGATACGTTAGCGCAATTACAAGGCGCCGAAAGTTTCAATATGCAAAAAATCAACGCGGCGTATAATGTTGGTAGTTCTAAAATGGCGATGTCGACCGTTGAAAAGATGTTTAATATTCCAATTGATTACTATGTCACGGTCAATATGGGCGCCTTATCTAAAATTGTGACCGCTATTGGTGGCGTTGACGTTGATGTACCGTTCAGTTTTTCTTGGAACGGGAGTAGCTTCACAAAAGGCAAAATGCATTTGAACGGGCAACAGGCGTTAGATTATTCACGGATGCGTTATGATGATCCAGAAGGTGATTACGGTCGCCAAAAACGGCAACGGCAAGTGATTACGTCGATGATTAAATCAGCTGTTTCGTTTAAATCATTAACGAATTTTGAATCGATTTTAAACACGCTAGAAGACAGTGTCGCGACCAATCTAAGTTTTGATGATATGGTTTCCATTCAAGCTAATTACCGGAATGCAGCGAAATCAATTAAATCAGATTATTTAAAGGGTCGGGATGCCACAATTGAAGGCTCTTCTTATCAAATCCCAACTAATGATGAAATTCAACGGGTATCGGATGTGCTACGGACGGCGTTGGGCTTGAAGACCACGACAATCAGTAATGCCGAAACGAAACAAAACGACTTAAATACGGATTTTACTGGATTAGAATATCATCAAGAGTTCACGATTTATTCTGAAAGTGTGATGAATGGTGGAACAAGTACTGATACAACAACGAATGACACGAGTACTGATACGACGTATTCAGACCAATCAACAACGACCAATAATACTTGGTCAACCCAAGAATCAACGAGTCAATGGAATAACGGTTATTAATCAAAAAAAGGCCCTGAAATTTAGGGTCTTTTTTTGATTCCTTAGTTTACATTTAAAAGCGAGCAAGGTATCATTTAAAAGGGCCTTTTGTGCTCAAAAAATAGATGGGATGTGACGTAGCGTGTATTTACTCGTGAACGTAATCGGTTTGTTGGTCTTTATCGGTGTCGGCTTTATTTTTTCAAAGAAAAAGAAGGAAATTGATTGGCGTGCAGTCATCACGATGTTAGTGATTAACTTGGTTTTAGCTTGGTTCTTGACCAGCTTTTCAATTGGTCGCGATATTGTTTTAGGCGCTGCTAACGGTTTTAATTGGTTGGTTCAAGTGGCTTACACTGGGATTGCCTTTGCGTTACCAAGTTGGGTTAATGTGAAACAAATGGACTTTGTGGCCAGCGTTTTATTACCCATCTTAATGATTATTCCATTATTTGATATTTTAACTTATATCGGTATTTTACCTTGGATTATCAAGTGGTTAGGTCGTGGTCTTGCAAAGATTACCGGCCAACCGAAGTTTGAATCGTTTTTTGCGGTTGAAATGATGTTTTTAGGCAATACTGAAGCCCTAGCCGTTTCAAGTTTACAATTGAAACAGATGAAGGCGGAACGAACGTTGACGTTAGCGATGATGTCGATGAGTTGTGTGACGGCTTCGATTATCGGGGCTTACACGCAGATGATGCCGGGTCAATTTATTTTAACGGCCATTCCGGTCAACATTATTAACGCTATTATTGTTACCAATATTTTAAATCCGGTTAAAGTTACACCGGAAGAAGACACGATTGCTAAAATGGGTGGCAGTGCTGCTGCCCCCGGTGAAGAAGTCGCTGCAGACGGTAAAATTGAACGCGAACCTTTCTTCTCATTTTTAGGGGATTCAATTTTAAACGCCGGTAAATTAGTGCTCATTATTACGGCGAACGTCATTGCCTTTGTTGCTTTGGCCGCCTTAATTGATAAACTATTACAATTGGTTAATCCATGGATTACACTCGAACATTTACTGGGAATTGTTATGTTCCCATTTGCCTGGTTAATGGGCTTAGATGTCTCACACGCGTTTGAATTCGCGCAATATATGGGGACGAAATTAGTCACCAATGAATTCGTCGTCATGGGTAAAGTTTCCGGTTCAATTCACACCTTTGCACCGCATTACCAAGCCGTATTAACGGTGTTTGTGACGTCATTTGCCAACTTCTCAACAGTTGGGATGATCATCGGCGCTTTCAAGGGCTTAGTTGATCGTGAAAAGAATGATATGATTGCTAAAAACGTCGGCTACATGCTGCTATCTGGGATTTTAGTCTCACTATTATCAGCAGCCACGGTTGGCCTATTCGTTTGGTAACCACGCTGTCTTAAATAAATTAAAAAAAAGGGTCCGACCGATTCGATTTTGAATTGGTTGGGCCTTTTTTTTACGGATTCAGCTAAAAAGTGGCTAGACGGTTAGCCTGAATCATGTATAATGAGCATGTATTCAAAGCCGAAGAAAGGAGTGTCTTATGGCGGATTTAGTTTATCAAACGATTATGGCCGATTTAAAAAAGGCCATTAATGCCAATCAGTTTCCCAGCATGAAACTACCGGATGAACGAACGTTAACTGAACATTACCAAGTGAGTCGTAGTTCGGTTAAGCGGGCGCTGAACGTGATGGCCAACCAAGGCATTATCTTTAAAAAAAGGGGTTCAGGAACCTTTATCAATCCTTTATATTTGAAGAGTGGTTCGTTTTTTAATTACAGTGGTTCAAATCTAGGGATTACTGATAGTTTTAAAGCGGGCAATCGTAAACCGGGGATTAAGTTACTCGACTTTCAAGTCATTAAGCCGAATGAAGAATTGCAACGCGATTTATTTTTGAAACCTGATGATTTTGTTTACGAGATTAAACGATTACGGTTGTTTGATCAAGAACCTTTCATGATTGAAACGGGTTTTATTCCAATCAAAGTCATGCCTGAATTATCTGAGAAAATTGTCTCAGGCTCAATATTTAATTATTTAGAAACAGAAAAGAATCAAGAGGTGACCAAAGCCTTTTTATCCATTTTTGCGGAACCTTCAACCAGTGAGGATCAAGCCCAATTACAGCTGACACCAACACAGCCCGTTGGGATTATGGAGGGTATTTTCTTTTTAGACGATGGCACGCCGTTTGAATTTTCAACGATGCGACTCCATTATCAATACATGAAATACAATACGTTCGTTTCTGTCAGCGGTCGAGAATAGGCCGTTATTTTTATCAAAAATAAATTGGTACGACCCAATTATTAAAATGGTTGACTTTTTCTGAATATTTAGTATGATGTAAGGGTAGTCATAATATTTGCTTTCTGATCAATTTATTTTTAAAGTTAAGTCGTTAAAGACTTTTGGAAAACCCAATAAAAGGAGTGTTATTAGTATGACAGATTATTCAAGCAAAGAATACCTCGCTAAAGTAGATGCGTTCTGGCGCGCTGCCAACTATATCTCAGTCGGTCAATTATATTTAAAAGACAACCCATTATTAAAACGGCCATTGGAAGCAACGGACGTTAAGGCAAAACCAATCGGTCATTGGGGCACAATCTCGGGCCAAAACTTCCTATACGCCCATTTAAACCGGGCCATTAATAAATACAATTTAAATATGTTCTACGTTGAAGGCCCCGGTCACGGTGGTCAAGTGATGGTTTCTAATTCATACCTCGATGGTAGCTATACTGAAATCTATCCAAACATGACGCAAGATGCTGAAGGGATGAAGAAATTATTTAAACAGTTCTCATTCCCAGGCGGGGTGGCGTCACATGCCGCACCTGAAACACCAGGTTCAATCCATGAAGGTGGCGAACTTGGTTATTCATTATCACACGGTGTTGGGGCAATCTTAGACAACCCAGACGTGATTGCTGCAGTTGTTGTGGGTGATGGTGAAGCTGAAACGGGTCCTTTGGCTGCTTCATGGTTATCAAGTACATTCATCAACCCTGCAAATGATGGTGCGGTCTTACCAATCTTAAACTTAAATGGTTTCAAGATTTCTAACCCCACGATTTTATCGCGTAAAACAGATGAAGAATTATCGAAGTATTTCGAAGGCATGGGTTGGACACCAATCTTTGTTGAAGGTGATAATCCTGATTTGATGCATCCAGCCACTGCTAAGGCAATGGATGAAGCCATTGAAAAAATTCAAGCAATCCAAAAGAACGCTCGTGAAAATGGCGATATGACACGTCCTGAATGGCCAATGATCGTTTTCCGCGCACCTAAAGGCTGGACCGGTCCTAAGACTTGGGATGGCGTACCAATCGAAAATTCATTCCGTGCGCATCAAATTCCAATTCCTGTCGACAGTGCTGATATGCAACATGCTGATGCGTTAGTTGACTGGATGCAATCATACCGTCCTGAAGAATTATTTACAGAAGACGGCCAATTGAAACCAGAAATTGCTGAAATCGCACCTAAGGGTGACCAACGAATGGCCGCTAACCCAATCACTAATGGTGGGATCAATCCTAAGGAACTACGTTTACCAGATTATCGCGATTATGCACTTGATAATCAAGAACATGGTAAAATCGTTGCCCAAGACATGATTGTTTTTGGTGAATATGTCCGTGATATTATCACGGCTAACGATGACAACAAAAACTTCCGGATCTTCGGCCCTGATGAAACAATGTCAAACCGTTTGAACCACATTTTTGAAGTCACAAACCGTCAATGGATGGAATCTGTTAAAGAACCCAATGATCAATTCGAAGCACCTGCTGGCCGTGTCTTAGACTCACAATTGTCTGAACATCAAGCTGAAGGTTGGCTAGAAGGTTATGTCTTAACGGGTCGTCACGGCTTCTTTGCAAGTTATGAATCATTCTTGCGCGTTGTGGATTCAATGTTAACCCAACATTTCAAGTGGTTGCGTAAAGCGGATGAACAATCATGGCGTAACAAGTACCCATCATTGAACATCATCGCAACTTCAACGGTTTTCCAACAAGATCATAATGGTTACACCCATCAAGATCCAGGTATCTTGACGCACTTAGCTGAAAAGAAACCAGCATTCATCCGTGAATATTTACCAGCTGATGCCAATACGTTATTAGCAACGATGAATACTGTTTTCCAAAGCCAAGAAAAAATTAACTTAGTCGTTTCATCAAAACACCCACGTCAACAATGGTTTACAATTGATGAAGCAACAACCTTAGTTAATAACGGTTTGAAGATTATTGATTGGGCAAGTACTGATCAAGATGCTGAACCAGACGTTGTGATTGCCGCAGCTGGTACTGAACCAACATTAGAAAGTTTAGCAGCAATCTCAATCTTGCATCAACAATACCCTGACATGAAGATTCGTTTCATCAACGTTGTGGACTTATTGAAATTACGTTCACCAAAAGTGGATCCTCGTGGTTTAACGGATGACGAATTTGATATGTACTTTACGAAAGACAAACCAGTTGTCTTCGCATTCCATGGCTTTGAAGGCTTAGTTCGTGACATCTTCTTTGATCGTCACAACCATAACTTACACGTTCACGGCTACCGTGAAAATGGTGATATCACAACGCCATTCGACATGCGGGTCTTGAACCAAATGGATCGTTACAACTTGTCTAAAGAAGTGGCTGTCGATGTTCTTGGCGATAAAGCAGGTCAATTCGCTCAATCAATGGATGATATGGTTGCTAAACACAATCAATACATTCGTGATGAAGGCGATGATTTACCAGAAGTTGAAGAATGGCAATGGACACCACTCCGTTAATCAGTGGTTTAAATAGACTAGGCAACTGCCTGGTCTATTTTTGTTGATAAATCGGGTTAATCTAGCTTTATTTTTAGGGATAATAACGGTAAACTAGAAGATAAGTATAATTTTAGAAAGAGGCGTATTTTTTTATGGCAAAGAACAAAATCCGCGTGCGTTATGCACCAAGTCCAACTGGGCATTTGCACATCGGAAATGCTCGGACAGCATTGTTTAATTACTTATTCGCACGGCACAACAAAGGGACATTCGTGATTCGGATTGAAGACACGGATACCAAGAGAAACATTGCCGATGGTGAAAAAAGTCAATTAGATAACTTGAAATGGTTAGGCATGGACTGGGATGAAGGTCCCGATAAACCCGGTGACTTCGGCCCATACCGCCAATCAGAACGTCGTGAAATTTATACACCACTTATTCAAGAATTAGTTGAAAAAGGTTTGGCTTATGAATCTTACATGACTGAAGATCAATTGACAGAACAACGTGAAGCACAAAAAGCTGCTGGCGAAGCCCCTCGTTATCTTTATGAATATGAAGGTATGGACGATGCTGAAATTAAAGCCGTTCAAGACGCTGCTAAAGCCAAAGGGTTGCAACCCGTTGTCCGGTTACGTTTGCCTAAAGACCATATTTATAAATTTGATGACATCGTCAAAGGTGAAATCAGCTTTGAATCAGACCGTTTAGGTGGCGATTTCGTCATCATGAAACGTGACGGCATGCCAACCTATAACTTCGCAGTCGTCGTTGATGACCATTTGATGGAAATCACGCACGTCTTACGGGGCGACGATCATATCGCCAACACGCCTAAACAATTGGCCGTTTACGAAGCCTTCGGGTGGACACCACCAACGTTTGGCCATATGACCTTAATCATCAATACCGAAACCGGTAAGAAATTAAGTAAACGTGACGAATCAGTGCTCCAATTTATCGAACAATATCGTGAATTAGGTTACTTACCAGAAGCCATGTTTAACTTCATCGCTTTATTAGGTTGGTCACCAGTCGGCGAAAGCGAAATCTTTAACCGTCAAGAATTCATTAAACAGTTTGATCCAAAACGCTTGAGTAAATCACCTGCTAGTTTCGATCAAAAGAAACTAGAATGGGTTAATAATCAATACGTTAAAACGACTGATAATAATAAAATCATGGATTTAGCTTTAGCAAGCTTGATTAAAGCCGGTAAGATTGCGGGAAATCCTGACACTAAAACGATTGAATGGGCCCGTCATTTGATTGCGTTATATCAAGATCAAATGAGTTATACCGCTCAAATTGTTGAGATGGCGGACGTCTTCTTTGAAGAACCCGAACAATTAGACGCTGAAGCTTTGGAAGAACTCCAAAATGAAACAGCGCCAATCGTCTTAAAAGAATTCAGCGAACGTTTAAACGCCGTGACGTTATTCACGGCGCCTCGGATTATGGCCGTCATCAAGAGTATCCAAAAAGATACGAAGATTAAAGGCCGTCAATTGTACATGCCAATCCGGATTGCAACGACGCGTGAAATGCACGGTCCTTCATTACCTGATTCAATCGAATTATTAGGCAAAGAAAAAGTGCTAGCACATCTCGCTAAAACGCTAAAAGAAATTTAATAGTGTCTCCGAAAGGTCGCATAGACTGAATCAGTTCATGATTCAGTTTATGCGGCCTTTTTTGACATTGCTTGAAATGACGGAAGAGATTAATGCTATCAATGTAAGCGTTTTACTGATATAATCAGGTATACATTTAGGAGGTCTTGATGATGACAAACAAAGTAGCATTTATTACTGGCGCAGCCCAAGGAATTGGGGAAGCAGTTGCAAAACGTTTATCGAATGATGGCTTTTCAGTAGCAATTGCTGATTATAATTTAGAAGGGGCCCAAGCTGTGGCCGCTGAAATCAATCAAACTGGTCAAGCAATTGCGGTCAAAGTTGATGTTTCTGATCGGGATCAAGTTTTTGCGGCGGTTGCAACGACGGTTGAACAATTAGGCGGATTAGATGTGGTTGTCAATAACGCCGGTGTCGGCCCAACGACACCAATTGAAACCATCACACCGGAACAATTCGAGAAAGTGTATGCAATCAATGTCGGTAGTGTTTATTGGGGCATTCAAGCCGCGGTCAAGGCCTTCAGAGATTTAGGTCATGGTGGCAAGATTATTAACGCCTCATCGCAAGCGGGGCAAGTCGGTAACCCAGAGTTGGCTTTATACGGTGGCACTAAGTTTGCCATTCGTGGGATTACGCAAACGGCGGCGCGTGATTTAGCGGCGCAAGGGATTACGGTTAACGCTTATTGCCCCGGGATTGTAAAGACGCCAATGATGTTAGATATTGCTCACACGGTTGGTCAAAATGCCGGCAAAGATGATGAATGGGGCATGCAACAATTCGCCAAAGATATTACGCTTGGCCGTTTATCGGAACCCGAAGATGTTGCGGCCTGTGTCGCTTACTTAGCAGGTCCTGATTCCAATTATATGACCGGTCAAGCGTTAATTATTGATGGTGGAATGGTCTTTAACTAGTGTATAAAAAAATTGCTTATCCTCAATTGAGGGTAAGCGATTTTAGTTTGATGTCCAATTTTTAAAAGTGGATTGTAATTAATTGACAAGGGTGTTAAAATTAATTCCTGCTAATAAGAAGTACTCCTTGGGTTACTGGCAGGAATTAATTCACGTTGTCGTAAGCTATTTACAAATAATAAGGCATGAGCTAAAGTAAGTTTAATCAGTTGATTGAACTTACTTTTTTTGACGTCAAATTAAAATAATAGTTAGAGGTGGGATTGCGGATGATAAGGCAAAATGATCAGTTATTGACTAATCTAAAGAAACTTCAAGATTTTAAATTTGAAATTTATATTCATAGTCAGCACCAATTTGATTTTCATGATTTCGGATTGTACACCGTTAAAATTGATGACGAAATAATCGATCTGACGGGCTGGTTTAAGCAGTATGAAGCGCAATATTCAATCGATCAAATGGCTGAATTGGTTGTTGCACAGTACCATTTATAGATGAATGACTTTCAATAAAGCCGCGGCCACTTCTTCCCGTTTGTCAGCTGGGAGTGTCGCTAAATAGCGCATCAATTCGAGCGTTTGAACACCCGATAACGCCGGATCGCCGAAAAAATCGGCCATGTTTAAGTTTAAGGCTTGCGCAATATCATTTAATTTTTTAAGTTTAAGATTATCGACTTCACCACGTTCAATCCGGGAAATAAAACTATAAGAACTACCAGATTTTTCAGCGAGTTCTTCGATAGTCAGGCCCAATGATTTGCGGCGGTTGCGGATCAGTTGACTGATGGTATCAAGCATGCAATTAGCTCCTATCATAATAGATATAGTTAACGATAGATTATTTTTTTTAGAGTTAAAAGAGCATAGATGCCATTTTATTTTACGAAACATGGCAAAAAAGAGATAAAATGATATAATACTACTATCGATTATCAAATTTTAGGTGATAAATTGTCAATGATAAAAACTGGTCGTTGACTGGGTTATCTAATTGGGGGGAGGAATGGGGTGCTGCAACAGGAAAATGTGTTAGGTTGAGTATCGGAGATTTTAGCACTAGTTTGTTTTTATGGGGAATCCCCAGTGTTGATTTGATCATTCAGCAAATTATCAGTCAGATCGGTCATTTCTTAATGACAATAGCGTACTAAATAAAATTATAGGGGAATTATTATGCAAGAAAAGAAAATTGAATACTCATTATCATTATTGTTTTTCTGGATTAAAGGGGTCATCAGCGTTGATTCACGGTTTATCAAGGTTGAAAAAGGAAATACAATTTTAAGTGTGATTCCAGCCGGAAAAAATCGCGAAAGCATTCCATTAAAGAATATTAGTGCCGTTTCAACGTCATCCAGCTATAAAATGGTACCAATTTTGTTTGGACTTTTCTTTTTGTTAATGGGGGTCAGCACGCTGAGCACTAGTTTTATTGGTGGTGTATTGTTGTTAGCTATTGGTGTGGGTGTCTTAGGTAGTGGCGTGCAAACGGCGTTGATTATTCAACGATCAGGTGCTGACTACATCGTCAATGTGCCGTTCTTTGAAAAAGCCAAGGTGCTTGATATTAAAGATACTGTTGATATGGCATTGGCGAATGATGCCGACAAAACTGACTTAGGCCAATATTTCGATAAAAAATAGAAACTCGGGGGAGTATTAGATATGAAACGACGGTTAGGTATCTTTTTAGGATTAATGTTAGGGATTAGTTTATTTTTAAGTGGCTGTGGTGCTGGTTCACTATTAGATAAGGCCGAATTTGAATTTAATGGTTACAATCAACACGGTTCTGCTGAACTAAAATCGGCTAGTAAATTAGCCGTTCTTAAAGAAGTGGCGTTGTATGAAGGTAAAAAAGCCAAGGTTAGTACCAAAACGATGGAGACCTTTGTGGACAACGCGACTAGCGTGGATGATTTAGAAAGTAATACCGGTTTTAGTCAGATTTCGGCGGCCGCTGATGAGACTGAAAAGATTCAAAATTATTTAACCCATATTAATGAAACGGTTATTAATGGTGATTCGGCCGATGGTTTAAAGAACGGCCAAAAAATAACGTTAAAACTAACGGATCAATCAGGTGAACCCTACTTTAAAACTATTTCGAAGACGTTTAAAGTTAAGGGGCTTAAAAAGCAAACTAAGATTACGACTTTTAAGAAAAGTGATTTTAAAAATAAATTATCGGGTACTAATCACCATGGTTTAGTTCGTATTTTCTATGTGGGACATGGACAACATGTAGATGTAACAGCGGCTTTTTCGAAAAAAAATACGTCAATTAGTAACGGTGATAAATTTACAACAGAGCCTTCAGAAATCGCTGATATTTTGGGTAGTGATGGGCAATATGACTTTGCTGGTCCTAAAAATAAGAAGGTCACGCTAGTTATTAGCGGATTGAAATCAGACCAGACGACTATCAAAAATATTAAGGCAATTGATCAAGCGATTAAGACAAAAGCCAGTGCGGCTAAAGCCGATTCAAGTCTGAGCGACATTTTACTTAATCTTCAAGGAAGTACACTAGTACATGCGGCTATTCTCGATAATCAAGCTCGTTTTTATTATAAGTTAACCGATGGAAAATTTATCAGTTTTTATTTTTTGGTTAAGGAAAAGGATCATACACTGTATTTAAATGATAAAGATGATGACAACAATGGTCAGTTATTAGAAAAAGGCTTGACGGTCACTTGGAGTAAACTGGTACCAGCGAATGCTTCAGAATATAATAGCTATTCAGATTTAAAAGAAACTACTGGAGTCGTTAACATCAAATTATCATAGTGTTTAAAGAAACTTTGGGGGATTAATGCATGAAATATCGATTGCTAGGGCTAGGAAGTCTCTTGTTTTGCATTTGTTTATTCGTCAGTGGTTGTGGCGCTAATGGCTTACTGAAAGAAGCTCAGGTTGATTTCAATGGTTATCAACCATATGGGACTGCAAAGGTCAGTGATCGTAGTCGCCTTGCGGTCATGAAACAAGTGGCGTTGTATGAAGGTCAAAAAGCAAAAGTGAATCAAAAAACGTTAAAATCAGTGATTACCAATGCTACTAATATTAGCGATTTATCCAGTGAATTGAAGTTTATTCGGGCGCAGGGGACGACGGCCGAAATTAGCCACGAGCAAGATTATTTTAACCATATGGCAGCAACTCGGTTAAGCTTGAATCGGGTTAGTAAGCTTAAGAATGGTCAGCAGGTCCAATTAACGTTGGTCGATCATTCTGATGAGCCCTATTTTAAAACTGTTACCAAGAAATTCAAAGTTAAGGCTTTAAAAAAGCAACAAAAAATAACGCGTTTTAAAGCCAGTGATTTTAAGTTTAAAACGGCCGGAACTAGTGGCCATGGGCAGATTAAGATTTATTATCAAGCACAGGGGCGGAATCAAGCGGTTACCCAGTTATTCATGAAAGCCAATCAAACTGTTCGTAATGGGAATCAACTGACTGCAACAACCAATCAATTAGCACAAAAGTTGAATGATGGCGGTCGGTATCAGTATAGCGGTCAGGCGAATCAAACGGTTACGGTTAAGGTGGTTGGCTTAAAAAAGAATCCAGTTCAAATGACGAATTTAAAGGCCATTGATCAGGCAATTAAAGCTAAAGGGGCTAAGTATATTGCTGATTATGAACCGGAGGTGGCCAAAGATTACGTTCAGTTTGCGACCAGTCAGTTGGTACATGCTTATTTAGATGGCGATCAGGCCTACTTTATTTATCGAACGACTAATAATCGGTATATCACGTTGGATTATGCTGTTTCGATTGAACGTCAAGCGATTATCTATCGGAGCGATGAAAAAACAGAGGGCGGTAAAAGTTTGGCGACCATCATTAATAATGACAACCATAACGTTGTCGAACGTGCCGAGGATACCGTCAAAATCGATCCCTACCAAGAAAATACGCAAAATAATCAAAATATCATCGATTTTAAACTGTAACGAAATGGGGGAGTGTTATTGTTATGAAACAACGTTGGGGAATTGTCGGGATGGTGGTGTTAGTCAGCTTGTTGGCGGGGTGTTCTGCTAAGTCAACGGCACCAAGTGCTAAACCAAGTAAAACGAGTTCGAAGGTTAAATCAGTATCCGTCAGTCGGGATAAACCGAAAGCCCAAAAAACGGTTGAGACGACTAGCAGTAGTGCCAGTGAGAATAGTCAAACTAGTGCTAGCCAGTCTAGTTCAGCTAAAACCGCACTGTGGAATGATGCTAAAAAACAAGCGTTGCAAACCTTTATGGGCAGTTGGGGTGCGACGATGGGGCAGTCCTATCAATCATATGATTTAACGCGCGATAGTGATTATGCCGGTATTCATTTTCCAAGTCAATTGACACAAACCGATCTGTCGCTTGATGATGTGCCAATTACCGCTGCTTGGAGTACGGATGGGTCTGGTAGTGCTGATTATAACGTTGTTGCAGTTTATTGTGATGAGGATCAAAAAACGGTGGGTGGTCATTTGTACCTATTCACGTTCCACGATGGCGCACCGGTCGTTTTATTGACGACGCAAAATCAAGCGATGCCGGATAATCGATTGCACTTCAATGTGACGGGCAATACCGATTTAAAAGCCGGTTTTACCAAGATTGTTAACGAGCAAACGACCACTAACACCACGTCAACATCTTCGACAACGGCCGAAAAGGCAATTACCTTCGATGAAGCCGTTCAGATTGTCCTTAAAAATCAGTTACCTTATCATGATGATTCTGCGGCGTTTACTTCTTCGAAAATGAGTAATCAAAATAGTCTACCAAATGGCGGTATTGAAATTAAATGTTTTGGCGGTGCCCAAGGCATGAATTTATTTAAATTAACGCCAAAACCGAATAATAGGGTTAACATCACGGCCCAGTACGGGAGTATCCGTGATGGGCAAGATGGCGAAACAGCACCAATTGCTAAGGATATAACAGTCGCACGCTAATCAATCATTGAAAAAGTATATTCCCGATTTGGTGAATATGCTTTTTTTGCTAGTTGTTGGAATCAGATTAATTAAATCAAATGTATTTATAGTATATAATAGTATTGTTTAATACAATAAGAAAGCGTGGTCGGGATGTATAAATACGAGAATGTTGCTAATAATATAATACGAGATATTGAATTAGAAATATTAAGACCCGGTTTTAAACTATTCACGGATGAACAGCTAATGACGCGCTATCAGGTCAGTCGAGTGACGGCTAGAAAAGCGGTCGAGTATTTGATCGATTTAAAATATATTAAAGCTGAAGGCAATAAACGGCTCATTACGAACTATGCTAAACCACTGACGAAATCGTTAAATCATTTTAAAGCCTTACCGTATCAAATCTCAAAACTGGAAATTACGAACGTTATGACGGAGAGTATTGTAGAAAAGGCGAATCCGTTTAGTGACGATATTTTTAAAAGAAACGTCGGGGCCTATTTTAAAGTTGATTTATGGTATCAAGCGCATAATGCCATCATTATCAATACTCAGAGCTTAATTCCAGCGGAAATTGTGTCCGATACTGAAACGGATATGTATCGTAAAAAAGAGATTCAGGATTTAATTGAAAATCAAATTTATGCTTTGGGTCACAATGCGGATATCGAAATCACCGTGGTTGATCCTCGGAAAGTAGGCTTTGCTCACGCGATTCAAGGCGTTTCGAATGCCGCTTTTTATCAAATTAAGGAAACGGTATTTAATAATAATCAAAAAGTTATTTTATACAATGAACACTACGCGTCAATTAAAAATGTCGAACTCATTTTGCAAACGAAATAAAAACAATACTATTTTATCACGTTGACTAGCCGCCAATCCTAATGTAATTTAACGTTAGATGCAATCGATTGCATGAATAAATGACGGAGGGTTATTCATTAATGAATAAAAAGCAGATTGGTCTTAAATACGATTTCAATTTATTGGCATTATTATTGATCCCGATTGGTGTGTCGTTAAGTGTGGTTGGCTATCAATTATCGACGATTCTGAAATTACCGATTTTTATTGATTTAATCGGGACTGTAATGGTTTCGATGATTGCCGGTCCTTGGGTTGGTGCAGCTACCGGAATTCTAGGCAATTTGGTGAACGGAATGTTAAACCCAATTTCAATTCCGTTTGCGTTGGTCTCACTTTGTACCGCGTTAGCCACGGGTTATTTATCCCGTTGGAAAATGTACACGAACGTTTTTGGATTAGTGATTGCCGCGATTATTGTTGATATCGTATCCGCCGCAGCTTCTGCTGTTGTGACGGTGCTATTATTTGGCGGGGTGACCGGTACCGGAACTGATTTTTTAACAGCGGCGTTTCTAGCAACTGGTCAGCAAATCTGGGTATCCGTGATTTCAACTAATTTAATTTCGGGCACCATCAACACAGTGATTAACATGGCGTTGGCCTTATTGATTATTCATAATATTCCACCACGTTTCCTTGTGAAACTCAACTATGGTTGGCACTATATTCCTAAGAAGTTGAAAGAGTTGGAGGAATCTATGCATGAATAATCCAATTAAAAAATTATATCCGACGACCAAATTTTGGTTCGTTTTAGGCATTATCATGTGTGCCGTTTTTATACCCGGCTATCAATTTCAATATAGTGTTTTTATCATCATTGGGATTGTGGCCGCGTTAGGCAACGTGTTAAAGCCCTATTTATTACTGTTCTTTAAATCGATTTTTATTATCTGTCTATTTATATTTATCATTCAATCGGTCTTTATTTATCATGACCAGATTATTTGGCAGTGGCATTGGCTAAGCGTTTCGGCAACTGGTGTCCAGACCAGTTTATCGATGACTTCCAAAATTATTGCAATTGGTGCAACGCTAATTTGTTTTTTCCAAGTGACCGAAGTGAAACAAATTGCAGCCGCGATGCAGAATGCCGGTTGGCCTAAAAAATTTATTTTTGTCATTTTATCAACGATGCAATTGATTCCACAAATGACGGCGCTAACCGCTACGATTACGGATGCCCAAAAAGCACGCGGGGTCGAAACCCAAGGTGGTCTCTGGCAACGGCTTAAATCACTAGTGCCAATGTTGGGCCCAGTTGTGTTAACCGCAATCGAACAAAACGAGGAGCGGGTATTAACGTTACAATCGCGGGCCTTTTCGAATCAGGTCCGACCAACGTTGATGATACCAATGAAGAAGACCACGGTTGATAAAGTGGTTGGGTGGGTAATCATCGTCGCCTTTTGTCTGATTTTCTACGTGGGGGTGTTTAAATGAAACCGTATATTACCTTAGATCAAGTCAGCTATCGTTATCCACTAACGACTGAACTGGCGCTTAAAAATATTTCACTAACCGTTGAAAAGGGTGAAATATTAGGCATTATCGGGGTTAACGGTTCTGGTAAAACAACGTTATGCAATATTATCAGATCGTTTATTCCTAACTTCTATCAAGGAACCTTATCCGGCAGTGTCACCGTTGATGGTCGGGCGCTTGAAACCTATTCAGAAACGGAATTAAGTACGTTAATCGGGTATATTTTTCAAAATCCATTTACCCAAATTTCGGGCGTTAAAGACACGGTTAAAGAAGAAATCGGCTATGGCTTAGAGAATCTTGGTCAAGCGGCTGAGGTGATTCAAGCCAGAGTTAACGAGGTTATTACATTATTAAACCTTCAAAAAATTGAAGATAAAAACCCGTTTGATCTATCGGGTGGTCAAAAGCAGTTAGTCGCTATCGCTGCGATTCTGGCGATTGATCCGGCCATTTATATCTTTGATGAACCAACTTCGCAATTGGATCCGGTTGGTACTCGCCAAGTTTTTGAGATTATCAAACAGCTAAAAGCTAAGCATAAAACGGTGATTATTGTGGAACATAAAGTCGATTTGATGGCGCAATTAATTGATCGGGTGGTTGTCTTGAATCAGGACGGTCAGCAAGTGGCGTTTGATGAACCCGGCCGTGTTTTTGCCCAACTCGATGAACAATATACAGCCGGATTACCGACGGCAACGCAAATTTATAAACAATTAAAAGTTAAATATCAGCTTCCCGAGACGAATACAGTACCAATCAAGACAGAAGAAATTGTCGCCATCATTAATCAGTTGAAAAAGTGAGGTTTTAATCATGAGTATCGTTAAGCTTGAAGATGTTTCGTTTGCCTATCGTCACGATCAAATGGTGATTGAGGCTATCAATTTACAATTTGAAACAGGCACCGCTACTGCGATTGTGGGTCAAAATGGCGCGGGTAAATCGACAACGGTTAAATTAATGAATCATTTATTAACCCCGACTAAAGGGAAAGTACTGATTGAAGGCCAAGACGTCCAAGGTGAATCAACTGCGCAAGTGGCTCGGCGCGTCGGTTATGCGTTTCAAAATCCGGATGATCAGATTTTTAATAACACCGTCAGAAAAGAAATTGCGTTTGGTCCTAAGATGAGTGGTCTGGGGAAGGCTGAATTGGAGACGCGGGTGCAACAAGCTGCCCAGATGACGGGTTTGGAAAATGAATTAGATGAACATCCGTATAACTTCCCGTATTCATTACGTAAATTTATTTCGATTGCAGCGATCATCGCAATGGATCCTGCGGTCTATATTTTTGATGAACCCACAGCGGGGCAGGATTTTGTCAGCCGCCAAAAGTTGGTGGGGATTATTGATGAACTGGTTAATCAAGGCAAATGTGTGATTGTGATTACCCATGATATGGAATTTGTAGCGGCTCATTTTAAACGAGTGGTGGTATTATCTGAACAGCATGTTTTAGAGGATGGGACACCAACAGAAGTATTTGGCAATGCCGAACTAATGCAACGGGCGAATATTGAAGCACCAGAAGCGCTCAAGATTGCGCAACAACTAAATTTAACAGAAAAACCATTAACGGTGACTGAACTGGTTAAACAACTATGAATTTGAAAGGATTATTGATTGATGAAAAATATTATTTTTGATTGTGATCCAGGACACGATGATGCGCTAGCCTTGTTTGAAGCGATTGCGCACCCGGAGGCACTCAATATCCTGGCAGTCACGACGATTGGGGGCAATCAAACTCTGGAGAATGTCACCCAGAATGCCCAACATATATTGGCTGTGACACACGCTAACATTGAATTGGCAACCGGTCAATCGAAACCGTTGGTGAAAGAATTTTATCCGGCGACCAATGCTCACGGACAATCAGGGATGGACGGGCATCTTTTTGATGAACAAGATTTAAATTATCCGATTAGTAGTCAAAATGCGGTGACTTTTTTACGCAAGAAACTACAAATGGCGCCGGCTTTAGTGACGATTGTTGCAACCGGACCGTTAACCAATATCGCGCTATTATTGAAAGCTTTCCCGGAAGTGAAGGATGATATTGAAGAAATCGTCATCATGGGCGGGGGCCTGGATCACGGGAATGTGACCAAATCCGCTGAGTTTAATATTTGGACTGATCCTGAAGCCGCTAAAATTGTTTTTTCAGCAGGCATTCGGATTGTGATGGCCGGGTTAGACGTGACTGAAAAAGCGTATCTGACGTTCGACGAAATTGAAGCCTTTAATCAACAAGGACCGATTAGCCAAATTGTCTATGATTTATTAAGTTTCTATTTTGAATCAGGCAAACAATTTGGTTTTAAGAATAGTCCGATTCATGATTTGTGTACGATAGCTTATTTATTAGATCCAACGATGTTTATGGGTCAAGAATATTCGGTTGATGTTGTGACGGATGATTCGAGTGCCCGGGGGACGACAATCGCGGATAAACGATTGTTACCAGAAAATAAAAACACGACGTTAGTTTTATTGGATGTTGAACGTGAACGCTATCGAGATTTAATCTGTGAATCAATTCGTCAATTAGATTTAGTCTAAGCTTAGCAAACAATCAAAAAAAGTGGCCCCGACTGGGGCCACTTTTTTTATAGTCTTGTGCGATCAATTTCGGTGCGGATTTCTTGGAAGGTTTGTTCCGTTTGGTCTCCGTTGCTGATGGCAACCATCATGAACAGACTATCAATCAAACTGATTTGGGCAATTAAGGCGTGTAGGGCCTCGGCTTGATAATTGGTTTCTTCAGAAATTGACAGTAAAGTGACGTCCCCGAGATTGGCCAAAGCTGAATTGCCAAAACTAGTGACGACGATCAATGGAACCTGCCGTTCTTTTAGAATGCGTGCGAGTTCGAGCGCGTCTTTATTTTGACCGCTGTGCGAAATGATAATGGCGCAATCGGTCTCTGTTAGTTTCGTTGCTTGCATTAGTTGCATATGATAATCTTGCTGGAAGACGGTCGGGATTGTGGTCCGTAAGAATTTATGATAACCATCTTGGGCGACAATTCCAGAAGCTCCTAAACCAAAGAGACCCAGTAATTTAGTCCGGTTGATGAGACTAACGGCTTTTTGTAATTGGGTTTCAGTCAATAGTGACCAAGTGGCTTTTAAGGCGTTACTATTGGCTGAAAAAATTTTTTCGGCCATTGTCACGAAACTATCTTGTTCGCCAATTTCATGAAAGAGTGGCGATTTGAGTGGTTCTTTGGTTAATAAGGCTAATTTTAAAGCTTGGAAGTTAGTGAAGTCGAGCGCTTTGGCAAAACGCGAAATAGTCGCAGTTGATACCTGACAATCGGCAGCCAGCTCCTGAATGGTTAATTCGGGATTAAAATGTGTTTGTTTCAAAATATAATCAGCAATTTGTTGATATTTATCACTTAAACGGTCGTAATAGGAATGGATTAATGAATCAATATTTTGTGGCATGGGGTAGAACCTCCTGAATTGATTATCATCAGTATAGCATAGCGATATCTAATGAAAATTTTTTTCTTGAAAATGCTTGTGTTAAGAAAAAAGTTTTCATATAATAATGATAGTGTTGAAAATACGGATAATGACAAGGGGATTTTACAGATGAAATTAGCGATGATCGGGTTAGGCAAGATGGGGATTAACTTGGTGGCTAACTTACGCCGCAACGGCCATGAAGTGGTAGCCTATGATTTGAATCAAGCAGCAGTCACGGAAGCCACGAATTTAGGCGCAATTGCCGCTACTGATTTAGACGATGTCATTGCCCAATTACCAACACCAAAGATTGTCTGGGTGATGTTACCCGCTGGCAAGCCAACCGATGCGACGATTCAAACGTTTAGCGAAAAACTAAACGCCAACGATATCTTAATCGATGGTGGTAATTCATTTTTTGAAGATTCCCTGAAACATAATGAGTTGTTAAGCGCGCAAGGCATTAAGTTCTTCGATGCTGGGACTTCCGGTGGGATGAGTGGTGCTAATCACGATGGTAACTTCATGATTGGTGGCGATGACGCCGAAGCCTTTAAGATTATCGAACCGATTTTTGAAGGGATTGCCCAAGAAAATGGTTACCTGTATACCGGTAAAGCCGGCAGTGGTCATTATTTGAAGATGGTCCACAACGGGATTGAATACGGGATGATGCAATCAATCGCTGAAGGGTTCGACGTTTTGGAACATGGCCAGTTTGATTATGATAACGAAGCCGTCGCTAAAGTTTGGAGTAACGGTTCAGTGATTCGTGGTTGGCTCATGGAACTAGCTCAATCTGCCTTTTCAAAAGACCCTAACTTGGAACAACTCAAAGGTGTCATGCATTCTTCTGGCGAAGGCAAATGGACTTTGGATGAAGCCTTGAAATTACAAGTGCCAACACCGGTCATCGCGATGTCATTGATGATGCGCTACCGGTCAATGGAAGATGATACCTTTACGGGTAAAGTCGTCGCGGCTTTAAGAAACGAATTTGGCGGGCACGCTGTCGATAAAAAATAAATCGGCTAATGGCACGCTTAAAAGTGGGGGTTAACGATGAAATATATGATTGGCATTGATGTTGGAACTACGAGTACTAAAGCGGTTCTATACGATTTAACCGGGCAAGTGAAAGCCTCCGCGAATATCGGCTATCCGTTATACCAAACGACACCGGAGATGGCGGAAGAAGATCCGGCCGAAATTTTTGATGCGGTGATTACGGTTTTAGGGCAAGTCATGCGTGAAGGTCATGTTCAATCAGGTGAACTGCAGGGCGTTAGTTTTTCCGCAGCGATGCACAGTTTAATTTTGATGGACGCTCAAAATCAACCGTTAACGCGCGCGATTACCTGGGCGGATAACCGGGCCGCTAAAGAGAGTCAGAAATTGAAGGACAGCGACGTTGGCCAAGCAATTTATCAACGGACGGGGACCCCAATTCATCCGATGGCCCCCTTGTCTAAGATTATCTGGTTACACCGGGAAAAGCCTGAATTGTGCGCCCAAGCAGTCCAATATATTGATATCAAAACCTATATTTTTCAACGTTTATTTCACACTTACAAAATGGATTATTCAATCGCTTCGGCGACGGGATTGTTCAATATTTTTGAACTAGATTGGGATCAACAGGCGCTAGAGGTTGCCGGAATTACTCGAAATCAATTGCCGGAATTAGTGCCTCCGACTGAGCAAATACGAGGCTTGGCTGCGGCCTATTGTCAAATGACTGGGATTAGTACTGACGTGCCGTTTATCTTTGGCGCTAGTGACGGTGTTCTATCCAACTTAGGGGTCGGCGCAATCGACCCCGGAGTGGTTGCGGTGACAATTGGGACCAGTGGCGCCGTGCGCGTCGTTGTCGATCAGCCAGTCGTTGATCCGGACGGTAAATTATTTTGTTACGCGTTGACAAAAGACAAGTGGGTCGTTGGCGGACCGGTCAACAACGGTGGGATTGTGTTCCGTTGGGTCCGCGAGCAATTATTTGCGCCTGATCAATTGGCAGCGGCACATAAACCGACCGCAACCTACGATCAATTAACCCAGATGGCTGCTAAAATACCGGCCGGTTCAGACGGGTTATTGTGTCATCCCTATTTAGGGGGTGAACGCGCCCCCCTCTGGAATGCAGATGCCCGTGGTTCATTTTTCGGGTTAGCACGCCAACATACGCGTGCGCATTTAGTCCGCGCGGCTTTAGAAGGTGTGGTTTATAATCTCTACCAGGTGATGCAACTGATTGAAGCGGTGTCTGGAAAACCGAAGCGAATTCAAGCGACCGGCGGATTTGCCCAATCTGAACTATGGCGGCAAATGTTAGCCGACGTTTTTGAACAGGATGTGACCATTCCCGCTAGCTTTGAAAGCTCGTGTTTGGGAGCGGCCGTGTTAGGGATGCAAGCGCTAGGTCTGATTGATGATTTGGCAGCCGTTAAAGACATGATTGGTGTCACGCAGGTTCATCAACCGAATAAGGCCAATGTTGCTGTCTACCGCGAATTATTGCCGATTTGGTTGCGACTGACGCATGAGTTGGATTCAGAATACAGTGCGATTGCTGATTTTCAACGGCGGCATGTACATTAAATGATAATTCAAAAAGCAGTTGAAACGTCCTGAAATGGGCGCTTCAACTGCTTTTTTAGAGATTTTATTTCGTTTCTTTGGCTTGACGCGCTGCGCGGTGGTAGATTAAACGGATAATTTTATCAATTTCGGTGAGCACTAAAATTAATAAACCAGCGGCAATCGCGACACCCCATTCAAGCATCGTTAAGGGTTCGGTGTAGAAAACGTGTTGCATGAATGGTACGTAAGTTAAAATCAATTGTAACGCGAGCATTAATGCGATAATCAAGAAGGCTTTCGGATTGGTGAAGAAGGCTTTTGAGAAAGCTAATTCTTTGGTCCGAATGTTAAAGAGATAACCAATCTTACTGATGATAATCATATTGACCATCATCGTGCTGGCAGTCGCTTGGTCAACGCCCTTGCTGATCAACCATTGATAGGCGATTAAACCGAACAAGGCCATCAAAATTGAAACGTAGGCCATTTGGAAGACATCGTGTTTGTTCATTAAAGATTGACCGGTTTTGCGGGGTTTACGATACATAATCCCAGATTCAGCCGGTTCGAAGATAAATGCGAACTGAATCGTAATCGCGGACACCATGTTGATCCACAAGAGTTGCGTCGCTTGGAGTGGCATCGGTTGTTGCATTAAAATCGTGAACGCAACAATCAAACCTTCAGCAAATGAAGTTGGCAATAAGAATAAGATACTCTTCTTGATATTGTCGTAAATCCGGCGCCCTTCAAAAATCGCTTTCGACATGGTTGCGAAGTTATCATCGGTTAAAATCATATCGGCCGAATCTTTGGCAACATCGGTCCCTTTAATCCCCATGGCAACGCCAATATCAGCTTGTTTTAAAGCAGGGGCATCGTTGACACCATCACCGGTCATCGCCGTGACTTTATGGCGTGCTTGGAGTGCTTGGACGATTTCGAGTTTATTCTTCGGTGTTGTCCGTGCAAAAACTTGATGGTCAACAGCAGCGGCTTCTTTTTCTTCAGCGCTTAACTGTTCCCATTCAGCACCGGTAATCGCTTTGATTTGGTCGGCTAATCCTAATTGTTCGCCAATGGCTTTGGCAGTAGCGGGGTGGTCACCGGTAATCATCTTAACGTCAATGCCGGCACGGTTCATTTCTTTTAAGGCTTGAATGACTTCATCACGTGGGGGATCAATAATGCCAGCTAAGCCGAGTAATTGAATCCCGGTATTGAGTTGTTCATGCGTTACCTTATCAATCGTGTCAGCGACGTCGAGATAACCAACCGCAATCACCCGTTTACCTTGTTCTGATAAGCGTTGAACGGTCGTTTGCCAAGGTGTAGTGTCAAAATGGGCATCGAATTGGGCTGCCATTGGGAGTAATTTATCTGGTGAACCCTTTAAATAAATCCGGTGTTGGCCAGTCGGTAAGGTCACCAGTTTAGCCATGTAACGGTAATCAGAATCGAATGGTAACATATCGAGTTCTTCGTTGGCTGGAATTGTTTGGTCGGGGTGGACTTTATAATAGGCCGTTAAGAAGGCACCATCGGTTGGTTCACCATTGATCACCCAGCCCTGATCCGTTTTCACTAACGTGGTATCGTTGGCTTCAAAGCCCGCTTCTAAAAAGAGGTTCAAGCGATCGTTGAGTTCAACCGGTTGACCGTCGATTTGAATGGCACCTTCTGGGACGTAACCGTTACCAGTTACTTGATACGTTTGTTCGGGGGTGATGATTTCTTTAATCGTCATTTCATTTTTAGTTAACGTCCCGGTTTTATCGGTCGCAATGACATCGACTGCGCCTAAAGTTTCAACGGCGGGTAACGTTTTAACAATGGTATGTTGCTTTTTAGCCATTTCGCTGACACCCATCGCTAAAATAACGGAAGTCGTGGCTGGTAAACCTTCAGGAATCGAACCAACGACCATAGCAACGATTGCGACGGCTAAGACGGAGACCGAGTAAGTCCCGAAAACGAAACCTAAAATAAAGAGTAAGACGGCGGCACCAATCACGACGTAAGAAACACCGGCACCAACGCCGTTGATTTCACGCATTAATGGTGTGACGCGCGTTTTCGTTTGATTAACGGCCGTTGAAATTTGGCCAATTTCAGTTTGGTCGGCCGTTGCGACAACGACCCCCATCCCACTACCGTTGGTTACGGAAGTTGAGGCGAAGGCCATGTTCAGTTGTTCGGCCAAAGGCACTGCGGAGTCGGCCAAAGGTTGATCCGTTTTGATGACTGAATCGGCTTCACCGGTTAAAGTTGCTTCTTGAATCCGCAGGTTTTCAGCGAAGACAATCCGTAAATCAGCTGGAATACTATCGCCAGCTTCTAAAAAGACGACATCGCCGACGACCAATTGATCAGTCGGGATATCGATTCGTTGACCATCTCGATAAACCGTGGCTTCAGTGGCCAATAATTGTTTGATGCGTTCTAAGGCATTCGATGCATTGGCTTCTTGATAGTAGCCAATGACGGCGTTAATAATCACCACTAACCCGATAATAATCGCATCTGAATAATGGCCCATTAATAAGGTTAATAAAGCAGCCAATATTAGAATGTAGATAATCAAGTTATTGAATTGTCTTAAAAAAAGGACCCATTTAGAGGTCTTATGACTGACGAGTCGGTTAGGACCGTCTGCCAATAATTTAGCGGCCGCGTCTTTTTGACTTAAGCCTTGTTCGAAGTCATTCTCCGTATAATGAGACTGTAGTTCTTCGATGGTTAACTGATGAGCGTTTGATATTTTTGTCATGGTAAAACTCCTTTATAATAGTGACTGAATACGGGGTTGCACCCACGGCTTATTCTTGTCTAAAAAAAGGAATCTCAAAATAAATCAAACACGACGCCTCGTCAGAGCTATCTGTCAAACCAAGTCACCTCCTAAAAATTTAATCACTAACACTAAAATATCAAGAAATTGTATTTATGTCAATCTAATGAGAATTATTAGCAAATATTTAATGAAAACGACTTTGCCAGGGGAAAAAACTGTGCTAGGATAGAAGTACAAATAAAGTTAATTCGGTTGAAGCATTGCGCATTCAAGATTTCCTTCTTTAGGGTGGTAGAGGGGAATTTTGGTGCGCTTTTTTGATGAAATGAAAGGAATTTTTAGATGGCAACTTTAGCAATTATTTTAATCAGTACCTTATTAGCAGGACACCTCAGTAAACGGGTGGGCTTACCCGCGGTGATTGGTCAACTGCTAGTCGGGATTATTTTAGGTCCAGCCTTATTGGGGATTTTACATGAGGATAGTTTTATCCATACCTTTTCAGAAATCGGCGTGGTCTTGTTGATGTTTATCGCTGGATTGGAAAGTGATTTGGCATTATTGAAACGGTATCTCAAACCGAGCGTTGTCGTGGCGGTCTTGGGTGTCGTTTTACCCGTTGGGGCGATTACCGTCTTATGTCGACTATTTGAAATTAGCGCATTAGAAAGTTTATTTATAGGTGTGATTTTTGCCGCAACTTCGGTTTCGATTTCGGTTGAGGTGTTGCGTGAATTAAATGTTCTGGAAAGTAAGGAAGGCACCATTATTTTAGGGGCTGCCGTGGTCGATGATTTATTAGCGGTGATTATTTTAAGCGTCCTAACCAGCTTGTTTGGCGATCAATTAGCCACTTCTAGTAGTAGCCATTTAAGTTTGGGGATTAGTTTTGCCTTACAAATTGCATTCTTCGTTGTCGTGTATTTCAGCGTGAAATGGTTGGTACCCGGCATTATGCACCTTAGCCAACGGTTATTGGTGCCATATTCGAATGCCATTGTTTCGTTAACGATTTGTTTCCTATTTGTTTGGTTAGCAGAAGCGGTCGATTTGAGTACCGTTGTTGGTGCCTTTTTTGCCGGAATTGCGATTTCACAGACACCGTATAAGGCAGAAATCAATCGGCATATTGAACCAATTGGTTATACGGTTTTTATCCCGGTTTTCTTTGTCAGTATTGGATTATCGATGACGTTTAACGATTTAAACCGCCATTTAGTCTTCATTATATTGTTGACTATATTAGCAGTTGTCACTAAATTAATTGGTGGTAGTTTGGGTGCTCGCGGTTTTGGGGTCTCAAAAGCGGGGGCTAAAACGATTGGTGCGGCGATGGTCTCTCGTGGTGAAATGGCGCTAATCATTGCTCAGATCGGTTATGGTGCTAAGCTAATCAGTGAGACGTATTATTCAGCCATTATTTTTGTCATCATATTAACGACAATCATGGCCCCACTGATTTTGAAAGGGGCCATTAAGCGACAACAAATGACGGAGGCTGAAATTTAAAAATGACTGATGGGCTAAATATAGAAAGGACAATCTGTCTTTAACTGAGTCATCAGGACAGTCAGACATAATTAGTTGATTAATGAATTAATAAAGGGTGTGCACTATTAAATAATAGACAACCATTATAAAATTTTTCTAATGATAAGCATAGGTAAATTGTTGACTTGTGAAGTTGAACACGATATACTTTATTCACGGTCAAAAATTAATTAACGAGGTATGTAATCATGACAATTGTTGTAGGTGATTTAGTTCGCTGTCAGTCCAATGAATTGATGACGGAAACTTACATTGGTAAGGTCATCGCGAAGTGGGATCATTCAGTGCATGTGCTAATATTGCATTATGCGCCGAATGATCGACACGTTGTTCATGAATTGATGCAGCGGATTATTGTGCATCGACAGCAATTAAGCAATATCTCGTTAACTAAATTGACTTGTTAAGATTAATTCATTCCTCCCCCCTAGTAAACAGTCGTTAACCTCCCCCGGTGACGGCTGTTTTTGTGTGCGCTGAAATTGGATTCGGTTTCAAATCAAGTGGTGTCAAGAATAATGGAAATGTCATCAATTTTTTTAAACGAGTTCTAGGACAATTGAAACAAGTTATGCTAAACTAATGAAGGATTATGTGAGCGGTGGGGACCAGTAAAGTTAGGTTATCCTAAAATCAAAGTCATTGAATCCTAATAGTTGTACGACTCAATCGAAGAGAAAGAGGTGCTTTTATGGATAAGAAGCAGCGAGAGAATTCACAACAAAGTGAAGTCGATCAAGAAAAGCATGAGAAATTTATTCATTATGCTGATGGTAGTAGTTTGGAAGAAATCAACAATACCGTTGCGATTCCAAAGAACGCGGGTTTTTGGAAGACCTTAATGGCTTTCATGGGACCAGGGGCGTTAGTCGCAGTAGGTTACATGGATCCCGGTAATTGGATTACGTCAATTGCCGGTGGTGCTCAGTATGCTTATACGTTGATTAGTGTTATTTTAGTATCAAACTTAATTGCCATGTTGCTCCAAGCAATGGCAGCCCGGCTCGGAATTGTGACGGGCATGGATTTAGCCCAAATGACGCGGGCTAAGACCGGCAAGAAAATGGGGATTTTCTTGTGGATTGTCACCGAATTAGCCATCATGGCCACCGATATCGCCGAGATTATTGGTTCGGCAATCGCGTTAGAATTGATTTTCAATATCCCGCTATTATGGGGCGTTCTCATTACTGCATTTGATGTATTATTGCTATTATTATTGATGAAACTTGGTTTCCGTAAAATTGAAGCCATTGTGGCGACTTTAGTGGCCGTTATTCTATTCGTCTTTTTATATGAAGTGATTCTAGCACAACCTAATATGGTCGACGTTGCAAAAGGCTTTGTACCAAATCCTAAAATTGTCACGGATCGTAAGATGTTATTCTTAGCATTAGGAATCGTCGGGGCAACGGTGATGCCGCATAACTTGTATTTACATTCATCAATTGCCCAAGCACGGCAATACGACCGTGATGATGTTGCTGAAAAACGGAAAGCAATCAAGTTTACGGTTATTGATTCTAATATTCAATTATCGATTGCATTCATTGTTAACTGTTTACTATTAATCTTAGGGGCCGCAATGTTCTTCGGGACTAATAGTGAGTTAGGACGCTTTGTTGATTTATTTAACGCCTTACAAAACAAAGAAATTGTCGGCAGTATTGCCAGCCCAATGTTGAGTTTATTATTTGCGATTGCCTTATTAGCTTCTGGGCAAAACTCAACGATCACCGGGACGCTTTCAGGACAGATTGTCATGGAGGGGTTCGTCCGCATGAAGATTCCATTGTGGGCAAGACGAGTGATTACGCGGGGATTATCAATTCTACCCGTTATCATCTTTACGGTTTATTATCACGGTGACGAAGCCCAAGTCGAAAACCTATTGATTTATTCACAAGTTTTCCTCAGTGTGGCGTTACCGGTATCTATGATTCCATTGACGATGTTTACCAGTGATGAAAAAATTATGGGACCATTCGTCAACCGACCATGGGTTAAATACACCGCTTGGTTTGTAACGGTTGTGCTAACTCTTTTAAATATCTATCTGATTTTACAAACAATTGGCTTAGTCGCCTAAATCAAAAAGCTGTCCGTCACTCGATAATGTGAGCGATGAACAGCTTTTTTTGATAGGGTTACATTTATTGGTAATTATAGTTTTTTAGCTAACCTGGTTAAGGACCACTAGTTGTCAAGCTTGCATTAGTCTATACTAACCATAACGAAATTATATGGAGGTAGGTTATGAGTCCAGCAGAGAAAGTCACTATTTTACAGCATTTGGTTGAAATTAAATCGGTGAACAATCATGAAAAATTGGTTGCCACGTATCTTAAAACGCTGTTTGATGAAGCGGGGATTACTAATCAAGTGATCCCCCTAGAAGGTCAGCCAGAGCGCGCCAATTTGGTTGCTGAAATGGGCAGTGGCCATCCGATTCTGGCGGTTTCCGGTCACATGGACGTGGTCGATGTGGATGTGGCTAATTGGACAACCGATCCGTTTAAGCTGACCTCAAAAGGCGACCAACTATTTGGCCGAGGGACGACCGATATGAAGGCTGGTTTAGCGGCTTTAGTAATTGCGATGCTCGAATTAAAAGAAAGCCAGGCGACTTTCAATGGGACAATTCGGTTATTAGCGACTGCCGGTGAAGAAGTTGGACAACCAGGGGCTGAAGCACTCGAGATGGCTGGTTACAGCGACGATGTAGATGCGTTGTTAATTGCAGAACCGACCGGCTATTATAATATGGTGTACGCCAATAAAGGTGAATTGGATATTGAAATTAAATCCGTTGGCAAAGCCGCGCACAGTTCGATGCCCGCATTAGGCAATAACGCGATTGAACATTTACTGACGGTTTTAGCACAAATTAGAACGCAAATTGATCAACTAACGGCCGGTGTTACCAATCCGGTCTTAGGTGAAACGTTATTAAACGTTGATACGATTAGTGGTGGTAACCAAATCAATGCGATTCCTAGTTTGGCAACAGTTGGGTTGAATCTACGGACGATTCCAGAAGTCTCAAACGACCAAATTTTGAACGCGATTGATGCCGTGGTGGCCAACTATAATCAAACGACGACCGGTCAAATCAGCGTCGAGGTGTCGATGAACATTGTTTCGATTTTAGGGGATGTCAACGCACCACTATTAACCGACGTGCAACGGATTGCGGAACCATACGCCAGACGGCAAAAAATATCGGCCACTGAAGCAGAACAGTTGAAACAGGCGGCGCTTGCTGCGGGGGTTAAAGACTATCGTCCGGCCGAATTTTTAAAAGTTGGGATTTCTGGTGGCACCGACGCCGCTAAATTGTTAATTAAAAATCAAACTGGTTTTAGCTACCTGGCCTATGGACCGGGAAATAATACACCGCATCAGGATAATGAATCAGTTTCAAAGGCAATGTTCTTAGACTTTATTGAAATCTATCAGACGTTGTTTAAGACGTTGGGATGATTGAGTCTGATGCACTAATGATTAGCACTATTTTTTAATGAAGACAGAAAAAAGTACGATAGTTAAGATAACGTTTGACAGCGCTTTCTGATACTGATATGATGAACTCATCAGATAAGGATTGTCACTGACTAGATCAGGCATTACCTACTGGTAGCCGTTTTATGTGGCTATCAGTGGGTATTTTTTTACGAGGAGGTCTTAAAATGTATTTCATCAAAAAAATAAATAATAATGTTGCGTTAGCAAAAGATGAAAATAATATTGAATGGATTCTTCTTGGAAAAGGAATTGGTTTTGACAAAGAAGTTGGCAGTCTAATTGAAACCGCATCGATTGATCGCCGGTTTAAGGCGCAAGGGGAACTAGAAAACCACCAAGAGATGTCAGATATCATTAATCAAATCGATGGGAATACGTTACAACTCGCCACAGATGTTAGTAATCAAGTATCTGAATATTTAGGGATTGTGTTTAGTAATTACAACTACTTAGCATTAGCGGATCATCTTAACTTTGCTTTAGAAAGAATTAGAAAAGGAAATGACTATCCAAATGAGTTTCGGTGGGAAGTTCGAAGCTTGTATCCTAAAGAATATCGAGCCGCTGAAAAATCGTTAGATTATATTAAACAAAGAACAGATATTGAACTACCGAAGAGTGAGTTAACTTTTTTCACGTATCATTATGTCAGCGCTCAAAACAAAGAAACACCATTGGCAGATACGATTGAATTAACCGCAGTGATTAATCAAATTCTAGAGATTATTGGGTATCATTTTCAAATGAAATTAGATACAAGTTCAATGAACTATGCTAGATTTTTGACACACTTAAGATATTTTATGATTCGTCAATTAAATAATGATGTTAATGGCAAAGAATTGGACCCGATGATTAGTACGGTGATTAAGGAAAAATATCCAAGAGCTTATCAAGCGTCAGACAAAATTAAAAGGTATTTAAAAACAACCAAAAATTGGGATATTTCAAATAATGAAATGATGTATTTAACGCTGCATATATGGCGCTTAACAAGAGAATAGCAATATTTAGGATTGTCACTGATTCGATCAGGCATTACCCGAATATTTTTTGAGGTTAGTAACGATAATGGTTACTTATCTCAAAAAGTATTTGGGTATTTTTATTTTCAGGATATTGGCCAAATACTGGAAATAGCTTAAATATGAATAGCTTTTTTAAAAGAAGAAGGGAGTACATCAAGATATGGATAAGAATAAAATAATCGCCAATGAAGTTATTAAAAATATTGGTGGTAAGAATAATGTTGAGAATGCATGGCACTGTGTCACCAGATTAAGATTTAATTTAAATGACAAAAATGTTGTCGCAATAGATGAAATCAAAAAAATTAATGGCGTTATGGGGGCTCAATTTTCGGGCGATCAATTCCAAGTCATTATTGGAAACAATGTTGGGGCGGTTTTTGAAGAAGTTGATCAAGAGTTAGGGGAGATAAGTTTAACGTCAGAGAAGCAAAAAAATAATGGGTCTAAAGAAAGCCTTGTTTCAAAATTAATGGATGTTATTTCTGGTATTTTTACACCAATTATTCCGGCGTTAGCGGGGACTGGTTTAATTAAAGGGTTATTAGCATTAATTATTACTTTAGGTTGGTTATCAGATAAAAGTGGTCTGTATCAAGTTATCTACATGATTTCAGACAGTGTGTTTTATTTCTTACCGTTCTTTATTGCCGTTTCAGCTGCTAGAAAATTCAAAACGAGTGAATATCTAGCACTCTGTGTGGCAGGCGTAATGTTGTATCCAACGATGATTAGTGGCGTTGGTGCCTTAGCGACGGGTGGACCAACGGCCATAAAACTTTTTGGAGCGTTGTCAATTCCATATATCAGTTATACTTCGTCAGTTATCCCAATCATTTTAGCAACTTGGTTTTTAACCTACGTCTATAACTGGGTTAAGAAGTGGATGCCAAGTGCGATTACATTGATGTTTACACCAATGCTAACGCTATTTATTGTTGTTCCTGTAACCTTGATTATATTAGGACCTTTGGGAACGTATGCTGGGAATATTGTTGCAGTTGCGATTTCTTGGTTATTTGTTCATGCTGGTCCGTTGGCAGGTATTATTTTAGGGGCAACATTCCCATTGATTATTATGACGGGGATGCACTATGCCTTTGCACCGATTGTGATTAATAATTTTAATGTTTTAGGTTATGATGCCACCATTATGCCACTTAATTTTGTGACCAACATGGCACAAGCGGGATCAGTATTTGCGGTTGCTGTTCGTTCTAAGAATAAGGCAACGCGTCAGTTAGCAACCTCTTCAGGGTTATCAGCATTGCTAGGGGTCACAGAACCAGCGATGTATGGGATTAATTTAAAGTTTAAAAAACCATTCTATGCCGCTTTGATTGCCGGTGGTTTGGCCGGCGGGGTGGTAGGGTTCTTCGTTGTTAAGGCTTTTGCACTGCCAGGTTTAACGGGGTTGACTGCCTTGCCAGTATTTATTAGTAAAACCAATCCGATGAATGTTGTTTATCTCATATTAGGATTAGCGTTGAGTTTTGTGCTTGCTTTTGTATTAACCATTATATTTGGATTCGAAGAAGATCTTGAAACGGAACAGGCAACACCAAAAGTTAGCAATGATAAGAAAATTGAAAATTCAATTTATGCACCTGTACAAGGGGAAGTTGAACGACTATCTAGCGTCAAAGATCCGACGTTTGCGCAAGGTATTATGGGGAAGGGCATCGCGATTATTCCAGCAGACAATCAAATTGTTGCGCCAGTCTCTGGCGAAATTATGATGTTACCAGATTCGAAACATGCGATTGGTATCTTGAGTGATGATGGAACAGAATTATTAATTCATATTGGCATTGATACCGTTGAATTAAAGGGCCAGTATTTTCATCCACAAATAAAAGTCGGTGATCAAATCAAAATGGGCCAACCCATAATGACTGTTGATTTTGAACAGATAAAGGCGGCTGGCTACGATCCAACAGTCATGGTGATTGTGACTAATACGGCTAGTTTTTTAGACATACTATCAATGAATGAATCTGGCTTAATTTTTCCAGAGGAACAATTATTAGTTGGCATTAAATAAAAGGAGATGTAATTATGTATCAAACAGACTATCCAAAAGGATTTAAAAATGATTTCTTATGGGGCGGAGCAACAGCAGCTAATCAAGTTGAAGGTGCATGGCATGTTGATGGCAAAGGCATCACAACTGCTGAGGTGATTCGCAAAGCTGAGGACCGAATGGATTTAACGTTTAATGAGGTGACAAAAGAATCAATCGAGCAGGCGATGGCTGATTCAACAACAGCCAACTATCCTAAACGGCGCGGTGTTGATTTTTATCATCATTATCAAGAAGATATTAAGTTATTCGCGGAAATGGGCTTTAAGGCTTATCGGATGTCGCTGGCCTGGTCACGTATTTTTCCTAATGGGGATGAAACAGAGCCCAATGCGGAGGGACTAGCATTCTATGATCGTGTCTTTGATGAACTCGCTAAATATGATATTGAACCAATTGTAACGTTGTCGCATTATGAAATGCCATTAGCGTTAACGATTAAGCAAAATGGTTGGGAAAGTCGTGATACGATTGCCAATTTCACCCATTATACAGAGGTTGTCTTTAAACGGTATCGCAATAAGGTTAAGTATTGGCTGACGTTTAATGAAATTAATGCGAGTATTTTTGGCTTTATGGGAACCGGCGCGATTGATAGTTCATTATCTGAAAAAGAACAATTGCAAGTTCGATATCAGGCGTTGCATCATCAGTTCGTTGCAAGCGCATTAGCGGTTCAGATAGGCAAAAAAATTAATCCAGAATTTAAGATAGGCAACATGCTTGCTAGAATGCAAACTTATCCATTAACGCCTAATCCGACGGACATTCGAGCTGCGCAAGAGAATGATAATTTGAATTTATTTTTTACGGATGTTCAAGTACGAGGCGAATACCCTGAATATATGAATCGCTACCTTAAAGAACACGGAGTGATACTTGATATGCAACCGGACGATGAGGCCATTATTAAAGCCGGGACGGTCGATTTTATTAGTTTTAGCTACTATATGTCAACCGTCACTTCCGCGAATAATGTTGGTGATAAATCAGTCGGTAATATGTTGAACGGTGAAAAGAATCCTTACCTAGAAACAAGTGAATGGGGCTGGCAGATTGATCCGATTGGACTAAGAGTCACTTTAAACGAAATGTGGAATCGTTATCGAGTGCCACTGTTAATTGTTGAAAATGGCTTAGGGGCAGCCGATAAACTAGAATCTGATGGTAAAGTACATGATGATTATCGGATTAAATATCTACATGAACACATTATTCAAATGAAGGAGGCCGTGATGGACGGTGTTGATTTGATGGGCTACACAATGTGGGGCTGTATTGATCTAATTAGTGCTTCAACCTCTGAAATGAGTAAACGTTATGGCTTTATCTACGTTGATCAAGATGACGCTGGTAATGGCACCTTAAAACGTTATAAAAAGGACAGTTTTGATTGGTATCAAGAGGTTATTAAAACGAATGGTAGCAAACTTTAAGTAAAAAATGGCAAGATAAATTGAAGTCATTATCAAGATAGTTTGGTTAGTAAGAGTGTTAGAAAACCACATGATTTATATTGTGTGGTTTTTTGATGGCTTTAAAAATGGTAGATATCAATATTTTATTCTAAGGTAAGTCGTCGTATTCTATACGGCCTTGCCTTTTTTTGATTAATCCTTTTGGTATTAAACCAGTTGAGATGTGTTTCAAGCTGTTCAATAAAATCCGTGGTATTTTTTAAAAGAAAGTCGAAAAAGTTCAATGATGTATCATCGAGGTAGTTTCTTATAGGGGGCATACTTTGTGTACATTACGTAGGATTAGGACTGCAATGCATGTGGAAAAGTGACCCATTTATGAGACGAAATATTATAAAGATATACATAGATCTGTTTTAAATAATGAGACTATCGTAGTTGCTGTTGCTAGTTCAGTACGTGTGTCGAAGGTATAAAAGATTTACTTGGCATAAATACGGATTGCAGAATTCTGAGTATAGATTTAATGACCAATAAACTCGAAAAATTGATGCCTAACGAAGAAAAATATATTGAACGTTGTTTGAAAGTACTATTGGCGCAAAAAAACGGCCGTTAATTACGAGGTAATTATTGCTGATGATGGCAGTACTGATAAAACGCAAGAGATAGTTAATCGTTATGTCAATCAATTTGGAAATATATTTAGATATTTTTACAAAGAAAATAGTGGGCAGGGATTATCTAGAAATTTTGGGATTCAAAAGTCAATTGATTCAACAATTAAACGAACATTTTAAAGATAATCAATATATTAACGAAAACAAATATGTTAGCGGTGTTAAATATCTGACAGCGGTTGATTTATTGAAAAATAATATTTTTGTGAATAGTGAAGCGACTTTTGATTCGGTTTATAAGTATAGATACGATAATTAATTTTGAGAATAAAACCTGTCATTATTCTGATTTAGAATTGGGGGGAGTATGCTAGCGAAAGGAATTGAAATAAGCTCTCCAATGGGTTATTTACGAACACTAGGCAATTTTGTTATTTTAGGAAAGATAGTAAAGTAATCGTAGCGGGTTTAAAACACCGTAGCTTAATGACCCAACGACTATTTTTAAAAAGTCAAAGCCTAACGCTAGATGACATTATGGCTAAAATTAATTCATTAATTAGCGCAAAAGAAAATATAACATTTGATGTCAAGATTTATAAGATGTTAGATTCAGAAAATAAGTAGCACATGCAAGAGAAAAGTAAACGTTAAACTATAATACGGACTAACAAAGGCGTGAGGTGTGAAGACATCTCGCGCCTTGTTATGTGATTAATTAAAGTATCATTTGGCTTTTTCGACTGCGACGATGTCATCGACGAACTGATCAGCCATCCCTGCTAACAGAACACTGTTATAAGATTCGAAGTATTGACCAAACACTTCCTGATTAACAGAATAACCACGGTAGTCATTCGCTAACGTAATTAAGACTGTTGGTTTGTTGTCAGCATTGCGGATGCGCGTCCCCAATGCATTGACTAGCTCCCCAGGGTAAGTAACAATTCGAAAGTCAGGCGTTTCAAAAAGCCAAGCGGTTGTTTTGAAATGGGTATGGCCATAGTAACGGATATGGGTGTACGTGTTTAAAAAACCAGTTAATGATGTTCGATGGTCATTTGTGGCCGTTTTGACTTGCTGGTTGATTTGGTGCCAGAGCACATCAGCTTGCGAATTTGTAATAGGATCGTAGTCGCAAGCCATTTCAATATTTTTAATTTGGAGATGACTAATCGAAATAGGAAGCTGCCAATCATCTTTTTTTAATGCGTTGACGATTTGATCGCCGAGCCGGGTAGTCTCAGAAAAAGTACTCTCGCGACGTGTAAAACGGGTACTGGTATCCCCGCAATCGGTCAACATGATGACTGGTCGAATCCCAAATATGGATTGATAGCGGCTTCTAATTGCTGCAACTAAATCGGCAGATAACAAGGTATTATCAGCATTCATAACTGTGGGGTGACTGCCAAGGAGCAACAAAGAAGCGAATAACCGATTTTGGTCATCAAAAACGACCAAACGCAGTAATTGACCGTTATAAGGTGCATCAATCTGATTACGATTCGCGTAGATACCAGTTGGAATCTGGCTAGACCGCAGTTTGGCATGGCCAATCTGCGTGTGCTCAATGGCTAGCTGGACGGACTGAATGACTTTTAATGTTATTTGGTGCCAATAGGATTCATCAATTTGCGGCATGTCTAGTAGCAAATCAGTGACGGTTGGACCGGAATGGCTGTGAACAGCGGCAATAATAATTGATTTAGCTTGAACAGTTGTCTTTTCAACGATTAGTCGTTTGAGACGATCAACACGGTAGGCCGGGATAGCGACTAGATCAAGTGCAATCAGCAGTATTTGTTGAGGCGTATCTTCAAGATAGATAACGGACGCGGTGAGGTCATCGTGTTGTCCTGTGGCAAAGCGACTTTCATAACCTTCCATTTGGCAACCCATTGGTGGATTGATGACTTGATAATTTGTTCCAACGCGCATAACGAATTCTCCTTTGTTTAACTACTCACTATTATATTCCTTTTGATATAAATATCAAACTTAAAAATATTATTGATATTTATATCAAAAGGAATATAATAAGTTATGCAAAGGTTTTCAATAAATTTTGGAGGTATGATGAATGCAAAAAATGAACCGCTTCTTTAAAAAAGTTCAGAAATTCATGGAAGCTAAAATTGTTCCCGTTGCTAATCGAATTTCTAATCAGCGTCATTTATCGGCATTACGTGATGGTTTAACGAATTTAGTACCTTATACGATTGTCGGTGGGATTGCACTAATGATTGCAAATCCGCCAGTTAATACACAGTTGGTCCAACCAACTAATCTATTTTATAAATTTCTCCTAATGTGGATGCACTGGGCGCAAACCAATTATGATGTTTTAACGGTTCCATTTAATTTATCAATTGGTGTGATTTCATTATATGTCGTACTCGGTGTTTCTTATCAATTAGCCAAAACGTATAATATGGCTGCTTTCCCGAATTCATTAGTTGCTTTAATGACTTTCTTGGCAGTGGTTGCGCCACCAACTACCGTTCAAAAGGTGTTAAGAATTGATACAACCTTACTGGGTTCAAATTCAATGTTTTCTGCCATCATTCTTGGACTCGCAGTGATTGAAGTCAATCGGTTCTTAATCAAGCATAAGATTGCGATTCGGATGCCAAAGCAAGTGCCACCAGCTGTTGCAGCACCCTTCGAAGTATTGATTCCGTTAATCGTCAATTTATTATTATTTGGTGGCATCAATGGTATTATGGGTTATTTTGGCACCAATATCGGGACCTTCATCTTTGCGATTTTCCAACCCATCATGCATGCCGGCGCATCGTTACTATCAATGATGGTGCTTGCTGAACTTGCTTTAATCTTTTGGTTCTTCGGGATTCACGGTGATAATATGATTAGTGCCGTCACCACTCCAATTTGGACTGCCGGCTTGATTCAAAATTTACAGGAGTATGCAGCACATGAACCGTTAACCAATATTTTTGTTGGTAATTTTACCTTTATTTTTGGGGAAGCGGCAGTCTATATAGCTATTTTAGTCAGTATGCTAGTGTTTGCTAAATCGATTCGACTGAAATCATTATCAAGATTAGCTTGGCCCGCAAGTATCTTTAATATCAACGAACCACAAGTGTTTGGGATTCCAACTGTTATGAATTTATTCACGTTCATTCCAAGCTTTATCTGTTTATTAATTGACTTGCCGATTGCGTATTATGCTACGACTCTTGGTTTTATGAGTAAAACGGCGATGAGTGTGCCATGGACGTTACCGGCACCATTATATGCTGTTATTTCCACCTTAGACTGGCATGCGTTAGTTGTTTGGGGTGTCATCTTTATTATTGATTTTGTGATTGTCGCACCATTTATGATTGCGTATGATCGTCAAATCATTAAAGAAGATGAAGCAGAAATCGCAAGCGCGGAATAGTAACATACGTAAAAAGCCACAATTAAAAATTGTGGTTTTTTAATGTTATAATGATATAAATAAGAGAAAAGTGGTGACCATTCAATGGATTTAGAAGATCGTATCGGTATATATTATATGACTTTAACCAAGACCGAACGGCGTATTTACCAATCAATACTTGCAAATCCACAGGCCGGGATGGTCCTTTCTATTCAAGAGGCCGCTAAGGAATACGGAGTATCAGTCGCGTCTATCCAACGATTTGTAAAAAAAGTAGGTTATCAAGGCTATCCAGAATTCAAACTGGATATCGCCAAACTAATTCAAACTAAGAAGACGCCGTCGTCAGTAGAGACACGACTGCAACGAATGATGCATAGTTATGTCCAAACGTTTAATATTTTAGAACAGATGGATTTAGAAGAACCGTTACTCAAACTGGTTAAAGCGATGCATCAACATAGTTCCATCAAAGCGATTGGTATCGGGAATTCGGCGCTATCTGCTGAGCAGTTAGTCTATTCGATGTACTCAGAAGAACGCTTTATTGAGGCCGTCTCGGACCGAATTAAGATTGAGTATCTAGAGACTGCCATGACTGCCAAAGATTTATTAATTATATTTTCCGTTACTGGTTCTACAACCAGTTATCAAAGGTTAATGACAACGGCTAAACGTAAAGGGAGTCCTACTTTTCTAATCACGATGAATCCTGAAACAGCCTTAATTAAGTTAGCAACGACTTCATTAATTCTGCCAACTACTCATATCAACGACTTAGAGAATACGCCACACCAAATTGATAATCGGACGATTCTGTATAGTTTTGCGGAAGTTATTTCATATTATTATGCAACAACTTAATTTAATGAATAAATCAACGTAAAGTGCGAACTCGCTTTGCGTTTTTTTGTAGCATGAGGTTATCATACAAAATTGAAGATGGGTACCTTTATTGAGCACCTTTTTTGACCCTGCTTACTTCAACTTGCTACGATTGAACTAATCAGAAGAAAGTGAGGTTTTACAGATGACAGATAAAACTGATCAGATTAAAGGCAAAGTGCAAGAAACTGTGGGCAAGGTGACTGATAACGAACAGTTGGAAGCCAAGGGCAAAGCCGAAGAAATCAAAGGCAAAGCTTCTGAAAAAGCGGACGATTTAGGTGATACGATTAAAGAAAAGACCGGTGAATTAAAAGATAAAGTTACTGATGTTTTCAATAAGCTAGTTGATAAAGTGGACGGTAAAGATTGATTAATTAGTATTATTAGGCTGAGTTCGCGCTCAGCCTTTTTTGTGTGCTAAACTAGTGTTAGATAGGTTATAGGGGGGATTCATTTGTTTGAAGTCACAACGGTCCATATTTTAATTCGACTCACTTTAGCAACCGTGATTGCCGGGATTATCGGTTCGGATCGCGAATATAAAAATCGTCCCGCGGGGATGCGAACGCATATCTTGGTTTGTTTGGGCGCTTGTGTGATTGCGATGATTCAACAGGAAATCGCGGCGCAAAACGTCCAGTTTGCGTTGAGCCATTTGGCGATTGCGACCGTCATTCGATCTGATCAAGCGCGTTTAATTGCGCAAGTGGTCAGTGGGATTGGTTTCTTGGGGGCTGGGACAATTATTGTCACTCGCCACAAGATTCAAGGACTCACCACCGCAGCCTCACTGTGGGCGACGGCCGGTATTGGTTTGGCCGTTGGGATGGGGTATTATCAGATTGCCGTCATTAGTTCAGTTTTTGTGATTTTCGTGATTGTTTTCTTGAAGAAGATTATTCACATCAATACGTTGAAGAAAATCGAAATCAAATATAAACATAAAGTCGCCACTAAAGAATTTATTCAGGATTATTTTGAGACGCACCAGATTCAAGTGCGCGATGTTAATTTTTCAGTGACCCAAGATGCAAATAATACGATTTACACCAACGTTTATCGCATCGAAATTCCCCGGGAAATGAAATATTCGCAGATTGTCGAAGATATCTCGATGAATAAGAATATTATGACGATTCGAATGGTCAGTGTTTAAGGCTATATAGAGACTAACATAAAAATAGGCGTCATTATTTCTGGTATACAGAAATAATGACGCCTATTTTTATATCAATAATCGGGATTGGATGGGGTACCTATCTATGGGGCTTAAATTAGATTCCTAACATTTTATAATGATATTAGACGAATGTCTTGTGAATTTTTGGCATACGCATTTATCGAATCTATATTTTGGGGGATATTTGATGCAAAAATTTGATTTATAGGGAGGTGCGTTATAAATGTTACAGATAGTTAATTTAAAAAGAGATTGATTGTTTCGATGATGAGTTAACCAGTATTAAATTAAACCCGGAGGTTAAGTGGATATGTTTAAAAATGAGCGATTGAATATGATTTTAAGTGAGTTACAACACAGAAGAGTTATGACGACTGTCGAATTACAAAAGATATTGTACGTTAGCGATTCTACATTGCGGCGGGATTTAATTGAATTGGAGGAATTGGGTAAGGTTATCAGAAAATTTGGACGTGTTGAGTTAGTTCGACCGGATAATATCGAGCTGTCTTATCTTTTTAGGGAGCAAGAGAATGAAATTGAAAAGCGGTATATTGCTGAAATAGCGAACACTTTTTTAACAGATAATCAGGCTATTTTTGTCGATTCAAGTAGTACAGCATCATTTTTGGCTACTTATTTTGCTAAATTAAATAATTTAGTGATCATTACAAACGGTCTACGATTGGCGGTCGAATTGGACGGTATTGAAAAAGTAAGAACTTTTGTCCCAGGTGGATGTTTACATCCAGGAGCAGGTTCAATTCTAGGTGATAAGGTTTTAGATTTTTTAGATGATTTTCGAGGTAATTTATATTTCTTGTCTTGTACTGGAATCACTACAAATGGGGTTTTTATGTCCAGTGAAGAGCAAGCGAGTGTTAAAAAGAAAATGATGAGGTTCAGTGATAGAATCGTGTTGCTATGTGATCATTCTAAATTTGATATCAAAGGTTATTACAAATTATGTGACTATGACCAAATCGATATTATTATCACGGATGAGAAACCACCAAGAAAATTTGTAGAAATATGGTCCCAATTAAATATAGAAATCTTATATTAGTGTTTGATTGATGAATAAGTATGAAGAATATTTGTACAATTTTTGACGAAGTTTCAAAAATTGCACAGGGCCTTTAAAACACTGGTGAAAGCGTTTAATCTATTGATGTAGTAAATATTATTAATTCAATTTTGAGGAAAGTAATTCAATAATTTAAGGAGGATTTTACGATGAGTGAGTATGGTGACTTATTTGATCGGAAATTAATTTTGAACGGAATAACTGCTGAAAATCGTCAGGATCTATTTAGTCAGGTTTCTCAAATTTTAGAAAAAGAGGGTTATGTTGAAGAAACTTTTTTAGCGGCATTGAATAGCCGTGAGGACGAATTTCCGACAGGCGTGATAACTGAGTATTTGCCGATTGCTTTACCACACGCTAACCCAGTTAATGTTAAGGAACCGTTTATTGCTGTTGTTCAGCTAGATAGTCCAATTCATGTATTACAGATGGGATTAAATGAAGATGAGCAGACGCAAACCTTTTTCTTTTTAGGAATCGTTAAAGAAACTCAAAATTTACAGGTTAAGTTATTACAGCGATTTATGCAACTAATGAATAACCAAAAATTCGTTGATAAATTCAAGGCTATCGAGAATTCGGATAAGATGTATCAATTATTAACGACTGAATTTTAAAGATATGAGGAGTGTGAGAATAATGTTAAAAGTGGTCGTAGCTTGTGGTAGTGGTGTTGCAACTTCAGAAACCGTAGTTGCCAATTTGAAGACTTTTTTAGAAGATCATCATGCAACCGGGATAGATGTACAAGCAACCGATTTTAAGCAGTTATCAGGTGTGTTATCAAACTATGATATTTATGTTTGGTTAGCAAGGCCCACACCTGAAATTCAGGAGATCTGTCAATCAAAGGGGATTCCAGATGTCAATGGGGTCGATATTTTAACTGGTGCAAAAGGGGAAAAGACTTATTTGCCTTTCGTAAATGCGTTAATGCAACTTAAGACTGCGCAGTAAGAAATCTCATTTTCCTAATATGAGGAGGATATCGGTATGACTATTTTGAAGGATGTTGTTAACTATGTTTTAGGTTTAGGGGCACCAGTTTTTGTCCCACTAATTATGTTTATAATCGCAATGGCTGCACGTTTGAAATTGAGTCGTGCTGTTAAAGCGGCTTTGATCTTAGGTGTCGCTTTTAGTGGAATGACCTTAGTCGTTAACTATATGATGGATTCGATTTCACCAGCGGCTAAGGCCATGTCGAAATTATTTCATTTAAGTTTGAATGCTATTGATGTTGGTTGGACAGGTGTTGCGGCGATTACGTGGTCGTATAAATCAGCCTTTCTATTCTTCCCATTGCTACTTGCTATTAATTTTGTGATGTTGACCTTTAAAATGACGAAGACATTGAATGTTGATATGTGGAATGTTTGGAATAAGATTTTCACATATGTTGTGGTTTTATATTTCACAAAAAATGCCTTGTTTGGGTTTATAGTAGCTAGTTTGCAAATTATCTTAGAATTAAAGGCCGGTGATATGTGGCAACGACATGTTGAAGATTTAACTGGGATGCCGGGGGTAACAGTCCCCCATTTTATTACATTATTTGCAGTATTGTTGCAACCTTTAAACAAAATTTTGGATTTTATTCCAATCATGAATAAACCGGCAGATGCTAATGCTTTGCAGAAAAAAATTGGCATCTTTGGGGATAACACAGTGATGGGTGCTATTATCGGGATGCTATTGGGGTTTGGTGCCGGTTATTCAGTTTCAGGTTCTTTAAAATTGGCGATTGAGGCTGCAACTGCCATGACACTGTTTCCGATGGTTTCCAAGTTATTCATGGAAGCTTTATCACCAATTGCGGATGCTATGAATACAATGATGAAAAAACATTTTCATGGTCGCGAAATTTATATTGGATTAGACTGGCCCATCCTAGCGGGGCGCAATGAGCTTTGGGTCACTGTCATTATATTGGTTCCCATTATGTTGATTATGGCAATGCTATTACCAGGTAATACCGTATTGCCATTTGCTGGGATTATTAATCTTTCATTTGTGGTCGCAGCATTATTGTTAACAGGTGCGAATCTATGGCGGATGTTAACATTGGGGATTATAACAACACCTATTTTTCTATATGGGGCAACATATTTTGCGCCGATTATTACAAATTTGGCCAAAACAACAGGCGCGGTAAAAGTACCCGGGGGTCAACAATTATCTTGGTCAACTTTTGAAGGTCCTGATTTCCGGTTGTTCTTTGCACAGGCATTCAATGGTCAGTGGTGGGCGATTTGTTTGTCACTACTATGGTTGGCAGGGTTTGTGTGGTTGTATATTGATCAGAACAAGATTGCAATACCAAGTAAACGATATAGCGTTGTAGCAGACACAGTAGGTGTAGTTGTGGAACAAACAAGGTCCGCCCAGCCAGTAACGAATGAATCTAAAGAATATAAAATTAGTGATATTGATGGTGTCGATTTTAGTGATATATCAAAGAAACGTAGGTGAGAATAGTGACAGTTGAACAAAAAAATAGATGCTTAAAAATGATGTGGTTGCTAGTCTTAGCATTAGACATCATATTTACAATTACTGTTGTTAGTGCGGGAAATTTAAAAGGGTGTTTGGTGGCGATTGTATTAGGATTGATAATTACTTATAAGGGTAATCCTATTATTTTTGCGCAATATGATGCTGAGCGAGAAGTTCGTTATGAAAAATTAAAATATGAATCTAAAAAATTGAAGAGAGCTAAATAAATGAAAGGAAGTTTTAATATGTTGTCAAAAGTTATAACTGCTGAAATGTTACCATTTGAGATCGAACGTAGAGATTTAGCCGAGGTTGCGCGTGAAATGTTTAATCGTAAGATGACAAATGTTGCTGGGGGGAATATCTCAGTTAAATTAACACCTACGGAATCGTTTACTTATGATGGTGTGACCTATTCAGCAGGGCATGATTATTTAATCATGACGCCAACCTTTATGTCAGAAGCTTGGTTTGCTAAATTATCGGCTGCACAAATTTTAGTCATTGATCTTGAAACGGGTAAAAAATTAGCTGGTGAGGGACAGTTGACGCGTGAGATTAATATGCACGAGGAGGCTTACAAAGCTAATTCAAATATTAATGTTGTCTATCATTCTCATGCTGAAAGTTCGATGTTCTGGGCAACGATTGGTGAAGATATGCCCAACGTTACTGAAGTGACTTCAGTTAATATGCCGTTAGGAAAAATTAAATGTTTACCATATCGGGAAGCTTGTTCCAAAGCCTTGGCAGAGATGGTGCATGATGCTTTAGTTGAACTGGGAGATGCTGCAGAAGAAAATATTTTTTTATTAAATAGTCATGGGATTTTGATTACTGAAACTGACTTACATGCGGCTACTCGGGTGCTTGAAACGGTCGAATGGAATGCAGATGTTGCCTATAAACAAGCTGTTTTTAAAAAGTTAGGAATCATCAATAATTATCAATCATGTGGGAAAGATACTACCGCTTTTCTAGATTAGTTGTAAGGTTGGGGTTGAGAATAATGATATTAGTAGCTGTTTAAAGAGCCATAAAAAGACCGTTTCGAAAACCAGATAATTGGTTTTTGAAACGGTCTTTTGTTTACTTAAAATGTAATCTTGCGATCTTTTGGGAGGATTAAATTCAGGACAATCGCGGCAATCGCACAGATTGAAATCGGTGAACCGAGTAGGTATTGGACGATTTGTGGCGTTGCTTTGACGAGTGATTGGGGCATAATGATGATGGCGATACAGATGATAATCGGAATCCCGATAATGTACATGTCCCGTTCTTCTTGTTGACGGGTTCGTAAGACGTTGAGGCCGTTGAGCATGATTGTGGCACAGATGATGGCGAAAATACCGCCAATGACGGGTGCTGGAATCGCTGATAGGAAAGCGGCCAGTTTATTGAAGAAGCCGAAGATAATAAACCAGATACCAGCTGAAATGAAGACTTTCTTACTTGCGACACCGGTGATTGAGACAATGCCGGCGTTGGTCGCGTAACCAGTAACCGGTGAACCCCCTAATACGGCCGCGATTAAACAGCTGAGGCCTTCGCCGATAATTCCGTGGTTCCATTGCTTCTTCGAAATTGGTGTTTCGGTCACGGCGCTCATTGCGAACCAAGTACCGGTGGTTTCCGTCATTAAGACGGCGTAGATAATAACGAAGGTTAGAATCGCGGAACCGGAAAAGCGGATGCCGTAGTGGAGCATCGTGAAATGGGGCAGGCTGAACCAACTAGCCGACTGGACGCTTGACCAATCGAACTTACCCATTAAGGTTGCGAGTAAAGTACCGCCTAACAATGCGATGATAATGGAACTGACTTTAAATAGTTTTTGCAGTTTGGGGAAATAGATGCCTAGTGAGACGCAAGCGACCAGAATCGCAATCGTCGTAATCGCGAGAATCAGGTTATCGCCGACATTGCCGGAAGCTTTGAAAATGTTATCGCCTAATGCGGAAGGCATCAAGGATAGTCCAACGACGGTGATGATTGTGCCACCGACAAATTGGGGCACCAGACTATTGATGATTTTTTGAAATAAGCCGGTTAAGCCTAATAGAATTAAAATTAACGCACCAATCACCGAGGCTCCTAAGACGGTCGCCATCCCACCATTGGCCGCGCCACTGGCGAAATAAACGCCGGCAATGGCCCCAATTGGTACAAAGGATGGTCCTTGTGAAACGGGCATCTTCATGAAGTATTTCGTTTGAATAATCGTGCCAATTCCGGCCGCTAAGAAAGTGGCTTGAATTAAGCCAGTTTTAGCGCCCATACTCATGGCAAGTAGACCGGCAATAATGACGGGTGGCACGTAAACATCCATCGCTAAAACGTGTTGTAGGCCGAGTAAGCCAGCCTCTTGATTCGAAATCGACTCATCGGGGCCGATTGTTAATTGTTTATTGTGCGTTGTCATACCAATTTTGCTCCTTTTGATGGACTAATTGACCGTTCACATAGACGGCCTTGATTTGTTGGGCGGTGTGGTTGAATAAAAGATGGGTCAATTGATCGGCTGGCGTGAGGGTTGTGAATTGGGGCGCCGCTTGGACAATTTGAAAATCAGCAAGCATCCCCGGTTTAATTTGACCAGCGTTAATGGCTAAACTAGCTGCGCCGCCAGCGGTCGCAAGATAAAAAGCTTCTTCGGTGGTGATGCGGCTGTCAGCAACGCCACGGGAGTCAGCCGGTAATCGGGCGTCGACACCGTCCTGACGCATTTGTGAAGCAGTGACGGCCGTTTGCAAGTTAGTGTAGAGACTGGGACTATAACCGCCAGCGATATCGGTCCCCAAACCGATTTTTAACTGTTGGTCTAATAATTGTTTAGTGGGGAAGACGCCATTGCCGAAATAGGCGTTAGAGAGCGGACAATGGGCAATTGCTGCTTGTTCGGCTTTAATTAATTGTTGGTCGGTGGCGGTTAGTTGCGTCGCATGCGCTAAGATGGCGTGTTGGTTTAATAAACCGAATTGTTGTAAGACAACACTGTCGGTTTGTCCGAATCGGTCCAAAACATATTGGTGTTCCCAATTACTTTCACTACAATGCGTTTGGACCCGTAGTTGGGTTTCCTGTGCTAAACGGCCTAATTGGGCTAGCGTTTCGGTTTGGCAACTGGGAATGAAACGCGGGGTGATGACCGGTTGAACCAATTGATCAGGATGTAGATTTTGAATCGCCTGGATGAAGGTTTGCGTCTTACTAAGCGCCGTGGCTGAATTCGCGTCACGATAATTAGCGGGTGTTTGTTCGGGATTATCCATGACGACGGTCCCGATAAAAGCACGTTGGCCCAATTGTGCGCAAATTTCGGCTAGTTTTAAATTGGCATTATTATGGATAGAACCAAAATAAAGGGCGCTAGTGGTACCGTTGGTTAATAAGGTATGAACTAAGTCGCGATAGACGGCCGTCGCATAATCTAAATCCGCAAAACGGGCCTCTAAGGGGAAAGTGTAGTGATTGAGCCAATCGTTGAGTGGTCGATCAAGTGCAATTCCGGCTTGCGGCCATTGCGGTGCATGGTTATGCAAATCGATGAAGCCTGGTAATAAATAATGACCAGGCGCTATGGTGATTAATTGATCAGTGGTTTGGGCCGCTGTTAGGGTTTTCTGGTAATCTGGATCTGATTGATGAATAACTTGGCCAATTTGCCCGTTTTCGATCAATTCAATTAAAGATTGTTCGTGAAATTCGACGTTATTCGGGGCATTTGCAGAAAAATAGGACGCTTTTAATGTAATAGCCAAACGATAAACCACCTTCCGTTAATTGTGTTATCAGTATATCACAAACTTTTTTGTTTTTGTATCTAAATAATGTTCGTGTTTTATTCAGGATGAACGCACCGCCGTTTTCTGAGAATACGTTGTTAATAGTGAAGTGCATGAAATGATAGATATTTGCATATTTCAATCCGATACAGCGCTATCAATTCAGAAAACGTTGACAATATACCGAATAAATTGTATATTGACAGCGATAAACAAATCAGAAAGGGACTGTATATAATGGAAAAATCAAAAAAAATTAACGTCACTGGACTAATCTTAATGATTTTTGGGTCAATTTTTGGTTTTGCAAACACGACGGTGGCCTTCTACATGATGGGGTATGCCAGTATCATCTGGTATATTCTAGCAGCCATCTTCTTCTTCTTACCGACTTCATTAATGTTTGCTGAATTTGGTTCTTCTTTAAAGGAAGCGCGTGGGGGACTATATTCATGGTTAGAAGAGTCAATCGGTGAAAAAGCCGCCTTTATCGGGACTTTTATCTGGTTAGCATCTTGGATTGTTTGGATGGTTTCAACCGCCGTTAAGGTGTGGATTCCGTTTTCAACCTTCTTGCAAGGTTCAGATCAAACCGCTAGCTGGCACTTTATTGGTATGACCGGTACCCAAGTTGTTGGGGTATTGGGGATCATCTGGATTTTAGTTTTAACTTTCCTATCGAGTCGTGGGATTGATAAAATTCAAAAATTTGCTTCGTTTAGTGGTGGGGCGGTTGCCTTTTTATTTGCGGCCTTCTTAGTCATTAGCTTAGCAATTCTATTTAAAAACGGGTTCCATTTAGCGGAACCGATTCATGGTGTGACAACATTTGTGAAGAGTCCGATGGCCAGTTATCAATCACCAATCGGGATGTTATCATTCGTCGTCTTTTCAATTTTTGCTTATGCAGGGATGGAAACCATGGGTGGCGTCACGGATAGTATGGATCAACCTGAAAAAACTTTCCCGAAAGGGTTATTAATTGCCACTGCAATGATTACGTTAATTTACGCTGTGGCCATCTTCATGTGGGGCATTTCAACCAACTGGCAACAAATATTAAGTGGCAACAAAGCCAATTTAGGAAATATCACGTACGTTTTGATGCAGAATTTAGGGTTCCAATTTGGACACGCTTTTGGAATGAGCCAAAGTGTGGCACTTGAAATCGGAACAATTTTTGCACGAGTAACTGGTTTAATTATGTTTGTTAGTTATCTAGGCGCTTTTGCGGTTTTAATTTATTCACCATTGAAATCATTTGTACTAGGAACACCTAAAAAATTATGGCCTAATGGTTTTGCGGATGTCAATAAAAATGGGATGCCTGAAAAAGCGATGTGGGGCCAAGCCGCTTTGGTTTGTCTTTTAATCGCAGTCATTTCATTTGGCGGGAAAGCTGCCGGTGATTTCTATAACGTATTAACGCTGATGGCGAATGTTTCAACGTCATTACCCTATTTATTCTTAGTCACGGCCTTTCCGTATTTCAAGGCGCGGCAAGATTTAGATCGGCCATACGTTTTCTTTAAAACACCACTGGCAGTTAAAGCGGTCACCGTGGTTGTCGATTTAGTCTTAGTCTTCGGGATTGCTTTCACGATTATTCAACCAATCATTGAAGGCCAATACATGGATGCCTTCTGGATGGTGATTGGACCAATCGTCTTTGCCATTCTAGCAATGGGCTTGTATCATCGTTACCAACAAAAAAATAAAACGGCCTAATTAAGCCGAGTATCAAGGCTCCGAGTCAGTTTAACTGACTCGGGGCCTTTTTTGATGTATTCCGTGAAAATAATTAAAAAGCTCATTTAATTTTAATTTAGGTAACGAAATAGTTGCATTTAAGACTGAGTGTGTCTGTCGATTTTAAATCATGGTAAATACTGTTAATATGGTGGCTCAAGAATTATCAGGATTTTAAAGGCGACCGGCTAATCAGTGCCAATATGAGAATATGATGAGTCAAAAAAGATGCTGTCTGCAACTTTTGCTGTAAACGACTATACTTATTAAGTACACTTTTCAGAAAAAGGAGGATTCTATGACTGTCAAATTACAAGTCAAAGAATTAACGAAAATATTTGGTAAACGAATTCCTAAAGCCAAAGAGTTATTACAACAGGGCAAAACGAAAGCCGCAATTTTAAAGGAAACCGGGGCAACAATTGGTGTTGACCGGGCTAATTTTGAAGTTGAATCCGGTGAAATTTTTGTGATTATGGGATTATCCGGTAGTGGAAAATCAACGCTAGTGCGGATGATTAATCGCTTGATTGAACCGACAGATGGTAGCGTCTTAATCGATGGCGACGATTTAATGAAAATCGATAAAAAAGCGCTACGCGAAGTCCGCCGCAAAAAAATGAGTATGGTCTTCCAAAACTTCGGACTCTTTCCGAATCGGACCATTCTCGATAACACGGCTTATGGCTTAGAAATCCAAGGTGTTGATAAAGCGACGCGCAATCAAAAAGCAACCGATGCCTTGAACTTAGTCGGCCTAGATGGTTATGGCAATCAATACCCAACGCAATTATCCGGCGGGATGCAACAACGGGTCGGCTTAGCTCGAGCGTTAGCCAATAATCCAGAAATTCTGTTGATGGATGAAGCCTTTTCGGCGTTAGATCCATTGAACCGTTCCGATATGCAAGATCAACTATTGGATTTACAGGCGACGATGCATAAAACGATTATCTTTATTAGTCATGATTTGAATGAAGCCCTAAAACTGGGGGATCATATTATGATTATGAAGGATGGCGAAATCGTTCAGACCGGGACACCGGAAGATATTTTGACCCGGCCAGCGGATGAATACGTTGAGAAATTTATCGAAAATGTCGACCGTAGTAAGGTTTATACGGCTGGTAACGTGATGATTCGACCAACGACGATTAATATCGATAAAGATGGGCCACGCTTGGCCTTGAAACGAATGCGTGAAAATGAAGTTTCAACCGTCTACGTGGTCAACAACCAACGCGAATTGGTGGGGATCATTGATGCGCGCGATGTCTTGGAATTAGTTCGTCAAGACAGTCGCGATTTACAATCGGTGATTAATACCGCCGTGCCAACGACGACGGAAGAAACCCCAATCAATGAAATTTTAGATGATATCTCGCAAACTGGGATTCCATTTGCCGTTTTAAACGAACAAAAACAACTCCGCGGAATCATTATTCGTGGGGCAGTCTTAGGCGCACTTGCTGGAAATGAGGTGAACCATCTTGCTTAATTTAATGACAATTCCTAAAGTCCCTTTAGCAGACTGGATGGATCACTTTGTTGACTGGTTAACACAATTTACCGGATTCTTTAACGGTCTGACAAACTTCATTGGCGGTATTATCAACGGATTCCAGTGGGTCTTTGATCTATTGCCAATCTGGCTCTTTATCGTAATCGTGGTCGGCGTGACGTACTTAGCCAATCGCGACACTAAAAAATGGGGTCTGATTATCTTTGAAATTCTCGGTCTTCTATTGATTTGGAATTTAGATTTCTGGCGCGATATGACCCAAACGTTGACCTTAGTGTTAACGTCGAGTCTTATCTCGCTAGTCATCGGGGTACCGCTTGGTATTTGGATGGCGAAAAGTGATATTGCCCAGGCAATATTTAAACCGATTTTAGATTTCATGCAAACAATGCCGGCCTTTGTTTATCTAATTCCGGCAGTCGCCTTCTTTGGGATTGGGATGGTACCGGGCGTTTTTGCATCAGTTATCTTCGCAATGCCACCAACGGTTCGGATGACTAATTTAGGCATTCGCCAAGTGCCAACCGAATTGATTGAAGCGTCTGATTCTTACGGTTCAACCGAATGGCAGAAACTGATTAAAGTCCAGTTACCACTCGCTAAATCGACCTTAATGGCTGGTATCAATCAAAGTATGATGTTGGCCCTCTCGATGGTCGTCATTGCATCGATGATTGGCGCGATGGGCCTCGGTACACGTGTTTACTTTGCCGTTGGCCGGAATGATGCTGGGGGCGGTTTTGCTGCCGGACTTGCCATCGTCATCTTAGCGATTATTATTGATCGGTTAACACAGGCGTTGAATCGCGAACGAACAAAGTAGGGGGAGATTTTTGATGTTTAAAAAGAATAGAATAATCACCCTATTGGCCGTAATCGGATTAGCGACTGTCCTGGGGGCTTGTAGCTCGCAAACTAAACCCTATGATGCGCAACAAAAATTAGGGTCACAAATCAATTACACGATTACCGGGATTGATGCCGGCGCTGGGATTATGGCGTCGACGCAAAAAGCGTTATCGGCATATGGCCTTGAAAATCAAAAGTGGCAGTTACAAACCAGTTCAACGGCTGCGATGACCAGCACTTTGGGTAAAGCGATTGCTGATAAGCGGCCGATCGTGGTCACTGGTTGGCAACCGCATTGGATGTTTACTAAATATCCCATTAAATTTTTGAAAGATCCTAAGAATGTTTATGGTAAGACGGAACACATCAATACGATTGTTCGCAAAGGCCTTAAAAAGTCGATGCCAGAAGCTTATACCATTCTGGACCGATTCCATTGGACACCGACTGAAATGTCAGTGGTCATGTTAAAGGTCAATGATGGTGTTGATCCACAAAAAGCGGCGAGTGATTGGATTAAAGCCAATCCCAAACAAGTTGCTAAGTGGACCAAAGGGGTTAAAAAGGTCAAAGGGACCAAGATTAAATTGACCTATGTGGCTTGGGATTCTGAGATTGCTTCGACCAACGTGGTTGCCGAGGTTTTACGTCAACAAGGGTATGAACCAACCATCCAAGCGATGGAAATTCAACCGATGTGGGCGTCAGTCGCGACTAATGCTGCAGATGCACAGGTCTGTGCTTGGTTACCGAAGACCTCTGGTTTATATTATCAAGATTATAAAGGTCAGGTTGAAGATTTAGGGCCCAATTTAGAAGGGGCGAAGGTCGGCTTGGCCGTACCGAAGTACATGACTAATATTAATTCGATTGATGATCTAAAAAATAAATAAGTTATTTAAAAGCAGCTTTCTCGTTGAGAAGGCTGCTTTTTATTTTGTTGACGTGCTATTTAATGAAATTCCGGATTGATTGTATATACAATCTTGATTATACTTAGTTTGTGTTAAACGCTTACATATAAATGGAGATGATGATTTTGACGTATGCAATGATTGGGACTTGGCGCATGGCGCACGAAGGATTGACAGCTGCAATGGCAGATTTAAAACAAGGTGGTCGCAGTACCGATGCGATTGAGACCGCCATTCAAGCGGTTGAAGACTATCCGTTTTTCAAATCAGTTGGTTATGGTGGCTTACCCAATCAACAAGGATTAGTGGAGATGGATGCTGCTTTTATGGATGGAGACACGTTTGCAATCGGGGCCGTTGCTGGCATTAGCGATGTGAAAAATCCGATTAGTGTCGCCCGCCAACTCAGCAACGATCATTTTAACAGTTTCTTAGTCGGTACAGGGGCGTCGCAGTACGCGATGTTTAATGGTTTTGAACGGCGTAACATGCTAACTGAACGTGCGCATAAACTCTGGGCTAAACGAGTTAAAGAAATTAATGAAAAGAATTTAAGCCCGTATGATGGCCATGATACGGTCGGTATGATTAGTTTGGATCAACAAGCCAGTATGGCAGCCGGCACTTCGACCTCTGGTTTATTTATGAAAAAACCAGGTCGAACCGGTGATTCAGCTTTGTCGGGTAGTGGCTTTTATGTCGATAGTGAAATTGGTGGCGCGGCTGCCACGGGGTTAGGCGAAGATCTAATGAAGGGCTGTCTATCTTATGAAATTGTGCGGTTAATGGGAACTGGTTTAACCCCACAACAGGCCTGCGATCAAGCTGTTTATCCTTTCGTTGAAAAATTAAAGAAACGTTACGGTAAAGCCGGTGAATTTTCATTGGTGGCTTTGAATCCGCAAGGGCAATGGGGCGTTGCCACGAACGTTGAATTTACCTTCTCTGCAGGCAATGATGAACAAGCCCCCCATATTTATATGGCTAATCCGGGTCCGGACCAGACGACAACCATTGAACCGATTTCGGCTGAATGGTTAGCCGCTTACGAGAAGAGAATTAAAGCACCAGTTGATTAGAAGGAGCATTTTGAAGAATGGCAAAGTATTTATACGTTGAAATTGCAGAAAAATTGAGTGCCGATGTTCGGACGGGGATTTATGGAATTCATCAAAAGTTACCCTCTGAAAATGATTTGGCACAACAGTTTAGCACCACTCGGTTAACAATTAGAAAAGCAATCGATTTATTGGAAAAACGACAAGTCGTCGTTCGTGATCGTAATCGCGGGACGTATGTTTTAGCGACCCGCGGTAAAATTTCGAGTGGGGCCAGTGGCTTGATGGGTTTCACCGAAGCCGCGAAACAATTCCAATTAGATGTCAGTACGCGTGTGCTGGATTTACGACGAACAATTGTCTATCCCGATTACGTGGAAGCGAAGTTAGATCTTGTTGCTCAAGAACCGGTTTGGCAAATTGAACGATTGCGGTTTGTTGATCATGAACCGATGACCCACGAACAGATTTATTTAAAGCAAAAAATTCTACCAAAATTAACAGCTCACGAAGCACAAGGTTCATTGTATAAGTTAATCGAACAAACGATGGCGATTGGTTACGCTAATCAAGAACTTGAATCGGTCTTGTTAGAGGACGGGATTAGCCAACTTTTAGAAACTGAAGTTGGGAAACCGGCCTTTTTAGCCCATACCGTTGCCTATTCGATGGACGGTTATCCAATCCTATACGATAATTCGCATTATCGAGCTGATAAATATACATTCCATAATATTTTGTACAGAGAACATTAGTAAGTGAAAGGGCGATACAGAAATGATGCTGAATTAGGATAATTATCTAGGGAGGAATTAAAATGTTTGATAAATTAGAAAAAGTTTTAATGCCGTTGGCCGTCAAACTGGGGAGTAATAAGGTATTACTTGCAATTCGTGATGGTTTTTTAATCACAACCCCATTGATTATTGTTGCATCCATCTTCTTGTTAGTTGCGAACTTTCCGATACCACATTGGTCGGAATTTTGGGGGCAGTATCTAGGCACTGGTTGGGAAAGTTGGTTTACCAATGTTTCTAGAGCCGTTTTTAATACCGTTGGATTGTTCACTTGTTTTAGCACTGCCTATGCTTATGGGAAACAAAGAAAAACGGATGCCATTCAAGCGGCAGCAGTTGCTTTGGTTGGTTTTCTAATTTTAACCCCCACTCAAATGATTGTTGAGGGGTTGAAAGAACCTGTTGATGGCGCCTTAGATATGAATTTCTTAGGGACTAATGGGATTTTCTTAGGATTAGTAGTGGCTTTTATCGCTGTCCCGATTTATTGCTATGTCTCTGAACGCGGTTGGACGATTAAAATGCCAGATGGTGTCCCACCTGCAGTGTCTCAATCTTTCGAAGCTTTAATTCCAAGTGCGCTTGTTATGTTCTTGTTCTTTATCATACGGATTGTTTTTGGATTGACGCCTTTTGAGACCGTTTACAATTTCATCTTCCAAACCCTACAAGTACCGTTGAAGGGTGCCGGGAATACGCTAACAGCCCAGATTATTTATGGATTTGCTTGTACTATTTTCTGGTTCTTTGGGATTAACGGTCCCGCAGTAGCTAATTCAGTTTTCTCACCGATTTCTAAAGTATTAACGATGGAAAATTTGGATGCTTTTCAAGCCGGTAAAAAGCTCCCCAATATTTTTACAGATCCATTCTCAAACTTCTTTACGAACTTTGGTGGTGGTGGGAGCACGTTATCATTACTACTGGTGATGTTGTTAGTGTGTCATTCACAACGAATCAAACAGTTAGCTAAATTAGCGATTTTACCAGGGATATTCGGTATTAATGAACCAATTATCTTTGGGCTACCAATTGTTTTAAACCCAATTTTGATTATTCCGTTTAACTTGGTGCCATTAGTGAACTTATTACTATCAACGCTGGTCACTAAACTAGGAATCATTCCGTATACGACGGGTGTTGCTCTACCGTGGACCACACCTATCGGCTTTTCAGGGTACTTATCGACCGGGAGTTTTGTCGCGGCGCTCTATCAATTTGCACTGCTAGGATTGGGTTGTTTAATTTACTATCCATTTATTAAAACGCTTGACCGTCAATATTTAAAAGAAGAACGGGATGCAGCTTTGGAAAAAGCGGAAGATATCTCATTTGATGATTTGACAGAAACAGATTTGACTCTATAAAGGTGGGTGATTTGTAATGGAAATATTAATTGTATTAGATCAAATTCAAGCTGGATTAGGTGGAACCGAACATGGCGATTTACCATTAGGTGGAAAAACGATGGCAATGGGCTCGGCCGACATGTTTGATAAATATTTAAACGCGGATGAAAAAATCACCACCACACTATATTGCGGTGATCAAAATTATATGGATCATAAAGATGAAGTCAGTTTGAAGTTGGCGGCAATGATCAAAAAAATAAAACCAGATGTTGTGATTTGTGGTCCTGCATTTCACTATGTTCAATATGCGGCAATGTGTGCACACACTGGCGCGATTGTGAATGAAAAAACCGACATTCCGGTGGTTGTGACAATGTCCAAGGAATGTCAAACGGTCATTGATCAATACAAAGAACGAGTTGATATCGTTAAGATGCCCAAAAAAGGTGGGACCGGCTTAAGTGATGCTTTGAAAGATGTATTGGCATTATGCCGTTTAAAAGTGGCGCATGCAGATACGACCGAATTTAGACAAACTAAAATATATTGAATCTAGGTGGACTGATGAACTCTGAAAATACGCTCGAATTGATGCAAGAATTATCGGCGATTAATGGTGTGGCGAGTAATGAACACTTGATATCGGCTAGGTTGAAAGCATACTATGACGAGTTGGCTGATGATGTTATCTATGATAATTTAGGCTCGATTTATGCGGTCAAAAAAGGGACCCAGGATAATCCCTTAAAAGTAATGGTTTCTGGACACATGGATGAATTAGGCTTGATTATTACTAATTTTTTGGATAATGGATTGGTTAAAGCATTATTGTTAGGCGATGTTGCTTCGAATAGTCTACTGGGTGCAAGCGTTCAACTTGATACGGCGACTAATCAACATTATTCAGGAACTATTCTGGCTTACAAGGAAGATGGCTCGGTTGTTGATCCATCTGGCAAAGTACTAGTTGATTTAGGCTTTTTAAATAAAGCCGATCTAGAAAATGCTGGGTTGCAATTAGGGGATTCATTAAGTTTTGATAGTGCATTTGTCGTGAGTGATTCAGGGGCTATTTTTAGTCGCAATTGGAATGGTCGTTACGCACCAATTCTGGGAATCGAAATATTACGACAATTGAAATCTGTTAAGTTACCGTTTGATTTGTATGTCGGTTGTACGGTTCAGGAACAAGTCGGTTTGCGGGGAATTCAAACGGCGACTAATAAAGTGGCACCGGATTTAGCGATTATGCTAGATACGGAAAGCGCGTTTGATTATCAAAGTGATTCGGAAGATTCAATTGGTCAGTTAGGCAAAGGCGTTTTATTAACGTATTACGATAAAACAGTATTGCCTAATCGATTATTATTGCAAAGCTTCAAAACAATTTGTGAAAACGAAAAAATTCCTTATCAATATTACTATTCATTAGCGGATTCTGAAGCTGGATGGGTCAATAAATTACGAACCGGTTGCCCATCATTATTAGTCGATATCCCGGTGCGCAATATGCAGACCCCTCGATCGGTGATTGCTAATGATGATTACGAGGCGGCTAAAGCTGGTTTAGTAGCCTTCATTCAGCAACTAGAGGTGCAACAGATCGTTGCATTTAAAGCAGAAAACCGATGAAGTAGGTGAGAGAAATGTGTGATAAATCAATTGATATCAATCTGTTGCGCCAATTAAGTGAAGCTGATGGGATTGGTGGTCGTGAAAGAGAAGTTAGCCGGATTGTCCACCAGTATGCAGAACCATACGTTGATACGATTAGTTATGATAATTTAGGCTCGATTATTTTAAAACAAGCAGGCCGAATTTCAGATGGTCCTAAAGTGATGTTCTCGGCCCATATGGATGAAGTGGGGTTTGTTGTTCGACAAATAACGACTGATGGTTATTTGAAATTATTACCGGTTGGCGGTTGGTGGGGACACGTGATGCCAGCTCAAGAAATGACGGTGACGACGGAAGATGATCACAAATATATCGGTGTCATTGGTAGTCGGGCACCCCACGGTTTAGCGCCGGCGATTAAAGAAAAAGTGATGACACCGATGTCGATGTTTTTGGACATGGGGGTTAAAGACCAAGCCGCAATCGAACGATTGGGGATTAAGATTGGCGATATGATTACGCCATACGTTCAATTTAGACCAATGAATGATCCTAATTATTTATTAGGTAAAGCTTGGGATGATCGGTTTAGTTTGGCGGCGGAATTAGAAGTGATGAAGCGGACCGCTAAGCAGCCACACGATGCTACTTTATATTTTACTGGGTCGACACAAGAAGAAGTTGGCATTCGGGGGGCTCGGACGGCGGTTCACACCATTCAACCCGATTTAGCCATCGCATTGGATGTGACGACCGCTAAAGATACGCCATTGGATAATGAGGGAACCAACTGCTTAGGTGGCGGGGTTGTGTTGGCCGTTTTAGATTCATTAACGATGGCTAATAAAGGCCTTTTGGAACGGATGAAACAATTAGTTAACCAATTAGCGTTGGATGTTCGATTTGATTTTATGACTGTTGGTGGCACCGATGCTTGTAATATCCATAAAGCGCTGGATGGTGTGGTAACGATGACCATCTCGATGCCAACGAGGTATATGCATTCTTCTAGATTGATGGTTAACCTAGAAGACTACCGCCAGACGATTGCTTTGTTGACGGAATTTGCACAGAGTGTGACTAAAACGGATATTGAAAACTTTAAAAAAACAACGCGACAAGCATTGTCATAAAATTAGAAAGAAGTCATTCCATTGAAAAAAATTCGGACCGATTTTCAAACGTTATTTAGTCAGTATGAAATCGATTTTTTAGCTAATTTACGGCGTGTTCTACGTGTCCCTAGTGTCGCTGGCCCTAAAACGTTTGGGGCACCCTTCGGAATTGGGCCTAAACGGGCTTTAGAGTTGGTTTTACAAATGGGCAAAGAAATGGGTTTTCGAACGGGACAAGTCGCCGATTGTGTTGGTTGGGTGGAATACGGACCAACGGCAGACCAACAAAGCGATTATTTTGGGATATTGGGTCATTTAGACGTTGTCGATGTCGAAGATGACTGGCAGTATGCGCCGTTTGATCTGACGCGGGTCGATAATTATCTGTATGGCCGAGGTGTTTTAGACAACAAAGGGCCGTTACTGTCGACGTTGTTTGCTTTATATTTAATCAAAGTTCAACATATCGAACTCAAACAACGGGTACGAATCATTTTCGGGACGGATGAAGAATCGGGTAGTCGCGATATTCCGTTGTATTTACAGCATGAAAAGGCGCCAATTGCCGGTTTTACGCCGGATTGTAAATTTCCGGCGGTGTATGGCGAACGTGGATTGTTGGATATCCAACTGACACTACCGCTAACAGATGATTCTGCCCAACAGATTAAGGCGCTGGGCGGACATTTTGATAAAAGTTTTATTCCCGATCATGCGAGCCTAACATTGGCTGATGGTACTGTTAAACAGTATGTGGGGCGTAAAGCACCCAGCAATGCGCCAGAACTTGCCGAAAACGTCTTACCGCAATTGGTAGTCGATGGCAGTCAGTTGAGCGGCCAAGTCGGCCAGTTTTTCGACTGGCTCACGACTAAGATTGGGACGCAAACAACGGGCCAAAAGTTAGGAATTGATTTTCAGGATGCGGATTCCGGAGCGTTGCAGTTAGCTTTTTATGGGCTGAGTTTTGAAAACAAAAGTCTTAGTGGCCACTTAACGTGTCGTTATCCAATTTCAACGACGGAAGATGCACTATTAACGCAAATTCAAACCGTGTTGTTACCGACGATGACGGTGACTGTTAAACGGCGTTATCCAGCACAAGTGACCAATCCAGAACGACCTTTCATTCAGCAGTTGAGTGCAATTTACGAGGCCGATACCGGTTTAGATGGGACACCAGTGACGACTACGGGGGTAACCTATGCGCGCGCATTACCGAATATCATCGCGTTTGGCCCGTCTTTCCCCGGTCAAAAAGGCATTGCCCATAAAGGTAACGAATGGTTGAGGTTCAGTGATTGGCAAATGATGATGCAAATTTACTACGATGCATTGATTGCATTGAACCATGATTGAATAAAATCGCAATAAAAAAGTCGATTAACCGGCTTCCTGAGATGGAGGCTGTTAATCGACTTTTTATATTTAGAACTACCGGCTAGCTAAGGCACCCATTGGATCCCAAGGTGCAAGGACGGTTGGTTTGTCTTGTTCGTCAGTTTCAATTTTTTGAAGATTTTCTGGTAAGAACTGTTTGTTGATGACGATTTGGTAAACAAATTCATCAAACCAGCTGTCGCTCATGACGAAATAGCCTTTAGTGCCGACTTTATCGCCCCATGAGTTTTCAACCTTCCATTTAGTGGGTTGGCCTTCAACGAGGTCGACACCAGTAATGACCATGGCGTGAGTCATTAGGCTTTCACCGTAGTCCAAACGTTGGCCTTTACTGATTGAAAGGTCCATGTCGAGCATTTCTGCTTGTTGATAGATTTCAGTGTCCATAATCCCTAATTTACGATCAGAAGATTGACCGACATCACTACCGAACCAAACGGATTCACCAGCTTGGAGTTGTTTGATAGCGAGTTGTTTGAAGGTGTCGATATCGAGGTTTAAATGGCGAACTTCACGGCCACCAACGACGTTACCCAGCATTTCGACGGTGTAAAGGTGGTTGTAAGGTTTGTCATCAGTTGGTGAATTGATGATTGAAACGTAGTCCGCTAATTGCCAGCCGACGTATTTTTCGTAGAACGTTTGCGGTGTGAGGTTGCGATCGATATGGTAGTTCTTGTCGTCATCGCGGTATTCGAAATCAAATTCAGTTGGTACTGCGCCTAATGCATAAGTTAACATCCGGTAAACTTCCGTTAACATGGCATCTTTCTTAACTTGAATATCAGCAGCACTGACACCATCAGCGACGAGTTGACGGAGGGTAACGGCATCTTTACGGAGTTTTAGGTTTAAAACACTATTGAGTTCACTCGATTTTTCACTGTTATAAGTTTCGGGCATAACTGACTTAGGTACGATGCCGTATTTTTCAATCAAGGCGCATAACATATCCCATTGGCCGCCATCTTGTTGAGGTGTCGTCATTAAGAAATCAACTTTACGATCACCGATTGGAAGATCAGCCGTTTTTAAGACGTTTTCGTAGAAGTAGTTCGATTTTTCGAATTTATCCCAGAAGTTAGTGTAGTTTTGTGACAATTCGAAATCTTTAATTTTGAATTCGGCTTGTAAGCTATGACGCATCGTATTTAAGGCGGCAAACATCCAGCAACGGCCAGATTGTTTTTGGTTAGCAACCGCGCCGGTTGTTAAATCGATTGAGAAAACGGGATCCATCGCAGCTTTGGAATCGGTGTTTTGACTGCTTGCTAGAAAGCCGTTGTTGCTAATGCTGTTTTTAATCGTGTTTGATTGTGGTACGGCTTGGAAGTCCGCTTTGAATTGTTTGATATTTTCAGGTGTAATTGATTGAACCATGTTAAAGTCCTCCTTTTATTGTAAAGCATCCCAAGGGGCTAATGCGATTGGGGTTTGTGTTAATAGTGCTTGTTCAGCAGTAGTTAATGAAGATTTTCGAACAACGACTTCGTAAACGTAATCGTCAAACCAAGCATCACTCATTGAGAAGTAACCCTTAGTGCCGACTTTATCACTCCAAGAGTTTTCAACTTTCCATTTAGTGGGTTGGCCTTTAACGAGGTCAACACCGGTTAATGTCATGGCGTGTGAAACGACGCCTTGACGGTAATCTAGACGTTGGTCTTTCGGCATCGTGAGATCGATATCGAAGAGACTTGAATAATCGTAGAGGTTGCGGTCTAACCAGCCTTTAGGACGGTCTAAATCGGCGAGAACGTCATTGCCGAACCAGATTGTTTCTTTGTTTTGGAGCGCATCGAGTGCGAGTTCTTTTAGCCGGTTAGGGGCCAAGTTTAATAGACGCATGGGATGGCCTTCGACAACGGTGTTTTGTGATTCAAGACTGTAGAGTTGTTGGTATTGTTTGCTACTTTGGGGGCTGCTAACAACGGTAATGTAGTCATCGAAGTTGCGGTCAAAGTATTTTTGATAGAAGGCAACTGGGGTTAGCTGTTGGTCAAGATGGTAGTCTTCGTCTTTGTTCCGATATTCGAAATCAAACGTTTCGACGGGTGTCCCGAAGGCGTAAACCGATAATCGGTAAACTTCGCTCAGAAAAGCAGTTCGCGTGTTAGCGATAGTCGCGCCATCAGCACCGTCAGCGACGAGTTGACGCAATTGAATGGCATCAGTCCGTAGTTTTAAGTTTAAGGTGTTGTTAAATTCAACGGTTAATTCACTGTTATACGTTTCGGGCATGGCGGTCTTAGGCACTAGACCGTATTTTTGAATTAGCGCTGCAGCGTTGTCAAACTGGCCACCATCGAAATCGGGGCCGGTTAGGGTGAATGCAACTTCACGATCAGTAACTGGTTTCGTCGCAGTGGCTAGAATCTTTTCATAGAATAAGTTGGCTTTTTCGATCCGATCCCAGAAGGATAAATAATTTTGAGAAAGTTCGAAATTTTTAACGTTGTATTTTTGTTCGAAATCGTGACGCAGGGTATTAAGGGTCGCAAATAACCAACAACGGCCACTCTTTTTTTGGAACGTGACATCACCGGTTGGTAAGTCGATTGAGTAGGTTGGATCAAGTGTGACAGCGGCTTCTGGTCGTTGGCTGACAGCGTTGATACCATTAGTCATGACGGCGTTGCGTAACGTGCTTGATTGCGCAACGTTTTTGAGGTCCGCTTGCATCTTGATTAAATTTTGATGTGTAATTTCTCGGGTCATCTAATCACTCCTTAATAATAATATAGCTCAATTCTAGTTGATTTGAATTGAGAAGTAAACCAAAGCTCAAAATAAAACAAAAAGTGTGGCCAAAACCAATCGTTTTGGTCACACTTTTTTGATTAACGAGCCGTTAGAATTTCAACGCCTTCAGGGGAGCCAACGACAACTTGATTCACAGTGTCTAAGAACAAACCATGTTCCACGACGCCGACTTGTTCGCTTAACCAAGTGGCTAATAAGTGGGGATGGTTGATTTGACCGAGATGTAAATCAATCACATAATTCTGTGAGTCGGTTAATACGCGTTGACCAGCTTCAGTTGTTCGGAATTCAGGATTGAGCCCTTCTTTCAGTAACCGATCAAAAACTTGTTGGCTACCAAACGGAATGACCTCGACGGGTAATGGAAATTGGCCAATCGTGTCGACAACTTTTTCACGATCAACAATCCAGATATTGCGGGTTGAAGTCGTTGCGACTAATTTTTCAAACAAATGAGCTGCGCCGCCGCCTTTAATACCTTGGAAGTTAGCGTCGACTTCATCAGCGCCATCAATCGTTAAGTCGATGTGATCGACATCGTTGAGTTCCTTAACCGGAATACCGAGTGATTTGGCTTGGTCTGCGGTTCTAATTGAGGTGCAGACACAAGTTAAGTGAAGGTTCTCAGCCTTAACACGTTTAGCGAGGGCTTCTACCATGAAGGTCACAGTTGAGCCGGTGCCTAATCCTAAAATCATATTGTCTTCGACGAAGTCAACGGAGCGTTCCGCTGCCATTTTTTTCATTGCATTTTTATCCATCAAAACACCTCTTCTTTTAGCGTTAATTCTATTATACGCAAATCAATTTGAAAAAGCGCTTTAATTTTGGTCTTTTTTGGTAAAAGTTTTATTAAATCAGTCTTAGGGATTATTCACAAGGGCTTAAGTTTCATGGTATGATTAATAGGTATAGACAGGACCATCAAAGAACTAAAAATTAGGAGTTTATTAAATGAAAAAACGTGGTTTTGAAATTGTGACTAAATACGCAGAAGCAGATTTAACATTGCCAGTTCGATCAACGGCAAATTCGGCAGGCTATGACTTTGCTTGTTCGGAAGATTTTGTTTTACCATCCATTTGGCATTATAATTTTGTCCGTTTATTCCGGATGATTCGGAACGGGAAACCATTGGTCGATGATGATTTTGAACGGGCTTCAAAAACATTGAAACCTTTCTTAGTGCCAACGGGGATCAAGGCCTACATGCAAGATGATGAATATTTGATGATTGCCAATCGTTCAAGTAATCCGTTGAAAAAGGGCTTGATTCTACCGAACGGGGTCGGGATTATTGATGCCGATTATTATGGAAATGACGCCAATGAAGGTGAAATCTTCATTCAATTGGTCAACTGTAGTCCCCGCGATGTGATTATTCGTAAAGGGGAACGTATTGGGCAAGGTATCTTTATGCCTTATCTGACGGCTGACGATGAAAAAGCAGTGACGACGAAACGAACTGGCGGTTTTGGGTCATCTGGTCGTTAATGTAGTTTAAAACCAAATTGCGCACTATGTTAAAATAAAGATGGGGGTGAACTAAATGGCAAAAATTAAAACGCAGTTTGTTTGTCAAAATTGTGGTTATAGTTCGCCTCGATTTTTGGGGCGCTGTCCCAATTGTGGGGCATGGAATCAAATGGTCGAAGAGCGTGAACAACCAGCGGCCAGTGTTAAAACCAATTTTTCGATGTCCGGTCGGGCGACCGAACCAGAACAAATCAGCAGCGTTAATATTCAAAAAGAACCACGAATCAAAACGGAACTAAATGAATTAAACCGGGTTTTGGGTGGCGGTGTCGTGCCGGGTTCCTTAATCTTAATTGGCGGCGATCCAGGAATTGGTAAATCAACATTATTACTACAAGTTTCGGGTCAACTTGAGAAAAAAGGTAAGATTCTCTATGTTTCGGGTGAAGAAAGTGCATCGCAAATTAAGATGCGGGCTAACCGGTTAGGCGTCAATGGCGATCAATTATATCTCTATCCAGAAACCGATATGGGCAGTATTCGTCAACAAATCGAAACGATGCGCCCCGAATACGTGGTGATTGATTCGATTCAAACGATGAGTGAACCCGATATTACGGCGGCGGTTGGGAGTGTGTCGCAAGTGCGCCAAGTGACGGCGGAATTGATGCGGATTGCCAAGACCAACCAAATTACGATTTTTATCGTCGGACATGTCACTAAGGAAGGCGCGATTGCCGGACCCAAGATTTTGGAACATATGGTGGATACCGTTTTGTATTTTGAAGGGGACACTCACCATACTTACCGGATGTTACGTTCGGTCAAAAACCGGTTTGGGTCAACCAATGAAATCGGAATTTTCGAAATGCGCGAATCTGGTTTGCAAGAAGTCGCTAATCCATCGGAAATCTTTTTGGAAGAACGACTAGCCGGTGCAACTGGATCAGCCGTCGTCGTTTCGATGGAAGGCACGCGCCCGATTCTGGTTGAATTACAATCATTAATCACGCCGACGCTATTCGGTAATGCCAAACGGACGTCTTCAGGTTTGGATCATAATCGGGTGTCGTTGATCATGGCGGTTCTAGAGAAACGGGCCAACTTGATGTTACAGAATCAGGATGCTTATTTGAAAGCGACCGGCGGCGTTAAACTTGATGAACCGGCAATTGATCTGGCGATGGCGGTTTCGATTGCCTCGAGTTATCGTGATAAAGAAATTCCAGCAACGGATTGTTTCGTGGGTGAAATTGGCTTAACGGGTGAGATTCGCCGTGTTAATCGGATTGAACAACGGGTTAGTGAAGCTGCGAAACTCGGTTTTAAACGGATTTATTTACCGAAGAATAATCTCCAAGGTTGGAACCCACCCACGGATATTCAAGTGGTTGGCGTGACAACGATTGCGGAAACATTAAAGAAAGTCTTTAACTAAGGAACAATTTAGTCGAGAGGGGGGTTAACGATGAACAAAAAAACACTTACGAAAAAACAAGTATTAGGAATTGTCGCCGTTGTTTTAGGCGCGGCATTAGGTATTACGATTTTCCCGATTTTATGGGTAATCGTTAGACTGAGTCATGTCGTCTATTTAAATAACGGGGTGACCAATGCAATATTAGGGGCCATTATTTTTTATTTATTATTCTTAGCATTGGCGCAACCTATTTTAGGCGCTATTCGGCGGGTAGAAAAGGCGGTCATCAAACAATCACCAAGTTTTATCCTATTTGGGAGTTTGTTTTCCTTGGTTGGTTTATTATTGGCCAATGTGATTTCGATTCCGTTATACCGGATGCCAATTTTTGCATTGAATACCGTGGTCCCAATTCTATTGATGATTGCGCTCGGTTATTTTGGGTTTCGAATCGGAACCACGCGTTTAGATGAATGGCGCCGGTTAATGCAACCCAAAAAACGCAATACGGATATTTTAGAACGCAAAGTTGATGATAATTTTCGGAAATATAAGATTCTCGATACGAGTGTGATTATCGACGGCCGGATTAAAGAAATTGCTAAAACCGGTTTTATTGAAGGGACATTAATGGTTCCGAACTTCGTCTTACACGAATTACAATTGATTTCAGATTCTGCCGATAACCTGAAACGAGCACGTGGTCGGCGGGGCTTAGATATTTTAAATGAAATCCAAAAAGATCAAACGTTATCTGTTGAAATGTACGATGGCGATTTCGAAGATTTGACCGAAGTCGATAGTAAATTGGTGAAACTGGCCAAGTTATTAGATGGGATTGTTGTGACTAACGATTACAATTTAAATAAAGTTTGCGAATTTCAAAACGTGCCGGTGTTGAACATTAATCAATTGGCCAACACGTTGAAACCGGCTGTCTTACCGGGTGAAGCGATGAAGGTGACGGTCGTTAAGACTGGGACCGAACGGCAACAAGGGGTGGCCTACTTAGACGATGGCACGATGATTGTCGTTGAAGATGGTCAACACTATGTCAATAAACCGTTAGACGTGATCGTGACGAGTGCGTTACAAACGGCAGCTGGTCGGATGATTTTTGCTAAACCAGCACATCAACAAAAAGGGATTAAAGAAAAATAGTTCAGCAGATAGCTTTACAGATTCATGAATAATCGGTATTATTGAGTCAATCTATTGTACGTAAAATTAATGACGAGAAGAAGTAAATTTAGCCGAATTCAAAGAGAGCTTCTGGGTGCTGTGAAGAAGTAATGAGGCGAATTGAAATGCATCTCAGAAATGCCAAGATGAAGACAGTAGTTTTGGTCGGGACACCGTTATCTGGTTGAGGCATTTTTGCAAAGAAAAGTGGAACCACGCTCAAGCGGCGTCTTTTGTTAATTAACAAAGGGCGCTTTTTATTTGGATTAAGGGAAAGGAAGATTGCTATGTTAACTGTTTACAATACATTGACGCGCCAAAAAGAAGCTTTTAAACCGATTGAAGCGAATCAGGTCAGTATGTACGTTTGTGGACCAACGGTGTATAACTATATCCACATTGGTAATGCGCGCAGTGCGATTGCGTTTGATACGATTCGCCGCTATCTCGAATACCGTGGCTACCAAGTCAATTACGTGTCGAATTTTACCGACGTTGACGATAAGATGATTAAAGCGGCTGATCGTGATGGCGTGACAGTTCCAGAATTAGCTGAACGTTACATTAATGCGTTCAAGGCCGATACCAAGGCGCTTAATATTGAACCGGCGACGACTAATCCGCGGGCGACTGAAAATATTCCCGAGATTATTGTTTTTATTGAAGGGTTAATTGCTAAAGGTTATGCTTACGCAGTTGATGGGGATGTTTATTACCGGGCGCGCAAGTTTGCTCACTATGGTCAATTGGCGGGTCAAGATTTAGATCAACTCGAACAAGGCGCTAGTGAACACACGGCGACTGAAGAAACGTTACGCAAAGAAGATCCGATTGATTTTGCGTTGTGGAAAGCTGAAACGGGCACGGCCATTGCGTGGGATTCACCATGGGGCAAAGGTCGGCCGGGTTGGCATATCGAATGTTCCGTGATGTCGACGAAGTATCTCGGTCAAACTATCGATATTCACGGCGGTGGTCAGGATCTGGAATTCCCACATCATGAAAATGAAATTGCGCAAAGTGAAGCCCAAACTGGTCAGAAGTTTGTCAATTATTGGTTGCACAATGGGTTTGTAACGGTTGGTGATGATGATCAGAAGATGAGTAAATCACTCGGTAATTTCGTAACGGTCCATGATTTAATTCAAGAAGTGGATCCACAAGCACTCCGTTTCTTGATGAGTAGTACTCAATATCGCCGGCCAATTCGTTACAGTCAAACGTTATTAGCGGAAGCTCAGATTAATCTCGATCGGTTAAAGACGACGCTCAATAATCTTGATTTTCGTCAAAAAACGGCGCAACCTGGTTCGAATGAAACAATCGTACAACAAGCGGCCGGGTTGGAAGACGCCTTTGTGACGGCGATGGATGATGATTTTAACGTCCAAAACGGGTTGACCGTGTTGTATGATTTAGCGAAATTGAGTAATCAATATTTAGAAGACGAAGTGGTTCAAACGGCCACGTTGACCGATTTAACACAACGCTTAGAACGGTTATTATTGATTTTTGGTGTGGCGTTTAAGGCCGACCAATTATTGGACGCCGAGGTCGAACAATTGATTGCCGAACGACAAGCAGCGCGGGCGGCTAAGGATTTTGCCAAGAGTGATGCGATTCGGGATCAATTAAAGGCGCAAGGGATTATGTTAGAAGATACGCCACAAGGAATGAGATGGAGACGCGCATGAAAGATGCTTTACAATTAAACGGGATTGCGTTGGCTTACATGGGTGATTCAGCCTATGAAGTCTACGTCCGTGCCCATTTATTAGAACAAGGGTTAACCAAACCAACCCGTTTGCAACAAGTCGCGACGCATTACGTGTCAGCCAAGGCGCAAGCCGCACTGATTGGTTTAATGATGGACGATCATTTCTTAACGGAAGATGAAGTCAATATTTTTAAACGCGGGCGTAATGCTAAGAGTTATACGAAGGCAAAAAACACCAGTGTCACCACGTACCGGACCTCAACCGGCTTTGAAGCCGTTTTTGGTTATCTCTATTTAACAGGACAACAAGCACGCGTCGCAGAATTAGCACAATGGTGCATTCAACAAGTCGACGACGGGAGGACGCATGAAAACTAATAAACCGTACCCTAAAAAACGCGACAATGACTTTAATAGTCAACGCAGTCAGAAGAATAATGGTGGGAAGCCTAAACGCCGGCCTATGCCGGAAAAACGGGCACTAAAACCAGTTGAAGCTGAAAATATAGAAGAACAAACGGATTTCGTCATTGGCAAACACGCTTCAATCGAAACGTTAAAAGCACCGGATGCGGCCACTAAGGTCAACAAGATTTTCCTACAAGACGGCTTGAAAGCTGATTTTGTGCACGATGTTTTGAAACTCGCCAAAGAAAAACGGTTAGTCATTCAAAATGTGCCGAAGAACAAATTGGACTTATTGAGCGACCGCCAAAATCATCAAGGGATAATTCTTGCAATCGCACCGTTTGAATACGCCACAATCGATGATATTTTTGCCAAAGCAGCGGCGAAAGACGAACCGCCTTTTATCTTAATCCTAGATAATTTAGAAGATCCGCATAACTTAGGTTCAATTATGCGAACAGCCGATGCAGTGGGCGTGCACGGGATTATTATTCCGAAACACCGAGCAGTTGGCTTAACGTCAACGGTCGCTAAGACCTCAACGGGCGCGATTGAACACGTACCAGTGGCACGGGTCACGAACTTAACGCAAGAAATTAAGAAATTAAAAGAACGTGGTTTGTGGATTTTCGGAACAGACATGGCTGGTGCCGATTACCGTCAATGGGATGCGACCGGTCCAATCGGATTAATCATTGGTAATGAAGGTAAAGGTTTATCACCGATTATCAAAAAAGAAGTCGATCAAACGTTGACGATTCCGATGGTGGGTCACGTTCAAAGTTTAAACGCGAGTGTGGCTGCGGGTGTTTTGATGTATCAAGCCTATAACAGCCGCCAACCCTTGGCCCCTAAAGTATGAAACGCCAAATTCTAATTGCGGATGGCTATAACATCATCGGCAATTGGCCGGAACTCAATAAACTGAAACAGAGTGATCGGTTTGCCGATGCGCGTGATAGCTTGTTGCATACGCTAGCGGAATACCGCAAATATCGCGAGATTGAGATTATTTTAGTGTTTGATGCAATGTATGTGCCTGGCATTAAACAAAGTTATGAACAATATAATTTGGAAGTCGTCTTTACGCAAGAAGAACAGACGGCGGATAGTTATATTGAAATTTTGGCGGCAAAATTGATGTCGCCAATTACCCAAGTGACCGTGGTGTCGAGTGATCAAGCCGAACAGTGGACTATCTTTTCACGTGGGGCGCTCCGCGTGTCATCGCCCGATTTCAAACGTGAGATTGAACGGGCTAAGACTGAGATTAATCATGATGCCAAACATTATCATGATCGTGAGATGCAGATTAATCGACCATGGTCGGACCAACAATTATCGGCATTAGCGAAGATGCGCGATCAGTTAAGTGCCAAAAAGCTTGATTAAACAGGCGTTCGCTTACTAAAGTAGCGGGTGCTTGTTAGAATGAAGATGTGGTTGTTGCGCAAAGGGGTGTTTCCAATGACGAAACCAACAGAGCGCGATGCAGAATTGATTACGGCGGTTATAAATCGAGATTCAGATGCTTTAGAAATTTTATTTAAAACTTATTTACCGATGGTCTACCATACGTATGCACCATATTACATCCGGCTTTTCGAACATGAAGACTGGCTTCAAGAAGCTCGACTGGTATGCTTTGAGACGTGTCAATGTTACGATTGCCACTGCGGTAAAAGCTTTGGTGGTTTTTATAAATTGCGATTTCAACACCATATTGATAATTTACTACGTAAAGAACTGGCCCAAAAACGCCGGATTGATCATCAAGCTTTATTGTGTGCTCAGTGCCCAGAAAAACGGGCGGTTGGCGAAAATTCAGTCGCATATTATCAGTCTCAAGCTATGTTGATGGCCTACCTTGAACGGTTATCACCGTTTGAACTGATGAGTTTCCGGGTACTGAGCGGGACACTGGATATCGATCAGGCCTGTCAACAATTCGATTGTACTTTAGTCCAATTGGAGCGGGGCCAATCGCGCTGTCGGACGAAATTAAAACAGTATTATCAAAATGATCCAGATTGACAGTCATCAAAATGAATGATAAAGTAAACGGGATAAACATCAAAAAGAGAGGGGCTTTTAGTCATGGGTGTTAAGAAAGTCGCCTTAGGCTGTACGGTTTGTGGTTCACGTAATTATTACGTTGCTGAAAATAAGAACCGGACAGAACGTCTAGAGTTAAATAAATTTTGTAAACATTGTGGACAATATACGCAACATAAAGAAACTCGCTAGCAGGAGGATTCAGCATGATTAAGTTCATTAAAAGCGTTGTAGCAGAAATGAAAATCGTCGCTTGGCCAGACGCCAAACAGACACGTAAAGATTCATCAACCGTCATCATGACGTCAGTTTTATACGCTATTTTCTTTGGCGTGATTGACTTGGTTATTTTGGAACTATTACAATTATTTATTTTTTAAAACTAGCTAATTTAAGCTGGATTTGCTATACTGATGGCAAGCAAAAAAACTTCGCGTGGTCGAAGTTTTTTTATTTTGGTATTTAAAAGGAGAACAAACATGGTTGAATCAATCGAAAAAAGCTGGTATGTCCTACATACCTATTCAGGTTACGAAAATAAAGTGAAACAAAATCTAGAATCACGTGCGCAATCAATGGGCATGGAAAATAACGTCTTTCGTGTTGTGGTTCCTGAAGAAGAAGAACATGAAATCAAGAACGGTAAAGACAAAGTTGATATGAAGAAGACTTTCCCCGGTTACGTGTTAGTCGAAATGGTCATGTCAGATGAAGCTTGGTTCGTTGTGCGGAATACACCTGGTGTCACTGGGTTCGTTGGTTCACACGGTGCCGGTAGTAAACCAGCCCCATTATTAGACGAAGAAATTACCCAAATTTTACGTCAATTAGGGATGAGCACGCGTCATTTGGATGTTGAATTCAAAGTTGATGATTCCGTTAAAATTATCGAAGGTGCTTTCTCCGGTTTAGTCGGTAAAATCACTGAAGTTGATGATGAAAAGATGAAATTAAAGGTCAATATCGATATGTTCGGTCGCGAAACAGCCACTGAACTCGATTACGATCAAGTTGACGAATTAGTCTAAAACATAGATGTGCCCATCTTTTGATAATAGGATGGTTGCTTTTCTATAACGCGTGACGTCACGCATCAATTTTCGCCAAATTAAAAAAATAGCCTATCCTCAATTCGGGATAGGTTATTTTTCAGACCTGGTCCGCAATTGATAACCGTGTGATGGCACAGCTACTATTTTTTGAATCGAGAGTGTGCTCATATGTGGCAATCTATCATCGGTATTTTAATTTCATTAGGGAGTCTAGTGGGGCTAGGCGTCTTAATCACGGGGTGGGATTACCACCGAGTCGGCCATGTGCAACATTGGTGGCAGCCTAAATTAGCGCAATACACGACAATCCCGACGCTATTTATTCATGGTTATCGGGGCAATCGTTATTCGTTCGGTCATTTATTAGGCCGGCTTCAAAAAGTGGGGCTGGCCAAAAAGACATTGGTCGTCAAAGTGTCGAAACGTGGGGAATTAACCTTTAGCGGTCTGTCACGCTTAAGTGCGGTCAACCCGACGATTCAGGTCTTGTTTGCTAATAATCACGCTGACGTCCAAGTTCAAGTCGGTTGGTTACAACAGATTGTGGCCACCTTACAAGCGGATTACGATGTTGAAGCCGTTAATTTAGTCGGTCATTCGATGGGCGCGATTACGGTTTTGCGTTATCTGTTAGTCCCTCAAGTCATCCCCGTCCAGCAGGTCATTTTGATGGCAGCCCCGGTCAACGATCCGTCGATTGGGCCCGATACGGAACGTATTTTTTGGAGTGAGTTAACCCAACGAGGACCCATTCGTAAAACGAAGAACTATCAGTATTTAGCGCAACGGGTGACCCAGTTTCCAACTGATTTAGCGATTTTGAATATCGCGGGTGAATTATTAGGGACTAATCGGCATGACGGTTCCGTCGCGGTCGATAGTAGTTTTGCGCTCCGCAGCCTACTGAAAGATCGGGTGGCAGCCTACCAAGAAATGTTAGTCCGAGGGCCGGGGGGTGCGCACAGTATGTTGCACGAGAATCGATTAGTCGATCAAGCCATTTGCGATTTTTTATGGACCCGTCATCACGAATAAAGCTTGCTTTTTGAGTGATGGCTTGGTATAGTGTTCTAGTATGTTTTCATACATTAGTGGGAGGCCAAATATAAGGGCCATCTTAACCACATCACGGACTTAAGGAGGTATGTTTCGTGGCTAAAAAAATAACAAACATCGTTAAACTTCAAATTCCTGCAGGTAAAGCAACTCCAGCACCACCAGTAGGTCCAGCATTGGGTCAAGCCGGTATCAATATTATGGGCTTTACAAAGGACTTTAATGCTCGGACAGCTGATCAAGTTGGGTTATTAATCCCAGTTGTTATCTCTGTATACGAGGATCGTTCATTTGACTTTGTAACGAAAACTCCACCAGCTGCAGTTTTATTGAAAAAAGCTGCAGGTGTTGAAAAAGGTTCTGGCGAACCAAACACTAAGAAGGTTGCTACGGTAACTAAAGCTCAAGTGCAAGAAATCGCTGAAACTAAAATGCAAGACCTAAACGCTGCAGATGTTCCAGCTGCTATGCGCATGGTTGAAGGTACTGCTAGAAGTATGGGCTTCACTGTTGAAGGCTAATTAAAAAACCATACTTTGACACTTTCAGTCGGATTTTCAATGAAAGTTGAAAAATCAAGTGGGAGGTCAAAAACCGTTCACCACAATTGCAAGGAGGAAAACCCTAATGGCTAAAAAAGGTAAAAATTATTTAGAAGCTGTAAAATTAGTTGACGCTACTAAGACATATACTGTTGAAGAAGCAGTTGATTTAGTAAAGAAAGCTGATTTTGCAAAATTTGATGCATCTATCGAAGTTGCATATCGTTTAAACGTTGATCCTAAACAAGCTGATCAACAAATTCGTGGTGCTGTCGTACTACCAAATGGTACAGGTAAGACACAACGCGTGATTGTTTTCGCTCAAGGCGAACAAGCAAAACAAGCTGAAGCTGCTGGTGCTGAAATCGTTGGCGCAGAAGATTTAGTTGAAAAAATCCAAGGCGGCTGGTTAGATTTTGATGTTGCAGTTGCAACACCACCTATGATGGCTCAAGTTGGTCGTTTAGGCCGTGTCCTAGGACCTAAAGGCTTAATGCCTAACCCTAAGACTGGTACAGTTACAATGGACGTTACGAAAGCTGTTAACGACATTAAAGCTGGACAAGTGGCATACCGTGTTGATAAAGCCGGTATCGTTCACGCACCAATCGGTAAAGTATCATTTGATGCTGCTAAATTAGTAGAAAACTTTAAAACAATGCAAGACGTGATTGTTAAAGCACGTCCTGCATCAGCTAAAGGTCAATATATTACAAGCTTATCAGTAAGCTCAACATTTGGCCCTGGTGTTAAAGTTGATATTGCTAGTTTCTAATTAGCAATCAATTAAAAAAGCATCCACTTAGGTGGGTGCTTTTTTTGTGTGGAGATTTAAAAACGAAACGAGTTGGATTACAGTTTAGCTTTAACGTGTTTAGCAATCGCTAATTCTTCATTAGTCGGCAACATCAGGACTTGAATCGCTGAATCATCGGTACTGATGACGCGTGGACCGTGGCCGTTCAGATTGCGGTCCTCGTCAAGCTGAACGCCTAAAACGGCTAACTTGGCACAGATATCAGCGCGCGTGACGGCGTCGTTTTCGCCGATACCGGCTGTGAAGGTGATGACGTCGGTGCCACCCATCTCAACGTAATAACTACCGATGAATTTAGCGGCTGACGTGATGAACATCTCATAAGCGAGCTTAGCGCGCGGATTGGTGGTGACGGCGGCTTGGATATCGCGCATATCGGCGGAGATACCAGAGACGCCTAGAATCCCAGATTGCGTATTGAGTCGATTGATAATTTCTTCAGCGCTTTGATGGCGTTCGGTCATCAAGAAGGGCACAATCGCCGCGTCTAATGAACCAGCGCGCGTGCCCATTGGTAAGCCTTCAAGTGGGGTAAAACCCATCGAAGTGTCCACTGGATGCCCATTTTGACTAGCAGTAATGGAAGAGCCACCACCTAAATGCAACGTAATCAATTTCAAATCTGCGACCTCTTTTTGGAGGAAACGCGCTGTTTCGTGGAGAATGTATTCATGACTAATACCGTGTTCACCGTATTTACGGATTTGGTATTTTTGACTGTCTTCATAAGGTAAACCGTAATAACTCGTTGCTGCGGGCATGTCGAGATAGAATTGGCTATCAAAGACCGCAATTTGCGGAGTTTGATCCGGTAAGACGTGCATTAAGGTTTCGATGCAGTCGACTTGAACTGGGTTGTGGAGTGGGGCGTATTTACCCAACGCCTTTAGCGTGGACAAGTTTTCTGGGGTGATTAGCGTTGGCGCCTCGAAGGTCGTCGCGCCCGCGACTACGCGGTGACCAACAGCGATGATATCGCTAGGACTTTGGATAATAGCGTTGGCTTGGAGTGTTGCTAACAAGCGGTTGACCCCGTCCTCATAAGAAAGATTAGCGATTTTCGTTTGTTCTTTTTGACCTTGATACTTGAATGTAAAACGCGCTTCGGGTGTCTGCATCCGTTCCATGACGCCACTGGCAATCATGGTTAAGTTAGTGTGCTGGAAAAGTTGCCACTTTAAAGATGAGCTACCAGCGTTAATGACTAAGATATTTTTCAAATTGAAACACCTCTTGATTTATTTTCATGATTCTACTTAATATTATACTGTCTTTTCAGAAAAATAAAATAAGCAGAATGTGATATTAGTATAATGATAAAATATCGGGGATTTAATCATTGATAGTGGTTGACGTTGGCGATAATCAATGGTATATTTGTATTTGGTTATTTATGCTACCGAAGACTCAGGTGCCGCAAGGCTTAATATCCTGCCGAGGAAGATACGTTGAAATCCCTCTCTATGTCTTGGTGGACATGGAGTTTTTTATTTATTTAAGAAACTCTTGACCACAAGCTTTAAAAATCTAATGGAGGTGAATCAATTGAGCGAAACAATCATCGCACAAAAAGCCCAAGTTGTTGACGCAGTTCTTGAAAAATTCAATAGTGCTGTTTCTATCGTTGTCATGGATTACCGTGGTTTAACAGTAGAACAAGTGACTGAATTACGTAAACAATTGCGTGAAGCTGGCGTACAAATGGAAGTTGTTAAAAACACTTACTTGCGTCGTGCAGCTGACAAAGCTGGTTATGAAGGTTTAGATGAAACATTCTCTGGCCCTACTGCAGTTGCATTTTCTAACGAAGATGTTGTTGCACCAGCTAAGATTATTGCTGAATTTGCTAAAGGTGCAGAAGCACTTGAAATCAAAGGCGGCATGATCGAAGGTAAAGTAGCTACTCTTGATGAAATCGACGCCTTGTCTAAATTGCCAAGTCGCGACGGTTTATTATCAATGTTACTTTCTGTATTACAAGCACCAGTCCGCAATGTCGCATATGCTGTTAAAGCTGTTGCTGACAGTAAAGACGAACCAGCTGCATAATTTTGCAGTCTTGTAACACCAAAAATTACCCAAAAAATGGAGGAAACAAAAATGGCATTAGACGTAAATGCAATTGTTGATCAATTAAAAGAATCATCAATCTTAGAATTAAGTGACTTAGTTAAAGCAATCGAAGAAGAATTCGGTGTTTCTGCAGCAGCTCCAGTAGCAGCAGCAGCAGCTGGTGCAGACGCAGCAGCTGAAAAAGACAGCTTTACTGTTGAATTATCAGAAATCGGCCAAGAAAAGGTTAAAGTTATCAAAGCCGTTCGTGAAATCACAGGCTTAGGCTTGAAAGATGCTAAGGGCTTAGTTGATAACGCTCCTTCAGCTCTTAAAGAAGATGTTTCTAAAGACGATGCTGAAGAAATGAAAGCTAAGTTAGAAGCAGTTGGCGCTGTAGTTAACTTAAAGTAATTTAAGTTAATCAAAAAGAATCGGGCATTCGCTCGGTTCTTTTTTTTGTGCGTTGAAAATCAATATAATAATGTTTTATTTAGTGAACGTAACTCTTTTCGGGAATAGGAAGCATGATAAAATATTGAACATAAAAATACACTTTTATAAGTCAGTTACATATAAATGGCCAACTAAGGTTTGTACTAAGCGCTTCATAGTGGACGTTAATTTAGATAATGGCGTAATTACGTTAAAAAATATATAAAGTTTAAAGTAATGTTGACATTACTTTTTTACAGCATATGATGAAGATATAGAGATACATTTCACAAGAAAGATATTATGAAAAATAAAATTCTTAGGATTAGTATTTAGTGGCATTTTTGCACTGGGTTTAGGTAACGTTTCACCGGTTGTTGCGGCAACTACAAATCAATATTCGAAAGAAGAAAATATACCGATTTTGGTTTTAAAGATACAAAAAAGCTTTACAGAGTTGTCTATATCGGTAATGCAACTTATATGGGTTATTACCGATAATTATTAATTAAAAATGAAATGTATTTCTAAATTAGTTGTTTCCTTTAGTCTATTAATCTTATGGATTAGGGGGATCTTTTTTTAGAGGGATATAAATGATAAAATTCGAACTACGAAAATTATTTCGTCAACAACGGTTAACGAATTGTTTGTTGCTGTTACTTTTATTAATGATCAGCTCACTAGAAATTTCAATTTATGCACGTAATCAACATTTGACGAAAGGTATCAATGATTTTAGAGACTATCTAACTATTTATCAAGCCACTACACCTGCTGATACTAAAGAAAGTCAAATACAGCTACAGCTTCGTAGAGATGCGTATAATGCTCTTAAGGTGGATGATGGTCATCAAGCTCAGGTACTCGCTAATAAGACGATGAACTTACGGAGTCCTTGGCTTAACTACTCTGGGGATTTCTTGATGACCAATCTCCATGCTGGTGAAGTAGAAGCCACTAGAAAAGAGCTTCAATATATCAAGAAATACCAGCTTTCAGGGATAATGCCGTTAACAATTTTAACCAATCCTAAAACAGAAACAACTAATAGTCTTTCCAACGATGGTTTAAGTAATTTTTCTGATTTAACTAAACGTTATTATACAAAGGGGTTCGAACAAATTTGGTTTTGGGCTAAAACTGCTGGGATATTTATTTTATTAACCATTATAAATATCTTTTTTGGTGATATATTCAGTATGGAATGGGACCATAAAACCAATTATATTTCCTGGTTAAATTTAAACGGTGTTAAAACATCTAAAATTATTGTTAGCAAGTTTTTGATTCATTTTTTGAGCTCGGTTGTTTTATTATCAGTGGCAACGATGCTATTTCTTATTTATGCAAAGTTTCGTTCTGGATTAGGCAGCTTGCAGTATCCGGTTCAGAATTGGCAAATAGGCTCGAATATCAAGACGCATTATTTCTGGCTGACAGCAAATGATGATGCTAATTATTTTGCGCCATTTCAAATTATGTTTAAACCATTATCAGATTATTTATTAAAGTTCACCTTTTTTAGTATTGCGCTAGTATTACTAAATAGTGCTTTAACGATTCTTGTTAATTATGTCGTCAGAAATAAAATTGCTTCAGTAATTATTATGGCGTTATTACCATTAAGCTATTTTGTTTTTTCGGCTGATATTAAAACACAAGTGCGATTTTTAAATTTTGATTGGCTGACGACGGGTTATTTAAATTATCTTAATCGTACGACGACACCATTATTTAATGAAGTCATCTTGATATTGGTTCTAGGGGCAGTTGTTTTATTAACAATCCCACTACTCTGGAATTTACGAACGGAAAGGAAACGTTATGGTCGATAATGAGCTAAAGATAGCAGATTTAACTTTTTCATTTCATAAGAAAATAATTTACCAAGAAACCAACTTAAATTTAGTTGCTGATGGTGTCTATGGACTAGTTGGACCCAACGGTGCTGGCAAAACAACACTTTTTAATTTGATTACAGGTTTACTGAAACCGAAGCAAGGCATAATAACATTCAATGATGCTGTATTAACACCAGATGTGGTTTTTAAACAGATTTCCTATATTCAAGATAATTCAGTTCTTTATCCATATTTAACTGGGCGTGACCATTTAAATTTCGTTAGTAGCCAACACCAAGTATTGGCTGACAAAGTAGTACACACTTGTCAATTATTGGAGTTGACTTCGTTCATTGACCGCCCCATCAAAAACCTTTCTCTAGGGCAACAACAACGATTGTTAATTGCATTAGGACTTTTGCCGAATGCTCAAGTGATTTTGATGGATGAGCCTTTAAATGGACTTGATCCCGACAGTGTAATTGTTATTCGTGAACTGCTTAAATCATTGAATAAGCGGCATAAGTTAGTTGTGGTATCGTCTCATAATCTTGATGAGCTATCTAAAGTGACGGAAAAAATTATCTTCAAAACAGATACCGGTCTTTTCTTAGAGGAACATTTGGTGAGTGCTGAAAAACGGTATGCTGAACTTTATCGACGAGGTGAGTTATGGCATGACTGAAATGATACGATTAAATCTGATTCGGATGCATCGACGGCATTTTTTATTAGTTGTACTGGGAATTGCCTTAGGGCTCGTCGGATTAATGTTAACAATAACGACCCAACAAATTAATCAAGCCAATGAAAAAATAATCTTGAAATTAGACAAACAAAGTGAATTTTTAGCGCAAGAACTACAAAATGTACCAGCCAAACCGGTGAAGATTAACGAAGAACAAGCAGATTATTGGTCATTAGTGAAGCTAAAGGAGCAACTGCTAGTGGATCTGGTTCAAGCCAAGAAGGCTAAGCAAACTAAAAATGAAATTAATTTTCGCCATTATCATCGTAAAATCTTGATTGAAGCGCAGGGTATGAATAAAATTAGTTCGAATGAAGCTGACAAATACTTGCAACTTAATAAGCAATCAATTAAACAGATGTTAAAACGGGATAATTTTTTGGAAAAAAGTGGTCAAACAATCATGATCGACAATTATTCTTTATCAACAGCAGGCTTTTTAACACTCTTATTGACGGTGTTTGTTAATCCGATTGTGATGGCCTTATTAATATTGGTATTAAATTGGACCTGGCGTGAAGATTTTGATTCAGGAACAGGACGACTATTATTGTTGGGGACCGGCAATCGCCATTATATTTTATATGCCAATCTTTTAGTTAATATGGTACTGTTCGGTATTTTATTGTTAATCACTGGGATACTAGGCGCGATTGTGTGCCAATTATACAACTCGCCGGAACAAATTACTTGGCAGTATTCATTAGCTAAAAACTTATCACTTACTCGACAAGCGGGACAGTTGATTTTAGCGGCTATTCCTATTGCCATTTTGGTGACATTAATCAATAATTTAATAACCATTTTTGTTAAACAACTTAACTTGCGAATTGCGTTAAACATGATTGGCGTGTTGGCGATGACTCTAATACCGCAGCTTCATGTGACTTATAATCCGTTATGGCAAGTTTGTAAACAGCTGTATTTGCCAGAGGTCATACCGGTTAAGGCCTTTTTAGGTGCCAATTTTGGCATTTTTATTATGCTCGTTGCCCTAAGACTAGTTTTAAATAATTATTCGATTAAGAGACAACGTTGAAAATTCCAAAGTACCGTGAAGTTTAAAGGAACGGTAAGTGGTTGTAAAAGAATATCGATATATAATGAAGTGGCGATTATATATGCGCCAATATAATAATGCCACTCAAAAGTGGTTAGGCGTTTGGGTTCCAGCTAAATAAATTTAAACTCTTCCGACGAATGTATTGAAAAGGACTTGCGTGATTGCAAGCCTTTTTTAATTACCTCTAGTATATTTCAGTTATAAAATAGATGCGTTGAAAATCGATTGCAATCAACTTAATTGCGAATTTAACTAACAGAATTGTCATTTAGCTGAGATTTTGAGTTTAATCGCTTATAATGAAACTAATCATTACTAAAAGGAGTTCGAGATGAAAAATTGGGGTCAACGATTTTATCAAAAAATTCAAAAACATTTGACGTTGTTAAAAGCGATTTTTATTTTATCGGTGTTAGTATTCGTTATCTTAGAAGTCGGTCGCATTTTTAGAGATTTAAACGGCCAACAAATCCGGCAAAGTTTAACGACGCAAAGTCCGTTAACCTTAATCGCGATGTTAGTTTTGGGGTTCATCGCGGTCTTACCGATGCTCAATTACGATTTTGTGATTAGTGAGTTGTTACCAGAAGATTATTCGTTTTGGTACCAAGTGAAATCGGGGTGGATCGTCAATTCATTTACGAATATCGCCGGCTTTGGGGGCTTTTTAGGGGCGAGTCTCCGGGCCAATTTCTATGGTAAAAAGGCGACTCAAAAAGAAATTTTGATGGCCATTTCGAAAATTGCGCTCTTTTTATTAGCGGGCTTGTCAATCTGGTGTTTAATTAGTTTTATTTTAATCTTTGGATTTGGCATCGGTCGGGTATACGCGACTTACTGGTTATGGTTAGTCGGTGGGGCGCTGTATTTCCCGATCCTGTTAATGAGTACTCGGTTGAAGAACGCGAGCTTTTTCAGCGATCTATCGATTCAACGGGTGTTACGCTTAACGTTGGGTTCATTTTTCGAATGGGGTTTTGCGGGTAGTTTCTTCTTAATCATCGGCTGGTTCTTAGAAGTGCCGATTAATTTCTTGCAAGTCTTACCATTATTCATGATTGCTAATATTATCGGCGTGATTTCGATGGTCCCCGGTGGTTTAGGGACGTTTGATTTATTCATGATCTTTGGGTTAAGTGCCATTGGGGTCGGTAATGCGACCGCCGTTGTTTGGTTGTCCTTCTACCGAATTTTCTATTACATTATGCCGTTCTTAGTCGGTGTTGGCTTGTTTACCCACGATGCGGGGAGTCGGTTGAATCAATATTTACAAGGCCTCCCCCGGCAGATGTTACAAAAAATGGCACACCGTTTCATCGTTTTCTTTTTATATTTCTCCGGTATTATTCTATTGGTGGTCGCAACGGTGCCTAATTTTGCAGTCACGAATTCGGTGATTGGTCGGCTTTATCCGTACACCTTCTTTTTCTTAGATCGGGTGACCAACATTATCGTGGCGTTTGTGATGTTAGGTTTAGCCCGTGGGGTCGCCAACCGGGTCAAGAAAGTTTATTGGCCGTTGATGATGCTATTAACGATTGCGATTATCAATACACTTTGGCGTGATTTTTCAATCAAACTCGCCGTTTTCTTAGTGCTCGTATTAGTGGCGAGTGTTTTATTGAAACACGAATTGTATCGTGAACGGCTTGAATTTTCGTGGAGCGATCGCTTGATTGATGGCAGTTTGTTTGCCGGGGCCTTTATCCTCTACGCATTGGTCGGGATTACCAATTCACCACATTTACACCGGCATAAACCGATTCCGACGGCGTTATTATTTCCGTCTGAGCGCATCTGGTTACTCGGGTTTATCGGAATGTTAGTCGCTGCGGTGACTTTATTCTTAGTTTTCCGTTATTTGAGTCGTGGCGGGCAGTCTACGTTAGCAACACCGTATGATGAAGCCCGGATTCAGGCGGTGATTAAACAGTTTGGCGGCAATGAAGTTAGTCATCTGGCTTATCTACAAGATAAAGCTGTTTATTTCTATCAAGAAGATGGCGAAGATCAAGTTTTCTTGTTATACCGTAAGAAAGCGGATCGGTTGATCATCATGGGTGAACCAATTGGTAATCCGGATAAAATTTTATTGGCGATTGAACAATTGATGCGTGAAGCGGATTTAATCGATTGTCATTTAGCTTTTTATGAAATTTCGGCTGAATTAACGATACAGTTACATGAAATTGGATTTGACTTTATCAAGTTTGGTGAAGAAGGGTACGTCCGGTTGGCAGATTTTACGTTAACGGGTAAAAAACGACGGGCCGAACGTGCGTTAATGAATAAATTTGAACGTGAAGGCTATCAATTCAAGGTTTTAGAACCACCGTTCGATACTGATTTATTGGCGGAATTAAAAGCTGTTTCGGACGATTGGCTAGACGGACGCGCTGAGAAGGGCTTTTCATTAGGGTTCTTCGATGCCGATTATTTACAAAAAGCACCCATTGCCGTCGTCTACGATACTGACGGCCAAATCGTGGCGTTTGCCAACGAAATGCCAACTGGCACGCAAACCATAACGAGTATTGATTTAATGCGCCACCGCAAATCGGCCCCATCTGGTATAATGGATGAGATATTTATTAATCTTTTCCAAGAGAAACAAGCGGCGGGTTACGAATACTTTAATTTAGGCATGGCCCCTTTGGCGAACGTCGGGACTTCAGAATTCAGTTTTATTGAAGAACGGTTGGCCCATTTAATCTACGAATATGGTTATCATTTTTACGGCTTCCAAGGGTTGCGGACCTATAAACAGAAGTACACGACTAAGTGGTTACCGAAATACATTGCGTATCAAAAACGCAGTTCGTTGATTTTCACCATGTTACAAATATTATTGGTCGTTAATCAAAAAGTGACTGATCAACCGCAACAACATGGTTTGGTGGGCCATTTAATCCGCTCTGTGCAGATTGGTAATTTATCAGATATCAAAAATAAATGAGGCAAAAACAATGACTGAATATTACTACTCTAAGAATCCTGAAGTAGCCCATTTTGAAAAAAACTGGGATTTTGAATTACGGGGCTTTAATTTTAAATTTACAACGGATAATGGCGTCTTTTCAAAGAATACCGTGGATTACGGGTCACGGGTCTTATTAGACGCGGTTGACTTAGTGGAAGTGCCAGATGGTCCGGTTCTAGATATGGGCTGTGGTTACGGTCCAATCGGGATGACGATTGCCAAACTAGCACCACAACGTCGGGTTGATATGGTCGACGTCAATGAACGCGCACTAGGTTTAGCGCAAACCAACTGTCAATTAAATCAAATCGAGAATGTACGGATTTTTGAATCGGCCGAATATCAAAATGTGCCGGATCAATACGCTGCAATTTACACCAATCCACCGATTCGCGCGGGTAAAGAAGTCGTTCAGAATATCTTAACCGGGGCCTTTGACCATCTTTTGCCAGAAGGTGAATTGAACGTGGTTATTCAAAAAAAGCAGGGCGCGCCATCCGCTAAAAAGACGATGCAAACTGTTTTTGGTAACGTCCAAATCATTCATAAGGATAAAGGCTATTACATTTTACAAAGCATAAAATTAACGGAAGCTTAAAGCTATTTCCAAGGTAAATCTGAGCTGAATATGCTATCATAAAGGTATCAGCAAGGAGGTCGATATGATGAAAACCAGATATAAGATATTAATTGGTGTTGGCGCAACAGCAGCGATTGGTGCCACAACTGCTTTTGTGGGTTCCAAAGCATTATTTGAAAAAATTGAACGTTATCGGAAACGTTTAGCGGTCAAAAGCTTTGTCAAAGAGAAGTTACATGGCAACCAAAAAGCATTAGCGTTAGTGGATCAATTGTCGGATACTGATGTCAATAATTTGTTAGGCGCGGCCGATAAGTTAAACGACTTAAAAAACAAATTAGGCGAACAAACCGATAATATTCCAGAAATGGTCAATGATCTACGACAAACCCTGACAGCGTACGCAACAAAAGTAAAAGAACATTTATAAAGCGAAGTGCTGACTCAGCCGATTAACTTCTGAGTATAGCCTAAAATAAGGAATTGTGACGGTCTTGGTCGCAGTTCTTTATTTGTAGCTAGACGGAAGAAGTTGGCTGAGTTAGCGCGTTAAAGAAGTTGCTGATTCGAGTGTTTAATCTTCGAGCATAACCTAGAAATGACAATTATGGTTGTTCTTAACCATGATTGTCATTTCGTCGTTAGGCGGAGAAGATTGCTCGAGAAGCACGTAAAAAAGAAGCGCCGTGAGTTGCGCTTAGCAACTGAGCATTAACAGAAATCGACCAGTTATCTTGGGCTTAAGATAATTGGTCGATTCGTAGTTAACCGGAAAAGGCTACTTGAGAAGCACGTAAAAGAAGTTGCTAACTCATAAGCCCCCAATTAACCATTATCTTTTTTAGATAATGGTTAATTTTTGTTTTAATCTTGCAAGCTGAATTGCAGGTTAAAACCGGTTATGGTTAAATAGAACGTAGACTAATTGAGAGGGTGTGATGCAGAATGGCGTATACTGAAACCGAAATTGATCAGTTTATGCAAGCGGCGATTGATGAAGCCAACCAAGCACGAATCATTGGTGAAGTGCCAATTGGGGCCATCATTGTTCACAATGGCGAAATTATCGGTCGCGGGCATAATATTCGCGAACACGCCCAAGATGCAACGTTGCATGCCGAAATTCTCGCCATCCAAGAAGCGTGTATGGTCGCCAAGAGTTGGCGCTTAGAAGAAACTGCAATTTTTGTCACGTTGGAACCCTGTCCGATGTGTGCGGGGGCGATTATTAATAGCCGAATTCCCAATGTTTATTTTGGCGCAAGCGATCCGAAGGCCGGTGTGACTGGGACGTTAATGAATCTACTGACCGATAAGCGGTTTAACCACCAGGCACAGGTCACTGGTGGGGTTCGCGAAGCTGAATGTGCGGCGCTCTTGCAGATTTTCTTTAAAGCGATTCGGGCCAAAAGACGGTTAAAAAAGAAAAACGCTAGTAATTCAAAGTAAAATCAGTTATAATAGTAATTGCCGAAAGGCCTTGAGACAATGATGAGCCTACGAATCGTGTCAGGTTCGGAAGAAAGCAGCACTAAGTTTGTTTTATCATGTGTCTTAAGTTTTTGTAAAATTAACCAGGATTAGGTCTAACGACTTAATCCTTTTTTAGTGCATTGGGTCTTAAAAAACCGCTAAAATATGCTAAAATAGAACAAGTAGTTTTTAAACGGCGTAGCTGTCATATTTTAAAAGGGTGGAGGCAATTAAATGAGCTATCAAGCTTTATATCGTGTTTGGCGACCACAACGTTTTGACGATGTGATTGGGCAGGAAACGATGACCCAAACGTTGAAAAACGCGATTATGACCCAACAAACGAGTCACGCTTATTTATTCACAGGACCACGCGGAACCGGGAAAACGTCGGCGGCTAAGATTTTTGCCAAGGCGATTAATTGTCATCATCAAAAAGATGGCGAACCGTGCAATCAATGTGCGACTTGTCAGGCGATTACGATGGGGACGTTGAACGACGTGATTGAAATTGATGCGGCTTCGAATAACGGGGTCGAAGAGATTCGTGATATTCGGGATAAAGCGAAATATGCGCCGACCCAAGCGGATTATAAAATTTACATCATTGATGAAGTCCACATGTTATCCACTGGTGCGTTTAACGCGTTATTGAAAACTTTGGAAGAACCACCCGCCAATGTCGTCTTTATTTTAGCGACGACTGAAGTTCACAAGGTACCAGCCACGATTATTTCGCGGACGCAACGGTTTAACTTTAGACGAATCACGGCAGCGGATTTATTCAAACGAATGGCCTACATCTTGGACCAAAAAGTGATGACCTATGATCCCGCAGCCTTAAAAGTGATTGCGAAAGCGGCTGAAGGCGGAATGCGGGATGCGCTCAGTATTCTCGATCAAGTGTTATCCTTTAGCGATAATCACGTGACCCTCGAAAACGCCTTAGACGTGACGGGGAGTTTAACCGAATCAATGTTGGCCGATTACGTGCAAACGATTCAAGATAGTGACACTAAACAAGCGTTGGCCTTATTGCAACAGATTTTGGCAGAAGGTAAAGATGCCCAACGGTTTATTGAAGATTTAATCGAATATAGTCGCGATTTGTTGTTGTATCAACAAGCACCCGAATTAGTTCTCGCAAACGAAATGGACTTGTTGGATGCGCATTTTAAAACGCTCAGTACGCAATTGCCAGCCGAACGATTATACGCGGTGATTGATGTGTTGAATGAAACGCAACAGCAACTGCGCTTTACCAACCATCCCGAAATTTATTTAGAAGTTGCAACGGTGCGTTTAACGCAACCCCAACCGGCGACTGCCAATCAGGTTCCAGCGCCGGCCACAACGGTTGCGTCGGCTGATTCAGCAGAAGTCAGCGCGTTACAAAAAGAATTAGCACAGTTACAAGCAACGGTTGCCCAACTAACGGCCAATGAACCGGCAGCACCAGTGCAACCTAAAGCCAAACCGGCTAAGAAAATCAGTAAAAAAATCAACCGCCAAGCGATTTATCCGGTGTTGGCGGACGCCACCCGTGCGAACTTAGAACAACTGAAAGAAGTTTGGCCGGATCTATTAAACATGTTAAACGTCACTAAACGCGCCGTGATGAAGGTTTCAGAACCCGTTGCAGCGAGTCAAGGTGGGGTCGTTGTGGCGTTCAACTACGCGATTTTATTTGAACGGGCGAACAATGATCAAGAATTATTAACGACGTTAGAAAGTGGTTTAAACCGCTTGACGGGTAATCCGTTTAAAGTCGTTTTAGTCCCGCATGATTCTTGGCCGGATATTCGACAAGAATATCTCCAAAATCATGACGTGACCAGCGATGGTGAATCAACACCGGCTGAAGCCGGCCAAGCACCAGCAGAACCACAAACAGCTGAAGTCGTCCAAAAAGCACAGGATTTATTTGGCGAAGCGGTTGTCGTTCAACCAGATTAATTAAAAATTGAAGGGAAGTTTTAATATGCGTGGAATGGGTAATATGCAAGGTATGATGAAACAAATGCAAAAGATGCAAAAGGAAATGGGCCAAACGCAAGAAGCATTAAATAGCACTGAATTTGTTGGTCAAGCCTCTGATGACATGGTCGTTGTAACGATGACGGGTGACAAGAAGATGAAGGATATCGCGATTAAGCCAGAAGCCATGGACCCTGAAGATCCCGATATGTTACAAGATTTAATCATCATGGCGGTCAATGAAGCCATGGGTAATATCGACCAACAAACCCAAGCAAAAATGGGTAAGTTTACTAAAGGTCTCCCACTCTAGCCTTAATAAGGAAGTGCACAGATGCAATATCCAGAACCAATTGCAAAGTTAATTGAAAGTTACATGAAATTACCGGGGATTGGCAGTAAAACAGCGACACGGCTCGCTTTTTATACGATTGACATGAATGAAGACGACGTGACTAATTTTGCCAAAAATCTAATTTCGGCGCGGCGTGATTTACATTATTGCAGCGTGTGTGGCAATATTACTGATGATGATCCGTGTGAAATTTGTCGCGATACAACGCGGAGTCAAGATATGATTCTGGTTGTCGAACAACCTAAAGACGTGATGTCGATGGAACGCATGAACGATTATCACGGACTTTATCACGTCTTACACGGGGTCTTATCGCCGATTGAAGGCAAGGGACCCGACGACATCAATATTGCGAATCTGATTAAACGACTTCAAAAAACACCAGCGAAAGAAGTAATCATTGCCACCAATGCGACCCCAGAAGGTGAAGCAACGGCGATGTACATTTCACGGCTGATTAAACCGGCTGGTATTAAAGTAACGCGCTTAGCCCATGGTTTAGCGGTCGGCAGTGATATTGAATACGCCGATGAAATGACGCTTTTAAAAGCGGTTGAAGGCCGACAAGAAATATAGAAACGGTGGGATTGGGATGTTTGGAAAGCGAAAACCAACGTTAAAAGAACAAGGCGATCAAGCACTCCTTGATTTGGTTTTTAAAGTCAAAGATCAATGGCAGTTGGCGCAAAAAACACAGGAAAACGTTCGTGGATTGGATCGAACTTTGGAAATGGAAAGCAAATTGCAACAGGCTAAATTTGAATTTCTATTCCGCCAAGCGCGCCGACGTAAAGTTGCGGGTGAAGTGGTCTCCAAAGAGGTCGCAAACCGGAATATTTTTAAATAAAGAAGTGCTCACACAAGCGGTTTGATCTTGAGCATAACCTAAAAATTGCCCGTATGATTTGAACTTTAATCATATGGGCAATTTTGTAGTTAGGCGGAAAGGTCTGCTTGAGTTAGCACGTTATTAGATAAGTGCGTTGAGTTGCGGAAGTTGTTGTAACTCAAAAGCACGTTAAGATCGAAGTGTCTGAAACTCACGGTAGCTTCAGAGCATTAGCCTAGTTTCGTGAATAAGTCCGGTCTATGGACTTGTCTATGAAACGTCGCTAAGCACAGGAATCAGTGGGCGTTGGCACGTTATGACCTGAGTGTTGATTCAAGTCGGTCAGGCTTTGAGCATTAATAGAAAATCCCTCAGTTATCTTGAGTTTAAGATAATTGAGGGATTTTTTAAGCCACAATAATATTCAATTGATGACTTGCCTTTACCTTGTGGGCACAATCAAGTAAAATATAGATAAGACTATTGATGAAGAAGGTTGTTTTGTGGCAGGTCAATTTATTACGTTTGAAGGTCCTGATGGGGCTGGCAAAACCAGTGTGTTAGAAGCCGTTGTACCGATTTTACGCGAAATGAGTTCGAAAGAAATTGTCGTCACGCGTGAACCGGGTGGCAATCCAATTTCAGAAAAGATTCGTCAAGTGATTTTAGACGTGGCCAATACAGCGATGGATGATCGGACGGAGGCTCTGTTATACGCAGCAGCGCGGCGGCAACACATCGTTGAAAAGATTCAACCGGCACTAGCAGCAGACCAAATTGTGATTTGTGATCGGTTTGTGGATAGCTCAATTGCCTATCAAGGTGCGGGCCGTTCGATTGGTGAAACGGCGGTTGCACAAATGAACCTATTCGCAACCGACGGGCTAACGCCAGATTTAACGTTGTATCTCGATGTACCTTCAGAAGTGGGAATTGCCCGCATTAAGCAACATCGCCAAACGCAATATGACCGGCTAGACCAAGAGAAGTTGGCCTTTCATCAGAAGGTCCGTCAAGCTTATTTAAAACTCGCACAGGCTGAGCCCAAACGGATTCAAACCATTGATGCGACGGCTTCATTTGAAGCGGTTGTGGCGCAATGCTTGACGGTTTTAAAACAACATTATCCGACGCTTTTTGAAGAATAATAGGAGGTATTATGATGAAATTATTACTCGCAATTGTGCAAGATAAAGATAGCAATCTATTAAGTAGTGAATTAATTGATGCCAATATTCGGGCCACTAAGTTATCAACAACGGGTGGTTTCTTGAAATCTGGCAATACCACTTTTATTGTTGGGATTGAAGATGAACGGGTCCCTGAAGCTTTAAAAATTATTGAAGAAACGTGCCAAGCACGGGAACAATTCATGACACCACCAGTCAACATGGACGCGACAATGGATAGCTCAATGTCATATCCAATCGAAGTTCAAGTGGGCGGCGCAACCGTCTTTGTGATGCCGATTGAACAGTTCCACCAATTCTAAGCGATGACGCAGTTAACCATTAATCAAATGCAACCGAAGTTAATCAGCCAACTGACCCAGGTCATTGCGCACGGCCAATTGGCACACGGTTATTTATTGGCGGGTGCACAGGGTGTTGGTAAAGTACAATTAGCACAATGGCTAGCGTTACGACTCTTTTGTCATGCGCTGACACCAGAGGGACAACCTTGTCGCCAATGTGCTGAATGTCAACGAATCATCACCGGTAATCACCCGGATGTGGTTGTGATTCAACCGGAAGGTCAAAGTATTAAAGTCGCTGATATTCGCTATCTTAAAAGTGAAGTCGCTAAAAGTGGGATGGAATCTAGTCAACGGATTTTTATCATTGAAGCGGCTGAAACCTTGACCGCCAGTGCCGCTAATAGCTTATTGAAGTTCTTAGAAGAGCCGGCACCCAACGTCTACGCCTTATTATGTACACAAAATAAAAATTTAATTCTACCGACCATTTTATCGCGATTACAAGTCATTGATTTACCGGCGTTACCGTTGGCGATGGTCAAAAAACAATTTGAAGCTGCGGGAATTTTACCAGCCACCGCGCAACTATTAGCGCATCTGACGAGTGATTTAGCCGAAGCACAAGAAATGTTAACAGATGATTGGTTAACACAAACCACGAGTAAATTAACGAATTGGGCGCAGAAAGTGGCCCAACAAGATTTAGAGAGTTTTGTTTTAGTCCAGACACAACTATTACCGTTGTTAGCCGATCGGCAACAACAAACGCGCGGGTTAACCTTAATCGGCTTATGGTTCCAAGATTTGTTGAATATACGCTACGGGTTAACGGACGAATTGTGCTTCGAATCGTCACAGCCACAACTACAGTCAATTAGTCAGAATATGACGGTAACCCAATTAGTGAGCCAAGTTCAGGCAGTTCTAGCGGCACAACGCGCGTTGACGCAAAATATTAGTTGTCAAAATGTTTTAGAAAGTCTAACGTTAAAGCTAATCGGATAATGGGGGATTGATTAGGAATGAAAAGTTATCAAGTCAGTTTTATAACGAACAATCAAATGGGGATTGTCGTTGCGGCGGCAAGTTATGCTGTTGGGGCCCAAGTGGTTGTTCAAACTGCGGAACATCAAGAAATTGCGACGATTAAACAGGAATTGACTGAAACGGAAAATAATAATAATCAAGCAACCATTATTCGTTCAGTGACCAAGACTGATTTAGAACGGCAACAGGCCAATCAAGCACTGGCTGAACCAGCGTTGCGCTTTGCCAAAAAAGCAATCGCTGATGCGCAATTAGAGATGAAATTAATTTCAACCTTCTATACGTTAGACCGGCATAAACTGATTTTTAATTTCACGGCGGCTAAGCGGGTTGATTTTCGCGAATTGGTCCGCGAACTGGCGCGCCAATTTAAAACTAGAATTGAACTACGCCAAGTCGGTGTCCGGGATGAAGCCAAGATATTAGGTGGCATTGGACCGTGCGGACGCCAATTATGTTGTCATACTTTTTTAGGTGATTTTATTCCAGTTTCGATTAAGATGGCTAAAAATCAAAGCTTATCGTTAAATCCGGTTAAGATTTCCGGGTTGTGTGGTCGGTTGATGTGTTGTTTACAATACGAAGATGAGACTTACGTGGCGTATAAAAAAGCCCTACCTGATATTGGCGCGCGGGTCCAAACCGCGGACGGGGTTGGTAAGGTCGTTGGCTTGAATTTATTGAGTCAGATGCTTAAGATTAGATTGGATAGTCATCAGGTCGCAACGGTCTACGCCGCGACTGAAGTACAAAAATTAGCTTAGTAGCCATTAATGGGAGGGTATCGACGTTGAGTAAAACCGATATATATGAACGCTTATTGACGATTGAACAACAGGCCAAGTTAACGTTTGATGGCATTACGGAAATGAAGGAAGTGCTCTCTCAAGTTCTTGAAGAGAATGTCGAATTAGAGATTGAGAATAAACACTTGCGCGAACATTTACAAGAATTGCAACCGACGACGGCCGCTGCTAAGGAAAGTACGCACGGCTTGTCCAAATCGAAGCAAAATCTACAGAATTTGTATGAAGAAGGTTTTCACATCTGTCCCTATTTTTACGGGTCACGACGCGAGAACAACGAACCATGCGCTTTTTGTAACGATGTGATTTATGGTGAACGAACGAGTGATTAATAGTGACAGGGCAAAAGACAGCACGTTTTTTGGCCTGTTTTTCTATTAGAACGTTGAAGGGATAACAAAATGCAAACACAATCGAGTTTTAAAACAACCACAACCGGTAAATTATACTTAGTGCCGACCCCGATTGGTAATTTAGGGGATATGACGTATCGGGCGGTTGAAACGTTGAAAGCTGTCCAATTGATTGCGGCTGAAGATACGCGCAATACGCAAAAATTATTGAATCATTTTGAAATTGAAACGAAACAAATTAGTTTCCATGAACACAATACGCAACAACGGATTGATGAGTTGCTTGTTAAATTGGAAAATGGCGATGATGTTGCCCAAGTCAGTGATGCGGGAATGCCATCTATTAGTGATCCGGGCCATGAGCTCGTTAAGGCCTGTATTGAGGCCAATATCGCGGTTGTGCCACTACCAGGCGCCAACGCCGGGTTAACCGGTTTAATCGCTTCTGGCGTGCTTCCACAGCCATTCACGTTCTTTGGTTTCTTGCCGCGTAAAGGGAAAGAGTTAACGGAAACCGTCACGCAATTAGCGTTAAAACCCGAAACCACGATTTTTTATGAAGCACCACACCGGTTGAAGAAGACGCTCCAAGCGTTAATCGTTGATTTTGAACCCGAGCGGCAAGTCACACTGTGTCGTGAAATCACCAAGAAGTTTGAAGAATTCATTCGCGGGACATTACAAGAAGTCCTCGATTGGGCAACCACAACTGAAGTACGGGGCGAATTTGTGATTATCGTTGCCGGTAATCCAGACCCACAAGCGATGACGGCCGTTCAAGAAACGGTGACTTTATCGTTAGCCGAACAAGTAGAAGCGCAGATTCAACAGGGAGCGAGTCCCAATATGGCGATCAAGACGGTTGCCAAAGCCAACGATTTAAAGAAGCAAGTCGTCTATAATGAATATCACGAATTAACAGAATAGAGGGTTCGAATGTCAGGCAAGCAATATTCAGAAACATATAAAATTCCGTATTTTGAAACGGATATTAAAGGCGAATTAACACTAGCGTCACTCGTTAATATTTTAATATTGGCATCGGAACATCAATTAATTAACTTAAACGTCGGTGAAGCGACGATGCACAGCTTGAACCTAGGTTGGGTCGTGACCCAATACCATCTCGATATTACCCGGATGCCGCGGGTTGATGAAACGGTTAAAATTGTAACGGAAGCGGAAAGTTATAATAAATATTTCTGTTATCGTAATTTCTGGCTTTACGATGAAGCGGGCAATCAATGTGTCGCCGTGCAAAGTATTTTTGTGATGATGTCCTATGAAACCCGTAAAATGGTGGCGGTGGTGCCTGCAATTATGGCGCCGTTTGAATCGACCGAAATGAAGGGCAGTAAACGATTCCCCCGGATTCAAAAAGTCGATCACGCTTTAGCAACGTCGAAAGCCTACCGAGTGCGCTATTTTGATATCGATGGTAATCAACACGTCAACAACGTCCATTATTTCGAATGGATGTTGGACGCGCTTGATTACGATTTCTTGATGGATCACCGAGTGGCGAGCGTTGATATTCGGTATGGCCATGAGATTCAATACGGTCAAATGACGCAAAGTTTAGTCCAACAGGTGACCGAAGAAGCAGCGATTACGACGCGGCATAAAGTGGCCGTTGACGATTTAAGCGCTGCTGAAGCGATGATTACGTGGCAACCACGTTAAAACACAAAAAAACTTATCCTGAAAATTCGGGATAAGTTTTTTTGTATTTTATGAGACCGCGTTACTGACAAAATTCGTTAAATCAGTGCCAGTTTTACCAGCGCTGAGGCCAACTTGTAGTTTGAGACGGGCTTTAGGACCGTTGAGACCTTGGCAGAAAGTGACGCCCATCTTCTTGAGTTGAATCCCACCGCCTTGATAATCGTAAACATCTTCAGCCACGCCGTTAAAACAGCGAGAAACTAAAACAACTGGTATGTTTTGATCCAGCAAGCGTTGGACCGCAGGTAAGGTAGCGGGTGGTAAATTACCGGCGCCGAGCGCTTCAATCACGATGCCTTTAGTTGTTGGTTGGTTAAGTCCATCGAATAAGGTAGCGTCCATACCAGCGTAAGCTTTTAATAGAAAGACGGGTTCAACTAAATGATCAATATCGCAGATTTCAGAACGAATTAGCTCTTGGAAAAAGTTGGCTGCGTGTTTGCTGACAAACCCTAATGGTCCAAAAGTGGGTGTTCTAAAAGTAGCGACGTTCGTAGTGTGTGTCTTGGTCACGTAACGGGCCGTGTGAATTTCATCGTTCATCACAACCAGCACCCCTTTATCGCGGGCATCATCGGAAGCGGCCGTCCAAACGGCGCTAATCAGATTATGTAGGCCGTCAGAACCGATTTCATTGGAAGAACGCATCGCACCAGTGACCACGACCGGAATTGAATTCGGTAAGGTTAAGTCTAAGAAATAGGCCGTTTCTTCTAGTGTATCGGTACCGTGAGTCACCACGATACCATCGATACCTTTAGCTTCGGCTTGTTGGATTCGTTTTTGGAGGGACAACATGACGGCTGGCGTAATGTGTGGTGACGGTAGATTCGCGAATTCTTCGCTGATGATAGTGAGTTGGTTATCAAATAATTTTTCGAAACCGGCCATTGGATTTTGACCAGTTGGGGCAACCGCGCCATCTTGATCAGCAGACATCGCGATTGTGCCACCAGTGTGTAATACGAGAATTTTTTTCATTAAAACCAGTCACCTTTCTGATTCGAACTTGCTTATTCTTTCAGTATAGCAAATATTGAATGTAAAAGAATGACGAGATGATGAGAATTAAGCCACTTCAATTGTGTCAAATTAAAAAACGTGGTACATTTAATCCGTTCTAAAAGATTCGGGGTAGGGACTAAAGCGTTAAGTGCTGATGGAACGGAATGTGAACGTCAGACGAAAAGCAGTAATGCTTGCGGTTTTGGTCCCGCATTCGCCGCAGTATTATTTGTGGCAACTCCAAAAAGGAGATGCTTTTTTTATGTTCAATAGTCAGACTTTAGGTGGCAAGCTAGACACCAGACGTGTTGTTTTACTAGCGATTTTAGTGGCTTTGCAACTGGTATTAGCCCGGTTTGCAATTCCACTAGTGATTTTCAGAATTAGTTTTGGCTTTATCGTGACCGCCTTAATGGGCTGGTGGTTTGGACCGTTATGGGCCGGATTAGCCGCCGTTGTTGGCGATTTAATCAATAGTCTAATGATCGGCGTGCCTGGTGGCTATTTTCCAGGGTTCACGTTATCGGCGTTTTTAGGCGCCTTTATCTACGGTTGTTATTTCTATCGACAAAAGATTACGTGGTTACGTGTGATTCTAGCGGTGTTGACCGTGGTGTTATTCGTTAATCTATTTCTCAATTCATGGTGGGTGGCGATCTTAAGTCACACACCAATCACATACCACCTAGGGGCGCGTGCAATCGGTGAAATTGTGACGTTAATCGTTCATCCGATTATATTGTATGCTGTCATGCATTTCGAACCAGTTGTCCGACTCAAAGAACGATTGTAAGTCACAAAATTTGTTTAAGATAACGTATCAGCCTTATCAATTAACTTTGGTGGGGCTTTTTTAATGGCGTAGTGGCCAGGCACGAGTCGATTTAATCCGCGATTTATGCTAAAATTACAAGGATTATAAGCAGAAGAAGGATGACACGATGAAGTTATTGGCAATGGATACCGCTAACCAAGCAGTGAGTGTGGCACTGTTAGAAGACCAACAAATATTAGGCGAAATGACGGTCAATATTCGCCAAACCCACAGTCAAACGTTGTTACCAATGATTGATCAATTATTAAAACAAACCAAGACGTCGATTGAAACTATTGATCGGTTTGTTGTGGCGCAAGGCCCTGGGTCTTACACTGGCTTGCGGATTGCGGTCACAACCGCTAAATCGTTAGCGTGGACGTTACAAAAAGAACTCGTTGGATTGTCCAGCTTAGCGTTATTGGCAGGCAATGTCACGGATCGGACCGATTTAATCGTGCCGTTGTTTGATGCGCGCCGCGAGAACGTCTTTGCCGGTGTTTACCAATGGCAACAGGGCAGACTCCAAAATGTGGTTACTGATCAACACGTGGCATTAAGCGATTTGTTGGCACAATTGGCATTATTAAAAGAACCGGTCTACTTCGTCGGTAATGATGTTGCGACGTTTAAAGCAATCATTCAAACGACTTTGGGGAGTCAGGCGCATTTTGTTGGTGCGAATCAGAATTTACCCCACGCCGCTGTTTTAGGCCAGTTAGGGTTAACCGCGACACCCGTCAGTGATATTCACGGATTTGGACCCCACTATTTACGAAAAACTGAAGCAGAAGTTAATTGGGCTAAGACCCATGTCGATCAAGGATCTCAAGCCTATGTGGAACAAGTTTAAAGTTTATTTACAACCACGAGTTTGGTTGAAACGGGAATTGCCGTATACCACGGAGCAAGTTGAAATCGATGCGCAATCCTTTTATTTAGCGCGGGCGGAACAAAGTGATATTCCAGCATTAATTGAGATTGAACGTGCCGTCTATGCGGGGAAAACCCCGTGGGACCGGTGGGCGTTTGCCAGTGAACTGAATAAACGGCGAACGTCAATTTATTTAGTGTTGTGTCAAGGCTCTGAAGTGGTCGCGTTTATTGGTGCCTGGTTTTCAGCGAATGAAGCGCACATCACCAACATTGCGGTTCGGCCGAGTTATCAACGGCGCGGGATTGGCCACTTCTTAGTGCATAAGATGGTGCAACTTGCGCGTGACTATCCAAGTCAAAAAATTACGTTAGAAGTGCGGGCTAGTAATGAAGGCGCCCAATCGGTCTATCAACGGATGGGTTTTAAGGTCGTCCGGACGCGGCGTAATTATTATATTCAAGAAAAAGAGGATGCATTCAGTATGTGTCGTTTATTAAGTCAGCAGGGGTAATTTAAAATGGCGGAAAAAAGAGAATTAATCTTAGCATTTGAATCGAGTTGTGATGAAACTAGTGTGGCAGTCATTGAAAATGGCCACCATATTTTAAGTAATATTATCGCAACGCAAATTAAGAGCCATCAACGTTTCGGGGGCGTGGTGCCAGAAGTGGCTAGTCGCCATCATGTGGAACAAATTACACGTTGTACGGAACAAGCGTTGGCTGAAGCAAACGTGACGTATAGTGATTTAACCGCGGTCGCCGTCACTTATGGCCCTGGTCTGGTGGGTGCGTTATTAATCGGCGTGACGGCCGCTAAGGCGATTGCTTATGCCCATCACTTACCATTGGTGCCAGTCAATCATATGGCGGGGCATATTTATGCAGCGCGCTTTGTCGCGCCACTGGCATACCCATTACTCGCGTTACTTGTTTCCGGTGGTCACACCGAATTAGTCTATATGCCCGCAGCTGGTGAATTCGAAATCATTGGGGATACACGGGATGATGCGGCCGGTGAAGCGTACGATAAAATTGGGCGGGTGTTAGGTGTGCCTTACCCAGCCGGCAAAGAAATTGACCGTCTCGCACATTTAGGCCAAGATACGTTTAATTTTCCACGCGCCATGCTTAAAGAACCCAATCTTGATTTTAGTTTCAGCGGGTTAAAGAGTGCCTTTATCAATACGGTGCATCACGCGGATCAAATTGGCGAACAACTGGACAAGGCGGATTTGGCAGCTAGTTTTCAAGCTAGTGTGATCGAAGTCTTGGTGACTAAAACGCTGAAGGCAGCTCAAAAATTGCAAGTCAAACAATTAGTCGTTGCCGGTGGTGTTGCGGCGAATCAAGGGTTACGTGAAGCATTAACCAGTGCGATTCAAGCCCAGATGCCCGAATTGCAATTAATCATGCCACCATTACGATTGTGCGGGGATAATGGCGCAATGATTGGGGCGGCTGCACACATTGCATTGCGCAAAGGCACGTTAGCCGATTTAACTTTAAATGCGATTCCGGGATTAGATTTTCCATACCAAGCAGAAGTATAAAAAGCTGATTATCCTGAACTATCAGGATAATCAGCTTTTTTTGAGTTGAACGGCAATTGATGTCTTTTGGCGCGCGTCGACGAAAATTATTTATTTAATTTTAGCGCATTAAGGGCAATCTTTTTTATTTTCAATTAATAAAATAACGGATGATTTTATTGAATAATCGGTGTATTGCTTAGGATTAGGGCTGTTTTTATTTTAAATAACAATTATTTGACAAAATTAAAGAAAGCGCTTATACTAAAAATATAGAAAATTGAAAACGCTTTTAAAACATTGCGTCCTTTCTATCAATTCAATATTAAAACTTAAGGGGTAATTTATTATGGCAGAAAAAACAATCATGTTATGTTGTGCAGCAGGAATGTCAACGAGTTTATTAGTGACAAAAATGCAAAAAGCAGCTGAAGAACAAGGAATTGACGTTGAAATCTTTGCAACTGGTGCTTCAGATGCAGACAATCAATTAGAATCTAAAACAATTGACTGCGTATTATTAGGACCTCAAGTCCGCTTTATGGAAGGTCAATTTAAAGAAAAATTGGCTCCTAAAGGGATTGGCGTTGAAGTTATTGATATGAAATCATACGGTATGATGGATGGCGCAACTGTCTTGAAACAAGGATTAGCTTTAATCAAATAATCTCAATTAACTGTGACCTCACACAGTTAATTAAATACTAAACTCAAAAATGGTTGATTCCAATGTTCGGAATCAACCATTTTTTGGTTCGTGCTTTTTTAGTCAGATAAACCTTCAAGTGCGAGGGCTTGTTCTTCCCATTCGGATTCAGTTTGGGCTAATTGGGCTTGAACCGTTTCGAGTTTTTGTTGTAATTCTTGGAGGACTAAGGGTTTAATGATCGTCTCACTTTGGGCCATTTCTTCTTGGATTGCAGTGGCTTGTTGTTCCAAATCGGCCATCTGATTTTCAAGCTGTTCCACTAAACGCGCTAATTTGCGTTGGGCGCGTTGGGTTTCTTTGCTAGCTTTGTAACCATCTTGTGCAGTGACGATTGTTTGAGTGGTGGCCATTGGCGCATCAGCAGCAGCGAACGCTTCTTCCTCCGCTTTTTTGGCTAGATAATAATCGTAATCGCCCAAATAACGTTTACTGCCGGTATCGGATAATTCAATAATACCGGTCGCGACTTGGTTGATAAAATAGCGGTCATGGGAAACGAATAGGACGGTACCGTTAAAGTCACGCAAGGCCGTTTCAAGGACTTCCTTACTATCGATATCTAAATGGTTAGTCGGTTCATCCATGATCAGGAAGTTATCGTGATTCAGCGCCAATTTAGTCAACAGTAGGCGGGCTTTTTCGCCACCGCTTAATTGTGAAACGACTTTTAAGACATCGTCGCCACTGAAGAGGAAACTACCGAGTAACGTCCGAATTTCTTTTTCGGGGGTGGTCCGGTGATCGTCCCACAATTCTTCTAAGACGGTTTTGTTAGCGTGCAGGTTCCGTTGTTCTTGGTCGTAATAACCGACCGACACGTTACTGCCTAATTTTTCTTGACCTTTGATAAATGGAATTTTGTGGAGCACACTTTTGAGAAGGGTTGATTTACCAATCCCATTGGGGCCGATAATTGCTAGTCGTTCTTGGCGATTGACTTCGAAATTAATCGGTTCAACCATAATTTTATCGGGTTGATAGCCAACCGCAGCCTCGGTGACTTTTAAAACTTCATTACCACTCGGTTGGTCGGTTTCAAAATGGAAATGGATTTTAGCGGCATCATTTTGCGGCCGATCCAGCTTATCCATTTTTTCGAGTTGTTTACGCCGACTTTGGGCTTGTTTAGTCGAGCTGGCGCGGACAATATTTTTATCGACGAACGTTTGTAATTTTTCAATTTCGGCTTGTTGTTTTTCGAAGGCCTTCCATTCTAACGTCAGGTTATCGGCTTTTAGGGTTAAAAAATGACTGTAATTGCCGGTGTAATGCGTTAATGTATGGCGGCTCATATCATAAACTTCCTTGGTAATTTTATCGAGGAAGTAACGGTCATGTGAAACCGTTAGTAAGGCGCCGGGGTAAGTTTGCAGATAATTTTCTAACCAAGTTAAGGTTTCGATATCCAAATGGTTGGTGGGTTCGTCTAAAATTAAAACGTCTTTTTTAGCTAATAATAATTTAGCGAGGGCTAAACGCGATCGTTCGCCACCAGAAAGCGTGCTGATTGGTTTTTCGAATGTTTCTTCGGGAAATTGGAAACCGTGGAGCACACCACGAATCTCGGCTTCGTAACCGTAACCGTTAGCTTCTGTGAAATCATGTTGAATTTGATCGTAGCGTTTTAATAAATCTGCGTAGTCAGCATTTGCATGGTCAGTGCTCGAATCAGCAATGGCTGATTCAAGCGCGTGCATTTGTTGTTCCATTTTGCGTAATGGTTCAAAGATGGTTAGCATTTCAGCGTAAATGGTTCGTTCTGAACTGAGGCCGCTGTCTTGGGCTAAGTAGCCGACTTGGACGTTTTTACCCAGAATGATTTGGCCGTCATCGGGCGTGGTGATGCCGGCAATCATTTTGAGCAATGTTGATTTACCAGCACCGTTGGGGCCGACTAAAGCGACCCGAGCGTGGTCTTGGACTTCTAATTGAGCATTTTTAAATAAGTAATCGCCACCGAAATGGCGCGCAACTTGTTGAACTTGCAGTAATATCACGATAAAAATTCCTTTCGTATAGTGGTTTAAGAAGCTTAAATTTAAGAAATTAGTGGGGCAACTTTACTTATCATAACAGATTTAAAGGTTTGACTGGTGAAATTGTAAATTAATTGCTTTTCACAAGAAAATTCAGTATGATTTCAATAGCGTACAACGCTAAATTTCACAAGCAAAAAATAAATGGAGGTTCCAAAATGGCTGAAAATAAAATTCCAAGAGCCACAGCGAAACGTTTACCTTTATATTATCGCTATTTGAATTTTTTGAATAATGCAGGCACGGCAAAAATTTCATCTACCGAACTATCTGAAGCAGTTAAAGTGGATAGTGCAACGATTCGTCGCGATTTTTCATATTTCGGGGCGTTAGGTAAACGGGGCTATGGTTATGACGTTGAATCATTATTAAACTTTTTTAAGAAGACTTTAAATCAAGACCGTTTAACGAATGTCGCTTTGATTGGGGTGGGTAATTTAGGCCATGCGCTTTTAAATTATAATTTCCGCCAAACCAATAATATTCGGATCAGCGCCGCTTTTGATGTTAAAGAAGAATTAATCGGCACGATTCAAACGGGTGTACCGGTTTACCCAATGGCCGAAATGGTTCAAGAATTAAAAAACCAACAAATTGAAATCGTAATTTTAACGGTGCCAATTGATGTCGCTCAAAAAGTCACTGACGATTTGGTCGAAGCCGGGATTAAAGGCATCATGAACTTTACACCGATTCGAATTTCAGTACCCAAGGGGATTCGGATTCAAAACGTTGATTTGGCCAAGGAATTACAAACTTTAATTTATTTCTTAGACAATTATAACGACGAAACCAAAACAGAACAATAGTCGCCTTTAAAATAGCGTTTAAACAAGTTATCCAGCATTAGATAGCTTGCTTAGACGCTATTTTTTTTAACGGAATAGATAGGTTAGCGTCACGAGTAGATTCATACCAGCGTGGCTGATGATGGTCGTGTATAGTGAACCAGTCTTGCGGTAGAGCCAGCATAGAAACAAACCAATGGCTGCGTAGATAATCAGATGACCGTCTTGGTGCAGTAAACTAAATAATAAGCTAGAAATTAAAGCAGCCCAAAGCGGGTTAATGGTGCCGGCCAAACCGCCGAAGATGGCACCGCGAAAAACAATTTCTTCCATCACGGGTGCGGCAATCGTGACGGCTAAAATGAGCCACGGTTGTTGGCGCATCGCGGTCATCAACGTAATCGTGTTTAACGAGTTAGCCGAATTCTTAAAAATTAGATGATCCACAATTCCGGCGAGCACTTGGACCAGTAAGGTTAGGAGAATCCCACAAATTCCCCACATAATGCCTTTTTTGAGTGGTAATGGTTGGTGTTCTAATGAATTGATTGGGCGGTGCTGATTGAATAGTAACAACCCAATCGCACCAATCAAGTCAAAGACAGTTGTTAATAAGAAAATTTGCGGTGTTAGCTTGAAAAGTTGCGCACAAGCACTCGGTAAGACGAGCACGATTAAATAAGTTAAAATAATTCTAAAATTTTGTTTGTATAAAGTCATCACGTATCTCCTCAAAGGTTGATGTGACAATAGTTTAGCGTATTAGCACTCGAAATGCAAAGTGCCAGCAAAATACTTGCAATGTTCTGAAAAAATGCTATGATAAAAAATGTAATTAGCACTTGAATTACGAGAGTGCTAAAAAGAAAAAGTGATGGAGGGATTTTAAGTGTTAAAACCATTAGAAGATCGCGTGATTATCGCAGTTAAAGACGAAGAAGAACAAACCGTTGGTGGGATTGTGTTAGCCAGCAATGCGAAACAAAAACCACAAACTGGTAAAGTTGTTGCAGTCGGTGAAGGAACCTTTACTAATGACGGCCAAAGAATACCGTTATCCGTCAAAGTGGATGATGAAGTCCTCTATGATAAATATGCTGGCTCAGAAGTGGACTATGCCGGCGCTTCATATTTAGTTTTACATGCTAAAGATATCATGGCAATTGTTGAATAAATCAAATATAAATCGTTACAAAAATATTTAATGAGGTGAAATAATTATGGCAAAAGAACTTAAATTTTCAGAAGATGCTCGTTCAAAAATGTTAGCGGGTGTTGATCAATTAGCAAATACCGTTAAAACAACTTTAGGACCTAAAGGCCGCAACGTCGTTTTGGAAAAAGCGTACGGTTCACCTGAAATTACCAATGATGGTGTCACAATCGCTAAAGCCATCGAATTGGAAGATCATTTCGAAAATATGGGCGCTAAATTGGTTGCAGAAGTTGCTTCTAAAACCAACGATATCGCTGGTGATGGGACAACTACGGCCACCGTTTTAGCCCAAGCGATTATTCGCGAAGGCATGAAGAACGTGACTGCCGGCGCTAATCCTGTTGGCATCCGTCGTGGGATTGAACTAGCCACTAAAACAGCGGTTAAAAAATTACACGAAATTTCACATCCCGTTGAAAGTAAAGAAGCTATTGCCCAAGTAGCGGCTGTCTCATCTGATAATAAAGAAACTGGACAGTTAATCGCCGATGCCATGGAAAAAGTCGGTAACGACGGTGTCATCACGGTTGAAGAATCAAAAGGGATTGACACTGAATTAAGCGTCGTTGAAGGGATGCAATTCGATCGTGGTTATTTATCACAATATATGGTGACTGATAACGACAAGATGGAAGCCGATCTCGACAACCCATACATCTTAATTACAGATAAGAAGATTTCTAACATTCAAGATGTTTTACCATTATTACAATCAATCGTTCAAGAAGGCAAAGCGCTATTAATCATCGCTGACGATGTTGATGGTGAAGCTTTACCAACCCTTGTTTTGAATAAGATTCGTGGGACGTTCAACGTTGTTGCGGTTAAAGCCCCTGGTTTTGGCGATCGTCGCAAGGAACAACTTGAAGATATCGCAACCTTAACGGGTGCAACGGTTATTACCAGTGATTTAGGCCTTGAATTGAAAGAAACAACTATCGATCAATTAGGGACTGCTGGTAAAGTGACAATTACAAAAGATAATACAACCATCGTTGAAGGTGCTGGCAGCAAATCAGCCATTGCTGAACGGGTTGAAAACATCAAGAAACAAGTCGCTGAAACCACTTCTGATTTTGATCGCGAAAAATTACAAGAACGTTTAGCTAAATTAGCTGGCGGCGTCGCAGTCATCAAAGTTGGGGCTGCTACTGAAACTGAATTGAAAGAACGGAAATACCGGATTGAAGACGCCTTAAACGCAACGCGCGCAGCCGTTGAAGAAGGTTATGTTGCCGGTGGCGGAACGGCTTTAATCGACGTCATGAGCAGTGTTGTAGCCTTAAAAGAAGAAGGCGACGTTCAAACTGGGATTAATATCGTATTACGTTCACTTGAAGAACCTGTTCGTCAAATTGCAACCAACGCAGGCCTTGAAGGTTCAGTGATTGTTGAAAAAGTGAAATCTCAAGACACTGAAATCGGCTATAACGCCGCTAACGGTAATTGGGAAAATATGATTGAAGCCGGAATCTTAGACCCAACTAAGGTCACGCGTTCAGCATTACAAAATGCAGCCAGTGTTGCCGCATTAATGTTAACAACGGAAGCAGTCGTGGCTGACAAACCAGAAGACCACCCAGCAGCACCAGCCGGTGGCATGGACCCATCAGCAATGGGCGGAATGATGTAGAGTGCTGACTCAGCCGTTTAGCTTCTGAGTATAGCCTAAAATAAAAGCTTATGGCCTGAACTTTGGTCATAAGCTTTTATTTGTAGCTAGACGGAAGAAGTTGGCTGAGGAGGTACGTTTTAAAGCCGAGCATTAGCACCCACGGCAACTTCTGAGTATAACTTAGGAAATAAGGTGGTGACGATTTTAGTCACCACCTTATTTTTATGATCAAACGAAAAATATGAATCATTTTAACGTATATCATAAGTGAGGGACAATGAGTCGTAAACCCTATTAATTATTTAAATATTGAGTATAATGAACGTGGGGAGTGATATTAGAATGATTAAAAAAATAATGAGCGGCATGGTGACACTATTGATGATGGGCCTATTTTTAAGTGGTCATTCTGAGGTAGTTAATGCAACACCAGTTGAGACGCAAGTCGCAATCAAGACGGCGCAGACTGGTTTATCTAAGCTCAATAATAATATTAGTAATTTAACGGTGACCGCCGAGCAATTGAAAACACAAATGGCGGCCAAACAAACGCAAATAACAGCAACTCAAGCGACATTGGATCAAACGAATACCGCTTATGAGAAACAAGTTAAGTTAATCGAAGGCAACTTACAACAACTGCAAGCCAAAGACAGTAGTTTTAATATAGCGATGCTAGACAGTTTATTAGACAGTCGCAACCTTGGCGACTTGTTCCAAAAAGGCGCGATTATGGATCGGTTAATGAACGCCAAAGTTTCAAACGCAACGGAAACAGAAGACCTTGCTAAGCAGGTCACGAAACAGAAACAAACCTTAGAAAGTCAACAAACCAAACTAAATGAACTAGCAAAAACCAACACCGAGACTTTGAAAACGTTGAATCAACAAAAAAAGGCGGCTAATACGCAACTTAAGCAATTGCAGGCAAAGTATAAGACAGAGTTAGCGGCTCAAGCTGCTGCGGCTAAGGCGGCCAGTAAAGTGGGTTTAGCGGCTGCTACTGGTAATCCGGCAATTAGCAATAACGTAATTGTCAAAACCACTCTGAAATATATTGGCGTTCCTTACGTTTGGGGTGGGACATCACCGAAAGGTTTTGACTGTTCGGGGTTGGTGCAATACGTCTTTGCCCAAAATGGACAGCAACTACCACGGACCTCACAAGAACAAAGTAAATTGGGGAAAAATGTTGCTTTGAAAGATTTAAAGCCGACCGATTTACTCTTTTGGGGTGGTGTCGGGACTGCCCACCATGTTGCGATTTATATCGGTAATGGTTACTTTATTCAAGCGCCCCAACCGGGGGATCACGTTCGCGTGACTAAGTTAACGGATTACGCACCAGATTTTGCACGACGGCTATAAGATGAGAATCCACTAAGAGCGATTAGTTCGATTGTAAATTTTGGTAGTAATTTGAAAATAATTGTAGTAGAATACCTTGTGTTTGATTAATCGGCTATTATTATTTTTTTAGAACAATTTATTTTCAAAAGTCACCGTGTGAAATGGTAACATGCGATTATCACACGAGGGCTTTTTATGTTAAGAAATATGACTTAGAGGAGCTAGTTTGTTATGCAACAGTTAAAACGTTTTTTTATCGGGAAACCGCTAAAAACTTCAGATGAAGGTGATCAAAAATTAGGGCGATTCAAGGCTCTGGCTTTATTATCTTCAGACGCTTTATCATCCGTCGCCTACGGACCAGAACAAATTGTGGTGGTTTTAACGACCTTATCGGCGGCCGCAATTTGGTATTCGATTCCAATTGCTGCGTTTGTGTTAATTTTACTTTTAGCGTTAACGTTATCGTATCGTCAAGTGATCCACGCTTATCCAGGTGGCGGTGGTGCGTACGTCGTTTCTAGTGAAAACTTAGGTAAAAATGCCGGGTTGATTGCCGGTGGCTCACTATTGGTCGATTATATGTTGACCGTGGCGGTTAGTATCTCAGCGGGGGCCGAAGCAATTACATCGGCGATTCCACCATTGTACGGGCATCAAGTCGGCATTTCGCTGGTGATTGTCATTATTTTAATGGCGATGAACTTACGAGGTATGCGCGAATCAGCGTCCTTCTTGATGGTGCCGGTCTACTTATTCGTTGTCATGATGACGATTATGGTGATTGTCGGCTGTTATAAAATCTTTTCAGGTGCGATTCCGTTCCACGCTGCGTCAACGGTTGGGGCGGTTGTTCCCGGGATTTCGATGGCGTTAATCTTTAGAGCCTTTTCATCAGGTTCGTCATCATTAACCGGGGTTGAAGCGATTAGTAACGCCGTACCATTCTTTAAAAAACCACGGGCAGTCAATGCCGCAGCAACGTTGGGCATCATGGCCGCAATCTTAGGTTTCTTCTTTGCCGGGATTACGTTCTTAAACTATTGGTACGGGATTGTCCCAATGGCGAGAGTAACGGTGCTTTCACAAGTGGCCTTACAGACTTTCGGTAAAGGGTTCTTCTATTACATCGTTCAATTTGCGACGGCCTTTATTTTGGCAGTGGCAGCCAACACCGGCTTTTCCGCCTTTCCAGTGTTAGCTTATAATTTAGCAAAAGATAAATATATGCCACATATGTACATGGATCGTGGTGATCGTTTAGGTTATTCTAACGGGATTATCACGTTGGCCATCGGGTCAATGGCGTTGATTTTCATCTTTAACGGTGACACCTCACGCTTGATTCCACTGTACGCGGTCGGGGTCTTCTTGCCATTTACCTTGTCACAAGCGGGCATGTTGCGTAAATGGTGGTCAGAACGACCAAAACATTGGTTCAGCAAGTCAATTGCGAACTTCGTTGGGGCGTTAATTTCATTTGTGATTTTAATTATTCTCTTCGTCTACCGGTTACCTGATATCTGGCCATTCTTCATCATCATGCCAATCATGTTACTGATTTTCTATAAGATTCATGATCACTATAAAAAAGTGGCCGTCCAATTACGGGTCAGCGCCAAAGAAGCTGAACTGCATGATTACGATGGTTCAACCGTGATTGTGTTAGTCAGCAACGTGACGCAAGTGACACGGGGTGCGTTGGATTATGCACAATCAATCGGGGATTACGTGATTGCAATGCACGGTTTCGACGGATGAAAATCCGACTAAAGAACGGGAAACGCAAGTTGAATTTAAAGCTGACTTCCCGAACGTCCGCTTTGTCGATGTCCATTCATCTTACCGGTCAATCCAAAAACCAATTGTGCGGTTCGTTGATATCGTCAGCAAAAATGCCCAAAAACGTAATTTTACAACAACGGTGTTGGTGCCTCAATTTGTGCCGAAGAAACCTTGGCAAAACATTTTGCATAACCAATCAAGTTTACGTTTGAGAAACGCATTTGCGAGTCGCGAAAACATTATTATTGCGACTTACAGTTATCATTTAAAACATTAAAAGCTGTGACAGAACTCGGTTATTAATTGAGTGCCTACACCCACGGGTTGATTCTGAGCATTAGCCTAGTTTCGTAAATAAGTCCGATTTATAGGCTTGGTTACGAAACGTCGCTAAGCACAGAAATCAGTAGGTGTTGGCACGTTATAATTTAAGTGCTAAACTCAGCCGATTAGATTCTGAGTATAGCCTAGAATTGCGAGTTATGACTGGGTTTAGTTATAACTTGCGATTCGTAGCTAGACGGAAGAAGTTGGCTGAGAAGCACGTTATCAATTGAGTATCAAGTTGAAAATGCTGGTTATCCCGAACTAAGGATAACCAGCATTTTTGATTTGAACGGAAATTGATGAGTTCCGGTGCGCGTCAAATAAAAATGGTTATTTAATTTAAGAACAGCATGATTGACAGCTTATTTTTTGAATGGCGACAAAACTTTTTATTCGCGTTAAAAATTGCTACAATAGAAGCTAACGAAGTTTGAAGACAGATTAAAGGGGCGCAACATGCGAATTTTATTTATTGGGGACACAGTTGGTGCAATGGGCCAAAAGATGATTAACGATTATTTGCCATTATTGAAACAAGAATATAAACCACAAGTCACGATTATCAATGGTGAAAATATTGCCGATGGGAAAGGGATGACCCAAAAGGATTATAAGAATCTATTACAAGCTGGTGCTGATGCGATTACGATGGGTAATCATACTTGGAATAAACGTGATATTCTAGATTTCATCGATGATGCTAAGAAATTAGTGCGACCAGCGAATTTTCCTAAAGGGACACCCGGCCAAGGGATGACGATGATTAAAGTCAACCAAGCGAAACTCGCCGTTATTAATTTGCAAGGTCGCGCTTTGATGAATGAATTACTCGAAGATCCGTTCAGTATGTTGGATGAAATGGTGGCCGAAGTCAGCAAAGAGACCGATTGTATTTTTGTTGATTTCCATGCGGAAACTACGAGTGAAAAATTAGCGTTAGCTTGGTATTTAGATGGTCGCATTTCGGCGTTAGTCGGCACACATACGCACGTTCAAACCAACGATGCGCGTGTTTTACCAGAAGGCACAGCTGTCTTAACCGATGCCGGGATGACGGGTCCCTATAACGGGATTTTAGGCGTTAAACGCGAAAAGATTATCAATCGCTTTATGACGCAACGACCAGAACGGTTTGAACTCGTCACAGAAGGGCCAGGTCAATTAAACGGTTGTCTGATTGAAATTGATGATCAAACCGGCCGGGCTAAATCAATCAAACCGATTCAAATCTCCCCAGATCATCCGTTTGGCAATCGCTTTTAAGGAGCTCAGTCATGACAGAAGAAAAAATGTTAGCACTAGAACCCGCAATTGTCGCTGAATTAGACCGTTTGACAACGCTGATTCAGGCCAATCAAACGGTGCAACGGTTTCAAGCCATTGAACAGACGGTTAAGCAACATCCTGAAATTGCGCAGTTGCAAACCGATATTGAAGCCGCTCAAAAAGAGGCTGTCCAAGCTGTCCATTATAATAAGCCCAACGCTGCACGGGTTGATAATCAAGTAGCAGATCAGTTAAACCAGCAGTTGGCGGATAATCCACTCGTGCAAGAATACCGAGCGGCGTTATACGAAGCCAATGCGACGTTGGAATATATGACGACTTATTTACAATCACAAATTGATGGTTTAGACGAGTAAAGGGGATTTTGAAACATGCCACAAAAAACAAAATCAACGCCAATGATGGCGCAATATCAAAAAGTGAAGGATCAATATCCGGATGCCTTTTTATTTTATCGTCTAGGCGATTTTTACGAATTATTCAATGAAGATGCGTTAAAGCCTCGCAATTGTTAGAATTAACGTTAACGGCCCGTAATAAAAGTGCTGAAGACCCGATTCCGATGTGTGGCGTCCCGCACCATGCCGCGCAGAATTACATCGATATCTTAGTCGATCAAGGGTACAAAGTCGCCATTTGTGAACAGATGGAAGACCCGAAGACCGCTAAAGGGATGGTTAAACGCGAAGTCATCCAACTGGTGACACCAGGGACCATGATGGACGAAAAAGCGGGGCATTCGAAACAGAATAACTACTTAACCGCCGTGGTTGCCGAACAAGGCCAATACGGTTTTGCGTACACTGATTTATCGACTGGTGAAATTAAGGTCAGTTTAATCGATAGTTTGGATTTGTTATTAAACGAAATGTTGAGTTTGCAAACTAAGGAAGTCGTTTTAAACCAATCAATGCCAACCGAAGTCGTCCAAGCGTTTGTCCAACAACAAATTTTGGTTTCTTATCAAGGCGACACTAACGATACGGCTGAGATTAGCTTTGTCTCGCAAAACATTGCACAACCACTCGAATTGGCGGTCATCAAGCAATTAGTGGGTTATTTAGCGGCGACGCAAAAACGGCATTTAGGCCATTTACAACGGGCACAGGAATATGAACTCTCTCAATATTTGAAATTAGATCATTCGGCAAAGATGAATCTCGAATTGACGGCTTCTTTACGTACCGGGCACAAGAGCGGCACTTTATTGTGGTTATTGGATGAAACCAAAACCGCAATGGGTGGTCGGTTATTAAAACAGTGGTTGGAACGGCCCTTATTGGATGCAAAAGCGATTCAAAATCGGCAAAATCAAGTCGCTAATTTTTTAAACCACTATTTCGAACGAACTAATCTACAAGATAGTTTAACCAAGGTTTATGATTTAGAACGACTAGCGGGACGCGTGGCTTTTGGGAGTGTTAACGGGCGCGATTTGATTCAATTGAAGACTTCTCTCGAACAGATTCCAACGATTAAAGCGACGTTAGCGACGATTAATGACGATCATGCTTTCGACCAAGTCTTAACGCAACTCGATCCGGTCGATGATGTCCGTCAATTGATTGAAACGGCCATCATGCCGGAACCGCCGATTTCGATTACTGACGGTGGCTTGATTCAAAACGGCTACAATCAAACGCTAGATGATTATCGCGACGCCATGTCTAACGGTAAGCAATGGCTGGCGCAACTCGAAGCCAAAGAACGGGAAGCAACCGGTATTCATACCTTGAAGATCGGCTTTAACCGAGTTTTCGGTTATTACATCGAAGTCACGCGCGCTAATTTAGCGGCGTTGCCAGAAGGGCGCTATGAACGGAAACAAACGTTAGCCAACGCCGAACGGTTTATTACGCCAGAATTAAAGGCTAAAGAACAATTAATTCTTGAAGCGGAAGAACGGTCAACTGCGTTGGAATACGAATTGTTTACGCAAGTCCGCGAACAAGTTAAAACGCAAATTGAACGTCTGCAAAAATTGGCCAAAGGTGTTGCAGCCTTGGACGTCCTACAGAGTTTCGCGGTGGTCAGTGAAAACTACCATTATGTTCAGCCCACTTTTAAAACGGACAATCGTGAAATAGATTTGGTCGAAGGTCGGCATCCGGTCGTTGAAAAGGTATTGGGTCGCCAGAAGTACATCCCGAATGATGTTCAAATGGGGTTAGGCACCGATATTCTGTTGATTACGGGCCCCAATATGTCTGGTAAAAGTACTTATATGCGCCAATTAGCGTTGACGGTGATTATGGCGCAGATGGGTTGTTTTGTTCCCGCCAAATCAGCGAACTTACCAATTTTTGATCAAATTTTTACGCGAATTGGTGCAGCTGACGATTTAATTTCAGGTCAAAGTACGTTCATGGTCGAAATGATGGAAGCCAACCGCGCGATTATGAGTGCGACGCCGAACAGTTTAATTCTATTTGATGAGATTGGGCGAGGAACCGCCACTTATGATGGGATGGCTTTAGCACAAGCGATTATTGAACACATTCACGATCACGTGCACGCTAAAACTTTATTTTCGACCCATTATCACGAATTGACTGCGCTGGCAGACACGCTAGCCGCTTTGAAGAATGTTCACGTTGGGGCGGTTGAAGAAAACGGTGAATTGGTCTTCTTACACAAAATGTTAGCCGGACCAGCCGATAAATCATACGGGATTCACGTCGCTAAATTAGCGGGGATGCCTGATGATTTATTGAAACGCGCGGATTTAATATTGGGCCAACTGGAACAAAAACCAACCGTGACGATTACGTCACCGACTGCGGTTGAACCGATGCCAGTTGAAACAGAGACGCCTGGAATTGCTGAAGTCGACGAACAAATGGCGTTATTCGAACCGGAAACGGTGACGGTCAAAACAGACCCAGTCGCTGAAAAACTAAAAGCCGAAATCAAAGAGTTCGACCTCATGAGCGCCACCCCACTAGAAGCCCTAAATCAATTATATAAATGGCAAAAAGAAATTAAATGAGTGCTGATTAAGCCGGGAGTCGCTGAGTATAGCCTAAAATCGAGAATTATGGCCGGACTCAGCCATAATTTTTGATTTGTAGCTAGACGGAGGCGGCTGGCTTAGAAGCACGTTAAAGATAGAAGTGCTGATTGAGTTGGTCAGGCTTTGAGGATTAACGGTAGAAAATTAATTATGGTTGGGTTTATAACCATGATTGAGTTTTTATTGTTAACCGGAAAAGGCTACTCAAGAAGCACGTTAAGAATAGAAGTGTTAACTAAGCCGGGTATTCGTTGTCTATCGAATCAAAAAGGAGGACCTGTTGATGGCCAAAATTCATGAACTATCCGAAATATTAAGTAATCAAATTGCCGCTGGTGAAGTGATTGAACGGCCAGCATCGGTCGTCAAAGAATTGGCCGAAAATGCGATTGATGCCAATAGTACTCAGATTGACGTGGTGATTGAACAAGCTGGCTTGCAGTTAATTCAAGTCATCGATAATGGTGACGGGATTGAACCGGAAGACGTCCCGACGGCGTTTAAACGGCATGCGACTAGTAAGATTGCAACGCGTCAAGATTTGTTTAAAATTCAATCACTCGGTTTTCGGGGTGAAGCGTTAGCCAGTATTGCTTCCGTTTCTGATTTAACGATTGAAACGGCTACGGCGGATTCGCTAGGAACGTTTGCTCATTTCAAAGGTGGCGTCTTAGAGAGTCAAAAGACGAACCCGATTCGACCGGGGACAGCGGTAACTGTCCGCGATTTATTTTTTAATACACCAGCACGCTTGAAATACATTAAGACCTTTCAAACTGAATTAGCCAACGTGATTGATATTGTCAATCGCTTGGCGATGAGTCATCCGCAAATTGCGTTTACGTTAACCAACGATGACCATCTATTATTAAAAACGGCCGGCAATAACGATTTACAACAAACGATTGCTGGCATTTACGGTGTTTCAATGGCTAAAAAATTGTTGCCCATCAGTGATCATGATTTAGATTTTAAATTGACGGGTTATGTCTCATTACCTGAATTAACGCGTGCCACCCGCAATTATTTATCAATCCTGATTAACGGGCGCTACATTAAGAATTACCAATTAAATAAAGCGATTATTAAAGGGTATGGTTCGAAATTAATGGTGGGCCGGTATCCCGTCGCGGTCTTAAATATTAAGATGGATCCGTTGTTAATCGACGTCAACGTTCATCCGACTAAGCAGGAAGTCCGGTTAAGTAAAGAACCGGCTTTGATGACCTTGATTGAACGTGCGATTCGCAAACGATTGAGTACCGAAAATTTGATTCCAGATGCGGTCAAGAATCTGAAACAAACGTCAACGGTGGATATCGATCAACTACAATTAAATCTCAACCAAGCCTCTAAAACGCGGCTACCGGTTGATCCGACTGAAAAAACAGTTGAGACAGAGACCGCGACTGCCGCTGAAATTGCGGAAACTGCCGTCGCTTTACCGGTCACCGATAAACTAGCGAATAGTCAGCTGCCGATTTTTGAACATCCGGCGCAATTAGCTGATTGGGATCAGAAGTATACGACTGAAGCGGTTGGGACTCCGTTTGGAGATGACCCCACAACTGAGACCACAACGGCTGATTTACCCCGTTTTCCGACACTACGATTCATTGGGCAACTGCATGATACGTTCCTGTTAGCGGAAGGCGAAGACGGTTTTTACATTGTTGACCAACACGCAGCGCAAGAACGGATTAAATATGAATATTACCGTGAAGCAATCGGTCAAGTCAGCTCGGACGCCCAGAATTTATTGGTGCCCTTAGTGTTGGAATACCCGAATAGTGACGCGGTTAAGATCCAGGCTAAAGCTGATTTATTAGCGCAGGTCGGAATTCAGTTAGAATCGTTCGGTCAGAATAGTTTTGTAGTCCATAGTCATCCGACTTGGATTGAAGTGGGTCAAGAAGAAGTCACGATTCGCAATATGATTGATGATCTTTTAAAAGACGGCCAGATTAAGATTGCTCAGTTCCGTGAAAAAACAGCAATCATGATGAGCTGTAAACAAGCGATTAAAGCGCACCATCATCTAGATGCTGCGCAAGCCAAAGCGTTATTGGTTGATTTGGCGCAAGCTGAAAATCCGTTTAACTGTCCGCATGGCCGTCCAGTTTTAATTCACTACACGCAAAAAGATTTAGAAAAAATGTTTAAACGCATTCAAGAACCACATCATAGTTGGGAGGGTGAATAATGTTCATCTTAGCATCGCAATCACCAAGACGAAAAGCATTATTGAAACAAATTGTGCCAGAATTTATCACGATTCCGGCTCAAATTAATGAACGCGAAACACCGTTTACTAAACCCCCCGACTACGTGCAAACACTAGCACGGCGTAAAGGGGAACAAGTCGCGGCTCAAAATCCAACGGCCACGGTTTTAAGTGCCGATACGGTGGTTAGTTTTCAAGAGACGATTTACGGTAAACCCCAAGATCGCCAAGATGCAGCCGCCGTTTTACGACAACTAAGTGGACAGACGCACCAAGCTTATACGGGTGTTTGGTTAACGAAGGGTGGTCAGGTACAACAAACAGTGGTGAAGACCGATGTCACTTTTTGGTCGTTAAGCGATCAGATGATTGAAACCTATTTAGACCAGAATGAGTATCAGGATAAAGCTGGCGCGTACGGGATTCAAGGAGCCGGTAACTTATTAGTTGAAAAAATTAACGGCGATTTTTACAATGTTGTCGGCTTACCAATTAGTACGATTGCTAGAATGTTGTAGGGGGGATGAACCAATGGTCAATGTGGCAGTTTATTGTGGGGCCAGCATGGGGAACAAACCAATCTATGCTGAAGCAGCCAAAGCGTTAGGGACTTGGTTAGTCCAACGAGGCGACCGGTTAATCTATGGTGGTGGTCAGGTTGGGCTAATGGGCACGATTGCCGATACTGTCTTGCAACAAGGCGGGCAAGTGACCGGCATTATGCCGGCCTTTTTGAATCAACGTGAATTGATGCATACGGGGTTAACCGAAACGCTAATTGTGGCCGATATGGCGACGCGCAAGCATCGCATGATTGAACTTGCCGAGGTGTTTATCGCGTTGCCAGGTGGTCCGGGAACGTTAGAAGAAATGAGCGAAGTGATTTCGTGGGCGCGAATTGGGCAACAAGATGGGCCGTGTATCTTCTATAACGTGGCCGGCTATTACGATTTATTGCAACAATTTTTGGCCAAGATGGTCAGTGAGGGCTTTTTAACCCAAGTTGATTTTGACAAGTATTTATTTACCACGGATTTGACCGAGATGGCGACCTTCATCACGGGGTATCAGCCACCAAAAATTCGCCAATACTAAACCGGTAATTGAGTGCAACACCGGCGCGCTTTTGTGTTACAATTTAAAAAGCAAATATACGTTCTCATAAAGTAGGTAAAAGTATGTATGAATATTTAAAAGGGCTCGTGACGGCCGTCAATCCGTATTACGTGGTCTTGGAGGTTCAAGGCGTCGGGTATCAATTACAGGTCGCCAATCCTTATCGGTACACTGAATCCAACGATGAAATTGTGCAAATCTATGTCTACCAAGCCGTGCGCGATACGGATATCACGCTATTTGGTTTCTATGATTTAGATGAAAAGCAGATTTTTCAAAAGCTAATCAGTGTGTCTGGTATTGGGCCCAAGAGTGGCTTAGCGATTTTAGCCAACAGTGATCATTCTGGTTTGATTCAAGCCATCATGAATGACGACATTAGTTATTTAACGAAGTTCCCAGGCGTGGGTAAGAAGACGGCGCAACAAATTGTTCTTGATTTAAAAAATAAATTAGGCGATTTGGAACAAACCGAGAAATTAACCGGGCAAACCGTGATTGATTTAGGGGTACCAGGTGCTTCACCTGAATTAACCGATGCACTAGAAGCGTTAACGGCGCTCGGTTATTCGGCCCGCGAAGTTAAAAGTATCACTAAAATATTGACGGATTTCAGTGCGCAAACGACTGATCAGTATTTACGTGAAGGGTTACGGTTATTGATGAAAAAATAAAGGAGGACTTTAAATGGCAGAAGAACGAATTGTTTCCGCTGAGAATACTGATTTTGCGGAAGCAAGTATTGAAAAAACGTTGCGGCCACAAGTCCTCGCGCAATACATCGGTCAAGACCGGGTTAAAAATGAATTAACGGTTTATATTGCGGCCGCCAAAAAACGGGAAGAGTCACTGGATCATGTGTTGCTATATGGGCCACCAGGTCTGGGTAAAACAACTTTAGCGATGGTGATTGCCAATGAATTACAAGTCCAAATTCGCACGACCAGTGGGCCCGCAATTGAACGCCCCGGTGATTTAGTGGCCATTTTGAATGAGTTACAACCGGGTGATGTCTTATTTATTGATGAAATTCACCGCTTACCTAAAATTGTGGAAGAATTATTGTATTCTGCGATGGAAGATTTCTACATCGATATCATCGTTGGCCAAGGACCAACGGCGCACCCGGTTCATTTTCCGTTGCCACCGTTTACGTTGATTGGCGCAACAACCCGCGCGGGCTTATTGTCCGCGCCATTGCGTGATCGGTTTGGGATTGTCGAACACATGGCCTATTACGAGGAAGCAGATTTAGTCGACATCGTTGAACGGTCGGCTGGTGTCTTTAACATGGCGATTGTCCCGGACGGCGCGTTAGAAATTGCCCGCCGTTCTCGGGGAACGCCGCGGATTGCCAATCGGTTGTTAAAACGGATTCGAGATTACGCGCAAGTCGCTAATCAAGCAGCGATTGATCAAGCGATTGCTGATCATGCGCTAAAACAATTGCAGATTGATATCCGGGGTCTTGATAGTATTGATCGTAAGATTTTGAAAATGATGATTGACTACTATCAGGGTGGTCCAGTCGGGTTAAAAACCATTGCGGCCAATATCGGTGAAGAAATTGAAACCGTTGAAGAAGTTTATGAACCTTATCTGTTACAAATTGGTTTTTTAAAACGAACACCGCGTGGCCGGGTGGTCACATTGGCCGCCTACACGCATTTAGGTTTACCTTATCCAGAAAATTAGAAAGAAGGCTCCCCATGGTTTCTACAGAAGATTTTGATTATGTATTACCCGAAGAATTAATTGCCCAAACACCGATGACTGAACGGGCCGCATCACGTATGTTAGTGATGGACAGTAAAACTGGCGCGTTAGAAGATAAAGTTTTCTACGATGTGATTGATGAATTAAATCCTGGCGATGCCGTTGTAATGAACAACACCCGCGTCTTGCCTGCCCGGTTATACGGCGTTAAACCCGATACCGGTGGTCATGAAGAAGTATTGTTGTTAAATAACACGCATGACGATGAATGGGAAGTCTTGATGAAACCCGCTAAGCGGGCCAAAGTCGGGACTGAAGTTGTATTTGGCGACGGTCAATTGAAAGCCGTTGTAACGAAAGAATTAGAACATGGTGGCCGGATGATTGAATTCCAATATGATGGGATTTTCATGCAAATTCTTGAAGAATTAGGCGAAATGCCATTGCCACCTTACATCAAAGAAAAATTAGATGATCCAGAAATGTACCAAACAGTCTACGCTAAAGAACCCGGTTCAGCAGCGGCACCAACTGCTGGGTTTCATTGGACGGAAGAATTATTACAAAAAGTCCAAGACAAAGGGATTAAATTAGTTTATTTAACCTTGCACGTTGGCCTGGGCACGTTTAGACCCGTTTCTGAAGACAATGTTGAAGATCACAAAATGCACAGTGAATTCTACCGATTAACCGAAGAAGCCGCTGCGACGTTAAATGAAGTTCATCAAAATGGTGGCCGGGTGATTGCGACTGGGACGACCAGTATTCGGACCCTTGAAACGATTGCGACGAAGTTTAATGGTGAATTAAAAGCGGATAGTGGTTGGACGGAAATCTTTATTAAACCCGGTTATCAATGGAAAGTGGTTGATGGTTTCATCACGAACTTCCATTTACCAAAATCAACTTTAGTGATGTTAGTGGCTTCCTTTACCGGTCGTGAACATATTTTAAATGCTTATAAACATGCGGTCGACGAAAAGTATCGGTTCTTTAGCTTTGGCGATGCGATGTTTATCAAGTAATTGCCTTTTGGGGAGGACGTTCAATGTATTTACGAAAAGCGCATTTTAACGATTTACCCGCAATACTAGCGATTATTGAAGAGGCTAGAGCCACTTTAAAGCAGCATGATATCAATCAATGGCAAGCCACCGAACCGAGTCAGAGCCAATTTGAAAATGAAATTCGACAAGAACTATGTGTTGTTTTAATCGTTGACGGACAAGTCGTGGGGGTCGCGTCAATTGTTGAAACTGAAGATGCTGGCTATGAAGCCATCACTAACGGTCAGTGGCAGACGGTGGACTCACCCTATTATTCAATTCATCGGGTGGCGTTAACCAGTCGATTACACGGCCAGCATTTGGCCAGTCAATTCATGACATTGTTAATCACTGCGGCTAGCCTACGTGGCGCTAAGGACCTCAGAATTGATACGCATCCGGACAACTTAACGATGCAACACGTGATTCAAAAGGCTGGGTTTACGTATTGCGGGGACATTCTGATTGCGAATGATCCTTCCCCTAAACGGTACGCTTATCAGGTGATATTAAAATAGATTAAAAGTATTTATCTCAAATTTTTGAGATAAATACTTTTTTTTTACAAAAAAATAAAACCCTATTAAATCAGCCACCATTGTAAAGTTAAGGGCCTAAATGTGAGAATGATAACATTTAGGCTGTTAAAATCCCCCTGAAAGCGCTTTAAACACGTTGTATAGTTGGTCTTGTAAACAAAGGAGGTTTTTTTGAATGACAAGTCCAATTCATGTAAATTCCGAAATCGGGAAATTAAAAACGGTGCTACTAAAGCGTCCAGGTAAAGAAGTTGAAAATATTACGCCTGATATTATGTACCGGTTATTATTCGATGATATTCCTTATTTGCCAACAATCCAAAAGGAACACGATGCTTTTGCACAAGCTTTGCGCGATAACGGTGTCGAAGTCCTCTATTTAGAAAATCTAGCAGCAGAAGCAATTGATGCTGGAGAGGTTAAAGAGGCTTTCTTAGATCAAATGTTAGCTGAATCAAATATTAAATCAGACCAAGTTAGAACGGCACTCAAAGAATATTTGATTAGCATGGCAACGTTAGACATGGTTGAAAAAATCATGGCCGGCGTCCGCACGAACGAAATTGATGTTCAATCACGAGCGTTAATCGATATCAGTGCGGATGATGAATATCCATTCTATATGGATCCAATGCCTAACCTATATTTCACACGTGATCCAGCAGCTTCAATGGGCGACGGCTTAACCATTAATAAAATGACTTTCGAAGCCCGTCAACGTGAATCAATGTTCATGGAAGTGATTATGCAACACCATCCTCGCTTTGCCAATCAAGGCGCACAAGTTTGGCGTGACCGTAATCAACAAGATCGACTAGAAGGTGGCGACGAATTAATCCTGAGCGATAAGGTATTAGCTATCGGGATTTCACAACGGACATCAGCCCAATCAATCGAAGAATTAGCCGTAGAATTATTTGCTAAACATAGCGGCTTTGAAAAAGTTTTAGCGATTAAGATTCCACATAACCACGCGATGATGCATTTAGATACGGTCTTCACGATGATTGATTATGATAAATTTACCATTCATCCCGGTATTCAAGGCCAAGGCGGCATGGTTGATACTTACATCGTAGAACCAGATGGCCATCAAGGTGTTAAGATGACCCACCAAACTGATTTAGAAAAAGTATTAAGAGAAGCATTAGATGTCCCTGAATTAGCAATGATTCCATGTGGGGGCGGCGATGCAATTGTGGCACCACGTGAACAATGGAACGACGGTTCAAATACATTGGCAATCGCACCAGGTGTGGTGATTACTTATGATCGCAACTATGTATCAAATGAAAATTTACGGAGTTATGGCATTAAAGTGATTGAAGTGCCTTCAAGTGAATTATCACGCGGTCGTGGGGGTCCACGTTGTATGAGTATGCCACTCGTAAGAGAAGATTTGAAAAAATAATAAGTGAGGTTGATTGAGATGACAAATAGCGTATTCCAAGGTAGAAGTTTATTAGCAGAAAAGGACTTTACAAGAGAAGAACTCGAATATTTAATTGATTTTTCATTACATTTAAAGGATTTAAAGAAAAAAGGGATTCCGCATCACTATTTAGAAGGTAAAAACATTGCCTTACTTTTCGAAAAGAATTCAACGCGGACACGTTCTGCATTTACAACGGCCGCTGTTGATTTAGGCGCTCACCCTGAATTCTTAGGCAAAAATGATATTCAATTAGGTAAAAAAGAATCTGTTGAAGATACTGGTAAAGTATTGGGCAGCATGTTCGATGCGATTGAATTCCGCGGGTTCAGCCAAAAAGTGGTTGAAGATTTAGCAAAATATTCAGGCGTACCCGTTTGGAACGGTTTAACAGATGAATGGCATCCAACGCAAATGATTGCCGACTTCATGACAGTTAAAGAAAACTTCGGTAAATTAGCTGGCGTCACTTTGACTTATGTCGGTGATGGTCGCAATAACATGGCGAATAGTTTGTTAGTGACCGGCTCAATGTTAGGCGTTAACATCCATATCGTTGCACCTGATTCATTACAACCTACTCAAGAAGTTCGTGACTTAGCAGCAGGTTATGCGAAAGAAACGGGTAGCCAAAACTTGATCACTTCAGACGTTGCCACTGGTGTTAAAGGATCCGATGTTTTATACACCGATGTTTGGGTATCAATGGGTGAAGAAGACAAGTTTGAAGAACGTGTTAATTTGTTGAAACCATATCAAATTAACATGAACATGATTCAACAAACTGGTAATGAAGACATGATTATCATGCATTGTTTACCAGCATTCCACGATATCGAAACTGAATTTGGCAAGAAGATTTACGACCAATTCGGCATGACTGAAATGGAAATTACGGATGATGCTTTCAGAAGTTCACATGCGCGCCAATTTGAAGAAGCTGAAAATCGGATGCATTCGATTAAAGCTATTATGGCAGCAACTTTAGGCAATCTATTTATTCCGCACGCTTAATCAAGTTGTCAAAAGAGGCCAGCAAGCAAAACATTGTTTTGCCCTGGCCTCTTTTTAATTAAAATGAAGGTAGGTTACATCATGACAAAACGTAAAATCGTCGTTGCATTGGGTGGTAATGCCATTCTTTCAAGCGATGCTTCAGCAGCAGCTCAAATCAAAGCCGTTAAAGAAACGGTTCAACAATTAGTCGCTTTTGTACAACAAGGTGATCAATTGATTATTTCACACGGCAACGGTCCCCAAGTCGGCAACTTGTTAATCCAACAAGCGGCTAGCGATTCAAAACAAACACCAGCGATGCCCCTTGATACGACGGGTGCGATGTCACAAGGTGAAATTGGCTATTGGATGCAAAATGCCTTTAATGAAGTCTTAGCGGAAGCGGGCCTTGATTTAGACGTTGCGACGATTGTGACACAAACGATTGTCGACGCACAAGATCCTGCGTTCAAAACGCCGACTAAACCAATCGGACCATTCTACGCACAAGCTGAAGTTCAACAACAACAAGCTAATAATCCAGAAGCGCAGTTTGTCGAAGATGCTGGTCGCGGCTGGCGGCGAGTGGTGCCATCACCTAAACCAATCGGCATTCAAGAAGCCAATGTGATTAAGAAAATGGTTGAAGCTAACGTGATTACAATTTCAGCTGGTGGCGGTGGGGTCCCAGTTGTCAAGGAAGGTCATCGATTACGTGGGGTTGAAGCCGTCATTGATAAAGACTTCGCTTCTGAAAAATTGGCAGAATTAGTTGATGCCGATATGCTCATTATTTTAACGGCCGTTGATAATGTCTATGTGAATTTCAATCAACCCGATCAAAAGAAATTGACCAACGTGACAACGGCAGAATTAGAACAGTATATTGCAGATGATCAATTTGCTAAAGGGAGTATGTTGCCTAAGATTCAAGCAGCCGTTGAATACGTGAACCAACGTCCGGATAGTAAAGCGGTCATCACGTCATTAGCGAACGTTAAAAACTTGTTGGCGAACGATGCTGGCACAATCATCACAAAATAGAGGTGATTTCAATTGGATATTGCAAATTTTGGTGTTGAAGAATGGCTCAATGTGTATGAGACACAAGCTAAAACAGATATTGCACAGAGTACAATTGCTTCTTTAAGCATGACCGAATTGATGGCCTTTTCAGCTGATCAAGGCCAGGACTTTTATCAAACGCTTAATCAACAAAAAATGAATTACGGTGCCATCGAGGGCTCAGCGGCTTTCAAACAAGCAGTTAGCCAACTATATCAGAACGTCTCAAGTGAGCAGGTACTGCAGACTAATGGCGCAACAGGGGCCAATTTATTGGCCTTGTACGCTTTGGTGAAACCTGATGATCATGTGATTACCATGTTTCCGACGTATCAACAACTGTACGAGATTCCTAAATCACTGGGCGCGGAAGTTTCCTATTGGCATTTAGATAGCACGAATCAATGGTTGCCATCAATTACAGCATTAGAAGCGTTGATTCGCCCTAATACGAAATTAATTTGTTTGAATAACGCCAATAACCCAACCGGGACCGTCATCTCAACTGAATTAATGCAGGCAATCGTAGCCGTTGCTGAATCTGTAGGGGCTTACGTGTTGGTCGATGAAGTTTATCTACCGCTAGACGAGACTGTCGATGTCACTTCGATTGTCGATTTGTACGATCGTGGGATTGCGACAAATAGCTTATCTAAAACGTATTCGATTCCAGGGATTCGGGTTGGTTGGATTGTTGCCAATGAGACGTTGACTAATCTATTTCGAAAGTACCGTGATTATACAATGATTTGTTCGGGTGTCTTTAGCGATCAATTGGCGGTATACGCGTTTGAACATCGTGACCAAATTTTAGCGCGCAATCGACAAATCGTTCAACGGAATTTAACGATTTTAGAACAATGGGCTGCAACAGAACCCTTGGTGGATGTGGTCTTACCGCAATCCGTTTCGACATCGTTTATTCATTTTAAAAAAATTCAGGATGATGAAGCATTTTGTCAATTCTTGTTAACTGAATACGGTGTGCTACTGGTACCAGGCAGTCGGTTTGAAATGCCCGGCTATGCCCGCCTAGGTTACTGTGCACCAGAATCCATCTTACGAACGGGCTTAACCGAACTATCTAAAGCATTGCATGCTTATTGAGATAGTCGATTCAAGAAATCTAGGAGTGGTCTAAATGACAGAAGAAAAACCGGTAAAAAAAATTGGCTTGTTTGCACTAATCGCTTTAGTAATTAGCTCATCAATTGGGAGTGGTGTTTTCGGCTTAACCTCTGATTTAGCGAGTGCTTCGGCGCCCGGCCCCGTTTTAATTGCGTGGGTCATTGTAGGTTTTGGGATTTTAATGTTGGCTCTATCATTGAACAATCTATTGATTAAGGAGCCCGAATTGGAAGGGATCTTCTCATATGCCGAAAAAGGTTTCGGACCGTTTGCCGGCTTTATTAGCGGTTGGGGGTATTGGTTATCCGCCTGGTTAGGTAATGTTGCTTTCGCGACGATTTTGATGAGTGCTTTTGGTTACTTTTTTCCGATTTTTAAATCGGGTCAAAATTTACCGGCAATCTTAGTAGCGAGTGTCTTTTCCTGGGGGTTAACGTATTTTGTTAATCGAGGAATTGAAGGCGCTGCCGTCATTAATATGATTGTCACAGTTTGCAAGTTGATCCCGTTGTTTGTGTTTATCATCTTTGGCATCGTGCTCTTCAAAGGTCATGTTTTCACCCATGCTTTTTGGAATAATATGGGTAACAGTTTTGTTGGCGGCGATGTTTTGGGCCAGATTAAGAACTGTATGATGGTGATGATGTGGGTCTTTGTTGGGATTGAAGGAGCGTCAATGCTCTCAGCTAGAGCTGAAAAGAAATCGGATGCTGGTAAAGCGACAATCTTAGGGCTAATCAGTTTGTTGGTTATTTATATCTTGGCATCGGTTTTACCTTACGGTTATTTAACGCAAGGCGAATTGGCCAGCATTAAACAACCTGCAATGCTTTATATTTTCGAACAAATGGTCGGTACTTGGGGGGGCTATTTCATCGGCGTGGGGTTGATTATTTCGATTTTAGGAGCGTGGCTTTCATGGACCATGCTTCCCGCTGAAACGATGTTATTAATGGCTGAGCAAAAACTGTTACCTGCATATTTTGGCAAAGTAAATGCCAAAAAAGCGCCGACATTTGCATTGGTTGTTACAGCTGCCTTAATTCAAATCTTTTTGTTCACCTTATTATTCACAACTAAAGCGTATAATTTCGCCTATTCATTATGTACGGCTTCAATTATTATTTGTTATATCTTAGTGGCCGCTTATCAAATTAAGTATTCATGGCAACACATTACTGAAAAAGGGAATCGTCGACAATTAATGATTGGTGTTTTGGCGTTAATCTTTGAAGTGGCCGGGATTTTAATGGCCGGTGTTAGCTATCTATTGCTCTGTTTTATTGCCTATATTCCGGGGGTCTACTTTTATGGGCGCGCACGGAAGAATAATGGCGCTAAGAATTTCTTATCAAAAGGTGAGTGGATAACAACATTAATTATCTTGATTGGCGCATTAATTGGTATTGGTCTTGTCGTTAGCGGTAAAATAGCCATTTAGTGTGTTATATTAGAACTTTGGTTACTTTAAATCGAAAGTAATAATCGAGAATAATGTGGGAGCGAATGAGATGATTACCGCAAACGAATATCCAAGATATATTCAATATTTAAAAACACGACCTGAGTTCAGTGATTTTTCGAATGAAGAGATGAATATTTTGATGAACAATATGCGGGTCAAAGATTTTCAAAAGGGCCAGGTATTGTTTGATCAAATAGATGAACGCAATCGTTTTTACTTTGTTGTTAGCGGGCTAGTACGTGCTGAACGAGATGATGAGGAAGATCAGTTTACGTTTTATACGTATATCAAGAAGGATCTGGCATTTCCGTATCGGGGGATGTTTGTGGATCGCTACTATTCATATACGGCACGGGCGTTAACTGATATTGAGATTATTTATTTTCCCATGGCGACCTTTGAACAATTATTGCGGAAAAATACGGCGGCGATTGTTAAAGTGGTCCAGGAAATGGGCAAAATTATCAGTGATTCTGAAAATCAAATTCAGCAAGTTGTCACATCAAGTGCGCGTCAACGCGTTATTCAGTCGTTAAAAATATTTGAAATTAATTTGGGGAATCGACGGCAAAATGGTAGTTCGTACATCCCATATCCATTAACCGTTAAAGAATTAGCAACCATGAGTGGAACGACCCGTGAAACAGCAGGTCAAATTGTCAAACAATTGACGGAACAGAAATTAATTCAATATGAGCATAAAAAATTTGTTTTTGAGAAATCTTTTTTCAAAATACCGTTAGAAGTTTAATGGTTGAAGCGACAAAAAAGCACTTCGCTTAAACGAAGTGCTTTTTTGCTAGTGATAGACATGATTAAGCCACCAGGTCTTCTCGTCAGAACCTGGTGGCTTTGCAGTGCAGAAGGGGAAAATCAAGATTTGTGAATCAACAACTTGTAAAGATCTAGGGAGCTTTTGGTTTTTGAGACACACACTTCTAAAATGGTTCAGTCTTATTTAATGGATGAGCATTTTGGAGGACGAACTCTACAAGTCTCAACGACGAGTAAATGACTAACAAACCCCAACGATTAGCTGGGTCCATACTACGAGAAGTTCACTTGATTTTCTACCTCCCTTCGATAACCTTAATATAACATCTCTGATGAGGTGAACCAAGTTATTTGCTTATCGGCTTTTCTTGCTTAATCGGGGAAGTCTGCTAAAATAAAGCAAGAATAAATACTAGAATTGGAGTCGATTAAATGGAACCAGCGATTAAATATCGTTTAATCAAAAAAGAGAAACACACAGGTGCCCGGTTAGGTGAAATTATCACCCCACATGGTACTTTTAAAACCCCGATGTTTATGCCAGTGGGTACTCAGGCCAGCGTTAAAACGATGGCCCCCGAAGATTTGAAAGAAATGGGCGCCGGCATTATTTTGTCGAATACCTATCATCTTTGGTTGCGACCTGGTGAAGACATCGTTGAAAAAGCGGGTGGCTTGCATAAATTTATGAATTGGGACCGCGGCGTTTTAACCGATTCCGGTGGTTTCCAAGTCTTTTCGTTAGCCAAGTTACGGGATATCAGTGAAGATGGCGTGGCCTTTAGAAGTCATCTAAGTGGTGAAAAATTATTTTTATCCCCTGAAAAAGCGATTCAAGTTGAAAACGCATTGGGTGCGGACATCATGATGAGTTTTGATGAATGTCCACCGTTTTTCGAAAGTTATGATTACGTCAAGAAATCCGTTGAACGGACATCACGTTGGGCAGAACGGGGTTTAATTGCCCATCAAAATCCCGCAACACAAGGCTTATTTGGGATTGTCCAGGGGGCGGGTTTTGAAGATTTACGTAAGCAAAGTGCCCGTGATTTAGTGGGGATGGACTTTCCTGGTTATTCAATCGGTGGTCTATCAGTTGGTGAATCAAAGGGTGAAATGAATCGGGTCTTAGATTTTACAACGCCAATGTTACCAGAAGAAAAACCACGTTATTTAATGGGCGTTGGGTCACCAGATGCTTTAATTGATGGCGTCATTCGCGGAATCGATATGTTCGATTGCGTTTTACCAACCCGGATTGCAAGAAACGGGACAACGATGACGTCGCAAGGCCGCTTAGTCGTTAAAAATGCGAAGTATTCTGAAGATTTCAGACCATTGGATCCAAAATGTAATTGTTATGTTTGCAAAAATTATACGCGGGCGTACATTCGTCATTTGATTAAAGCAGATGAAACATTTGGGATTCATTTAACGAGTTATCATAATCTGTATTTCTTGATTAATTTAATGCACCAAGTCCAAGATGCGATTGAACAGGATAATTTATTAGAGTTCCGCGCAGCCTTTTTTGAAGAATATGGTTACAACGATGACAATGGTCGTAATTTCTAGCGAATAAACTGGAAGTTAGCCGTTAATTTTGCTACAGTTAAAGATAGTTAATAATGAAAAGGGGTATTTTTGATGACAAGTTTAGTATTAGGTGCCGGTGGTGCTTTTGGCGGTTCAAGTTTCTTTATTATTTTAATTTTGATGATGGCGATGATGTATTTCATGGTCATGCGTCCACAAAAGAAACAACAACAAAAACACCAAGAAATGGTTAACCAAATGAAAAAAGGTGATGCCGTTATTACAATTGGTGGCTTACACGGTGTGATTGATTCAGTGAACACTGAAGCTAAAACCGTTGTCTTAGATTGCGATGGCGTTTACTTGAAGTTTAATTTAAGTGCTGTTCGTAACGTAACACCAGAAGCAACGACTGAAGAAACACCCGTTGTTGAAGAAAAAGTCACTGAAGCAACGACTGAAGACGTGACAACTGACGATTCAAAAGACGACACAAAATAGATTATTAAAAAAGTAAGTGTGTTGAGTTGCGGGTAGCAACTGAGCATTAACTAAAAATCCCCCGATTATCTTGAGTTTAAGATAATTGGGGGATTTTTAGTTAAGCGGAAGTTGTTGCAATTCAAAAGCACGTTAAAAATTGAAGTGCCTGATTCAACCGGTTAGCTTCTGAGTATAGCCTAAAATCGGGAATTATGACTGGGTTTGGTCATGATTCCCGATTTGTAGCTAGACGGAAGAAGCTGGTTGAGAAGCACGTTAAAAATTGAGGTGCCTGATTCAACCGGTTAGCTTCTGAGTATAGCCTCTTTTTTTAATGGGTCAAAAGCCAGTAGTGTCTAAGGATAAGTGATTTAATCCACAATGTTATCCGATTAATTACGATATAAACGATATAGCTGAAATGGAATCGTTTTATTTTCTGTTAAAAAAATCACAAAAAGTGTTTACAATGATTCGAATATGCGGTACAATTTCTTTGTTAAATAAATCACAATAATTTTTAAATTAGCGGAGGCAAACAGATGGTCAAGAAAGAAACAGTTAAAGAAGTTGTTAAAACACAATCAAATATTGATAAAATGGTGACTGATTTAGTTGAACGCGCTCATAAAGCATTGGCAATTCTAGAAACATTCGATCAAGCAAAGATTGATCATATCGTGCACCAAATGGCAATTGCGGGCTTAGACCATCATATGGAACTTGCTAAGATGGCTGTCGAAGAAACTGGCCGTGGGATTTATGAAGATAAAGCCATCAAAAATATGTTTGCTACCGAAGAAATTTGGCATGCGATTAAAGATAATAAAACAGTTGGTGTGATTGAAGAAGATCCTGAACACGGGATTACGAAGATTGCGGAACCCGTCGGCGTCATTGCCGGGGTAACACCAGTCACCAACCCAACGTCAACAACGATTTTTAAATCAGAAATTGCGATTAAAACGCGGAATCCAATTATTTTTGCTTTCCATCCAAACGCTCAAAAATGTTCCGTTCGCGCTTTAGAAGTGATTAAAGAGGAAGCCGTTAAAGCTGGTTTACCAGCGGATGCGTTACTTTATATTGAACAACCAAGCATTGAAGCCACGCAAGCTTTGATGAATCATGTTGGCATTGCGACGGTCCTAGCAACTGGTGGACCTGGCATGGTTAAAGCCGCTTATTCAACTGGGAAACCAGCATTAGGCGTCGGGGCCGGTAATGCGCCAGCCTACATCGAAGAATCAGCCAACATCAAACAAGCCGTTAATGATTTGATTTTATCGAAATCATTTGATAACGGGATGATCTGTGCGTCAGAACAAGCAGTGATTGTTGATGCTAAAATTTATGATGACGTTAAAAAAGAATTTAAAGCGCAAGGGGTTTACTTCGCGAAATCAAGTGAATTACCAGCCTTGAATGAAGCTATCATTGATCCTGCTAAGAATGCGGTTCGCCCACCAATCGTTGGTCAATCAGCGGCTAAGATTGCTAAGATGGCTGGAATTGACATTCCAGAAGATACACCCGTTTTAATTGCTGAAATTAAGGGTGTCGGCCATCAATATCCATTGTCACATGAAAAATTATCACCTGTTTTGGCGATGATTAAAGCGAAAGACCGTGAAGACGGTTTGGACTTGTGTGAAGCAATGTTAGATTTAGGTGGCTTAGGTCATACGGCATCATTGCATACGACTGACCAAGAATTACCACTTCAATTTGCCAAACGCATGAAGGCTTGTCGGATTTTGGTTAACACACCATCTGCACAAGGCGGTATTGGTGATTTGTACAACGAAATGATTCCATCATTAACTTTAGGCTGCGGATCATACGGCCATAATTCAATCTCACATAACGTGTCAACGATTGATTTATTGAACGTTAAGACGTTAACGAAACGGCGGAATAATATGCAATGGGTTAAATTACCAAGTAAAATTTATTTTGAAAAGAATTCGATTAACTATCTTGAAAAAATGGACGGTTTAAACAAAGTCTTTATCGTCGCCGATCAAGGGATGGTCAACTTAGGTTATGTTCGGATTGTCGAAGAAGTTCTTGCTAAACGGGCGAATGAAGTTCAAATGCAAGTCTTCTCAGATGTTGAACCCGATCCATCAACCAACACCGTTTACAAGGGTGCCGAAGCAATGCGTAGTTTCGAACCAGACGCGATTATTGCAATTGGTGGGGGCTCCGTCATGGATGCTGCCAAGGGTATGTGGTTATTCTATGATTCAGCCGATGCTAATTTCTTTGGTGCCAAACAAAAATTCTTGGATATCCGGAAACGGACTTACAAGTTCCCTAAATTGAACAAGACTAAGTTAATCTGTGTCCCAACCACTTCTGGGACAGGGTCTGAAGTGACACCATTTGCGGTCATCACGGATAGCGAAACGCACATTAAATACCCATTGGCAGATTATGCATTGACGCCAGACGTTGCGATTGTCGATAGTCAATTCGTTGAAAGTGTCCCACCACGCGTTGTTGCTAATACTGGGATTGATGTTTTATGCCACGCCACTGAAAGTTATGTGTCAACGATGGCTTCGAACTATACAAAGGGCCTTAGTTTACAAGCGATTAAATTAGTGTTTGATAACTTACAAAATAGTTACGCTGGCGACATTGAAGCCAAAGGTAATATGCACGATGCTTCAACGATGGCCGGGATGGCATTTGCCAACGCCTTGTTAGGCATTAACCATTCGATCGCACATAAATTAGGCGGCGCATTCAACTTGCCTCACGGCTTGATGATTGCCATCACGATGCCACACGTGATTCGTTATAACGCGAAAACACCAACCAAACGGGCACTATGGGCTAAGTATAGCTATTTCAGAGCCGATGAAGATTACGCTGAAATCGCGCGTTACCTTGGCTTGAAAGGCAATACAACGGCTGAATTAGTTGAAGCTTACGCACAAGCTGTGACGAAATTGTCTGAAAGTGTCGGTATTCAAATGAGCCTACATGAAAACGGCGTCAAGAAAGCTGATTTCGACAAACATGTCGATGGTTTAGCCGAATTAGCGTACGAAGATAACTGTACGGTAACGAATCCAAAAGAACCGTTAATCAAAGAATTAAAGGCAATATTGGAAGCAGAATTTTAGAGCGCTGACTCAGCCGATTAGCTTTTGAGTATAGCCTAAAATGGCGCATAATGACTGATTTTAGTCATTATGCGCCATTTGTAGCTAGACGGAAGAAGCTGGCTGAGAAGCGCGTTTCAACGAAGAGTGCGACGCCGCACGGTAGATTCTGAGCATTAACAAAAAATAGCGTATTATGACGATTTTCAGTCATGATACGCTATTTAAATTAAGCAGAAGTTGTTGGAATGATGAGCGGTCTCTTGCTCATGATTCCTGTTTTATCGTTAACCGGAAAAGGCTACTTGAGAAGCACGTTTCAGAGCAGAGTGCGTTGGTTGCGGTCAGCAATTGAGTACTAATAAATAATCACCACTTAGCCAGAACTTAGGTTAAGTGGCGATTATTAGATTAGACGGAAATTGTTGCAACCAAAAGCACGTTTCAAGGCAGAGTACGTTGAGTGACGGTCAGCAACTGAGCATTAATAAAAAAGAATCAATAATCTAGGTTTTAAGATTAATGATTCATTTAGATTAAGCGGAAGTTGTTGTCACTCAAAAGTATGTTTCAAAGTAGTTCCCCCTCAAATCGATGTCAGCCATTTCGAAACTGAAATGGCTGGCGTTTTTGATTATTTCGATTCATCAGTGGTTTGAGTAGTCCGTGATTTTGTTCGATAAATTTGACACTTGAGAGTGTTAATATTCGGCAAAATAAGGCATAATAGAAAGTAGACATTCATTTGGTTAAAGGATGACTAAGAAAAGTTTGTCGTCAAATTAAACAAGGATCGGGATTGTTATGACACCAAATAAAGAAGATTATTTAAAAATCATTTTTGAATTGGGTGGCGACACTAAAAAAGTAACGAATAAAGAAATATTGGCGGGGTTGAGCGTTTCGGCAGCTTCTGTAACTGAAATGGTTAATAAGCTGGTTAAGGAAAACTACGTGACCCATACGCCCTATCAAGGCATTCAATTAACGAAAGAAGGCGCTGTGGAAGCGGCTTTATTAGTGCGCAATCATCGGTTGTGGGAAGTCTTTTTAGTGGACAAGTTGGATTATCAATTTAATAATGTTCATCCAGAGGCAGAACAATTGGAACATGTGACGAACCCTGGTTTGGCTGAACGGCTAGCGGATTTCTTGGGTCATCCAACGCGCTGCCCACATGGTGGCATCATTCCTAATGCACGTGGTGAGTTTGAAAAACAAAGTAATCGTGCGCTAGTGGCAATGGAATTGGGCGAGACAGCCGTTTTAGAACGGGTTCTAGACGATAACGAACTGTTGCAATATACGATTGAAATCGGGCTATCCGTTGGCGACAAGGTGACTTTGAAAAAAGTTGGGTTATTCGAAAGCCCATTGACGCTGTACGATGAAACGACTGCAAGTGAAATACAAGTCGGAATCAAAGCGGCCCAACATATTTTTGTGAGATAAACTTAATTAATGAGTGAAAGTGGTGGCAATATGCGTACGGATTTAGCAGCATTATTTATTATTTTTGGTGGTTCAGGGGATTTAGCGCAACGTAAATTGTATCCGGCTTTATTTAATCTCTACCAAAAGGGTTATTTAAAAGAACATTTTGCAGTCATTGGAACGGCACGTCGGCCTTGGAGTGACGAACATTATCACGAGATTATTATGACTTCGTTAGCCGGTTTTGAGGCTGATGAAACGGTTAAACAAACTTTTGCGAGCCATTTCTACTATCAATCACACGATGTGACCGATGCCCAACATTACGAAACGTTGAAACAATTGGCCGCTAAATTGGATGACCAATATCAACTACAACAAAATCGCATTTACTATATGGCGATGTCACCACGTTTCTTCGGAACCATTGCCAGCCATTTAGGGTCAGAGGCGTTGTTGACGGCTGATGGTTTTAACCGTCTAATTATTGAAAAACCATTTGGCCGTGATTACGATAGTGCTAAAATTTTAAATGATGAATTAACGCAAACTTTTGAAGAAGATCAAATTTACCGCATCGATCATTATTTGGGTAAAGAAATGATTCAAAATATTATGGCGCTCCGTTTTGGTAATGGGTTATTGGGGGCCGTTTGGAATAAACAATTTATCGACAACGTCCAAATTACCCTTGCTGAATCAGTGGGTGTTGAAGATCGGGCTGGTTATTACGAAACATCCGGTGCTTTGCGTGATATGCTGCAAAATCATATTATGCAAGTGATTGGGATGCTAGCAATGGAAATGCCAGTTAGTTTCTCAGCGGAAGATGTTCAACGAGAAAAGACCCGCCTATTCAAGAGTATTCAACCCTACACGCCGGCCGAAATTAAAGCTAATTTTGTCCGGGCCCAATATGGCGAAACGCCGGTTGAGGGTCAAACGCAACCCGGGTATCGGCAAGAAACGAACGTCGCACCGGAGTCGCAAACCGAAACGTTTGTCGCTGGTAAAGTCTTGATTGACAACGAACGTTGGTGTGGTGTGCCATTTTACGTTCGGACCGGGAAACGATTAGCCCGTAAAGAAACGCAAATTAATATCGTCTTCAAAAAGACGGGCGTTAATATTTTTGCACCTGATAAAAATGATCAATCAGCAGTCGCACCCGATGTTTTAACGATTTTTGTCGAACCTGAACAAGGTTTTGCGTTAACGTTAAACGGTAAAAAAGTGGGACAAGGTTTTGAATTAGTCCCTAATCAACTGGCTTATCAATATAATCAACAAATGTTAGCTGACAGTCCGGAAGCTTACGAACGTTTAATTTTGGAAGCTTTGAACGGCGATGGCACTAACTTTACTCACTGGCGTGAATTAGCGGCTTCATGGCAGTTCGTTGATGCGATTCGGAAAGTTTGGGATGCTGATCAAACGGCTTTACCAACCTATCCAATCGGTTCAATGGGCCCCAAAGAAGCGACTGAGCTTGTCCAATCAACGGGTGCGGAATGGATTTTCGATCCAACGCAATCTAAATAAGTGAATTTTATCGAGCCTGCGTGTGAAGCGTAGGCTTTTCTTTTTGAGGGGAGGGACCACTATGGCGGAATTGTTTAAAATACCATTGCGCAATGATACGAGTCGCAAGATTGTGCATATCGATATGGACGCTTTTTATGCGTCGATTGAGGAACGTGAACAACCCGAATTACGCCGACAGCCATTGATTATCGCCCGTAATCCAAGCGATACGGGGGGCAAAGGGGTCGTGACGACTGCCAATTATGTGGCGCGTCAATACGGTGTTCATTCGGCGATGAGCGCGCAAAAGGCCGCCGAGTTGATTCCGAAACATCAGGCGGTGTTCAAAACGCCTAATTTTCCATTATACCGGTCCGTCTCAGAACAAATTCATGAAATATTTCACACGGTCACCGATAAAATTGAACCGATTGCGTTCGATGAAGCGTATCTAGATGTCACTGAGAACAAGTTGGGTTTTACGCATACGATTGAAGTTGTCGCCTACTTGCAAAAGGCAATTCTGGAAGAAACCCAACTGGTCAGTTCTGCTGGGATTTCCTATAATAAATTTCTGGCGAAGATGGCGTCTGATTACCGTAAACCGGCGGGTCGAACGATAGTCTTACCGGAACAAGCCGTTCCGTTTCTAACGCGCTTACCGATTGAAAAATTTCGCGGGGTTGGTCAAAAAACGGCCGTCAAAATGCAAGAGTTGGGCATCGAAACGGGCGCCGATCTATTGGCACAATCCGAAATGATGTTGATGCAAAATTTCGGCAAACTTGGTTATGGGCTTTATCGTCATGTGCGTGGCGTCGATAATCGGCCTGTTGAATATCAACGTGAACGTAAATCAATTGGCAACGAGCACACCTACGGGCAACCATTGATTAGCGAAGAACAAGTTCAAACCCAATTGAAAATGATTGCCGAAGAGGTCGCCGTCCGAATGCGTAAAAATCAAAAACACGGCCAAACGGTGGTCGTTAAAGTTCGTAATCGCCAGTTTGAAACGATTACGAAACGCAAAACGTTGGGTGAATACGTTGGCAGTGCACAAGAATTGGAGGCTGTTGCTTGGCAAATTTGGTCGAGCATCGGACACGCTGAAGTCGGGATTCGTCTGTTAGGGATTACCGTCACAAACTTGGCACCGCAAACTTTTGAAAATATCACGCTGCCACTTTATGATTGGGAAAATGATTGACGAGTTTACTTTGTTTTTAGTGATGAAAACCGATATACTATAAATAAGTATGCCGATTATTAAATAATTGAAAGGCGGTGGCTTTTGAGTGACAACTAAACATGATCAGATCTTAACGTACATCGATAATTTACCAATTGGGGATAAGATCTCGGTGCGCTCAATTGCCAAAACGCTGGATGTTAGTGAGGGCACGGCTTATCGGGCGATTAAGGCGGCTGAAAACAACGGATTAGTCAGCACGATTGAACGGGTTGGGACTATTCGGATTGAACAGAAATTAAAAGGCAAGATTGAAAATCTAACCTTCGCTGAAATTGTGCAAGTGATTGATGGTGAAGTGTTAGGTGGCAAAGCTGGCCTGAATAAATTATTGGATAAATTTGTGATTGGTGCGATGCAACTTGAAGCGATGAAACGCTACATCACCCCTAAATCGTTGATGATTGTCGGTGATCGCGAGGACGTTCAACGACTAGCGCTTGAAAATGGCGCGGCCGTGTTGATTACCGGTGGGTTACAAACATCGCCGGAGGTTGTCGCGCTAGCTGATGAATTGGCTTTGCCGATTCTACTGACAACGTATGATACTTATACCGTCGGAACGTTAATTAATCGGGCTTTGACCGATCAATTAATTAAAAAGGAAATCACGACAGTTGCTGACATCTACCATCCCTTGGCGGATACTTATTCGTTATTGGCGACCGAAACCGTGGGCGATTATAAGCAGTTGAGCGCAGCCGTCAACATGTCGCGTTTTCCAGTCGTCAATGAACATGGCCGGTTAGTTGGGATTGTCACGATTAAGGATATCTTGGACAAACCAACGACGATGCAACTGGATAAGGTCATGACGAAGAATCCGTCGAGTGTTAAGAAGTATATGAGCGTCGCCAGTGTCGGGCATTCAATGACTTGGAATAGTTTAGAAATGATGCCGGTAGTGGCTGACAATCTTGAATTAGAAGGGATTATCACCCGGCAAGACGTGATGGCCAATATGCAGACGGCGCAACGCCAACCGCAAGTGGCTGAAACCTTTTATGATCAAATTGTCGAATTAATCCAACCAGATGATCTTGATTCCGAATTTTATTCGGCGGCGTACCAGTTTGAAGTCAGTCCACAAATGACTAATAATTTAGGGACGATTTCGTTTGGTGTTTTAAGCGAAACCGTCTCGGCTGCCTGTCAACGGATGTTACAGACTCAGTATAAACGCCACTCGATGATTGAACAGGTTAATTTACATTATTTACGTTTAATTCAAATTGAAAGTCAAATCAAAATTTTGCCCCGATTATTAGACATTGGGCGTCGTTCAGCTAAAGTAGATGTGGACATTTATGCGAACCATGTTATGGTTGCTAAAGCGATTGTGACTTGTCAGATTTTAGAAAGAGGTTAACCATGACAATTCCAGAACAAATTATGGCCAAAATTGAAGCCTATGACACGATTATTATTCATCGGCATGTTCATCCGGATCCCGATGCGATTGGGTCACAAGTTGGATTGGCGGAAGTCATTCGGAATAGTTTTCCAACTAAAAAAGTCTATCAAGTGGGTAGTGATACCGGCGATTTGGCTTGGTTGGCAAACGTTCAAAGTATCGATGAAGCGACCTATCAAGGCGCTTTAGTGATTACGACCGATGCAGCCAATTCACCGCGGATTAGCGGTGATCATTATCAAGATGGCGCGTACCTGATTAAGATTGACCACCATCCAAATGATGATCCGTATGGTGATTTGAATTGGGTCTTACCCGAGGCCTCCAGTACTTCCGAAATTATCATCGACATCGTTAATGATAGTCAGGGTCGTTTGCAATTCAACGATGCTGCCGCTCGTGTTCTATACGCCGGTATGGTCGGTGATACGGGGCGTTTCATGTTTGATTCAACCAGCCCGCATACGATGAATTGTGCCGCTCAAATGATGACGTTTGATATCCAACATGCTAAGATTAATCAACGCATGAATGAAATCACGTTGGAACAGGCCAAGTTGCAAGGCTACTTGTTTGACCAATTACAGGTCAATCAACACCACGTTGCCTATCTCGTTGTTAGCCAAGCGACTCAAGCACGGCTACACGTGTCAGCCCAACAGGTCCATTCGATTGTCGGGACACCCGGCCGGTTACGGGGGGTCTTAACTTGGGTGACGTTTGTCGAACAAGACGACGGCGCTTATCGCGTTCATTTTCGGTCAAAAGGACCGGTCATTAACGAATTAGCGAAACAACATGCTGGCGGGGGTCATCCAATGGCCAGTGGCGCCAATGCAGCGGATCAAGCCGAAATTGAACAGATTATTGCAGAATTATCAGCGCTTGCGGATGCGTACCAAGCAGCCCAGTAGCGCGGTTAAAATAGAAAGTAGGATTTTATGGAAAATCAATTTATCCAATTTAATTTAAAGCCAGAAATTATTGAAGCTTTAGATGAAATTCATTTCACCAAACCAACAGCGGTTCAACGGCGCGTCATGCCCGTCATCAATGCTGGTAAAAGTGTGATTGGTCAATCACAAACTGGGAGTGGTAAAACCCACGCCTTCTTATTACCAATCTTCAACAAAATTGTCGCTGAAAAAGATGAAGTACAAGCCGTCATCACAGCGCCTAGTCGTGAATTAGCGTACCAAATTTACACGGCGGCTGAACAAATTGCCAAACATAGTTCAGTTGAAATTCGGATTGGTCGCTATGTCGGTGGGACCGATAAACACCGCCAAATCGAAAAACTAAAACAACACCAACCCCAAATTATTATCGGGACGCCTGGTCGGATTTTAGATTTAATCGAAAGCAAAGCCTTAAAGATTTACACGGCTAAGATTCTAGTCGTCGATGAAGCGGATATGACGCTTGATATGGGCTTCTTGAAACCCGTCGATCAAATTGCTAGTCGTTTACCAGAAGACCTACAAATGATGGTCTTTTCAGCGACGATTCCTGATAAGTTACAACCATTTTTACAAAAATACATGCACAATCCGGTGATCGAAGAAGTTAAGAACGAATCTGTGATTAGCCCCACGATTGAAAACTGGTTATTGCCAACTAAGGGCAAGGCTGTTAATCAAACAATCTATACGTTGATTACGATGGGCCATCCATTCTTAGTGTTGATCTTTGCTAATACGAAGAGTCGCGTTGATGATATTCACCATTACTTACAATCACAAGGGTTGAAAGTTGCTAAGATTCATGGCGATTTACCACCACGTCAACGTAAGCGCGTTATGAAAGAAGTTCATAATTTAGATTATCAATACGTCGTGGCCACTGATTTAGCAGCCCGGGGGATTGATATCGAAGGGGTCAGCATGGTCATTAATGCTGAAATTCCAACCGAAGATTTAGAATTCTTTATTCATCGAGTGGGTCGGACGGGCCGGAACGGTTTAGCCGGAACAGCCATCACGTTATACGGTCCAGAAGATGAAAATGCCGTTGCGCAGATTGAAAATATGGGCATCAAGTTTACACCGAAAGTATTAAAAGATGGCGAATTAGTCACTTCTTACGATCGTAATCGTCGGAAGAAACGGACGGCTAGCACCCATGAATTAGACGTTGGTTTAAAAGGGATGGTCAAAAAGGCCAAACTAAAACGTAAACCAGGTTATAAGAAAAAGATTAAAGAAGCAATCCAAAAAGACGCGCGTCAAAAACGGCGGGTTGAACAACGGGTTGAACTCCGTGAGAAAAAACGGGAAACCAAAGCTCGTAACAAACGCTAGTCAAATTATGATTGGGGTGGCATAAATGCATGAATTCGATTTGCAATTAAGTCAATGGCAACAATTATCGGAAGCCGATCGGCGGGCTAATTTTGGCCAAGTTTTACGCTATTTTGTTAGTCCGCTAGTGGCGGTCGATTGGATTGAACCGGTAAAAGTTGACTACCAACAGACGGTTTTGAAGACCTATAGTGTCTGGTTGTTGGGCGAACAGTTTTTGTTTATTCCAGGGCAACCCGCTGTCCAATTAGGTTGGTCCTCGGGGGCGACGAAACTAACGCCCAACGAATGGTTTGCACAATCAAATCGACCACTTAAAGCCGATGAGGGGATTGTGTTAACGAACCAAGAGGCGGTTTCTGATTACGTTAATGAACTGACTTCAGACAACCGGACGGTTAACATGCCCGCGTTATTGGTCGCACAAGCTGCCCAACCGATTGACTGGTTAGCGCAAGGCATTTATACCTTGGTTAATGGTCAGTTTAGCGGGAATCAATTGTTTTATCGGCAGTATCAAGCCGAACTCCAAAATTTGCTTTACCGCCAATCAGAAAGTCAGACGGCCTATTTTGAGAGTCGCCATTTAATTGTTAAACCATTAATGCAGCACCAAGCCTATCAAGTGTTTGAAAAGATTAGTTTGTCAGAATTAGCGCTTAAACAGACGTTGCATCAACAAGGATTCGATTTTGTGAGTCCGGATCAATATGAATGGCTTAAAGGTGCGGGCACAACTAGTTTGTGGGTTGCGGGGAATCATTTGCCAACCGCCAATCAATTGATGCACCAGTCATTTGGCCTTGATTTTGGTGGTCAACGACGCTACGAATTGACCAATGATCCGTTAGTCTATAAGGGTGGCCCGTGTGTCACCGGTGGCCGGTACCAACTGGAGCAGGTGTTGCCGACGTCGCCATTTTATGAATCGGGACTGGCAACGCAAGTCATTGAAGACGTACAAGTGCCTCGTCAATATCGACGGACGATTCCAATCGTGCTCGAGTAGTTGACAATCTCGTGATTATTTTTTATACTTTGGAGGTGTTGGGATATACCTCATCAGCAATGTAGACAGGGATGCTTTGGATTAATTGAGAGAAAGCAACGGCGTCGATGAGCGTGCTCCCCAACCGTCAACAATTCAATAAACTCATAAAGAGGTTAACGACTAACATCGTTGCAATCAAGGTGGTACCGCGCTTATGCGTCCTTGAATTTGCAGCGGTGTTTTATTATTTTGAAGGAGAATTTAGATGAAAAAATTAACGAGCGCCCAAGTACGCCAAATGTTTTTAGAGTTCTTTAAGGAAAAAGGGCATGATGTTGAACCGAGTGCACCATTAATTCCGGACGATGATCCAACACTATTGTGGATTAATTCTGGGGTCGCAACGCTTAAAAAGTATTTTGATGGCCGCGTGGTACCCGAAAATCCTCGGATTACCAACGCCCAAAAGAGTATCCGGACTAACGATATTGAAAATGTTGGGAAGACTGCGCGTCACCATACTTTCTTTGAAATGTTAGGCAATTTCTCAGTCGGTGATTACTTTAAGGAAGACGCGATTCCTTGGGCTTGGGAATTCTTAACGAGCGATAAGTGGATTGGTTTAGATCCCGCCAAATTATACGTGACGGTTTACCCTAAAGATCAAGAAGCGCACCGCATTTGGCTTGAAAAAGTCGGGTTGTCGGCTGAGCACGTCATCGAAGTTGAAGATAATTTCTGGGATATCGGTGAAGGCCCCTGTGGTCCCGACTCAGAAATCTTTTACGATCGTGGCCAATCATTCAACAATGTGGCTGAAGACGATCCAGAGAACTATCCTGGCGGCGAGAACGAACGTTACTTGGAAGTCTGGAACATTGTCTTCTCAGAATTCAATCATTTACCAAATGGCGAATATGTTGAACAACCCCATAAAAATATTGATACGGGGATGGGTCTTGAACGCCTGGTTTCAGTTATCCAAGAAGCCCCAACGAACTTTGAAACAGATCTATTTATGCCACTGATTGAAGCCACAGCGAAATTGAGTGATCATAAACAATACGGCAAAAACGCAGCTGACGATATTTCGTTCAAAATTATTGCCGATCACGCCCGTGCAGTGACGTTTGCGATTGGTGACGGTGCGATGCCATCTAATGAAGGTCGCGGTTATGTGTTACGGCGCTTAATTCGGCGGGCGATTTTGAATGGTAAGAAGTTAGGGATTAACGACGCGTTTATGTATCAATTAGTGCCAATCGTGGGTGACATCATGGTTAGCTATTATCCTGATGTTTTAGCGCAAAAAGACTTTATCGAAAAAGTCATTCGTTCAGAAGAAGATCGTTTCCGCGAAACGTTAAATGATGGGTTGCGGTTATTGAACGAAACGATTGCGGACGTTAAAGCCGCTGGTCAAACTGAAATTACGGGTGCCGCAGCGTTTAAATTATTCGATACGTTTGGCTTCCCAATCGAATTAACAACTGAATATGCGCAAGATGAAGGTCTAACGATTGACCAAGCCGGTTTTGAAGCCGAAATGGCGCAACAAAAAGCCCGGGCGCGGAATGCGCGTAGCGACGAACAATCAATGGGGACTCAAAATGAATTGCTATTGGACATTAAGGTCGCTAGTGAATTTACGGGTTATACTGAATTGACAACCGACAGTAAATTGGCCGTTATCATTCAAGATAACGCGAAACAAACGATGATTAGCGAAGGCCAAGCGCAACTGATTTTTGACCAAACGCCATTTTATGCTGAAATGGGTGGGCAAGTCGCAGACCAAGGGATTGTTAAAAACTTGGCAGGCCAAGTGGTCGCTAAAGTCACTGATGTGCAATACGCACCAAACGGCCAACCATTGCATACCGTCACAGTCCTAGATGAAATGTTAAGTGGCGTGCATTATACGCTAGCGGTTGATCCAACTTTCCGGGGTGGGATCATCAAGAATCATACGGCCACTCATTTATTGGATCAAGCTTTACGCGACGTCTTGGGCGAACATACACATCAAGCTGGTTCATTAGTTGAACCTGACTATTTACGGTTTGATTTTACTAACCTGGGTCAAGTAACCACTGAACAATTGGCTGAGGTCGAACAAATCGTCAACGACCAAATTTGGGCAGCACTGCCCGTTAACACGGTTGAAACGGATATCGAATCCGCTAAAGCGATGGGGGCGATTGCCCTCTTTACCGAAAAATATGGTAAGACCGTGCGTGTGGTTAAAATCGGTGACTATTCAATGGAACTTTGTGGTGGGACGCATGCCCGCAACACGTCTGATTTAGGCCTCTTCAAGATTACAAGTGAATCTGGGATTGGTGCTGGTACTCGACGGATTGAAGCCGTGACGTCGAAAGCTGCGTTTGCTTATCTCAATGACAAACAAGCGTTATTGAATCAATTAGCGAGTGGTTTAAAGGTCGCTCAAGTCAAAGATTTGCCAAAGAAAATTCAACAATTACAAAGTGATTTAAAAGCAGAACAAAAAGAAAATGAACATTTAAAAGCGAAGTTTGCACAACAACAAGCCAGCAACGTCTTTGAAAACGTGGTTGAAGCGGGTCAATGGCGCATAGTGGCTGCTGACGCTAAAGTGGCGGGGATGAATGAACTCCGTCAATTGGCCGATCAATGGCAACAAAAGGCCATCTCAGACGTCTTAGTTTTGGCAACGGTAGCGGGCGACAAGGTCAGCTTAATCGTCGCTGTTGCTCCGGCTGCAATTAAAGCCGGCATCAAAGCGGGCGATTTAATCAAACACATTGCACCCCTTGTTGGTGGCGGTGGCGGTGGTCGGCCAGATATGGCCCAAGCCGGTGGTAAGAACCCAGCCGGGATTCCAGCCGCATTGACAGCTGCGCAAGAATTTTTAACGAAATAGGTCAAAAATTGAGGCCAGCATTATTTTAAAGGGATCTAAATTAAATGACGGTTGTGCTTCAACGCGCGCCATAACGCATCAATTTCCGTTCAAATCGAAAAATGGTCTATCCTTGAAGGTCAGGATAGGCCATTTTTCTGACTTGATACTCGATTGATAACCGTGTTCTGTCACAGCTTACTTTTTTTATGGTATAGTAACTCTTTACAAAGTTGTTACAGGATAATCGTGTTGGTTGTACTTTAGGCTATTTTCGAGTAGAATATGGTTGTATAAGTAGCGAAAAGTTGAGGTGTTGAGAGATGAATCTAGATAAGACAGTCCATTTTGATTTCGGTAAGAATAGCCCGAAAAATGTGCATGAAACATTAGAAACGGTCTATCAGACGTTAGAAGAAAAGGGCTATAATCCAATTAACCAGATTGTTGGATACCTGTTATCAGGGGATCCAGCATACATTCCACGCTATAACGATGCGCGTAATTTGATTCGCAAACATGAACGCGATGAAATTATTGAAGAACTGGTCAAAAATTACCTTGATAAAGGAAATACGAAATAATGCGGTTAATGGGATTTGATGTTGGTTCACGTACGGTGGGAATTGCCGTCAGTGATTTGTTCGGTTGGACAGCACAGGGCGTTGAAATTATTCGAATTAACGAAGATGAAGCTGAATTTGGGTTAGACCGGGTTAAAGAACTGGTCAAAGAACACCAAGTCACCGGCTTTGTTTTGGGTTTACCCAAGAACATGAATAATTCAATTGGTCCGCGGGCGATTAAAGCCCAAGAGTACGGCGAAATGCTCCAACAACTTTTTCCAGAAATACCGGTTGACTTTATTGATGAACGATTGACGACGGTTCAAGCCGAACGAATGTTAGTTGAACAAGCCGATACCTCACGCAAAAAGCGCAAAAAAGTCATTGATAAGCTCGCAGCTGTCATGATTTTACAAAATTATTTGGATGCGCATGGTCGCTTAACGAAATTGTAAACACTAAATGGTCGACGAGACGCATTTAAATATAATCACTAGGGAGTTTTGATGAATGACTGACGAAAATAAGAACATCCACCAAGATGCAGAACAAGAAATTACATTAATTGATGATCAAGGTAACGAAGAATTATACCAAGTGCTCTTCACATTTGATTCAGAAGATTACGGTAAGTCATACGTGTTACTATACCCAGCAAGCGCACAAGATGATGAAGAAGTTGATATCCAAGCTTTTGCATTCACTTCTGATGGCGAAGGTGACGCAAGCCAAGGCGACTTATTCCCAATCGAAGACGATGAAGAATGGGAAATGGTTGAAGAAGTCCTAAACACATTCTTAGCAGACGATAACATGCAATAGAGTGCTGACTCAAGCGGGTTAGCCTTGAGCATAACCTAAGAAGGGCAATTATGGTGAACTGACCATGATTGTCCTTCTGTCGTTAGGCGGAGAGGCTTGCTTGAGAAGCACATTTTGGATAGAGTGCTCAACCCCACGGGAGCTTTCGAGCATTAGCCTAGTCTAGTGAATAAAGATCGTTTTTTGGTCTTTGTTTGCTAGACGTCGCTAGGCTAATGCTCGGAATCAAAGCGTGGGTTCCAGCACTTCTGCCATAACGTGCTTCTCAGCCAACTTCTTCCGTTTAGCTACGAATCGCAAATCATGACTAAAACCAGTCATAATTCACAATTCTAGGCTATACTCAGAAGTTCCCGGCCGAGTCAGCACTCAGATCATAACGTGCTTCTCGAGCAATCTTCTCCGCTTAACTACGAAATGCCAATCATGGTTAAGTTCGACCATAATTGGCATTTCTAGGTTATGCTCGAAGATTAACCGCTCGAGTCAGCACTTATATGATAACGTGCTTGCACCCACTGATTCTTGTGCTTAGCTACGTTTCGTAAACAAAGTCCAAAAGGCGGCCTTTATTCACGAAACTAGGCTAATGTTCGGAATCAAGCCGTGGGTTCCAACACTCATTTTAATAACGTGCTTCTCAAGTAGCCTTTTCTGGTTAACTACAAAATCAGCGTTATGATTCAGAATACAAATCATAACGCTGATTTTTAGGTTAATCCTCAAAGCCTGACCAACTTGAGTCAGCACTCATTTTAATAATCCTTGTGCTTTTTTTGTGTTGCTGAAATGCAACTTGGCGAATTGGCCTAGATAGTCGAGGCCACCTTGGGCGAGTAAATCGGCGGCGATTTGGTCCACGACTTTATGGCTACCGACCGGGATTGTCCGGCCCGCTAATTGTGAGAGTTCTTGCATCGCAACGTTGGCGCGGTGGCGGGCGATGATTGATGCTGCCGCAACCGCTAGATGGAATTGTTCCGCTTTAGTTGAGAAATAAACATTTTCGCGGACGACTAAGGGTTCTTTTTGCAAGTAGCGGTAATAAATATCGCGTGGTTCAAATTGATCAATCAAAATCCCGGCTGGTTTGTCTGGTTGAATCTGTTTTAAAACTTTTAATAAGGCAAAATTATGACTGATCGCCTTCATTTTTTCGATGTTCATCTTTTCGTGAACTTCGTTGTATTTGGCCGGCATAATATTGACGATGTGGTGGGGCAGGCGGTCCATCATCTGGATGGCCATTCGATCAATTTGCTGATCGGTTAATGTTTTAGAATCGGCGACGCCTAAACCTCTGACGAAATCGAGGTTGGCTTGACTGACGTAAACCGCGGCAATCGTTAGGGGACCGAAATAACTACCGTTGCCGACTTCATCAGAACCGAGCACGGCCCAACTGGCAAAATCGGGTGGAAGTTGATCGCCTTTGGCCTTTTTAGTTTTTGGGGTGGTTGTCCCTGATTTAGCCGGGGCAACTGAGCCCCACTGTTGAGCGGCTTGTTGGGCACCAGTCCCTTGAAAAAGGACTTTGCCGGAACGATAGCCGGTCACACTGAGACTGCCAGCCTTGTGGGCAAAAACCGCACCAGGGGGTAATTGACGATTAGTCGGATATTGTGCTTGAATTGCTTTTAATTGGGTGGGACTCACTTGAATCACAGCTTGCATAATGGCCTCCAGGTCTGAATAATGACAGATAAATGGGTAAGATTGTCACTTTTGCTTATTTCATGATAAAATAGTTCAGTTGAACTAGCAAATTTTTATTGTGCTAGATAGTCGGTAATTAAAAATGATGAATGTCTTTAAGGGGATCATATGTTAAGTTTAATAATTATTTTAATGATGTTATATGCCGTTTATACGGGGGTTCGCCGGGGCTTTGTATTACAAATGGTCTACACGGTCGGGTATTTTATCGTCTTTTGGATTGCCCAAACACTTAGTCATACACTGGGCCCTCAGCTCAGTTTGTTAGTGCCGTACCCTTCTGCAACGGAAGATAGTTACTTTGCCTTTTTCCAAAAGAGCACGGGATTATCGTTGGATAAAGCTTTTTACGTCGGGGTTGCCTTTTTAATCGTGATGTTTATTGGTGGCTTATTGGTTCGCTTAGTCGGATTATTAGCCAACTCGTTGACCTATTTACCGCTATTAAAACAGTTTAACAAATTGTTGGGTGGTTTATTGAGTTTAGTGGTCGTTTACATCGGTATTTTTCTATTCTTATACGTATTAGCATTGGTCCCAATCGATGGCTTGCAAAATACATTAGCCCACTCGTGGGTGGCTAAAACGATGGTCTTGAAGACCCCGATTTTAACCTCACAGATTACGCAGTGGTGGGTCGCTGGTTAGTAAACGAGTCTGACGATTAAGGTCAGACTTTTTTTAAAGGAGTTGGATTAGAATGAATCAAAAAATATTAAAAACATTAGAATATCAGCAAATCAAAAAAATGTTACAGGAACACGTTTTGACCGCTTTTGGTCAGGAAAAAGTGGCGCAACTCGCGCCAATCAATGATGCCGAATTGATTCAAGTCATGTTGAATCAAACCAAAGACGGTGTCGATATTGAACGGTTAAAGGGTGGCATTCCGTTACCTCAACTGGAAAACGTGCGGCCCCATTTAAAACGAATCGAAATTGGAGCGATGTTAAATGGTCGCGAACTGGCTCAACTGGGTCGGATCTTGCGCGCAACCTCCGCAACGGTCCGCTTTTTTGAAGAGCTCGCTAAAAGTGAAATGCCCTTACAGGCACTGCCCGAATTGGTCGATCAATTAGTCACACTACCGCAGTTGACGGAACGTATTCGGAGTTCAGTCGCTGATGATGGCGCGGTCTTAGATACCGCTTCAACGAAGTTACGGGGCTTGCGGTCTGGCTTGAAACAATTGGAAGGTCAAATTCGCAGCCGGATGGATAGCTATACGCACGGTAGCAAGGCGAAGTATTTGAGTGATCCGATTGTGACGATTCGTAACGACCGCTACGTGATCCCGGTTAAACAAGAATACCGCGGTCAATTTGGTGGGGTTGTCCATGATCAAAGTGCCAGTGGTCAGACGTTATTTATGGAACCACAAGCGATTATGGATTTAAATAACCGTCTACGTCAATTACAGATTGAAGAACAACAAGAAATTGAACGGATTTTAGCTGAATTATCTGAAGCGATTATGCCAGAACGCCACCAAATTTTGGCGAATGCTGAATTATTAGGTGAACTGGATTTCGTCAACGCCAAAGCGCAATTAGCCAAAACGCTCAAAGCGACTGAACCGTTGATTAATCTTGAGAACCACGTTGATTTAAAACAAGCACGCCATCCACTAATTGCGGCGGAGAAAATTGTGGCTAATGACATTACCATTGGAGCGGACTATCAAGCGATTGTGGTAACGGGTCCGAATACCGGTGGGAAAACCATCACGTTAAAAACGTTAGGCCTACTCCAAATTATGGCGCAGTCCGGCTTATTTATCCCGGCGCGCGAAGAAAGTCAAGTTGGCGTTTTCTCGGATATTTTTGCCGATATCGGTGATGAACAATCGATTGAACAAAACTTGAGTACCTTCTCGGCACACATGGAAAATATTATTCAGATTCTGGATCAAATTGATGACCATAGTTTAGTCCTATTGGATGAATTGGGGGCCGGCACTGATCCGCAAGAAGGGGCCGCTTTAGCGATTGCCATCTTGGATCAAATCGGGATTGTCGGGGCCAATGTGGTCGCTTCAACCCATTATCCAGAATTAAAAATTTACGGGTATAATCGGCCTCAAACCATTAATGCGAGTATGGAATTCGACGTGGCCACCTTGCAACCAACTTACCGGTTGTTAATCGGGGTACCAGGCCGCAGTAATGCGTTTGATATTTCAACGCGTCTTGGGTTGCCAGAAAGCATCGTCGATCAGGCCAAACAGTTGATGACTGATGACAGCCAAGATTTGAATAACATGATTACCGATTTGGAAAATCAACGTAAAGCCGCTGAAACGGAGTACCAAGCATTGCGGTATGAAGTCACAGAAGCGACCGATTTACACCAACAGTTAAGCACCGCTTATCAACAGTTCTTTGAAGATCGGGAAACCGAAATGACGAAGGCTAAAGAAAAAGCCAACCAAATTGTGGAAAAGGCTGAAGAAAAGGCCGATAAGGTGATTACTAATTTACGCCAGATGCAGTTGAATCAGGGCGCACAAATCAAAGAAAACCAATTGATTGATGCTAAAACAACCTTGAATGAGTTGCACCAAGAAACAGCCTTGAAGAAAAATAAGGTCTTACAACGCGCTAAACGCCAGCAGACGCTCAAAGAAGGCGATGAAGTCTTAGTCACATCATACGGTCAACGCGGGACACTATTGCGTCAAATTGATGCGCACAATTGGGAAGTCCAAATGGGCATCATTAAGATGAAGATTGATAGTGCCGATATTGAGAAACAAAAAGTGGTCGAAGATCAACGGCCACAACGCCAAGTCACAACCGTCAATAGTGGCGGTATGCGCCACATTAAAGCGCAACTTGACCTACGAGGCAAACGGTATGAAGAAGCAATGGGTGAAGTTGATCAATACATCGATGCCGCTTTGTTAGCCAATTATCAACAAGTGACGATTGTTCATGGTAAAGGGACGGGTGCGATTCGTCAAGGTGTTCAAGAGTATCTACAGGGCAACCGTCAAGTTAAAAAATACGAATATGCACCGTCTAATGCGGGCGGCAACGGGGCCACGATTGTCACTTTCAAATAATGCTGATTTTTTGTAAGCACATTAGTTGTTATTCAGAACTACAACGTGTAGACTAGCATTATGTGATAATAGGTTTTGAACAATCTAAATGAGGTGATCGTATGGTTGAAGCATTAACAGATAAGAATTTTGAAGCTGAAACAAATGAAGGGGTTGTTTTAACTGACTTTTGGGCAACTTGGTGTGGTCCTTGTCGGATGCAATCCCCAGTCATCGAAGAATTAGCGCAAACCAACGACAAAGTAAAATTTGTTAAGATGGATGTTGACGCTAATCCAGAAACACCCGCTAAGTTTGGCATTATGGCCATTCCAACGTTGATTGTTAAAAAAGATGGCAAAGTCGTTGAAACAATTACCGGCTTCCATAATAAAGAACAATTGAACCAAACTTTAGCACAATATATCGATTAATTTTAAAGTAGCCTTTTCGAAATGAGTTCATTTTGAAAAGGCTGCTTTTTTGCTATATTACATTCGTGTGACAAAACTGTTAGTGGTTGTTGATAATGGGTTGTGGTAACTTTATCTACATAGTAATAGTAATGAAAACAGCACAATTAGAGAAGGAAATGGTGAAAATGGGACAAAAACTTCTTAATTTTTGGCAGAAGCCAATTGTCAATTTTATCGGTAGGACAATCATTTATTTTGTGATTTTTTTAATCCTACTCTATTTATACGACTATAGCGGTATCGGTAGTCCTAAATTTATCTATAACGAATTTTAGTCTGATCAAGGAGGCCTTAAATGATGAGGACACATATTATTGAACAAATCGACACAATTGCAATTAATCAACCACAAACCGTGGCTTATCAATATGGCGCAGAACAACACACGTATGCGGATTTAAAAACCGCATCTGATCGCATTGCGCATTTCATCCAAGCCCAAGCATTACCAGCGGGGGCACCCGTGATTGTCTTTGGCGGACAACAATTCGAGATGGTCGCGACTTTCTTAGGGGCCGTTAAAGCCGGTCACGCTTATATTCCGGTTGAACAGCATTCGGATGCCGAACGGATTCAACAGATTGAATCGGTCGCGCAACCAGCCGCCGTTTTATCTTGGGTCCCAGAAGCCCAATTGACCGTTAAGGGGCCGGTTTATTCGGCAACAACCTTAGCCGAGACCATCACGACTGGTGCCACTGATTACGATCAGAGCCAACAGGTCAGCGGGGATGCCAATTTCTACATCATCTTTACATCGGGTACAACTGGCTTGCCAAAAGGGGTTCAAATCAGTGAAAACAACCTTTTGAGCTTCGTTCAATGGGCGAACCCGACTTTCGGAGTCGCTGATAATAGCCGAGTGTTAATTCAAGCGCCGTATTCATTTGATTTATCGGTCATGGATTTATACCCCGGTTTGTGCTCAGGTGCAACCTTAGTCATTCTTGAAAAAGAAGTCACCAATAACTTTAAGCAATTATTTGAAGTCTTACCGACTTTGAAAGTCAACGAATGGGTGTCAACACCATCGTTTGTTGAGATTTGTTTATTAGCACCGACTTTCGATAGTCAACACTATCCAGAATTAACGCAATTCGTCTTCTGTGGTGAAGAGTTGACGCACCAAACCGCGCTGAAGTTATTAGAACGATTCCCAGAAACGAAGATTTTTAATACCTATGGCCCCACAGAAGCGACGGTCGCAATGACCAGCATCGAAATCACAGCGGATATCTTGGCGCAATATGACCGATTACCAATCGGTTACACTAAGTCTGATACGAAGACGTTAGTGGTTGACGAACAAAACCAAGTGGTCGCAGCTGACCAACCCGGCGAATTGTTAATCAGTGGGCTAAGTGTCTCGAAAGGGTATTTAAACAACCCAGACAAGACAACGGCGGCTTTCTTTGAAAAAGACGGCCAACGCTTCTACCATTCCGGCGATTTGGTCACGCAAGATCAATCAGGTTTAATCTTCTACAAAGGCCGGACCGACTTCCAAGTTAAAATGCACGGTTACCGGATTGAACTGGAAGAAATTGATCATCATCTTGGACAACTCCCACAAGTCAAACAAGCTTGCACGGTACCGCGTTACAACAAAGCACATCAAGTCACGCAATTGATTGCGTATGTCGTGCCCAATGCAGATCAAACTGGGGATGCGACTTTAACGAAGACGTTAAAAGCAGCCTTAGCTGAAAACACAATGGATTACATGATTCCCCAACGGTTTGTTTATCAAACGCAATTACCATTATCCGTCAATGGTAAGGTTGATCGGAAAGCTTTGATCACCGAGGTTAACGGCAATGCCTAATTTACAGCCGTACGCGAATCCGACTTATTTCTTAATTTTAGGAGCAGCTTTAATCCCGTTGATCATTGGTTTTTTGAATGGTAAACGGTGGCACTTCTACGAAACACTTGTTTCATTAATCTTTTTAATCTTAATTTTTGACGGAGATAAGATTGAACAAGGTTACGCACTGATTGGTTATGTCTTGTTCGAAGGGGCATTGATCTGGGGATACACTGTTTATCGCCAGAAGAAAAACAGCACGTTACTCTTTAACTTAGCCGTTGTATTGGCGATTATGCCGTTAGTGATTGTTAAGTTTGTGCCGTTCCTCAATCCGGGCAGTAATTCAATCATCGGTTTCTTGGGGATTAGTTATCTGACCTTCAAAGCGGTCGGGATGATTATGGAAACGCGGGATGGCAGTATTAAAAAATTTGAACCTTGGTTGTTCTTACAATTTATGCTATTCTTTCCAACGATTTCATCCGGTCCGATTGATCGTTACCGACGCTTTAAGAAAGACTATCTGAAGATTCCGGATCGGGATCATTATATCGAAATGCTCGGTAAAGCGGTCCACAATCTAATGCTTGGGTTTGTGTATAAGTTTATTTTAGGCTATTTCTTCGGCACATTGCTCTTGCCAAGACTGGCGCATTTAGCGCTGGCTAGTCGTGGAGGCTTCTTAGACCTTTCGTGGGGCGTTGTGGGCTACATGTACGTCTACAGCCTGTATCTCTTCTTTGATTTTGCGGGTTATAGTTTATTCGCTATCGGGACCAGTTACATCATGGGCGTCGAAACACCAATTAACTTTAATAAACCATTTGCATCACCGAACATTAAGGAATTCTGGAATCGTTGGCACATGACGTTATCATTCTGGTTCCGCGATTACATCTACATGCGCTTAGTCTTCTTCTTGATGAAACATAAGGTCACCAAGAATCGCGTGTTAATCGCTAATCTCGGTTACTTAACCCTATTCCTATTGATGGGCTTCTGGCACGGCTTAACGTGGTATTACATCGCTTACGGGCTATTCCACGCCATCTGGATCATTTTAACCGATGTCTGGTTACGGTTTAAGAAGAAGCACAAAGATCAGATTATCAGCAATCGTTGGACCAACTACCTAGCGATTTTCGCAACGTTCAATACCGTTTGCTTTAGTTTCTTGATTTTCTCAGGATTCTTAGACAAACTCTGGTTCCACTAAAACTAATTTAATATAAAAGGGGTAATCATCATGGATATCGAAAACACAGTATTAGACATTTTAACGGACTTAACGGGTAATGACGATTTAAAAGACACGATGGATTTAGATTTATTTGAAACTGGCATATTAGATTCAATGGCAACGGTCCAAATGTTGTTGGAATTACAAGGTCAATTAGACATCGAAGTCCCCGTTTCTGAATTTGAACGGACTGAATGGGCAACACCCAATAAAATTATCGCTAAAGTAAAGGAACTTCAATAACATGTTTAAAAAGTTATGGCACATATTTGGACCAGTACTGGTTGCTGCGTTAGGTTTAATGGTTTTATTATTATCACCATTGCGTTTTGGCCGTCCAAGTGCCAAAACGTTATCAACGGCGGCGACTTCGATGTCGGCCAACGTGATTAAAGGTGAAGCGATTAAGGATGCCGCTTTTGATGCGAATTATATTCCGGTGATTGGTTCATCAGAATTATCGCGGATGGATCCTTTGCATCCGTCAGTCATGGCTACTAAATATAATTGGCAGAACAAGCCCTTTTTAATTGGCGCGCCGGGTACGCAATCCTTAACGCATTTCTTATCACTCCAAGCCAGCGGCAATCATTTGAATGGTAAGAAAGCCGTGGTGATTGTTTCGCCACAATGGTTTGTCCCTAAAGGGGTCAAAGCCAATATGTTCGATTTCTTCTATTCACCGTTGCAAACATCGTATTTCTTGTTGCACGCCAAGAACACGGCGGCCACACGTTATACGGCGACACGAATCTTACAATTAACGAGTGACACCACGAGTGGCGTTGTGCGGGATGCGTTGAAGAATAAGGCGTTGGGTTTACCATTAACGCAACCCCAAAAAGTCTACATCGCTAACGTTAAACGACCAGCACTCCAACATCAAGATCAATTATTTAGTCAATTATTCATTCACGGTCGGGAAAAATTTGTCCAAAAGGGCATTCAAAAATTACCGGCACAAGCGGATGATGTGCAGCTGAATACGGTGGCAACGACGCTGGGTCAACAAGCAACTGGCGATAATCCGTTTGGCATTAAAGATGATTTCTACAAAAAACGGGTATTACCACACGAAGCCCAATTAAAGGGTGTTCAACGGAATTTTAATTACGAAAGTTCACCAGAATTTGCGGATTTCCAATTAATGTTGACCTATTTTGCAGAACATAAAATGGACGTCCAATTCGTGATTCCACCAGTCAATGCACGCTGGGCTTCTTACACTGGGTTGTCACAAGGGATGTTGAATCGTTTTGATCAGAAAGTTCGTTACCAACTGCAGTCGCAAGGCTTTAATCATATTACAGATATGACAAATGATGGTAATCAACCTTACTTCATGCAAGATACCATTCATTTAGGCTGGCGTGGTTGGTTAAAAGTCGATCAAGCTTTGAAACCATTCATGGCAACGAAAAAAGCCGGTAAAGTGAAGTACGATATCAATAACGACTTCCTAAGCCGAGCATGGCAAAATGTAGGCGGAGACCAAGTAGAAGACTTTGATTAGAGTGCTTATGGTTGCGGTTAGCAACTGAGCATTAATTAAAAATAACGAATGATGATTGGTTTTGAATCATCATTCGTTATTTTAGATTAAGCGGAAGTTGTTGCAACCAGAAGCACGTTTTGACCAGAGTGCTGACTTGAGCGTTTAAACTTTGAGCATAACCTAAAAATATCCCGGATGGTTGTTTTTTAACCATTCGGGATATTTTGTAGCTAAACGGAAAAGTTTGCTCAAGAAGCACGTTTTAAAAACCAGAGTCTTTGTTGCCGTGGTCAGTTTCTAACCTCAAACTAAAAAGGGCTGTGACATAAGTCGTAGTATTCTAATATTAAACGAACATTATTTATTAACGCGCGCCAGAACTCATCAATTTCCGTTCAAATCAAAAATGCTGGTTATCCTTAGTTCGGGATAACCAGCATTTTCAACTTGATACTCAATTGATAACCGAGTTCTGTCACAGCTTGATTTTATATTATTGAATGTCCTTAAGCACTGATTTCGTCATTTCGGTATAGGCAATTGGGCCTTTGTACATCCAACTTGTTTTGGGACCGTAGCTGAAGAGTTTTTGATTCTTAACGGCCTTTAAATTTTGCCAGATGGGTTCATTGAACATCGCGGCACTCTTGTCACTGTTGACGAGGAAAATGTAATCGGCATCGAGTTCCGTTAATTTTTCAAGTGAGATTGGCGACCAGTCAGCGGTTGCTTTTTTAGAAATGGATTGGACTAGTGCGGGTTCTTTTAAGCCTAATTCTTGGTATAACAAGGCACCACTCGCGGCGTGGTCGTTGACGATGAAGGCTGAATTGTTAGTCACCCACAAGACAGCAGCCGATTGATTGGGCGCTTTTTGTTGGACCGTTTTACGGGCTTTAGCGCGTTGTTGATCGTATTTCTTGAGCACTTGTTTCGCCTTAGCCGTCTTGTTGACCGCCTTAGCGACGTCCATTAATTGGGTACGCCAGCTGACGGTATCGCCATTTTTAACGACGTAAGTAGGGGCTAACTTGTTGTATTGGGCGTATTTGCCACCTTGCACGGTGCTGCTAGTGCCGACTAGTACTAAATCAGGTTTGGCCTTAGCGATTGATTCGTAAGGTAAATCGTAATTGATCAATGGCACATCTTTTAGGTATTTAGCGAGATAGTCTTGGCGGCTCGTGCCGTTTTTAACGGACCATTGGCGGACTGGTTGAATATCGAGTGAGACTAAGTAATCCTCGAGATACGAACCAATCACGCGTTTCGGATGCGTTGGCACTTTAACCTTGTGTTGCATGCTATCGGTTAAAGTCCGGGTCGTCGCCGTTTTGGTCGCGGCTTTATTTTGACAACCAGCTAATAATAAGCCGGTGAAGGTAATCGTTAATAGACTGAAGAAGCGCGTACTTTTTTTCATAAACCCTCCAAAGGTAAAAAAATATTTATTGAGAACAATTCTCATTATCAATGGTGATAGACCTTGTTGTCAAGGGCTTTTTACCAAATTGAGAGCGCTAACGGGTTAATGGCGAGGGATTGTCAACGCGCGCGCCATTTCTTATAATGAATTAGTACCGTTAAAAAACGGAAAGCGAGTCTTCAGCATGTCGATATTAAAGACTGAACAAGTCAGTGTGGGTTACCAACAACACTTAATTTTAAAAGCATTATCCATTCAAATTCCCAAAGGTCAAATCACGACGTTAATTGGTCCCAACGGCAGCGGCAAATCGACGTTAATTCGGACGATTGCCCGCTTATTGAAGCCCGCCAGTGGCACGGTCTTGCTCAACGACCAAAATTTGGCCGAACAAAATCCTAAAGCCCTCGCCCAATCAATGGCGGTCTTACCGCAAACGGGGGAATTAATGAGCGACCTAACCGTGACGGATTTAGTGGCGTTTGGCCGGATTCCATACCGCAAACCACTGATGCCGCTGTCGGCCAACGATCAACGTAAAATTGATTGGGCGATTGAACGGACGGGGTTAGTCGGTTTTGAGAACCGGTTCATCAGTACCTTATCAGGCGGTCAACGTCAACGGGCCTGGATTGCGATGGCGCTTGCACAAGATACCGAAATTTTAATCTTAGATGAACCAACGACTTATTTAGATTTAACGCACCAATTAGAAATCATGTTATTGATTCAAGATTTGAATCAAAACGAAGGCCGGACGATTATCATGGCGCTCCACGATTTGAACCACGCCGCCCGCTTTTCAGATCAACTGATTGCCTTAAAAGACGGTCAATTACAAGTCAGTGGCAGCGTTCAAGAGGTCATGACGCAGACCAACTTACGGCAGATTTTTAACATTGATGCGACTTTAGTTGAACACGATGGTCGGCCGTTAATTCTGACGTATGATCGCTGGAACGGGGCCGAAACAGATGAATAAACGCCATTTTAAAATTATTTTGCTAGGTAGTTTGCTTTTGTTAGGCGTTACTTTAGTGTTAGGCATTTGTTTGGGCGCGGCAACCGTACCGTTACAAACGGTCTGGCAAACGTTAGTCGATTATCACGCCAGTTCCTTAACTCAAGCAATCGTGCACACCATTCGGTTACCACGCGTGCTCGGCGCGGCGTTGATTGGGGCCAGTTTAGCGGGGAGTGGGGTCATTATGCAGGATTTAACGCATAATCCGTTAGCTGATTCTGGCTTACTCGGTATCAACGCTGGTGCGGGGTTATTGTTAACGGTCAGTTTTATTTTCTTCCCGAAGATGGGTCCGGTTGGCACGGCGTTATTCTCGTTCACCGGAGCATTATTCGCGGCGTTATTAGTCGTGGCCATTAGTCGGACTAAAAAAGGCAGTCAAACGACGACGGTGGTGTTAGCCGGAATGGCCATTAGTAGTTGCTTAGTCGCATTGAGTGAAGGCCTCGCGCTAGTGATGCAACTCAAACAGGATTTAGCCTTCTGGCATTTTGGTGGCGTAGCGGCGATTAACTGGGCACAACTCAGCGGATTAGGCCCATGGCTAGTCTGTGGCTTGTTAATCAGTCTCTTATTAGCCCCACAGCTACACTTATTACAATTGGGGGATGAATTAGTCCTCAGTTTAGGCCGGAAGACCGGTTGGATTCGCTTAATCGGGTTTGGTTGTGTTGTGATTCTAGCGGGCGCATCGGTGGCTCTAGTCGGCTCAGTCGGGTTTATCGGGTTAATGATTCCGCACATTGCGCGCTTTTTAATTGGGCCGGATACGCGTAAAGTTATGCCGATTAGCTTATTATTGGGCGCGAGCCTAGTCGTCTTAGCCGATTTAGTCGCGCGGACGATTAACGCGCCACAAGAGATACCATTCGGGATTATCATCGCGATTATCGGGGTGCCGTTCTTTATTTATTTAGCACGACGGGAGGGACGCCAACATGGTTAAACAACAGACGAAACGCTTTACTGGTTGGTTAATCGGTCTCAGTCTATTGATCGTCGTCGTTAGTCTGATTAGTTTGCAAACGGGCGAATTAACGATTGGCTGGCAAGCGATTGGACAACTAATCCGCGGTCAAGGTAGCGCGCAAGACGCCTTAATCTTGGTCGATTTTCGCTTACCGCGAATTGTGGTCGCGATTCTAGTCGGCTTTGCCTTAGCGCTAGCCGGTGAAGTGTTACAAAGTACCACGCAAAACGCGTTGGCTGATACCGGCTTCTTAGGGATTAATGCCGGCGCGGGGATTGCGGTCATGTTATTCATCGCTTTTGCGGCCAATCAGAGCAGTCAGCTATTTCTACTACCGATTCTGGCATTAGGTGGCGCGCTCATCAGTGCGGCGATTATCTTTCTGGGTGCGTATCAAAAAGGACGGGGGATTACGCCTAATCGGTTATTGCTAACCGGGGTCGCACTGTCCACCTGTTTTTCGGCATTAATGGTCTTGTTGACCTTGAAGTTATCACCGGATAATTATCAATTCGTGATGACCTGGTTGGCCGGCAGTATCTGGGGCACGAGTTGGCCGTTTGTCTGGGCGCTATTACCGTGGTTACTGTTATTAATCCCGTTCATCATGAGCAAACAACGGCTCTTAGACGTCTTAGTCCTGGGTGATGATAGCGTGCAATCGCTCGGGATCCAACTCCAAAAAGAACGACTATTATTAATTGGCGCCGCTGTGATGTTAGCGGGTGCGAGTGTGTCAATCAGTGGTGGAATTGGTTTTATCGGCTTAATCACCCCCCACATTGCGCGGCGGATTATCGGCCCACAACATCGCTATCAGCTGTGGTTAACCGGTTTATTAGGGAGTAGCTTCTTATTGATTGCCGATACACTCGGTAAGGTGCTCAGTCCAACGACTGAATTACCCGCCGGCGTGTTAGTCGCGTTGATTGGTGCCCCGTATTTTATTTATCTATTAATTAAAACCGACAGATGAGGAGACTTTAGATGGTATACGATGTAACGATTATCGGGGGCGGGCCCGCCGGCTTATATGCGGCGTTTCAAGCTGGTTTATATGGGTTAAAAGCGCAATTACTAGAAGCGAGTCCCGCTTTGGGCGGTAAAGTTGTGACCTACTCAGAACGTGTGATTCACGATATCGGGGGTCAGCCGAGCATCAGTGGGCACCAGTTGATTCAAAATCTACAAGAACAAGCGCAACTTTATCCGCTGCCATTGCGGACCGCAACCCTCGTGACGGATGTCAGTTATGATGCGACTGCGGCGATTTACAACGTGCAGACTGCCGAAAACACGTATCAAACGAAAGCGTTGGTGCTCGCGATTGGTGGCGGGATGGTCCGCCATAAACCTTGGCCGTTATTAGCAGAACAGACTTACACCAACGTTAGTTATGTACCACAGAATCCAGTTGCTTATCGTGATCAGTCGGTTTTATTAGTTGGACCGGGCTATAATTTGATGGCTTTAGCGCCCCATTTGATCGCAACTGCCAAAGCAGTGCATTGGATTGTCGCCAAGCGACCGTTTGCAACCGAAGCAGAGGAACAAGACTTCTTAACAACTTATCCACAAATCGATTACCAAGTCCAACCGATTCTAAGTTATCAACAGGCTAATGGGCAATTGACGGCCGTTACTTTAGCTAATCAACAAACCGTGGCCGTCGATACAGTCGTGGCGAGCTTTGGTTACCGGCGCTCATTGGACACGCACACCGATTGGCAATTAACACCAGACCAACTAGCGACGCCTTTAGTCCAACCAATTGGGCAGCAAGTCGGCGCTAAGATTGGGGTTAGTTTAATTGTCAATGCCTTCCAAGAAGGCACAGTGGCGATGGCGACGATTGCCCAACAACTGCACCCCACCGCGAAAGCCCCGATGGTCACCACCCATAATCAGGACTTTGACCAGATTAATGCGGCTTATTGGACGGCGGATTAAAGGTCAAGGAATCTTTTAAAAACAAAAACAGCCTCTCCTAATTTTCAGGAGAGGTTGTTTTTGTTTTATTTGAATTAAGGAATGCTTCATTCGCCAAGACGATAAATCTAAACTATCGAAATATCAGATTCTTAATTATTTGGTTTCGTTATAAATCATATCTTTTTTAAAGAGCGTTGAGGCAATCGTCAGTAGGCCGACTATTATAAATAGTAAATCAAACCACCAACTCCAAGAAGTGACGTTAAATTTAAAAAAAGAAAGACTGGGGACTAACAAAAGAATCCCTGAATAAAAGGCAATTGATTTATAAAAATTGGGGTTAAAGTGGCGGCTTTGATGATCCGTGGGTCGACCTGTTGATGCGTTATTTGTCATAATGCTGACCTCCAAAAGTAAGTTATGCTACAAATCAATTGTGAGACAAACGATACGGTAATCTAGAATTTTCAAAATAAAAAAATAGCTATTAAATTGTTGAAGATATGCAAGATAATCGGTACGCTGATTTTTTTGTAATAAATAAAATTAATTGAAAAAATAACCGACATGATCATATAGGGGAATATTTCTAAAGAAAAAGTTTGAAGATGTGGTAGCGTAAAAATAAGTGTGTTGATAACAATCATTAGTATCAATGATTGCCATCTAATCTGCCTAGGATTGAGGTTTACCAACAATGATTTGTAAAAAAGGCCTCTAAAGATGAGTTCTTCTAAAATTGGTGCAATTACAAGACCAAAAGCTAACATAAAAGTCGGATTATGATTAAGCGCCGTTAAGTTTTCAGATTGGTTTTGCGTGCTTGAAAGAATACCGTGGGCGATTAAAGAAGAATTGCCCCACTGGAATAATAACAATAATAGTATCGAAACCGTAAAAACGACATAATTGGATTTACTTTTAACGAAGGCACCTTGCCAATAAGCAATTTTATTAACATATTTAAAAGTATAGCTAATAAACATAATTACAAGGACTAGTGTAATCAATGTTAATAATGAGGTTACTATCTTATTATTTAACGCCATTAACAGAATTTCTGGCATCAAAAGTAATTGATAAATAATAAAAAATCCAATGACTGTCCAGATGATTGAATAGTCTAGTTTTACTTTCATATAAAATTCGCCAACCTTATGCTTATTATGGGAGTCTGTCAAAACTAATACTAGTTGGCCTAATTCAACGGTCCAAAAGTAAAGTGGGTCGCAATTAAACCGTAACCTAGATTTAAATCCCGTAACCGTTTTTGATCAGTGTTTTTTAAAGTTTGTTCAATGAATTGATACAGACTGCGATTGGCAGCTGGGAGGCTCATGGGCACAATAAAGGTGTTGTGGCAGACCTGATAGAGATCAGCGCAGACTGTAACTTCATCAGTACCGGCCATCAATGCCTCGGCGCTTTTTAGGAGTGCTTGACGATACGCTGCCGGTTGATTCGATAATTCTTCTTGATAAGCACTGTCGATTAAAGCGAATAATTGATTGTTTTCCAATGATTAACACCACCTTTATTTAGTAGCCGTATCTAATATTTGAGAGCGCCTGTAGTTGGTTTAACTTTTCGGTTTGTTGTGCATTCAAAGTCATTTGATTGCTTCGAATCGTATTGGCAATTGAAATATTCATACGACTTAAAATAAAAGGCACCGCTGATTCTTGCTTGATTAATTCGTGTTCGTATTTATTAAGAACAACTAATAATGGCGCGTTTTGTGCGTCAGTCCCCAAGGCGTTTAATAGTGCCGCAATCAATTTAATTGCTTCCGCAGAACGGTCAGTACCGCCTGAAAACCATTTTAATAATCCCATTGCTTGATACTCCTTTTTAGTGATTAATCAGCTATCCGCCTGAAGTTTAACCGAATCCATCAGTCGCAAGTTTTTATCTGGAGATAACGTGCTAACGCCCACTGATTCCTATGCTTAGCGCTCAATATTTGATCTTTAGCTTAATCAGGATCACCGTGGTCACAATGATTAATGCATCTATCGTTTTAGGATACCAATGGTTGCCTTTAAGAAATACCAGAATAATACAGCCGATTAATACCGGAAAGGCGACAAATGGTAGCATTTTTTTGAGGGTTAGCATAATGAATTATCCTTTCATATAAAATAATGACTGCCAGCAATTTTTAGTGATTTAATAAAAGTAAATATTTTTCATATTGATTGGCTTGCGGCACTAGAAAAACAAAATACAGTTTATTGTGCTTGGCGTGCATCATTTCTGTAGGAATATTAAATAAAAGGTTGGTCGAAATCGTTTGCCCCTGAGCGAAATTTTGAATGTCTTTTTTCAATTCGGTAATATTTGAGCCATTACTGACTGTCGGCATATTCCCTAAGTAGGGACAATCAACCCACATATTATCGGTGAAGAAATCATTATTTTTTTTAAAGCCATAATTGCTGACACCGGTTTTGGTTAGTTGAACGGTGATCTTTGCCTGAAAATCATTGCCATGGGGGACTAACGCGTATTTTTCGATTTTAAAGTTAACGTTAGATGTATGAACCAGTTGGTTTTTCTGAATGATGATTTCTTGCTTAACACCGGCATTAGTGACGTGCTGATTGACCTGGATATATCTAAACATCATCAAAACACAAACAACGACGATAATCGGGATTAGAAACAAGCGGCGTTTAGCATTCATGAACGACACCTTCCTTTACTGAAAAACGTTTATTCGATACGCGTTTGACAAAGGATTGATCGTGAGATGCAATGATAAACGTTGTGCCTTGCTGATTAACGGATTGAATTAACTGGACTAAATCATCAATACTCGTTTCATCTAAGGCGTTAGTGGGTTCATCCAAAACAATCAAGGGGGTGTTTGCCTAAAAAGGCTTGGGCAATACCCAATTTTTGACGCATACCCAGCGAGAAGTTTTTAACTTTTTGTTTGGGAAAACGGTCTATTTTGAAAAAGGCTAACAGTTCATCAATCTCTTGTTCAGGGACTTCTGGTTCCAATTGGCGCAAAACTTCTAAATTATGATGAGCCGTAAAGTTTTCAATCAAACTAGGGTTCTCAATCATGATGCCGGCTTTAATGGGATAAGCATTTAATGGATCAACAATTTGATTATTGATGGTAATCTGACCCGAAGTTTTTATTAAGCCTAAGAGTGCTTCGAGAACCAACGTTTTTCCTGAGCCATTAATGCCCTCCAAGGTGGCAATACTTCCTTTGGAAATTTGAATGGCAACCTGATTGAGTAATTGGCGTTGCTTGACCTGTTTAGAAACATTTTTTAATTCAATGAATGGCATACAAGTTACTCCTTACTAACGATTAGTTAAGATCTTGGTGTCTGTAGATATGAATGTAGAGGCTGACGAGCAAACTGATAAGCAATAAAAAGATAAAAGTATCCTGTCTAAAGGTATGCGGCAGAATTCGGGATAGCATCGTGCTGTTGATGGGATTGTAGCGCCAATTCTTAAAAACAGTGATGATTAAAATCAGAACGGGGAGGGTAATACCGATTATCGGATGTATCAAATTAAGAATGGCCTGTAATAATAATAAAGAGGCGATACATAGTAATAAGGTGGTTAGAAAGGGTAGTGATAGTTTTGCCAAATGACCGGATATGCTGGTCATTTCTTTGGCGATTTGTATTTTTGAAGTAGCCATTAACGCCAGTACCGAAATGAATTCATATAATAAACTGATTAAAAGGATGAGCAGACAATGCGTTGAAGCGAGTTTAATTTTTGAAAATTGTAATCCCCATAATTGCTGACTGTGGTACTTTGTTAATTCTTGCAAAGCATTTAACAGAATCAGATGGGGCACTAATAAATAAAAAAACCAGAGTGGCGGGATACTGACGTGACCAGCACTAATTTCTGATGCGCTAACCCCGTAAAAGAAAAGGGTATTGAGATTAACCCGCGGATTATACCGATATTGGAGACCGGTCAGCGCCATAATCAGAATGAGCAGTAATAACCAAAAGAAAAATCGTTTACGAATAATTTGCCAAAAATACCGACTTTGATTCAGTAATAAAATCATAGGATATCCTTTCGCAATATGACATTTTCAATGATTACGCCGACCAAAACAATCATCCCGAATAACATTAGCATGTGAGCACTATACTGGCCGATAGGTTCTAAAAGGACAAAATCATAAATCAGAGTGGGATAGTGTGAGATGGCTAAATAAAATAGCAGCGTATTCGCCATAAAAAAGCCTAGAAAAGCAATTATTTTATTTTGAAATAAGGTAAATAGTAGTACGGCTAGGGCGGCTAATCCGATTAAATCGAATAAGATATTGATTGTGGCTATTAATACGAGCGGCAATAAGAAGATTAGCTTCAGCCTGATTAATAAAAGAATCGAGGCAAGTAACCATGAAGTACCGAGCATTGTCGAAATCAATATGATTTGAATCGATAATTGGAGCGTTACGATATGTCTGGTTCGAGCGATTAGAATATCTAGAGTCCGGTATTTAAGGACGGATAAGCCAACAATCACATTAATCGGGAACAAGGTTAGAAAGATGATATAGCGGTTGAATATCGTGCCCCATGCGACTTGAGGTTCGACGTTAGCGCCGGTAAAAAGACTTTCTTTCAATAAACCAATCAAAAAGGCAAGCCCCATACCGAGTAAGATGATTCTCTTTTGCGACAATAATAGTAAAGATTGTTGTCGAATCGTTTTACGCAACAATTTTCTTGAACCCTCCCCAATAAATCAATAGGCTACTAATAACGAACAAGGCAATTGAGCTGAGGCCTAAGACGGCGAGATTAATATTGGCAGAAGCCGATTCTCTTAAGAAATCCATTGGCGATAAACTAATCTGATTGGGTAACCGAATAAAGCTATTCAAAATAAAAAGAATGATTTGTAGAAATAAACTACTACAAAGGGCAACAAAATTATTTTTAATTAATAACGAGGCTGCAAAGGTAAATAGTGCAAATAAGCCACCCCACAAGCTGGTGACGACAATCGACAGCAGTGCGTGTATGAATGGATGCTGGTAGTATAGTGCGACCAATAGGGTGTTCCGACTAGTAATCAACAGATTATTATTAATGATATCGTCGGGTTTAACGTTCGGTAAAATTAAAAAGAGGCTTAGAAAATTGGCCAATAAAATGATGGCAATCGTAAGCGCTCCGGTTAAAAAAGCGGTCAACGCATATTGCTTCAAAATTGTCGGTAAAGCTTTTCTAATCGTTAATTGTTTGAAAAAATGGTTGTTGATGTCCTGACGTAGTAAAGTCGCGGCTGGAATACTGGCAATTAGTGGGATTAGAATAAATAAAGAAACCGATGTGAAGGAGAATGGATCGATGCTAATCCACTTCGTATAAGGGGATTCAGCAAAAATATTATCGCGAGTCATTGGATTTAAGAAGACTTGCGTCAGATGACAGATACTGATTAAAAAACCGATTGACAGTGCTAGTAGGATCATTTTCTTTGATAAACGTGCTTTAAAAAAGGCCATATTAATTTCTCCAATTCTATATCAGAAAGTTGCGGGTCGACGGACTAGGTAATTGACTGTTAGTGCCTAGGAATTTGCTCATTCCAATTATAAAATTGTGATTTATCGGAAGTATCGCCGTATTCATTACCATTCCAACTAGCTTTTTGGCCAATCGCAGATAGGTTGATGATTAAGGTTTCCTGATCTTTAGGGAAATTAAGACGGCCTTTAATCGCCGTACTTCTAATGAAATTGACCAACCGGTTGACGAGTGCTTCGGGATGTTTAGAATCGTCTATATTTTGGTAGACTTGACCAAGAACGTCTAATATATCTAATAACTCCGGAGATTGATCGTCACGGTTATTTAACAGTGAATATAATTCATGAATATCTGATTTAATTGAATCATAAACTGCTTTATTTTCTGATTGATTGAAAAACAAAAAAAGACCTCATTTCGTAAATTCGTATTATTATTTAAGTGAAGTGTAACCTAAGTGAGTGGCTTGTGGTTAAAGGCTTCTTGAATGCTAGCGAAACCATTCTTGAACGTGTAATTTATTAAACTAACTATTTATAATATTTTTTACTTTTCAAAAAATGTGCGACGTTTCTTTATCTGCTATACTGCTAGTGGGAGGGGGAGTAATGTGATTACAATCGATACAAAAGCATACATATTAAGATTTTTTGTCGATATTATTTTATTCTACTTACTATTTTTTGCGTTAAATAAACAAGGGACTAAAATGAGGCGGTTAGTATTAGCGCTGTTTTTTATACCAATCACATTTTTTGTCGGGTTATACACAAGTGTTTCGGATGTCATTCCGATAATAGCCAGCTATCTCTTGTTAAAAAGAAAAGGGGAAAAGGACTACTTTCTTTTAAGTAACCTGATATTATGTGAGCTAGTGATCGACAGTGTTAATATTTTAAGTTCAACCGTGATGGTTTCAGTTTTGTCTAAAGAGCATGTTATTGGCTTTTTGGAGATTTCGTTGCAAATTGGTTTAAAAATAATACTCCTTAGTCTTTTTATCTGGGGTTATAAAAAATATCGGATTCAGCGTTTATTTGAAAAGCTTAATGCAGAATGGCTGGCATTGTTACTAATGTACTTATTTCTGATAATCTCAATAGTGACCTACGCTGCGCATTATTATCAAGTTTTTGATCAGTTTGTCGTTGGGATTATTGTGTTTATCGTTATTCAAATGTTATTTGTCATTTTTTTGTTCAGCCGAGCACTCAAGCAACAAAAAACAAGGTTTGAGGAAAAAATGGTCGAGCAAGAGATGGTGCATTTGAAAAAATACACGACAACTTTAGAGCAACAGGAACAACAAATGATTAAATTTAAAAGCGACTATCAAAAACGATTATGTGATTTTAAAGAGGCCAGTAACACTGAACAGAACAGTCAATTAACCGAACAAATTCAAGCACTTGAATACTATTCAGACAAGTGCCTCTTGAAGGATAAATTTGATGACCAAGTGAAACAAGGAGGTGTTTGATTGTTAATCGACACAAAAGCGTACATTTTAAGATCATTTATTGATGACACTTTTTTTTACGTTTTATTTTTTTTAATCAGTCAACGGGGCACGAAAAAACGGCGGGCAGCATTTATCTCAATTTTTTTGATAATGACCTTTTTAGTTGAATTATATAGTGGCTTATCAGACATTATTCCAATTCTAGCCGGTTACTTTATTTTAAAAGTCAAAGGGAAAAAAGATTATGTCTTATTAAATGAGTTACTTTTAAGCATACTGATTCTTTACGACGTTACTATTTTTAGTTCGACGATTATGATGCAAATTCTGCCTAAAAAACAAATTGTTGGGTTTTCAGGCGTGTTTTTACAATTATTGATTGAAGTCGTTGTCATTAGTAGCATTCTTTTTTACTACAAACGAAAGAATCTGCATAGACTGATTGAAAAATATAGTTCCGAAGTGACCGCATTTTTGTTGGTGTATCTAGCATTAGTCACTATGCTGATTGCATATACCGCTCACTATTATGATGCCTATGATCAATTTGTCGTGGGGATTGTTGGGTTTGTTACTATCCAGACTTTATTTGTCACCTTTTTATTTACCCGAGCACTTAATCAACAAAAAGTAAGATATGAGGAAAAAATGGCCAAGCAAGAGATGGCTTATTTAAAAAAATACACGGCAACTTTAGAGCAACAGGAACAACAAATGATTAAATTTAAAAGCGACTATCAAAAACGATTATGTGATTTTAAAGAGGCCAGTAGCACTGAACAGAACAGTCACTTAACTGAACAAATTGAGGCACTTGAACATTACTCAGACGAGTACCTTATGAAAGATAAATTTGATGATCAGTTGAAATAGGGAGGATATTATTGTTAGTCGATACAAAGGCATTTATTCTAAAGGCGCTGATAGACGAGATATTATTTTATGTATTATTTTTTATGATTAATAAGCAAGGAACAAAAAAAAGACGATTAATATTAATCGTTGTTTTTTTGCCGATTACATTTTTTGCCGATTTATATAGCAACTTATCAGATATTATCCCAATTCTGGCAGGTTATATGATGTTAAAAACAAAAAAGAAAAAAGATTATCTACTTTTTAGTGAATTGCTACTTTGTGTATTAATCATCAATGGGGTCATTGTTTTCAGCTCAACTGTCATGCTGCAAATACTACCTAGAAATCAGGTGATTGGCTTTACTCAAATTTTTATACAATTACTGATTGAAATGCTGGTCATTAGTATTATTCTTTTTTATTATCAAAAAAAGAATCTGCATATATTAAGTGAAAGATATAGTTCTGAAGCGACTTCGTTTTTAATGATGTATTTATTCCTGGTCATGTTGTTGATTACATACGCCGCTCATTATTACAATGCCTATGATCATTTTGTGATTGGGATTGATGTTTTCTTGATTATTCAAACCCTATTTGTTATCTTCCTATTTACGCGAGTCCTCAATCAACAAAAAGAAAAATATGAAACACAAATCGCTAAAAAAGAACTCGATCATTTAAAGGCGTATACGGAAGTTTTAGAAAAAAATCAACAACAAATTGCTAAATTTAGACACGATTATAAAAACCTGTTATTGAGTTTTAAGGAAGCGAGTAGCACCGGCCAAAACGCTAAGTTGACCGAACAAATTGAAACACTTGAAGACTATTCGAATCAAAGTCTGCCGCAAGATGAGTTTGATTACAAAGCGCTCTATAATGTCCAAAATAGTTTTATCAAAAGTCTCTTAATTGCGAAGCTCCATCGAGCAAAGGGATTGAAAATTCAATGTCATTTTGAATGTCAAAAACCAATCGATACGTTGCCAATGCCGATTTTTGACGGTGTCCGAATGCTGGGAATTCTATTGGATAATGCGCTAGAAGCCGCTGCCGAAAGTCGGGATAAAGTGATTGATATTATGATTTATCAAGATGACTCGCAAATTGAATTTCTAATTAAGAATACTTATGAAGATGCCAGTCTGGCACTTGATCAGTTACAACAAAAGGGCCACTCAACTAAAGCGGGCCATTCAGGACTTGGCCTGAATACGGTTCAGGAATTCAAACAAAAATACACTAATCTATTCGTTCAATATCAACGATTAGGTTTAGTATTCTCAACCCAAGTTATCTTAATGAAAGATTGAAGGCGAACAGATGTCCTATCCCATTATTCTTTGCGAAGACCAAATTGTGCAATTGAATCAATTAGAAACCATTATTCAGAACTATATCCTTTTTCATACAGATTTATTTAAAATCCAATTAAAAACGCAGAGCCCATTGGAAGTCCTTAAATATCTAGAAAAATTTAATCCGAAACAGGGGACTTATTTCTTAGATATTGATTTGGCGAGCTCACTGGATGGCATCGACTTGGCTGAACGGATTCGAGCAAGTGATGTCCAGGCCAAGATTATCTTTGTGACCACCCACGATGAAATGATGCCGTTGACGCTACGACGGCGGGTTGAAGCACTGGGGTTTGTGACCAAGGATCAACCACTAGATGATTATCGAGCTGAAATTGTTGAATTGTTAACATTGGCGCAACAGCGAATTGATGCGACTAGAGAGAGTCAATCACAGGCCTTTACGTTTTCGATTGGTTCTCAAACTTTTTCAATTGATAAACAGGAGATTGAGCTAATCGAACCGTCAGACTTACCGCATCGGGTGCTGTTGAATACCAAGAATGGGCATTACGAATTCTACGGTAATTTAAATGAACTAGGGGAGAAATATCCCTATTTATTTAGAATCAATCGGAATTGTCTAGTGAATCTGAACAACATGACAGAGATTGATTTTAAGTCACGTGAGATTCATTTTGGCGCTGAGTTATCAAGACAGTTTTCGATTGGCAAGGCTAAAAAGATTAAGGCACAGTTAAAGCTGTAGTTGGTGACTACGTTGTGCTAGAGCATATAAAAAATAAAAAGCCCACAAATTGTGGGCTTTTTACATGGTGTCAATTATGACACGTCAGATTTCGTTGTAAATTCCAGATAACAATGCTATTACTGATAACCATTAATAAAAGCAACCAGTAAATAAGTCCGGTATATTCTTGAGTAGAAAAGGCCGGTAGGAATAACAGAATGACTAATAAGGCATTGGTGATTTGAGCGGTAATTAAGGTGATTCGTTTAGGGATTAAAGGCACTACTGACACACTCCTAAATATAATTTAAAGTATTGTTCAATTATACTTTAACAATGATTATTTGATTGCGGTTCAAGTCTTCCTGCACCATATTAAAAATCTTCTTGAACTTGATAATTTGTAGGTTTTACCATTCATGAAGTTTTTGGGTAGGGTTCAGGAATGGTTTTACTAGCGGGTTGCAAAATATGGCATATTGGATTTATCAAAAAAGGAGTTGGAATCATCAAAAATTTAGAACAAATCAAGCCGACACAATATCTTAGCGGGTTAGCAATTACGATCTTAGGTTATTTTATAAGTTTGCTGAATTTAAACTTTAGCGATTTTAATCTATCGATATTAATCACCTTAGCGTGTGCAGTGATGGGGGTATTTATCATTTTTGGTTCAAAAAAATTGAAAATATTATTGGCCCCAATGTCTGGTCATAAAGGATTAATATTAGTCACTTCAATTAGTATTACCTTTTTGATTACCGTTATTGTAGGGCTATTAATCACCATTTTTACTAAAAATAGCTATTTTGGTTCGAATGGTAATGTTGTACTTTTAAAGTCGTTACACCACGGTGATGAGCTAGCACTGTTTCTGTTATTGGCAGTGGCTGCAATTATTTTTGAAGAACTATTGATGGCCAACATCATATTACCATTACAAATCTATTTGAAACGATTTCGGGCCCATTGGTTAATCGCTAATTTGGTTGGTTGTATCGTGTTCAGCTTGCTCCATTTACAGGTCTATAACTATCATATTTGGCCGTGTATCATGGTTGGATTCAGTCGATACGGTTTTTCAGTCGCTTGGCGGCAGTCAAATTCACTAAGAGGCGGGATATACGCGCATCTATTGTATGACGGCTTATTATTAGGCGTCAATTTGCTCCCCTGATAGGCTGTAAAATAGTTGGTGTCAAAAAGGACTACAATTATGCAACATTAAGTTGCTGATAATCGTGGCCCTTTTTAGGTGTTTATTTAATGTTTCTTGCGGTGCAATTCACGTCGACTTGGTAGGTCACTGACGCTTTGCGTGGGTGTTGTTTCGGGTTCGGCCGGTTGCGTCGTGGTTGGTGTTGGTTGTTCAACGGGTGGTTCAGGTTGGACTGGTGTGGGTGTTTCGTCAACGGGCTGGTTGGCAGCGACCGTTGGTGGTGCGGGTGCGTCAGTGATCGTAATCGGCTCGGGTGTTACTTCCGTTTCAATCGGGGCTTTTGAATCAGTTTGGACAAAGATTGTCACGTTTTTGTGATTATCAATCGTTGCTTTGGCTTCGGTCACCACTTGGAGTTGGGTTTCGACTGTTTGGGCAATAAAGCCGGCTTCCAATTGGAAATCGGGTTCATCGAAATCGTTGAGGCGATCAGTTACGATTTGACCGGTTAGTGTAAAGAAGTAAGTTTCTTTTTTATGTTTGGTTAATGTTAATTGACCGAAGTTAATCTGTGCGAAAAATGTGCATAAGTCGTCAACCGAGGCGAGCGGGAATTGGGTTGCGAGTTGTTTACCGGCCCAATAACTGATTTCCGAATTTTCGTTGCCCAGAATTGCGGGTAATAGGACGTCGCGTAAGGTGGCTTGGTTTAAATAAGCAGCTGGTTGGTCGTTGTGCGTTAGTTGTGAATAAAGTGAATGAGTCACGGTGGCACTCCTTTAAGGAACAATTTTTTAATAAGTTATGGTCATTATACCGCGAAATGCAATTATTTTTTAGTATTTAAAGGCTAGTCGGTTGAATTTTAATGAAAAAAAAGAGAAAATAGAGTTTACGAATGAATTCTGAGATGAAAAGAGATTTGCGGCATGAAAAAACAACCGATTGGTTTTATGGATTCAGGGGTTGGCGGGCTGACTGTGTTAAAAGAAGCCAAGCGCCAACTCCCCAATGAAGATCTCATTTTTATTGGCGACCAAGCGCGCCTACCATATGGTGAAAAGCCTGCAGAAATCGTTAAAGGTTTTGCTTGGCAGATGACCAACTTTTTAGTGCGCCATGAAATCAAGGCATTGGTCGTAGCTTGCAATACAGCGACGGCTGCGGCTTTGCCCGATTTACAAGCGCAATTAGCCATTCCAGTGATTGGTGTGATTGCGCCGGGCAGTCAGTTGGCTAGTACGGTCACCAAGAATCAACAAGTGGGCGTGATTGCGACGACCGGTACGATTCAAAGCGGAGCTTATTCGCAACAGTTAAAAGCGCTAGTGCCAGAAATAATAGTCAACGGGTTGGCCGTTCCTGATTTTGTGATGATGATTGAAGCCAATCAGCGTTACGGGGCTGCGGTCCAACAAAAGGTTAATCAGTTATTGGCACCGTTAAAGACGCGTCAAATTGATACGTTAATCTTGGGTTGTACCCATTTTCCATTATTAGCAACGGCGATCCAAACGGCAGTCGGTCCAGATGTGACGTTAGTCGACCCAGCGAAAGCGGCGGTTGCCGATTTAGTGCAGGTGCTGACGGACAGACAAGCATTGGCCGACACGCAACAAGCTGGTCGACTTCAAACATTTACGACGGGGCAAGTCACCGATTTCACACCGATTGCCCGTCAATGGTTGGACTTACCTGATTTAAACGCCCAACAAGCCACAATTCAAGGAGAAAAAAATGATGGTCCGAACTGATAATCGAGCAGTCAATGATGTCCGACCGCTGCAAGTGCAGTGGCGTTATTTAACGCAACAACCGGCTTCTGTTTTATGGCAACGGGGAATTACTAAAATAATGGTTGCTGCTTATTGGCAAACTAAGGCTGCCGGTTTAGTGGTCACGGGGACAGGCCTGACTGCTGGCCAAATAGACTGGTTACAAGCGGCGCTATTACCGTTAGTCTCTGCGGAGGCTTTGACGCAACAACAATTAGTGGTCACTATCACAACTTTAGAAAACGATGGCGGTCAATTGGCTGAAGCCTTTAATGCCACGCTTGGTGCCTTACGATTGTTACCAGATGCGTTGATGGACCAACAAGTGCCGTGTGCGGTCAGTGTTGGCGTGACGGCGGATCAAACGACACTGGTTGATTTAACCTTAGCCGAAGAAGAAATTGCCATCAGTCAAATGACGATGGTCGCCACAGCGCAGGAACAAGTTGGCGCGTTGACGTTAAGTGGACAACCTGTGGATAGCAGTCTGTTTAATGAATTAATTCTACGCGCGAGTCAAGGTTGTACGCGGACGACCGCCCAATTCCAAGCTAGTTTTCAACAAGCCGTTCAACCGGTTATGGCAGCGGGCACGCCGGATGTCGGGACGATTGTGATTGCGACTAAGAATCCAGGGAAAGCGCGCGAATTCGAAGCGGTCTTTGCAAAGGATGGGCTCAAGGTTAAAACTTTGTTGGATTATCCTGAATTACCCGAGATTGATGAAACCGGTCAGACTTTTGAAGCCAATGCGCGCTTAAAAGCCGATCAAATCGCCGCCATTTTGAAATTGCCAGTGCTGGCGGATGATTCTGGCTTAATGGTCGATGCCCTTGATGGTCGGCCCGGGATTTATTCGGCCCGCTTTGCCGGTGACCATAACGATGCGGGCAATAATGCGAAGTTATTGTTTGAATTAACCGGTGTCCCAACTGAGAAACGGACCGCCACGTTCCATTCAACTTTGGTCTTTGCTAAACCGGATCGACCGAACGAAGATTTGGTTGTTAAAGGCAATGTTGTCGGGCGAATACTTGGGATTCCCCGGGGCGATAATGGCTTTGGTTATGACCCGTTGTTTTACGTTCCTGAATTAGACGCCAGTATGGCGGAATTATCGTTAGCTCAAAAAAATCAAGTCAGTCATCGGGCGCGGGCCATTGCGAATTTGGAACCCGTTTGGCGCGATTGGTTAGCAGATTAATTAAAGGAGGCTTTTTGATGCGTTTAGTAGTCGTTAGTGATAGTCATGGTGATCGGGATATTTTGGTGCAGCTACAAGCCCATTATCAAGGCCAAGACGTGACCTTTTTACATTGTGGCGATTCAGAATTAAGACAAGATGATGCGGTCTTCGAACGGATGGCCGGTGTTGAAGGTAATATGGATTGGCACGATCAGTTTCCGGATAAAGTGATGTTATCAATTGAACAACAACGGATTCTAATGACGCATGGCCATTTATATGGCGTTAATTTCGGCTTAACCAACTTATTATTGGCGGGTCAAGCCGAAGACGCTAATCTGATTTTTTACGGCCACACGCATCAATTAGCGTGCGCTACCCATGAAGGTATTTTGATATTAAACCCGGGGAGCATTTCGCAGCCACGCGGTCAATTCCAGAAAATCGGCGGGACATACGCCGTGGTTGACGTTTCCGCGCAAGCGTATCAAGTGCAATATTATAACCGCGACTTTGAAGCGGTCGAACGTCTAAAATTTAAATTTAACCGTTAAAGGTAAAGACTATCCAAAGATTATAGCAAATGGATAGTCTTTTTTTGATTCAGTTTGATACAATAACAAGGTAAAGTGGTCCAATGGAGGTTAGTGATGATAGCAGATGCATTTCAAAATTTATTATTAGAAAACAAAGAACATTTCTTGATTCCCGGTGAAGTGGTTGCCAGCGTTCAAGAAAACAATTCACTAGAACACGCGTTTATTCTATTAACGACGGTTAAATATTCGAGTATTCCGGTGCTCGATAATCATTCGAAGTTCAAAGGGATGTTGACGATGCCGCTGATTACCGAAACGATGTTGGGACTCGATCATCTGAGTTTTGATAATCTACGCAAAATGACCGTCAAAGACGTCATGCAAACCGACGTCGTAACGATTAAAGATCCCTACGATATCGAAGAAACTTTGCACCTATTAGTCGATCACCCGTATTTACCGGTTATCTCAGACGAAGGCGACTTCACCGGCATCGTCACCCGCCGCGAAATGATGAAAAGTTTTAATCGGGTGGCTCACAATATCGAAAAAGAATACAAAATAGAAGAGCGCTAACTCGAGCGGTTAATCTTCGAGCATAACCTAAAAATGCCAATTATGGTTGAACTTAACCATGGTTGGCATTTTGTAGTTAGGCGGAGAAGATTGCTCGAGAAGCGCGTTTAAAAGAAGAGCTCTGATTCGAGTTGGTCAGGCTTCGAGGATTAACCTAAGGATACGGATTATGGTCGGGTTTAACCATAATTTGTATCCTGTAGTTAACCGGAGAAGGCTACTCGAGAAGCGCGTTTAAAGCGCTGAGTGCGTTGGGTTGCGGTCAGCAACTGAGCATTAATAAAAAATGCTAATTATAATCGAATCCGCTAAAAAAGGTCTATTAGCTGTCTCATGTGAGACTAACTAATAGACCTTTTTTTATGGCATGTTAGATAATGTGTTTCCCAGTCAGCGCTCACTTCAAGTAACGTTTACGTAGTTTGACCGAGATAAATTCTAAGCAGGCGGTGACGGCTAAGCAGAGGTAGATAATGACGCCGATTTCGTGGAAGTCGAAGTAGAAGCTGCTGGCCGTGAAGAGTTGGTAACCAATCCCACCGGCACCGGCTGCTGCGCCGACCGCAATCGCGTTGGTAAAGTTAATCTCGAAACGAATGAAGGTCCAAGATAACAACATCGGTAAGCTACTTGGCAAGACCGCTTGGAAGACGATTTGCCACCAGTTGGCACCAGTCGCCTTCAAGGCTTCGATGGCTTCTGGATTGAGATCTTCAAAACTTTCAGCGTAGGCTTTCGTCAGATAGGCGATGCTGTGAAAGCTCAAGCCAATCACAGCGGCGTCTGCGCCAAGGCCAATTACGATGGAAAAAATGAGCACCCACAGAATGGTAGGAATGGCGCGAATCATTGCCATCACGGTTTTAATCAGGAGGCCAATTTTGCGATTTGCGAGGTTGCTCGCGGCGAAGAGGGCGATAAAGAAGGAAACAATTGCGCCTAACAGCGTAGTTAACGTCGCCAAAGCGGCACTAGTAGCGAGTGCACTCAACAGTGAACCAAAGCTATCAGTCCCCGATAATCCCGGTTGGAGAAAAATCAATTGCGCGTTTTTGAAAAAGGCGATAGTCGCCGGCCAGAAATGGACGTTCGCGGATGAAATCGTGGCTAATTGATAGACGGTTACCAGGCCAAGGACTGCAAAGGTGGCGGTCATCGTTTTCTGACGACGATTCCATAGATGGACGCGAATTGGGGGCTTTTTGGCGGTATTGGTCAGGTCAGTGATCGGTTCAATCATCGGATTAACCTCCTAATTTGATTGGCTAATAATTCGAGACAAACGACGGCGACAATAATCGTTACGGTGGTCATGCCGGCTAAGTCGAACCGGAAACTTTTGTAATACAGATCGAATAAGAAACCAATCCCAGTCCCGGTTAGAATCCCAACTAAGGTCGCATCGCGGATGTTATTTTCAATCATGTATAACAACCAACTGAGTAATGGCGCTGAAATACTGGGGATAATCCCGCGTAAGACGACTTGTAAATAACTAGCGCCGGTTGTACTGAGTGCTTCGTAAATCGCGGTGGCATCGGATTCAATCAGTTCCATGAACGAACGGGTCAGATAACCAAATGAACCGAAGAAAAGGGCTAGAAAACCGGTGAAGTCACTTTGTTTAAACGAGAGCAATAAGATCATCGCCCAAGCGACCAATGGAATATTGCGACAAATCGATGCGATGACCCGCGCTAACAATTGGGTCGCACGATTCAGACCGGTGGTGCTCGAACCGACAATCGCTAACGCCAGCGCGAGAATTGCCGCAATGACGGTCGCGGTGATTGATAAGATGATGGTTTGTCCGAGTTTGGTCAGAATCAAAGGTAAGAAGGCCATCGAGCGGGTGGTTGGCATAAAGTTGGTGGCTAACCAAGCAAAGGCCGCTGGAATCGCTTGAAAGGAGTTTAACAGATGATAATCGACTAAGGTTGCCGCCCCGTAATATAAGGCGCTAAAGAAGAGCAAGCCGAATAAAAAACGACTGCGGCGCCGGTGAAAGAAGGTTTGAACGGTCATGAGTGTTGGACCTCCCGCTTACCTTGATAAAGTTGTTCCAAAGCATCGTCGGATAATTGATCCGGGGTGCCTTCGAAAACCACTTGGCCTTGATTAATCCCTAAAATCCGATCAGCGTATTCACGGGCGGCGTCAACTTGGTGCAGGTTGACGATGCAGGTGATGTGGCGTTGTTTGGCCAGAAAGTGGAGGTAATCCATGACGACTTTCGCCGATTTCGGATCGAGTGAAGCAATCGGTTCGTCACACAAGAGGATTTTGGGGTCTTGCATTAAGGCCCGGGCAATCCCGACCCGTTGCATTTGACCGCCACTGAGTTCATCGCAACGGTGATACATAAAATCGGCTAAACCGACTTGGGTTAATAAATCAACGGCGGTTTCTTTTTCGGCGGTCGTGTAACGGCCGAGAATTCCGGCTAGAGTGGATTGATACCCTAGGCGACCGTGTAAGACGTTTTCGAGGACGGTTAGATGGCCCACTAAATTAGCATTTTGAAAAATCATCCCAATCTGTCGGCGAATATGACGTAATTGTGATTTAGAAGCGTGGCGAATATCTTGGTCGGCTAGGGTGATTTCACCAGAATCATCGGTGATTAATTGGTTGATACTTCTGAGAATGGTGGATTTACCGGCACCCGATGGCCCGATAATCACTAGGAATTCGCCAGCTTGGGCGTCAAAAGAAACGTCGGTTAGGGCTTGTTGTCCCGTCGCAAAAGTTTTATTGAGATGTTTAACGGATAGCATAATGGACCGCCTTTCAAATTTAGTTATCTTGAACGAGTTGGTGCGTTGGTTTGTACCAGTCATCAGTGACTTTCAATAATTTGGTTTTAGTCGATTCTTTTTTCCAGATAGCGGGGACTTTAGCGTTAACTGGCGATAGAATCTTCGTATTCGCCGTCATTTCTTTGCTGGTAAAGGCGGCCGTGATTTTCTTTTGATCAGCAGCACTCAAGACTTTCGTGTTAGCGACAAAGGGCCCATTTTGGACGGGGTTAACGGCAATCGAAACACTTTCAAGACCGCGAACATCGGTGAACGGTGCTGTGGCGTTGGCTTTGACCTTGAAGGTTGAACCGACTTTAGACCAGCTGCCTTGTTCGACATCGATGTAAGCACTCGTATCGATATCATCGAAGACGGCGACATCGGCATCGCCTTTAAAGAGGTTGACGGCCGAACCTTGGTGCGAATTACCGAATAAAACGGATTTGAAGAAATGGCCGCTTTGCGATAATTCATCGGTCGATTTGAGTTTGAATTGTTGTTTGATGGTCGCGACCGGAATCATGTAACCTGATGTGGAGCTGACGGAGACAAACGAAATTTTTTTGCCTTTAATATTGTCAATTGAATACTGGCCGTCCTTTTGATAATCAGCGGCCTTGTCTTTCGGCACCATGAAATACGAACGGTAACTAGCATCTTTGAGCGTGCCAGATGCGCCAGAGAGGGCGACTAAGGGTTGAACGGCCTTGTTGCGGTTATTAGCTTGGACATAGCCTTCAGGTCCCATAAAAGCGAGTTGGGCTTTGCCAGAAGTAATCGCTTCGATGGCGACGTTATAATCGGTCGTCGTTTGAATTTTGACTTTTTTGCCGGTTGCTTTTTCGATTTGGTGTTGAATTTCGGCCCGTGAGGCGTTGAAATTCTTAGCGGATTCGTTCGGATAGAAAACCATGGTTAACGTTTTTTGACTCGTCGATTGGGCGTTTTGCTTGGCACAACCGATTAAACCGGCTGAAATCGCCAATAGACAAAATAGGCTGGTTAGAATTGTTTTCTTTTTCACGAGATGAAACTCCTTAGTGGGTTAATTTTTGGGTGCTTTCAATTGCGGCTAATAATGCTGAAATTTCAGGTTGATCGACGACGCCAATCGTGCCGATCCGAAACGAAGGTGCGACGGTTGTTTTACCGGGATAAATTACGAACTGTCGGTCTTTTAATGCTTGGTAGAAACGGTTGAAATCAAAATCGGGATTCGGGGTTTTAAACGTAGTAATAATCGGTGATTGCACCGCAGTCGGCAACAACGCTTGGTAACCAAGGGCTTGCATGCCATTAACCAGTTGACGTTGATTGGCAGTGTAACGTTGGTAACGTTGCGCCACGCCACCTTCAGCGATTAGTTCACTTAAGGCTTGATCGAACGCCAAGACGGTATGGGTTGGGGAAGTGAAGCGCCATTTACCGGGATGCATTTTGAAACTCATGTGTTGGTCATAAAGGTCGAGCGATAGAGAGGTCGACCGACCTTGGCAAGTTTCGAGAATCGCACAATTGGCCATCACGAAGGCGAATCCGGGCACCCCTTGAATACATTTATTGGCGCTACTGATTAGAAAATCAATTTTTAAATCAAGTAAGTTGATGGGGATGCCGCCGAAACTACTCATTGCATCGACAATCGTGATAATCCCACGGTCTTTCACTTGGGGTAGAATCGTTTCAATCGGATTTAAAATGCCGGTCGTTGTCTCACAATGAATCATTGCAAAATGGGTGACTTCGGGGTGTTGGTCTAAAAAGGCGGTGACTAATGCCGCGGTGACGGGTTTTGTTTCAGGGACGATTAAATCGACGTGGTTAATTTGGAGTCGATCGGCCATCTCCGCAATGCGAGCACCGTAAGCGCCGTTGCTAGCGACCATCAGGCAGGCGTCTTTTGATTGTTTGGGTAAGAGGGTATTCAAGACGGCTTCGACGCCGTAACTGCCACTACCTTGCAATAAAACGGCTGAGTAATCGGGCGCACTCACACCGGCTAAGGTTAAGAGTTGGCTGCGAATCCGTTCGGTAATCGCCAGATAATCGCTATCCCAAGTGCTGAGATCGACTTGCATGGCGGCTTTGACGGTGTCGGAGGTGCTCAGTGGTCCGGGCGTTAATAGTAAGTAAGGTTGTGGCATTTTATTGGACCTCCCGAACGGCTGTGTTTTGGTAGCTGGCAATCAGTGGTGCTAATTCGCTGAGATTGAGAATCACAGCGTCTGCGCCGTTAGCTAATAAGGTTTGTTTGGCTTGGTCGAGTAAGACGGTTCGTTGGTCAGGGGATAAGGCCGCTAATTCGTCTACCGAAAGGCCAACTAAACTACTACTTTCGAGTACGCCGACCGTAATGACACCGGCATTTTGACCTTCAAGCATGTCAACGACGGTATCGCCGACTTTAATGACTGATTGCGGATCGGGCAGTTGCAAGGTTTGGCGAATGTGGTTAATCATGGCGGGACTAGGCCGGCCTTGTGCGACATCTTCTTTAGAGCACATTAAGTCTGGTTGGTAACCTAATTTAGCCGCTTGTTGTGCGACTAAGGTTAACATCGGCCGTGTGTAACCGGTGGTCGTCGCTATTTGAATGTGTTGTTGGCGTAAATTAGCCTGCGTTTCTAAAACGAAGGGGGTTAATTGGGTTTGTTCTGAGAGGCGTTTCAATAAAGCCGTTTCGAAATCGTTGAAGAGGGTTTGTTGATCCTCAATTGTCGGCAAACGGTGGTAACGTGTTTGCCAAGCGGTTTGGATGGCTGGTTGTTGGCAGAGTTGCGCGATGTGTTCGTGTTTTTCAATCCCCATATCTTGGCGAATCGCGGCACTACTAACCGGGATACCCGCTTTTTCAAACGCTGCTTGGAAAGCCATGACGGGATCTAGGCTACCGAAATCGACAGTCGTTCCGGCCCAATCGAATATGACGCATTTAATCTGTGACATTGAATGATCTCCTTTTAAGTCAGTCTCATCGAACAATTTCTAGTATGCAATAGCATTGTAAAAACCGTGGGTAATTTGCGTAAAGCTTTTGTAATGTTATTGAAAATACTAGTTAAGGGCATCAAAAAAGACCAATCCGTTATGAACGAATTGGTCTTTGGGGCTGTTATTACCGTTTGTCAGAATTACCGTGAATGCCAGCACCTAAGCCCGATCAAAGTAAATCGTTGCGATCGCGCCTACGATAATCATTACTAAGATTAACAAAATGATTCCGATGAGTGACAATATTGTTAAGCCGATGGGCCATGCAGGTGCGACGCCAGTTTCAGCGAGAATCCAGATGGCCGCTAATACGACGCCTAAGACGCCTGCATAAACGTGTTCCGCATAATGCGCTAATAAGTAGTGCATGAGCTTAGCGACGATGATGGTCCCGATTAAGGCCCCAATCATGAATGGTAACAATAACAAGACACTTTGACCGGCTTGTTGTGCTTGCGCCCACCGTCCGGTCACGAGGTACACCAGTAGATCGAGCAATTGACTGACCGCGTGGTAAACGGTCCCGTATTGTTTAATAATCATCAACATGATAGAACCTGAAATACCGGGAATCAGCATTAATGATACGGAGAAGAAACCGGCGAAGAGTAAGGTGCCAAAATCGGCGAGTGAACTTAATTGGCGAATCGCGATGTCGGATTCACTTTGATGACCACCGATTTTAGTCAGGAGCAACATAATTAGTGCCGCACCGATTAGAATCGCAATTTTTGAAAAATTGAAACCGTGAATTTTGCGCCAGATGAATGGTAGGCTGCCAATCACGAGACCGATAAAGAAACTATAAGCGGCCAGTGGATAAGCGGTGCATAACCATAAAACAATCTTGGTCGATAATAAAATCCCGATGCCGGCACCGATGCCGATTGGGCCTAAGAAGATGATTGCCTTGTGCCAATCCTTTTTGAATTGGGCAATGGCGGCTAGTAATGGTTCATAGAGACCGACGATCACGGCGAAGATACTACCAGATAAACCAGGAATGACGAGGGCGACGCCGATTAGCGCGCCTTTAATTAGATTAATGATGGGCATAAGTGTTGCTCCTTTTTTTGAGTGTTAGTTCGTTAGTGTTAGCGGACTAGCAGGCAAAGTAACACCGGCTGCTTGCAAAGCTTCGAGGTACGCTTGTAAAAAGAGACGTTGAATCGTTGTTTGCGATCCGTTGAGGGTGTGCATGACCACTTGATAGGTTAAGAGCCCGTTTTTCAAAGTGGTGACGCCCAGATTGGTGGGACCATCCTTGATTTCGGGATGTTCGGGGACTAAACGCTCGTTGACTGTTTGCATCACCTCAACGAGTTGTTGTAAATCAGTTTCGGGCGTAATTCGAATTTCGATTAACACGCGCATGTTGTAACGGGAGAGATTGCTGACAATCGAAATGTTGCGGTTAGGGATAAAATTTAAGGTACCGTCTAAACTTTGGACTTGCGTGGTTCGCAAGCCAATCGCAGTCACGGTGCCTTCGACCAAACCGATTTTAACAATATCACCGACATCGAATTGTTGTTCGGCTAAGATGAAGAAGCCGGTCACGATATCGTTGACGAAGCCTTGGGCCCCCAAGCCAATCGCTAAACTGAAAATCCCGGCCCCGGCAATTAACGTACCAACGGGAACGCCAAGAACGCTGAGTAGCGCATACAGATAAAAGAAAATCAGTAAGTAGGAAAATGCGTTAATCGTCAACGTGAAAATAGTGTTCATCCGGTTACTGGCCAAATTATCTGATTGGCGGTATTTACGAAAAGTCCGGCGAATCGCAAATTTACCAATCCGGTTAATTAAATAAAATAAAACCGATAAGAAGATAATTTGTAAAAGCCCGGTGACAAAAGTGCTTAACAGATGATCCCAATCGATACTGGTCATGTAGCGAATCAGAATATTCGATTGCCGTTGAACAGCGGCTACCGGTGTCGCAGTTAATAAATAGATGGGCATTTTGTGCAGACTCCTTTATTGAACATAGTTCTAGTTTAGCAAATGTTTTAAAATAATGACATCAAAATAAGGTCGATAATTGAAGGTTGTTTTAATTAATGCTATTCTATAGATTGAGAACCGAGATAATAGATGACAAAAATAGGAGGAACAAATCAATGACGGGTGGTCAAATTGCTGCGTTAATCGCAGCAGGGGCTTTTGCAGTTTTAGTTGTTTTTCTCATTGTGATGTTATTAAAAATCACAAAGGTCCTGACGCAGGTAACGCAAACTGTGGCAGAAGCCAATAAAAGTGTCACAGTTATTACTGAAGACGTGGATATATTAGCAAAAGAAGTTGAAGGCTTATTAAACAAAGCCAATGTATTGTTAGATGATGTGAACGGCAAAGTGGCTAACTTAGATCCTGTTTTTAAAGCGGCCGGTGATTTAGGCGAAAGTGTCGCAGATTTAAACGCGGCTAGTCGGAATTTAACCACGAAGGTCTCTAGCGTGGGCAAGACCGCTGCTAAAGCGACCATGGCTTCTAAAATTAGTGCGAGCGCGTTAAAGTTTTATCAAAATAAAAAACAAACAACGGATAAGGAGTCATAATTATGGCAAAAAAAGGACATTTTCTATTAGGTGTTTTAGTAGGTGGCGCAGCAGCCATTGGTGCAACATTATTGTTAACGCCCAAGACTGGCAAGGAATTACAAGCTAAGTTAGCCGATTTAGGTGACGACTTAGCCGACCGTGCCCAAGATTACTATTATTTAATGAGTGAGACTGCCGAAGATTTAAAAAACGGGGCCAAGGTTCACGTAAACCGCGCGCAAGATTACGCAAATGACTGGCAAGATAATGCCATCGACATTAAGGAACAAGCCAAAGCGCATTTCGATGAAAAAACGGCTGATTTAAAATCACAATTTGGGAGTAGTTTAGACCCAACTAAAGATGATTTTGATGACATCGTAATCGACGGTAAGAGTGCTTTTGGACAGGCCAAAGATGATTTAGTGGAAACTGCTGAAACAGTGGCAGAAGAAGCAACTCAACCAGCTGAAGCAACCGAAACAGTTGAACCAACAGATAAATAAGCGATATGTTAAAAAGCCGAATCAAATTTTGATTAGGCTTTTTTTGCTGTCTAGCCTAAAAAATAGCGAATCATGACTAAAAATCAGTCATAATTCGCTATTTTAGGCTAATGCTCAGAACCTACCATGAGGTCCAAGCACTCTAGTCAGCACTCCTCCCAAAACGTGCTTCTTGAGCAGACTTTTCCGCCTAACTACAAAATATCCCAGATGGTTAAAAAGCAACCATCCGGGATATTTTTAGGTTATGCTCAAAGTTTAAGCGCTCAAGTCAGCACTCTAGTCGAAACGTGCTTCTCAAGTAGTCTTTTCCGGTTAACTACAAAACAGGCATCATGAGCAAAAAACCGCTCATAATGCCTGTTTTTAGGTTAATCCTCAAAGCCTAACCAACTTGAGTCAGCGCTCTTTCAAAACGTGCATGGGCTCACAGGTTCCTGCGCCTAGCTACAAATAGCGAATCATGACTAAAAATCAGTCATAATTCGCTATTTTAGGCTAATGCTCAGAACCTACCGTGAGGCCCAAGCACTCTTAGAATGTTTGTAGTTCTTTTGTCATGTGGGTGAATGATTCTGAGCCTGTTTCTGTGACGTGGATGCAGTCTTCAATTCGGACGCCAGCGACACCTGGGATGTAGATACCAGGTTCAACTGAGAAGCACATGCCAGGTTTGATCAGCATGTCGTTGCCTTCCATGATTGATGGGAATTCATGTTCTGAAGTCCCAATCCCGTGGCCTAAACGGTGAATGAAGTATTCGCCGTAGCCGGCTTTGGCAATCACGTCACGGGCAATTTTATCCAATTGAGCGGCTGTGACGCCGGGTTTAATCGCTGCTTGGGCGGTTAAGTTGGCCTCAAGACAAACCTTATGGATTTCCAATGATTTTGCATCTGGTTTGCCAAAAGCGACAGTCCGAGAAGCGTCACTCATGTAACCTTTATGCAATGTCCCAAGATCGAATAAGACGAGGGCGTCAGGGGTTAAGATGTTGGCTTCAGGGCCACCATGTGGGTTAGCGGCGTTAATGCCTGATTGAACGATGGTGTCAAAACTCATGTGCATGACGCCTTTACGCATCATCGCATATTCGATTTCAGCAACAATGTCTTGTTCCGTTCTACCAGCTTTTAAGGCGTTAAAGCCGACTTCAAAAGCATAATCGGCTTCACGGCCGGCTGCTTCCATTAAAGCAATTTCTGCCGGCGTTTTAATTAATTTTAAGTTTTCTAAGAAGCGTGAGGCGTTGCCAGGGAAAGTGGCATCTGGGAATTGGCCTAAAATCGCTTCATAGCGTTGAACGGGTAGGTCATCTTTTTCAAGTGCCCAACGAGTGGGATTTGCCACGCGTTTTTTAATTTGGTCGGCAATGATGGCGTATGGGTCTTCATGATCGAGATAACCATAGACGTCCATGGTCCAACCCGCTTTTTTAGCGGATTCAACTTCAAGTTGTGGTGTAAATAGGAATGGGTCTTTGTCCGCGAATACGAATAACGCTAAAACACGTTCGGCCGGGTCGCTTTCAAAACCTGTGAAATAGAGGATGTCGGTCGGATTACTGATGTAAGCGACATCTAAGTTCTGTTCGACAACCCAATTTTGTAATTGAGCTAATTGATTGTTCATCTAAAGCACGTCCTTTACAATTGATAAAATTAGTATATCACAGTTAATGTAAACGGTAATGTAAACGTCAAATGAAAACAAAAATGTAAATTTCATGAAAAAAGTTGTTAACCGCTTGCATTTGCTTTAAAACTTTGTTAAGTTAGTCAAGAAGAATAATGAAAACAATGAAAATATTATATTTTTTAATTTCATCAAATGAAAGGAATCATTTATCATGGAAAAACAAACAATTACAATCTACGACGTCGCTCGTGAAGCCGACGTTTCAATGGCAACCGTCTCTCGTGTTGTCAATGGCAATCCAAATGTGAAACCAGCAACGCGTAAAAAAGTTTTAGAGGTTATCGACCGTTTAGATTACCGTCCAAATGCCGTTGCCCGAGGCTTGGCTAGTAAGAAAACAACGACAGTCGGGGTCATTATCCCGGATGTTAGTGATATTTATTTTGCATCTCTTGCTCGTGGGATTGACGATGTGGCAACGATGTACAAATACAACATCATTTTAGCGAACTCAGACGAAAACAACCAAAAAGAAGTGCAAGTGTTAAATACGCTATTGGCAAAACAAGTTGATGGTTTAATTTACATGGGCCACAGTATTTCAGATGAAATCCGGGCCGAATTCTCACGTTCTAAAACACCAATCGTCCTTGCTGGTTCAATCGATCCAGACGAACAAGTTGGTAGTGTGAATATTGATTACGTTGATGCTGTTAAGGATGCAACGTTGAAATTAATCAATAACGGTAATAAGAAGGTCGCCTTCATTTGTGGTAACCTCCAATTCCCAATCAACAGTAAATATCGTTTACATGGCTATAAAGAAGCTTTGAACGAAGCTGGGATTGCCTATGACGAAAGTTTAATCTTCGAAACGGAATACAGCTACAATGCTGGCGAAGCATTATTTGCTAAAGTTCAAGCGGCTGGCGCAACTGCAGCGGTCGTTAGTGATGACGAATTAGCCGTTGGTGTGCTTGACGGCGCCGTTGATGCGGGCGTTCAAATTCCAGCTGATTTCGAATTAATTACCAGTAACAATACGAAGTTAACTGAAATGTTACGGCCACAAATGACGTCAATTTCACAACCATTATATGATATGGGTGCGGTAGCGATGCGTCTCTTAACGAAGATGATGAACAAAGAAGAAATTACGGATAAGACGATTCTATTGCCATACAGCATTGTTGATCGTCAATCAACGAAACATTAAGCAACTTAAAAAGAACATCCCTGATAGCCAGTATTGGTTATCAGGGATGTTCTTTTTTTCTGTCTTAATTTGATTAATCAGAAGTTGAACTGCTTGAGCTAGCGGTTGTCTTATTATCCGCCGTTGGATCGAGTTCATCTGCGGTACTATAAGTAATTGAACCGTAGCCGTTGTTATAGCCTAAATAGTGGTTCCAGAACGTTTGATAATTCTTAGTCGAACCGCCAACTCCGAACTCATAAGTTGTTGCCGGTGGTGTCCAATTATTATAAAGCGAAGTTGTCGTGGTGCCATCTAGGGCTTTAGTTGTGCCGTTGAGTGAAACTGATCCCGGTAATTGACCGGTTAATTTGAGGACCTTACTTGAAATCACGGTACTAGGTTTTTCACGGTCGTTTTCGAGTTTCATTGAATCTGGATCGAGTTGATAAACGCTATTGGCTAATTTAGCCCAATATTGTTCGTTGATGCTGCTGGCACTATCGGTTAAATTCCGACCAGTACTGTCATAGCCCATCCAAGACGCGAGCGTAATCCCTGGGGTGCTCCCGATAAACCAAATATCACGGTTATCGTTAGAAGTCCCGGTTTTACCAACCAAATTATTTGTGTTGAAGTAGAGTTGATCAGACAACGTTGAGGCCGTCCCATCGGTCAATACGCCAGATAACATTTGATTCATGATATATGAAGTGGCCTTTGAAAAGACTTTCGTTTTCTTGGTCTTGTGTTGATAAACAACGTTACCAGCGGGATCGGTAATTTTATCAATGACGTAAGCGTCGACGTGTTGGCCTTGATCAGCAAACGTTGAAAAGGCGCTGGCTTGGTCTAAGACGCTGACCCCGTCGCTTGTGCCACCAAGGGCAAGTCCGAGTTGTGTATAGTCATTAGCGGGCAAGTTGAGGCCCATCTTACTCATATATTCAGACGGATCACTTGTTTTACGAAGTTCGTTGTACAAATTAACGGTCGGAATATTGAGTGATTGGGCTAATGCCGTATCGGCTGGGATGAATTTATTCTGAATTGTGCCACCGTAATCGGTCGGCGCATAAGTTTTAAAGTTGGTTTTAAAATCGGCGAGCATGGTTTTAGAACCAATCAATTTTTGATCAATTGCAGGACCATAAACCAATAATGGTTTAATGGTTGATCCAGGGGAGCGCTTCGTTAACATGTAATTAGTTTGTTTCAATGAGAAATCACGACCACCGACAAACGAGATGACTTTCCCAGTTTGATTGTCCAACAAGACACTCCCATTTTGAACGGGGGAGGAGACTTGTTGTTGCAAACCAGTTACGGCGTCAGTTTCAGTATCGGTATAGGTATAGCCAAAAGTACTACTTTGCTCTTTAACAATATTTTGCATTGAATCATAAATATCTTTGTCGATCGTACTATGGATTTGATACCCCTTGGTACTTAATAGTTCCGTTGCTTGTGTTTGATATTGTTGGTATAACGTATTGTCGCTGTTAAGTTTCTGCGTTGAAATATTAGCTTCTTTAGCTAATTGTTTCGTCATAATATCAGTCGCTTGTGATTCAAGTAAATTATAGACGTAGCCGTAACGCTTCGAAGTTGATTCGGGTTCCGTTTTTGCTTGGAACTCTGAGGTTAAATCAACTTTTTTAGCAGCTTTGTATTCGGTGTTGGTAATTCGGTGATCACGATACATCCGGAATAAAACAGTGTCTTTCCGGTCTAGTCCGTATTTTAAATATTCGGGATCTTTTAAAGTCCCATCTTGATCATAAGGGGTGTAAACTGAAGGACTTTGGGGTAAGCCAGCGATAAACGCTGATTCTGCTAACGATAAGTCTTTAGCATTTTTACCGAATAAGCCTTGCGCTGCCTCTTGGACGCCGGCAATATTTTGGCCTTTATTATTGCGACCTAAAGTAGCGACGTTTAAATAATCTTGTAAAATTTCTTTTTTAGTGAAATATTTGTCCACACGTAGCGCAAGGAGAACTTCAGTCGCTTTTCGTTTGAAAGTCACCTGTGAGGTTAAGACTTGCATCTTAATCAATTGTTGCGTTAGCGTCGACCCGCCGGTTTGTGAACCAAAGCCAGTGACTTCGGAAATAACCGCACGTAAGAGGGCTTTAGGCACGACTCCGGAATGTTGATAGAAGTCTTCATCTTCCGTTGCGACAATCGCATCGGTTAAATAAGGGGACATCTGATCAATTTTAACGGGTGTCCGAACTAAATCGGTTTTAATCGAACCGAATTTAACGTTTTGGTCGAAGTATAGGCCAGCCGCCTGATCGGTGTTATCGAGTTGTTGTTTCAAGACTTGATAACTGGGGATTGGTTCAGATTTCATCAATGCTGCGAAGTAACCAGAACCGATTCCGGCGACTAAGGCAAATAGAATTAAGCCGATTGAAATCCCATAAAGGATGATACTTTTAATGGCTGCCAGACCGACGTTAATCTTAAATAACCAACTGGATTGGCTAAGTGATTGAATATAGTCTCTTTTTTGCGCTTTGGTTTGTTGACTGCGACTTGGTTTAGACGGTACATGAAAAATTCGCTGTAATTTAGCTTTAGCCTTCTGGCTGAAGTGATTGACTTTAGTGCGGCTCACTGCGAGAAACTTGCGTGCTCGTTGCTGCCATTGGTCAGAACGCTGCTTTGGCTCTTTCAAATAATACGCCACCTTTTTCTCATACTGTCCAATATTATATAATAGTTCATCTCATTATCATACCCGATTTTCAATTTGTAAGATAAATGAAAAATTTGACGAGGCATCAGTTGCCAAAAATTGGGGATTATTGAGAAAACGCTAACTCCCAGGTATACCAATTTATCCGCCGTTTTTTAGTATAAAAAAGCTTGCATTTTAAAATAGGGGCGTTTATAATTGGACTATACCAATGGTTCTTTGAATTCAGAACAAAGGGAGAATATAATGATGAAAATTATTAAAGTAAAAGATCAAGTTGAAGGCGCTCAAAAAGGCTTTGAAATTTTTAAAGCAGGTTTGGCTAACGATGCCAAAGTTTTCGGTTTAGCAACAGGGAGTTCACCAATTGCTTTCTACCAAAAAGTGGTTGCTAGCGATTTAGATTTCACAGAATGTACATCAGTTAACTTAGATGAATATGTTGGCTTGCCAGCTGAAAATGATCAAAGTTATCATTATTTCATGAAAGAAAACTTATTTAACAAGAAACCATTTGCTAAATCATACGTACCAAACGGTCTTGCAAGTGATATTCCTGCCGAATTAAAACGTTATGATCAAGTGATTGCTGATAACCCAGTTGACATCCAAATCTTGGGTATTGGTCAAAATGGGCATATCGGTTTTAACGAACCCGGCTCATCATTTGATAGCAACACACAAGAAGTTCAATTAACAGAATCAACGATTAAAGCTAACGCACGTTTCTTCGAAAACGAAGCTGACGTACCCACTAAAGCAATTTCAATGGGCATTGGCTCAATCTTAAAAGCTAAGAAAATTGTCCTATTCGCTTACGGCGAATCTAAAGCTGAAGCCATCAAAGGCACAGTCGAAGGCCCACAAACAACAGACGTACCAGCAAGTGCCCTTCAATTACACGATGACGTTACAATCATCGTAGACGAAGCGGCAGCAAGCTTATTAAGCAAATAAGAGTGCTTTTGGAAAGAGTGCTTGGGCCTCGCGGTAGGTTCTGAGCATTAGCCTAAAATAGCGAATTATGACTGATTTTTAGTCATGATTCGCTATTTGTAGCTAGGCGCAGGAACCTGCGAGCCCATGCACGTTTCGGTTAGAGTGTGATTTTTCATAATCAGCCTCTGAGCATTAACCTAAAATAAAAAACGATCTTGACTAGTCCTTTTAGTCAGGGTCGTTTTTTATTACTGATTTTTGTAGTGATTAAGCTAAATAAGATGTTTATAGAAATGAGATATAAATAAAAACTAGTAAATTAAGCATTGATAGGATCCAGCTAATATAGCTAATCCAAATTCGAACTTTATATTGTTTCGTGCTGACAACTGGATAATCAGGATGTTGTTTCATAAAATCGACGAGTTGTTCAGTTTTTGCAACGGCGGTATTTTTAGTCAAAAGAAAGTAGTTTAATGCGGTATAAAGAACAATTGCCAACAAACAAACGATTGCATAAATATTGGCTTCAGGAGGATAAGAGAACTGGTAAACACTACCAGCACCAAGCGTTAGACAGAATAATCCCAGAATGACTACCCGCATTATTGTTGAAATGGTGTATAACCGAGAGTAATTTGGTACATGATTATTAAGTAGGGCTAAATAGTCAATCGTCATGATTTGTCTTTTTAGTTTAGGGATGATTCTTAGCTGCTTTTGTTGTTCTCGTTCAGTAAAAAATATAATGTAGCGGAGAATAAACGGGACTGAAATCATAATATAAAATAGATTGAAAACAATTGTTTGAGACATAGGAACTCCTTTTACGCTTAAATGATTAACTAATTTTAACATATAAAAATTGATATAAAGATTCAGCAACTTAGGTTATTTAAAATTGTTCAGCGTCGCGTCGTGGCTAGGCAATAAACTTGTCGCTGCTTTTAGCAATTTTGTACACTGAAGATAGTACAACGGATTTTGATATTGATTAAAGGAGGGGATTCAATTGCCAAAAATTGCCATCTTATCAGCAGCCAATCAGGAATATGTACCTTTTTTAAGAGTCATGCTAACTTCGACAATCACAACGATTGCGCCGAAGACCCAGATTGTTTTTTACATTATTGATGATCATTTAACGCCAGTTGCTAAACAACAATTGCAATCTTTAGTTGAAAACGCAGGCCACCAATTGACGTTTATCAACGTAGATGCCGAATTATTTGTCAATTGCCCCGAAAGTGATCATATTAATCAAACGGCTTATTACCGGATTGTCGCCCCTAAGATTTTAGCAAAACAGGATTGGCACCGGGTATTATACTTAGATGCGGATACGTTCATTCAAACTGATGTGACCCCATTAGCGCTAAGTTCGCTACACCGCAACATTATTGGTGCGGTGATTGATCCGGGTCAGGCGTTGACATTGGAAAGGCTCGGGTATTCTAAAACTGAAGCGCGGCAAGCACTGTATTTTAATTCTGGCGTGATGGTGATTGATATTGATCGGTGGGAGGATGCACAAGTCAGTGAGCGGACATTAGATTACATTAATCAATTTCCAGAACGGATTGTCTACCATGATCAAGACGCCTTGAATGCGATTTTAGCCAGCAGTACTGCGATGCTTGAACCCCGATGGAACGTCCAAACATCGTTAATATTTCAACGCCATCAACCGATTAATCAACAGTATGCGCAGTGGTATCAAGCGGCCATTCAGCAACCGGCGATTGTCCATTTTACCGGACACGATAAACCGTGGAATACGCTTAAAGGTCATCCCTATACCAGTCGTTATTTAGCGGTATTAAATCAAGATGATAGTCAGCCAAAAATTCAAATGAATCCGACGATTCGAGTAATTTCAGCGACTAATTCTGAATTTGTGCCCCATCTAGCGACCCTGTGGTGTTCGATTATGACTCACAATACTGGACGACACCAATACCAATTTTATGTGATGGAAGATCATTTGACGATGGCTGATCGACAACTGTTAGAACGAGTGGCGCGTCGTTATCAAGTGCCGGTGACGTTTGTCCAAGTTGATGAACAATTATTGGCACAAGCCGTTGAAAGTGCGCGGATTACGAAAACGGCTTATTATCGGATCTTAATTCCGACAATCATCACTGATCCGGCGATTGACCGGATTTTGTATCTGGACTGTGACTTCTTATGTCAGACGGATTTAGGTGCGTTATGGCAAACGGCGTTAGGCGACCATTATTTGGCGGCCGTCGAGGATGCCGGTTTCCATAATCGCTTGGCGCAGATGCAAGTCGATTATCAAAGCGATCGGTATTTTAATTCCGGAATGTTATTGATTGATTTAGCGAAGTGGCGGGCGGCTAATATTAGCCAGCAAGTAATCGATTATATTAATCAAAATCCTGAAAAATTACGATTCCACGATCAAGACGCGTTAAATGCCGTATTGCACGATCGCTGGTTGGCGGTACATCCTAAATGGAATGCCCAGACCTATATGATGCTTAACGAAGTGCCGCATCCTGAAGTGGCAGGGGCCCAAGCCTATATTGAAGCGCGTCAATCCCCAGGGTTAATTCATTTCTGTGGTCATGCCAAGCCGTGGCAAGGTCAGTCGAATCATCCGTTTGCACCGGCGTATCGCTATACGCAACAGTTATGGCAACAACAAAATTATCCACGGTATCGCGCAATGCGCCACCGTGAAAATCAAGGTGAATAACGAAAAAAGCTGAGTGTGTTGAGTTGCAACAACTTCCGCTTAACCTAAGAGCCCCAATTATCTTAAGTTCAAGATAACTGGGGCTCTTCTGTTAATGCTCAGTTGCTACCCGCAACTCAACGCACTTAGTTTTTTAACGTTGCGACTGCTTTGGCAATCACTTGTTGTTGATATTGTTGGGCGGCCTTTTTAGCCACCGCTTGTTGTTGCGCAGTCGTCATGGTTGGTGTTTGTTGCATAGCGGCCAGCACTGCTTTTTGAGCATAGGCGGTCGCCGCTGTTTTAAGACTTGCTTGTTGGTTCTTAAGTGTTTTAGCTAACTTTTTAGATTGAACATCACTGAGTGTTAACCAGTTTTGGCCAATGTCGAATTGATTGTGCCGGCTGACGAATTGATGATTATTGCCAGCTAAGCCAAACCAGAATTTTGCTTGGCTATTTTTGTAGACCCGGTATTTCGTTGTTGTGACTAATTTAGGACTGGTGCTGACCACTTTGACCGTATTGGTGGTTTTAGTCGTCTGCGTTGTTTTCGGTTGGCTTTGGTGAATGTCAGTCCGATAAAGATAGACTTTTTCAGTGCCGTTACCAAGTGGATGGTAGAGGAGCATTGAAGGACCTTGGCTGTCGGCGGTGGAGACTAGCGACGTTGTTTTCGTTTCGGTGACGGTTTTCATGCCGAAATGATTGTAATCGTTTTGCACGATGAAAAAGATTGAAGCGATGAACCCTAAACCGAAGACGGTCATTAAAACCCCGCGGGAAAGGCCGTTACTAAAGACGGAAGCCAGAAATAAACCGAGGGTACAAAGAATTAAGGTGATGATAATCATGCTTGAGTCCCCCCTTGAATAGTTGATTTTTTAGACGTTAAGAAGAACGTGATGATGAAGCCGATGACACAGAAAATTACGGCAACGATGAACGCCGCGTGGTAACCTGAAAGTGTGGCATCAATCGCTTTATCGCGGAACGCCAATGGTAATGTTTTAAGCATGTGATTTGATGGCACGTTATTCTTCGTCACACTTGAAAGCACACTGATTAAAACGGCGGTCCCAATTGAGCTTGCGACTTGACGGAACGTATTGTTGACGGCGGTTCCGTGACTGATTAAGTTCATTGGTAAAGCGTTCATCCCAGAAGTCGTAACCGGCATCATGACCATTGAAATCCCAAACATCCGGACGGCGTATAAAACGACGATGTAGATGATTGGTGTTTGGGCGGTTAAGAAGATGAACGGTGCAGTTGCGGTCATTAACAGGAACATCCCGGTCATGGCTAAACGTTTAGCCCCGTATTTATCGAAAATTCGACCGGTGATGGGCATCATAATCCCCATCATTAATGAACCGGCTAACAAGGTTAAACCGGAATGGAAAGCCGATTCGCCCCGGATATTTTGGATGTATAAAGGTAAGACCATTTCAGCGCCGACCATCGCCATATTGGTGACACCACTTAAGATGGTTGCAATCGTGAAGACGGGTGATTTGAATACCCGCAGTTCTAAGAACGGATTGGTCATGGTTAATTGACGCCAAATGAATAAGCCAATTACGATAACCCCGATGGCTAAAGTGGCCAAGACGAGCGGATCACCCCAACCTTTATCGCCGACTGCTGAGAATCCGTAGAGTAAACTCCCGAATCCGATGGTCGAAAGAATAATCGATAACATATCAATCTTAGGTTTAGATAATTCGATGACACTCTTCATTTGGAAACTAGCAAGGATTAAGACCAAGATGACGATTGGAATAATCATCCCGAATAGCACGCGCCAGTTGTAAGAATCGATGATCCAACCAGAGAGGGTGGGTCCTAGGGCGGGTGCTAGTCCGATGACAATCCCGGACATCCCCATGGCAGTGCCCCGTTTTTCGGGTGGGAAAATCGTTAACATAATCGTTTGCAAGATTGGCATCGAAATCCCGACACCAGCAGCTTGGATTAAACGGCCGATTAAGAGGACCGCAAATGAACTCGTTGGTGCGATGTAGCAGATGATGGTCCCTAATAAGAACACACTCATGGCTGACATGTAGAGAATTTTAGAATTGAAACGGTTGATTAACCAAGCGCTGATCGGAATCATAATCCCGTTGACCAGTAAGAACCCGGTTGTTAACCACTGAACGGAAGACGTCGAAACATCGAAAGCTTTCATTAAAGTGGGAAAAGCGGTGGATAAAATAGTTTGATTAAGGACTGTACAGAAAGTCCCAATTAATAAGACTAAGACTAGGACGGTCCGATTATACGGTTTACCGTGGATGTCTAATGGTTGCGAATTAGCCAAGATAAAAATCTCCTTTACGTTTAGTGATTCGATTTTAAAGTTTAGACTTTTCAGAAAACATTGTCAAGTAAGTTGACAAGAATGTCATAAGACTTGACAAAAGTAATCAGTTTCATATAATGTGTTTAGAAGTAAGAACGGAGCTGGTGATGTGCAAAAAGATTTCTTTCTCAAATTAATAAGTACCGAACAATTGATATTTGGGATTAGCGAAGTTTGTAAGATGGCAAAGGTGACGCCCCGCCAATTGCGCTATTGGGAACAAAAAGGTTATTTACAATCACGCGAAACGGCTAATCAAAAGGCGCGTGAATACGATGCGCACGCAACGATTAAAGCAATTCTAATTAAACATTTTTTGGATGAAGGGTATACGTTAGCGGTTGCGGTCCAAAAAATTCAAAAACATATGACGAATATGGAATTGGTGAAATCCGTCGTGCGGGACCATTTTGAAGGAATTGAAGAAATCGACGGAGACACTGCCGTTAATTTGGGTTATTTCGATGATACGAAACGCCAAATTTTATACGCAATCGTCAAAGACGGGCAATCGACTTTTAAATTAGTCGACGTTGTGCAAGATTAAGGTGCAAATAAAAAGCGGTGCTGACTTCCTAAGATTAGGAAATCAACACCGCTTATTTTTTAAAGTTAAATTAACGTGTTAAACGGTAGAATGCATCTGCATAGATGGCAATTGCGTTCATGATATCTTCGATGTACATGTATTCGTTAGCTTGGTGCATCACGTTTTCACGTTCTTCAGGAAGGGCACCAAAGGCAACCCCGCGTTCAAGAATCCGACCGTATGTGCCGCCACCGATTACTTGTTCATGACCTTTAAGACCCGTTTGATCTTCAAAGACTTGGAGTAAAGTTTTGACCAATGGATCATCGCCAGCCACGTAATGAGGTTCTTCAGCATGACCGTCAATTGTAACGGTAGCAAGGTTGGCTAATGATGTTGCCAATGATTCGCAAGTACTTTCAGCAGTCACACCTTGTGGATAACGAACGTTCAATAGAACGGTTGAAACACCACCTTGTGTATAATCGAAAACAGCGGGGCAAATGGTTAAATCGCCCATTAAATCATCAGTGTAGTTGACGTTCAACAAGTGACCACGTGAATCTTTGTGCATTAAGCGGGCGATGGTGCCAACATAGTTGCCACCTTGCGTGTCGAATGCAAAGTCAGCTAAGAAAGTTGCTAGATAAGTAGCCGCATTCACGCCAGCTTTTGGTTCTTGGGCGTGTGAGCCTTTACCGATTAAGTTAATCTTAGTATTGGCACCTTCAGCAGTGATTGAACCTTGGAGCTTGTGTTCTGCCAAGTAAGCGTCAAATTGTGCTTCGAAGTCGGCAGGTAATGTTCCAGCAACAACTGCTTGAGCTGTTTGAGGTACCATGTTAGCGCGTAAACCAGATTTGAAACTGATTAATGTGATGTCGCCATCCGCACCAGCAACTGGATTGAAGGTTGCAATATATGACACAATTCCTTTTTCGCCATTGATGATTGGGAAGTTAGCGTCTGGAGAAATTGCGAAATCAGGTTTTGGTTCAACTTCTAGATAACGGTCGATACCAACCCATTCGCTTTCTTCATCAGTCCCAATAATGAAATGGACGGTTTTATTTAATTCGATATTGTTGTCTTTTAATAATTTAAGGGCATAGTAAGCTGCAATTGAAGGGCCTTTGTCATCTGATGATCCGCGGGCGTAAATTTTACCATCTTTAATCACGGGTTCAAATGGGTTTGTTTCCCAGCCTTCACCGGCAGGAACAACATCCATGTGGCCTAAAATACCGAAGATTTCGTCGCCATGACCAGCTTCAATGCGGCCAGCAACATTTTCAATATTCTTAGTGGTAAAACCATCACGATCTGCGATTGCAAGTATTTGTAATAGGGCATCACGTGGTCCAGGGCCTAGTGGTGCATCGTCAGTTTTATGTTCAACGTCGCGCGCACTATCAATCTTTAATAAAGTGGTTAGGTCAGCTAGCATTTGGTCTTTATACTTAGCTGCTTCTTGTTGCCAATTCAATGTCATTGGAGTCCCAGCTTTCTTTGATAGAATTTAACCATGGTTTGGTTAATATAAAATGAAACTACCTTAATTTTAGCATATCAAACCGAATATAAACAGTCCTTTGAAATGAAAATAAGTATGAAAAAAGCCTAATTTAATAGGCTTTTTTTACTTATTTTTTCATAATTCGGAGGGCGTTTAAAATCGCAATTAATGTCACACCGACATCGGCAAAAACGGCTTCCCACATCGTTGCAATCCCCAAGGCACCTAATAATAGGAAGAGTCCTTTGACGGCAAGGGCGAAGATAATGTTTTGCCAAACGATTTTACGGGTAAAACGGGCGATTGAAATCGCGGTGGCGAGTTTAGTTGGTTCATCCGACATTAAAACAATATCGGCGGCTTCGATTGCGGCGTCTGAACCTAAACCGCCCATTGCGACCCCAACATCGGCGCGGGCTAGTACTGGTGTGTCGTTAATCCCATCGCCAACGAAGGCAATTTTGCCGTTGGTGGCGCGGTCGTCGGTGAGCGCAGCGACGGTAGCAACCTTATCTTGTGGGAGCAGTTCACTTTCGACGTGATCAATCCCTAGTTGTTGGCTGACCGTCGTTGCAACGACCTGGTTGTCACCGGTCAACATGATGGTTTGGCGAATGCCAGCTGTTTTTAATTGTTGAATCGCAGTTTTGGCATCGGGTTTCAGCGTGTCGGCGATCACTAAGTAACCTAAGTATTGTCCGGCGTAGGCTAAATGGATACTCGTGCCAACCTCAGCTGGTTCAAGTGGTGTTAAACCACTTTCAGTTAACCAACTGGCTTTACCGGCTTGTAATAATTGGTCGTCAAGTTGACCTTGAACTCCGTGGCCGGCAATTTCGCGAACCGCACTGATTGATTCTGTCAGTGGGGACTGATTAGCCGCCAGGATTGATTGGGCAATCGGATGGTTCGAATTTTGTTCGACCAAGGCTGCTAAATGCAATAAATGATCGCTAGTCACGCCAATCGGATGGATTGCGGTGACCGTAAACGTCCCCTTTGTTAACGTGCCGGTTTTATCAAAGACGACGGTTTGAACGTCGTTTAAGGCTTCAAGGTAGTTACTGCCTTTGACCAGAATCCCATTTTTAGAAGCCGTGCCAATCCCGGCGAAGAAACCTAACGGGATTGAAATCACTAATGCACAAGGACACGAGATAACTAAGAAAATGAGTGCGCGGTATAACCAATCAGCGAAAACCCCACCGAAAAATAGGGGTGGGACAATGGCAAGTAGGAGTGCGAAACCGACGACAATTGGCGTATAAACTTTAGCAAACCGCGTAATGAAGTTTTCGGTAGGCGCTTTTTGACTGCTAGCATTTTCAACGAGATCTAAGATTTTAGCGACGGTTGAATCCGCGTAAGGTTTAGTGACCTCGATACTGAGTAAACCAGACTGATTAATGCCACCGCTTAAGATGTCATCGCCGGCTTTGAAAGCGCGTGGCACTGATTCGCCAGTAATCGCGGCTGTATTGACGAAGCTAGTGCCATCAATGACAATCCCGTCTAAGGGCACCTTTTCACCGGGTTTGACCACGATTGTGTCCCCAACTTGAACGGATTCTGGGGCGACGCGTTGTAGACCGGTGGTTGTTTTTTGATTGGCAAAGGCCGGTTTGATGGCTACTAGGCTAGCGATTGATTGACGCGAATGGTTAATCGCCAACGTTTGGAAATATTCACCAACTTGATAGAAAAGCATGACGCCGACCGCTTCAGCGTATTGACCAATTCCGAAGGCCCCGATGGTTGCAACTGACATTAAAAAGTTTTCATCGAACCATTGGCCGTGGAAAATATTAAAAATGGCTTTCCAGATAATATCGTAGCCGATGATTAAAAAGGCGCTTAGTAGCAATAAAACCTGTCCAGTTGTGTGGACTGCTGGCAGATAAGAAAGACCAAGGAGCAGTGCACTAGCGATTATTCGGATTAAATTAGTATTAAACGACCATTTTTGAGGTGTCGGTTCGGGTTGATTAGCCGATTGGACCGTCACATCGGGTTCCGTTTTTTTGAGTAAGTCCGCTAGCTCGGTTTCAAAAGTGGTTGCCGCTTGCTTACCGGTTAATTCATAATTTAATTTCTGGGTGGCGAAGTTGACTGAACAACTTTTAACGTTAGGCAATCGTTTGACGTTACTTTCGATCTTAATGGCACAGGCTGCGCAATCGATGCCCGTTAATTGAACTTGTTTCATAATAGAAACCTCCTTATTGGTTTAAGACAACCGTTAATTCGGATGAATGTTTTAAATGGACATATGAGCATATATTCATACGTTACCTAAAAGATAACACCAAAATGCTTAGAATGCAAGACTAATGTCGATTAATTATAACGTTGATTGCCACCAAAAGAAAAGCACCCAGCGCAAGCCTTTGAGAGGCTTACGCTGGGTGCTTTTTGACGCTTAATGTTCATTAACGTGGGCGATGACTTGCGAGAAGATATTGATCACGTGATTATCCGCTAAAGAATAGTAGACTTCTTTACCCTCTTTACGACTTTTAACTAATTTCGCTTGTTTTAAGACGCGTAACTGGTGAGAAATAGAGGATTGCGACATTTCTAATACGTTGACGATATCGTAGACCCGTAATTCTGATTGAAATAGTGCGTAGAGAATTTTCGCGCGGGTTTTATCACCAAGTATTTTGAAAAGGGTTGAGATGTGATCCAACGTGTCTTCTTTAGGAAGTGTCTTTTGGACAGAGCGAATCAGTTGATCGTGATCAATTGTCATAGGGAGAGCCTCCGTTAGGATTTAATAGTAGGATTTGACCAAGCGGTTGCAAATTGAAGCAACGGTTTGGGAGTCAGATCTGATTTAACCGGGTTTAAAAAGGTCAGGGGTGTCGGCAGGATGGTTAAGTTTGTTTGCCGTAATTGTGCGGGCAGTTGTCGATAGAAATACCAAACAAGTTGGCTTTGATCAGTACTGGGCGCTAAATTAATTTGCGTTTGTTGGCTCTTAATCCAGCCGTCTTTAACCTTAAACCAAACACGGTTGCCGACGTAGCGGACTGCCAGAATTTGATGGTGACTGTTGGCGATTAAATGGCCGGTCATTTGAGTGGGATGAATCGGGCTATTCCAAGTTGGAATGCTTAGGGGTTGATTTTTAACTTGAATTGATTTACCCACTAAAAGTGCTGCTGCTTGTGCAGTTTGTCCAACGTTAATTGTATCACTTAAAACGAAACGATTGGTACCAATCCGATAGTAAGTTTGATCGTCAATCGTAATGGTTTGGGTGATTTGATAGGTATGCCCCGCTTTCGCCGGGTTTTTAGCGGTGGTTAATTCGTAAGGGTTTTCGATGGTCGGGAGACTCGTTAAACTATTAACTTGCCCCGTTGTATCGAGATTTTTAATATCGGCTTGATCCTGGGCGGCTTGGTAATGGCGGCCAAGCGCAGGATAATTGGTGACGACCCCATCAACGTTTAGATTGACCAACCAATTCCAAGTCGTTTGATTTTCGGCCATTTCATTCCAAACATAAACTTTTTGATGAAGATAGTGGAGTTGTTTAATGATGGTGGGGGTGACTAATTCAGATGAGATATTAATACCGTCGGCGTATTTAAAACTTTCAAATGAAATTCGTTTAAGACTGCCGACGATAAAAATACGCGGAATCTGCGGCATTAATTTTTGCATGTTCATCAGACTCTTAATTGAGAAAGAATGAACCATAATTCGGTCTTGCATATGATATTGTTGAATCAATCTAACCAATTCGGCTTCCATATTTTTCGGATTGCCTTTTTTAGTTTTTTTAGTTTCAATTAAGAATTTAGCATTCGGATTATTTTGATAATGTTCAAAAAGTTGTCCGACACTATGGACAGATTCGCCGTTACTCATTTTAAGCGTGCTGAGTTTGGTGAATGTATTTTGCGAAACAATCGTATCAACGCCGGTTACCCGTTGTAAATTGCGGTCATGAGAGATAACTAAGACACCATCTTGGGATTCATGTAAGTCGAGTTCGACGTAATTAGCACCTTGCGAAAAGGCCATGTCAATACTCTGAAACGTTTCTTCGGGCGCATTGATGGGATCGCCACGATGGCCGATGACGGTAAAACCTGATAATAAGAAAAAACAAGTGAAACAGAAGGCTAATAGCCAACGATGCTGATTATTTTTAAGCAAATCAGCAACCTCCTAACATTTTAAAGCTAGTTAATAAGATACCATTATTCTGAAAAAAAGCCCAGATGAGGAGATTAATTTAAGTGAAAGGTAAAAAATTGAAAATATATTTGACAACGCTTACATTAAGCGGTATATTATGTTCGTAAGGTACTTATGCAATTACCTTTTTATCAATTCTCTTTCTCTCTTATGCCAACCACTGTCTACGGATAGTGGTTTTTTTGTGTACATATTGGTAAAATAAACATAGTTTAAGACGGATAAGAATAGGAAGTAATGATATGGCGGAGAAGTACCAGGTATTTGACATCATCGAAGAAATCACACGGATAGATGGGTCAACGTATTATGAATTGGCTAATATTTTCATGAATGGTCGGGGCGAATTGGCTGCTAATCGGGGTTTGATTAAAGAAGTTCGCATTCTACAATTGAATATTCCTCATTCAAATGCGGTTCAGACTTATGAACGGTATATTAATGACACTTACACGATGCCGACCGTTGATTTTGATCGGTGGGAAGAATGGCTTAAGACGGACGGATTGATTCAACAGGCGTTTAATGAGATATTAAAAGCAAACCATATTGGCTAGGGGGTATGTCTGGTGCTTTATTTCACGGCGGATACGCATTTTTTTCACGAAGCGTTATTAGGCGATAATGATTTTGCACCACGCCTGTTTACGTCAGTTGATCAAATGAATCAGACTATCATTACGAATTGGAATCAGCGGGTGCAAGCGACTGATCGGGTTTATTTATTGGGAGATATTGCATTTGTGCCGAACAAACCGACAGCGTTTGCGCAGGTCAATCAATTGTTGACGCAACTTAACGGACAATTGATTATGATTAAAGGTAACCATGATAATCGGGCATTTCTGAAATATTTAGCGCAACATAATCAACCGTTACCGGATGGTCGATGGCATTACCAGTTTGAATCAGTGGGAGCGTTAATAAAGGTCAATCATCATCAGTATTTTTTAACGCATTATCCGTTATTATTAGGGCGTGTTAAGCAAACATTTAATTTACACGGTCACATTCATCATTCGATGTTACCAATTGCGGAAAATATTAATGTCGGGTTAGATGCGCCTGAACGGGATCTATTACCGAAGTCACCCGCTTTTGGGACGCCGTTATCAGTTGCTGAGATTGAATTGATTTTTGAACGGAAACAAGCGGTATTAGCACAAGACGAGCAGCGTTAAACACTAAGAGGGTAATCAGATGGAAACAATTCATATTCTACACACGAATGATTTACATTCACATTTTGAAAACTGGCCGAGAATGCGCCGTTTCCTATTAGAAAAGCAACAAACCTATCGTCAACAAAACGAGACTGTCTATACGTTTGATATTGGGGATGCGATGGATCGCAGTCATCCTTTAACGGAAGCGACTAATGGTCAAATCAATACCGAATTGTTGAATCAGATTGGTTACGATGGGGTCACCATCGGTAATAACGAAGGCATTGGCAACAGTCATGCTGATTTAGAACATCTGTATGATCACGCAAACTTTCCAGTCTTGTTGGCTAATTTATTCGAACAATCCGATGAACAATTAGCTGAATTTGCGCAACCATATCAAATTATGACGACGGAAGCTGGGACGCGAGTGGCCGTGATTGGGCTGACCGCACCGTTTTTCTTAACGTATCGGCCGAACGGTTGGGATCCCGTGACGATTAGTGAAGAAATGCCCAAGTTATTGGCGACTTTAGAAGGCCAATATGATATCTTGATTTTATTGTCGCATTTAGGGATTACGACGGATAATTGGTTAGCCCAACAGTTTCCAGAAATCGACGTCATTTGTGGCGCACACACCCATCATCTATTGAAAGACGGCTTGGTGGTCAATCAGACTTTGTTAACTGCGGCTGAAAAGTACGGCCATTACATCGGCGACATTACGTTGACGCTAGAAGACCATCGGATTATCGACCAAGTGGCCCGCACCGTTTTAACCGCGGATTTACCAGTTGAAAAGACTGATAAAGCTGAAATCGAAGGTTATCTGACGCGGGGCCATGCGTTGCTGAAGGCCCAGACAGTGGCTGATTTACCAGAAATTTTACCGATCAAAGCGGTCGGGGAATCGCCGATGATGACGACTGGACTTAAAGCGTTGGAAACAGCGACCGAGACGGATGCGGCCATCTTAAACACCGGGTTATTTTTAACGGATTTGCCGGCGGGCGTCATCACCAAAGATGACGTCCAAACGCAGTTGCCCCATCCGATGCACCTGATTAAAGTCACGCTCAAAGGTTATGATTTATGGCGAATGGTGCTCGAAATGGAAAAGAATCGGTTGTTTTTACGTAAGTTTCCGATTAAAGGGATGAGTTTTCGTGGTAAAATATTTGGAGACGTTGTTTATGACGGGATTGCAGTTGATCTGAATTTACGCCGGGTCTTTTGGCACGGTCAAGAAGTGCAACCCGATCAGACGTACACGTTTGCAACGGTCGATCACTATTTATTCATTCCGTTTTTCCCGACGATTGAGATTGTCGGCGAAACTGAATTTGTCTTTCCTGATTTTTTAAGAAACGCAGTTGCTCATTATTTAGCACAAGAATACCCCGTACAACGGGAAAAGGAGGACCAAGGTGACAGAAACCAAACCAAATCCTAAATTGACTAAAAAAGTCACACAAGCGTTGGCCAAGGAAACGGAAAGTGCGCCAGTCGAAAAACAACCAGAAGTCCCACAACATGTCGTGGTTAAAAGTGAAACGACGTTAGAAATTGATAAATGTGCCTATGAAGTGGTGGTTGATTACCGCGACGGTTACCAACCAGATAAATTAAATGAACGCTATAACGATGTGTTAGCCAAATATGATTATATTGTGGCTGATTGGGGTTTTGAACAACTCCGGTTACGCGGATTCTATAAGACAACAAACCGGCGGGCTAATAAAGATCAATTGATTGATACGTTGGAAGACTATCTTTATGAATATTGTAATTTTGGCTGTCCCTACTTCGTCATTGAACGCCAAGGTAAACCAATCATTAAAAATGAAAACCGGCGCCACAACAACCGCCAACGGAATTCACAAAAGCGGCGGCGTCAACAGAAACCAGCTTTCACGGAACGCCAAGTCGTTGACAGCCAAAAGGTGGTTAAAGAAGAACCTAAAAAGGCCGTCACCACGAATAAAAAATCCGTTAATAAGCGCCATTTTAAGATTCGACCACTAGAAAGTGACACTAAAAAGTAAATTGGAGCGTTTAAAAACAGATGACAGATAATAAATATGCAGGTTATTTAATTGATTTAGATGGCACGATGTACCGTGGCAAAGAACGGATTCCAGAAGCGAAGGCCTTTATTGAACAATTGCAGGCGAAGCATTTAGATTTCATGTTCTTAACCAATAACACGACTAAGTCACCAGAAGCAGTCGTTCAAAATTTGGCAGACAACCACGATATTCACGCAACCGCTGACCAAGTTTACACACCATCGTTAGCGACTGCCCGCTATTTATTGAACTTAAACGGCGGTCAAGCTAACGGCAAAACAGCGTATGTGATTGGTGAAATTGGGTTGAAACAAGCGATTTTAGATGCTGGGTTTAGAACCAATGAATACGATCCTGACTATGTGATTGTTGGCTTAGACTATGACGTGACCTACCATAAGTTTGAATTAGCGACACTGGCGATTAAACGCGGCGCACTTTTCATCGGGACCAATGCTGATACCAATTTACCGAACGAACGCGGTTTAGTGCCAGGCGCGGGTTCAGTGATTGCCTTAGTGGAACGTTCGACACAACGTTCAGCCTTATACATTGGTAAACCCGAAACGATTATTATGGATATGGCGTTAGAACAGTTCGGCTTAACCAAAGAACAAGTCGTGATGGTCGGGGATAACTATAATACGGATATTAAAGCCGGCATTAATTCTGGGATGGCCACTTTATTGGTTTACACGGGGGTTTCAACACCAGCCGACGTGGCTAAAGAAGCAGCCCAACCGACGCACATTATTAATAGTCTAGCTGAATGGCAAGCTTAAAACGGCGCGTTGTTTCAGTGAGCGGTTGGCTCGTGACTTGGTTAGCGTTACTGAGCGGGGCGGTCGTCTTGACGTGTTTATTGAGTTGGCTGATTTATCCACTAGTCAGTAGTAGTGGTCATTTAGCGGCCAATCAACAGCTTAGTCAACCGCAATTGCTCAAGAATTTTAATCAATTAATGCGTTATCTATTATTACCGGGTGGTCAGTTGCGACTACCTGATTTTCCGATGTCAGCCAACGGTTACCAACATTTTGTTGAGGTGAAACGGCTCTTTTTATTGGCGGAAGTTGTCTGGCTTGTGACGATTGGACCGGCGATTTGGCAATGGCGACGGCGACAACAACAGGCAAAATTATGGCAATACATCGCACCGATGCAAATCGCGTTAGTGTTACCACTCGTACTCGGCTTTATCGCGAGTATGAATTTTGAACGCTTTTTTATTGCCTTTCATCAATTGCTATTCCGTAATTTGGATTGGCAGTTTGATCCGGCGGTCGACCCGATCATCCTCGTGTTACCCGCGAGCTATTTTGCCATCTGTTTTGGGCTGTTTTTTATCCTGATTGAAGGTAGCTTTGGCTGGTTATTATGGCGGGGCAAACGGTCGTTGCGTTAAACCAACTTTTTTATTAAGAAAGCCTAAAAAAGATTGCTTTGGCTGGCCGATTCGGTATGCTAGAGAAGTTAGTGTTAAATGAAAAAGAGTATAGGAGTGTCAACATGACGCAGTTAATTGATTTTGTTTTACATATTGATGCGCATCTGGTCAATATCGTCAACCAATTTGGCAATTGGACATATGTCATTTTGTTTGCCATTATCTTCATTGAAACCGGGGCGGTCATTTTGCCGTTTCTACCGGGCGATTCATTATTATTTGCCGCAGCAGCATTAGCGGCGCGGACCGATAATGATTTGAATATTTGGTTGTTTGCCGCGTTATTCTTAATTGCGGCGATTGCGGGCGATTCATTAAATGAACAAATCGGTCAACGTTTAGGACTGGCCGCTACGAAAAATCGGTTCTTTGGTAAATTTATCAACACTGAGAAAATTGCAGAGGCCCAGGTCTTCTTCGACAAATACGGTGGCAAGACGATTACGATTGGTCGGTTTATGCCGATTATCAGAACGTTTGTCCCGTTTGTGGCTGGTGGGAGTCAAATGCCATTTAAACGGTTCTTCCGTTACGATGTAATGGGTAGTGTGCTCTGGGTAGTGCTCTGTTGCGGCGCGGGTTACTTCTTTGGTAATATCGCAGTCGTTAAGGAACATTTTTCATTAGTCGTGCTCGGGATTATCGCAGTGTCATTGATTCCGATGGTTGTCACGGCCGTTAAAGGGCAACTGAATAAAAGAAAAGTGAATTCTTAAATAAGTGCGTTGAGTTGCGGGTAGCAACCGAGCATTAACAGAAAATCCCCCAATTATCTTGATTTTAAGATAACTGGGGGATTTTAGGTTAAGCGGAGATTATTGCGACTAAAAAGCACGTTTCAGAAAAGAGTGTTGACTGAACTGGTCAGCTTCTGAGTATAGCCTAGATTAGTGAATTATGACCGGATTTTGGGCATAGTTTGCTAATCGTAGCTAGACGGAAGAGGCTAGTTCAAAAGCACGTTTCAGAAAAGCGTGTACTTCTTTGACGCGCACCAGAAGACATCAATTTCTGTCACAGCTTGTTTAAATTACATGATTGACGTACTGTGCAACGGTTGACGCTTTTCAGGGAACAGACTGGTTAATAATTCGGTGACTGCAATTGGGGCTTCACCAAAACCGCTGGCGATTAGTTTAACTTTACCAGGATAAGTGACAATGTCGCCAATTGCATAGATGTTCGGGATGTTAGTCGCCATCTGTTGGTTAACGCTGACTTGATGGTGGTCCAAGGTTAAGTTCCAATCACGTAGAATTTTAGTGTCGGAGATGAAGCCGTAGTTGACGAGTAGCTTATCAACGGTCAAGGTTTCTTGGTCAGTTGATTTCATCTTTTTAAGATTTAACGTTAATTGTTGCTCAGTTTCGGTTAAAGCATCAATTAAAAATGGGGTTTTAATCTTAATTGATGAGGTTTTGAGGGCGTCGACACTGCTTTCTAAACCGCGAAACTGATCACGTCGATGGACTAAATAGACTTGCTTTGCGACTTTTTCGAGCATTAAGGCCCATTCAATCGCGGAATCACCACCACCAGCAACGGCAACGACTTGGTCTTTGAATTGGTCCATCTGTTTGGCGAAATAGTGGACATAATGATTATCCCAATTAGGGTTATAGTCGACTGCCAGTTTGCGTGGAGTGAAGGCGCCGTTACCGATGGCGACAATCACACCGCGAGTGTGCGTCTTGCCGTTAGTGGTTTCAAGGATAAAAGTGCCATCAGCTTGGGGCTGAATATTTTTGACGGCAGTTGATAGTTGAATTGTGGGTTTGAACAGGTTTAATTGCTCGATTAAATTAGCGGTCAGTTGGGCACCGGTGATGCCGGTGAAACCAGCGACGTCGAAAATTTGTTTTTCCGGATACAGGGTTGCGACTTGCCCCCCCAATTCTGGGAGACTTTCAATAATTTGGACATCGGCTTTACGCATGCCGGCGTAATAGGCGGCAAAGATGCCAACGGGGCCGCCACCAATAATGGTGATATCAAATAAATGGTTTGAATCGAGCATATTATAACTTCCTTACTCTTATATAGTAGACTTCCTAAGCTAGTATACTAAAAAGAAATTAGGAAAGCACAATAAAAGCAATAAATATTAATAGTAATTTAAGGCACAATTCGCTATGATATAAATTGAATTAAAAACTTGGAGGTAGATTAATATGGCATATCCACAATTAGATTTAGAAAACTATGCAGGTCCAACGGCAACTTTTGATACTAACCACGGTGAATTTACAGTCGCATTATTCCCAGAACAAGCCCCTAAAACCGTTGAAAACTTTATCGGTTTAGCTGAAAAAGATTATTATGACGGGATTGTTTTTCATCGGGTCATCAATGATTTCATGATTCAAGGTGGTGATCCAACTGGGACTGGGATGGGTGGCGAAAGTCTCTGGGGTCAAGCATTTGCTGATGAATTCAACCCAGAAGTATTCAATTTGAACGGGGCATTATCAATGGCTAATGCCGGTCCTAACACGAATGGTAGCCAATTCTTCATCGTGACTAATGAACATATTAACCAAAACATGTTGTCACAATTATCAGGTGCTGGCTATCCTGAAGAAGTCATCACGGCTTATCAAAAGGGTGGTACACCTTGGTTAGACTTTAAACATACTGTTTTTGGTCAAGTAATGAGCGGCATGGCAATCGTTAATGAAATTAACGCGACTGAAACAGGGATGCAAGACAAACCGGTTGAACCAGTAGTCATCAATCACATTACAATCAAACATTAAATTTAGTAACTAGCTGTGACAGAACTCGGTTATTAATTGAGTATCAAGTTGGAAATGCTGGTTATCCCAAACTAAGGATAACCAGCATTTTTGATTTGAACGGAAATTGATGAGTTCTGGCGCGCGTCAAAAAATAATGTCCGTTTAATATCAGAGTACGACGACTTATGTCATAACCTTTTTTTGATAACATAGAAGTCTTGCCTTTTAGGATCGATAAGGCTTAAAATAGATAGGATAATAATATGTGGAGGACAGTATGGACTATCGAATTGGACAAAAAGTGACTGGCGTTGTGACTGGGATTCAACCTTACGGCGTCTTTGTTTCATTAGACGAAACAGTACAAGGCTTAATTCACATTTCTGAGTGTGGGCATGGCTTTGTAAAGAACCTAGAAGAACAATTTACGCTAGGCCAACCAATTAAAGTGATTATTTTAGATGTTGATGAATATACACATAAGGTTAGTTTGTCTTTGCGGGCATTAGCACCAGAGCCTAACTTGTTAGTACAACGGGCTAAAAAACATTATTGGACCAACCGGCGAGTGCAAACGGGTTTTCAACCTATCGCAGATCGATTAGCAGATTGGACGCAAGCGGCATTAGATGATTTAGATAAGGGTGAGTATTGATGAGTGCAAAAGTAGCGGGAACAATCATGTACAAAACTGAAGCGGGCCAATACGTCTTTTTGGTCGAACCACAAACAAAAGAAACGTTTCAAATGTTATCCACTGAAAAAAATGAGCAACAAACACCACTTGCGGCGGTTTTAATTGCGTTGCAAGCAAAGCTGAATATTGATGTTAACCAGTTGCGATTAACGAATTTAGCCAATATTAAGTTAGATTCTGAGAATGTTTCCTTTTTTGTTTTCCAATGGAGTGAACATACGCCTGAATTTTATACCGAACAATTGGCTTTAATTAGTGAAGCGGGTTTCCAATTCAAGACCCCCAGTGAGTTCACGGCATTATTGGATAAATTAGAGGTGACCAGTGTTCCGCATTTAAATTAATTCGGACGATTGATGTATATCTATTCAATATTGTCCGCGTTTTAAATTATTTTAAGATTAATTAAAAAAAATATGAATAATTGCTTGACGGTCTAAGCTAATGTTGGTATAGTAGTCTATGTTGTCAGCGAGACAAACGGTTATCAATTTTAAAAATGTATAAGCAATCCATAAGTTGAATATTTATTCAAAAAATATTTAAAAAAAGGATTGACAAGCATTTTGGAAACATGATATACTAATCTAGCTGTTTCAACAACAGTAGATCTTTGAAAACTGAACAAAGTTTCGACAAATCAAATGTGTAGGGTCGCCCTTCGGGGCACAACATATTTGCGAAGTCAATTCGCTAGCAAATAAATTAAGTAACAAAAACAAGAGCTACAAACTTTTAATTGAGAGTTTGATCCTGGCTCAGGACGAACGCTGGCGGCGTGCCTAATACATGCAAGTCGAACGCACTCTGGAACTGATTGAAGAAGCTTGCTTCTGATTGAAGCTCATTTGAGTGAGTGGCGGACGGGTGAGTAACACGTGGGTAACCTGCCCTAAAGTGGGGGATAACATTTGGAAACAGATGCTAATACCGCATAAAACCTAGCACCGCATGGTGCAAGGTTGAAAGATGGTTTCGGCTATCACTTTAGGATGGACCCGCGGTGCATTAGTTAGTTGGTGAGGTAAAGGCCCACCAAGACTGTGATGCATAGCCGACCTGAGAGGGTAATCGGCCACACTGGGACTGAGACACGGCCCAGACTCCTACGGGAGGCAGCAGTAGGGAATCTTCCACAATGGACGAAAGTCTGATGGAGCAACGCCGCGTGAGTGAAGAAGGTTTTCGGATCGTAAAACTCTGTTGTTGGAGAAGAATGTATCTGATAGTAACTGATCAGGTAGTGACGGTATCCAACCAGAAAGCCACGGCTAACTACGTGCCAGCAGCCGCGGTAATACGTAGGTGGCAAGCGTTGTCCGGATTTATTGGGCGTAAAGCGAGCGCAGGCGGTTTTTTAAGTCTGATGTGAAAGCCTTCGGCTCAACCGAAGAAGTGCATCGGAAACTGGGAAACTTGAGTGCAGAAGAGGACAGTGGAACTCCATGTGTAGCGGTGAAATGCGTAGATATATGGAAGAACACCAGTGGCGAAGGCGGCTGTCTGGTCTGTAACTGACGCTGAGGCTCGAAAGCATGGGTAGCAAACAGGATTAGATACCCTGGTAGTCCATGCCGTAAACGATGAGTGCTAGGTGTTGGAGGGTTTCCGCCCTTCAGTGCCGCAGCTAACGCATTAAGCACTCCGCCTGGGGAGTACGATCGCAAGATTGAAACTCAAAGGAATTGACGGGGGCCCGCACAAGCGGTGGAGCATGTGGTTTAATTCGAAGCAACGCGAAGAACCTTACCAGGTCTTGACATCTTCTGAAAATCTTAGAGATAAGACGTTCCCTTCGGGGACAGAATGACAGGTGGTGCATGGTTGTCGTCAGCTCGTGTCGTGAGATGTTGGGTTAAGTCCCGCAACGAGCGCAACCCTTATTACTAGTTGCCAGCATTTAGTTGGGCACTCTAGTGAGACTGCCGGTGACAAACCGGAGGAAGGTGGGGACGACGTCAAATCATCATGCCCCTTATGACCTGGGCTACACACGTGCTACAATGGATGGTACAACGAGTCGCAAAACCGCGAGGTTAAGCTAATCTCTTAAAACCATTCTCAGTTCGGATTGTAGGCTGCAACTCGCCTACATGAAGCCGGAATCGCTAGTAATCGCGGATCAGCATGCCGCGGTGAATACGTTCCCGGGCCTTGTACACACCGCCCGTCACACCATGAGAGTTTGTAACACCCAAAGCCGGTGAGGTAACCTTCTGGAGCCAGCCGTCTAAGGTGGGACAGATGATTAGGGTGAAGTCGTAACAAGGTAGCCGTAGGAGAACCTGCGGCTGGATCACCTCCTTTCTAAGGAATAATACGGAAAACCTTGTACATTTGTTAGCGTCGAAACTTTGTTTAGTTTTGAGAGGTCTACTCTCAATAAACACGTTTTTTGGGCCTATAGCTCAGCTGGTTAGAGCGCACGCCTGATAAGCGTGAGGTCGATGGTTCGAGTCCATTTAGGCCCATTGTACCAAGAATTAGATAGTTACAACACGGGGGATTAGCTCAGCTGGGAGAGCGCCTGCTTTGCACGCAGGAGGTCATCGGTTCGATCCCGTTATCCTCCATAGATGGCAATAGTCATCGAAACTTTGTTCTTTGAAAACTGGATAATAAGTAATATTAGATTTAAAAGCCGAGAAAAACATTGCGTTTTAAAGAGTTTTTTAATAGAAGTATGAATTAGTTCATATCGCTAAACTCAAATAATAACCCTTTACCGTAGGTAAAGATAGGTTAAGTTATAAAGGGCGCACGGTGGATGCCTTGGCACTAGGAGCCGATGAAGGACGGTACTAACACCGATATGCTTCGGGGAGCTGTAAGTAAGCTTTGATCCGGAGATTTCCGAATGGGGGAACCCAATACCTTTAGTCGGGTATTATCATTAAGTGAATACATAGCTTAATGAAGGTAGACGCGGGGAACTGAAACATCTAAGTACCTGCAGGAAGAGAAAGAAAAATCGATTCCCTAAGTAGCGGCGAGCGAACGGGGAAAAGCCCAAACCAAGAAGCTTGCTTCTTGGGGTTGTAGGACAGAACATTGGAGTTACCAAGTTAAGTTGTAATCGAATCAGCTGGGAAGCTGAGTCAAAGAGTGTGATAACCACGTAGATTAAACAACTTAACCTCCGTTCTGGATCCTGAGTACGGCGGAACACGTGAAATTCCGTCGGAATCCGGGAGGACCATCTCCCAAGGCTAAATACTCCCTAGTGACCGATAGTGAACAAGTACCGTGAGGGAAAGGTGAAAAGCACCCCGGAAGGGGAGTGAAATAGATCCTGAAACCGTGTGCCTACAATTAGTCAAAGCTCGTTAATGAGTGATGGCGTGCCTTTTGTAGAATGAACCGGCGAGTTACGTTTATATGCGAGGTTAAAGTGAAAAGCTGGAGCCGTAGCGAAAGCGAGTCTGAAATGGGCGAGTGAGTATATAGATGTAGACCCGAAACCAAGTGACCTACCCATGTCCAGGTTGAAGGTGTGGTAAAACACACTGGAGGACCGAACCCACGTCAGTTGAAAATGGCGGGGATGAGGTGTGGGTAGCGGTGAAATTCCAAACGAACTTGGAGATAGCTGGTTCTCTCCGAAATAGCTTTAGGGCTAGCCTCGGAATATTGGATCATGGAGGTAGAGCACTGTTTGGACTAGGGGCCCGTCTTGGGTTACTGAATTCAGATAAACTCCGAATACCATTGATTTAGTTCCGGGAGTCAGACTGCGAGTGATAAGATCCGTAGTCGAAAGGGAAACAGCCCAGATCACCAGTTAAGGTCCCAAAATTTATGTTAAGTGGAAAAGGATGTGGCGGTGCACAGACAACTAGGATGTTGGCTCAGAAGCAGCCACCATTTAAAGAGTGCGTAATAGCTCACTAGTCGAGTGCCGCTGCGCCGAAAATGTACCGGGGCTAAACATAATACCGAAACTGTGGGTGGACACGTAAGTGTCCGCGGTAGGAGAGCGTTCTAAGGGCAATGAAGCTAGATCGTAAGGACTAGTGGAGCGCTTAGAAGTGAGAATGCCGGCATGAGTAGCGAAAGATCAGTGAGAATCTGATCCACCGTATGACTAAGGTTTCCTGGGGAAGGCTCGTCCTCCCAGGGTTAGTCGGGACCTAAGGCGAGGCCGAGAGGCGTAGTCGATGGCCAACAGGTTGATATTCCTGTACTAGTTTATTTTGTTTGAACGATGGAGGGACGCAGGAAGCTAAGGAAAGCACACGACTGGAAATGTGTGTCCAAGCAACGAGTCTTGAGTTGAGTGAAATGCTTGATTCTTTAAGGACAAGTTGTGATGGGGAGCGAAATTAAGTAGCGAAGTTCCTGATGTTACACTGCCGAGAAAAGCTTCTAGTGAGAAATAAACTACCCGTACCGTAAACCGACACAGGTGGTCGAGGAGAATATCCTAAGGTGAGCGAGTGAACTCTCGTTAAGGAACTCGGCAAAATGACCCCGTAACTTCGGGAGAAGGGGTGCTGACCGTCAGGTCAGCCGCAGTGAATAGGCCCAAACAACTGTTTATCAAAAACACAGGTCTCTGCAAAATCGTAAGATGACGTATAGGGGCTGACGCCTGCCCGGTGCTGGAAGGTTAAGAGGATGAGTTAGCGCAAGCGAAGCCCAGAATTGAAGCCCCAGTAAACGGCGGCCGTAACTATAACGGTCCTAAGGTAGCGAAATTCCTTGTCGGGTAAGTTCCGACCCGCACGAAAGGCGTAATGATTTGGGCACTGTCTCAACGAGAGACTCGGTGAAATTATAATACCCGTGAAGATGCGGGTTACCCGCGACAGGACGGAAAGACCCCATGGAGCTTTACTGTAGCTTGATATTGAGTGTTTGTATAGTTTGTACAGGATAGGTAGGAGCCGTAGAGATCGGAACGCTAGTTTCGATGGAGGCGTTGGTGGGATACTACCCCAACTGTATGACCACTCTAACCCGCGTCACTTAGCGTGACGGGAGACAGTGTCAGGTGGGCAGTTTGACTGGGGCGGTCGCCTCCTAAAGTGTAACGGAGGCGCTCAAAGGTTCTCTCAGAATGGTTGGAAATCATTCGTAGAGTGTAAAGGTATAAGAGAGCTTGACTGTGAGATTGACAAATCGAGCAGGGACGAAAGTCGGACTTAGTGATCCGGTGGTTCCGTATGGAAGGGCCATCGCTCAACGGATAAAAGCTACCCTGGGGATAACAGGCTTATCTCCCCCAAGAGTCCACATCGACGGGGAGGTTTGGCACCTCGATGTCGGCTCATCGCATCCTGGGGCTGTAGTCGGTCCCAAGGGTTGGGCTGTTCGCCCATTAAAGCGGTACGCGAGCTGGGTTCAGAACGTCGTGAGACAGTTCGGTCCCTATCCGTCGCGGGCGCAGGAAATTTGAGAGGAGCTGTCCTTAGTACGAGAGGACCGGGATGGACATACCTCTGGTGTACCAGTTGTTCCGCCAGGAGCATCGCTGGGTAGCTATGTATGGAAGGGATAAACGCTGAAAGCATCTAAGTGTGAAGCCCCCCTCGAGATGAGATTTCCCATTCCTTTATGGAAGTAAGACCCCTGAAAGATGATCAGGTAGATAGGCTAGGAGTGGAAGTACAGCGATGTATGGAGCGGACTAGTACTAATCGGTCGAGGACTTAACCAAAGGTGCAATGTTTTAGGCTTTTGAGATGATATTACTTATTATGCAGTTTTGAGAGAACGAAGTTCTTCTCAGTGCGAATAGCACAAATAGTGTGGTGGCGATAGCAAGAAGGATACACCTGTTCCCATGTCGAACACAGAAGTTAAGCTTCTTAGCGCCGATAGTAGTTGGTGGGAAACTACCTGCGAGGATAGGACGTTGCCACGCTATATTTGATGGAGGTTTAGCTCAGCTGGGAGAGCATCTGCCTTACAAGCAGAGGGTCACAGGTTCGAGCCCTGTAACCTCCATTGAGTCGTTAGCTCAGTTGGTAGAGCATCTGACTTTTAATCAGAGGGTCGACAGTTCGAGCCTGTCACGACTCATCGGCCAAAGTTACACGCCAAGAAAATGCGGGTGTGGCGGAATTGGCAGACGCGCTAGATTTAGGTTCTAGTGTCTATATAGACGTGGGGGTTCAAGTCCCTTCACCCGCATACAATTGAATAGTTTTTTTAATGAAAGCAATTTTTTTTGCCGACTTAGCTCAGTTGGTAGAGCATCTGATTTGTAATCAGAGGGTCGGGCGTTCGAATCGTCTAGTCGGCATTAAGATGCGGAAGTAGTTCAGTGGTAGAACATCACCTTGCCATGGTGGGGGTCGCGAGTTCGAATCTCGTCTTCCGCTTTCATTATGATATCGCCGGGGTGGCGGAACTGGCAGACGCACAGGACTTAAAATCCTGCGGTAGGTGACTACCGTACCGGTTCGATTCCGGTCCTCGGCATCATAATGAAAAATGCACCCATAGCGCAACTGGATAGAGTGTCTGACTACGAATCAGAAGGTTGTAGGTTCGACTCCTACTGGGTGCATAGAACGGGAAATAGCTCAGCTTGGTAGAGCACCTGGTTTGGGACCAGGGGGTCGCAGGTTCGAATCCTGTTTTCCCGATTGCAACAATATATATTTTTTGGCGGTGTAGCTCAGCTGGCTAGAGCGTCCGGTTCATACCCGGGAGGTCGGGGGTTCGATCCCCTTCGCCGCTATTGTTTTAAAGTGCTTGGACCTTTAGCTCAGTTGGTTAGAGCAGACGGCTCATAACCGTCCGGTCGTAGGTTCGAGTCCTACAAGGTCCATCATCACATTTGGTGAGATTTTGTAGTTGTATTATCTTATATATATTATCGCGGGATGGAGCAGTCTGGTAGCTCGTCGGGCTCATAACCCGAAGGTCGTAGGTTCAAACCCTACTCCCGCAATTTGGTCGCATGGTCTAGCTGGTTAGGACGCCTGCCTGTCACGCAGGAGATCACGGGTTCGAGTCCCGTTGTGACCGTTTAAATGGCTCAGTAGCTCAGTTGGTAGAGCAATGGATTGAAGCTCCATGTGTCGGCAGTTCGATTCTGTCCTGCGCCATATCATCATGAATATGCGGGTGTAGTTTAGTGGTAAAACCACAGCCTTCCAAGCTGTTGTCGCGAGTCCGATTCTCGTCACCCGCTTTTCATGGGCCTATAGCTCAGCTGGTTAGAGCGCACGCCTGATAAGCGTGAGGTCGATGGTTCGAGTCCATTTAGGCCCATTATCTAAATATTGGAGAAGTACTCAAGTGGCTGAAGAGGCGCCCCTGCTAAGGGTGTAGGTCGGGAAACTGGCGCGAGGGTTCAAATCCCTCCTTCTCCGTTTTGTATGGCCCGTTGGTCAAGTGGTTAAGACACCGCCCTTTCACGGCGGTATCATGGGTTCAAATCCCGTACGGGTCATTGTAACAGGTATTACTTTTTTATAGCTTATGGAGAATTACCCAAGTCTGGCTGAAGGGAACGGTCTTGAAAACCGTCAGGTGGGTCAAACCACGCGAGAGTTCGAATCTCTCATTCTCCTTTATATTATCGCGGGATGGAGCAGTCTGGTAGCTCGTCGGGCTCATAACCCGAAGGTCGTAGGTTCAAACCCTACTCCCGCAATTTGGTCGCATGGTCTAGCTGGTTAGGACGCCTGCCTGTCACGCAGGAGATCACGGGTTCGAGTCCCGTTGTGACCGTTTAAATGGCTCAGTAGCTCAGTTGGTAGAGCAATGGATTGAAGCTCCATGTGTCGGCAGTTCGATTCTGTCCTGCGCCATTTATGGAGGAGTAGCGAAGAGGCTAAACGCGGCGGACTGTAAATCCGCTCCTTCGGGTTCGGTGGTTCGAATCCACTCTCCTCCATTTTTTATAGGGATATAGTTTAAAGGTAGAACTACGGTCTCCAAAACCGTCAGTGTGGGTTCAATTCCTACTATCCCTGTTTATATGATATCTTGCATGAATATGCAGAATATGGTATAATATTACATGTTATGGCGGTATTGGTGAAGTGGTTAACACATCGGTTTGTGGATCCGACACACATGGGTTCGATTCCCATATACCGCCCTTTCATTGGGCTATGGCCAAGCGGTAAGGCAACAGGTTTTGATCCTGTCATGCGCTGGTTCGAATCCAGCTAGCCCAATTTTTTAATTTAGAACAGGATTTGTTCTTGTATGGCGGTATAGCCAAGTGGTAAGGCAGAGGTCTGCAAAACCTTCATCACCGGTTCAAATCCGGTTACCGCCTTTGCGTTTAGGCGCTAACTAAATGTTCATCAATATGCCGGTGTGGCGGAATTGGCAGACGCGCGGGATTCAAAATCCCGTTTCCTCACGGAAGTATCGGTTCGACCCCGATCACCGGTATTAATTATTATAACGGTAACTCAGTAATCATAAAGATTACTGAGTTTTTTTGTGGTTTCTAACTAAAATTGAATATATATACATAATATAATGGCATCATGGGCTATAATGACTTTAATGTGCAAAAACATTCAAGAATAAGTATAACAAATTTGGGTTTCCGTGTTAGAATAGTGCTTATACACGAACAATCTTTTTGGTCGGATGATAAGGAGTGGTATCGATGAAGAAAAAAATGAGTTCTTGCACAACGGTATTAGTCGGGAAAAAGGCATCATATGATGGTTCAACGATGATTGCGCGTAATGAGGATGGCTACGGGCGACCTAATCCGCAGAAGTTTGTGGTAGTTCAACCTGAGGCACAACCGGCAGTCTTTCGGTCAGAAGCGAGTGGTGTTGAGGTTCCTTTACCAACTTCATCATTACGATGTACATTAACACCGGACGTTGATCCAGCCTATGGCATCTGGGGTGGTTCTGGGATTAACAGCCAAAATGTCGCCATGACAGCTTGTGAGACGATTACGACTAATCCGGAAATTCTGGCAATTGATCCGTTTGTAGATGAGGGGATTGGCGAAGCTGACTTTTTAAGCATTACATTACCATATTGTCAGACTGCGCGCGAAGGGGTTAGTCGGTTAGGACAGCTATTAGAGACTTATGGGACCTATGAACCGAATGGGATTGCCTTTGCCGATCACGACGAGGTGTGGTATCTTGAAACGATTGGGGGCCATCATTGGGCCGCGATTCGGATTCCTGATGATGCGTATGTGATTGCACCGAATCGTTTTAACATTGATTACTTTGATTTTGAATCAGGGGATACGTTATTTGCTGCCGATTTACCCGCGATGATTGATCAGTTCCATTTGAATCCAGACAGCGACCAAGTTAATCTACGTCATATTTTTGGGAGTGCAACTGAAAAAGATTGTGCCTATAATAATCCGCGGGCATGGTACATCCAACAACACTTCAGTCTTAACCCTAGTGGACAGCCGACAGATCAGGATTTGCCATTTATCTGTCAGCCGAATAAGCAATTAACGATTGCCGACGTTAAATGGATGTTAAGTGCTCATTATCAAAACACGCCGTTTGATCCGTACGGTCAGGGGACGCCAGAAGAACAGCACCGTTACCGGCCAATTGGGTTGAATCGGAATGAAGAAGTCCATATTTTGCAGATTCGAAACGATGTGCCGGCTGAATTAGCGGGTATTCATTGGTTGGCGTATGGACCGAATCCGTTTAATGGCTTGGTACCATTTTATGCGGCGGTTGATCAGACGCCAACGGTTTATCGGCAAACGACAGTTGATTTTGATCCGAATAATATTTATTGGCTAAGCCGGTTAGTCGCCGTGTTAGGGGATACTAACTATAATCATTATCGGGAATTAACGACTAACTTTGAAGCTGATTTATTGGCACAATGTCGCCAACAACAAATTAATTTTGAACAAAAGCAGGTTCTTGCTTCCGCTGACTTAGCCCTTTATAATGAAACAGTAGCACAATTAGCTTTTAAGTTGACCAATCAATTATTAGGACAGATGGTGGCTTTGGGGCGTTAAATACTGGAGACTAGTATGCAACCACGTTTTCTAAACACCTATCGCATGAGTATCCTGGCGATATTAACAGCATTATTATTGATTCAAGGTTTCGTCCCGATGGTCGGGAATTTAACGTTGATTCCGGGGCTGCCGGCCATTACGACGATTCATTTAACGGTCATTATCGGTGCGATTATCCTGGGACCACGAGATGGTGCGATTTTAGGTACAATTTGGGGAATCACCTCACTAATTCGGGCCTATGTGATGCCGACCGATCCGTTAGCAATTCTGATTTTTCGTAATCCAATCATTGCGATTTTACCGCGGTTATTGGTCGGACTGATTGCGGGCAGCTTAGCGGTCAAATTACCTAAGGCGCCGACTAAAAAGACGCTTACCATGAGTCTGATCGCCATCATCAGTACGATGGTCAATACCGTCTTAGTAATTGGTTTGACGTGGTTGTTCTATCAACACCAAGCAGCCGGATTGTACCACACATCGGCCAATCAGTTAATCTGGGTGATGTTATCAGCCTTTACGATCAATGCGACGTTGGAAATTATCGCTGCGGCGATTCTAGTGCCCGCCATCGCAACCCCGTTATTAAGATTCAAACGAACGACTTCAAAATAAAAACTAGCCTAAGGCGGACAATTGTCTGCCTTTAGGCTAGTTTTTTTAGTGGGTTGAATCGAGGCGGTAGTCCCGCGCGATTTGAATGAAACTGTCTAATAAAGCTTGTTGGGTTTCAGAGAAACGCTGGCTTTTCCGGTAGGCCAATGAGATGTAGAAGGTTGGCTGTGGTTCATCAGTTAAATCGAGGCTAACGAGGTCATCGGCGGTGGTGACCCCGGTTTCGGTTAGAAAGCCAATCCCAGCACCCGCATGGACCATACTTTTAAGAATACTGGCATCAGACGTTCGATAAACGACCTTGGGGTGAATCCGATTGACTTTGGAAAGGGCTTTGAAGACGTGTGGATGGACAAAACCTTCAGCGAGCATGATGAATTGTTGATCCTTGAGTTCGGCAAATCCGATTTGTCGGCGGTCAGCCAACGGTGAATTCGGACTGACGATAATCTTAAAGCGGTGTTGTTCGATAATGTCCGCTTGAATGGTATCCGTACTAAGTGGGCTCGCCGATCCAAGTAAAGCCGCATCAATCCGACCGGCTTCCAAATCCGCCAATAATTCTGAAGAACCGGCTTCAATCGTTTCGAATTGATTAATAACCCCCGTTTGAACGAGTTTGGGGGCTAATTTTGAGAAATAGTATGTGCCAATAATCGGGGGTAAGCCGAATTTAAGTTTAGTCGCCGCAATTCGAGCCATATCTTTATCAGTTAAGGCGATTTCCTTGAGGATCGTTTGGGCGTGTCGATAGAGCTGTTCACCACTGGGTGTGATGATAATCCCTTGGTGTGATTGATCGCGGACAATCAGCTCAGTCTCAAATTCCGCCTCAAGTCGTTTAATGGCATAAGTAATCGTTGGTTGACTCACCGAAAAATGATTAGCGACCGCTGTAAAATTTTTTAAATTAATTAATTGCGTAAAATAGTCTAAATCTTTAATTTTCATGAAAAGCTCCTAGTATCATTGACTTTTAACCGGTCATATAAATCTATTTTATCATAGATCGAGGTTTTGACTATCAAATATGGGCTGCTCTATACTAAGCAATATTAACAAAGACAAAGGGGATTTTTGATATGAAGGAAACCGCACAACAAATTTTAAATGACCCATTTTTAAACAAAGGCACGGCTTTTACTAAGGCAGAACGCGCCCAATTTGGTTTAACGGGGATGTTACCACCCCACGTTCAAACATTGGCTGATCAAGTTAAACAAGCTTACGCCCAATATCAAACTAAAATGACTATGTTAGAACAACGCATTTTCCTGATGACTTTATTTAACGAAAATCGGATTTTATTCTACAAACTATTCAGTCAACACGTTGCTGAATTCATGCCAGTCGTTTACGATCCAACGATTGCCGATACAATTGAAAACTACAGTGCGTTATACGTGAACCCACAAAATGCGGCTTTCTTATCCATCGACGACCCAGATTCAATGAAGACGACTTTAACGAACGCTGCTGATGGGCGTGAAATTAAGTTAATCGTTGTGACGGATGGTGAAGGAATCTTGGGCATTGGCGACTGGGGGACACAAGGTGTGGATATCTCAGTTGGAAAGTTGATGGTTTATACGGCCGCTGCAGGGATTGATCCTAGCCAAGTTTTACCCGTTGTTTTAGACGCTGGGACCAACCGCGATAGTTTACTGAATGATGACCTTTATTTAGGTAATCGTCATGAACGGGTTCGTGGGGATCGTTATTATGCTTTCGTAGATCAATTCGTCCAAACTGCTGAAGCATTATTCCCTAATCTGTATTTACATTTTGAAGATTTTGGTCGGAGCAATGCGGCTAACCTCTTAAACAAATATAAGGATCAAATCGTGACTTTCAACGATGACATTCAAGGGACTGGGATTATCACATTAGCCGGGATTATGGGTGCGCTAAATATTTCAGGGGCTAAGATGACCAATCAAGTTTATATGAGTTTTGGTGCTGGGACCGCTGGTGCCGGGATTACACATCGGATTTTTGAAGAAATGCAACAAGCTGGTTTGTCAGAAGCCGAAGCACGTAGCCGTTTTTACATGGTTGATAAACAAGGGTTGTTGTTTGATGACGATCCAGAATTAACACCTGAACAAAAACCATTTGCCCGTAAACGCAGTGAATTCGCGAATGCTGCTGAATTAACGACATTAGAAGCGGCTGTTAAAGCGATCCACCCAACTATTTTAGTGGGGACTTCAACGCAACCAGGGGCTTTCACTGAAAACATTGTCAAAGAAATGGCCGCCCATACTGAACGGCCAATTATCTTCCCATTGTCTAATCCCACTAAGTTAGCTGAAGCGACTGCGGAAGATTTGATTAAATGGACTGACGGTCAAGCACTAGTAGCGACTGGGATTCCGGCTGCACCAGTTGACTATCAAGGTGTCACATATGAAATTGGTCAAGCGAACAACGCGTTAGTTTACCCCGGTTTAGGTTTAGGCACGATCGCATCAACCGCGAAAGTTTTAAATGATGAAATGATTAGTGCCGCTGCCCATTCATTGGGTGGGATTGTAGATCCAACTGAAGCAGGGGCTGCTGTCTTGCCACCAGTGACTAAACTAGATATTTTCTCACAAACGGTTGCGAACGCTGTTGCCGAAAGTGCAATGGCACAAGGCATCAACAAAGAACCAATTGCGGATATTAAACAAGCCGTTGCTGATTTAAAATGGGTACCAGAATACAAAACGGTTCAGTAAATTTGGGCATAAATAATCAATAGGAGTGTGAAAGAGTTGGACGCATTTTTAACATCTTTATCAAGCGTGATCGAAATTGTGGTCGTGATCGCATTGGGGTTCTGGTTACGGAGTTCGAAGAAATTTGATGACAATTTTAAGGGTAGCATTTCATTTTTAATTATGAACGTCGCGTTACCGTTATCGATTTTCGTTTCGGTTTTGGATAACTTAACCCGTGAAAAATTAGTCGGTTTATCCGGCGGTTTAATCTATGTCTTAATCAGTTTTGCTTTAGGTTACTTAGTCGCATGGCTTTTAACCAAAATCTTCCGGATTCGTCCGGGCCGGCGGGGAACGTTTATCAATATGTTTGTTAATGCCAATACAATCTTTATTGGATTACCATTGAACCTCGCTTTGTTTGGCGATAAGAGTTTACCTTATTTCTTGATTTATTACGTGGCCAATACGGTTTCAACTTGGGCGATTGGGGTCTTCTTCATTTCAAGTGATGATCCTACTAAAGAAAAGGGCGCTGCTAAAGGCAAGTTTAACTGGCGTAAATTATTACCCGCACCCCTCATTGGCTTCCTAGCAGCCTTAATCTATCTATTAACCGGTCTGCCATTACCAAACTTGGTTGATAAAACATTCTCAATGGTAGGTGGCATTGTGACACCCATGTCATTAATCTACATTGGGATTATCTTGGCTGACGCTGGGTTGAAGTCGATTCACTTCGACCGCGATACAGTGCTCGCTTTATTGGGGCGCTTTGTCGTGGCGCCAGCCATTATGATGGGCATCATGCTCTTCTTCAAGAATACGGCGACAATCCCGACGGTTGAACAAAGTACATTAATCATTCAAGCCGCAACACCAGGATTAGCCGTCTTACCAATTCTTGTGGGTCAAGCGCATGGCGATGTTGAATACGCGACCAATGTGGTGACGACCAGTACAGTTCTATTCGTAGTCGTCGTGCCAATCTTGATGCAAATTATCCAACATATCTAATTAATTATTATGAAAAGACGTTGGCCAATCGACAACGTCTTTTTTGTGCAATAAAAGAATAGTGGATACAGTAATTTTGCGGATGAATATTTCCCGGGTTACTTTAACGATTAATCAGGTTGAATGAGCATAATCATTGTAATTTCCGGTAAGCGCAGTAGAATTAGGTTGTACAAAATCTTTTTTCGGGAAGTGGCGACGATGACGGAACACTTAACAACCAATGAAGGCCAACCTTGGTCGGACAACCAACATTCACAAACAGCCGGCCAACGCGGACCGGTTTTAATTCAAGACTATCAATTATTGGAAAAATTAGCGCATTTTAACCGGGAACGAATTCCTGAACGGGTGGTCCACGCTAAAGGCGCTGGCGCCAAGGGTTATTTCAAAGTGACGCGCGATATGAGTGCTTATACTAAAGCCGCGGTCTTTAGTGGTGTTGGCAAACAAACGCCGTTAATCACCCGGTTTTCACAGGTGGCGGGTGAAGCCGGTTATCCAGATACTTATCGGGATGTGCGGGGGTTTGCGGTCAAGTTTTATACTGAAGCAGGTAACTACGATATTGTTGGGAATAATACGCCCGTCTTTTTTGTGAATGATCCGTTGAAGTTTCCCGATTTCATTCATTCCCAAAAAAGAGATCCACGGACCCACGCTCGCAGTCAGGATATGCAATGGGATTTCTGGTCATTATCGCCAGAATCAGTCCATCAAGTGACGATTTTGATGAGTGACCGTGGGATTCCAGCCAGTTATCGGATGATGCATGGCTATGGGAGTCATACCTTTAAATGGGTCAATGCCGCCGGCGAACAATTTTGGGTCAAGTATCATTTTAAGACGAATCAGGGTGTGCATAATTTAAGCAATGAATTGGCCGCTAAACTGGCTGGTCAAGATACCGATTATTTACAAAATGATTTGTTCAACGCCATCGAGCAAAAGGATAATCCTAGTTGGACGGTGGCCGTTCAAATCGTGCCATACGATGAAGGCCTTAATTATAAGTACGATATTTTTGACGTGACGAAGGTCATCTCACAAAAAGATTATCCGTTGATTGAAATTGGTCAGATGGTGCTCGATGAGAATCCAACGAATAATTTTGAAGACATTGAAGAATTGGCGTTTTCACCCGCTAATCTAGTACCTGGAATTGAAGCTTCACCCGATAAATTGTTGCAAGGTCGGTTATTCGGGTATAAAGATGCTGAACGTTATCGGTTAGGCGCCAACTATGAACAACTACCCGTTAATCGGCCGCAGGTGGCGGTGCATAATTACGCACGCGATGGCGCGATGGCCCAAAATCAAGATGGCAGTATCAATTATGAACCCAATAGTAGTGACGGCCCAACAGAAGTACCGACCGCTCAAATCCATGGCGATCAATTAACGGGTAAAACGGGTCATTATGCGGTTAATGATGATTACTACACGGCAGCGGGACGTCTTTATCGGTTGTTGTCGGCGGAGGAACAAACGCGGTTGATTGACAATATTGTCATGAATTTAGGCCAAGTGACTAAACCGGCCATTCAAATCCGAGAAGTTCGTCAGTTCTATCAAGCAGATCCAGAATATGGGCAACGGGTTGCAAGTGGCCTTGGATTGGCTTTAGAGCAGATTAAAATTTAATGAGTTGATTGGGTTAGGATGACGCAATCGACGAGTCATTAACTGATTAGTTTTCTGAAAATGAAAAAGCTTGGGCAACCAAGCTTTTTTTGTGCTTTCAAGCAATTAAAGTTCGTGTTTTTTGCTTTTAATTAATAATTTACTGGAAATTACAAAGCAAATCACGTATAATTATTTGAAATAAGTGAGAAAAGGGGCGAATAAATTGATTTCAACTAAAACAACGTTAGCAGGTTTTGAATTTGATAACTGTTTGATGAATGCAGCCGGTGTTTATTGTTATGACGTAGCTGAATTAGATCAAATGCAAGCATCGAAAGCGGGCACGTTTGTCACCAAAAGTGCGACATTACAAGCACGAACGGGGAATCCAGAACCGCGCTATTTGGCAACACCATTGGGCAGCATCAATTCGATGGGGTTACCTAATCACGGTTTACCTTATTATTTAGATTATGTCAGTCAGCAACAAATTGCAGTTCCGAACAAAATCTATTTTCAATCGATTACTGGTTTTAATATTGATGAAGATGAACAGCTATTAGCGCAGATTACCGCTTCCGATTTTAAAGGCATTGTTGAATTAAATTTATCGTGTCCCAACGTACCAGGTAAACCACAAACCGGTTATGATTTTGAAACGGTTGAACGGATTTTAACGCGCGTATTTGAAGTCTATCAAGGCCCATTAGGCATTAAATTGCCACCTTATTTTGACATCGTGCATTTTGACCAAATGGCCGCTATTTTAAACCAATTCCCATTAGCGTTTGTCAATTGTGTCAACAGTATTGGCAACGGGTTATTCATTGATGCGGCGACTGAGACGGTTACGATTAAACCTAAAAATGGTTTTGGCGGAATTGGTGGCGATTATCTAAAACCGACGGCACTAGCCAATGTGCACGCTTTTTACCAACGCTTGAAACCTGAAATTCAAATTATCGGTACCGGTGGGGTCAAATCCGGCCAAGACGTCTTTGAACACCTATTATGCGGGGCCAGCATGGTCCAGGTCGGAACGGCACTTCAAAAAGAAGGTCCGCTGATTTTCGACCGGTTAACGGCAGAATTAAAAACAATTATGCAACAAAAAGGTTATACACAAATAGCCGATTTCCAAGGACAATTAAAACATTTAGATTAGGATGGCGTTTTAACATGAAATACCGGTATTTATTTTTTGACATGGACAATACATTATTTGATTTTGATGCCGATGAAGATCAGGCATTAACGCAATTATTTGAAAAGCAACAGGTAGCTTTGACACCCACGCTCAAAGCTGATTACCAAGCGTTTAACCAGACGTTGTGGGTGCAATACGAACAAGGGACGCTTAAACGGGAAGCATTATTGAATACCCGCTTCGCGACTTTTTTTAAACAAGCTTTGAATTTAACCGTGGATGGGCCTACTTTATCGCACCAGTATTTAGCGAGTCTGGCACTCGGTCACGATTTAATGCCACAATCGCAACAGTTGATGACGGCCTTGGCGCAAACGGATGCTGAATTGTACGTGACGACTAATGGTGTGGCGCATACGCAATATCAACGGTTAATTGATTCGCAATTTAAATCTTATTTTAAAGGTATTTTCATCTCAGAGGAATTAGGTTATCAGAAACCCGATCCCGCCTATTTTGAGAAGGTCTTCCAACAAATTGAGGACATTGATTTAACCCAAGCATTAATTGTCGGAGATTCGTTGACTTCCGATGTTCAAGGGGGGCAAAACGTGGGCGTGGACACAGCTTGGTACAATCCGAACGGTGCCGTTAACACGAGCTCGACGATTAAACCCACGCATGAAATTAAGGAACTACTCGCACTATTGGCAATGTAAGCTTAAAAATTGGAGTGATAGACTGTGCAACATTATCGGTATTTTAGAATTAGTTTAGGTTGGCGGATTTTATTTGGGATTGCCTTGGGGTTAGTGGTAGGTGGCATTTTCTATCAGAATAAGGTCGCCATTGCAACGCTACAATCAATTGGCACGATTTTTATTAACTTAATCAAGATGATTGTCTTACCGATTGTTGTTTCGTGTTTGGTTGTCGGTATTGCGAAGATGGGGGACATTAAGAAGTTAGGCCGAATCGGTGGTAAAACGTTATTGTATTTTGAAATGATGACGACCATTGCGATTGCCCTAGGCCTATTAGTCGGTAATTTGACCAAACCGGGTCGGTTGATTGATATCCATAGTTTGAGTAAAGGTTCAATCGGTCAATATACAGCGGCCGCTAAGAGCGTTGGTAATCACGGCCTCGGGGATGTGGTGATGGGGATTGTGCCCACCAACATCTTCAAAGCGTTGACGGATGGCGAAATGATTCCGATTATCTTTTTCGTTGTTTTGTTCGGTCTGGGTTTAGCAACCTTTGGTAAACGCGCAGAACCGTTAATCAACGCGTTCGAAATGATTTCACAAGTCATGTTTAAACTGACCAACTGGATCATGCAACTGGCACCGATTGGGGTTTTCGCTTTAATTGGGGTCACGATTGCGCAGTTTGGCTTCAGTGCTTTAAAACCACTCGTTTTCTTCTTGGTGGTCTGTTACGCAACGATGATTTTCTTCGTCGTGGTGGTCGCGGGGCTAGTTGCCCGGATCTGGCACGTTAATATTCTCGAACTATTGAAGGTCTTTAAGGAAGAATTAGTTTTGGCCTTTTCAACGGCTAGTTCTGAAGCAGCGTTACCAAAAGTGATGGAAAAAATCCAAGATTACGGGGTGAGCCAAGGGATTGCCTCGTTTGTGATTCCAACTGGTTATTCGTTTAATCTGGATGGTTCGGCAATTTATCAATCACTAGCCGCACTATTTCTGGCGCAGGCTTACCACATTCATTTAAGCTTGGCACAACAGTTAACCTTATTGGTAGTCTTGATGATTACTTCTAAAGGGATGGCAGGCGTTCCCGGCGCGTCGTTCATTGTGTTACTCGCAACGATTACGACAATTGGGGTGCCCGCATCAGGGGTCGCCTTCATTGCCGGAATTGACCGGTTAGTCGATATGGGGCGGACCGCTGTTAACGTCATGGGCAATTCATTGGCGGCAGTGATCATTGCCAAATCAGAAAAAGAATTTGATGAAGCCAAACGTGATCAATATTTGGCTCAAATGAAATCATAAGCGTGACGACGATTAAATAAAAGCTAGGTTAGCCAATTATTGGGGGCTAACCTAGCTTTTTTGATTGGTTTAAAACGGGGGTGATAGTGTACACCGTTAAGCGTTAGCATCGGGTATATTTAGACTAATTCAATTTAATTGTTCAGTTACTTTTAGACTGCATTTTATGTGAAAAGAACAACAAAATGCGATGACCGCTGCTATCAAGACAATCTAGACCAATTTTAACAATAATGTAAAAATAATTAGACAGATTAGAAATTTGTGGTAAAATATATTCAGTAAAGCGTTTTAAGTGAAACGCTTTTAGCGTCAAGTTGATGATTAAAACGGCTAATGCCATTATATTTTTATTTTAAGTTGATAGCGTTTTATTATTAGCTCAACGCAACTATTTCTTATAAGGAGGTTTTGTTAATGGTTGGAATCGTTATTGCGAGCCATGGTGAGTTTGCCAAGGGCATCATGCAATCTGGTTCAATGATTTTTGGCGAACAAGAAAAGGTCCAAGCAGTTACTTTTATGCCGAGCGAAGGTCCCGATGATCTGAAAGCGCATTTAGAAGCAGCTGTTGCCAGTTTTGGTGAAGATGATGAAGTCTTGTTCTTAGTTGATTTATGGGGTGGGTCACCATTCAATCAAGCCAATGGTTTGTTTGAAGCTCATCAAGATAAGTGGGCAATTGTCACTGGTTTGAATTTACCAATGTTAATCGAAGCTTATGCCTCACGTTTATCAATGACTTCTGCTCATGAAATTGCTGCTCATATTCTTGGGGAAGCAAAAGCAGGCGTTCGGGTTAGACCTGAAGCATTGGAACCAGAAGAAGCACCAAAAGCGGCGGCTAAACCAGCCGTTTCAAATGCTGGGACACCTGGCAAAATGGAATACGCTTTAGCACGGATTGATTCACGTTTATTACATGGTCAAGTGGCAACCGCTTGGTCTAAATCAGTTAATCCTAGTCGGATCATCGTTGTTTCTGACGCCGTTGCTAAAGATGATTTACGGAAAAAATTAATCGAACAAGCGGCACCCGTTGGGATTAAAGCTCACGTTGTGCCAATCGATCAAATGATTAAATTAGCTAAAGATGATCAACATTTTGGTGGTCAAAAAGCATTGTTATTGTTTGAATCACCACAAGATGCGTTACGCGCAATCAAGGGTGGCGTGCCATTGAAGAGCTTGAACGTTGGTTCAATGGCTCATTCAACTGGTAAGGTTCAACCGAATAAAGTGCTTGCTTTTGATCAAGATGATATTGATACGTTCGAAGCTTTGAAAGAAGTTGGCGTTGAATTTGACGTTCGTAAAGTACCAACGGATTCAAAAGGCAACATGGCAGATATTCTTAAAAAAGCACAAAATGAATTAAACGGTAAATAAGACGTTTACTAAACGTCACTATCAGAAGAAAATGGAGGATTAATCATCATGGAATTGAATTTTATTCAAGTGATATTGGTCATGTTAATTGCATTTTTAGCTGGTGTTGAAGGTATTTTGGATCAATTCCATTTCCATCAACCCGTTATTGCATGTACATTAATCGGCCTTGTAACAGGTAACCTAATCCCATGCCTAATTTTAGGTGGGACACTTCAAATGATTGCTTTAGGTTGGGCAAATATTGGTGCCGCTGTTGCACCCGATGCCGCTTTAGCATCAATCGCATCTGCAATTATTTTAGTATTAGGTGGTCAAGGTAAAGCCGGCGTTTCTTCAGCAATCGCCATTGCCGTACCTTTGGCTGTCGCTGGTTTATTATTAACAATCATCGTTCGGACATTGGCAACAGGGATCGTTCATATTATGGATGCTGCTGCTAAAGAAGGTAACTTCCGCAAGATTGAATTGTGGCAATGGATTGCAATCGGTATGCAAGGTTTACGGATTGCCATTCCTGCAGGTTTAATCTTAGCTGTCGGTGCTGGCCCCGTTAAAGATATGTTGACAGCAATGCCAGCATGGTTAACAGACGGTTTAGCAATCGGTGGTGGTATGGTTGTTGCCGTTGGTTATGCAATGGTTATCAACATGATGGCGACTAAAGAAGTATGGCCTTTCTTCGCGATTGGTTTTGTTTTAGCAACTATTACTCAAATCACATTAATCGGACTTGGTGCAATTGGTTTAGCGCTTGCTCTTATCTATCTTGCTTTATCAAAACAAGGCAATTCAGGTAACGGCAATGGCGGCGGTGGTAACACTGGCGATCCAGTTGGCGACATCATAGACAACTACTAAGAAGGAGGTTCACAAAAATGGCAGAACAAATTAAATTAACTAAAAAAGATCGTATTTCTGTTTGGTGGCGTTCAACTTTCCTTCAAGGTTCTTGGAATTATGAACGTATGCAAAATGGTGGCTGGGCTTATTCAATGATTCCAGCAATTAAGAAATTATACAAAACTAAAGAAGACCGTTCGGCAGCACTTGTTCGTCACATGGAATTCTTTAATACTCATCCTTACGTGGCTTCACCAATCATCGGGGTTACTTTAGCACTTGAAGAAGAACGTGCTAATGGTGCACCCGTTGATGATGTGACTATCCAAGGGGTTAAAGTTGGGATGATGGGACCTTTAGCTGGTATCGGCGATCCCGTCTTCTGGTTTACTGTTAAACCAATTATCGGGGCATTGGCCGCTTCATTAGCCATGACTGGTAATATTCTTGGACCAATCATTTACTTCCTTGCATGGAACATCATCCGGATGTTATTCATGTGGTACACACAAGAACTTGGTTATAAAGCCGGTTCTAAGATTACTGAAGATTTATCTGGTGGGATCTTACAAGATATCACTAAGGGTGCTTCAATCCTTGGGATGTTCATCTTAGGGTCATTAGTTAACCGTTGGGTATCTGTTAAATTTACACCAACCGTTTCATCAGTTAAGTTAGACAAAGGTGCTTTCATTGAATGGGCTAAATTACCTGGTGGTGCTAAAGGCATCCAATCTGCTTTACAACAACAAGCTCAAGGTTTGTCTTTGACACCTGAAAAAGTAACGACTTTACAAGATAACTTAGATAGCTTAATTCCTGGTTTAGCAGGTTTGGCTTTAACATTATTCTGTATGTGGTTATTGAAGAAAAAGGTATCACCAATCGTTATTATTCTTGGCTTATTCGTAGTCGGAATTGTCTTCCATTTATTACAATTAATGTAAGCGAGTTTCGCTTTGACGACGCAGGAGACTGCGTCGTTTTTAATTAGGTAGAAATGCGAATTCGGCGTATAATAATGGCTGATACAGTATGGGAGAGGTGATCAAGTGGTAGAATCAATCAATAAAAAAGTGGAACTCGTTATTAAAGCCACGGCCTTTACGGGGTTAACCGATTATGGTCAAATTATGATCGGGGACCAAGGTTTTGAATTTTACAACGAACGGGATGCACGTAAATTTATTCAGATTCCGTGGAAAGATGTCGATTACGTGATTGCTTCAATCATGTTTAAAGGCAGGTGGATTCCGCGCTATGCGCTTAAAACAAAACAGAATGGTACGTTTACCTTTGCTTCTAAAGAACCTAAAAAGGTGCTACGGGCGGTTCGTGAACACGTACCAGCGGACCACATTGTCCAATCGTTAAGTTTTATGGACGTGGTTAAACGGGCGTTACATTTTAAACGAAAAAATAAATAAGTGTGTTGAGTTGCGGGTAGCAACTGAGCATTAATGATAAATAACCGATAATCTTGGTCTTAAGATTATCGGTTGTTTTAGATTAAGCGGAGGTTGTTGCAACTCAAAAGCACGTTAAGATCGAAGTGTGTTGAGTTGCGGGTAGCAACTGAGCATTAATGATAAATAACCGGTAATCTTGGTCTTAAGATTATCGGTTGTTTTAGATTAAGCGGAAGTTGTTGTAACTCAAAAGCTAATTTGTGACCGATAGTCTGACATGCTACAATAAAGCCAATATACGGGTTAGTTGATTGTAGACTGATTTGAGCTTGAATCAAGGTTAGAGGGGATTGGAATAAAATGCAACAGATTATATTATTATTGGCAGTGGGCGTGATTGCCGGGATTTTAGGGGCCATCTTAGGGATTGGTGGCGGGATTATTCTGACACCGGTTTTAACGTTGGCGATTGGGTTAGACATTAAATACGCGATTGGCGCCAGTATCATTTCGGTGATTGCGACGAGTTCGGGTGCGACGATTGCCTATTTGAAAGATGACATGTTGAATCTGCGGGTCGCGATGTTTCTAGAAATTGCGACCACGGTTGGGGCGATTGTCGGGGCTTTATTGACCGGCGTCGTGCCAACCGGGTTCTTATTTATTTTATTTGGAGCCTTCCTACTTTTTTCAACGTACAATATGGTTCAAAAATTACGGGGTAGAGCGGCTGAGAGTCAAAAAGGGACCACCGATCAATGGGCTAAAAAGCTGAATTTAAATGGCACTTATTACGATAAAGCCAACCAAGCACAAGTTGATTACGAAGTTGAAAAAGTCCCTGCCGGTTTTGCGATGATGTTTGGCGCCGGTATTGCATCGGGTTTGTTGGGCATTGGGAGTGGCGTGTTTAAAGTCACCGCGATGGATACGATTATGAAGATGCCCCTCAAACCATCGAGTGCCACCAGCAATTTAATGATGGGCGTTACGGCCGCCGCCTCAGCAACGGTTTATTTCTTTAGTGGGGCGATTTTACCGAATATTGCGGCACCGCTCGCGTTAGGGATTTTAGCCGGCGCAACGGTTGGTTCACGAATTATGCAATACTTACAACCGAAGTGGATTCGACTCATCTTTATTCCAATTCTCTTCTACATGGGCTTACAAATGGTCTTAAAAGGATTCGGGGTGCAAATCTAATGACGGATAGAAAAGCCGAAATGGCTGAAATTGAATTAGTGATTGGTAAAATTCTACGAATTGGCGTAATTGTTTCAGCGACGATTTTAATCATTGGGTTAGGTTTAATGATGGTTCACGGTGGGACGGGTTACGGTGAATATCAATTTCCAACAACCTTTACTGCGATTTTTCAAGGAATCGGGGCGTTAAAAGCCGGGGCCGTCATCATGCTAGGGTTATTTTGTTTAATCTTAACACCGGTGTTACGGGTCGTGGTGTCAATTTACGCCTTCGCCAAGGAACAAGATTATCTGTACGTTTGGATTACGGTCGTCGTCTTGGTGATTCTATTAATCGGGATGGCCATTGGGTTCATTAAACGCTAAATAGGTCAAAAAAGACGAATCAACCTTATTTTTTAGGCTGACTCGTCTTTTTTAATCTTCTAATTTTAAAATGCGTCGCTTCTTTTCTTCGAATTCTTCTTCGGTCATTAGTCCTTCATCGCGCATCTTGAGGTAGGCCATAATCAGTTCACCGGTTTTAACGTAACTCAAATCTTCTTCCGCAGGGCGTTCAAGGTAGTCGGCTAAAACCGTATAAATCCGGCGCAATTCGAGATTATCGTCAGTGTCAAAATCAATCACCACTTTTTCGAGGGCGTGATTCGGTTTTTGATAGAGGACTTGTAGATGACCGTGACGATAGGTCGCTTCGAAAAAACGGACCGATTTAATTTTGCTAAACGGAATTTCACGGTCTTCATTCTGCTTTTTCTTAAAAAGACTCGGGTAATGTAGGGCTAATATTTGTTCATCGTAAGTAATTTCTAGTTTTTGTGGTTTTTTAATCAGATAGGTCTGCATCAGCAAGCTCCTTTTAATAAAACTTAAGTAAAAGCAAGTCAGTTCTTAACAATCATCGACTAAACTTGTCTCTATCATAGTAGAGAAGGTCAGTAAATGGCAAGCGATTAAGCTAATTTACTGAAATTGGTGAGCAAATGAAATTTTTTACGGGCGTCCGTAACGGCCTATTATTGGCGTTACCACTGTGGAGTCTATTAGGATTATTGGTATATTACGGATTGCATTAAGTGGTTTAAGGTCAGAAAAGGTGATTTGCAATCGCCTTTTCTGATTTTTGTGGTGTTTATCGGTCTAAAGTCGGTTTTTTATGCTAGTATGAATAGACTACAATAAAGGACGATAATTGCATCTATCCGGTTAAATTATTATAATATAAACAACTGTCCAAAGATAAGGAGGAGGAACATTTGAATATTGGGATATTCACGGACACCTACTTTCCACAAGTGAGCGGTGTCGCAACCTCCATTAAAACGTTGAAAATGGCACTGGAAGAAAAGGGTCATTCAGTTTACATATTTACAACAACCGATCCACACGTCGATAAAGACGCGGTGGAACCAAATATTTTCCGCTTTGCGAGTGTGCCGTTTGTGTCATTTACTGATCGGCGAATTGCCGTGCGGGGTTTATTTCACGCGTACCAAGTTGCTAAGGAATTAGATTTAGATATCGTCCACACGCAGACTGAATTTTCGATGGGCTATATTGGTAAATTCGTGGCGAAGAATCTAAAAATTCCGTGTCTCCACACTTACCACACAATGTATGAAGATTATTTGCATTACGTGCTAAACGGTAAATTACTACGGCCTTACCACGTTAAACAGATGAGCAAAGCTTTTCTATACCACATGTCTGGGATTGTGGCGCCTTCGGAACGGGTATCGGGGACGTTGAATCGCTATGGGGTTAAAGCGCCGATTCGGATTATTCCGACGGGTGTTGATATTAGCCGTTATGAACAACAGGTGACCGTCGATGTTCGGGCGGCGCTCGGGATTAGACCGGAACAACCCGTCTTATTATCACTCAGTCGGGTCGCTTACGAAAAACGGATTGATATTTTAATCGATGCCTTACCAAAATTAGTCGCACAAAAGCCAAACTTGATGTTGGTCATTGTCGGTGAAGGGCCAGCGCGTGAAGATTTAGAAGCGCAAGTCGCTAGACTGCAGATGACCGATCACGTGATTTTCACTGGGATGGTTGATAATGATGACGTCACGAATTATTACCACATGGCTGATTTATTTGTATCGGCGAGTGATTCTGAATCACAAGGTCTTACGTATATCGAAGCGATGGCGGCGCAACGTAAGATTGTGGTCATGACGAGTCCGTATGCCGGTGATTTATTAACGGATCCATCGATTGGGACGACGTTTACGACGGAAACGGAAATGATTCATCAAGTGCTTAATTATTTGAACCATCCAACGGCTTTTGATGATCCAGCGCCGCGCCAGCAGAAGCTTTATACAATTTCTGCGGATTATTTTGCCCAACAGATGATTGCTTTTTATAAGCAATCCCAAGTGATGTATGATGAATTTCATTTGGACCAGGATGATTTGATGGAATTAGAAGATTTAGATTCTAAGAAATAAAGCCGGTTGTGGCTAAACTGTTGATTGTGGAATCAGCAGTTTTTTATTGAGTTAATCTGGCCAACAATCAGAAAAAAGGGTCGTTTATGAGTAGAGTAAATAAAATTGTGTTTGTCGTGATGTTAGCAATTGGCTGTGGCATCTTTGCTTACGAAAGTCGTAGTCTCAATTTCAACCAGTTGGTGGGGGATGTTAGCCGGTTAAAATGGGGTTGGTTATTGGTGGCGTTAGCCTGCATGTTAATTTCGTGGGGCTTTGAAGCGGTTGTTCTGCGGGTCTTCTTAAAGGGGCGGACGGAACAGTTTAATGTCCATAACGCGGTACGGATTCCGTTGATTGAACAGTTATTTAACGCAATTACGCCGTTTTCAACCGGTGGCCAACCCGCACAATTAGTGGCGTTGATGCAATCGAAGGTCGAAGCCGGTCAAGCCAGCTCGGTATTATTGATGAAATTTATCGTGTACCAATTCATGGTGCTCGTCAATTTTCTATTGAGTATGATTGTCGGTTTTTCGCAAGTCTCGAAACATTTTGGGACGTTGTCGATTCTAATCAGTTTCGGCCTAATCATCCACGTGGTGGTGTTAGCCGCTTTGTTGTTGATTATGTATTACAACCGGTTCACGAAACAATTGGTGCGGTTATTATTAATTCCGGTCGGCTGGTTCGTCTCGCAAAAACGGGTGGCAACTTGGCACGCGTTGTTATTGGTCAAAATCGATACTTTTTACGCCGAGAGTCTCCATTTGAAACGAGAACCGGTTAAATTATTGAAGGGTTGCCTATTAACCCTCGGGCAATTGGGATTCTATTACAGTGTGCCGTATTTTGTATTGTTAGCGCTCGGTGCACAAAATGTGAATTACTTACAAGTTATGGTTTTACACATCATGATTGTCATGATTGTCTCGTTATTTCCCATTCCAGGTGGTTCGGGCGGTGCGGAATACAGTTTCAAGACCTTATTTGCCACTTTTTCACTCAGTTCCAGTAAACTGGTGTTAGCGATGTTACTTTGGCGATTATTCACTTACTATCTCGGGATGTTTATGGGGATTATAGCGTTAGCGGTGAAGCCCAAGTTAACCACCAAAAAATAGGAGGTTTTTCAAGATGCAACCAACAATTGGTTTTATTGGTACCGGTGTGATGGGCAGTAGTATGGTTAAGAATTTACTGAAGGCGGATTATGCGGTCACGGTCTACAATCGAACGAAGCATAAAACGGATGCGTTGGTCGCACTGGGGGCAAAATGGGCGGATAGTCCAGCCGCAGTCGCCCAACAAAGCGACGTCATTTTATCAATTGTTGGTTATCCACAGGATGTGGAAGCCATCTATTATGGTGAACAAGGCCTATTTAGTGTCGCCCAACCAGGTCAAATCTTAGTTGACATGACGACTAGTACACCGACGCTTGCCCAGAAAATTGCGGTTAGCGCAACTGAAAAAGGCATTCAAACGCTGGATGCGCCAGTTTCCGGTGGCGACATTGGCGCGCAAAAAGGGACTTTAACGATTATGGTCGGCGGCGATCAAGCGGCTTATGACCAAGTTTTGCCAATTTTTGAAGCGATGGGGCAAAGCGTCCATTATTTCGGTGCGGCCGGTAGCGGTCAACACACGAAGATGGCCAACCAAATTATGATTGCGGGCACGATGACCGGTATGACCGAAATGTTGGTTTATGCTAAAGCGGCCGGTTTGGATTTAGAAGCGGTGTTAAAGACCGTCAACGGTGGCAGTGCGCAAAATTGGAGTTTGGCGAATTATGGTCCGCGGATTCTGGCGAACGATTACACACCCGGCTTTTTTGCCAAGCATTTTCTGAAAGATTTAAAGATTGCTTTAACGGAATCTGAAAAGATGGGCTTGACCTTGCCAGCGACCCACCAAGCCAAGAAACTATACGCACGGCTAGTCAATGAAGAGCAACTCGGTGACGATGGCACGCAAGCTTTAATTAAGTTATGGTGGACATCTGTAAAATAATTGCATATAAACGGTGCAGACGAGCCTGTTTTCTGATAAACTGTAAGTTAGTTATTAAAGGAGGCTTCGCCATGCAATCATCACAGTTAGTTGCGATTATCAAACGTCTGGTAGCAATGCAAGAAGATCAAAGCGCTGAGGTTCAAGAAAGACGTTTTGAAAAGGCCGGCGATTTAAAGGCTACCGTTAGCTATGATCCACAAACGCTAGCATTTGAATTTGAAGATAGCAACACACATCAGAAATTTCAATTTGACAATATTGATTTAGTTGCAATGGAACTTTACGATTTATTAGCAGACTAAGTAATTAACCATTGAGTAAGCCAATACTTGGTGGTTTTTTTTTGATTTAAATTGGTAGTAACGGTCGGTTGGATTTCTTAAAAATGGGTAAACATTTCTGATGAAACACGGTTATACATTGATTTTTAAGTGTGAGATGTGTAAACTAACTGTCAGATTGTCAACGGCTTTTATAAGCTTAAACGACCTTTAACGGAGGCTATTGTATCGATGAAACAAGTTAGTCAAAAAATTCAAGCTGGACTGAGTACACGTTGGGGCTTTTTCCTCTTCGCGGTCGGATTGTTCTGGCTCAAAACAATTTATGCGTATCAAACGAAGTTTAATTTAGGTGTCAAAGGTGGTATGCAAGCCTTTCTCATGACGATTAATCCAATCCCAACAACCCTATTGTTGTTTGGGATTGCGTTGTTCATGAACGGCCGTAAATCATATATCACCTTGATCGTCGTGGATTTGATCACGTCGGCGTGGCTATTTGCCAATATTTTATACTATCGTGAATTCTCAGATTTCTTAACCTTCACGTTGATGAAGGGTTCTAGTTCAGTTTCCAATAACCTGGGTAAGAGTATTGCGGGAATTATTGAATATTCAGATTTCTTAGTTTTTGCGGATGTCGTGATTCTGATCATCCTGTTAGCGACGAAACTGATTAAGATTGACCGCAGTATTTTCATGAAACGGAACGCTTTTGCAATTACCGGTTTATCCGTCGTTTTATTCGGCGCAAACCTCGGGATGGCCGAAGCGGATCGTTCAGGGTTATTAACGCGGACGTTTGATAATAACTACATCGTTAAGTATCTAGGGATGAACGCCTATACGGTATATGATGGGGTTAAAACGACCAAGAATAACGCGATTAAAGCCAATGCGGATAGCAGTAGCATGAGTAGCGTTTTGAAATACTTAAAAGAAAATCGCGTGTCACCGAACGTGGAATACACGGGTGTCGCTAAAGGCAAAAACGTCTTTGTGATTCATCTTGAAAGTTTCCAACAATTTTTAATTGATTATAAGTGGGATGGCCAAGAAGTCACGCCGAATATCAACAAGTTGTACCATGAATCGGATACGTTGAGTTTTGATAACTTCTTTAATCAAGTGGGTCAAGGTAAAACGGCCGATGCTGAATTAATGCTTGAAAACTCATTGTTTGGGCTTCAAGAAGGGGCTGCCATGGTGACGCAAGGGACGACCAACACGTTCCAAGCTGCACCAGCGATTCTAGATCAACAAGGGTATACAACCGCCTCTTTCCATGGGGATGTGCCAAGTTTCTGGAACCGGGATAACACTTATAAGTCATGGGGCTATGATTATTTCTTTAGTTCTCAATACTTTAAAGAAGGTAAAGGCTACAATGTCGGTTATGGTTTGAAGGATAAGATCTTCATGCAGGATTCAGCGCAATACGTCGAACAGTTACCGCAACCGTTTTATGCGAAGCTGATTACCGTGACCAACCATTATCCATACCTATTGGATAAACAGAATCAATCGATTGCTAAGACGGATACCGGCGACGATACCGTTGATGGCTATGTTCAAACCGCAAAATATTTGGATCAAGCTTTAGGTGAATTCATGACTTGGATGGAAAAGACCGGTCTTGATAAGAATAGTATGGTCGTCCTTTATGGTGATCATTACGGTATCTCGGGGAATCATAAGAAGGCCGTTGCGAAGTTATTGGGTCAAGATAAGTTTACCGATTTCGATAACGCGCAGTTCCAACGCGTGCCATTCATGATTCATATGCCAGGGCTTAAAGGGGGCGTCAACCACACTTATGGTGGTGAAATTGACGTCTTACCAACCTTATTAAACCTCTTAGGGGTTAAAAACGACGATACAATTCAGTTTGGTTCGGATTTGTTAGCGGCCAATCGGAATCAAACCGTCGCCTTTCGAAATGGGGACTTTGTCGCACCGGATTATACGAAGGTCGGCAGTACCTACTATGATACGAAGACGGGTAAAGCTCTCACGAAATTAACCACGAAACAAAAACAACGGGTCTTAGTGTTGAGTGAACACGTCACGGAGGAACTCTCATTATCCGATAAGGTTATCTCCGGTGATTTATTACGTTTCTACACGCCAGTTGGGTTTGAAGATCCAGATAAATCGCAGATTAGTTATAAGGTAACGGACGCTAAAGCACAATTGAAAGCGGCCAATAAGAAGAGCAAGACTAGTGTCATTCAACAAAATGGTGGCAAATCGACGATGAACCTTTATCAGACGGATGCACCAGAATTGAAATAAGATTGAGAACTCACTGAGAAGTGGGTTCTTTTTTTATTGTTCTTTTTACTTGTCAGAACGGCTAAAAAAAGGTACGATAACAACATAAATACGCACATGAGAATGATTATCATTAAAAGGAGGGGTTTTAGATGAGTCAAGAAATTGTGCAACGGACACTACGCAAGTTAAAAGAAAATAACGTCCGGATTACACCCCAACGTCAAGCCGTCTTGGAATTTATGATTGGCACTCACGCACACCCAACAGCCGATGATGTCTATCAAGCTTTAGCGGGTCGCTTTCCGAATATGAGTGTGGCGACGATTTACAATAATTTACGCTTGTTCACCGAGCTAGGGCTAATCGAAGAGATGGCTTACGGGGATGCGTCTAGTCATTTTGATTTTGCACAGACGAAACATTACCATGCAATCTGCGATCGTTGTGGTAAGGTCGTTGATATCTTTTATCCGGGATTAGACGATGTCGAAGTGGTTGCGCACCATTTAACGGGTTTTAACGTCACTGGTCACCGGATGGAAGTCCATGGTATCTGTCCAGAATGTCAATTGAAACAAACGTCGCTAATTGATTAAATGTATATTTAAAAAAAATCAAAAAAATTAGCAATATTTACTTGACGATGTCGTTAGATGTTGGTATAGTATTATTTGTTGTCAGCAAGACAAACGTTAAACACTGATGGAAATGCATAAGCAATCTCGATAATGAATATTTATTCAAATAATATTTATAAAAAGATTGACAAATATTTTTAAAACGTGCTATACTAATCTAGCTGTTTCAACAACAGTAGATCTTTGAAAACTGAACAAAGTTTCGACAAATCAAATGTGTAGGGTCGCCCTTCGGGGCACAACATATTTGCGAAGTCAATTCGCTAGCAAATAAATTAAGTAACAAAAACAAGAGCTACAAACTTTTAATTGAGAGTTTGATCCTGGCTCAGGACGAACGCTGGCGGCGTGCCTAATACATGCAAGTCGAACGCACTCTGGAACTGATTGAAGAAGCTTGCTTCTGATTGAAGCTCATTTGAGTGAGTGGCGGACGGGTGAGTAACACGTGGGTAACCTGCCCTAAAGTGGGGGATAACATTTGGAAACAGATGCTAATACCGCATAAAACCTAGCACCGCATGGTGCAAGGTTGAAAGATGGTTTCGGCTATCACTTTAGGATGGACCCGCGGTGCATTAGTTAGTTGGTGAGGTAAAGGCCCACCAAGACTGTGATGCATAGCCGACCTGAGAGGGTAATCGGCCACACTGGGACTGAGACACGGCCCAGACTCCTACGGGAGGCAGCAGTAGGGAATCTTCCACAATGGACGAAAGTCTGATGGAGCAACGCCGCGTGAGTGAAGAAGGTTTTCGGATCGTAAAACTCTGTTGTTGGAGAAGAATGTATCTGATAGTAACTGATCAGGTAGTGACGGTATCCAACCAGAAAGCCACGGCTAACTACGTGCCAGCAGCCGCGGTAATACGTAGGTGGCAAGCGTTGTCCGGATTTATTGGGCGTAAAGCGAGCGCAGGCGGTTTTTTAAGTCTGATGTGAAAGCCTTCGGCTCAACCGAAGAAGTGCATCGGAAACTGGGAAACTTGAGTGCAGAAGAGGACAGTGGAACTCCATGTGTAGCGGTGAAATGCGTAGATATATGGAAGAACACCAGTGGCGAAGGCGGCTGTCTGGTCTGTAACTGACGCTGAGGCTCGAAAGCATGGGTAGCAAACAGGATTAGATACCCTGGTAGTCCATGCCGTAAACGATGAGTGCTAGGTGTTGGAGGGTTTCCGCCCTTCAGTGCCGCAGCTAACGCATTAAGCACTCCGCCTGGGGAGTACGATCGCAAGATTGAAACTCAAAGGAATTGACGGGGGCCCGCACAAGCGGTGGAGCATGTGGTTTAATTCGAAGCAACGCGAAGAACCTTACCAGGTCTTGACATCTTCTGAAAATCTTAGAGATAAGACGTTCCCTTCGGGGACAGAATGACAGGTGGTGCATGGTTGTCGTCAGCTCGTGTCGTGAGATGTTGGGTTAAGTCCCGCAACGAGCGCAACCCTTATTACTAGTTGCCAGCATTTAGTTGGGCACTCTAGTGAGACTGCCGGTGACAAACCGGAGGAAGGTGGGGACGACGTCAAATCATCATGCCCCTTATGACCTGGGCTACACACGTGCTACAATGGATGGTACAACGAGTCGCAAAACCGCGAGGTTAAGCTAATCTCTTAAAACCATTCTCAGTTCGGATTGTAGGCTGCAACTCGCCTACATGAAGCCGGAATCGCTAGTAATCGCGGATCAGCATGCCGCGGTGAATACGTTCCCGGGCCTTGTACACACCGCCCGTCACACCATGAGAGTTTGTAACACCCAAAGCCGGTGAGGTAACCTTCGGGAGCCAGCCGTCTAAGGTGGGACAGATGATTAGGGTGAAGTCGTAACAAGGTAGCCGTAGGAGAACCTGCGGCTGGATCACCTCCTTTCTAAGGAATAATACGGAAAACCTTGTACATTTGTTAGCGTCGAAACTTTGTTTAGTTTTGAGAGGTCTACTCTCAAACTTTGTTCTTTGAAAACTGGATAATAAGTAATATTAGATTTAAAAGCCGAGAAAAACATTGCGTTTTAAAGAGTTTTTTAATAGAAGTATGAATTAGTTCATATCGCTAAACTCAAATAATAACCCTTTACCGTAGGTAAAGATAGGTTAAGTTATAAAGGGCGCACGGTGGATGCCTTGGCACTAGGAGCCGATGAAGGACGGTACTAACACCGATATGCTTCGGGGAGCTGTAAGTAAGCTTTGATCCGGAGATTTCCGAATGGGGGAACCCAATACCTTTAGTCGGGTATTATCATTAAGTGAATACATAGCTTAATGAAGGTAGACGCGGGGAACTGAAACATCTAAGTACCTGCAGGAAGAGAAAGAAAAATCGATTCCCTAAGTAGCGGCGAGCGAACGGGGAAAAGCCCAAACCAAGAAGCTTGCTTCTTGGGGTTGTAGGACAGAACATTGGAGTTACCAAGTTAAGTTGTAATCGAATCAGCTGGGAAGCTGAGTCAAAGAGTGTGATAACCACGTAGATTAAACAACTTAACCTCCGTTCTGGATCCTGAGTACGGCGGAACACGTGAAATTCCGTCGGAATCCGGGAGGACCATCTCCCAAGGCTAAATACTCCCTAGTGACCGATAGTGAACAAGTACCGTGAGGGAAAGGTGAAAAGCACCCCGGAAGGGGAGTGAAATAGATCCTGAAACCGTGTGCCTACAATTAGTCAAAGCTCGTTAATGAGTGATGGCGTGCCTTTTGTAGAATGAACCGGCGAGTTACGTTTATATGCGAGGTTAAAGTGAAAAGCTGGAGCCGTAGCGAAAGCGAGTCTGAAATGGGCGAGTGAGTATATAGATGTAGACCCGAAACCAAGTGACCTACCCATGTCCAGGTTGAAGGTGTGGTAAAACACACTGGAGGACCGAACCCACGTCAGTTGAAAATGGCGGGGATGAGGTGTGGGTAGCGGTGAAATTCCAAACGAACTTGGAGATAGCTGGTTCTCTCCGAAATAGCTTTAGGGCTAGCCTCGGAATATTGGATCATGGAGGTAGAGCACTGTTTGGACTAGGGGCCCGTCTTGGGTTACTGAATTCAGATAAACTCCGAATACCATTGATTTAGTTCCGGGAGTCAGACTGCGAGTGATAAGATCCGTAGTCGAAAGGGAAACAGCCCAGATCACCAGTTAAGGTCCCAAAATTTATGTTAAGTGGAAAAGGATGTGGCGGTGCACAGACAACTAGGATGTTGGCTCAGAAGCAGCCACCATTTAAAGAGTGCGTAATAGCTCACTAGTCGAGTGCCGCTGCGCCGAAAATGTACCGGGGCTAAACATAATACCGAAACTGTGGGTGGACACGTAAGTGTCCGCGGTAGGAGAGCGTTCTAAGGGCAATGAAGCTAGATCGTAAGGACTAGTGGAGCGCTTAGAAGTGAGAATGCCGGCATGAGTAGCGAAAGATCAGTGAGAATCTGATCCACCGTATGACTAAGGTTTCCTGGGGAAGGCTCGTCCTCCCAGGGTTAGTCGGGACCTAAGGCGAGGCCGAGAGGCGTAGTCGATGGCCAACAGGTTGATATTCCTGTACTAGTTTATTTTGTTTGAACGATGGAGGGACGCAGGAAGCTAAGGAAAGCACACGACTGGAAATGTGTGTCCAAGCAACGAGTCTTGAGTTGAGTGAAATGCTTGATTCTATAAGGACAAGTTGTGATGGGGAGCGAAATTAAGTAGCGAAGTTCCTGATGTTACACTGCCGAGAAAAGCTTCTAGTGAGAAATAAACTACCCGTACCGTAAACCGACACAGGTGGTCGAGGAGAATATCCTAAGGTGAGCGAGTGAACTCTCGTTAAGGAACTCGGCAAAATGACCCCGTAACTTCGGGAGAAGGGGTGCTGACCGTCAGGTCAGCCGCAGTGAATAGGCCCAAACAACTGTTTATCAAAAACACAGGTCTCTGCAAAATCGTAAGATGACGTATAGGGGCTGACGCCTGCCCGGTGCTGGAAGGTTAAGAGGATGAGTTAGCGCAAGCGAAGCCCAGAATTGAAGCCCCAGTAAACGGCGGCCGTAACTATAACGGTCCTAAGGTAGCGAAATTCCTTGTCGGGTAAGTTCCGACCCGCACGAAAGGCGTAATGATTTGGGCACTGTCTCAACGAGAGACTCGGTGAAATTATAATACCCGTGAAGATGCGGGTTACCCGCGACAGGACGGAAAGACCCCATGGAGCTTTACTGTAGCTTGATATTGAGTGTTTGTATAGTTTGTACAGGATAGGTAGGAGCCGTAGAGATCGGAACGCTAGTTTCGATGGAGGCGTTGGTGGGATACTACCCCAACTGTATGACCACTCTAACCCGCGTCACTTAGCGTGACGGGAGACAGTGTCAGGTGGGCAGTTTGACTGGGGCGGTCGCCTCCTAAAGTGTAACGGAGGCGCTCAAAGGTTCTCTCAGAATGGTTGGAAATCATTCGTAGAGTGTAAAGGTATAAGAGAGCTTGACTGTGAGATTGACAAATCGAGCAGGGACGAAAGTCGGACTTAGTGATCCGGTGGTTCCGTATGGAAGGGCCATCGCTCAACGGATAAAAGCTACCCTGGGGATAACAGGCTTATCTCCCCCAAGAGTCCACATCGACGGGGAGGTTTGGCACCTCGATGTCGGCTCATCGCATCCTGGGGCTGTAGTCGGTCCCAAGGGTTGGGCTGTTCGCCCATTAAAGCGGTACGCGAGCTGGGTTCAGAACGTCGTGAGACAGTTCGGTCCCTATCCGTCGCGGGCGCAGGAAATTTGAGAGGAGCTGTCCTTAGTACGAGAGGACCGGGATGGACATACCTCTGGTGTACCAGTTGTTCCGCCAGGAGCATCGCTGGGTAGCTATGTATGGAAGGGATAAACGCTGAAAGCATCTAAGTGTGAAGCCCCCCTCGAGATGAGATTTCCCATTCCTTTATGGAAGTAAGACCCCTGAAAGATGATCAGGTAGATAGGCTAGGAGTGGAAGTACAGCGATGTATGGAGCGGACTAGTACTAATCGGTCGAGGACTTAACCAAAGGTGCAATGTTTTGGGCTTTTGAGATGATATTACTTATTATGCAGTTTTGAGAGAACGAAGTTCTTCTCAGTGCGAATAGCACAAATAGTGTGGTGGCGATAGCAAGAAGGATACACCTGTTCCCATGTCGAACACAGAAGTTAAGCTTCTTAGCGCCGATAGTAGTTGGTGGGAAACTACCTGCGAGGATAGGACGTTGCCACGCTGTTATTCCGGTTTAGCTCAGTTGGTAGAGCGCATGACTGTTAATCATGATGTCGTCAGTTCGAGCCTGACAACCGGAGTTATAATCATTTGGAGAGTTGTCCGAGCGGCCGAAGGAGCATGGTTGGAAACCATGTAAATGGGTTTTACCTGTTTCGAGGGTTCGAATCCCTCACTCTCCGTTAGAGAATGATAATATGGCCCGTTGGTCAAGTGGTTAAGACACCGCCCTTTCACGGCGGTATCATGGGTTCAAATCCCGTACGGGTCATTTGGAGGTTTAGCTCAGCTGGGAGAGCATCTGCCTTACAAGCAGAGGGTCACAGGTTCGAGCCCTGTAACCTCCATTTTTTTATCCGGTCGCATGGTCTAGCTGGTTAGGACGCCTGCCTGTCACGCAGGAGATCACGGGTTCGAGTCCCGTTGTGACCGTCAATTTATTAATCGTTATCAAAAGACATTGTTTCTACAATGTCTTTTTTTGTGCATTCTAATAGATAATAAGATAGTAAAAGTAACAAGCCTGTGAAATTATATTTCTGAATATAAATATAAATATTGAAATTATTATTTATTAAGTTATAATTAAATTGTAGTTTAGAAAGCGCTTTCTGAATGAGCAAGTGTTGGTTAGAATTGATAATGGATTTACTGGCTGATTTTTGGGAACTCATTTTTCAAGGAGGTAGAAAATGAAAAAATTGACATCTTTTATTGAAAGACGTATTGCGCCATCATTAATTCGCTTTGCAAATTTGCGTTATATTCAAGTCATTCAACGTAATGGTTTAGGTATCATGAGTTTGCTCGTGATTGGGTCAATGTTTTTATTGGTAGCATCATTTCCTTACCAACCGTATTTGGATTTATTAGGTGAATTTCGTTGGAAGATTGCGGCTGCTTCCGGTGTAGGGACAGCCTATATTGCGCTGTACACCGTTATCACAACGGCCTATGCAACGGTTGAATGGTACAATAAAAATAAGAATGAGAATACCGATATTATGCAACCGATGATTCTAGCCGTAGCTTCTTGGTTTTTATTGAATCCTGCACAAAATGTACAAACTCTGGCAGGTGTCACACCAAAAGAAATTGCTAAAAGTGCTCAGTCAATTGCGGATGGCACAACGACCGCGACGCTATTTTCCGGTGTACCAACAATGTACCAAGGGGCATTGGGCGTTTTTGCCGCAATTGTTGTCGCGATTACAACCATTGAATTATATCGGTTCTTTGTTCGTCGTAATTGGACGATTAAACTGCCTGAAAACGTCCCACCAATGGTTTCAAACGCGTTTAGTGCATTAATCCCCAGTTTTTTAGTTGTGACATTCTGGTGGTTGATTGGATCAGTCTTTACTATCAATATTCCTGAGTTGATTATGAATCTATTTCAACCGCTTGTGGCCGTTGGGGATACACCGATTGCAATGTTAATTGCAACGACGTTGAATCGGATTCTCTGGTCCGTTGGTATTCATGGTGGCAACATTGTTAGTGGGGTTGCTGGCACCTTTTGGACACAGATGGTTGCAGAAAATCAGACAGCATTTCAGCTTGGAAAGGCAATTCCTCATATTTATACGAGTGTCTTCCAAGATAATTACATCATGATTGGGTTAGCGCCATTATGTTTAGCGTTACTATTGGCAAAATCAAAACGGTATAAATCAATGGGGGGCTTGGCTGTTGCGCCAGCACTATTTAATATTGGTGAACCATTAATCTTTGGTTTACCAATTATGTTAAATCCCTTAATGATGATTCCCTTTGTTTTAGGCCCCATTATTATGAATATACTAGCGATTATATTTGTAACAATCAAATGGATTCCTATTCCGGTTTTATCAATACCGTGGATAACGCCAGCCCCAATTAAAGCCTTTTTATCAACTGGTGGTGATTGGCGGGCTTTAATTTTTGTTCTGGCAGGTTGGGTCCTTAATTTCTTTATTTTCTATCCATTCGTGGTGGCTTTAGACCGACAGGAAGCTATATCTGAAAAGGCACAATCAAAAACACAGGAATAATTCATTGCGAGGTGAAGAGGATGTTAGGCGTTTCAGCATATTTAAAAGATTTGGATACTGTGTACTTAGAAAAAGCAGCTCAAATAGGTGTGAAATACGTTTTTACATCATTGCATATTCCAGAAGAAGATTTTTCGAATATTGATCAGCAATTGCCTTTATTACTGGCGACGTGTCGCCAAAATAATTTAATGCTCGTTCCAGATATTTCACCAGTTACTTTTGAAAAACTTGGGCTTAAAAATGGTGATATGGGCGCTTTAAAGAAACTGGGTATCAATGCGGTCCGGCTGGATTACGGGTTTGACGATCCAAAAGAATTGGTTGATCTGCAAGCTAATTTTACATTGTTTTTGAATGCGAGTGTCGTCAATCAGCAATTTATGGATGATGCAATTAAAGCGGGATTGAATCTTGCTGAAATTCAGATGACGCATAATTTTTACCCAAAGCCGGATACCGGATTAACCGAGACTCTCTTTAGAGATGCAAATGCAATCTTTCAAGAAAAAGAATTAAGAATTTTAGCTTTTGTTCCAGGCGATCGATTGAAGCGTTTTCCGTTTTATCAGGGATTACCAACACTCGAAAAGCATCGCGGTGTGCAACCGTACGTTGCTGCTGTTGAGTTATTGAAAGCGTTTGGGGTGACCGATATTTTGGTTGGCGATAGTTTTGCACAATTGGCGACGCTAGAGATGATTCAAAAATATATGACAACTAAAATTATGACCCTACCCGTAAAACTAACTGAAGAAGCTAATCATAATTTGTACCATCAAGTGATTAAGGTCCGTCGGGATATTCCGGGTAGTCTAGTGCGACTTTCAACACCAAGATTAAGTAATGTACCAATTCAAAAAACGTTGAGTCGATCAATTGGCATGATTACAATGGAAAATGAGCTCGGTGGCAGGTACAGTGGCGAAATTAACTTATGTAAGGCGCCCTTACCGTTTTCGGCCTCGACGAATTGCATTGGTTTTGTACATCCAGAGTATGTGGATTTATTGCAATACATTGATTCTGAAACAAGCCTTGAACTGATACCATTAGATGAAAAGTAAAGAAAGCTAACTAGTATAGAAGGGTGTTGTACAATGGTAGCAGACAATGTAATTGTTGATTTTTTAGAAAAAGGGATTTCAGAGCAAATATATTCTTGTGGGTTTCTGCTGGTTCTTAAGGGGCAAGAGGTTCTTTGTAGTCAAGGCGTTGGGGAGGTTCCCGTAACTGGTGAACGACCAAATGCAGCCACTCGATTTGACTTGGCTTCTTTGACAAAAGTGGTGGCAACATTACCAGCCGTGCTAGCTTTAATTGAGACCAAGCAGTTATCTTTAGACCAAACGGTGGGTGAAGTGTTAGTGACTTTACAAACCAGTGAAGTTGGTCAGTTAACAATTAAACAATTATTGACACACACCTCAGGATTACCGGCGCATATCCGCTTTTATGAGCAGGCACAAAGCGATATATTGTTAGCCATCAAGACGGTGACGTTACAAACAGTGCCTGGAACAACTGTGAGTTATAGTGATCTCGGGTTTATGTTGCTTGGAAAAATCGTTGAAAGAATCAGTGGTCAATCCTTAGGTGCTTTTTCAAAGGCGGTTGTATTTCAAAATCTTGGCATGACTGCAACGAGTTTTGGGGCTCAAGATGCGGTCGCTACCAGAACGGTCAATCAACCTGATGATAAAAATGCCCGTTATCTAGTCGGAGATTCAGGACATGCCGGCCTTTTTAGTACAGCAACTGATTTAAGCCAGTATCTCCTTTTCTGGCAACGGATAATTAAGCAATCTGCTTTATACCAAGCCGCCGTTACTTGTCAGGTTAAAAAAGCGGATGACCCCAGAGGCTTGGGGTGGGTCTTAAAAAATAGCTCATTTAGTTTTTTTGATGACTTTTCTGAATTATCTTTTGGCCACACCGGTTACACGGGGACGAGTATTATGGTTGACCCAACAGCGACTATCTCGGTAGTTTTTTTAACCAATCGTGTTTATTATGCAACGGATATGCGCTTCATCAGGTTTCGGAAGCAATTGCATACCTTAATTAAGGACCGGTTATCTTGAAGTCCATCCAAGTGTGGTTATTGAATAAATAGGGTTTTAATAAATCGATTGGATAGAAATAACCCGGTGCAGAAGCACCGGGTTATTTCTTTGGATTAAACGGTGAGAAATAGAGCAATAATCAATATAATGATATAAGCTTCTTGAAATAGCACATTATTTTTTAGCCAATGCAGGTGGGTTGCCAGTAACAGTAACTGTGCACCGGCAAACAGAATTAATTGCCAACTACCGATTAAGTGGGTCACGACGGTTAGAACGATTAGTAACAACCAAAGGATATAACTAATCTGTGCTAAGCGACCAGTGATACTCGTTAATTCCATTAAAAAGATAATCAATAAGAATAACGCGACTTTGATGAGCAATGATTCTGGTAGAAAATGGATCACACTGAATAGTTGAGCGGTTAAGAAGAAAAAAGGGGCAAGCAACAATTGACAGATTAATTTTAAGAGCCGTGATTGAAATTGTTCCGGGAAAATAAAGGGAAATAACACCAATAGGCTAGTTACGCCGAGTAATAAGCCAATCCATTGTTCGGATTGGTGGCCTATGAGCCCACTGAGCAATAGTGTTAGCATTAATAAACCAATGGCCACACTGCGTTTAGGCTTGCTCTGAGGCGAAATGACTAGCAATAAAATTAAGATAAGCCCCAATAAGCTAGTCAGGCCTAAATCAAGACTATAGTGTTTTGGAAAAGGCCAGCTCGCAAAGAGGATAATTAAGCCGAAATTAATGACATTGAATAAAACGAGTTGCCACACTGTGCCGGTCGTTGGCAAATGTTTCTGATTAAGATAAAACATAGCAACACCCTTTTCTTGGAATTAGAATATCTGTTATATCTTAACTTTTTTAATGAAGAAGGTCAATGACTTTTGAAATGAGGTCTCTTTTGTGCTAAAGTAGTAGAGTTATAAGATGTTCCCGATAGGATTCACACATAGTGAAGAGGCCTTGTAACCACACATATTCAGGGGGAAGAAAGACATGCAAGAGAAACATTTATTTACTTCGGAATCCGTTTCTGAAGGCCATCCAGATAAGATTGCTGATCAAATTAGTGACGCGATTTTAGATGCGATGTTGGCACAAGATCCACAAGCCCGAGTTGCTTGTGAGACAACCGTCACAACTGGTTTAGTATTGGTGGTTGGCGAAATATCAACGACGGCTTATGTTGATATCCAAAAAGTCGTTCGTGAAACGATTAAGAAGATTGGTTATCGTGATGGTCATTACGGCTTTGATGGTGATAATTGTGCGGTGATTGTGGCGTTAGATGAACAATCACCCGATATTGCTCAAGGCGTCGATGATTCGGTTGAATCCCGTCAAAAGGACGAAGATCCACTCGATAAAATTGGGGCTGGCGATCAAGGTTTGATGTTCGGATTTGCCGTTGATCAAACACCAGAACTCATGCCATTACCAATCGCTTTATCACACCGTTTAATGCAAAAGGTTGCGGCATTACGTAAAGAAGGCACCATTCCTTATTTACGGCCCGATGCTAAAGCCCAAGTGACTGTTGAATACGATGAAAACGAACAACCAATTCGCGTTGATACCGTCGTGATTAGTACCCAACATGATGCGGATGTTGATTTAGAAACTATCCAAAAGGATATGTTGGAACAGGTCATCAAGGCCGTTATTCCAGCTCAATATTTGGACGATCAAACGAAATACTTCATTAATCCAACCGGTCGTTTTGTGATTGGCGGTCCTCAAGGGGATTCAGGTTTAACGGGTCGTAAGATTATTGTTGATACCTACGGCGGTTATGCGCGTCATGGTGGCGGGGCCTTTTCTGGTAAAGATGCCACTAAGGTCGACCGTTCAGCCAGTTATGCAGCGCGGTATATCGCTAAGAATATTGTCGCGGCTGGTTTGGCTCATAAATGTGAAGTTCAATTGGCTTATGCAATTGGCGTGGCACAACCCGTTTCAGTTTCCGTTAATACGTTTGAAACTGGAAATGTCAGTGAAGAAGCGATTCAAACAGCAATCCGTGAGAATTTTGATTTGCGGCCAGCTGGGATTATTAAAATGTTAGATTTACAAAGACCCATTTACGAGCAGACAGCTGCTTATGGGCACTTTGGGCGTACAGATGTTGAATTATCATGGGAACGTTTAGATAAAGTGGCTGCGCTTAAAGCCAGTATTGCCAAAATAAACGCCTAGTGAGATGATTTAGACGAGTAAAAGAGGCGGCCTTTCCTTAACTTATTTGAGTTAAGCCAAGGTCTCTTTTTATGCTCATTATTCAAGAAAGGGTTTTTAAATAATGGAGAAGCAAAATCAAAGAAATGTGTTACTAGTCACGATTGCCATATTTGTCGCGACTTTCATGACTGCAATCGAAGGGACGATTGTGTCCACCGCGATGCCGACGATTATCAGTAACTTGCACGGCATGCGATTAATGAACTGGGTCTTTTCGATTTACTTATTAACAAATGCGATGATGACGCCGATTTATGGCAAGATGGCGGATCGGATTGGTCGCAAACCAATTTTTATTTTTGGGTTAGTGTTATTTGTAATTGGTTCAACACTTTGTGGGTTATCAAATCACATGGAGACGTTAATTATTTCCCGGGCAATTCAAGGAATCGGGGCCGGGGCGATTATGCCGGTTTCGTTTACGATTATTGCGGATATCTATCCGATTGAAAAGCGGGCTAAAGTATTGGGCTTCAATGGTTCGGCTTGGGGGATTGCATCGATCATCGCGCCTTTATTGGGCGGCTTTATCGTTGATAAATTGACGTGGCATTGGATTTTCTTCATCAACGTGCCAATTGGCATTATTACGATTGGTTTAATCTGTTACTGTCTACATGAAGAAAAACGTTCAAGCAAGGCACCTGTCGATTATTGGGGGAGCTTATGGTTGATGTTAGCTTTATTGGGACTCTTATATGGCTTCCAATTATTGGGTGAGACTAACGCTTCTTACGGATTAATGGCGCTTGTCTTAATCGGAGCAGTGGTTGCGTTTGGGTTGTTTATGCGGACTGAAAAACGGGCTGAAGATCCAATCATCGCACTCGATTTATTCAAGAACCGAACTTTCGTCGTTCAAAATGCGGTTGCGGCTTTAGTCAGTGGTTTTCTGATTGGCTTTGAAGTTTACATGCCAATGTGGATGCAAGGTATCTTGGGCTTAAAGGCGTCGATGGGGGGCTTTGTTGTCACCCCTAGTTCAATCATGTGGATTTTTGCGTCATTATGGGCGGGACAATTACTCGTTAAGCATGCGCCACGCACGATTTTGACGGGGAGTTTATTGATTCTACTCGTTGGGAGCTTCATCTTAGCTTTAGTCCCACAGTCGACACCATTTTGGTTCTTCTTGGTCGTTGCAGCTGGATTAGGGGTTGGTTTTGGGGCAATCATCACGACCACGACGGTTACCGCACAAAGTGTTGCTGGTGACGACAAAGTCGGCGTGGCGACCTCCTTTAATACCTTAAGTCGGACTTTAGGCCAGACATTGATGGTCTCGATTTATGGGATTATCGTCAACGTTCAGTTGGCGAAGGGGATTGCAAATGACCCCCGGTTAGGCTCGAATATGTTAAATAAATTAATCAATCCAGAGACAGCAGTCGAATTACCAAAAGCGTTATTGCCAGTGTTACGACACATTCTATATAACGGCTTACATCATATCTATTTCGCTTCGATTGTTCTGATTATCATTGCCCTCGGGATTAATTGGTTAGATCACAAAAAGAAGGCTTAAGGCATACTGGATTCGTCAAAAAAAGGCGTCCAATCTAAAATTAATTAGATTGGACGCCTTTTTTGTTGCTCATTTAATTTTGGAATAGAACACAAACACCTTCAGGAGTGCTCAAGTCTTTTTCACAAAGGGTTAATAAACCAGTTTGGGCATCTCGTTGGTAAAGGGTACCATTGTCACTGTTCTGATTAACGGCTAATAGGAGCGATTGATCCGCATTGAGATTGAAATCGCGGGGGAAATCCCCTTCAGTTGAAATGTGTTGAATCACTTTTAAGGTTTGACCTGCCGATTCAATGGCGTAGACGACGATTGAATTATGACCGCGGTTGGAAGCGTATAGGAAACGACCATCTGCGGAGATTCGAATGGCAGCGCCCCCGTTAGCTGCGTGCCAATCGCTAGGTAACATGGCATAAGTGTCACGCGCGGTGAAGGTCCCGGTTGAGGCTTGATAATCAAGCACCGTGATTTCACTGGCTAATTCGCCGAGTAAATAGGCAATTGGTTGTGTTGGATGGAAGACAAGATGACGCGTGCCAAAACCAGGGGCACTATGATAAGTCGCCACTTTGGTTAATTGACCAGCAGCATCGACATCGTAAGTCACCAGTTGATCGATGCCTAAATCACAAGCGACCAAGCGACCATCCGGTGTTAAATCGGTATAGTGAACGTGCGCGCTCGTTTGTTCTGGTTTGGGACCATGACCGGTATGGGTCGTCGTACTAGCGAGCTTTAATTGACCATCTGCTAGTATTTGATAAACTAGGATTTGGCCTTTATGATAATTAGCGGCGTAGACTAATTGACGGTCTTCATCAATGGCCACGTATGCGGGTGGTGCACCGGCTGCTAAGATGGCGTTCAAGCGGGTGGGTGTCGGCGTTGTTAAATCAAAGGCGGCAATTCCACCTTGATTGCCTTCTTTAATCACCGTATAAAGGATATTGCGTTTTGAAATCGCTAAGTAAGTTGGATTTTCAATATTAATCAATGGTTGAATGTTGCTGATTGCATGGGTAGTTTGATCTAAAATACCTTGATAGATACCCTTGCCAATTCGACGGGTGTAACCCCCGATAAGTACTTTTTCTGTCATTATTAGACCCCTTTCATCAATTACTATCTGAGTATAGCATATTCATGCGAAAACGGTTTAATTTATTGATAGGATTAATTAGCAAAAGCTGAGTCTGATGTAGGAATATGCTACAATAACAATATATTAAGTGAAAGAGGCGCCATTATGAAAATTCAAGCAGAAATTAAAGCCATCGGGGCTAATGCCATTGATTCCACAGAACCAATGGTGATTCTATTTAATGAACAGGCGACACCCGTACTTAAAAAAATTGCTTTAATTCAGCAGTTCGCAGACTTGCATCCGGTGTTTAACTTAACGACTGGCGCAACTGTGACGATTGATCAACATGTCTATCAGGTGACTTACGTTGGGGCATTGACCAATGAGAATCTCAATAGTATCGGACACGTCACTTTGATTTTTGATCAAGTCCCAGACGGTGATCGATTGCAAGGCGGCCTCTATTTAGCACCTATGACATCCGAAACACCAAAGATGCCCACTTTTAAAGTGGGCACTCAATTGAGTTATCAAATTAATGAATAGGAATTAGGTGTGGTTGATGGCACAGAGAGAATTAAATGAAACGAAACAGTCGTGGTTTTTTAAATGGTTTTTAAATAAGAAGTTGCCAGTTGTTTTGTTAAATGTTTTATTGACGTTACTGATAATATTATTGATGACCAAATTAGCGTGGCTATTGCAACCGATTCAATCATTGTTAACGATTATCGGGTTACCTGTGATTATTGCGGCGGTCTTGTATTATTTAACCAATCCGCTGATCGATTGGTTGGAAAATAAATGGCATTTAAATCGCGTGTTAGCCATCACGATACTATTCATTGCGATTATTGGTTTGATTGCCTGGGGAATCGCGACTTTAATTCCGGTGATTCAATCGCAAACAACCAGTTTGATTAAATACTGGCCGGATTATTGGCAGAATATTCAGAAACAGACGATGCAATGGTTTAACGATCCTAGTTTTAAATCGATTCAAAAACAGTTAAATGAGATAAATACCGATGTTTTGGGTAGTTTGTCGGATAAATTGAATAAGATGGTTAGCTCAACGGTCAGTCATATTGGGACGGCAGTTGGCGTAGTCACCAACATCGTGATTGCGATTGTCACGATGCCGTTTATTCTTTTTTTCATGTTAAAAGACGGGCACCGATTAAAAGCGTACTTAATGCACTTTTTCCCGAATCGAGTCCGTGCAACGACCGGCCAAGTGTTGCATGAAATCAATGGTCAAGTCAGTCAGTATATTCGTGGGCAATTGACGGTCGCCTTTTGGGTGGCCATCATGTTTACGGCGGGCTATTGGATTGTTGGGATGAAATACGCGTTAACGCTTGGTATTTTAGCTGGGATTTTAAATTTGATTCCTTATCTAGGCTCATTTTTAGCGATGGTCCCGTCCGTGATTATTGCCTTGTTTATTTCACCGTTGATGTTAGTCAAAGTTTTAATCGTCTTTGCGATTGAACAGACATTGGAAGGTCGCTTGGTTTCACCTTTGGTACTTGGCAGCAAGATGGCGATGTATCCGGTCACGACGATTATTGTATTGTTAGCATCGGGTAAGTTATTCGGTTTAGCCGGGGTTATTTTAGGCATTCCAGTCTATGCGATTATCAAAATTCTAGTCAGTCATTTATTCGACTGGTTTAGAGCCGTTTCAGGATTATATAATGATTAATCAAAAAAAGCTTGAACCCGTGATGGGGTCCAAGCTATTTTTTATTGCGCTAATTGTTCTGTTTGGCTAAAGGTTAATTTCATGTAGTGGTGCGGAATATTGGCTTCCATTTCGCCTTCGCTGATAACCGTGAAACCCAGTTTTTCATAAAAACCGATGGCGTGGTCTTGCGCGAATAACAGGATATAAGGGGTATTCGTCCGTTTGGCGTCTTCGATAATGGCTTCAATCAGTTGAAAACCTAATCCTTGGCCGCGGAAGGCTTTAATGGTGGCAACACGTTGAATTCTAAAACCACCATCTTTTAAGACGTGGACCCGAGCCGTAACGGCGGGGTCTTGTTCGAGGTAACCTACATAGTGAATTGTGTGATCTTCATGTGCATCAATTTCTTGGGTTTCCGGCATATTTTGTTCTCGGACAAATACCGTTCTCCTAATGTAAGTCGCATCACGGAAGATAACACTGTTATCGCCAAGTGTATGTTTAATTTCCATTTGTTTCACACTCTTTTCTGATCAATGTAGACGCCAAATATCGACGACACGGGTCATTATACCGTTATTTAATTATCGTTTCAATAGTTTACAAAAAGTTTTTAGGTACCTAACTAATTATAATATTGGTTTCAGCGTAGCGTGCCAAACAAAAAGACCAACCGCTGGTTAGCAGTTGGTCTTTTTGTTAAAGGACGTCGCCATTAAAAATGGAATGACGGACTAACACGTAATCGACTTTCCGTAGTGAGGAGAGTCGTTTACCACCGGCGTAAGAAATCGATGACTGGAGATCTTGGCGCATTTCAGTTAGTGTGTCACTAATTGCGCCTTTATAAGGGGCTAAAATCCGTTTGCCTTCGACGTTTTGGTGTGTACCTTTTTGGAATTCAGAGGCGGAGCCAAAGTATTCTTTATATTGTTGGCCATCTTCTTCGACTAATTGACCAGGCGATTCGGTATGACCGGCAAATAAGGAACCAATCATGACCATGCTAGCACCAAAGCGAATTGATTTGGCGATGTCGCCGTTGGTCCGAATGCCACCATCGGCAATAATCGGTTTAGTCGCGGCTTTGGCGCACCAACGTAGTGCGCCTAGTTGCCAACCACCGGTCCCAAAACCGGTTTTAATTTTAGTGATGCAGACTTTACCGGGACCAATCCCAACTTTAGTCGCATCGGCACCCGCGCGTTCTAAATCACGGACCGCTTCAGGAGTCCCAACGTTGCCCGCAATCACGAAACTCTTTGGCAAGGTCTTTTTGATGTGTTGAATCATATCGATGACGACTTGAGAATGGCCGTGGGCGATATCGATGGTAATGTATTCAGGAATCAGATCTTGTTGGGCGAGTTGGTTGATAAAATCAAATTCATCGGTCTTAACACCGACACTGATTGACGCAAATAAGTTTTTAGCATGCATTTTTTCAATAAAAGCGACCCGTTTTTCGGGTTGGAAACGGTGCATGACGTAGAAATAGTGGTTTTCAGCTAACCAAAGGGCTAGTGGTTCATCGATAATTGTTTGCATATTAGCAGGGACAACCGGAATTTTGAACGTTTCATTGCCGAAGCGGACCGTGGTATCAATCTCACTGCGGCTTTTAACGATACACTTATTAGGAATAAGTTGCACATCTTCATAATCAAATACGTCCATTGGAATTCTCCTTAAACACGAACATTTATTTTTAATCATACGAATAAATTCGTACATTACGTATATTAACGGGATTCAAAGGGAAAGTCAACTTAAAAAGCCCATTTTAACCGATATCTCGATTAAAATGGGCTTTCGCAACATTAGAAATAGCGTTTGCGCCAGAAGCGGTAGATGAGTCCCGCTGCAACAATCAGTGAAATGATGAGGGTAATCACCCAACTTAATTTAAAATCAGCTAAGGGGAGGGCGACGTTCATTCCGTAGAAACTAAAGACGAGACCGGGGATGGTCAGAATAATGGAATACGATGCGAGAAACTTCATGACGCCATTCATGTTATTATTAATAATGGACGAATAGGTGTCGGCCGTTTCATTGATGATTGAGTTCGAAATCTCGGCCATTTCGATGGCCTGTTGATTTTCGATTTGGATATCATCGAGTAAATCCAATTCATCTTCAGTCAGTTTCAAAAAGTTGGTGCGGACTAACGTGGCTAAGACCATTTTATCAGTTTTAAGCGACATCATAAAATAAACTAAGCCCCGTTGAATCGCCATTAAATCGAAAAGTTCTTCGTTGCGCAGAGAATTTTGTAGGCGGGCTTCAATTCGTTCGCGGGAACGATTGATGTCGCGTAAGTATTGCAGGTAAATGGTGGAAATCCGGTACATAATTTGTAAGACGCTCCGGCGTTGGTTTTGAGGATTAAAATGTTTAATTTGATTGTCGACAAAACTTTGTAAGAAATTGACCGGCGTTTTATTGATGGTCAGAATCACAGAATCTGTTACAATTAATCCTAAAGGACTGGTCTTGTAACGGAATTTATCGGGTTTTTGTTGATCTTTTTCTAAATTAGGCATATCGAAAATAATTAAAGTTGCGTTATAATCCGGATCATGTTCCACCCGGGCACTTTCATCGGCATCTAAACTATAATAAATAAAATCAGCCGGCAAGTGTAGTTTCTTGGTTAGTAGCTCGATTTCTGCTGGTGTTGGATCCATTACGTTAATCCAGCTATTCGGTTGGATTTTATCAAATTTAGCGATTTTTTGTTTTGTTTCGTCGAACCGGTAAGTTGCAAACATCATGTCACTTCCTTTAAAAAAATTATCTAATGTTAAGTCTACTGAATATTCTTAGAATGTAAAGTAGCAGGTCAGGAGAATTAGAATTTGAAAAAAATTGAATTAGCAAAACAATTTTTACAACAGCATCTAGCAGCACTGCAATGCCCCCTTTGTCAGGCGGCATTAGTGACGTTAGCGGGGAATAGTTTAACGTGCCAGAGTGGCCACAGTTTTGATCTAGCGAAGAACGGCACCCTTTATTTCCTACAAAAACAAATGAAATCTGAATACACGAAGGAAATGCTAGAACACCGGCGGGCTTTTTTGCAAGCCGGTTTCTTCCAGCCGTTTCTGACGGCGATTGCGCAACATTTAACGCCTGACAGTCTGATTTTGGATGTCGGCTGTGGGGAAGGGACACCGATTCAACAATTGAATCAACAAGTCGTAGCGGACTATATCGGTTTTGATATCTCGAAACCGGCCATCCAATTAGCGAGTGATTATAATGCAGACGGTTGGTTTTGTGTCGCCGATTTGGCGCGAATGCCATTTGCTAATCAGCAGTTGGATACGGTGTTAAATATCTTTTCACCTTCGCAATATCAAGAATTTAAACGGGTGTTGAAACCCGGTGGCCAACTGATTAAAGTCATTCCGAACGCGGGTTATCTACACGAGTTACGTGAATTATTATACCAAGGCCAAGCTAAAGAAAGCTATGACCACGGTCCGGTGTTGACGTTATTTGAACAACACTTTGAGACGTTTGAGGCCTATCAAGTCCAACAAACGATGACGTTAACTGAAACGACTTTAACGGATTTATTGGCGATGACCCCACTGACTTGGACGGCGACAAAAGCCCAATTAGCGGCGATTACGTTGACTCAATTACCAGAGATTTCGTTGGATGTCACGATTTTAGTGGGGAAACAATGAGAAATTAAAGTAATTTTAATAAATCTGATTGCAAGTCCAAATAAAGGGCGTTATAATGAATGCAAGGAATTTTTTCCCTAACTTTTATCAGAATTATTTTTGATAAAAGCTAGTGATGAAATGACACTAACGTAGTTTCTCGCCGTGAATAACCGAGGAGCTACGTTTTTTTATGGTTCAAGCAACAGTAGAGCTTTGATCGTAAATGTTGTATACTTAAGCTACTGAATCTTTTTTAAGGGAAGTAAAATTGTGACTAATCATATTGTTCTATACGAACCACTAATCCCCGCTAATACGGGAAACATCGCCCGGACTTGTGCTGGTACTAACACGGTCTTGGATTTAATTGAACCTTTAGGTTTTGAAACGGATGATAAGCATCTGAAACGGGCCGGTCTTGATTATTGGGATAAGGTCAACATTCATTATCATAAAAATTTAGAAGCCTTTTTAGCCACCGTTCCGGATCAACAATACCTCTATTTAATTACGAAATTCGCCAAGGAAGCTTATTCGGATCGGGATGTGACCGACACGAGTGTTGATCATTATTTTATGTTCGGCAAGGAAACAACCGGCTTACCTGAAACGTTTATGCGCGATAATGAGGATAAATGTTTGCGTATTCCAATGTCCGAAAATATTCGGGCGTTGAACTTATCGAATTGTGCGGCATTAGTGATTTTTGATGCGTTACGTCAACAAGATTTCCCTGGTTTAGAAAAGAGTCATTTATACGATCACGATAAATTAAAATAGGGAGAATTATGATACAAACAAAAAAAGACCCCATCAGCGTTGATGCGTTTCATTTTGACCGCGTTGCGTTAGAAACCGAACCCCAACAAAACATTCAAGTCAGCTTATTGGCGATTGAAGCGGATGATCAATATTTGCAAGAAGCTGATTTAGCAGCTGGCAATATTTATCAAATTGTGACGCCTTTCCAAGTGGTGCCTGAAAAGAGTGGTTTTGCCGTCTCTGGTCAGATATCCCGAGTCGTTCAACTATTAGATTTCTTCGGTAAACCGGAAGAAATTGATCAAAAAGAACTTAAAAAATTATCACGACCATTAATTGAATACATCGAAACTTTGACTTATCAAGTCACGACGGTCGCATTAAACCGTGGCGTCCAATTACAATTTACCGCCGCATTAACTGAAGACTAGTCAAACGGGTTAGTCACCGTTTAAACGTTATAGACGCTTAATCCGTTGTTGGGATTAGGCGTTTATTTATTAAGCCAGACTTTTTAGTTAAATGACGGTCACCCGGAACAAAAGTTCGTGTATAATGAAGGTCAGACAGTTTTGAAGGAGATTTTATGGCAACTCAACGAAAAAAAAGTAAACCACGTGCCAAAACAACGAAAAAGAAACAAGCGACCGTTGACTACACCGTAAATATTATCGGTTTTATCTTTATTTTAATTAGCCTTTTTGCTGGTTTAAAATTAGGGTTTATCGGGGCTTTATTTGCGAATGTTTTCCGCTTATTTATTGGGGATACCTACGTGCTAGGCGCGATTCTTTTTGCCCTACTCGGTTTTTACCTAATGATTTACGGCAAACAACCGCCATTATTTCAACGTAAAACGCTTGGTTTTAGCGTGGCCTATGTTGGTGTTTTGATTTGGTTATCCGCGTTTGTACTGCATCAACAAGCGATTAATAATCATTTTATATCGGCCACCTGGCAACAATTATTTGAAGATTTTCAGAAGATGGCCGTTACCACGGATGTCGGTGGTGGCTTAGTTGGCGCGACGTTATACAGCGGTGCCCATTTTCTGTTTGCGCAATTAGGGACCTACATCATTGCCGTCTTGGTGATGATTGTCGGCGTCTTTATCTTTCTGGATATCTCATTTAGTGTGGTGATTAAGAGCTGTCAGCATTTCATTCAAGGAATTCTGAAAGTCAGCGGTTATACCAAACGCGGTTTCCAACACGTTTCGGATAAGAGTCGTCAACAACTGGCCGCTCTAAAAGAACAAGCCCAAGCCCAAACGGACGAAGATTCCGGTGAATCAGCCACTAAGCAGACCCCTAAAGCACCGGTTGCAACGCCGCCGAAGGTCAAAGTGCCGGATGAAGGCTTTACGATTAATGGGCCCAAACAACTGCCTAAACCAATTGCGAGTCGGACGGCTGAAGCAACTAAAGCAGCCAAAGCTGAGACTGAGACCAAAGAACAAGTACCGGATATGGCCGAATTGGCGAGTCAGAATGCAACGGATGATGATTATGAATTACCGACACCAGAATTGTTAACCCAGATTCCGCAGTCGGATCAAAGTGAAGAATATCAGACGATTGAAAAGAATCAACAAGTACTCAAACAAACGTTTGATTCCTTTGGCGTCGATGTGGTGGTTAAAAGCGCCAGTCTAGGGCCAGCCGTGACGAAATATGAAATTCAACCCGCAGTCGGCGTTAAAGTCTCGAAGATTGTTAATTTAGCGGATGACTTGGCACTCGCACTTGCGGCCAAGGACATCCGGATTGAAGCGCCGATTCCGGGCAAACCGTATGTCGGGATTGAAGTGCCGAACAAGACGGTCTCAACCGTTTCCTTCCGTGAAATGATTGAACAAGAACCCCCTCATCCGGGTAAACCGTTAGCCGTGCCATTGGGGAAAGATATCTCCGGTAAAGTCATCATGTCTGATTTGTCGAAGATGCCGCATTTGTTAATTGCCGGTTCAACCGGTAGTGGGAAATCAGTCGCAATCAACGGGATTATTACGAGTATCTTAATGACGGCTAAACCGCACGAAGTTAAACTGATGTTGATTGATCCGAAAATGGTCGAATTAAACGTCTACAACGGCGTGCCCCATTTATTGATTCCGGTGGTCACAAACGCTAAAAAAGCGGCTAACGCGTTAAATAAAGTTGTTAAAGAAATGGAACGACGCTACCAATTATTCGCCGATACCGGTCAGCGGAATATGGTGGAATATAATCAATATATTCAAGGTCATAATGAAGACGGTGAGATTAAAGGCACACCGTTACCGTACATTGTTGTGATTGTCGATGAATTATCTGATTTGATGATGGTCGCCAGTAACGAAGTCGAAAGCGCGATTATTCGACTCGCACAAATGGCGCGGGCTGCCGGGATTCACATGATTGTCGCGACCCAACGGCCTTCCGTCGATGTCATTACCGGTTTAATTAAAGCCAATATTCCATCGCGGATTGCTTTTGCCGTGTCGAGTGGGATTGATTCGCGTACTATTTTAGACAGTAGTGGGGCTGAAAAACTATTGGGTCGGGGCGATATGTTGTACATGCCAATCGGGGTCAGCAAACCAACCCGGGTCCAAGGCGCCTTTATTTCGAGTCAAGACGTTGAAAGCATTGTGTCCTTTATCAAAGCCCAACAAACAGCGGAATACGATGAAGAGATGATTCCGACGACTGCTGAAGAACAGGGGCCAAGTGAAGCACCCGAAGATGAATACTATCAAGACGCGGTCGATTTAGTAGTGCAACAACAAACGGCGAGTGTCTCGATGCTGCAACGCCGCTTTAGAATCGGTTATAATCGGGCCGCGCGTCTGGTCGATGAACTGGAGAGCCGTGGGATTATTGGCCCATCAGAAGGTAGCAAACCACGTAAAGTATTAATCCAAAGTGCGCCGGAAGATGAAAATCCACCAGAATAAATTGAATCAATCATTGATTAGAAGTCAGATTGTGTTGTCAGTCACTCGGGCAGCACTATCTGGCTTTTTGAGTTTACCTTATTTTTTTGGTATGATAGAATGCGTGTGATTACGATTAAAATAGCCGGGATTTAAAAACGGTATTTTAGCTGTTAAACCGGTGAGGAGCGTCATGATGAATCAAAAAATAACAGATGGTGTTTATTTAAATATCTTACAAACCCAACAATTTAAAACAATTCGATTATCAATTCAATTTATCGCACCAGCGACTAAAGTGGGCTTAACTAAACGCTCACTTTTGGCGAGTGTCTTATCGGCCAGTAGTCAGGATTATCGGGATCAAGTCGCAATCGCAAATGAGTTACAAGCGATGTATGGGGCTGGTTTTAACATGAACGCTTACCGACAAGGCCAGTTAGCCATTTTTAACGTCTCAATGCGCATTGTGAGTCCACAATATCTACGCGACCCTCAAGACTTACAACAACAGGCGATTGCGTTCATCGGTCGGTTATTATTTAAACCGGATTTGGTGGACCAACAGTTTAACCCCGTCGTTTTTGAACGGGAAAAAGAAAACATGGCCCGCTATATTGCCAGCATTGCTGATGATAAACAGACGATGGCGTCGTTGGCGTTACGCGACTTGTATTTCACGGATGAGACGCAACAAACGCCTAATTTCGGGGATGCAACGGATTTAGCAGCCGTCACTGCGACGGATTTATACGAAACGTATAAGGCGATGTTAAACAATGATCGCGTCCAAATGACCTTGGTAGGCAATATTGATGAAGCTAAAGCCCACGCTGATTTGGCGCAATTAACGTTTGCGCCCCGTGACAGCCAACTACCCGCTATTTTTTATCAACAACCGTTGAGTGCAACGGTTCGTGAAGCGACTGATGAACAACCCGTTCAACAGGGTAAGTTGAATTTAGCCTATCAAATTCCCACTTATTTTTATCAACAGAATTATTACGCAATGCTAGTCACCAACGCCTTATTTGGTGGCACACCGTTGTCATTGCTATTTACCAATGTTCGCGAAAAAGCGAGCTTGGCCTATTATGCATCGAGTGGTTTAGATCCTTTTCGGGGTGTGATTACGGTCCAAACCGGGATTGAAAGTCAACAAAAAGACCGGGTATTGGCGATTATTGAAGAGCAACGCCAAGCCATCATCGAGGGGCAGTTTGAACAAGCTGTTTTTGAACAAACGAAATTAGCCTTAATTAACCAATTTAAATCAAGTTTAGATAACGCGGCTTATTTGGGCCAACAACAACTGAATCAACTTTTTGTGCCCGAAACCGAGATTGATGCTGACCAATTTACCGACCAAGTTTTAGCGGTCACGAAACAAGCCGTCCAAGAACAAGCTGCGAACATGCGGTTACAAGCAATTTACTTCCTGAAAGGGGTCGATACAAATGAAGCTTAGACAAAATCCCCGCTTAGGTGAGACGCTCTATGAAGAAACATTAGACAACGGGTTAACGGTTAAGTTATACCCTAAAAGTGGTTATCATAAAACGTATGCCATCTTGACGACTAATTATGGATCGATTGATAATACGTTTATGCCGATTGGTGAAAATGAATATGTGACGTTACCGGACGGAATCGCCCATTTCTTAGAACATAAATTATTCGAAAAAGCGGAATATGATGCTTTTGAAAAATTCGGAATTTACGGTGCGAGTGCCAACGCCTTCACGAGTTTTACGCGGACCAGCTATCTATTTTCAACAACGAGTCATTTACAGGCTAATTTAGAAATCTTATTGGATTTTGTCCAAGAACCGTATTTTACACCGGCAACGGTTAATAAGGAAAAAGGGATTATTGGTCAAGAAATCCAAATGTATAATGATGAACCTGATTGGCGTTTATTTTATACGGTTGTTGGTAATTTATACCCACAACATCCGGTGCGGATTGATATCGCCGGAACAGTCGATAGTATCGCTAAAATTACGGCGGATGACTTGTATCAAGCCCAAAAAACATTCTACCAACCTAGTAATATGAGCTTGTTTATTGTCGGTCAAATCGATGATCCGCAAGAAGTTCTCGATTGGGTGAGTGCTAATCAAGCGGCGAAACAGTTTGACCAGCCCCAACCGATTGTCCGGTCATTGCCGGCTGAAGCAGAAGATGGTAGTGATATCATTCCATATCGTTCGATGACGATGCCAGTGGTTCGTAGCAAGAGCATGGTTGGTGTCAAAGGCTTAACCGACTTTGGAACGGGTGAAGCTGGATTGGTCGCTAAGTTAAAGATGAATTTATTATTGGAAGTTCTATTTGGCGATTCATCAACCCAGGTTCAACGCCTCTATGAACAGGGATTATTGGACGATAGTTTCGGTTATGAATACGCGATTCAACGTTCCTTTAATTTTGTGACTTTAGGTGGCGATACGGACGATCCTAAAGGCCTATCGGATCAATTGATTGCGATTTTAGAACATTATCAAGACAGCCCCGACTTTACGGAAGCTAATTTGGCGTTGGTCAAAAAAGCGGCGTTGGGCGAATACTTACAAGCCTTCAATTCACTAGAAGCGATTGCGAATCAGTACAGTGATGAATTCTTTAACGAGGTTAGTCCGTTTGATGTGCTTGGTTTGATTGAACAGGTGACGCTAGCCGATTTGGCACAAGTCGCGGCCGATTTCTTTAAGATTGAAGCCATGACGGTTTGCCATATTTTACCGGAGGAACAAGCTTAATGAGACACTCAGCCTTGGTGATTGGCGCTTCCGGCGATATCGGCATGCGATGTGCCCAACGGCTGGCTAAAGCGGGTTGGTCACTATACTTACATTATTATCAAAATAGTGAACGGATTAGCCAACTGCAACAACAACTGAGTCAAGAATATCCACAACAGGATTTTTTGACGTGTCAATTAGATTTAACGGCGGAACCAGCGGTGATCCAAACGGCGATTGACCAGTTATTCCAAGTGGACGCGGTGATTTTTGCGGCGGGGATGACGACTTACGGTTTATTGGATGAAATTCCGGTTGAAGCGATTAATCGCTTGTGGCTGGTCCACGTTCAGACGCCAATTCAAATTTTGCAACAGTTACAGACGAAACTGGCCCAAAGTGATTTAGGTCGGATTGTCTTTATTGGCTCAATCTATGGCGGTCGGGGGAGCGCGATGGAAGTCCCTTATAGCACGGTTAAAGGGGCGCAGTCGGCCTTTGTGAACGCCTACGCTCAAGAAGTCGGCACCTTAGGGATGACGGTCAACGTGGTTGCGCCTGGCGCGGTTGCGACCAAGATGAACCAACAATTTACGTCGGAAGAACAACAAGCAATTACCGCGGATATTCCTAACGGGGCTTTTGCGACGACGGACCAGATTGCGTATTGGGTCCAGAGTTTGTTGGCGCCTGAAGCGGATTACTTAACGGGTCAGACGTTATACGTTAACGGTGGTTGGTTAAAATAAACAAATCTTAAAGATTGCCGATAGGGGCAATATGCTATAATATTGAATAATGATAATGGGATAATAGTGGGTGGATTAATATGAATGAAATTGGTCAAAAATTACGTGAAGCACGAATTGAAAAAGGTTATACGCTGGATGATTTACAACAAATTACTAAGATTCAAAAGCGTTATTTAATCGCGATTGAAGAGGGTAATTTTGATGCCTTACCTGGCAGCTTTTACGTGCGTGCGTTTATCAAACAATACGCCCAAACGGTTGGCCTTGATAGCGAAGCTTTATTAGCGGAATATCAAGATACCTTACCCAATACAAAACCAGAAGAATACGTTGAAAAATCAGTTGAAAATCAAACACGTTTAACGCGTGAGACGACTGATTCCAAATGGTCGAAATGGCGTAATATGGTGCCACAAATTTCGATTGTCGCAGTTGTGATTGTGATTATCGGGATTGTTTATGGGATTGCTTTGAGCCACCGGGGGACGGATAAACAACCACTAAATGAATCGAGTTCTTCAGTAACTGTTTCAGGTGATAAGGCTGATACAAAGGCTCAAGATAGCAGCAGCTCAACTTCAACCGCTAAGAATGATAGCAGCAAGAAAGCAGCGAGTGAAAGTACAAAAGCGAAAAAGGCGAGTGAAAAAGCGGCTAAAAAAGCAAAATCACAAAAATTATCCGCTTCAATGACTAGTATTAGTGGTTCGCAACAAGCCTTTACCGTTAAAAATTTACCTAATAAAGCCAACACATTAACGTTCTCTGCCGAAAATTCAGCAGCTTGGGTCAGTTTAACGGTTAATGGTTCAACAATTTGGCAAGGATCAGTTGCGGTTGGCGCAAGTCAATCAACGGAATTACCAGCTGGAACGACCGCCTTTTCAATCCAAACTGGGAATGCACCTGCTACTAAGATGAAGATTAATGATACTGAAATTAATTTAAGTCCTAATAACGAAACCACTTTTGTACGGACGATTAGTTTTACAGCAACATTAGCGAAGTAGTAATTAACCTTTGGAGGTCTTTTTGTTATGAATTTACCGAATAAATTAACGATGTTCCGGATTATTTTAATTCCGGTTTTTACGATTATTTTAGCGTTTAACTTGCCAAGTAGTATGGTCTCAGTTGCGGGCACTGAGATTGCAGTTAGTTCAATCATTGCGACTGTTATTTTTATCATCGCCTCTTTGACCGATTTATTGGATGGTAAAATTGCGCGGTCACAGCATTTAGTGACTAACTTTGGGAAGTTTGCTGATCCATTAGCCGACAAACTATTGGTGATGACTGCGTTTATTTTCTTAGTGACGTTAGGCCAAGCACCCGCTTGGGTCGTTGCCATCATTATTTGGCGCGAATTAGCGGTCACTGGTTTACGGTTATTGTTGAGCCAAGGTGGCGAAGTGATGGCCGCAGCAATGCCTGGTAAAATCAAAACAACGACACAGATGTTAGCCATTATCTTGTTATTGCTAAACAACGTCTTCTTCGCCAATATCGGTTTGCCATTGGCGCAAATCATGTTATACGTCTGCCTATTCTTCACCATCTACTCAGGTGTTGATTATTTCTGGAAAAACAGAACAGTCTTCGCAGACTCATTCAAACAATAGAGCGCTAACTCAGCCGTTTAACTTCTGAGTATAGCCTAAAAACGGGAATTATGACGGATTTTTGTCATGATTCCCGTTTTGTAGCTAGACGGAAGAAGTTGGCTGAGAAGCGCGTTTCAGCCTAACGCATTAATCAAAATAGCGAATTATGACGGTCTTTAGTCATGGTTCGCTATTTGATTTCGGCAATAATTTGAAGTAGCTCAAAAAAATAAGTGTCGGTTGGGTATCTTAATATGAGCGGGAAAATAATTGAGAACGTTTGTTCGATTTGTGCTTGCAATTTGACGCTTAAGTCTGTAAACTAAAGAGGTAATGAAATGAACTCTTTTAAGGAGGGTCACTTAAATTGACTAAAGATGATCGACAAGCAGCCTTGGATGCTGCGTTAAAAAAGATTGAAAAGAATTTCGGTAAAGGTTCCATTATGCGGATGGGCGAAAAGGTTGATACTCAAATTTCAACCGTTTCTTCTGGTTCATTAGCATTGGATGAAGCACTCGGGGTAGGTGGTTATCCACGAGGCCGAATTGTTGAAATTTACGGCCCTGAAAGTTCAGGTAAAACGACGGTTGCCTTACACGCAGTCGCTGAAGTTCAAAGACAAGGTGGCACGGCCGCTTATATCGATGCTGAAAATGCGATGGATCCTAAATACGCAACAGCATTGGGCGTTAATATTGATGAATTACTCTTATCACAACCGGATACGGGTGAACAAGGGTTAGAAATTGCCGACGCATTAGTCTCAAGTGGGGCTGTTGATATTTTAGTGGTCGATTCAGTGGCCGCTTTAGTACCACGGGCTGAAATTGAAGGCGAAATGGGTGATGCCCATGTCGGTTTGCAAGCCCGTTTAATGTCACAAGCGCTACGTAAACTATCAGGGACGATTAATAAGACCAAAACAATTGCGTTATTTATTAATCAAATCCGTGAAAAAGTCGGCGTCATGTTTGGTAACCCCGAAATCACACCAGGTGGACGTGCGTTGAAGTTTTATTCAACCGTTCGACTAGAAGTGCGGCGTGCTGAAACGATTAAAAACGGCACCGAAATGATCGGGAACCGGGCTCGGATTAAGGTTGTTAAGAACAAGGTGGCCCCACCATTTAAGGTTGCTGAAGTTGATATTATGTACGGTCACGGGATTTCACAAACTGGTGAAATTGTCGACATGGCTGCTGAAAAGGACATTATCGATAAGAGTGGTTCTTGGTATTCTTACGGTGAAGAACGGATTGGTCAAGGGCGTGAAAACGCGAAGAAATATTTGACGGATCATCCAGAAATTCAAGACGAAATTCGCCTGAAAGTCCGTGCAGCCTACGGTATGCCGGATGAAGATGTCCCTGAAGTCAAAGATGAAACAAAACTTGATGTCTAAAGAGCAGTTAGATTAATTCTGAATTCAACAGGATTGCCAGCAACGCCCGTTTTTGGGATAAGCTGGCTTTTTTTGTTGAAATCGGTTAGTGATTTATTTAATTAATAGGATAAAGTGGGTCGCTTTAAATGAGAAAGCGGTTTTAAAGCTGATAGTTTAAGTTGACAGGCGGTTTACGAAACTATAAAATAACTATGTGTTGATAAACTAAAACATAATAACATCCTTAAAAATTTGCAGCTAACACTGCAATTCAAAATTTTTGATGATGCGGAGGTGAGAAAATGATCTTAGGTATTTCATTAATCCTCGCAGTCATCATGTTAATCGTTGGTTTACTGGTTGGTTCCGTTCTGCAAAAGAAGGCATACAAACGTGAAATTGATGGTTCAAATAAGACTGCCACAGGAATAATTGAAGCAGCCGAAAAAGAAGCGGCAACGCGGAAGAAAGAAATTCTTTTAGAAGCGAAGGACGAAAATCATCGCTACCGTTCAGAAATTGAAGCTGAATTGAAAGATCGGCGTGGTGAAGTCCAAAAACAAGAAAATCGTTTGATGCAAAGAGAAGAAACGATGGATCGCAAAGATGTAACGTTAGATAAAAAAGAACGTTCATTGGAACAACGCGAAAGTCGATTGGCTAATCAGACCCAACAATTAACTGAAAAGCAAGCAGAAATCTCAGCTTTAATCGAGCAACAACAAGCAAAACTGCAAGAGATCGCAGAACTTTCTCATGATGACGCGCAAAAGATTATTCTAGATGATACGAAACAAGATTTAGAACATGAAAGAGCCGTCTTAATTAAGGAAAGTGAAGAGTCCGCTAAGCGCAATGCTGACCGAACAGCGAAAACGTTAGTAGCAGAAGCGATTCAACGGAGTGCGGCCGATATGGTTACCGAGACAACGGTCACGGTTGTGACGTTGCCAAATGACGATATGAAGGGTCGGATTATTGGGCGTGAAGGTCGGAATATCCGGACGCTTGAAACGTTGACTGGGATTGATTTAATTATTGATGATACCCCTGAAGCGGTTGTTTTAAGTGGCTTTGATCCAATCAGACGTGAAATTGCACGGATGACCTTGGAAAAATTAATTCAAGATGGTCGGATTCATCCGGCACGAATTGAAGAGATGGTTGATAAGTCACGTAAAGAGATGGATGAACAAATTCGTCAAATCGGGGAACAAGCTATTTTTGATGTTGGGATTCATACGATGCACCCTGACCTGATTAAGGTCTTAGGTCGTTTACATTTCAGAACAAGTTATGGTCAAAATGTCTTGAACCATTCGATTGAAGTCGCTAAGTTAACGGGTATTTTAGCGGCCGAATTAGGCGAAGATGTGACGCTTGCTAAGCGAGCAGGTTTATTACATGATATTGGTAAGGCGTTGGATCATGAAGTTGATGGTTCCCACGTTGAAATCGGGGTTGAATTAGCAACCCGCTACAAAGAACCAGCAACGGTAATCAATGCCATTGGGTCCCATCATGGTGATATTGAAGCTACTTCAATTATCTCCGTCTTGGTTGCGGCCGCTGATGCGATTTCAGCTGCTCGACCAGGTGCACGTTCAGAATCACTTGAAAATTATATTCATCGTCTAGAAAAACTAGAAAGCATTACCAATAGTTTTGACGGCGTTGATCATAGTTTTGCGATTCAAGCGGGCCGAGAAGTGCGTGTGATTGTCAAACCAGAACAAGTCACTGACGATCAGGCAACGGTCTTAGCACGGGACGTTAAGAATCAAATTGAAAATCAACTTGAATATCCAGGACATATTAAAGTCACGGTTATTCGTGAAACGCGTACAATTGAATACGCCAAATAATCGTTAAAACACTAACTGATTCTGTTGAATTCGGTTAGTGTTTTTCTTTGGTTTTATTTAAGCTACGAAGTCTGTATTGTGTTTGCGCCGTTTGATTTGTATAATATAGAGAATGTTAGTTAGAGAAAGTGGGCAATTTGAATGATGACCATGTTTAAAATTATAGTGGGGTTATTTGCAACGATGTTAGTGTCAGCTGCCATCACACCACTAGTCCGTCGGTTAGCGTTTGTTTTAGGAGCTGTTGATAAGCCCAACGCACGCCGGGTCAATAAAAAAGCCATGCCATCAATGGGCGGGTTAGCCATTTTTATCGCCTTTACCTTTGGGACCTTCGTCCTATTGCGTGGTCAATTTCCAACGCATGAATTATTCAGTCTTTTTTTGGCGGAATGCGTGATTATCATTACCGGGATGATTGATGATATTAAAGAATTAAGTCCTAAGCAAAAAATGCTCGGGATTTTAATTGCGGCGTTAGTCGTTTATTTCTTAGCCGGGATTCGAATGAATATTTTAACGATTCCGTTAGTCGGGACGTTTGAACTTGGTTGGCTCAGTTTTCCAATCACCGTCTTTTGGATTTTGGCGATTACCAACGCAGTCAATCTGATTGATGGTCTTGATGGGTTAGCCACGGGCGTTTCAATCATCGCGTTGTTTACGATGGGCGTCATTGCGTATTTCTTCTTAGCGATTACCAACGTCAGCGTTTCAATCATGATTTTCTGTTTGGCAGCGGCTTTAATCGGGTTTCTACCACACAATTTCCACCCCGCTAAAATCTTTTTGGGCGATACTGGCGCGTTGTTTATCGGGTTCATGATCGCCGTCTTATCCCTTAAAGGGTTAAAAAATGTAACGTTTGTGACCTTATTAATTCCAGTGATTATCTTAGGGGTGCCGATTACGGATACCGTCTATGCGATGTTACGGCGAATTTTAAATAAAAAACCAATCTCACAAGCCGATAAACACCATTTGCATCACCGGTTGATGCAACTCGGTTTGTCACATCGACAAACCGTCTTAGTGATTTATGGTTTGGCGTTAGTTTTCTCATTGATTTCGTTACTCTACCCATTATCAACATTGTGGGGGAGCGTCGCTTTGACGGTCGCCGTCTTGTTCGGCTTAGAGCTGTTCGTGGAATCAATCGGGTTAGTCGGCGATAACCGCCAGCCACTACTGCATTTGTTAAAACGGTTATTAAAACCTAAAAAAGACTCACAAAAAAAGGAGTAGCCACGGCTACTCCTTTTTTATTTGGTTAACGCATGTAGGTCTTGAGGACTGATTGGGACTTCGTTAAACTGTTCCGGTCCTTCAACGAATGTCAGGCGGCCGTTCAATTGTTCCGTAATCGCGACTTTAAACCAATCGAGTTTAGTCGTATCGAGCCAAACAGTCAATTGAATATCGGCTGCGTACTGAATATCAGTGGCGTTTAACTGGACTTGCGCCAACCAATTTTGTAAGGCGTCAAATTGGGAATAGTCGAGTGTGACGAGACAGGCGGTCTGAGCAACACCTTGAACGAGGCCGATTTCGGTTAAGGCGCTTGACGTAGCGTGACTGTATGCCCGGATTAACCCACCAGTCCCGAGTTTAATGCCGCCGAAGTAACGGGTCACCACCACAACTAAGTTGGTCAACTGCATTTGGCGTAAGACCTCAAGCATTGGGACACCGGCAGTGCCACTGGGTTCGCCGTCATCGCTTTGTTTTTGGATAGGTGGTTGTTGACCGAGTTGATAGGCAAAACAGTTGTGGTTAGCCTTAGGGTGGCTTTTACGAACTTGTTCAATAAAAGCTTGCGCGCTATTTTCGTCAGTTACGCGAGCAACTTGGCAAATGAACCGCGATTTTTTAACGATTAATTCAAATTGGCCGTCCGTTTTGACGGTAAAATAAGTTTCCATAGGACACCTCGAGAGAATTCAATTTAAAGTGGTAGTTGTTAATTGAGGGGGGATTAGATGACGAGTCAACCAACCGGCGTCGGTCGTCAATGGGCAGAACAGTTGCTGTCCCAGATTAAAGCTGATTATAGTTTACCACAACTCAAACACCGACCAGCGTTTGAGAACCGTAACGGGGTGCTAGTCTGCCAACGGTGTCAACAGGTGGCGACGGCGCAATTACCAGATGGTCGCCATTATTGCCGGCAATGTTTGGTTTTCGGCCGTTTGGTCGAAGGCGATCAGCTTTTTTACGTACCCGCGCAAGCAGTGACGCTAAATGGGGCTAAAACGGCGAAGTTAACTTGGACGGGGCAGCTAACCGACTTACAAACCGAAGCGGCTCAACAGATTTGTGACGTGATTCAAACTCAGCAAACTCACGTTTTAACGGCTGTCACGGGGGCCGGGAAGACGGAAATGCTGTTTCAGGGAATTGCATTAGCAATGCAAAATGGGCAACGGGTGTGCATTGCTGCGCCTCGGATTGATGTGTGTTTAGAGCTGTATCCACGGATTCAAGCGGCCTTTGAACACCAGACCATCATGTTATTGTATGGTGGCCAACCGGCGCCTTACCAGGATTCAGCTTTGGTGATTTGTACGACGCATCAGTTGTTAAACTTTTATCAGGCCTTCGATGTGTTGATTGTCGATGAGGTTGACGCGTTCCCGTTTCAGGATAATCCGGTCTTAGCGGCTGGGGTTAAACAAGCGGTTAGGCCACAATCAGCCTTGATTTATTTAACCGCGACACCCACTAAAGCAATTCAACAGGCCGTCCAAGCGGGAGCGATGACGACTAGCGAATTACCATTGCGCTATCACGGCTATTTACTGCCGGAACCGAATTGTCGACCGTTACGCGGTTGGCGTCAGCAACTGAGTCGACAGCGGTTACCGAAACGGTTTTTGCAAGATTGTCGAAGGTGTTTAGCACAGCAGCGGTTATTGATATTTGTGCCACGAGTGGCTGATTTACAACCGGTTCAACAAGTACTGACCGCGTGGTTACCAGACGTCGCGCTGTTGACCGTCCACGCCCAAGACCCCGACCGACTTGCGAAAGTAGCCGCATTTCGGGCAGAATCGGTTCAAGTGTTGATTACAACGACGATCATGGAACGCGGGGTCACCTTTCAAAACGTGGGAGTCTTAGTGTTAGGCGCGGATCATCGTATTTTTAAAACGGCGACGCTGGTTCAGATTGCGGGGCGGGCTGGTCGGCAAAAAGCGCATCCCGATAACCCAGTCTATTTTTATTATCAAGATTACACGTTAGCGATTCAGCGCGCTTGTCGGCAAATTCGACGCCAAAATCAAAAAGGACGGCGATTACAATGCGGTGTTTAATGTGTCAACAACCGATTATTCAAGTGCCGAGCTTATGGTCGTTAATTGGTGTTCAACGCTGTTATCCACCATTTATTTGTGAAACTTGTTTGCGGACTTTCGAGCGGATTGGGCCACAACGTTGTCAGGGGTGTGGTCGCTCCCTGATTAAGTCGAGGGTCTGTCCAGATTGTCAGAAGTGGCAAGCGTTGTATCCCCAGCAAACGTTTCAAAATCAGGCTTTATTTACTTATAACGAGGCGATGCGGTTGTATTTTCAACGCTATAAAGGCCAAGGCGATTATCAACTCCGGTACTTGTTGCAAAGTGAGATTCAAAACCAGTGGCCGGTGCAAGCTAATACTTGGTACGTACCGATACCGACAGCGCGTGCCCATTATGAACAACGCGGGTTTGATCCGGTGTTGGGGTTGTATCAAGATTGTTTTCCGTTGACGCCTCTATTGACTAAACGACCAACGCAACAGGGACAATCACAAAAAACACGCGCCGAGCGGTTAGCGAGCCCCCAGTTCTTTGATTATCAAGCGACTACTGAATGCCAATTACCACGTGAGATTGTGCTATTAGACGATATCTACACGACGGGCCGGACGCTTTGGCACGCCCAACAATGTTTACGGGCTCATTTTCTTAAGATTCCAATAAAATCAATCACATTAGCACGTTAGAAACCGTTTTATTTGTTTGTCTGCCGGATATTATATATAATGAGTTTAGTAACAAAAGCCTTGGCCATTTTTAACAGTCGAGGACAAGTATCCACAGTGGATATTTGTGAAAGGGGAGAAGTCATATGCTAAGTTTTAATGTTCGTGGAGAAAATATCGAGGTTACAGAAGCCATTCGTAATTATGTTGAGAAGAAAATCAGTAAACTTGAGAAATATTTCGACAAGTCGGCCACTGCAACTGCCCATGTTAATTTGAAAGTCTACCCAGATAAAACCGCTAAGGTCGAAGTCACCATTCCATTACCTTATCTCGTACTAAGAGCTGAAGAAACCTCATCAGATATGTACGGTAGTATTGATCTTGTGACTGATAAACTAGAACGTCAGATTCGTAAATTTAAAACTAAGATTAACCGTAAATCACGTGAACGGGGCATTAAAGATATCGAACTAATTGTATCAGCTGAAGAAGCATTACCAGAAGATTCAATGCAAGTGGTTCGGACAAAACGTCTCTCATTGAAACCAATGGACAGTGAGGAAGCGATATTACAAATGAATATGTTAGGCCATCAATTCTTTATCTTTGAAGATTCAGAAACCAACGGAACAAGCATTGTTTATAAGCGTCAAGATGGACGCTATGGTTTGATTGAAACTGACGAATAATTAATTTATTCGTAAACGTTTGGACATGATTATTGTCCAAACGTTTTTTTTTAGCTTAATTAAAAATAAACAACAATATTAACTATTAATCGAAGGGTTGGCCATTTGTGGCTCTGACGGGGTTTTATTTGATTGTAATAAATGTTAGAATGAATTGTTAAGAACCACGATTAGCACCATAATTTAGATTAAAAAATGACTGATTAAGATTTCTAGAGGAGAATTATAAATCGATGGCAAACTTTCTAAAAACATGGGTAGAAAGCGATAAACGCGAAGTTACCCGCATGGGCAAAATTGCCGATAAGGTACAACAATACGAAGATGAATACAGCAATTTATCAGATGAAGCATTGCAAGCAAAAACACCTGAACTTAAAACCAGAGTTGCTAATGGCGAAACCTTAGATGATCTTTTACCAGAGGCTTTTGCGGTCGCTCGTGAAGGTGCTAAGCGTGTCTTGGGCTTATTCCCATTCCGCGTTCAAATTATTGGTGGGATTACGTTACACGAAGGTAATATCGCCGAAATGAAAACCGGTGAAGGGAAAACCTTGACGGCTACAATGCCCGTTTATTTAAACGCATTGGCTGGTAAAGGGGTTCACGTTGTCACGGTCAATGAATACTTATCAAGTCGTGATGCGACTGAAATGGGTGAATTATATAATTGGCTCGGTTTATCAGTTGGCTTAAACTTAAATGCTAAAACCGCTGAAGAAAAACGGGATGCTTATAATTCCGATATTACGTATTCAACCAATAGTGAACTCGGGTTTGATTATTTACGGGATAACATGGTGGTTTACAAAGAAGAAATGGTACAACGTCCCTTAAACTTTGCAATCGTCGATGAAGTCGATTCAATTTTAATTGATGAAGCGCGGACACCATTGATTATTTCGGGACAAGCTGAAAAATCAACTGCACTTTACGTGCGCGCTGATCGTTTCGTCAAGACCTTAAAAGAAGAGACCGATTATAAGATTGATTGGCCAACTAAAACAATCAGTTTAACTGAAGAGGGTATCGGAAAAGCTGAAGAAAACTTTGGCTTAGATAACTTATACGATACTGAAAACACGGCGTTAACGCATCATTTGGACGAATCATTACGGGCCAACTTCATCATGTTGAAAGACATTGATTACGTAGTCCAAGACGGTGAAGTCTTAATCGTCGATCAATTTACGGGTCGGGTCATGGATGGCCGTCGTTATTCAGATGGGTTACATCAAGCAATCGAAGCCAAAGAAGGCGTTGAGATTCAAGATGAAACTAAAACCATGGCCAATATTACCTACCAAAATTATTTCAGAATGTACAATAAACTTTCTGGGATGACTGGGACGGCTAAGACCGAAGAAGAAGAATTCCGCGAAATTTACAACATGGAAGTTATCTCAATTCCAACCAATAAACCAATTGCGCGTTTGGATAAACCGGATGTGTTGTACCCAACACTTGAAAGTAAGTTCAATGCGGTCGTTGAAGACATTAAAGAACGTTACACTAAAGGCCAACCAATCTTGGTCGGGACAGTGGCCGTTGAATCGTCAGAATTATTGTCACGCTTATTGGATGAAAATAACGTACCCCATGCTGTCTTGAATGCGAAAAACCATTTTAAAGAAGCCGAAATTATTATGAATGCCGGTCAACGCGGTGCCGTAACGATTGCCACCAATATGGCCGGTCGTGGGACCGATATTAAATTAGGACCTGGCGTTGTTGAATTAGGCGGCCTTTCTGTCATTGGGACTGAACGTCATGAATCACGCCGGATTGATAATCAATTACGGGGTCGTTCAGGTCGTCAAGGGGACCAAGGGGTGACGCAATTCTACATGTCACTTGAAGATGATTTGATGAAACGTTTTGGTTCAGAACGTATTAAAGCATTCTTGGACCGGATGAAGATTTCAGATGACGATGCCGTCATCCAAAGTAGTATGATTACCCGTCAAGTCGAAGCCGCTCAAAAACGGGTCGAAGGGAATAACTACGATACCCGGAAACAAACCTTGCAATATGATGATGTGATGCGTGAACAACGTGAAGTCATCTATAAACAACGGATGCAAGTCATCATGGCTGAAGAAGATTTGAAATCAGTCATTATGCCAATGATTTCACGGACCGTTAAACGAATCGTGCAATTACACACCCAAGGTGAAATGGCGGATTGGAAATTAGAAGCCATCCATGATTTTGCAACAACTTCGATGGTGAGTGAAGAACAATTACCATTAGAAAAATTACAAGGCAAAGATGCCGCAGAAATTGAATCATTATTGATGGACTTTGCTGAAAAGAATTACGCCACGAAACAAAAACAATTGTCTGATACGGATCAGATGCTAGAATTTGAAAAAGTGGTTATTTTACGAGTAGTTGATGAACGCTGGACCGATCATATCGATGCCATGGATCAATTACGCAATTCAATCGGTTTACGGGGCTACGGTCAAATGAACCCATTGGTTGAATATCAAGAAGAAGGCTACAGAATGTTTGAAGAGATGATCAGTAGTATCGATTATGATACGACACGTCTATTCATGAAGGCTGAAATTCGCCAAAATATTCGTCGCTAATTTAGAAAATGGCCGGGGTAGTTCGTTATCTGGGCCATTTTTTAATGGCATTAAATCGTGAAGGGGTCTTATCAAATGGAATTAAGTGTCGCTAAACACCAACTAGAAAATATTGAACAAAAAATTACGCATTTTAGGGGGTCGCTTTGACTTAGAAGGCCTGCAAGAAAGCATTGCGCAAAATGAAGCGCAAATGGCTGAACCTGACTTCTGGAATCACCAAAAAGCAGCCCAAGTCGTAATTGACCAAAATAACGCGTTAAAGGCGCAATACGATTCATTTAATCAATTAAAAGCGCAATACGAGGACCTCAGTGTGGCCTTAGAGTTGTTGCAAGAAGAACCGGATGCAGAGATGCAAGTTAGTTTTGAAGCCGATCTCGCAGCGCTTAACGCGCAGATGCAACAGTATGAACTTGGCCAATTATTGTCGGGCGAATATGATGGCAATAATGCGATTGTCGAACTGCATCCGGGTGCTGGTGGCACGGAATCCCAAGATTGGGGGGCCATGTTGTTACGGATGTATTTGCGGTGGGCCGATTCACACGGCTTTTCGGTCGAAACGGAAGATTACCAAGCCGGTGAAGAAGCCGGTATTAAGAGTGTCACGTTGATGATTAAAGGCCATAACGCATACGGCTTGTTACGTTCCGAAAAAGGCGTACACCGTCTAGTCCGAATCTCACCATTTGATTCAGCAGGTCGCCGTCACACCTCATTTTGTTCAGTTGACGTGATGCCTGAATTAGATGGCTCAATTGATATTGAAGTCCGGACCGAAGATTTACGGGTCGACGTTTTTCGTTCAAGTGGTGCTGGTGGTCAACATATTAATAAGACCTCTTCAGCTGTCCGCTTGACCCATTTACCAACTGGGATTGTGGTCAGTTCACAAGCACAACGCTCACAACTCCAAAATCGCGAAACGGCGATGGGCATGTTGAAAGCTAAACTATATCAACGCGAACAAGAAGAACAAGCGAAAAAAGCGGCCGCGATTAAGGGTGAACAACTCGAAATTGGTTGGGGTTCACAGATTCGTTCGTACGTCTTCCATCCCTATACAATGGTCAAAGATCATCGCACCAATTACGAAACGGGTAATGGTCAAGCGGTGATGGACGGTGATTTAGATCCATTTATGGATGCTTATTTACAATGGCAACTCAGCCAACGTAATCCCGATTAGTTGCAAAGGAATTGACATGTAATTGTAATCAAATTGTGATTATTCGGTTATTAAGCATGCTATAATATAATAGATTGTGATTTCCACAGTAGAAATTAATTGACAAATATTAAAGGAGTGTCCCCCAGTGATTCAAATGACGCATGTGTCAAAGAAATACGCAAACGGTGTGACGGCGATTAAAGATCTATCAGTAACCATTGAACCCGGCGAATTTACTTACATTGTCGGCCCAAGTGGTGCGGGTAAATCAACATTCATTAAGATGCTGTACCATCAGTTAAGAGCAACTAGCGGTGAAATTAGTGTCGCCGGTTTCGATTTGATTGCTATGAAGGATCGTGATGTTCCCTATCTTCGTCGGAAGATGGGTGTCGTTTTCCAAGATTTTAAATTGTTACCACGTTTAACGGTTTTTGAAAATGTTGCTTACGCCATGGAAGTAATTGAAGTGGAACCTCAAGAAATTAAAGAACGGGTTTTAGAAGTGCTTGAAATGGTCGGCCTGAAGGGTGAAATTCGGCGTTTTCCGAATGAATTATCCGGTGGTGAACAACAACGGGTGGCCGTTGCGCGCGCAATCGTCAATCGGCCAGAAGTCTTGATTGCCGATGAACCAACCGGTAATTTAGATCCCGAAACATCTGAAGGTATTATGGATATCTTAGAAGCCATCAACAAAAAAGGGACTATTGTCTTAATGGCAACCCATAATAAACAAATGGTCAATGAACGGACGCATCGGGTGCTTGCAATCGAAGATGGTCGTTTAGTTCGTGATGAAAAAGAAGGTGAATATGGCTATGAAGACTAGAACAATTAAGCGCCATTTAGATGATAGTTTTAAAAGTTTAAGACGAAATGGTTGGATGTCAGTTGCCGCAGTTAGTGCGGTCACGGTCACATTATTATTGGTCGGGATTTTCTTTGCCATGATTTTCAACTTCAATAAAATTTCTAAAGATATTGAAAATGACGTTCACGTGCGGGTCATGATTGAACGTGGTACGACGACGAAACAAAAAGATCAATTGCAAAAGAAACTTGAAAAGATGGCTTCCGTCAAAGACGTGACCTATTCAAGTCGTAAAAAAGAATTAAACAAAGTGGTTGGCAGCTACGGTCAATCGTTCAAGATGTTCACCGGTGACGACAATCCGTTGTACGATGTCTACACGGTTAGCACGACTAAACCAACACAAACAATTAAAGTCGCTAAGAAAGCGAAACAGTTAAAACACGTTTACGATGCGACGTATGGTGGCAATAACGCGAAGAAACTCTTTAGCGTCATGTCTGGTGTTCGTCGTTGGGGGATTGGATTTACAATTCTCTTATTGTTTGTCGCAGTCTTCTTAATTTCCAATACGATTCGGATCACGATTTTGTCACGACGTGATGAAATTGGAATCATGCGCTTGGTTGGGGCAACTAACAGCTATATTCGCTGGCCTTTCCTTTTGGAAGGGGCTTGGACTGGTTTATTAGGGGTCGTTATTCCGATTCTAGTGGTCGATATTGGTTACGGTTGGGTTTACCGGCATATGGCGATTAGCATGGCTTCAGCCGGCTATTCGTTGTTGAAACCAGGGATGTTCCTATTCGAACTTGATTTGACGATGGCTGTGATTGGGATTGTGATTGGGGCCTTAGGTTCTGTCATCTCAATGCGTCGATTCCTTAAAATATAAGTGCTGACTGAGCTGGTCAGCTTCTGAGTATAGCCTAAAATCAGGGATTATGACGATTTCAGTCATGATTCATGATTTGTAGCTAGACGGAAGAAGCTAACTCAGAAGCACGTTAAAGAAGAAGTGTGTTGAGTTGCGGTAGCAACTGAGCATTAACAGAAAATCCCCCAATTATCTTGATTTTAAGATAGTTGGGGGATTTTAGGTTAAGCGGAAGTTGTTGCAACTCAAAAGCACGTTAGCAAGTGGAAAAAGGTGGCTATCCCGAAAAACTCAGGATAGCCACCTTTTTTGATTTGAACAGCAATTGATGTCTTTATTGCGCGTGTCGAAGAAGACTATTTCTTTTTAATCCGAAGATTTCAGCGAGCACTAGGCAGTTAAGGGGGCAAAATGCTATACTAATGAAGAATAGCAACTTAAATGGCACCAAATGACCGGTTGGAGGTTTAGAGGGTATGGAGACACTAAGTGAAATTGGATGGGTATTACTCACATCGCCGTTGTTATGGTTGACGATTATCATGGCGATTGGCTTGGCCCACTATCGGGTGCGTGCTGAACGACGTGTATTCAGAATGGCGATTAATCCGCGGTGGTCGGAAGTCCGTTATTTCGTAGGGCACGGCTTGCTAGCGGGATTAGGGATTAGCTGTATCACGCTGTTATTGGGAGTGACGGTTAATCTAGACTGGTGGTTAGTTTATCAAATTATCGCCATTCTAGCCTTGCTGGGCATTGGTCATCGCTTGAACGCCACGACAATTTTATTGGTGAGTGCGGTGGTTTATTGGGGGTTGCCACTGGTTTGGCCCCAATACCAATCAGACGATACCAACCAACTATTAGCCGAATTATTAATCGTGATTGGATTAGTCGCTTTTGCTACCGGTTGGTTACAACAAAAAGACGCCGGCAAATTGACGACCCCCAACGTGATTGAGAGTCAACGGGGTCGACTGACGGCGATTTTTACCAGTCGGCAAGTTTATTTAGCCCCCGTCTTCTTTCTCGTCCCAGGGACCTTAAATTTACCAGATTGGACTTTCTGGCCGGTTTTACATATTGGACAAACGACTTATAGTATTGTGATTTTGCCGTTATTATTGGGCTTTTCGTTTAAAGCGGTCCAAGTCTTAATGTCTGTTTTAGTCCAACGTTCGGTTAAACGCCAAATCCAATTGGGCGTGCTGAGTCTCACACTAGGCCTAATCAGTGTCGTCGTACCGCAGTTTGCAATCTGGGCCGTCATGATTGCATTGTTAGGTAGTTTTGTTTTACAATGGCGTTTAGGTAAACTAAAACCAGGCGAAAAACGGTTATATTTCACCAAACCGTATCAAGGCGTTCGGGTTTTAGGGGTTCAAACAGCAACCCCCGCTGCTAAAATGCAATTGACGGTTGGTGATGTGATTGTTGAATGTAATGGGTTACCGGTTTCAAATAACGAAAATTTTTATCAAGCAATTCAAAGTCAACCAACCTATTGTCATTTGAAGGTTCAAGACTTGCAAGGTGAGTACCGAATTACGGAGAGTGCGGTCTTTGCAGATGCGCCACACGAATTAGGTGTTATTTTATTCCCAGAGAATTAAGTAGATAAAGGGTGGACTTGATGAAAAATATTTTAGTCGTAGATGATGAACCGGCAATCTTGACGTTATTAAGATATAATTTGGAACAGGAGCATTTTAAGGTGATGACGGCAACCGACGGCGCAATGGCGCTTGAGATGGCGTTGCAACAACCGTTTGATTTCATTATTTTGGATTTAATGTTACCTAAATTAGACGGGATTGCCGTCACCAAAAAGATTCGGGAAGCTAAACTAGCGACCCCAATTATGATTTTGACGGCCAAAGACAGTGAAACGGACAAGATTGTTGGCCTAGAAATTGGTGCTGATGATTACGTCACTAAACCGTTTAGCCCCCGGGAAATTATCGCGCGGATTCGAGCGATTGAACGGCGGACGCAAACTACGGCGCAACCGACCGATGAACCGGTTGCGACTATTTTACAAGTCGGCACCTTAACGGTCGATGAAACTGAAGTGATTGCCAAAAAGAATAATCATAAATTACATTTAACCCCGAAAGAATTTGAATTATTGGCATATTTTATGCACCGGGTCAATAAGGTTCAAAGTCGGGAGAAGCTTTTAAATGCGGTTTGGGGGTTCGATTATCCAGCAGAAACGCGCATGGTCGATATTCAAGTCAGTCATTTACGTGAAAAAATAGAAGATGATCCGCGCCATCCCGGTTACTTAAAAACAGTCCGCGGTTTTGGTTATCAATTGGAGGATCCCAACCATGACTAAGCATGATCAAATCAGATTTTACAGAATAGCCACGATTTTAGTGGCTATTTACATAGCTTTAATGATGACGTTTAATTCGGTGGTCAAACGCCAACAGATGGCCACTCTAGCGGCACGAGGGGCGGATTATGCCCTGTTACATAAACAACCAAGGTTTCAGACTAAGAAATGGTTGGCTCAAAACCAGTTAGAAGTGGTGACGGAACAATCCGCACAAAAAACAAAACTGCAAAAAACTGCCAATGACATTTTAAATCGGGAGCGATCGACCGAGGATACCCAAATGGTTCAAAAAGTCAGTGGGCAATCTTACCTATTCTACCGGTATCAAACTAAAAAGACGGCCTTTGTCCTAGTGACCGCACAACACCGCTTTTGGCAGACTTGGCCCACTTTTTCGTTGACGCTGACGAGTTTGTATCTCATCATTTGCGGTTTAATCTTATTGAAGTTTTGGCAACATCGACGCCGATTTGCAACGCATTTGAAAATTCTGGTGGCCAATATTCACCATATTCGGCATGAGGAGTTACCAGAACCGATTATTTTCCAGCGAGACGCCTCGTTATATGTTTTAGCGGACGAGATTAATAAATTAAACGGTGATATGCGCCATATGCGCCAAAAAATTGCGATTCAACAGGGCAGTTTTGACCGGTTAATCGACCATCTGCCGGTTGGCGTCATGGTGATTAATGAAGCGCGGCAGGTCGTCTTACACAACGAAGCGATTGGCGAACTGCTAGAAACGCAGATTGAGGATCGGAAACACCCGTATATTGATGATATTAAAACGTATGAATTAACGCGGATGATTGAACATACTTTCAGACATCGGCGTAGCCATCATCAAGAAATCCAGTTGATTCAAAATCAGGAACGGTTTGTTGACGCGAATGTGGTCCAACTGAATACCGTTAAGTCTAAATTTCAAGCGTTGGTCATCCTGTACGATTTAACCGATATCCGGCGGGTCGAACAGATGCAACTCGATTTTGTCAGCAATGTGAGTCATGAATTGAAAACACCGGTGACCGCGATTACTGGTTTTGCGGAGACTTTGTTAGCGGGGGCCAAGGATGATCCAGCCACCTTACAACAATTTTTGCAGATTATTTATGACGAAAGTACGCGTCTAACGGCGTTGATTCAGGATATTTTAGCGTTGTCGCATTTAGATCAAAAAGAACAGATTAAGGCGCAACCGCTATTGATTAAACCAGTGATTGAACAAAACCTACTATTGCTCCAACAAAAGATTCAGAAAAAGGCGTTACACGTCTCGGTTGAAATACCGGCCGATTTACAAATTCGGATTCAGAAAATGAAATTTAACCAGATTATGAAGAATTTAATTGCGAACGGCATTACGTACAATAAACCAGCCGGTTCGCTCGTGATCACTGCTGAACAAAATGCCATGCAGCAAATTGAGATTCGGGTGGTCGATTCTGGTCAGGGGATTCCGAGTGATTTACAAGATCGAATCTTTGAACGCTTCTACCGAGTCGATCAAGCTCGTGCGACTCATAAGGGTGGGACCGGTCTAGGGTTAGCGATTGCCAAAGAACTAACGGAAAGTTTAGGCGGTCAGTTGACTGTTGAAAGCCAACTAGGCGTCGGTAGTGAATTTATTTTAACGTTACCCAATCAGTGATTTACACAAAATTTACATTGAGCGGTATTAGATTTTACAATCATTTTTTATAATAAAGATATCGATGTTTTAAATGGAATTCGTGGAGGATTTATGATGCGCAAACGTGGAGTCATTGGATTTTTAGTAGCTTGCAGTTTGATGCTACTGGCGGGATGCCAATCAAAGCAAAATGGCCAATCAGTTACGGCGGTTGGTTCATCAGCGTTGCAGCCTTTAATAGAAGCACTAGCTGAACAATATAGTGCGCAACACTCAGGTCAATTTATTAATGTCCAAGGCGGTGGTTCTGGGACTGGCTTGAGCCAGATTCAAGAAGGCGCCGTTCAAATGGGCAATTCAGATTTATTTGCAGAAGAAAAGGCCGGGATTAAGGCCGATCAATTAGTCGATCACAAAGTGGCGGTTGTGGGAATTACCCCCGTCGTCAATAAGCAATTAGGGGTTAAGAACCTAACGTTAACCCAACTTGCTCAAATCTTTAGCGGTGAAATTACCAACTGGAAACAAGTTGGCGGCCCTGATCAAGCGGTCGTGATTATTAACCGGGCACAGGGTAGTGGCACGCGGACGACGTTTGAACAATGGGTCATGAAAAAACGTAAAACTAAACCAGCTCAGGAACAAGATTCAACTGGGATGGTGCGCTCAATTGTGGCCAATACGCCAGGGGCAATCAGTTACTTAGCCTTTTCTTACGTGGATAAGACGGTCGCGACTCTTAAGTTAGACGGGGTGGCACCAACTGATGCCAACGTGGTTAAGAATGCTTGGCCAATTTGGTCGTACGAACACGTCTATACGAAGGGCCAACCCACTGGATTGACGAAGAAGTTCTTAGCATACGTCTTGTCGGATGAGGTTCAAAATAAACAAGTCGGTAAGATGGGTTATATTCCTGTTTCACAGATGCAAGTTGAACGGTCAGTGACTGGCACAATTACGAAGGTTAAGTAGGTGGTCGAAGATGGATCCAATTAAAGCAAGTTTATTAAAAAAATCAAGAGCGGCTAAGAGCGAAACACGCGGGAAACTATTGAGTTTATTTTGCATTAGCTTGATCGTCTTTATCGTATTAGCCATTTTCTATTTTGTGGCGTCTAAAGGGTTAGCAACGTTCTTTCATGACAAGGTCAACCTAGGCCGATTCTTAACCCAAAGTAGTTGGAATCCAAGTCTGAAAGATAGTCACGGTCGGCCAGAAGTTGGCGCATTACCCATGATTTTAGGTTCATTTGGGGTCACTTTCTTAGCGGCATTATTAGCGACACCGTTTGCAATCGGGGCCGGAATCTTCATGACTGAAATTTCACCTAAACGGGGCGAAAAAATCTTACAACCCGTCATGGAATTATTAGTCGGAATTCCATCCGTTGTTTACGGGTTTATTGGATTATCAGTGATTGTTCCTGCCGTCCGGACGGTTTTTGGGGGCAGTGGTTTTGGGATTTTAGCCGGAACCTGCGTCTTATTCGTGATGATTTTACCAACGGTCACGTCGATGACTGTCGATGCGCTCAAGAGCGTGCCACGTTATTATCGTGAAGCATCGTTGGCCTTAGGTGCAACGCGTTGGCAAACAACGTGGAAAGTCGTCTTACGTGCAGCGACACCTGGGATTTTAACCGGGGTTGTTTTCGGGATGGCGCGGGCCTTTGGTGAAGCGTTAGCGGTTCAAATGGTGATTGGGAATGCGGCCTTGTTACCGCACAACTTAATCACACCAGCCTCGACGTTAACCAGTGTCTTAACCATGGGTATTGGGAACACGGTTATGGGCTCGTTGGCCAATAACGCCTTATGGTCATTAGCCTTACTCTTGTTATTAATGTCACTTATGTTTAACTTACTGGTTCGTTTAATCGGTCGGAAGGGAGCAATTAATCGCTAATGGATGCTAAAAAATGGGATAAAATTGCAACGGGCGTATTGACGGCAATTGCCGGATTAATCGTCTTATTATTGGCTAGTCTACTCGGATACATCTTAGTTCGGGGCTTGCCACATGTGACCTGGGGCTTTTTGACCAAACCATCACAAACCTTTACCAAGGGCGGTGGGATTGGGATTCAACTCTTTAATTCATTTTATTTATTGCTCTTATCAATGATTATTTCAGTACCGTTATCAATTGGTGCCGGGATTTATTTAGCGGAATACGCACCTAAAAATTGGGTCACCAACGTGATTCGGACGGCGATTGAAGTATTGAGTTCATTGCCATCAGTCGTGGTTGGGTTATTCGGTTTCTTAGTCTTTGTCATCCAATTTAAATTTGGCTTTTCAATTTTAGCGGGAGCTTTAGTGTTGACGGTCTTCAATTTACCGTTATTAACTCGGAACGTCGAAGATGCCTTAAAATCAATTCATTTCACACAACGAGAAGCGGGTCTTGCTTTAGGGTTATCCCGTTACGAAACGGTGAAACACGTCATTATTCCAGAAGCTTTACCAAATATTATTACGGGGATGATTCTGGGCGCGGGTCGGGTTTTCGGTGAAGCCGCCGCTTTGATCTATACCGCTGGTCAAAGTGCCCCGGTTTTAGATTTTACGAACTGGAATCCGGCGAACATTTCGAGTCCACTGAATCCAATGCGACCAGCTGAAACCTTGGCGGTCCATATCTGGAAGATTAATTCAGAAGGGATTATGCCCGATGCTTCGGCCGTTTCAGCCGGCGCTTCAGCGGTCTTAATCATCGCAGTACTCCTTTTCAATTGGTTGGCGCGGGTGATTGGCAGACGTGTTTACCGTAAAATGACAGCAGCATAGGAGAAATAAATGGCAGATTATGATTTAACTAAAACACATATTAAACAATTTTCGGAAACGAAACACGAAATTGCGTTATCAACTGAAAATTTAAACGTCTACTATGGCGATAAACAGGCGATGTTTGACGCATCTTTACAATTCGAACGTTACCGGATTACAGCGTTAATCGGTGCTTCTGGTTCGGGTAAGTCGACTTACTTGCGTAGTTTGAACCGCATGAATGATAATATTGCTAACACGAGAGTGACCGGAAAGATTATGTATCGTGACGTGGATATCAATAGTGATGAAGTGGATGTCTATAAAATGCGCGAACATATCGGGATGGTTTTCCAACGCCCCAATCCGTTCGCTAAATCAATTTACGATAACATCACGTTTGCCCTCAAGCAACACGGTCAAAAAGATAAAAAGTATCTAGATGAAATCGTCGAAACATCTTTGAAACAAGCGGCATTATGGGATCAAGTTAAAGATTCATTGGGTAAAAGTGCCTTAGCATTATCCGGTGGGCAACAACAACGATTGTGTATTGCTCGCGCCATTGCGATGAAACCTGATATTCTATTAATGGATGAACCCGCATCCGCTTTAGATCCTATTTCAACGAATACCGTTGAAGAGACCTTAATTCGATTGAAAGAAAAATTTACAATCGTAATTGTCACGCATAATATGCAACAGGCGGCGCGGATTAGTGATTACACGGCCTTTTTCCATTCAGGACATGCGTTAGAATTTGATGAAACCCGTAAGATCTTTACGCGGCCCAAGATTAAAGCAGCAGAAGATTATGTTTCTGGTCATTTTGGTTAGAAACCAGGGAGGTTTACCTAGTGGTAAATAAGATTATTGAATCCTCAGATGTTCATCTTTTTTATGGTAAGAACGAGGCGCTTAAAGACATTAACATTGATTTTAATGAAAATGAAATCACGGCGTTAATTGGACCGTCTGGGTGTGGTAAATCAACTTACTTGCGGTGCTTAAATCGCATGAATGATTTGATTGATTCAGCAAAAGTGACCGGTAAATTTTTATTAAACGGTCAAGATATTTACGCACCAGAAATGGATACCGTTAAACTACGGAAGGACGTCGGCATGGTCTTTCAACAACCCAATCCCTTTCCGTTTTCAATCTATGACAACGTTGTGTACGGGTTACGCTTAGCCGGTGTTAAAGATCATCGCATCTTGGACGAAGCGGTTGAAAGTAGTTTGAAACAAGCCGCTGTTTGGGATGACGTGAAGGATAAGTTACACGAAAGTGCATTATCACTTTCAGGTGGCCAACAACAGCGGGTGTGTATCGCGCGCGTCTTGGCGGTTAAGCCCAAAGTGATCTTAATGGATGAACCCACTTCGGCGTTAGATCCAATTTCGAGTGCTAAAATTGAAAATATGTTGCTAGAATTGCGCCAACAGTATACCATTATAATGGTGACGCATAATATGCATCAGGCTTCCCGAATTTCGGATAAGACGGCTTTCTTTTTACAAGGGGAATTAATTGAATACGCCCCAACTAAAAAGATTTTTTTAAACCCATCCGAAAAACAAACGGAAGATTACATCAGTGGCCGATTCGGCTAAGAAAGAAGGGAAACATTATGAGAAGACTTTTTGAAGATGAATTAAATGATCTCCATGTCCGTTTTTCTGAAATGGGGATGATGGTCAACGAAGCCATCTATAAATCTGTTAAGGCGTTTATTAATCATGATAAGCAATTGGCCCGTGAGGTGATTGATGATGATTACAAGATTAATGAACGTGAAACGGATTTAGAACGTAAAAGTTTTGAGTTAATTGCTTTACAACAACCAGTCTCAACGGATTTACGGATTATTGTAACGATCATGAAAGCAAGTTCTGATTTGGAACGAATGGGCGATCACGCGGTATCCATCGCGAAATCAACCATCCGGGTCAAAGGCAATACGCGGGTCCCAGATATCGAAAAGGATATCGCGGACATGGCCGAAAAAGTGAAGACGATGGTTGAAGAAGTGTTGGACGCCTACGTTAAAGAAGACCGTAAACGGGCTTTAACGATTGCTAAAGAAGATATCGCCATTAATGCCTATTCAGACAATATTTATGACGATTGTATTCAAGAAATGCAACGTGATTCAGAAACGGTTGTCGGCAGTATGGATTACATGCTAGTCGCTAGTTATCTAGAACGAATTGGTGATTACGTGACGAACATCTGTGAATGGATTATTTACTTACGTACGGGTAAAGTGGTCGAATTAAATTCAAACGCTAAAGAAGACGACTTTTAGGAAGTGCTCACACAAGCGGTTTGACCTTGAGCATAACCTAAGAATTGCCCATATGATTTGAACTTTAATCGTATGGGTAATTTTGTAGTTAGGCGGAAAGGTCTGCTTGGGTTAGCACGTTATGATCGAAGTGCTAAACTCAGCCGATTAACTTCTGAGTATAGCCTAGAATTGTGAATTATGACTGGTTTTAGTCATGATTTGCGATTCGTAGCTAGACGGAAGAAGTTGGCTGAGAAGCACGTTATGCTTTGAGTGCTAACTACCGATGAACAAGTTTCGAGCATTATCCTAGTCTGGTGAATAAAGGCCGGTCTATGGGCTTTGTTTGCCAGACGTCGCTAAGCGCAAAAACTTATCGGTAGAAGCACGTTATCATTGCCTATTAAGTTTGAAAATCCGATTATCCTGAATTTAGGGATAATCGGATTTTTTTGTTGGCTTTTTTATACCGCTGGATACCTAATTAAAAATCAACCTTTGGACCTATGACATTTCGTTGGAAACTGGGCATAATAGAACCATAGTCAAGTGCAACAAAAATGTTGGCAGTTTTTAGATCAATGGAGGTCAAAACAATGAATGAACGTCAAAGAATATTAGACTTAGTGAATCAAGGGATTATTACTTCAGAAGAAGCGTTAGTTTTATTAGAAAATTTAGCCAAAAACGATCAAGGTCAAGCGACAACCACATCAACGCAGGACCAACCAACGGAAACTGACACGTCAGAAGAGACGCAAGATGCTCGGGACGAACAAAAAGAAGCGGTTGAAGAACAAGCGCACGAATTAACGGTCGCTTTATCGGGTGTTAACCGCCAATTACAAGATTTAAAACAAGGCTTACACGCTGATCAAGAACAAGTAACGGTGCTGGATACGATGGAAGATTTAGACAGTTTAACGGCCGAAAAAGCTGGCGAACGTCAAACCTTAAAAGCGACCATTCTACAAAAGCAAGTTAAGATTGATGAATTAGAAGAACAACGTAAGACGTTGACGGATGAATTGAACCAGTTAGAAAAAGAACGCCGTCAGATGGCTAAAAATCAATGGTCCGAAAAGCTTGGCTTATCGGATGACTGGAAAGAAAATGCCAGTGAAACGTTTGATGAATTGAGTGATAAACTCGGCGAAGCCGGCAATCAATTCGGCAAATTCATGAAGAATACCGCTAAAACGGTGATGGATAATGTCGATTGGAAAGACGTTAACTTCCGCGTACCGGGATTAGCAACTGAAAAATTCACGCATGATTTTGTTTATCCCAACGTGCACCCAGATATGATTAACGTCAAGGTTGCTAACGGGAGTGTTAACTTTAGAATCTGGGATCAACCCGAAATTAAAGTGACGGCGCAAATCAAACTATATGGTAAGATGGCCGAAGAAACGGCCATTGACGCCTTTGAAGCACGGAGTCAAATCAGTGTGACTGATGATGAATTAGTGTTCCAAGTACCCAATAAACGCATCCAAGCCGATTTAATTTTCTACTTACCAGCGAATAATTATCAACAAACCAACGTTAAAGTTTTAAACGGGGATATTGAATTAGACGGTTTTACAGGCCGTGATATCTACGTCAAGACGACTAACGGGCAATTAACGCTAATGAGCACCAATGCGGTGATGGTTGAAGCTGAGAACGTCAACGGGGGCATTACGATGACCCAAGGCCGTTATGATGATATCTTAGCAACCACCGTTAATGGCAATATCGTATTAAAAGCACAGCTCTTAAATGCGAGTGTTTCGACCGTTAATGGCGATGTTAAGGCGACATTAACTGAAAATAGTTTACAACATTTGAAGGCGAAGTCGGTTAATGGTAATGTTAAATTAGGTTTACCGGCAACCCTCGGCTTAACGGCTGAGTCTCGGACCCGTTTTGGGGCGATTAAAAATCGTTTGACGAATACTCAAACGGTTGATCAACGTCAAAGTACCGGTAGTCAGATGTTACAACTAACGCGCTTTGAAGCGCCAGAAGTTGCACAATTGACCTTAAGTACCACGACAGGGAATATTTTATTAAAAGATAACGATAATTAATTAAAAGAGAGTGAATGGTGACATTATGGCAAACAGAAGACTATATAAATCCAAAAATAACAGAATGATTTCTGGGGTAATGGGTGGGATTGCTGAATATTTTAACGTTGATCCAACGTTGGTTCGGGTGATTTACTTCCTATTCTCATTTTTCTCAGCCGCATTCCCAGGGATTATTGTGTACATTATCTTGGCGTTAGTCATTCCTGAAAAGCCAAGTCGATCCGATTATGATTCTCATGATGAATGGAGTGAGTTCTAATGCCATTTCTATTACTACTATGGCCGTTAATTATCCTGATTATCGGGATTGCCCTGATTGGTTTATTAATCGGTTCCGTATTTCTAGTTTTTAAATTAGCCGTGCCGTTGTTAATAATCTGGGTCATTTACCGCGTGATTGCAGGACCAAGACATCACCACCGTCAGGATCAATCAAGTGATTGGTACGCGCATACGCAAAGAACAGCAACGCATCCAACGCGCGGTCGGCAACGTAAAGAAGCACGCGACGTCAAGGTGGATGATGATGACTGGAGTGATTTCTAGTGCGTTATTGGACACGTGTTTTAGTCGATACCTTATTGTTTATTGCCATTTCAGGACTACTACCAAACTTATTCTTTGTTAGTAGTATCTGGGTTGCATTAATTGCGAGCATTGTCTTATCAGTGCTCAACGTTTTGATCAAACCGATTTTAAGTTTGTTGTCATTTCCCATCACCTTTTTAACCCTCGGGTTGTTTAGCGTCGTGATTAATGGCATCATGCTTCAACTCACATCGATTTTTGTCACAGGGTTTGTTTTCCCCAGTTTTGGGGCGTCGGTTATCGTGGCGATTATTTTATCACTCGCTAATACGATTATTACCAATCAATTTGCAAGAGAACGCTATTAAGTGCAAATAAGTGCTGACTTGATTGCGTTTAGCAATTGAGTACTAATAAAAATTTCCAATTAATCAGAATTTAGATTAATTGGAAATTTTAGATTAGACGGAAGTTGTTGCAATTCAAAAGCATGTTAAACAAAATAAGTGCGTTGAGTTGCGGTCAGCAACTGAGCATTAACAGAAAATTCCCAGTTATCTTGGTTTTTAAGATAATTGGGAATTTTAGGTTAAGCGGAAGTTGTTGCAGCCCAAAAGCACGTTATAGTCTGAGTGCTCACTCAAGTTGGTCAGGCTTTGAGGATTAACCTAGAAATCAGCATTATGATTTGTACTTTGAATCATAACGCTGATTTTGTAGTTAACCGGAAAAGGTTACTTGAGAAGCACGTTATCAATTACATTTTAGATTGGACTGGCATTTAATACCAGATGAGATAGACACTTTAAAACAACTTTTAGAAAACGCCTACATTAATGTTGAAAAACGGACCTAAAAGCAATATGATAGTAGGTATAAGTGAAAGAGAAGGACGGTACATCATGGCTGATAGTGTTTCAATTGAAAAATTAGTAAAGGATCTTAAACTGCAGGTTTATTCAGGTGAAGATCATTTAAAAGACCGCGCTGTGACTCTGAGTGATATCTCGCGTCCAGGGCTAGAATTAACGGGTTATTTCAATTATTACCCACATGAACGGGTGCAATTATTTGGCCGGACTGAAGTCTCATTTACAAAGAATATGACACCGGAAGAACGGTTAATGATTATGCGGCGGATGTCAGTTGAAGACACGCCTTGTTTTCTAATTTCTCGGGGCTTAGAAGCGCCTGCTGAAATGTTAACAGCAGCGGCTGAAGTTGGGATTCCAGTTTTAGGGTCGTCATTACCAACCACCCGGTTATCGAGTTTAATCACGGATTATTTAGATGGTCAATTGGCTGAACGGCGCTCAATGCACGGGGTTTTAGTCGATATTTATGGCCTTGGCGTTTTGATTACGGGTGACTCTGGTGTTGGTAAGAGTGAAACCGCTTTGGAACTCGTTAAACGGGGCCACCGATTGATTGCTGATGATCGTGTTGATGTTTACCAACAAGATGAACAAACGGTCGTCGGCGAAGCACCTGCGATTTTACGCCACTTATTAGAGATTCGTGGGATTGGGATTATCGATGTGATGAACCTCTTCGGTGCGGGTGCGGTGCGTGCCGAAACGTCCATTTCATTGATTGTTAATCTTCAAAACTGGGATCAAGATAAGAAATATGATCGTTTAGGTTCGGATACCGAAGAACAATTGATTTTCGACGTCCCAGTGCCTAAGATTACCGTTCCTGTTAAAGTGGGTCGGAACTTGGCAATCATCATTGAAGTGGCTGCGATGAACTTCCGGGCACGTTCAATGGGCTATGATGCGACGAAGACCTTTGAAGCGAATTTAGGGAAGTTAATTGAATCCAATTCTGATGAAGATTAGACTTTAAAAAATAGAAAAAATGACCTATTTTGGTAGGTCAATTGGCTAGATTGAGCTATACTGTTAAAAGAAACAGTAATCAATCTAGTTTTTTTGTGGATTAAGGAGCGATGACTTTGAATTTATTAGTAGGCGCATTGAACCCCATTGCGCTTCAATTAGGACCATTGGAAATCCATTGGTATGGCGTGATTATTGCGACTGCGGTTGTTTTGGCAGTCGCATTAGCCCTACGTGAAGCTAAGCGACGTCATGTGAGTGAGGATGATATTTTAAATTTGATTTTATGGGCGTTACCCTTTTCGCTAATCGGGGCACGTTTGTATTACGTTGTTTTTGAATGGCCCTATTACCAAGCTAATCCGGGTGAAATTATTAAGATTTGGCACGGTGGGATTGCGATTTATGGTGGTTTAATTGCGGCGTCAATTGTCTTTATTATTTATTGTCAAAGGCACTTGTTATCAGCGTGGTTGATATTGGATATCGCGGCACCAACGGTTATGTTGGCCCAAGCAATCGGACGTTGGGGTAATTTTATGAATCAGGAAGCCTATGGTGGCGTGACGTCATTACACTTCTTACAACAACTACATTTACCGAATTGGTTGATTCAACAGATGTTAATCGACGGTAGTTACCGGCAACCAACTTTCTTATACGAATCGATCTGGAATCTGATTGGATTTGCGATTTTAATGAGTGTTCGTCACCGGAGCGGTTGGTTTAAACAAGGTGAAATTCTACTCAGCTACATTATGTGGTACGCTTTTGGTCGCTTCTTTGTTGAAGGCATGCGGACCGATAGTTTATACTTAGGACCATTAAGAGTTTCTCAAATTGTGTCGATTGTCTTATTAATTGGCGCGATGGCGGTTTGGATTTGGCGGCGCCGTCAAAAACAAGTGCCTGACTATTTAGCCGGCAATTTAACGCAGAGATACTAAAAAGGAGAAAATTAAATTATGACAGTCAATATTGCAGTTTTAGGTGCCGGTTCATGGGGCACAATCTTAGCCAACTTATTAGTCGAAAATGGCCACCACGTTGAATTGTGGGGCAACGACGCTGAAAAAGTGGCTGAAATTAATGAACAACATACGAATAAACATTATTTACCCGATTTTAAAATTAATCCCCAACTACACGCCACTTTAGATTTGAATGAAGCGTTTGAACAAGTCGATGTCGTTTTATTCGTCATTCCAACGCAAGTCATCCGACAAGTGGCCGAACAAATTGCCCCCGTCTTAGCCGCTAAACAAGTTAAACCAGTAATTGTGACGGCTTCAAAAGGGTTAGAACAGGGAACCCATAAACGGATTTCTGAAGTCTTGACGGAAACAATTCCGGTAGATGTTCGTAACGGGATTGTCGTCTTATCGGGTCCAAGCCACGCTGAAGACGTTGCGATGAAAGATATTACGACGTTAACGGCGGCTTCAACCGATGTTGCGCAAGCTGAATGGGTGCAAGAAATTTTTATGAACGATTATTTCCGGTTGTACACCAATACCGATGTTGTTGGCGTCGAAATGGGTGCGGCCTTGAAGAACGTCATCGCACTAGGCGCTGGTGCTTTACACGGCCTAGGTTATGGCGATAATACGAAAGCGGCATTAATGACGCGGGGCTTAGCTGAAATTTCACGTCTGGGTGTTGCGATGGGCGCTAATCCGTTAACCTTTATCGGTTTATCCGGAGTTGGTGATTTAATCGTCACTGGGACTAGTGTGCATTCTCGAAACTGGCGAGCTGGTAACGCGTTAGGCCAGGGCCAAAAATTACCAGAAGTTCTTGAAAATATGGGCATGGTCGTTGAAGGGGTTGCAACCTGTAAAGCGGCTTACGAATTAGCGCAACAACGTTCAGTTGAAATGCCAATCACAACGGCGATTTATAACGTTTTGTATCGCGATTGTGACATTAAAACTGAAATTGGTAATTTAATGCAACGCTCAGGCAAACCAGAAATAGACTTTAACTAAGTGTGTTGAGTTGCGGTCAGCAACTGAGCATTAGCCTAGTTCCGTGAATGAAGTCCGAGTTATGGACTTTGTTTGCGAAACGTAGCTAAGCACAAGAAGCTGTGAGTGCAAGCACGTTAAAATCGAAGTGCTAACTCAAGTTGATTAGGCTTTGAGGATTAACCTAGAACTGGGTGTTATGAGTGGTTTTTACTCATAATGCCCAGTTCGTAGTTAACCGGAAAAGGCTACTTGAGAAGCACGTTAAAGAAGTGCCAACTCAAGTTGATTAGCTTTTGGACATTAATTTAGAACTGGACGTTATGAGTGTTCGTTATTCATAACGTCCAGTTTATTTTTTAGCATATGAGAATTAGAAAACGGCATCACCTTAAATCGGTATCGCGCCCGTTAAAAATCTGTGTTATTATAGCTTTAGTTGAACGAAATGGACTAAAGGAGAACCGATTACTTTATGGGTGATTTGGTAACAATCAGACCAACTTGTGAATTTTATTTTGACCGCGGCATGCAGGCGTTTGAACGGTTTCAGTACTCGAAAGCCTTAAATTGTTTGCAACAAGCCAAAACGTTAGCAAAAACGAAAGATGATTATATCTTTGTTATTTGTCAGCTAGCGATTTGTTTGGAGTCGGTCGGCCAATATCAGAATGCGGTGGCGGCACTGGAAGAAATTCCAGTCGCCAACTACCAAAGTCATCCGGAGATTCAATATTTTCTGGCGACGGCTTATGCGTTTTTAGATCAGATGCAGGCCAGTTTTCAACTCGCAACGGCCTATCTGCAGAGTGGAGATTTAGATTTTGCAACTGAAGCAACTGACTTGTTGCAAGAGTTGAAAAAGACGAGTCCGTCAAACTGGTAAACAGTTTGGTGGACTTTTTTTTTAAGAGCGGGTAAGATTAGCTTAGAGTAAATAAGCACTTCTTAAAAGTAAGGGGATTATTAAAATGACTAAAAGTTACGATGTAATTGTGATTGGGGCGGGCCCTGGTGGGATGACTGCCGCGCTATACGCGTCACGTTCGAATTTATCAGTATTGATGTTAGACCGCGGGATTTATGGCGGTCAAATGAATAACACCGCTGAGGTTGAAAATTATCCTGGCTTTAAATCAATTTTAGGTCCTGAATTAGGTGAGAAAATGTACGCTAGTGCCACGCAATTTGGTGCTGAATATGGTTACGGTACGGTGACGAGTATTGAAGACCAAGGTGAAACTAAGTTAATCCACACCGATGAAGGTGATTTTGAGGGGCGTGCAATCATCATTGCGACGGGTTCAGAACACAAAAAATTAGGGGTGACTGGCGAAGAAACATACAGTGGCCGTGGCGTTTCATACTGTGCGGTTTGTGATGGCGCCTTTTTCAAGAATAAAGAAGTGGTGGTCATCGGCGGTGGAGATTCAGCCATCGAAGAAGGCATCTACCTAACACAATTGGCAAGCAAAGTCACTGTGATTCATCGGCGTGATCAATTACGTGCGCAAGAAATTCTCCAACAACGGGCTTTTGACAATGATAAGATGCATTTTATCTGGAACGCTCAAATGCAAACCATTGAAGGTGACGATAAAAAAGTTAGTGGCGTTACTTATACGGATAAAGAAACGGGCGAAGCGCGTCAAATCGATGCTAGCGGTGTTTTCATCTATGTTGGTATCGAACCAATGACGTCCGCTTTTAAAGATTTAGGCATTTTAACGGATGCGGGTTGGATTAAAACGGATGATCACATGGCTACGAAAGTACCTGGCATCTACGCAATCGGTGATGTCCGCGAAAAAGACCTCCGCCAAATTACAACAGCAGTCGGCGATGGCGGCATAGCAGGCCAAGAAGTCTTTAAATATATTCAAAGTATCTAATAAAATGAGTGCGTTGAGTTGCGGGTAGCAACTGAGCATTAACAGAAAATTCTCCAGTTATCTTGATTTTAAGATAATTGGGGAATTTTTGGTTAAGCGGAAGTTGTTGCAACACAAAAGCACGTTAAAAAATGAGTGCGTTGAGTTGCGGTTAGCAACTGAGCATTAACAAAAAACAGCAAGTCTCTTAACATTAAGAGGCTTGCTGTTTTTTTGATTGGTCTAGGTGTTCAGAAAGTAAAAGTTCGATTAAATTAGACCCAATGGCAGAGGAAAGCGGTTGATTATGGTATAATTAATTCGATATTTTAGATTACATTCGGGGGTTACAACATGAGTTGGCAAGATAATTATGCAGTTTGGCAGCAACAACCTGTCATGGATTTAGCGTTGCAAAAAACATTAACTGAAATGGCGAATGACCAAGAAGCGCTCGAACGTGCTTTTAGTGTGCCAATGGAATTCGGAACAGCCGGCATGCGGGGACTCTTAGGCCCTGGGATTAATTGTATGAACATCTACACTGTCCGCCAAGCCACTGAAGGTTTAGCGCAGTTTATGGAAACTTTACCTGATGCGACTAAAAAACGTGGGGTGGCGATTAGTTTCGATTCACGTTACCAATCAGAAACCTTTGCACATGAAGCAGCTCGCGTGTTAGGCCAACATCAAATTCCTTCGTTTGTCTTTGATGCGCTTCGTCCAACACCAGAACTATCATTTACCGTTCGGCATTTAAACACCTATGCGGGCATCATGATTACGGCGAGTCATAATCCAAAACAATATAATGGTTACAAGATTTACGGCGAAGATGGCGCTCAAATGCCACCTAAAGAATCCGATATGATTACGGATTATATTCGTAAGGTGACCGACTTATTCGCAATTGAAGTGGCGGATGAATCACCACTACGCGAAGCCGGGTTAATGACGTTAATCGGCGAAAATGTTGATCAAGCCTATCTAGCCGAAGTCAAGAAAGTCACGATTAACCAAGAATTAGTCGACACCGTTGGCAAAACGATGTCTTTAATCTACACACCACTTCACGGAACTGGGAAAGTTTTAGGCGAACGGGCTTTACGCCAAGCTGGTTTTGAACAATTCACAATGGTGCCTGAACAAGCAATTGCCGATCCTGAATTTTCAACCACGCCATTTCCTAATCCTGAATTTGCGCAAACCTTTGATATGGCGATTGCACTTGGCCAGAAACAACAAGCTGATTTATTGATTGCCACGGATCCCGATGCTGACCGCCTGGGTGCCGCCGTGCGCCAACCAGATGGTAGCTATCAATTGATGACTGGGAATCAAATCGCTTCAGTCCTATTGCGGTATATTTTACAAGCCAGCAAAGATGCGGGGACACTACCTGCTAACGCGGCCGCGGTTAAATCAATCGTTTCAACGGAATTAGCGACTAAAATTGCCGCTAGTTACAACGTCAAGATGATTGATGTCTTAACCGGCTTCAAATTTATTGCGGAACAAATTCAACATTTTGAAGATACAGATGAAAATACGTTCATGTTTGGCTTTGAAGAAAGCTATGGATACTTAGTTAAACCGTTCGTACGGGATAAAGATGCGATTCAAACGTTGGTCTTGTTAGCCGAAGTCGCAGCTTATTATAAATCAAACGGTAAGACGTTGTATGACGGCATTCAAGAATTATATGCTGAATATGGCTACTATGCGGAACAAACGACTGCGATTGATTTTGAAGGCGTTGATGGCCCACAACAAATGGCCAACTTGATGGTTAAATGCCGTCAAGAAAGTCCGGTCGAATTTGCTGGGATTAAAGTCGCTTCGGCTGAAGATTTCCAAGCACAAACGCAGACCTTTGCGGATGGGCATAGCGAGCCAATCGATTTACCAAGTTCAAACGTTTTAAAATACCATTTAGTTGATGGAACTTGGATTGCGATCCGCCCTAGTGGGACTGAACCGAAAGTGAAGTTCTACGTTGGCACGCAAGCCGATGATCAAGCAACGGCTGATTTAAAATTAGCCAATTTTGAACAAGCGATTCAAACTTTAGTTAAATAGTTTTTAATCTTGAATGGTAACTGATTTACTTTTAAAGTCAGATTACCTATAATAGATTCAACGAATAGGCGGACTGCGTAATGAGTCGGTCTATTTTTGTAAGAATGGAGGAATTTCAGAATGGGCATGCATCAGTATTTACAAGGGTTAAATAGTTTAGAGACCATCGGACGGGCACCAGGGTTGTTTAAGTACCAAGAACATTCGGTTGCATCGCATTCTTTTAAAGTCGCTGAAATTGCGCAATTGTTAGGGGATATCGAAGAAGAAAGCGGCCAAGACGTTAATTGGCAGACGCTTTACGAACGAGCTTTGAATCACGATTACACGGAACGGTTCATCGGCGATATTAAAACACCGGTTAAATACGCGACCCAAGAATTGCGACAAATGTTAGCGAACGTTGAAAGTTCGTTAACCGATAACTTTATCAATAATGAAATTCCAGATTTTTTACAAGAACGGTATCGCCGACGTTTAAGCGAAGGTAAAGATGAAACCTTAGAAGGCCAACTCCTATCAGTTGCTGATAAAATTGATCTTTTATATGAATCATTCGGCGAAATTGAAAAAGGTAATCCGGAAAATGCGTTTCTCGAAATTTTTGCGGAAAGTCTTAAAACGATTATGCAGTATCAACAGCTGGCAAGTGCCCGCTATTTCATTCAGGAAATGCTACCGGATCTCTTAAGCGAGGATTTTGCCGACCGTGGGAAGTTAACCCAACTGGTCCGCCAAACCCTATCAAATTAGGCTTAATCGTAAGTGTGGCGAAAATATGTTCGGTATGTTAGAATAGTGAATGACTTAAAGAACATCAGACGATTTAAGGAGAGTTTGGGCAATTTATTGTCCAAACTTCTTTTGTCGCGAGCATAATTGGACTGGAGGCTTTTGATGATTGATCGACAAGAGAATAACCAATTTAAATTAGTGGCCCCGTATGAGCCGGCCGGGGATCAACCAGCCGCTATTGAGACCCTGACTAAGAATTTTGAAGCGGGTGCTAAGGCGCAAGTGTTGATGGGCGCGACTGGGACTGGTAAGACTTTTACAATGTCGAACGTGATTAAGAATTTAAACAAGCCAACGCTGATTATCTCGCATAATAAAACTTTGGCCGGCCAACTATACGGTGAATTTAAACAATTCTTCCCCGATAATGCCGTCGAATATTTCGTGAGTTATTATGATTATTATCAACCGGAAGCCTATGTGCCTTCCAGTGATACCTATATCGAAAAGGATTCGAGCATCAATGATGAAATTGATAAATTGCGCCATTCAGCCACGAGTTCATTGTTGGAACGCAACGATGTGATTGTGATTGCGTCGGTTTCATGTATCTTTGGTTTGGGTGATCCTAAAGAATATCAAGATCATGTTTTATCGATTCGGCCGGGGATGACGATTGAACGCAATGATTTATTGCGCCAATTAGTTGATATTCAGTTTGAACGCAATGATATTGATTTCCAACGGGGCCGTTTCCGAGTCCGGGGCGATGTCGTTGAAATTTTCCCGGCTTCACGCGATGATCACGCGATGCGGGTTGAATTTTTTGGCGATGAGATTGATCGGATTGTCGAAGTGGATGCTTTGACCGGTGAAGTATTAGGTGAGCGCCAACACGTGGCGATTTTCCCGGCGACGCATTTTATGACCAATGATGAGAAGATGGAACGGGCAATTGAGAGTATTAAGGCGGAGCTAGCTGATCGTTTGAAAGAGTTGAATGCTGAAAATAAATTATTGGAAGCCCAACGTCTTGAACAACGAACCAATTATGATTTAGAAATGATGCAAGAGATGGGGTATTGTTCCGGAATTGAAAATTATTCACGCCATATGGAAGATCGCCAAGCTGGCGAACCACCGTATACTTTGATCGATTTCTTCCCCAAAGATTTCATCATGATGATTGATGAATCGCATGTGACGATGCCGCAGATTCGTGGGATGTATAACGGCGATCGCGCACGGAAACAGATGTTGATTGATTACGGTTTCCGTTTACCAAGTGCGTTGGATAATCGGCCACTAACCTTGCCTGAATTTGAGAAACACGTCAATCAGATTATGTACGTCTCCGCAACGCCAGGACCTTACGAAGCGGAACAAACCGATTTGCAAATCGATCAGATTATTCGACCAACCGGCTTATTAGATCCGAATATCGAGGTCCGGCCAATTATGGGCCAGATTGACGATTTAGTCGGCGAGATTAATCAGCGGGTTGAAAAAGATGAACGGGTCTTTATCACCACGTTAACCAAGAAGATGGCCGAAGATTTAACCGACTATCTGAAAGAGTTAGGCGTTAAAGTCCGTTATCTACACAGTGATATTAAAACCTTAGAACGAACTGAAATTATCCGCGATTTACGTTTAGGCAAGTTTGACGTCTTAATCGGGATTAACTTGTTGCGTGAAGGGATTGACGTACCCGAAGTGTCGTTAGTCGCGATTCTAGATGCGGATAAAGAAGGTTTCTTACGCAGTGATCGTTCCTTGATTCAAACCATTGGGCGGGCGTCTCGAAATGCGCATGGTGAAGTGATTATGTACGCGGATAAAGTGACAGATTCAATGAAACGAGCGATTAGTGAAACCAAACGGCGCCGTGAAATTCAAGAAGCTTATAATCTGAAACATGACGTGACACCAACCACGATCATTAAACCGGTTCGTGATGCGATTTCAGTTGTGCAATCAGTCGATCATCCTGAAGATATTAAGATGACCAATGAGGTTGATTTCGATAGTATGTCGAAGGCTGAAAAACGGGAAATGGTTGAACGCTTGACGGAACAAATGAGAACGGCCGCTAAGAAACTCGACTTTGAACAAGCCGCTACTTTGCGGGATACGATTCTAGAATTAAAGAGTGAAATTGATTAAAAGAGGTAGAATATGGCAAACGATAAGATCGTTATTCACGGCGCGCGGGCGCATAATTTAAAAGATATTGATGTCACAATTCCGCGGGACAAACTGGTTGTCATTACCGGTTTATCAGGTTCGGGGAAGAGTTCCTTGGCGTTTGATACCTTATACGCGGAAGGACAACGGCGCTACGTTGAAAGTTTGTCAGCGTATGCGCGTCAATTTTTAGGTCAGATGGATAAACCGGACGTCGATTCGATTGATGGGTTGAGTCCAGCGATTTCAATTGATCAAAAAACGACCTCCAAAAATCCACGTTCAACGGTCGGCACAGTGACCGAAATCAATGATTATTTGCGTTTGTTGTGGGCGCGGGTCGGTCATCCAATCTGTCCCAACGATGGCACTGAAATTAGCAGTCAATCGGTTGAACAGATGGTTGATCGGGTTTTAGCATTGCCTGAACGGACGAAGTTACAGATTATGTCGCCGATTATTCGCGCTAAAAAAGGTCAACATAAAAAAGTTTTTGAAAAGATTCAACGCGAAGGGTATGTGCGGGTGCAAGTTGACGGTGAAGTCATGGACGTCAGCACCGAGATTGAATTAGATAAGAATAAAAAACATGATATTAATATTGTCGTGGATCGGATTGTCGTTAAAGAGGGCATTCGTTCTCGTTTATTTGATTCGTTCGAAGCGGCTTTACGGTTATCTGAAGGTTATGCGACCGCGGATGTGATTGATGGCGAACAACTGTTATTCTCTGAACATTATGCGTGTCCAGTCTGTGGCTTTACGGTAGGCGAACTAGAACCAAGACTCTTCTCATTTAACGCACCGTTTGGGGCGTGTCCCGAATGTGACGGGTTGGGCCTAAAGCTAGAAGTCGATACTGATTTAGTGATTCCAGATACCACTAAGACGTTGCGAGAAGGCGCGATTGCACCGTGGAATCCGATTAGTTCCCAATATTATCCACAGATGTTGGAACAGGCGTGCACCTCGTTTAAAATCGATATGGATCGGCCATTTAGCAAGTTAACGCCCAAACAAAAAGAGCTCATTTTAAACGGCTCGCAAGGCAAAGAATTCCATTTCCATTATGAGAATGATTTTGGTGGCGTCCGCGATGTGGATGTACCATTTGAAGGGGTCATCAGTAATATTAATCGGCGTTATCGCGAAACTAACAGTGATTTCACGCGGACTCAGATGCGGACCTACATGACTGAATTAACCTGTCAAACCTGTCACGGCGCGCGTTTAAATCGCCAGGCCTTATCGGTTAAGGTTGGAGGACAAGATATTGCGGCCGTGTCTGCGAATGCGATTAAAGAGGCGTTACCATTCTTTGAAGCTTTAACATTATCCGAAAAAGATAGTATGATTGCGAAACCAATTTTGAAGGAGGTCCACGATCGCTTGACTTTCTTGATGAATGTCGGTTTGGATTACTTAACGCTCAGTCGTTCGGCTGGGACGTTATCCGGTGGGGAAGCTCAACGGATTCGTTTGGCGACTCAAATCGGTTCTAACTTATCCGGTGTACTCTACATCTTAGATGAACCGTCGATTGGTTTACATCAACGCGACAATGACCGATTAATTGGTTCATTAAAGAAGATGCGTGATTTAGGGAATACGTTAATCGTCGTTGAACATGATGAGGATACGATGCGCGCGGCTGATTATCTGATTGATATCGGACCCGGCGCCGGTGAATTGGGCGGTCACGTGATGGCTGCGGGGACCCCAACTGAAGTTGAACAAAATCCGAAGTCGTTAACGGGTCGGTATTTAGCGGGTAAGGAATACGTACCAGTGCCGTTGAAGCGCCGTAAAGGCAACGGTAAGAAATTGCGGGTGACCGGTGCGGCTGAAAATAACCTGAAAGACTTAACCGTTGATTTTCCGTTAGGTGATTTTATTGCGGTGACTGGGGTTTCCGGTTCTGGTAAATCAACGTTAGTGAATACAATTTTAAAGAAAGCCTTAGCGCAAAAGATTAATCGCAATTCGGCGAAACCGGGTCAATATAAAACACTGACCGGTTATCAAAACATTGAGAAGCTTGTTGATATCGATCAAAGTCCAATTGGTCGCACACCGCGGAGTAATCCGGCGACCTATACGAGTGTCTTCGATAACATGCGAGATTTATTTGCCCAAACTAATGAAGCAAAGTTACGCGGTTACAAGAAGGGCCGCTTTAGTTTTAACGTTAAAGGCGGTCGCTGTGAAGCTTGTAAGGGTGACGGGATTATTAAGATCGAGATGAATTTCTTGCCAGACGTGTACGTGCCTTGTGAAGTTTGTCATGGAAGTCGTTATAATTCTGAAACGTTGGAAGTCGTTTACAAAGGTAAAAACATCGCGCAGATTTTAGCGATGACCGTTGAAGAAGCTACGACCTTCTTCGAAAACATTCCGAAGATTGCGCGTAAATTACAAACCATTGTCGATGTCGGTTTAGGGTACGTGACGTTAGGTCAATCGGCCACGACACTTTCCGGTGGGGAAGCCCAACGGATGAAGTTAGCAGCGGAACTCCAAAAACAATCAACCGGTAAAAATTTATACATCTTGGATGAACCGACCACTGGTTTGCATACTGATGATATCAAACGCTTATTAGTTGTTTTGGAACGGTTAGTTGATGAAGGCAATACGATTTTAGTGATTGAACATAACCTTGACGTGATCAAGACTGCCGATTATGTGATTGACTTAGGGCCTGAAGGTGGCGACAAAGGTGGAACAATCGTCGCGACTGGGACACCGGAAGAAATTGCCGCAGTAGCCGATAGTTATACGGGGCAATATTTAAAGCCAATTCTAAAACGCGACATGCAACGAACATTAGCAGATCAATAAATTAACACTCTGACTTGAGCATTTGCGTTAAAAAAAGTATGATAAGGGTATCAATTTGTATGGGGTGAAGTGTATGTTTAGAAAGAATGATTGGGAATTTGATTGGTCAGAACTGATGACTGGTGTGATTTTTCTAGTAGTGGCTTATTTCTTATTTAAGAAACCCGGCGTTGCTTTATCTGGTTTTGTGATGGTGATTGCACTTGCTGCGATTATTCGTGGGATTGCCAAGTTGAGCGCGTATCGTCATTTACGTGAAGATACCGGCATTCGGGCAACCTTGATGTTGATTAATGCCATTTTGGATATTATTCTAGGGTTCCTGTTCATCTTCAACGTGCCGGTCGGTATTATTAGCATTAGCTACGTCTTTGCGGCTTGGTTCCTAGTGGATGCGATTGTTGGTTTATTAAACGTCGGTCATTTAAAACAGTTCAATCTGTTTTTATACGTCGTTTCAATAATCTTAGATATTTTAGGGATTGTCGTCGGCTTATTGCTCTTGATGAATCCAGTTGTGACAGCGGTCACGTTAGCGACTTTAGTTGGTTTCTATTTTGCCATTCTAGGGGTTAACGCTATCGTCATTGCTTTTGCGCGACGGATGTAAATTTAAAATCGGTCTATCCCTAAGTTGCGGGATAGACCGATTTTTTTAAATGATTTTTAATTGAAAACGTCAACTCATTAAAACGGAGGAAAAACAAATATGATCATTGAAACAAAACGGTTAATTTTAAGACCGTTTACCCCAGATGATGCGTCAGCCATCTATCAATATGCGAAAGATCCTAAGATTGGGCCGATCGCGGGTTGGCCGGTGCACACCAGCGTGGCCAATAGCCGTCAGTTGATTGAACAATATCTAATGAAACCAGAGGTCTATGCTGTTACGTTAAAAGCCAATCCAACCGAAGCTATTGGCAGTGTCGGGCTAGAACTGATTAGCGCCGGCGATGGACAACTTTTTATGGGCGCCGATGATGCTGAAATTGGTTATTGGATCGGCGTGCCATTCTGGGGTCAGGGCTTAATCCCAGAAGCGATGGCGGCCTTAATTGAACATGGTTTCGAGGCTTTGAACTTGGCCAATATTTGGTGTGGTTACTATGACGGTAATCACCAATCAGAACGGGCTCAAGCTAAACTCGGCTTTCAACCAGCCCTGACGGTTGATGAAATGTATAATCCAATCTTGGACGATACCAGACAAGAACATTTTACGAAACTAACCAAGAAACAATGGTTAACACAGAAAAATTAAATTGAAAAGTTAGTCAATGGTCTACCTGTTGGCTAACTTTTTTTATTGATTAACATGGCTAAATAAGGTGTGTTCGCTTTCAAAGACACACCAGGAATGTTACAATGAGCAAAGCGATAAATGAGGAGTGGTAGGATGACAGATACATTGAACTTAGTCGTGATTACAGGAATGAGCGGCGCCGGTAAAACCGTTGCCATGCAAAGTTTTGAAGATTTAGGTTATTTCTGTGTGGATAATATGCCACCCACCTTGTTACCCAAGTTTTGGGAACTGGTTAAAGAATCGGGTAAGGTCACTAAAATTGCGCTCGTCATTGATTTACGGTCGCGTGCTTTTTATGATGAAATTATTGAAATGTTAGCTAATCTGGACAATACCCAGTTTGTCACCACTAAAATTCTCTTCTTAGATGCGTCAGACGAAGAATTGGTCTCACGGTATAAAGAAACGCGTCGGTCTCATCCGTTAGCGATGGAAGGCCGGTTGATGGACGGGATTCGCAAAGAACGCGCCTTATTGACTGAAATTCGAAACCGTGCGCAGATGGTGGTCGATACGTCAGCGATGTCACCACGTCAATTACGCGAACAAATTTTTCACGTTTTTAAAACCAGTGACAATCCCTCATTCCATATTGAAGTCATGTCGTTTGGCTTTAAATATGGGTTACCGATTGATGCCGATATCGTGATGGATGTCCGGTTCTTACCCAATCCCTATTATGTGCCTGAATTTAAAGAATTAAACGGCTTAGATGCGCCAGTGCGTGATTATGTGATGGCGCAACCCGCAACCGAGAAGTTTTATCAACAACTGAGCGGGATGTTGAAAGATATCATGCCCGGCTATTTAGAAGAAGGTAAAACCAGCGTGACCATCGCGATTGGTTGTACGGGTGGGCAACACCGCTCTGTCGCGTTAGCACAACGGTTGGCCGATGATTTAGCTGTCGACTACCCAGTTGATGTGACCCATCGGGATATGAAGAAACGAAAGGAAACGGTGAATCGGTCATGACAGCCGCAAATCGCATTATTCGGGTGATTAAAGGTCGTCAGCCTAAAGTGGTTGTGATTGGTGGTGGGACCGGACTCCCCGTTATCTTGAAGAGTTTACGGGAACAAAACGCGGATGCGACTGCGATTGTGACGGTCGCTGATGATGGCGGTTCGTCTGGCGTCATTCGGGATTACATCAACGTCGTGCCACCGGGTGATATTCGGAATGTTTTAGTCGCTTTATCAGATTTACCACAATTAACCTTGGATATTTTTCAATATCGGTTTAAATCACACGATGCCTTTTTCTCGGGCCATGCGATTGGCAATCTGATTATTGCGGCGTTATCTGAAATGGAATCCGGCATATTCGATGCGGTACAACGGTTATCCGAAATGATGGAAGTTGATGGGCACGTTTATCCGGCCGCCAATGTGGCATTATCGTTGAATGCCCGGTTTACAGATGGCACGCAATTAGTGGGCGAATCTGAAATTTCAGCCGCGCGCAAACAGATTGAACACGTTTGGGTGACGAAGACCGCTGATGACGGTGAAGGCCAACCAACGGCGATGCCCGAAGTTATTGAATCGATCATGGCTGCTGATGTGGTTGTTTTAGGTCCGGGGAGTCTATTTACGAGTATCTTACCGAATTTGATGATTGAAAACTTAGGACAAGCCGTTACCCAAACAAAGGCAGAAGTTATTTATATTTGTAATATCATGACCCAAAAGGGTGAAACCGAACGTTTTACGGATGCTGATCATGTTCGGATATTAAATGAACATTTGCAACAAAATTTTGTGGATACCGTGTTAGTCAATACCGGCCGCGTGCCAGAAAACTATTTAGATCATCAGAAATATGATGAAATTTTATGGCCGGTTGAACATGATTTTAAAGGATTACGTCAATTGGGTTGTCGGGTCATTTCCGATAATTTTTTGGAATTACGCAACCATGGCGTTTTTCATAATGGTCAAAAAGTCGTTCAAGAAATTATGAACTTGGCTTTTCAGGTGAATACAGCTAAACGAGGTGAATAAGGATGGCTTCTTACGCTAGTGAGGTCAAGAAGGAATTAACCCAGTTAGAAGTTCATCCAGAACACGCGCGGGCAGAATTAGCGGCTTTGATTCGGATGAATGGTTCGTTAAGTTTGATGAATCATCAATTTGTTTTAAATGTTCAGACTGAAAATCCGGCGATTGCTCGTCGAATTTATAGTTTGTTACGGCAAAATTATCAGATTGAATCAGAACTATTAGTGCGTCGTAAGATGAAGTTAAAGAAAAATAATCAATATATCGTACGATTAAAATACGGAACGAACAAAGTGCTCAACGATTTAAACATTGTTGAAGCTGATGGCTTTACGATTCATACCCAGGTTTCGGAGGATGTCATTAACGAGGATCAACGGGTCCGCTCTTATTTACGGGGAGCTTTTTTGGCTGGTGGTTCGGTCAATAATCCTGAAACCAGTCGTTATCATTTGGAAATTTATTCTTTATATGAAGAACATAATCAAGATATTGCACAGATGATGAATCGCTTTGGCTTGAACGCCAAAACCACGGAACGTCGGAGTGGTTACATTACTTATCTGAAAGAGGCCGAAAAAATTGCGGATTTCTTACAGGTAGTGGGCGCGACGAATGCAATGTTGAAGTTTGAAGATATCCGGATTGTCCGAGATATGCGGAATTCGGTGAATCGCCTGGTTAATTGTGAAACGGCCAATTTAAATAAAACAATCGATGCGGCGACGAAACAAATCGAAAATATCGAATATTTAAGAGACACTATCGGTTTGGATAATCTACCGGTTAAACTCCGCGAGATTGCGTTATTACGTTTGGAATTCCCAGATATTACGCTCAAAGAACTTGGCGAACGGATGCCAAGCGGGGCGATTTCTAAATCTGGCATTAATCACCGCTTAAGAAAATTAAATCAATTAGCAGAAAATTATCAGCAAGGCGTCATATAAAGGTGTACAATTTAATTGTTGGTCCAGTTTGACTTATGCAATTTAATTCTATATGATATGCTTACCAGTGGACACTATTAATTGGAGGAAGAAATATGGTTGAACCAGTTTTATTAGATGAACAATTATGCTTTTCAATTTATCGTGCGCAAAAGGCGTACAATCACTTTTACGGAAAGGTTTTAAAACCGTTTAGGTTAACGTACCCACAATTTATCGCGATGCTAGCGTTATGGGAACATGGCACGATGTCGGTTAAAGAGTTGGGACATCATCTAGAACTTGATAGTGGCACCTTAACACCGCTATTGAAACGTCTAGAAGCTGATGGTTGGGTTAATCGTAACCGAGCAGCTGATGATGAACGCCGCGTTGATGTCTCATTAACGCAAAAAGCTGAAGATCAAAAAGATGAAATCTACGAACGCGTTGGTGGTTGTACCAACTATTTAGATTTTTCAAGCGATAAATATCATGAATTACGCCAAAGTATGAATGAAGTCGAACGTCATTTAAATGCGATTCAGGTTGAAGAAGGCCGTTTCTAATAGGTCGCTATAAAAAGGGTCTAACCAGATCAGTAGTTGACTACTCTGGTTAGACCCTTTTTTGGTGCTTATTGCGAAATTAATTGTTCTAATTCGGTCAGATCAATTGATTCATCAAAAATATGTTGACCGAGAATAATCGTAGGGACAAATTGAATATTAGCCGTTTGTGCTTCGTGTTCAATCGCAGCTAAGACCGCTTGATTATTTTGAGGGGTCAATTTTAGATTCTGTTTAAGATACAAATCAAGTTCATTGGGCGCTAAGTCGGGGCGCCAAGTGGGTTGGTGTGTGTATAGGAAACGAATCGCGTTGACGGCCGTTTCCGGTTGGTCAAACGGTAAATAGGTGTGGGCTAAATTACCCAGTTGTAAATCATCTTTATCCTTGTTTAAGGGTTTAATAATCCGCCGGACGCGACCTGCTTTAACGGCTTGGGTTAAGAGTTGATCCGAACGATAAAACCATTTACGACAATAAGGACAAGCCAAATTTAGAAATTCGACGGTCGTAATCGGCGCTGATTCGGCCCCCAGTACAATGCCGCCGTCGATCGTGACTTTGTCTGCTTTAATGACACTAATATCCATCTTAAAAGCCTCCTTTGATTCCTAACCAAGTATAGCAAAAATGGGGATCGTCTTAAAAAATTATGAACTAAAAAAGCCAATTCCGCGAAGAATTGGCTTTTTTAGTAGTGGTTATTTAGGTTGGTTAATCATGATATCGTCAATCAAACCATAATCTTTGGCTTCTTGGGCCGTCATGTAGTTATCACGATCAGTATCTTGTTGTAGTTTTTCAAACGTTTGACCAGAATTGTCGGCTAAAATTTGATTTAAACGTTTCCGAGTTTTCAAAATTTCGCGCGCAGCAATTTCGATTTCAGTTTGTTGGCCTTGGGCGCCACCTAAAGGTTGGTGAATCAAGACGGTTGAGTTAGGTAAGGCAAAACGTTTGCCTTTGGTCCCAGCTGATAATAAGACACTCGCCATTGATGCAGCCATGCCCATTGCGATGGTTTGAACATCAGATTTGATGAAGTTCATCGTATCCATAATCGCTAAACCAGCGGTGACAGAACCACCGGGTGAGTTGATGTAAATTGAAATGTCTTTGTCAGAATCTTGGGCATCCAAGAAAAGTAATTGTGCAATAATGGTGTTTGCCATTTGATCGTTGACTTCACCAGATAGCATAATAATCCGGTCTTTTAATAGACGTGAATAAATATCGTATGAACGTTCGCCACGTGACGTTTGTTCAATAACTGTAGGTACTAACATTGAATTGCCTCCTTATATGAACCAGAGTTTAAGCACTCTGAAATCTATAAATCAAATTTTACAGCAAAGGTCAATTTTGGTCAAATGGAAAGCCTCTTTTCTGAAAATATTTAGTGATTTTGCGTCAAACTTTAAAATATGTTATACTGTTAACAGTTAATCAGCACTTATCACTGTAGAATCAAGTATTATTTGAAGACTTTAATCAAACTGGAGTAACCCTGGAGTTACAAGTAGTGTAAAGAGGCGGCTTACGCTGTTTAAACGAGAAAATATTTAGAACCACAAGAATTAAACATAATCGAATTAAATTAAAATCATGCAACTCTAGTGAAGTTGCCCCGAACATTAAACCAACGTGTTTAATGGTGGTATCAGCAAGCTTGATACCCAGAATATTATGTTACAATTTAATATGCGAAATTAATTAGAAAGCCACCCAGCAATGGGTGGCTTTCGTCAATTAGAGCGTCAAAAAAGTTGGCTGAGAAGCACGTTAAAAAACTAAGTGTGTTGAGTTGCGGTTAGCAACTGAGCATTAATTATAAATAACCGATAATCTCGTTCTTAAGATTATCGGTTATTTTAGATTAAGCGGAAGTTGTTGCAACTCAAAAGCACGTTAAAAAACTAAGTGCGTTGAGTTGCGTTCAGCAACTGAGCATTAATTATAAATAACCGGTAATCTTGGTCTTAAGATTATCGGTTATTTTAGATTAAGCGGAAGTTGTTGCAACTCGAAAGCACGTTATCAATTGCCTATCGTTTTTTAAATCTAAATCAGAATCCCTTCACAATGGTCAACTTCGTGTTGGATAATTTGGGCAATCCACTCGGTAAAAGTTTGTTCTTGGACTTTAAACTGACGGTCTTGATAACGAACAGTAATGGTTTCGTAGCGGGTGGTTGCGCGTTGACCGGTTAAAGATAGACAGCCTTCCTCAGTTTTGTAGGGGGTACTTTTTTTGATAATCGTTGGATTGACCAAAGGTAGCGCAATCGGACCCATTTGGCACACGATAATGCGCTGATTGACACCAATCATATTGGCCGCCATTCCGACACAGCGTTCAGTATTAGCGGCTAATGTATCGAGCAGGTCGGTGATGACTTGTGAGTCGTTGATAGTGGCTAGTTTCGCTGGTTGTGCCAGAAAAGTTGGGTCGTGCATAATGGGTTTAATCATGGGAACTCCTTCAAGAAAATTAATAATTCCATCATAGCACAATCGTTACGAATCGTACTTCGCCAATTTATAAATTTTGATGGTTTGAATTAATTTGGCGGCGTAGTCCGGATCGGTTGCGTAGCCCGCTTGTTGGAGGGTTTGCGCCTGGGTCGCGTAATCCGTTTGCTGTTTGAGAGTGGCGTAAGTGCCAGCGCTGAGAAATTGACTATGATCTTCGATGGCAATTTGTAGATTAGGGTAAATTTTAAAATAGTCTTTAATCGTCACGCGTTTTTGATTTTCAAATTCGTCAGTCGTCATTAGAATTTTTTGACCTTGGTAATCGCCTTTGACCCCGAATAGATTGTGGGCTTTCACTGCTAAATCACTACGGCCCCAATCCGATTCAATAATCGCTTGCGCAATCACGATACTAGGTAAAACTTGTTGTTGGGTTTGATAAACGGTTTTGGCAGTCGTCCCAATTTTTTGAATAAAACGGTCTTGACGTTGTGTTTCTTCCGTCGGGGTTTCCCAGGTGCGCTTAGTGGGGGTGGCTGTTTTTTTGAAGCAGCCGGTCAGTAATAGGCAAGCGATAATTGGGACTAATAGGACGTAATGGTGTTGTTTAATGGTCATTGAGGAACTCCTTAATTGAATTGATAAGCAAGTTTTAATATACCAGAAAATAACCATTTAGCGGTTATTCGTAAATTAAATAAAGGACTTCTTAATCAATATCAGTAAAAATTAATGATTAACGCTCTGGTTAAAATTTACGAAAGGGTTTTTATGCGGTAAACTGAATGAGTACGACTAATCGTTTGAACTAAGGGAGGCTTTTGGAATGCAACATAAGATGATTTTAGATTTAGATACGGGGATTGACGATGCGCTCGCCATTGCGTATGCACTCGGTTCACCCGAAATTGAATTAATCGGCATCACTTCCGAATACGGTAACGTGTTAACTGAACGAAGTGTGGTCAATAGTCAACAAATATTGAATTTATTACAGCATCCAGCAGTCCCAGTTTACCAAGGTGCCGGCCACGCATTGAATCAAACTGATTTTTCAGTTTTACCGATTAGCGCCGAGATTCACGGCCAAGATGGGGTTGGCGATATTCATCTCCAACAAGCAGTTCCCACCGGTGAAACCGAATCAGCCGTTGATTTCTTATTAACAGCTTGTCAACAATACGGTTCTGATTTAACGATTGTCGCGACCGGCCCAATGACCAACTTGGCCTTAGCGATTCAAAAAGATTTACCAACGTTACAAAAAGTCGGTCAAATCGTGATTATGGGTGGCGCATTAACGGTGGCCGGCAACGTGTCACCATTTGCCGAAGCCAATATTAATCAAGATCCAGAAGCTGCTGATTTGTTATTCAAGAGTGGGCTTCCCGTGACGATGGTCGGCCTGGATGTCACTTTACGGACGTTATTCACGAAAGCCGATACGGCTGAATGGCGGGCGATTGGGACTGAAGCCGCGATTAAATATGCGGATATGGTCGATTATTACATCAAGGCTTATGAAGTCACGTCTCCCCACCTCCACGGTTGCGCGCTCCACGATCCATTAGCGGTCGCCGTGGCCATTGACCCCAGTCTCGTCACGACTTTCCCCTTAAACTTAACGACTGAGACAACCGGACCTTCTCGTGGTCGAACGATTGGTGATAATCTTCGCTTGGAAGATTCGACGACGCGGACGCAAGTGTGTGTGCAAGTCGATACGCCACGCTTCTTAAATGAATTTAAAACGAGAATTGGCCAACTATTATAAATATAAAAGGGAAAAGACTAGCTAAAATAAAGTTAGTCTTTTTTATTTTACAATTACATTGCATTTATGTTACAAACATATTACAATGTATTTGTTGAAACGATTACATTATATTTGGGAGGTTTTTTTGATGAGTAAAAATGGGTTAGGATTGTTGACGATGGTGGTTGGTACGCTATTAATCGGGATTAATACGCAAACGGTTTTGGCAGCGGATGCACAAGCTAGCACATCAACGGCAAGCATCTCCCAAAAGGTGGACTTAGAAAGTCAACAAACATCGAAAGAATCTAGTGTGATAAATGAAAAGACGGGGCAAGTGGTTGTCCATTATGTTGATGAGAGCGGACAAGTGATTGCGCCAGCTAAGACCTATTCAGATCGTATTGGTTATCCTTTTACAATGCAGCCAATCGATATCGAGGGCTATATGTACAGTCATTATAGTGGTAATATCCCTGCAGGATCAATGAAACAACAACTTCAAGAATTTACATTTGTCTATCAAAAGAAAACGGCTGATAGTCAACGCAATGTTGTGATTCAATTTGTAGATGAATCTGGTTATCAATTAAAGGCTAATCGTGTTCAAGTGGGTCAGCTGAATGAAAAATATAGTGTTGTTCCAGACCAAATAGCAGGGTACACTTTATTAGATGAACAAAACGAATTAAATGGTATCTATCAGAATTATTACAATATTTTAACATTGGTTTATCGGAAAACAGTGGATCAAGGGTCATTGACGACGCAATATGTTGATCAAAATGGACAAGCAATTATTGAATCGACAATCACTTCTGGTGAAGTAGGATCGGCGTACGCAGTAACGGCAAAACAAATTAATGGTTATCAAGTGACTGGACAAAAAGTAATCAATGGTCAATATCGGAATGATCAGCAAACAATTCAGTTTGTTTATCAGAAAATTGCTAAACAAGTGACGACAGTAACCCCTAACAACAATCAGATTGTGAAGACGGCAACGTCGGACGCTAAATTGACATCTGATAAGCAAGTACCTACTAAAACAGCTAAGTTGCCACAAACTGGTCTGACTTCTAATGACAAGTTGGTTGGTATTGGGTTAACGGTCTCGATGTTTGGATTGTTAGGCTTTATTGTTAAACGTTTCTAAATTGAACTAATTGGAAAAGCATCTTTTATTGAGGTGCTTTTTTAATTTGCACAAAAAAGGCCCGCTTTTCAGCGGGTCGAGTGTGTGTGTGAAAAAAGAGTAGGTGCTTGCTGGGGGTAGCAGCAAATCGAGTTAGCGGGGGTTGAACCCGCATCGACCAGCATTGAATTTTCTTGGGAGGAATTTCAAATGAGGGAGGTCTGTCCTACCTGTTGGACGATAACTCATTGGTGGTACTAGTCAAGTTCTCTAGGGAAGGACTCGACTTAATCGCTCAGATGATTTCTTGGGGGAATTTATCTGATGTCTAAAGAATAACAACAAGTTATGAATTAAATATGAACAAACTATTGAAAATCTGCTAAGAATTATGGGTCAAAAAATGTTTTATGGACAACGAGTGTCTTTGTTTGCTTATTAAAAGTAAGACGCTTACACTTTAGTTATTCATTAATCAAAGGGGACTTAATCATGACAACTGTATTAATTTTAGGGGCACACGGCCAGATTGCGCAACTCGCACGCGAACAATTATTGACGCAGACCGATAGCCAATTGACGCTATTTTTACGCAAGGCCAACCGCCTTTCAATTCGCGATGCCCAGCGCGAACAAATCATTGAAGGCAACACGACCAATCAAACTGCCTTGGTAGCCGCTATGGCGGGTGTTGATGTCGTCTACGCCAATTTAGCCGGCAGCAATATTGAACAACAGGCCCAGAGTGTGGTGACCGCGATGCAATCAGCTGGCGTTAAACGGTTGATTTGGATCTCGACACTCGGTATTTATGACGAAGTGCCGGGCCGTTATGGCAATGGAACCATCAAATGTTGGATAACGGTTATTTACCAACCTACGCTGCCGCGGCTAAAGTCATCGAAGAATCCGATTTAGACTATACAATTATTCGCCCAGCTTGGTTAGACAACCATGATGAAATTGATTACGAAATCACGCATCGTCACGATCAATTTAAGGGGACGGAAGTGTCACGCAAGAGTATCGCCGCCTTAGTGACCCACCTGATTCAAAACCCAACGGAAGCCAACCGCGATTCGCTAGGCGTCAACAAACCCAATACAGAAGGCGACAAACCGAAATGGTATTAATGCAGAGTGCGAGTTCTCACGGGTAGCTTCTGAGCATTAGCCTAGTTCCGTGAACAGAGTGCGTTGCGTGACGGTCAGCACCTGAGCATTAATAAGGATAACTCAATAATCTAGATTTTAAGATTAATGGGTTATTTAGATTAAGCGGAGGGTGTTGTCACGCAAAAGCAAGTTTCAAAAAAAGAGTGTGACTCAGCCGGTTAGCTTCTGAGTATAGCCTAGAGTAGTAAATTATGACCGGTTTTAGTCATGATTTACTACTCGTAGCTAAACGGAAGAAGTTGGCTGAGGAACACGTCTCCATCAAAAAAACCATCAATCCTTTCAAAGGGTTGATGGTTTTTACGTTAAAGCTTAAACCGTGTAGTCTGGATCGATGATTAGAACGGGTTTAATCGTTTTACCATCTCTTGAATCTTGATTGGCTTGGTTAATGTCTTCAAAGGCGTAGAATTTTTCAGTCTTATCGAAAGCGAATTGACCTTGACGGTAGAATTCGATTAGACGAGGCACGTCGATTTGTGGAATTGAATCGCCCATGTTCACGCCGACGACTTTTTTATCGTTGACACATAAGTCGTTCCAAGTGTCTAAATCAATGTGGTTAGGCGTGACTGCGATGGTTGCAGAAGTCCCACCTTGGCAAAGCGCTTGAATTGAGGCTTCCATGACACTCGTAATCCCAGTCGTATCCACACAGAAGTTAACGCCCCGGCCGTTCGTTAAGGCCCGAATCGCTTCAACAGCATCGGTATTGCGACTGTTAATGACGTCAGTTGCGCCTAATTCCTTGGCTAAGGTTAAGCGATCATCAATGATATCGACGGCGATGACTTTGGTACAGCCGGAAATTTTACCAGCCATCATCGCTGCTAAACCAACTGCACCAGTTCCGAAGACGGCAATCGTGTCACCAGGTTTTGGTTTCAAGGTATTGAGGACGGTCCCACTACCAGTCACGTAACCGCAACCTAAAGGTCCGAGTTGGCGTAAGTCTAAATCATCGTCGACTTTAACGGCGTTGCGTTCACGGACAACCGTCGTGGTTGTGAAAGAAGATTGGTCGAACATATCAGCGACTTGATGACCTTCTTCAGTAAAGTGGGCACTGCCATCGGGACGAACGCCGGATAAATTATTATCAGCGTAGTTCAAACATTGGGTAGGAATCCCTTTCAAACAATTGTCGCAAATCCCGCAAGCGTAGAATGAGAGGACGACGTGATCGCCGACTTTTAAATTTTGAACGTTGGAACCGACTTTTTCAATAATCCCAGAACCTTCGTGGCCTAAGACGATTGGATAACCAATGATGGCGTCGCCTTTACGGAGGGCTTCGTCAGAATGGCAAATCCCACTAGCGACCATGTGGACTTGGACATCGTCGGGATGGAGTGGTGCTAATTCAATATTATCTTTAATCACAAATGGGGCACCTTGGGTTTCAACAACTGCTGCTTTAATTTTCATATTCGTAACCTTCCTAATTTTAGATATTTATTTCACAAGGTTATTATGACACTTATTGTAATCGGTTTCAATGAAAAACATAATCTTTAATAGGATAGGTTAAAAAATGGGACAAATCACCTGTATATTTGTTATTAATGACACGATTGGCCACAAAGATGACATTTGTCACCCGCAAATCATGACAAAAACGACTGCCAACGAACCGAGATTCCTCGTATACTAAACTTATTCAAACGAGGTGATCATAATGATTGAGATGCAACAGATAACAATGCAATTTGGATCTAAAGTGGTTTTAAAAAAGGTGTCACTAAAAGTGCAACCCGGTGAAATTATCGGATTGGTTGGGGCCAATGGTGCGGGTAAAACGACGCTGATTAATTTAATATTAGGACGGCTGCAACCGACAAGTGGTCAGATTGAAGTTTTGCAAGCAGCCCCCAGTGAAAAACGCCATTTTAATCGGATTGGGGCGATGTTGCAAGACGATAGTCGGATTGCACGGTTAAAAGTCAGTGAAGAATTAACGATGGTCGGTCAGTATTATCAACAACCATTACCAGTAGCCACTTTATTGAAGATGGCGGATTTAACCGAACAGGCCAATCAAATGGTTAACCAACTATCGGGCGGTCAGTTGCGGCGGATGACGTTTGCCTTAGCGATGGCCGGTGATCCAGATTTAATTTTTCTCGATGAACCGACGGTCGGGATGGACGTGACGAGTCGCCAACATTTCTGGCAACAAATCGATCAATTGAAACAAGCCGGCAAGACGATTATTTTAACCTCCCATTATTTAGAGGAAATTGAAAAAGTGGCCACCCGAATTTTAATTTTGAAGGACGGTCAATTCCAATACGACGGTGATTTTCAAACGTTGCAACAACAATACCGCAGTAGTCAGATACAATTCAAAGCCGATCAATCGATGGCCAATTTGCAAGACTGGCCAGAAGTGCTGGCCTATCAAGAACACGCACACCGAATTAGTTTACAAGTGACAAATAGTGATGTCGTTTTGGCACGGTTGAGTCCACAGATTGGCCAAACGATTCATCAAGTGCAGGTTCAAGCTGGTTCGTTGACCGATATCTATAATGAAATCATGGGGGCAGATACTGATGCAATTATTAATGGTTCAAAGTAAACTCGATTTTAAACGCGCTTATTTAAGAAATCCACGCTTTTTTATCTTTTCATTATTGATGCCGATTGGTTTCTATCTACTCTTCACCAAAGTGATGATGACTGGCGAAATGCCGGCTAGTTTTGCGGTGCAATATATGTTGAGCATGACCACTTATAGTTTAATTCTTAGTAACGTCTTTACGTTATCAACGCTATTAGCGGACGATCAAAAAGAGGGTGTGCTCGATTTGATTGACCTGTCGCCCGCCAGTCGCGGTTACTATTATGGCGCTAAATTAATCAATATCATGCTGATTAATGGCTTATCGGTGCTGGTGATTTTTATAACGGCCGCCTTTAGCAATCAGATCGTCCTTGATTGGACGGTTTGGTTAGAGACTGCTAGTTGGCTGTGGTTGGCGAGTGCGCCATTGTGTTTAATTGGCCTCAGTATTTCGTTTTTGAACGATAGCAACTTAATTCAATTGGCGGCTAATCTAATCAGCTTTCCGTTAGCGATTCTGAGTGGGCTGTGGTGGCCGATTTCGATGTTACCGAAGAATGTGCAATGGGTTGGCAAACACTTGCCGGTCTATCCAATCAATCAAATTGGCCAAGCCTTGGGCACCGGTCAGAGCGTTGCATGGGGTAGTTATGGCGTCACCTTGATTTGGACGCTCGTTTTAGGGGGGCTTGTAGTATACTTAAGTTACCATAAACGAGGAGTCCGGGCTTGATGAATTTTTTTAAAAAATATATCGCACTACCAGAGCGATTCGGTTATTTTCCGTATGTCTGGTTACTGTTTTTATTCTTTCCAATCAGCTACGCCTATCCGTATCGAACACTAAAACAACAAATGATGATGCTAATCATCCTGATTTTTGTGGTAGCCTATCGCAACAGTTACGCCTCAACTAAGTGGCGATTTGGTTGGATTTGGGTCCAAATCATCACCAGTATGGTTTTAGCGATGATGATTCAGGCGTTATATTTGAACATCTACGTGGCGTGGGTTTTCGGATCAATTCCGATGCACCGCCGGCAATTTCGCTGGTTTTACGGGGCTTACATGGGGTCGATTTTAATTCCAACCATTTATTTTTATTTCTATTACGGTCAACAGATGGGGCAGGTCGAATGGGTCGGGATTACTGTCTACGGACTATTCTGCGCATTATCGCCTTTTGCGGCCCGTTCAATTCAAGATTTTAACCGTAAGAATCGCCAATTAATGCAGACAAATGAACGACTAACTACGATGATTCAACAAAATGAACGGCAACGAATTGCTCGTGATTTACATGATAATTTAGGCCAATCCTTTTCAATGATTACCTTAAAGGCTGAATACGCCCGGCGGTTGTTGGCCAAGGCACCGGAGAAAGTACCCGAACAGCTGTTGGAAATTGAACAGGCTTCTCGTCAGAATTTACAGATGGTCCGCGATATTGTGACAGATTTACGCCAAGTCACAATTGCTGAAGAACTGATTCAACAAGAACAAAACTTACGCGTCGCTAGCATGTTATTGTTTACGAAGAACGAAGCGCTATCGGAACAGTTACCCCAAGCTAGTCAACAAGTGCTCGCTCAATGTATTCACGAAGCAGTCACCAATATGATTCGCTACAGTCGGGCCACTGAATGTGATATCCAATTTGAACAGCTGGCGACCCGCTTTCAGATGAAAATCAGTGACAATGGCCGTGGATTGCGGGATAGCGATCAGGTTAAAAGTAACGGGATTCCGGGGATGCGGGAACGGTTAGCGACTTTAAACGGGGAACTGATGATAACGAGCAATCGGAGTGGGACCTGTTTGACCATTGAAATTCCGGCAGAAGGAGTACAAGCATGATTAAGGTTTATTTAGCAGAAGACCAACAATTATTGAATACCGCCTTAGCGGGGATTCTGGATTTGGAAGATGATCTGACAGTTTGTGGAACAGCAACGGACGGTCAAACGGCTTGGACGGAAATTCAAGCTTACCAACCCGATGTCGTCTTACTCGACATTGAGATGCCACAGTTAACGGGATTAGACGTTGCGGAAAAAATTCAGGCAGCTCAATTACCACTGAAGGTCATCATCTTAACGACGTTTGCCCAACCAGCGTATTTTAAACGGGCGATTGGCGCGGAAGTCGCGGCTTATCTGTTAAAAGATGGGCCGAGTGATGCGCTCATTCAAGCGATTCATAACGTGATGATTGGCCAAACCATTTACGCGCCCGAATTGGTGGTGGGGTTAACGCAACAAGTTCAAAATCCGTTATCCGAACGCGAATTGACAGTCTTAACGGCAATTGCAGCCGGGCTCAGTTCCAAAGCGGTTGCCCAAAAACTATTTCTGAGTGACGGCACCGTCCGCAATTACGTGTCGACGATTCTCAGCAAATTAGACGCGACGAACCGGATTGAAGCGATCCAAATTGCCCGCCATCATGGCTGGTTAAATTAAGTAAGTGCTGATACTCACGGTAGGTTCTGAGCATTAGCCTAGTCTGGTGAATGAAGTCTGGTTTTTAGACTTCGTTTACCAGACGTAGCTAAGCACAAGAATCTGTGAGTAGAAGCACGTTATAGTCGGAGTGCTCACACAAGCGGTTTGACCTTGAGCATAACCTAAGAATTGTCCATATGATTTGAATTTTAATCATATGGACAATTTTGTAGTTAAGCGGAAAGGTCAGCTTGGGTTAGCTCGTTATAATCTGAGTGCCTGGCTGAGAAGCACGTTATGATCGAAGTGCTCACTCAAGTTGGTCAGGCTTTGAGGATTAACCTAGAAATCAGCGTTATGATTTGTGCTTGAATCATAACGCTGATTTTGTAGTTAACCGGAAAAAGCTACTTGAGAAGCACGCTATGCTCTAATTGCTCACATCCATGGTCTAATTTATTATGTTGAGCGTTTTAGTTTACTTTTTATAATATTTTTTATATAATTCACTTACAAATTATAAGGAGTGATTAGATGGTTAAGCATAATGCGCGGTTAAAATTGGGGTTAAGTGGTTTAGTGATTTTAGCCGCAGTGGTATTTTTACATATCTCGACGGTTCAAGCCAAACAGGTTTTGAATTTGGGGGCAACCGCACCACTCGATACGATTGATATCTCAACCTCGACGGGGTACGGTCAAACGGGAAATATCTATGAAAGTCTGTACCGGTTGGGGAACAAAGGTAAAATTGAACCAGGGTTAGCGAAAAGTAGTCAGGTTTCGGCTGATGGTAAAACGTGGACGTTTAAATTAAGGACGGCTAAGTTTAGTAATGGTGATCCGATTCATGCGCAGGATTTTGTTTATTCGTGGCAACGGACGGTAACGCCGGAGACTAAATCACCGTATACCAACCTCTTTAGCAGTATTGTTAATGCCCCAGCGATTGCTGACGGTAAAATGGCCCCAACTAAGTTAGGGGTTAAGGCGCTAGATAAACAAACGTTACAAGTTAGCTTGACGACACCAGTTGCTTACATGAAAACGTTGATGGCCTATCCGTTATTCGCACCGCAGGATCAAAAAGTCGTTGAAAAATATGGTAAAAAATATGCGACTAAAGCAAAATACATGGTTTATTCCGGTCCGTTTAAATTAGTCAATTGGACGGGGACTAATGATAAGTGGCAATTCAAGAAAAATTCGGAATATTGGGATCACAAAAAGGTTAAATTACAAAAAATTAACTATACCGTCCTAGAAAATACAAGTACCGCATTGTATCTCTACCAAGAAGGTAAATTAGATTTAACGCAACTCGACAACCAACAAATTGATAATTATCGAGACGATGCCGGCTTCCATCGGTATCCGTATGCGTTGACGAACTATTTGAAATATAATTTTAAGAGTACCGATGCCAAAACGAAGCAAGTTCTGAACAATCAAGATGTCCGGTTAGCCATTTCCTTAGCAATTAATCGCAAGACGTTAAATAATCGGTTGTTCGGTTCAAAAACGAATCCGATTACCGGGTTTGTCCCAACTGGATTAGCCAGTTCACCGGTTAAGAAAGTTGATTTCGCCAAATCACAGGCCGTTGCGGACACCGTCGATTATGAACCTAAACAGGCGACTGAATATTGGCAAAGGGCGTTAAAAACCTTGGACACTAAGAAGGTTTCATTGACGTTGACGCTCAATTCTGATGATGCCAACGGTTCTTACGTGGGTCAGTATTTGAAAGGCCAACTCGAAAAAGCATTACCGGGTTTCAAATTAACGTTAAAGACTGTTCCAAGCCAAGTCGCTAGTAGTCGTGATAAGAAAGGTGATTATGATCTGTTATTAGCGGGTTGGGGGGCTGATTTTAAAGATCCAACCTCGTTTTTAGAAGTGATGTTACCTGGCAGTGCTAGCAATACGGGTGGTTTTGAAAATGCTGAGTATTCAGCAGCGATGGCTAAAGCGATGACCACGGATGCCAATAACCCGAGTCAACGTTGGGCCGATTTAGTCACGGCCAGTCAAGTCCTGAGTAAAACTCAAGGCATTACGCCGTTGTATCAAAATGACACAGCTTACCTAAAGAAAACGAACGTCAAAGGCATCGTGCACAACACAGCCGGTGCGCAGTGGAGTTATAAGACGGCTTATATTAAATAATGGTCAAGAAAAAGGTGTTTCCAAAAGGAAACGCCTTTTTACTTGGCATTATTATCCTAATAATGTTCAGGGGAGCAGAATATTATTATAATTTATGAAGACGACCGGAATTTTAACGAGGTCATTTGGACCGCTTATTGCCTTTTTCAAACCACTTAACCTCGTTATTGAGACAAAATAAACTGACTTACGATAGACTAATGGCTATTCAGTGAGGAGGCTTATTAATGGCATTGTTAGAAGTAACGGCGTTGACCAAAGTTTATAAGCAAAAAATTGCGGTTAATCATATCGATTTAAAGGTTGAAGCAGGGCAATTGATTGCTTTTTTAGGGCCTAATGGTGCTGGAAAATCAACAACAATTAATATGTTGACAGGAATAATTGATGCAACAACTGGGCAAATTAGCCTAGCTAATCGTCATCCCAATCAGCGCGATTACCAACATAATATTGGTGTCGTATTTCAAAGTAGTGTGTTAGATGGTCATTTGACAGTTTGGCAGAATTTAAAAAGTCGTGCGGAGATGTATCGGGGGTGCCAATTAACAATTAAAAACCCCTTATTGGCGGACTTAGGGTTATTACCAATACTACAACAGAAATATAATACGTTGTCAGGTGGACAAAGACGGCGAGTTGATATTGCACGAGCATTACTACAGCAACCAGCTATTTTATTTTTAGATGAGCCCTCAACGGGGTTAGATCTCCAAACACGTACTGTTATTTGGCGAATTCTAAACCGATTGAGGAAGGCGAGTGGACTAACGATTATTCTAACAACGCATTATTTAGAAGAAGCAGAAACGGCAGACTTTGTATACGTGATTGATCATGGTCAAATTATTGCTAGTGATACGTTGCCACACTTGAAACAGCAGTATGCGCCTTATAAAATAACTGTGGCGACAGATCAGCCAGATCAGATTCTAGCACAGGTGCCAACAAATTGGGCGGTTAGACAATTTGCAAAGTCAATTGAAATCGGTGTGCCAGATGAAACGGCAGTCTTACCATTTTTAAACCAAATACAAGGATTAACGAACCATTTTGAATGTCGCCAAGGTAACTTGGATGATATTTTCATGACACTAACTGGAAAGGAGATTCGCTAAAATGATGACCTTAATTCAACGAAACCTACGCTTATATTTTAATAATTTAAGTGGTGTTTTCTTTTCATTAATGGGGGCTTTAATTTCTTTTGGGCTCTATCTTCTCTTTTTACGACAAAATATGCTATCGAGTTGGGCACAAGTACCTGATACGAAACTATTATTAGATCTTTGGTTGATAGGGGGGACCTTGACGGTTACGGCAGTTACAACGACGGCTAATGGCTTGGGGCAAATGATTCGTGATCGTGAAACTGGCGCCTTGGCAGATTTAACAATGACCGACGTATCATTTACTGGAATTCAGTTAAGCTACCTGATTAGCACCATGATAATTGGTATCGTCATGCAACTGATCATGTTAGTTGCTATGGTTGGCTATTTTGGATTAATGGATCAAGTTCGGTTTTCCTTGGATTTAGTGGTACCACTGTTTGGTATTGTGCTACTGAGTAGTTTAGTTTGGACGTCTTTTAATTTACTCGTGCTATCCTTCATTACTAATGTAGATTCATTAGGGAAAGTCGGGACTATTTTGGGAACTTCTGCAGGCTTTTTTGCAGGTGTTTATTTACCAATTGGGTCGGTACCAACCGTTGCCCAAAAGTTAATGAAATTAACGCCGGCACCGTATAATGCGGCCTTGTATCGAAAGCTTTTGATGCAGACACAATTAGAGACGAGTTTTCAAAAGATACCGAGAGAGGTTTTACAGCAGTTCAAAATACAAATGGGTATTGAGTTGCAGCGCCGGCAATTAACGTCTAATTTACAAAATAGTCTAATCCTGTTAGCCTTTAGTTTGGGATTTATTGGGTTGACGCTTATATTAGCGAAAATCAGTCGTCGTCTAGTGGTTAGTCGCGTATAATGTAAATTAATCAAGATTAGGTGGGTGTTAGCATGCAGGTTCGTTTTGAACAAGATAATCAACTAGCGAAAGATGAATTGCAAGTAACACTACGAGCAGCTAGGCTTTCGCCGGAAGTGATAGGCTTATTACAACAATTAGAACAATGGCCACAAACCAGTGCGGTTCTACCCATAAATGTTGAAGATAGAATTGTGATGGTGCCACTTGACGAAATTATTGCAATTGAAATATATGATAGCGAATTGACCATCCATACTGAAAAAACAATCTATCAGCAACGTGGTGTGTTAAAGAAATTATTAACGCGCTTAGAAGGACATGATTTTATTCAGGTCGCTAAAGGCGCAGTCATCAATTTGAACCACTTAAGTTCTTTAGAGGCGGAGTTTTCAGGAAATATGACGGCCCAATTGACGAATCAATTAAAAATTAGTGTGAGCCGTAAATATTTGCCAGCGTTAAAACAAAAATTAGGGATGTGACACTAATATGGGACAACGGATTTTAAAACATGCAGTAATCGGGTTATTGATTGGCTCGTTTGTTTTTTTAGCGGCTTTATTAATGGTTGGTCATCCAGTTCAAGTTTCTGCAACCAATATTATAAGTAATTTTGGACTTAGTCTGCTAATAGGGATACTCTCAATGATTTTTGATAGTGAGCGTCTTAATTTCAGCGTCGCACTTTTTGTTCATTATATTGGCGTATTGCTATTAGTAGGAATGGCAGCAACGTATAATGGAGGGCAACTATTAATACAACATCATCCGGTTCAATTCGTTGGCGAGGTTACGATTATTTATGGCCTTGTTTGGATTGGCTTGCAAGTGATGACAGTGATTGATGCTAAACGAATTAATCAACGTATTAAAGATAGAAAACGAAATACGTTATAAGTATACAAAAGGACCTGTTCCAAAAACGAACCACTTATTCTGAAATAATAGAGTAAATAGAGAATTTTAACCATGCTTAGTCGATTGGGGTCTCTGAGAGCTTTTAGAATATTGCAAATGTGGTTTGTTTTGATTAGAATAGGAGGGAAAAATGAAATCGAACGGTCGTAATAATGATTACGATTCAATTGATTTAAGGAGGAAGTCACATGACTAAACTAGGGGTATTCGTTTATCAAGGATTACCATTCTTAATTGATAATGTCGTTGTTTTTACTCAAAAAGAACAGGATTATGTTAAGATCTTAAACGACCAACTTAAGGCTCAGAATTTAGATTGGGAGATTCGCTTAGATGATTCTGAGGGTGATATTCAGGCCATCGAAAAGTTAAACCCACAAGTATTGATTCTAAAAAATGGCTTACAACGCCGTTTCAATGCTAGCAACTTTGACCAACAGCGGATTTATCAACTGGGTGCATTAGAATTTTCAACAAACGAGACGACTAAGTTAATGACTTATTTAAAACAACAATCAGAGCTTTAAAATGACTAAACAACTTTATTTTAAGTTAGGACTGGCTGGAATTTAAACAGTAAGCATAAAATAACAAATTAAAGACGACAATCGGGTAACAATGATTGTCGTTTTTAGTTGAATTAGATAACAAGTGAAATTCATATGAGAGATTATTAACGGTTAAATGAAAGCGCTATAATAAAAAACTTATTAATTTTGACAAGCCGTCTAAATAGGATTACAGTTATTGTGAAGTTAAATACAAGGAGACGTTGAGTGATGAAAGTGATGCTTAATAATGACTTAAAACGAAGCGAATGGCAATCATCACTCATACTCCAAAAATAACAAAGTAACACCCAATTGATTTTAATTAGGAAGAGGCGGATTGAAATGGCAACTAATGACTTAGTTTCAAAAACAGCAGATATTTGTAATATTCAAGATATTGAAGAGGCTCGTGCAACCATTAAACCTTATGCTCGCGAAACACCATTAATTCAATCAATGTTTTTAAGTCGGAATGTGACTAAAGGCAATGTTTTCTTAAAAATGGAAAATATGCAACTCACAGGGTCTTTTAAATTCAGAGGGGCTAACAATAAGATTAATCATTTAACGGCTGAACAACGCCAACGTGGGATTGTCACCGCTTCAGCGGGCAACCATGCCCAAGGGGTGGCGTTAACGGCTAAGATTTTAGGGATTGATGCGACCGTTATTATGCCCGAAGAAGCACCACTGGCTAAACAACAAGCGACAGCTGGTTACGGGGCTAATGTCGTTTTGCATGGGGCAACTTTTAACGATGCACGACTCTACATGGAACAACTGGCTGAAGAAAAAGGCTTAACAATTGTGCATCCTTACGATGACCGTGAAGTGATGGCGGGTCAAGGGACGATTGGTTTGGAAATCTTGGATAAGATTTGGAATGTTGACACGGTGATTGTGCCCGTTGGTGGTGGTGGTTTAATTTCAGGGATTGCAACCGCTTTGAAATCCTTTAACCCTTCGATTCACATTGTTGGTGTGCAATCTGAAAACGTGCATGGGATGGAAGCTTCTTACGAATTAGGCGAGATTACAAGTCATCATCAAGATTTCACACTAGCAGATGGGACCGACGTGGCGATTCCAGGCAACCTCACATTCCCAGTTGTTCAAAATTTAGTGGATGAATTTGTCCTTGTGACTGAAGATGAAATTGCGACGGCCATGACGGATTTAATGCAACGGGCCAAAATCGTGACCGAAGGCGCTGGTGCCTTACCAACCGCTGCTTTAATCAGTGGCAAAATTGATTCAAAATGGCTTGAAGGTAAAAATATCGTCGCACTTGTTTCTGGCGGTAATGTTGATTTAACGCGTGTTTCTGGCATTATTGATCACCTCTTCAAACCTGCTGATACGAGTAAAGGGGTCGTTGGCTAGTTAAGTAAGCTAATGCGAATCTGATTTATACCGGGTTTTGATTGTTTTTAGAACAGCATGAACGTTGTCATCCAAAAAGCACAACGTGAATTAAATTAATTCAAATGAAATATTAAATAAGTGTGCCCCAAACGAATTCGTTTGGGGTATTTTTATGTATTTTTAGAATAAAAAATTGACGTTTGTGTCAAATTTAGAGACGTTTAAGGACAAAGCGTTAAATAGATAAATTGGCGTGATACAATGCGCTTAACGAATCTGGAAGAATTCATTTAGCTAAATTAATTTAGGAGACTGTTCATGAAAACCAGTATGAAGTTCGCTTTAAGCGGCATAGTATTTGTACTATTACTAGTAGGTGGAGGTGTCTGGTATCATATGGACCAAAATAAAAAAGAGCTAGCTGCAAAAGAAAAGTTGGTTGAAATAATTGCGCCCCAGGTTGATGAATTTTATAAATGGAACTATCTTGGCGTTAAAACAACGAAGGTGACGGCTTTAGAACGTAATCCGGCTGATGGTAGTCCTTATGCCGAAGCGGAACTAACTTTAGAGAATGGAAAAAAGATACCCGTAATGATAGATATGACGAAAACTGCTTTATCTTTTGGAACATTTAGTGAGAGGTCTACTCTAAGGCCAAACTTTAAGGTGGTGGAAGCCGGAAAGGACGAAATAAATCACAATGATTATATACTTCAAATAAATGACATTAAGAAATTGAAAAAAAACGGCTATACTGAAAAAATTGTAGGACAAGAAATCAAGCATTATTTATTTAAGGAGTATCCAGAAAAATTCAAAGGAGTTTCGTGATCAACGATGTTTTCATTAAAAAATGTGGATAGTGGTAACGACTAAATAAAATTACTACTGGAGGTAATAATGAGAATCAGTATGAAGCTCGCTTTAAGTGGCATAATATTTGTACTATTACTAGTAGGTGGAGGTGTCTGGTATCATATGGACCAAAATAAAAAAGAGCTAGCTGCAAAAGAAAAGTTGGTTGAAATAGTTGCACCACAGGTTGATGAATTTTATAAGTGGAACTATCTTGGCGTTAAAACAACGAAGGTGACGGCTTTAGAACGTAATCCGGCTGATGGTAGTCCTTACGCCGAAGCGGAACTCACTTTAGAGAATAAGAAAAAGGTATTAGTGACGGTTGATATTTCTAGTAACCAATTCATATTTGATGGTTTTGGTAAGAATCAGGTCTTACGTCCCGGATTAAAAGTGCCAGAGTCAGGTAAATATGATATAGATCACGAGGCTTACTTATTACAAATAAAAGATATTAAAAAATTAAAAAAAGATGGCTACACTAAAAAAGTTAGCGGACAAGAAATCAAGCATTATTTATTTAAGGAGTATCCAGAAAAATTTAAAGGAGTTCATAAATAGTGAGTATTTCTAGTAAGAAATTATGGATAATTACTAAGTATGTATATAAAACGAAATATTCCGATATTGGCAATTATATTCCGAGTGTAGAAAATTCGGAAATTATCGATTCAACTGCTAAGAGTCAAGTGCATGCTGACTTTGAATCGCACGGGCTTCAAGCGAGTCTAATTCAGATTGATGGTCAATACGTTGTTGCGACTCGCGGCACTACTGATAAGACGGATTTTAAACAGGATGCCAATTTGAACGACCCAGAAGCGTATCAAAAAGCATCTCAGTTTAAGGATTTGGCGTGTTTTCTCACAGAGATGCAAAAGGAACATCCGGATTTTAAACCTAATGAAGCCACTTATACGGGCCATTCATTAGGGGCGGCGTTGGCTAGTTTTGCGGCTGTTCATTATCGGGCAGAGGCTACCGTATTTTCAGCCCCAAGTGCCTATAATATGCTGACACCTGAAGAACGAAGCTTAGTTAAAGCAGGCCGGTTTAATCAAAGTATACATAATATTAAACACGTTGATGATATTGTCCCGGATGTTCCTAAAGGCGTTCCAACAATTGGAAAGCAATCGTATACGCCAGATTTAAAGAGTCCAAAATCAACGGGATCATTTTGGGTGAGTGTTGTGTATCGCCTCACTAATGTTAGTGGGCATATGACCGACTCATTCAATGATGATGCAAATTTTGATCAATCTGGGCAGGCAATACTGTTGGCAGATGGTGTTGGTCAGTCCTTACATCAACAATTTAATCGGAATACGGCGGGCGGGTTATTAAATCAGTTGGCAACAGTTGCGGCCATCGGTGCTCAAACGGTTAATTTTGCGGAGCACACGCTTGATAGTGGTCAAATAGCGATTGAAAAAGGGGCGATTGAGGTGGGGATTGCAACCTTGGAAGAGGCCAAAGCACCCTTGCGAGCCATTAAGAAAATCAATCAAACAATCTATTCGGATATGAAAGTAGATTTTCAACGAATTGCAGAGCAAGCGACTCAATTGCCCTATATTACGGCTAAGGATGTTGAAGACGTTATTCAACGGTATAGGCTTAAACCAAAATATAACGTTGATTTAAAAGCCGTTGAACGGGTGCATCAGTTGATTGATACACAGATCGTAGTCATCAATGGTTTGGAAAAAGCGTTAAAGATGACCGCTAGCCACGTCGAACAACAAGATAGTCAGTGGGTAAAAAAATTCAAAGATTTGGAGAATGTCTAATGTCAGTTAACGATGTGATTAAAGAGGCTGAAGATAGCTTAAAACGACTAGAAGAAGCTAAGCAAACAGCCTTAAAATTAGCAGCTCGGATAATGTTAGAGGCGACTTTACCAGTTGAAATTAAGGCGCAGTATCGTTTAAAAAAACTTGCAAAGCAGTTTAATATAAATGAACAAAAAATAACTGAGAAGGCAACTATTCGATCAGGAAAAATGATGGTTGATATTGGTCTGACGGGTAAGGTTCAAAAAGCAGCGGATACAAAAATGAATCAATTAGAGACGCATACAAATTATCTTGAAGGCGTGGATAGTGTTAAATGACTGATTGGCATAAACAAAGAAGTGAACTTGAAAAGCAAGAAGAAGTGGCCTTAAAACGAATTGATCAGCTGATTCAACAACAAGAACAAGTTGTGATGGATTATCGACAGTCGTTTGATGCTTTATTAGACCAATTTAATGCGATGCATGAAACCCATGACGAAGAGGGGCAAACTGCGTGGCAACGGGGTTATCAACAAGTTGTGGAGGGCTTTGGGATTAATACACGGCAAATGATGCAGCAAATTGTGGATACGCGGTTTGCAAAGAATGAAATTAGAAACAATTATCAACGACAATACGATGAATTGGGAGAAAATAGCCATTAGTTAGATTATTATAGAATTGGTAATAGTCAATTGATCACGGTTAGTCAACTTTAGGTAAATAAAAAATACGATGAGGTTCATCGTATTTTTTATTTCGCGCTATAGGATAGTCATGAATACAAACTTGTGTAGTTAGTCCGTCGTCAACCGCTCTGATTGATTGGCAAAGAAATGTTGCCAAACATAAAAACCAATCGTGACAACGGTATAAGCATCAAACAGTATTAAGAAACTTGTGAGGTTGGTGATGTGGCCAAATAAATGGACGTGCCACCAAATCAAACCAATCGCCACAAAATTGAAACGGTGAATCCAAACCGATACTTGATGGTTAAAGACAAGTTGCAGTTTTTGTTTTAAACGGGCGACAAGTGGCCAGCGATTAAAAACACCTGATAGGAAGAAAACCGCAAACAAGAGTTCAAATACCGATAAATGCCAAGCGATGTTGCCGATATTTTTGACCCATAAATCAACCGTCGCCATCGAAAGTGAGATGATGGCGTGAAAGCAGATTAATAGGGATGCCAAAACACCGAGCATGCCGTGGACAAAATGCATGGCGGGTAACCCAATCCGTCGATCCAGCCATTGCGGTTTTGTTGATAGCAAAACAATACTTAACCACCAAACGTAAGCGATGATGCCAAAATCATAACCTAACAAGGTACGTGTGGGTTCAAGCAAGGTTAGATTGAGCAACAAAACGAGTGGTAGCGGCAGAACTAGTAAAATCATAAACCAAGTGCTATATAAAGCTAGGGGATATTTCCTTAGCATATCAATTTCCTCCATCCGTGATACGGGTAGTATTATACAGATGATTTGAGAAAAGACCTATGTTATATCGGTAAGATTCAAATTAACTTACTATAGTAAGAAGTCGAATACGGATATTCCGACAGTCACATATAAATGTTGACTACTATTTAGTAGGATTATTGATATACTAATGAGGGTTAACTAATTTTGGGGTGGTTTATAATGGTAAAAAAATATTTGAGTCAAAACACAAGAACAAAACATACATATGAATTTTATAAGGAACGACGAGATAATCCACAGTGGCGTGATGATTTTTTGAAAGTTAGATCAAAACGTAGAAAAGAGATGGCTATTAAAGCGATTATCATATGTATAATTATTATTGGAGGAACTTTTTATTTCTTAAAGAAAAGTAAGCTGCAAAGTGATATCAAACTAAAAGAGTCAACTATGAGTAATAGTTTAGTTAATAGTTCATTGAAAACCGCATCTGTTAGCGAAACGAGTCAAGATGATATGACTGTTAATGAAGATAATTCACAAGTGAATTCAAGTAATGAACAACAAGATAATAGTAGCGGTACGGTGAATGTTGAAGAAGTACCTAGTGAAAATAGTAGTTCAGAAAGTACAACTCACTATAGCGGTAATCAATTATTAATTAAAGAATATATTGAAGCTGGCTTTATTGTTTACCCAGCGACATATAACGGGGAAGATGCTGCTAAAGCCATGGATGAGAATAAAGCTCCGCAAAACTTAATCCATGACGGCTATACGGATGGATATATTAAGGATGATTCAACCATGCGTTTGTCGCGTATGGGATCTGCATCCGATGCTAGTTACAATATATCTGACGAAATATTAAGCATACAGATGGGAGCTGCGCGCTACGATTTTAAATATACTGTGGCTAATGGACAGGTTGCTTTTGAGAACAAAATTTCTAAAAGCCCTGATGGCACAGAAATAGCCTTTCAGATAAGGCCGGAAGCTAGTGCAAAAGGAACTGTTGATTCTCAACGTATGCAAAATTAAAATCTCACTGTTAAATTATTATAATAAAGAGACAAGCACATCAGCCTGTAACAACAAGGACTTACTAAATAACTTGTATCAATCATTTGAAACCATAAAAAAGCCGTCGTAGCAAATGCTACAACGGCTTTTCAATGATTATTGATGCGCCACCCGGGAGTCGAACCCGGATCTCAAGAACCGGAATCTTGGGTGCTATCCATTACACTAGCGGCGCAACTGTTTGAAACAAGCGTACTTAACAGTACAATATATTATTTTAGCGGAAGTTTGCCATAATATCAAGCCCAATTTGATAAAAAGCGCGATAAATCAATCTTTAAAAAAATATTCGGAAAGAAAACGTATTCATTAGTTTCAAAGCGTTGCACTTATTTTCCACAGTTGTTATAATGGTTTTGTTCGAAAGGTAAGTTACTAGCTTTAGTAGGTTCCCTTTTTATTTTTTGCCAACCATGGGTCGCTTAATGACATAGATGGACATATTATGTCCCACTAGAAAGTAGGCGTTAGTAATGCGCGATGAGTTATCTGCAATAGAGGCTGTTGCGCCCGATTTCGTTGAAATTATTAAGAAACGCTACCAGGTTTTACAACATATCGATTGGGCAGCACCAGTTGGACGACGAACACTTGCTTTGCAACTACAAATGAGTGAACGCGTTGTCCGGACCGAGACGGATTTTTTGAAGGCACAAGGTTTGCTAAATTCGTCGAAATCAGGTATGGTTTTAACTGTCAAAGGTAGTGAGACTCTGGAACAATTAAGACAGGTTATGGATCAATTCTTAGGCTTACGCCAAACTGAACGTGAGTTAAGTCGGGTGTTAGGAATTGAACATTGTCTAATTGTTTCTGGTAACAGTGATGAACAACCCAAAGTCCTTACCGAAATGGGTAAATTCGTGAATAGTACGTTGCAGTTGTTATTACCACAAGGTCAAAGTGTTGTGGCGGTAATGGGTGGCACGACGATGGCGAAAGCAGCTCAGGAACTTTCTGCTGATTTATCGAAAGAGCGTAATTTGATTTTTGTCCCGGCTCGGGGTGGTATCGGGGAAAGTGTTGATATTCAGGCGAATGCAGTTTGTGCTGAAATGGCCAAACGAACTGGTGGTAAACACCGGGCATTATACGTCCCTGAACAGGTAAGTGAGAAGACTTATGCCCCACTGTTAGAGGAACCAAGCGTTCAAGAAGTACTACAATTAATTGAACGTAGTCGTGGTGTTTTGCACAGTATCGGTGAAGCCGTTACGATGGCGGAACGACGAGACATGTCAGCTGACACCATTGCGATGTTGAAAGAACGTCGGGCGGTTGGTGAAGCATTTGGTTATTTCTTTAACGAGCACGGTGAAGTGGTGTACAAGATTCCGCGAATTGGTTTACAGATTCGGGACTTATTAAAAATTCCGTGTGTCTTAGCGGTTGCTGGGGGTCAATCCAAAGCAATGGCGATTAAGGCATACATGCATCTCGCACCTAAACAGACGTGGTTAATCACGGATGAGGGTGCTGCCAACATGATTTTACAAGGGGCGACCCTTTAAAATAAATTTTTATTTCCTAGAGGAGGAAATCTTTATTATGACTACAAAAGTAGGTATTAATGGTTTCGGACGTATTGGTCGTTTAGCATTACGTCGTATTTATGAATTAAGCAACACTGACTTGGAAGTTGTTGCAATCAATGATTTAACATCACCAGACATGTTAGCTCATTTATTAAAATATGATACAGCTCATGGTCAATTTAACCATGAAGTATCAGCAACAGAAAACAGCTTGGTTATCGACGGCAAAAACATCCCAGTTTATGCTGAAGCAGATGCTAACAATATCTCTTGGGTTAAAAATGACGGCGTAGACTTAGTACTTGAAAGTACTGGTTTCTACACATCAGCAGAAAAAGCACAAGCTCATCTTAATGCTGGTGCTAAAAAAGTTCTTATCTCAGCTCCTGCTGGCCAAATGAAGACAGTTGTTTATGGTGTTAATGATGACACTATCACAGCTGAAGATAACATCATTTCTGCAGCATCATGTACTACTAACTGTTTAGCACCTTTAGCTAAAGCTGTTAATGATGCTTTCGGCATCAAAGCTGGTACTATGACAACAGTTCATGCTTATACTGCTACTCAAAAATTACAAGATGGTCCTGATCGTGGTGGAAACGTACGTGCTGCACGCGCTGCTGCTGCTAACATCATCCCTCATTCAACTGGTGCTGCTAAAGCTCTTGGCTTAGTTGTTCCTGCTTTGAAGGGTAAATTAGATGGCCATGCACAACGTGTACCAGTTATCACTGGTTCATTAACAGAATTAGTTGTAACATTAGAAAAGAATGTTACTGCTGACGAACTTAACGCTGCCGTTAAGAAAGTTACAGAAGGTAACGCATCATTTGGTTACAACGCTGACGAAATCGTTTCTTCAGATATCATCGGTACTGAATTTGGTTCAGTATTTGATCCTACACAAACACAAGTTGTTGGTGAAGGTTCAGGACAAGTTGTTAAAGCTGTTGCTTGGTATGACAACGAATCAGGTTTTACTGCTCAAATGATCCGTACATTAGAAAAATTTGCTAAATTAATCTAATTCACTTTTAGTGAACACTGATTACTATCGCAATTAATAAGGCGGGAGGGGGTAAACTCCTCCTGCCTTTTTTTATGAAAATTTAGGAGGTCTTGTTCAATGGCTAAACAAACAATCGAAGACTTAAAAGATGTTCAAGGTAAAAAAGTATTAATGCGTGTTGACTTTAATGTCCCTATTAAAGGTGGCGTTATTGGCGACGATAACCGGATTGCTGCTGCTTTACCAACAATTCAATATTTAAACGAAAAAGGTGGCAAGTTAATCTTACTATCACATTTAGGTCGTATTAAGAGCGATGCTGATAAGAAAGAATTAACACTTGCACCAGTTGCTAAACGTTTAGGTGAATTATTAAACAAAGACGTTAAATTCGTTGCTTCAAACGAAGGCGCAGAACTAGAAACTGCTATCAACGCTATGGTTGACGGCGATATCTTAGTAATGGAAAACACTCGTTTCCAAGACATCGATAACGACTTTGGCAAACGCGAAAGTAAAAACGATCCTAAGTTGGGCGAATACTGGGCTTCATTAGGCGACATGTTCGTCAACGATGCTTTTGGGACTGCTCATCGTGCCCATGCTTCAAACGTTGGGATTGCTGAAGCAATGAAAGCAAACAACAAACCTGCTGTTGCTGGTTACTTATTAGAAAAAGAAATCAAATTCTTGGGCGAAGCTGTTGATACACCAAAACGTCCTTTTGTTGCTATCTTAGGTGGCGCAAAGGTTTCTGATAAGATCGGCGTTATCGAACATTTATTAGCAAAAGCTGATAAAGTAATCGTTGGTGGTGGGATGACTTATACATTCTACGCTGCTAAAGGTTTATCAATCGGTAACTCATTAGTTGAAGCTGATAAAGTTGAATTAGCTAAAGAATTAATCGAAAAAGCTGGCGACAAATTAGTATTGCCTGTTGACAACATTGTTGCTGACAAGTTTGCTAACGACGCTAAGACAGAAACTGTTGAAGGTAACATTCCTGATGGCTACATGGCATTAGATATCGGACCTAAAGCAATTGCTGACTTTAAAGATGTTCTTAAAGATGCTAAGACAGTCGTTTGGAACGGCCCAATGGGTGTGTTCGAAATGGAAAAATTTGCTAATGGGACATTGGCAATTGGCGAATTCTTAGGTAACTTATCAGGCGCGACAACCATCGTTGGTGGTGGCGATTCAACTGCAGCCGTTAAGAAATTAGGCGTTGGCGACAAGCTAACACATATTTCTACCGGTGGTGGCGCATCACTTGAATACCTAGAAGGTAAGACATTACCTGGTATCGCTGCTATTTCAGACAAATAATTCATCATTAAAGGAGATTTTCTCATGCGTAAACCAATCATTGCTGGTAACTGGAAAATGAACATGAACCCTACTCAAACAACTGAGTTCGTTAATGCTATCAAAGCCAACTTACCTAAAATTGCTCAAACTGAATCAGTAATCGGTGCACCTGCCGTTGACCTACCTGCTTTATTAGCAGCTGCAAAGGGAACTGACTTGAAAGTTGCTGCAGAAAATTGTTACTTTGAAGACAACGGTGCCTTCACTGGTGAAACGTCACCAAAGACACTTGCTGAAATGGGTGTTGATTACGTTATTATCGGCCATTCAGAACGTCGCGAATATTTCCACGAAACTGATGAAGATATTAACAAAAAAGCACACGCTATCTTCAATAATGGTTTAACACCAATTTTCTGTTGTGGCGAAACTTTAGAAACTCGCGAAGCTGGCAAAGCTGAAGCATGGGTTTCTAACCAAGTTACTGAAGGTCTTAAAGGCCTTTCAGCTGACCAAGTTAGCTCAATGGTTATTGCTTACGAACCAATCTGGGCAATCGGTACTGGTAAAACTGCTTCTGCTGATCAAGCACAAGAAATCTGTGCTGTTGTTCGTCAAACAGTTGCTAAGTTATACGACCAAACAGTTGCTGACAAAGTTCGTATCCAATACGGTGGTTCAGTTAAACCTGCTAACGTTAAAGAAATCATGGGTAAAGATGATATCGATGGTGGCTTAGTTGGCGGCGCAAGTATGGACCCAGCTTCATTCTTAGAATTAGTTCATTTTAACGACTAATTTTTAGCGAATTCTTATTTACGAATGGCTAAAAATTGGCTAAAATAGAGATGTGGGCTTTGTCCGACATCAAACAAGCGCTAATCAGACGATTAGCCAAAAAGGAGAAAATTACATGTCAATTATTACTGATATTTTAGGCCGCGAAGTTTTAGATTCACGTGGCAATCCTACTGTCGAAGTTGAAGTTTACACTGAAGAAGGCGGCTTTGGTCGCGCAATCGTTCCTTCAGGTGCTTCAACTGGTGAACATGAAGCCGTTGAATTACGTGATGGCGACAAATCTCGTTTTGGTGGCAAAGGTGTTTTAAAAGCCGTTGCTAACGTTAACGACATTCTTGCTAAAGAAATCATGGGCTTTGATGTTACAGACCAACGCGGTATCGATCAAACAATGATCGAATTAGATGGTACTGAAAACAAAGGCAAATTAGGCGCTAACGCAATCTTAGGTATTTCACTTGCTGTTGCTCGTGCTGCTGCTGATGAATTAGGTTTACCATTGTACGAATATTTAGGTGGACCAAATGCCCACGTTTTACCAACGCCTATGATGAACGTTATCAATGGTGGTGCTCATTCAGACAACAAAGTGGATTTCCAAGAATTCATGATCATGCCTGTTGGTGCTAAATCTGTACGCGAAGCTATCCGTATGGGTTCAGAAACTTTCCAAGCATTGAAGAGCCTATTATCTGCTGACGGTAAAGTTACTTCAGTTGGTGATGAAGGTGGTTTTGCACCTGATTTCGCTAACAACGAAGAACCTTTACAATACTTGATCAAAGCTATCGAAAAAGCTGGTTACAAACCTGGCGAAGATATCTCAATCGCTATCGATGTTGCTTCTTCAGAATTATGGAACAACGAAGATAAGACTTACAAATTACGTTGGTCAACTGGTGAAGAATTCACAACTGCTGAATTCGTTAAATACCTTGAAGGCTTAGTTGCTAAATACCCAATCATTTCAATCGAAGATCCTATCGATGAAAACAACTGGGAAGACTGGGCATCAATCACTAAAGTACTTGGCGAAAAAGTACAACTTGTTGGTGATGACTTCTTCGTTACAAACACTGATTACTTACGTAAGGGTATCAAGATGGGCGCTGCTAACTCAATCCTTGTTAAAGTTAACCAAATCGGTACTTTAACAGAATCATTAGAAGCAATCGAAATGGCTAAAGAAGCTGGCTACACAGCTGTCGTTTCTCATCGTTCAGGTGAAACTGAAGATACAACAATCGCTGACTTAGTTGTTGCTACAAACGCTGGCCAAATCAAGACTGGTTCAATGAGCCGTACTGATCGTTTAGCTAAATACAACCAATTAATGCGTATTGAAGAACAATTAGGCGATACTGCTGAATACAAAGGTATCAAATCATTCTACAACATCAAAAAATAATTGATTTTTTGAAAGGCTGGTCATTTGACCAGTCTTTTTTTGTGGCGTTGATTTCATTTGTAATCGCTACCGAAAATTGGCATAATGAGTTTAGATTAATTAGAGGAGCGAATCATTATGCAAATTGAACATGTCGGTTTATGGGTTCATGATTTAGAAGCGATGAAACAATTTTATCAAGCCGTATTTCAAGCTCAAGCGGGTGAGTTGTACGAAAATCAGACAAAAGGGTTTCAATCCTACTTCTTAACGTTTGAGAAGGGCGCCCGGTTAGAAATCATGCATCAAGTGAGTGAATTAACTGATTTAGCAGTTAGCGGTCAATATGCACACTTGGCGTTATCGGTTGGGAGTCGGGAATCCGTTGATCACCTGGTAGCACAATTCCAGACACAAGGATTACCGCTATTGAATGGGCCACGAGTAACTGGCGACGGCTACTATGAGGCGGTTGTTGAAGATCCAGAGCATAATCGGATTGAACTAACAGTCTAAGTATCAATTGGAACGACTATTCGCATAGAATAGCCGTTTTTTAGATAGTCAATATAAATTGCAAGATTAATCTGGCAAAAAGTTGAATTTGCAAGCGGATACAAAAAGACTAAACTAAATTTAACGTAAAGGGGTCGAAACAAGGAGTTGCTAGAAGGTATGAACAAACGCAAGCAAGCTATTATTCGATATATATTAGCAGAACACAAAACCCATTATATTGACATTGCTGCTCATCTGCAGTTGTCAGAACGTACGATTGCGACTTATCTTGATCAGATTGACCAAGATATCGCTGGCAGTGATGTGCAACTGATACGTAAACCCAATGACGGTATTTATTTCATTGGAAACACGGATCGGTTGTTAGAAAGAAATGAATCATCGGAAACTGAGGTGCCACAAACTAAAGAAGAACGTTGTCACTATCTCTTAGCAAAGCTATTACTCGGTTTTGAATCGGTGACTGTCCAATCGCTAGCTGAGACCCTTTACGTCAGTCGAAGTACGATTGAAAATGATTTAAAGCAAGTTAAGCAGTATTTACAACGTTTTGATTTAGGCATTGGTGTGACGCACGCGGGGTTAAAATTGATGGGGACGGAGGTTAATCGGCGTCAAGCGACGACAGAATTAATCAGTCAGTACTGGGGCAAACGAACGCAAGCGCAGGAACTGGATGGTCAGTTAATTCAGAATAGTCAATTACCCGAAAAGTTGAACCATCTATTTGATTCACAAGTCATCGAATCGGTTTTGGCTGCGCTAAGTGAATTGTTAGAGAAAACGCAATTGGTGTTAACCGATTATGAGTTTCAATCCTTAGCTATTCACCTGATGATTACATTTGAACGGTTATTTAAAGGGCAACTGGTTGTCAATCAACCCACCGTTGCAGCACCAATAGTCCCTGAAACGACTATTTTAGTTACTATACTAGAACGTCGTTTCAATCGGACATTGCCGTTAGTGGAACAAGCCAATCTGAATTTACATTTAGTGGCGATCAAGTCACGAAATTTAAATCCACAATTATTAGTGGCCACCGAACAAGAGACAGTTGGGTTACCACAATTCCTGCGACAACAATTGGTGCAATTGCAGGTCGATGATGAACTGATTCACGGTCTCGTATTGCATTTGAATTCCGCATTAAGACGGTTGAAAGTTGGCTTAAGTATTCGCAATGCGTATACTGAAGAAATTCGTTTGAATTTTCCGCAAGCTTTTGACCAAGCGGTGTTATTAAGACCAGCCATTCAGCAACACTATCAGGTGCAGTTGAATGATGATGAATTGGCCTTTATGACCTTACATTTTGAAGCATTCTTCGAACGGCATGCGGTCGATCAACGCTTGAGCGTCGTTGTGGTCTGCAGTAGTGGTATCGGGACCTCACAACTATTGGGTCAACGGTTAGAGAAACGATTTGCTCAAGAATTAAGAATCACCCGGATTATCGCGTTAGGGGAATTAATGGCGACCCCAATTAGCGAAGATTTAGTAATTAGTACGATTGCGATTAAGGGGCTCTCAGTCCCAATAATCGAGGTCAGTCCGCTGTTGAATAAACATGATGTCAGCTTAATTCAGCAACGGCTCAAAGGAAAGGCAACGGCGAATAATGAATTAACGCAATTATTACAACCAGCGCATATCTTAATTAGTGATGAACTGGGTGATTATCAAACGGCGATTACTCAATTAGGCCAATTATTAGTGCAATCACACAACGTTGTACCAGCAATGATTGAAGCGGCAATTGCGCGCGAATCATTAGATAGTACTGCTTTAGGGCCAGTTGCGATTCCCCATGCGAGTCCTGATTTGGTGACGACACCAGGAATCGCCCTATTGATTGCTAAAAACGGATTAAAGTGGAAGAATCATGAGACGGTTCAACTGGTCTTCTTAATGGGTTTAAATGAAAGCGTTCAACCAAAAATGCGCGCGATTTACGGGATATTAAATCAATTAATTGATGATCCACGGTTGATTAAAGCGATTAGTCAAGCGACAGATGTTACAACGGTATTAGCACTTATTAATCAAATTTCAGAATAAGGATGGCATAAAATAATGCAAGAATTTGATGTTCAAAATATTTTTACAGATGAAGTCGTGACTGGTGATAAAATAGTTGCTTTAAATCAGATGGCCCAACTACTAGCGACACAAAACGGTTTAGATACAGCGGATTTAGCGGCTGGCTTTCAAGCACGGGAAGCTGAAAGTACGACTGGTTTTGGGAATGGTGTGGCCATTCCGCACGCCAAAATAGCGGGTCTTAGTCAACCAGTTGTCGGTTTAGTCACTTTTAAAGAAGCGGTTGATTGGGATTCATTAGATGAACAACCGGTCAATATTGCGATTGCGTTAATTATGCCACTCGATGATCCGAATAAAACCCATTTGAAAGTATTATCTAAATTTGCGCGTAAATTAATGGACGATGCCTTTATTGATGGGTTACAAGATAGTCGACATGATGCACAAGCGTTGTACACACTGATTAATAATACAATCGATTTTAATTAGAAGGAGTGAGTGAAATGAAGAAATTTGTCGGGATTACGAAATGTCCAGTCGGCATTGCCCATACCTATATGGCGGCTGAAAAATTACAAAAAGCGGGGGAAGCACAGGGGTACGAAGTTAAAATTGAAACTCAAGGTGCTTCAGGGGTTGAAGATGAATTAAACGCACAAGATGTTGCCGATGCTGATTTCGTGATCATCGCAGCCGATGTAGCGGTTGATGGCGAAGAACGCTTTAATGGTAAAAAAGTATTGTACGCTAAAACAGCGGATGCCATTAAAGATTCAGAGACGTTAATTGCTCAAGCTTTGGTTGCCGGGGTTCACGGTCAAAAAGGTGCTGCGGCAACTCAGGTTGAAGGTGAAGAAAGTCACGAACAAAGTCCGATTATTAAACAATTATTAAACGGGGTGTCACACATGATTCCGTTCGTTGTCGTTGGCGGGTTATTCATCGCTTTATCGATCGCAATCGGTGGTCATCCAACCAAAGCCGGAATGGTGATTCCCCCCAATACGATTTGGAGTAGTATGAATCAAATTGGGAGTATTGGTTTCACGTTAATGATTCCAATCTTGGCGGGTTACATTGCTTACGCGATTTCAGGACGTGCTGCTTTAGCACCTGCTATGATTGGTGCGATGGTTGCAAATAACACTGATATTTTAGGCACGAAAGCTGGGACCGGTTTCATTGGCGCGATTATCGTCGGGTTTGCGGCTGGTTATTTAGTTAAATGGTTTAATTCTTGGCCCGTTCCTAAAGATTTACGGCCAGTCATGCCAATTTTTGTGATTCCGCTATTAGGGGTCGGCATTATCTCAGCGGTCTTGATTTTAGTATTAGGTGCACCGATTTCATGGTTAATGACGGCCTTACAAGATATGTTAACGGCGCTATCGAAGAATCCGGAAACAAGTATTGTCTTAGGGTTAGTGATTGGTGCGATGGTCGCCATCGATATGGGCGGTCCAGTGAATAAGGTTGCATTCTTATTCGGGGTTGCTTCGATTACAGCTGGTCATCCACAAATCATGGGCGCTGTTGCCTGTGCCGTAGCCGTACCACCATTGGCCTTAGGTGTTGCGACCTTTGTTCGTCGGGATTTATACACCGAAGAAGAAAAATCAGCCGGGATTCCAGCGATTTTAATGGGCTTAATCGGGATAACTGAAGGGGCAATTCCGTTTGCCACTGCCAATCCAAAACAAGTTTTCCCAAGTATCATCGCAGGTTCGGCTGTTGCGAGTGCGGTTGGTATGATTTTCAAAATTACCGATGCTGTCCCTCATGGTGGCCCAATTGTCGGTGTTTTAGGGGCAACGAATAATATTTGGTTATTCTTTATCTCAATTCTATCTGGTGTTGCAGTAGCAGTAGCGCTGTTAACAATCTTTAAAGTTCGTAAAGCACGTAAAACAGCTTAAAGTGGTTTAAAATAGGGATGACTTCTTAAACGAGGTCGTCGCTATTTTTTTATAGGTGAATGATTGAAATTCAGTAAAACTGAAATTTAAGGGTAATTCTGGTATAATTATCCTTGTTCATTAATATACAATTCTCAAATAGTCATTAATGATGCCGTAAAACTGGTATAATCAAGGTAATTAATTAAAGATGTGAGGTGGCAATCGTGAAGAAAGCGGACCGTCAAATACGAATTGAACAGATTATTAATCAACAGGTGATTGCAACACAAGAAGAGCTATTAGAGACTTTAAAAAAAGAGAATATTGAAGCGACTCAGGCCACTATTTCACGAGATATTCGTGAAATGCAAATCGTTAAGGCCCGTGATGTGAATGGTGAACTGCGTTATACCGTTTTTCACGCGGATGAACGGACGCAGGTCCAAAAATTAAAAGATAAATTACGCGAAGTGGCGTTATCAGTGACACAAGTTCAGATGATGAATGTCATTAAAACATTGCCTAGTAATGGCAATTTATTAGCCGTTTTGATTGACGAAATTAATTATCAAGAAGTTGTTGGCACATTGGCGGGCCATGATACAATCGTTGTGATTAGTCCGGATGAAGCCAGTGCGACGAGATTGAACCAACAGTTATCAGAAAATTTAGCAACACGTGTTAATATTAATTTGTAAGTAGTCAGATAGAAATCAATAAAAAAACCAGACGAGTAATCGTCTGGTTTTTTTATTGGGTTTGATTAAGATACGGATCAAATGCGGTTGGTAATGGGGCAATGACGGTTCGCTGATGGTCCGTGAAGGGTTCGGTATAGCGTAACGTCTGACCGTGTAATAATAGCCGGCTCGTGGTATCTGACGGGTTGTAGAGTGGATCACCGAGAATCGGGTGATCAATCCCCGCTAGATGAACGCGAATTTGGTGTGTTCGACCGGTTTCGAGATTAACCGCCAAAGTGGCCGTGTCATTCTGCCGGGTTAATAACTGGTAATGGGTGATGGCGGATAGGCCGTTGATGTAATCGGCCTGCCGTTTTCGTTGATTATCGGGATCAATCCCGATGGGGAAGTTGATGGTGTCGTGGTCGAGTAATAATTGTTGGGGATCATTGACGACAGCGATGTATTGGCGCGCCATTGTTTTTTGACTCAATTGTCGGTTTAAAATACCAATTACGATTGGCGTTTTACCAATCATGACGGCCCCGCTGGTCGCTAAATCAATGCGGTGAACCATGTAGGCGTGTTTACCTTGTGCGGCTAAGTATGTAGCAACTTGATTCATGAGCGTCCCGTTTTCGTGTGGTCGATTCGGATGGGTTTTAATACCGGCTGGTTTATTGACGACTAATAGGTCGTCATCTTCGTAAAGAACGGTAAATAGTTGGGCTTGATCTAAATCATAGTCTTGAGTCTTGACTGAAACATCAGAGAAAGTCATGTCAATCTGGTCGCCGGGTTCAACAAAGCGGTTGAAGGCGCGATATTGACCATTGACTAAGATATTGTGATCGACGCGTAAGAAATGTTGCATTTTTTGGGGAATCAGCCAATGATTCAGTAAGCCGCGGACTGACATCGGGCTAAAGTCTGTTTCTAAAGTTACTTTTTTTTGATAAATTGTCATTGGGGAAACCACCTTTAAGCTTCCAGTTTAGCGAATTTAGCGATGAATGTAAATTTTAAAAGATTATAAATGTTAACGGTAGCTACTAGTTGTGATTCAGGAATATGCTACAATTAATAACATCAAGCGAATTTGATCAGAAGAGGGATTGTATGAATAAGCAAGCAGCACCGATAAAATCGGCGGTTAAACGTTTTTTTAAACGCGTATGGCGCATGATTAAGTTTGTCTGGTATCGTCTACAACTGACCCGCTGGTTAATTCTGGGGGTTTTACTACTAATCTTTGCGATGAGTAGTTTTCTAACTTTTAAAGCTAAAACGGCCAATGTCGGTGACATTAAAGCGAATTTACAATCACCAACGGTTGTGTATGATATTAAAGATAGTCGGGCGGGCTCCTTGTATTCGCAAAAAGGGACCTATGTTGAGTTAGACCAGATTTCAACGCCGATTCAAGATGCGGTGATTTCGACGGAAGATCGAACCTTCTACAGTAATCTTGGCTTTAGTATCAAGGGCATGGCCCGGGCCGCGGTCAACTTGGTGATTCATCACGGGGAGATTTCCGGTGGTGGGAGTACGTTGACCCAGCAATTAGCCAAGAATGCGAAATTAAGTCAGAAGCAAACTTTTTCACGGAAGTTCGAAGAATTATTTTTAGCGATTCAAATTACGAAAACGTACACTAAAAAAGATATTTTAACCATGTATTTGAACAATGCCTATTTCGGCAATGGGGTGTGGGGTGTCCAAGACGCCTCTAAACGCTACTTTGGTAAGAACGCCAGTGAATTAGACGCTAGCGAAGGGGCCGTGATTGCGGCGATGTTGCGGAGTCCTAGTTACTATAATCCGGCGGACCATTTGGATAATGCGACTTCGCGCCGTAATCTGATTTTAGGTCTGATGGTGGATAATAATAAATTAACCCAGACCCAAGCAGACGCTGCTAAGAAAGAAACCTTAGTGGTTAAAAATACTTATGAGCAATCAGATAGTTATAAATATCCCTATTATTTTGACGAGGTTGTTAATGAAGCGGTCAACCGTTTTGGGATTAAAGAAGAAGATTTAGTTAAAAATGGTTATAAGATTTATACGGCGTTAGATCAGACGCAACAAAGTAAAATGGAAACGACTTTTGAACAAAGTTATCTGTTCCCAGCTAACGCTACCGATGGGACCGTTGTTCAAGGAAGTTCGATTGCGATTAATCCGAAGACCGGTGGGGTGTCCGCCGTCGTTGGTGGTCGGGGTGATTACACGATTCGTGGTTACAGTCGCATCACGCAGATGAAACGTCAACCGGGATCAACGATTAAACCGTTGGCGGTCTATACGCCGGCGATCGAAGATGGTTACCATTACGATTCATCCTTAGAAGATAAGAAGCAGAGTTACGGGACGAATAAATATACACCGACTAATCCGGACAATGTTTACAGCGGTTCAATTCCGATGTACCAAGCGATTGCCAATAGTACCAATGCACCGGCGGTTTGGTTGTTAAATCAAATCGGGTTGAAACGTGGGATTAAATCAGTTGAAAAATTTGGGATTTCGGTACCGAAAAGTGATCAAAACTTAGCGATGGCTCTAGGTGGCTGGGAAGGTGGGGTTTCACCTTACCAAATGGCCAGTGCCTACACGGCGTTTGCCAATGATGGCGAACTATCTGAGACCCATTTTATTCGCAAGATTGTTGATGCCAGTGGTGCAGTGGTTGTTGATAATACGGACAATTCGAAAACTCGAATTATGACCAAAAAGACGGCCAAAGAAATGACGAGTATGATGCTCGGTGTTTACAACAACGGGACGGGGAAATACGCGAAACCGGACGGCTATCAAGTCGCTGGTAAATCCGGGAGTACTGAAGTCCCCGCTAGTTACGGTTTTGGGACTAAGGATCAATGGTTGATCGGTTATACACCGGATATCGTTGTGGCGACTTGGATGGGTTATGATAAAACCGATCAAAGTCATTTTATGACCAACACCAGTATCGACGGTTTAGCACCGATTTTTAAATACGAAATGCAGGCTTTATTACCGACGACTGCTCAAACCAGTTTTGATACAGAGGATGCGCAAACCCTTGCTAAGAAAGAATCGACCAAAGATTCGAATCAATTAGTTGATTCGATTCAATCTGGATTTAAAAATGGGGTAAATAAAGCGAAAGATACGGCTAATCAATGGTATAATACCGTGAAAGGGTTTTTTAATTAAATAAAGTAGCTAAAGGAGTCAGTTCAAATGACAATTAATATTCATGATGATGCCAACCAAATGGCAGTCCATTTACAAGAATTACCCCAATTTTTAGGGTTACAAAATGCTTTTGCAAGTTTGAAAAAAGATGAGATTGCTTTTGCAATGTTCAAAAAATTTCAAACACAACAAATGACATTACAACAAAAACAAATGCAAGGTCAAGATTTAACGGATGACGAAATCAAAGAAATCCAAGAACTTGCTCAAAAAATTGGTGACATCGATGCCATCAAACAATTAATGGAACAAGAACGTCAATTAAGCCAATTAATGGACGAATTAAACCAAATCATCTCAAAACCAATCGCAGATATCTATCAAGGATAGAGTGCTGTGAGTTGCGGTAGCAACTGAGCATTAACAGAAAAGTACCAGTTATCTTTGATTTTTAAGATAATTGGTACTTTTAGGTTAAGCGGAAGTTGTTGCAACTCAAAAGCACGTTTAAAATAACCTAAGACTAGTTCCGCTAAAAGTAGGGTTAAGATCGTGCATACTCTAGCATGCCTTTCCTCGCAATTGCTCCTGTGCACTCATCAAAAAATCCGCCCGTCACCCAATCTAGGTTATGGACGGATTTTTTTGATGATATCATTAAGAACGCTTGTTCGATGATGCTTTCTAAAGACCTATTGCAATGGTATAATGAGCCTATTAATAAAATCGATTTCTAAGAATTGAGGCGTTATTCAAAATGAAATTTATCCATGCTGCAGATGCCCATATCGATAGTCCGTTTATGGGGCTCAAACAAGCGCCAGCGACTTTGTGGGAAACCATTCATCAATCAACCTTTACGGCTTTTAAAACACTGATTCAAACCGCAATTGATGAACAGGTTGATTTTGTACTGTTGGTCGGTGATTCATTTGATCAAGAAGCGCAGAGCTTACCAGTTCAACGATTTCTACAACAACAATTTGAACGCTTAGCGGCCGTCGAGATTCCGGTTTATTTAAGTTATGGGAATCACGATTATTGGGATGAACAACAGGTTCATTTTGAATTTCCGTCAAATGTGCACGTTTTTAAAACGACTGTCGAAACGATGACGTTAACGACTAAGACCCAAGAAACGGTGACGATTGTTGGTTTTAGTTACGGACAACGTTGGTTAACGACCAATCAAGTCGATCAATTTCCACCACGTGCCGCCACTGATTATATGATTGGAACGATTCACGGTAGCCAACAAGCCAATCCTGATGAGGATCATTATGCACCGTTTACGTTAAGTCAGTTGAACCAATTGCAATACGATTATTGGGCGTTGGGGCATATTCACAAACGCCAAATTCTACAAGAACGGCCATACGTTGTTTATCCGGGTAATTTACAGGGACGCCACAAAAATGAACCCGGTCAAAAAGGGTTTTACGTGGTGAACGCGGATGCGGGTCAATTCAAGTTAGATTTCCGGCCAACGACCGTGATTGAATGGCAACGACAACAATTTGAGATTCAACCCGAAATGTCATTGAATCAATTACAAACCCAAATTAGTGCGCAATTACAGCAAAGTGAGCAAGCCAGTTTAGTCAGTTTGGAATTAACGCACGCTCAGAATTTATCGGCCGACTTATTGCAACGGATTAATCACGATGAATTGTTGCTGATTCTACAAGAACAATTGACCAACAGTCAACCGCTGCATTGGCCGTACGTGTTAACCTTAAAATTTAATCAACAACAACAGTTTAGCCAAATCGATCAAACGTATTGGCAAGCTGCCGCCGCTGAAATTTTCACGCCAGAGTATATTCGGGATAAAGCGCAACCGCTGATGAAAGAAGGCTTTATTAGAGATGCTGTGACGGATGAGCAATATCAAGCCGATTTAAAAGCCTTGGTTGAGACGATTCTACAAGAAAAGAAGTTGGGGGAATAAGTCATGCGAATTAAAACAGTTACCATCTTCGGTTTTGGCAAATGGCATGACCAGGTCATCGATTTAGCGACCGATTATCAAGTTCTTTTTGGGCAAAACGAAGCTGGTAAATCAACGTTAACGGCACTGATTAAAGGCATTTTGTTTGGCTTTGCATCTGGTAAACAACGTTACGAACAATATAAACCCAAAAATGGCGCTCAATACGGCGGTGAATTATTAGTTCAATATAAAGAACGAGAACTAGTGATCCGGCGGATTGATGGCAAGTTTGGCGGTGATGTGACGGTCATTGATCAGGGCAATGAATTTGGCGCCGATTATTTAGCGACCTTATTGGCCCCAGCTGATGAAGCGTTGTTCACCCAAATTTTCGAAACCAATCAACAGGATCTTAACCAGATATTCGGTTTAAAACAGGCCGATTTTTTACAACATCTGTTGACGATTGGGGCGGTTGGTAGTCACGAATGGTTGAATTTTGCTAAAGCACTGGATAAAGAAGGTCAAAAAATTTATAAACCCTCTGGGCGGAAATGGCCATTGAATCAAGCTTTGAAAAGTTATCCAGATTTAGTCCAGACCGTCAAAGAAGCCAGCACTGGCTATCAAGCGTATGAGCAGAATACGCAGATCTTACAGCAAGCCACGGCTAAACGGCAAAGTTTAACGGCTCAGATTGAACAGTTACAAGCGACAATTAACCAACAACAACGGTTGATTGAACGTTGGCCGCATTATCAGGAATGGCAAGGACTCCAAACTGAATTAGCACAAACGACGGCCTTTGACGCAACCATTTATACCCAATATCAAGCTTTAGTCGAACAGCAACGGGCGCTTGAAACAGAATTAAAAAGCGCGCAAGCGACGATTGCAGAGGTCCAAGAAACCTTAGATCAAACCGGTGAATTTCGTTTTTATCAAGCTAATCAAGCCACCATCACACCCTTGTTTGACCAACTGGCGACGCAACAGCAACAACTTGAAGTTTTAAAACTCAAACAAGCGCAACTCACGAAGTTGATGGCAGAAAAAACGCAATTGGTGGCTCAACATCAATGGGGGGCGCAAGTGCCCGCCATATTGACGGCCGACCAAGTTGAACAACTGCAAGAAGCTTCCGACCAACAACAACGATTAGCGACTGAACAACAAGTCTTATTGTCTAAAACCGAAGGGCTGCAAACACAAGTGGCTACCCAAGAACAGTTGGTCAATCAATTAGAAGCCACAACGGTGCGAACAACGACTCAGAACCAAACCATTTTCTGGGGCGTTGGCGGGGTCTTGTTATTGACCATTTTCTTACCAGGTGCGTTTAAAGTAGGCGCAATTATTGGCTTACTCGTGTTGGGTTACGGTTGGTATCAACGACAACAAGCCCAACAACAACTGACTCAGGGTGTTGAACAAAAAGCGCAGTGGCAGCAAGCCTTAGCCCAATTAGACACACTGAAAGATGAACAACAAGCGCAAGCAACGGCGTTAAGCGCTAGTCAAGCGCAGTTACTGACGTCTCAACAACAAACAATCACTATTCTGACTGAAGCCGGTTATGGAACTGAAACATCGGTGTCGGCTGTGTTGAATCAGCAAAATGATTTGAAACGGGTCGCACAATTGACGACCGAAATTAAGCAACAAACGATGGCGGTTGAGACACTGCAAAATCAATTAACGACTTATTACCAACAATGGCAGTTTGCACAAGAATGGGTCGGCGCGCTCCAAGGTAGCGATGCGGTTAACTTAACCCAGATTGATCAGTTTAAGAGCCGGGTTGCACAATTACAACAATCACTGGCTCAAAGTAATGAAAGTTATCACTATTATCAACAACAAGTGATCCGATTAACGGCTAAACAAACGACATTACTCGAGGCCCAAAAGCAATTACTAGCCAGTGCCCAATTGAAAACAGCGGCCGAATTAGAGGCGTGTTACAAAGCGGAAAAACAACGGCAAGTCGCCCAACAACGCTGTTCAGATTTAGCGGCTGAATTAGATCAAGCGTTACCTGAATTACAAGCCGTTACCGATTTAGCGCAGTTAGAAAATGATTATAAACAACATCAAGCGCAATTGGCAATTGCTAATCAGGCACTGCAAGAACAACAACAAGTCATTGCGGAACTGAGTGTGACCCAACAAAAGCTAGTCGATGACGATCAATATCAACTGTTACGGCAAGAACAACTACAAGCAGAAGCCAATATTACGGATTTAGCGCAAGCTTGGTTGGCTAACCAATTGGCGATTGATTGGATTCAAGCCACCTTAAAAGCGGCTTCGCAAGAACGTTTTCCGCGAATATTGGTTAAGGCAACGACTTACTTTGCCTTATTAACGCAAAATCGGTATCAGCAAATTAATTTTGAAGAAGAGGTGATGACGGTCTTGCGCGCCGATCAAGTGTTGTTTGAAGTCGGTGAGTTGTCACAAGGGACCGCCGAACAACTCTACATCGCATTACGGTTCGCATTTGCAGAAGAGATTGCCGATGTGGTATCGTTACCTTTATTAATTGATGATGGTTTTGTTAATTTCGATGACCAACGTCAAGCGGCCATCTGGGAATTATTACAGCGTTTGAGCGAACATCATCAGGTGATATATTTAACGGCTAATCCCCGAACAGAAACCGTCTTCGGAGCGGCACATTGGTTAAATTTAGAGAAAGTAGGTCAGATAGATGCCCACTAAAAAAATATTTGATTATCAAAATGACGAACCCATTGATTTGTTTGTCTTAATTAAAACGGCAGATGTACGGGTTGCCAAGAATGGTAAACAGTTCATTGCGTTCACTTTCCAAGATCAATCGGGTCAAATCAGTGGTAAATATTGGGATGCTTCCGATGCGGACGTTACCAAATTTACCGCGGGCCAAGTGATTCATTTACAGGGTAAACGGGAATTGTACCAAAGTAATCCGCAAGTTAAAATCTATAAGTTGCGGGAGACCACGGCAGATGAACCGCAATCAGTTGAACAGTTCGTGCCCAAAGCACCGGTTCAAGTCGAAGAGATGCAAGAAGAAATCAGCCAAGTGTTATTTGAGATTAAAAATCCGAATTGGCAACGACTTGTTCGTCATTTGTTACAAAAACACCAACCAGAATTCTTTAGTTATCCAGCGGCTAAAACCAACCACCATGCTTTTGCAGGTGGTTTGGCTTATCATACCTTATCGATGTTACGCCTAGCGAAGACCATTGCGGCTCAGTATCCGCAAATCAATGACTCTTTATTATTTGCGGGCGTGTTGTTACATGATCTAGGAAAGACATTAGAATTATCAGGTCCAATTTCGACCGAATACACAGTCCGCGGTAACTTAATTGGCCATATCGTCTTGGTCGACGAAGAAATTGTCCGTGCTTGCGATACGCTCAAGATTGATACCAATAGTGAAGATATGTTGCTCTTACGGCATGTTGTGTTAGCCCACCACGGTTTGTTGGAATACGGTTCACCCGTTAAACCGCAAGTCTTGGAAGCTGATGTGTTACATCAAATTGATGAACTAGATGCGAGTATCACGATGATGACTCAGTCTTTGAAACACGCGGAACCCGGTCATTATACGGAGCGGATGTTTGCCATGGATGGTCGCCAATTTTATCGACCAGAACACGACGAAGCGTTAGAAGAATAGCACAAAAAAGGCGTCCGACAATTTGTCGGACGCCTTTTTCAATATGCTTATTTTGAAGATGAAGATGATGCTTTACTATTCACGCCGTAGCTTGAAAGTAAGTCAGATAAATCTTTATCTTTGATTGAAACGTTAGCTTTCTTAAGCACCTTAGTGATCACTTTGTTCATAACAGTTGTATCAGACATCCATTTAGCATAAACTTGGCTCGTTAATTCCTTCTTGTGATCAGCCATCTTACCCTTACCAGGGTTCTTGATCATGCGGATAACGTGGTAGCCATAGCTTGTCTTAATAGGTGTTGTTGTGTATTGGTTAGTCTTCAACTTGAAGGCAGCAGTCTTGAAAGTTGAATCTAATGAGGTATCAGTACTATCAAATGTTGGTAATTTACCGCCATCTTTCTTAGTACCGGTATCAGTTGAATACTTCTTAGCTAATGCCGTGAAGTTCTTAGTTGAATTATCTTTAGCAAGTTCTGCAATGACTGTTTCTGCAGTTGCTTTCTTAGCAACTAAGATATGTTGAACTTGAACTTTGGGTTCGTATGATTTCCATTGTGTCTTCAAGTTAGCGTTAGTCACTTTTTTGTTAGCTTTTAAAGCTGCTTCAGTTAACATTTGAGTCTTGATTTGTTTCTTGAATGATGATGTTGTTAACCCACTTTGTGAGAGAACAGAGCTGAATGATGAACCATATTGTTTCTTGTAAGTGTTATAAGTTGATGTGACCTTCTTATCAGACACTTTGCTGCCGTATTGTTCTTCAAGGGCTTTTTCTAAGATCATGGTTTGCAATTGTTGCTTACCAGTCGTTGTTTCCTTAGTTTCCTTGTAGTATTCGGCTTGAGTGACTTTACCACCCTTTAAAGTTGCGATTGTTGTGCTACCACAACCTGCTAGTGAGACTACCATTAATAAACTGGCAGCGGCTAATAGCCATTTTTTCATTATCTGACACATCCTTATCAAGTATTATGAATAAATTCGAACTGAATTATGAATTCAACAATTAATATAACACATAAACTAATTAAATTAAATCAATGCCCTGAATCTTCACAAAACTTTCAAATTTAGGTTTTTCGTGAAGATGGCTGCAATCCGTTGAGGGGCTTAATGATTTTTGAGTTAATTAAATAACAATTACTGGGGTAAATTTTTTTCGAGACGTTCTAATGATTCGTTGATTTGAGTCATTCGAGGGGCCGCTTCAAATGAAAATGATTGGAGGGCCTCACTGATGCCAGCGACAGAATCGACAGCAGTCGTCTTTAATTCGGTGGCTAAGTTGTCAGACGCTTCTTTTAATTGCGTGGCACTGGTTTGAACGTCTTGCGCACCGGTTGTGATGTCGTTTAAATAATCAACCAACGCTTGTTGCCGTTGGGGACCCGTTTTTTGAGCGGTGAGCAGTGCATAAGTGGTCCCCAACAGACCACCGATTAATAACCCTTTTGAAAATCCCATTAGTTAACCTCCAGTTGGGCCTGAATGCGGTCTGCAATCGTTTTGAGTTGTGCCGGTGTGTAATCGGCCGAATGATCTACAAACTGCATTGAAAAGCCGTCTTGTGCGCTGTAGCGCGGAATCAGATGAATATGTGAATGGAAAACGGATTGGTAAGCGACTTCGCCGTTGTTATTACAGATGTTAAGACCTTTTATCGCCGGGTCGCTGGCTTTAATCGCGTTGGCGATTTTGGGCAACCGACTAAAGACCGTTGCGGCCAATTCAGAATCATAGTCAAAAATATCAGCGACGTGTTTTTTAGGGATTAACAATGTGTGTCCGGGCGTCGCTTGGGTTAAGTCTAGGAAGGCCTTCACTTGGTCATCTTCGTAAACAACCGTGCTAGGAATTTCGTTACGAACAATTTTACAAAAAATACAATTATCCATGATGAGTCACTCACTTTCATATCGTCTAAATCTAGGTTCATGCTATCATAAAGTGCCTGTTTGCGCTACTGTTAGCTTGCTAGCGACACACCTTAAAAAAATCGTTAAGATGATACACAGTATGTAGTGTTCATGGTAAGATATGGTTGCAGACCTAAAGCGATAAAAATGAACGAGGTAATTAAAATGAGTTTAGAAATCAAACAATTAACCGGGGGTTACGCTCACGTACCGGTTTTAAAAGACGTTAGTTTTACCGTGCCAGATCAACAAGTGGTTGGCCTGATTGGATTAAACGGGGCGGGGAAGTCGACGACTATTAAACACGTTATCGGGTTATTGACGCCACAAGCCGGGACAATTACGTTGAACGGTGTCACGTTACAATCGAATCCGAATCAATACCGACAAAAAATGGCGTATGTTCCAGAAACGCCGATTTTATACCCTGAGTTAACATTAAAAGAACATCTCGATTTAACGATCATGGCGTACCAATTAGATCCCGAGAAAACTTGGGAGAAGGCGAACCAATTATTAAAACAATTCCGATTGGATAATAAGCTTGATTGGTTCCCAGTCCATTTTTCAAAAGGGATGCGCCAAAAAGTGATGATCGTCAACGCGTTTATGACCGATGCCGATTTATTTATCATTGACGAACCATTCACTGGTTTAGACCCGTTAGCGATTCATGATTTATTGGACATCATCGCGGATAAGAAAGCGCAAGGGGCAGCAATTTTAATGTCGACCCATATTTTAGCGACTGCTCAACAATATGCTGATTCATTCGTTTTATTGAATCAGGGACGAGTACGTGCAACGGGGACATTGGCCGAATTAAAAACTGAATTTAAGATGGCGGACGCTAACTTAGATGATATTTATTTACAGATGACGAAAGAAGGCTAAACATGCAATCATTATGGCAAGAACGCGTGCGACGCCACGTCAATCAACAAGTTAAATATTTACGGTTGGTCTTTAATGATCATTTTGTGCTTGCAATTATCTTCTTATTAGGCGCTTTGGGTTACACTTATGCCAATGCGATTAAAGCAATTGATCCGACGAGTTGGTGGTTAAAACCGGTGATTAGTTTGGTGTTACTGGCCAGTCTTAGTTTTGGTCGGTTAGCCACGCTACTACATGAAGCGGACAGTGTTTTCTTGCTGCCTCAAGAATCGCAATTACCGAGTTATTTGAAGGCGGCGCAACGCTACAGCATGTGGTTACCGTTTAGTTGGTTAGCCATGATCACGTTATTAGTTGCGCCAACACTCTTAATCACTAAGACGGTCCCGGCTTGGATGTTACTCGGTTTATTAGCCACACTTTGGTTGATTAAAAGTCGACGCTTTTCAAGCCAAATTGGTCAGTGGTATCAAGGAACCGGTACGCAACAAACTGGTTTATGGTTACTGATTGATTGGGTATTAGTGGCGAGTCAATTGTGGTTGGGTTGGTCAATCGCCGGCTTAGTGATTGCGGCGGGGCTTTTGTATTGGCAACAGCAACAACAAACTAAGATTCAAGCTACGCACTTATTCAATTGGTTGACCGCAGTCAGTGCTGAAGATTCACGCATGGGTCGAATTTATCGCCTGTATAATCTCTTCACCGATGTGCCCGGCTTAAACAGTCAGGTTAAACGCCGTCGCTATTTAGATGGTCTGATTCAGCGGTTGAGTGCTAACAATCCCAATCCATTCTATTTCCTATATCTACGGGGCTTTTTACGGGGAACGGAATTTAGCGGTTTATACTTAAGATTAGTCATTATTGGTGGCATTATTATTTGGTTTAGCCAAATTTGGTGGTTAGCATTATTGCTAGGACTATTATTAATCTATCTCGTTGGTTTTCAACTATTGCCGTTCTATCAACAATACGATCAAAATATTTTTACGCACCTTTACCCAGTCGCGCAAACGACCAAATTACAGGCCTTTAAACAACTCATTTTGCGGTTAATGGCGATCGAAATTATTTTATTGAGTCTTTTAATTTTGATTCGTTTTGGCTTAAATGGGCAGAGTTTGGTCAGTATCGTTGCTTTCGGGGGCTTAGGGTATTGCTTTGTTCAATTCTATCTGCCACGGCGCTTAACAAAATAAATGTTAGAAACAACGGTTAGTGACTTGACGTAAGGCGTTTGACTATTATATGATTATCCTGGTTATCGTCAGTTGAAGTGTTACAGCACGTGGGAAAGTGCTTGATCTTAATGTAAAGGAGTCGAGGCCGATGAATTTCGACTTGGAGACTGGTTGGCAAGTTCAACCAGCTGGTGGGGACACTGGCACCGCCTTTTTGGGTGTCCGTGCGTCGGAAAAAATCTTTTTAAAACGAAATACATCGCCATTTTTAGCGGCTCTTTCGGCAGAAGCGATTACGCCTAAGCTGATTTGGACCAAGCGAATTGCAACGGGGGATGTGCTGACCGCCCAAGAATGGTTGAACGGTCGGACCTTGAAACGGGCTGAAATGAACAGTCCACAAGTGGCCAAGTTATTGGCACGGGTTCACCAATCATTATTGTTGAAGCGGATGCTCAACAAAGTGGGCGGTCAAACGTGGCACGCACCAGAAATGTTGCAAACCTACTTTTACGATCTACCTCAAGATTTACGGCAACATCCGTTATTGGAGCAGGTCGCCCAAACATTAAAACAAACAATGGCTGATTTGAAGACCCCTTCAATGGAAGTCTGTCATGGCGATTTGAATCATAAGAATTGGTTGTTATCAGATATTAATCGCTTGTATTTAGTCGATTGGGATTCAGCGATGCTCGCTGATCCAGCAGTCGATTTCGGAATGATTTTATTTCAATATGTTCCACGTCAAGAATGGCAGAAGTGGCTTGAAACTTACGGCTTGGACGTGACCCCAGAATTAATGGCGCGCGTGTTCTGGTACGGTAGTTTGAACTTACTTCAAAGCATTAAGCACCATTATCAACGTGGTCGTTTTACTGAAATGAACCATGACATATTGCGTTTGAAAGAATTAGTTTCTGAAATAAATTAAAACATGAATGCCAAAAGTTGGGCGCTGGTCCAACTTTTTTAATTGGTATCAAATAAGGAGTGCGTTATGCGTTTAAGAAATAAACCCTGGGCTAAGGATTTAATTGAAGCCAATCCCGAAAAGATTTTAGTGAGTCCCGAAACGATTGCCGGACACTGGCAATCTCGTTTTGCGCAAGAACAACCCATTTATATTGAAGTTGGTTCCGGTAAAGGTCAATTTATCACTCAGATGGCGCAAAAATATCCGGACCGGAATTTTATCGCCGTTGAAATTCAAGAATCAGCGATTGCCGTCATTCTCCAGAAACAAGTTGAATTGCAATTGCCTAATCTTCAATTGTTATTGGGGACTGGCGCGTCATTAACGACTTTCTTTGCGGATAATGAAGTCGCCGGTGTCTATCTCAACTTCTCCGATCCATGGCCTAAAACCCGTCATGAAAAGCGGCGGTTAACCTTCAAGACGTTCCTCGCTGAGTATCAACAAATTATGCAAGCGGATGGTTATCTGCGGTTTAAGACGGATAATCAAGGGTTGTTTGAATATTCGTTGTGTAGTTTGAATGCTTACGGGATGCTGTTGGATGACGTGTCACTTGATTTACACAAGAGCGACTTAGCGATTGAAAATGTCCAAACTGAATATGAAGAAAAATTCAGCAAACGGGGCGATCGGATTTATCGCTTAGAAGCCCATTTTAAATCGGATAAAGCATAAAAAAATAAACGAAGCATCCTCAATCCAGGATGCTTCGTTTATTTTTTAGGGTTGTAATTGTGAAAATTCGATGACGACACCGGTTTTAGCATCGACCTTAAAGTGGAACTGATTGGTGCCGTTCGATTGTTCGGTAATCACACCACCTTGATAAACGGGAAAAGTCCGTTTATTTTGCGAAAAGAGGTGGGGACTTTCTTCAATCCAAGCACCGACGATTTGGCCTTCGTGTTTCAAACCAGCCTTAACGTCTTCTAGAATCTGATTTAATTTAATGGCTTTTTGTTGGTTTTTGTATTGACGAGCGCTGATGGTTGTTGCTAGCGCAAGGCCAAAACCAGTTAAAAGATATTTGACAACTGAACTATGTTTTTTCAAAGAAAAACTCCTCAATAATTTTATCTTTGTTTAGTATAGCATAATTTTTAGTCAACAAGAGTGGACTTTTATTGACAAACCGCTTATATTAAAATGAGAAGTTAATTTGAAGGGGTGCATAATGAAAGATTTTGCCACGATGGATGATACTAATTTAACCCATCTCATTACCAAAGGAAAACACGTCCTATTCTTTACCGCAACATGGTGTAGCGATTGCCGGTTTATTAAACCAGCAATGCCAGAAATTGAAGCTGAATTTCCAGATTATCAATTTATTCAAATTGATCGCGATCAAAACATTGATGTTTGTGAAGAATGGGAAATTTTTGGAATTCCTAGTTTTGTCGTGATTGCGGACGGTCGTGAAATTGGGCGTTTCGTCAACAAGGATCGGAAAACAAAACGGGAAATTACTGAATTTATCAAGTCATTGAATTAGTCTAAAGGAGTTTTTAAATGTTAATCGCCAGTATGAATCAAAAAGCCTTTCAAAATATTTTAGTGGTCATGGTTCAACCCGATGTTGAACAACAAGTCTCAACCGAAAAACAGGGGATTGTCCGAATCAGTAATCAAAATGACCAAACAATTGGTTATAATTTTTTAGCGATTGATCAAATTTTACCCGAATTACAGTTTAACGGGACGCAAATGTTAACGATTGCGGAAGTAGCGGCTTTGAATACGGCGCTATCTGCAGCAGGCTTTCCAGCTGATTTAGTCGCTGATGAAACACCCCACATTGTCGTGGGTTATGTTCAATCATGTGACGTGCATCCCGATTCAGATCACATGCACATCACCCAAACCGAGATTGCACCGGGTCAAACGGTCCAAATCGTTTGTGGTGCTAGCAATATCGCACAGGGTCAAAAAGTCATTGTGGCAACCGTTGGGGCGGTCATGCCAGAAGGTAAAATTATCTGGCCAGGTCAATTACGGGGCGTTCAAAGTGATGGTATGATTTGCGCAGCACGTGAAATTGGCGTGGTCAACGCACCGGATAAAGGCATCATGGTCTTGCCTGATGACTGGCAAGTTGGTCAAGCAGTCACACCAGAAGCGGTCGCGACTTTATTGAAATAAACACGAACTTACGAATTTGTTAGGTCAATTTCGAAACAAAATATAGTATGATATACAATAGCAATTAATCGGTTAGAGTGCCTGTTAATTGTTATTTAGTTTTGATATAAACGGGTGTGAACCAAGAGGATAAGAGGGGCTAAACATATGTGTGGGATTGTCGGATTTGCGGGCGGACTATTTGATTTGCCAAAGAAAAAAGAAGTATTGAACCATCAAATGGACATCATCAAGCATCGTGGCCCTAGTGGCGCTGGTGAATTTATTGATGACCAAGTGGCTTTAGGATTTCGGCGCTTATCAATTATCGATTTAACCAAGGGCGATCAACCGATTTATAATGAAGATCACAGCAAATTGATTTTCTTTAATGGTGAAATCTATAATTATCGTGAAATTCGGACTGAATTAGTGAGCTTAGGCCATGAATTTACAACGGATTCTGATACTGAAACAATCTTACATTCTTATGAAGAATGGGGTAAAGACGTACTGACTAAGATTCGCGGGATGTTTGTGTTTGTCATCTACGATCTTAAAGAACAATCGATTTTTGGTGCCCGCGATTTCTTCGGGATTAAACCACTGTATTACACAACGTTAGACGATGGGACTTTCATGTTCAGTAGTGAATTGAAAACCTTTATGGCCCATCCAGATTTCAAACCAACCTTGAATCAAAAGGCGTTGAAATCATTCATGATGAACCAATATAATGATTTAACTGAAACTTTCTTCAAAGGTGTTTATCGTTTTCCAGCGGGTCATTACTTTACTTATAAAGACGGTCAACTCGATATTGAAAAATATTGGGATATGCAGTTTGCGCCTTCTCAATTATCATTTGAAGAAGAAGTTCAAAAAATTGATGCGTCAATTGATGAATCCATTAAAATGCACAACGTGGCTGACGTGCCCGTTGGCGCCTTCTTATCTGAAGGGGTTGATAGTAGTTACGTCACCAGTATTTTAAAACCACAGGAAGTCTTCAGTGTTGGTTTTGATGATCAAACTTATAACGAAGTGACGGCCGCTCGCGCTTTAGCGGAAGAGCTGGGTTTAAACTTCAATGAGACACGGGTTAATGCGGACGACGCTTTTGCCGAATTTGATAAGATTCAATACTATTTGGACGAACCAGATGGTAATCCATCATGTGTGCCATTGTGGTTCTTATCCCGTTTTGCGCGTGAAAAAGTGACGGTTGCGCTATCGGGTGAAGGGGCTGATGAATTATTTGCTGGGTATGTCAATTACGGCATGCATTCGCATAATTCAACGATCAAAGCTTTCACGTCTACTCTGAAGAAATTGCCAAAAGGTGCGCGGGCCCATTTAGCCAAGACGGTTAAAAAGATGCCAGCGTTCCCAGGTCGCGTTCATTTATACACGAATTTGGCCAACCCCAAAGAATTTTATGCGGGTCAATCCGTAATCTATGATATCGAAAATCCCAGTATCTTTGGGGCCGATGAAGCGAACAGTTATTTGAAACCAGCTTATCAAAATGCTGAAACGATTCAAGGTAACTATCAAGCCGATTTTGAAAACGTCAAAGAGGCCGATCCCGTTTCACAAATGCAATACATTGATTTACATCACTTTATGTTGAACGATATTTTACAAAAAGCGGATAAGATTTCAATGGCGCATAGTTTGGAATTACGGGTGCCGTTCTTGGATCCCGAAGTCGCTAAGACGGCGGGCCAAGTACCAACGGATTATTTATTGAATAGCAAAGATACGAAATATGCTTACCGCCAAGCAGCCGCTAAACATTTGCCAGCTGCTTGGGCGAACCGGCCTAAGTTAGGGTTCCCAGTGCCAATCAAACAATGGTTGGAAACCGATAAATATTATGAACAAGTTAAAACGCTTTTCAGTGAAGCGTTTGTGGCTGAATTCTTCGATCAACCGAAGTTATTGGCCTTGTTAGACGCGAATAAAGAACAACGGATTAATGGTCGTCGTAAAATTTGGACGATTTTCACGTTCTTAACTTGGTATAAAGTGTATTTCATGAATATTGAAGACTATTTAGTGTTAGGTTAAGGTCTTAAAAACAGGAATAAGCCGTCAAAGCGGGTTGTTCCTGTTTTATTTTGTGAAAAAAAGTTTAAAAACGGTATTTTTTAGAGGATCAGCATTTAGGATTAGAAGGCAATATGGTAAACTAAAAGGGATTACTTTTTAACACACAACGACAATTGATTTTCTGAAAAGAGGATATTTAAAAAGATGATAACAAAAGACACAGTTTACCATTTTGTTGGAATTAAAGGCTCAGGAATGAGCGCACTAGCACTAGTATTGAACGATTTAGGTTATAAAGTTCAAGGCTCAGATATCGATCAATATACATTCACACAACGTGAACTTGAAAAAGCGAACCTTAAAATTTTGCCATTTTCTGCCGATAATTTACATGATGGGTTAACCGTCATTGCCGGCAATGCGTTCCAAGACGACCAAATTGAAATTAAAACCGCCCTTGAAATGGGCTTACCAGTGGTTCGCTATCACCAATTCTTAGGCGAATTATTAAAAGGTTATACGAGTATCGGGGTGGCCGGTGCCCACGGTAAAACGAGTACCAGTGGTTTACTAGCACATGTTTTAAGTGGTGTGGCTCAAACGAGTTACTTAGTGGGTGATGGCACGGGGAAAGGGATTAAGGATGCCAAATTCTTTGCCTTTGAAGCCGATGAATATCGTCGTCATTTCTTGGCGTATTCACCTGATTATTTAATTATGACTAACATTGATTTTGATCATCCCGATTACTATACCGGTATCGATGACGTTTTTGATGCGTTCCAATCGGAAGCCTATAAGGTTCAAAAAGGCATCTTCGCTTGGGGTGATGATCCTGAATTACGCAAATTGAAAGCGAACGTTCCCATTTATTATTACGGCACAAAAGAAACCGATGATTTCCAAGCCCGTAATATTCAACGGACCGTTGAAGGCTCTGAATTCGATGCCTACTATCACGATGAAAGCATCGGCCATTATCACGTGCCACTCTATGGTGAACATAATGTCTTGAACAGTTTGGCCGTCGTTGCGGTCAGTCATCTTGAAAAGATTGACGCTGCTGAAGTCGCACGTGAATTAGCCGATTTTAAAGGCGTGAAACGCCGCTTTACTGAAAAGAAAGTAGCGGATGTGACGATTATTGATGATTATGCGCATCATCCATCAGAAATCAAAGCCACACTAGATGCCGCTCGTCAAAAATATCCTAACAAACAAATCATTGCGGTTTTCCAACCCCATACGTTTACGCGGACGATTGCATTGATGGACGATTTTGCGGCTAGTTTAAACTTAGCTGACGAAGTTTTCTTAACGGATATTTTTGGTTCAGTTCGTGAAAAAGTCGGGAAAGTTTCGAGTGCTGATTTAGGCGCTAAAATCACCAAGGGCGGTCGTGTCTTGAAAGTCGATAATATGTCACCACTACTCGATTTTGACCAACCGGTTGTCGTGTTTATGGGTGCTGGTGATGTTCAAAAATATGAATATGCTTATGAAGAACTTTTGAGCAATTTAAGTCCAAAAGATAATTAAGTTTTAGGCATTTTGGTTGTCTTTTTCAGTCTATTTGTTACAATATGGCTAATCGAGGGATTGCAACTCGTTAGAAATATTTAAGAGGTGACTATTGATGGAAAGACGAATGGTAAATGTCGATAGCGAAGCTAAATTTTTTAGCCGCGTTTACGGCTTGATGGCAGCTGGTGTCGGAATTTCGGCACTTGTTGCGGTATTACTTGTCACAGTTTTTAAGAATCAAACAGCGGCCGTTTTATACGGCGGTAGTTCATGGCTCGTTTGGGGATTGATGATTGTTGAAATGTTGCTGGTTGTTCAGATCAGTCGGCGTTCAACTAAGAATCCAACCGCATCGTTGTTCATGTTTATCGCGTACGCCGCGTTAAACGGGTTAACGTTCACAGCCATTTTATTGGCTTACAATATTGGGAGTATTGCTTCAGCATTCATTTCCAGTGCGTTAGTCTTTATCGCCATGTCGGTTTATGGCCGTATGACTAAGAATAACCTGAGTGGTTTTGGTAAGTATGCGATGATGGGCTTAATTGGCGTGATTATTGTCAGCCTAGTTAATTTCTTCATGGCATCGGCCGCCGTCAGCTATTTCTTATCTTACGCAATGTTGATTATCTTTATCGTTTTAACAGCGTGGGATAATCAGAAGTTAGGGCTGATGTATCGCCAATACGGTGCGACTGGGGAAGTCTCAATCTCTGGGCTAGCCGTCATGGGTGCATTAACGTTATACCTTGATTTCGTCAACTTATTTATCACGATGCTCCAGATCTTTGGTAATCGGGATTAACCAGGCAAAAATACAACACGTTCAACCAAGTCGGTTGAACGTGTTTTTTTGTAGTTTAATATAACACTTGACACAATACTATGCATCGTATAGTATTGTGTTTTGAAAGGGTGATGGCATGAATGCACAATTGAAAAAAGGGTTGTTAGAATTTTGTGTTCTCGCAACACTACGTACCGAAGATTCCTATGGCTATCAAATTATTAAAGACACATCGAATGTGATTGGAATTTCGGATTCAACGTTATATCCAATTTTAAAAAGACTCGAAAAACAGCAACAAATCGAAAGTTACAGCGTTGAACATAACGGGCGGCTACGGAAATATTTCCATTTAACGCCGGTTGGCCAAGAAGCGATTGCCCAATTTTTAGCAGAATGGCCAGAAGTCATGCAAGTTTATGATTATATCAAAGGAGTGATTTGATGAATAAAATCCAGTTTATAAAAACGTTAGCGACGGAATTAACGCAAGCGCAAGTCAGCGACACCGCCAACACCTTAGATTACTATGAAGAATTAATTGATGATCGCCTAGAAGACGGCGAATCAGAATTGACGATTATTGCCAGTTTAGAATCACCACGCCAGATTGCGGCCCGGTTGAGCGATGAACGGCCGATCATTCGACAGCGCAAAACGGCGCCAATGACGTTAGCCCTAATCATCATGGTAGTCGTTCTTGGATCACCACTCTGGGGCAGTTTATTATTGACGGCCATTCTTTTAATCGCTGTCGGCTATTTCTTAATCTGGTTAGTGCCAGTATTAGCCGCGATTTTTGCAATCAGTGGGATTGTCGGCGGTGGGGTTAGCTTCTGTTTAGCCTTTATCGCGGGGGTCCGCCAAGGTTGGTTGATTGGGTCGATGCAATTTGGTGTGAGTATCACAATGCTCGGTGTGGGACTATTATGTGCTGGGCTGGCTTGGTATTCTGGCTGTTATTTAGTGAAATGGTCAGTCAGTTTAACGCGCTGGTTACTGTCAAAATTTAAAGCACATGACAAGGAGGTCGCATAGATGTTAATGCAATTAAAAGAGAATTGGTTGAAAGTGAGCTTGATTCTAATCGTGCTAGGCCTCGTCATCATGGTGGCTAGCTATTGGGCTAGCGGTGATAACACGCAATTGTTTAAATATCATGGTGTCCATGACTGGTTCCGGACTTTTTATTTATAGTGTCGTTAACAATCTATAAGTGGCGAGATTGGTTAACGATTATTCTTAGAATGAAAGGGATGGTCCAAGGTGCATAAACAAACATTCGTCTTAGAAGTCGATCAGGTAACGAAAACAATTGGTAAAAAGCAAGTTCTGAATGACGTATCACTTACGATTCGTGAAGGTGAAATATACGCGCTTTTAGGGAAAAATGGTGCGGGAAAAACGACTTTAATGAAAACTATTTTTAATATCTTAAAACAGGATACGGGCACCATAAAAATTGATGGTCAGGAAATCAGTCGAAATCAAGATAATAGGGTCTTCAAAAATATTGGATCGATTATTGAAACGCCGATTTTTTATTATCAGCTTTCTGCAATTAGTAATTTGGAAATTTACTGTGATTATATTGGAAAAGAATTCAAAGCCAATATTCCCGAAGTCTTAAAAATGGTGGGATTAAATACAGATGATGTTTCGACTAAAAAGGTCAGAGACTTTTCCTTAGGCATGAAACAACGGTTAGGGTTAGCGAGAGCCTTTCTAACCAAGCCCCAATTATTGATTTTAGATGAGCCAATTAATGGTCTTGATCCGATTGGGATAAAAGATATGCGAGAATTAATGCTTAAAATGAACCATGATTATGGCACCAGCATACTAATTTCCAGCCATATTATTAGTGAAATTGATAAAATTGCATCAGTCGTCGGCATTATTGATAACGGTACGCTGATTGAAGAAACCACAATTGACAAAATGAGAGCTAAAACGGATGGAAATATTGAAAATTATTTTTATCAATTAATCAACGGAGGTATTTCATGATTAATTTAATGACCATCGAGTGGCAGAAAAATAATTTTAGATGGCAGGTTATATATGTATTTTTAACGATTTTAGCAATTGGTTCTTTGACCTATCTTTTTTCAACCGATGCCATTGATGCTGATCAAACCCCTGTTTTTATTGACCTACTTGTGAAATTATTTTTCATCATTTGGGAAGGCGTTTGGATTTCTAAAGTCATCATTGAAGAGTACAAGTCAAAAAGTATGCTAGTTTTGTTCACAACGCCGATTAGGATGACTAAAATTTTAATGGCTAAGGTGCTATTTGTTTTTATGATTGCCACTAGCGCGATGGTTTTTGCACAACTATTATTAAATGGTGTTTTTTGGGGTTTAAGCAATCAATTGACCACTGTCCATTATGATATTCAGGTAACCAATCTGGTTGTCTACGTATTTTCATCAATCATGGTTGCACTTTTTGGCTTATTACCTTTATCAATTGGGCTAATTCGTTATTCCACGACCGCAACGTTAGTGACGTCGATTATATTGTTATTTATGACAAGTAATTCTGGTATGGGTTTTGGCGCATTAGTCAGTCAACTGCCTTTCACGGTTCCCTTTGGTATTATTGGTCTATGTGTGGTTGGGATTACTTTGAAAATTCAATCCAAACGGGATATTATCGTATAATTCAAATCAACTAACAAATTAGTTATAGCTAATCAAAAAAGACGGGCCATCATTCTAGTTTTCAGAATGGTGGCCCGTCTTTTTTGATGGTTAAAATTGATGATCCCAAGGATATTCAAGATTGATTTGCGCGTTGAATTCTTTTTGGGTTTGGAAGGTCGCCAAGCGGTTCGCTTTACGTTGTGCGTAGCCTTGGCAGATGAATTTTTCTTCTGCTGTGAGGGGTTCAATTGAAGGCAACACGACGCTTTTATCAATCGTGACGAAGGTTAAAAATGCGGTCAATCCTAAGAAACGTTCGCCCGTCTTGAGGTGTTCACCGATAATCTTGGTGAAAATTTCGACTGACCGGTGCCCCGCACCCGAGACGTAACTTTCGATGCACAGTGAATCTTGCATCTTAAAAGGGGCGATGAAATTGAGCTGATCGATACTAGCAGTGACGGTTTCAACGCGGGCTAACCGGCTAGCGGCAATTGAGGCTGAACCATCTAGTAATTCGAGTAACCGACCGCCATAAACGGTTTCGTGTTCGTTTAAATCGTTGACGAACACCCGGTGATTACTGATGGATAACGTTTGACGACAAGTGACGGACATAAAAATAAAAACTCCTTCTTAATTCAGATTAATGGTTCAGCGGGATGGTTAAATGACTAGTACTTAAATCAATCCGATATTGGGCTGATTGTTCTTCTCGTAAGGTCATCCCCATATCAGTTGCGTAGAGGACTAGCCCTAATTGATGACCGGGTAATAAGTGGTAATGAGTTGGCTGTAAATCAAGCGTAATCGGGTAGAATTCACCCGGCGTGACTGTTTCAGTTTGATAGCTATTCTGACGATTTTGTAAATTAATGTGTCCTTTAGTAATCAGTTGATAATCGCTTAAATTACCAAGTTTAAATTCTTTCAAATCATCAAATTGCCAACGATAGCCCAGTTGTTGGCCCTTAGCGCTCAATACAGTAGGCTGCGGGTTAAGACGACTAAAGACACCCAGGTCGACTAACATGACGCTCAGCAAGCCGTGATTAGTGTTAACAGCCACTTGGGTGGTCAATTGTACGCGACCATCGATTCGGTATTCCTGTGTGAACGCCGGTGATTGTAACAATAAGCGATTGTTGGCGAAAGCGGACTGCGGTTGTAAAAGTTGATTTTGCCAAGCGTGTTCACTGAGATGGCTGGTTTTGAAAGTCGCTACGCCGTCATCGATGAAAGTCGCGACTGGCGCCTTGGCCGGTTGGATCAGACTCAGGGTTTCGGGACTATTCAAATAGTAAGTTGTTTGGGGATTATCAGGATTAAGCCAATCTTCTTGGGTTTGCCACGTACTTTCTTGCACGTTATCTTGGATGACGACGTTCGGTAAAATAGCGGCCGCTTGATTGTCGACGTCCAATAAATGATTGGTTAACCACAGATTCATCATATCGGTGAAATCAATTGATTGGATATTGTTCATATAAACGTGGGGTCCTTGGTGTAAAAAGACCTTCTTTTCAACGGGTTGTGTCCGTAGGGCATCCCACAAAGCGCCCGCATTTTGGGGTTTAACGTTCCAATCGTTTAAACCGTGAACAATCACGACATCGCAGTTGACGTTTTCGATATTGTCGCGGTAATTGCGTTCAGCCCAAAAGGCGTTGTAGTTACCGGTAATTCGATCTTGTCCTTTTTGGAGATCAGCCATCTGTTGTTGGAAGAAAGCCCCTGATTTGGCTTGGTCGGCCGCGTCTTTTTGGCGGGTTTGACAGAGTTTTGCCAAAACGTCAGCGTCTTCGCCTTGGCAATCAACGGGTGCGACGACTAAGCCGTTCTCGCGATAATAATCATACCAACTCGAAATTGCCGCTTCAGCAATGATCGTTTTTAAACCCGCCACACCGGTCGTGGCCGCGGCGGTTGCTAAGGTTCCTAGATAGGATTTGCCAGTCATCGCAACGTTGTGGTTGCACCACCAAGCTTTAATTTCAACGTGGTCGGTGCGGTTGGTGAAAGCCCGACGATTGCCAGCTAGCCATTCAATAATCGCCGTTGTCGATTGGGTTTCTGCCGGTGAACCACAAGTCCGGACACCGTCTGAACCGCGGGTACCAATGCCACCAGCATAGATGGTGGCAAAACCGCGTGCCAGAAAGTAATCATTTAATGAATAAGAACTATCGCCGGTAGCTGTGACTTCAGTTGACTCAGTCTGACCATTAACGTCGCGTGGATTTGGTAAATCACTTTGTGATTTTGAAGCTTTCAAAACCGCCAAGGTTGGTTGAATAGCTTCTTTAGCGTCGATTGGGACATCGACGTTATGTAAATCATGATCAACATTATTGGTACCTTTGTAGTAAGGGCTAGCGGTATACAACGCGGGCACTTTCAGGCCCTGGTTAGTCTCGACTGGTCTAAAAATCGTGGTTTCTAATAAATCACGATGACCATCTAAATCGGTATCGAGTGACGATTCGACGTAAACAATTTCTTTAATGAAGTTTTGGGTATTAAAAACGGGTTGGGTTTTACCATTGAAAATTAAGAAATTCGGTTGCGCAGTTGTTTGCCAATCCGCGAAAAAGCCCCGATTAGCGAGTTGGTCAATCAACAATAAACCGTTTTGACTACGCGTGTTTAATAATAAATAGATGGCTTCAAGAAATTGATCGCGGTTAAAAGTGGGTTGATCAATGTAGGGGATTTTAACCGCGGCCATGAAGCGCCGGGGATGATTGAGTTTGAAATCTTCTTCGACTTCAAAACCTAACAATTGCAACGCGACGTTATAGAAAGTGCGTTCATCAATCGTAGTGGTCATCGTCGTTAAATAAGTTGCTAAATCGAGTTTAGCAGTTGCTTGAATCTGACTCAGTGCTTCGTGTCGGCTCGTTTTTGAATGGGCTTCTGGGAAAAAGCGGCCTAAAATCGTGGTTGCTAAGTCTTGGAAGGAAATATCGGTATAATTAGCCGGTAATAGCTGAATCCGCTTTAATTCATTGATTTGTGCCATAAGTGGCATGGTGAGACGTCCAAATTGATTTAATTTCATCTTTTTTACCTCAATTCTATGAATTTCAATTGACAGCAGGGCCTTCAATTGCTTATAATATAGCATGTTGTGCAATATTCTTACAGTAATATCCACTACAAAATGTCGCAGTAGCTCAGCTGGATAGAGCAACGGTCTTCTAAACCGTAGGTCATGAGTTCGAATCTCATCTGCGGCACTCATATAACACCAACTATCAAGGAATCCTTGATAGTTGGTGTTTTTATTTTGGCTTAAATTTAGGAAAATGATGTTTATTTACGGAATAAATTGTTAAATTAAAGTAGGTTGAATCAAAAACGAAGGGGAGATGACGATGATTCGTTTTAAAAGTTGTTTAAAAAAGAGTGCCTTAGTGGTTGGAGGATTGATGTTGTTAAGGAGTCTTGAAAAGGTTATATTTCAATTTGATCAAGTTCAAGATTTGGGTCAAGAATTGATGGCTACCGATCAAGCACCATTAATGGGAATCGTGTTTTTAGGAACGGTGGTCGGCTTGTGGCTAGTTTTCTCGCTACTAGGGGGTCTCATTTATTACGGTTACCGGAAGTTAACGGTTAAATAAAATAGCGTAAAATAATTAATTTAAAAATAAAATCAGGCGCACATTTGCTAAAAGTATGTGCTTTTTAATATTTGAACGCAACAAAATAGGCATTCGCTAATTTGACTTAGTGAATACCTACGGATACGATACAGCGCTCATAGAATATAATGCTCCTTATTCTTTATAGAATAGATTCAAATTTCTGTAAAGCTTCTTCAATCGTTGCGCCAGTAGCTTCTTGTCCAGCAGTTAAACCGGAAACGATAAATAAATTTTTGTTCGTATCGAGTAATACGCGGTATTGCGTACCATTATTATCAAATGTCATATCTAAATCTCCTTTCTCAATAATTCGGAAAGGCCCTAATCAAAATGATAACGAAATTCCTTTAACTAGTATAGGGTGTTGATTAGGTAATGTCAACGCTTTTATCTTAATTAATTAAGTGGGCGTATTAGTTGTGGTCGACCGGGGTAAGTCGATATAATGAAGTTAGGCGTTAAAGTATTGGCCGTAAGTTGTGCCAACCAGTGGCAATTGATCATATGGAAGGATGATGACTCATGACAGAAAAATACCAACGGATTTTAGTGGGGGTCGACGGGTCCGATTTGGCCCAAAAAGCATTTACCGAAGCGGTGGAAGTCGCTAAACGGAATCAAGCCGCATTGTTTGTGGCCCACATTATTCCGAATAGTACGTTTGTCTCACCAGACGCGAGTGTTTATGCGAAGGTGACTGCGATGGAAAAGGACCGGGTAAAGGAACAGTTAGCGGCTTGTGTCCGCTACGCCCACAATCATGGTTTAGAAAATGTGACGCCGATTATGACGGTCGCTTCTCCGCGCAAAGAAATTGCGATTCGAATTCCGGAAGAATACGACATTGATTTGATCATGTTAGGGATTACCGGGAAGGGCGCCATTGAACGGATGTTGATGGGGTCGGTGGCCCAATACGTCAGCGTGCACGCCAAAGCCAATGTGCTATTAGTTAAATAAGAAAGTTATAAGTTGTTGGTCAAGTTTAAGACGAACAACTTTTTTGCATGGGCTAACAATACTGTCACTTCTAATCTATTCAAGGATGTTGTACATTGAAAATAAACAACTGATAGCGATTTAGAATAGAGGAGAATGACGGATGATTAAAGGGTTAGGTAAATGGGTGATTGCAATTGTGGGAGTCGGGATTGTGTTATATGGATTAGTTGGCATCGCACAACGAAAAACGACCGTTAAAACGCAGACAACCAGTCATAGCAGTCGGCCACAATCACAAAAAAATCGGCCAGCCAAAGCGCAAGTTGAAGCTGCAACACCTGAGGTAACCAAACAACCAACAATTAATCAGGATTCGGAATTGGACAATTATTTCAAGAATCTAGGTTTTTCAGGGACCGTTTTAATTGTCAAAGATCAAAAAGTAATCTTGAATAAAGGCTACGGTGTCGCAAACCAAACGACCCAGCAGCTGAATAATCCGAATACGTTGTATCCAATCGGGTCAACTGAAAAAGCGATGATTGCGACCGGAATTTTACAGTTGCAAGAAAAAGGCCGTTTAGCCGTCAGTGATTCGGTTGCTAAGTATCTACCCAGTTTTCCGAATGGCCAGCAGATTACGTTGGCCGATTTAATGCACCATACTTCGGGAATCGTTGGCCGCAATCAGGACAATCAAACGAAAACGAGTCAACAATTGTTACAAGAAATTATGACTAACGGTGTTCAAAGCCAACCCGGCCAATGGCACTATTTAGATGCGAATTACATTGTCTTGACTAAAATTTTAGAAAAAGTTAGCCACCAATCTTATCAAGCCTATCTTAAACAACATATTTTTAAACCTAGTCAAATGACAACGACTGGGTTTATGACGGCTAAGTATGGGGAATTGGCGAACGCATCGATTGGTTATGAAGGGGTTGGTAATCAACTTAAACCAGGGGCCTTACCGAATTTTTCACAACTATACGGTGTCGGGGATCTCTATATGAGTGCGACCGACTTATACCAGTTTGATCAAGCATTATTTGAGCATCATTTATTGACCAAAGCCAGTACGGATTTAATGTTCCAACCGGGTAGTCAATCACATTACGGGATGGGATTTTATAATGATCCGGCGTTAATCGTTAATCGCGGCTATTTATCGGGTTGGAGTGTTTCGAATGGGTTTAGCCATGGTGGTCGAATTTATATCGTTTTATGTCAAAATGTTAAAAAATCAACCATTTCTTTAGGTCAAATTAATGGTGACATCTACACTAAACTCGTGGCGTAGTAAGTGCCATGAAGGGTGATAATGATTGCGGGTATCGTTGATTAAGCAAGTCATTCGATTGTGCAAAATTTAATTTGGTTAAACGCTTTCATTTTGGATAATAATCATCTATAATACATTTTAAGGAAACGTTTTCTAATCTTTTTAGATAAAGGAGGATTAAAATGACTGAACAATATATTTTAGCCATTGATGAAGGCACGACGAGTACCCGTTCGATTATTTTTGATCATCAAGGTCAAAAAGTCGCGGATGCGCAACGTGAATTTCCACAGTATTTTCCAGAACCAGGTTGGGTTGAACATAATGCCAATGAAATTTGGAACGCTGTTTTATCAACTATTGCTAATGCGTTTATCTCATCAAGCATTCAACCCCATCAAATTGTGGGAATTGGTATTACCAACCAACGTGAAACAACGGTGGTTTGGGATAAAGAAACGGGGTTACCCATCTATAATGCGGTTGTTTGGCAATCACGACAAACGAGCGATATTGCGGATCAATTAAAGGCGGATGGTTATGGTGAAATGCTCCACCAAAAGACGGGGTTAATCGTCGATGCGTATTTCTCAGCCACTAAGATTCGTTGGATTTTAGACCATGTCCCAGGTGCCCAAGAACGGGCTGAAAAAGGTGAATTATTATTTGGCACAATCGATACTTGGATTGCTTGGAAGTTAACGGGTGGTGCATCACACGTCACGGATTACACCAATGCGAGTCGGACAATGCTCTTTAACATTCACGATCTTGATTGGGATGATGATATTCTTGAATTGTTGAATATCCCACGCCAAATGTTACCCGACGTGCGTTCTAACTCAGAAATTTATGGACAAACGGCGCCTTACCATTTTTATGGGAGTACGGTGCCAATTTCCGGAATGGCTGGGGATCAACAAGCTGCTTTATTCGGCCAATTAGCGTTGCAACCCGGGATGGTTAAAAACACATATGGAACGGGTTCGTTCATCGTGATGAATACCGGCGAAGAACCAACCATGTCGGAAAATAACTTATTGACGACCATCGGTTATTCAATTAACGGTAAAGTCAATTACGCCTTAGAAGGATCCGTCTTCGTAGCCGGTTCTGCGATTCAATGGTTGCGCGATAGTATGCAACTCGTTGAGAAATCGTCTGATTCAGAAGCAGCCGCTAAAGCGTCAACCAGTTTAAACGAAGTCTACGTGGTACCAGCATTTACCGGCTTAGGGGCCCCATATTGGGACTCAGAAGCACGGGGTTCAATTCTCGGAATTACTCGTGGGACCAATCGACAAGATATTATTAAAGCAACTTTGCAATCATTAGCCTATCAAACACGAGATGTCGTTTCGACGATGCAAAAAGATACCGGGATTGATATTAAAACGCTACGTGTAGATGGTGGCGCTGCCAATAATAATTATTTGATGCAGTTCCAAGCTGATATTTTAAACAGTACAATTGAAAAAGCCGGCAACTTAGAAACAACCGCGATGGGCGCTGCTTTTCTGGCCGGTCTAGCAGTTGGTTTCTGGCAAGATACGGATGAATTGGCTGATATCTTCACAGTTGGCCAACGGTTTGAACCAGCAATGCCGGAAGAAGAACGTGAAGATTTATACGCTGGTTGGCAACAAGCAGTTGAAGCAACTAAAGTTTTCAAACATCGCCCATATAAAATGCGTGAATGAGGAGGATTATTATGACATTTTCAAAAACATCACGGCAACAAACAATTCAAGATTTAAAGAATGAACCATTAGATCTATTAATTATCGGTGGTGGGATTACCGGTGCTGGGGTGGCGATTCAAGCCGCTGCTTCAGGGATTAAAACTGGTTTGATTGAAATGCAAGATTTTGCTGAAGGGACGTCATCCCGTTCAACGAAGTTAGTCCACGGTGGGATTCGTTATTTGAAGACTTTCGATGTCGGCGTTGTGGCTGATACTGTTAGTGAACGCGCAGTGGTTCAAGGAATCGCTCCCCATATTCCACGGCCGACACCAATGTTATTACCAATTTATGACGAACCAGAAGCCACTTATGATATGTTTAGTGTCAAAATTGCGATGGATTTATACGATCGTTTAGCTGGTGTGACTGGCACGCAATATGCGAATTACACCATCGATCGTAATGAAGTGCTTCAAAGAGAACCTGGTTTGAAAGCTGACAAATTAAAGGGTGCTGGTGTGTATCTTGATTTCGTCAATAACGATGCGCGATTAGTCATCGAAAATATTAAAGAAGCGGATGAATTAGGCGCTCACGTTGCCAGCCACGTTAAAGCGGTTGGTATGACGTATGATGGCCAAGGTCGGGTCAACGGTTTAGAAGCCCACGATGAATTAACGGATGAAACGTTCACGATTAACGCTAAATTAGTCATTAATACGGCCGGTCCTTGGGTGGATAAAGTTAACGCTTTAAATACCAAAGCACCTAAACATGATACGTTACGCCCAACTAAAGGGATTCATCTCGTCGTTGATGACAGTCGTTTATCAGTGCCACAACCAACGTATTTTGATTCAGGTTTACATGATGGTCGGATGATCTTCGTTGTCCCACGTGAAGGTAAAACTTATTTTGGGACGACAGATACGGATTATACTGGTGATTTCACCCATCCACGGGTTGAACAACCTGATGTTGATTACCTATTAAAAGCCATCAACAACCGTTTCCCAGATGTTCAAATTAAGTTAGCTGATATTGAAGCTAGTTGGGCCGGCTTACGACCATTAATCGCTAATAACGGGAGTTCAGATTATAACGGTGGTGGTGCAAATGCTGGGAAGGTCTCGGAAGAATCTTTCAACCATTTAATTGATACTGTCAATAATTTTGAAAATAAAACGGCAGCACGGGGTGATGTTGAAAAGGCGATTAGTCAATTGAAAACAGCCCATGCTGAAGAGACCACTAATCCGTCACAAGTTTCTCGTGGGAGTGATTTGAAAGTTTCTGAAAATGGCTTGTTAACCCTTTCAGGTGGTAAGATTACTGACTACCGGAAGATGGCTGCTGGGGCCCTTGATTTAATTCGTGAAACATTAAAGGCTAATTTTAAACAATCAGTCCGCGAAGTTGATTCTAAGAAGTTACAAGTTTCAGGCGGCCATTTTGATCCGAATAACGTTGAAGAGACGTTGAAATTCTACGCACAAGTGGCCATCAATAAAGGGATTGCTGAAGATGATGCGCGTGATTTAGCGAGTCGTTTTGGTTCCAACGTTAGCCGAGTCGTTTCATACGCTGATCAAGGGGTTGCAGAAGGCCTAAACTTGAAAGAAACAATTAGTCTACGGTATTCAGTTAACGAAGAAATGACCTTAACACCAGTTGATTATTTACTACGTCGGACGAACTTTGTCTTATTCCATAATGATCAATTAGCAACAATCAAACAACCAGTGATTGATGAAATGGCTAAATTATTAAACTGGGATGCTGCTCAAAAAGAGGCCCAAACAGCGCAATTAAACGCAGCAATTGCTGAAGCACAACTTGATTATTTGAAATAGTTAATTAACTGGGAGGAAAACTGATGGACAATTCAATTATGGTTCAGGCATTAGGTGAACTCGTCGGGACCTTTATCTTAGTTCTCTTAGGCGACGGGGTCGTTGCTGGTGTTAGTTTAGCGAAAACGAAAGCCAACGGTGCTGGTTGGATTGCAATTACCCTCGGTTGGGGGTTTGCAGTCACACTTGGGGTGTATGCCTCAGCCTTTATGGGGCCCGCACATTTAAACCCAGCAGTTACAGTAGCCTTTGCGATTATCGGTAAAACACCGTGGGCGGCCGTCTTACCATTTATCATCGCCCAAATGATTGGGGCGTTCTTAGGGGCCGTTGTGGTCTGGATTCAATACTATCCACACTGGGCAGCGACTAAGGATCAAGCCGCAATTTTAGGGACTTTTGCAACGGGACCTGCCATTCGCAGTCCGTTTGCCAACTTGATGAGTGAATTAATCGGCACCTTTGTCTTAATCTTTTCACTATTAGCTTTGACCCGCGGACAATTCACAGATGGGTTAAACCCATTAGTGGTTGGGGTGATTATCACGGCTATCGGCCTGTCACTTGGTGGGACGACTGGATACGCGATTAATCCAGCTCGGGATTTAGGACCACGGATTGCACACGCGGTCTTACCAATTGCCAATAAGGGTGATTCAGATTGGTCATACGCCTGGATTCCAGTCGTTGGCCCAATTATCGGTGGTATCTTAGGCGCACTTTGCTTCGTGATGTTACCATAAAATGATCATGGGTAATTAGGTATTACTTCAATAACAAACTAAAAGAAGGTGTTATCCCGAACTTGGGGGTGACATCTTCTTTTAATTTGTTCGGAAAAGCTTAATTGTTTGAATGCTTTTTAAATCGCTAAAAGACGCCGAATAAAAGTTAACGTTCGTGTTTTGATGGTTATTAAGATTAAAATTAGCTAATAATGCGGTAATTACTTTGACTTATCCGAACGTTATTGTTAAAATCAAAGCATAATCTAGATAAGAAAGCGGGCAGATTGAATGACGGATGTAGCGATTGTAATGGGGTCGATTTCGGATTGGTCAACCATGAAAGCGACAGCGGATATGTTGACTGAATTAGGGGTTAGTTACGAGACACAGATTATTTCAGCCCACCGGATGCCGATGGAGATGGTTGCCTTTGCGCAACAGGCACAAGCCAAAGGTTATCGCGTGATTATTGCGGGCGCGGGTGGTGCAGCGCATTTACCTGGAATGCTAGCGGCGAATACAATCTTGCCGGTCATCGGTGTGCCAATTCAAAGCAAAGCCCTAAACGGGATGGATTCGTTATTATCAATTGTCCAAATGCCAAGCGGTGTACCCGTTGCAACGGTCGCGATTGGTCAGGCGGGTGCCATTAATGCGGGCATCTTAGCGACTCAAATCTGTGGGTTGCAAATACCAGCTTATCAAACCGCGTTGACGGCTTACCAACAGACGCTTCATCAAAAGGCGGTGGCTAGTAATGACCAACTTAAATAAGCCCGCCATTATGCCGGGTGAAACGATTGGGATTATTGGTGGCGGACAGTTAGGTCAAATGATGACGATGGCGGCTAAATCAATGGGCTATCGGGTTTTGATTCTAGACCCGCAAGCGGATTGTCCGGCTGGGCAAGTCGCTGACGGTCAGATCATTGCGGCTTATGATAGCGAAGCACAAATTATTGAATTAGCACAAAAAAGTGATGTTGTGACATACGAATTCGAAAACGTTGACGCGGCAACCATCGAAAAGGCGCAAGCGTTTAGCCAATTTCCACAGGGGACAAAAGCCTTACGGATTTCACAGGACCGGGTTTTAGAAAAACAATTTTTAGCGGCACAAAAATTACCACACGCCGCGTTTGAAATTGTGACAACTGAAGTTGAATTAACCATGGCAGTCGCTAAAATTGGGTTACCGGCTGTTTTAAAAACGACCCGTGGTGGTTATGACGGTAAGGGTCAGTTGGTGTTAAATAAAGCAATCGATTTAACCCAAGCCAGACCGTTATTACAATCGGGGCCTTGTGTATTGGAAGCGATGGTTGATTTCAACCGCGAAATTTCAGTGATGATTAGTCAGAATTGGGACGGACAACAGAGTGTTTTCCCGGTGATTGAAAATCAACATCGGCATAATATTCTACATATCAGTATCAGTCCCGCCCGCATTACAGCTGCGTTAGCCCAGCAAGCGCAAGCGATTGCCACTAAGATTGCGACCGAGATTGAATTGGTGGGGACGTTAGGTATTGAATTTTTCGTTACAGCGCAAGGTGAATTGTACGTCAACGAAATTGCACCCAGACCCCATAACTCGGGGCATCTAACGATTGAAGCTTGCGACTGGTCCCAATTTGCCACGCACATTCGTGGTGTTTGTAATTGGCCGCTAGCAACTCCACAACAATGGCAACCCGCAATTATGGTGAACGTTTTGGGCCAAGATGTTGCAGCAGCCCTTAAAGTCAGTCAACGACAAGCCACTTGGCATTATCACGATTACGGGAAAGCTGAACGCAAGGTTAATCGTAAGATGGGTCACATCACGATTTTAACGGATCAACCTGAAACAACCCTAGCACAAATTAAAGCGACCCAAATTTGGGACTAACTAAAGGAGCTCAACAACATGATTGAACGTTATACGAATCCCGAAATGGGTGCAATCTGGACTGACGAAAATAAATATCAAGCGTGGTTGGATGTTGAAATTCTAGCCGATGAAGCTTGGGCCGAATTGGGCCATATTCCGGCTGAAGATGCCGCCAAGATTCGCGCTAATGCGCGCTTTTCAGTCCCCCGTATTCTAGAAATTGAACAAACAACTCGTCACGATGTTGTCGCATTCACGCGGACCGTTTCAGAATCATTAGGCGCAGAACGTAAATGGGTTCATTACGGTTTAACTTCAACCGACGTGGTTGATACGGCTTACGGTCATTTATTGAAACAAGCCAACGCTATTTTGCGAGCTGACATTGATGAATTGATGGCGGTCGTTGCGAAACAAGCAGTTCGTTATAAAAAGACGGTCATGATGGGCCGGACACATGGGGTCCACGCTGAACCGACGACGTTCGGTTTAAAATTAGCATTGTGGTACTCAGAATTAAAACGGCACAAAGCGCGTTTTGACGAAGCGGCTAAAGGTGTTGAAGCTGGTAAAATCAGTGGGGCAGTCGGCACGTTTGCCAATATTCCACCATTTGTCGAAGCCTACGTCTGTGAACATCTCGGGATTCGGGCCCAAGAAATTTCAACGCAAGTCCTACCGCGTGATTTACACGCAGCGTATGTCGCTGAAATGGCTTTGTTAGCAACTTCGATTGAAAAATTTGCGACTGAAATTCGCGGATTACAAAAATCAGAAACCCGTGAAGTTGAAGAACATTTCGCCAAAGGCCAAAAAGGGTCTTCAGCCATGCCCCATAAACGGAATCCGATTGGTTCCGAAAACATCACGGGCTTGACGCGGGTGATTCGTGGCCATATGGTGACGGCTTATGAAGACGTCGCTCTCTGGCACGAACGGGATATTTCCCACAGCTCAGCCGAACGGATTATTTTACCGGATACGACGATTTTACTCGATTATATCTTAAAACGATTCACTAAAATTATCGGAGAATTAACTGTTTTCCCCGAAAACATGAAACGCAACATGGGCCGGACATTCGGTTTGATTTATAGTCAACGAGTGTTGCTGAAGTTGATTGATCAAGGGTTATCCCGCGAAGCAGCGTACGATTTGATTCAACCAAAGACGGCCCAATCATGGGACGAACAAATTGATTTCAGACCATTGTTAGAGGCGGATCCTAAAATTATGACCGTTTTATCAACTGCTGATTTAGATGATGCCTTTGATTATCATTATCATATTCGCCGCGTTGACGAAATTTTTGAACGGGTCGGTTTATAGACCATTAAAACTTTGAAATCCACTGTGTTTTCAAAGTTTTTTTACACAAAAAAGTGAAACGAACAATTATTATAATACAACGGATATTGTCCGCTAATTGGAGGAGAAAGATGACTAACGAACTCGTTTATTCAGGTAAAGCGAAGGATTTGATGACGACCGATAATCCCGAAATCTTAAAAATGGTCTACAAAGATCAGGCGACCGCGTTAAACGGCAAACGTAAAGAACAGATTGTCGGTAAAGGCCGCGTTAACCATCAGATTTCGAATTTAATTTTTGATTATTTAAAACAAAAGGGGATTGAAACCCATTTGGTTCAAAATTTATCAGAAACCGAACAACTGGTTAAAAAAGTTGAGATTATCCCATTAGAAGTGGTCTTGCGTAACGTTGTGGCGGGTAGTTTTGCCCGGAAGTTCGGGCAACGGGTCGGTCAAACCTTACAGACCCCGATTATTGAATACTATTTTAAAAACGATGCGCTGGATGACCCGGCGATTAATATCTCACAAGCGACAGCTTTGAAACTGGTTAGTTTAGCCGAGATTCAAACGATTGAAGCGATGACCAACACGGTTAATCAATTACTAACTGAGTTATTTAATCAAATTGGGATTGATTTGGTTGATTTCAAATTAGAATTTGGCCGTTATCAAGGTCGGTTAATCTTAGCGGACGAATTTTCGCCGGATAATTGTCGTTTGTGGGATCAAAAGAGTCACGCATCGCTCGATAAGGATGTTTTCCGTCAAAATCAAGGCGATTTAGTGACGGTTTATCAAGAAGTATTACAACGCTTAGACCAAACAATTGGAGGACAACAACATGTATAACGTTCAAGTACACGTCACTTATAAAGATTCAGTACTCGATCCACAAGGCCAAGCCGTTCAAGGGGCCGTTGCTCGTTTAGGTTTTGAAGGCGTCGATCATATGCGGATTGGTAAATTCTTCGAGATGCAAGTTGCTGGTCGTGATCAAGCCGCCGTCACTGAAAAAGTGGAAGCCATCTGTGATCAATTATTAGCCAACCCCAACATGGAACAATATCGGTATGACATTCAAAGTATGGAGGCTGAATAATGAAATTTGCCGTCTTGGTGTTTCCGGGTTCTAATTGTGATGCCGATTTATACCACGCGATTGTTGATGCGTGTCACGAAGAAGCAGCTTATGTGCCTTATACGGCAACCAGTTTAGCTGGTTTTGACGCTGTTTTAATCCCAGGTGGTTTTTCATACGGTGATTATTTACGGAGTGGCGCGATTGCCAAACTAGCACCGATCATGGCGGCCGTTATTGAATTTGCGGAAGCGGGCAAACCAGTTTTAGGGATTTGCAATGGTTTCCAAATTTTAACTGAAGCCGGATTATTGCCAGGAACGTTAATGCCCAATCGGCAAACTCATTTCCTATGCGACACGGTTGCACTCCAAGTGACCAACAATCAAACGATGTTTACCAATCAATATGCAAGTGGCGCTGAAATTGCGTTGCCAATTGCGCATGGTGAAGGCAATTACTATTGTGACGCCCAAACCTTGGCTACATTAAAAGCCAATCAGCAAATTGCGTTTACGTACCAAGCAGACGTCAATGGGAGTTTGGCCAACATTGCCGGTATCACCAATCAACAGGGCAATGTCTTAGGCATGATGCCCCATCCCGAACGGGCGGTTGAAGCTTTATTAGGCAGTACCGATGGGTTAAACGTGTTTAAATCAATTTTAACGACTTTTAAAGGGGTGAGCCAAGTATGATGACCATGCCAACACCAAATGAAATCCAAACGACCAAGCTTTATCAAGAATGGGGTTTATTGGATAGTGAATATCAATTAATTTGTGATCAAATCTTGAATCGTTTACCGAATTACACCGAAACCGGCTTGTTCTCCGTAATGTGGAGTGAACATTGTTCTTATAAGAATTCGAAACCCGTTTTGAAAAAATTCCCCAATGATGGGCCCCACGTCTTACAAGGGCCTGGTGAAGGCGCCGGTATTTTAGACATCGGTGACGGTCAAGCGGTTGTCTTTAAAGCTGAAAGCCATAATCATCCGTCGGCCGTTGAACCGTATGAAGGCGCAGCGACAGGGGTTGGTGGCATCATCCGCGATATTTTTTCGATGGGTGCGACGCCGATTGCGATTTTGGATAGCCTCCGTTTTGGCGAATTAAACGATAATCAAACGAAATATTTGGTCCAAGAAGTGGTCGCTGGGATTGCCGGTTACGGCAATTGTATCGGGATTCCAACGGTCGGTGGCGAAATTGAATTTGATCCTTGTTATCAAGCCAACCCGTTGGTCAACGCCATGTGTGTCGGTTTGATTGATCAAAAAGATATTCAACAAGGCAAGGCGCAAGGCGCCGGTAACAGCGTTTTATACGTGGGCGCCAAAACTGGTCGTGATGGGATTCACGGGGCCACTTTTGCCTCAGATGAATTTGCGGATGGCAAAGCCACCCAACGGTCAGCGGTGCAAGTGGGCGATCCGTTTATGGAAAAACTATTGATGGATGCCTGTCTGGAATTAATTTTAGACCATCCGGATTGGTTAGTCGGGATTCAAGATATGGGTGCAGCTGGCTTGGTTTCATCAACTGCTGAAATGGCGTCGAAAGCCGGGACCGGCATGATTTTAGACCTCGATCAAGTGCCACAACGCGAGACCGAAATGTCGGCTTATGAAATTATGTTGTCCGAATCACAAGAACGGATGGCACTCTGTGTGAAAGCGGGCTTTGAAGAACAAGTCATCACCCTTTTCAAAAAATATGATTTAGATGCCGTTCGGATTGGTGAAGTCACGACGGCCCAACAATACCAACTCTGGCATCAAGGTCAACTAGTGGCTGACTTACCGGTCGATGCGCTCGCTAGTTCTGCACCGGTTTACCATAAAGCACAAGCCAAACCACAACGCTTAATCGATTTTGAACAACAAGCCGCTTATCAACCGGAATTGACAGATACGAAACAAACTTGGTTGGACTTGTTAAAACAACCCACGATTGCGGATAAGAGTTCATTCTACAAACATTATGATGCCCAAGTTAAAACCAATACGGTTGTTTTACCCGGTAGTGATGCTGCGGTAGTCCGGGTACGGGGCACTAAAAAAGCGTTAGCGATGACCACCGATTGTAATGGTCGCTATCTCTATTTAAATCCGAAAGTTGGCGGTCAAATTGCCGTTGCTGAAGCGGCCCGGAACATCGTCGCAGCCGGTGGGCAACCGCTCGGGATTACCGATTGTTTAAATTATGGCAGTCCTGAAAAACCAGAAGTTTTCTGGGAATTCGATCAAAGTGCACAAGGGATTGCAGAAGCGTGTCGCCAGTTTGGCACACCGGTCATTTCAGGAAATGTCTCACTCTATAACGAATTTAACGGTGAAGCGATTTATCCAACGCCGATGATTGGGATGGTCGGGTTGATTAAAGATACCGACCACATCACGACCCAAGATTTTAAAGCAACCGATGATCTGATTTACTTAGTCGGTGACACCGATGACGACTATGCCGGTAGTGAATTGCAAAAAATGTTAATCGGCAGCATCAGTGGTCAACTGGGCGCCTTTTCATTAACGACTGAAGCTCATAATCAAGACTTAGTTCTAAAAGCGATTCAAGCCGGTTTAATCACTAGCGCTCATGATTTAGCGGAAGGTGGGCTCGCGATTGCATTAGCGGAAGCGACCTTTAAAAATCAGTTAGGTTACGCCGTGAAGGTCGATTTAACCAGCGCGCAATTGTTCTCCGAAACGCAATCACGCTTTATTTTAACGGTTAAACCGGATCAACAAGCGGCCTTTGAAACGGTAGCGGGTTCAACGGCCCAATTGATTGGTCGGGTGACTGATAATGGTCAAATGACAATTCAAACCAATGATGAAAGTCTGATATTAGCGGTTGATACGGCTAAATCAGCTTGGGAGGCGGCGATTCCATGCCTAATGAAATAAAGAGTTTAAATGAAGAATGTGGCATCTTTGGCGTCTGGGGTCATCCCGATGCGAATCAACTGACATACTTTGGTTTGCATAGTTTACAACATCGAGGTCAAGAAGGCGCCGGGATTGTCACCAATGATCGCGGTCGGTTAAAAGGGTACCGCGATCGCGGTTTGTTGGCCGATGTCTTTCGAAATCCAGAAAATCTGGCGCAATTAACCGGGCTAGACGCGATTGGCCACGTGCGCTACGCAACGGCCGGCAGTCACGGTTTAGAAAATATTCAACCGTTCTTGTTTGATTTTGCAGATGGTCAATTCGCACTAGCGCATAACGGTAATTTAACCAATGCGGTCAGTCTCCGGCGAGAATTAGAAGCGGCTGGATCAATTTTAAAATCAAGTTCAGATTCTGAAATCTTGATGCATCTGATTCGCCGGGCGCCGGGTCCTGATTTACATCAACAAATTAAACGCGCTTTACAACAAATTCACGGCGGTTTTGCCTACTTATTATTGACACAAGATTCGATGATTGCCATGTTGGATCCGAATGGTTTTCGACCGTTATCGATTGGTCAAATGCAAAACGGGGCTTATGTGGTTGCCAGTGAAACGTGTGCGTTAAACGCGGTGGAAGCAACTTTTATTCGCGATGTTCAACCGGGTGAAATTGTGACCATCGATGACGAAGGGCTTCATTCCGATTTCTTTACAACTGACACAACCTTATCAATTTGTTCGATGGAATATATCTATTTTGCCCGACCTGATTCTGACATCTGCGGCGTCAACGTGCATGCTGCCCGTAAACGAATGGGTCAGCGGTTAGCACAAGAAGCGCCGGTTGAAGCGGATATGGTAATTGGGGTGCCGAACTCTTCATTATCGGCGGCCAGTGGTTATGCTGAAGCCAGCCAATTACCGTACGAAATGGGGTTGGTGAAGAATCAATACGTTGGTCGGACCTTTATCCAACCAACGCAGGCCTTGCGTGAACAAGGCGTCAATCGTAAATTGGCCGCGGTTAAAAGTGTGGTGGCCGGCAAACGGGTGATTTTAGTCGATGATTCAATCGTGCGTGGCACAACCAGTAAACACATTGTCAAACGGTTAAAGGCGGCCGGTGCGCTAGAAGTTCATTTACGAATTGCTTCGCCACCGTTGAAATACCCGTGCTTTTACGGGATTGATATTCAAACCCGCGAAGAATTGATTGCCGCTCACCAAAGTGTCGCCGAAATGTGCGAGACGATTGGTGCTGATTCATTGGCCTTTTTAAGTCAACAAGGATTAATCGATGCAATTGGTCTTAACAAGGATGCGCCTTATACAGGCTTATGTATGGCCTACTTTAATGGTGATTATCCAACGCCACTTTATGATTATGCCGCAAATTATCAAGCGAGTCTAAATGCAGACAAGGAGTAACCTAAATGACAAATGCTTATCAAAAAGCCGGGGTCGACGTAACGGCCGGTTATGAAGTCACCCGCCGGATTCAAAAACAACTTAAAACAGACGATGGCAACATTGGTCGGTTTGGCGGTCAGTTTGCCTTAGCGTTAACCCAATATCAATCACCAGTATTGGTTTCCAGTACGGATGGGGTTGGAACCAAGTTGATGGTCGCTTTTGCAGCGGACCAACATACAACTATCGGAATTGATTGTGTCGCGATGTGCGTCAACGATATTGTCGCTCAAGGGGCCCAACCGCTGTATTTCTTAGATTATTTAGCGGCCGGTCAAACCAACCCTGATAAAATCGAACAGATCATCCAAGGGGTTGTGGCGGGTTGCCAACAGGGGCAAATGGCTTTAGTCGGTGGCGAAACGGCTGAAATGCCGGGGATGTACGCTGAAAAACATTACGATTTAGCTGGTTTTGCGGTTGGGATTGGTGAACAAGCCGACTTATTAACCGGTGATACGATTCAACCCGCTGATGTGCTGATTGGGATTGCATCCAGTGGCCTTCATTCAAACGGCTTTTCACTGGTGCGGCAAATTTTCTTTGAACAAAATCAATTGACGGTTGATAGCCAATTACCAGAATTGCCGGGCCAAACCTTAGGTGAAGTCTTATTAACACCGACTCAGATTTACGTTGACGCCATGCAACCCTTGCTCAAAAAGCATCTAATTAAAGGCGCTGCCCACATTACCGGTGGTGGCTTTATCGAAAACGTTCCCCGGATGTTACCTGAAACAGTGGCGGCCGTGATTGAATTAGACAGTTGGCCAGTGCTACCGATTTTTAAAGCGTTAGCACAATACGGTCAATTGGACGAACTTGAAATGTATAACATCTTCAATATGGGGATTGGCATGGTCTTAGCGGTTGCACCGGACCAAGCGGCAACAGTCTTAGCCGAATTGAATCAAGCGCAGACCCAAGCTTTCCAAATTGGGACGGTTCAAACGCGACAACAAAATGCAGTTGAATTGGTGGGTCGTTAGATGAAAGTCGCCATTTTTGCTTCAGGGACTGGGTCGAATTTTGAAGCGATTGCCGATCATGTGGGTTTGAAATCTGCCGGGCTAGAAATTGTTCAGCTCGTTTGTGACCAACCCAGCGCGCCGGTAATTGCCAAAGCCCAAGACCGCGAAATTCCAGTGACGGTTTTACGACCTAAACAGTTTGCCAACCGGCAAGTTTACGAACAAGCGGTTGTTGATCAATTAGCGCCATTAGCGGTTGATTACATTTTATTAGCGGGTTATATGCGGATTATTACGCCTGTCTTGTTAAAGGCGTATCCGCAACGGATTATTAATATCCATCCGGCGTTGTTGCCGGCTTTTCCTGGGATTCATAGTATTGAAGAAGCGTATCAAGCGCAGGTTGCTGAAACTGGTGTGACGATTCACTACATCGATGAAGGCGTCGATAGTGGTCCGATAATCGCTCAAGCGGTGGTGCCATTACGCGCCGAAGAATCATTGGTGGCTCTTGAAACCCGGATTCACGCCACGGAACATCAATTATATCCAGAAGTGATTCAAACGTTGATTAAATCAAATTCAAAGGAGCATTCGAGCAGATGAAGAGAGCGTTAATTAGTGTTTCAGATAAAACAGGAATTGTTGAATTCGCACAAGGACTAGTCGCAGCCGGTTATGAGGTGATTTCGACGGGTGGCACTTTAAAGAAATTAGCCGAATCCCAAGTACCAGTAATCGCGATTGATGAAGTCACTCATTTTCCAGAAATGCTTGACGGTCGGGTTAAAACCCTACATCCCAACATTCACGGTGGTTTGTTAGCCAAACGGGATAATCCTGAGCATATGGCCGTTTTGGCTGAACACGATATCACGCCAATTGATTTAGTTTGCGTCAATCTCTATCCGTTTAAAGAAACGATTCAAAAAGCAGGAATCACCGAACCCGAAGCGGTTGAACAAATCGATATCGGTGGCCCTTCAATGTTGCGTTCCGCTTCTAAAAATTTTCAATCGGTGTATGTCGTTGTCGATCAACAAGACTACGCCGCTGTTTTAGAGCATGTCCAATCTAGCGAAGATGAATTAGATTACCGTCGTTACTTAGCCGCAAAGGCGTTCCGCCATACGGCTGCTTATGATAGTTTAATCGCTGATTATTTAACCCAAGCCGTTGGAATTGAATTTCCTGAAAAATTAACGCGAACTTATGATTTCAAACAAGCGCTCCGCTATGGCGAAAATGCCCATCAAAAAGCCGCTTTCTACCAAGCGGGGTTACCAAGTGCTTTCTCGATTGCCAGTGCGCAACAATTGCATGGTAAGGAATTGTCATACAATAACATTAAAGATGCCGATGCCGCGGTCAAAGTCGCTGCTGAATTTAGCGAACCATGTGTCGTTGCGATGAAACACATGAATCCGTGTGGCGTTGGTTTAGGCACGACGATTTACGCCGCTTGGCAAAAAGCCTACGCGGCTGATTCAACCTCGATTTTTGGTGGGATTATCGCCTTAAATCGTGAAGTTGATCTGCAAACTGCGACCGAACTTCATGGTCTCTTTTTGGAAATCATTATTGCGCCTAGTTATTCAGATGAAGCGCTAGCGATTTTAGAAAAGAAAAAGAATCTCCGCGTGATGACCCTTGATTTCGATCAAGCCAAAGACGCTGATCGTTTCGAAACCGTTTCGGTCATGGGTGGGTTACTCGTTCAAGAACGTGATCAAGTGGTCGATCAAATGAGCGAATTAGAAACGGTCACGACTAAAGCTCCAACAGAAGACGAAAAAGCGGCGATGCTCTTTGCTCAACGGATTGTTAAACACGTCAAGAGTAACGCCATCGTGATTGCCACTAAGGACCAAACCTTAGGGATTGGTGCGGGCCAAATGAACCGGGTCGGTTCGGTCAAGATTGCGTTAGAACAAGCGTTAGCCAATGGTTTAACGACGCCGTTTGTTTTAGCATCTGACGCGTATTTCCCAATGAATGATAGTGTTGAATTTGCGGCTGAACACGGCATTACCGCGATTATTCAACCGGGTGGTTCGATTAAGGATCAAGATTCAATCGACATGGCCAATCAAAAAGGGGTCAGCATGGTCTTTACCGGCCGGCGCCATTTCAAACATTAATCAAAAAGGACGGAAGACAATGAAAATTTTGGTGATTGGTAGCGGTGCGCGGGAACACGTATTGGCCAGAGAATTGGCGCAAAGTCAGCGCGTTGAAACGGTTTATTGTCTGCCTGGCAATCCAGGGATGGCCTTGGATGCGATTCAAACCGTGGCCGTTGAACTAACCGATTTTGCAGGGATGATTGATTTTGCACGACAAAATGCAATTAGTTACACAATTGTTGGGCCGGAACAACCATTAGTCGCCGGGGTTGTCGATGCTTTTCAAACAGCTGGTCTCGCGATTTTTGGCCCGACGAAAGCGGCCGCTGCCCTTGAAGGTTCGAAGACGTTTGCCAAAGAAATGATGGCCAAAGCGCAAGTGCCGACTGCTAGCTATCAAACTTTCACGACGGGGGCACCGGCTTTAGCCGCTTTAGCAGAACAAACTTATCCAGTCGTGATTAAAGCGGATGGCTTGGCTGCCGGCAAAGGCGTGGTGATTGCACCAGATTTGGCGGTCGCAACGGCTACGATTGAACGCTTCTTTGAACAGGGTGTGACGAGCATTTTAATGGAAGACTATTTAAGCGGCGAGGAGTTCTCGCTGATGGCTTTAGTCGCCGATGGGCAAGTTTACCCGTTACCAGTCGCGCAAGACCACAAACGAGCCTTTGAAGGTGATCAAGGTCCCAATACCGGTGGGATGGGCGCTTATTGCCCCGTACCACAGATTAGTGCAACGGTTGTGCAAGAAGCCGTGGACCAAATTTTGCAACCCATCGTCGCTGCGATGGCAGGTGCCGGTACACCTTTTACGGGTGTGCTATACGCGGGGCTGATTGCCACGAAAACGGACGTTAAGGTAATTGAGTTTAACGTCCGTTTCGGTGATCCCGAGACCCAAGTGGTTTTACCGCGGATGACTGGCGACTGGGCCCAAGTGTTTGAACAATTGGTGAGCCACCAAACACCAACTTTAACGTGGCAAACTGACGGGATGACCCTCGGGGTGGTTGTCGCGGCGGACGGTTATCCGACTAAGGCGACCGTGCCGGTCGCCTTAGCCCGAACGTCACAATTTCAAGCCGCGACGAGTCAATTTAGTTTTGCCGGCGTGGCCGGTACGCAAGACCAATTGATTGGCACGGGTGGACGCCTTTTAACGGCGGTCGTGACGGCGGTCGATCTACCGACTGCGCGCCAACAAGTTTATGCTGATTTAAAAGCTTTAGCACAACCGGGAACCTTCTACCGTCAGGATATTGGACACCAAGGCTTGACCTAAAATGGTTGAACTATGCTATACTAAAGGTCCTTGGCAGGGGCAACTCACAGTTGAGTGCCCACATCCACGGTTTGATTCTGAGTATTAGCCTGGTTTCTTAAATACGGTCCGATTTATGGACTTGTTTACGAAACGTCGTTAAGCACAGGAATCAGTGGGTGTTGGTTAAGTGCTGACTCATCCGATTAGCTTCTGAGTATAGCCTAGAATTGTGAATTATGACTGGTTTTAGTCGTAATTTACGATTCGTAGCTAGACGGAAGAAGTTGGCTGAGAAGCACGTTATCAATTGCGTATCAAGTAAAAAAGCAGTTTATCCCGAAATTGAAGGATAAACTGCTTTTTGAATTTGACCGAAAATTGATGAGTGCTGGCGCACGATGAAGATAAATTAGTCGTTAACGTGGGGTAATTCCGCTAATAAGAGTTCGCTGGCGATCAGCGCTAGCAAACTGATAATGAAATAGGTCCAATGGAGGCCGCTCGACCAACTGAATAGATAAGCGTCCACGCCAACCAAAATAATAAATAAGACGCAATTGGTGACTAAGCCAATTTTAAAGGTCAATTGACTCGCAATTGTCGCAAATAATACAATCGAAAGAAAAATAATTAAAAAAGTTGCAATCAAAATAGTATCCACCTAACATCGTCTGAGTTTAAAGTCTGCTTTCATTCTACTATAAGAAGGCAACGACGACAAATGAATTTAAATCGGTCACTAATTTGTTTTATTAATAAATATTAGTCATTTAGTTACACTTTCTTCAAATTTAGCGTGTAGAGTAGTGCTTGTATTCATAAAATGGGCCAATTAATGGACAATAAATTGATAAACAAGCTATACTATCGACAGATACTGGCTAACAATTGAGGTGATTAAAAATGGTTCGTGAAATGAGCGCAGCAGCCCAAGATCCACGGGTGAAAAGGACGAAACAACAATTAAGACAAGCACTAGTAACCCTGTTGAAAACAGAAACGCCTAAAACGATTTCAATTCAAACGGTGACGAAATTAGCGGGTATCACACGGGGCACTTTTTATTTACATTACGATGATAAACAAGATTTTATGCAAGCGACGGTCCAAGATTTAATCGATGATTTCTATCAAAAGGTCACGATTAGTCAGCCGGCAAAACCGACTTGTGATCAGGTTAATTTACAAGCTTTATTCGAATATGTTGAACAAAAACAACAGACGTTTAAGGTCTTTCATCAGAATGAAGCGACGTTGGCCTTTAAAGACCACTTAACGCAAGAAATGCGCCAATTATTACAAACCTATATTGAGGACCAATTTAAAGAGGCCTCACAAGCAGATCAAATCGAAATGAGTATTACAGCCGACTACTTAGCGGGTGCCAGTCTCGTACTAGTCTTCAAATGGATTGAAGATGGTTTGGTCTATTCGCCGCGTTATATGGCGAAGATATTGTATCAATTAGTCCAAATGCCAAATGCCCATTTTGATTTGGCACAATTTTTTATTGAAACCCAAGAAAGTATTGACTAGGTCTCAAATATTTGGTATCATATGAACGTTGTAATTGTGAGCTCCACAGCTGCAACCGCGCATTCTAAGGCATTAAGTACTACTTTATGTAGGCACCTTAGTTGGCGAGTCTAAGAAAAAATAGGAGGTGCACACATGTACGCAATTATCAAAACAGGTGGCAAACAATATAAGGTAGAAGCTGGTCAAGCTATCTACGTTGAAAAGTTAGCCGCAGAAGCTGGCGAAAAAGTAACTTTTGATCAAGTTATTTTAGTGGGCGGCGAAACAACTAAGGTTGGGACACCAAACATCGACGGTGCTACTGTCAATGGGACTGTTGAAAAACAAGGCCGTGAAAAGAAAGTTGTTACTTTCAAATACAAGCCTAAGAAACACAGTCATCAAAAGAAGGGCCATCGTCAACCATATACTAAAGTAATGATCGACGCTATCAACGCCTAGTTGAGGGAAATAAGATGATTAAGGCTCACTTTGTCGTCAATGCGGATTCGCAAATTATTTCTTTTCAGATAACGGGTCATGCTGACTCGGGTCCTTACGGAAGTGATATCGTTTGTGCAGCTGTTTCAGCTGTTTCAATCGGTACGATTAATAGTTTACAAAAATTGGCTGGTTTTGAACCAGTGGTTGAAGCAGATAACCTCAACGGTGGTTTGTTAAACTGTCAGATTCCGGCAACGGTTGAAGGCCAAGCTTTGGCAACGGCGCAAATTTTGTTACAAAATTTGCAATTAACGTTACAGGATATCACAGAACAATACGGACAGTACATTCAAGTACAAACTACTCGTAAATAAACAAAACAGTTAATAAGCAGGAGGTGCATTTCGATGTTACAAATGAATTTACAATTCTTCTCTCACCATAAGGGTGGCGGTTCAACAACCAATGGCCGTAACTCAGCTGGTCGTCGTTTAGGTTCAAAACGTGCTGATGGTCAAACTGTCACTGCTGGTTCAATCCTATACCGTCAACGCGGTACTAAGATTCATCCCGGTGAAAATGTTGGTCGCGGTGGCGATGATACATTGTTTGCTCTTATCGAAGGTGTCGTTCGTTTCGAACGCTTCGGTAAAAACAAGAAAAAAGTTTCAGTATATACTGCAGAAGCTAAATAATAAAACAAACGAAACACTCGTTCTTGCGGGTGTTTTTTTGTTGGGTAAGATCTGACGAGTCAATTTGAATTAAGCACGAGTTACTGTTATAATAGTGACTTATAGTAATCATCCATTGACAATCTAACAGTGAGTTACTCACGGCTAGCGGACTATTTCGTTAGTGACACTTAGGGTTGGCAATCGCCAACCCTTTTTTACATACCCGCTAAAATCAGGTTTACTTCGGAAAAACTTGCTTTTAGACGTGTTTTCTTGCTATGATTAGTTTAATGAGATACTTTTAAAAAAGTACGGAGGATAATATATGTTATCAGTTAATGAATTTAAGAATGGCTTAACGATCGAATTTGACAATAACTTATGGCGGATTGTTGAATTCCAACATGTTAAACCAGGTAAGGGTGGCGCTTTTGTCCGTTCTAAGTTAAAGAACTTAAGAACTGGTGCTAACCAAGATAAGACATTCCGTTCAACTGAAAAAGTTGAAAAAGCAATCATCGATACAAAATCAATGCAATATCTATATGCTGATGGGGACAACTACGTGTTCATGGATACTGAAACTTATGAACAATTAGAATTACCCGGTACACAAATTGCGGATGAATTGAAGTTTTTGAAAGAAAATATGCAAGTCTCAATCATGATGTACGGTAGTGAAACCTTAGGGGTTGATTTACCTAAGACGGTTGATTTAGTCGTTGCTGCAACTGAACCTGGTATCCGTGGCGATACTTCTTCGGGTGGTACAAAGCCTGCAACTATGGAAACTGATTTAGTGGTTCAAGTCCCATTCTTCGTCAACGAAGGCGATGCTTTAACAATTAACACCACTGATGGGACTTATATTTCACGGGCCTAAGCACCTCGTTTAAAAAAAACGAGCGATTAGGATTTTCGTTTGGAGGGTTATTGATGGCTGAAGAGACAAACATTGTGCTTGATGCGCAAGAAAATTCATTAGGTAAAATTCAAATGGCACCTGAAGTGGTTGAAGTGATTCTTGGAATTGCGGCTGGCCAAATTGAAGGTGTGCACCAAATGCGTGGGACTTTATCATCATCGATTAATGAACTGTTTGGTCGTTCAAATCACGGCAAAGGGGTTACATTAAAAGTTATTGAAGGTAAAGTGAACGCGGATGTTTATGTTTACTTAAATTATGGTGTATCCGTTCCGAAGGTCGCCTTAGCGATGCAAGAGGCTTTGAAAGAACAACTTTTGTTCATGACCGACTTAGAATTAGCTGAAGTCAATGTGCACGTTGTTGGCGTCGTAACCGAAAAACCACAAAATATTATTGATCCAGATGACTTATTTAGCGATGAAACACCTGATCAAGATGGAGAACAAATTTAATGTCAAATTTAAATCGACACCAGATTCGTCAAGCGGCTTTTCAAGTATTATTTGCGATGAATGCAAATCAAACACTGACAGCGGAAGAAGCGTCTCAAGCGGTCCTCACGATGGACCAGTTTGACGCTGAAGAAGTTGAAGCAGTGGCTGTCCCTGACTACTTAACTTTTCTAGTAGCCGGTGTAACGGATAATCAAGCGGCTTTAGATGAAGCTTTAACGCCTTATCTAAAGAAAGGTTGGCAATTATCACGATTGGCCAAACCGGATTTAATTATTCTCCGACTTGGTTTGTTTGAAATGCAAAATTCAACTGAAGCACCTGCTAAAGTTGCGTTGAACGAAGCACTTGAATTAGCAAAACAATTCACTGATGACCAAGCAAAAGGCTTCATCAACGGTGTCTTATCAAAATTTATTGAAAATAAATAGCGACAAAAAAGCCTAGTCAATCATCATTTTGACTAGGCTTTTTTGTAACATTCCTTGCGGACAATTTAATGGGGTACCCGCTTTTTAACAGCTTGATTAAAGATGACCCGAACATCATTTTTGTGAGTTGAATTATGCTAAAATGGAATAATCAAATAAGTGATGAGGGGTTGTTAAGATTGGAATTATTAGATGGTAGAGCACTAGCAAATCAATTGACAGACGAACAAACATTGGCGGTTGATCTGTTGAAACAACAAGGCGTTACACCTAAACTAGTTGTGATTATGGTTGGTGAAGACCCAGCGAGTGCCATTTATACACGTAATAAACAAAAACGTGCGACTAAAATCGGCATGGCTTCTGTTTTGAAAAAGATGTCGGCGGAAACAACGGAAGCTGAATTATTAGCCGTTGTTGAAGCTTACAACCAAGATCAAACGGTTGACGGTATTTTAGTCCAACTCCCATTACCACCCCAAATTAACGAAGATCGTGTCATCCAGACGATTGATTCGAATAAAGATGTGGACGGCTTTAGTCCGGTCAACATCGGTAAACTGTGGATGAACCAACCCGGTTTGGTGGCTTGTACCCCCCAAGGCGTCATGGCGATTCTAGCCGCGCATAAAATTAACGTGGCTGGGAAGAACGTTGTGATTGTCGGCCGGAGTAACATTGTTGGGCGACCATTGGCGGCCTTAATGCTCAATGCCAACGCCACGGTGACGATTGCGCATAGTCGGACGAAGCATTTACAGGATTTAACGAAGACCGCGGATATTTTAGTCGCAGCGGTCGGCGTTGCTCATTTATTTGGAGCGGCTGACGTTAAACCGGGCGCAGTCGTGATCGATGTCGGTATGAATCGTTTGGATGACGGGACAGTGACCGGCGATGTTGATTTCGAAGCCGTTCAAGACCAAGTGAGCGCCATCACCCCAGTCCCTCGCGGGGTGGGCCCGATGACCATCACGATGTTGATGGCCCAAACGATTGAAATTGCTAAAGGACGTGTCAAACGTGGTTAAACCAACCGATTATTTAACGGTGACAGCATTAACGCAGTATTTAAAAGCCAAATTTGAACGGGATCCGTATCTTGATCGCGTTTATTTGACGGGTGAAATTTCCAATTTTCGGCTACGACCGAATACGCATCAATATTTCAGTTTAAAAGATAATAAAGCTAAAATCAGCGCAATCATGTTTAAATCGGCTTTTGAAAAACTAAAGTTTACCCCTGAAGAAGGCATGAAGGTCTTGGTAGTGGGCCGGATTTCATTGTACGAAGCGACTGGTAACTATCAAATCTACGTGGAACGAATGGAACCGGATGGTCTGGGTGCACTCTACCAGGCTTATGAACAATTGAAGGCTAAATTGGCGACGGAAGGTCTTTTTGAATTACCGAAAAAAGTGATTCCTCGCTTTCCAAAGCGCATTGCCGTGATTACGAGTCCCTCGGGGGCCGTGATTCGCGATATCATCACGACGACTAACCGTCGGTATCCAATCGCGCAAATTGTGTTATTCCCCGCCGTCGTGCAAGGTGACGGCGCGGCGGATACGTTGGTCAGCCGCTTAGAACAGATTAATCAACTCGGTCAATTCGATACGATTATCATCGGTCGAGGTGGCGGTTCAATTGAAGATTTATGGCCGTTCAATGAAGAACGGGTCGCGCGGGCCATTGTCGCCAGCCAGATTCCCGTGATTTCATCAGTTGGTCATGAAACCGATACGACGATTGCTGATTTAGTGGCCGATGTGCGGGCGGCAACGCCGACCGCTGCTGCTGAATTAGCGACCCCCGTGTTAACTGATGAATTGTTGAAATTACAACAACAACGACTGCGACTCGCACAAGCGTTCACCCAGCAGTTAGCCCTTCTGAAGAAGCAATTAACGCACCTACAAGGTAGCTATGTGCTGACCCAACCACAACGCCTGTACGACGGTTATTTACAAAACGTTGATCAATTAAAGCGACGGTTATTATTAGCACAACAACAATTATTGAAAAACCAACGCCAACAATGGCAATTACAACAACAGCGATTAATCAGCGATTCACCGCTTAAAACGGTGACCCAGACGCAAACAACTGTTGCCGATTTACAACAACGCTTGAATCGCGCCACTCGTCAGAATTGGTTCAACCAGCGGCAACGGGCTAATCAAGCGATTGCGAGCTTGGATTTAGTCAGTCCATTAAAAGTATTGGGTCGCGGTTTTGCGTATGTGACTGATGAAGAACACCACGTTTTAAAAAAGACAACCGATTTTGAAATCGGTCATGCCATTCAATTACACGTCCAAGACGGGTTAGTTGAAGCGCAAATTACGAAAACAAATCAAGGAGACGTTTAATCATGGCAGAAAAAAAACTAAGCTTTGAAGAAAATTTACAACAATTAGAAGCAATTGTGACTGAATTAGAGACGGGCGATGTGCCACTTGAAAAGGCAATGACCGAATTTCAAAAAGGGGTTAAGCTCAGCCAAACCTTAGAAGAAACCTTAACGAAGGCTGAAAAAACAATGGCGAAAGTGATGGCCGATAGTGGCGAAGAAGTTGCTTTTGATGCTGAGGCGAAGTAGGCATGACTGATTTTAAAACATTTGGTCAACAACAACGCCCACAGTTCGAAGCTTATTTAGAACAGGCGCTAGCGCATCAATTGGAAGAACCGACGTTAAATAAGGCGATGCAATATTCAGTGATGGCCGGTGGCAAACGATTGCGACCATTGTTATTATTTGCCGTTTTAGAGAGTGCAGGATTACCGATTGATTTAAACGCGATGCGCGTGGCGGGCGCGTTAGAGTTGGTGCATAGTTATTCGCTGATTCATGACGATCTACCTGCGATGGATAATGATGATTTACGCCGGGGGCGACCAACGAACCATAAAGTTTTTGGTGAAGCGCAAGCGATTCTAGCCGGTGATGGCTTATTGACGTTAGCCTTTGATTGGTTGACGACCACTAACTTACCAGCTGACAAACAAGTTCAATTAGTCCGGATACTCGCCCAAGCGGCTGGGGCTAATGGCATGGTTGCCGGACAGATTGAAGATATTGAAGGTCAAACAAAACAATTACGATTAGCGCAATTAAAACAATTACACCATTTAAAAACGGGTTGTCTGATTGAAGCGGCCGTTGAGATGGGCACGTTATTAGCGGATTTAAACCCAATTCAAAAAGTAGCTTTATTAACGTTTGCCCAATATTATGGGTTAGCTTTTCAAATTCAAGATGATATTTTGGATGTCACCAGTACGGCAGCCGTCATGGGAAAAGCGGTCCACAAAGATGCGATTGAACAAAAAAATACATTCCCAGGCTTATTGGGGTTGGCGGGTGCGCAGGCTGAACTTAAACAAACTTGCCAACAGGCCCAACAAGCCCTAAAATCATTAATGGGTTTAGATCAAACCTTATTAAATAGCTTTTTGAGTTATTTTGACGAACAGGAGAACAAATGAAAAAAGAACGCGTAGATGTGTTATTAGTCGAACAAGGACTATTCGAATCCAGAGAACAAGCTAAACGGTCGGTCATGGCTGGTGAAGTTTACGATAAAAATGATGAACGGCTCAACAAACCGGGCGAAAAAATTGATGCTGAAGCCATTTTACACGTTAAGGGCCGCAAGATTCCGTACGTCGGTCGGGGTGCTTTAAAATTGGCTAAAGCCGTTGATGTTTTCGGCATTGATTTACAAGACAAAGTGACGCTTGATATTGGTTCATCAACGGGTGGCTTTACCGATGTGGCATTGCGTAATGGCGCAAAATTATGTTACGCATTGGATGTTGGCTATAATCAATTGGCTTGGAAATTACGTGAAAATCCTAAAGTGGTCGTGATGGAACGGGTTAACTTCCGTTACAGCCAACCGGCAGATTTCACGGCGGGCCAACCTGATTTTGCAATGACCGACGTTTCATTCATTTCGTTGCACAAAATTTTAGTTCCTTTAAAACCGATTTTAAAAGAAAACTGTGAAGCGGTCGCTTTAATCAAACCGCAATTCGAAGCGGGACCGGCCAATGTCGGTAAGCACGGCATTGTGCGCGATCCAAAGGTCCATAAAGCGGTTGTGACTGATATTGTCGAATTTAGTTTGGCAAACGGTTATGATGTTTTGAATCTTGATTTTTCACCGATTAAAGGCGGCGAGGGAAATATTGAATTTCTGATTCATTTACGTAACACGACCAAGGAAGTTGGCGAACTAGCACCAATGGTCAATATCGATGCGGTCTTAGAAGCAGCGTACACTGAATTAAAGCGGCCGTCTAATAAATAATGTATAAAACTTTGTATTTTATGCATAAATGCGCTATCATGTGAAGTATCCCAACAACTAACATGAAGAGGAGTTTCCTATGCGTAAAGTAGATCGACAACGACTGTTAAAGAATTTGATTCAAACTCACGAGATTGAGCGTCAAGAAGATTTTGTCAAACTTTTGCAGGCGCAATCAATCGACGTGACGCAAGCCACCATTTCACGTGATATTAAGGAAATGCAACTGATTAAAGTTCCGAATGCGGATGAGGGCTATCATTACAGTTTGCCGCTTGAAAAAAAGATGGATGTCAAAGAAAAATTACGACGACTCTTTAAAGAAGCCTATCTAACGCATCATCAACAAGACTATTTTATTGTCATTAAGGCGTTACCCGGTAATGGCACGGCAATTGCTAATTTAGTAGACTTGTTGCAATCCGAGGCTATTTTTGGCACAATCGGTGATGATGATACAATCTTAATTATCTGTAAATCAGAAACACAAGCCCAAGAATTCTCAATCTTTATCGAAAACTTGCTGAAGTAATTTGGCAAGTTTTTTTAACAATTAACGTATTGGCGAAAGGGGTCCCAATTCATGTTACAAGAATTAGTCATTCATGATTTTGCAATTATTGATCACTTGGCCATTAGTTTTGATCAAGGCATGACCGTCTTATCCGGTGAAACAGGGGCGGGTAAATCGATTATTATCGATGCTGTTGGTTTATTGGCTGGTGGCCGTGGTTCACAAGATTTCATTCGAACCGGTGCTAAGAAAGCGACCCTGGAAGGCTTATTTACGATGACCAAAAATGGGACGACCGCCGACGTATTGACTGAATTTGGCATCGAACACGATGATCAAACGGTTTTATTGCAACGCGATATCGCCGTTAACGGGCATAACGTATGTCGGATTAATGGCCGCTTAGTCAATACGACGACTTTAAAAAGAGTCGGTGAGACCCTAGTTGATATTCATGGTCAAAATGAACATCAAGAGTTAATGCACCCTGACCGTCACTTGGGATTGTTAGATGAATTTGCGCACCAATCAATCGCGCAGACCAAACAAGCCTATCAGGTGGCCTATCAAGCTTATCGGCAGACGCAACAAGCGTTGAAGAAAAAGCAACAAAATGAACAGGAATGGGCGCAGCGTTTAGACATGCTCCAATTTCAAACCAATGAAATTGATGCCGCACAATTACAAGCTGGCGAAGAAACCCAACTGATTGAGGAAAAGACGAAATTGGCGAACTTTCAACGGATTAATCAGGCCCTCCAAGCCAGTCAAATGATATTGGCGGGTGAGGAAGGCAATGCAGTTGATCAGATTGCGATTGCGATGAATCAGATGCAAGAAATTGCACCATTGGATGCCGCTTTCCAACAAATCGCCGAAAGTTTACAAACGGCCTATTATACGTTGCAAGATTGTGGCAGTGATCTTAATCATGAACTGGATTCGTTGGAATGGGATGAAGCCCGGTTAGATGAAATTGAACAACGCTTAGCGACGATTACTGAATTGGAACATAAGTATGGCGATTCAGTGGCTGAAATTTTGGCATACGGTCAACGCATCACTAAAGAATTGCAAGCGATGCAAGCAACTGAGGCGAATGCCACCGAATTGGAAGAACAATTAGCGCAACAAACGAATGCGTTAACGCAATTGGCGACCGAATTAAGTCAGTTACGCCAACAAGCGGCGCAACGTTTAGAAATTGCGGTTCATCAACAGTTGAAAGCCTTATATATGGATAAAACGGTGTTTACCGTGCACTTTACGGAGGGCACGACTCAATTAATGAGTACCGGAATTGATAAGGCTGAATTTTATATCCAACCGAATCCTGGTGAAAAAATGCGACCACTGGCTAAGACAGCTTCGGGTGGGGAATTATCCCGACTGATGTTGGCCCTTAAAACGATTTTTTCTGAATCGCAAGGCGTGACGAGTATCATCTTCGATGAAGTCGATACCGGCGTCAGTGGTCGAGTTGCCCAAGCCATTGCCAATAAAATTTATCAAATTGCCCAACATTCACAAGTTTTATGTATCACTCATTTACCGCAAGTTGCTGCGATGAGTGATCATCAATATCAAATTAAAAAGCAGATTAACCATGACCGAACGGAAACGACCGTTCAAAAAGTGGTGGGTCAACAACGGGTCGCCGAATTGGCCCGGATGTTAGCTGGGACCGAAGTCACTGAACTAACGAGTGAACACGCGCAAGAATTAGTCGAATTAGCGGAAGCTGCTAAAAAGAAGTTGTAATTGATAAAGTTCAAAAAAACGGTCATCGTCCAAAATCTGGACGATGACCGTTTTTGCTATGATTAGTTTTTAAGAATGTAGCGGACTTGATTGGCCGTGACAATTTTATAAAGATTTGAACGACTTTCTTTTAAGAGGTAAGTCGTTGCGTTGATTTGGCGGATCAGTTGACCAGTCACTTGTTGGACGTGGTCTTGCACGTTGAATTGAACGGTTAATTGATAATGGTGTTGGAAAGCTTGCGTCAAATAAAGGGCAATCTGCTTGGATTGCATCTGTGGTTGATCAACGAAATCATGATTAAGCGGGGCAAGTTCAAAGAACTGTTGGTACCGCTTGATGAGTGTCTGACTAAACCCGACGACCTGTGCTTGTTTGAATTCCATATTAATTATCCCCCGAACATTTGTTTGTATTTCCATTATACGAACAAACGTTCTAATTTGCAAGTCGCAATTTTTATTTTTTTTCGGGTATAATTAAGTAAACAGAAAAAGGGTGATAAGATGGCTAATATTGAATATGAGATTAAAGCAGAAATCGGTGTGTTGAGTCAAAATAAGGCAGGCTGGCAAAAAGAACTGAATTTAATTGCTTGGAATGGTCGGGAACCAAAGTTTGATTTACGGGATTGGGCCCCCAATCATGAAAAGATGGGCAAGGGTGTCACCCTGACAAATGATGAAATCGCACAACTTCGTTTAATTTTAGATGAAATGAACGTAAAGTAGACTTGATATTAAGCGGAAAATAGTGCAAAATAGAATATAACTATTTTATGAAGAAGAGGGAATTGCGCAGATGTCCAATCGAGGAATGTTGATCGTTTTATCGGGTCCATCAGGTGTAGGTAAAGGGACCGTTCGTCAAGCGATGCTAGAAGATGAATTTCGTGACTTTCATTATTCAGTTTCAATGACGACTCGGAAACCAAGACCAGGCGAACAAGATGGTGTTGATTATTATTTTGTCAGTAAAGAAGAATTCGAGCAAGAAATTGCAAATGATGGTATGCTAGAGTATGCGCAATATGTCGATAACTATTACGGTACACCGATGAAGTACGTCAACCAAACGTTGGACGCTGGTCGGGACGTTTTATTAGAGATTGAAGTCCAAGGGGCCATGCAAGTTCGGGCCAAATGTCCGGATGGCGTTTTTATTTTCTTAACACCGCCTGATTTGTTGGAACTCCGCAATCGGATTCAAAAACGCGGCACTGACGATCAAGCAACGATTGATAAGCGAATGCATAAAGCTGCTGATGAAATCAAGATGATGGAAAACTACGACTACGCAGTGGTCAACGACGAAATTCCCAATGCGGTTAAACGGATTGAAAAGATTATCGAAGGCGAACATCTACGTGTGCCACGGGTCATCGATTTATATAAAAAAATGATAGGGGACTAAAACATGATTGTATATCCTTCAATTGATAAATTATTAGAAAATGTTAACTCACGTTATTCATTAGCGGTTTTAGCTAGTAAACGAGCTCACCAAATCGAAGCAGGTGATATGAAGATGTTATCTGAATACCAATCACCAAAATCGGTTGGGATGGCAATGGAAGAAATTGCTGCTGGAAATGTCATTATCGATCCTGATTCATTGATGCTTGAAAAAGATGCTGAAAAAATGGATAAGCTCGCTCAAAAAGATGGCGAATAAGAATAATTAGAGAAAACCTGCATTTTTAGTTTATTCATCGATGGATGTTGAACTTGAAATGCGGTTTTTTTAATTTTAGGGGGTTTTAGAATGGCGTTAGCTAATAAAAAGATTGCTGTCTATGTGACCGGTGGGATTGCGGTCTATAAAGTGGCCGGTTTAGTCCGCCAACTGATTAAAGCGGGGGCGACGGTCCAAGTCGCGATGACCCAATCAGCCACAGAGTTCGTGACGCCGTTAACATTTGCGACGCTCACCAAACGACCGGTGTTAACGGATTTATTTGCCGTTGACCAACCCGATCAAGTGGCTCATATTCATTTAGCCGATTGGTCAGATTTGGCCATCGTGGCACCCGCAACGGCCAACGTGATGGCCAAGCTGGCCAACGGACTTGCCGATGATTTTGTGACGACCGCGTTACTAGCGACGACCGCCCCTAAATTAATCGTGCCAGCGATGAATGAACATATGTGGTTAAATCCAGCGACCCAACGTAATGTGCAACAGTTAGTCACCGATGGGTTAACCGTGATGCAACCGGCGACTGGTTTTTTAGCGGAAGGCTACAATGGTCAAGGTCGCTTTCCAGAAGAAGCGCAGATTGTGGTGCAAGCAACGCGTTTGCTAACGCTACAACTGTTGAAAGACCAAGTGGTGGTTGTCACCGCTGGCGGCACGACTGAACCGTTAGATCCGGTTCGTTTTATTGGGAACCGGTCTTCTGGTAAAATGGGGTATGCAGTCGCGCAAGTGGCCGCAATGCTAGGGGCCAAAGTGATTTTAATTAGCACGCGTCCTGAATTAGCCGTGCCAGCGCAATTGGAACGGGTGGTTTACGTGCAAACGGCGGCCGAACTCCAAGGTGCGGTTCAAGCGGTTTACGACCAAGCGAACATCGTGGTGATGGCGGCGGCCGTCGCTGACTTTAAACCCGTTGAATATGCGACGCAAAAGATTAAAAAGCAGGCCAATCAAACTGATTTTCAATTAAATCTGACTAAAAATCCGGATATACTAGCAGCACTCGGCCAACAAAAGATGACCCAATTTTTAGTCGGGTTTGCGGCTGAGACCAATGACTTACTCAGTAACGCGCAAGTTAAATTAGCGGCTAAACAAGTTGATTTACTCGTGGCTAACGACGTCAGTCAAACTGATCGTGGGTTTAATGCCGACGATAATGAAGTTACCTTACTGTGGGCGGATGGGACAACTGAAAAGTTGCCATTAACCACGAAAGTGACGATTGCGACCCAGATTTTAACCCGGATCGCACAAGTTCAAAAATAAAGGAGTGGTGATATGCCACAAATTGCGAAGGTGATTGTTGATGTGCCAACGTTACAAACCAATCGCCCGTATGATTATCAAGTGCCAGATCAATTAGTTGATACGATTAAACCGGGGATGCGCGTGGTTGTGCCTTTTGGTAAAGGCGATCGTAAAATTCAGGGCTTTGTCGTCTCAATCGTCGATCAACCCGAATTTACGGGACAACTTAAAACCTTAGAAGCACTAGTTGATTTACAACCAGTCGTCAATCCGGAGTTATTGCAATTAGCGGGTTGGATGGCAACCAATACGTACGCCTTTTTAATTACCTGTTTGCAAACGATGTTACCGAGTGTGATGCGCGCTAAATACACGAAGACCGTCACCTTAATTGATGAAATTGAGCCGGCGCTTAAGGCGAGTTTATTTAACGATAACGATGAATTGACGTTCGATCAAAATCTCGATCCAGATAAAATGAAACAATTAATGACGTTACAACGCCAAGATAAGGTCAGTGTGACTTACCACGTGGGTAATCGCGCCCAAGTCAAAGAATTAACGGCCATCAAACCGGCCTTAACGTTTGAACAATTTGAAGAAGCCCGTACCGGCTTACGCCAATCAGCCAAGAAACAACAACAGTTGATTAGTTATTTGCAAAGTTTAATCGGGCAAAGACCACCGTTATTAAAGGATGTCCTAAATCAAACGACTTTTACCCGGGAAAATATTCGAGTCGGCCATCAAAAAGGCTGGTTGCAGCAAATTAAGGTCGAAACCTATCGGAATCCGTACCAACAAGCCGTTGCGGCGACGCATAAAATGGCGTTAACGGCGCAACAAGCCACCGCAGTTGAACAAGTTACGCAAGCTGCAACCGCCGATTCGAATCAAGTTTTCTTACTTGAAGGGGTCACCGGTAGTGGTAAGACGGAAGTTTATTTACAAACAATCGAAGCCGTTTTAAAACAAGCCAAGACGGCGCTAATGTTAGTCCCTGAAATCGCGTTGACCCCCCAGATGGTGCAACGGGTCAAAGGACGGTTTGGCGAATTGGTGGCGGTTTTACACAGTGGCCTTTCAGAAGGCGAGAAGTATGATGAATGGCGTCGAATTGAACGTCAAGAAGCTAAAGTCGTCGTGGGCGCACGCTCAGCCGTTTTCGCGCCTTTATCCGATATTGGCGTTATCATTATGGATGAAGAACACGAAGCCAGTTATAAACAAGACGAAAGTCCCCGTTACCATGCGCGCGAAGTCGCTTTGTGGCGGAGTCGGCATCACCATTGTCCGGTGATTTTAGGCAGTGCGACACCTTCACTAGAATCACGGGCACGGGCGCAGAAACACGTTTATCAGTTAATCCAGTTAACACAACGGATTAATCAACAACCGATGCCCAAAGTTGAATTGATTGATATGCGTGAAGCGCTCAAGCAACAACAAACGACTAATTTTTCGGCACCCTTATTGACGGCCCTTAAGGCGCGTATAGCCAAGGGTGAACAAAGTGTTTTATTGTTAAACCGCCGGGGCTTTTCATCGTTTGTGATGTGCCGGGATTGTGGCTTTGTCTTACAATGTCCCAATTGTGATATTTCGTTGACGTTGCATATGGATTCGCATTCGATGAAATGCCATTACTGTGGTCATGAAGAAGCGATTCCAAAGATTTGTTCTAACTGTCAGAGTCATCAAATTCGCTATTTTGGAACTGGTACGCAAAAGGTAGAAACAGAATTACAAGAATTATTACCAGAAGCGCGGATTATCCGAATGGATGTCGATACGACCCGTAAAAAAGGCGCGCACGCTAAATTATTAAAACAGTTCGGCGACCACCAAGCGGATATCTTACTTGGGACGCAGATGATTGCCAAAGGGTTGGATTTTCCTGATGTGACGTTAGTGGGCGTGATCAACGCTGATACGGCACTCGGCTTACCCGATTTTCGGGCGAGCGAACGAACTTTTCAACTATTAACGCAAGTTAGTGGCCGAGCTGGTCGGGCGGACAAACCCGGTCAGGTTTTAGTGCAGACGTTTAATCCGGAGAATTATGCGATTCAATTTGCGCAAAAGCACGATTATGAAGGCTTTTTCCGCTATGAAATGGCGGTTCGCCATCGGGGCAATTATCCGCCGTATTATTTTACGGTCCAGTTGACGGTTAGTCACCCGGAAGAAGTTCAAGCCGCCAAGAAGAGTTTCCAAATTGCGAAACAATTACGGCCGATTTTATCCGAGCAAGCCATTGTGTTAGGCCCGACGCCGAAATCAATCGCGCGGATTAATAATCGTTATTTTTACCAAATTGTGATTAAATATAAACAAGAACCCCAATTAGCGGCTAAATTAGCCGAAATCTTAGAAACAACTCAAGTTGATACCCGCAATGGCTTTAAAATCGGGTTAGACAACGAACCATTACAATTTACTTAGAAGTGAGAGTGATTTTAAATGACAGCCATCGTTTTTATGGGAACCCCCCAATTTTCAGTACCAATTCTAGAAGCCTTAGTGGACCAAGCAGATTACGAGGTCTTAGCAGTCGTGACCCAACCAGATCGTAAGGTCGGTCGTAAACAAGTATTGCAACAAACACCCGTTAAAGAAGCCGCGGTTCGCTTGAACTTGCCGGTCTATCAACCCGAAAAATTAAGTGGTAGTCCGGAGCTTGCAACGATCATTGACTTACAACCCGATTTAATCGTGACCGCCGCTTACGGCCAATTTTTACCCAGCAAATTATTAGCGGCTGCGCAAATTGCCGCGATTAATGTTCATGGATCATTATTGCCTAAATACCGGGGTGGGGCACCTATTCAGTACGCTGTATTGAATGGTGATTCTGAAATCGGGATTACGATTATGCACATGGCTAAGAAAATGGACGCCGGTGACATGATTGAACAAGCTAGTATTCCAATCGAAGCCACGGACGATACAGGGTCGTTATTTGACAAGCTCAGTTTCGTTGGGCGCGATTTATTGTTAAAAACGCTCCCCGCGATTATTGATCAAACAGCACCACGGACCGTGCAAGATGAAAGTCAAGTGACGTTTGCGTATAACATTACTAAAGAAGAAGAAGCACTCGACATTACTAAACCCGCGCAAACGTTAGTCAATCAGATTCGGGCTTTACGGCCACAACCAGGGGCGTGGTTACCAATCAACGATCAACGGACGAAAGTTTGGCAGGCCACGGTGGCGGAAACGACGACCGACGTTGCGCCCGGTACGATTGTCGCCATTCATAAAAAAGATTTTGAAATCGCGGCCGGCAACCAGACCGTGCTCAAAATCACTGAAATTCAACCCGCTGGTAAAGCTAAGATGCCAGTGCAATCATATCTTAACGGCGTCGGCAAACAATTAGCAGCCGGTCAACAAGTGGTGGTGCAAGATGCCTAAAAAGACCCCGCGTTATTTAGCCGTTGAAATTTTAACGACGATTACCAAACAGAAAAGTTATTCAAACTTGGCATTAGACCAAGTGATTAAAAAAGAACATTTAAATCCCCAGGATGCGGGCTTTTTAACGCAACTGGTCTATGGCGTGATTCAACATGAATATACGTTGGATTACTATTTAAAACCGTTCATTCAAAAACCGACTAAAATGGCTGTTTGGGTCCGCCAAGTTTTACGGACAGCCGTTTACCAACTGGTTTATTTAGATCGGGTACCGGAACACGCCATTTTTTATGAAGCGACCGAAATCGCCAAACAAATGGGCCATGTCGGGACCGCTAAATTAGTGACGGCAATTCTACGGAATCTGCAACGGACTGGTTTAGCCGATTTAAACCAAATCGAATCACCATTAGAACGCTTGAGTATTACTTACAGTGTGCCTGAATGGCTAGTTGAAAAACTACAAGCCGATTTGGGTACCGAGAAGTTAACGCAGTTATTGACGACGATTAATCAACCGGCGAATGCGTCGATTCGGGTCAATACCCGTTTAAATTCGGTGGCGGATTTATTGCCGCAATTACAAACCCAGTTTGAAGATCTTGTGCCTAGTCAGATTGCGTCGGTCGGTTTAGTCGCTCAAGGCGGCCATCTAGCCAGTGGAGCGGCCTTTGAAGCCGGTGCTTACACGATTCAAGATGAAAGTTCAATGTTGGTCGCACCAAGTCTCCAAATTCAACCGACGGATCAAGTCTTGGACGCGTGTGCAGCGCCTGGTGGTAAATCAACGCACATGGCGACATATCTAGATGCGCAACAAGGTGGGCGCTTAGTCGCTTTGGATATTCATGACCACAAAGTCCGTTTGATCGAACAAAATGCCAAACGGTTACATGTCGAAGATGTGATTGAAGCCCAAGCGCTAGATGCCCGCAAAATTAGCACACAATTTGCTGTGGAGACGTTTGATAAAATTCTAGTGGATGCGCCTTGTTCCGGCCTTGGATTAATGCGACGGAAACCCGAAATTAAATATAGTCGGCAACCAGCGGATTTGATCAATCTACAAAAGATTCAAATTGCGCTTTTAAACGCGGTAGCACCGACTTTAAAAGTGGGTGGGCAATTAACCTATAGTACCTGTACAATTGTTCCTGAGGAAAACCAACAGGTGATAACGGCCTTTCTGGCGCAACATCCAGAATTTACGGTCGTCCCCGTGCCACTTGAATTACCATTAACGCAAAATCAAGCAACGCCATTTGTCCAGATTTATCCAGATGATTATCAAACAGACGGCTTTTTTATTGCTTGTTTGCAACGGAAAGCTTAAATTTTAATTGAGGTGATTTCTATGGAAGTAGCATACCGAACGGATGTTGGTCAACAACGTCAAAACAATCAAGATTATGTCGGATTTTATACGAATAAAAAAGGCGCTCAGTTTGCGATTGTCGCTGACGGAATGGGCGGTCATCTAGGTGGCGATGTGGCTTCTGAAATGGCAGTCTCACACATTGGTTACGAATTCGAACGGACGAATGATACCGATATCGAAGCGATGGTTAAGTGGTTGATTTTTGAACTTCAAAAAGAAAACCAACATATTTTAACCAAGGCGAATCAATACGATGATTTAACCGGGATGGGCACGACCTTAGTGGCGGTCCTAATTTCGGGACGGAATTATCTAGTGGCCAATATTGGTGATAGTCGGGTTTATCGGTTGCGTCACCAGCAGTTGCAACAGTTGACGGAAGATCATTCGTTAGTTAATGAATTAGTTAAACAAGGTGAATTAACCGAAGAAGCGGCGCGACATCATCCACAAAAAAATATTATTACGCGCACATTAGGTGTTTCACAAGATGTCGATGCCGATGTGACGATTTATGAATTCGAACCAGATGATTATTTATTACTTTGTACCGACGGTTTAACCAATATGGTGGACGATCAACAACTTAAAACGACTTTGTTGGCGGATACGACGTTAGACGAAAAGTGTCAATCATTGATCGAACAAGCCAATCAAGCGGGTGGTTTAGATAACATCACTGCGTTGATTTTACACCGTGATCGCGAGGTGCAACCGATATGATGGAACCAGGTTATGCGGTGAGCGGTCGCTACCAAATTATTCGACCAATCGGTGAAGGTGGGATGGCGAATGTTTATTTAGCCCAGGATCTGATTTTAGATCGGCAGGTTGCCGTCAAAGTCTTGCGGTTAGATTTGCGCAATGATCCGAATACGGTCCGGCGTTTTAAACGCGAGGCCCTTTCGACCACTGAATTAAATCATCCGAACATCGTCAGTATTTACGATGTAGGTGAAGAAAATAGTATGCAATACATTGTCATGGAATACGTCCAAGGCACGGATCTGAAGAAATACATCGTTGAAAATTTTCCAATTCCTTACCAAAGAGTGACGGATATCATGGCGCAGATTTTATCCGCCGTTCAAAATGCCCACGATCACAATATTATTCATCGTGACTTAAAGCCCCAAAATATTTTGGTGGATGAAGCCGGTAATGTGAAGATTAGTGATTTTGGCATTGCGATTGCGCTAAGTGAAACCGCAATGACCCAAACCAACACTTTATTAGGGTCAGTTCATTATTTATCACCGGAACAAGCGCGTGGCTCAATGGCGACCAAACGTTCTGATATTTATTCGTTAGGGATTATTCTATACGAATTATTGACTGGAATGGTGCCGTTTGAAGGGGAATCGGCCGTTTCGATTGCGATTAAGCATTTTCAAAATGAAGTTCCACCGGTTCGCAATTATGATCCACGAATCCCGCAAGCACTGGAAAACGTGGTCTTAAAGGCAACTGCCAAAGATCCAGATGAACGCTACAGTGAGGTCAAGATGATGGCGGCAGATTTAGCGACATCGCTATCTGCCAGCCGGGCGCACGAACCAAAATTTGTGCCGAATAAAGCTGGCGATTTGGGTGAAACCAAAGTGATTCCGGCGCTGGACCCAGAAGGCATTACGCAAACCGATCAATCGGAACAAGTGACTGAAGCAACGCCGGCTAAGGCTGCTGAATCAGCTGCCAAGCAACCGAAGAAGTCTAAAATGACTAAGAAGAAAAAATGGTGGCTGATTGGTATCGGCATTGCTGTTTTAGTCTTACTGGGGACAATCGGGGCTTACGCGATTCAAGGTAGTGAAGTCAGTGTGCCTGATTTGACTGACATGACGCAGCAAAATGCTGAAGATGTTTTGACTGATAAAAAATTAAAGGTCGGCACGATTCAAAAAACGGCTAGTAATCAATATAATAGTGGCCATGTGATTCGCTCCACGCCGGTCAAGGGCTTACGGGTTAAATCGGGGAGTACTGTCGATTTGACGGTCAGCACAGGACAGAAAAAATATCGCATTAAAGATTACACGGATCAGGAATATAGCGATGTTAGTCGGCAATTACGTAAAACCGGATTAACGGTTAAACGTAAGTATCAAAGTTCGACAACCATCGATGAGGGCACCATTATGAATCAAAGTATTGATGCCGGCAAAAATGTGGTACCTAGTAAAACGACCATTACGTTAACGGTCAGCAGTGGGAAACCGACCTTTGCGCTACGTGATTTAAGTGATTATACGCAACAAGCGGTTCAAGATTATGCAACCGAAGTTGGGTTAATGGTGACTTTCTCAGAGGAATATTCGACAAGCATTCAAACTGGCTTAGTGATTCGTCAATCGCCTGCAAGTGAGACGATGGTGCAAGCAGGCGACCGTCTCACAATTGTGTTATCTAAGGGGCAACGAGCACCGGTTGAACAACCTTCAGAATCAGTTAGCGAATCACCGTCTGCTAGCAGCAGTAACAGCGAGACGAGCAGTAGTGAATCGAGTAGCAGCAGTGAATCGGAACCAAGCGAAACAAGCAGTAGTCCGGCTACCAGTACTGAATCTAGTTCGAGCAGTCAAACACAGCAAAAAAGTAGATAGCGATTAATATTTGGGAGGTGGTCTATTGCAGACCGGACAAATTATTAAAGCCCTCAGTGGTTTTTATGAAGTACAAAGTGAGCAACAGATTTATCGAACGCGGGCACGTGGCAATTTTCGGAAACGTAAAATTACACCACTAGTCGGGGATTTCGTTGAATTCGAAAGTAAGGAACAAAGTGAAGGCTACATTCTTGAAATTTTGGACCGCCAGAATGAAATGATTCGTCCCCCGATTGCCAACATCAATCAGGTGGTGGTGATCATGTCGGCGATTGAACCGGCGTTTTCATTAAATCTTTTGGATCGATTTTTGATTTATTTAGAAAGTTTAAACGTTCAAGGGACTATTTATTTAACCAAAACCGATTTAATTTCGGATGAATTGTACCAACAGATTAAAGTGTCGTTGGATTACTACGAGGCAATTGGTTACCGGGTATTTGCGCCACGGGCCGCTTTTACAGCTGAAACGATTACCGCAATTGAAGCGACTTTTGCCAACCAAACGACCGTTTTTACAGGTCAAACGGGGGCGGGTAAATCGACCTTGTTAAACCATATTGAACCTAAATTAAATTTGGCAACGGCTGAAATTTCCAAAAGTCTGAATCGTGGGAAACATACGACGCGCCATATTGAATTGATTCCAATTAATGGCGGGTTAGTCGGCGATACACCTGGTTTTTCATCGTTAGGCTTGTTAGACGTCACCAGTGAGACGTTGGTTGATCGTTTTCCAGAATTTCGTGAAATTGGTCAAGGTTGCAAGTTTAGAACGTGTCAACACGTGATGGAACCGAAATGTGCCGTTAAAGAAGCGTTAGACGCTGGCCAAATTTTAAGAAGCCGTTACGATAATTATTTACAATTTAGAGCTGAATTAAAGGATTTACGGCCGGTTTACAAAAAATCAAAATCATAAAAGAATGGAAGTTAAACAGATGACACAAATTGCACCGTCAATTTTAAGCGCAGATTTTATGAATTTACAACGGGATGTTCAAAACTTGGAAGCGGCTGGTGCAGATTTATTACACGTCGACATTATGGATGGCATGTTTGTACCGAATATGTCGTTTGGCGCACAAGTTGTTTCCGGGATCCGACCACTGACAAAGTTGGTCTTAGATGTCCATTTGATGGTTGAACAACCAGAACGCTACATCGAGCAATTCGCGCAAGCGGGTTCGGATTTGATTATGATTCATGCGGAAGCCACGAAGCACCTATACCGGGGGTTACAAATGATTAAAGATGCTGGGGTTAAAGCCGGCGTGGTCATCAACCCAGGGACACCGGTTAGTTATATTGAAGCGGTTTTACCATTAGTTGATCAAGTCTTAGTCATGACAGTTAATCCTGGTTTTGGGGGGCAAAAATTTATTCCAGCAATGTTGGCCAAAGTGAGCGAACTGGCGGATTATCGTGACCAACATGCTGATGCGACTTATCAAATCGAAGTCGACGGTGGGGTCAACGACCAAACAATCGCCGCTTGCGCGCAAGCGGGGGCCGATATCTTCGTCGCCGGTTCATACACGTTTGCGGGTGATTTAACGGAACGGATTGCGCTTTTAAAGAAGACGGCCAATGAAGCGCGTTAATTTATTAGCGGGTGGGCCAATCGAACAATGGGCACCAGAGTTACAAAAACCAACTCAAATTGCCGGTCAGTGGGTGACTGCTGATCGGGGGACTTGGCGTCTATTACAAAAGGGGATTGTGCCGACAGTTGCCGTGGGTGATTTTGATTCATTAACACCAGCTGAACGTCAACAGGTGCAGGCACAAGTTGGGGACATTCGAGCGGTTCAAGCTGAAAAAGATGAAACAGATACGCAATTGGCGTTATCAATTGCCCTCGAAGAACTTATGGCTGATCAAGTCGTGATTTACGGTGCGACTGGTGGCCGTTTAGACCACTTCCTAGCGAATCTATTCATGCCGTTGGAAGAACGCTTTAAACCGTTCTTAGATCGCTTAGAGATGCGTGATAGTCAAAATACGATTCGGTTTTATTTACCAGGCGAGTATCAAATTGCTAAAGAGGCTGATAAAAAGTATTTAGCGTTTATTCCGTTAACGCCGACCACTGATTTAAATTTAATTGATGAGAAGTATCCGTTGCACCATTTTGATACGGAAGTGCCGATTTCTTGGGCTAGCAATGAATTTATTGGTGTGACCGGCCGCTTTAATTTTAAAACCGGGATTGTCGCGGTGATTCAAAGTACGGATTAGCCGAACAACTCAAAATACCCCAGCAGCCTAAAAATGGCCGTTGGGGTATTTTAATGCAAAAAGGGTCTGTGATATCAGTCGCAGTATCTTGATATTAAGCGAACGTTTTTTGACGCGCGCCAGAACTATCAATCTCCGTTCAAATCAAAAAATCGGATTATCCTTAGTTCTGGATAATCCGATTCTGTCACAGTTTGCAAAAAAATAGACTGTCAATTGACAGTCTAAACAAACGAAATTAAACGCGAGTTACTTTGCCTGATTTCAAAGCACGGGCAGAAACCCAAACACGTTTAGGTTTGCCATCAACTAAGATACGTACTTTTTGTAAATTTGGCTTCCAAGAACGACGAGATGAGTTCAAAGCGTGTGAACGCTTGTTGCCAAATGATGTTTTACGGCCGGTAATAACGTCTTTTGCCATGGTCTTATTCCTCCTTTTAGTAAAGCCGGTAGAATTAACGAGAAACATAATATGATTTTCAGTTAGTCTTAATAGTTGCATGCATGCACACCGGCTTATACAATTCACTTAAATAATTTACCATAACGGTTGATAGATTGCAAGAGTTCTTTCAAGGAAAATTACTTGACAGGGTAAAAAAAGGGCGATTTTACTTGCAGAATTGTGTTGATTGTAAGATACTAGCGTAAGCCAAATGAAACGGAATTTATTGGCGAGTTACTTTGCAACGCCAGTCTGCTATGCTAAAATGATAATAAGTACGTCACAAGGAGGCTATTTTAATGGCTGTTAAAATTAAAACACAATATGGCGATATCGATATTACTAATAATGTCATTGCCACTATCGTTGGTGGTGCCGCTACTGATATCTATGGCATCGTCGGCATGGCGAGTAAAAACCAGATTCGTGATAATTTAAATGAAATATTAAATCGTGAACATTATAACCGCGGTGTTGTTGTCCGCCAAGAAGATAACGGGGTCGCAATTGACGTCTATATCATTCTTGGTTATGGCATTAAGATTTCAGAAGTTTGTCGTAACGTTCAAAGTAAAGTGAAGTATAATCTTGAAACGATGTTGGGTGTTAGCGCCAACTCCGTTAATATTTATGTTCAAGGTGTACGGGTATTAGAAGACTAAAATCAATCAGGAGCTGGTGAGTTGACCCAGTTCTATTTGTTTTTGTTCGAGGAGGAACATTCGTGAAAGTCACTGAAATTACAGCAACAGAGTTTCAAGCAATGATGCGGGTTGCTGCCCATCGATTAACTAAAAATGCAGAATTTGTCAATTCTTTAAACGTCTTTCCAGTGCCAGATGGCGATACTGGGACTAATATGAGTTTAACGTTCCAAAGCGGTGCGAAGGCTGTTAATGAAAATAGCAATCAAGCAGTTGGTGAACTTTCAAAGAGTTTAGCGAAGGGCCTTTTAATGGGCGCGCGGGGCAACTCAGGGGTCATTAGTTCACAAATCTTCCGTGGTTTTTCAAAGAGTATGGAAGAAAAAACGACATTGTCAGCTCAGGATTTATCTGAAGCGTTCACCAGTGGGGTTCAAACAGCGTATAAAGCGGTGATGAAACCCGTTGAAGGGACAATTCTAACCGTTGCTCGTGAAGGCGCCAAAGCGGGGGCCAAAGTGGCTAGTCAAACCGATGATATCGGTGAAGTAGTTGCTGCCGTCGTTGAAGGCTCTAAAAAAGCCCTCCTAAAAACGCCTGAATTATTGCCAGTCTTAAAAGAAGTCGGTGTCGTGGATTCTGGTGGTCAAGGGTTAGTCTTCATCTATGAAGGCTTCTTGGAAGGGTTAACCGGCCAAGCCCCTGAAAAAGATTTATACACGCCTGATGAAGCTGAGATGGATGAAATGGTCAATGCCAATCATCATCAAACGGCTCAAATGGGGACCGAAGATATCGAAAATGGTTATTGTACCGAAATCATGGTCGCTTTAGGCGATGGGACAACCGTTGACCGCGAGTTTGATTATGATGAATTCCGGAACCATTTAGACGGCGTTGGTGATTCACTGCTCGTGGTGGCCGATGAAGAAGTCGTCAAAGTCCATGTGCATACGGAACATCCGGGCACAGTGATGGCTTATGGGCAACATTTCGGTTCATTGATGAAGATTAAAGTCGACAATATGCGGCTTCAACACGCAACCATTGTGGACAATGATCAACAAGCCGCCGTGGCTCAAAAATCAGCACCCGTCGATTATGGGATTATTGCGATTGCCGCTGGGTCTGGTATTTCTGAATTATTTAGAAGTCTAGGCGCAACTTACATCTTAAGTGGTGGTCAAACCATGAATCCAAGTACCCAAGATATTTTAGATGCGATTGACGCGGCCAATGCCAAACGGGTCATTTTACTGCCTAATAATAAAAATATTTTCTTAGCGGCTGAACAAGCCGCCGAAGTGGCTGAAATTCCGGTCGAAATTGTCAAGAGTCGGACGATTGCACAAGGGATGACCGCGTTGTTGTCGTTTGACCCGTCTGCTGAAATCGAAGATAACCAAGCGGCGATGACCGAAGCCTTAGATACGGTCATTAGTGGTCAGGTCACGCAATCGATTCGGGACACAACGTTAGACGGTCTTGAAATTAAAAAAGATGATTACATGGGCATTATCGATGGTAAAATCAAAGTTTCAACAACCGAACGACTCGATGCAGCCATTCAAATGGTTGAAGCCATGTTGGATGACGATAGTGAAATTGTCACGATTATTGTGGGTGCCGATGGCGATCAAACTGAAGCTGAACAAATTAGTGATGCGATTATGGCGATTGACGATGAATTGGAAGTTGAAATTCATGAAGGTCATCAACCCGTTTATCCATACCTAATCTCAGTTGAATAACTTAATCTAAATAAAAACAGGAATGAGGATGATGACCTGATTCCTGTTTTTTGCTAAAAAGGAGGGAATGACATGTTGCAGTTAACCGATTCAGTCACTGAGTTAACTGGGGTTGGCCCCAAACGCTTAACCGCGCTTGGTCAACTGGGTATCCAGAATATGAGTGATTTACTGTACTATTTTCCCTTCCGTTATGAGGATTTAAAGGTCAAAGATTTGTCCGAAGCTGCCGATCAGGAAAAAGTGACTTTAAAAGGGACCGTTGTTGCCGAACCAGTGATTAGTCGCTGGGGACCCGGTAAAACGCGTCTAAACGTCCGGATCTTAGTTGAACACGATGTCGTGATGGTGACGTTTTTCAATCAACCCTATTTGAAAGATAAATTTGAAACCGGCGTCGATGTTGCCATTTATGGCAAATGGGATGCGAAACGACATACGTTAACTGGGATGAAGGTCTTAGCGGTCCAATCGGCCGATAACCCGTCGTTTGCGGCGATTTATTCGGTGAATAAAAGTGTCCAACAAGGCACATTGGTTAAATTGATTAAAGAAGCCTACGAGAAGTATCAAGCGGTTATTCCGGAATTAATTCCCGAGGCATTACGCCAGCAGTACAAGTTAGTCAACGAACAAGCCTTAATTGCGGGGATGCACTTTCCGGAAACTTATCCGGAAGCTAAACAAGCGCGACGAACAGCCATTTTTCACGAGTTCTTCTTATATCAATTACAATTACAAGCGATTAAACAATCAGAACGCCATGTCGCTAACGGCTTGGCACTGCATTACCAGAACGCAGCGTTAAAAGAATTTATCCAGACGTTACCATTTGAATTAACTGCGGCCCAAAAACGGGTGGTTAACGAAATTTGTTTAGATTTAAAATCGCCCGCCCACATGAACCGTTTACTACAAGGCGATGTTGGTTCTGGGAAAACAATCGTCGCAGCCATTACGATGTTTGCGGCGGTCACGGCCGGTTACCAAGCGGCGTTAATGGTGCCCACTGAAATCTTAGCGGAACAGCATTATCAAAAATTAAAGCAATTATTTGAACCGATGAACGTCACAGTCGGTTTATTGACCGGTTCAATCACGGCTAAAGAACGTCGGCCATTATTAGCCGATATTGAGAATGGTCGAATCAACATCATCGTCGGCACCCACGCGTTGATACAAGATGCGGTTAATTATCAACGGCTGGGTTTTGCGGTGATTGATGAACAACACCGTTTTGGTGTCAACCAACGCCGAATTCTGCGTGAAAAAGGCTTGCAACCGGACGTCTTAGCGATGACCGCCACGCCAATTCCACGGACTTTGGCAATTACCGCGTACGGTGAGATGGATGTTTCAACAATCGATGAATTACCGAAGGGCCGAATTCCAATTGAAACGAGTTGGGTGCGGAGTAACCAAGTTGAACAGGCGTTGAGCTTTGTTGGCACGCAATTAGCCCAACATTCCCAAGTCTTTGCGATTACGCCGTTAATTGCTGAATCAGAACAGATGGATCTCAAAAATGCGGAAGAAATTTACGCCAAACTATCCGAACGGTTTGCGCCGGACTATCAAGTTGCTTTGCTCCACGGCAAGTTGAAAGATGATGAAAAGAACCGGATTATGACGGCTTTTTCAGAGAATCAGATTCAATTATTGGTCTCGACGACCGTCGTCGAAGTCGGGGTCGATGTGCCGAATGCGACGGTCATGTTGATTTTTGATGCCGACCGCTTTGGTTTGGCACAGCTCCATCAGTTGCGTGGTCGGGTTGGACGGGGCAAGCAACAAGCCTATTGTTTACTGGTTGCCGATCCTAAAAATCAACAGGGCATCGATCGCATGACGATTATGACCGAAACCAATGACGGGTTCGTCGTGGCTCAAAAAGATTTAGAATTGCGGGGACCAGGAGAAGTCTTTGGTCATCAACAATCAGGCGTACCGACGTTTAAGGTCGGCGATCCGATTGCTGATTTCGCGAGTCTACAAGTGGCCCAACAAGCGGTTCAAAAGATTTTTACCACCGATCCGGATTTGACCAACTACCCAATTTTGAAGCAATACTTAGCGCAACAACAACAAAATTATTTAACATTAGATTAGTGATGAAAAGAGGAATTGATATGAAAATTGCAGTTGATGCAATGGGCGGCGATTTTGCGCCACAAGCAGTGATTGAAGGGGTTTTACAGGCGCGTTCAGAATTTAAAGACCTTGATTTTATTTTATACGGTGATGAAGCCCAGATTAAACCACTACTACCTGATATGGCGCAACTGTCAATCGTTCACACGACTGAAAAGATTGCCGGCGACGATGAACCAGTGCGTGCGATTCGCCGTAAGAAACAAGCCTCAATGGTCCTAGCCGCCCAAGCGGTTAAAGCTGGCGAAGCCGACGCGTTATTCTCATTAGGCAATACCGGGGCGTTGTTGGCAGCTGGATTATTCATCATTGGTCGGGTCAAAGGCATTGATCGGCCAGGGTTGATGCCCACGCTGCCTTCGATTAATTCAGAAGATGGCTTTAACATGTTAGACGTTGGTGCGAATGCCGAAGCGAAACCAGAACATTTACATCAATACGGTTTGATGGGTAATTTCTACGCGCAAGATGTCCGTGGAATTGCGAATCCGCGGATTGCGTTATTGAACAACGGAACTGAAGCGAGCAAGGGCGACGAGTTACATAAAGCGGCTCATCAATTGCTAGCGGAGGATCCTGATTTGAACTTCATCGGGAATATTGAAGCCAATGATCTATTAAAAGGTTTAGCGGATGTCGTCGTGACTGACGGGTTTACCGGTAATGCGACTTTAAAGGCAATTGAAGGAACTGCAACCATCGTGATGTCGCAAGTCAAACACGCGATTATGGATGCGGGCGTTAAAGAAAAAATCGGCGGACTCTTATTAAAAGGCAGCGTCGGTCAAATTAAAACTAAGTTCGATACCTCGATTTACGGTGGCGCTGTTTTATTAGGTTTAAAAGCCCCCGTCATCAAGGCCCACGGGGCGGCGGACGCACAAACCGTCTATTATACGGTCAAACAGATTCATACGATGTTGGCCAATCAAACGGTCCAAAAAGTGATTGATTATTTTGATCAAAAAAAGGTCGCAGACGAAACTAAATAATTTGCTAGACAAGCTGAGTCAAAGGGACTACAATGGACTTCGCGGGCTAAAACAGTTTACTTGAAACGGCCTAGAAAGTTAGGTATAATCACTGAATACCGATAATGCTTAGGTACGAAAGTGTTTCAATTTTTGGAGGTTTTAACATGAATGAACAAGAAATCTTTGATAAGATTGCGGATATTATTGTCGATCGTTTTGAATTAAATAAAGATCAAATTACTAATGAATTAAATTTTAAAAAAGACCTAGACGCTGATTCAATTGATGTTGTTGAATTCGTTTTGGAATTGGAAGACACATTTGGTGCCGAAATCCCAGATGAAGAAGCTGAAAAAATCGCAACAGTTGCGGATGCCGTCGCTTATATCAAAACAAAGACAAAATAAGCTAATCGAAAAAAGAGCTTAACGCTAGAAATCTAATGATTCTAGCGTTAAGCTTTTTTTGTACTTATTTCTAAATGAGCAAACGATGATATAAAATGAGCGCATTCACATAATAATCGTTATTATAACGGCCTTTTTCTGATTATCTAAACACGAACGTTGATTTGATAGCGAAAATAAATTAGAGAAATTTAATCTTTCTTATTTACTTTTCATTTTTATTCAGGTATTATTATTTTTAACAACTGAAGGGAGTGTCCATATGAGACGAGAAAAGAGTTTGGTGTTAGGGGTAACAACATTGGCCATTACGGTCTTATTAGCAGCGTGTGGTTCATCAGGAAGTAAAGAGGCATCAACCGATACGGTGACGTTTACGACAACCGATGTAATTTCCACAATGGATTCAGCATTAAATACCGATGTGATCGGTGCTCAAACTTTAACGGACACGATGGAAGGTCTTTACCGTTATGAAGGTAAGACGGTTAAACCAGCGATTGCGACTAAGGTGGTTAAACCAACCAACAATGGTTTAACGTACACGATTCCGCTCCGTAAAGATGCGAAATGGAGTAACGGCAAAGCCGTGACGGCCGCAGATTTCGTTTATGCTTGGCAACGGGTCGTTAATCCGAAAGTCGGTTCACAATACGCTTATATCTATGAAGGTATCAAGAATGCAGCGGATATCACAGCCGGTAAAAAAGCGGTTGATACATTAGGGATTGAAGCCAAGGATGCCCATACCTTAGTTGTCACTTTAGACAAACCAATTCCATACTTCAGTCAATTAATGACCAGCTCAACTTTCTTCCCAGTTTATAAAGCAGCCGTCGAAAAAGCGGGTAAAGCTTACGGAACAAATTCTAAGACGTTAGTTTTCAATGGCCCTTATAAGTTATCTAACTGGAATGGTCCGGATAGCTCTTGGAAAGAAGTCAAGAATACTAATTACTGGAATGCCAAAAATGTTAAAGTCAAGAACTTGAAATACCAAGTGGTTAAAGATCCATCAACGGCTTTAAACTTATTCCAAAGTAAAAAAGTTGATCGGACTGTGATTACTGGTGACACGGCTAAACAAATGAAGAATGATCCTGATTATTCAACAAAATCATTATCATCAACTTTCTATATTCAAATGAATCAAGAAAAAAATCCAATCTTCAAAAATGCTAAGATTAGAAAAGCAATTTCGATGACGATTGATCGTGAAGAACTTGCTTCACAAGTCTTAGGCGATGGTTCTAAAGCGATTAGTTCGATAACGCCTAAAAACATGGCTTATAACCCAACAACTGATAAAGATTTTACCAGTGAATTGAGTGCAGCCGGGCTTAAGAATGCGACTTATAATCCGAAGGAAGCTGCTAAACTTTGGAAAGAAGGTTTGGCTGAATTAGGTCAAACTGGTAAAACATTTAATTACACAATGCTCAGTGATGATACGGATATCGCTAAGAAACGTTCTGAATATTTACAAAATACGCTTGAAAAGAATTTATCAGGCTTGAAAGTCACATTAGCAAATGTGCCATTTAAGACACGTCTTTCTCGTTCAGATAGTGGTGATTTCGATTTAGCGGTCAGCGCTTGGAATGCTGATTTCCCAGATCCAATCACGTTCCTAGACCTCTTTGTGACTGATAGTTCTAATAACAACGGTCACTGGAGTAATGCTGAATACGATGCACAAATCAAAGCAAGTAAGACAATTAATGCCAATAATCCAACGGCTAGATGGCAAAACCTATTAAAAGCACAAGATATTATGAATACTGAATCAGGGGTCATCCCATTGTATCAAGTTGGTACAGCGTACTTAACGAACGCCAACGTCAAAGGGTTAGATTACGGCCCATCTGGTAATTACAATAATGTCTCACTTTATTTAAAAAAATAAAACGACTTTATAAAATGGGTTTCGGCGTTGAAAAACAATGAAGCCCGTTTTTGTTAGGAGCAATCATATGAGTAAATATCTAATTAAAAGAATATTCTATCTGGTTTTAACCCTGTTCATTGTTGCTTCGGTCACGTTCTTCATGATGAAGTTAATGCCAGGGACACCCTACACGAATCAAGAAAAATTAAGCGCGGATCAATTACGGATTATGAATGAACAATATGGATTAAATAAACCAATTCTAGAACAATATTGGATCTACATCGTTGGTTTATTACATGGTGATTTTGGGACTTCCTTCCAATTTAATAATCAACCCGTCTTGAGTTTAATCATGTCACGGCTAGCACCTTCCTTACAAATCGGGGCCCAAGCGATGATTCTGGGTTCTGTTTTAGGGGTTTTATTAGGGGCTGTCGCAGCTATTCGGAAGAATACCTGGGTGGATGGGGTCGCAACGTTCTTTTCAATCTTAGGGATTTCAATTCCTAACTTCGTCTTGGCCGTTTTACTTCAATTCTTCTTAGCTTTCAAATTACAAATGTTTCCTATCGCTTTATGGGATGGGTTCTCATCAAGTATTTTACCGACGTTGGCCTTAGCGGTCGCGCCACTGGCCAATACGGCCCGGTTCATGCGGACTGAAATGGTGGATGTTTTGAGCAGTGATTACATCGAATTAGCCAAAGCCAAAGGAAATTCTAAATGGCAAACAGTGGCTAAACACGCCCTACGGAATTCAATGATTCCGGTCGTGACGATTATCGGGCCAATGGCTGTCAACCTCATGACAGGGTCATTGGTTGTTGAAAATATCTTCTCAATTCCTGGGATTGGGGAACAATTCGTGAAATCAATTATGACTAACGATTATCCAACCATCATGGGCTTGACGATTTTCTATTCATTCTTATTAATGTTAATTATCTTAGTGGTTGATATTCTATACGGTATTATCGATCCAAGAATTCGATTAAGTGAAAAGGGGGCCAACTAACATGTCAGATACAAAAATAACAGCTGGTTCTTTTAAACCACTCAAAGCCGACAATCATGAAGAACAAGAAAAAATTAGTGCACCTTCATTGACGTTTACGCAAGATGCGATTCGGCGTCTGAAGCAAAATAAAGTGGCTGTTGTGTCACTCTTTGTCCTATTGGCGATTGTTCTTGCAGCATTTCTAGCGCCCGTGATTGCGCCGCAGAATCCCAATACGCAAAACGTGGCGTATGCTAACTTACCGCCTAAAATCGGTAATGGTCATTTACCCGGATTCAAAGGGACGGCCACGGTTTCTGGCGTGACAGTTGATAAGTATCAACAGGCCGGCGTTCCTAAGGGCAAGAGCTTTATCTTAGGGACTGATTATCTCGGTCGTGATTTATTATCCCGGATTCTATACGGGACACGTTTATCCCTATTAATCGGAATTTTAGCAACCTTAGTCGATTTATTGATTGGGATTCCGTACGGGATTATTTCCGGTTGGAAAGGTGGTCGAGTTGATACCTTCATGCAACGGATCATCGAAATCATTTCATCGATTCCGAACTTAATCGTCGTGGTTTTAATGATGTTAATTCTCCGGCCAGGTTTATTATCAATCGTTCTGGCGATTGGCTTTACCGGGTGGGTGACGATGGCCCGGCTGATTCGAGCCCAGACCTTCCAGTTGAAGGAACAGGAATTTGTTTTAGCGGCGCGGACTTTGGGTGAAACCCCAACTCGGATTGCTTTGAAACATTTGATTCCCAACTTATCCTCAACCATTATTATTCAAACCATGTTTACGATTCCGAGTGCGATTTTCTTCGAAGCCTTCTTAAGCTTCATCGGAATCGGGATTCCAGCACCAAGCGCCTCATTAGGGACGTTATTATCGGATGGTCAAAAAGCCTTCCGGTTCTTACCGTACCAAATGTGGTATCCAGCAGCGGTCCTATGTCTCATCATGGTCGCAGTCAATTTATTAGCAGATGGCTTACGGGATGCTTTTGATCCTAAGTCATAGTCGGAGGTTTTCAAATGGCAAATATTTTAGAAGTTAAAAATTTAAGCATCGATTTTAAAACCTACGCAGGCGACGTTCACGCGATTCGTGATGTGAGTTTTGAATTGAAAAAAGGCGAGACCCTCGCAATTGTCGGCGAATCTGGTTCAGGTAAATCCGTGACGGTTCGGAGTATCATGGGTCTATTGGCCAGCAATGCGCAAATTAAAGGCGGCACGGTTAAATACCATGGTGACGATTTATTGCAGAAGCCTGAAAAGGCAATGAACCAAATTCGGGGCAACGAAATTTCGATGATTTTCCAAGATCCGATGACCTCATTAGATCCCACCATGCCGATTGGCAAACAAGTCGCTGAACCTTTATTGATTCATAAAGCGATGAATAAAGAAGATGCGATGAAACGGGCGCTAACGGTTTTAGAATTAGTCGGGATTCCAAACGCCAAAGAGCGTATGAAAGATTATCCGCATCAATTCTCCGGCGGTCAACGTCAACGGATCGTGATTGCGATTGCGATTGTTGATTATCCGCAAGTCTTAATTGCTGATGAACCAACGACCGCCTTGGACGTAACCGTCCAAGCACAAATCATCGATTTGATGAAGGAACTCCAACGTAAGATTGAAACCTCAATCATCTTTATCACCCATGATTTAGGCGTGGTGGCTGGGATTGCTGATCGGGTCGCCGTGATGTACGCGGGTAAGATTATTGAATACGGTTTGGTCGATGAAATCTTCTATCAACCGAAACACCCCTACACATGGGGCCTATTAAACTCAATGCCGACGTTAGATACTTCGGGTAAACTAGAAGCAATTCCGGGCACACCACCTGATCTACTTGATCCGCCTAAGGGGGACGCGTTTGCACCGCGTAATCCGTACGCACTACAAATCGATGCAGAAGAGATGCCACCGTTCTTCAAGGTTTCTAAAACCCATTATGCGGCGACCTGGTTATTGCATCCAGATGCACCGCACGTTGATCCGCCAGCAGCGATTAAGTCGTTGATGACAAAATATGAACAGGTTGAAACACAGAAGGTAGGTCAGATAGATGGAAAAGGATAAACCGAAAGTATTAGTCAGTGTCAAACATTTAAAACAATACTTTAATAAAGGTAAAAAATCCGAAGTCAAAGCGATTGATGATATTTCATTTGAAATCTACGAAGGCGAAACGTTTGGCCTTGTTGGAGAATCTGGTTCGGGGAAGAGTACGACTGGTCGGAGTATCATTCGTCTCTACAATCCAACGAGTGGTGAAATTTTATTTGACGGTCAGGATATCAGTAAAATTAAGAATCATAGTCGACAAATGAAAGAATTCCGGAAAGAGATTCAAATGATTTTCCAAGATCCGTACGCTTCTTTGAACCCGCGGATGAAAGTCAAAGACATCATTGCTGAAGGCCTTCACATTCATAAATTGGTGAAAACCGAAGCTGAATCTGATGCGCGGGTCAATGAATTGTTGGACCTCGTCGGGTTAAACAAGGATCACGCGACACGTTATCCTCATGAGTTCTCTGGTGGTCAACGGCAACGGATTGGGATTGCGCGCGCATTGGCGGTTAAACCGAAATTCATCATCGCTGATGAACCGATTTCGGCGTTAGATGTGTCGATTCAAGCACAGGTCGTCAATTTATTGAAGGATATTCAAGCGCAACAAAATTTAACGTATTTATTCATTGCGCATGATTTATCAATGGTTAAATACATTAGTGACCGGATTGCCGTCATGCATAATGGTCAGATTATGGAATTGGCATCCGCCGATGATATCTATGACCGAGCATTGCATCCGTATACCCAAAGTCTATTGTCAGCCGTGCCCCAACCAGATCCTAAGTTGGAACGGAAGCAACGACGGGTGGCTTACGATGCTTCGATTGAAGCTAATAATGAAGGTCGTCAATTACGTGAAGTGGGGCCTGAACATTTTGTCTATGCCACCGAGGCTGAAGTGCCAGCTTATCAAGCGGCTTTAGCTAAAATGACACAAGCAACGACGATTGCGCAATAACATTTCAAATAGACTAACGCCGATTAAACGGTGTTAGTCTATTTTATTAACGGACAAAATTAGATGAGAATTAAAGGGTCTAACTCAGACCAACGCTGTTTTTTTATCAGTATAAACGGTATAATAGTGAAAGATTATAATCAGGTGAAATGGGGTATTTTATTTTGGATGCAGCACTAGTCAGCGAGCTTCGTGCGCGCTACGGCATTGAATTTCAAAACTTAGCAATCTTAGACGAGGCGTTTACGCACTCTTCTTACGTCAACGAACACCGCGAACTCGGTTTGCGCGATAATGAACGTTTAGAATTTTTAGGTGATGCGGTGATGGAAATTACCGTTTCCGAATACCTCTTTCAAAAATATCCAGACTGGCCAGAGGGTAAATTAACCCGATTACGGGCCGCAATTGTTTGTACCAAGAGTTTTAGTAGCTTCTCTAAAGAAGCCCATTTTGACCGTTACATTCGTTTAGGTAAGGGTGAAGAGAAGAACGGTGCCCGGGCCCGCGCAACTTTATTAGAAGATTTATTCGAAGCGTTTAACGGGGCCTTATTCTTAGATCAAGGTCGTGGAGCGGTCGTTAAATTCGTCGAACAACTGGTTTTCCCCAAGATTGAAGCCGGTGAATTTTCAGATCAAACCGATTATAAAACTAACTTGCAAGAATTTTTACAACAAGATGGTGAAATCGAAATTGATTATCAATTATTAGCCGAAGTGGGGCCATCACACGATCGCCAATTCGAAGTTAACGTGATTGTCGATCACAAGGTATTAGGCTCAGGGGTTGGTCGCAATAAAAAAGCGGCGGAACAAGCGGCCGCTAAAAAAGCATTATCACAATTAAAATAGTGTTCATCAGTCACACGGTGTAGGGAGTTTAGTGCATGCAGTTAAAATCATTAGTGCTATCGGGGTTTAAATCATTCGCCGATAAAACAGAAATCAATTTTTCAGACGGTTTGACCGGAATTGTGGGTCCTAACGGGAGCGGTAAAAGTAATATCACAGAAGCCATTCGCTGGGCGATGGGTGAGCAATCAGCCAAAAGTCTACGGGGCGAAAGAATGCCAGATATTATTTTTGCCGGGACCGATTTACGGCCCCAATTGAATCGGGCTGAAGTGACGTTAAACTTTGATAATAGTGATCAATATTTACCGCAAGAGCCGGCCAACGTCAAGATTACGCGACGTTTATTTCGGAATGGTGATAGCGAATTTTATTTGAATCAAAAAAGTTGCCGATTGAAAGATATCGTCAACTTATTTATGGATTCCGGCCTGGGGCGGGAATCCTTTTCAATTATTTCGCAAGGCCGGGTTGAAGCCATTTTTAACAGTAAACCGGAAGATCGGCGGAATATCATCGAAGAAGCCGCCGGTGTTTTGAAATACAAACAACAAAAGAAAAAGGCGCAATCGGAATTAGACCAAACCGATGATAATTTAAACCGGGTCGCCGATATTGTGCACGAATTACAAGGTCAGGTTGAACCCTTAAAGGAACAAAGCAGCATTGCCCAAGATTATTTAGATCAAAAAGCGCAGTTTGACCAAATTCATCAACAATTATTAGTGGTTGAAATTGATCAATTGGCAATCGATCAGGCGAGTCATCAAAAGACGGCTGAAACTTTGGCCCAAACGCTAGCAACTGTTGAAGCCGATAATCAACAAACTAACGCTGATTTAGCCGCTAATCAAGCGACGTTAACTGAATTGGAACAGACACTAGAACAAAATAATCAGCAATTACTTGAAAAAAGTCGGTTAGCTGAAAACTTAGTCGGACAAGAGAACGTTTCAAAAGAACGGGCCAATTTTACCGATGAAAGTCGTAAAACACTGCAGAAATCGGTTGAGCGACTAACGGTTCAATTAACGGCGGCTCAGCAACAACGAGCGCAATTACAAACGGCCTTTGATCAACAAACACAAACGGTTGCGACCCTTAAAACCGAATTAAAGGCCTTACAAAAACAAACGGCCGGCAGTGAAGCGGAGTTAAAAGAACGAATTGAACAAATTCGTCAGGATTATATTGATCAGATGCAAGCGCAGACCACCAACCATAATGATCAACAATATTTAGCGAAGAGTTTATTACAAGTTAAAACTCAATTGGCGCATCAAGATAGTACGATCAGTGAAGCGAGTGCGCAATTAACCCAACAGACAACCCAGCAGGCCAATCAAGCGGCCAAAGTCCAAGCGTTAACGGAACAGGTTGCCCAATTACAAGCCCAGTCGACGCAGATGCAACAACAATTGGCGCAAGACCAAAAGGACTATCAAAAAGCACAAACTAATTGGTTCCAAGCATCCGGTATTTTGCAACAGGCGAAAGCTAAAAAAGCAAGCTTGGCTGAGTTGGACGATGATTATGCCGGATTCTACCAAGGGGTTAAAGCGGTCCTCAAACAAAAGCAACAATTACCAGGTTTACTGGGGGCGGTCGCTGAATTGATGACCGTTCCGAGTCAATACCAACAAGCGATTGAACTGGCGTTAGGGGCACAACTCCAACAAGTGGTCACACGCGATGAAGCAACGGCTAAACAAGCGATTGATTATTTGAAAACCAATCGGATTGGGCGGGCAACATTCCTGCCTAATAATGTCGTGAAACCACGGACGTTACCGAATTCGTTACTGAACCAATTGCAACAACAACCCGGTTTTGTCGGTATTGCGAGTGAATTGGTCCAATATGACGCGCAAGTCGCACCGGTCATGACCCATTTAATGGGCAATTTAATTATTGCGACCGAACTTGATTTAGCGATTAAACTCGGTCAATTGACGGGTCATCGCTATCGAATTGTGACGTTAGCGGGCGATATTTTGAGCCCCGGGGGTTCGATGACGGGGGGCCACGCCAGTCGTCAGGGTAGCGGTCTTTTAGCCCGGAAACAATCGTTGGCTGATTTGACCGTTCAGATTGATAAAATGCAAGTAGCATTGGATCAAAAACAACACGGCGTTCAACAATTGAAACAAACGCTAACGGACCATCAAGCGCAATTGACGAGTCACCAAGCAACTTTTGAACAGGTCAAAGCGACGTCTCAAACGGAAAATAATACGTTAACGTTATTGACCGAAAAACTGACCCAAGTTAAACGACAACAACAAGCGACTGATTACCAATTACAGCAACAGCAAACGGCTTATCAAGCGGACCAACAACGCCAAAGTGAGTTGCAGGTGGCCGAAAAGACGATTGCTGCAGCGATTGATCAGCTTAAGGCTGAATTGGACCAAGCAAACCAACAATTACAACATTTTGATGATAGTCAAAAAGTGATTGTCCAACAACAAACCGCATTAGAAACTAAATTAGCCGTTGCCAACACTGAATATAAAAACGGGCAAGAAAAATTAGCGACGATCACGCAGTCCGTTGAAGAATTAAGCCAACAGTTGACGACTAATCAAAACCGATTGGCGGCGCTCCAAAAAACGGATTCTGAGGATGTGCTCGATCAAAAAGCGCGTCAAGAACTGTTAGAGGCGACGAATCAAACGATTAAACAATTAGAACAACAACTAAAAGGTCAAAAAGAACAACGGACGACTTTAAAAGCGACCCAAGAGCGACTACAAGCCGATGCGACCCGTGTTTATCAATTACAAAAAAATGCGTTGGCGGAACAAGAAGCTAATGCAGTGGCGTTAAATCAAGCGAAGATGCATATTGATCAACGTTTAACGACATTGAGCGAAGATTATCAACTCAGTTATGAAGCGGCTAAGTCGGCCTTACAGGCGTCTGATTTAACCAACGATCAATTACGGTCGAAATTAAAACTGATTAAACTAGGGTTGGCCGATTTAGGCACCGTTAATTTAGCGTCGATTGAGGATTATCAACGGGTTAAAGAACGGTATGATTTCCTCATGCAACAGGAAAATGATTTGCTAGATGCCAAACGCCAACTATTAGCGTCGATGGCCGAGATGGATACGGAAGTTGAGAAACGTTTTAAAACAACGTTTGAACAGACGGCCGTTGCGTTTGAGGCCATCTTCCCAATGATGTTTGGTGGCGGGCACGCATCGCTAACGTTAACCGATCCGACCGCGCTTCTAACCAGTGGGATTGATATTATCGCGCAGCCACCTGGTAAAAAACTACAACGGTTGAGTTTATTGTCCGGTGGCGAACGTGCACTAACCGCCATTGCGTTATTATTCTCAATTTTAAAAGTGCGACCAGTGCCGTTTTGTATCCTCGATGAAGTTGAAGCGTCATTAGACGATGCTAATGTTGAACGTTTTGGCCGCTTCATGAAACGATATGAAAGTGCAACCCAGTTTATTGTGATTACCCATCGTAAAGGGACGATGACCCAAGCGAATCGCTTGTATGGCGTCACCATGGCCGAGTCAGGCGTTTCTAAGATTGTATCGGTTTCACTAGAAGAACATCAAACAGCCTAGGAGGCATTCAATATGGGATTATTTGACCGCATTAAAAAGGCTTTTACAGGCGAAGAAGAACCTGAAAAGAAAGTCACACCACCGATCACCGAAGAACCAACAGAACCAACAGAACCAACAGAACCAACAGAACCAACAGAACCAACAGAACCAACAGAACCATCTGACCAACCAAGCGATGCAGAATCAGAAACACCACCAACTGAAGTTGTTCAGCCGGCAGCAACTGTGACACCCGATACGGCCGATAGTGAACCGAAAACCGAAATGGTGGTCATCGCAAATGATGATTCTGAAACGCAAATTGAGACGGAACCTGAAGTTGCAACACCGTCAGTCCCTGAAGAAGTTGCAACTCCAGTAGAATCAGAAGAAGCACCAGTTACTGAAGTCGAAGCAGCCACCGATGAAGAAGCCACCGTGGACGTTGATCAACCAATTCAGGCCGCTGAAACGCAGAAATATGATCAAGGTTTAGCGAAATCGCGCCAAACTTTTGGGCAACGCTTAAACGCGTTATTTGCTAACTTTAGAACGGTTGATGAATCGTTTTTTGACGATGTCGAAGAAATGTTGATTGAAGCCGATGTTGGTTATGAAACGGCAATGAAAATTGCCGATGAGTTGCGTGAAGAAGTTAAATTACGGAATGTTAAAAAGCCGGAAGCCGTTTCACAAGCGATTGTTGAAAAATTAGTTGATCTATACGGTCAAGAAGGTCAAGCCGAAGATAATGCGTTGCACTTTGCACCAGCCGGTGAAACGACGGTCTTCTTATTTGTTGGGGTCAACGGCGCGGGTAAAACGACTTCAATTGGTAAGTTTGCCCATCAACTCGAAAAAGCGGGTAAGAAGGTCTTGTTAGCCGCTGGTGATACGTTTAGAGCGGGGGCTATCGAACAACTACAAGAATGGGGCCGGCGAGTGTCGGTACCAGTTGTCGCAAGTCCAGCGGGCAGCGACCCCGCTTCCGTCGTGTTCGATGCGGTGCATAAAGCTAAGACGGAACATTATGATGTTTTATTGGTCGATACTGCGGGTCGTTTACAAAACAACGTCAACTTAATGAACGAATTAGAAAAAATTAAACGAATTATTACTCGTGAAATTCCGAATGCACCGCAAGAAGTATTGCTGGTTTTGGATGCGACAACGGGCCAAAACGCCTTAGTCCAAGCGAAACAATTTAAAGCGACCACGGATGTGACCGGAATTGTCCTAACCAAATTAGATGGTTCCGCTAAAGGCGGGATTGTTTTAGCGGTGCGGACAGAATTACACTTGCCAGTTAAGATGGTCGGATTAGGCGAACAAATGAATGATTTACAATTATTTGATCCTAATCGCTTTGTATACGGCTTGTTTAAGGATATTATTACCGGAGACGGTCCAGAAGCGACGATTGATACCGACGTCAGCAAGGCAATTAAATAAACGAATACAGTTGTTAGAAACACAATTATCCAAGTGGGTAGTTGTGTTTTTTAGCATGATAGTTCTGTAATCTTAGGAGGGCTTAAGATGGAAATTGAACAACAGTTGGCTCAAAAAATTGTGGCGCGGTTACAACGAGAGATTCCGTATAATATTAACGTGATGAATAAACAGGGCGTGATTATTGCCAGTGGTGAACCAACTCGGGTTGGGCAATTGCATGATGGGGCGGTTGAAGCTATTCGACTGAAACGAAATAATCAGATTTTAACCGATCAACTAAATGGTGTTTTACAAGGGTATAATATGCCAATTGTTGTTCAAAATGACGTGATTGGGGTCGTCGGGATTACCGGTGATCCCAAACAGTTAACCTACATCGCACCGCTAGTCAAAGTGACAACTGAATTATTGACGGAGCAAGCCTTACGCGCTAAAGAAGAGGCGCGTGAAAAACGGCGTCTAGAACGCTTTTTATTGATGTGGGTCGGGTTGAAACAAGAAAGCGAACAAACCAGTGATTTTATCAATGAAGCGTATGCTTTTGGAATCAATCTAAAACAAGAATACCAACTCGTTTTAATTAATACGACTGTCCTGATTCAACAACCGGTAGGGCCTAACAGTTATAAAATTAGGTTGAATCCGGATGAATTAGTGATTATTACGCGCCAACCGCTGGAACGGCAACGGTGGTTAGACTTCGCTCAAAAGCAACAGTATATTGTTGGTATTAGTACAGCACAATGCTTTTTAGGGATTGGTTTGGCTCAAGCGCGACAGGTGGTGGATTATAATCGGTTGACCCATACTACAAATCCGTATTATCGATTAGAAATTGCGCATATTCAGCGGTTGTTGGCTGCTAAAGTGGATGTGAATGATTATCGGCAACGGTTGATTGAACTCAATCATCAAGCAGCGGGGCACGACTTAATTACAACGCTGCAAACCTACGTTGAATTAAACGGTAATATGCAACAGACTGCCAACCAATTACACATTCACCGGAACACGTTGCACTATCGATTAAATCAGATAAAAAATAAAATTGGGTTAGATCCTAAGGTCTATCATGAATTAGTCATGTTATACATCGCTTTGATTGATTATCAATTAAGTTAATTGTGCATTCGCACAAATAATATCGGAAATCCGCCAGTGTTATATATCAGATGAAACGATTACAATTATTCTGTAATATAACACAGAGGAGGTTTTTGGAATGACAATTGTTTGGTGGGCCGCCTTGATCGGTCTTGCAGTTGCGATTATTCTGATTTTATGTAAGTTAAATGCTGTTTATTCACTTTTGCTCGGGACGATAGCGGGGGCTTTAATTGGCGGGGCTAGTTTAGCACAAACCGTCGATATTATCGTGACCGGATCGCAAAGTGTCATGGGAACCGTCATTCGGGTCTTGGCCGCTGGGGTTTTAGCCGGGGTCATGATGGAATCGGGTGCGGCCGACACGATTGCGCGGACAATCGTCGATCGACTAGGTGATCGATTAGCCATTTTTGCGTTGGCGTTGGCGACGATGATTATTACCGGTGTCGGGGTCTTTATCCCCGTGGCCGTCTTAATCGTCGCACCAATCGCTCTTGAGGTTGGTCAACGGATGCACATCTCTAAATTAGCGTTATTAGTCGCTTTGTCGGGTGGCGGGAAAGCGGGCAATATCATTTCGCCGAATCCGAACACGATTGCAGCGGCCAAAGGGTTTAACGTTGAATTGAGTCAGGTAATGATTGCTGATTTTATTCCAGCAGTTTGTGGGTTAATCATGACCATCATTTTAGCGACTTTATTGAAAAATAAAGGAACTCAAGTCCAAGAAAGTGATGTTGAAGGTCGCCAAGCAGCCCAAACTCAAACGGGTCCGTCTTTAAAGTCGGCGGTTGTGACGCCATTATTGGCGGTCGTATTATTATTAATTAATCCAATCGGTAATATTTTCCAAATTAAATTATTACAAAGTTTTCAAGTTGATGCGATGTATATCCTGCCAATTGCCGGGATTGTTGGGACGTTGGCGATGGGGCAAGGTCGTCAATTATTAGCCTATACCAAAGCGGGCATGGCGCGGATGACCGATGTCGTGCTAATCTTAATCGGCGCGGGCGCGATTGCTGGGTTGATTGGGGTTTCGAATTTACCAGCGGAAGTTGTTCGTTTAGTGCAAGCTGGTGGGATTTCTGGGACTTTCTTAGCGCCAATTGCTGGGATTTTAATGGCAGCAGCGACGGCTTCGACCTCCACTGGGGTGATTTTAGCAGCCGGCTCGTTTAGCAAACCAATCTTAGCGTTTGGGATACCAGCCTTAAGTGCAGCCGTGATGGTCCACACCGGGGCGACCGTGATTGATCATTTACCGCATGGCAATTACTTCCACGTGACGGCCAATGCGATGAAGATGACTTTTAAAGAACGGATGCAAGCTGTTGTTTGGGAAACCGGTGTTGGTTTAACGATGGCGGTGACGGCCGTTATCATGTATGGGATATTGTGAGGTGGATGAAATGAAAATTGTATTAGCACCCGATTCATTCAAAAATTCAGTGACGGCGATTGAAGCTAGTCACGCAATGCGCGCCGGGTTTGCCAGTGTCTTTCCAGAGGCTGAAATTGTTGAAGTGCCGATGGCTGACGGTGGCGAAGGGACGGTCCAATCCTTAGTCGATGCCACGAGTGGCCAGTTTAAAACCGCAGTGGTTAAAAATCCGTTAGGGATTGATGTTGAAGCGCAATACGGCTTGTTAGGCGACCAACAAACGGCCGTCATCGAGATGGCTGCGGCCAGTGGCATTCAATTTATCAATGCAACGACGCAAAATCCGTTAATCACGACGACTTACGGAACCGGACAATTAATGTGCGCGGCGATTGAAGCCGGGGCCCGTAAAATCATTATTGGGATTGGTGGCAGTGCGACTAATGACGGTGGCGCTGGGATGGCGCAAGCCTTGGGTGTGCAACTATTGGATGCACAACAACAACCAATCGGTTTTGGTGGTGGTGCGTTAGCCCAGTTAGCCTCAATCGACATGACCACGATTTTACCGGCATTACAAACTGTTGAATTAGTTATTGCTTCCGACGTCACGAATCCATTAACGGGGCCAACGGGTGCATCAGCCGTTTTTGGTCCGCAAAAGGGTGCAACACCGGCGATGGTCGCACAACTTGATCAGAATTTGACGCATTACGCGCAGATTATTCAACGGGATGTCGGGTTAGACGTTGCACCAATCGCTGGCGCTGGGGCGGCTGGTGGTTTGGGAGCCGGTTTATTGGCTTTTACGAACGCACAAATGCAAGCGGGAGTCGAAATCGTTGTCGAACAAACGCATTTGATTCAGATTGCCCGCGATGCAGAGCTTGTTGTGACGGGCGAAGGTGGGATTGATTTTCAAACCCAATATGGCAAAACGCCGATTGGAGTTGCTAAGGCGGTTAAACGGGTTAATCCAGCCGCTACGGTGATTGCAATTGCCGGTAATATCGGTCAGGGAACTGACGTATTATATGACTTAGGGATTGATGCTATTTTTTGTTCAACTCCCGGTGTCATGACTCTGGACAAAGCGTTGGCAGACACTAAAGCCAATTTGACGTTGACGAGCACTAATATTGCCCGATTGATTAAACAAAATCGGCATAATGATTAAATGAAAACGGCGAAGCGGTCTTGAATTTAAGACTGATTCGTCGTTTTTAATCGGGCAAAATTACGGGAAATAATGGCAATAAACGTTGACTCAAGCCGATAAAATCGGTACTCTAATAGTTAGGTCAATCTAACCTAGGAGGCGTCAAATGGAACTGGCACAAAATGCACGGATGAATTCACTGTTTGAATTTTATGGTGCGCTGTTAACGGCGAAACAACACAGTTACATTTCGCTGTATTATGGGGATGATTTCTCACTAGGTGAAATTGCTGAAGAGTATGCGGTGAGCCGCCAAGCCGTCTACGACAATATCCGTCGGACTGAAAAAATATTAGAAGGTTATGAAGCAAAATTGCATTTGTTCCAGAATTACGAACAACAAAATGCGAGTGCGGATCGACTGCAAAAATATATTCAAGCCCATTATCCAGAGGATCAACAATTAGCGCGGTTATTAACGGATTTGTTGGATCTAACCGAACAATAAAAACAATTAAAGGAATGATAATCAGTGGCATTTGAAGGCTTAACAGAACGATTACAAGGGGCATTAAGTAAATTACGACGTAAAGGGAAAGTGACTGAGGCCGATGTCAATCAAGCCATGCGTGAGATTCGTCTTGCATTATTGGAAGCCGATGTTAACTTTAGAGTCGTTAAAGACTTTATTAAAGTTGTTAAGGAACGGGCAATCGGGGCCGAAGTGCTCGATAGTTTGTCACCCGCCCAACAAATTGTCAAAATCGTCGATGAAGAATTAACGAAGATGATGGGTGAAACCGCCGTACCATTGAATAAATCGCCACACGTCCCAACCATTATTATGATGGTCGGGCTACAAGGGGCCGGGAAAACTACGACGGCTGGGAAATTGGCCAACTACTTAGTTCAAAATGAAAAAGCCCGGCCATTGATGATTGCGGCCGATATCTACCGGCCCGCGGCCATTGACCAATTAAAGACGGTCGGCGCCCAAATTAACGTCCCTGTTTTTGACATGGGGACCGATGTCAGTCCAGTTGAAATCGTTCGTCAAGGGTTAGCCCAGGCCAACTTACAAAAGAACGATTACGTCTTAATTGATACTGCCGGTCGACTTCAAATTGATGAAGCTTTGATGCAAGAATTAGCGGATATTAGCGAATTAGCGCATCCGAATGAAATCTTGTTGACGGTCGATGCGATGACTGGTCAAGCTGCCGTAGACGTGGCTGAAGGCTTTAATAACCGCCTAGAAGTTACCGGGGTCGTTTTAACTAAGTTAGATGGCGATACGCGTGGTGGGGCTGCCCTTTCAATCCGCGCCGTTACGGGCAAACCGATTAAGTTTACCGGTCAAGGTGAAAAACTAACGCAATTAGATATCTTCTATCCTGATCGGATGAGTAGCCGAATCCTGGGCATGGGTGATATGCTGAGCTTGATTGAAAAAGCCCAACAGGATTACGACGAACAAAAAGCCGTCGATATGGCGGAAAAGATTAAAGAAAATAGTTTTGATTTTAACGATTTCCTCGATCAGATGGATCAATTGCAAAACATGGGACCTTTGGAAGATATTATGAAGATGATTCCGGGGATGGCCAATAATCCGCAATTGAAGAACGTTAAAATGGATCCGAAGGACATGACGCACATGAAGGCGATTGTCCAATCAATGACACCTAAAGAACGTGAAGATCCGGATCTATTGAACCCGAGTCGCCGGCGTCGTTTAGCCGCCGGTGCTGGTCGGCCTGTCCAAGAAGTCAATCGGATGATTAAACAATTTAATCAATCGAAGAAGATGATGAACCAAATGTCGAAGGGTAATTTTAACGGCATGGAAGGTTTAATGGGCAATGGCGTTCAAGGTCGCATGGGTAAGATGGCGATGAACTCAATGGTTCGCAAGAATAAGAAGAATAAGAAGAAACGCCTTAAAAATGCGCGTCGGTTTAAATCATAATCAAGTTAAATTAAAAAAAAACAGCCTGTAAAGAAAAAACACTTTACACGGCCTGTAATTTTTGGTATATTATGTCTTGTTAAAGAATTAATAGGAGGTGGCATTAATGTCAGTTAAAATTCGTATGAAACGCATGGGTTCTAAGAAACGCCCATTCTACCGTATTGTTGTAGCAGATTCACGTTCACCACGTGATGGCCGCTTTATCCAAGAAGTTGGTTACTACAATCCATTAACAGAACCAATTGACTTGAACTTACAAGAAGAAGTCATCATGGACTGGTTACAAAAAGGCGCACAACCTTCTGATACTGTTCGTAATCTTTTATCAAAACAAGGGATTATGCAAAAATATCACGAAGCGCGTTTCGCTAAGAAATAGGGACTCGTTATGACAGATGTGAAAGAACTAATTATTGCAATTGTTCAGCCACTTGTCGAACATCCCCAAGACGTCAAATTGACTGAACATGAAACTGAACGTTTTATGGAATTTGACTTAAAGGTGAATCCTGCTGATATCGGTCGCGTCATTGGCAAGCAGGGTCGGGTTGCGCAATCAATCCGCACCATTGTTTATAGTGTGAAAGCACCATATGCTAAGCGCGTCCGCTTAAATATTGTAGATGCCTAAAAAAACGTTTAGATGAAACAGCAATGTTTTGTTTAGGCGTTTTTTGTTGAATAAGGAGAAAATTGCATGCCAGAAAAATATTATCAAGTCGGTAAAATCGTCAATACACACGGCATTCGGGGTGAAGTCCGGGTAATTGCCACCACCGATTTTGCGGAAGACCGTTTTAAAAAGGGAACACGACTCACCGTTGAAATGCCTAACGGTTTAACTGACGTGACCGTTTCAGCAATGCGTCAACACAAACAATTCTATCTATTGCAATTTGAGGGGTATCCGAACATCAATGATGTGGAACCCTTCAAAGGCCATAATTTAAAAATTGCGGCGAATCAACGGGATAATGAATTGGATGATGGTGAATATTATTACGATGATATCATCGGCATTGAAGTTGTTGAAGAAGCTGACGGAACCAGTTATGGGACCGTCAACGAAATTATTAATCCCGGTCCGAACGATGTCTGGGTCATTAAAAAACGGGGTCATCAGGATTTATTATTACCGTTCTTAAAAACAGTCATTAAACGGATTGATTTAGAGGCCGGTAAAGCCTATGTTGAAGTGCCAGAAGGGCTGATTGAATGAAAATAGATGTCTTAAGTTTATTTCCAGATATGGTTCAAAACGGGTTATCCCAATCCATTATTGGTAAAGCAATTGATCGGGAATTGGTCGATTTAGAAGTCACGGATTTTCGTGATTTTTCAGTCAACAAACACCATTCAGTTGATGATGCCCCCTATGGTGGTGGTGCGGGGATGTTGTTGCGGCCCCAACCCATTTTTGAAGCGATGGATCAAGTCAATGCGAAGAATCCGGGCCATAAACGCGTGATTCTTTTAGATCCAGCGGGGGTCACCTTTAATCAAAGCGTGGCTGAAGAATTTGCGCAAGAAGATCATCTAGTGTTTATCTGTGGTCATTACGAAGGTTATGACGAACGAATCCGCACCCTGGTCACCGATGAAGTTTCCTTAGGTGATTTCGTCTTAACGGGTGGTGAATTAGGCGCGATGGTCATGATTGACGCGATTGCACGGCTAATTCCCGGTGTGCTAGGCAACCAACAATCCGCAATCACTGATTCATTTTCAACCGGCTTACTGGAACATCCACAATATACGCGGCCACCGGAATACCGAGGCTTAACCGTTCCAGAAGTATTGATGAACGGTAACCACAAGTTGATTAATGAATGGCGCGAAAAGATGTCGCTTAAACGCACATTGGAACGGCGACCCGATTTGTTAAAGAAACTCGATTTAACCAAGGATCAAATCAAATGGATCCGTGAATTAAAACAAGAAGCAACTTCAGAAAATTAGTCTTTTAATTGTCGGCTAATTATGGTAAAATTTAACATTGTGATGTAAAGTCACAAAACAACGGTATTCCGCTGGCGATTCAACGTTAATGAATATCTGTGAAAAAGGAGAGATTCTAATGAATCTATTAATTCAAGAACTTACAAAATCACAACTACGTTCAGACATGCCTGAATTCCGTCCTGGTGACAGTGTTCGAGTTCACGTTCGAGTTGTCGAAGGTACGCGCGAACGTATCCAATTATTCGAAGGCGTTGTTATCAAACGTCACGGTGTTGGCGTGAGCGAAACTTATACTGTTCGTAAGATCAGTAGCGGTGTTGGTGTGGAAAGAACATTCCCATTACATTCACCACGTGTTGCTAAACTTGAAGTTATCCGTCATGGCCGTGTTCGTCGTGCTAAGTTATACTACTTACGCGCATTACATGGTAAGGCAGCTCGTATTAAAGAAGCTCGTCGTTAAGATAACCAATAAAAAGGCCGACTCATTACGAGGCGGCCTTTCTTTATGCGATAATTAAAAGTTAGGTGATAATGATGAATCAATGGATCTACGTTGTATTGTACCAAGCGAACCCACTGTATGTTGAAAAAAGTAAAATGATTCGTGCGTTCAGCTCCGAACAACGCGCTCAAGAATACGTCTCGTTGCTCAATGAAACGCCTTATGCGAATCAATCGTTAAAAGAGGGGCATTATACGTATCGTAAATTAAACCTCAACTAACCTAATAAGTGGTGTTTGTAAGCAGCAATCTTTGGACGTGCTTTGTCTGAAGCGGGCTGCTTTTTTGGTGTGGTCTGATGGCAAGTCCCCAGGTAAGCCAAGAGCGGTTGGGAGAGCATGGCTAAAATTGATAGTGTAAAAACGGTAATCAGCGCAATCAGCGCGTTCTTAGAAAGCGTGAGTTGATCAAAATAATGTTCAAAGCGTTGATTAAAAGCGGTTAAATGGGCCTCGCTTTGATCAGAAGGGGCCTTGTGCTGAACTTTTGGTTGTTGATGTACATCGAATTGAATAGCACTGGTTGGATGATTTTTGGCAAAAGCAGTCCCTTTATCGAATAAGTAAGGGCTTACAAAAGGCAACGCAAAAAGACAAATCAAACTAAAAACTGCAATTATTCGTTTCATAAAAAATAATCCCCTTAGTTTTATAATTAAACTAATTATAGCATAAATAAGCAGTTATTAAAAATACCGTTCAAGCAACTCGCAAAATGCGGGTAGTTGCTTGAACGGTCATAATTAATTGATATGAAATTGATAGGATTTGAAAGAGGCAATCAAACCAATGAGTAATAAAATCAATGCGCCAATGAAGTACCCCGGCAGTAGAATGAAGATAATGTAGGCAATAATCGCCACCAGGTTAGCAAAGAGCGCGGTGTTCCGGCTCAGAGAGGTTAGATAGGAAATAACATGGAGTATGATGGCGATTAGACTAAGCCACCAGACTTTACCCATCGAGTCACTATAGATGGTCATGAAGTTCGTCAAATGGGGATTAACCACTAAAATAATAATGGATTGGATCACGGTGACGACTAAAAAGATTAAATCATATAGAAATGGTAATTTACGAATCGAAATTTTCATCGCGATGAACCTCTAGGTCTTATAGTTTAAGTTAGTATCAGTATAACGAATTTTAGTCTAAAAGGAAATATGGAATTTAGAAGACACAAATTATATCAATTCCAATTGAGCTTACTGAAAATTATTTTGGTGGGTCAGCCGCAATCCAGTCATCCAAAATCGCCATTTTAGTTTGGACGTAATCGATACTAGCGGTTAGTTTTTGTTGACGTTCGTGTAATGTGATTAATTGTTTGGCTAAATAGTCGCGGCGTTGTTGAAAAGTCCCGTGGTGACTGCGTAACTCAAGATATTTTTGAATCTCAGCAATTGAGAAACCACCGCCTTTCAAGCGCCGGATTAGGGCAATCCGTTCTTGATGTTGGTTAGAATAGTAGCGCAAGTTGCGTGTCCCGCGCAGCGGTGTTAGTAGGTGTTGGCGTTCATAATAGCGCAATGTATCTGGTGATAAGCCGGTTAATTTGGAAAATTGGCCAATTGAATATTGATTATCGGTTGACATGGACTTCACTCCATTATTTATAATATTAAAGTTGTGTAAAAACAGGAGGGATCAAGTTTGTGAGAAAAGAAAAAATATTTACCCGTGATTTTTGGTTAATTGCGAGTGTCAATCTATTGGTGATGACAACCTATTATAGTTTAATGGTGACCACCGCTAAATTTACGACGGACCAATTTCACACGAGTACCAGCATTGCCGGATTAGTGATTGGGATTACCGTGATTGGGATTTTAATCGCGCGGTTTAGTTCAGGTTATTTAACCCAACATTTTACGACTAAAAAATTGTTAATGACCGGGACGATTCTATTAGTGCCCGCGATGATTTTATACCATTTTACAACCAGTTTAGCGATTTTAATGGCGGTTCGCTTACTCCACGGTTTAGCGATTGGATTAATTAGTACCGTGACGAATACGGCGGTGGTGTTGCTTTTTCCAGTCGAACGCCGTGGTGAAGGGATTAGTTATTTCAGTTTAAGCACCGTTTTAGGAACAGCAGTTGGGCCCTTTTTAGGGTTAAAACTGATGCAGACGGTTGGTTTTCCAACGTTATTTAATGTTGAAATTGGTTTTGCAATCGCGGCCCTCGTCATTGCCACACTGATTAATGCCGAAAAAATTCGGTTTAAGAAGGTTCAACATAACGAACCACTAACCTTAGCGCATTTTATTGAAATCAAGGCGATGCCAATCGCACTATTGATGTTCGTTGTTGGGCTAGGTTATGCGGCGATTCAAGCTTACCTCTCATTTTACGCCGGTCAATTAGATTTGGCGACCTATGCAAGCTATTTCTTTTTGGCCTACGCATTTGCGGCCTTATTGTCACGACCCTTTACCGGCCGCTTATTGGACGCTGTTGGCGCCAAAGCCGTTGTTGTCCCAACCTTATTAATTAACGCGGTTGGGCTAGCAGGGGTTGCTTGGACGCATAGTGGTTGGGGGTTATTAGTCTCAGCTTTTCTAATTGGGTTAGGTTTCGGTAATTTCCAATCAGTTGCGCAATCAATTGTGGCTAAGAAAGTCCCCGTTAAACGTTTAAGTCAAGCGACCGCGACGTTCTTTATTTTCTTTGATCTGAGTCTCGGTATCGGACCATTCCTATTAGGGTTGATTGAACCCGCAGTCGGCTACAGCAATTTATATTTATTGACAGCAATCATGGTACTCGCGTGTGCCATCGGTTATTGGCTAGTCAGTCATTTTTCAAAGCAAGCGACGAATTAAATTAATATAAGCTGTGACAGAACTCGGTTATCAATTGAGTATCAAGTTGAAAAATCGCCTATCCCGAACTAAGGATAGACGATTTTTTGATTTGAACGGAAATTGATGAGTTCTGGCGCGCGTCAAAAAATAATGTTCGTTTAATATCAGAATATGACGGCTTCTGTCACAGCTTGTTTTGTGTATTGTGCGGGAAACGCAATAAAATAAGCACAATCAATGTCAATATAGCGACATTGATTGTACTTATTTTAAGAAATCTGATTTAGATAACTGAAGGAGAGTACAGGAATTGAACCTGCGCGCCGGTATAAGCCGGTTCGACGGATTTCGAGTCCGTTGCATTACCACTCTGCCAACTCTCCACAATGGTATTATTATAGCAGATTTTATGGATTCTGAAAAGTAAATCACAAAAAAGATTGAGCTTTGGCAACGGATTCGGTATCATTGAGAATGAATATCAATTAGAATTGATGAAGAGGGGCTTTTCAATGATAAAAAATGGGGTATTACTCATTAATTTAGGCACACCGGCGGAACCGACAACCAAAGCCGTGCGCAGCTATTTAAAATTATTTTTAGGTGATCCACGTGTGATTCAAATACCACGATTATTCTGGTGGCCAATTTTAAATTTGATGATTTTACCCGCACGTCCTAAGAAATCGGCAAAACTGTACCAATCGATTTGGACCGAGAATGGCTCACCGTTGTTATATTATACGCAACAACAAACCGAAGCGTTGCAAGCTCATTTTCCGGATAAAATGGTCCGTTTTGCGATGAGTTATAGCAATCCGCGCATTGGGACGGTTTTAACCGAATTTGAGGCCGCTGGGGTGACGGATTTAACCGTCATTCCACTTTATCCGCAATATTCAACGACAACGGTTGGGGCAGTCTACGATGAGGTCGCGCGTTTTTATGTGGGTCATCCACAAATGCCGACGTTGCATTTTATTCAAGATTTTAGCGATAACCCACAATATGTGCAAGCGATGACTGCCAAAATTCAAGCACAATTAGCCGATGCTGATTATGATCAGATTCTATTGTCCTATCATGGTATTCCTAAGAGTTATGCGGCTAAAGGGGATCCCTATCCACAACGTTGTGAGAATTGCACGGCCTTGATTGCCGCCCAGTTAAAAACAGCGGTCCCAGTTACCATGACCTATCAATCGAAGTTTGGACCGAACGAATGGTTAACGCCGGCGACCGATGCAACATTAAAAGCCTTACCAAGGCAAGGTGTCCGTAAGATATTAGTCGTGACGCCTAGTTTTGTGGCGGATTGTTTAGAAACGGTTGAAGAAATCGAAGATGAAAATCGCGGTTATTTCATGGAAAATGGCGGTCAACAATTTGATGTGGTGCAACCCTTTAATGCGGACCCAGAATTTACGACAGTCCTTGCGAGCCTAGTGAGATAGCTTGTTAACGAACAATATTAGTTTTCGTTTATCCTATAATTAGGTACTTAATTTTTAAGGGACAGTGTGTTATTCTATTCTCAAGGAGATGAGCGAATGGCACAGAAACATTTTTATGGTAAATATGAAATTACAGAAGAACAGAGTGCTGATCAATATTTGGCGACCGTTAAGTTGCGTAACGCGGTTACTCAGATTGTGATTGAGGATGATGTTTTAGCGGAGTTGACGGCCCAATCAATTTTGCCGCAAACTGTCATTCATAATATTATCAAAGATCCCACACAACTCAGAAAACCAATGACGATTTCGAAACATAATATCGATCAATATTTAGACTAAAAAACGTTAGAATCAACTGATTCTAACGTTTTTTAGTGGGTACTGATATCGCAAAAAGTAGCTGAGACCGCTTTTTGTAAATCTTGAGGATTGATTTGAATCGAACGACCAATTTTACCCGATGAAACGAAGATTAAAGGCTCTTCAGCGGCTTGCTGATCGATATAAATCGGGAAATGGGCCTTCTCCCAAATGCCGACGGGGGTATTGGCACCATGTTCGTAACCGGTTGTCGCCACTAAGTCTTTAAGGGGTAGCATGGCAATTTTTTTATTACCTGAAATTTGGCTGAGTTTTTTTTCGTCTAAATGACCATCAATCGGGACAACACCTACAATCGGACCGGTTTGTTTGCCAGTTAGGACCAGTGTTTTGTAAATCAAATGTTCATTAATGCCGAGATGCTCAACTTGCATTTGAGCAACATGGTGTTCTTCATGGGTTGGAAAAGCAAACTGCGTGTAACTAATTTTTTGCTTATCAAGAATTTTTTCAACGAGGGTTTTAGGTAGTTGATCCTTTTTTTTCTTACTCAAAATGACGACACTCCTTACTATCAATATGCTTAGTTTACGGTATCTGCTCAAAATTGCAAATATTAAAGGGGTTAGCTGACGCCAATTAATGGATTTCGTTGTATAATCATTGTAAGCAAGGAGAGGATTTAGATGAGTTGGTTTAAACATAGTTATGAAGATGATATTAAGGTTGAGTCGCACGATTTCAACCAACTACTTAATCGAGCCAGAGCCGATAATGGTCATTATCAGAAAGTTCAGGCGACTTTTGCTGATTTAACGAAATCGTATCAGACAACACAATCTGAATTAAGCACCAAGGGAAATAAGTGAGTTAAATAAGGGGTAATCCAGGGATTCTAGCGCTCAATTCATTTAAGCTAGCCGGGGTCTTTTTTTATATTTAAGAAGCATAAAATTCGCTTGAATACAATTAAATTGTTAAATTGATATAAAGTTATTTATTGACGGCTGTTATAATATTCTATATTCTTATTATAACGATTAGCAAAACTAAAGGAGGAACCACCATGTCAATTCAAGCAACCACTGTCCCGACAACCGAATACGTGATTAAACTAAACCGATTACTCGAGAAATTTGTCGTTTTTGAGACTGTCTTTGATGAATATGCGCAGACGTGTCGTAACATTAGTTTGGGTAAATGTTTGGTGAATGAAAATTTGGAAACGCTTAAACTGTATTTTGAACAAAATCTAACAGTGTTGCGTCAATTTGTGGCACAGGCGGGGAGCGTTGAACCGCCAATCGTCTTTGAACAAATTAATCAAGAACTGCAAAGTGCGTTGGCCGATTACGTGGTTGCGACGGAAATGATGGTTGATTCACTTGAGGGTGATGAACTGACCGTTTATCAACGGATTATTCTAGGTCGGTCTGAGCAGACTATTCAACGGCAACGAATTAATCAAGTGTTACAAGCAATTTCGAAAGTTGGCTTTTAGACCTGACGAATCCGACCGGTTATGGCATAATAAGAGTAATCAATAACGATAACTAACTTGGATGGGTGACATAATGGAACGACAAACCTGGCATTTTCTCTTCTATAAATCAGCGTTTACAAAAGTTCAGATTGACCGGTTATTAGTTTATTTGCGACAACAACGTAATTTTGGCGGGTTTCCAATTGTCGAACTTGCTCAAGATGGAAATAGTAGTGACATTCGCTTTGTCACGATGACCTTTGATCCACTGGCTCAAATTGAGACCCCGTTGCAATCCGAGATGGCGAAGTTTATCTTGATGCATGCGATTCGACCGGACGATAATTCAGCTGAAGCGGATATGCGGTTATACGGGCGTGTCATGAGTCATTCATTAGAGGCGTTGGGAATCGAATTTCAACGGTACGATCAACAAACGATGGACGTCATTTATTGGGGGCAAGGTGCGACCCAAGCTTAGGCTTAAAACCAAGTTGGCTTAGACTAACTTGGTTTTTTTATTTGTTATGCCTTTAGATTCAGGCCATAATCAGGTATGATATTATCAGACCAGCTATTTACAGAAAAGATAGAATAATAATAAGGAAATGGTGATTAATGATGGCAGACCAAAATATGCTTGAATTCTTTGAAACCGAATTAGATGACTTACAATTTAGTGGCGATGTTAACTTGAACTGGGATAAACAATCGCGCGCAATTGAACTTGAATTTACGTTAAATGTTGCAAAGAGCCAAGAATTAGCAGTCGAAGATCAAGATGGCGAATTAAATGAATCGGATGAAATTAGTTATGAAGATGCCATTTTATTTTTTGATGAAAGTAAGTTAGACGGGTTTGAATATGCTGATAACTATTTGGCTGTAATTCCTTTCTCAGGTCGCCAAGGGTTAAATGCACAAGTTGCCCGTGGGCTTTTCAATTATCTACAAGATCTATTAGATGATGGCGAAGACCAATTGGCCGCGTTTGCCAATGATGAATCTGAAGAAGAAACGTTTATTCTAAATTGGGATGACACGGTCTTCCAAGCAACTGTTGCACAAGCAGACGCTCAATTAGCAAAAAAATATTACGCTTATCCTAAGTATTAAGGAGCCTTTAAAATGGAATGGACAAAAGTAACCGTCACAACCCTCAATGAATCCGTTGAAGCAATCGCTAATATTCTAACTGATGCGGGGGCGGAAGGGATTCAGATTGAAGATGAGACTGATGTTCAAATTAGTGCCTTTTTTCCTGAATCTATTTTTGTCCCCGAACGGTTACCAATCATTAAACACCGAATTGGCCAGTTGGCTGAATTTGGGTTAGATGCAGGCGCTGGCACCGTGGCGTTACACCAAGTCGCGGATGATGATTGGGCGACGGCTTGGAAGAAATATTATCGGCCAACCCGTTTAACGCGCTTTTTAACGGTTGTCCCTAGTTGGACCGATTATCAACCAGAAGATCCGCGTGAAGCGTTAATCAAGATGGATCCAGGGATGGCGTTTGGGACTGGAACACATCCGACGACGCATCTTTCGGTACAAATGTTAGAAATGATTTTACGCGGCGGTGAACAGCTGATTGATGTCGGGACGGGTTCCGGTGTCTTGAGTATTGCAGCGGCCCATCTTGGGGTCAGTGATATTCGTGCGTACGATGTCGATCAAGTCGCCGTCGATTCGGCTAAAGAGAACTTTGCTTTAAACCCAGTGACTAAGGGGATTGACGCCCAACCGAATGATTTGTTAAACGGGATTACGGTCCCTGCAGATGTGATTGTGGCCAATATGTTAACGGAAGTTTTAGTGCCGATGATTCCGCAAGCTAAACCACTCTTAAAACCGAACGGGCATTTATTGTTAGCCGGTATTATTAACGATAAAGAAGCGGTCATTCGCCAAACGTTAGCGGCTAATGAACTGATAGTTCAAGAAACCTTATATATGGGTGACTGGGTCGGGATTATCGCCCGTTTGAAAACTGATGAAGATTAAGAGGAATTGAGATGCAACGTTATTTTTTAGAGCAACCTTTAGCCCTCGAACAAGCCGTTGAATTAACGGGGGAAACCGCCCACCATATGTTGAAGGTGATGCGAATGCAAGTGGGTACCCAAGTTGAGTTGGTGTCGGTTGATGAACAAGCCTTCGTGGCCGAAATCATGGTCACCGATGTCCTCAATAAAGTGGTGCAACTGACGGTTCAAACCGCGTTAACCACGACGGTCGAATTACCAGTGGCCACCACGATTGTTTGTGGGTTGTCCAAAGGGGATAAAACCGATTGGATCGTTCAAAAGGGTACCCAACTCGGGGCGCATCGGTTTATTTTTTGTAACAGTCAATTTTCAATTGCGAAATGGGATGCTAAAAAGCAAACTAAGAAGTTACAACGATTGCAAAAGATTGCCCAAGAAGCGGCCGAACAAGCCCATCGAACACATGTCCCAACGATTGAATGGCGTGCAAGTTTAACCTCGATCGCAACTGAAGCGGCGACCGTTAAACTAGTGGCGTATGAAGAATCGGCGAAAGCCGGCGAAACTGCACAACTAGTGAAGAGTTTACAAACATTGACGGCTGGGCAAAACTTGTTGTGTGTCTTTGGGCCAGAAGGCGGCTTAGCACCGGCTGAAGTAGCGCAATTAGAGGCGGCGGATTTTCAGTTAGTCGGACTAGGCCCTCGGATTTTACGGGCGGAAACCGCGCCATTATATTTATTAAGTGCGCTGTCATATGTGACAGAGTTAGCCACTTTATAGTATGATAGGGAATAACAATTTGATAGAGGGCTTATAGAGATGAATAAAATAAAACAAAATCGTTTTTTACAACAAGCTTGGGTACGGTATTTCCTAGTCGCCTTAGTATTAGCGGTCCTATTGCCACTTATTTTTGGTTGGCTTGGCATCAGTAAAACTTGGCGGGTGGGACTACTCTTCATGTTAATTAATGGTTGCGCGGCGTTTATGATTGGTTATCGCATTCAGAAAACACGTGCGCCTTGGTATCATATTTTATATTTACCAGTTTTATTTGCCTTAATGGTGGTTGTTCGCTATGCAGATTATAATTACTGGTTTGTTCCTATTTATTTCTTGTTAAGTTACTTAGGGATTAACACCGCGTATGAACGTCGCAAATAGAACTGACTCGACAAAATTGTTGAGTCAGTTTTGTTGTTTAAAAAGCAATTTTAATTGAGTATGAGAGAGTGAGTGGAGCAAGATGTCAGAAGAAAAGGTGATTTCGCAACAAGAGGTTTTACAATTATGCCAGAAATACATGAACGCTGAGCATCTTGCTTTCGTCCAAAAGGCTTACGATTTTGCGGCCTATGTCCATCAAGAACAGATTCGCCAATCCGGTGAACCGTATATTATTCATCCGATTCAAGTCGCTGGAATTTTAGCCGAATTGAAGATGGATCCTGAAACGGTTGCTTCCGGTTATTTGCACGACGTGGTTGAAGATACCAACATTACCTTAGGCGACGTTGAAGAGATGTTTGGTCATGATGTGGCGATTATTGTCGATGGTGTCACCAAATTAGGGAAGATTAAATATAAATCGCATCAGGAACAATTGGCCGAAAATCACCGTAAAATGTTGTTGGCGATGGCTAAAGATTTACGGGTGATCATGGTAAAACTCGCCGATCGTCTCCATAATATGCGGACTCTCAAACATTTAAAACCCGAAAAGCAACGACGGATTGCGAACGAAACGCTTGAAATCTACGCACCATTAGCGGATCGTTTAGGGATTAGTAAGATTAAATGGGAATTAGAAGATATTTCACTGCGCTATTTAAACCCACAACAGTATTATCGAATTGTCCATTTAATGAATTCGAAACGGACGCAGCGGGAACTCTATATTCAAGGTGCGATTGAAGAGATTAAAGATTCGGTCGCTGATTTGGACATGAACTACGAAATCTATGGTCGGCCCAAACATCTCTATTCAATTTATCGCAAGATGCGCGATCAGCATAAACGCTTTGAAGAACTCTATGATTTATTAGCGATTCGGGTTGTGGTCGATTCAATTAAGGATTGTTACGCCGTTTTAGGGGCGATTCATACCAAATGGAAACCGATGCCAGGCCGGTTTAAAGACTATATTGCGATGCCCAAGGCCAACATGTATCAATCAATTCATACGACGGTGATTGGGCCAAAAGGTAAACCTTTAGAAGTTCAAATTCGGACCCAAGAGATGCACGATGTGGCTGAATATGGGGTGGCCGCACATTGGGCGTATAAAGAAGGCGTCAAAGAACAGATTAAAATCGATGAATCGGGTCGTAAGTTGGATTTATTCCGTGAAATTCTGGAAATTCAGGATGCTTCGGAAGATGCGGCTGAATTTATGGAAAGTGTTAAAGGCGATATCTTTAGCGATCGGGTTTACGTCTTCACGCCTAAAGGGGATGTTTATGAATTGCCCAAGGGCTCAGTCCCACTCGATTTTGCTTATTTAGTCCATACCGAAGTCGGTAATCACGCAGTTGGGGCGAAAATTAACGGTAAGATTGTGCCGTTGAATTATCAATTACGCAACGGTGACATTGTTGAAATGTTGACGTCAACCAGCGCGACGCCAAGTCGTGATTGGACGAAGCTCGCGTTTACCGCACGGGCACGTAATAAGATTAAACGTTACTTTAAAAAAGAAGACCGGGATGAAAACGTCGATAAAGGGCGGACGTCGTTGGAACGTCTTTTGACTGAACAAGGTTACTTGCCAAAAGATTATCTGAATAAAACGGCGATTGGTGTGATTCTACCCCATTTCAACTTTAATGCCGATGAAGAATTGTACGCGGCGATTGGATTTGGTGAAATTTCGCCACAATCAGTGGTAAATCGCTTAACGGTCAAAGAACGCCGGGAAAAAGAAGAAAATGACCAAAAAGTATTAGAAGCTAAAATTTTATCAGCCAAGGATTCACAACAGCCAGGCCCTAAAGCAAACGGTAATCATATCACGATTAAACATGAAGATGGTGTGATTATTGAAGGGGTCGATAACGTATTGGTGCGCTTAAGTAAATGTTGTAATCCCGTGCCTGGTGACGATATCGTTGGTTACGTGACTAAAGGGCGTGGTGTCTCGGTCCATCGACGGGATTGTCCGAATATCATCGACCGCGCGGACATGAACAGCCGCTTAACGGAAGTTAGCTGGGAAAATACGTCTGATAAATCACAACAATTGTACGATGCGAATCTGGAAGTTTATGGCTACAATCGTGGTGGGTTGCTAAACGATGTGTTGCAAGCGTTAAACGCGCATTCTAAACAGTTGAACAATATCATGGGTCGGATTGACCATGATCAAATGGCTGATATTCACGTGACCGTTGGGATTCGTAATATTGAACATTTAGAAACCATTATGGAAGCTGTTAAAAATATTCCGGATATTTATGAAGTCAAACGGGTACAAGGATAAAAGGGGGATTCGCTAATGCGAGTGGTACTACAACGAGTGAGTCATGCGAGTGTGACCATTGAACAGACGGTTGTCGGTCAGATTGACAAAGGCTTTTTATTATTAGTCGGGATTTGCGACGAAGATACCGATGCCGATTTAGATCATTTGGTCAAAAAAATTAGTTTGTTACGGGTTTTTGAAGACGAAGCCGGCAAGATGAATTTGGCGTTAAACCAAGTTGACGGATCAATTCTATCGGTTTCACAATTCACGTTATATGCTTCAACTAAAAAAGGTAACCGGCCAAGCTTTACAGCAGCCGGTGCACCTGATTACGCTGAAAAGATGTACAATCGCTTTAATCAGAAGTTAGCGGCGACTGGTTTAACCGTTGCGACTGGTGAATTTGGGGCGGATATGCAAGTCGGACTCGAAAACGATGGTCCAGTGACGATTTTATTTGATACGCAGGAATCGCGATGAGTTATCGAAATGCAATCTGGGATTTTGATGGCACGCTTTATGATACTTATCCAGTGATGTTAGAAGCGTTGCTGGCGGTCTACGCACACCATCAAGTGCCCGTTCAAGCAGCAGCGCTCTACCGATTAATTAAGCAACAATCAATAAAAGTGGCGTTGCGGCAATTAGCACAGACGACCGGCGTTGGGTTTGAAACGTTGGACCGGCAATACCATGAACTCGAGCAGCAAACGCAACTAACACCGCAACCCTACGTGGGGGCGGCGGCGATTCTTGCTAAAGTTAGTCAGCGCGGCCAGAACTTCTTATTGACGCATCGCGATCAAGCCGCGCAACGCTATTTAGCGCAACAAGGATTAAGTCAGTATTTTACGGAAATTGTCACGAGTCAACAGGCCTTTGCCCGTAAACCAGCGCCGGATAGTTTATTGTATTTATGTCAAAAATACGATTTAAAACCGACAGAAACGGTGATGATTGGTGATCGTGCATTGGATGTTGAAGCTGGCATCAACGCGGAAGTACAATCCGTTTATTTTGATGTCGATCATCTGCCAATCACGGCACAACCAACCGTCACGGTGCATCAGTTGTCGGAATTGTTACCACTATTTGGATAGTGCAACAGTCAATTAAAAAGCATCATCGGTCTGAAACCAGGCCGATGACGCTTTTTTAGATTAATGTAATAATCAAGAACGTTAAATACCAAGCAGCCGACATGATTAAGACGAAACGCCACCAACTCTGTAAAAATTTCTTAAGAAATAATTCGTGATCGTAATAAAAACGAGTTAGCACCCAAATGATACCCCAGAGACATAGCGCTAGTAGGATGAACCAACCGGCCTTATTGAAATAGGGATAGCTGAGCATAATGGTACTTAGAATTAGGGGAATGGGTAAAATTCGGCTGACTAGCGCGCGTTTGCGGTGAAAGTAGTGTTGAATCAAACGCTGGCTTATGTAGGCTATGCCGCCACACAGTAGTGGTAAAAGAATCCAGAAGAGTTGCATCATGATAGTCACCTCAAAAGTTAATAGTTCTATTGTAACGTCTTTTTTATGAGATAAAAAGTCTGAGTTGCACTTTTAGGCTATTCGGTGTAAACTGCTGTTAAGAAATGACTAGGTGGTGGAATAGTTGAAGAAAAAGACGAGTACGTTTAGTCGGGTTACCAAAGTGTTTGTTTGGGTTATGTTAATTGCCACGGTCGGTTCAGTCGTTTTTGGGGCATTAGCAGGTACTGGCATTTTAAACTTTTAAAAAATGATAATGATAACGACCAATAATGGTCAAAGAAAGGTGATCTCTGCGGAGATGGCCTTTTTTATTTGGCTTTTTGGACTTGTTCATTAAAATCAAAAAAATGTTAAAAACCGCGAACAGCTTTTTTTAGGCAAAATGTGGTAGAAAGTGGGGGATTGTGGTAGACTAAAATCAGTTGAGGTGGGCAAAGGGGTGAAGTATATGTTCATGGGCGAATTTCGGCATACAATCGATGCGAAGGGACGGCTAATTATGCCGGCCAAGTTTCGTGAGGATTTAGGCACAGAATTTGTATTAACCCGCGGCATGGATAACTGCATCTTTGGCTACCCACTCGATGAATGGCAACAATTAGAAGAAAAATTAAAAAAATTACCACTTGCTAAAAAAGATGCGCGGGCCTTTGTCCGTTTCTTTTATTCAGCAGCCGTGGAATGTGTTCCTGATAAACAAGGCCGGATTAATATTCCGCAAACATTGGTAACCCATGCCGGTTTAGAGAAAGATTGTGTCCTAATCGGTGTTTCTAACCGGATTGAAATTTGGAGCCAAGCAAAATGGGACAGCTTTAGTGAAGAAGCAGAAGAAAACTTTGACGAAATTGCAGAAAATATGTTGGATTTCGACTTTTAAAAGGATGGTAATCAGATGTCAGAAACATTTAAACATCAAAGTGTTTTATTAAAAGAAACGGTTGATGCCTTAAATGTTCAACCTGATGGGATTTACGTGGACGCCACACTGGGTGGTGGCGGTCATAGTGAATATTTATTGTCACAATTAACGACGGGTCATCTTTATTCGTTCGATCAAGACGATCACGCTTTGGCAAGTAGCAAGGAACGCCTTGCTAAGTATGCTGAAGCCGGTCAAATCACTTTTGTGAAGCGTAATTTCCGTTATTTAAAACAAGCACTTGCAGAGCATGGCGTAACTAAGATTGATGGTATTTTATACGATTTAGGCGTCTCATCACCACAATTTGACGACGCACAACGGGGGTTCAGTTATAAAAAAGAAGCCCCACTTGATATGCGAATGGACCAAGGTGCCGAATTGACAGCCTATACGATCGTCAATGAATGGACCTATCAACAACTGATTAAAATTTTCTTCCGGTATGGTGAAGAAAAATTTTCCAAACAAGTGGCGCGTAAAATCGAACAGCAACGTGAAATTGCACCGATTGAAACAACGATTGAATTAGCGGACTTAATTAAGGATGCGATTCCCGCACCAGCACGCCGAACGGGTGGTCATCCGGCTAAACGGATTTTCCAAGCGATTCGAATTGCAGTCAATGATGAATTAGGTGCGATTGAAGACTCAATCGAACAAGCGATTCCGCTTGTAAACATCGGTGGCCGCATCAGCGTTATTACGTTCCAATCGTTAGAAGATCGGTTAGTGAAGACCATGTTTAAAGAACAGGCCACTCCGAAAGAAATTCCGCGTGGTTTACCGGTTTTACCGGAGACGCAAGTGACGGTTTTGAAGCTAGTGAATCGTAAACCGATTTTACCAACGGATGAAGAACTAGAAGATAATCACCGCTCGCACAGTGCTAAATTGCGGGTTGCAGAAAAACAAAAAGAATTTGACGACTAAAAAAAGGACTGATGAAAATGGCATCTAATACGGCGAGACAACTTGTAGCTCCTGAATTAATACCAAACCAACAACCAACAATACATACAGCCCCTAATGAACAGCCTAATCGGAAAGTCGCTTTATCGGCGATGGAGAAGATGACGTTAGCCATTATCGGTATCGCTTTTTTTGGAATGTTGGTGGGCTTATTGACGACTAAAATTGCGGTGGTTAATGCGCAACGCGACTTACAAACCACATCGCGGTCAATGACTCAAGTGCACGCTAGAAATAGTGATTTAAAACAGGAGATTGGTGAATTGACGAGTTCAGATCGCTTAGATGCCTTTGCCCAAAAAAATGGTCTGACGTTAAATGAAAATAATATTCGGAATGTGTCTAAATGAAGTTAGTTAAAAAGACACGTAAGAGTCCACAATGGAATCGACGCGTATTTGGCAGGCTTTTAGTGCTAATTATTGCGGCGATTTTTGTGGTTTTTGCCGGACGCTTCATCTATATCGCTGCAACCGGGCAGATTGCAGGGGTTGATTTGACCAAGCGTTCTCACAAAAAATATGAAGAAGACACGGTCGTGCGGGCGCAGCGCGGGACAATCTATGATTCATTGGGTAATGTCTTAGCACAAGATACGAACGCCTATTCAGTGTATGCCGTCTTGAGTCACGATTATGTCGGGACCAATAAAAAACCACTTTATGTCACAAATAAGAAAAAAGTGGCCAAAATATTAAGTCAGTATTTACCATTAAGTGAAGCTAAAATTTATAAACAGTTAACGCCAACCAATCAGGCGGTCTATCAAGTTGAATTTGGGAGCGCGGGTCAGAACTTATCGTTGAGCATCAAACGCAAGATTGAAGCCCAAAAGTTAACTGGGATTTATTTTAAAGAATCACCCACGCGGTTGTATCCAAACGGGACTTTTGCCTCACACGTTATCGGTTTAGCCCAAACGTCAAAAAGTGCCACGGCTGATGGCAGTCAAGATTTAGTCGGGGTGATGGGAATTGAAAAATATTTCAATCAACAGTTAACCGGTGAAGATGGTTATAAGAATTTAATGCAAGATTCTTACGGCTATGCGTTAAGTCAAAAACAAAACAAGGTGAAAGCCGCTAAAAACGGTCAAGATGTTTATTTGACCTTAGATTCACGGCTGCAATCTTATCTCGAAAGTCTATTAACGACGGTCAATAAGAAATATAAACCGGTTAGCATGAACGCTGTTTTGATGAATGCTAAGACGGGTGAAATTCTAGCAGCCTCTCAACGACCAACGTTTAATGCCAGCACCAAAAAGGGCATTGGCGACATCTGGCGCGATACATTGGTCGAAGATGGTTATGAACCAGGGTCGGTCCTAAAGATTGCGACCCTCTCAGCGGCCATCGATTCTGGCCATTATAATCCCAATGAATATTATAAATCCGGTTCGGTTCAAGTCGGTGATAAAAAAATTAGCGATTGGCAAACGAGTGGTTGGGGCACGATTCCGCTCAGCCAGGCCTTCGCCCGTTCCAGTAATGTTGGGATGGTTAAGTTAGAACAGGAAATGGGCTCCGATGTTTGGAAGTCATACCTGACCAAGTTTGGCTTCATGAAGAAAACCGGTATTGAGTTACCTGGTGAAGTGGCAGGATCACTTCAATATACGCGGCCGTTGGATCAAGCAACGACTTCATTTGGTCAAGGGATTAACGTCAATGTGATGCAAATGTTACAAATGACGAGTGCGATTGCCAATAATGGCACGATGATTCAACCACAAATTTTAGCGGGCGTTGGTAAACGTAAAACGATTGAACCGATTAAAGTCGGTCAACCGATTAAGGCTAGCACGGCTAAAGAAGTTCTTCAGAATATGGAAGATGTTGTTTATCAGGATTATGGGACGGGCCAGGTTTATCAGATTCCGAACTATAAGGTTGCGGTTAAAACCGGGACAGCCCAAATTACTGCGCCAACCGGTGGTTATTTAACCGGTGCGAATAATTATATTTTCTCAGTGGGGGGCATTGCACCAGCTGATGATCCAAAATATATTTTATATATCACGATGAAACAACCGCAACAGATGACGGATAGTGCTGAAAAGATTCTGTCACAAATTTTTAATCCGATGATGCAACGGGCATTGGAATACACTAAAAAAGCCGAGAAAGATAAACAGCAACAAGTTAAATTGCCTTCCGTTTTAACCAAAGCGACTAAGACGGCGCAAAGTGAGTTGACCGAGGCTGGTCTAAAAACGGCGCTGGTCGGTAGTGGTAATTTAGTCGTCCAACAAGTGCCGAGTGCCGGCAGTATTATTTTGCCGAATCAACGAGTTTTGTTGATGACTAATGGGGCGATGACGATGCCGGATGTCACGGGCTGGTCCAAAAATGATTTATTGAAGTTATCTCAATTAACGGGAATTCAAGTTGAAATTAAGGGCAGTGGTTATGCTTATCAGCAAAGTTTAGCAACTAACGGGTTGCTAGATGGTGTTAAAAAAGTTAAAGTACAATTAAAATAAGTGAGTGTCGATTAAAGGAGTTTATCAAATGGCAACAGGACAATTTTTAGTACCCTTGATGAGTAGTTTCGTGATTACGGTGATTTTTATGCCGCTATTCATTGGTTATTTACGGATGAAAAAAGAGGGCCAAACGATTCGCGAAGAAGGCCCTAAGTGGCACGCTAAGAAAAACGGTACACCAACGATGGGTGGTTTATTATTTATTATCGCCGCCGTTATTTCGAGCCTCTGGGTTGGCCTTTATTTAGATCAACTAACGAATAGTCTATGGATCGTGTTATTTATCCTAGTGCTATATGGGTTACTCGGTTTTGCAGATGATTTCATTAAAGTCTTTAAAAAGCAAAATATGGGGTTGAAAGCTTGGCAAAAACTAGCCGGTCAAATATTGGGTGGAGTGGTTTTTGTTTGGGTTTATCAACATGAAGGTTTTAGTCATGCACTACAAATACCATTGATTGGTTCGATTTCGAGTCTTTGGTTATTTGTGCCCTTTGTTTTATTCTGGTTAGTCGGCTTTTCAAACGCGGTTAACTTAACCGATGGGATTGACGGGTTAGTGGCCGGTTTAGCAACGGTTTCATTTGCCACTTATACGTGGATTGCGTTCCAACAAAATCAAATCGATGTGGCGATTTTTGGCCTCAGCATGGTTGGTGGGCTAGTTGGGTTTTTACTCTTTAACCGCAAACCAGCGCAAATTTTCATGGGTGATGTCGGGTCATTAGCACTCGGTGGTGCACTAGCCGCGATGTCGATTCTATTGCATCGTGAATTCTCATTGCTATTAATTGGGTTAGTCTACGTGATTGAAACGGCCAGCGTCATGTTGCAGGTCGCGTCATTCAAGTTATTCCATAAACGAATCTTTAAGATGAGTCCGATTCATCACCATTTCGAAATGTCAGGGTGGAGTGAATGGCGGATCGATATCAGTTTCTGGCTTTTCAGTATTATTTGTTCAGCTATTTATTTGTTAATTTTCTAGAAGAGGGCGTAATTGATGAGAACAGTCGCAACGTATCAAAATCAAGCAGTATTAGTGTTAGGGTTAGGTAAAAGTGGGATTAACGCCGCGCAACTATTGTTAAAATTAGGGGCAACGGTCGTCGTCAATGACGGAAAAGATCAAGAAGCGTCAGAGGCCGTTGCCAAACTGCGGACTTTAGGAGCGACCGTTATTACGGGGAGTCATCCAGTTAGTCTGTTTGACGAACACGCTTTTAGCTACCTCTTCAAAAATCCGGGGATTCGTTATGATAATCCGATGGTCGAAGCAGCGATTAACCGCCAGATTCCGGTTTTAACGGAACCTGAATTGGCTTATGAAGTGTCAGAAGCGCAGTGGGTCAGTGTCACGGGGTCAAACGGTAAGACGACGACCACCACGCTGATTCAATTGATGCTCGATTATAAGCGTGCGCAAGGTCACGCCTATGCTGCCGGTAATATCGGGATTCCATTGAGTCAAGTCGCACAAAAAGTGACTGGTCAAGACGTCATGGTCACGGAATTATCGAGTTTCCAATTAATGGGAACGACCACGGTTAAACCTAAAATTGCTGTTTTGACTAATATTTATGAAGCTCATTTGGATTTTCATGGTTCTCGAGCAAATTACGTGCAAGCGAAGATGCGGATTGTTCAAAATCAAACGGCTGATGATTATTTCGTTGTCAATTGGGACCTACCAGAACTACGCGAATTAAGTCAACAAACGAAAGCTCAAGTGGTGCCTTTTTCACGTTTAGGGGCTAGTCAAGCTGGCGCTTATGTCGAAGCCGGTCAATTGTGCTTTAAAGGCGAAACGATTATGCCGGTCGAAGCGATTAATATCCCCGGCGCTCACAATGTTGAAAACGCCTTGGCCGCTTTGGCGGTGGCTAAATTAATGGGTCAATCGAATGAAGCGATTATCGAAGTCCTAACGACTTTCACCGGCGTTAAACACCGGATGCAATTTGTGACGGAATACCAACAACGGCGTTTCTATAACGATTCGAAAGCCACTAACATGGAAGCTACCGAAGTCGCTTTGAAGAGCTTCCAACAACCGATTGTCTTAATTGCCGGTGGACTAGATCGCGGCTTTACGTTTGAACCGTTATTACCATTACTGAAAGCCCACGTTAAGGCCGTTATTTTATATGGCGAAACTAAGCAATTATTAGCGCAAACTGCGAAAGAAGCGGGTATTCAAGACATCGAAATTGTCGATTATTTAACGGAAGCCGTTCCTGCAGCGTACGCCGCTAGTGCTGCTGGTGATATTGTTTTATTATCGCCGGCCTGTGCTAGTTGGGATCAATTTAAAACATTTGAAGAACGCGGTGATGTCTATTTAGACGCCGTCGACAAAATCATAGCAGAGTAAATTGGAGATTTTATAATGAGAGTAATGATATCTGGTGGTGGCACGGGTGGCCACATTTACCCAGCATTAGCGTTAATCCAACGACTGAAGGAACGTGGCTTATTAGACGACGTGTTATACGTTGGGACCCAACGTGGTCTTGAAAGTCGCATCGTCCCTGAACAGGGAATCGCGTTCAAAACGTTGGAGATTCAAGGGTTTAAACGATCGATGAATGTTGATGGGTTTAAAACGAATTTTAAAACAATTCAATTATTTATCAATAGTATTAAAGAAGCGAAACAAATGATTCGCGAATTCAAACCAGATATCGTGATTGGCACGGGTGGCTATGTATCGGGGTCATTGCTATACGCTGCTAGTCGCTTAAAAGTCCCAACGCTCGTGCATGAACAAAATTCAGCGGCCGGTGTTACCAATAAATTTTTAGCCCGGTTTGTTGATAAAGTGGCGATTTCATTTGAATCCGTCAGTGATCAATTTCCCATGCACAAAGTGGTTCTAACGGGTAATCCGCGGGCACAACAAGTGGCTGGGATGGTGCCTAATCAACGGTTGAGCGAATTTGGTTTAAAAACAGATAGCCCAACAGTCTTAATATTCGGTGGTAGTCGTGGGGCACCCAGCATTAACCAAGCCTTTATTGATGCTGTTGGTCAATTGAATCAACGGCCCTATCAGGTCTTATTTGTTTCAGGTCAAGTGCACTACGAACACGTTCAAGCTGAACTAGCCGGTAAACAAGTTAATCCAAACCTAGCAATCGTGCCTTATATCAGTAATATGCCTGAGATTCTACCTGATTTAAAGGCGATTGTCGGCCGTGCTGGCGCAACTAGTTTAGCTGAAATTACGGCTTTAGGGATTCCCTCAATCTTGATTCCAAGCCCGTACGTGACGAATGATCATCAAACTAAGAATGCGCAAAGTTTAGTCGAACAAGACGCGGCGATTATGATTCCAGAAGCTCAATTAACGGGGGACCGCTTAGTCGTTGCACTCGATCAAATGTTAGAAAATCCAGAAGACCAACATGCAATGGCCCAAGCGGCTAAGAAAATCGGGATTCCGGACGCCGCTGATCGAATTATCGAAGTGATTGAAACCATCATTTAATGAAAGTAAGGAGCGTGTGACTTGAAAAAAGAACAAAAACCCGGGGCACATGACCCGTTACAATTATTAAATATTTGGCGTTCCTATCAACTAAAACGTTGGAAAAAAGAACGTCGTCAACGGTTGAAACCGGGACGACCAACGATTAGTAATCAATTACCACAGTTCAAGGAACAACGCTCAGCTAAGACCAAATGGCGCTTAGTCGTTTTATTGGGATTGTTCACGGTGGGGACGGTCGTCTCGCTTTACTTTATTGCGCCAATCAGCGATATTCAACAGTTGGCCGTCAGTGGGACGAAGTCGGTACCAGATCAGCAAGTGATTAATGCGAGTCAAATTAGCTTAGGGGATAATGTGGTTTGGCAGGTGATGCACCAAAAAGAGACCAAACAGCGGATTCAAACTAAACTACCTAAGATTAAACGGGTTAATATTCAAGTGGTCCAATATAATCAAATCAATTTATCGGTTTCTGAATATCAAACGGTTGGTTATCTAGTTCGTGAAAAACAATACTATCCAATTTTGGAGAATGGTCAAATCTTAAAAACGAAGATGACACAATCCTTAGGAAGTAGTCCGGTTTATAGTGGCTTTAAGAATGATAAGTATCTTAAACAGGGGTTAAAACTCTATCGTGAATTTCCGAAGAGTATTCAAAGTGCTGTTTCTGAAATTCGGTTGACGGCTGGTAATAATAATCCCTATCAAATCCACCTTTACATGAATGATGGCAATGAAGTGATTGGTGATTTACGGACGTTAGCGACCAAAATAAAGTACTATCCAGTTCTTGTGAAGCAGATGAAGGGCAAGGGTCAATTTGATCTAGAAGTAGGCGCTTACTCTAAATTATTTAAAACTTCAAAATAGGTTAATTTAAATAGTAGTTAATAGTATTAAAATAACGGTATTCACTTTCTAAATAGAGTGGATATGTGGTACTATTTATCATAGGAGTCATTTTATTCTAATTGAATGTCAGGAGGTTCCACATATTTAATGGAGAATTCAAAAATTTATGTCGGTCTTGATGTTGGAACGACTTCAATTAAAGTAATTGTTGCTGAGTCAATGAATAAGCAGTTAAACGTCATTGGCGTTGGATCAGCTCGATCTAACGGCTTAAGCCGAGGCACAATTGTTGATATTGATCAGGCGGTTAACGCAATCCAACAAGCCGTTCAACAAGCAGAGCAAAAAGCAAATATTGAAATTAAACGAGTTGTTGCCGGGATTCCAGCCAACCTATTACAAATTGAAGAATGCCAAGGCATGATTGCTGTTGCGGATCAGTCTAAAGAAATCACGAGCCAAGATGTTCAAAATGTGGCGAGTGCCGCTTTAGTCCGTAACCTACCACCAGAACGCGAAATTTTAACGGTGCTACCAACCGAATTTACGGTTGATGGTTTTGATGAAATTAAGGATCCACGCGGGATGATGGGCGTCCGTCTCGAAATGTCCGGTGTTTTATTCACCGCCCCTAAGACGATGATTCACAATCTCAAGAAGTGTATTGAAAAAGCGGGCTTAGAATTGTCACAGCTAGTGGTTAATCCCCTTGCGCTTGGCAAGCTAGCCTTATCAGATGGTGAACAAGACTTTGGTTCAATCATTATTGATTTGGGTGGTGGTCAAAGTACCGCTGCAGTCATTCATGATCATCAATTGAAATTTTCAGTGATTGATCAAGAAGGTGGTGACCACATTACCAAAGATATTTCGGTCGTTTTAAATACCTCGATTGAAAATGCTGAAAAAGCCAAACGTGATTATGGTAACGCCGATTCATTGGCGGCTTCTGAAGAAGAAGAAATTCCAATCGAAGTCGTTGGTCAATCGGTACCAGTGCAAGTCACTGAAAAGAAACTGGCTGAGATTATCGAAGCCCGTTTGATGCAAGTCTTTGATCGTTTAAAGACAAGTCTAGATAAAGTTGACGCGTTCGACTTACCAGGTGGGGTCATTATGACCGGCGGCGTCACTGCGCTACCTGGGATTGTCGATCTCGCCAAAGAAATCTTCGATTGTCCGGTTAAATTATACATTCCAGATCAAATGGGGTTAAGACATCCTTCATTCGCACAGGGATTAGGTTTGATTAACTACATAGCTAACTTATCAGAAGTTGATTGGTTGGTTCAAAGTGCGCTGGGTAATGTAGAACAACCAACGACTGAAACACAACATTCAACTCAAATGGGGAAGACCCAAAATACAGTTGAAGAAGTACCTGTTAAAAAAACAAAAAAACAATCAAAAAATGGATTCGAAGGCCTCAAAAATTTCTTTAGTAACTTTTTTGAATAGGCGAGTCGTAATAGGAGGAAACAGCACATGGAAAATTCATTAGACGAATCACAAGCAAATAACGGTGCAGTCATTAAAGTGATTGGTGTCGGTGGTGCCGGTGGTAACGCGGTTAACCGGATGATTAACGAAGGCGTTAAAGGTGTCGAATTTATTGCGGCCAACACGGATGTGCAAGCCTTGGCAGATTCACAAGCTTCTACTAAGATTCAATTAGGCCCTAAATTGACTCGTGGCTTAGGTGCTGGTGCAACTGCTGATATCGGCCAAAAAGCAGCTGAAGAAAGTGAAGAAGTGATTGCTGAAGCCCTTAAAGGCGCTGACATGATTTTCGTGACAGCCGGCATGGGCGGTGGTACCGGGACTGGTGCTGCGCCAGTAGTGGCTAAAGTCGCTAAAGACATGGGTGCTTTAACGGTTGGGGTTGTCACACGACCATTTACCTTTGAAGGCCCTAAACGAGGCAAGAACGCGGCTTCAGGGATTGCCGAATTAAAACAACACGTTGATACAATGGTGATCATCGCCAACAACCGTTTATTGGAAATTGTTGACAAGAAGACACCAATGATGGAAGCCTTCAAGGAAGCTGATAATGTGTTACGTCAAGGGGTCCAAGGGATTTCTGATTTAATCACATCACCTGGCTTTGTCAATTTGGATTTTGCGGATGTTAAAACCGTGATGGCCAACCAGGGTTCTGCTTTGATGGGGATTGGTTCAGCAACTGGTGAAAACCGGACAACTGAAGCGACTAAGAAAGCTATCTCATCACCCTTGTTAGAAATTTCAATCGATGGTGCGGAACAAGTGCTCTTGAACATCACCGGTGGGCTTGATTTATCACTTTACGAAGCACAAGAAGCGGCTGAGATTGTCCAATCTGCGGCCACAAGCGAAGTTAACTTAATCTTCGGGACATCCATTAATGAAGATTTAGGCGATGAAGTCGTCGTGACCGTAATCGCAACGGGGATTAATGATGGCCCTAGTCATGCACGGCGGACAACAACCAACACAACTTCAGCACCCACTAAAAAAGTTGAAAATAATGACGATCCTTTTGGTAATTGGGATGTTCGTCGCGAACCAAGTGCGCGTGAACAAGCCCAAACAACCGAAAATTTTGATGACGTTGAAAAAAAGGAATTCGATATCTTTAAACGGACGGAACAAGTTGATGGCGACAGCTCTGAGACAAAACCGGATACGCAAAGTAACGATGATGTGCCACCCTTTTTCAAACGTCGGCGCAAATAGTTAATTCAATGAGGAGGCCTGACTAATGGCTGGTAAATTTAGTTTTAGTAATTTATTTGGAATGAATGATGAAGACGACTATTTAGCTGAAAATCAAGCCAATGAATCAGTTGAAGAACAAGCAGCTACACGGCCCAATAATATTGTGTCAATGCAAGGGGCGGCTTCAGCCAAACTTAACAAAATCGTTTTATGTGAACCACGGATTTATTCCGATGCTAAAAAAGTGAGTAAAAACTTGCTCGAAAATAAAGCGGTGATTGTGAACTTCACGCGAATCAGCGCTGAACAAGCAACGCGGATTGTTGATTTTCTAACCGGGACCGTCTTTGCGGTCAATGGTGAAATTCAACGGGTTGGCGAACAGATTTTCTTATGTACGCCGCCTAATTTTGAAATCGATGGAAATTTATCGGATATCGTTGACCAAAACGATTTTGATACTGAGGTGAATTAAGTGGTATCCTTTTTGATTCTGGTTTTAACACTTTTGTTATACGCTGTTAAAATCTATTTAGGTGTGATTGCGGTCTATTGTTTACTCACTTGGTTACCAGGTGGCATGCAATCTGGACTAGGTCGCTTTTTAGCGCGACTGACAGAACCATTTCTAGGAATCTTTGATCGGGTATTGCCATCAATCGCGGGGATCGGTTTTTCACCAATCGTTGCGGGGTTTGTGCTATACCTTGTCGAACGTGGCTTGGTCACGATCATGAATTTAATCATAATGGGGGCTTAATCGATGGCTGATCAGACAGATCTTTATCAACATTTTAGAAAGTCTGAAGCGCCGTTTGTTGCCCAAGTTTTGAGCTGGTTAAATCAAGCTGCGACTGAGTATCGACCGATTTTGACTGACTTCCTGGATCCACGGCAAGCGTATATTTTACAAAGTTTGGCTGGTGAAAATGGGGACTTAGCCGTTCATTTAAGTGGGGGCTACGTCGATGCTGAACGGCAACGAGCACTGATTGCACCCACTTACTTTGAACCGCAAGAGGCTGATTTTGAATTACAATTATTTGAAATTCGCTACCCCGTTAAGTTTGCCCAACTGTCACACGGTAAAGTCTTAGGGACTTTGGTGAACGCGGGAATCGATCGCGACGTCTTCGGCGATATCATGACGGATGAGGTGCATTGGCAATTTTTTGTTACGCAGTCGATGGCTAGTTACGTTAATAGTCAAATTACGAAAATTGGCCGGGTCACGGTTCGTTTGGAAGAATTGAATTATACGCAACTGATTGTACCGAAGGATACGTGGCAATTTGAACAAACAACGGTTAGCTCTTTTAGATTAGATACCATCATTGCGTCGGTTTATAATTTGTCACGACAACGCGCCAAAGAACTGGTTCAAGGTCATAAAGTTAAATTAAATTGGCAAGAATTTGATAAGCCAGATTTCGATTTAGCACTGCTCGATATTGTATCCGTTCGTGGTTTTGGCCGTATTCAACTCAAATCGATTGACGGACAAACGCGTAAAGAAAAATACCGAGTGACGTTGGGTATTTTACGGAAATAGTAGCAATTATTGGAAAGATGGAGGAATTTCAAAATGGTTTTAACACCTTTAGATATTCATAACAAAGAGTTTAATAATAAAATGCGTGGTTATAATCCTGATCAAGTCAATGACTTTTTAGATCAAGTGATTAAAGACTATGAAACAGTTTTGAAAGAAAACGATGCCTTAAAAGCTGATTTGAAATCAAGTGACGAAAAGGTGACTTATTTCAACGAATTAAAAGATGCATTGAACCAATCAATTATTGTGGCGCAAGAAGCAGCGGATAAAGTCAAAGAAAACTCAAAACGTGAATCTGAAATTATCCAAACTGAATCTGAAAAGAATGCTAAATCAATGTTGGATGATGCGACCGAAAAATCAAATCACATCATTGAAGATGCGACTGAACGTGCCAAGAAGATTGCCATTGAAACCGATGATTTGAAGAAACAAACTCGGATCTTCAAACAAAGATTACAAGTGATGCTTGAATCACAATTGGAAGTTGTTAAGAGCCCTGAATGGACTGATTTGTTGGCGAAAGACGAATTGGCTGATCATCAAACTTTGTCTGAAGAAATTGATATTACTGAACTTGACAACAAGGGTGATAATCAAGTAAACTCTACAACAGAAGCAGTTAAGCCTTGGGGCGAAATAGCTGAAGATCAAGTTGAAACGACGCAAACGATTGTTTTCCCTGATGATGATGTCATGTCAGATTCAGAAGAAACTGAAGATGCTGAAGTAACGACTGATCAAGCTTACGACCCAATCGAATCATCAACTGATCAAGTTGATACCGACGAAAACAAGAACTAACAGATTAAATATCATGATAGCGAGCCAACGACTGGTGGAAGGTTGGTAATGCTCTATTTAATTATGGATCACCTTGTTGTTTTTTAGATGAAATGAGTAGTCTAGAACGAATGATGCCCGTTAAAGCATTTTTGAGGAGTGTTTTTAACGCTCAAAATTAGGTGGTACCACGAAGATTTCGTCCTATAGACGGAATCTTTTTTGTTTGGCAAAAAATAAGAGGAGTGATTTGATGCGTATTAAAGAAACATTAAACCTAGGCAAAACAGCTTTTCCAATGCGTGCCGGTTTACCTAACCGCGAAATCGATTGGCAAAAGGGTTGGGCAGATAATAATCTATACCAACAACGACAAAAATTAAATGAAGGCAAACCAACCTTTGTCTTGCATGATGGCCCCCCATTTGCAAACGGCAATATCCATATGGGTCACGCTTTAAATAAAACCAGTAAAGACATTATCGTGCGCTATAAATCAATGAACGGCTTCCGGTCACCATTTGTGCCCGGTTGGGATACGCATGGTTTACCGATTGAACAAGCTTTGGCTAAAAAGGGTATCAAGCGTAAGGAAATGAGCTTAGTTGACTATCGTAAATTGTGTTACGATTACGCGATGGAACAAGTTAACAAACAACGGCTTGATTTCAAACGTTTAGGGATTTCAGCTGATTGGGACAACCCATACATCACGTTGACGGCTGATTTTGAAGCTGAAGAAGTCCGTGTCTTTGGTGAAATGGCTAAAAAAGGGTATATCTATAAAGGTAAAAAACCGGTTTATTGGTCACCATCATCTGAATCAACTTTGGCGGAAGCTGAAATTGAATACAAGGATATCAAATCACCATCGATGTACGTCGCTTTTGACGTGGTTGACGGTAAAGGTTTATTAGACACTGACACGAAGTTTATTATCTGGACGACCACGCCATGGACGATTCCAGCCAACTTAGGGATTGCAGTTAATCCAGCCTTTGATTATGTTCAAGTCCTAGCTGACGGTCAAAAATACGTCGTTGCTGCTGAACGTTTGAACCAAATGACTGAATTATTAGACTGGCAATCAGTTGAAATCTTGAAGACTTTCAAGGGGGCTGATATGGAACGCATGACGGCGCGCCATCCATTGTATGATCGTGAATCATTAGTCATCCTAGGCAACCACGTCACGCTAGAAACCGGGACTGGTTTAGTGCATACCGCACCTGGTCACGGTGAAGATGATTATAATGCCGGAATGAAATACAAGTTGCCCGTTTTATCAGTCGTTGATAGCAAAGGGATTATGACCGAAGATGCGCCTGGTTTCGAAGGTGTTTATTACGATAAAGCTAATCCAATGGTGACTGAAGCGCTTGAAAAGAACGGTTCATTATTGAAATTAGACTTCTTTACGCATAGTTACCCTCATGATTGGCGGACTAAAAAGCCCGTTATCTTCCGGGCAACTGCGCAATGGTTTGCATCGATTGATGCCTTCCGTGATCAATTATTAAATGAAATCAACAAAGTCGCTTTTATGCCTGACTGGGGTAAGACGCGTCTTTATAACATGATTCGTGATCGTGGCGATTGGGTGATTTCTCGTCAACGTGCTTGGGGTGTACCATTACCAATTTTCTACGCTGAAGATGGGACGGCGATTATCACGCCTGAAACCAATGAACGTGTCGCACAATTGTTTGCTGAACACGGTTCAAATGTTTGGTTTGAATGGGATGCTAAAGATCTATTACCAGCTGGCTTTACCCATCCAGGTAGTCCCAATGGTGAATTTACCAAAGAAAAAGACATCATGGATGTTTGGTTCGATTCTGGTTCATCACATCAAGCTGTATTAGCTGCTCGTGACGAGTTAACTTATCCAGCTGATCTGGTCCTAGAAGGCTCTGATCAATATCGTGGGTGGTTTAACTCAAGTTTAATCACGAGTGTTGCCTTTAGCGGTCACGCACCATATAAAGCAGTCATTTCACAAGGCTTTGTTTTAGATGGTAATGGTCGTAAGATGAGTAAATCATTAGGCAATACAATTTTACCTGAGAAGATCATCAAACAAATGGGCGCCGATATTGTCCGCCTCTGGGTCGCGTCAGTTGATGCTAGCTCCGACGTGAAGGTCACGATGGAAAACTTCCAACAAGTCAGTGAAGCTTACCGTAAGATTCGTAATACGATGCGTTTCATGATTGCCAACACGAGTGATTTCAATCCAGAAGCCAATACAGTGGCTTATGATGCCTTGGGTTCAGTTGATCAATACCTATTAGTGCGTCTGAACAAAATTATTGCTGATTGTAAGGCCGCTTATGACGTTTACGATTTTGCAACGGTTTATAAGACGATTAACATGTTCTTAACGAACGAATTATCAGCGTTCTATTTAGACTTTGCCAAGGATGTCGTTTATATCGATGGTGAAGATGATCCTAAACGGCGTAATATGCAAACGGTCTTCTATGCGGTCTTGGTCGCTTTAACGAAGTTATTGACACCAATCTTGCCACATACAGCTGAAGAAATCTGGAGCTACTTGAGTGAAGCTGAAGACTATGTTCAATTAGCTGAAATGCCAACGGTTGAACATTTTGCTGGCGAAGACGATTTATTGAAGACTTGGGCAGGCTTTATGACTATCAGAACGGACGTCTTAAAAGCCCTTGAAACGGCTCGGACGGATAAAGTGATTGGCAAATCATTGGAAGCCGCTGTGACGTTGTATCCCAATGCCGCTAATCAAGCATTGTTAGCCAATTTAGATGCGGATCTCAAACAATTATTGATTGTGTCACAATTAACGATTGCTGAAGAAACGGCACCTGAAACCGCTAGTCAATTTGATGGTTTAGCAGTCGTTGTTACCCATGCAGAAGGTGACGTTTGTGACCGTTGTCGGATGATTAAGACTGACGTTGGTTCAAACGAGAAGTTACCAATGATGTGCGCGCGTTGTGCTGCGATTGTCGAAGCCAACTATCCAGAAGCACTCTCTGAAGGTTTAGAAAAATAAGCAAATAATTTTAAAAAGTATGTTCACTCTAGAGAAGAGTGGCATACTTTTTTATTAGGCAAAGCTAACGATTACATGATGGCTAAATTAGGATTTGCTCATACTGATGTTCAAGATTGGCCTAGTTTGATAAGCTTGAATGAGTGCAAGAAAGGGTGGGTAAATGGTACAACCACAGGTGACAAAATATTATATGGGGATGGCGTTGATGACCGCGTTGAGTCGTCAACGAAAATCAAAATTAACGGTAACCGCATTTTTAAAAGAGGCTGAAATCTGTCGAACGACATTTTATAATCACTTTCCAGATGGGATATGTGGATTATATCGGTGGCTGTTAGAGGATCGCATTTTAAAAGAGGCGCGCGAAACTTTTGAAGTGGGACAGTGGCAAGCCGGCTGTCAGGTGATTATTGATTTTATTGCAAGCAATGCAACCGTCTGTTTAAATTTATACCGGTTCTCCGACGAAACGGAACGTCGGCGGTTCTTTAAACGATTTGCTATGGATATTTTGGACAGCTTCCTGTTGAAACACCGAGGACAATTGACCCAAATGGAACGCGACTGTTTTATTGATTTCTATAGCGACGCCCTGATTGGCCAGTTAGAACATTGGTTTGAATCAGGTTTGAAATTACCGAAGGAACAATTGAATGAACGGGTGACGTTTAATTTGGTGCACCTCCAGCAGTTGTTAGCCGTTAATCAGTGAACAGTTTGGCGATTCTGTTCAGGATATAAACAGATTGATGAATCTGTCACTGGTTTAAATGGGTAGGTCAGCTATACTAGGGGTGTACCAAAAATTAGCAACAACCACAAAAAAAGCCAGCGGTTTACGCCGCTGGCTTTTTTTGTGATGGTTATTGCTTAAGTAGATTTATTGATAATTAATTTTTAGATTTATTGCAGTTAGTGGTATATTAAAATAAAGTGATTAATAATGATCTATTTAAGAAAAGGAGCAGATGAAATGGTGAAGTCTCAAACTTTAGTGACTCAGACTACTGAAGCTATTATCGATTATATTAAAGCTCATAATATTCAACCTGGCGAGAAATTACCCAATGAGTATGAGCTTTCTAATTTACTGGATGTTGGCCGTAGTACCTTTCGAGAAGCAATTAGAATCCTAGTTTCTCGTAATATTTTAGAGGTGCGTCAGGGATCAGGAACCTATCTTAGTGCAAAACGTGGGCAATCGACTGATCCGTTTGGAATGGCTATGATTAAAGACAAAAGAAAAATGATTTTTGATCTTTATGATATGCGGTATATCTTGGAGCCCGAGGTGGCAATGCTTGCAGCTGAGCATGCAACACCGGTCCAAATAGATAGGTTGGAAGAACTCGTCAGTGAGATAGAAGACTCTTTTGAATCAGGCAATAAGGACCATGTCGGCTTAGATATTCAGTTTCACTCGTTAATTGGTGAAGCTAGTGGTAACAGTGCGTATTCCTATATTTTGCCGATTATTAATGAGTCAATTGCCCTTTTTAACAGTGCTTATAATGATTTTGAGGCGAAGCTGTTTACTAAAAGTATTCATAGACAAATTGTGCATAGTATTGCGACTCGAAATCAGCGAGAAGCGTACGATACGATGTTAATTCATATGGCTAATAATCGACTGGCGTTGAGAAACTTGATTGAAAGAGAGAACGATGATAAATTGAAACAACCCTAAAGTTGGGCTAATTGCCGTCAATTGGCCAATAAAAAGGGTATAAAAAATAATGCTTACTTTGAATGTTCTGATGGAGTCTCGCTTAACAGACGCGAAGGAATCAAGTGTGGTTGGAGAGGTTTATTTGGGATAAATTGTTAAGGTAAGCTATTTATATAGGCTCTTAGTCGGGTTCTTTTTGTAGATGACATTATGGTGACGTCATTATACAGGACCTAGACTATCAGTCTTTTTTATTTGTCTATTGGGATTTCGATTATAAATTCGTCATCTATAAAATTTATTTTGGGCCGCTCAGAAAATTGGTTGAAGTTTATCCAACGATAAAACCTTTAAATAATATTTTAGAATACATCTGATGACTAATTGGGATTTTAGCGATTTTTAACATTGTGTTTGATAATTAATTAGATTATAAATTATGAAAATAAAGCTATGTAAGCTTTGATAACCTGATATTTAAAATTTTTTATATTATTATTAATTAATTTGTTTACAAATTAATTCGATGGTGATACACTTTAAACGTCAGATGAATTGTTGAACATGATTTTTTTGCAAGCGCTTGCTATGATGGTGAATGACATTCATAACGACAAAAATATGGAATGATTATTGAATTGAAAAGAGGACAACTCGATGAAAAAAAGGAAATTTATCCTGCTAGATGCTAGTGTGTTACTTCTCGCGTTGGGACTAATTTATGCGTATACCATTGTGATGGTACCACTAACTAAAGCATTTTCTTGGTCACCATCGCAACTCTCGATGATTTATGTATTGTCAATTATTAGCTTTACTGTTGGGAATATAATTGCTGGCCAAATGCTGAAACACATGAAAGTACAACAGGTTTTCTTATTTGGAGCAGTTATGATTGCCGGTGGGTTCATCGGGTCAGCTTTTGCAAATCAGCCTTATGATTTGATGTTAATTTATATTTTATATGGGGTTGTTACTAGTATGGGGATCGGCTTTGTCTACAATGGCATTTTACCCACATTAACCGCTTGGTATCCAGATAAAATAGGATTAGCACAAGGAACGCTTCTAATGAGTTACGGAATGGGGGCATTTATTTTTGGGCCACTCGTCACACGGATATACACAGTCGTACAGTGGCGCGTTGTGTTCGTTGCGATTGGCATTATTTTCGGGCTTTTGGTGATACTATCAACACTATTGATACGTGATCCGCTACCGGAAGACCACGTCATAGATATGAGCGATAATGGCGATGGTAATGGTGGCAGTGTGGAAGATAAAGATTTACATGATATGTTTCGTGATCCCACATTCTATATGTTTTATATATGGATGATTCTACTTGGGATTGTTGGACAAGGTATCCTTGGGATTGGTAAAAGCTTGCCAGATCAACATCATGTAACAGCCACGTTGGCAGCCGTGATTGTCGGATTGGTTTCACTTGGTAATGGTGGTGGCAGATTACTGGGTGGCTGGATTCTTGGCCGTATCGGCCGTGAAAAAACGATGATTGCTTCCAACTGTTTATTCTTTGTTGCAATTGGCTTACTACTAATTGCAGAAACTACAGATAATTTGACAGCGTTATCACTGGGCTGTCTACTCTGTGGGATGAGTTTTGGCTCAATTTTGATTATAATGACTTATTTTACGAAGACGGTCTGGGGACTCAAAAACATGGCATTGAATTTTGGGATTATTAATTCATATGGCATTCCCGCCGTATTTATCGGCTCTTGGGGCTCAAGCAAAGTTTATGAATCTGTCGGTTCGTATGTTCCAGTTTTTGTGATTATGATGTTCTTATCGGCAATCGCATTTTTAGATTTAATTTTATTGAGTAAGTATTTACGTAAGACGAGTGTCAAAGCAACAAAAATAACACATCAAACTAATTAATATATAGGAGGAATTTAGTTATGAATTTAAATAATTTAACTGGTAAAAAAGCAATTGTTACAGGTGCGGCACAAGGGTTAAGCTTTGGGATGGCAGAAGGATTGCTTGAAGCAGGCGCTGAAGTTGCAATTCTTGACGTGAATCCTAAGGCTGTACAAACAGCGAAGGATTTAACGGCTAAAGGTTACAAGGCTTATGCCGTTATCGCTGATTTAAGTGATGATAAGGTTCGAGAAGAGGCTTTTAATAAAGCGGTTTCAGCATTGGGCGGCCATTTAGATATTCTAATCAATGGTGCCGGTGTTCAACGTCGACATGCCTCTGAAGAATTTCCAATGGAAGACTGGGATTTTGTTATTAATGTCAACTTACGTGCAGTTTGGGCACTTTGCCAATTAGCAGGAAAAACGTTCATCAAACAACAAAGCAAAGGGAAAATTATTAATATTGCCTCTATGCTATCTTTCTTTGGTGGTTATACAGTGCCAGCGTATGCCGCATCTAAGGGCGGTGTCATGCAATTAACCAAGGCTTTGTGTAATGAATGGGCCAAAAAAGGCATCAACGTTAACGCTTTAGCACCAGGCTACATGGCAACCACTATGAATACGGCTTTATTAGATCCTGAGAATCCACGTAATGCTGCAATTACGAATCGGATTCCAGCGGCAGCTTGGGGCACACCAGATGATATGAAGGGACCTGCTGTCTGGTTGGCTTCTGATGCATCTAATTATATTAATGGCGCAATTATTCCAGTCGACGGTGGCTATTTAGTTAAATAATTTTTGGAGGAATGGACATGAAAATTTATATTACAGATTGTGATCATGATAGTATTGAAATCGAAAAAAATGTTTTTGCTAAAGCCGGGATGGATGTGACTTTAACAAACGCTAAAACTGAAGATGAAGTCATTGCACAATGTGGTGACGGCGACGTCTTTATCGTACAGTATGCACAAATTACTCGAAAAGTAATGGATGCAATTCCAACATTAAAATTTATCGTTCGGTATGGTGTCGGTGTTGATAGTATCGATCTTAAAGCAGCGACTGAAAAAAATATTCAGGTTGGTAATGTCCCAGATTACGGGATGAATGAAGTGGCTGATCACGCACTAGCGTTACTGTTGGATCTTAAACGTAAGATTAGTAGCATGAGCACCTACACCAAGAATACGAAGTGGGATTATGTTAAAGCAATTCCAATTCACCGTTTTTCGTCAGAAACAATTGGCGTTATTGGGTTAGGCCGGATTGGTAGAAATTTTGCAACTAAAGCAAATGCGTTAGGGTTTAAGGTTATTGGTTACGATCCTTATTTTAAAGCGACTGATGAAACTAGCTTTATTAAATCAGTGAGTCTAGAAGAATTAGTTAAACAATCAGATGGTATTTCAATCCATATTCCAGCAGAAGGGAATAAGAATCTCTTTAACGCAGAAACTTTCAAATCAATGAAAGACACAGCCGTCATTATTAACGTTGCTCGTGGTGGGATTATCAATGAAGCCGATTTAGATCAAGCTTTGACTGATGGTGAAATCGCAGGCGCAGGGCTTGACTGTATGGCGACTGAACCGATGCAACCTAATGCATCGTTGTTTAAACATGAAAACTTAATTGTAACCCCTCACATGGCTTGGTATTCAGAAGAAGCTGCTGCAGAATTGAAACGTAAAGTTGCAGAAGAATCTGTTCGATTTGCTAAAGGGGAACCAGTTCATTACCCGGTTAATCATTTAAAATAGGGAGGTCCTTACTATGAAAAAAGTAATTCTATTTGGTGAACCAATGGCACTGCTGATTGCCGATACCACTGGTAAACTTGAAGATGTTGCCCACTTTACACGTAGTCTCTCAGGTGCCGAGGTCAACGTATCAATCGGATTAGCCCGACTTGGCCATTCAGTTAGTTATTTGACTCGCCTAGGAGAAGATCCATTTGGGCATTACGTTGAAAAAAAGCTACATGATAATAAGATTGGTACGGAGTGGATTACTTATGATCCTGTTTACCGAACCGGGATTCAACTTAAGAACAGAGTAACGGATGGCAGTGATCCATATGCGCCATATTATCGTAAAGGGTCCGCTGCATCACATATTACACCCGAACAGATAGAGGCAATTGATTTTACCGATGTCGATTTAGTGCACATCACCGGGATTCCACCAGCATTGTCTGAGGATGCTAAAAAGGCAACTTATCGCTTAATGGATCGTGCAAAGGCTGCTGGTGTTTATATCTCTTTTGATCCAAATTTACGGCCCGCATTGTGGTCCAGTCAAGAAACAATGATTAAAACAATCAATGACTTGGCGACGCGTGCAGATATGATTTTACCAGGTATCGGAGAGTGCAAAATATTGGCTGGAACAGATGACTTAGCCAAAGCCGCTGATTTTTATCAGCGTTTAGGGGTCAAAACAGTCATTATCAAAGATGGTGTTAATGGGGCTTATGCCCGTGATGGTTCAGAAAGTATGCTGGTAGCAGGCTATAAAGTTGATCACGTGGTGGATACTGTTGGTGCTGGAGACGGTTTTGCAGTTGGCGTTCTTTCAGGTAAACTTGAAGGTCTCAGTTTGCATGATATCGTTCGTCGAGGAACCGCAATTGGTGCCATTCAAGTGACCAATGTTAGTGACAATGAAGGGTTACCGACAGCCAAAGAATTGAAGACGTTTATGGCTAGTCAGACTGAGAGCGTATAAATGATGCAAACTATCGAAAATGATCTATTAAAAGTAGAAATTAATGAACTTGGCGCAGAGTTGACGTCAATTATTGATAAATCAACGGGTTTTAACTATATTTGGGAAGATAATCCTAAAATATGGCCGAAACATGCCCCTAACTTATTTCCAGCAATTGGGCGTTCAGTCAATGAACATTATTTGGTGAATGGTCAACGTTATGAAATGCCACAACATGGTGTCGGCTTTTTTCATCGCTATGAAGCTAAGAAACTTGCTGCAAACTGTGTGAAATTTACGATGCACTCGGATGAAGAAACACATCAGTATTATCCGTTTGATTTTACATTCACCATCCAGTTTGAGCTCCATGGTAAGTCGATTAGGATGATTGATACTGTCGAAAATCCGAATGATGAAACGTTAAGCTTTGCAGTAGGGACACATCCTGCGTGGAATATCCCGATGAAGTCGAACGAGCGTTTTGAGGATTATTACCTAACGTTTGGCCTCAAGCCTAAAAAACTAACATATCATGAATTTATGTTTGATAACGGGGCCCCATTGCGTACGGGCAAGATTTTACAATTACCGCAATATGACGGTGAACGGTTACCGTTAACGCGTGATTTATTCAAAAATGGATTGATAGTATTTAATGAAACCAATAAGTTAAATCGTTTAGAACTCCATTCTACTAAGGGCAGCCACGGTATTACCGTCCATTTCCGTGATTTTCCGCAATTGTGTATCTGGACGCAATCTGATGAAAAAGCTAATTTTCTATGCTTAGAACCATTTTATGGGGTTTCAGATCAATGTGGACAAGAAGTTGAACTAATGGATAAAGTTGGTAACTATCATATGGCTGCTCACGAGTTACGGACGTTTACAATTGATTATGATATTAATGATTAGGAGAAAATAGGATGACATTAATTTTAAATACATTAATTTATGCTGACAAGCGTGCGAAGGGCGAAAAACAGATTGATATGGTTGCGCCAATCGCAGATTTAGGTGCTGATGGGATTGAATTGCGACGTGAATATTTTGATGACGTCGCTGTAGAATTGCCAGAAACCGCTAAAAAGGCTAAAGATTGTGGCTTATTAATTAATTACAGTGTCCCCGATGTCCTTTTTTGTGAAGACGGCAGTTTTAATCCTAAAATTGCAGGGTATTACGAAGAAGGCAAACAGGCTGGCATTAATAAAATTAAATTTAATATCGGCAATTTTGATCAATTTAAAGGTAGTTTGAAGACAGTACTCGGTGATTTAACACAATCAATTGAGACAAATATCGAAAATGACCAGAGTCAACAATCCGGAACAATTAAACCATTGATCACTTTTTTGGAAGCGGCCAAATCAAATGGCATTGATATTAAGTATGTTTATGATATGGGGAATTGGGCATTTGTTAATGAAGATGCCACTGTTGCCGCTCAAAAACTTGCACCCTATACGCGTTACATTCATTTAAAGAACACGGTTAACACTGCAGGTAAGTTGACAACGCCAGATAATATTGAACTTGGCCTCTATGATTGGCGTCGATTATTGCAAATTTTACCGAATGATGTTCAGTTTGCCATCGAATATCCAATGGCTGATGATTTAGCGGTCAATAAACAAATGACATTAGTTAAATCCGTCATCAATAAGGCATAATATTTTTAATAGGTTGCGTTAATAAAATGATGGTTAGTTTAAAAGTAGATTTATTATATGGAAATCGGAGTGATTATTTTTGCAAAAAATATCAATTCTACAAAAAGTCTTAGATACGGGCGTCGTCGCAGTCGTTCGTGGCGCTTCTAAAGAAGAAGCTTTCAAAGCAGCTGAAGCTTGTATCGAAGGTGGCGTCAAAGGAATTGAATTAACGTTCACAGCCCCACAAGCCGACCAAATTATCGCTGAATTAAAGGCCCAATATCAAGATGATGCTGCCGTTTGTATCGGTGCCGGAACGGTTCTCGAACCAACGACCGCCCGCATTGCTATCATGGCCGGTGCTGAATTTATCGTCAGTCCTTCCTTTAATAAAGAAGTGGCTTTGCTATGTAATCTTTATCAAATTCCATATATGCCTGGTTGCATGACGATTACTGAAATCCAAACAGCCATGACATATGGTTCTGAAATTGTTAAAGTCTTCCCAGGTAGTGTTGTTGGTCAAGGGTTTATCTCAGCTGTTAAAGCACCCTTTCCACAAGTTAACATCATGCCAACTGGCGGAGTCAATCTTGAAAATATGTCAGATTGGTTCGACAAAGGCGTCGTTGTTGTCGGTGCCGGTGGCAATTTAGTGGGACCCGCTGAAAAAGGGGATTTTGCCCAAGTCACAGAAAATGCGAAAGCTTACCACGCAAGATTTGAAGAAATCAAACAGGGATTAAATCGTTAAAAAAATTAATTTTTTGAGCGTATTTTGGAAGTATCTGCCGATTAGACAGATACTTCTTTTTTTTGCGAAAAATACAAAAAAAGATGTCGGTAGAAATTATCTACCAACACCCAATAGTATAAATTTATTTTGTGATGCTTTATGAATAGTTTAAGCCATCTGATCAGTATTATAAGTTGCCCGAGGGCCACCGACGTATTTTGGCCGTGACCGAAGTGCGGTGACGTGGGCAGCCCCTAATGTTTCACAAGTAGGCCGAACGGGCACTTGGACAAACTTAACGTGCATGCCGATTGCAGTGTCACCAATGTCAATACCAGCTTGTGCGGTAATGTGTTCAACTTCAACCGGGTGTTCAAATTGGTCAAAGGCCGCTACGGAACAAGCACCACCCGCGTGCATGGCTGGGACGACCGAAACAATTTCCAGTTGGCGTTGTTGGGCGACCGTATTTTCAACGACTAGACTGCGGTTAATGTGTTCACAACCTTGAACCGCTAATTGAATTTGGCGTGGTTTTAAAATAGTTAATAAAGTTTCGATAATAACCGCACCCGTTTCTTTGCTGGATGCTTGACCAATATGGCCACCAACGACTTCACTGGTCGAACAACCTAAGATGAATAGATCGCCAGGTTGCAGATGAGCTGCGTCTAAAACTTCAAGCGTCATGTTGGTTAAATCTGTTTTGATTTGCGTTAATTGAATTGACATGCTAAACACTCCTAAGAATTAAATAATTGTGGTCGAGCTTTGTAAAGACTAGCGGTTAATGGGATTGTAACCGCAATTCCGAAACCGTTTTGAATGATGTTCCCGATTATTGAGGCAAAACCAGCGGTCCAACCAAACAACCAACTCGTCGCTAAAAAATAGCCGATAACCATCACCAGACTACCGCATAGAAGCGCTCGCAGACTGGCAACCGGTTTTGACTGTTTGTTGGTTAGATAACCAACAATGAAGCCTTGTGAGCCATGAATAATTAATGAAAAGAGACACCATTCAGGATACCCTGATAGTAAATCAATCAATAAGCCACTGAGCGCACCAACGGCCAGACCGCCAGGATTTTTTAATAAAATCGCGGTCGTATAGATACCAACTTCGCAAAGGGTGACAAAGCCTTTAGTCGCTGGGATTGGAATGATGAATAATAATGATAGCGCAACGGTTAACGCGGTCAGCATAGCAATTAAGGTGATTTGACGAGGTTTAAAAACCATCATTGATGCCTCTTTTCTGATAATGATTGACTTGCCAAACATTACCTAGTTGGTGGCGCAAGCTTAGACCGTTTTGTAAGGATTGATAAACAAAATCTTTAGCAGTTGCGACGGCATTTTCAAGCGACTGGTTTAGGGCTAGTTCAGCGGTGATGGCCGCCGAAAAAGTGCAACCAGCACCATCGATACTGGTGGTCTTCAAGCGGGGCCCTTCAAAATAAGTTTGTTCTGTGGGCGTTTTTAAAAAATCAAGTGCCGTCGATCCCGGTAGACGCTGTCCGCCTTTAATCACGACGTTTTTAGGTCCGAGTGATTGGATGATTGTGGCGGCCTGTTCCAATTCAGTCCGATTTGTAATGCGTGTCATACCACTCAATTGGCGGGCTTCAATTAGATTGGGTGTCACAACCAGTGCCTGTGGTAATAATTGAGTGCGCATCACTTTTAGGTACGAATCTGAAGGTGTTAATGTGCCTTCTTTAAATGCTAAAACTGGATCAACAATTAATTTAATTTGCGGGTAGGCCAACAATCGAGAGATTATTTGTTCAAGTGTTGTGCCATCGTTAACCAAACCAATTTTGACATAGGTGATGGGGACGTGCGCTAGAATAGCGTCTAACTGGGTCAATACGGCTGCCGAATCAATATTGTAAACTGTAAACTGCTGATTAGCTTGAACCGTGGCTAAACAAGTAACGACACTGAGGCCAAAAGTCCCCAACGCTTCAAAGGTTTTTAGATCAGCCTGGAGACCACCGCCGGCTAAAGTATCAGAGCCGGCGATTGTTAAGACGTTGGTCATTGGAATTCCTCCTAGAATTAGATAGGTTTAGTTTAACCCCAATAAAAATGAATTAAAACAGCCAATTGGCTTGTTTTTTAACCAACCAATTTATACACTGTAAGTAGAGGTGATTAGATGATTGATTGGGCAAGCTACGGGTTAGATGAGAAGCCAAAATACCAAGCTTTACAACGGTTAATTGAACAGTTGATTCAACAAGGCGGTTTGTTGCCGGGGGAACGATTACCGGCAGAACGACAATTAGCAATTGACTTGAAAGTTAACCGCTCGACGATTACGCGAGCGTTAGACGAATTAGCCACGAATGGTTTTTTAGAACGTGCAGTTGGACGAGGAACCTACGTTAGCGAAGCGATATTAGTGCAATTAACGCATAAGCGGGTTAATTGGCATACGTATTTAACGACGCAACGTTTACCGAAGGGACAACGCATTAAGCAGCAATACCAGGCCTTAATTCAACAAGCATCACCGACCCTGATTGATGGTTTTTCCAGCGATTTACCGCCCGATTTAGTACCAGCTTTTCAATTACCAACGTTGAGGTGGCACGATTTTGTGCAAGCACAACAGTTAGAACAATCAAATGGTTATCAACCACTATTAATGGCCGTTCACCGACATTATTCACCCCAATTAAAAGTTTCACAACTATTGATAACGGCCGGCGCCCAACAGTCGCTTTTATTGGTATTGCAAGGGTTATTGGTGCCAGGAGATGCAGTGGCAATCGAACGGCCCTCTTTCTTTCATGAAGCGGCTCTTTTTAAAGTGGCGGGTGTGCGGACTTATGAAACGCACGTCGATGCTGACGGGCTCATTTTAACCGAACTAGAACAGTTGATTAAACAACATCGACTTAAATTAGTGATTGTGAATCCTAACTATCAAAATCCGACGGGCCAAGTGATGAGTTTAAAACGGCGTCAAGCGCTGATTGCACTCTGTCAACAATATCAAATTCCAATCGTAGAAGATGATGTATTTGGTTGGCTAAATTTTGATCAACAACCATTGCCAACGCTCAAACAGTTGGATCCAGAAAATGTCATTTATATCAGCTCTTTGTCGAAAATCATGGGCAGTAGCACGCGAATTGGTTGGTTAGCGGCGACCCCGCAAGTCATCCAACAGTTAGCGCAAATCCAGGCCGAAATGGATTTAGTGCCCAGTATCATGGCCCAACAAATGGTGAGCTTAGCGATGGTCGAACCCCAGTTTCAGGAACAGTTACAACAATTAAACGCATTGTTAGAAAAACGGGCAAAAGCGACTTATCAAACCTTGTCGAAGGCGTTTCCCAACTGGAAGATAGAACAACCGCGTGGTGGCTATTATCTTTGGGTTGTGTACGGGGAGCACGCAATTTCATTTGACCGTTTTTTGGCACAAGAAGTCGCCGTCGCACCGGGTGAATTATTTGGCAGCCGGATTGGGGCTTTTCGGTTAAATTTTGCCCGGTTGGATCACACGGCTTTAACGCAATTAGTGGCACGACTACGACATATTTTTGAAATTTAAGGAGGTAGAAGCGATGACTGAACCCTTTATTCCCGAAATCTATACGCCACTTAAAACGAGTGTGATTGGCCCGCCGGCAGTTGCTAGGCAAGTCGGTGGTTTAAAGATATTAGGTAAAAAGATTAAGACGATTATTTTTACGACCGATGTGGCGATTGTTAATAATACGAATGCGGATGCGGTACTGGCCGTTTATCCGTTTACACCTCATCCGGCCGTGATGAATGCAATCAATGCTGTCGCCAATATTCCGGTTTTTAACGGGATTGGGGGTGGTTTAACGGGCGGCCAACGCTCGGCTTATATGGGATTGTTGGCCGAAGCGGCGGGCTCAATTGGTGTCGTCGTGAACGCACCGACTTCAATTGAAACGATTCAACGGATTAACGCGGTGGTCGATGTGCCGATTGTTGGCACGGTTGTTTCAGCCCAGCAGGATTATGCGAGCCAAATTGCAGCGGGTGTGTCGATTTTAAACGTCAGCGGGGCGGCTAAAACCCCAGCGATTATCCGGCAAATTCGCCAAGATTATCCAACCATTCCAATTATGGCAACGGCGGGTAAACAAGAAACTGATATTCTGGCGACGATTGCGGCCGGCGCCAATGCGTTGACTTATACGCCACCCACTAACGGTGAATTGTTCGCTAAAAAGATGAATGATTATCGGTTAGCTTTAGAATAGTTGACGAATCATGTGATTCTCGCTAGACTGAATCTATTGACTAAGGAGGAATTTTTAGATGATTCGACAAGCAACTGTTGCTGATGCCAAAAATGTATTACCGATTATTAATATCGTATTTGAAGAAATGGAAATGCCACTCTTTCAGGAAATTCCAATTGAAAATCTTTTTAAAATATTAAAACAAGCTTTTGAGATGCCAGAATATCGGTATAGCTATGCCAATACGTTGGTTTATGAAGAAGCAGGCGAGATTCTTGGAATCGCGGTTGGTTTTCCAGAGGCTAAAGAAGCCACAATCGATGATGTTTTAGCGCCATTATTTCCACAAATTGGGTTGCCAACCTCAACGCGCTTTTTTACGGATAAGGAAGTGCAAGCCGGTGAATGGTATCTGGATACGTTAGCCGTCAGTGAAATGGCCCAAGGCAAAGGGGTTGGAACGGCACTTTTGAAAGCATTACCTGACTATTTAAAAGCGCAAGGTGAAAGCTTAATGAGTTTGAGTGTCGATTTACAAAATCCGGGCGCTAAAAAGTTATACGAACGAATGGGTTTTAATAAAACCGATGAGTTAATGATTGGTGATCATCGATATGAACATATGATTAAAGAAATTTAGAGGTGCTGATTCGAACGGGTTAGGCTTTGAGGATTAACCTAAGGATACGAATTATGGTTGGGTTTAACCATAATTTGAATCCTGTAGTTAACCGGAAAAGGCTGTTCGAGAAGCACGTTATCAAAGAGGTGCTGTGGGTTGCGGTTAACTTCTAAGGTATTAACCACTAAAAAAGCGTCGATTTTCCAATTCGGAAAATCGACGCTTTTTTAGCTATTAGGGCGCAGGGTTAAACCAACTTTGCGCAGAAAAGCTTTCGGTTGACTGTAAGCCCACCGATTGAGCACCGCTGCAATCAGAATACACGGAATCAGATCAGCATCATCACTGATTGTCAGTTGAAAAGCAGTTCCGGTACTAATCATGACCGGTTTAACTTGCATAATGGTTTGGGTGTGGTAGACAATTCGGTATTGATTCTGGGTTAAATCACCAATAATTAACCAATTAAAGTGGGTGACATACACGAACTCGTGCCAAACGCCCCAGATTTTTTTGAGGTCAGCGATTGGTTCTTGATTCTGGAAAAGTTGATAGCTAGGTGAAAGGCCTAACGACATTTGTTTAATCTCCCCTAGCACATCGCCGGAGAGGGTGTACAACACAAAACTATCTTGGCGTAAGCCGTGTTTACCGTCTAGAATATACAGTGGCTTTTGGTGGTCGTCGACAACTGTCGAGACGCCGCGTAAAGCGTTAGCCGTTTTTTGAATGTATAACGTCGGCATTTAATCACATCTTTTCAGCTTGTTGATTGATATCCTGAGCGTGATGGATGGCGCGCGCAACCCCATCTAAGACGTTGGTATTGGTTTGATAGTTGGCAATCCCTTTAATCGTTGGCACGGCATTGGCCATCGCCACGCCAATCCCGGCGACTTTAATCATCGAAAAATCATTTAAGTTATCACCAATTGACATGGTGGCTTCGACGGGCACGTTTTGACTGTCGGCATAAGCGGCTAAGGCAATCCCTTTTTGCGCATCAACGTGGTTAATTTCGATGTTGTTACTTGAAGAAGAGGTGACAATTAGTTGACTTTGTTGATCACAGAGTTCTTTAACGGGGGTTAAGTCGGGGGTTGTCGCGTTACTAAAGGCAATCAGTTTATAGATTTTGATGTCGGAATCAGTTAATAATTCGGCATAACCATCCGTTACATAATTAATATTCATCAATTCAAGTCGTGAAGCGGATAGCGCAACGGCAATTTTGTAGCTCGTATCAGGATTGAGATTGACTAATAAATCAGCGACGTTTTGGATATGATGGACTTTACTGTCAGAAAAGTTTCCTTGGCTGGTGGCTAATTCGAAATAGATGCCGTGAGCGTGTAAATAATCGATTAAAATGCGGACGATGTTTTTATCGATGGCGACGTCGAAAACTGATTCGCCAGCTTGATTGAAAACTTGGGCACCATTCATGGTAATCATGGCTGGTATTTGTTCGAGTCCGGTTAACAAAGGTAGGACTTCGTGGCGACTACGACCAGTCGCAATCACGAATTCGATATTGGCCGATTGTGCCGCTTTAATCGCAGTTAAATTACCATCAGAAATTTGCATTTTATCATTTAATAGGGTGCCATCCATGTCGGATGCAATAATTGAAATCAAAATAATTCCTCCTGTCACCGTAATAGGCGATACTTAACTACATATTAGCATGCAAGTGCGGATTCTTCTAGCAACTTGCGTTAAAACACGATAAACTATTCTGTGAGGTGAGATGATGAAAACAATTATTCACAATGATTGGCAGACGGTATTAGCACCTGAATTTGAGAAACCATACTACGGTCAATTACATGCATTTTTAAAACAAGAATATCAAACAACAACGGTATATCCGGAGATGCACCATATTTTCCAAGCATTTGAATGGACGCCATTTAAAGACGTTAAAGTCGTCATTTTAGGGCAAGATCCTTATCATGGTCCACACCAAGCACATGGTTGCAGCTTTTCGGTTTTACCAGGGGTTAAAGTGCCACCGTCATTACGCAATATTTATCAAGAATTAACAACGGACGTGGGTTTTCAACCCGTCAACCACGGTTATTTAAAAGCGTGGGCGACTCAAGGCGTCTTTTTATTAAATGCGGTCCTAACGGTTCGTGACGGACAAGCCAATTCGCATCGCAATCATGGTTGGGAACAGCTGACTGATGCGGCGATTACGGCTTTATCCAAGCGTGGTGGCGTGGTCTTTATATTGTGGGGCAATGCGGCCAAGGCTAAGCGAACTTTGATTGATGAACAAACCAATGCCGTTTTAACGGCGGTTCATCCGAGTCCTTTATCCGCGTATCATGGCTTTTTCGGGACAAAACCATTTTCACAAACGAATCAGTTTTTACAGAGTTGGCATCAAACACCGATTGATTGGCAATTGCCAATCGATGTTCAAAAAGATGAAGCGCTATCATAATTTACTTGTGGCAGCATTAGAAACGTTGTATGATTGAGTAGTATTCTTAAATAAAACGCTTTTATGGAGGTCACTGTTTTGGATTTATTTGAAAGTTTAACTGCAAAAATTGCTAATAAAAATTATAAAATTGTCTTTCCCGAAGGAACTGAACCCCGGATCATTGGTGCGGCAGCGCGTTTGAATGCTGATCGTGTTTTAAAGCCAATTTTATTAGGGAACGAAGCTGATATTCATCAAATTGCATCCGCAAAAGGGTTTAATCTAGCGGGGATTACCATTATTGATCCAGCAACCTATTCGAGTGAGGGCTTCACCGCAATGGTGACGGCTTTTGTTGAACGGCGTAAGGGTAAAGCCACTGAAGAACAAGCGCAAACAATCTTACGGGATCCTAATTATTTTGGGACCATGTTGGTTTACATGGACCTTGCAGATGGCATGGTTTCGGGTGCCGTTCATTCAACGGGTGATACGGTTCGACCAGCACTTCAAATTATTAAAACCAAACCGGGTGTTCACCGGACGAGTGGTGCGTTCATTATGCAACGCGGCCGCGACAACGAACGTTACCTATTCTCTGATTGTGCGATTAATATCAACCCGAATGCCCAAGAATTAGCTGAAATTGCGGTTGAATCAGCCAAAACAGCTGAATTATTTGATATCGATCCTAAAGTTGCGTTGTTAAGTTTCTCAACGATGGGTTCAGCACGCGGGGATGAAGTCACGAAAGTTCAAGAAGCCACTAAGATTGCGCATGAATTAGCCCCTGATTTAGCAATTGATGGTGAATTACAATTTGATGCCGCATACGTACCAGTGGTTGCGAACCAAAAGGCCCCTGATTCTAAAGTCGCCGGCCAAGCAACCGTCTTCGTCTTCCCTGAATTACAATCTGGGAACATCGGTTACAAGATTGCCCAACGTTTCGGTAATTTCGAAGCGATTGGGCCCATTTTACAAGGGTTAAACAAACCAATCTCTGATTTATCACGTGGGAGTAATGAAGAAGACGTGTATAAATTAGCGATTATTACGGCAGCTCAAGCCTTACAAACGAAATAAAAACGATGTGATTATAGAGACACAATTCGCTTAGAATAAAGCCGATTGTGTCTTTTTTGCGTGATGTGGTATTGGTAGTCGACGTAACTTTCTGTATAATGGATACAGGATGTCAGGGACAAGGAGCTGTTCAAATAAATGCAAACTAAATTTAAAACGAATACACCAGAAGCGACAATTGAAATCGCTGCGCAACTCGGTAAAAATCTACAAGCGGGGGACGTTATCCTACTAGATGGCGATCTTGGAGCGGGCAAAACGACTTTTACGAAAGGGTTAGCGCAGGGTTTAGGGATTAAACGCTACATTAAAAGTCCCACGTTTACGTTAATTCGTGAATACCAAGAAGGTCGGTTACCGTTATATCACATGGACGTTTACCGGTTAGAAGAAACCGGGGCTAGTGATTTAGGTTTAGAGGAATATTTCGATGGCGATGGGGTTAGTGTGATTGAATGGAGTCAATTCATTGCCGATGAATTACCGGCTGATTATTTGGTGATTCATTTTAATAAGGTCGATCAAGTCGATAATGATCGCAACTTGGTCTTAGAACCACGCGGACCACGTTATTTAGCGTTAGTTCAAACTAGTTTTGGCGATTAATGGGGTGATTATTCGGCGAATTGCCGTCAGCGATGCGGCGCGCTATCGTGAATTTCTACGCCGGATTCAACAAGAAACGAACTTAGTGCCGGTTGCCGTCGAGGAAACGGAATGGACCGTTGCACTATGGCAGTTAACGATTGCGTCGATTTTAGAACAACCGCGAGACCAATGTTGGGTGGCCACTAACGACCAACAAATCATCGGGGCGGCCCGGTTAGTTAGTGCACCAGAACCGGGGTTGCAGCACATCGGTGAATTGAGCATTGCGGTCGTTCAAGACTATTGGCATCAATCGATTGGCACGCAGTTAATGACCGAATTAATGGACGCGGTGCAACAAACCGCAATGCCGCGTCGTCTGGAATTGACCGTCCAAGCGCGGAATACGCACGCCATTGCGTTGTACCGTCAGTTTGGCTTTACTGTCGAAGCAGAATTAACGGCTGGGTATCAAGAGCCACAACTCGGCTGGCTGCCGGTTTTACAAATGGTTAAATTAATCAATATTGGATAGAGCAAGGGGATTTTTGAGTTGGTACAAAATAGAATTAAAGGGATTTATTTGGCGATTATCGGCTCCATTTTTTGGGGCGTTCAAGGGCCAGTCTCACAATGGTTATTCACGGATACGCAAATTGCACCAGAATGGTTGATGGGCGTCAAAATGGGGCTTTCCGGGATTTTCTTGATTGGTTATGCGCTGATTAAACAACCGCGAGAAGTCTTTACCATTTGGCGACAACCAAAAGATTTAGGGCGATTATTCGCTTTTGCTTTGTTGGGATTATCGGCTGTTCAATACTTTTATTTTTTAACGATCCAAGCCAGTAACGCACCAACCACCACGATCTTACAACAACTTGGCACGATTATGATCATCATCTTGAGTCTGGTTTTATATCGTCGGGCACCGAGTCGCGCGGAATTAATCGCCGTCGTCATCGCATTATTGGGGACGTGGTTGCTAGTCACCAAAGGCCAGCTGACCCATTTAGCGATTTCCGGGAGCGCACTAGGCTTAGGGCTATATCTAGCTTTTTCAGGGGCTCTCAACACGTTGATTCCGGTCAAACTATTTCAAAAATACGCGACGTTAATTGTTGTCGGGTGGGCAATGCTGATTGGCGGCGTTGCTTTTACGATCATTCATCCGTTTTGGCGCGCAGTGCCACCGTTGAATTTTGCGACGGTCGCGAGCGTCTTATTCATCGCCATCTTTGGGACGGCACTGGCCAATGTTTGTTTTTTAGGCAGTTTACGCTACTTAACGCCAACCACGGCCGGGTTATTAAATACGTTTGAACCATTGGCAGCGACGATTGGCACGGTCCTTTTCTTGAAGACCAGTTTGAATGTCTGGGAAATATTGGGCGGTTTATTAGTCATCAGTACCGTTTTTATTTTAAGTTGGTCACCTAAAAAGAAGATAAGTTAATATAGTGAACTGATTTATGGTACACTAATAGATGGAGATAGAAGCGTATTTCATTGATTGAAATATCAAATTGTTACAGCTTGTTTACTAAAAAATCAATTTTTGCTTTAATCTACCATTCGCTAAAAAGGCGGCCCTCAATTGAGGGCCGCCTTTTGTCATGTTCAATTAACCAATTAACTTAGTCGCTTGTTTCAATGGTTCAACGCCAAAGTCGTTGGCTTCTTTAATCAGGATTTGCGCACAGGCGATGCTATCGGCGAGTGCGTTATGATGATTTTCGAGTGGAATGGCTAAATTGGCACAGAGGGTGTTTAATTTGTGGTTCTCAAATTGCGGATAGAGCCGCCGACTGGTTTTTAACGTGTCAAGCGCTAAATAATGGGGTTCAGGAATATCATAATGTTGGAGCGTGCTCCGTAAGACTCCAATGTCGAAGTTCGCATTGTGAGCGACGACTAATCGGTTGGGCGTAAAGAAGGGGGCGATGTGCGGCCAAACTTGGTTGAACTTAGGCGCTTGGGCGACATCGGCTTCATAAATCCCGTGAATCTGGCTATTCCGGGGACTAAAATAGGTTTCCGGTTTAATTAAGGTATAAAATTGATCGACGATTTGGTTGTTACGGACGACCACTAAGGCCAATGAACAAGCACTGTGGCGTTGGCCATTGGCGGTTTCAAAATCCATTGCAATAAAATTCATAAAAACGCCTCACTTTGATAATCGGTTTGCTTAGTTTAAGCGAATAAATCCTGGGTGTCAAGTTCGATGGGACAGTGATCGGAACCAAAAATGTCGTTGTGAATCTTGGCGTCGATTAAACGGGATTGGAGATCGTTAGAGGTGATGAAATAGTCAATCCGCCAACCAGCATTGTTATCACGTGCGTGGAATCGGTAGCTCCACCAAGAATAGCTGTCGGCTTGGTCGGGATAGAAATAACGGAAACTATCCGTGAAACCACTAGCGAGTAGCGTTGAGAAGGCTTGCCGTTCTTCATCTGAGAAACCGGCGCTGTGGTGATTTGTGCGATCATTTTTTAAATCAATCGCTTCATGGGCCACGTTTAAATCGCCACAGAAGATGACGGCTTTTTGAGTCGCTAATTGGTTGACATAGTCTTTAAAAGCGGCTTCCCAAGTCAAACGGTAAGGGAGTCGTTTCAATTCACCTTGCGAGTTGGGGGTGTAACAAGTGATGACGTAAAAGTTGGGGTATTCAAGGGTAATCACGCGCCCTTCTTGATCATGTTCGGGGTGATTGATACCGTAAGTCACCTGTAAGGGTTCGTGTTTGGTGAAAATAGCGGTGCCTGAATAGCCCTTTTTTTCGGCATAGTTGAAATATTGATAATAACCGGGTAAATCGAGTTCGACTTGGCCGGCTTGCATCTTGGTTTCTTGTAGACAGAACCAATCAGCGTCTAATTGATTAAAAGTCGCTAGGAAATCCTTTTTTAAGACTGCCCGCAGACCGTTGACGTTCCAAGAGATTAATTTCATAGTCTCGCCTCATTTCTAATCCCTATTTTACCGATATTTCGTGTAATACGCAAAAAGTGTTGACTGTTCAATTGCCGTTTCGTTTGTTAAACTAGAGTAAGATTATTTTTGAGAGGAACGACAGCCGTGTCAAGTCAAAATCAGACGTTTTTAGAAGCCAATCAAACCATTAATATTAAAGTCAACGAACCATTAAGTCATTATACATTTACCAAAACGGGTGGCCCAGCCGATGTGCTCGCCTTACCAAGTTCAGTGGCAGAAGTCCAACAGTTAGTGACCACTGCTCATCAATTTGAATTACCGATTACGATTATTGGGAACGCTAGTAATTTAATTGTGCGTGATGCGGGGATTGCCGGGTTAGTAATTATTTTAACGGCGATGAATCAAATTACGGTCAATCAACACGTGATTGTCGCCCAAGCCGGGGCTGAGATTATTCAAACGGCCGAAGCTGCTTATCAAGCGAGCTTGACCGGCTTAGAATTTGCCGCCGGAATTCCGGGGAGTGTCGGTGGGGCCGTCTTCATGAACGCCGGTGCGTATGAAGGCGAAATCAGTGATGTTTTAACGTCGGCAGAAGTGTTGACACCGGACAATCAGGTCATCACGATGACTGCTGCTGAATTAGAATTCAGTTATCGTCACAGTTTAATTCAAGAAAACGGCAGCATTGTCTTGGCTGCTCGATTCGATTTACCAAACGGGGTAGCGCCAATCATTCGTGAGAAAATGGATGAATTAAACGCGAAACGGGCCGCTAAACAACCATTAGAATACCCATCGTGTGGCAGTGTCTTCAAACGGCCAAAGGGTTACTATGTGGGGCCTTTAATTCAAGAAGCGGGTTTACAAGGGTACCAAATTGGTGGGGCGCAAGTTTCACAAAAACACGCGGGTTTTATCGTCAACATTGATGGCGCAACAGCCACCGATTATTTGACGTTGATTGCCCACATTCAAGCCGTAATCTGGGAGCAGTTCGAAGTTCGCTTAGAACCGGAAGTCCGGATTATTGGTCGAACGGTCTAAAAATTAAAAAGAAGCGGTCGGATTTAGCGACGGCTTCTTTTTTAGAAATCAAGGGAGTGATTGGATGGCCATTATCGAAGCCATTATATTATTAATTTCTTTGGTGATTATTGCCAACATTATTGGTCATTATATCCCCAAATTACCGGTGAGTTTGATCGAGATTGTCTTAGGTTTAGCGGTTGCGGTCTTATTTTCCTTTAAGATTCCGTTGAAGACGGATTGGTTCATGTTAGTATTCGTCGCACCGTTATTATTTAATGACGGTCGACGTTTCCCGAAAAAAGAATTGTGGGCACTCCGGGGGCCGATTATCGGCAACGCCATCTTTTTAGTGTTTATAACGACCTTGGTCGGCGGATTAGCGATTCACGGGCTAGTGCCCAAGCTACCACTAGCGGCTAGTTTTGCGTTAGCCGCGATTTTATCACCAACCGATCCAATGGCGGTGCAATCAATTTCGGAACAAGCCGCTTTGCCACCAAAAGTGTTACATCTAGTCAGCGGTGAAAGTTTAATCAACGACGCCAGTGGTTTGATTAGTTTTAAATACGGGATTGCCGCCGCAGTGACGGGGTATTTCTCATTACAAAATGCGGCTGGCGATTTTATCTATATCAGTATTGTCGGCGCAATCGCGGGGGCCGCTATGATGTATCTGATCCATTTGGTGCGTCTGTTCATGTTGCAACAGGGGATTGACGACGTTGTCTTTCATACCGTATTGCAGTTGCTCACCCCGTTGTTGATCTATCTAATTGTCGAAGATGGGTTACACGCGTCAGGGGTCATCGCGGTCGTCGTTGCCGGGATTGTCAGCCATTCTAGTCGCAACGTCTTTTTAGATTTTTTACCGGAATTAAAATTAGTCACCGAACAAACTTGGTCGATCAGTGTTTATCTATTAAACGGCATTGTCTTTTTGATTCTCGGTATTGAATTACCGGTGGCGATGGGCAGTACCGTGCGTAATCCGTTGATTGCTACGAGTGAAGCAATCTTGCTAGTTTTTGCCGTTTGGTTAATTCTGGTGTTGGTCCGGACGTTATGGACTTTTTCTTATTTGATGTATACCAATAAGAGTAATCCAAGAACGTTGCGGGCTAACGTCAAAATTTCAGTTTTATCAGGTCTATCTGGGGTTCGCGGGGCGATTACGATGGCCGGGGTCCTCTCAGTGCCGACCGTCTTAGCGGACGGCTCCGCCTTTCCCGAACGGGGTTTAATGTTGTTCATCGCTGCCGGTGTGATTATCGTCAGTTTAGTGATGGCGATTATCTTGATTCCTAAATTAACCAAGGTCAACACACCAATTGAGTTACGGGGAACACAACTCGATAGTGAGGTTGACGTCGAGGATGAAGCGACTGATGAACCCCAGTTTTTGAGTGAAACGGAAGCTAAAATTTACATTTACCGGGTGGCCGTTGGTTTGATTGAAGCGCAACGGCATATCGATAATAACCGAGTAGCGCTGGATTTAATCGCGGAATATCAAGTGATGATTCATCGTTTAGAGAGTCAACAAAACGATGCGACTGAAGGCACCGAGTTACCACCGCTCATCACGGAAGAATTAATTTTGCGTCAAGTCGCCTTGGCTGGTGAACGTCAAGCATTAGACGGGATGTGGCAGGCCAAAGAAATTAGCGCGAAAACGTACCGGCACGGTCAACGAAAATTGAAACAAAAACAGGTCCGTCTAGCAGTGATCGGCTCCAACTTTAATTGGCATCACGTTCAGCTCCTATTTTACCGACTGGTAGGGGCAGTGAAACATTTTGGTTGGTGGTTAGTACCACACAAGCAAACGGTCAAAGTCGCGACCGAATGGCAATTAACGGAACGTGAGATGGCGAAGGCGGGGATTAAGGCGTTATCGGCTTTCTTGAAACAACCAGAAAATCGGCAACAACATTATAATCGGCAAGTCATTTATCAAATTATTATGCGTTATCGTAATCAGATTGAAAATATGAAGAGTCTCGGTCACCGCAAGACCGATATCTATGAACGCCAATTGCAAAAATTGCGGATTAAGGCGTTGACCGGTGAACGAACGGCGATTCAGAATTTATTAGAGCAGCATCAGATTTCGTGGGCGCTGGCCGATGAATTACGCAAGAATATCAATTATTCAGAAAATGCGTTGATTCTAGCCAATAGTGATGCGGAAGAATAGAATAAGTGCTGACTCAAGTTGGTCAGACTTTGAGGATTAACCTAAAAATTAGCGGTATGATTTGTACTTTGAATCATACCGCTAATTTTGTAGTTAACCGGAAAAGGCTACTTGAGAAGCACGTTACCAATTGCCTATTAAGTTAAAAAAAAGAGTATCCTGAATTTAGGATACTCTTTTTTGATTTGAACGGAAATTGATGAGTTATGGCGCGCGTTAAAGAAAAACGTAAACTTACTAATAGGTTGTTAGCTTTTATCACAGCTTGTTTTTAAATTAGAATAAGCGACGGTGGCGGTAGAAACGCCAACCAAAATGACCAATCAGACTCGCCAGAATGGTCAGCCCGGAAATTAACAAGCCGAGTTTTAAATAAGGCGGGGTATAGGTGAACTGGATCTTGTGCTGACCTTTTTTGAGGGGCACAGCTAAGAAATTCTTTAAAGCTTTTTTGGGTTTGACCGTTTGGCCATCCACTTTGACTTGCCAGCCGGACGAATACGGAATGGTGGTCATCAAGACTTGCTTTTGTTTGGTAATCTTAATGGTCCCCGTAATCTTTCGATTTGAGAAGTGTGTGATTTTGAGCGGATTAGCCTGCAGTTTTTGGATGGTTTGTTGGAAGTTTTGCGTATTTAAACGATAGAGATTAATATTCTGCAACCAAATCTCAGATTTTGAAAAGGCGAAATCAAGGGTTTGGGTTTGGCCCTTAACGTGATTCGCTAAGTTGACGACGACTGGATCTCGGAAAGTGTCATATTGTTGGACGGTTTGTCCGTTGATCGTAATCCGGACGGCATTTTTTTCAAGACTCGAACCAAGCGTCAGATAATAAGCGTCGTTGGTGGTTGGCGTGAAGGTGTAGACGACGTGCCCATCTTTTTTAGAATCAATTTTCAAAAACGTTTCGTTCAGTTTCGGTTTTTGTTTCACGTTTTGATAAGTGACCGTGTTGAAAAATTCGAGGTTGAATAACTGCTGATTGACGCCAGTTTGTCCGGATAGTTCAGCAGCAATATTATTCTGTTCAATTAACGGATAATCGGCCGTCTTTTTATGTTTCAGAATTTGGTCGGAAGCGGCAAAACCGAGCGCCAATGCATTCGGATTGTGATAAATCTCAATATCGCCCGCCTTTTTAATCGGTGTGTAATCGACTAAATCGGGTTTGTAACTCGTTTTGGGAACCGTCGCTTGGACCGTCTGACTATTTAAATAATAGCGATAGCTTAAAAAGGCATCGGTGAATTCAGTTTGATTGGTGTCCGCGACGAACCCATCGCCAGCTGGTTCGCCAATCTGGCCCATAAAATTGGGATAGCTCGGTTCCAGCATTGAATTGAAATGGGAACCACCAAAGTAATTGGCTTGCATCGGATCATTTTTGGTCCGCATAAAGGTCTTACCAATCCGCTGGAACGCCGTTTTTTGGGGAGTGGTCTGGATTGCTTTTTGGAGTTGTTCCGTATAATCGGCGTAATCTTTCTGGGAGACGTAGCTGATCTGGTTCAAACTGATATAAGCGTTGGCGGTCATTTCGAGCGTGACGGTGACTAAAATCAAACAACCCACCGGTAACTTAAAGTGACGCGGAATCAGTAAGATGGCTAAACTGGCTAGAATTAAAAAACCAATACTGAGATACACTTGGTAGTTATCCAGTGCGGTGAAGGATTTGAGATGTTTCGCGGTATAACCGATACCGCTGATTAATAATAGGAAGGTCCACAGGAGTAACGGCCAGTTCATCCGGGGTTGGTAGTGGAGTCGTTGAACCGCTAAGACGATTAGCCAGAAACTAATGACATATGAGAAACGGTAAGGATACCAAACCGGGAATTGCATGCCGTGCCACAATAAGTCTAACGGTTCGAAACAAAGCGAAAGCCCCAAGAATCCGGTGACTAGCAAGGCAGCAAGTCGCTCTTTTAGTGGAATATTTTTGGTGAAGAAGTAGGCTAAAAAGAGAATCAGCACTAAACTACCGACAAAAATATTCGGTTCGCCTTTGGGCATTTGATCGAAATTAAAGTTACCGACAATTAGTTTCGATAAAATTTTGAGAGGATTATATTCAAGTTTCCAATGAATCTTTTGAATCGTATATTGCCCTTTACTCTGCGTTAATTGATAGAAGGTGGGTAATAATAACCAGGCGGCCAATAAACCAGCCCCGAGTGAACCGCCGATGAATTTTAGAATTGAACGGCCAGTTTGTCGCCAAGTGGTATGATGGCAAACGAGTGTCCAAGCAAAATAAGCAACGACGAATAGACAAACCATGTAGCCCATGTAATAATTGACGACCAGTAAAATAGCGAGGCTGATCGGGTATAACCAAAAATGGCGGGGTTTAAAGAGTTGTTCGATACCTAAGACGATTAGGGGTAACCAGATTAAAGCGTCGAGCCACATGATATTAAATTGATTGGCAATTGCAAAACCGGATAGTGCAAAGGCAATCCCGAAAGTCGGGAGCCACCAGCCAGTGGCCAGTCGGGTTTTCTTTAAATAGTAAGCCATGCTGAGACTCGTACAGCCGGTTTTTAAGAGAACGATTAACCAGACCCCGAAACTGAGCCATTTGCCCGGGGTTAAGAGGACAATCAGATTGAAAGGACTCATTAGATAATAAGCCCAAACACCGAGCATATCGCCGCCTAAACCTTTGGCAAAGGAATATAGGAAAGTGCTGGGATGTTGAAGTAAGGTGGTTCTGAAATAGGCAAAAAAGTCAATGTATTGCTGGCCTAAATCGACGGTCATAATGGTTTGACCACCGAAGGGAAAGACGTGGCGCATGATGCCGTAAATAAAGAGTAGGATGACGGGAAGTAGAAAACTAAGGGTTAAAAACCCATGCCGATGCCAATAATTGTATAATCGAGTCACAAGAATCCTCCAATTAATAAAAAAATCTAAAAATTAGTTTACAAATCAGCTTTTCCATATTAAAAGCTGTAAACTAGCAATGTAGTGTTTAGTGTCCCTAGCATACCATAATCTTGGGATCATTTAGTGATTTACCATAGCTTGTTCTGGATTATTTTGCTAAACTTAAACAATGAGAATTCTAAAATAGAATCAACTGGATAGGAGCAACTGAACATCCGTGAATATTATTAATCGAAAACCTAAGAAAAAACAAAATCGGGAGAAATCACACATCCCGTTTCGCTTAAACTTCTTGTTCTTTATTGTCTTTGCTTTATTTGCTGCGTTGATTATTCAACTAGCACGTTTGCAGGTGCTTGGTGGTGCGAAATATCAAGCCATGGTCGATAGTACGGATAAGACGATTGTGACCGGCAACGTTCCGCGCGGTATGATTTTAGATTCGAAGGGCCGCGTATTGGTTGGTAATAGTGCTAAATCGGCCATCTCATATACGAAAAATATGAATGTTTTATCTGATAAAATGTATAAAGAGGCCAACGAATTAACCCAATATTTGACGGTCAAAACCGATACGCTATCAAAGCGTGATCAAATTGATTACTACTTGAGTAATCCTGCTAATCTGAAAAAATGGAATGCTAAGTTGCCAAAATCCCAAAAGATCGCGGCTGATGGGTCTGAATTATCGACGAAAAAAATCTATCAATCAACCATCGATTTGGTCGAAAAGACCTTTACCGAATTATCAGATGAGCAGAAACAAGCGGCCGCCATCTTTAAGATTATGAGTGGCGCTTACCAGTTATCGACGGTCTACATTAAGAATTCGGATGTGACTGATAAAGAAATTGCTGAAATTAGTGAACATTTAACCAGTTTACCGGGGATTAGTGTCGGGACGGATTGGGAACGGGCTTATCCGAACGGCTCATCGATGCGCAGTATCATTGGGAGTGTTTCAACCGAGTCTCAAGGATTACCTGAAGATAGCTTGAAATCCTTATTAGCGCAAGGCTATTCACGAAACGACCGGGTCGGGACCAGTTATTTAGAGAAGCAATATGAAACGGTCTTGCATGGCTCGAAATCACAATCTGAAGTTGAAGTCAGCGCGAATAATCAAATTCTATCCAGCAGTGTGCTTTTCAAAGGTCAAAAGGGGAGTAATTTGAATTTAACGATTGACCAGACTTACCAAACCCAAGTCGAAGCGGCGTTGAAGAAGATTTATAACCAAGCCAAGACTGCAGGGGCGACGACCTATTCGGACGGGGCTTACGCGGTGGCGATGAATCCGAAGACCGGTGCGATTTTAGCAATGGCCGGTGAATCCAACGACCGAACGACCACGGAAGTTTCTGATGATGCGCTTGGCGTGATTAACCATACGTTTGTCATGGGGTCCGCGGTCAAGGGCGCGACCGTTATGGGTGGTTTGATGGACGGTGTCATTACGCCAACCAATAATACCTTGCCAGATACACCGATTTATTTAGTCGGGACACCGGTCAAGAAATCCGTTTATCCAGTTGGCACGTTCGGCTCGTTAACGGCGCAATCAGCCTTAGAAGTCTCTTCCAATATTTACATGATGCATTTAATCATGAAGGAAGCCAATGCTGACTATGTGGCCAATTCAAAAATGACTATGAGTCCGGATATCTTCACTAAAATGCGCGGTTATTTCAATCAATTCGGATTAGGTCAAAAAACCGGCATTGATTTGCCGGGTGAAGCCAAAGGAATTGAAGGGGCAACGTTAGACTCAGGTGGCAGTACTTTAGTCGGTTCGGCACTTGATTTATCTTACGGAAACTACGATGCCTATACCTTAATTCAACTCGCGCAATATATTTCAACGATTGCTAATGGTGGCAAACGGATGAAACCTTACTTGGTTGATTCGATTCAACAAACGGGTACCGATGGGTCATTAGGCAAGATTGAAGCCAAAACGGCACCAACCGTCTTGAATACCATTGATGCGCCGCAATCTTACTTTAACGTGGTTAAAGAAGGGATGTATAACGTCGTCAATGGTTCCAACGCTTGGGGCACAGCGCATACGTTGAAAGATATTAAACCAACGTTAGCCGCCAAGACCGGGACAGCACAATCTTTTGCCCGGACGGATCCGAACGATTCAACGAGTAAACAAGTTGAAACGGTCACCTCAAGTCTCGTTGGTTTTGCACCGTATGACGATCCGCAGATTGCGATTGCGGTCGTTTTCCCGAACCTCACATCGGATGATGGCCATTACAATACCTTACTAGCACGCGAGATGATTACGGATTATTACAAACTAAATAATATTAAAGAATGAAATATTTAGAAATAACCTTTTCAGATACTATAAAAAATGGTATGATATTATGAGTCTAAGACTTAAACACTAGAAATTAATTAACAGCTTGGAGGCTATATCAATGCGCGTACACATTACAATGGAATGTACAGAATGTCACGAACGTAGTTACTTATCAAACAAAAATAAGCGTAACAACCCAGATCGCTTGGAATTAAAGAAATATTGCCCACGCGACCGTAAAGTGACTTTACACCGTGAAACTAAATAATTAGTTATAAGAGTTAGGGCAACTGCCCCGGCTCTTTTTTTGTTAATTATTAAGGAGGCCTATCAAATGTTGACTAAGGAAGCACAGCGCCAACAACAGATTCAACAATTAGTTGAATTGTCCCAACAACCAGCGCTTAAACAGGCTCAAGAAGCGACGATTTTAAAACAGTTGGCCGCATCAAGCGCGTTTCAAGCAGCCACGGTCATCGGAATCACGTTGAGTCAATCAATTGAATATCAAACGCAACCGGTGATTGAATTAGCCCGGCAGCTCGGTAAGACAGTGGTCGTGCCTAAAACCTTACCAAAACGGCAAATGGCTTTCTATGAATTAACCCCGACAACCGAACTGATTAAAAGTAATTTTGGGGTGCTCGAACCGGTCGCCACGGTGGTTCGTGTTCCGGATTTAATGATTGTCCCCGGGCTCGCTTTTACGGATGACGGTTGGCGTTTAGGGTTTGGCGGCGGTTATTACGATCGCTATCTGGCTCAAAATCCGATGCTGACCATCGCATTGGCTTTAAAACCACAACAAAAAGCGGCGTCGGACTGGACAGTTGACCCATTTGATATTAGAATCAATCAAGTAATCAAAGGTTGAAAAGGAGAAGAGATGAACATTAAAAGAAAATTGAATCAATGGCGAGATCAACCATTCGTGGCTTACGGCTTAGTGGTTATTGCGATTTTGATGTTTTGTATCAGATTTGTGTTACCTGCCGTAACGTTCCATGGTTTTGTCTCGGTTAATACTTTATTAACGGGCCAGATTGGCTCATTTATCTTATCCGCCTTTAATGAACTAAGTGTTTCAGGCTTGGTGATGGACGGCTTAATTTTATATTTTGTGGGTGGCCAATTGGAACAATTAGTGGGGCATTGGCGAATATTAGCGATTTACTTATTGAGTGGGCTAGCTGGTCTAGTGACACAAGGGCTTTTCTTAGGGACGGATTCGATGACCACGACCATCAGTATGGCCGTTTTAGGTATTTTTGGTGGCTTTTTGATGCTCGGGGATGCGTTTAAAGAAAGCGCGGTTCTCGGTCAAGTCGCCCGGCAATATTGGCTCTTTTTAATTTTGTCAGTCGGCTTACAAGTGATTTTTAACCGAAATGCCGTCTATGGAATGCTTGGCGGGATTCTCGGTGGTTTTTTAAGTGCGATGGCGCTTGGTGCACCAAAAGTGGGTAAAATTAACCCGGTAAACCGGATAATCAGTGGTGTGGTTTACGTGGTTGCAATCATTTTATTCGCATATTTGGGTATGAATCGTTAACAATTTTAGGTATACTATTAAAGGTGAAGTTGATGAAAACTCTTTATGATGTGCAACAACTTTTAAAACAATTTGGCGTTTATGTCCATGTTGGCAAGCGACTTTGGGATATTGAATTAACCAGTATTGAATTACGCCACATCTATGATGCGGGGTTAATTGATGGCAAAGTGTATCGTGATGCCAAGATGGTGCTTGTTCATGAACACCGGTTGGAAGAAAAAGAAACATTTAATCATGAATTATTGGAGGAAAAGTTTAAATGACAGATAAAAAATTAATCGGCGTAGATTTAGGTGGCACAACTGCTAAGTTTGCAATTATGACCACGGATGGTGAAATCCAACAACGCTGGAGTATTGAGACTGATATTTTAGATGAAGGTAGTCATATCACACCTGATATCATCGAATCGATTAATCATCATTTAGATTTATATAACATGGTCCCTGCTGACTTTATCGGGATTGGCATGGGAACGCCTGGTAGTGTCGACATCGAAGCCGGCACGGTCATCGGGGCTTATAATTTAAATTGGAAGACAACCCAATATCTAAAGCGTGATATCGAAGCGGGTACTAAAATGAAATTTGCAATTGATAACGATGCCAACGTGGCTGCCTTAGGCGAACGTTGGAAGGGTGCTGGTGAAAACCAACCCGACGTTGCGTTTGTCACATTAGGCACCGGTGTCGGTGGCGGGATTGTCGCTGACGGTCATTTATTGCATGGTGTTGCGGGTTCCGCTGGTGAATTAGGCCACGTGACTGTTCAACCAAATGGTTATGAATGTACTTGTGGTAAAAAAGGCTGTCTTGAAACTTACGCATCAGCAACCGGGGTTGTCCGGGTTGCGCGTGACATGGCTGAAGAATACGCTGGTAACTCTAAATTGAAAACAATGTTAGACGATGGCGAAGAAATCAGTTCGAAATTGGTTTTCGATATGGCAAAAGAATCAGATGCTTTGGCTGTTAAAGTCGTCGATCGCGTTTGTTTCTATCTTGGTTTAGCGTTGGCGAATGTCGGTAATATGTTGAACCCTTCTTACATCGTAATCGGTGGTGGTGTTTCAGCAGCTGGTGAATTCTTACGCAAGCAAGTCCAAGCTTACTTTGAAGAATTTACATTCCCTAACGTTAAGAACACGACTAAGATCCGTTTGGCTAACTTAGGCAACGTGGCTGGTGTCATTGGGGCTGCTTCGTTAGCATTGCAACTTGATCAACAATAATTAAGTTAAAGGAAGTTATGTAGATGTTTGTCTTAGGATCAATTACAACGTGGACCATTAATATTATCTTATTACTCGTTTTACTTTGGTTAGTCGGCGATTGGGCTTACTACAAGATTCAACGCAAACGTTTAGGCGGCGAATTAACGGCCGAAGACTTTGAATCAACGATGCGTAAAGCGCAAATTGTTGATTTACGCGATAAAAAAGATTTTGATGCCAACCATATTTTAGGGGCGCGGAGTATGCCGTATCCAATGTTAAAACAAAATATGGGCGAATTGCGTCAAGATTTACCCGTTTATTTATACGATACTGGGATTACATTGAGTATCCGAGCAACGTTAAAATTACGTAAAGCCGGTTTTACAGAAATTAAGTGGCTTCAAAAAGGTTATGCGGGTTGGACCGGTAAGACGAAACGTAAAAAATCATTAAACTAAAAAAGAACCCAAAAGTCAGTTGAGTATTAGCGACTTTTGGGTTTTTCATTTCAAATAAAAAAGGACCGTGGCATAAATTTCAGTATCTCGATGTTAATGGATATGTTTCGTTGACGCGTGTCAGAACTCATCAATCTCCGTTCAAATCAAAAAAGCTGATTATCCTTAGTTCGGAATAATCAACTTCTTCAACTTGATACTCAATTGATGACCAAGTTCTGTCACAGCTAGTACTATATTAACCTTGGTGAGCAGCGTGGCTCTTACGGTTAGCGCGACGACGATTATCTTCAATTTGGGATTCTTTTTCTTCGATTGGATCAACAACGGTTTTCTTGAAAGCCAATAATGAACCAGCAATCGCCCCAACTGTTGAAATTGTACCGATAACGAAACCTTTAGCAAATTTATGTTTCATGATAAAACCTCCTAAGATCTAATTGATTCAAGCTATAAACTTATTATCGCGTATTTAGGCTTGAATAGCCAGTAAAATCCATTAATTAGTGGGGTGAAATAATGATAAAAGAAAAAGTATTAGTCATCGTGGGGCCGACGGGGGTTGGTAAAACAGCCCTTAGCCTAACCTTGGCGCAACAGTTGAACGGTGAAATCATCTCCGGAGATTCTATGCAGGTCTACCGCCAATTAGATATTGGGACCGCTAAAGCGACACCGGCGGAACAAGCGCAAGTACCACACCATTTAATTGATATTGTCGATGTGCAAGAACGCTTTACCGCGTATGATTTTCAACAGCAAGGGCAAGCGTTGGTGCAGCAGATTCGCCAACGGAACGCGTTGCCGATGATTGTTGGTGGGACCGGTCTGTATTTACAAGCATTATTGTATGATATGACGTTAGGCACAGCGGAAGAAGCTGAAGCTAATTTTAAGGTTCGCCAAAAATGGCAAGCTTATTTAACCGATCACACGCCGGCCGAACTGTGGCAAACACTTCAGCAAATTGATCCGCAAGCGGCGGCTAAGATTCCGCCGGCCAATACACGCCGAGTCATTCGCGCGCTTGAAGTCTATGAAACGACGGGTGTGAAATTTTCTGATCAAAAACCCAATCAATTACGCTACGATACGTACGTGATTGGGTTGAATTGTGATCGACCGGTTTTGTATGAACGGATTGATCAACGCGTGGATCAGATGCTAGCGACTGGGTTATTGGATGAAGCTAAATGGGCGTACCAGCAACAGGCTGATAGTCCCCAAGCGGTCCGGGGTATTGGTTATAAAGAGTTTTACCCCTATTTTGATGGTCAGTATTCATTCGCGCGCGCCGTTGAACTCGTCAAACAAAATTCACGGCATTACGCCAAACGCCAATTAACGTGGTTTAGAAATCAAATTCCGGTTCATTGGTATAATTTAGTGGAAAATCAGGCTGAAGATCTTGTCCGTATTCAACAGGATGTTCAAGCTTGGTTAGAAAAGTGAGGAAGAATATAAATGAGTTGGCAAACCGATTTAGCACCCGAATTACAAACTAAAATTCAAGCCGTTGACGCCCAAATTGCTCCCCGATTGACGGCGTTAGACGACCAGATTATCAATAACCAAGCTAAAGTGCTACAGGCTTTTCAAGATCAATCAATTTCGGAAACGCATTTAAATGGAACAACCGGTTATGGGAATGACGATCAAGGACGCGACAAACTGGAAGCGGTCTATAGTCAAGTCTTTGGGACTGAAGACGCACTCGTCCGACCCCAACTGGTTTCAGGAACGCACGCAATTGGGACGGCCCTGTTAGGGATGCTACGCCCAGGGGATGATTTACTTTATTTAACGGGTGAACCCTACGATACCCTGCAAGAAGTCATCGGCATCGCCGGTAACGGGATTGGTTCGTTGAAGGAATACCAAATTGGCTTTGATTACGTGCCGTTATTGGCAGATGGGAGTGTCGATTTCGAATTAGCGAAAACGATGATTACTGCTAAAACAAAGGTCATTGCGATTCAACGTTCACGCGGCTATGCCGTTCGCGATAGTTTTACGGTCGCTAAAATTGCGGAAATGGTTCGTTTCATCAAAACGGTTAATCCGGACAGTATCATCTTCGTCGATAATGCTTATGGTGAATTTTCAGAAGTGATTGAACCCACGGATGTCGGCGTCGATGTCATGGCCGGTTCGTTGATTAAAAATGCCGGCGGTGGGATTGCCCAAACAGGCGGCTACATTGTCGGGACGCAACGTTTGATTGAAATGATTGGTTATCGCTTAACCGTGCCGGGTGTCGGTGCGAGTGAGGGTGCAACCCAAGGTAATTTACAATTAATGTTTGAAGGCTTTTTCTTGGCACCAAGTGTGACCGGTAATGCCATTAAAGGGGCGATTTATGAAGCGGCATTGCTTGAAAAAATGGGCTTGTCGGCTTCGCCTAAATGGGACGCGCCGCGGACCGATTTAATTCAAACCGTCAACTTCGGTAATCCGGATGACATGGTTAAATTTGCCGGTTGTGTGCAAGCCCAATCGCCAATTGATTCGTTTGTGACCCCGATTCCCAGTGACTTTGCCGGTTATGAAGATCAAATCGTCATGGCAGCAGGCACCTTTATTCAGGGGGCTAGTATTGAATTCTCCGCTGACGGCCCCATTCGGGCACCGTACACGCTTTATTTACAAGGTGGGTTAACTTACGCCCACATTAAGCTGGCGATCAGTCGTGCCGTACAGACGACGTATTACGCTTAAATAATCGAATTGAATTCAAGTGTTTTGTTATTGGAAATTTCAATAATGAAGCGCTTTTTTTGATGTAGAAAGCGTGCTATGATGGGATTGCAACGAATCGTAGCAACGCTTTTCCTAAAAGCACCGAACCGTTGCTAGTGAATTGATGCCTTAGATGGGCAAGCTAGAGTTGGAGGTGGTTAGGATGTTAATTGGTGAACGGTTGCAAGCGTTACGGGTACAAGCGAATTATTCACAACAAACGTTGGCTGAGAGGTTAAATGTTTCGCGCCAAACGATTTCAAAATGGGAGACGGATCGTAGCCAACCAGAATTAAGTTTATTAATTCAATTGGCGCAGATTTATCAGGTAAGTCTCAATGAGTTGGTCCAAGTTGAAACAGTGTCAGGTAGAACTGCGTGGTGGACGCGTCTAAAGCAGAAATTAAGCGATCGGCCAACAACAAAGCCGACTGATTTTCAATTAGTATTAGCCAACCAGCAACGATTCTATCCTGATTTAACCGCTCAATTTGGCTTAACGTTGACGGATGTTGTCTTTGGGATTGGCCAACAACGGTATCCGCAGTTGTGGCGCCAAGTCCGGTCACCGTACTTGATAGAATTAACCGCAGATTCGGTTCTGATTAAGCGGACTGATGAGTTGAAATTAGGGGCATATCAAACTTTAAAAACGATTGATGACACGCAGATACAAACGGTGACCTATACGATTATTCGAACGTTAGGCGCTTTTGCTGGTGGTGGGGTGCCGGCGCCAGGTTTTGGCTATAGTTACCGGGCCCTATTGACGGTGCAAACCAAGTATCAAACAGCCCCTTTTTATCTGATTAATCAAGATTATCAGCAATTAGCAAAAGTTCTCAAGCGAGTTGCAGGTCAAAAGGGGATTCATATTTATGATCCGATGACAATTTTGCCAATGATTCAAGAACAGTCCAGTGCGACTTGTTTTGATTATTTTGAAAATAACTATCAACGGCTTGCAGAACAAGCGGCTTATCCAAAACCTTATCAAGAACAGGGAGTCATGTAATGGTTGAGTTATCAGCGCAACAACAATTTGAAACGAATCCAGATGGGGTGCAAGCTTATCAAGCCTATTTTGGAACGCTGACGGATGATGATCATCTCTGGTTTGAATTATTAACAGTCGGCGTCTTTCAAGTCGGCTTGAGTTGGCAAGCAGCGGCCAGTAAGTTACCCGTTTATCGCGCTGTTTTTGCGGGGATGTCAATTGAAGAAGTCGCGCAGTTCGATGAAGGCGATGTCGAACGACTGCAGCAAGACGAACGGCTGATTCGCAATCCACGTAAGATTCGAGCGGTGATTCAAAATGCGCAGGCGATTTTAGCCATTCAGGCGACCGGCGTTAGTTTCTCCGAATTTCTATGGGATTTTGTTGGTGGACAACCGCAACTGTTACTCATGAGTGATCCTGGAGTGACTGAGCGGTCAGCGCCAATCAGTACGCAATTAGCGAAGGCATTAAAAAAACGCGGGTTCAAGTTTGTCGGACCAGTTGTGACGCACATGATGATGCTTGCCGGCGGCTTGTTACAAGTTGCGGACGACTAAGGGTTATTAGTTGTGGGTTAATTTAGATTGCGCGATAATCAAGCTAGTAGATGAAAGGTGGTTTTTAAATGACAGCAAAAACATTTCAATTTGATTCAGAATTAGTCGTCAACCGTTTGGGATATGGTACGATGCAATTGCCTGGTAGAGGGGTTTGGGGACCTTCTGAAGATCCGCAACAAGCGGTGGCTGTGATGCAAGCGGTCTTAGCGAGCGATGTTAATTTTATCGATACGGCGGATTCTTACGGCCCGTTTTTTGCAAATCTATATTTAAAAGAAGCCCTTAAAACCTATCAAGGACCACATAAGCTGATTGCGACCAAGGTTGGTTTTACCCGCCAAGGACCCGAAGAATGGACGGTTGTCGGTCGGCCCGAATATCTACGCCAACAAGTAGAGTTGAATTTATGGTCATTAGGTTTAAAATCAATCGATTTATTGCAATTGCACCGGATTGATCCCGCGGTCTCATTGGAAGCACAAATCGGTGTTTTAGCTGATATGCAACAAGAAGGCAAGATTAAACATATCGGGCTATCACAAGTGTCGGTTGCTGAATTGAAACAAGCCCAAGCAATCACGCCGATTGTCTCGGTTCAAAATCGTTACAATTTAATTGATCGCCAGGATGAAGACGTTTTGAATTATGCTGACGAACAAGGGATTGCGTTTATTCCGTGGTACCCACTAGCAACCGGTAAGTTAGCAACTGATGAAAATGGCATCTTGATGCAAATCGCTAAGGCCCACCAAGCCCAACCGGCTCAAATTGCGTTGGCTTGGTTATTACAGCGTTCCGACGTCATTTTGCCGATTCCAGGCACACGTAATATTGCGCATTTAAAGGCCAACATTGCCGCGCAAGAAATTGTTTTAACGCCTGCTGAATTTGATCAATTAAGTCGATTAGCAGATTAGAAGCCAAAAGAATTTGAACCTTAAAGGGGTTCGAATTCTTTTTTATTTTAAACTGATGTTAGAAAACCTAACATCAAATGTTGACCGGATTAAAAGTGACTGTTATGATAAAACGCAAGTGAGGTGAAATCAATGGCTGAAAAACAACTCAGACGTAATTTAGCGGTGTTACCAATCGGGACCGTGATGAAATTAACGGGTCAAACGGCGCGCCAAATTCGGTATTACGAAGCACAACAACTCGTTTTACCGGAACGGACCGCGGGACACCAACGACTCTTTTCATTAAACGATGTCGATCGTTTGTTAGAACTTAAAGATTATTTAGCGGAAGGGGCGACTATCGCCCAAATTCAACAAATCTATCAGAAACAAGCGCAAAAACGGCAGCAACCTGAATTGTCAGACACACAAACCCGTCAGCTACTGGCCCAAGAATTATTGTCGGTTAGCGGTTTAGTTGGACAACGGTCAGCGATTTCACAATCATCTAAATTATATTAAGGGGCGATCGGATTAATGGCACGTAAAGTATTGGCAGCAGCCACTATCAAGCAATTAGTAGAAACAGAAAACGTTAAATTTTTGAGATTAATGTTCACGGATATCAACGGCATTATTAAGAATGTGGAAGTTCCGATTAGTCAATTAGATAAAGTGTTGAGCAACAAAATGATGTTTGATGGTTCTTCAATCGACGGTTTTGTGCGAATCGAAGAAAGTGATATGTATTTACGGCCAGATTTAAGTACTTGGTTAATTTTCCCATGGGAAGCTGAACACGGCAAAGTTGCCCGATTAATTTGTTCAGTTTACACCGCAGCTGGTGAACCATTCTTAGGCGATCCCCGCAACAATTTAAAAAAATTAGTCCGCGATATGCAAGCAAAGGGCTTTAAAGATTTCAACATTGGACCCGAACCTGAATTTTTCTTATTCAAATTAGATGAATTTGGCAAACCAACGTTAAAATTAAACGATCAAGGGGGCTATTTCGATTTTGCCCCAGTTGATTTAGGCGAAAACTGTCGCCGTGATATTGTTTTGGAACTTGAAAAAATGGGCTTTGAAGTTGAAGCCAGCCATCATGAAGTCGCACCTGGTCAACATGAAATTGATTTCAAATATGCCGATGCCGTCGATGCGGCCGATAACATTCAAACCTTTAAGTTAGTCGTTAAAACGATTGCTCGTAAACACGGGTTGCACGCGACGTTCATGCCCAAGCCACTCCATGGGGTCAACGGTTCTGGGATGCACATCAACATGTCGCTCTTTACTGAAGAGGGTCAAAATGCGTTCTTTGATGAAAATGGCAAGGAACAACTTTCTGAAACGGCTTATTATTTCTTAGCCGGTTTATTACACCACGCGCGCGCGATTACCGCCATCAACAATCCAACGGTTAATTCGTACAAACGATTAGTCCCTGGTTTTGAAGCGCCCGTTTACGTCGCTTGGTCAGGTCATAACCGTTCACCATTGATTCGAGTACCCCAATCACGCGGTTTATCAACCCGTTTGGAACTCCGGAGTGTTGATCCAAGCGCTAACCCATACTTAGCTATCAGTGCAATCTTAGCGGCTGGCTTGTCAGGCTTGGAACAGAAATTATCACCTGATGCGGGTGTTGACCGCAACATCTACAGCATGGACGAAACGGAACGGAAACAAAGCCACATCACCGATTTACCTTCGACCTTGCACAATGCGTTGAAAGAATTAGCGAGTGATCAAATCATTAAGGATTCAATGGGGCCTTATCTCTATCAAAGTTTCATGGATTCTAAATCACTCGAATGGGCGGCTTACCGCCAACAAGTGTCTGAATGGGAACGTGAACAATACCTAGAGCTTTATTAGTCGCAATTTGTGAGTGTTTTTTGTACAATGAACTTTTAAGTAAAGGAAGTTTATTCAATGAAAACATTAGTGCTTGTCAGTCACCCAGAAATTGAAAATTCAATGGTTCAAAACTTTTTAAAAGCCAGTTGTACCGGACTGGAAGAGGTCACTTGGCACGTTTTGCCAGCAACCTTAGACGTGGCTTTCGAACAAGCCCAACTCAAGGCGCACGACCGGATTATCCTCCAATTCCCGCTTTATTGGTACGCGGCGCCGGCCAGTTTAAAAAATTGGTTGGATAGCGTCTTAACCGGCGAGTTTGCGTTTAACGGGAGCCAACCGTTAGCAGGTAAAGAATGTGGGCTGGTCGTGTCAACGGGCATCGCCGCGAAACATTTTCAAGCTGGTGGGAGCGAACAAGCGACCATGTCAGAAATTTTACGACCCTATGAGCTGGTTGCACGGAAACTAGGGATGACTTATTTAACGCCACTCGTGATTCACCAACTGGGTTATTGGTCTGAAACGGCTAAACAGTTATTGGTCGTTGACTACCAACGTTATCTCAGTCAGAATACCTTTACGCTAACGGATAAAGTCGCTTGGTTTCAAACACAATTAGCCCAACGACAAGCGGCGACTGAAGATGAAACGCAACGACAACAGTTGGCTTTAATCGGGGAACAATTAATGGAACAAAGTGAGTTGTTAACCGATTTGAACTGGCAAGTTCAAATGATTCGGCAAGAAGAGGGTGAAGGCTAATGACTGAAGAAAATTGGTTACAACAACAGATTCAGCAATTACAACGCCAAGCCACCACTTATGAAGATCAAGCTTTTTATCAGGCACTCGGTCAAGTCAGTCATGAACTAGCACAACGAATTGAACAACGCCAAGGTGAATTAGACGGCCGCATTTGGAACGCAACAAAATGGTAATCATCGTAAAAATAGCCATAGTAAGATCGAATTTCGATTTTACTATGGCTATTTTTGAATGGTACAAAATTTATTATTGCAGTAAAGATGAAATTGGATGCTCTTCTTGGTATTGTTTTTGTTCAGCTTCTTTATGAGCACCAATAGCCGCTAGTATGAAGATAAGCAGTAATAAAGTAGTTACAACGATTCCGGTAATCGCTAATTTTCTATGGTCCTTCTTAACCGTTCCGATGATCGATAGAACAAATCCTGCTATTTCAAGTAGCAATGGGATAATAAGGCCTAATCCAGTTTCTATTGGAAGAGAAAAAAGAAAACCTAATACTGCTAAACCGAGGCCAATTAAAGTTAGTGAATATTGTTTCTTTGCCATAATAAAAATTCCTCCAAAAAATAATATAGTCTGTTTTTATATCTATCCTGACATAAAATGATTATAAATATATCTAAATGGACATAAACACGTTGGTTAGTATACCATATGAATCGTTTGAATTAAAATTAAATTTAATTTGTATGCACAAAAAAACCGTCGAATGTTAATCGACGGTTGGATTAATAATTATTTAATCAGTATAGCGTTTGATTAAAGCGACAAAGGCATCCACGATAGCTTGGAAGAAACCAATCGTGTCTGGGTTAGTTACATCACCGTTGTCGTCTAATAAATTCATGACGTTACCGATATAAGCTTCTGGTTGTTGAACCGTTGGCATGTTCAAGAAAACAAGTGATTGACGTAAGTGATGGTTGGCACCAAAGCCACTGATGGCACCAGGTGAGACGCTGACGATTTCAGCGGGTTTGTTATCCCAAACACTGGCACCATAAGGGCGTGAACCAACGTCTAAAGCGTTTTTCAAAACGGCGGGGACTGAACGATTATATTCTGGTGTGACGAACAAAACGGCGTCCATCGTCTTCATCTTATTTCTAAACGTGGTGTAAGCTGCGGGGACTTGGTCAAGATCGTCGTAATCTTGATTATATAAAGGGAGATCGCCAATTTCGATCACTTCTAAATTGAAATCAGCGGGGAAAAGTTTGCTTAAATTCTTAGCAACAGCCTTACTAAATGAGCCTTTGCGTAAACTTCCGACTAAAACAGCGATATTTTTTGACATATAAAAACCTCCAGTAATTTAACTTATTTTTTGTAAGTACCTTTAGTATAGCACGCAACTTTTTAGATGCAACTAATGATACTTATACTTTCAGCATATAAAGGTGAAGGGACTTATGCAAATAAAACGACTTTTAAGCGAACAGATTTGAATTGTGAGTGAGACTACCCGTATAATAAAGCTAATCGATCAATTAATTATTGGAGCTGACAACATGAAAATCAAATGGCAAGTGCAAGCCGGGCAACAGCGGAGTTTTAAACAGTTTTTATTGGGCCAGGGTATCAGTCAGCGACTATACACTAAAATTAAAGCGTTACAGTTACCGCTTTATTTGAATCAAAAAAAAGTGACGCCTGACAGTGTCGTTCAAGTTGGGGATTGGGTTAGTTTGCAGCTACCTGCAGAACCGGCAGACGAGTCCGTCATCATCAGCCATGGCCCACTGAGCGTAATCTATGAAGATGAGTACTGGTTAGTGGTCGATAAACCAGCCGGACTCTCGACGATTCCAGGGCCGACTAACCAGACTGATACGTTGTTGAACCGGATTAAAGGTTATTGGCAACAACAAGGTGCCCAAAATTTAGTGCCGCATATTATCACCCGTTTAGATTACGACACAAGTGGGGTGGTCTTAGTTGGGAAACACCAAGTTGCCCAGAGTTTATTGCAACCGCAAATTGAAAATCATCAATTACAGAAACTTTATTTAGCGGTGGTCGCGGGCAACGGATTAGCCACACAAGGTGAAATCAACGCACCAATTGGCCGAGTGGCTACTGAAATTCGGCGCCAAGTATTGGCAACTGGTCAATCGGCGCGGACGAGTTATTGGTTGTTAGGAGAAAGTAATGATCGTACCGCTGTCAAAGTTCAAATTCATACGGGCCGGACGCACCAAATTCGGGTCCATTTCAGCGATTTAGGGCATCCGCTATTAGGCGATCAATTATATGGCGGACCGCTTGATTTAGGGATTGAGCGTCAAGCGTTACACGCGTATCAATTAAGTTTCCTAGATCCATTTACACAACAAACCAAGTGTTTTAACGCACCAATTCCAGAAGTGATTCAAGCCGTATTGCCAGCTACGGTACAACTAGCAGATTTAGTAAATTAGTAGCAGCAAGGGGCGATTGGATGAAACATTGGAAAATAATAGTAGTGGGTCTGATTTGTCTGCTGATTGGTGGGGTGATTGGGAACGTCTGGCCCGTCAAGCAGTTAACAGTGGCTTCCGAAAAGACGACGAATCGGCCGAATCGGCCACTGATTTTTGTGCCGGGTTCTAGCGGGACGCAAGAAAGTTATAATCGGATGTTGCAGACGTTGAATCGGAATAGACAACACAGTATTTTAAAAATAACGGTCGCCGATAATGGTGATTTGAAGGTGACCGGAAAACTGAAATCAGGTGATAAAAAACCGCTGATGGTGGTTGCGTTTGTCAATAATGCCGATGGTGATCAGAATATTGCGCTTCAAACGGCGTTGTTTAAGACGACCTTGCGGCAACTTGAGAAACGGTATCATTTTAAACAATTTGATGGTGTTGGTTATTCCAATGGGGGATTAGTGTTAACGCAGTTCGCCGAACAGGACAGTCACCGGACAGCTCTTAAGCGGCTGATGACGATTGGCACACCATATAATGATTTAAATCCAAAGGCGAGTCAAAAAAGTGCGATGTTAAAAAGCTTATTGGCAGATCGGCAAAAATTATCGAAGCAGTTGACCGTTTTTTCGTTAGGCAATATTGTTGAGGCGGATAGCGATGGCATTGTACCAATTGGTAGTGTTTTAGCGGGGCGCCAAATATTTACGAATCAGGTCGCTCATTTTACGACGTTAATGACCAATGACCCACAAGCGGCCCATACGGAACTCATCGATAATCAGACGATTATCTGGTTCGTCAAGCGGGTGATGATTAACCGCGAGACACCAATTTAAGCTAATGCAAAGGGGATTAGTGAGATGAAAGCATTCCAATTATTTAAACACCAGAACACCCATTTTTGGCATCATTGGTGGCAATACGGCAAGGTCGTTTTGACGATTGAATTATTGATCGGTTTAATCTGTGTGCCAGTGCTTAATCTGTTAGCGAATACGATTTTAAATTTAGGTCGGGTTAAATACGTCTCTTACACTAATTTGGGTCAGTTATTAAAACAACAACCGTGGGTGATGTTAGCTTTATTAGTCATTTTGGGGCTTATCTTAGCGTTGATTTTCACCCAATTTACGTTGTTATTATTGGGCTTTTATCATGTTCGTCATCGACAGACGGTAACGTTTGGGACCGAAATGAAGATGGCGGTTGGCCAAATCAGACAATTGCCAATTAGCGCAATCGGGTTTTTTAGCTTATATTTTTTAATCATTTTACCGTTTAGTCAAATTGGCTTTAACAGTCAATTATTAAGTAAGGTCAAAATTCCCCGCTTCATTTTGGATTGGTTAATTAGTGAACATCCGGTGTTGGCCGGATTAGTGGCCATCTTGTATCTGCTCATTTTATATTTGGGTTTACGGTGGTTATTTGTCCTACCGTTAATGATTCTGGAACAACAACCGATTCGCCAAGCCATGCGCTTGAGCTGGGCTAAGACGACACACCACAGTTGGGGTTATGCGCGCTACATTATGACGGTTGGTTTAGCGGTATTGGTCGTCGTTGGGCTATCGTTCGGTGGTTTGTTAGCGATTCAATCGGGATTGGATCATTATTGGCACGCCGGTGCGCTTAGTGGGGCCATCATTAATTTGAGTTTAACCCAAGTGATTAGTGTCTTAGCCAGTATTTACGGAACGAGCATGATTGCGTTGTTAATGTTATCGGAAGTTGAACAACAATCTCCTAATTTTGCCATTGTTAATCGGGGGCATTATCGCTTAAAACAAGGCCTTTGGGTCGGATTTTTCGTCGTCACAGGTTTTTTGTTTATTGGATATAGTGTTCTTTATTTTCAAGGCTTCTTAGCCCAACAACCGATGACCATTTCTCACCGTGGGGTTGATAACGGCAATGGGGTCCAAAATTCGATTCCGGCATTACAAAAGACGGCCCGGAAAAAACCGGATTACGTTGAAATGGATGTTCAAGAAACAAAAGACCACCAATTCGTCGTATTGCATGATGAAAATTTAAAACATCTAGCGGGAATCAATCAGTCGCCCAGCAACTTAACGCTAGCGCAACTTCAAAAAATAACGGTGCACGAAAATGGCTATTCGGCTAAAATCGTTAGTTTTGATGACTATTATCAAGCGGCTCGGCAAGCTCATCAGAAATTATTAATTGAATTTAAAAAAACGCCAGCGATGACCAAGGGATTCGTTAAGCGATTTGCAATCCAGTATGGGACCGACATTCTTAAAAATGGCGATTTGATCCATTCGTTGGATTATGACTTAGTTCAACAGAGTCGGCATTATATGCCTAAAGTCGGGGCGAGTTATATTCTGTCGTTTAATCTCGTTGGCGTGCCAAAAACCACGGCTAATTATTTCACGATGGAATATACAACTTTGAATGATACGTTTATCGATGATGTACACGCCCAACATAAAAAGGTGCTGGCTTGGACGGTCAACGATACAGATGATATGGATCAATTAATGCTGAAAAACGTGGACGGGATTATTACCGACCAATTAGGGACGTTGAACACTGAAATTAAAGCGAATTTTAAAGCCAATACGTATACGATGCGCTTATTTAATTACATGATTGATATGCCGGCTAGTCAAATCTAAAAAAATAGCGTACTAAAAAGCGGCTAATCCGATGACGGATTAGCCGCTTTTGCTTTGTTATTTAGGCGGTTAAATTATTGAGGAGACTATGACTAATCAATCCGCCGATGATTAGAATTAAGAATTCAGTTAGTGGAACACTAAGCCAGACACCGGTTAAACCGAATAAACTAGCGAGAATCAAGACGCTACTGATTAAGACGATATAGCCCCGCATAATGGCGACGAAGAATGACAGTCGCGGTTGTGCGATGGCGGTCATGAAGAGGTTATTGACGATATTGAGACTCGAGAAAAAGAAACTGATAAAGATTAACGGAATCCCGGCTGAAGCGAATTTAACCAATAATTGATTTTGTTCGTGATTAAAGAGGGCAATAATCGGTTGTTTGAAGAGGATTAAAACTAGGTATAAGCAAATTGCAATGCCAAAGGCTGAAGCGAGACCAATCCGCAGACTCGTCCGGACGTTAGAATAATTCCGTTTACCAAACTCACGACTGACAATCGGTTGAACACCAACCGCAACGCCGTTAAATAAGGATAACCCGACAATCAAGATGTTCGCGATAATCCCGTAAGCCGCGACCGCATAATTGCCGGCTAAATGTAAAATCACGAGGTTAAAGACAAAGATGCTGACGCCAGTACTCATTTCAGTTAGAAATGACGGGAAGCCCAAATGAATGGCGGTGAAGGTTGGTTTTAGATTTAAGTCTAATTTTTTTAAGGTTAATAAGCGTTCGGGATGATGACGGTGGTGCGTTAGAATTAGCAGACTAACCAATGGGGAACAGATTGTCGCTAAAGCCGCGCCTAACATGCCCATGTGTAATGGAAACATCAAAATGTAATCAAAGACAATCACGAATAAACTTTGTGAAAGGGTCGCAATCATCGTGAGATGTGGATTGCTGTCATTTCGAATAAAACTTAAAACCAGATTATTGATGATGAATAGGGGACTACCAATTAGAATAATCCGTAAATAAGTCAGTGCGGGGGCCATCGTTTCATGATTGGCGCCTAGCAAATGTAATAGCGGTCGAATAAAGACTAAGCCAATGATCATAATAAGTAGGCCTAACAAGATACCAAAGGTTAGGACTTCAGTGAAAATTTTTTGACTTCTTTCAGGATGACGGACTTTGTTAATGGAGAAAATCGTTGCGCCCCCGATGCCGAGCATTAAACCAAGGCCATTGAATAAGTTGAAGACGGGTAAATCAATGTTCAATGCGGCTAAACCAATCGGCCCAACCGCAAAGGCGATGAAATAGGTATCGGCTAAGATATAGATCGATAAGCCAAGTGAACTAAACACATCGCGGACGATGTAACCCGTTAGTTCTTTTTTAATTGTTGGTGAATTTGTCAAAAGTAACACTCCTATTCAATTGGTAGTGGGGTTGCCTGCAACCGTGTAATGAGGTGCTGGATTGGCGTTGGCAGTTCTTTGCGGGCAACTAGGTAGAACTGACGTTGATACTGTTTGGAAAGTGGCTGGTAAGCAATTTCTGGATAATCAAGGAGTGCTGTACTGGAAATCAGTGATTGACCAACACCTTGTCGTAATAATTGTACGATGATTGCGTTACTTTTAACAGTCATCGTTTGCGTTAATGTTAAATTATTTTCTTTTAAGTAGTTCATCGTGTAATGATAAACTCCGGAACCTTCCTCACGTAATAACCAAGGTTGGTCAGGTTGGCCCGCTAAAACGAGTTGGTCGGATTGCAGCGTGGTCCGAATTAAATGATTCTCAGTTAATGGTTTTTCGATAAAACCAAAATCTAATTTATGTTGGGTCAGTTGTTCGACAATTTGGGAAGAATTTAAAGTGCTGATTTCGAGTGCGAGGCCGGTTAAATCAGTTTGATGGCGTTGTAATAGTGCGGGTAGCAGGTACATACCGGTGGTGTGTGAAGCCGCAATCCGACAAGGAATCGGTTGATGGGTCAGGGGTGCTTGCAGGGCTTGTAAGTCTTGTTGCCACAAATCCAATAGGTGTTGTGCTTGTTGGTAGAATAAATCAGCGCTCGGCGTCGGACTAATTTGTTGGCGCCCATTGCGTTCAAAGAGCGTGACCCCTAAAGTCGCCTCAAGTTGTTTGATTTGAACCGAAACAGTTGGTTGGGATAAAAATAAGAGTTGGGCGGCAGTGGTGAAGTTTTTGGTTTCATAAACGGTTTTAAAAATTTCGAGGGCTTTCAGCATTTAACCACTTCCATTAATTATTTTAATAACAACTATTATAAAGATTTATTTTATTAATTGAAAGCTTTTCGGTATAGTTAAGTTATTGATTAACAGAGGAGTTTGAACAGATGAAAAAAGTGTTGCAGAATTTACCAGGATTTGCGCTATCATTAGCGATTGCGATTATCAGTTATGTAATTGCTAAATGGTGGTTACCGATGTTAGGCGGCGCGACAGTTGCGTTATTTATCGGGATTATTTTAGGCAATACTTGCCTCAAACAACCGGTCTTAGCGGCTGGCACTAAGTTTTCTGAAAAGAAATTATTGGAATATTCCGTGTTCTTATTAGGTGCGACGATTACGTTTCAGAGTATTCAACAAATCGGTTGGAACGGGGTGTTGTTCACCGCAATCCAAATGAGTTGTACGATTGGTTTTGCGATTTGGTTTGGTAAAAGACTGCAATTCAGCGAAGGGACCTATCTATTGATGGCCGGGGGCAACGCGGTCTGTGGTTCGTCAGCAATTGGTGCAATTGCCCCGGTCGTTGAAGCCGACAACGAAGAAACTGGAATTGCCATCACGATGGTCAATTTGATGGGGACCGTTCTGATGTTAATTTTGCCAGTCATCGGAACACTTTTATGGCACGGGAATGACCAGTTACGCGGGATTTTAATCGGTGGCACCGTGCAATCTGTTGGGCAAGTCGTCGCCAGTGCCACGATGGTCAACCAATCGACCGTCGTGACCGCGACTTTATTTAAGATTCTACGGATTATTTGTTTAGTTTTTGTCGTCAGTACGTTTGGTTATTTACATCAGAAACAACAAACCAAAACGAGTGATGTTAAATTGAGTCAACAATTATTAGCGAAGAAGAGTAGTTTAGTGCCTTGGTACGTCTTAGGATTCCTTGCGTTTTGTATTTTAAATAGCTTGCGTTTCTTGCCAAATGGTTTTGGTGATTTTTGCCACTTCTTGAGTACTTGGTGTGAAACAACCGCTTTGGCAGCGATTGGCTTGCGCTTAAACTTGAAGAAATTATTCAGCCAAGGCAAACAATTGATGGCTTACGCTGGCGGAATTGTTGGTGTCCAAGTTGTCTTAGCGATTATCTTAATTACCGTTTTATTCTAAATTGAAAAAAAGCAACGGCGCCTCCCGTATGAATTAGGAGACGCCGTTGCTTTTTTGATTAATCATGATTGATTAGGCTTGATAGGTCCCGACCTGTGGCACGCTCTTCAATGTCTTGGGCGTGTGATGTGAATTTGCAAAAAAGTCAGTTAAATCCTGACCCGCTTTTAAACCTTTATAGTGTTTACCGCCGGCCCAGGGACCAATTGCAGATAAGTCATAGACGATTCCGTCAACTGCAACGTAGGCCGGTTGACCATCTTGCCCGTTAAATTGGGCGAGCGTTTCTTGATTAAAAATAGTGTCGTTCATCCTAAAAACCTCCTGTTGGAAACTGTTGCTATTAATATAGCGCTTTTATAATTAATTAACAACAATTAAGTTGTGTGTGGAGTAATTGTTTTTTTGTATCAGCTAGTCGTAAATCTGTGGCATCAAAAAAGCTTTTCCAGTTGTTGCCGACTTAAAAATCCGCTATACTACAAGTCGAAAGAAGGTTGTTTAATGTCAGAACAAGATCGTTTTTATCAACCCCAAAACGTTAAAGACGCCATGCGTTTCGTTCAAAAATTATTTAATCAATATAATCAAGCAAATTTAACGGATGAATTGATTGCCTATCACCAAAAACTAACCCTTTATTTAACCGATGACGTGTTAGCTGAAGTGCAAAAAAGCGACAATCCAGAACAACTCAAAAAATTACAGGTGATGATTACTGTCATGCAGGACTGGCTTAAAATTCGTTTGAGCGGCAAACCATATGCGGGTAAAATGCAACATTTTGAATACATTGCCAATCAAGAACATACGAGTTTTAAACATCGGACGATTAAGGGTGGCAAGCGCCCCGGTAATCTCCGAACATCCCACCATTAAAATTTCTCTTGTTATTTTATCAAAAAGTGCTAAACTATTTCTGTAAGCACTTGGGTCCATAGCTCAGTTGGGAGAGCGCCTGCTCCGCAAGTAGGAGGTCGCCAGTTCGAATCTGGTTGGATCCATCACAGTTTTCGAAAAGCCAGCAAATTAATTTGCTGACTTTTTTATTTGCAGTTCAATTGTAAATTCGGCATACTAACGATAACGTATTTTAGAGGATAAGGTGGCAAAATAATTGTTTAAACGAAAAAGCGATTGGTTTTTAATATTAGCGTTCGTGATGATGGCTGTTTTATTTTACAGTTCATCAATGACGTATCATGAACAAACGTCGGTACCGCTACTAGAACGATTATTGCACGCACAACCGTTAAAAAGTTGGTTGAGTCAATTTTCATTTCAGTATGCGGGTAGTGAACAAAGTATCAAAGTCAGTGGTTATTTTAAATTTGTTGAATTTTTTGTCCGTAAAGGGGCCCATTTTGGGACTTATTTCCTATTAGGCTTGTTTAGTTATCTGGGACTGCGACCACGATTGACGGGTGCCGGTTTAGCGGTGATTTTCAGTTGGTTAGCCACGACTGGTTATGCGGCCACTGACGAATTTCACCAAATGTTAACCGGCGATCGGACACCACTATTTCAAGATGTGATGTTAGACAGTGTCGGCGCATTGACCGGTATCGTGTTATTTTTAATCATCGAACGGTTATGCCACTTGAAAAAAAGGCGATAACCTTAGTGTGATTGCTTTTAGCGTGTGAATTTGCTATCATAGTATTCGTCTAAAAGAGTCAAGTAATTCAATCTATAAACGAAAAGGGGAGTTAGATATGTCAGGACATTCAAAATGGCATAATATTCAAGGCCGCAAAAATGCACAAGATGCAAAACGGGGCAAAATTTTCCAAAAATTATCTCGTGAGCTTTTCATGGCCGCGAGAAGTGGTGGTCCTGACCCAAGTTCTAACGCTTCATTACGTTTAATTATGGATAAGGCCCGCGCAGCAAACATGCCTAAGGATAATATTAAACGGGCATTGGACAAAGCTGAAGGTAGCGATGGCGCTCATTATGATGAAATTACTTATGAAGGTTACGCACCAGGTGGCGTGGCTGTCTTAGTTCACGCGTTAACTGATAATAAAAACCGGACCAGTTCTGAAGTTCGTATTGCCTTTACCCGTAATGGTGGGACGATGGGCGCTTCTGGTTCAGTAGCTTACATGTTTGACCGTCTTGGGTACATTGCCATTGCCCGCGAAGGCTTAGATGTTGATGAAGATCAAATGTTTGATGATATTCTTGAAGCCGGTGCTGATGATTTACAAACATCAGCAGATGTTTTTGAAATCTATACAGATGCTAAAGAATTAGCCAAAGTGCGTGATATCTTAGAAAAGAAATATACATTAGCAAATGCTGAATTAACGATGATTCCACAAAATACGACACCCGTTGCCGAAGATAAAGTGGAACAATTCGAACACATGATTGATGCGTTAGAAGACAATGATGATGTTCAAGATGTTTATACGGCTGGTGAACTACCAGACGCTGAATAATAGTATTGATGAAAGATTAACGGTTAATTTCGTTAATCTTTTTTTGTTGTCGAAATTTTTGAAGCGATTGCGTAATTGAAGATAGGAGGGAGGTTACAAAATGGCAATTCAAGATGTTTTACAATCGCTGTTGATTGATTGTTGCCAGCAGCGAGCTCAAGATTTGTATTTTCGACCGACTGTTGACGGTTGGCAATTGGCGGAACGGCGGGCAACCGGACTCGTAAAGCGAGAGCCGGTTGATAAAGTGGTGGGTGAAAAGCTGATCAACCGCTTGAAGTACCTTGCGGGGATGGACATTAGTGAAAATCGACGGCCACAAACTGGTCGAACTGAAATAACGGTGGACCAAGAGGTAGTTTATTTAAGGTTAGCGACGATTGGCGATTTTTTGAATCGAGAGAGTCTAGTGGTTCGCTTTATTTACCCATTGTTAACGACTTATCGGTGTGTACAGGCCAGTCAGTTACAACAATTGGAAAAAGCCGTTCAACAATCGGGGCTCATTTTATTTGCCGGACCGACTGGTTCAGGTAAAACAACGAGTCTTTACTATCTTGCCGAAAAGGTAATGGCTGAACGAATGGTCGTGACGATTGAAGATCCGATTGAAATTAAACAACCTGAATTTTTACAATTACAAGTTAATCCGGAGGCGGGATTGAGTTATGAGACGCTGTTAAAGATTAGTTTACGCCTACGACCTGACATATTGATTATCGGGGAGATTCGTGATTTATCAACGGCTCAACACGCGGTGACCGCTGCGTTAAGTGGTCATTTGGTATTAAGTACGATTCATGCGCGAGATGCGCAAGGGGTGGTTCAACGATTGCTCAATCTAGGCGTTGAATATACACAATTGGCGGCTTGTTTAACCAGTGTTGCTTACCAATCATTACAGTTTAATCAACAGCATCAACTGGCAGCGCAATATGAGATATTAACGGCTAATGATTTGGGGATTAGCAATGAGAATTAAGCAGCGTTACCAACTAGCCAATTTTCAATCCGAATTATTAACAATGCTGGGTCAATTATTACAGAATGGTTTCTCATTAAAACAAGCCTTTCAGTTTTTACCAGCGGTTTTCCCCAAACAGACGAGTCTCTTAAAGCAGATTAGCCAACAATTAGAGGCGGGGAATAACTTGGCACAAAGTTTAAAAGGGGTGGGATTTAGTGCCAATGTGACTGCTCAAATTGAATTGACCGAATTACAAGGTCAGATGGGGCTTTGTTTAAGCCATTTAGGCCACTTGCAGCAAATTCGGCAAAAACGTCGTCAGGAATTATTAGGATTATTAGCCTATCCGGTTTTTCTATTGCTCTTTTTATTGAGTTTAATCAGTCTATTGCGTTTTTACTTATTACCAGAAATTAAAGCATTAAACCAAACAGCAACGGGTGTTTTACCAGTCACATATCTTTTTTTGAGCTGTATTTTTGTGGTTGTGATTGGTCTTTTGATTTACTTCGCAGGTCATTTTTATTGTCGGCATTTATCAATATTGGGCCAAATCGAATGGCGCTTTAAACTACCATTTATCGGGCCGGTGTTGCAACAATATTATCAATACTATCTCATATTTGATTTGGCGACCTGTTTGCGTAATGGACTGACGTTAAATGAAATGGGCCGGCTCATGCAAAAATTAGAGACCAAATCATGGTTAGTCGCGTTAATGAACCGTCTGGAGATTGACTTAGCAGCTGGAAATTCTTTACTCACTCATTTAGCACAATCTCGTTTTTATCCAGTGGAACTACGGTTGCTCTTAACTAAAGGAAACCCACCTGCACAATTAGCGAAGGAAGTTGAAGTTTTAGCGAATATTAAATATGAGGGGTTGCAAACGCATTTAAAGCGCCAGTTGAGTTGGCTACAACCAATCTTATTTATACTAATCGGTTTAATTATTATCTGTACGTATTTAAGTATTTTATTACCGTTATATCAAACAATGGAGGGTATTACATGATTCGTCAAAAGAAAGCGTTTACTTTGATTGAAATGGAACTCCATGAATATTTTTAGAAATTCCATTTAATAGTGATCTTATCATGTTTTAGAGTTACTTTCTGAATAAGTGCGTGGACCAATCTTTTTTGAGCGTCGTAATCTTTGCTTTCAATTACGTCTGTTGCATTAGAAAGCATCTTTAATATTTTGTCGGAAGAACTTTTATTCAATTTTTCTGATTCAAGTTTTTTTAGCTGCTCATTTAGTGAATCTTTTTGAGAGTTTAGTTGCTCAATTCGTTTTTCGATTTTTGTATAAGTTATTGCGCCGTTTTGATATAGATCAAGCAGCCTTTCAATTTGTTCTTCGGTATCTTTAATTTGCGATTTTGTGCCCGCTGGTGAAACGATAGCTTTTTTGCTCTCACTTATTCTATTCAAAGTTTTAGGGTTCATAGAGAGCTTCTTGATGCGTTGTAGTACATATGATTCAAGTTCTAATCCATCGTACTTGTCATTATCGCAGTTTGGATCTTTAATCATGTGTTCAACAGATGATTGCGAGTAGCATCCGTATTTACGTATATATTTTCTATTTTTAGTCGAATAGGATTTAATCGTAAACATTCGAGCGCCACAAACTGCGCAGTAGCAGATTCCAGTTAGCATATATTTTGATTTAAAAGGTTGTTGATTTACTTTAACAGCCATGGTTTTACGCTTAGCCATTAATTCCTGCGCTTTATAAAATTTATCATCAGAAATAATAGGGGCATGTAGCCCGTCGTAAGTTTCATTTTTCCACTTAATTTTACCGATATATAAATTATTACATAGAATTTCAAGTATGACTTTATGCGACCATTTAACGGCTCTTTTGGCAGTAATATGCTTCTCGTTAAGTTGTTTAGCAATTGATTGAACTCCCCAGCCGCTTAAATATTGATCGTAGATATAATTAATTATTTTTGATTCTTTTTCATCAGCAATGAGTTGACCGTCGGAATAAATGTAGCCATGGGGAATAACACCGCCGCCGTGGAAATATCCGGCCTTAGCACGTCCAACTTTACCCATCTGCATACGCTCAGTAATCTGTTCACGTTCGAGTTGTGCGAAAACGGACATCATACCGATAGATGCCCGTCCAAATGGCGTGGATGTATCAAAATTTTCATTTAACGATACAAAGTGAACGTTGTACTCTAAAAATACGTCTTCGATTAAATAGAGAGTATCTTTTTGAGACCGAGACAACCGATCTAGCTTATAGACTAAAACAGCATCAATTTTCTGCTGCTCAACATCGCCAATAAGCTTCTGCATGCCCGGTCGATTTAAGCTTGAACCTGAAAAACCCGGGTCTGTGTAAACCTCGCCGACTGACCATTCCTTAACATCACAATACTTTTTCAATTTATCCGTCTGTTCTTGAATAGAATAGCCCTCAGTAGCCTGTTCTAACGTTGAGACACGTACATAGATACCAACTTTCATAAAGTTATAATCCTCCATAATTCACTAAAACTAGTTGCAATTGAATAGACAATATGCAAACGTATGTTCTTTTGCTGCTGTAAAAAAACTTGCTAACATGATATTAACAAGTTTTATCTGGTATAAATAGTTAGATCTTTATTTGAAAAAGTGTAATAATCCCGATCGTGAGTTGCGATATTTAGATTATTATCAATAGCTGTTCGAATAATTGTTTCGTCATTGAAATCTAGCATATGAGGGTTATCTAAGGAAGAAACTGTAATTGAGTTTGTTGGGATTAATAGATTACTATCAGTTAGTATTTCATCTTTAACAACGTCTAATGACTTTTTATAGATTTCATTATATCTGTCTGTTGGTCTAAAATCCCTTTTATAGGATATGTCCGAAGAGTCAGTATCAGAATCAGCAAGAAATTCAGCAAATTCAAGACGAACGGTACGATTTATAAATTCTGAAATAATAAAAGGGGTTAGGTAAAGATTAATTCCATGGTCTAACGAATATTGTAAAAACTCTCCATAACCATGATCGTTATCCCCATTTTTAGGACCGAATAAGTAGAGCCAAATATTTGTATCTACTAGTATTCCTTTTTTTGTTTCAGGATATCCTTTTTTTAAATCTACAATTTTACCCATGCAAGGTTACCTCGTCTATTTTATCTTGAGATAATTTAGATTTAGTATTCTTCATGACTTCTGTTATTTTAGAACGTTGTGTTTCTGTTAACTCGTTAGCGTTGAACAAAATGTATTCATTAAGGACGGATTTTGCATATTTTGTATAGAGCTGTCCGATAGCAACATTTACAAAAGCCGTTGTCAATGTTTTAATATTTGAAAAATCGATAATTACTTTTTCTTTTTGATCTATAGATTCTGATATAAGTTGGTAAACCTTTGGAGCTAATTCTTTACTAGAAGCGTTTGGAGTACCTATGACATCTTTTACTGGGATAATTTTCATAGTAATTTCCTCCTTAAAAAATAAATTCAGTTGTTGTAGTTTCATTATACACTTGACTCTCAGCAAAGTCTTTTAAATTAAACTCGAGATACGTGATGGTTCCTTCATACTTATTTGTTAATTGAATTTTCTCTATATCTCCAAAACTGTTCATCTGCCAAAAACCATCCCCTGAAATAATAATAACCTTTCCTTTTTTTAACAGGCTACTAGTCAGATCAAAGAGGCCTAATCCGCCATAAGGAACATGTTTTGTAGAAGTGCCTTCCTTAACTGACCAAGCAATACAGTCGACATCGGAGGGTTTTGTTTTTGTTAAAAATTTTTTAACATTACTAGGAATTGAGATACCCCTATCTGCCATGGTGAAAGTAAGAAGTTCTTTTCTTGGATAATACTGGCCGCACATAAACAACTCATTACTCTTAGAGTGTTCAAGAACATTATGAGCTACTTCTAGTATATCTTCTTCGATAGTTTTAATTGAATCCAGATGGATTAAGTCTTCTATTTTGGAAAAAAAGTTTTCTCCTAAGTAAGAGTCGATATCTTCTACCATTACACTACCGTCATCGATTAAGAACTTTCTGAAAGGAATAGTGGTTTCAAAGTTATCTGTTAGTTTTGTATCTAGTCCATAGTACTCATAGAATCCATTTTTCTGTAGTATTTTTTTAACTTTTGGTGCGGGATCTTGTAGCATAACTATTTTTTTTGAAGATAGTAGGATGCTAATAACAGCTCCGATAAACGTACATAACTCCGCTGTTATCCATACAGTTGAGGAAAGATCTAGAATAACCTCATCCGATTTTTCAACATCTAAAGAATTAAGCTGCTCAATAATTTTATTAAAAGTAAGATAATCGGCAGTTATTTCTTTTGGGAAAACTATTGTCGCTTGCAAATTATGTCACATCCTTTCATTGATACAATTCCCCAGCCACGAATCGAACGCAGCTGAACTCACCAGAGTGGGGAAGATACTTAATTTCCGGTTTGATAATGGTACCCAGCAGGAAGAGGTTCGCCAGGGGATAATCTACGGGAATGTCCTTTTCGTGTTTGCCAAGTATAACCGTCTTCAACGGCCCAACGGATACCAGTGGTGTTGTTAGTAGATGCAGGGGCATTGTTGGTAGCAGCGGCAGTTTGAGCAGATGCGGCCTGAGCAGCAGCGTTTGCGCTTGCTTGTCGGGTACTTTCTGCAGCAGCTTGAGCAGCGGCGTTGCTTTCTGCAATTGAATTCGACTCAGCAACACGTTGTGCAGATTCCGAACTAGCCTTTGCAGCCGATTCGCTTGCGGCTAAAGATTCTGATGTTTTTTTTGCTTCTTCAGCTTTACTTGATTCAGCAGCTTTTTCGCGACTTTCACTAGCTGATTTTGAAGACGCACTAGCCGATTCACGTTTTCTCTTTTCTTTAAGAGCAACCCATAGCTTTTCAGCTTTCAAAACATCTTTTTTAAGTTTATCTTTGGCTTTTGAATCTTTGAGCGCATCAACATCCTTAGAGACGCTTTTAATATCTTTGTGTGATATACCCTTGATCAATTTAGTGTGCTTTGAATCAGAGAAAAGCCCATCAACGTTTAATCGTGCGTCATCAAGTTTCTTTGATGCCTCTGATTTTTTGGGATGAGTTACTTTAGCGCTCTGACTGTGTTTAGTGGTAGCTTTTGTTGGCGATTGTGTTGCAGAGACCCCAATGAAACTGACAACAAGTATAGCAGTAGCATACCAAATCCTTTTTTTAATCTTCAAGTAAACATCAGGTTTACTCTTTTTTGTTAAAGTTCTTCGAATGCCATAATAGGGAATGGCAAAAAAAGAAAAAACCATAATGATTCCGAAAAGTGTATTCATATAAACCCCTCCAAAGTTATGTACAGCTTTTATTGTCATCAGTATTTGGACGAAATACATAGTAAATCCCTAACTGTGAATCGATCCTAGCGTCTCACCAGAGTGGGTTATTTCTTTTTAAATACATTGCCGCAATCCAAACAATGGTATCGCTTAGTTTTATTACTTTTTAAACCACCTGTAACCATCATTGACGTACCGCCGGTCATAACGGCGGCAGCTATCTTTGCGCCAGATTTCTTTTTCTTAACTTTAGTAGTGGTTTTATATTTAGTTTTAGTATTTGCAATTGTTAGTGGGTGCAAAGGATTTAAATTTGGAGTAATTCTTGTTTTTGAAGTTGTTTTACTCTTAGTTGATTTAACGTTTACTTGTTCGCCAATTAGTTGAATGTTAGAAGATTTACAGCGCGGACAGTATAGATCACCCCAATGATGTTTTATTTTAGGTTCAGAACTGTACTGTTTTGAATCTACGGCTGAAAAACTAGATGTGTTGGGTTTCGAATTAGTGCTAAGCCATTTTGATATAGTAGTTCCAGCACTGGGATTGGTACCGACGAAAAGCCAAATACATATAAAGAGTATGCTCCCCATAAAGGGGATGTGAATAAAAATCATATTAATTAAACCGACAATTACACCGACGAAAAGACCAAGTGTAAAACCAGAAGTGGAATCGCCTTTCCAAAATTTATTGGGGGCCTTTTTGTATTTGAATTCAGTTAGGTCATCTTGTTCATTCTCTGGATAACGCATAAATATATTTGAATCATTTTCTTTATATTTATTCTTTAGGTAGAGAAATGCAAGGTCATTTATTTCATTTCTTTTTATGTTTAAGTCATTAGAAATATCCTGAGTGCAATTTTGGCAAATTAAAATATCATCGACTAATCTTGTTTTGCTTTTTGATATTAAGTCGTTATGGCAGATGGCACATTTGTTAATCACTTTAAGAACTCCTTTATGTACATCTACGGCTTTTAAAGTCATCAGTATTTGGACCTTAAGCTTTTTGCTAACCCACGCCAACTATTTGTATGCCATTGGCAAAGTTAATTAATTGATTATCGAATTCAATAACACCATCAAATTTAGATTTGTAATAATTTAATGCATCCTCCAAGAACTCGTTAGTAACGTCTAAATTATCTGCCAACTCATATTCATTGGTTGATTGCCAATATGCCTTGATTAAGGACTTCAACGGAATAATGGATTCATAAGAGATTCTTCGAGCTTTGCATTCTTGTTTGCTGTTTTCCAGAGCGTTTAAATTAATAATATTACCAATAGATGTTTCCTGATGAGCAAATTCTTCCGCCAATGCTTGGGCTTGTATTTGGCCAGGTTTATTTGCGTTGATGAAAATTGTTCTCCCGACGCATAGTCCATCTAATTTATCAGGCATATCTTTTTTATATTCTATAGAATATTTATTTTCAATATCAGCTGCTAGTGTATCGAGCTTGTCCATAAGAATTCACATCACTTATTTTTTGATTTCTTGACCATTTCGATATAATCCAATATTTTGGCCATATCTTCCTCAGTAGCATCATCTTCGATATGAGCTGCGATTAAAGTTGCATTGTCATTAGGCTTAGCCAACTTGCTATCTGAGTTTCCCAGTAAATAGTCTGTTGTAACATTAAAAAATTCTGCAAGTGATATTAGATCGTTGTCTTTAATAGCTCTTTGGTCGGTTTCCCACATTCCGATTGTACTAGGGCTAACGTGCACCGCCTTCGAAAGTTCACTTTGGCTGATATTCTTTTGCTTACGCAATTCAGCTATACGTTGACCTTTAGTCATATAATCACTCCTTGTATGTAAATTTAGTGTATTACCACTTTTAGTGAAAGTAAATGAATTTAGATGATTTTCACTAAAAGTGTTGACTTTCACTCCTAGTGGGTATAATATAATCACATAGAGTGAAAGGAGGCGCCAAGATGGGGAATTTGAGCGTTGAGCGTAATAAGAAGGGGCTAACTCAGGTGAAAGCCGCTAAACTCATTGGAGTTAGTTATTCCACTTTAACAAAGTTAGAAACCAATCAGAAGAATGCATCACAAGAAACTATGCAAAAATTTGCTGAATTCTATGGTAAATCTGTAGACTACCTTTTTTTTGCTCAATTCAATCACTAAGAGTGAAAAAAATTAACAAGGAGGTAACCACATGCCAGATGAAACACGGGCAAAGAAAATTGAACGGGCTAATGTATATCCTAATAAATTAGAAGATGTCCTAGATGACATAGAAAAAATCGAGAGAAAGTATTCACTTCGCCCTCGACAGTTTGAATCAGTTGTTCAATTTAGCCATCGATATCTTCAAAAGAAAGATGAACTTCATCGGTAAACACGTTTAAAGAAAAACGAGATTCGTCGCTTTCGGCGTTGTATTTATCAAAGTCACGGTTTAAATCAGCAACGTAACCCCAAGCTTCTCTAATTCTATTAATCATAGAACTTGATACTTCTTCGTCACAATATGGACATCTTATTTCGGAGATAGGACGGTACATATTTAAAGAAAAAGTATGATTACATTGATGACACTTCAACTGAGCTAGAGTCATTTCGGCCATTATTATCACCTCACTTTCTACATCAGTATAACAGTGAAGCGTTAATAAATTAAGATTTCAAAGAACAAATAAAGGAGGTGATTACATGACACATAAAGAAATTTCATACGAAAAAATTATAACTGATTTTTATGGCATGAAGTATGAAGAATGGCTTGCTGTTAGAGCAGCTGTTGATGGTTTATTTAAAGAAAAAGCCATCGAAAAGAAAGTTGTTCTCGATGACTTAAATCGATTAAAAAATTATCTGACATTTAAATAACCTTTAGATCTTCTAGAAGTTCAACAACAGCACTTAATGTTTTCTTGGCAGATTGTTCGGTGTACTGTTGAATGAATTTTTCAAAGGATTCTTCTTGCATACTATTACTGTTGTGATAATTGAAATCTTTGAATAATGACTTAAAAGAATCTAGTTGTTGATTTTTGAAGTCATCAGACCAGATTGATTTAGTTTTTTGTTCAATCAACTGCTGTAATTGTTCGTCATTCATTATAATCACCTCACTTTCGAGGTAATTATATCAAAAACGATACATAAGGAGGTAACCACATGCAAAAAGGAAATCATTTAGATGTTAAAACAACAATCGAGGAAGTTGATGAACTAATCAGCAAATTAAAATTAGCCAACTCATTGGCAGATGAGCTGACCCCTATTTTAAAAATTGACTCTAAGACTATTTCGAGAGTTGTTCAACGAGCCATTCATGATAACGACTTAAAAGATGAGTAGAAATCATAAGTGAAATAGAAGCTATCTGAGTTCCAAGCGCTTCACTGCTTGATGCGGTTTCAGTAATTTCAGAAAGCATATCAGGATTAACATCACCGATTTCTGCATAATCGTCTGGGGTCAAAGTTTTTAAAAATTCTGAATAACTAGGAATTTCCATTTTGTATCACCTCACTTTCTACTCAATTATAGCAGTGAAGTGATAACAAATTAAGATTTCAAAGAATAAATTAAGGAGTATATAAATGAAGTTTATACCAGAATATTCGAAAAATAATCCAATTTTTCCATCAACTATTAAAGCCGTCGAAGGTAATCTAACTGTTGATTTAGAAATAGGAGATATCAGTTATGGAACGAATACGTTGAATAAAGAGAATTTCAATGAAGAACTGGCAGCTTCCTACAGGGGATTTCTACTGGGACTTGGGATTACTGATTTGAATCCCGTATTGGACATCGAAAAATGAAATGAAGCACGGGTTAAAACTAATGAGATAGCTAAGCGTTCAGGTTCATTAAGAGATGCAATCAGTACATTAATTAGATTCAATGTGGATTGTCGTAATGTTGCCTCTATAGACGATGAGCAAGCTGATAAAGCGCGTGAATTGTTTGAATCAATCAAAGGATTTATTTAGATTTCAAAGAACAATTTAAGGAGGTGATTACATGTCAATTCGTGAGAAGAATAAAATAATTGATTTTATCGCACATGCAACTAGTGAGAAAAAAGGATTTATCACAGTAGTAGCTGAAGGAATGACAGATGGAGAATTAAAAGACTGGTATTCAAATACACGCGATGAAGTAAAGAATTTGGTTGCTGATCATTATCAAACTGTTAGGTCGATTAATTGCTCCATGAATTAATTATGTAGCAGGAGCCATTAAATAAATAGTCATGGAAGTGAAAGAATGCAAAGGACAGTAGTTAAACCACGTATTAAGGTCAGGTATCTAGGCGATGCCTTGGAAAAGCAGAAACTTAGCGTAAAAGATTACGCTGCATTGGTCGGTTACACATCAGGCATGATATCAAAAATAAAAAATAGTAAAACGCCGTTATCATTTGATACGGCGGTAAATTTTTTAAAAAATTTAGATCCTAAGGCGAGCGCAAAGGTAGCTATCGAAATTGCTAATAAAGTTACAGGCGTTACACCGCCGGTAGTCGATGGTAAGCGAATTAAGCAAGATAACTTAGCGCTGGCGATTAGAACTAAAAGGGAAGTATTTGAAGCCCTGACGGCTATTGAGAATTCGGAAGATGAGTTGACTGTTCCGACATCACAATGGACCAAAGAGGACAAAGTAGACCCTATGCAAGTGTTGATTGAATGGCTAGACGTTTTGATAATCGGCGAATCATTCGTTGAATCATTGTGCGAAAGCTTGGACGTATCACTACAAGATGCTTATAGCGATAGAACAAAATATTTAATTAAAGAAGGAGTTGTTAGCGGTGAGAGGTAAAAAAGCTTTGGTAGCCAGCCAATTAAAATGCGTAAATATTCGACTTGATGGGACTGTTCAAGATTCAATGGCCGGTGTAAAAGTTCCGGAAGATAACCGCGCTTATGAAATTTTAGCAGCGGTACAAAGGGGTGACTATTAATGATTATATTGAACAACGTTGACCTATTCGGATTGATTCTAGTCGTTAGCACGTTAATGGCAGCTAGCTTTGGGATTGGTTATATTGGGCCTAAAAATTTATGGGGGTATGACGACGATGACAAGCCTAGTGACAACACTATTAAGTTTGACGGTAATCGGTATGTACGACCTGATCGAAAGGCACAATAAAAAAGCCGCTGATGTTGGCGCATCAACGGCGAATCAATAACTTAACAAATTATTTATACGAGAATTATACCACAAACGAAACGAGGTAGAAATAATGGACGCAAATTTAATGACCATACAACGTCAGAATTGGCAGTACCACGAACCGGAAGAACAGATTATCACAGAAGACTACAAAGGTGATCCAATCTACAGCGCAGACAGTTATTTAGAGCTTGATGGCGAGCTATTCATGCCAGGCGATGTGCTAGATTTCGTCAAATACTTAGGCGCAACGGAGGTAGAACAATAATGGCAAACGAAGTAATGGATAAAGAAGTTTCATTTGAGGTCAACGGCGAGAGCGTTCGCTTAACACCTAATATGATCCAGCAATTCTTAACAAACGGCAACGGCAAGATTACACCGCAAGAAACGATGATGTTTTTAAATCTATGCAAATACCAACATTTAAATCCTTTCTTGAAGGAAGCATACATTATCAAATTCGGCGATAAGCCAGCGCAAATTATTACATCGAAAGAAGCGTTTATGAAGCGTGCAGAATCGTCACCTAACTATGACGGTGTTTCAGCCGGTTGCATCGTCTTAAGAAATAACGAGATAGTTTATACCAAAGGGGCATTTATATTGCCTACGGATAATCTAGTGGGTGCGTGGGCTGACGTTAAGCGTAAGGATCGCTCACAACCACATCACGTTGAAATCGGTTTGAAAGAGTTCAGCAAAGGGCAATCAACTTGGAATGCGATGCCTGCGACAATGATCCGCAAGACTGCAATTGTTAATGCTTTACGTGAAGCATTCCCAGAATCATTAGGAGCTATGTATACAGAAGATGACAAGAACTCTAATGAAACAGCAACAAAGGCTATTCAAAAGCAAGCAGAGCCAAGCAAAACTCAAAACAAACTAGCGGACATTATCGGAGGTGAAAATGATGCAACAAACAACGCTGGAGAATCTGAAACAGAGCCAGAACCTGAAATTATTGAGCCAATTAAGCAAGATGACACAGAAGAAATTGAAGGAACCTTTGAACGGCCAGAACTACTATGATAATGCTGCTGATTGGCGTTATATGAGTCCTACATTGTTCAAACGATTTATGGCATGCGAATTTAGTGCTTTGCATGATTTGGAAAATCCTACAGAGAACAACACCGAAGCGTTAGTTGTTGGCAACTATGTTCATTCATATTTCGAGTCGGTAAAAGCTCATGCAACTTTTGTTAAGGATCACGAACAAGTAATTAACGGTCGCGGTGGAAAACCTAAAGCGGCTTTCGTAAAAGCTCAAAAGATGATAGACAGACTAGACAATTGGCACGCCTTTAAAGCCGCATATAAAGGTGAAAAAGAAGCAATCGTGACAGGAAATATTTTCGGTGTTGATTGGAAAGGAAAAATAGACTGTTTGAACGTTGAAGCTGGAATTTTCTTCGACATTAAAACAACACGTTCAATTCGTGATCACATCTGGAACGAGGAGACACGGACAAAGGAAAACTTCGTCGTTAGATACAACTACACACTTCAAATGGCAGCTTATAAAACAATGCTTGAACAGATGTATGGGCAAGAATTTACTCCGGTAATTGTCGCTGTTAGCAAAGAAGATCACCCAGACATTCAGATGATTAGTTTTGACGGCTATGATTTTGAACAAGACTTACAACTTATCAAAGACAATCAAGAACATATTATGAACGTTATTTACGGGAAAGCAGAGCCGTTCAAATGTGGCCACTGCGATTACTGCAAGGATACAAAACAACCAACCGATGTTATTTCAGTATTAGACCTATAGGAGGGCATCAAATGAATTCAGTAAACTTAATCGGCAACTTAACAGCTGATATTAAATTGGAGACAAGCAGCAATCAAACACACTATGCAAGATTTTCATTAGCGGTAAGACGTGACGCTAATCACACAGATTTCATTAACTGCGTTGCGTTTGGTAAGACAGCAGAAATGCTAAGTAATCAGATAAAAGGTTCAAATATTGGTGTTAGTGGCAGCTGGCAAACAGGCAGTTATCAAAACCAACAAGGACAAAAGGTTTACACCAACGATTGTAGCGTTTATCGGGTTTATTTCTTATCACCGCTAAATAAAGATGCTGACACGCGCAATACAGCGCCAAGTTCAGCAGCAACAGCTAATAACTATGTTGATCCATTCGCAAATAATGGACAGCCAATCGATATTTCGGACAACGATTTGCCATTCTAGGAGGTAGCTCATGGCTATATACAGACAGATTCATACAACAATTTGGCAAGATAACTTCGTTGGCGACGTGTTGACAGACCCCCCAGAAAAGCTTTTCTGGGCTTACCTGTTAACTAATAGCCAAACTACCCAATGCGGTGTTTATCCGTTCAGAATGCGACAAGCGCAGTTTGACACTGGGTTAACCGGAGACGAAATTAAAAGCATCATCAACAAGCTAGTGCAGTACGAAAAGATTAAATATAGCACAGAAAACAACGAAATTATGATTGTCAATTGGCTGAAATATAATTCGGCTAGATCACCTAAAGTGGCTGCGGTAATCGACAAAGAACTTTTAAGCATCAAAACACTTGAATTTGAATCAGAAGTCATCAAGAAGTGTTTGGAACTTAAATACCCTATCAAAACTAAATTACCTGATGAAAATACAGTATCGATACCATATGGATACCCTATCGATACGATATCGCAACCAGAACCAGAACCAACACAGAACCAGAATATAACCAACACAGCAACAGCAACAGAACCAACAGACGAGGACCAGGCTTCTGCTGCTGCTGACGTTTATCAGTATTACCAAGAATCTTTTGGTGTGCTGAACAGCTTTGTTAGTGAGAACTTAACTCAGTGGGTTGCTGACATTGGTTCAGAACTGGTTACCGAAGCGATGAAGCGTGCTGCGTTAGATCAAAAAGGATTTAGATACGCAGAGGGAATCATGAAACAGTGGGCCAAACGAAATATTAAGACAATGGCTGATGTTGAAGCTGACGATGTTAAATTTAACGGCGCACAGAAATCATTTAATAAACCGATTAAACAGGAAGTCACACCTAAATGGGCACAACCTGATTACGTTGCTCCTAAGCAAACACCAGAGGAAGTAGCAGCTGGACAGGCACAGATTGACGAGATGCTTAAAAAGATTCGTGAAGGACGAGAGGAGGCTTAATTATGCCAGCTAAAACAGGCGACATAGTTGATTGCCCGGAACAAATAGTATTGGGCCAAATGCTTAATAAAGCATTTAAAGGGAGCGTTGTAGCCGTTGAACAGTGGCAAAACGGCAAGGCTTCTAAGCAAATAAATGTTGTGCAAGACAAAAAGGGTCGAAGATCAATTTACTTTGATACTGACTGCATACCGGCAGGTGACGATCAATGACTAAAGGGATGCATGTTAGACTTCGCAATTACGCCGTTAGCGGTGTGATCATGGCCGTTTTGGAAGATGGCTACACCGTTCGGGATGTATTGGGCCAGAAATATTTCTGCCTTGAGTCTGAGTTAGTTGCGATGATCCAGTAAATGTAAAGGAGACGTTGATATGTATTATTTAGTTGGAATGAAAACGAATAAGATATACGGCCAAGATATGCATAGAAATGCATTAAGCAGAATGATGTACGAGAGATGGCCAACGAAGGGGAAAGCAGTTCATCTTATCAACCCAATGCCAGAATCCATGATTATTACAGACAATCCTAGCAGTTTAGAACCTTCAATTTTTGAAGACTTTACAAAATTAGCCGATGATTCTGAGGCATTAAAAGTTGTTAGAAGTATATACGCTAACAAAGAAAGACTTGAATTAGAAAAGGTTAATGCAGAAAAAGAGCTTGCGGATCGAATGAAATACTTACAATCAAAGGGATATAGCAAAGATGAATGTCGGGATAAATTGCAGCTTAGCACCTCAAAAATGGCGGCTATTCAACAGGGATACGGAATCTTTTTTAGAAAAACTTATCAAAAATCTACTCAGGTAGTTAAACGTGATGAGATGATTGTTCAATTAATTAGTAGCGGAAAAACCGGAAAGAAAACCGCTATTGAAACGGAAACCTCTATTGACGTAGTTTACAGAATAGCTAGGGTTAATCATTTAAGCCTCACTAAGCCACCAAAATTTAACTCTAAGCCATTACGCGTAACGAACGCCGATGAATCCAAAGTATTCCAATCTGCCCGTCAAACAATTAAATATTTGAAAGTTGGTTATCCCAAAATACGAGAAGCTATTGATACCGGATGTGAAGTTAATGGCTACAAAGTAGAAATGATTTAACTATCAAGAGGAATAGAAATGACAAAATTACCACAATTTGCAATCACGTATTTAGAGGCCGCTTGAAGTTCGAAAATGGGGGGGTAGCGAGCCAACCGGCACCATTCCCAAGTGCATTGATTACCTACGGTAAAACATTTAAAGATTAATTCATAATCGTCAAACATGAACGAATAATCAAATGTAAGTGGTTGTTACATTATCCGTAATAACCAGTGGTTATTTCCAATTTGGAAAGTACCACAAATCGAACTGTTGCAAAAAATGCAACAGTTGCCATTTTGGAAATAGTTCAAAATAAAAAAACCACGTCAGGAGGAAATAGAATAATGAAAATTAAAGAATTACTAATTACAAATGAAGAACAGGACGGTAACAACGTAATACTAACGTTAGAATCAGGGGAAAAAGTTACAATGTCAAACGACGAATATGAATCCATGATTACCTCTGGTTTAGATGAAATGCTAGGTGATATGTTTCCTGAGTCACATGCGAAATGATGGTTGCAACTTAGGACAGATATGGTAGAAGAGGTGACTGACGATGGAAAAGATTGAGATTACACTATGCTCGTTCATAATATTTTTTTGATATTACTGGCAATTGAACTTTTAGGAGGAAACGATGACAATTAAGCATGAGTGCCAAGATATGTTTTCACACGAGATCATCGCGACGTTCGACACCTATGATGAAGCCGACAACTTCATGGACGCAGCGTATGACATGTCCGATTGGTGGACTGTTCCTGTAATGAATATTGTGGAGGTGACTGACGATGAGCAGTAAAATAATCAGGCTAGAAAGCATATATTTGATGGACTACGATCATAATCTTAATACAAGGATGATTGAAGTAGGGCACCCGTACGATGAACCACATTTCAAAATGGCTTGGGATGGGCAACATAATAACCCAGTTGAATTTCATTCAGACCGTGACGTTGTTAGCATTGAATGCATTAGAAGCCTATGTGACAGTGACGGGTACTGCTATATCGTCATGCTAAAGGACGGCAACGAATTATCCTTGCCTATACACGCGTTCATTGCTGAAACTAAAGAGGTGACTGACGATGAGCAATGAGACGAAGTGGGACGTGTTCGAAACTAAGTTTATGAAAGTTAGAATCACAACAGTTGATGACGACCAAGGCTGGTTAGATGCCGCCGGAATAAATTATAGAGTCAACGATATCGTAGAAATGACCAGAGATGAGTTTGATCAATTAAATTGCTATGCCAATAGCGTTAACAATGAAGTTTGCGGTCCAGCAATCAGCGTAGAAGATGTTACCGCATCACAAAAAAATGATGCCGAAGCAATTGAGATAATGACAGGTTTTGATAATAAAAGTTAAATTTATGGCGGTGAAGTTAATGGACAACTACGAGCAACTCAAAGCTGATAACAAGCGGCTTAAAAAGCGAAATGAATGGTTACAACAAGCTAACTGCGATTTAAACAAAGAAATAGAAGCAGCTTACGAAAGGATCCACCGGCTTACAATTAAGATTGAAGAGATGTTTTAGGCACAAAAAAGTCGCCCGGCAAGACGACTTCGCTGATGTACTGACTGACTAAATTATATCATAAAGGGGTAAACAGATGTATAAGATGGACGAGCTATTCCCACAAGTAGACGAAAAGAAAACCGTAGCTAAGGTTAAACACTTTTTAAAACACTCACTCCCCCAAATGCAACGATACAGTCATAAAGACATTAGCGGTATTAAGTCGCCTATTATCACAGACATGCCTAAGGGTGGTTCGGTGGGCAATCAAGCAGAAGAGACAATCACACAGCGTGTTTATGCTGAGCAAGTAATCAATAGTGTAGTTGCGGCGTTAAAGAGCTGTGATGTGGTTAGTCGTAAGTTGCTAATTGATGTTTATGTTTCATGTTCTAAGACGCCTGACTATCTGGAAATGGAAGCATTAGGTTATGAGAAGACACGGTATCAGTTTTATAAGAATCGGGCGTGTTTACAGTTTGCCGATTCGTTTATGATCGCGGACTTACATGTTTTCAAAAAGTGAACTTTTAGTGAACCAAATGGCCCTAAACACGTGTTATAGTAGTATTATCAAATAATCAAATACAGCTAGCGTATTTTTCGATTTCAGCGTTGTTTTTTTCATTTCGATAGTGCAATATTATGGGTGAAGTCATAATTAATTGGAGGCATTATGAAAAAAAGCAAACTAAATAACATATTGAATAAAGAAGAACAGTTTAGCAAAGTGCAGGAGTGGTCTAACACTACCAAAAGCATTATGGAAACTGCAGATACAAACATTGATTTAGCCATTGATCAATTTAGAAAACTTCGAGATGATATGAAACACGAGGAAGAAGCTATTTCGCAATATGAAGCTAAACAAGAAGTTATTGATATTGCTTCTATCGGAACATACCATAGCGCTGCTCAGGAAATCTATAGAGCAAACGGAAGAATTACTAAAAATAATATCAAAGACTATTTATATGATTTGTCATCTGAATTAGATTGGTATTTGATTAAAATGAAATATTAATAATTTGACAGCTTAGGCTGTCTTTTTTAGTGCAACAAAAAACGACCACCATAAGGCAGTCGAAATTTGGAAGTATAATCCAATATGTGCCAGGTGTTTGGGGGTGCCTGACAGCTTCATTATAGGACAGTTAACGTTTACAATCAATGGGAGAACTAAAAAAGTCATAGCCAATCGGTTATGGCTTTTTTATTGACTTACTAGCTGGGGAGATTTACACTTGAATTACCTTTTAGGTAATATGTAAATCGGAGAGCATAATGGAAATTATCTATAAGAATAATAAAGTCAAAGAGCAATGCACAGCATTAAGACGTGCAAAACGAGATTTTTCGGAAAAAGTTGCTAAAAAAATCATGATGCGTATTAACTTTATTACAGCGGCTGAGAATTTAGATTCAATCATAAATAATCCAGTATTACATTTTCATAAACTAAAAGGAAATTTAGATGGGAAATTTGCCATAGATGTGGATGGTAGAAGAACTTCATATAGATTAATTGTTCAGTTTGATGAAACCGAAGTTTTTGAAAACGCAAAATATATTGAAATAATCGAGGTTACGGAGGTTAGTAATCATTATGAGTAACGAAATTGAATATAAAGATTTGATTGCTTTTCATCCAGGTTCTTACGTTGAAGAAATAGTAGAAGAATTAAATATAACTCAAGCGGAATTTGCGGTCCGCCTCGGAACGACTAGTAAAACAATTAGCAAAATTATTAATGGTGAAGAAAGAATAAGCAAAGATATTGCTAATAAGTTGGCTAAATTAACAGGTGTTTCAGTTCAGACCTGGTTAAACTTACAGGCTAATTATGATGCAAAGTTAGTTGAAATTGAGAATAAAATGGATAACGATGAACATGAGATATGTGATTTAATTGATCTTAGTTCGTTAAAGAATAATTCTTTCATTGCAAAGAAGAGATATTCGTCCATTGAAAAAATACAAGAACTCAGGAAACTTTTAAATGTTTCAAATTTAGCAAGGCTATCAGAATTTAACTCGTCAGTTAGTTATAGGCGTGCTAAAAATATTAATGATAAGTCAATTGTTAATTCTAATGTTATGCTGGAACTAGCAATGAATGAGGCTAGAAATAAAACATCTAATAAATACAGTAGAACTAAGTTAGAAAAAATTCTTCCCGATATAAAGAGAATGAACACAGAAGATCCTAATATTTTTTATCCAGATCTAACTAAAAAATTACTGGATTGTGGGATAGTGTTGGTTGCATTACCCATTATTAAGGGTGCTGGGCTTAATGGAGCAACAAAGAAATTTAAAAATGGCAGTGTTCTATTAATGATTACTGATAGAAATAAAGGTTCAGATATATTCTGGTTCTCACTGGTACATGAATTAGGACATATTTATTATGAAGATTTTTATTCTAATCTCGAAGGTGACGAGGAATACAGTAGAAATGAAGAGCGAGCTGACGAGTTTGCTGCTAATTTTTTTATTCCGAGCGATAAGTACGATTACTTTGTAGCAAATAGAGTATTTACTGAACAATCCATTACTGACTTTGCAAAACAGTTAGGTATTCATCCAGGCATAGTGGTTGGACGATTGCAGAGAGAGAATTTAATAGAGTATTATGACTTTAATAACTTGAAAGAGAAGTATAGAATCAGTATTACTTAGGCAGCCTAGGCTGTCTTTTTTAGTCCCGAATATTTGTAGTACTGTAAGATTGAGTCTACAATTAAAGTAAGAAAGAAGGGATATCATGGTAGTTTATGTATTTGGGCTTCCTAGTCCCAAAGATGTTTATAAGCGCGCAAAGGATAAAATTCGGAAACAGAAGAAAGATAAAGAAAAGAAAGCAGAAAAAGGACCAGTTGCAACAACTGCTTAAGATAGTGAAGGATGTCAATACGACGTCCTTTTTAGTTAGGAGGATACATAGATAAATCTTTTTAACTAGTACAAATCATACTAGACTCTGATTATTCGCCAACTATTAAATTAGTAGAAATACAACGTGTAATTGATGTGATGATGCATCACGAAAATCAATAAAGAGATATTTGAAAACTTTTTTAATAAAGTGAAATGCAATTACAATCATTAGGAAAGTAGCGACATAAACATGAAGTTGTGGTATATTCTGGTTAACGGAAGGTGATATAATGTCAAAGACTATTAATGAGCAAGTTTTCGAAATAATTGATGAAATGTATAATGATTTGGCCCACAAAGAAATTGATCAGCATATTAAGGATATTCTTTTAATTGCAGCAAAACATTTATCTACAGAAGATATGCCAGCTCAAGTGGTAGCAGCTAAAACCGTAAATGGAATTACAATTTGGACCATGAATGGTAAGAACTTATTGGGTGATGAAAACGCTGAACGAATCCGAAAATTGATGCGGATTGCTCGCTCCGAGGGATACAAATGGAATGCGACTGGCTTAGGTTCATTAGGCGTACAATTTTAAAAGAGTTTATCTTGAGACAGCTTAGGCTGTCTTTTTTAGTGCAACAAAAAACGACCACCATAAGGCAGTCGAAATTTGGAAGTATAATCCAATATGTGCCAGGTGTTTGGGGGGGGGGCGCCTGACAGCTTCATTATAGGACAGTTAACATTTACAATCAATGGCAGAACTAAATAAGTCATAGCCAAATGGTTATGGCTTTTTTAATACATAAAGTAAAGGTGGTGAAATAATGCTAACCAATGAAAAAATTGACGAATTGTTGGGCGTCGGTGAAAGCTTTGAAGCTTCATATAAATTGATGGATATCTTAAAGAGTGATTCAATTCGAAATGGTGTATTCAAGCAGTTTTTACAGATAGAAAATGATTTAACTTTTGATTGGTTTACTAATTATTTTCAAGAGGAGCATTCTAATCGAAAAAATATGAAGCAAGATTTCACGCCAGATGGGGTAGTGAAACTTGCTAGTGCAGTTTTGCCGAATACTAAAGCTAACATCGACATCTGTGCGGGTACTGGTGGATTAACAATTAAACGTTATTCTCAAAATCCTGACGCTGTGTTTTATTGCGAAGAGTTTTCGGATCGTGCTATTCCATTTTTACTTTTCAATCTAGCAATCAGAAATCTAAATGCCTATGTATTTCATGGGGATTCGTTAAGCCGAAAATCGAAGGCAATCTATAAGCTAGATTGTGGTGATGAATTTAGCTCAATTGAAAAAATTGATGAAGAATGGCCCGCCAATTTGAATGCAGAAACAGCGATTATGAATCCGCCGTATTCATTGAAGTGGAATCGCGATGAAAAGTATTTAACGGAGAAAAGGTTTTCAGATTACGGTGTTCTAGCGCCTAAAAGCAAAGCCGATTTTGCCTTTCTGTTGCAAGGGTTAGACGAATTAGACGAAACGGGGACGATGTCAATCGTTCTACCACATGGTGTTTTATTCCGTGGGGCTGCTGAAGGTGAGATTCGTCAAAAATTAATTGAAAAGAATTATTTGGACACAATCATCGGGTTGCCTGAAAAACTCTTCTATAACACTGATATTCCAACCGTTATCTTAATTTTAAAAAAGAATCGGAAAAGTAAAGATATCTTATTCATTGATGCGAGCAAAGAGTTCGTAAAGATCAAAAGCCACAATGAACTACAACAAAACGGCATCAATAAGATATTAAATGCGGTAGGCGAAAGACGTGATATTGATAAGTTCGCTCACGTCGCAAACATCGCTGAAATTAAAGAAAATGAATTTAATCTTAATATCCCACGTTATGTTGATACGTTTGAACCAGAACCGATTGTGCCATTGGCTGAAATAACCGATGAGCTTACTAAAATTGATGCTGAGATTGAAAAAAGTGAATTAGAGTTTGCCAAAATGCTAAAACAGTTAGTGGGTTCAACCCCAGAGTCTAATCGAGAGATAAAAGAATTCAGTCAGTATTTTAATAGGCGAATTAAGAAAAGAACGACAAATTTTAAAGAAACGGAGCAGTTGAATCTATTATGATTGATTTTGAAAGTTACGAAGAAGTTAAGCTTGAAGATATTGCTGAGTTCGGAAGAGCTAAGGCAGATATGATTTATCCAGCAGGAACGTCAACGCTCCAAATTTCTGCGAGTCGTGGGCAAGTGGGGTTTTTGAGTGAAGAAGGTTGTGTTGCAAGTAAAGATGTTGCGATTATTCCACAAGCGGGTATTAATCCAAAATATTTTAACGTTGTTTTAAAGAAGAACGTTGAAGCTTTCATGAGTAAGTATGCGACTGGGATTAATATATAAGAACATGAGATAGGTAATTTTCCCATTCAGATTCACAATCAGGAGACTCAGCACGCCGTTGTGCTAATGATGAAGCGTATCGATGATGAAGAACAGAATATCAATGACACTATTAATGTCTATCAGAAAATGAAACAGACTTTTTTAAATCAGATGATGGTATAAATGCATAAAGTAAAGGTGGTGATTGCCGATTGTATTATATGAATCAAGGCAGCTACAAGAAAGAACCTGATTGGCAATCTAAAGCCGATGCCAGGTTAGAGAAGTGGCTTAAACAGAAGAAGAAAGATGAGAAACGTCGTTCGGATGAGCGGCGTATTTTTGTACAGAAAAACAATAAGAAGGAGGGCGGTGCTATGTAATGCAAGATGAGGCAAAAAAAGACTATTTAGCGGGGATGAAGTATAAAGACATTGCCGAAAAGTATGATGTTTCGATTAATACGGTTAAATCGTGGAAGCAACGCAATAACTGGCAACGAGGCCCAACTCAAAAAGGGGTGCACACAAAAAATAAAAAGGGTGCACACAAAGTTGATAAGGTTGCGCCCAAAATAGTGAAGGAATTATCTGCTAATGATGGGTTAAGCGATCAACAGAAAATGTTCTGCTTGTACTATCTGCAACGATTCAATGCCACGTGGGCTTATATGCAAGCTTATGACGTTGATTATCGAACAGCTAATGTAAATGGTTCAAGGCTGCTAGGAAATGCTAGTGTGCGTGAGCAACTCGATAAGCTGCGTGGTGAGATTGCTAATGACCTCTTTATCACTGCCGATGACATCGCTAAAGAGTACGCCAAGCAAGCATTCACTGATATTGGCGATTACGTAGAGTTCGGCGGGCAAGAGTCAACTATTTTTGACGAAGATGAACGAGAGCTACTAGACGACAACGGTAATCCGATTAAATCACATAGGTCGTATGTCATGTTTAAAGACAAAGATAAGGTCGATACCTCTTTGATTAAGACAATTAAGTCTGGTAAAGATGGACCTGTTATCGAATTATACGATAAGCAAAAAGCTTTAGGCTTTCTAGTGAACTATGTAGGTGAGAAACAGACCCTTAAAGGGCAACTTATGCAGGCTCAAATTGACCGTTTGAAGATTCAGAATGGTGATAATGATCCTGATGAAGATGACGACGATGGTTTCTTAGAGGCCATTGACAAGTCAGCGAAGGATGTGTGGTCTGATGAGTAATGTATTTAAGTTTACGCCGTTTTCCAAGAAGCAGATGCAAGTTTTGACGTGGTGGCGTTATGAGAAAACACGTGTTAAAGATGCAATCATATGCGATGGTTCCGTTCGTGCTGGTAAGACGTTGATTATGTCATTATCGTACGTGTTGTGGGCGATGACTGAGTTTGAAGAAGAACAATTTGGTATGGCCGGAAAGACAATTGGATCATTCCGCCGTAATGTTGTGCGTCCGCTGAAACGAATTCTAAAAGCTAGGGGTTACCGAGTTAAAGATAAACGTTCGGATAACATCTTAGAGATTAGCAAGGGTGGCGTTACCAACAGCTTCTTTATATTTGGTGGTAAAGATGAAGCGTCTCAAGATCTGGTTCAGGGGTTAACAGCAGCGGGTTTCTTTTTTGATGAAGTTGCCTTGATGCCTGAATCATTTGTTAATCAAGCTACGGCACGTTGTTCCGTTGAAGGCTCAAAGCTTTGGTTCAATATGAATCCTGAGGGTCCGTATCACTGGTTCAAAACAGATTGGATTGACAAAATTGCTGAGAAGAATGCTATTCATATTCACTTTACAATGAATGACAATCCTTCACTGAGTGCCAAGATTAAAGAGGGTTACGAGCGAAGGTATTCCGGCGTGTTTTATCAGCGTTATATCCTTGGGCTATGGGTGCTGTCCGAAGGCGTTATTTATGACAACTTTGATAGGCAAACAATGTCTGAAGACATCCCCGACGATATGCATTTCAGTAAGTATTATGTGTCTTGTGATTATGGGACGCTTAATCCAACTGTATTCTTGCTGTGGGGATTGAATAACGGTGTTTGGTATTGTATCAAGGAGTATTACTACTCGGGACGTGAGACCAAGCACCAACGCACTGATGAACAATATGCTAATGAACTAATTAAGTTCTTAGATGGTATCAAGGCGCAGATTATCATTGATCCGTCTGCAGCATCGTTTATCACTAAGCTAAGAAGCATGGGATTCACGGTTATTAAGGCACAGAATGATGTGCTTGACGGTATTCGTGCTACTCAAACAGCGTTGAACCTTGGGCAGATTAAGTTTAGTAATAAATGTTCAAACGTGTTTAAAGAGTTTGCATCTTATATCTGGGATATCAAAGCGGAGCAACGTGGCGAAGATAAACCAGTCAAAGAACATGATCACAGCATGGATGCAATGCGGTACTTTGTATTTATGGTTATTTACAAGAATAGAACAGCTAAAGTGTCAGCCAAACCGGCTGGCCTTTTTGGTTAGGAGGGATATTTTGGGATTTCCAATTGATAGAGAACTGGCTGGGGACGTTAATAATCCTAGCCTTGAACTCTTGGATTATGTGTTACGGAAACAAACTAAGAATAAGCAGCGATTTGACAAGTTAGACCGCTATTACAATGGTAAACATGATGTGTTAAATCGTCAGCTAAATGAAAACAGCAAGAATACCAAGATAGTTATCAATCATGCTAAATACGTCACTGATATGGCTGTTGGTTTCGTTACAGGTAACCCATTTAGTTATACTGCTGCACCTGATAAGAATATCAAAGCAATTCAGGACTCATTTGATGCAATGGACATCGTTTCACACGACACTGAATTGGAGAAAGACTTATCTGTATTCGGAGTAGCCTACGAATTGTTGTACTTGAAGGCAATCGACGATACGACAACTGAAGAGCGGATTGAATCAATTGATCCGCGTGGTGTTGTATTAGTCACCGATGACTCAGTAGAAAAGAATCCCTTATTTGGTATTCATTATCAAAAGAAGTTCGACTTGAACGGTCGTGAGAATGGCTATCTAGTTAAGGTATACACTGCCAAAGGCATGTTTAGTTATCGAACTGTTTCTGGGCTAAGAATGATTACTGGTAATGTTGGTAAGCCTAAGTATAAGGAGCACTATTTTGGCGGTGTTCCGATTATTGAGTATCGTAATAACGAAGAGAAGCAAGGCGACTTTGAACAAGCTATCTCATTAATTGATGCATATAACGTACTTCAATCTGATCGTGTTTCGGACAAAGAAGCGTTCATTGATGCTTTGCTGGTTGTATATGGATTCAAGATTGAAGGTGAACTAAAGAACGGAATGATTGAAGCTCCGGGTAAAGGAAATGATGGTGCTTCTGTTGAGTGGCTAACTAAGCAGTTTGATGAATCTCAGTTACAAGTGTTGATCAAGTCATTGCAAGATGACATTCACAAAATTACGTACGTCCCCAATCTAAATGATGAACAGTTTGCCGGTAACATCTCGGGTGAAGCTATGAAGTATAAGTTGTTTGGCTTGCTGAACCTCATGAGTATGAAGTCTCGCTACCTAGTCAAAGGGTTGAGACGACGCTTAGAGTTGATGCAAAACATTATGATTGTTAAGTCCCAAGACGTTGATGTGAAAGGCACGAAGATTGATATCACGCCTAACATCCCAGTTAACTTAACGGATATTATTAACAACATTCGTAATGCAGACGGCTTTATTCCGCGTGAAATCACAGTAAGCTGGTTGCCTGGAGTTGATGACCCTGCTGAAGTAGTAAGAATGCTTGAGAAACAAAAAGCAGCTGATATTGCTCAAAATCAAAAAGCATTGGGCCAGCCAAGTAACAGCGATTTAGATGATAAGCCAGACGACAAAGGAGGTTATCGTGATGATCAAGGCGACGTTTCAACTAAACAAAAACAACCAGATAACGAGTTATCGGATTAGCGGTCACGCTTTGTTCTTACCAAAAGGGATGGACATTGTTTGTGCGGGCGTTTCAGCGCTCACGATTGCTATTACTAATGAGTTACGAAACGATGTTAGCGTCGATCATGATAACGGCTTTATCTCAGTTGGCGATATTCAATCCAGTTTAGTCAACACAACGCTCACTCATACGCTACTATCGGGGCTACAAAGTATTGCGGAACAATATCCAGATAACTTAACTGTAGAACAGTTAACTAGCTTAGAGGCGTAAATATGGCCGATAAGGACAAGCTTACTTATTGGGAGTTACGGTCAGCACTTGAGGAACAGAAGCTGTTAAAACGTGGTGACGAGTACGAGCGAAAAGTTATTAACGTTTATAACCAAGCTAGACAGTACCTCACTAATGCGGTCGATGAGTTATACAAGCGATACGATGGGCAAACTTCATTAACTGAAGCTCAAGCAAAGGCGGCTCTAAACAATACGGTACCAGCTGCGGACTTAGTAGCTTTGCAGAATGTTGTTAAAACAATCGATGATAAAGAAACTAAGATTAAAGTACAAGAATATCTTGATTGGGTGGCTGCTAAGTCACGAATCACCAAAATGGAAGAACTGAAAGCTAAAGCTTACATCGTGGCTAAGCAATTAGCAGACGTTCAATTAGAACAATCAACTGATTATTACGTCAATGCGGTGAGAGATGCATACGCTAGTGCTTCGAGAGAAGCGATTATAGGCAATGCTCAAGCAAAGGCAGGTGTCTATCAGGGGGACACAATCCCGAAGGTTAACCATGAAACCAATCAGATTGAGTTTGTTAAGCCTGAAAAGACTACGCCAATAAAGGCTGAGAATGCTGATGCATTCAGCGAGTTATCGACTCATGAAGTTAAACAGATACTTGATAAACCGTGGTTGGGTAGCAACTATTCTAAGCGAATCTGGAATGATACTGATTTGTTAGCCAAGAAGTTACAAGAATTGTTTGCTGTATCTGAAATGACTGGTATGAGCCAACGTGAAATGGCTGATAAGATTGCTAAAGAATTTAATACTGGTATCGGTGTTGCTAGACGTTTAATCCGGACTGAAGCTAATCATGTACACAATCAGGCTAAATTAGCCGGGTGGAAAGCGCATGGCGTTGAAAAGTATTCTTTAGTAGCTGTACTAGATTTTCGGACTTCTCAAAAGTGTCGGGATATCGACGGAAAGGTTTTTGATGTTGATAAAGCTATTGTTAATGTTAACTTTCCACCATTGCATCCCTGGTGTCGAACGGTTGCGGTCGCTTGGTTTAGTTACGCCAAGTATGGCGGTAATCGAACCGCTAATGATCCTATAACGGGTGAGACTTTTAAATTAAGTACGGATGATACTTACAGAGATTGGGAACAAATGTTAATTAATAAATATGGCAATAAAAAGGTAATGAATGCCATGAAAAATGCGAAAAAATAGTAATTGACCTGTCAAATGTCTTTAAACTGGGCAAATTAACAGCGTGTGTGGGCTAAGTGTTTCACATCTAGAGATAAGCATTGTGTGTGGGTCAGAAATGATGTTCATGGGATGCTTATTTTTTGTGGAATGAATTGGTGTGCATGAGCTGCTTAGGAGGATTTTTAAATGAAACATGTCAAATTATTTTCAAGTGTCTTACCAATGAAGTTACAACTATTTGCTGATGGTGGAGAAGGTGGACCCGGTGCTGGAGAAGGTGGTGCTGGCGGTAATGGCGCGGGTGAAGGTGGGCAAGACCCAAATCCAAACCAAATTACTTTTACCGACCAATCTGAACTAGATAGCTGGTATGACAAGAAGTTTGCTAAGTCTGCTGAAAAGTTAAAGGAAGGTTGGAAACAAGAACAATCGCAACAAAAGGCGTATGAAGATATGACGCCGGATGAACAACGCGAACATGAATTGGAACAACAACAATCCGAATTGGCAGATCGTGAACAGAAGGTAACGATTGCTGAAAATCGTGCCAATCTCACACAAAAGCTAGCTGCTGATGGGTTACCGGTTGGATTAGTTGCAGCTTTTGAGCCGGCCTTGTCCAACACGGATAATCTAGAAGCTGTTTATGGTGATGTTACTAAAGGCTATCGAGACGCTGTTAAGGAAGCCGTTGATAAGAAATTGGCAGGTTCGTCTGAAGTACCTGGTTCAACCGGCGGCGGTGGCGGTGGTAGTCAATCGGCTGGCGAATCACTAGCCGAACAACGCAACGCTAGTCAACAGACCCAAAAATCTATTTGGGATAAAAAATATTAGGAGGAACTAATTATGTACGTAGGAAAGAAAGTTACAATGTCAGGCATCAACTTTTTAGCAAGTGAACACTTTATTTCGTTCACTGAACAAGTTGATGAAAATACAGTGGGTGTTATTACTGATGATTTAGGCCACAAAGTTGTGCCTGCTGGCACAGTATTCCCTTCAAACGATACTAAAGCAAAAGGAATTACGATCCATGAAGTTAATGTATCAAACGGGCCACAACCAGTTGGTTTAATTGTTGAAGGCTGGTTATTGGCACAACGCTTACCAGTGATGCCAACTGATGAAGCTATGAAAGCTATGGCTTCAATCAAGTGGCGTGACGTCGAAAAGAAAGATGAACCATCTGAAACAGGTAAATAATTAGAATACTGGAGGAATAGACATGAAAAAACAATTAATTATGAATTTGCAACATTTTGCGGACATTTTAGAAGTGTTTACTAAGAAAGATATTTTAGATTACACGCGGAATCGCGCGTACCCTGAAATGCTCGGTGACACTTTATTCCCATCTCGTAAGACTCAATCGTTAGAACTAGATCAGATTAATGCTGGTAGTATGACACCGGTTATTGCATCAGTATCAGCATTTGATAGTGAAGCAGAAATTGGTAGCCGTGAAGCTAGTGCTCAAACGCTTGAACTAGCGTTGATCAAACGTAAAATGCAAATCAAAGAAAAAGATTTGATCGCACTACAAAATCCACGGACACCACAAGAAGGCGAGTACCTTCAAGGACGTGTTTATAATGACATTGATACTTTAGTTCAAGGTGTCCAAGCTCGTACTGAAAAGATGACAATGGAAATGCTATCCACTGGTAAAATCACTATCAAAGGTAATGGTTTAGATGCAAACCTAGATTATTCAGTCAACAAGAAACATCAGGCTGCTTTGACTGGAACTGAATCGTGGACTAATGATGCAAGTGATCCAATCAAAAACTTAGAAGACTGGTCAGATAGCTTAGACGTTGCGCCAACTCGTGTTCTAACATCGAATAAAATTTTGCGTATCTTTATGCGTCACCCTAAAGTGATTGCTGCCATCTTCGGTAAAGATTCAGGCAGAACAATTGGGATGGCTGATTTGGATTCCTTCATGCAAGCCCATGGATTACCTGTTATTCGTACGTATGACAATAAATATAAGAATCAAGATGCTAATGGTAAATATATCTCTGAACGCTACTTACCAGAAAATAGCTTTGTAATGATGAATGATGACTTGCTTGGCGAAAAAGTATGGGGACCAACACCTGAAGAAATCGCATTAACAGGTGCCGGTGATATTGAATCATCGATGATTGGCAATGTTTATACTGGTATTTATCGTTCAACAATCGATCCTGTTGGGACATGGACCAAAGCATCAGGCTTAATGATTCCATCTTTTGCAGCAGTTGATGAAGTATTCCAAGCAACAATTGATTTAACTAAATAATTGGAGTGATCAATGTGAGCAACGAGAAGAGTAATCAACTTGAAGCATTGAAACGTTTAATTGGTGTCACAGGCAGCGATGACAATGAATTAATTTCTGACTTATTCAACGATGCTATTGTTGAAATACTTGATTATACTAATCGGGATAAGATGCAAGATAGCATGTACGTCTATGCTAAAAAGATTGCTAAGATTGCTTATAACCAATTAGATGTTGAGGGTGAGACCGCTAGAACTGAAGGTGGAATCGTTCAAAACTTTGAGGTTGGTATTCCGTCGAGTATTCGCGCTAAATTAAACCGTTATCGAATCGCAAAAGTGAGGTCTTTATATTGAGACTTAAACGAAGTGATTTAGTAGCGGTTTTTTTACGGGGAAGAATCGTTACAAAAGATGACGAATTAAACGACATTGTTACGTACGATACTCCACAACGTTTGATGATGAATGTTCAACCCGCCTCAGGCCAGATTGCCGCTGAACTATACGGTGAGAAGCTACGGTATTTCAAAGCCGCTAAGTATACCGGTTCTTTAATCAAGGAAGATCGCAATGAATTAGATGGAATATGTCTTAACGTATCCGCTGAAAGCAATCCTGATTACAGAATTACTGCAATTAGCACTTTCGGTAATCACGTGAATATTACATTAGAAAGGATTAAACAGGATGGTGAAAGTCGAAGTAAGAGGAATGGGCCGGTTAAAAGCGAAGCTAGCTAAACTTCCGAAGGTAATCGAGGACGCTACTTGGGATGCTAATTTTGACATTGTTGAACTTGTCCGTGCTGATACAGTTCGAGAAATTCAATCATCTGTTAAACATGGTAATGGTGAAACGGCCGGTTCTTATAAGGATGAAGTTGTCATCAATGGTAATGGACATGTCGTTGGTCGAGTCTGGTCAGATAATCCAACAGCATTATTTAGAGAATTGGGTACTGGACAGGTTGGACAGGCATCACCCAAGGAATTGCCAGAAGGTGTAACACCGGTCTACCGACAGACGCCGTGGTTTATTCCTGCTGAAGGACTGCCTGATTTAAATGCGTTGTATGGTATGCCATTGATTAAGATTAAGGGCAAAACGTTTTATCGAACAAATGGGCAGCCGGCCAGACAAGCGTTGATGCCTGCAATTAAGTCAGCTAAGAAGCAGGCACCTGAAATTTATAAGGCTAATGTAAAGAAACAATTGAAGAGCTTAGGAGGTTAGCGATGGAGATTATTAATATTAAGCAGCTTGTTGCTAACGTTTTGGGGAATGAGAGTGACCTGCAGTTCTGCGGGACAACTTATCCAGATGAATTCCCTGCATTTCCTGCTGCAGTTTATCAAACTTCGCACGCTCCGAGATTTATCGATGCAGATAAAAATGAGTTGGAAACTGACTGGATAGTATCGATTGATTTATTTAATGACCAAGGGTCTCTGACCGTAATTACAAATAAGCTGGTTTCTACATTTGTAGAAATCGGCTTTTCTTATACATCGGGTGATCAGAATATGGCAGGCGTTAAACGCACTGCTCTAGTGTTCAAAGCAACCGTTGATAATCAAAGACACATGGTATTTCAAAATTAGGAGGAATTAAAATGAAACAAAGATTAAAGAGCGACTTGCAAAAATTTGCAGATACATTTGTAGACCCTAAATTGGGTCTTTTAACCAAGGGGACAAAGCTTAGCTTTAAAAGCGAAAGTGATACTGATTTTACTGAAGTGGCAGCTGTCAAAACGATTCCAGATATTGGTTCTGATCCAGAAAAAGTTGATGTTACTTCGCTTGATGATGACAAAAAGAAATCTATTGCCGGTCTACAAGATTCGACTAATCTTGCCTTTGGCGTTGTGTACAAAGGGGCTAACTTCTATGAATTATTAGATAAGCAAGGTACTGATAAACAATACGATTGGAAGATTGTCTATCCTGATGGGTTAACAGTTACGTTTAAAGGTGCGTTCTCGCTTAAATTGGGCAATGCCGAAGTTAATAAGAGTATGGATTACACAATTACGGTCGTTGTTTCTGACGGGCCAGATATTGCGGCACCAGCTAACCCAAAACCGTAACGGGAGTGACACTCAATAAGACGACTCTAAATCTTAAGGTTGGCGCAACTGAAACGCTAACCGCATCTGTAGCTCCCACAGATGCCACGAACAAAGCAGGTAAATGGTCAACTGATAAAGCTGAACTAGCCACGGTTGATGTGAATGGTAAGGTAAAAGCTATTGCGGTCGGCGTTGTAAAGATAACCTTTACGACTGATGACGGTTCATTTGTAGCAACATGTACACTCACGATTACTGCAGTAGAATAATAAAATTATTTGGAGGAAACAAACATGATGAATGGGAAACAATTTAAATTAGGTGGGCTAACATTGGATTTACGATTGAGTGGGAAGGCGATTCTAAACATTGAAAAACGTTTAGGAACTTCAATTATGTCGCTTTACATGGGTGGTAACGGTGGTGTGGTATTGCCTGCCACTAATAAGCTGTTGATCGTATTACAGGGCGCAAATCAAACGCATGGTGTTACTGACAAAGATATGATCAATGGTTTTGAAAAGTATCTCGAAGCAGGCAACACACCAATGGATTTAAATAATGTCATTCAAGAATTATTGGATGAAGCTGGTTTTTTCGGCAAGAAGAAGGACGATACCAAGACAGATGGGGAATCAGCAGAAATGACTCTAGACGGGGAGCCAACGGAAGTTACGGATCCAGAAGAAACACTATAACCCAACCTGAATTTAAAACTGTGACCGAATTACTCTATGGTATTTATCCATATGCTGTAGAAAATGGCATCAAGGCTGACGAGTTTTGGCAGATGACGTTTGATGAAATTATGATTCACATTACTGCGACAATTAAACATCACAGAACCATGCTTAAAGAGCGTGCGGTAATGGACCATAAGACAGCAGAACTCATGGCGTTTGCCGTCAATGACCCAAGCAAGATGCCATCTGTTGAAAAGCACTACAGCTTTATGGATGACAATGCAGAACGTCAACCGGTCACATTAAATAATGAGCCTGATCAAACTGAGCCAGAAGAATGGCAAAGTGATCAGGCTCTTTTAGTACAACAGGCTATGGCTGTTAGAGCTACTAATGAAAGGAAGAAAAAATGTTAAACGGGATAATTTATTATAAAAAAAATAGTGACAATGTATTTATGCTAAGTAGATCGGCATCAACTATACAGTCACTTTTTTCTTTTGAGAAAGGTTCGTTAGAGAAAATTTATTCTAGATGGCCAAGCTCTAAAGATAATCTATATATTTTATTTGAAGGCAAAGAATTCAAACTAGAGTCCTAAAGATGACTCAATAAATTTTGCTGCTACTGATGAGAGGATTGTTAATGAAGCACTGCCGATTTTTTTAGAAATACTTGTTGATACCTCTGACCACACTTTGGGGCTTCTAATGTTATCTAGAAATTTATTGCCTTCCCAGGTAATTGTATCAATAACAATTATGTATTCGCCTGAAAAGTCACCATCACATGTTCCTTCAATGTATTTAGCACTAAGTAGTTGTTGCACAGAATATATGAGGTCGTCAGATGAGTATTTATTACTTACGTTCACAAGGTTAGGTCCCTGAAGTGGGAATGTATCTAATGGGAATGATTCAATTTCTAACAATAAATCTCTTACACAATCATGATTAAGTTTCATCGGTGTTCCTTCTTTCAATTTAATGTCTAAATTATAACAAAAAATGGAGGTGAGTAAATGGAGTTAGAAACGCTTGAGGTCTATATTGATGCCAATTTAAGCCGGATTAATGAACAGCTTGAAAAAATCTATCCAGCTTTTGAAAAGGCATTTAGCAAAGTCGAACAAATTACTGGTGCTTCAATGGATAAGACTGAAAAGTCCATGGATATTAGCAAGGGTAGTAATAAGTTAATTGATGAAGTCAAAAAAATTAACGACAATATGTCGAAACAATTTGATAGCATGACTAAAAATGCTGAATCATCGATGAATAAAACGGGCGATGGTTTAGTAAAAGGTATGTCGAATTCAAGAGTTAGAGTTGGCAAAGAAGCTGATCAATTAGTCAACAACGTAAACTCTAAGATGGAACAGGCTAGGGCAATTCAACAAAAAGCAACGTTTTTGAAGAATAAGCAAGCTACCGTTGCTTCAAGTGGTAATCCGCTAGATGCACAAAAGTTTGATTCTCAAATTGCGTCGGCCGAAGCACGTATGACACGTTATCAGAATCAAGCTAAAGCTCTTGCTGCAGAAATGCAGTCGGAGTTTGATGCAGTCCCAGCATCTTTAGCTAAGATTGCTCAAACGATGGATCAAAATGAAGCTTCAATTAATCGATTAAAGGCTAGTATTAAATCACTTAAGGCTGACCAAGCAAATGCTGAGGCGCCAGTTGGTAACTTTACAGACGGTTTTACTTCTAAACCAACAGCAAAGTCTTCAAAAATTGGCGATCAAGCAGCGCAACAGGAAGCTAAAGTAGCTAAGTTAATCTCACAAAATGATTCTTTAGGCGCTACTTACGCTAAGGTTGAGGACAGAAGTGCAGCGCTAAAGGGAGCAATCGGTAAGCTGAATACCGAGCTAGATAAGTCAGCAGTGGTGACTAAACGAACAAATGGTAATTTTAGTTCGATGAAAGGTCATTTAAGTGAGCTGTCTAGTAAATTCTCGATGTTTGGAAATGGTGCTAATAATCTAAATAAGGTTTCTTCTGCTGCTAACAAAAGTAAGGGTGCGATGTCTGGTTTAAGCGGAACAATGCGTATGTTGGCTTCACAATTAATTGTCTTTACGTTGCTTTTCCAAGGTGTGATGATGTTGGCATCTGGATTAGGTAGTGCGTTAATGACAAATGCACAATTTGCTGCATCGTTTAATCAGATTAAAGTTAATCTGTTGACGGCGTTTTACCCGATTTACACTGCAGCATTACCGGCAATTAATTCGTTAATGAGCGCCCTATCAAAAGCGACAAGTTGGATTGCTCAGTTCACATCGTCCTTATTCGGGATGAGTTATGGCGCTGCTAAACAAGGTGCGTCAGGGCTATACAATCAGGTTAGAGCAATTAACGATACGACAAGCGCTTCTAAGACAGCCGCTAGTCAAGTTAAAGAAACTAACAAGCAAATCACCGCGGCTAATAAAAAAGCTGCTGAATCCGCTTCTGCAGCCAACGAAGCCGCACGGAAGCAAATGCAAGAAACCAAAAAGAAAGCTCAAGAATTAAAGGGCGCTTTAATGGGTTTCGATGAAATCAATACTTTGTCGTCCGCAGATGATGATCAGGATTACTCTTACGATAAGCAAAAGGCGGATAAACAACCACTACAATCCGCTGATTCATTAGATGATAATCCGGGAACTAACTTTAATATTCCTGACGGTACGCAATTTGGTGGTGCGATTGCAGCTGCTAATGAGTTTAAAAAGATTCTTGCTGGCCTATTTAAACCAGTCCAAGAGGCATGGGATAAATATGGTAAATCTGTTATTGATGCTTGGAAATATGCTTTGCGCGAAGTAGACGGATTGATTAAATCAATCGGTAAATCGTTCATGGAAGTATGGACGAACGGTACCGGTGCAGTATTTATTGGAAACATCCTTAAACTATTATCCGATGTGTTCAATATTATTGGCGATGTCGCTAAAGCATTTAAAGACGCTTGGAATGACGGTGGTCGCGGCACTAACTTAATTCAAACATTGTTTAATATGTTTAATTCTATTCTTAATCTATTACATTCAATTGCAACCTCATTCCGTGCAGCATGGAATGATGGTACAGGACAAGCAATAGCGGCGAACCTGTTAGATATTTTCACTAATATCTTTAGGACAATTGGTAATTTAGCTGATCAATTTAATAAAGCGTGGAATGCTGGCAATGTTGGAAAATCAATATTCTCGGGTATTTTAGGCATTATCAATATTGTTCTTGGGACAATTAATAAGTTGGCCGGCGCGACTGCTGATTGGGCAAAGACGTTAGATTTTAGACCACTTCTAAACTCAATTGATGGTTTATTAAAGGCACTCCAGCCATTGACCAAGAATATCGGCGACGGGCTACTTTGGTTCTATAAAAACGTATTGCTTCCTTTAGCCGGGTTTACGATAACTCAGTTAATACCTGCTTTTTTAGACGCCTTATCAGGTGCTATAAAGTTAATCAACTCGGTAATCAACGCTCTTAAACCTTTAGGGGCATGGTTATTTAACAGTTTTCTAAAACCACTTGCACAATGGACTGGTGGGGCAGTTGTTGGAATAATCAAGGATTTAGGTAATGTTTTTTCAACACTTGGCGATTTAATCAATAAACACTCTAAAGGTTTCGCGGATTTCGTGATTATTCTTGGTTCATTTGTAACAGCTTTTGTAGCTGCGAAAAAAGCGTTAGATATCGTGAAAACTTTAAAGAATATTGTTGAATTCATTAAAGTATTTAAAGAGTTGTCATCGGCTGTCGGACTAGTACAAACAGCAATTACGTTTTTAGCGCCTATAATCGGCGGAATATCACTTCCGTTTATTGCGGTTGTTGCTGTTATTGGTACTGTAATAGCTGCCGGTGTTCTTCTTTGGAAAAACTGGGATACAGTTAAAGAGAAGGCTGGTCAACTTGGCAAGTGGATTGGCGAGAAATGGGATGGCATTAAAGTTGCAACCGAAAAGGTATGGGGTGCTATAACAACGTTCCTTAAAAAATGGGGCGTTGACATATTAATTCTTATGTTTACAGGACCTGCAGCACCATTTATTCTGTTCGCTAAATATGTAGCTACTCATTGGGATTCCATATCTAGCTCGACATCAAAAATATGGGGGAACGTTAAAGATGCTATAAGCGATAAAGCCAAAGAGGCTTTTACAAAAGCTAAAAAGCATTTCGGAGATTTAAAAGATTCCGCAGGAACTCATTTTGAAAATATTAGAAAATCAGCTGCAGATAAGTTTGAAAGTATTAAGTCTTCAGTATCAGACAAAGCAAAATTAGCCAAGGACAAAGCTTTGGATGCTTGGTCTATCATGAAACAACATACAGGCCCCTATTTCGATGCTGTAAAAACTACTGCTAGTGACGCTTTTGATAAAGTCTCTGGATGGGCTGGTGGTTTAGGCGGCCGAATGGCTACAGGGTTAAAGAATGGTATTCGAGGAGTTAAAGATGCAGCTGGAGGAATAGCCAATGCAATTTTAAATACAATTGGATCAGCGGTTAATGGTGTCATTGACGGTGTTAAGTGGATACTTAAACATGTTGGGGCTTCTGGTGCAGCAAAAGAATTGCATCATTGGTCAGTACCGAATTTTGCAACGGGTGGTACTCATAGAGGTGGACCAGCTTTGGTTAATGATCAACAAGGTTCTTTATACCGAGAGGCTTATCAACTTCCTAATGGTAAAACGGGATTATTCCCACAACAAAGAAACTTCATTGCCGATATGCCAGCTGGTACTAAAATTATGAACGCTTCTAACACGGCTAAGTTAACGCAAAGTAACATACCTCATTACGCTTTTGGTATCGGTGATTTTAGCTTCCCTGAAATTCATATACCTGATATGAGTAACCTTTTCAGCGGTCTTGGCGGCGCTTGGAGTTCCGTTGTTGATACTGCTGAAAGTATATTTGACGATGTGACTCATCCTAGTAGGGTGATCGATTATGCTGTTAATAAATTTACAAAATACACCGGTTTGGAACATCCTGCATTAGATGTTGCAACTGGCAGTGTGGGCAAGATTAAAGATGGTGCTTTAAACATGGTCAAAAAGGCCCTAGAAGAGTTTTCTCCTGAACCCAGTGGTAGTGGTATCAAGAGATGGGCAGGTGTAATTCGTAAGTCACTATCCAAGAACGGCTTGCCTACTAACGGAGCTTATACTAACGCTTGGTTACGCCAAGTTCAAACTGAATCAGGCGGTAACGAGCATGCTATTCAAGGTGATATCGGAGATATTAATAACAAGACGGGTAACCTTGCTCAAGGTCTATTGCAGGTTATTCCGCCAACCTTTAGAGCTAATAAGTTCCCTGGTCACGGGAATATCCTAAAAGGTTACGATAATGCACTAGCGGCAATTCATTACGCTAAGGGTCGCTATGGCTCTGATATGCTAGGCGTTATTGGACGCGGCCACGGCTATGCTAATGGCGGACCAATTTTTAAACATGGGCTTTATGAAATGGGCGAAGGCAATAATCAAGAAATGGTGTTGCCTTTAACCAATAGATCTCGTGCTTGGGAATTGATGCAACAAGCATCAGAGATGATGGGCTTTGGTCAACTTCAATTGCCTGAAGTGTTATCGAAAGAGGACAACTTTTCAAATAATTTTGATTTATCAAACAATAGTAATAGTCAATCTGGTGGTGTGGGCGCTAGCAATGCGCTATCAATTATTGCATCGTTATTAACTAATAATGATAGTGGTAACCAGCAGGCAACTGTTGAACAACCGCTTATTCTAGAACTTAATGACGATGTTTTGGGTAGAACTGTTATTAAGGTGATTAATAAAGAAATTAAGCGGACTGGTAAGATTCCGTTAAATATTTAGGAGGGATTGATATTCGTGTCATATTTAAAAATTGGTGGGACAGCGGTTAAAGCGCCGCAGTCTTTTCAGGTAGCAATTCAGGATATTGATGGCAATACAACAAGAAATGCAAAGGGTAATATGAACCGAGATAGGGTCGCTGTGAAACGAAAGCTACAAGTTTCATGGGGGCCTTGTTCTATGGCTGAATCTGCTGCTATTTTTCAAGCTGTGTCCCCGGTATTCGTTTCTGTAACCTATCCTGATCCACAAGATGGAAAAATAGCTACACGAACCTTTTATGTTGGCGACCGAACGGCGCCGACTTATTCATGGAACGCTCAGTTTTCACGGATTGAATGGAAGGGGTTGTCTTTTGATTTTGTTGAGAAGTAAGGAGGGATTATATGCTGAAAGTAAGTGACGCGTTTAATTCAGCGTTTGCAGCGCCGGATAGAGAGCTTCGTGCACGTGTCACGATTGGAAAGACCGTTTACGATAGTGATGATTTAACTAGTATTAATTACGATTCGGGCGCAATGACCGGTGAGCAGTTTTCTATTGGCTCAACCTATATGAACTCGGCAAAAATTACTTTTAGTCACTTAGTTGAAGGTTTGAAACAACTAGATGAAGTATTGCTAGAGTTCGGCATTGTTAAAGCTGATGGGACAACTGAATACGTCAAGATGGGCACATTCATTATTGATGATAAGATTCAGATGGACCGCAACAACAACTCAACAACCATTGAATGTATGGATCGAATGGTGATGCTCGGCGGAGCGTATAAATCAAAGCTGAGTTATCCGGCTACTATTAAATCAGTTGCCGTAGAAATTGCTAATATGGCTGGCGTTAGAGTTAACGATACAAGTTTTGCAAGATTGCCTAACCAATCTATCAATGAACCGATTGGTTATTCCTACCGTGATGCGATTGGGATTATTGCACAATTTGCAATGGGATTTGCATTGTTTGATCGTGATGGCTACCTTGATATTAGAACGCTTGTTGATAGCGAATTTAAAATTGACCCAAGTCAATACTTCCTAAAAGGCCTTGTTAAAAACGAGACCTTTTTTAAGTTGAACGGGATTAGTTGTACGGTTGTGACAACAAGCAAAGATGAGAACGGTAATGAGACATCTAAAACAACAGTATTACAGAGTGGCTCAAGCTCCGGATCTCAAATAAAGTTGGCCAACAATGTTATGACCCAGGATGTTCTTGATCGGATGTATGAATCGCTCAAGTTTACTAACTACTATCCGTTCACATTGAATTGGAATGGAAATCCCGCCGTTGAAGCAGGTGATTGGTTAACGCTAGAAGACATGCAGGGCAATGAGTTTAAGGTGCCGAACATGTCTTACACGCTCACTTTTAACGGTGGGTTAACCGCTAGTTCAAAAGCTGAAACGTCTACTAATTCATCTGTAACCTATAGTTATGGTGGATCTATGAGCAATATTGTTAACGAAATTGGTGGTCGTGAAGGCGCTGAGGGTAATCATATCTATGAAGGAACTGAAGACCAGAAACCACTCTTTCCTAAAGAGGGAGACCTTTGGTATAAGCATGTTGGGCCTGATACTGAGGAGTGGATTTATAAGGATGGCAAATGGGAGTTTCTAACGTCTACCAAACCTGCTACTGATGCTCAAAAGGCTGCCGATGCTGCTCAAAAAGAAGCCGAAGAATCCAAAAAAACGGCTAACGAATCAGTAGCCGCTGCCAATGATGCTGTGGCCAAAGCTGGGTTTGCCAACGACACGGCGACACAAGCTAAATCAGATGCGGCGGCAGCTCAAAAAGATGCTACGGGTGCTTTAAATAGTGCACTTGATGCTCAAAGTGACGCTAGTGCTGCAGTAATCCAAGCATCGTCCGCCGCAGCTGACTCTAAAGATGCTAAGCAAATTGCTGGAGCAGTTAGCCAGAGTTATAAGACGTTAACAGATGGTTCGACTATGACCATTGCTGAGTTAGAGAGTGGATTGGCTGTTAAGTTGACCAAGACTGATTTAGATGGATACGCCACCCAGACATGGACTCAAAATCAGATTAAAATGACTGCTGACGGAATTAACGGCACCATGTCCAGTATCAAGAGTACTGTCGACGGTCAGACAACCAGTATTAATGACCTGAAAGTTGATTCCAGTGGGTTTAAGAGTCAGTTTACAACAGTTAACAATACTCTCGGTAAGCAAACCACTGATATTGGTACCTTGCAAGCCACCTCTAAAGAATTGACTACCGGGTTTAATACGTTAACAACTGATAATACGACTAATAAGAACGACATTAGTCAACTTAAACAGACTGCCACCGAACTTAACAGCACCATGACGACTGTTCAAACACAGGTTCAAAACAGTGCTGTGGGTACAAACCTATTAACAGGTACTAGTAGTGATTTAATTATAGATGACTCGTCTAATACCTCTCAAGGTTGGAAATATTGGCCTGTATATGATGGTCTAATTGCGGGATATGTATACACCTTTAGTTCCGAGGTATCTGTTGTGGGAACAGCTACTTCTATTGATGTTCGTTCGTATAATCCAACTACTGGAATAGCTGATATTGACTCTTATACCACGTTTCCTATTGTTGAGGGCAAAATATCAGGATTGGTAAAGCCTAAAGATGGATATACTGATTTATTAGTTTATGCAGGTAATTCTGGAAATACGCACGGAAACAAAGTAACGTTCCATCACATGAAGTTGGAAAAAGGAAGTATAGCTACTGATTGGTGCCCTAATCCAGCTGATAATGCTACGGTTACTGCTCTCTCCAAGCTTTCTCAAACTGTTGACGGTATGCAATTTGATATTTCCAAGAAAATTGAGCAGAAGGATCTTAATGGCTATGCCACGCAAACGTGGACACAGTCGCAGATTAAGTCCACTGCTGACCAGATTAATCTGAGCGTGTCGAAGGTACAGACCAATCTGGATAATACGCAAATTGGTTCACGGAATTATATAAAAGGCTCCAATGTGCCAATTCATATTACGGGTATCTGGCATACTGAAAGCAACGGCATTTCCGTGCCTAGCTGGTACGCTTCGATACCTAGCTTGATTGGCAAAGCCGACGGTGATTGGGTTGTAAGTTTTGATATTAGTGGACTAGAAGGTCATGTCCCAACATCGGTTACAGTTGGTTTTGCTGACCCAAAATCAACTGCAAATAATAGAGCTATGGGTGATTTTACCGTATCGAAAACTGGGCGCGTAGTCGCAAAAGTTAACTTGGATTCCATAAATAATGACTGGACTTCAGTTTTAATTTATTCAAACTCAGGTCAATGGTTTGGGTCACAGGATAAAAAAGCCGATATTAGTCGTTATCAGATTGAAAAAGGCAAGGTTGTAAGTGATTGGAAGCAGGCTAACGAAGACAACGCTAGCGAAGTTGAATTTAGTCAACTGCAATTAACCGTAAACGGCATCCAAGGCACAGTACAGAATAAGGCTGACCAGTCGCAAGTCACGCAACTGGCTAATCAAATCACTAGTACGGTTAGCCAACTGGGGACCCCTAACTACGTCTATAATCCGGGCTTTGCTGGAAGCAGTGCAGACGGGTGGTGGCTTAGTGAAGTCTATTATATGTCGAACAATGACGTCTCAGCCAAAGATGGTGTGACAGCCTTGGGTATTAATTTAAACAACGTAGGTACGTCCGGAACAACAACGTTTAAAACGGCCATCAGCAAACGCATGCCTTATAGCGGCGACTTATCACAACCAATTTCGGCAAGTGTTAATATTCGTACGTATGAGGTTACGGGAGATGTTCGATTCTTTTTCACGATTGAAACATTTGCGGACTTAACCAGTGGTCGTGTTGAATACTTTAGTTCAAACGAGATAACAGGAGCTCAAAGCGGTTGGCGCACCTTAGCCAACTTAAATGCTAAACCAACTAAGCCGTTTAAATATGTTTCTATTGCATATCAAGTCGCTTTTTATGGCGTTGCATCAGCCCATGCCATGTATTCAAAACCAATGATGAACTTTGGGCCTACGGTTGCGCCATACACAGATAGTGGTATATCTGCATCTCAAATCACGCAACTGTCCAATGACATTAACTTACGTGTTCAAAAAGGCGACGTAGTCAACCAAATCAACATCAGCCCTGAAAGCATCTTAATTGCTGGTCAAAAAGTCCACATCACGGGGCAAACGTCAATTGATAACGCGGTGATTAAAGATGCGATGATTGCAGACATTAAAGCCGATAAGATTACAGCCGGCACGCTTAATGCTGCTAACGTTAATGTGATTAACCTCAATGCTAATAACATCACGACTGGGACTATTAAGGGCGCCAATCTATCCATTAATTTGAACAGCGGTGAGATTTTATTTCAAAAAGGCGCTATTAGGTCAACCAATGGCAATCTAAACATCGATATCAGCCAGGGTACAATGGCGGTTACCAACCAGTACAAAAGTGGTTTTTATTTTGAAGATGGCAAGCTTGTTTTAAATAACGGCTGGTTGAACGGCATTCGCAACCCGCCTAAATATGGGTCGCTTGAATACAACGCCAATATCTTCACTGTTAACGGCTTAGCTATTAAAGGAACAGAAGGCGTGACGATTGGGACACCAGGTTACAATCCATTAGCAATGTTCTCGTCAGTTAATGAATCTGGGATTGCAATTGACAAAAAACATCTAGAAATAGGAAGTGTTGGCCCAACAATAATTAGTTCTGGCAATAGATTCTTTATGAATCTATTGACGCAGTCGCCTTTTATTGCCGTTGGGACAACAACGGATGGTAGTTATATGACTACTAGTGATCCTGGATCTCGAATTTCTTTATACGCAGAGTATGTACACATACCATCTGCTTACTGGCAGACGGCCAGTGCTTCAGCAAATTTACGCATTTCCGCAGACGGCGCGCTAGTCCGGTCTACATCAGCATCTAAATATAAGACTGACATCGTACGTACGAATAAATCAGATTACGGCGATAAGCTGTTAAATCTACCAACAGCAACATGGACTGATATTGCCGAGACTAAACGTTATCGAGATGATCCAGTTAATCAGATTAAACCGACGCGCAATTTTGGTATGATCGCCGAAGATTTGGCTGATGCTGGGCTTGAAATGCTGGTTGTCCGTGGGGCAGATGGCGAACTTGAAGGGATTAATTATGACCGTATCGGGCCGGCTTTAATCCCAGTAATTGCTAAATTAAAAAATGAAGTTGAAACACTAAAACAACAATTGGAGGCAGAAACAGCATGACAAAAACACTTACATTTAAAAACGGAGAACTAGCAGCAATCGGCAACTTTTTAGGGACTTTAAGTCTTAAAAATAAGGCTAGTCGCGGTCGCACTAAACTAATCAAGTTGATTTCAGCAAAAAATGATGAATATGTCGAAGAGCGAAAGGATGTGCTTGAACCGTTCATCAAGAAAGATGAAGCTGGCAACAGCGTAGAAGGCGACACTCCGGGGTCGGTTGTTCTGATTGAGGAGAAAACTGGTGAAGCAAATGCTGCTATCAATGAAATTGATAATGAGTCTGCGGTTATTGAGTTTACAGAATACAACGAAAAAATGAAGGCACTCTATGATGACATCGCTGACTATCCAACCGAATTTAGCAATCAAGATGCGGCGGCGTATGATTTATTAATGGACCAACTAGAATCAGCATTCGAAAATGAAACGGAGGAAACAAAATAATGAATATTAAAAAGACAGCTTTAACTTATAATTTCGACGGGGAGGGAAATACCACATCTATTACGGTTAGTTTGTCGGGCAATGAAGGTGCGGACTATTTAAACGCCAACATTCAAGTAACGCCTGAAGACTTAACTAGTGGGCAAACCTTTGATAATTTAACTATGAAGGACATTACAACGATTGCGCGGAAGAAACTGGCTAAGGCTACGGCGGTTAAAGAATAGAAGGAGGAATAGCATGGTTTGAGCAACGATAAGGATGATTTAAACGTAACAGAGATGCTAATTGACATTCGGGAGCGGTTAGCCCGCGTCGAAGAAAACACTAGCAATCTTGATTCAACGGCAATCAAAGCTAGTAAGGCCTATTCGATTGCTAAAGAAAATCAAAAAGATATTGAAGATTTAAATGATAGATCTAAGTGGACTCAAAGGACAGCTATTACAGCTATCTTGATCCCGATTGGTCTTTTTTTATTTGAAAAATTAATAGGAGGGTAATTAATGATTAAAAAAGTAGATTGGCATTCAAAAGTTTTATGGACATCACTCACAGCGCTGTTGATTGTACTGATTCAGCAGATTGCTAAAGTGTTCGGCTTTGAATTCAGCAACGACATGGCCGGCCAGATTCAGGGCATCGTCAACACGGTGCTCACAATCTTAGGCTTAGTCGGCGTCATCTACGACACCACGAAGGGAGATTCAAATGAAAAAATTAAATAAACTAGTGGTCGCCTTTGGGGCGGCTATTTTATTTGCATCAACAACTATGATTGGCGGGGCGCAAGCCTATTCGATCGACAACACATATCAATTAGGTGCCAATGAAGGATCGTCGTATAAAACGACTAATAACTATGTAATTCTGCATGATGTCGGTACCGAATCAAAAGCGTGGGAAAACGCCAGTTATTTAAAACGTGCTTGGCTGTCTACACAATCCTATGTGCAGTATTATGTTGGTGACGGCGGTAAGGTTTATTCTGGTGGTGCAGAAGGCTATCAGGCATGGGGTGCCGGATCAGTTGCTAATGCCAGTTCGCCGGTTCAAATTGAATTAGCCCATACATGGGACGCGAATCAGTTTGCCAAAGATTATGCAGCTTATGTTAATCTAGCCCGCAACAGCGCGTTGAAATACGGTATCCCACTAACGCTTGATGGTTCAGGCAACGGCATCAAAACGCATCTTTGGGTGACGAATAATCTATGGGGTAACCACAGTGATCCTTACGGTTATCTAGCACGGTTCGGCGTTACAAAAGCTAAGTTAGCGCAAGATTTGAAGACAGGATTGCCAGAAAATGGCAGTGGCAGCTCGGTAACCACACCAGTTAAACCAACCGAACCGACTAAGCCATCAACGTCAAACATTCCTGCCGGTTTCACACCTGAAATTGGCACGTTTATTAATGGCGATACCGAAATCATGGATCGTGTTGGTGGTGCTTCTGTTTACAACACTCGTGGCGAATATTTGAAACCTTATGGTGCTTGGAAATACGATAGCTATAAACGTATCGGTAACTTGGTTTGGATTCATCAAACATTTAAAGGCATGCAAGTTTACATTCCAGTACGCCAAGGCTCAGTCGCTTGGGGGACATTTAGATAACACTTATAAAAATGCTGGTAAAGTTGTAAGTTACCTATAACGCCGTCGAAGTGTTGCTTTGTCGGCATTTGCTTAAAAATAAGTATGTATTTTGTAATATTTAGGAATCATACAAAAAGCCCTCGTTTGAGGGCAGTAGATAATATTATTGATGAGTTCCGATATTAATATTGCCGAATAACTTAATACAGTAAATTGCGCTAAGCCCAACAAGGACGTATACAATACGAGAAATAATAGCTGCTTGTCCGCCGAATAACATAGCGACTAAATCGAATTTGAATAGGCCGACTAGTAACCAGTTTAAACCGCCAACGATTAACAAAGTAAGAGCAATGTTGTCTATAGTTTTCATACTTAACACCTCCTTTACTAACTTTAAAATAACATCCTCAGAGAGATGGAACAATATAATTGCTTATAGTGATTGTTTCTAGAATATGAATGATTTTGAGTGGAAAATTTAACGTACGTATATTGTTGTTTAATTAGCAATAAGGTACAATTAAGGTATTCCAATAAACTCCCCCAAAAGTTTAATGGTTAGCCTTCATCCTTACGGATGGGGGCTTTTTTTGAATTTAAATTAAGAATAAATTGACAGAATTACACAAAAAACAAGACGTTAACAATTATCGGACCACGTTAAAATAAAAAGCCCTAACTCACTTAATCGGTGGGTTAGAGCTGTTTTTTTATTATCCACTTATATTACCGAGTAAACTCTTCAAGAGATTCCATTTGAGTAACGAGGCTATCGAACCAAAAATTCGCTAGTATCTCATTCTTGAATTCTAAAGTGAATTTATTTGTTCCTTCTATATTAATAGACGGTCCAGATAACTCAATAAATAATCCGAGCGATTCAATCTGCAAAACTTCCATTTCTATCACCTCAAATAATATTACGTTAATCAATCTGTTTCCCATCAACAAACAAACGATTTTCGATTTTAGCCTCCGTTAGGACGTTGTCCCATGATCCAAATAGTTTAATAGCCTTTGCCCACCTTGGATAATCCATCCGGGTGGGTATTTTTTTATTTTTAATTGCTATTTGTTGAATCTCGTGTATAACGTATTGTCGAACGATAGGCGTATCACCTTTAAGTTGAACAGGTTCAAGTCCGGCCATTATTATTGCATCGGTCCAACTTCCAAACAAATAGTAGCTTGCATGTGTGTTAAACGATCTTTGAGTGGGGATAATTCCAGTTTCTGCATATCGTTTTTTTATTTCTTCTATAAAAGTTTGTTGGGTATATTTCCCCTTAATCATCCAGTTGTTGAAGCCTTTTGTACTTTCGGACATTATTGACCATTCCAATCGTTTAATAATGAAAATATTCGTGGACTGCCATTGAAATGGTGATTGTCTTAGCGATTATTGCATTGCTGATATTGTTGATTGCCCCTAATTTAATGCAACAAAAAAATCGGGCGGAACAAAAAACGGATACGGCTTTGGTCACGACCATTCAAACCCAGGTCGAACTTGCGAAGGAGGAGGGCAAAGGTAATCCAACGATGGCCGATTTACGTGAGAAGGATTTTTTATCAGATGCGCAAGTGGAACATGCCAAAGATCGGGGGATTGTCATCAAAAATGGGATTGTTAGTCAATCTAAACCATAAGAATAGGGCGTTTACCTTAATTGAAACGTGTGTCGTACTCACGATAGTCGTTGGTTTAACCTGGTTGCCGGTTCAACAGTATCAGCAATTTCAAGCGCGGCAAGCGGAACGTTTGTTTTTTCAAGAATTTGAAACAACTTGGCAATCGATGCGTCAATATTTAGCGACTGAATCAGATAGTGTCGTGATTAAAATGGATCCAGAACATTATTGGATTCGTTTTAGTGTGACCCGTCAAAAACAATATAGTTGCCAGTTAACGATTCCGAAGACGTTAAAATTAAACGCTGGTCAATGGCATAAATTAAAACTAGATCATAATCGGGGTGTCAAACCGCACACTTTGACGTTTAATTCGCTAATTGATCAGCATCGATATGAGTATAAAATTCAAATGATGTGGGGGATGCTACACGTTTAAAAAGCAGAGAGCCTTTATTTTATTAGAACATATCGTGGCGTTGACACTTTTACTGGTCAATAGTGTGGTTTTAACGACCTGTTTACAACAACAGCGCCAAAGCTTACTGCAACGGCGCAATCAAGCTGATCTTAATGCCGTGTTAAAACTAGCGACCGTTCAATTGGCATCCGGACAAAGCGTTGCTACGGATTGGCAATATCATTCAAAATGGTATCAATGTGCACGAGAAAATGATTGGATTCGTATTCAAGAGAAGAAGACAGGTGACGTAATTGAAATACATTGGACAAGTGACTAAGACTAGGCCGGCTTTTACACTAATTGAAATGATTGTTTCATTAGTCGTTTTGATTCTTTGTACAGAATTATTATTGGTCAGTACACGGTTATTAGGTCAGATGACAAAGTTGGCCAACAGCGAACAACAAAATATTAACTGGCAAATTGGGATGGTCCAGCTGGATCGTTTTTTAGAGCAATCCCAGTTTGTTAAATTTAAAACGGATGAAGATCAAATCAAAATGATCTTTAAAAAGCAGGAACCGGATAATATCTATCACCTAAAAAAAGTGAAACAGGAACTAGTTGTTGTCAGTCAAGCCGAAGGGTATATGCCGTTAATCGGGCAACTTAAGCAGATTCAATTTGACTACGATGAACCTAATTTGAAGTTGAAAGGCACGTTTCAAAACGGGAAGGTTTATCAACACCGCTGTTATTTAGAGAAGGCCTATGCGCAATAAACGGCCGGCAATCGCCTTATTAAATGCGGTTTTGCTTTTGAGTGTGACGGCAGCCTTATTATTAATCGTTACGCGTAGTTATCGTCAGCAAGTATTGACATACACCCGGCTAACGCATTATTATCAAGCGCAGAGCTTAGCAAATTTAACGCAATCAATGGCGAAAAAAAAGCGGATAAAAGGGTTAAAGACAACGCTTGGGACAACTCGAATTAATTGGCAAACCCGACAAATTACCGTCCTGTTAGACAGTGGTTATCAAAAACAGTTTCGATTGAGGGGTGAAACAGAGTCGAAATAAAAATACTATTTGATAAAGCGCTTACTATCGACTATACTACTTAATATAACCATCTGTATTACTTGCTTTGCCGTTGGATTACCGCTAAAATATAACAGGAATCTAATGAATAGAGGTGGCTATTTTGCCTAAGAGTGCTGTAGAAAGTTTGTTTGATCAATTGGATCAGACAACAACATTAATTGAACAGAATTTGGAAACAACTTATTTGGATGCA